>CP036434.1:4800000-7718526 GCA_007751475.1 Saltatorellus ferox
TGCCCGTTGGAACCCGGTCCAGCGCCAGCTCTTGTCAGCGCCCATCTGGAAACGGCACAGAAGGGTCCAGCGCCAGAATTCCAGGTCTCCCGCGCGCAGGTAGAGTTTGATGTTGCGGCTCTTCTCATCCAGTTCCTTCCCCATGAGCTTCCAGGACTTCCCCAGTAGCTTGTCCGTCGCCGGGAGCTTCCCATGCAAGAGCTTCGCCAGGACCACGGCGCACGTCGCCTGGGTCGTGTCGATCGCGCCAGCCCTCTTGAACGGCGTGACCAGACCGGACTCCTCGTCCGTTATTCGATCGAGCGCGCCCAGAGCCCTGAGGATGATCTCTGAAGGGACGTCGGCGCCCGCAGCCTGGGCGCGGCTCAAGCCCACGAGCATCTGTGCCGTGGTCTCGACGGTTGCCTTCTCGGCCCCCCAGAGGCCGCCCTCCTGCTGACGCGTGAGAGCGCCCTGAACGAGCCGCCTGGTGATGGTCTTCCCCACGACGCTCCGATCCAGGGCGGCGACGTCGGCGATCGCGTTCAAGGCCAGGGCGTGAGCGAAGTCGTCGTACTGACCTTCGTAGCCCAACAGGCCGGTCTTCGGGTCGGCCTGCTTGGACAGCCACAGAACTCCCTGGCGAACGCTCTTCGCGTGGGGCCCGCGACCGGCGGAGTGTCCCTCGCCGCTGAACGCCAGAAGCACGGTGGCCGTGGTGGTCACGTCGGACCAGTGGCCGTCCTCCTGGAGCTTGGTGAGCTTCGTCAAGCAAAGGTCGATGCGCTCGACGACGTCGTCAGCGGTCGAGACGAGTGGTTCGGGCCTGGATTCCTGCGCAGGCGCGCTGACCGCCGTGGCAAAGGTCGCCAAGAGCAAGAGGAGCGGCAAAGGAGAATTCATACGTCGACGAGAGGGACAGGGACAGGGACAGGGACAGGGACAGGGAACCTAGTGCTCAGGAACAGAGTAAACGCTCGCATCACGAGCGCAATCGCTACTCGATCGTCAGGGTGGTCGTCTGCTCGGGCCGCCCGTCGACGGAGACGTCCTGGGTGGCCAAGGCCCCCCTCCCTTCCCGCTGACGCGAATCCGATAGTCGCCCGGCGAAAGGGGACCGACGACCGCGCTGCTCGCCTCCTGGACGCTGGCACCGGTCACCGTGGTGCCGCTGGCGTCATTGACGGAAAGGAAGGTGGGCTTGCTCGAGATGCTACCTCCGCTGATGTTGACCGTCATCATCGTCCCCTGGTGAACGACGAGAACGACGTCGGCGGTCGTGCTCGCGCCAAGTTCGATTGTCACCCAGGCCAAGATCCGGTCTCCCACGATCGCTCGGAAACGGTGCGGGCCGGGTCGCATTCCCCCGATGGTGAAGGCGCCATCCGCGCCTCATCGGGTGTGTGGCACGGTGATGAAGCTTGTCGCCCGGAAGCTTTCGCGGTCCGTCACGGTTGCCCAGCACTCGACCCGGGCGGCGCCGACCGGATCGCTGCTCGCATCTCTCACCACACCCGTGACAGTCGACGCAGCCGTGAGGTGGAGGTCCAGGCCTGCGATCTGATCTCCCTCCCGCAGGATCAGGTCGAGCACCTCCGCGCCGCCCAGGTGCGGCTCGACCGATGAATCGGAGAGGTCGCCGATGATCGTCGGCGATGATCCGGCGAGGATCTTGTACGTGCCAGCGAGCGCCGGGCGAAACGCATAGTGGCCATCGCCGTCACTGGTCGCGTTGGCGATCGTTGAGCCGCCATGGCCCGGAAGGCAGCTTTCCAAAGGCCGTGAGCGGCCCCCCCGCCGCAGGTTTCCCCGTGGAGTCGTAGACGGTGCCAGCGATGGATCCCGTGTTCCATGCGATCAGGAGGTTGTGCGTGCGCGCGCGCCGCGGGAATCGTCTCCCGGTGAAACGCGCTTCCGCCTAGCTCCGCATGACTGCCGATCTGAAACCGGTACTCGCCTGGATGGTCCAGCAGCAGCTCGAAGCGCCTCTCGTCGTCGGTGGTCGCCTTGCGACCGAGGTGGCCCTTGCTGCGGTTGGCGTACCCGACGCTGATCCCCGCCAAGGCCAGTGGCGAGCCATCGATCAAGACCTGGCCAATCACCCTCACGAAAGTCTCGCTGAGGTCCGCGAAGACCACGTGGCTCGTTCGTCCCCCGGTGACCTCCACGCCCCTCGAGAATCCGGTGTAGTTCAGACCTGGCTGGTGGGGCCACGCGCGCAGGCTGGCATGGAGCTTGGTTCCAGAGGCCGGCTCGCCCTGCACGTCGAACTGACCTTCCCTGGGTTTTCAGGACACCTCAACAGCGGAAGATGCGTAAGGATACTGAGATGGCCAAGAAGCAACGAAGGGCGTTCACCAGTGAGCAGAAGGCTCACGCGGTGGCGGCGTACCACGAGTGCAAGAACCTCTCCCAAGTGGGCAGAGACCTCGGAATCAGCCCGAGCGTGATCGGCGCTTGGGTGAAGCAGGCTCGGATTGACGCCGGTGATGCTGATGAGAGATGGTCGGGGACATGTTCCCCTACATCTTCCGTCAAGCGGGCCTCGGCAAGCTCAGTGGAACGCGAACCTGGGGAGGCCTGGTGGGCTGCTCCGGCAGCCCCCGCATCATCGACGGCGGAACACTCGCAACCCCCCCTTCGACTTCTTCGACCTCTTCGACTTCTACTAACTCGACGGCTCGTGGGGAGTGGAAGGCCATGACGAGGAATGGGGCTGCCTGAAGTGGATCGGTACGTCCTGCTTGATAAAGAACAGGGCGCCGTCAGCGATGACTGCGCCCTGGTCTATGTCGCGTGCATCGGGAGAGCCGCTCGGCGGCGGCACTCCTTCAACGGCGAAGCGAAGTCAGTCGATTACGATGAGCGAAACGGGGCTGCTCGCCATGTATTCGCCCGTGTATCGGTTCACCATCTCGCCCCAGATATAGAGGTTCCTGAAGACCCCGCCGGTCACCACGGCATTCTGGAGATCGAACTCAGTTGTGTTCTGCGATGCAGTGCGAAGGGCCCCCAGACCCGGCACCAAGGCCCAATCCTGTGGATGCCAGCTCGTCGACGGGGCAACGTCCCACGAGAACCGAAGGCGAACGCCCACCAGCTGTGGGTCCACGTCACCCCAACCCGTCACGTGGACCATGAGGTTGTCGCGGCTAAGGCCCTGTGAACGCACGATGCTGATCCCAAGTGGCTCCTTGTCGTCGACGCTGAATGGGATCGGGATACCCACCAAGGAGTCACTGTCGAGGGCCTCGGGGTCGAAACCGCAGGCTCCGTCGAGCTCATCGGCGTCGTTCCCGTTGTCAGTCACGTTTAGCTTGGACGTCAGCTTCGTGCCATCGACGTCGCGGGCAGGCGCGAGATAGCCCGTTCCCATGTCGTAGGACATGATCTGACTCGCGTCGTCTGCGGAGTTGTAGAACTTCGAGTTATCCCAGGTCGAATCCTTCGTCGCGGAGAAGATGATTCGGTTGCCGGACGCCTCGACTTCCAGCGCGTCGACATTCCCATCCCCATTCATGAATCCGAGGCTCTCCGCGGTGACGTGCACCGCTGGAGCACTCCAGCTGCCGCTGGCCTCGTCCCAGAGCATCCGATAGATCACTCCGGGGTGCGGAGGTGCTTCAGATGGATTCCCGAAGTCGGTGAACGCAGGCCTCGCGCTGTTGTTCGTCATGAACCAATCGACGTAATCCTCATTGACCGAGAAGTAGTAGTCATTCACGTTCGTGAAGATGACGTTGCGAGCCGTCGGGCCGGAATACGTCAGCACGCCAATGCCATAGTCAAGTGCCTCGATGTCATCCGTCGTCACCGATCCGAACCCGAAGTTCTCTCGGGTCGTCTCTAGAAGACTGGCGCCGGGGTAGGACCAATGAATTCCCAGGCTGTCTGAGAGGTAGTAGCTCGCAATATGGGAGCCAGCAGATCGGTTCTGGGCTGGTCCCGTCGCCACATCCCAAAATGAGGCTTGGATGTAGGTTGGAGTGGACTCATGGGCCAGTGACACTGAAAGCGCAAACCAGGCGTTTGGCCCGCTTGCGTCCAGCACGAGGTTGTTGCCTTGAACCATCATCGGCGGGATGATGCCGTTGCCGCTGGAGTGTGCATCAATTCCCAAGGTGCCGAAGTTGATCGTCGTCTGCTGGGAGCCATGGCCGAACATCATGGGGCCCAGGTCAACAGCTTCGCCGTAGTCAGACGTCGGGTAGGTTCCTTGCGGAGCCCAGGCCGCAGGTAGATTGCCAGCCTGATCGCCGGGCCCCTTCAGCCTCATGGCCGTCCTCTGAAGCGTGGTGCCCCCTTGGTTCGTGGTGTAGATCACGCCTGCGGGAAGGGTCGAGGCCATACCTCGCCTGCGGATGGGGTCTTGATTCTGGGAGATAGCATCGCTGGCCAGGAGAAGCGAAGCAACAACGGTCGCTGCGCATGCGAAAGCACGGGTCGAATGGGCCTGGAACATATCGGATAAGAGAGAGAGGTCTAGGGATTGATGAAAGCTACGTCCGCGGCGGCGGGGGCCGCACGGGCGTCTGACTAGAGTTTTGAAGCGCTGGCGTCGTCAACCGAACGCAGGAAGTTACCTGCTCCCGCTTCGCGGTGCTTGGCGAGGTATCGGTCCAGATAGGACCCGAGCCACGCTTTGAGGAGTTGGGTCTGCTCGCCACTGAGGTCGTCACCGAGTGTCTTGGTCAGGTCCAGCAGGCTGTTCATGTCATTCGGCTCGCGGCAGAGCTCTTTGAGCATCGCGGTCGCGAGGTCCGTTTCCGCGTCCTTGGTCAACGATGCTGCATACGGCTCAAAGACCCGCCGCGTCTCGTTTGTTTCCGGAAGCGTTGCGCAGAGGTCGAGGGCCCTTTGTGCTGCTTCATGGGCCAGCTCAGGGTCAGACTCGTACCACTTCACCGCGAGCCCCACTTCGGTTCTGATGCGAAGGATCGCGCGTGCTCGGTCGCCGGACGCGGACTGCGGGAAGCTCGCGACACTAACGAGATCTCTCGCGCGCTCGCCCTCACCGCGCACGGCGTATATCTTTGCCAGCCCCTGCTGGAGCTTCACATAACCAGGGAGGATTCGGGATCCGTACTCGAAGTACGACTCCGCGACCTCAAGTAGCCCCAGAGAGAGTGCCGCATCGCCAGCGTTGAGCACAGCGCCACTAGACGTTGGCGCCAACTCGAGAGCCTGTTCCGCCATCTCGAGCGCCCTGTGGAACTGATCTGATCGAACGTAGGCAAACCCGAGCAAATGAGCCGTCATCGCGCTGCGGTAGCCCGTGGCCTCTTCGACGGACTCGATGTCGGCGACAAAGGCATCGACAAAGTCCATGAAGCTTGCCCAGTCATTTGCGCGGCGCTTCCTGTTGAGCTGCGGAGTTACGCAGAGAAGCCGAAGCTCCTGTGCATGTCGGTGACCTACCAGTCGATCGCTCTGAAGCGCTTCGGTGGCCTCGGAGCGCTTCAGCTGGCGAAGCAGATGAAAGGCGTGCAGGTACTCGTCGTCAACCGTTTCCAGCTCCGGCATCTCCTCGAGATCCAGATCCAGCGCGGAAGAGGATCCTTCGGGAAGCGCTTCGTAGCGCTGAACCAGCTCAGAGGCGAACCGGGTCCCAGCGGCCGACGCGACGGCCCGCATATCACTCTTCGCGGCGGCGACGTCACCATGGTCCAGCCGGAACGTCGCCCTTAAGAGGTGTTCGACGACCGGATCATGCCCAGCCCGGGCCAGACGATCCAGCGCTTCCGAAGCCGCTGTCCGCAGCTCCTTATCCGCCACCGTCCGGTTCTCCAGGTTCATTACTCCGAGGCCCGCCTGAACGTGACGCATCGCCTCTTTGTGTGCGATGTGGCGTCGCTCGGACGAGGACTCCTGCAAAGCTCTGATCCCCAACGCCCCAATGATCAGCACCGTCGCCGCCACCGCGCCAAGCAGCACCTTCGAGCTCCGGAATCGTCGCGCGGCTCGCACCAGCGTCGATGTCGGCCTGACGGAGACGGGCCGGTAGGCCAGCATCGATCGCAGGTCCACCTCCATCGACGCCGCGCTCTGGTAGCGGTTCGAGGGGTTCCTCGCGAGGCCGTGGTCCAGGATCGCCTGGGCGTCGCGGGGGAGGCCCGGGCGCACTTTGAAGGCGGGGATCGGATCGCGGGTGGCGAGGGCCGTGAGGACCTCGGCCGACGAGCCCTGGTAGGGGGCCTGCAAGGTCAGGAAATGATAGAGGGTCGCCGCCAGGCTGTAGACGTCCTGGGTGGGCTTGGCCTTCGTGCGGCCGAGCAGCGCCTCCGGCGCCATGTACACCGGCGTACCGACGGCGGCGTCGGTTTGCGTCAGGGTGGCGTGGTCGTCCTTGGCGGCGATGCCGAAGTCAAGCAGAATCGCCTTGCCCTCGCGGGTGATCATCACGTTCGAGGGCTTCACGTCGCGGTGGTAGACGCCCGCTGAGTGAGCCGCTTCGAGGCCGCTCGCGAGGCTCGCCGCCCACTGAACCGCCTGGCGGAAGTAGCTCGGCTCCGAGACGTTCGCAATGCCCCACTTCTCCGTAAGCCAGGACGAATCGTCGTCGCCGCCGCGCTCACGCGCCGCCTCCAGGATGTCCGAGCAGGGCACGCCGTCGATCCGCTCCATCACCAGGAACGGCGAACCGTCCGACGTGATGCCGCGGTCGTAGACGGTCACCACAGCATCATGGCGGATCGCAGCGAGCGCTGCCGCCTCGCGCTCGAAGCGAGCCAGCGCCTTGCCGCGGTCGAGCAGCTTCGTGTGAACCACCTTGATCGCCACCTCGCGGCTGAGCTCGAGGTCGGCAGCCCCGTAGACCACCCCCATCGCGCCCGAGCCAATGCACTCGGAGACCCGGTAGCGCTCGACCAAAAGCTTCCCGATCAACGGGTCAGACCCGGGCCCCGCATTCTGGAGCCGCTGGAAGCCGCCGGCGACCTCGACGGCGCTTCGCACCTCGTCGATCATCTCGGGAGCTTCGCTACAGATCTCGTCGAAGGGAATCGAAGACGCCCCTTCTTCCATACGCATGAGGCACTCAGCGACGAGTTCCTCGACCCGCTCAGCGCGACTCTGCGGCTGCGCCTGACTCATCTCGCACCTCCGTGCGCCAGGCGAGCCGCCTGGACAGACACAAGCCGACCGTACGGCCGCTGGGTGATGGTGGAGATGGTGAGAGGCATAGGAGAGGGGGTTCCGAGAGGGCTCCGGTGAGGCGCCAGGCCTTGGAGATCTCCCTTCAGAGGGGCTTGGGCGCGGGGCTGGGCTTGGCTCGTCATGAATTCACGAAAATTCTGCGGCGATCCACTGGGAAGAGTCCCGGCGCGGAGCCGGTTTTAGGAGGGGCGCGGAACGGGTACCCCTCCGTCCCGGGCCTGGAAAAGCTGTCGCTGTCCTGATCATCGGCGCCCACAGTGGCGGAGAGTGCGGGTCGCACTGCGTCCACGGTTCCCACTGCCATTCATCGAGACGATGGATCGCCGCTCCTGGCCATTCTCACTCGCCCGCGCGACCGCCTCTCGGCTTTCAAGTGACGTTCGACTCGGGTGAAGGGGCACTTGCGCAGCGACCGAGGAGCGAGACACGGCGCATCCAGGCTGCGTGAGAACGATCCCGGCTTGACGGCTGACCGTCGCCTCTGTCAGATGCCCCCTCCATAACTCCGGTGTCCACACGCGCCGGGCAGGGTCAGTCGACACGCCAGTCACCGTAGCCTGGGGCCCGATTCACCGCTACCCCCATCCTCACCGGCCACGCGGGAGCGCCCGGGCAGCCATCGGGCTCTTCGCTGAGCCGAACTCGCCCGATTTCACCCCCTCCAGCACCTTCCGCGCTGTCTCCGGATCTGTGATCACGGAGATCATGTGCCGACGCCCGCGGCAGCGCGGGCGCTTGAGAACATCTTCCGAAAACACCCGCTTCAGAAGATCTGCCCAGCGGATGTACCTCTGGTCCTTCGACGGCTCCCCCGCACTCTTCGCGGCGTCTTCATCGGCGACGTCCACCTCCTTCGGCTCCTTCCGAACCACGGGACGCGGCGCCACCAGATCACGCAATGATGAGGCCGGGGCCAGCACTCCCTGATACGTCAGCTGATGCTCGCGCGGATGCGGCGCGAGCGCCGCCAGTCGAGCCATGAACTCATGCGGCGTCATGACGAAGCCTTTGGTCCCATCACGCCAGGCCTTGCGCAGCAGCCACGAGACCATCCCATCGGGACGGACATCGAAGCGTTCCAGACTGATGGCGGGTCTTGTCACGTAGCGGCAGAGCTTCTCCAGTTGCGCCCGCTGACCCTTCCGGATCAGCGCACGCAACGAGAACCCGTCAGCGTTCACCACCAGTGGAGGCGGCACGTACTGACTCCCCCAACCCGACGACTGGAACGCAAGGCCGAGATCAGGGTCGATTAGGCGCTTCAGCGGCTGCCCAGCACCAGCACCGAAAGGCACCAGCGACTTCACCGAGGCAGCCTTCAGGGCCGGAAAGAACGCATTCTCACGCGCGTCGCCAAAATCGAGAAGCGGCTGCTCATCAGCGCCCGCGTCCGCGTACTCCCAAGGGCGGTCGTCACCTTTGCGTAGGGGCATACCGAGTGCGATCGGGTCGAGGGAGAAGCGCTTCAGCACACGACGGATGCGCGCGATCGCGTCGCCGTGCACACGCTCGACCTCCGCCGACGTCAAAGGATCCGCGGGCAGAAAGACGGGAGACTCGAAAGCGCTGCGCGTGACGTACACACCGTCTAGATAGAGGGAGTGGAAGTGAACATTAAGTCCCAACGAGGATTCAAAGCGCTGCGTCGAGTTCACGGCGCCGATGTCGAGCCGGACCCGGACCGGGTGAGCCGGCGAACCTGATCATCATGGACGAGCCCACGAACGACCTCGGCCTCGACACACTGCGGGTGCTGGAGGAGGCGATCGAGTACTACCCGGGCTGCATGATCATCGTGACCCACGACCGCTACTTCCTGAACCGCGTGGCGACGCACATCCTGTCCTTCGAGGGCGAGGACGAGAACGGCGTGGGCATCGTCTACTTCCATCACGGCGACTACGAGTCGTTCAAGGACTGGAAGCGGAGCAAGGGCGAGGACCTCGACAAGCTGAAGGGCCCGCGCAGGAAGTTCGCTCGCTGATGGAGGCATTGGACCCAGCGGCGTCGCCATCGGACGCTCTCGCGGAGGCCCGTCACTGCCTCCGCGGGACCCCCGAGGACTCGATCGGCCCGGTGCCGCTGCGGTTCCGGGACGAGATCGACGCGTTCCTCGTGGAGCACGGCCCGATCGCGCTGACCCGGGAGTGCGTCCCGGGCCACCTCACCGCGTCGTGCCTGCTCTGGAACGCCGCTGGAACCAAGGTGCTGCTCCACCACCACCGCAAGCTGGACCTGTGGCTTCAGTTCGGCGGCCACTGCGACGGCGACGGCGATACGCGCCGTGCGCGACGCGTGAAACGCGGGAGGAGAGCGGGATCGAGCCGAGCTACGTGACGCCTGCCCCCATCGACTTCGACATCCACTCCATCCCGGCGCGTCCGGCGAAGGGCGACCGGGCGGCGGAGCCGGAGCATCTCCACCTGGACGTGCGCTATCTCGCGCTGGCACCGGCGGATGCGGTGGAGCAGATCTCGGACATGGATCGCTTTCGGCGTCTCTTCGAGGACGGCGGAGTCGATCCTGAACTCGTGGCCATGACGGGGAGCTTCGTCTCCCCCGCCGACGGCCGCGCCCTCATGCGTGGGTGGCCCGATTCGGACTGGATGCCCCTCGCGGAATTCGTGGAGGAGATGGTGGGATCCTTCGAGACCCCGCAGACCTGGCTACTGGACCTCGACCGGCGCTTCGATCGGCTGGCTTCCTCGATGCGTCGCGCCGCCAGGCGAGCCGGGGCCGCCAGAGGAGACCAGGCCGCCGGGGAAGAAACCACCCGGCAGCTTGTCCAGATCAGCATCTACGGCGACAAGCAGCTCAGCTTCACCACCCCCAAGGGTGTGCAGGTGGCGAGAGGCTGCCAGGGTTTCGAACAACGGATCACGGACGCGGAGACCTGCCGTTCCGTCGCTGACTTCCTCGCGAACCTCTCACCCGACGCCGTCGCCCGCGGCGCCGACCTGGCCAAGATGGTGGAAGAGGGCGTCTACAAGGCGCACATGAACTTCGACCCGGAGGACCTGAGATCGTCGGTGGTGAAGGACTACCACGCCCTGCGCGCGTTCTACCGCGAGGTGGTCGCGAGGGGCCGAAGCGTTCTTGTCACCAGGGACTGACGGCCTGCTCCATGGCACCCAGGAGGGTGCTGCGAAGAGCTGAAGAGCGTCTCAGTAGCCGCTGCCGAACGGGTTGGTCCAGAAGTTGATCACCGTGAGCGGGTAGCCCCCTGGAAGCCATGCGCCCGTCGGGCGGTTGCTGCCGTCCGCGACGCGCCACGCCTGGTAGACATAGAGACCGACCGAGTAGGCCCAGGTCGAGTAGTCGCCGGCTGCCACGTCGCCGATCTGTCCCTGGTAGACCGTCTCGGTGTTGGTGGAGACGGTGTAGGCCGAACCTGACCCGAAGGAGATGCTGCCCTCCGTGGTCACGCCAAAGGCTTTGTACGACGCCTCCGCGCCGACGGCCATCGACGTTTGCTCGGTCGTGGCATTCTCCGAAGCCAGCTCGATCGCGGTCGAAACGCTCCCACCGTTCCCCTGGCCCACCGTGATGGTCGTGGGCGTGTTCCAGGAGACCACGCCGGCCGTGGTCGCTGCCATCTCGGAGAAGTTACGGTACGTCGAAGGATCGCCGACCGTGTGTGGCAGGAGAGACGATGTCATCCTGTAGCGAGGCTCGACCCGATCGTTGTAGAACGGGACGGTCCACTTGTTGATCTGGGTCTCGAGGGGCACGTCGATCGTGAAGGTCCTCCCCACGGCATCCGCATCGGGGGCGCTCAGGATCCTGTACTCGTGGACGAGATAGTTGTTGGAGGCGAACACGATCACATCCTCGTCATGGCTCGCCTCGTATCCCGTCACGAACGTGGTCGTGGACGTGGCCGTCTGGGTCGAGCTCGACTCGTAGTCCATCGTGGCCTTGACCGACGCACCGAACGTGCCCGTGAAGTCCTCGAATTCGAAGCCCACGGCCGCCGAGATCGACGTCGAGGTGCTGTAGGCGGTCTCGATTCCAGAGCCCGTCCCGATGGAATAGCCCGTGCTCGAGCCCACGTAGTTCTGCTGGATACCGGCCTTGGTGGGCACGGCGGCGAGCAGCGTCAGCGGCACCGGATTCGACACGCGCAGGGTCGATCCCTGGTACCGCACCCGCAGTCCGTCGCCGTCGTACTCGCCGGGGGCCAGGATCAGGGGCCGCGTCGGCGACGAAGCGGTCGACGTCGCCGTTCCAGAGGTGAAGATCGTTCGACTCGAGGGCGTGTCGCCCGCCTGGATCAGCTCGACCCAGGAGGCTTTCGTCGTCGAACTTCCCCATGAGAATCCGGCGTACAGCTCCTCGGGGCCGTCCGCATCGGTGTCCCCGGCCGCCAAGGTCACGGCGTCGTTCGCAAGGGGCACCGTGTTGGAAACGAGGTCGCTGAACCAGCCGCCACTACCCAGGTTCACTCGAATGGCCCGAACGTCGGCCCTGCCGCCCTTGGGCTTGCGCATGAGACCGATCCAGTCGCGTCCGTCCCCGTAGCGGTCGAACGTGCATACGTCGAAGGAGTACTCGGGAATGGGAGTGGTCTCGAGGGCACCGGAGAAGGTGCCGCGCTGGACGAAGTCGAATCGATTGCCCGCCACGTCGTAGTTGAGCTGGTCCAGGTAGAGCTTGGCGTCGGTTTGGTTCAAGACCGAAACGGGAGTCGTCGAGGCGAGGGCGATCTCGTCCGCCGGGTCTGCGTCGAGCTGGCCAGCCGCCAGCTTCGACGTCATCAGATTTCCGAAGAATGGAAACGAATCGTAGTAGACCTGCTGCGACGGCATGCGCACGAAGAGGCCAGAGGCAAGGTCGCTCCAGTCGTAGAGGGTCAAGCGAACCTGGCCCTTCGTGCCGGTGCCGCCTTGCCTCGCCACCACGAGTTCTTGATCCCCGTCACCGTCGACGTCCGCAGCCAGCCCCGAGTAGCTGGTGTGCTGGCCAAAGGCGTCCATCGCGCCGAAGGATTCCTCCCACAGGACTCCGCCACCTCCGACGGGATCGTCGATCACCCAGAACGTGGAGGTGCTGCCCAGCGTGTTGATCGGACCCACCGTTCGGAATACGGCGATCTCGTCGCGGCGGTCTCCATCGAAGTCGCCCACCGCGAGCGTGCCCTCGATCGGTTGGCTGCTCGTGAAGGGCGCGAAGCTGTGCATCAGCTGCCACGTGGTCGTGCCTTGCACGCTGACGTCGATCCGGTAGAGCTCGAACCGCGAGGACGTCCGCGCGAGCACGACCATCTCATCGCGGCCGTCGTTGTCGATATCGGCGCGCACGGCATCACGGACGTTGCGTCCCATGCCGTGGCTGCTGCTCGAGCCAGCGAGCGCGCCTTCACCCGCGGCGGGATCGTCGAAGATGGCCGTGCTGCCCCCGACCGACACCCCGTCCGTGCTCGACATGAAGAAGCCGAGTTCGGTCCGGCCCAGGAGCATCGTCTCGGGCTCGCGGAAGGGGCTTTCCACGTCCACCTGGACCAGCGCTGGATCGGTGTCCGTCTGGAACGTGATCGGCTGATTGAGAGCGATGGTCCGCAGATCCACCGTGCGTGCATCGTCGGGGCGGCGCCCCGGCGAGGGAGCCTCCGACAGGTTCGCCCTCGGGCGCTGCATGGCTGCTGCGGGCGGCGAGTGGAGGAGAGCCAGGCCGGCCGCCGAGGCGACGATGGCACCGCGGGTCAGGGTAGACATGGATCGAAGAGTCGTGGGGTTCATTGGGGGGCTCCAGTTGCGTGGCCACCGCCGAAGAGGCGGAAGCGTTTCTGGAGGGCAACGCGCGAGGGGGGTGAGATCGCCACAACGGAAAGGCGGATTCTTGGGCGTTCGGAGGAATCCATGGGACGACTCGGACTCGGCGGGTCGGATGGTGGCGGACCACGGGGACCTGAACCCGTAGATTCCCCCTGGGCTTCGAAATCTCGGGTCTTCGGAGGAATCTGTGGGTCGATGGTGCTTCAGTGGCGTGACGGGCTGCGGCTGGGCTGATGGGCTGATGGGGTGCCACCAATGCAACCAAAGAAGGGGCGGGAGCGGAGGGTTGGAGGGGCGCGGCGGCCTTGGGAGGCATGGGGAGTTGTCAGGGAGCGAGCTTGGCCCTGGCCCACGCCTTGCGAGGGGGAGGCAAGAGTGGGAGGCTCGGGGGCGCGGAGTGCGAGTGGGCCGGTGGGAAAGGTCTGCCGAGTATACTGTTTCGGGGTGGGGCGTGGACTTGGATAAAGTGCCGAGTTCGGGCTTTAAAGTGTAGTTTGGAGGCCATTCGAGGTTACTCCGTTGGGTTGTTTGGGCTATGATCTTGCATGGCGAAAGCGCGCATGGGGAGGTCGGTTGTCTTGCAGGCCGTGTTTGGTTTTGCGGTGCCGAAGAAGCGGCGTGGGCCGAGGAGGAGGAAGGATTCTCGGGTGACCTCTCGAAGGGGATGGCGAGTTTGAATACCGGGTTGGGCATGAGGTTGAACCGGCTCTGGGGTCGAGTGAGGCAGGGGAGCGTGTTCGCGGAGCGCTTTCATCTGGAGGTGATCACGTCGCCGACGCAGATGCGGAACGTTTTGAAGTACGTTTTGCGGAACGATGTGCATCACGGGCTCGGGCTCGGGGTTCTGGATCCTTGTTCGAGCGCGATGTCGTTTGGCGGTTTTGCGGAGCGACGGGGTGCGTCCAAGGTCGATTGCGTGAGCGTGGAAGCGCAGAGCTGGCTCCTGCGGACGGGCTGGAAGAGGGGTGCCGGAAAGGGGCTGGTCACGTTCCACGACCTCCCGCGTGTTACCGGGGTTCTCCAGGCGTAGCTGTCGCCTCCATGGCGACCCCCCGTGGCGACCCTCCGGATCGAGCGCCCGTCAAGCGCTCCGCGACTTCCACTCTTCGCCTCCGCGACTCGACGGCTTACCTTGGTCTCCCAGGGCGGAGGCCAGGGCCAAGCTCGTCATCTTCCGGCCTTCCCATCCCTCACAAGGCCGCCGCCCACTCCTCAGCCCTCCCGTCTCCTCCGCTTCCTTGGTCGCATTGGCTGCAGCGCTTCAGGCCCACAGATTCTGCGGTAGACCCGAAATCTCCGGTTTCTCTGTGGGCTCGGAGTACTTTTCCCGCGCTTCTGAGGCAGGCTGTCTGCGAGCTTCACGCCCCCTTCTCGAGATTCCATGTCCGACGCCCTCCCCCATCCCGGCGAACCTCCCGACGAGCTCATGGAACTCGTCTACGGGGAACTGCGACAGCTCGCGTCGATGTACCTGGCGCGTGAGCGCTCGGACCACACGCTTCAGCCCACTGCGCTGGTGCACGAGGCATTCGTCAAGCTGTCTCCGCAGACGAAGCGCTGGGAGAACCGTGCCCAGTTCGTCGGCGTCGCGGCTGTCGCCATGCGTCGCACCCTCGTGGACCACGCGCGCCAGCACCGCAGCCTGAAGCGCGGCGGCAGCGCGCGCCGGGTCGAACTCGATCTCGCCAGCATGGAAACGACCGAGGGCGCGATCGACCTAGTTCGCATGGACGACGCCCTCACCGGACTGGCGCAGCTCTCCGGGCGCCAGGCCCAGGTGGTCGAGCTCCGTTTCTTCGGGGGGCTGACCCATGACGAGATCGCCGAGGTGCTGGGCATTTCCTATCGCACCGTGGAGAACGACTGGCGATTCGCGCGCGCCTGGCTGAAGGAGCGGCTCGGCGAAGAAACAGGTCAGCGCGATGGATAAGCGCCAGCACGAAAGGCTCAGCGCACTCTTCGGGGAGGCGAGCGCCCTGCAGGGCGATGAGCGAGAGGCGTTTCTTCTGCGAAGCGCGGGTGACGACGGCGAGCTTCTGGCCGCTCTGCGGCGCCTGCTCGCGTACGACGGCGATCCGACGGGGGCGATCGACCGTCCCGTGGTCGTGGCCCTCGACAAGGCGGTGGGCGCGGCGATCGAATCGGCGAACGAGTCCGCCGCCGAGGCGACCTCGATTCCGTTGCCGGACCGCATCGGCGCCTACCGGATCCTCGGGATCCTGGGGCGCGGCGGCATGGGCGTCGTCTACGAGGCCGAGCAGGACACGCCCCATCGACGCGTCGCCCTGAAGGTGCTGCGTCCGGACGTCGTGACGCCCGGCATGCTCCGCAGGTTCGATCACGAGACTCAGGTCCTCGCGCGCCTCAACCACCCGGGCATCGCGCAGATCTACGGCGCGGGGACCGCCACGACGGACGCGGGCGAGCAGCCCTTCCTCGCGATGGAACTCGTGCCAGGCGTCTCGGTGACGACCTACGCCGAGGAGCACCGCCTGGGGATCGAAGCCCGACTGAGGCTCGTGACGGCCATCGCGGACGCCGTTCACCACGCGCACCAGCGCGGCGTCGTGCATCGAGATCTGAAGCCTGCCAACGTGCTCGTCGACGAGGCGGGACGGATAGGAACTCCAAGCGGTGTGTCGACACGCCAGTCACCGTAGCCTGGGGCCCGATTCACCGCTACCCCCATCCTCACCGGCCACGCGGGAGCGCCCGGGCAGCCATCGGGCTCTTCGCTGAGCCGAACTCGCCCGATTTCGCCCCCTCCGATGAGCACCACCGGTTCGCTTCACCACGACCTGCAGCCAGCACCCTTCCCAAGGCGCGGGCTGTTGTTGTTTCATCGAGCACGATCGCCCGCGCGCCGCTCTTCCGCAGCTTTCTACTTCCCGAAGTCCAGCCGCCCCTGCCGAGGCGGCATCGGTATTCGGACCTCGGGCTCTGCCGGTGGGGAACGGCTCGGCCCTGGCGACGACGGGTCTCTCCCACCCAGCGAATCGGATGACCTCCTCGCCGCCGCTCTCACCCCCTCCAGCACCTTCCGCGCTGTCTCCGGATCTGTGATCACGGAGATCATGTGCCTGCGCCCGCGGCAGCGCGGGCGCTTGAGAACATCTTCCGAAAACACCCGCTTCAGAAGATCTGCCCAGCGGATGTACCTCTGGTCCTTCGACGGCTCCCCCGCACTCTTCGAGCCGTCTTCATCGGCGACGTCCACATCCTTCGGCTCCTTCCGAACCACGGGACGCGGCACCACCAGATCACGCAATGATGAGGCCGGGGCCAGCACTCCCTGATACGTCAGCTGATGCTCGCGCGGATGCGGCGCGAGCGCCGCCAGTCGAGCCATGAACTGGTACGGCGTCATGACGAAGCCTTTGGTCCCATCACGCCAGGCCTTGCGCAGCAGCCACGGAGGCCCAATGGATAGAGGTCCGTGGTCGATCGACCGGTGGCGTCCGCCAACGACACCGGCAGTCCCCTGATCCACGATCCGCCGACGCAGAACTTGGAATCTCTTGAGAGATGCATGGGCGGTGAGTCGCGACGGGAATGCACCGAGACGGAATGCGAAAGAGTACGTTGGCTGATGCTGGATGAAAGTTGACGCCCAAGCCTGCGCTGCCTCCTGACCTGGGCAAGGGACCGATCAAATCACAGGAATGTGATCTCGAGGCCGTTGGTGAAGTTCGACGTCGGGGTGCCGCCGACGGCGTCGCGGTGCCAGGCCTGGAAGTTCCAGGTCTCCCCCGAGGCGACGACGACCGGGCCGAGCGGCTGGGGCATTGCCATGAGGTTGGCGGTGACGCTGAAGCTGCCGGAGAGCCCTGTGTTCGCGATCACGCCGCCGACGGCGCGGCCGACGCTACCGGTCACGCAGAGGTTGCCTGCGCTGCCGCCCGGGTTCATGGCGAATCCCTGGGTCCGACTCACGATAACGTAGCCGAACGCGAGGTTCGGGAGGTTGGAAGCGTTCAGGACCAGGCCGTTGTCGGCGATGGATATACTTCCTGTGGCGAAAAGCTCCCCCGAGACGCCGGTTGAATTGGCGGCAGTGGTGCAATAAGCGGTGCCAAAACCAAGCTGGAGGATGTAGACAGCGTCCAGGTCGTTGATCGGGCCGTCGAGGACCACCTCGAGGATGACAAATGAACCGTCGTCGCTCATCGCGATCTCGGTCTCCTCGTTCGGGATGGACTCAAGCGCGAAGCCGCTGAGCATCGAGACGCCCTCCTGGAGAAGCATCTGATCGTTCAGCATCAGCCCGGAGTCAATGGTCGTGTCGGGATCGTCCCAATCGAGGTACCAGAGTACGTCGCCTCTGTTGCTTATGGGAACAACGCCGCCGAAGCCCACGCCGGAAACGGACCAGGTGCCAGGAACGGACGCCGGAACCGGGTCGCCCTCGCGAGCGATCGTCTCGACGACGCCACCAATGGACTTGAAGATCCAGGAGTCATCCGTCGCCGGTCCACGGTCGAATCCGGAGAACACGAAGTCGCCACTATTGTTGAGGTCAACCTCAACGGTGGAGAAATGATCGAACACTTCGGCGAGGTCCGTGGGGAACGGGTCGGCTTCGTTGTAGAGGAGAGCATTCACGCCTGCGGCATCCGTGATGTACAGATTCTCGTCGGAGAGGGTGCTGCCCGGTGCGACGGTGTGGTCGTCGTCCACGTACCAGATGCACTCGCCGTTGTCGTTGATCGCCTGGCGACCCTTGAAGAACGAGAAGCCTTCAATCGGCGTCACGTGGTTCGGACCAGGGAGAGTCTCGCCCTGAATGGCGAGCTTGAGCTCGCCGACGATGTTGCCCATTGCATCGACCTCGATGCGGAGCAGGATATTTTTCTCAACGCCGCCACCGATGTCGACACGGCCCCCGACGAGGATCTGGCCGTTGTTGTTCTGCCATGCTTCGAAGATCCGGGTGTAGATCGCACCCATCGGAAGACCGGGGGCATTGCAAGGTGTCACATCGGTTTCAATGAGCGTGACGCCGTTCCGAACGAGCACGTAGCCGTCCGTGAAGTTTGAGCCGACGTCTCGCACGGGCGAAATGAACATGAAGTCGCCAGCGTCGTTAATGTCCACTGCATCAATGAAATAGCTGGCTTCCTTGCCGACGGGCGGGGTGAAGCCAATCGATGAGCCTTCACGCCAAGCGATCACGCCGTTGCGAAGAACTACGAAGTCGTCAGTCACGGCGGCGTCGGTATCCACCTGGACCAGCCAGTCGCCGCTGCTGTTGATGTCGACATTGTCGATACGCGTGATGATCTCACCGGTACCGCCGGGAAGCGGATCCCCTTCACGAATGATCTCGGTGTACGTTTGGGCGGACGAAGGCACTGCGAGTGCGAGAGCGGCGAATCCAAAGATTCTGATGAGCCTGGCCATGCATCCGATGCTCTCAAGGAAAGAGCCTGCCGGGAAGCCTCGGGGTCAGATACCCCTCCCTCGCTCATTCTGAGACATACGCATCCCAGTACCGCACTTCGAGGGCGAGGTGCCTGTGACGGTAGCGTGTCAACGCCATCTCACTTGACCTTCGCGAGCTGCCGCGCGGCCGTCGCTCGCACTTTGTTCCTGAAGTAGGGCGTCCAACCCAACAGAGCCCTCTTCGCCCCGAGGGCCATCCGACTCCATCGCCAGAAGTTGCAGAGTCCACATGCCGAACGATCTTCCCATCCTCGAAATCGAACGCCGCGTCGATCTCGATGTGGACACGCCTCCCGGTGCTCCCGAACGTGTACGTGGCCTCCCAGTGAGCTCGGCCCCTGGCTCCGCTACCCCTACCATCTCTCCTCTCCGGCGTCGGGAACTGACCTTCCCTGGGTTTTCAGGACACCTCAACAGCGCAAGATGCGCAAGGATACTGAGATGGCCAAGAAGCAACGAAGGACGTTCACGAGCGACCAGAAGGCTCACGCGGTGGCGGCATACCCTGGGTGCAAGAACCTCTCCCCACATGCCGGACAAAGCCCTGCGCCAGATCGCCACCGCGCTTGGAAGTCCTATCCGTCCCATTCCTCCAGACGTCGCACGCTTCGGAAGGCTGGCTCTGTTGCCGGGCTCGTAGCATCCTCGATCGCAGCGATCGTCCTCGCGGAGCCGGCTTTCGTGTCGGAGGAGGAAGGCCAGGCCGTGTCGCGGGTCGAGCTGAAGATCCGGGATCGATGGTCTCTGGCCTTTCGGAGGCCGGCGAACCAGGGCAAAGGAGCGGAGTTCAGTCGGCGAACAGAGTTAACTGTCCCTCTGCGTCTTTCTCGCGGCGCGGTCGAGCCTGCAATCTTCGAAGTCGATCCGGCCAGCTCGAGTCGGACGGGAGGCTGAGGGTCGAATCCTTCAGTAGGCAAACGGGACCGCGCAGAAGGTGCGGGACTGCCTTCCTGGGCGCACGCTCCGCTTCGCGCACACAGATCTCTGCCATGGTGACGCGAGCTTGGGCAAACCACTCCTCCAGCGCTTCGAGAATGTGCATGTCCGCTCGCGTCAGCTGCCGAGGCGGCGGGAGCCAGTCGTGCTGATGATCCTCCACAGCCGTGGAGAGGCCGTCGAACTCCGAACTCTGCTTCTCCTTCGAAGTGAGAGTCGCGAATCCTGGCGCCGACGATTCGAGGACGGCGGAGAAGAAGAGGGCCGACTCCAGGCACCCGTTCTCCGGCTGGAGCTCGAGCAGCCACGGCAAGGCCGCGTAGGTGGCCGGATAGAGGGATTCCTGATGGAAGAGCGTTTCCCAGTAAAGGTCCTTGAGCGCGTCAACCGACCACCGGTCACGCAGGTCACTCAGGATCCTGGCCACATCGATGAGACCGTAGGCGCTGTAGAGGCGAGACCAGAGGGGGTCTTCGAGGGCGAGCAGCATGCACGTCATCCTACGCAAGGAAGAGATGGGCAGCAGGGAGATACACAACGGATAGGTATTCCAAGCGGGGTTTCGCCACAGCCGTCACCCTAGCCTGAAGCCCGATTCTGCACCACCCCGTCCCGCACAGGGCACACCGCAGCGCCCGAGCGGCCATCGGGCTCTTCGCTGAGCCGAACTCGCCCGATTTCCCCCTCTACGAACGGCACCACCGGTCCGCTTCACCACGACTCGACGCCAGCACCCTCCGCAAGGTTGCTGGCTGTGTTCATCTCACCGAGCCCGGCGGCCCGCGCGCCGCTTTGCTGCGGCGCTCTACTTCCCGAAATCCAGCCGCCCCTGTCGAGGCGGCATGGGTATTCGGACTTCAGCTTCTGCCGGTGACGAGCGACCCTCCTCTGACGAGGATCCATCCCCCCCACCCGCCAACACGGCCTGGCTCGTCGCGGTCTTCCTCACCCCCTCCAAGACCCTCCGCACCGTCTCTGGATCCGTGATCACAGAGATCATGTGCCGACGCCCACGGCAGCGTGGGCAGCGGAGAACGTCTTCTGAAAACACCCTCTTGAGCAGATCAGCCCAACGAATATATCGCTGGGCCTTCGGCGCCTCTGCCGACCCCTTCGAGGCATCTGGAGCGGTCGCCTCTGCGTCCTTCGGCTCCTTCCGAACCACTGGACGCGGCACGACCTCGTCGCGGAGTGCAGACGCGGGCGCCAGCACGCCCTGGTACGTCAGCTGATGCTCACGTGGATGCGGCACGAGCGCCGCCAGACGAGCGATGAACTGGTACGGCGTCATGAGGAACGCCTTGGTGCCGTCTCGCCAAGGCTTGCGTAGCGACCAGGAGACCTTCCCGTCACTGCGAACCTCCAGACGCTTCAGACAGATGGCGGGCCGCGTCACGTAGCGGCACAGCTTCTCCAGCTGGCCCCGCTGGCCCCGCTGGCCCCTCTGGACCAGGGTCGCCGCAGCTCGAGCGTCTCGACCGCACGCGCCTGGTAGCCAGCGCTCAACTGGGCCTTCCCCAGGAGCGTGAGCGCGCGCGTGTGGAGCGGGTCTTCGCGAACGACCGCCGTCAGCCACGGAATCGTCCTCGGATCCGGAGCCAGGGCGGCTGCGGCCTCGATGCGCTCATGCGTGGAGAGCTCTCCCGAGGCGATCGCCGTACGGAACGCGTCGAAGGCCTCATCGAAGCGGCCCGCGGCGGCTCCGCGTAGCCCCAGCCGGTAGAGCGACTCCGCATCCACGGACGCGAGCGTTCCCGCGGCGCGCAGCATCGCGAGCGACCCGGCCGGACCGAAGGCCTCGTCCGAAGCTCCTGCGAGGTCGCCGGCGAGGAGTCCCGATCGGGCGAGCGCGTACGGCCTGCCGGGTTCGATTCGCAACGCGTGCAGGTACGCGTCGCGCGCGGCCTCCTCGTCGCCTACCTGCTCGTGGGCCTCCCCGAGTAGCTCCAGGATCTCCGCGTCCTCGGGCCAATGCCCTTCCATCTCGAGGAGACGCGAACGGGCCACGCCCGGGCGCCCCGAGGCCGCGAGCGCCCGGACGGACTCGAGCCCGGCGCGGCGATCCTCACCGCTGGAGTCCCGATAGATGTCGCCCCAGAGCGAAGCGGCATCGACCCAGGCCTCGGCCCGAGTGGAGGCTTCAGCGCGCAGGATGCGCGGATCGTCCCGCTGAACGGACTGGCAGCCTTGGGGTAGGAGGACGAGCGCCCAGGCTACACCCAGGCGGATCCGATCAGACAGGGAAGTGGGCATGGACCCCAGCCTACGTCCCCGCCCCACGTGAATTCCCCGCGCGGCGAACTTCTGAAGCGCTACCCTGCGCCGTGCCATGGACGAACTCCAGCCCCAGCACCTGTCGCGCTTTCGCATCGGCCTCGCCGCCCTGATCGCCGGCCTCATTTTCGACGCGGTCGATCTGCAATGGAACGACATCGATGTGCTCCACGACATCGCAGCGGCCTTGCTGCTCGCGGTGGCCGGCTGGGGCATCGGCCAGGCGGCGGCCGCGTCGAAGTCCGCACCGATCGCGCTCTTCTGGGTCCCGGCGTTCGCCTTGGGGACGGGGCTTCTCATCGACGCGATCGATCCTGGCTGGTCGGCCCAGCGGGGCTTCCAGATGGGGAGGTTCGCCCTGTACGTCGGCGGGCTGGCCGCCATGTGTTTCGGGATGGCGAAGATGACGTCGGGCATCGGCCTGTCGAGCAGCGTGAGATGGCGTCGCGCCGGCCTGCAATTCAGCCTGATGGTTCTGATCCCGGGGCTCGTGATCGCGCTGTTTCTCATGGCGCCCGCCCCGAACCTGCCGTTCCGCCATCACGTGGGGCAGCTGAAGGGCACCTGGTGGAAGACGGCGCTCGGCTACGTGACGATGGCGCTGGCCCTACTCGCGACGTTCGACACGGTCCTTTCGGCGTTCACGACCTGGAAGTCGGCGGGCCGGAGGAGTTAGCCCGAACCATTGGACGAGGCAGGACTTCCTCGACCAGCGCCACTGCGCGATGCCCATACCGCACCCGTTCTGGTCACTCGAATTGGATCCGCAGTCCCGCGGTAAAGTTCGATGTGACGGTCGGTTGGGCATCGCGGAACCACGCTTGGAAGTAGCGCGTGTCACCTGGAAGAAGGGCTTCCGAGCCCGTCGGCGTCGGCACGTCCAGCACGTTCAGTGTGCGTGATGCCTCACCAGATGTGTTCGTACGGAAGATCTCGGCCGGGCCGCGGTTCAAGCGCCCGATTCTACCACCGAGGCACAGGTTCCCCTGGGACCCGCCCGCTGCGACCACGAAGCCGTCGCCGGGTGCCACAAGGAAGAACCCAAACGTGAGCGCTGGAAGGCGCTCGGCCACCAGCACCACGTCGTTGTCCGCGATGACCTTCGATCCCGCCGCCGACATAGCGCCGTACGCCCCAGAGGAATTGAGTGCCGCGGGACCGCAGTAGCCTTCCCCGAACCTGGCCAGGTTCGTATTCCAGGCCAGCCCTTCGATGGACGTCAGCTTGAGTACGTCCAGATCGAGGTCGCCATCGACGTCGCCGAGAGCGAGTACCCTCGAGCCCGGATCCACCTCAGGCAAGGGCTGCACGGGACCGAACAACCCACCACCCAGATTCTCGCTCCAGCGTGCCGCCACACCGGTGGACGAAATGAACACGTCGATCCGGCCGTCACGGTTGACGTCACGAAGGACACCCCCGATCAGCCAAGCGCCCACCGAGTCGATCGAAGTCGAAGGTCCGAACGCCGAAAGTGTCGGCTGCCACAAGTGCAGGTCCACGCCGTTGTCGCCGAAGACCACGACGTCGTCGTGCCCGTCGCCATCCATGTCCGCCACCCGAGCCTCCGCAATGCGTGGCGAGGCGGCGTCACGAATGATCATCTCCGGTCCGAGCTGGCCGCCCCCATCGCCGGCGCGCCACGTGAGTCGGTTCTGTCCCGTTTGGAACCGAATCTGGAACGCGTCGGCGAACGCATCGCCGTTGACCTGACCGAGGCGGAACGAGTTCTGCAGCAAGTTGTCCGGTAGCACGGGCCCAGGAGCGAAGACCCCGGGGGCCGTCTGTTCGATCCACTCGAAGCGCGTGGTGAGGGACCCAATGAACTTCTCATGGCTCCAGAGCAGGTCCCAGTCGCCGTCGCCATCGAAGTCACCCAGCTCGAACGTGGCGCCGCTGTCCGCAAGATCCGAATGAAGCGTGCGCGGGGCACCGAGCATTCCACCGCCCAGGTTCTCGACCCAATGCACCCACGCTCGGGCCGCGTCATAGGAGCCCCCCGACGCCACCAGATCCAGATCGCCATCCGCATCGATGTCGACCCCCTTGACCTGCTGCGGCTCTCGCATCGAAAACGACTCTCCGGGCGTCGACCATGTTCCGCCGCCGCTGTTGCGGTACCACGTGTAATTCCTGTCACCCAGCTCCCCCGCCATCACGAGGTCGGCCAGGCCGTCTCCATCCAGATCCGGCGTCTCGAAGATCGGGGCGAGATTCGTGGCCACGCCAAGCTGAGTAGCCGCGTCGAAGCCCCCCGCCTCCCAGCGAAACGCAAGCAGCCGAGCTTCTTCGGTCGCGAGGATGTCCAGGTCTCCATCCCCGTCGAGGTCAACGATCTTGAGTTCCCGCATGAGAGTCTCCTCGCCGATCCCCTGGGGCTGTGAGAAGTCTCCACCGAGGTTCCGTGACCATTGGTACGCCTCAGTGTCAGACCCCAGCCCAACGACATCGACACTTCCGTCGCCGTCGAAGTCCCCCATGCGGTATTCGGCGACCGTCCCATGAGACGGGGCGAACACCAGTTGTGGCGTACTGAACATGAGAGCGCCCAGGCCCTGTAGCCATACGACCACGTCCGCCGACTCATTGACCGCCACGAGATCGAGCAGGCCATCTCCATCCACGTCGACGACCTGCGGCCGCGAAGGACTGCTGATGCTTGTGCTTAGCAACGCCGGAGACGCCCAGACTCCAGGACTCGTCTGCTCGATCCACTTGATCTGATTCTGGTTGGCGTTTGTGAAGACAATGTCCTGGTCCCCGTCTTGGTCCAGGTCAACGCCATCGAAACCGGTCGAGGCACCAGGGGATGGGACAATCGCCTCTTGGGCCGCAAAGTTCCCGCCACCGAGGTTCGGGAACCAGACGAGGGTGCCCTGGACGTTGACGACGGGGTCCAGGAATCCGTCGCTGTCCACATCGATCGCCTGGACGTCGTTGAGCTGACCCCCCGCCTGTGAGATCGCGCGCGGTTCTGCGAACTGACCTGACCCAAGGTTCTCGTACCAGCCCACCTTCTGCGGGGCACGGCCGCTGAAGAGCACGTCGGGGTCACCATCGCCGTCCAGATCAACCGCCTTGACGTCGTACTTCTCCGAACGCACGGCGTCGGGACCCAGCTCCCGCTGACCCAGGTAGCGTCCGCCGCCGACGTTCTCCAACCAAACCGCCGTCGCGCGCGCCGTCCCCACGGCCACGATATCCTGGTCTCCATCACCGTCGAAGTCGGCAAGCGCACTGCTGAATCCACTGGGAAAAGCGTCGAGCGTCAGCGACTGTGGGCCGAAGTCTTGACTGAATGCGGCGCAAGTGAGCGCGGCGGCGAGCAGTGACGTTCTAGAACCTGCGAGTACATTCATGGCGAGCGGGAGAGGCGAAGGAGAAAGTGATGGATGGAAAGTCCAAGCGGGGTGTCAACGCCGCTCACACCGTACCTAGAGGCCCGATTTCTCGCCATCTCCCTCCCGGGACATGCCACACCGCAGCGCCCACGCGGCCACTTCGCCGAGCGGAGCCCCCGCAGTACGGCCTACATCGAACTTGGCCCATCAGGAGCGAGTCAGCTCTTGGCGCAGTACCGTACCGCAACCAAAATGGCGGGAATGGGATCACGCCGCAGGTCGATAACTCGCGGTGAGATTTCATTCCCGCCAGCCTTGGTTCCGCTACGGTTCTGCAGAGGAGATGCCGAAGTAGCCCGCGGGAAGCGGCAAGCAGAATGGGTGAAACGAACGAGCAGAACGGACATGGAAGCGAGGGCGCCGCGCGGCGCCGTGGACTCCTTGGCGGCATCATCGGAACCTCCAAGGCGACGACGGCGCGACCGAACCTGGAGCAGGCCTCGATGGCCGCGCGCAAGTGCCCGAGGTGCGGAGCGGGCAGGCCCAAGGGCACGGATCTGCGGGTGTGCGCGTATTGCGGTGACAGGTTCATGACAGAGGACGTGGACCCCGGCATTGACCCCGGAGTCAGTACCACCGACTCTTGAGCCATGGGATCTCGGGCCATGGAAGCGGCGGCGCTGGTCGCCCGCTGGGAAGCGTTCCTCGCGAAGATCGAGGCCACGTTGCAGGAGACCCTGGAGGACGCGGAGCCTGCTCTCCAGGAGCTCGCACTCGCGAAGGACGGCGGCGTCGTCCCGTTCCTCAACGGGACCGCGGCGGTCAAGAGGCAGGTTCAAAACCTCACGGGTCGCATCCACGAGACCTGGCATGACCAGGTCCGCCCGAAGCTCCGCGCCGCGGACCCGGAAAAAGTGCACTGGGACGAGCTCGCGGAGAGTCGGAAGGGCTCCACGCTGAGCGACGCATCCTCTACCCTTGTGACCCGCTGGGAGACCGTGCTCTGCGGGCGTGTGGCCGAGCGGCTGCACGCGCGCACGATGGGCGGGGCGCGAACCTCGTTCCGCTGCACGCTCTGCTCGGCGGACGTCGAGGTCACCGAGAACCTCTTCCGCGCACACTACGTCGCGTGCCCCTTCTGCGGCGGCCGCAATACCTACGAGCCGTCGAGCGCGCTGCGCGAGACCCTTCACTTCACGGCCGATCATCTGGCGCGCTTCCGTACGCTCGATCTGCACGACGCACTGGAGGCCGCCCATGACAGGTGCAGCGCCGAACGGATAGGAACTCCAAGCGGTGTGTCGACACGCCAGTCACCGTAGCCTGGGGCCCGATTCACCGCTACCCCCATCCTCACCGGCCACGCGGGAGCGCCCGGGCAGCCATCGGGCTCTTCGGTGAGCGGAACTCCCCCGATTTCCCCCTCTCCGAACGGCACCGCTGGATCGCTTCACCACGACCTGCAGCCAGCACCCTCCCCAAGAGTGCTGGCTGATCCCATATCGCCGAGCCCGATAGCCCGCGCGCCGCTCTTCCGCAGCGTCCTACTTCCCGAAGTCCAACCGCGCCTGCCGTGGCGGCATCGGTATTCGGACCTCGGGCTCTGCCGGTGGGGAACGGCTCGGCCCTGGCGACGACGGGTCTCTCCCACCCAGCGAATCGGATGACCTCCTCGCCGCCGCTCTCACCCCCTCCAGCACCTTCCGCGCTGTCTCCGGATCTGTGATCACGGAGATCATGTGCCTGCGCCCGCGGCAGCGCGGGCAGCTGAGAACATCTTCCGAAAACACCCGCTTCAAGAGATCTGCCCAGCAGATGTATCTCTGGTCCTTCGACGGCTCCCCCGCACTCTTCGCGGCGTCTTCATCGGCGACGTCCACCTCCTTCGGCTCCTTCCGAACCACCGGACGCGGCACCACCAGATCACGCAATGATGAGGCCGGGGCCAGCACTCCCTGATACGTCAGCTGATGCTCGCGCGGATGCGGCGCGAGCGCCGCCAGTCGAGCCATGAACTGGTACGGCGTCATGACGAAGCCTTTGGTCCCATCACGCCAGGCCTTGCGCAGCAGCCACGAGACCATCCCATCGGGACGGACATCGAAGCGTTCCAGACTGATAGCGGGCCTCGTCACATAGCGGCAGAGCTTCTCCAGCTGCGCCCGCTGCCCCTTCCGGATCAGCGTCGCCGCATGCAACGAGAACCCGTCAGCGTTCACCACCAGTGGAGACGGCACGTACTGACTCCCCCAACCCGACGACTGGAACGCAAGGCCGAGATCAGGGTCGATGAGGCGCTTCAGCGGGCGGCCTGCGGCCTCTCCCAACGGAATCAGCGACTTCAGCGTATCGCCGAGCTTCAGCATGGCCGCGGCCCAGTACGGCGCGAGCCATCGACGGACGCGGCCGCGCAGGCGAAAATCAGTCTCGATGGCCCGGGCCAGCGAGCCGTCCCACAGCTCCAGGCCGGACTCGGCCGCCACCTGATCCCGGCGCTCCTGGCCCACGAGCTGCAGGGGCTCGGGCGCGAAGAGCACCTCGGCCGCGCCCGTGCAGACGAGGACCGCCAGGAACACGGCCGCGACGAAGGCGCGCACGGGCTGACGGCCGACGGGCTGGTCGAGTTCGACGAGGTCTTCCATGGGGTGGGTCGCCGCGGGCGGGCGCGGGCCGACATCCTATGGGAAACGCATGAAGCCTCCCGGGTGACTTCCGTCAGACAGATCGCGCCCGGATTTCTGAAGGGTCCAGGCAGATCATGGACACTCCTGTGCGGACCTCCACCGACCCGCACCTCTGGCTCTCCCCCTCGCCGTGACCCTCTCCCCTCCAGCCCATCGCCCAGGCGACGACGACCCGGCCGAATCCTGGCTCGAGCACCTCGACTGGATCCGCCGCTTGGCCGTGCGCCTGGCGCGGGACGAGGCGGCCGCGGACGACCTGGTCCAGCGGACGGCGCTGGTCGCGCTGAAGCGGCAGAACGCCCTGCACGCCGCCAGGATGAGCGGCGGCGTCCGCGGCTGGCTGCGCGGGATCCTGCACAACGAGGCGCGCGCGGGCTGGCGTAAGGATCGGCACCGGGCAAATCGGGAGCGCGACCACGCCCTGGCCCGCCCGCCGATCGCGCTCGGTCCCGGCGACGCCGACGAGCGGCTCGGCCTCACGAAACGCGTGGTGTCCGCCGTGGAGCAACTCGACGAGCCGTACCGCTCGGCCATCCTCGCGCGCTACTTCGATGGCCGCGGCGTGGCGGAGATCGCTGGCTCCCTGGGGGTCTCCCCTCGCACCGTGGAAACGCGTCTTCGGCGCGGGCGCGAGAAGCTCCGGGAGGAGCTGAGTCGCCACGACAGGTCCCACGGCACGGACACCTCTTGGGCCGCGCTCGCGCTCATCAGCTGGAGCGAAAGGCCAGCGACTTCCCTCGCCGCGACCTCCGCGGTCACCACCGCCTCCAGCGGCCTTTCCCTACTTCCCTGGCTTGCACTCATGAATGTCAAAGTCCTCCTCGGAGCAGGCGCAGCGCTCGCGGCTCTCACCATCGGCGCAGCCTGGTGGAACCTCCCCCGACCGGAGCCCGTTTTGCCGTCTAGAATCACGGCTGAGAACGCTGACCTCCCTGCCCCCACACCGCTGGCCGATGTCTCCGGGCCAGTCGTCGCGCGCGACTCGCTTCCCGAGCCTCTTACGGAGCCGGGTCCCGCGCCGACCGAGAGGCTCCGGCTCGAAGACCTTCCACCGCCGCCGGCTGGAACCCTCGACGTGTGGATCGTGGACGAAGACGACCACCCGATCGCAGGTGCCAAGATCACGCTGGTCCGGGGCCGCAAGATGTACTCCGGGTGGGCGCCTCCCAGAATTCCCGACGATGCGCTCCGGACGGAGCGCACGGTCCCGGAGGCGGTGCCTGGCCGGCCCTTCGAGCCCGTGCGATTCGAGGAACTCGAGATAGACAGCTGGCACGTCGAGGTCGTGACCCCCAAGGGAACGAAGCGGTCCGGTTCCGCTCGGCTGGAGAGAAACAAGGGGACGTCCCTTGTCTTCCACTTCGGAACCGCGGTCGTGTTCGGCTCCGTGGTGGATCCGTCGGCGGGCCGTCAACCGATCCCTGACGCGTACCTCACACTGTCCGGCCAGCATGCTGAAACGGACGATCAAGGGCGCTACCGATTCGAAGAGCTCACCGCCGGGCAGCAAGATCTGTGGCTGATGCCAGGCGTCTGGAACGACGTGACGGAGTCTGCCCGGCAGATCCCACGCCGCTTCGTCAAGCTCCACCTCGAGCACGGCGAAGCGCGACAGGTTGACTTTCCGCCCGCCCTCGAGAACGGTGGATCGATCCTGCGTGGCCGTGTGGTCGACGCCGACGGCGAGGTAGTCCAGTCCACTGATTTCCTGTTCCGCCGCGCCGAGATCTGGGTCAAGACGCGGAACGAACCGCAGATGGAAGGGACCGAGGCTCCTCCCTTGGAAAGCCTGGAGCAGAGAACGACCTATGGACTGGACGGAACCTTCGAGTTCCACATCCGATCAGGAGTCTACGAGGTTCAGATCACGTCACCCAACCACAGCAAGCGCATCCATGTCACGGAGACCGCGCCTCTCCTGCTGCGGCCGGGCGAGGTCACGACGGTCGACTACACGCTTCCTGGTATCACTCTGCGCGGCCAGCTTCCAACTGGCGTTGCAGGTCCGTCGATGGGCGAGGTCCAGCGCACCGTCGGCGCGCGCAAGCGCCACGTTACCTCGGGCGGTGGAGTCCTCAGTGGTTTTGCCGAAGAGAGTGGCGCCTTTGTGATCTATGGCCTTTCTCCCGGAGACTGGATCGTCGAGGCTTGCCGTGGAAGTTACGAGGCCGAGCTGACGATCCATGAGGGCGACCGCGCAGCCTCGGTGCAGCTGCAGAAGAAGTAGCGTGAGAGGACCGGGCGAAGAGACCACGACGGCTACCGATGCGTCGCCGGCAGCAGCGCCGTGAAAACATCCGGGGCCCGGAAGATGAGCCACTGGAGCGACCCGAGATAGACGAGCCCCAGAAGCGCTCCGGCGAAGTGAGCGCGCCGCAGAGTCGCGTCGCGCCTCCGGGAAAGATGCAGTTCGCGGGCCAGTAAGCCGGCCAATAAGAGATTCAGAATCGTCAGCCCGGAGCCAAGACGGTCCCACCCAGAACCGTAGTCAGGGTCGCCGCCCACCTCGGGAAAGCGCAGAGTCGCCAGGAAGTAAAGGCTCGCAAAGCGCAGCAGCGTGCCATAGACGAGCACGGCCAGCACGACGGGTCTCAGGACCCAGTGGGCCTGGTAGAAGCGATGGGTGGAGGCGGGAAGTCTCATGTTCAGAGGATACGCCTGCACGAGCCGGCCATTCAGTTCCTCGGACTCTACTCCGATAGCGCGAAGTCCGCCGCATTGCCGCCGGAAGGCAGCGCCCGTGGCAGCTTTGGGTCGGGTCCAGTACCGCCAAGAATGGCGGCCTTTCGTCAGCGTGCTACACGGATAGGAACTCCAAGCGGTGTGTCGACACGCCAGTCACCGTAGCCTGGGAATGGGCCCTCACGCGCGTCGCCGAAGTCGAGCAGGGGTTGCTCGTAGTTGCCGTCAGTGGTGGGGTCGTGCTGGCCATCCAGAGTGTGCTTGGGTGGCGCGGCATTTCGCGTCCAGCGGGAGTTTTCGTACTTTGGGGAACTCTCGCTAAGCTGAGATCATTTCGCGGGATAAGCTGTTGTCGCGGCTCTTTTACTCATGCGACTCGACGGTTCTGTCGTCGGTCGTTGGTGGACGAGCGATTTGCTGGCCGAAGGCTATGCCAGTTCCGCGATGATGTTGTCGTTGGCCTTGTCGTCTTCATTGATTTTTGGTGGTATTCTAGATTGGAAATGTTTACTTCTTTAGGCGCTGCGTGCGCCAACGCATCTGATCGGGGCACGGAGATTCTCGCTGTCGTGCTCAGTGCAGAAGACGAGTCGAGCCAATTGCTTGCTGAGCGTATAGTGCGCGGTGATCCTGAGTTCGTGCAGCGATTTACGTTGGCGTCTCTCTCAGTCAATGATCTGGATCCGCTTGGTGTGAAGCTTATTCGTGCAGCTGGTACCCATGTGCAGCTCCCTTGGGTGATTCGGGCGACCTCGTCATTGACGGTCCTGGGTTCACTTGTCGGAAAGCTATACGATGAGGCATTGGTTCGTTTCTTGTTGCCATTGGAACCCCATTCGGCGGTGCGATCCGAGTTGGACCAAGAGCGTTGTCAAGCAATAAGTGAAGCGCTCACGGAAGTCGGCGCGGGTTCCTTTCCTGTTGATTTCAAGAGGCGTATTGACCTGCTGAATGAGGTTGTGCGTCTCGTGCCGGAACGGGAGGCGAGAGCTCTTCTCAAGGCACCTCGTTCGAGCCTGTTCCTTGATCCACTCACTTGGAGTGTCCAACGTCTCGCAGGCGCGGATTCAAAAATGACGACTCAGGTCTTAGACGTGATCGATTGGGCGAGGGACGGTGGCCCATTTGATTCCTTATTGCCAGGTGTTAAGATCCCTGACATTAGGTGGTCGAACGGGGATACGTCTGAGGCTGCGGGCGAGTTAGGGGCGCGGGTCTGGTACGGCCGTTTCGGCTTTGGTGACGTCGAACTGCAGGTCAGCGTTCCAGGTGTGTCGCTCGATGAGTTGATTGGTGGTAGCAGCGACATGTGCCAAGTGTGGGTCGCGTTTCCGCTCGAGTCTGTCGCCCTCGGTAAGACCGTCTTGCTTGAGCGACGCAGGATGGAGTCCTTTATCGCCAACTATCTAGCCGGATTTAGGGAGCTTTCGGCGGCAGTGGACTGACCCCACCATATTCGCGAGCCGAACGAGCCGAACGAGCCGAACGAGCCGAACGAGCCGAACGAGCCGAACGAGCCGAACGAGCCGCGCGGGTGGGGCTGAATTCCGGCGTGATGTGCGTCGTTCCGAACGCGTGGGCTGTCATGGCTCGGGGTATCAAACCCACTCGCAGTTCGGCTAAGCGGTCCCACCCTTGCCACAACCCCGAGCCCCCAGCTCGCCTAAGCGGTACCAGTGCCAGTTCGCCTAAGCGAGCCCACCCTGGCTCGCCAAAGCGGCTCCATGCCTCGATCTGAGACCATCTCAGTCTGATCTGCGATCCGCGCTGCGGGAGTGGGCTCCCCACTGACGGCAACTACGAGCAACCCCTGCTCGACTTCGGCGACGCGCGTGAGGGCCCATTCTTCCCGAGCCTGAAAACGGATAGGAACTCCAAGCGGTGTGTCGACACGCCAGTCACCGTAGCCTGGGGCCCGATTCACCGCTACCCCCATCCTCACCGGCCACGCGGGAGCGCCCGGGCAGCCATCGGGCTCTTCGGTGAGCGGAACTCCCCCGATTTCCCCCTCTCCGAACGGCACCGCTGGATCGCTTCACCACGACCTGACGGATAGGAACTCCAAGCGGTGTGTCGACACGCCAGTCACCGTAGCCTGGGGCCCGATTCACCGCTACCCCCATCCTCACCGGCCACGCGGGAGCGCCCGGGCAGCCATCGGGCTCTTCGGTGAGCGGAACTCCCCCGATTTCCCCCTCTCCGAACGGCACCGCTGGATCGCTTCACCACGACCTGCAGCCAGCACCCTTCCCAAGAGTGCTGGCTGATCTCATATCGCCGAGCCCGATGGCCCGCGCGCCGCTCTTCCGCAGCGCCCTACTTCCCGAAGTCCAACCGCCCCTGCCGTGGCGGCATCGGTATTCGGACCTCGGGCTCTGCCGGTGGGGAACGGCTCGGCCCTGGCGACGACGGGTCTCTCCCACCCAGCGAATCGGATGACCTCCTCGCCGCCGCTCTCACCCCCCTCCAGCACCTTCCGCGCTGTCTCCGGATCTGTGATCACGGAGATCATGTGCCTGCGCCCGCGGCAGCGCGGGCGCTTGAGAACATCTTCCGAAAACACCCGCTTCAGAAGATCTGCCCAGCGGATGTATCTCTGGTCCTTCGACCGCTCCTCCGCACTCTTCGAGCCGTCTTCATCGGCGACGTCCACATCCTTCGGCTCCTTCCGAACCACGGGACGCGGCACCACCAGATCACGCAATGATGAGGCCGGGGCCAGCACTCCCTGATACGTCAGCTGATGCTCGCGCGGATGCGGCGCGAGCGCTGCCAGTCGAGCCATGAACTGGTACGGCGTCATGACGAAGCCCTTGGTCCCATCACGCCAGGCCTTGCGCAGCAGCCACGAGACCATCCCATCGGGACGGACATCGAAGCGTTCCAGACTGATGGCGGGTCTTGTCACGTAGCGGCAGAGCTTCTCCAGTTGCGCCCGCTGACCCTTCCGGATCAGCGCACGCAACGAGAACCCGTCAGCGTTCACCACCAGTGGAGGCGGCACGTACTGACTCCCCCAACCCGACGACTGGAACGCAAGGCCGAGATCAGGGTCGATTAGGCGCTTCAGCGGCTGCCCAGCACCAGCACCGAAAGGCACCAGCGACTTCACCGAGGCAGCCTTCAGGGCCGGAAAGAACGCATTCTCACGCGCGTCGCCAAAATCGAGAAGCGGCTGCTCATCAGCGCCCGCGTCCGCGTACTCCCAAGGGCGGTCGTCGCCTTTGCGTAGGGGCATACCGAGTGCGATCGGGTCGAGGGAGAAGCGCTTCAGCACACGACGGATGCGCGCGATCGCGTCGCCGTGCACACGCTCGACCTCCGCCGACGTGAGAGGATCTGCGGGCAGAAAGACGGGAGACTCGAAAGCGCTGCGCGTGACGTACACACCGTCCAGGTAGAGGGAGTGGAAGTGAACATTTAATCCCAAAGAACGAACCGTCACGCGCATCGCCGAAGTCCAGGAGCGGCTGTTCATGCTCCACTGAGTTAGCAAACTCAGCGGCCTCTTTGTCACCGGCGCGTGGCGTCAGCCCCAGGGCGATCGGGTTCAGATCGTACCTCTCCAGCACGCGCCGGATCCGAGCGATCACGTCGCGATGAACGCGCTGGACTTCGTCGGATTTGAGAGGGCCGGCAGGCAAGAACTCGGGGCGATCGAACGCGCCGCGCGTCACATAGACGCCGTCCAGGTAGAGGGAGTGGTAGTGGACATTGGCTTCGAGCGCTGACCCGAATCTCTGCGTCGCGTTCACCGCTCCGGGGTGGAATTGAACGGAGTCACTGGTGGCCGTCGGAGTCACACCCTCGGGGAGCGGCTCCTGGTGCTCGAGTGCGAGCGCTGCCTTGGCCCGACGCACGTACGACGCCGAGACGGCACGTAGATGAGCGCGCGTCACATCGCGGCAGAGGTTCGCGTCCATCGCTAGCGCCAGCCGAAGAGGCTTTGGCATCGACAGAACCCACTGGCGAACCGGGACGTCCGGGAAGACTCGATCGACGAGGTGGGCGGCAGATTGCGCCATCTGCCGCCCGCCGCAGCGTGAGCTGGCCGGTGGGACACTACGGGGCATCGTAGTGGGCGCGTGGTCGGAGAGTGTGGTTCTTCATCCGCGCCAGCATGGCGGGGATGCGGCGCTTGGGAAGGTGGGACTCACGCTTCGGTTACCCTCTCACAGACGGAACAATGGGAGCCCCGTGGAGGTGACGACCCGGGGCCGCACGGCAAACTGTCATCGGCGGCCGTCTACGCGCGCACTCAAGGCTCGCAGAAAACGGAGGCGGTCGTCGCGCGTAACCTACTGAATCGAATGCGCTCAGTCGGATGGCCGACGTCCGAGAAGGTTGTTCGTTCACCCTGGTTGGGATGGGGCCCTGGATGACCGGTCAATCTTCATGCAACAACGCCCAGTGGATCCCGGACGAGGGGGGGGCCGGCTGGGTCGAAACTCCGAGCTGTGGACTCGGGACCGGTGGGCGAACACACCGTACGCCTATGGCTCCCCGGATACGAAGCCCATGAGCAGAGCGTGCGAGTCCGAGAGGGCAAGCGCCGATGGGTCAGAGCAACGATCACACCCACGGGATAGGAAGCCGCCGCGTAAGGCTGCCGAGCTCGACGATGCAGGTCAAAGGGGGTTTGCTACCTGAACACGAGGGCGAGCCCGTCCGTGAAGTTCGAGACCGGCTGACCTCCGGATGTATCGCGATACCAGGCTTGGAAGAACCAAAGCGTGCCTGGGAGCGCAGGCACCCCGCCGGTTGGCTGCGGCAGGGAACTCAGATCGAGTTCGAGCTGTATCACACCGTCAGCCGATACGGACTGCACTTGACCCGGGCCCTGGAAGCGCCCGATAGCGCCCCCGAGGCAGAGGCTACCCACCGAGCCAGGGACGATCGGGACGAATCCCTGGGCTTGGCTCGTCAGGAAGATCCCCGTGGAGCCTGTTGGTAGATCGGACGAGCGCAGAGTCACGTCGCCCAGGCTGATCCATTCGCTGCCTACCGCGGAGATCGTGCCGGCGCTGCCAGCGCTGTTGAGGGCTGCTGGCCCGCAATACAGCGTTCCCAGCGGGCCGACGCGGAGGTTCTCGATCCAGGAGAGTTGAGGCCCGCCCGCGGCCAGCAGGATGTCCTCGTCACCGTCGCCGTCGAGATCGGCGAAGCGTATCGACCGGACGTCGATGAGCCTTTCGGCGAGGACGCCCTGGAAGAGGTCAAAGAAGAGACCGTTGCGCCAATACAGGCGCAGGGTCTGGCCCGCGGCACCATTGGCGGGACCTCCGCTGACCACCAGGTCGCCGAATCCCGCACCTCGCAGGTCACCGATCCCGAATCGTGCATCGAGCCCGCCGGGATCGATACCTACATCGGCGACCGCATAGACCCCAGGGGCACTCGAGACCGCGCTGAATCCTGCTCGCTCTGCGGTGCTCGTCCACACGAAGTCGATGAAGCCCTGGCCGTCGAGCGAGAAGGGAATTGGACGCGCCGCAGCGACCAGTCCATCGATGAGCGGCGACGGTGCGGCGAAGCTTCCCGCTCCCAGACCTTCCAGCCAGATGAGGTGCCTCGGTGGCGGAATCATGCCGCTCGGTGTTTGGGCAACAGCCGAGATGTCCGGCACGCCGTTCTGGTCCACGTCCGTCACCATGGTCCGGATCACCGGACGACTCAGCGTCGCCACGAACACGGGCGGAAGGAAGACGCCGCCGCCAACGCCCGATTGCGAAACCACGACGATGCCGAGAGTATCGCCGATACCGACGAGATCGAGAAGGCCGTCCCCGTTCATGTCTGCCAGTTCGATACGCGGCGCCAGCGACACCGCACCGGAGGTCAGCATGCGCGGCGTCAGGGTGCCAAGACCTGTATTCTCCAGCAGGACGGCACGGCCCATGTCGTCGACCGAAACGAGATCCACGTCGCCGTCACCGTCGAGATCGGCCGTTTCCAAGTGCGGCCCCGCGGTGATCCCGAGGGACAGCGGTAGGTCCCAGCGGACGAAGCCGCGGCCCTCCGAGACGTACAGCTCCCCGGAATCCGACGCTCCCACAAGGTCGAGGTCCCCGTCCGAATCGAGATCGACCCACGCGACGTCCTCCATCGCAGGCACCTGCGCCAGCAGGACGCTGGCTTCATCGCCGTAGGGAATCGCGCCCAGGGATGCATCGCTCATGAGCAGCTTCACGACGTCCTGACGGGTCGACAGAACGAAGTCCGCGATCCCGTCCCCGTTCAGATCTGCCGCTTCCATCGTGGCCACGCGACCACGTTCCGCCGTGGCGAGGGCCCGGGCGGAACCAAGCACGAACCCGGGCTCGTTCCTGAGCCAGACGGGTGCCTCCGCCGCGGCGCTAAAGACGACCACGTCCCGCTGACCGTCGCGGTCGACGTCGACGATCGAGAGGCGGGCGGTGCTGCTCGTTCCCGGTAGGTATTCCTGCCGCGGACCGAAGGCGCCGCCGACGTTCTCGAAGGTGAAAACGACGCTCTGATATCTCTTGCTGGCGATGGCGTCGAGGTCGCCGTCGCCGTCGAGGTCGAGGAGTTCGACCTGGTCGACGGAAGCGTCCGGAGTCAGGACTGAGCCAAGCTGGAACTGGCCCGTGCCGTCGTTCAGGAACACCAGGAGACCGGCCCCTGGCCAGGCTGTCAGGAGGTCGAGGTCCCCGTCGGCATCCAGGTCGAGGGCTTGAGCGTCGCTGGAAGAGCCCTGAACAAGCTCCCGCGGCGGAGCAAATGCGCCCGCCCCCAGGTTCTGATAGAGAGTCAGCTCCCCCCCGAACAACCCTCGACCGGACGCAAGGATGTCGAGGCGTCCGTCCTGATTCAGATCGACGAGTCGAGGCGCGCCGTTGAAAGCCCGAAATGCTCCGAGCGAGCGTGGCGGCTCGAACGTGCCGTCCCCTCGTCCCTCCAGGAGCAGCATGCCGTCCGTACCCATGCGCGGCACGACCACCAAATCGAGAAGCCCGTCCCCTGTCAGCTCGCCGCTGATCGCTCCTTCGATCACCGCATCGCCAAGGTCCAAACGCATGGCGGGCGCGAACGCCCCGGGCGAGGTGGCCTCCAGCAATACCGAGCCCTGGTTGGCGCGATCGAGAACGATGAGGTCGAGATCACCATCGCCGTCGAAGTCCCCTGCGACGGTACCCGTGAGGTCCCGGACGGGCGTGCTGATGGTCTTCAGGGGCGCGAACTGGACGGATGCGAGAAGCAACGGGAGGCAGACGATGCTCATGGGAAGCGAGGGAAGATGGAGTGTGAGCCGAGCGGTGAGCAAATCCCGTTCCGGTTTCCTACAAGCGTCAGGCGCAGGCCGACGGGATGCGCTCGCACATCTAGATTGTGCGCAAACGCACTCGCGAGGAAGCACGGCTATGCCTCAGGAATCACCAGTTCCCATATCGGCTCCAGCCAACGATCCTCAGACGCCGGGCTCACAGAGCCGAACCATCGCCCGTAGCATCGTTCCTGGCCTGCAGCTGGCAGCGTACGGATAGTTGGTGACGCGGTAACGGATCTTGTATTTGACGGATAGGAACTCCAAGCGGTGTGTCGACACGCCAGTCACCGTAGCCTGGGGCCCGATTCACCGCTACCCCCATCCTCACCGGCCACGCGGGAGCGCCCGGGCAGCCATCGGGCTCTTCGGTGAGCACAACTCCCCCGATTTCCCCCTCTCCGAACGGCACCGCTGGATCGCTTCACCACGACCTGCAGCCAGCACCCTTACCAAGGCGCTGGCTGTTGTTGTTTCATCGAGCACGATCGCCCGCGCGCCGCTCTTCCGCAGCTTTCTACTTCCCGAAGTCCAGCCGCCCCTGCCGTAACGGCATCGGTATTCGGACCTCGGGCTCTGCCGGTGGGGAACGGCTCGGCCCTGGCGACGACGGGTCTCTCCCACCCAGCGAATCGGATGACCTCCTCGCCGCCGCTCTCACGCCCTCCAGCACCTTCCGCGCTGTCTCCAGATCTGTGATCACGGAGATCATGTGCCTGCGCCCGCGGCAGCGCGGGCGCTTGAGAACATCTTCCGAAAAGGAGTTGTAGTCATACTGCTGCCGATGTCCTGCTTCTCACGATTGATGCCTTCAGTGCGTTCTTCGCCTCGCTTCGAGCTTCGGTCAGGCGCTCGACATCGCCTGCATCGTACATCCAAGTCCCCTTGTCATCCGCGACGATCCCGGTGAGCTGACCGCTCCGGTGAAGGTCCTGCGCGGTGCTGACCGAGACGCCCAGTCGCGCAGCCGCCTGGGCGCGCGACAGCATGCCTTGATCGACAAGTCGAACCCGATACGGCTTCAGTCCATAGGCCTGGATGAGATGTTGGACGCTCTCACTCGTGAATTCATCACCGGCCCCGGTGCGTACTCCGCGTGCTCTCAGCTCCGCGACGACTCCCAGTCGCGTATGGCTTCCCAGGAGCTCGTCGACAAGACGGACGACCTCGGCGGGCGTCCGCCGAAGTTCGAACGCACACAGGGGCACGGGGAGCCGGAAAGACCGCTCCGCGCCGCCCTTCAGTCGCACCTGAACGAGGATGTCTTCGCCCCGAACCAGCGTGACGTCGTCCACCAAGAGCCGCACCAGACGCTTCTTCGTCTGATGCGCCGTGGAGGGATCGGCCCAGAGTGCCGCAAAGCCATCGGGAAGTCCCAGCAGCTCAGCGCGCTGCTCCGTCTCGATCCTGCGAGGGCTCTTCGATGCCCCCTGCTTGCGATCCTCCTGCGCGACCCGAAGCGCACGGAGCTTCTCGTTCCAGTCCGCTTCCAGTGAGTCGGCTACGAGCCGATTCGACGGGTCAACCTGGAGGTAGCGTGACCGCGACAGGTTCGCCTCATACTCCGCGCGCTGCACTCGCAGCTTGAGCTGACGGTCGTCGTCGCCTGCCCGCTCTCGGACCTGCTCTTGCACAGCAAGGCACAGCTCGATCGCCTCGGGAGTGAGCTCTCCCAGAAGAAGCTGACCCATCGCTTCATCGATCGCCTTCCCGTGCATGCGCTGACAGACCTCGGACGCTCCTTGGCTGTGCGCGGAACGACACTCGTAGATCGGCACCTTCCCTTCCTTCCTGCCGTCGTAGTGAACCCACATTCTTTGCCCGCACTTGCCACAGAGGAGGATGCCCTGCAGCAGAGCCGGCCCCTCCCGCGGCGTCAGCGTGCGACGGTCCACGCCGTAGGCGAGGCCGTTCTTTCGAATCGTCTCCTGGTTCCGCAGGTACTCGTCCCAGGTGATGTAGCCCGGGTGCGAGCCCGGCAGAGTCACGAGCCACTCCGACCGCGGAAGGACCACTCGCCTCTTCGTTCCAGTCGGCCCTGGCCGTTCGCCGTACCGACCATAGACGTACGCGCCCGAGTAGATCGGGTTGTGCAAGATCTGGAGCGTGCGAATCGCGGTCAGCGGATTCCAGACGAGCTCCACCAGCCCTCCACGTCGATTCAATCGTGCGGGGAAGTCGAGGCGCGCTCTCTGGAACTCCTTCGCGGTGGCAGCTGCGGACCCGAGTCGAGCGAACGTGTCGAACAGATGCTGGACGCGTTCGCGGATCTCTCCATCCGGATCGAAGACCACTTTGCTCGACCCATCGCGCACGTAGCCAATGGGCAGCTTCTGGCAGAGTTCCCCCCGTTTCGCCTTGTTCAAGATCCCGCCGCGGAGTCGCGCCCTGAGCACGTGCAGTTCCGCTTCACTCATGGTCCCTTTCAGCCCGAGCAGAAGACGATCGTTGAAGCAGGACGGGTCGTACACGCCATCCTCGTCCAGGATGAGCGTGCTCGAAAGCGCGCAGATCTCCAGCAGTCGATGCCAGTCGCTGGAGTTTCGGGCGAGACGGGACACTTCGAGCCCGAGCACGATCCCGGCGTGACCTAGCCCGACTTCCTTGACAAGCTCCTGGAACCCTTGACGATCGGCCGTTCCAGCGGCCGACTGCCCGAGATCGCAGTCGATGGTGATGACCTGCTCTTGACGCCAGCCGTGCGCGACCGCTCTGTCCGCGAGATTGTATTGTCGCTGGGTGCTCTCGCCATTCTCGACCACCTGGCGGAGCGTGGACTGACGGACGTAGAGGTAGGCGTTGCGGCTGAGATGGTGAGCGGTGACGCGTGTGGATGCGTTCGTCATGACGGGACCCTCCGAATCTGTGAATCGATGACCAGAGTTGCCAACAAGTTCAGCAACTCCACTTGCTCATATCGCGCGCCGACGAGGCGCGGGCGCGGCGCTTCTGCGCGCGCAGTCTCCGGGCTCGCCACCGAAGCAGCGGCCGCGAGTTCCGGGCGCATGAAAGCGATCCAGGCCGCCGATCCGCGAACCTGCAGAATGCGCCGAGAGCGCAGGACCGTCATGCGGCTGACTTCGATCGCTCGCACCGACGAGTCCTCGCCGCCCGGCATATTCGCCGGTTCCGAAGCCTCCATCAGGACGGAACGACGAATCTCCTCGTACGCATGCGCGAGGCCCACCTCGATCTCACTTCCCTCCGCCTTCGGGCCGTCAGGACCGCCCGTCGAGTACAGAACGGGGATCAGCGGGGCTTTTTTCGCAAGCCCTCGTGGGCCACGGCTCGCTCGATCGTTCGTACGTGAAGCCGCAGGCCAAGCCGCGCCTGCACCTCGTCGGCCAGTTTCGCACCGGTGAGGTGCTTGTCCTCCGCCAGCAACTCGCGCAGGAGCGCAAGGACGGGAGCCGTCACCTTGCGAGCACCTTTCGGGCCGCGCTTCTTGGGCAGCAGCCCGGCCATGCCCGCACGCTCGAACTCGGCCAGGGTTGAGTAGAACGCGGGTCGCGAAAGCCCGAAGTCCGCGGCCGCCTTGACAACGCTGTCCCCGTCGACGTGGACCCGCCTGAGCATCTCGTACTTCACTTGAAGCATGTCGCGCGGGTCGAAGAAGTCGAGCTGTGCAAAGAGCCGGTCGCTCACCGCCTCCGGGTGAGGATTGAGGATGGACCAGCGGCCCAGGTCGCCAGCTTTGGGATCGTCGGGGGGTGGGGTTGGCATGGTGGTCTGGGCACTTGAACTGGAGGACTGACTTAAGTTCTATGCCGCGCCTGGTGGCGACTTCAAGGACGCCCTCCGCTGAAAATGAGCACTTTCGTGGAATTAAAACCACAATCGTCTCGCTGCCATTCTGGCGCGAGCCATCTGCAAGCGGCATATTTTGCCTTACAGTTGCGGCAGGGTTTGACTTACACATCTTCCGCCTCCTTGCCGACCCTCGAGCCTCCAGGCTCTGGCGCGGCCTGCCGCTGAGCAGCCACGAGCGCGACTGCATGGAGCAGCTCCTCGACGCGGAACGGCGCCCGCCCCACGCTCGCCCGGGCGAACGGATCCACCTCGGCGAGGCTGGTCCAGGCCACTACAAGGCTGAAAACGACCCCGGCGCCGTCACAGCAGTCGACCCGGCTTTCGCCAGCGGTTCGCCGAACGGCGATGACCCGCAGCTCCTCACCGGAGCGCGGGTGGAAGGGATGAGTGACCGTCAATCGCTCCGTTGAATCGGGGACATCGACAGTAGTTGGTTGCGTGATCCAACACCCGCTTCAGAAGATCTGCCCAGCGGATGTACCTCTGGTCCTTCGACGGCTCCCCCGCACTCTTCGAGCCGTCTTCATCGGCGACGTCCACATCCTTCGGCTCCTTCCGAACCACGGGACGCGGCACCACCAGATCACGCAATGATGAGGCCGGGGCCAGCACTCCCTGATACGTCAGCTGATGCTCGCGCGGATGCGGCGCGAGCGCCGCCAGTCGAGCCATGAACTGGTACGGCGTCATGACGAAGCCTTTGGTCCCATCACGCCAGGCCTTGCGCAGCAGCCACGAGACCATCCCATCGGGACGGACATCGAAGCGTTCCAGACTGATGGCGGGCCTCGTCACATAGCGGCAGAGCTTCTCCAGCTGCGCCCGCTGCCCCTTCCGGATCAGCGTCGCCGCATGCAACGAGAACCCGTCAGCGTTCACCACCAGTGGAGGCGGCACGTACTGACTCCCCCAACCCGACGACTGGAACGCAAGGCCGAGATCAGGGTCGATGAGGCGCTTCAGCGGGCGGCCTGCGGCCTCTCCCAACGGAATCAGCGACTTCACCGAGGCCGCTTTCAGGCCTGGGAAGAAGGAACCCTCACGCGCATCCCCGAAGTCGAGCAGCGGTGACTCATCCGCGCCCCCGTCCGCGTACTCCCAAGGGGGTTCGTCCCCTTTGCGTAGGGCCAGACCGAGTGAGCGCCATCGCAACTTCGCTGCATTGTTGAAAGCGAAATATCATCTTCATGCCGATCGGTTTCAAACATAGGCGCCACCGGAGAGAGCAGGAGAACTCTACGGCCAGTACCTCTGAGGAATTTCACGAGCTCATAAGTATTGACGAATACGCCTCCGTACCCTTGATCGACAACAATCAAATCATAGTCGTTTCCACTCGGTCCATCGACTAGGCCTAGCAAATTATCGCGGTCACTGTAGAGACCTTCTATTCGTGAATAGAACTCGCCAGCAGGCTTACTGGTGAGTGTTTCATAATCCCTGGCCAGCTGCAGTGCCGGCAAAGCGCTAAGTTGTACTCTCGCCAGGATCATCCTCTCAACTTCCGAATTGACTTGAGCTGGCTCCGCAACGTCGTGGTAGAGAGTTTCATCTCGTAGCGAAAAGCTACGTCGAGGTACAACCCACCTGCCGCCGTCCTGGTCACGATTCATGCCGATCTTTGGCATTGCATTGCACCCTACTTCGGATTCGGCAGTGATATCTGCTTGAGCGATGACCCGTCAAAACAAACCGTGGCACATAGTGTATCCGCGCTAAAAACATTGAATGTAATCGGGTCCGGACTCAGCAATAAAGTAAGTGTGCCAGTGAAGTCGAGCGAACCGTATATTCTTACTCCATCAGAGCGAGTCGGTCGAAGAGAGAGCAATGGATCGCTTACAGCGACTGCGGGGGATATCGTAATAGACCCAAGAAATGCGTTTTCTGTCTGAAAATCGTACAGGACATTCGAGTCGTCAATGGGGCGCCCATCCGCCATAGATATCACGCGCCCAAATGCGTCGACCAGCGAAAGCTGAGGAAATGCCCCCAGCTGTACGGCGCGAGGTGCGGGCAAAGGTAATAAAATCGTCGATCGACCCTCTTTTAACTCCCATGAGTCAAAGTATAGATCACCGTCGTCGTCTGCAGCGGGCAACCGAATGTTGAAATCTTTAATGGCTTGCCAGTTCCCATACACGCCTGCGACGGGATGCCCTTCCGGCACCTTAATGGCTAGGCCAAACGTCTCCGCGCTATTTACGGACACAGTGACGCTCTGTAGATCATCAAGCACGACTACTTCTTCTCCATAGCGTCCTTCGCTGCCTCTAGCTGAAATTTCCCTTAGACAGTATTGCGGATGAAAAAGGTAGATGGGTGCATTGGTCGGTTGTTCGACCGATAGTCTTCCATCTTCACCTGTAGTCCCGCGGAGTGCGCCAGAGTGCCAGGCCTTCACGCCCGAGATCGGTGATCTATATTTATCAATGCATCGAAGCTCTCGACACACCCCAGCCAGGATATCAATAGAGATAGACTGATCCTCGGTAGACAGAACACGCGCGATCTCAGCGACCGTAACGCCCGACCGAGTTTCCACCTGAATCTCAACGGACTCGGTTAACTGTGGTACCCCGATTACCACCTCGGGGTCATATGCGGCAAGCGCGTGAGCGCTCCGACTCTCATGCCCCCACTCAGGACGGAGACAGCGCACATAAAGCACGAGCGAATCATCTGCCGGAATTAATGAGAGTCCCCAGTCAAGCTGCAGCGCTAACTCTCGCGGGGGGAAGAGCTGGAGGTCCACAGTCGATGGAAGTGGCGCGTTGATCGAGATCGTTCGACTGATAGTTCCCAAGTAGGATACTAGCCACCCCTTAGACGCCGCGACAATAACCGAACGAGCGTTCAGGGGAAGATGTATTTCCCTCGGGAGTGTAGGGTCCATCGAGCCCTCGAGCCGGAAGGCAAGTTCTAATTTGCCTTCTGAAAGGATGGAGCAGGTAAAGGAAAGCTCTCCGTTGGCATAGCTTGGATTTGACATCCACCCGCGCGCTAGCGTCGAGAGCTCCATTCGATGAGTATTAAATCTAAGCTCTGTGAACGGATCGCTATCAGTTTCAGCTCCGCATCTCGCTGCATGTTCCTTTCTACTCAGTGTGCCGATAATGTTAGGGCCGCGAAGTTGGAGATTCTGCCATGAGGCGGGCAATCTCGTCTTGAGGTCTCGCGTTAGCTCTAACGGCTCTAAGGCGCCATCGGCAGTTACATTCAACAGCGTGAGAGGTCCAAAGGCAAGCGGGGCATTTGGAGTAGAGACGGAATAAACCGTCGCCGCTGAGGCGCTCTCTTCTTCCCGTATGAGCGTTCTAGCTCCAGTGCTATAGCCATGCGCTTCCACTTCATTTGGAGCAGAAAGAATAGAGTCGGAAGCTAAACCTTGTGCGCTTTGTGCAACTGCCGAGCTAGTCGGTGGGTTAACCACATTAACTGGAATCCTCTGCAGAGGTACATTTCCGAGGAGAACTACAAGCGCAGCCCCAGCAAGTACCAATGCGATGGCGACCGTTGATCTTACGTTGATCTTTGCCAAGGCTTAGGCCGAATGTTTATGCAAGATTGCAGTTGCGACCCCTACCTCGAAGCTGGTCTACCGATGGCGCCAACTTGTTTACATAGACGAGAGGTGTTTCACCCCCTTCGCCGTCTGGCGTGGTCACGGTAGCAGTAACGTGCGGCGTATAGGTAAGAGTTGCAGACGGATGACTCCAAGTCCAGCGGTGATCAGTGGCTGTGTGATCAGCAGTTAGTGTACGTGGTCGAGTCGTGAAGTATGTTGTATTTGGATTACCTCTTATTCCCCCCGCATTGCCCGTCACGGTCTTTGGATGGAAGTGAATGCCTGTTCGTGAAACGTGGCTCGTACCTACCCCTGACTTGCTTCGAGATTTAAAAATCTTGGTGGCCGTTGGGGTAGTCGGCGTCCAAACGGTTTTCGTGCCTGGCGCGGCGACAACAACTCGCACTGCAGCGATACTGGACAAGCTAGTTTTCCCTACGCCGAATGCTGTGGTGAGCGCGGCGAGCGAAGATACCAAGCACTTCACGGCGCTCCGTCGTGAGATAGACTTGCGCTGCAGCAGGTCAGAGAAGTGGTCCTTTGAATCCATGGAGTTCGTTTTGTAGGGTGGACGCCAGCCAAAATGTCAGAACGAGATGTACGAGGCTGGCCTGGACGGATAGGAACTCCAAGCGGTGTGTCGACACGCCAGTCACCGTATCCTGGAGCCCGATTCACCGCTACCCCCATCCTCACCGGCCACGCGGGAGCGCCCGGGCAGCCATCGGGCTCTTCGCTGAGCCGAACTCGCCCGATTTCGCCCCCTCCAACGAGCACCACCGGTTCACTTCACCACGACCTGCAGCCAGCACCCTTACCAAGGCGCTGGCTGTTGTTGTTTCATCGAGCACGATCGCCCGCGCGCCGCTCTTCCGCAGCTTTCTACTTCCCGAAGTCCAGCCGCCCCTGCCGTGGCGGCATCGGTATTCGGACCTCGGGCTCTGCCGGTGGGGAACGGCTCGGCCCTGGCGACGACGGGTCTCTCCCACCCAGCGAATCGGATGACCTCCTCGCCGCCGCTCTCACGCCCTCCAGCACCTTCCGCGCTGTCTCCAGATCTGTGATCACGGAGATCATGTGCCTGCGCCCGCGGCAGCGCGGGCGCTTGAGAACATCTTCCGAAAACACCCGCTTCAGAAGATCTGCCCAGCGGATGTACCTCTGGCCCTTCGACGGCTCCCCCGCACTCTTCGCGGCGTCTTCATCGGCGACGTCCACCTCCTTCGGCTCCTTCCGAACCACCGGACGCGGCACCACCAGATCACGCAATGATGAGGCCGGGGCCAGCACTCCCTGATACGTCAGCTGATGCTCGCGCGGATGCGGCGCGAGCGCCGCCAGTCGAGCCATGAACTGGTACGGCGTCATGACGAAGCCTTTGGTCCCATCACGCCAGGCCTTGCGCAGCAGCCACGAGACCATCCCATCGGGACGGACATCGAAGCGTTCCAGACTGATGGCGGGCCTCGTCACATAGCGGCAGAGCTTCTCCAGCTGCGCCCGCTGGCCCTTCCGGATCAGCGCACGCAACGAGAACCCGTCAGCGCTCACCACCAGTGGAGGCGGCACGTACTGACTCCCCCAACCCGACGACTGGAACGCAAGGCCGAGATCAGGGTCGATGAGGCGCTTCAGCGGGCGGCCTGCGGCCTCTCCCAACGGAATCAGCGACTTCACCGATGCCGCTTTCAGGCCTGGGAAGAACGAACCTTCACGCGCATCCCCGAAGTCGAGCAGCGATGACTCATCCGCGCCCCCGTCCGCGTACTCCCAAGGGGGTTCGTCCCCTTTGCGTAGGGCCAGACCGAGTGCGATTGGGTCGAGGGAGAAGCGCTTCAGCACGCGACGGATGCGCGCGATCGCGTCGCCGTGCACACGCTCGACCTCCGCCGACGTGAGAGGATCTGCGGGCAGAAAGACGGGAGACTCGAAAGCGCTGCGCGTGACGTACACACCGTCCAGGTAGAGGGAGTGGAAGTGAACATTTAATCCCAACGAAGATTCAAAACGCTGCGTCGAATTCACGGCGCCAACGTCGAGCCGGACCGGGGAGGAAGGAACGGAAGCTGCGGCTTCCTCTGGCTCGCCCTCTGGGTCGCCTTGCACTTGTTGCAGCTGACGATCCAGCGTCACTTGTCCGCGGCGTTTGTAGGAGGCAGAGACCGCGCGAATGTGTGCCCGCGTGACCTCTCGGCAGAGCTCCGCGTTCATCGCCATCGCCAGGCGTAGCGGCCTGGGGACCGTGAGTACCCACTGGCGCACATCGACATCGGGGAAGACCCTGTCGACGAGGTGCGCGGCCGTCTGCGCCATCTGGCGCCCGCCGCAGGAGAAACAGAACGTTCGACCCTTGCAGGAGAAAGGCACGATCGTGTCCGTTGCGCAGGAGGGGCAACGGAGACGGCTGAAGCCGAACGCTGGATCGCCGCATTCGAGTAGAGCCTCGAATTCCTGGATGACGTACTTCGGCAGGGAACGACCGCCGTGCTCGTCCTCGAACTTCGCGAGGAAACCGGGAAGGTGGGCCCGGACGAAATTCTGGAGCGGAGAGCGGCCCCCCGTGCCCCTGAAGATGTCCGGTGGATCGTCCATTCCAGAGGAACGGACCGAGCCAGTTCGAAGCGGGTTGCGCGCGTCGCTCTATGGAAGACACTTCCTCGGAGAGGACCATCGACGAAATGACGACGAAATGGCGACCGAATGGCGACGTCGATGGCTTCCGAGCAGGACGCCATGTGGTCGCGGGGTCCAGAGATCGAGGCCCGGACCGGGATCGACTCATGAGTCGATAGGGCTACCTGGCGATCGAGATCGTCTTCGGGACCGTGAATTGACGGTGACCGTCCGGGCCGCCCAGGTGACCGTAGCCGGACTGGCGGGCGCCGACCCACGGGGTGCCTGGAGCTCCACCGAGGTAGCGGTTGACGCCGACCTGTCCTGCGCGGAGGCGAGCCGCCACGCGCGCTCCGCGGGCGGGGTCGCCTGTCCATACGTTGGCGCCGAGGCCGTAGACGGTGTCGTTCGCCAGGCGAACCGCCTCGTCTTCTTCCCCGCTGAAGCGAGTGATCGCGACCACAGGTCCGAAGGTTTCCGCGTGGGTGATCGCGTGGCTCTGCTGGACCCCGGTGAGTACGGTCGCCGGGTAGAACCAGCCCCGGCCCTCTGGTGTGACGCCACCGAGTCGTACGATCGCTCCTTCCTCGCGCGCACGATCGACCTGGGCGGCGACGACGGCGCGCTGGCGCTCGCTCACGAGCGGTCCCATCTTCACGCCATCCTCTCGCCCGTCGCCGTGCGTCCACTCGCGTGCGTACTCCAAGACCTTCGCCTCGAAGGCGTCGGCGATCGCCTCGGCGACGTAGACCCGTTCGACGGAGCAGCAGACCTGGCCGGTGTTGCGCAGGGAGTTCTCGGCAGCGCTCTTCGCCGCTGCGTTCAGATCGGCGTCGGCGAAGACGACCATCGGGTCCTTTCCGCCGAGCTCCAGCACGAGGCGCTTCAGCGATCCTGCGGCGGCCTTCATGATCGCCTGGCCCGTCGCGCGGCTGCCGACGAAGCCGATCATGTCGACGTCGGCCTCCACGAGCGCAGCCCCCGTTTCGCCGTCGCCTTGCACCAGCTCGAGCACGCCGTCCGGGAGCTCGGCCTGGAGGAGTTCCGCGAGCCGACGTCCCACGAGCGGCGTGTGCTCGCTCGGCTTGAAGACCACGCTGTTCCCGGCGACGAGCGCCGGCACGAGGATCGAAAGCGGCATCCCCACCGGGAAGTTCCACGGAGTGATGGCGGCGACGACGCCGAGCGGCTCGTACACCGTCGTCACGTGCTGGCCCTTCGTGTCGTACTCGATGGGTCGCAGGGCGGCCACGACCTGTTCGGCATCGCCTTCGACTCCGCTCGCGTAGCCGCGCACCTCGCCGACGGCGCTCTTGAGCGTCTTGCCCATCTCGGCGGTGAGGGTCTGCCCGAGGGCGCCTGCATCCTTGCCGAGCGCAGCGCCGAATCGCTCCAGCGCGGCCGCTCGTTCCTCGATCGGAACGGCGGCCCAGCTCGGCTGGGCCGCGCGCGCACGCGCGACGGCGGCCCGCACCTCGTCCTCCCCCGCGCAGGGGACGGAGTCGATGAGTTCGCCGGTCGCCGGATCGAGGTCCTGGATGAGTCGAGGCGCGCTGCTGGAGTTCATCCCACCAGCTTACCCGCGCTCCCGAGGTCCTCCTCGCCTTTACAGGTCGATGGTGTGTCCGCTGGGAACCGAGGGCGGAACGATCCCGGAGAGATCCAGCGCGTCGGTGGCGCTCAGGGATTCCAGGAACGCCGTGACGTCGGTGACGCTGAACTGAAGCGGGTTCGCCAGCGAGGGAGCCAGGTTGGCGAGCACCTCGGTCTGGTTCGCCACCTGCGTGGCGATCAGATCCGGGTTCGTCACGTGGTCCATGATGTTGTAATCATCGAGCGCGGTCGCGACGTTCCGGTAGTGTGCGACGATCGAACTCAGCGTCGAGTACTGGCCTGCGTGGCCGTAGGGACCCGTCAGCGCCACGTTGAGAAGCGACGGAGTCCGGAACTTGTAGCGGTCCTGGGCGAGGCCCGTCACGTTCTCCCTGCCGAAGTCGTCGTTCGAGCCAAGGCCGTTGCCCTTGCCCGGACCGAGCTGCGGCAGGCCGATGTTGTGGAAGTTGAAGTCCGAGAAGAACGGACCGCTGTGGCACACCGTGCACCGACTGGCGGGGCTGAAGAACTCCAGCGCGCCGCGGATCTCGGTCGCCGTCAGCGCGAGATCATCCCCCTCCAGGAAGGCCTGGAACGGGCTGTCCGTGCACTGGAGCTCGGACGCCTCGAAGGCCGCGAGGGCGTTGCCGACGTGGCCGATGTGGATGTCACCCACCAGAAGACCCGGATAGGCGTCCTGGAACATGCCCACGTAGGCTGGGAAGGAAACGAGTCGAGCGACGATGGCGTCCCAGATCTCCGTGAAGTTGCCGTCCACGATATCGCCGAGCTCACTTTCTCCGATCTCACCGCGCATCTCGGCGCGCGAGGTCGGAGGCAGGATGGCCTGGGCCGCGAGCGTCTCCAGGCCGGGCGTGAACACGCCCGTGATCGTCGCGTCCATCGCGACGCCGGCCGGCGTCATCAGCTCGGGGGGGCCACCGCCGGGAGGCGGGCGGAACTCGACCCGGCCGTCCCAGAACATGGCCTGCCCGTGAAACGAGTTCAGGTTGACGGGACTGTGGCGCGGCACCATGGCGCCCGCCAGACGATCCGGCCCGAGACCGCTTCCGCCGACGCCGGACGGGAGGGTTCGCGCGTCGCTGCCCGCTCGACTGGCGAGGTGGCAGGTGGCGCATGAGACGTCCCGGTTGCCGGAGATTTCCTTGTCGAAGTACAGGGCGCGTCCCAGCTCCACCAGATCGGCGGAGAGGCTTGGAGCATCGGGCACGGGCTGGATGCTCTGCGCGGTGATGACGCCGCGTAGCTGGCTGACGAGTTGCTCGAGGTCCTCACCGCCTGGACCCTGGTCGTCCCCGCCGCCGGAGCTACAGCTCCCGAGGAAGGAAGCCAGTACGAGAATGCCGGTCGTCGCGTAGCGGGGCGACTCACTTTGGATGGAGAGATTCATGATGGCTTCGAGAGCCTCCCGGGGCCCTCGATTTCATTCTGTCGACCTCGAATCCGTGGCAACAAGAGCCATTCCGACATGCGACCGGATGTACGCACAGGTCTGGCTGAACCAGGGCTCGAAATGTCCCAGGCCGACTCACCGTCGCGCTGTCGCTCTCCCCTCGCTTTTCCGCCGATCGATCCCCGGGGCGACGAGCGGTGATTGGATAGCGCGTGGGCTTCAGGCTAGACTCTTCTCCGTGGAAGCCTCTCCCCCTGACGCTGGCCTCGGCCGTCATTTCGTCCTCCCACTCGTGGCCGCCACGATCGGTGTCACCGCGCTCAGCGTCGGGATGCTGTGGATCATCCCCGAGCCAGAGCGGGCTTCGAATCCCGACGGGCTTCCTGTGGTCGCTTCGACTCCGCAGCGCGCCAGGCCAACGCTGACGCTCTACAAGGAGCTGTGCTCCCTGTGCCACGGGGAGACGGGGGCAGGCGATGGCCCGACGGAGCTGGAGCGGCCCGCGAGAAGCTTCGTCGCCGGCGGGTACGCCTATGGGAATACGCTCAGCTCCGTGATGCGCACGCTGGAGTTCGGGATCCCGGGAACCGCGATGCCCGCCTTCGGTGAGACGCTGAGCCTCCAGGAGCGAACGGCCCTCGCCAGCCATGTCCTGGGCCTGGGCCCCAAACCACGAACCGTGTCTCCGAGCGCGGGTGAGATCGTCGCCGACGCGCGTCCCACCGTCCTGCAGGGGCAGATGGCGGATCCGAGCACGGATACGATGGAGCCGCGCAGCCTCCTCATCGGTTTCCCGGATGGGACCTCCGTCCAGTATCGAACGCAAGACCTTGCCGTCGTGGCGCTTTATTCAGGCTCCGGCGAGGACGCGTTCGCGAATCGAACGGACTGGCGCGGGCAGGGCGGGTCCCCCGTTCGCCCGCTCGGGTCTTCAGCCTGGTCCCTCGAAGGCAGCCAGGAAGCGCCCGGCGCGGCCGTCGCCCTCTACGGCTCGAAGGAAGGCCGCCCGTACGGCCGCCGGCTTCGATCGACCCGGATCCAGCCCACCAGCGTGACCCTCGGATTCGATCTCCTCGACGAAGCCGGCTCCATCGTGAGCCGCGGGACCGAAACCGTGCGAGTGCTCGAGAACGGCTCGCTGGCACGCAGCGTGGAGATCGACGCGGATGCGCCGCGAGTTCGAGCGCTGGACGCCGCGGGCCCGGAGGTGTCCTCCACGGCGAGCGCCGTGGCCCATCGCGTGCACGACGGCGTGCTGCTCGTCGATCCCAGGGACGGCGCCGCGAGGCATCTGATCTACGCCGACCGCTGGGACTCCTCGATGGTGTCGCTCCAGTAGTTGCGCCGAGCGGACTCGCTACTCGACGAGACCAGCCCGCATCAGCGGCCAGAGCCGCACCCGCACCTTGCCCCGCAGGTACTCATGGGGCACCTGGCCGAACTCGCGGCTATCCGAGCTGCGAATCCGGTTGTCTCCGAGGACGAAGTACGACTTTGGCTCGACGATCGTGTCGACGTAGGCGTACGGGTCGTTGGACTCCGGATCGACGTAGGGCTCCTCGACGAGTTCGTCGTTGACCCACACGTAGCCCTCGTAGATCTGCACGTGATCGCCAGGCAGACCGACGACGCGCTTCACGTAGTCGAGGGACGGATCCATCGGGTAGCGCAGGACGACGATGTCACCGCGGTCCGGCGTTCCGAAGAGGTAGCTGACGTGATCGACGAGGATCCGGTCGCGGTCCTGGATGCCGGGCATCATGGAGCCGCCGCGCACCTCGCTGAAGTTGAAGCAGAGGGCCCAGCACATCAGGACCATGACGAAGCTCTTGGCTCCGAACGAGATGGTCGCGTGGGCCAGGGAGCGCCGCGGTCGCCTGAGCTCGGGCTGCGGCTGGCGGCGAGCGCGACGCTGCTGGCTCCGATCCTCCTCCGGCTCCGGGTCGAAGATCGCCGACCTGCGCCGGGCCTTCCCCCCCCTGTCCGTGGCCGTTCTGGCGGATCGCCGGCGCTCGCCGCGCGCGCTGCCAGAGCCCTCCACGGCGGCGCCACGCTGGCTGCCCCGGGTGCTGTTCCCCTTCCAAATGCTCACGCTTACGAGATCGGAACGTGGGAAGACGTGAATCAAGCCGCCCGACGCGCGACTCCGGAAGTTCCTTTACCGAGACGCCGCTGTGTCTCAGACCGCCTCGCGATGTCTCCAAGGCAGACATGATCGGTCCGGGCCGCCTTTCGTTACCCTGCGCGGATGGCCATGACAGAAAACAATGACGCGCTCTCCGTGTCGGACGACCCCCGCCGCGCCGAGATCCTCCGCCACCTCGATGGATTCGCCGCCGCGCCGGCTCCCCTGAATGCAGGAGAGCGCGCCGGGTTTCGCCAGCGCCTCTTCGGTCTCCTTCAGAAACACGGCGTCGACGCGATGCTGATCGAGCCGGGCGGCACGCTCGAGTACCTGACCGGAGTGGCTTTCCATGCGTCGGAGCGCCTGCTCGCCGCGGCAGCGCTCAGTGACGGCACCTTCCTCTGGGTTTCCCCTGCCTTCGAAGCCGGTCGCGTGACCACGCTGTGCGAGCGCGCGTCCGGCTCGAGCGAGCTGACCGCCCATGTCCTGCCCTGGGACGAGCACGAGGACTCGGCCAAGATCTTCGCCGACGCGCTGAAAGCGAAGGGCCTCGGCAAGAACGTCGTGGCGGACCCCGACGTACGCGCGCGCTTCACGGCCCCGATCGGGGCGCATCTCGGGACGCCCGTCGGCGACGGCTCCGCGATCGCCCGTGAGCTGCGCGGCCCGAAGTGCGCCCGCGAGATCGAGATCATGCGCTCGGCCCAGGAGCGAACCCAGGCCGCCATTCGCGCCGTCTTCGCCGTAACGGAGCCGGGGATGCGCTCGACCGAGGTCGGAGCGCTCGCCCACTTCGCCCAGAAGTCGCTCGGACTCACGGGCACCTGGGACCTCTCCCTGGCGGGCCCCTCGGGCGCCTTCCCCCACGGCGACGAGGTCGACCGCGTGCTCGAGAAGGGCTCGGTGATGCTGCTCGACACGGGCGGCAAGCTCCACGGCTACTGCAGCGACACGACCCGCACCTGGGTCGTGGATGCGGCGCCCTCGGACGAGGTACAAAAGGTCTGGGACGCGGTTCGCGCCGCGCAGATCGCGGGCACCGAGGCCATGGGCGTCGGCAAGCGCACGGGCGATGCCGACAAGGCGGCGCGCACGGCGCTGGCGAAGCACGGCTACGACGGCGGCTACGCGCATCTCTCCCACCGCCTCGGCCACGGCATCGGCGTTCAGATCCACGAGCCCCCCTACCTGGACGGCGGCTCCGACGTCCTGATGGAGCCGGGCATGTGCTTCACGAACGAGCCCGGCATCTACCTGCCCGGACGCTTCGGCCTGCGCATCGAGGACATCTGCATCATCACCGAAAGTGGCGTCGATCACTTCGGCGAGTGGCAGAAGGGACCCTCGGCCCCGTGAGCCTCTCCGTATTCGGCGCGGCCCTCAAGGTCGCGGCCAAGGAGCTCCTGGAGAGCTTCCGCGATCGCCAGACGTTGCTCTACACGTTCGTGCTGCCGGTGTGCATGTACCCGGCGCTGTTCTGGGTCATGGTCCAAGGCGTGCTCGTCGTGCAGGGCCAGAAGAACGCGCGCGACGTCACGGTCGGCATCGTCGCGGAGGACTCGACCTTCGAGGAAGCGCGCCTTGCGCTCGGGACCGAGGACGACGAGGAGCCCTCGGGCGGAGCGGTCGCGACCGTTCGACTGACCCCGGAGCCAGCGGCGGACGAGGCCGAGAGGCAGGCACAGATGCAGGCCCAGATGCAGGCCCAGATGCAAGCACTGCTGGAGCAAGGCGGAGACGATGCGCCGGATGCGATCGTCGTGCTGCCCGGAGCCGTGGCGGGGACCGAGGTGGCGCGCGTCTACTTCGACAGCACCAACAGTCGCTCGGAGATCGCGCGCGAGCGCGCGCTCGTCTCGCTGGCTAGCTGGGCCGACGATCTGCGGACGAAGGCAGCCGACGAGCGCGGGATCGATCCCGAGGCGCTCGACCCGATCGTGGTGCGCTCGAACAGCGTGGCCGAGAAGAAGGACGAGGGCGCGCTGCTGCTCTCCCTGATGCTCCCGATGCTGCTGGTCATCATGTCGGTGCTCGGCGCGTTCTTTCCAGCGGTCGATCTGACCGCGGGCGAGAAGGAGCGCGGTACGGCGGAGACCACGATGCTCCTGCCCGTGCCACGCACGGCGGTGCACCTCGGCAAGATCCTGGCGGTCTCCACGTCGGCGATGATCGCGACCGCGCTCAACCTTCTGGCGCTCGGCCTTTCGGCCGGGCATCTGCTCGACCAGCTCAGCGGCGCGAGCGGCGGCTCGATGGTCGTCCAGCTCCCCGTGGGCGCGCTGATGTCGGTGCTGCCGCTGGCGGTGCTCTTCGCGTTCTTCGTCAGCGCCATGCTGACGGGCGTCGCGAGCCTCGCCGCCAGCTTCAAGGAAGGCCAGGCGCTGCTCGGCCCCGTCCAGATGGTGTTCATCCTGCCCGCGATGGCGGCGACGCTTCCCGGGCTGACGCTGAATACGACCACCGCCTGGATCCCCGTGGTCAACGTCGCGCTCGCGTTCCGCGCGATGCTCGTCGGCGACGTCCAGGCGCTGCCGCTCGCCATCTGCGCCCTCGCGCTCTTCGGCGCGGCGCTGCTCGCCATCTGGTTCTCCATCCGTCTGCGTTCGAACGAACAGGTCGCCCTCGCGGGCGAGACGCTGTCCCTCGGCAAACTCTTTTCGCTCCTCGCGCCCTCCAAGTCGTGACCGAATCAACGAACCCCGGGCACGGAGCCGCGATCTTCGCGGACGGCCTGAAGAAGACCTTCCGAGATCCCCAGCGCGGCGTCGTCGAGGCCGTGCGCGGCGTGGATCTCGACTGCCAGCCCGGCGAGATCTATGGACTCCTCGGGCCGAACGGCGCAGGCAAGACGACGACGCTGCGGATGCTCTCGACCATCCTGGCGCCCACGTCGGGGCGAGCGGTGATCGACGGCATCGACGTGGCGAAGGATCCCCTGGAGGTGCGCAGGCGCATCGGATTCCTCTCGGGCAGCACCGGGCTCTATCCCAGGCTGACGGGGCGCGAAACGCTGCGCTACTTCGGCAAGCTGCACGGGCTCGAAGGCGATGCTCTCGAAGCGAGCATCCAGCGCGCCATCGAAGACTTCGATCTCTCGAAGTTCGCGGACGGGCGCTGCGAGACGCTCTCGACCGGGCAGAAGCAGCGGGTCTCGATCGCGCGCGCCGTGGTCCACGATCCGCCCGTCCTGATCCTCGACGAGCCGACCACCGGCCTCGACATCATGGCCTCGAGCGACATGATCAAGTTCATCGAGTCGCGTCGTGAGGCCGGGCGCTGCGTGCTCTTCAGCACGCACATCCTCAGCGAGGCCGAGCGCCTGTGCGACAGGATCGGCGTCGTCTACAGTGGCCGGATGCTGGCCCACGGCACGCTCGACGAGCTGCGGGCCGATACTGGCAAGGAGTGGCTGGAGGACGTGTTCCTCGCGCTGGTCCAGCGGGCGGACGCGGAAGCCGTGGTCACGGCCGCCGGAGCGTCCGCATCGAGCGGTGAGTCGGACGCATGAGAATCGCGATGCACGTGCTGCGCACCGAGCTGCTCCAGCTCGCGCGCGACAAGCGAGCGCTGTTCTCGGCGGTGGTCCTGCCGGCGATTCTCTACCCCATCTTCTTCTGGGGTTCGGGCAAGCTGGAGACCGTGGGGCGCGAGACGATGGCCGCGCGCGAGGTCACCATCCGGGCCGACCTGGACTCGCTCTCGGCGAGCATGCGGGACGAATTGACGGCGGCGCTCAGCGATGCCGGCCCCACGATCCTCGAGGACCTCAACGCCGAGATCCTGAACGAGCTCGCGAGCGCCGAGGCGGATGCCGAAGGCCCTTCCAAGGAGCTGCGTGATGCTGCGCGCGCGCTCCTGAGCGAGCCGCGCTCGGACGCGGCGCCGCCCGCGGGAGGAGGCTCCGCTGGGGAATCTGCAGACGCCCAGGACCAGGGCGCGGACCTCCTGCTCATCGCGACGGTCGACGGAGAGGATCCGGACCGCAACCGCGCCTCGTTCGACCTCTGGTTCGACGTGAAGAGCGACGATGCCCGGGAAGCGCGCTCGCGGGTGCGAACAAGCCTGGAAACCCTGGAGACGCTGGAGGTCGAACGCCGCCGCGATCGACTACTCGGCGGCGATCCGGCCCGGGCGCTCGAAGCGGAGCCCGTGGACATGGCGACGGTCGAGGACCAGAGCGGCGCGGCGCTCGGCAAGTGGCTGCCGTTCATCGCGCTCCTCGTGCTGATCTCCGGCGGCGCCTACGCCGCGCTCGCGGTGTTCGCCGGCGAGCGGGAGGCGGGAACGCTGGAGACACTGCTGGTGCAGCCGGTCCCCCATACCTCGATCGCCACGGGCAAGTTCCTGGCGGTGTTCGTGGCGGGCTTCGCGACGCTGGTCGTGAACCTCGCGAGTCTCGTCGCCTGCGTGAGCCTCGGGCTCGCGGACATGGACGCCATGGGCGGCGGCGAAGGCGGCGTCGGGCTGATGAGGATGGCGGCGCTGATCGTGGAGGTGCCCGCGTGCCTCCTGCTCTGCGCGGTGCTGTGCCTCGTGTGCGGCGGCGCCAAGACGTTCCGCGAGGGGCAGCTCCTCGTGTTTCCGGTGACGCTGCTGGTGATCGTGCCGACGTCGATCGTGCTGCGCCCCGAGGCGACGCTGACGGCGTTCTGGGCCTTCGTGCCCTTCGCGGGCTCGGCGCTGGCGCTGCGGGACGGCCTGGAGGGCGACCTGCGCCTCTCCCTGGCGGCGCTCGTCATGGTCACCCACGTGGGCTGGACGTGGCTGGCCCTGTCGAGGCTCGGCCGCGTGCTCGACGCCGAGCGCATCCTGGGCGGCGGCGGCGACTCGAAGTCCGAGGGGCACCTCAACCAGGCGGCCGCGCGGCATGCGGTGCGCTGGGGCTTCGCCGTCGTGATGACGGTGTACCTGATCGCCGGTTCCGTCCAGCGCTGGGATATGAAGCTCGGGATGTGGTTCACGTTCTGGATGCTGCTGCCCGCGTTCGCGCTGGTGATCGCGTGGACGACGCCGCGGCGGAAGCAGCTGAACGAGGAGGAGGAGCCGCGCGATCTGATCGGACGGCTCGGGCTTCGGCCCCAGGGACTCGTGCCCCTCGTCGCCCACGTGCTCGGCGCGCTGCTGCTCGTCCCGATGCTCGCGCGCGGCGCGCTGGCCCTGGGCGAGTGGCAGCGCGACGTGCTCCCGATGCCCGCGGGCGTGGAGAAGGCGATGGAAGGCATGGGCGGTCTCCTCGATATGGGGACCGGCTGGCTGTTCTTCTTCCTGGCGTTCTCTCCCGCGATCTTCGAAGAACTCGTGTTCCGCGGCGCGCTGCTGTCGGCGATGCGCCGCGACTGGCGCTGGCCGAAGATCATCGGCTGGCAGGCGCTGTACTTCGCGCTCGTTCACGCGTCCGTCTACCGCCTGCTGCCCACGGGAATCCTGGGTGCCCTGCTGGCGGGCCTGACGCTCCGGGCGCGCTGCGTCTATCCGGCGATCGCGCTACACATGGGCTACAACGGTCTACTCGTGCTCGGAAGCAACGACGATGGCACGACGGTGCTGGATGCGGGCTGGTTCGCCTACGCGCCCTACATGGCGGCGGTGGGCCTGGGCTTGATCGCCCTGGTCTCCACGCGACGGGATTCCGTACCTTCGAGCCAGTAGAGCCCTTCGGGATCGCAACGGCCTGGGAAGGTCATCGGTTGGAGGGACTTCCATGGCGGAAGCCCTCGCCCGATCGCCCGATCGGCCCGGTGGTCACATCGGAAGATCGATCTTGCAGTCGTTTTCGAGCGGCTCCCCCGGTGTGGAGCGGCCGCGGGCGATCTGCTCGAGTAGCAGAGCGCGCAGGGCCTTCACCTTTTCCGGCCTGTCTGCTGCGAGGTTCTTGGTCTCGCCAGGGTCATCGCCCAGGTGAAAGAGCTGCACCGGCGGAAGCCCGGCCTCCTTCGCCGCTTGCTCGGTCGGTGCCGACCAGCCGCCGCTCCCCGCGCAAAGGCAGAGCTTCCACATCCCCTCCCGAATCGCGAACGATCCGCCGATCGAATGGCTGACGAGCGTCGTGCGACCCGACGAGTTCTCGCCCTCGAACAGGGGGAGGAGACTGTAGCCGTCTTCCCCTCCGGCGTGCGTCGGAGCCTCACCGCTGACGTCCGACAGCGTGGCGTAGAAGTCGGTCAGGCACGCCATCGCGTCCGTGCGCTGGCCCGGTTCGATGACGGCGGGCCAGCGGACGATCAGCGGAACGCGGTGCCCGCCCTCGTAGATGTCGGCCTTGTGGCCCCTGTAGATCCCGCTCGGATCGTGCCCGTGGTCTTTTAGCACCCCGAAGTTCCCCTCGGGCGAGCAACCATTGTCGCTCGTGAACACGACGAGGGTGTTCTCGGCGATCCCGGCCTCCTCGATGGCATCGAGCAGCTCCCCCATGTGGTGGTCCACCTGCATGACGAAGTCCGCGTAGGCGTTCATGCCACTCGCCCCCTCGAAGGGCGGCACGGGCACGATCGGCGTGTGGGGCGCGGGTAGCGCGAGGTAGAGGAAGAAGGGCTGCTTCTCCTTCGCCTGGCGCTCCACGTGATCCATGGACTTCGCGAAGAGGTGCGGAAGGACCGTCTCGATGTGAAAGTCCGAACCCACGGGTCCCTCGCGATACCAGCCGTAGGGATCGTCCTTCCGGCTCACGCCCTCCACGCGATCGGGAGCGGCGGTGACCTGGCCGGTATCCACCCAGACGTAGGGAGGCATGTCGAGGGAGCCGCAGTGCCCGTAGTACCGGTCGAAGCCGTTGATGTCCGGCCCGTTGAGCACCGGCTCGGTGAAGTCGATCTCGCCCTCGTCCTTGTGCCAGTCCCACCCGAGGTGCCACTTGCCGATCATCGCGGTGTGATAGCCAGCGCGGCGAAGCAGGTGCCCGAGGGTGGGGCGCGTCGCCGGGATCAGGTGCTCGCTGGCTCCACCGAGAACGCCGCGGGCGAGGCGCGAGCGCCAGTTGTAGCGGCCCGTCAGGAGCCCGTAGCGAGTGGGCGTACAAACCGAGCTTGGACTGTGCGCGTCGAGGAACGTGATCCCCGCGTCCGCCATGGCCTGGAGCCGGGGAGTCTTGATCTTCCCCTCCGGATTCGTCGGCGAGAGGTCGCCGATGCCGAGATCGTCGGCCATGACGAGGATGACGTTGGGCCTGGGCACGTCCACTTCCGCCTGCAATCCCGTCCAAGCCAGGCAGGCGGCCAGCACGTGGGTGATGATCATGGCCCTACCGTACCGTATGTGCGCGCAGGCGGTCCGACGCCGCCAGCCTCAGCGGCCGCTAACGCGCCTGATGGTCAACGTTCCTGAAGGCGATAGCTAGCGATCCGACGCGTACGATCCGCCGGTGCCGGCAGCGCGTATTCGGCCGAGCCTGCCAGCTCCAGTCCACATTTCAGCTTCGCCAGCGCCTCCGTCTCGTCGCTCATCCAGGCGACGAATCGGCCGCCCGGCGCGAGCAGGGGCTTCGCCAGCTTGCCCACGGCTTCGGGTGGGCCGACGGCGCGCGTGGTGATCAGATCGAAGCGGGCGCGGTAGCCCTCGTTCCTGGCGGCGGCCGCGTCCATGTGCGCGATCTCGAACTGCTCGGGCTCGAAGCCCGCCGCGGCGAGGGCGCGCTGGATGGCGTGGAGCTTCTTCAGCCGCCGGTCCATCAGCACCACGCGAACGTCGGGATAGAGGCAGGCGATCGCCACGCCCGGAAAGCCGTTGCCGGTGCCGAGGTCGAGCGCCAGCCCCGGTGGCCTGGCGGGTCCTCCCTCCGGTTCAAGGCAAGCGAGCGCCACCGAGTCGAGGGCATGGAGCCTCACCGCCGCGTCGCGCTCGCGCACCGCGGTCAGGTTGATGCGCGTGTTCTCGTCCAGCATCGCATCCAGGTAGCCCAGGAGTCTGCGGGCCCCGTCGATCGAAAGGTCGGCGCCGATGCTGGCGCTGAGCGCCTGGAATTCGGAGGGGTCGGTCAACGGTAGGGTCAGTGCGGTCGAAGGGTTCGTCGGGTACCTCGGGATGGTAGCGTGACGGCGGGAGGCCTGGACCTTCCTCTGCCCGGGTCTTGTGCGCGGAGCGCATGGGGAGCAAATTCGCCTGGTGCTCTTTCGCAGCTACTCGAAGACCAGCTTCAGATCGGTCACGACGCCGCTCTTGATCTCGATCTCCCGCTCGATCGGAGGGAAGGGGTCCAGCGTGGCTGTCACGGAGTATCGCCCCGTGGGGACGCACTCCGACGTCTCGGTTTCACCGAGGGTCCAATGTCGTTCTGCGCGATAGTCGCCGTCCCGGGTCAAGGAGAGGTATTCGAGGTCGAGGTCGAGGTCCTCGAGCTGCCCTGCGCCGCGCAACCGAATCCGAAACCTGCGCGGACGCCCGTTCGCGAGAAACCGGTCGTTCGCCGTGGCGTGCACGCGCACGGCTCCCCCTGGCGGCAGGGTGATCTTCACTCGTTGGTCCACTCCTGCCGAGACCTCGACGACCTGACTGGCGCGCCCGTGGCGGCGCCTGCTGACCATGGTTTGCAACGGGTAGCTACGCGCATAGAACCCTTCCGCGACGACACGAACCCTCCCCACCGGTGCCATCGTCGCGGCCCCCTGGTGGCTGGTGCAATCGCCGCTCCAGGAGGCCCCTAGTGCCCCGAATCAGCGTCCAGGAGGTAGAGACTCGCGGCGTTCGTGGCTTCCGGGTGCTCGTCCACAACGGGTTCGAAGTCCACGAAGGCGCGGAGTTCGGTCACGACGGGGCGTCGAGGCAGTGACAAATCCACGAAGACCTGCTGCCCGGAGCCGGGGACCTCGAACGTTTCGACGGAAGAAACACGGTGGTCCTGCCTGGCCAGCATCGACTCCCCCGAAAGGCCCTTCGTTTCCGGCCTCCAGCGGGACGGCTGAGGGTGCATCGTGACCCCAGGGCTCTCCGGAGCCAAAGTTCCCGCTGGCGTCATGGAATCCGCGGCCACTGCCGATAGTTCGGACATGCTCACTTCACGCCAGGGACTCGCCGGCCTCGGTGCCCTCTGCCTCGCCGCCGTCGCGGGGCTGCTGCTCGGGCGCCACGACGCTTCCAGCCTGGGAGCGCTCGGTCCCGTCGATTCCGGCGTCGAGATCGCCATGGACGAGGTCCCGCGGCTCGAAGCCACGCGCTCTTCGCTCCCGACCGCCGTGCCTTCGGACGAGCCCTCCGCCGAGCCCTCCGCCGCGAACGTGGAGCCGCCGCCCGCCCCGAGCCCACGAGCTGGCGAATCGGTGCGCTTCACGGTCGTCGATGAAGGCGGCGTCGCTCTCGCGGGCGCCGCGTTGACGGTCTTCGGAGACGGTGCAACGAAGGAACACCTGACCGACGCGGAAGGCAGCGTCGAGCTACCTTCCAGCACCGTCGCCGGCGCGCTCATCCGCGCCAGCTCGCCGGGCCTCGGCGTCGACTACGCGCATCCAGGGAAGAGTCCCTACGCGGCCTATCGCTTGACGCTTCCTCCCGGCGCCTCGATCCGCGGGCGGCTCTTCATGGCCGATGGCGCCGCGGTGCCCGAGGGCGTTCGCGTCTGTGCGCTGCTCCAGGGCCAGACCGATCTCGACGATCGCGACCTGCCTCGCATGGCGAAGCTCGGCTTCGGCTGCTCCACCGAGGTGCAAGACGACGGCAGCTTCTCCATCGAAGGCCTCGAAGACGGCGCGATGTACCAGGTCACCGCCTTCGGGGGCAGCGTGATCGTGAACGAATGGAAGAGCGTGCACCAGCTGATCGCGCCGCTCGAAGGGCTGGAGGTCCTCGCCCACTACGTCGGAGCGGTGACCTTCCAGATCGAGGCCGTGACGCCCGAGCACGCGCGCTTCCTGGCGGCTCAGCGGTATCCGCTGCCTGACCTCAACGCCCAGCGGGCACCGGAGACCGAGTTCACGTACAGAGTCACCCCCAACGAAGGCGCAGATCGCGGCCCCGATGGCCGCTTGAAGGACGATCGACGCGTGAATAATCAGGGCCGACTGAGCCTTCGTCTGGCGGAGCTATGCGAGCGACAGCGCGACATGAGTTCAGGCCTTCCCGAGCGCTGGTTCGTCGCGTCGAACACGCGCGCGGGGGCCGCGGTCCAGGGAACCTTCTTCTGGGACCTGCCCTTCGCCGAGCCTTCGACCACTCGGTTCACGACCGCGCTCGCCACGGATGAGGCCTCGATTCCGGTGGTGGCCATCGCGGCACCTGAATTGCCCGCGGGCTGGGAGCCCCAGGGCATGGGCTCGCTGGAGATCGCTTTCGAGGCTCCCTGGCTCCAGGACAGCGCACTCACTCCCGAACTGGAAGCGCGCGTTCGGCTGCGCCCGATCTCCACGCCCCACGGCGAATCGCTGACGCTCGCGGCGACGTGGGACCGGAACGCCGTTCAGGGCTCGGGAGGCTTCGTGCTTCCGGATGTGCCAGCGGGCAGCTACGAGGCGTGGCTCTTCGAGGACTCCTCCGGAGCGTCGTTTCCCCACCGGCAAAGGACGGGCTGGAAGGTCGACATCGTGATAGGCCAGCGCAGCCAGATCGACGCGACGGACTGCGGGGTCGCCGCCGTTCTGGTCGAGCTCTTCGATCCAGGCGGCGACCCCTTCGAGCGCGGACTCAGCGCCGAACTGCTCGTGAAGTATCCGGGCAACGAGGGCTACAGCTGCCTGTCGAAACAATCCCCGGGCTTCTCATCGGCGCCGTACCTGTTCCCCTTCGTGCCCGTGACCCGCACCCGCGGGAAGGAAGGGCTCTACTTTCACCCCCACAATGCCCTGATCTGGCCTCGCCCGTCGCTGATTCACGATTCAGAGCTGACCGCAGGGCTCCTTCACCGCGCGACGTTCACGGTCAAGGAGTGGCCCAAGCTCACGAGGGACAAGCTCTCGGGGAACCAGCAGGCGAAAATCCAGCACGCGGGGAACCAGACCCCGAGGTACGGCACAGGGCTCGCGCGATAAGGGCTGCCAGGAGTCAGACGTCGCACTGTGCCACGCCGCTTTCGATGGCCGCACCGTCCAGAGGCTCCTGCGGGGCGGACGACCATCATCGAGACGCCCTTCACCCCCGATGCGCACGTTCTTTACCTGAACGAGCGGGACGAGCGGCTGCGCGTCGAGCCGGGAGTCGGACGGCCGCGGCGGCGTCGGATATCTCATCTCCTGAATTTCCCAACGGCGCCGATCTTGATTCGTATCCTCTACCCGGTCGACAATTCCCCGAACGCCCCTTGAGATTCCTCCCTTCAGGCTTCCGATAGCCTGAACGATGACCACCGCCCCCCATCACCCCGCGAAATCACGCTGGCTGACGCTTCTCGTCTGGTGCGCGTTCGTTTTCGCGGCGTGCTTCAACGGTGCGGCGGTGGAGGAGGCTCGATCCGCGCCGGCCCTTTCCCGCGGGGCGAGCACGATGGAGGCCTCCGGTGGCGATCGGAGCGACCTCGTCTGGACTCCCCCCCTGGTGACGGCGAACGGGACGGACCTCTGCGAGGTCTCCGAGGAAGAAGAGCAAGAGGACAGGGATCCACTGGTGGCAGTGGGCGACCTGGTCCGGGCTGAGGAGGTCCTCCATCCGGAGCCGACGACCCTCGCCTCCATGTCGACGAGCGCACCGATCCGCGCTGACGGACGGTTCGGACTGGACGCTCGCGGCCCACCGGCCGCCTGAGCGCTCCTCGAGGGAAACTCTGCGGGTTCATGGCCTGGACCCCGAGGGAATCGCGAGGCGCACAACCCTCTTTGCTGCCCCCCATCCGCGCCTTGGTCGCGCGGGCCGACTGCGGCCGTTGAAACCCCAGCACCCGCGGTGCAGCGCCAAGCCCTCCTCTCCCCCCGGGCGGCGGTCCAGAGCCTCGACCGAGGCTCCCTTGCAGACCAGCGCGGCCCAAGAACTCGTTCAACATGCCCACCTACCCCCAGCCCTCTCTCCTTGGCCGTCTGGCCATCGTTTTTTCGGCGGCACTGCTCGTCACTGCCTGCGTCCCTGATCTCCGCCAGGAGGTTCTCCGCGAGCCCGAAACACCCGTCCCCGCAAGCTTCGGCGCCGCAACCGACGCCGCTGACACGGAGCCGGATTCCGCTGCGTCGAGCGTCCCGACCGCCAACGTCCAGTGGCGCGAGTTCTTCAAGGATCCGAAGCTCGCGGCACTGATCGAGACCGCGCTCGACGGCAATCAGGAGCTGAACATCCGCGTCCAGGAGATCGTCGTCGCGCAGAACGAGATCATGGCCCGCACCGGCGAGTACCTGCCGAAGGTCGACGTCGGCGTGGGTACGGGCGTCGAGAAGGTCGGGCTCATCACGAGCCAAGGCGCGAGCGACGAGGCCAACGGGGTGCCCGAGGTGCTCCGCAACTACCGCCTCGGCTTCTCGGCGTCCTGGGAGGTCGACGTCTGGAAGCGGCTTCGCAACTCGGCGCGCGCGGCGACGTTCGAGTATCTGGCAAGCGTCGAAGGGCGGAACTTCATGGTCACCCGGGTCGTCGCGGAGATCGCCAACACCTACTACGAGCTCATGGCGCTCGACCGCCAGCTCGAGGTGCTGAGGCAGAACATCGGGCTCCAGCAGGACGCGCTGGAGATCGTGCGCCTGGAGAAGCAGGCGGCCGTCGTGACGGAGCTGGCCGTCCAGCGATTCGAGGCCGAGGTGCTGAAGAATCGGAGCCGTCAGTTCGACCTGGAGCAGAGAATCGTCGAGACCCAGAACCGACTCAACTTCCTCGTCGGTCGCTACCCCGGACCGATCCCGAGGGACGGGCAAGGGCTCGGCGACCCGATGCCAGCCCTCGTCAGGACCGGCGTTCCCTCCGAACTCCTCGGCAACCGCCCCGATGTCAAGCAGGCCGAGCTGCAGCTGGCGGCCGCGAAGCTGGATGTCCAGGTCGCGCGGGCGCGCTTCTATCCGTCGCTCAGCATCGAGGCGGGCGTCGGCTACGAGTCGTATCAGGCGGACGAACTCCTCAGCACCCCCGACTCGGTGTTCTACGGACTGGCCGGCGGGATCGTGGCGCCGCTCGTCAACCGAAGAGCGATCAAGGCAGAGTACTTCTCGAAGGGCGCCGAGCAGCTGAAGGCCGTTCTTCAGTTCGAGCAAACGCTGCTCATGGCGTTCACCGAGGTCGCGAACCAGCTTTCGATGATCGACAACCTCCAGAAGAGCTACGACCTGCAGGCCCAGCAGGTCAGCGTGCTCGGCCAGGCCATCGAGGTGTCGAACACGCTCTTCAGGTCGGCGCGAGCGGACTACATGGAGGTTCTCCTGACGCGGCGCGATTCGCTGGACGCCCAGATGGAGCTGATCGACACGCAGCTCGCGCAGAAGCGCGCCATGGTGAACGTCTATCAGGCGCTGGGCGGCGGCTGGCAGTAGCCGCAGGATCAGAAAAGGCCGGGCAGCGGATCGATCCGCCGCCCGGCCTCTCCGCTCGCTCCCCGGTGGGAGCGAGGGACGTCTTCGACTACTGGACGAACACCGACAGTCCGTCGGTGAAGTTCGTGATCGGGATGCCGATCAGGGAGTCGCGGTACCAGGCCTGGAAGTTCCAGGTGTCGCCCGGCATCGCCGCCACGGAGCCGTTGGGCTGCGGCACTGCGTTGAGATCGATCGCGATCGTCACGCTGCTGCCCGTCCCGGTCGAAGCGACCTGGGACTGGAAGCGGCCGACGGATCCACCGAGGCACAGGTTGCCCGTGCTTCCGCCGGGGAACGCCACGAAGCCCTGGGTCCGGGACGCGATGAAGAGCACCACGGACGACGAGGGAAGGCCCTGGGCGACGAGGCTCAGGTCGTTCAAGGCGACCTCCGAGGAACCGAGGTAGGACATCGACGCGGACTGGGACGTGGAGTTCACGATCGCCGGTCCGCAGTAGTTGAAGATCGCCGCACCGTAGGTGTTGATCTCCTCGGCGGCGGCGCCGACGTTCATGCGTCCGCCCGACACCGTGAAACCGTCCAGCGTCGGCACGACGTCGACGGTTTCCATCAGGATGCGTTTGATCTCCAGCGCGGCCATCGCGGGGTTGGCGGCGCGTAGGTTCGCGAACTCCGGGCTCGCCGCCGAGTGCAGGAGAGCGATCGCTCCGGTCACCTGCGGCGTCGCCATCGACGTCCCTGTGTTCGGACCGTAGGAGTTGCCCGGCAGCGTGCTGCGGATCGAGGCACCCGGCGCGCCAAGGTCGATCGTCGTCAGTCCGAAGCCCGAGAACGTCCGACGATCCTCGTCGTTGGTCGCCGTGACCGAGATCATGTAGTCGCTGCCGCAGCCCGTCGGTACGTCGCCGACGTTGTCCACGTTCTGCGCGCTGTTGGTGGTGGCCGTGGCGGAGAGGATGCCTGACTGCCCCATCAGGTCGTACATGTCGTTCCACGGCGTGAAGTTCGGCGACGAGCAGTTGGCGAAGTCCACGCCGAAGCTGGAGTTCGTCGCGACGATGTTCGCGCCCGCGGCGCCGCCCGAGTTCATCCACTGGTCCTTGAGCGCAAGGGCGTAGCTGTACGCGATCATCACCGTCGACGTGGTGCCGGAGGAGCCGGCGATCGAGACGATCTCCGCGTCCCAGCTCACGCCCGCGACGCCGAAGCCATTGTCGCCCTGGGCGGCTGCGATGCCCGCCACGTGGGTGCCATGGCTGGACGTTCCGACGTTGGCGTTGTTGTTGTAGGCGTTCCAGCCGTAGACGTCGTCGACGTAGCCGTTGCCGTCATCGTCGACACCGGGCTGACCGTTCGCCTCGGCCGCGTTCTCCCAGCGATTCCCGATGAGATCCGGGTGAGCGTGGTCGACGCCGCCGTCGACGATGGCCACCGCGAACTCCGAGGTGCCGGTGCTGTAGTCCCACGCCTTGGGTGCGTCGATGTCCGCGTCCGGCGTGCCGCCGGTCTGGCCGGTGTTGTGCTTGCCGTACTGCTGGCCGAACTGCGAGTCGTTCGGGAACGTGTCGCGGTTGGTCACCACGTGGTCGGGAACGGCGTAGAGAACGCCATCGCGGCCCGAGAGCTCCTGCATCGCTGCGCTGACCGAGGTGCCATCGAGGATCTGCACGAGGTAGAGATCCATCTGCGGCACGATCGCACGCTCGACGCCGTACCGATCCGCGCCGTTGCCCGCGCCCAGGATGGCCGCCCTGGCATCCTCGGAAAGACCTGCGCTTAAGCGCACCAGCACCTGACGGGTGAGGTACGACGGAAGCTGCTGTCCATCCGGTCCGGTGGGCCCGGCCGTGACTTCACGCTGAAGGATAGGAGTGGTGTCCAGCGGGGCGACCTGGGCGAGGGCGCCTGTGGTGAACGGTCCTGCGACCAGAGCGACGCCTGCGGTCATTCGGCCCAGAGTGAGCCAGCCAGTGTTGAGCATGATGAGGATGGGTAGACGGAGAGGGGATCCAATAAAGGATGCACCAGAGACGACGTTGAGCGGCTGGAGGATCCGAAAGGTCCAGAATTGATCCGGATCCGGGTCACTCTTTACCCCCACCTCCCGAGAAGACGCCTCATTCGGCGGCCAGCACCGCTCGATTTGGATCGCAGCGCAGCTGGGCCGACATCAGCCCTTTGGGCCCGGTCCAGACGGCCTGGGCCAGACCTGGCCCCGCGAGGACGAGGTCGAGTCGGCCGCTGGACGGGGACCCCAGGACGTCGGCCAGTCGCACGAATTCGGAGACCGCCCCGTCGGGATGAACGATCGCTGCCTGCCAGCTCGCGTCGGCTCCCGAGAATTCACCGCCTTCGTTCACCGCCAGGTGGACGAGGAGAAAACGTTCGTCGTCGGCGGAGGCCTCCAAAGCCACGAGCGCCACTCGCCCCAGCGTCGCCCCCTTCACGACTGTCAGCGGACTCGCGAACGTCCGGCCTCGATCCCTGGAAAAGGCCACCTCGAGTCTCTGCTCAGCCTCGTCCCCGGGCCGCGTGAACCAGGCGACCGCCACGGCGTGGCGCGAGGCGGCGAGCGCGGGGCCGTTGACCGGGCAACCATCGAGCTCCCAGCCGTCATGGTGAACCGCCGCGGGCTGACTCCATCCGCCTTCCCTCGGGTCACGGCGCGACAGGTAGATGTCCCGTACGTTCCGAGGAGAGCGATGGCGATAGGCCACCAGCAGCGTCCCGTCGTCGAGCGAGATCATGTCGGGTGGGCAGCAATCGCAGATCGATTCATCGATGGACTGCTCGTCGTCCAGAATCCCGTTCGCGCTGATCGAGCGGCGATAGAGCGCCATGCCAGCCAGCTGGTCCCCACCGCGGTCGTCCACCCAGACCATCTCCGCTCCTCCGTTCTCGAGCGGAACCAGCGCACCGAATCCATGGAGCGCGTGGGACCTGTCGCCGTGTAGCCATCCGAGGTCGAGTGCCGGCGGCCCATCGACTTCCAGCGACATGCGGATGCCGTATCCGAGCGGATCCTGCCCGCCCCCGGCATCGGTGCCGGCCAGCGATTGAAGCGTTCCCAGCAGCAGGCCACCCGTGGACAGTCGCGCGCCGAAGGGCCGATCCGCCCAGTGGCCGCGCGCAAAGGTCGGCGCGTCCACGCTCTGCACGAGTCTCCTGGGAACCGGAAGGGCCGAATCGCTCCCGCCGAAGAGCATCGGTCTCGGAGCGGATACGACGACCGGCGGGTCGATGGGGCCGTCACTCGCCTCCGGGCGCGCCAGTGGAGCGGCCGGGCTCGCCCCCTCCGCGACGGACTCGGAGCTGGACGCCTTCGTCGCTGCGTCTTCACCACTGGTCGCAGGGGCTGCCCCGGTGTCGACCGAGCCCCCTGCGGAGCCCACGACCGAGGCCGCCGCCGGCGGCGCCAGCGGCGAGGACACGATGGCCAGGAACGGAAGCCCGCGACTGTCTGCCGAGTTCGTCCCGTCGATCGGATGGATACCCGAATCGCTCCAACGTTCGCGGGCCGGAGAGTAGGCCCGAACGAACGAAGGCTTCCGTCCCCCCTGGCGCGCGGGGAGCGACCCCTGGGACGTCAGGAGCACCTCCGGGCCCGGTCCCGCGCTGGGCTGGACGGCCACGGGGCGATCCTGGCCGTAGCGCAGGATGCCCACGACGCCGAGGAAGCCCACGAGGGTCCCGAGAACGCCCTTCCAGCCGACTCGATTGCCGAGAATGATCGCGAGGGGCAGCGTGAACAGAGGCGTCGAGGCGAAGAGCGTCGTGGCGATGCCGCTGGGCAATTCCCGCTGGGCGTAGTGGTACGGCCCGAGTCCGATGATCGCGCAGCCTACGCCGAAGAGTGACGCGCGGCCCCAGACAGAGCCTGGACCGGGCGCCGCGAAGATCGGCTCCAGCAGCCGGCCGAGTTCGTTCGCAGAGGTCGACCCACGGCGTATCCCGGCCAAGATAGCCATGGGGATCGCTCCGACCGCCCCGCCCGCGAGACGGATGAAGCCGCCGGGAAAGACGCTGACATCACCGAAGCTGCCGCGCCCCAGCGGGACCGACGTCCCGATGGCAAAGGCCGCCACCACGGCCAGGAGAACCCCCAATCCGTAGCCTCCCCGGTTCGGGCCCCCTCCTTCGATCTCGCTGGCCGCGCTCGTCTTCGGGACACGTGAGTCGAGAATGACCAGCAGCACCCCCACGAGGACGACCACCGCGAACGGAATGGCCTGGGTCTTGATCTCGTCGCCGGCGAGGGGGAGCGCCAGCACGGTCGCGATCGGGACGTTCAGCAGCATGACCGTGGCCGCCGTCTGGACGCCGCAGCGCTGGAAGGCGGCGAAGTACAGCGTGTCCGCCACCGCAAATCCGAGGAACCCGGAGAAGAAGAGCCAGGCCCACGCGACCCCGACCGGCCAGTGACCTCCGAAGATCAGCGTTCCGAGCAGGAAAGTGAACGCGGCCGCCGTGTTCTTGAACAGGTTGGCCGCTGCCGGGGAGACCTGGCCGCTCGCCAGGAATCGGCTGATCGAAACCGAGGCCAGCGCCCAGAAGGCCGCCGACAGCAGAGCACTCGTGATCGCTAGCGTGGAGAGCATGGTGGATCAGGCGAACGCGGGGGAAAATAGCCGAGCGCACGCGCCTCCGATGAACGGGAGCACGTGCGCCGTGGACTCGACGATGAGGGACGGAGTCCTAAAGGTCGTGGGTCTTGTTGAGCTGGGTGCTCTCCTTCGTCGATCCGGCGTCGCCGGGGACGTAGACGCCCTTACGCGCCTCTTTGCGGGCGAGAAGATACTTCCCGGAGCCCATTCCGATCTTGCGGGGGCGGCGGCGACCGCGCGTGGGCCCGCCTGCTTTGAACTGTGATTTCGCCATGGTATGGGGCGCACCAGGGACCCAGGAGAGGAGCACTGGAGATGCTCCTGGGGCTTGTGCGGGTGGAGAAGGTAGGAGGTGACGGGCCGATTGTCGAGCCTTTTGGGGCCAGGAATGCCCGGGAGGAGCCCGGAATGGCTGCAAGACATGCGGGTGTCGCCCTTCCCATCTTTACAATTGCCCGCGAATGTCGAAACGGCGCATATTCATAGGCGACCTCCAGGGCTGCCGCGAGGAGTTCGAGGCCCTTCTGGAGAAGGTGAATTTTGACCCGGCCGCGGACGTGCTGCACCCGGTCGGCGACCTGGTCAACCGGGGCCCGGATTCGATGGGATGCCTCAGACTGGCACGGGACCTGGGAGCCAAGCCCGTTCTCGGGAACCACGACATTCATCTCCTTCGCCAGTGGAAGAACGCCTCCTGGCGAGGCAAGCGCAAGACCCTCGAGGAGATCCTCGGGTGCGACGACGGCGAGGAGCTCCTGGGCTGGCTCAAGAAGCAGCCCATTATTCGAGCCTGGAACGACGTCATCTGCGTGCACGCGGGCCTCCATCCGAAGTGGAAGAACCCCGTGAAGAAGGCTTCGAACGTGGACCCGCTCGATGCGTACGACGAGATCGTCGAGTTTGCGGTGCGGGTGCGCTACTGCAACCCGGAGGGCGCCTTTCCGAAGGGCGGAGAGTTCCCCCCACCGCCTGCACCGTTCGAACCGTGGGATGCGTTCTGGAGGAGGCGGCCGAACGAGACACGCACCGTCGTCTTCGGCCACTGGGCGAGACGCGGACTCGTGGAACTCGAGCGCACGCGCGGGCTCGACACGGGCTGCGTCTACGGCGGCTTTCTCACCGCGTGGATCCCGGAAGACGACCGGATCATGGGTGTACCCGCGCGTCGAGTTTGGTACGAGACGGCATGAGCGCAACGCAAGACCGGCAGAAGGCCACCCCTGGACAGGCGAAGAAGAAGCTCCCGGCGACGAAGGGCGCCAGCTACGAGGAGTTCGACTGGTACGAGACGCCGCGCTACTACGACGCGATCTTCGACGTGGACTCCGATGTCGAGGGCGCGTTTCTGGAAGCCGCCTTCGAGAAGCACGCCACGCCTTCGCCCAAGGGACGCAGGCGCGTCCTTGAGCCGGCTTGCGGCTCCGGCCGCTTGATGGTCGAAATGGCCAAGCGCGGCTGGGCGGTGCACGGCTTCGACCTGGAGCCGAACATGGTGAAGTTCAGCAAAGAGCGACTCGCCGAGGAGGGCCTCAAGGGAACGGCGAGCGTCGGGAACATGGCGGACTTCAGCGTCCGAGGGACGTTCGATCTCGCGCACTGCTTCGTCAGCACGTTCAAGTACCTCCTGACCGAAGACGACGCGCGCGGCCATCTTGAATCGGTGGCGCGAGCCCTGCGCCCCGGCGGGATCTACGCGCTGGGCTTTCATCTCTCGTGGTACGACTATCGGGAGAAGACGAACGAGCGCTGGGTGGCGAACAAGGATGGAGCCCACGTGATCTGCACGATCTCGGGCTGGCCGGCGGATCGAAAGACCCGGCGCGAGAAGGTTCAGGCGCGGATGAAGGTGCTGGAGGACGGCATCGAGAAGCGCGCTCAGACGACGTGGAACTTTCGCAGCTACGACGCGCGGCAGGTACGGTCGCTCCTTCGCTCGGTCCCCGACCTGGAGCACGTCGCCACCTACGACTTCCACTACGACATCGACGAGCCGCAGAAGTTCTCCGATGAGCAGTGCGACACGATGCTGATCCTGCGGCGGCGGGAGTAGCCAAAGTGGCACAAGGGTGCCACATCGGCGCACAGGACAGCCAATAAGGCAGCACCCCGTCGCCGTGCCCAGCATCGGCAGACCGTGACGTAACCGGATCTCTGATAAGATCTTAGGCTTGCGAGGGGGCGGTCAAGGCAGGGTTTGGCACCGAGGTTGTTCCTGGTTCAGTCCTGACGCACACCGCGTCGGGCGCGGCCCTTCTTGGGCTGCGGACGAACTGCAACGAAGGAGAACCAGACCCATGGTCCGTTTCGAAAACCACCCCCTCTCTCTGCTCTCGGGGCAGGGAATCAACGGCCTCTTCCGCGTGGCAGAGAACCTCCACGCCCAGATGGCCCAGGCCGACCCGTCGATGGCGTCCCCCGTGCGGACGGCCGCACCTCGCGCCGAACTCAAGGCCGACGAGGAGGCCGCCACGCTGGTGATGTTGATCCCGGGCTTCGGCCCGGATCACGTGGACATCAGCGTGGAGCGCGCTTCGGTCACCGTGCGCGGTGAGCGCGAAGGCGGCCCCGCCGGCGACCGCTTCGAGCGTCAGTTCAAGCTGCCGTTCCCGGTCGATGCCGACCGGGCCAGCGCGAGCGTCGAGTTCGGCGTCCTCACGCTGGAGCTGCCGAGGCTGAGTGCCGACAAGCCGCGGCGCATCGCGGTCCAGGGCGCGAGTCAGCCTGCCGTCGAGGCTTCGGCCAAGGCTGACTCCGAGCCAGAAGCCGACGAGAGCTGATCCCCCAAGCCGTCCTGTGGTCGCCGTCCCGCGGCGTCCGCAGGACGCCCGGGCCAGTCTCGGCCCCCGCAGGGGGCCGAGCGGCCCGCGCGAGGCTCGCCCTCGCGGCCCGTGCGGCGAGCACGCCCGCCCGGCGAGGGCGCCCGTCCGGCGAGGACGCCTGCGCGGCGAGCGCCACGCGATGCAATCGCTATTTCGCCGTCAGGCGAAATGCCAGAGATACTGCGCGCTGTTACAGCGATAGGACGGCTCGGCTCCACTTGCATTGGCAGGAGACTCGCCCGCTGGAGGTCTCCCGACACGGACTGCCTGCCGTTCGCGCGTAGCGTCGAACGCGTGGGCTGAGGTCTCCCGCTACCGGCTTGTGGGTTGCCCGCTGACCGACGCCCCAGCAGGGCTCCCGATACAGGTCTCCCGGTATGGGCTGCCTGCCGTTCGCGCGTAGCGTCGAACGCGTGGGCTGAGGTTTCCCGCTAGCGGCTTGTGGGTGACCCGCTGACCGACGCCCCAGCAGGGCTCCCGATACAGGTCTCCCGGTATGGGCTGACTGCCGTTCGCGCGAAGCGTCGAACGCGTGGGCTGAGGCTTCCCGCTAGCGGCTTGTGGGCTGCCCGCTGGAGCGCTCGCCCGTCAGGGCGAGCTTGGCGGGTCTGAGGTCTGAGGTCTGAGGTCTGAGGTCTGAGGTCTGAGGTCTGAGGTCTGAGAGACAAACCAGACCTCTGCCCAGCTCGCCCATGCGGGCGAGCGCTCCAGCGGGTAGCACACAAACCGTCACCGGGAAGCCTCTGCCCACGCGTTCGACGCTTCGCGCGAACGGCAGGCAGCCCATACCGGGAGAACTGTACCGAGAGACCTGCTGGGCCAGCCGTCAGCGGGCAACCCACAAGCCGTCAGCGGGAAGCCTCTGCCCACGCGTTCGGCGCTTCGCGCGAACGGCAGGCAGTCGATATCGGGAGACCTGCGGCGGGCGGGACTGCTGCCAATGCAAGTGGAGCCGGGCCGTCCTATCGCTGTGACAGCGCGCAGTATCTCTGGCATTTCGCCTGACGGCGAAATAGCGATTGCATCGCTTGGCGCTCGCCGCGCAGGCGTCCTCGCCGGACGGGCGCGCTCGCCGCGCAGGCGCCCTCGCCGGGCGGGCGTGCTCGCCGCACGGGCCGCGAGGGCAAGCCTCGCGCGGGCGGCTCAGCCCCCTGCGGGGGCCGAGCGGGGCCCGGGAGTCCTGGCGGACGCAGGGAGCGGCAGCGGACATATCACATGTCACATGTCACTGATCAGGGTTCACGGAATCGCTGCGATGACCACCTCACAGTCGATCCCACCATTGAGCAAACGATGCCGGGTCGGCCGACTGAGCCTGAGCAAGCCAGCGAGCCTGGAGGACCCCGTCAGGATCGACGTGCTGTAACCAGAATGCTCACGGAGCCTCGCCCCGAACGCTTCATGGAGGGCCTCGACATCGTCACCGATGCGCTCGCCGTAGGGCATGTTGGCCACCACCGTTGCGTTCCAGCCGGGACGTCCTTGGAACTTTCGGGCATCACCGAGCTCCAAGGTGCCGAGGTGGCCGAGCCCCATGATCTCCAGGTGGTGAGCAGCCTCGTCGAGACGGTCCTGGATGATGTCCGACCCGATGAGGCGCAGCTTGGTCGGGAGCTTCATCGCCGCCTGCGCCTCGGCCCGAGCGCGCTGCCACGCGGGCTCGTCGTGATCGCGCCAGGACTCGAAACCGAAACGCTCACGGGTGAGGCCCGGCGCCAGGTTCGCCGCGATCATGCCGCCCTCGACCAGCAGGGTGCCTGTGCCACAGAACGGATCGATCAGGGGCGATCGGCGATTCCAATCCGAGAGAAGGACGACAGCGGCCGCCAGGGTCTCCGACAGCGGCGCTCGCCCCTGGGCCGTCCGCCATCCCCGGCGGTGAAGCGAATGGCCCGACGTATCGACCGAGAGGGTCGCACGATCCTTGAAGAGATGCAGATGGACCCGAACGTCGGCGGTGTCACGATCCACCGATGGGCGCGTGCCGTCGTCACCTCGCACCTGATCGACGATGCCGTCCTTGACCCGCTGGGCCAGAAACTGACTGTGGTCGAGCGCCGAATCCTTCGTCTGGGCATCGACCCAGAGCGTGCCGCCTGGCGTGAGGAAGGCCTTCCAGTCGATACCTGCCACGCCAGCGTCCAGGGCCGACTCCGAAGGCGCCTCGAACCGAGCCTCGCGCCGCAGGACCCGAACCGCGGTCCGCAGCCAGAGATTCGCTCGCCAGGCATCCCGCATGCTTCCCTCGAAGCGGACCCCCCCCACCTGGCGCTCGACCTTGCCAAGCTTGAGAGCCGCGGCCTCGGCGTGAAGGACCGGCTCGATCCCCGGGGCACAGGTGGCGAAAAACGTATAGCGGGGTGCGGCCATGGGCGCGGACCATAGCGTGTTGGGGCGGGATGGACCCCCCATCGCTGGAAACCCGAGTCCCAGGAGCGGGAATTGTTCCCTTGACGGGCTTCATGAGGCGTGGCTAATCTCAGGATGTCGACCCCACCTGCCGGGGGTCTGTTTTCCTCATTTCTCGCAGCCACCCGATTCCACGGGTCAAAAATGAACCACTCGCACCTTCCGTGGGGACAGTCTGTCCTCGCATCGCGCGGCCATTCCGTTGCCGTTCTCGCGTCTGCCCTTTTCCTCTCCGCAGGGTCCTCGTACGCCCAGGAGTCTGGAGCCTTCGCGCCGACGAAAGCCCCCTCTGCCGCTCGACACGCCGGCACCTACCATGTCGTCTCCGGCACGTGGACACGCCGCGGCAAGCAGCTTGGCTCCATGGCGCGCGCCGCAGGCGCCGACGTGATCTACTCCAACACGGCGCTCTCGAGCTACTTCAGCACCGCGGGAGGCACAGGAGGCTTCGCTCCCAACTCCACGAACTTCGACGAGGGTACGATCCCCACCACGGCCAACACACTGCCCTTCGCAGGCACGGTCGACCGGGACACCTACACCGTCAACGGGTTCGAAATCGGCTACTGTGATTTCGGGGCCGCTGACACCAGTGGCTGGGAGGTTTCGTTCTACGAGTCCTACGCGCCGTGCACAGCGAACAATTCGCCCACCGCGACCATCGCCACCACGGGCCTTCCTGCGGGCGGCCAGTGCTGGATCATCGACATCGACCTGACCGGTGGCCAGGAGTTCCAGCTGACCGGCGACGGCGGCGACGGCTTCCAGAACGACCCGGCGCTCGATTCATTCGGCTGGAGCTATCGCTACATCGGCTCGGACGGCTCCGGGGCCGCAGGCTTCCAGCTCGCAGCCGACCCCACGTTCACCGACCCCGGTAGCACCGTGGGCGGCGGCACCTACTACGGCGGTCCGAGCGCCTGCGCCAACGGAACGACCGGCCTTCAGACCCAGGACCTCTGGTGGCTGGAAGACCCCACGAACACCAGCACAGGCTGCTACTTCTTCGGCGGCTACAGCAACAACAACGGCTGCGGAAGTCCGTTCAACCCGTTCGCGTCCTTCTACATGGAGATCTACGCGGACGCAGGAATGGGCTCCCCCATCGGCACCACGTACTGCATGTCGACGCCGAACAGCACGGGTGTGATGACGGACCTCACGATCACGGGGAGCGAAACGGTCGGCGACGATAACGTTCTTCTCGTCGGCAGCCAGATGACCCCGGGCTCACTCGGCTTCTTCATCACCTCGCAGACCCAGGGCTTCGTGGCGAACCCAGGCGGCAGCGCCGGCAACCTCTGCGTCGTCAACAACGTGGGCCGGTTCCTTCAGAACATCAGCCAGCTGAAGAACGCCGACGCCATGGGCCAGATCTCCCTCGACACGAACCTCGGGGAGTGGTCGGTGAACAACATCCCGATCTCGACGCCGCCGCTCTTCTACGGAGCGACCGCGGGCCTCACGACGAACTTCCAGCTCTGGCACCGCGACGTGGGCGGCTCCAACTTCTCGAACGGCGTGGCCGTGACCTGGCAGTAGACGCCCTTCAGACGTGAACCAGCAAGGGCGCCACGCACCGGTCATCCGGGAGCGTGGCGCCCTTTTCCTCAGGCGGGCGCCGTGAACGTCTCCACCGGACCGAACGCGCGGCGCCAGAGGTTCGTCTGGAGCATCTCACCGGGGTCGAGCTGGAACTTCAGCGCGCGGAACGCGCTCAGCTTCTCCGCATCGAACATCGCTTCGACCGTCTTCGGGCCGATCACCGCGTCCTTCGCGAAGTAAAAGCGCCCGCCGTGGTCGAGCACCACCCGCGTGAGTTCGTCGGTCGTCGCCCAGAGGCTCTCCCGGTTCTTGGGTGTGACCGCGAAGTCCATGGCGATCGACCAGCCATCCATGGCGTGGGTGAGCAGGAACGGGTCGGGCCGGTGCCGCTTGAGCACGCCGAGGTACGAGGTGTGACCGCGCTTCTGCTGGCGCCCGATGATCTCGGTGAAGCCCGCGAGCGCACTCTCTTTCGGCAAGAACACCTGGTACTGGATGAGCCCGTGCCCTGGCTTGCGCCCGTAGGCGAACTTCCAGTTCGGCACGAAGTCGAGCAGGAAGTTGAAGGCCGCGTGGGACTGGCGGTACCAGCCCTTGCGCTGCTCCAGCTTGCCCATCTGATGCTTGGTGAAGTTGAGCAGCCGCATCCCTGGATCGTGGCTGACGAGCTTGAGGATCCGCCAGACCTCGCCCTTCGGGAAGCCCATGATCGAGCCCGGCAGATGCTGATGCGCCAGCGTGAGCGTGCGCTCGGCCTCGGGGTCCTCACCGGGCTCCAGGTACCGCGCGTGGTGGATGAGCCCGCGGCCGAGATCCTCCCCTCGGCCGAAGCAGTCGAGCCAGCCTACGAGGTAGTCGGCGGTCCCCGTATGCGCGTCGACGTAGTCCATCATCGCGCCGAGGTTCGGCACCGAGATGCCTGCGACGTCGATCTCGCCTGAGTGGATCTTCTTCGTGCCGATCTTCACGCGAGTGATCGCCCCGAGCATGCCGAAGCCACCGATCGCGGCATGGAACAGCTCGGGCCGCCGCTCACGATCCACCGTGATGAACGTGCCGTCCGGCAGCACCATGTCGATCTCGAGGATCGCATCGCCGATCGTGCCGACCTTGTAGTTGTTCTTGCCGTGAATGTTCATCCCGGCGGCGCCCGCCAGGGTCGGGAACATCGTCCCGGACACCACCTTCGGCCAGTAACCGCGGGGGAGCGAGTGGCGCCAGAGATCGCGGATCGTGACGCCCGCCTCGCAGTCGGCGATCCCGGTGGCCTCGTCGAAGGAAAGCACGCGGTTCATCGCGGAGATATCGAGGACATCACCGCGGTCGTTGATGCTCGCGTCGCCATAGCTGCGACCGGCACCTCGCAGGGCGAGACAGCGCCCGGACTGCCTCGAACGTCGGAAGACCTCGGCAACCTCGTCCGCGGACTCCGGTCGCCAGACGCGGCTCTCCGCGCCCATGGCCATGCCCCAGCCTTCGACGTACTCGAAGCCGCGGCGCGGCCGCTCTTCCGAACGGACGCGGCGCGCAAGGGCCTCCGAGCCCGGCGGCCTGCTACTGGTCGAACCGGTTTCCATCGGAGGTCAGATGCTGGTCTTGCGGAAGAGGAACGACGGAATCGACCGGATCACGAGACTCACGGGGAGCCAGCGAAGCGGGATGTGACGGGTGTTCCAGAGCTTGCCGCGTGAGACCTTGAGGATCTCCTTCGCCGCGCGCTTGGCGCTCACCGGCATCATGAGCTTGTCGAGGTGCTCGGTCATGGGCGTCTCGATCATGCCTGGCTTCACGGTCACGACACGGACGGAGCGCTCGGCGAGACGGTTGCGCAAGGACTCCAGGAGCGTTTCCATGGCGGCCTTCGTGGCGCCGTAGACCGGAGCCCCTTTCCGTCCTCGGTCCCCTGCGATGGAGCCGATACCGACGATCGTGCCGCTCCGCTGGCTGTGGAAGTACCGCGCGATCGGATTGGTCCAGGCGATGAAGCCGGAGAGATTGACGTCGACCATCAGGAGGTCCTTTTCGGTGTCGTACTCCTCGGCCTCGACGTCCGGCATCACGCCCGCGGCGTAGACGTAGAAGTCGAGTCCGCCGAGCTCCGAGATGACGCGCTCGACGAGACCGGGCACCTCGTCCACCCGATTGACGTCATGGGCGATCGCCACCACGCGCCCTGGGTGTCCCTGGGCGGCCGCGGCCAGGGCGTCGAGGCGATCCTGGCGTCGCGCCACCGCCGCGACCGCGTACCCCTCGGCGACGAGTTGCTGGACCATGGCCTCGCCCATGCCGGAACTCGCGCCGACGATCAGCGCGCGCTTGCCTTTGGCCGCGGCTCCAGCGGAGCTTCCTGCGGAAACTCCAGCGGGGGCACTCGCTTGATTCTGGGCAGTCGTGGGGTCCTGGGAGCCGTTCATGGCGGGGTCTACGGAGGATGTTCGCGCGGGTGAGCCAAGAGGTTAGAACCGGCCCGCCGACGGGCCCACTGTCGACCTCGAATTCGATGGCTCCGCCCGAACGGAGCCGGGCCCTGGACCCATCGACTGGCCCGTCCTCGCCCCTCCAGAAGAACCCCCGGGAATCTGAGCGGGAATGGAGCACTTGGCCGTTAGTGTCTCGCGCCCTTGTGAAACCGGCCCCGGCGCCGCGGGCCCGCGAGTGGCGTGAAATGAAAGAGACGATCGATAGCCTCAACCCCGAGCAGCGCGCCGCCGTGACGCAGACCTTGGGTCCCGTTCTGGTGCTCGCGGGCGCGGGAACGGGCAAGACCCGGGTGATCACGGTGCGGATCGCCTACCTGATCTCGAAGGGCGCGCTGCCGGAGTCCATTCTGGCCATGACGTTCACGAACAAGGCCGCGGGCGAGATGCGCGAGCGGCTGGCGAAGCTCGTGGGCAAGAAGAAGGCCTCGTACGTGATCGCGAGCACGTTTCACTCCTACTGCCTCCGGACGCTGCGAGAGTACACGGAGGAACTCGGCTACCCGGAGGGATTCACGATCGCCGATGCGTCCGATCAGCTCACCATCCTGAAGCTCGCGATGCGCGAGCTGCACATCCCCGAGGCCCGCGTCCGGATCCCCGACATCCAGTCGAAGATCTCCCTCGCCAAGAATCGCCTCGACGACCCGCACGCCTTCCTCGCGCGCGCGGGCGATGACTCCCACGAACTCGTCGGCCAGATCTGGCTCAAGTACCGCGACGTCCTGCGCCGCAGCCGCCGCCTCGACTTCGACGATCTCTTGACGGAGACGCTGCGTCTCCTGCGCACCAACGAGAAGGTCAGAACGGATCTCCAGACCCGGCACCGCTATCTGCTCGTGGACGAATACCAGGACACGAACGGCGTCCAGTTCGAGATCGTCAAGCAGCTCGCCGGGCAGCAGCGCAACCTCTGCGTGGTGGGCGACGACGACCAGAGCATCTACGGCTGGCGCGGCGCGGACGTCCAGAAGATCCTCTCGTTCGGCAACCACTTCCCCGGCGCGAAGATCGTCAAGCTGGAGACGAACTACCGCTCGACGGCGCAGATCCTCAGCGCCGCGAACCGCGTCATCAAGAACAACCCGACGCGCCACGACAAGACGCTGCGCTCGGCGTTCGGCGACGGCGAGCCGCTCATGGCCATCGCCATGCGCGACGAGTCGGTCGAGGCCGAACAGATCGTCGCCGAGATCAAGTCCCTCGTTCAGCAAGGCCACTCCTACTCGGACTTCGCGATCCTCTTCCGCACGGCGGTTCAGCCGCGGCCCTTCGAGGCCGAGCTGCGCATGAAAGAGGTCCCCTACGTGCTCGTCGGTGGCATGAGCTTCTTCGACCGCAAGGAAGTCCGCGACGTGCTGGCGTACATGCGACTCGTGGCGAACCCGAAGGACGAAGCGTCGCTGCTGCGCATCATCAACTCGCCCCCGCGCGGCGTCGGGAAGACCACCATCGACCGCGTGCTGGAATTCGCGACCGAACAGGGAATCTCCGCGGCGGACGCCTTCGATCGCGCGGGCGAGATCCCGAAGATCAACCAGAAGGCGGTCGACGCGGTGCTCGATCTCCGCGCCCGTCTGTCGGCCGTCAGGAAGCTCCATCCCCACGGCGAGGAACTCGTGGCGCTGAGCCGCCGCGTCGTCCAGGAAGTGGCGTACGAGGACGAGGTCAAGCGCCTCTACCCCGAGGAGACGCAGTTCGAGAAGCGCTGGGCCGCCGTGGAGGAGGTCTTCAACTTCGCGGAGAACTACGTCAAGAAGCGCAAGCGGCCAGGGCTCCTGGGTTTCCTGAACGAGCTGAGTCTTTCGGCCACGGACACCGACTCCGCGGAGGACGCGGCGCGGCGACAGGCGGTGACGCTCATGACGCTGCACGCCTCCAAGGGGCTCGAGTACCCGCGGGTCTACCTGGTGGGCCTGGAAGAAGGCGTCCTGCCGCACCAGCGCGCGGCCATCGAGGACGGAGTCGAGGAGGAGCGACGCCTCGCCTACGTCGGCATCACGCGCGCACAGAAGGCCTTGACCATGACCTACTGCCTGGAGCGCGCGCGCGGCGGGCAGAAGATCGAGCGCCATCCCTCTCGCTTCTTGCTGGAGGTCCAGGGCAAGGCTCCGCCCCCCGGGTGGATCCCGGCGGGCGCCGGTGACGTGACCGGCGAGAAGGCGAAGAAAAAACGCCGCGGCGGCAAGGCGCGCGGAGCGCGGCGATAGCGGGTGGCAGCCCCGGGATGGCCCTCAGGAGGGCCATGGGAAGGATCCGCGCGGTCCCGTTACGAAACAAAAACGGGCCTTCAAGCGTTCTACATCCGGAGGGCACTGGATCCTCACGGGGCCTGGGCTAAATAGCCTCCGACTAGTCAAGTAGGGGGCCGCGCAAGCGGGTCCCGCCTTCGCGGCGCCGGGTCTCCTGGGGGGAGCTCTGCGCCGCTTTTCGTTTCCGAAGTGCGGCGCGCTCGCCTACTTACCGCGGCCTTCGCGATGCAGCGCGAGGATCTCCTTGGCGACGAGCGCGGGCTGCTGCTCGTGGGGGTAGTGCCCCGCCCCCTCCACCACGACGAGTCGCGAGGAAGGGATCCGCTCATCGAACACGCGTCCGAACGTGTCGGGCGGGTAAGCCTGGTCCGTTTCGCCCCAGAGGAGCAGGGTTGGGGCCTGGATCCGCGCCAGATCGTTCTCCCGGGCGCCGTTCTCGTCGCGAACGAGATCGATCATGGCGTTCCAGTTCGCGCGGTTCTCCAGGCCGAGGAACACCTCATGGACGCGGCCGGGGTCGGCGTGGCCGTCGAAATGAGGATCGAGCGCGAAAGCGACGCGCTCCTCGCTGTTGAGCAGGTAGCCCAGCCGCGCCACCGACCACTCGCGCATCTTGACCTCCTCGCTCAGGAACTGATCGTCCGTACGCGGGAGGCCGGACGAGTCGATCAGCACGAGGCGCGCCACGAGCTCCGGATGATCCGCCGCCACGCGCCAGCAGAACTCCCCGCCGTAGGAATTGCCCACGAGGGTCACGCCTTCGAGGCCGAAGGCCTGGAGCGAAGCCGCGACGTGGTCGGCGCAGATCTGAAAGGAGTACTCGTCCTCGTTCGCCAGCGCGAATCCGTGGCCGGCGACTTCCAGCGCCCAGACGTTCGCCTGTCCGTGCAGTCCCCCTTCGCCGAAGAGCAGCGCTCCGAAGGCCCCCATCGTGTCGGGGGTGCCGTGGACGAGCACGATGGGCGGCAGCTCATCGCCCGTGGCCGGGAAATAGGCCCCCATGGCCGGTGAGTCCATGTTCCCCACCGGGACCCCGGGGAGGGGCGCCGTCCGCATCGCTGCCGCGAAGGGGGCGTTCTTCTGGATCGCGAGGATGTCCCTGCGCACGTCCTCCTTGGAGAGGGACCCGGCCCCGCTCTGAACGAGGACGGCCACCACGATCAGCGCGAGCAGAACCAGCAGGAGGGCTTTCCGGACGAATCCCCGGGAAGAGCGGGCGGCGTCCAGGGCGCGAGGGGCTAGCTTCATGGGACGTGGTTCGACCCATGGGCCTGCGCGGACGCGTCCTATGCCAAAATGCCTCACCCCCGGAACACGGAGCAGCTCCAATCGGCAGGCGTTTTTCGCCCCGCCAGGGGCTATCTTGCTACATCGTGGAGGCCCGACCCGGCTCGATGAATCGTTTTGGGCCGCGTGCGCGAACGCAGCTGTCCGCGGGGCCCGTCGAACGGTGAAGAGGCCCCTTCCGTCAGATGGCACGCTCCGCCTCGCCCCGTCTCGCCCCCTTGGCCGATGAATACCGCCCTCAAACTCGCCGACCGCGGCCTGATCCCGCTCCCTCTCCTGCGCTACGGCGTGAGGAAGCTCTGCGCCCAGCGCCTGCGGGACGAGAAGGCCCGGGAGACGTCCTCCACGGCCGCCTGGCTTCGTGAGATGGACCGTGGACCCGTGGCCGACGTCCCGGAAAAGGCGAACGAGCAGCACTACGAGGTGCCGCCGGCGTTCTTCGAGGCCGCGCTCGGTCCGCACCTCAAGTACAGCTCGGGGTTCTTTCCTTCCGGGAACGAAGACCTGGAGACCGGCGAGGCTCGAATGCTCGAGGTGACCGCGGAGCGGGCACAGCTGCAGGACGGGCAGCGAATCCTCGAACTGGGGTGCGGATGGGGCTCCCTGACCCTGTGGATGGCCGAGCACTACCCGAATTCGACGGTGGTGGCGGTCTCGAACTCTGCCCCGCAGCGGAAATTCATCGAGTCGCGGGCCGCCGAGCGCGGACTCCACAACGTGGAAATCCGGACCGCGGACATGAACTCGTTCGATCCGCTGGCTGGCCAGGAGGCGGCGGAGGGCCAAGGGCCCGAGCGCTTCGATCGCATCGTCTCCGTGGAGATGTTCGAGCACATGCGGGACTGGAGGACGCTCTTCCAGCGCGCCCGGACCTGGCTGAAGGACGACGGGCGGATCTTCATCCACGTCTTCACCCACCGATCGCTGAACTACCCGTTCGACGTCCGTGACGACACCGACTGGATGAGCCAGCACTTCTTCAGCGGCGGCATGATGCCCGCGGACGATCTACTCGTTCGCCTGACCGAGGAGGACGACGTCGCCCTCCGGGTCGAGGAGCACTCGGTAGTGTCCGGCAGACACTACTCACGCACGGCGAAGCTCTGGCGCGAGAACATCGAGCAGAAAAAAGAAGCCATCATGCCGGTGCTTCGGCGAACCTACGGGGCCGATGCGCCCGCCTGGTTCCAACGGTGGCGACTTTTCTTCCTCGCCTGCGAGGAACTCTTCGGATACGAGGGCGGATCGGAGTGGGCCGTGTCCCATTATCGTCTGGCCCCCACACCCCTCTCGGGCTCCAGGGAGCCCTCCTCCACCGCCCGTTTTGCTTCCCAAATGGAAGCCTCCGCAACGGGCCAAGCTGTGACTCATTGATGCAAGCAGTCCTCAAGCGCTCTTCGCTAGCTGTGATTCGCTGGTTCGACTCCTGGGCGGGTACTTCCAACGACAAGAGCCTCTCGCCCACCGAGGCGCTCACCGCAGGCGTCGCGAAGGCGCGCACCATCGACTGGGGCCGCGTCGTGCCGTTCGTCGCGCTGCACCTATCGTGCCTCTTCGTGTTCGTCGTAGGCTTCAGCTGGGCAGCGCTCATCACGGCCGTCTCGCTGTACGTGATCCGCATGTTCGCGATCACGGCTGGCTACCACCGCTACTTCTCCCACCGCGCCTACCGCACGTCGCGCGTCGGGCAGTTCTGCCTCGCCGTCCTCGGAGCCAGCGCCGCCCAGCGCGGGCCGCTCTGGTGGGCCGCCCACCATCGGCACCACCACAAGCACTCGGACGATCCCCTCGACATCCACTCGCCCAAGCAACAGGGCATCTTCTGGAGTCATATCGGCTGGGTCCTCGACCGCAGCAACTTCCGTAGCCAGATCGAACTCATCAAGGACTTCGCGAAGTTCCCCGAGCTTCGCTTCCTGGACCGCTTCGACATCCTCGTTCCGGTGCTCCTCGGCGTCAGCGTCTTCCTCTGGGGCGTCTTCCTCGAGGCGTTCGCGCCTGGCCTCGGCACGAACGGCTGGCAGATGCTCGTCTGGGGCTTCGTGGTCTCGACCATCGCTCTCTACCACGGCACCTTCACCGTGAACTCGCTCGCGCACCTCGTGGGCAAGCGCCGCTTCGAAACGAAGGACACGAGCCGCAACAACTGGTTCATCGCGATCATCACGCTCGGCGAAGGCTGGCACAACAACCACCACCACTACCAGGCGTCGGCTCGCCAGGGCTTCTACTGGTGGGAGCTGGACGTGTCGTACTACATCCTCAAGACGCTCTCGGTCTTCGGGATCGTCTGGGACCTCCGTCCGGTGCCGAAGCGCGCGCTCACGCTCCGTCGGATCGACGGCTAGGCACCGCAGCTCGCTCCATGCGGGCTGTCCAAGGAGATCCAGTTGAACGTAGCAGTCGTCGGGACCGGCATCGCAGGCATGGTGTCGGCCCGACGCCTCTTCGATGCGGGACACAACGTCACGGTGTACGAGTCGCGGAACCGCATCGGCGGCCACACCGCGACGCGAGACGTCACCGTCAACGGGAGGCGCTACCGCGTCGACACCGGTTTCATCGTCTTCAACGAGCGGACGTATCCGGGTTTTTGCGCACTCCTGAAAGAACTCGGCGTCGGCTGGAAGTCGAGCGACATGAGCTTCAGCGCGCGCATGGAAGCGGCGGACGTCGAGTACAACGGAACCAGCACCGCGTCCCTCTTTGCCCAGAAGAGCAATCTCTTCCGGCCGGCCTTCTGGAGCATGATCCGGGGCATCCTTCGCTTCTACAAGGAGGCGCCAGCGCTCCTGGAAGGCGAGGGCGAACCCGGCGCGGGCCCGGGCCCGACGCTGGGTGAAGTGCTCACGAGGGGCAAATACAGCCAGCCCTTCATCGATTGGCACATGATCCCGATGGCGTGCGCCGTCTGGTCCGGCGTGCCCAACGACATCCTGTCGTTCCCGGCGCGCTCGCTGGTTCGATTCTTTGCGAACCACGGCTTCCTCCAGGTCGAGGATCGCCCGCCCTGGCTGACGGTGGAGGGCGGCAGCCGCGCCTACGCTCGCGCGCTGATGCAGCCACTCAACGCGCGGATTCGCCTCGCTTCTACCGTGGAAAACGTGCGCGCCGATGGCGTGGGGAAGGTCGAGGTCACCACCTCCAGCGGCACGGAGACCTTCGACCGTGTCGTCCTCGCCTGCCACTCCGATCAGGCGCTGCGCATGATCGAAGAGCCGACGAACGCGGAGCAGGAAGTCCTCGGGGCCATTCGTTATCAGCCGAACGAGGTCGTGCTCCACACGGATCCCTCGCTCATGCCCAAGCGGCGCGCCGCATGGGCCGCCTGGAACGTGCACGTGCCCGCTCACAAGGCTGCGAAGGCCGAGCCTGTGCGCGTCACCTACTGGATGAATCCGCTGCAGAACCTGGACGGCCCGGACAATCTGTTCGTGACGCTCAACTGCGAGGACCGAATCGATCCGGAGCGCGTGCTCAAGACGCGCGTGTTCTCCCACCCGATCTTCGACGAGGCGGCCATCGCCGCCCAATCGCGCTACGACGAGATCAACGGGACGCGCGGCATCCACTACTGCGGCGCGTACTGGTCGTTCGGCTTCCACGAGGACGGCGTCCAGAGCGCACGGCGAGCCCTCCTCAGCATGGGCGTCGACCCGAAGCTACCGGGCCGCGACACCGAGCTTCGGCCCGGCTCCGTGCGGGACACAAGCGCCGCCCGGGCCTCCGCCGAGCGCCACGCGTGAACGGCCGCCGTTCCGCCATCTACCGGGGCGAGGTCGCGCACGCGCGTCATGCGCCCCGGAAGCATCGGTTCGCCTATTCGGTGTTCCAGATGTACCTGGACCTGGACGAGCTTCCCACGCTCTTCGACGGCGCCTGGCTCTGGAGCTTCGAGCGCTGGAACGTCGCCAGCTTCCGTCGGAAGCATTACCTGGGGGGCGCCGATGCCCCCCGGGATGCAGGGATCGACGATCTCAAAGCGGCCGTCCGCGCCAGGGTGGAGGCCGCGACGGGTGTCGCGCCCCCCGAGGGCCCCATCGGTCTCCTGACGAACCTCGGGTACCTGGGATTCTGCTTCAACCCCGTCTCGTTCTACTACCTTTTCGAGCTCGATGGCCGGACGCTCCATGCCATCGTGGCAGAGATCACCAATACGCCGTGGAACGAGCGATTTCAGTACGTCCTACCTGCATCCAAGGCGAGGGCCGACGGCGAATACCTGGAGTGGCGCTTCGACAAGGACTTCCACGTCTCCCCTTTCTTCGATATGGATCACCGCTACCGATGGCGCTTCACGACCCCTGGCCACACCGCTGCCAGCGGCTTGGCCGTGGCCATGGAGAACCTGGTCGGCGGCGATGACGGCACCCGCATATTCGACGCAAACCTGTCGCTGGTGCGTCACGAAGTGAGCCCTTCTTCCCTGCGGGGGTCGCTCCTTCGGCATCCCTGGATGACCGGCAAGGTGCTTGGCGCGATCTACTGGCAGGCGCTTCGCCTCTGGATCAAGAGGGTCCCCTTCTTCTCCCATCCCGGCATGGTCTGAGCCCGGAGCGCTCCTTGACTTCCCCCCGACATCAAGCTCGCACGTCCGAGTCCCATGCGCTGCGGCCTGTTCGCCGCTCTGCAGGTCCCCACTCCGCCTCGCCGCTGCTTGCGGATCCCGTTCCTGCGGACTCCGATGATGGAGCCCTGACGCGGCCGGAGGCGCTGCTCGGCAGCCCTCTTCGCCCACTGTCGTCCGCGAGCGGCGGCCTTCTGGAGCGCGCAGTTCGCGGGCGCCTGGAGAGGCTCGTGCACGGTTCGCTCACCCTCCGAAGCGGGTCGAGCGATGGCAGCGTGCATGAGGTTCGTTACGGACAGGCGGCTGGCGTCGACGCCTCCGGCCACGCCGACGGGATCGCGGAGATCCACGACGAACGCTTCTGGTCGGCGATCGCGCTGCGGGGTAGCGTCGGCGCCGGCGAGGCCTATGCCTTCGGCTGGTGGACCTCCCCGGAACCCACGGATGTCGTGCGCGTGTTCGTCGCGAATCACACGGCGCTGGAGGGACTGGAGCGCGGCCTCGCGCGGCTCTCCCTTCCGCTGCTGAAGGCCTATCACCTCGTCCGCGACAACACGCGGAAGGGTTCGGCCCGCAACATCGCGGCCCACTACGATCTCTCGAACGAGTTCTTCGGGCTCTTCCTCGACCCGACCATGACGTATTCGTCGGCTGTCTTCGAGCATCCCGATGCGACGCTCGAAGAGGCCCAGCTGGCGAAGATCGACCGGCTGTGCGAGCGCCTCGCCCTCGGGCCCGATGACCACCTCCTGGAAATTGGAACGGGCTGGGGCGGGTTCGCGATCCGAGCCGCCTCCAAGTTCGGATGCCGCGTCACCACCACGACCATTTCGAAGCAGCAGCACACCTTCGCCAGCGAACGCGTCGATGCGGCGGGGCTCGGGGATCGTATCGACGTGCGCCTCGCTGACTACCGGGATCTCGAAGGCCAGTACACGAAGATCGTCTCCGTGGAGATGATCGAGGCCGTGGGCGCGCGCCACTACCGCTCGTACTTCAAGACTTGCGAGAGACTTCTGGTGCCAGGCGGCGCGTTCGCGTGCCAGGCGATCACGATCCACGACCGCCACTTCGAGCGCGCGCGGAAGGCCGTCGATTTCATCCAGCGGCACATCTTCCCCGGCAGCTGTATCCCATCGGTCACGTCGCTGACGGACGCGGCGCGCGAAGCGTCGGACTTCCGGCTCGTGCACATGGAAGACATCGGCGAGCACTACGCACCCACTCTCCGCCTGTGGCGCGACCGGATGCGCGCGCACTGGAGCGAGGCCCAGGCCCTCGGCTTCGACGACGACTTCCTCCGTCTCTTCGACTTCTACTTCGCGTACTGCGAGGGCGGGTTCATCGAGCGCCACATCTCCGTGGGACACCTCGTCTTCGCGCGGGAAGGTCGCCATTTCAGCCCCCCCATCGCAGCCCAACTGCTTCGTGACGACTGATACCAGCGCAGGGAGCTCGCAAGAGGCAGGCGGGGGTAATTCGTCCGCTTCCTCGCTCGCGGCCAAGCTCACGAGCTTCGTGATCTTCCAGGTCGTCTACACGGCGTGCGTTCTCGGAGCCGCCCGGGGCTGGCTCTGGGCGGGGCCGCTCTCGGCGGTTCTGCTCCTCCCGATCAACCTGCGCTTCGTGCCGCGCGGCTCGCGCCTTCCCGAGCTGCGCCTCTGGGCGCTGGTGGGCCTGATAGGCTTCGTCGTGGATTCGGCGCTCCTTCGATCAGGCCTGATCGGGTTCCCCGAGATCACGCGGTTTGCGCCCGGCGCGGCGCTCACCGGATGGCTCGTTCCGCCCTGGATCGTGGTCCTCTGGATCGCGGTGGGATCCATCCTGCATTCCTCTCTCGGATGGCTGGCCGGAAAGCCTCTTCTCGCGATCGTTCTCGGCGCCATCGGCGGTCCGTTCTCCTTTTGGTCCGGCTCGAGATTCGGCGCGGTCGAACTCCCTCGCGGCAACCTGACGCTCGCGGCGCTGGCGCTGGAATATGCTGTCATCATGCCGGTGCTCCTCGCGCTAGCATACCCTTCGTCCCCGCCGGAGCGATCCGGCCACGCCCCCGGCCACTGACTGCCCCGAACCATGCGTGCGTCTGCCTTCACCGCCGAAATGATCCGAACGACTGCGCGAGGCCTCGCAGGACTCTCCGTGGCCCGCGCCTACGAGCGCTCCGACGCCCTCGTCGAGCGCTACGGAAGCGATGGATTCGAGACCTGGAAACAGGCGCTGAAGTCACGTCTCGAAACCCTCGGCGCGGCGCTCTCGGCAGGCGATCCCAAGATGTTTGCGGACGACCTCCTCTGGTTCCGCGGAATCTCGACCTCGCGCGGGATCCCCTCCGAGGATCTGCTGCTGGTGCTGGACTGCATGCAGGAGACGCTCGTGGACCAGCTTCCCGGGGAGACGGGCCCGGCGGTGAAGCCGTACTTCGAGGCCGCGCACCGGGCCCTTTCGAATGCGCCGGCCATCAGCCATGGACTCGCGGCTGGCAGCGCGGCCGCGGAGCTCTTCGACCTCGCCATGGTCGGAGATCTCGGGGGCGCCCGACGGTTCCTCTTCGAGGAACTGCAGGAAGGTCGCATGACCCTCGAGGAATGCATCGTGGACGCGCTGCTTCCGGCTGCACGAGAGGCGGGCCGTCGCTGGCACATGGGCGAGATGGGAGTGGCCGTCGAGCACGTCGTCACCGCCAATCTGCGGAGCGCACTACACAGCCTTGCAGGCGCACTTCCACCGTCCGCGCCGAACGGCAAGGCAGCTTTCGTGGCGGCGGTGCCCGGCGATGCCCACGACACAGGGCTCGTCGCGTTCGCGCTGCTCCTGGAGCACGATGGCTGGCGCGTGGCGCTGGCTGGAGCCGACACCCCCGCCGACGAGATCGACGCGACCGCGGCTAGCTACGATTGCGACGTCATCGCCATCTCCGCCACGCTTCCGTCACAGCGCGCTACGCTGAGCAGCTACCTGAGGGCCCGGGATGCCTCCATCCCGGTGCTGGTCGGCGGCGCGGCCGTGCGCGATGCGGCGGACGCGAAGACCATGGGTGCAGATGCCTTCGCCACGACGCTGGCCGACGGGGTACGGGTGGCCCGAGAACTCGTGGGACTTCAAATCTGAGGACCTGATCGCTGCTGCAGAACTGGCGCAGCATCAGGCCTGACCGCGGCTTGGGCCTGAACGGACTTGACGCGTGCGGACTGCCGCGTCACTCCGTCTTCACCGGCTCGATCCCGCCGAAGACGTTCCGCACCGACGAAGATCAGAGACGGTTCAGCCAGCGCGCGAGGCGAGCGCGACGATCTTCTCGCGACCGGAAACCACGACGCCCCCCGGCTTCTCGACCGTCACCGCGAAAAGAGACGCTTCGCCCACGCCAAGCTTCGCGTCGATCGGAATGATCACCTCTCCGTTCTTGGCCACGTCGAAGACGCCGCCGTCGACGGGATGGGGCTCGGCTGCGGGATCGCTCCCGCGGAAGATCCAGAGCTGGTACTGGAACTCCGACGGATCGTTCACCGGAAGGCCCTGGATGCGCATGAAGCCGTCGTTCGCATCATCACTCCAGAAGACGGCTCCCTTGACGGGCTTATCACCCAGCGGCTGCCAGGCGAGCTGGCGGACGTCCGGCGTCGAAAGCTGGAACTGCGTGAGCGCCACCGCCGGATCTGAGCTGATGCGCCCTTCCTCGAGGTCCGAGACGCGGTCCAGCGTGGTGAGCAGACCCGCCAGAAGAGCGGCAGCCGCGGCCCATCCAGCGATAGCTGCCACGGATCCGAAGGTCCATCCACGCGGAGGCACCGAGTCGAGGGAGGCCGCGGGCAGGGACGCGACGGGAGCCTGTGGCAAGCTTTGGGGCGGTTCCTCCCGGCGCACCCGATCGCTCGATCCACTCGACTCGCTCCCCTCCAGGGAGCGAGCGCTCGCGGGCACGTGGTGTTCGATCATGTGCAGGAGCCTGTCCACCAGCCCGTCAGGCGGCGATTCGCGGCGCTGCCTATCCCCATCGCGGCTCTCGAGAGCAAACGCGGTGAAAAGAGCCCCGGCAGCCGCTTCCAGCTCCGCCACTTCGGCCTCGTCCACGGACGACGCTTCTTGCGCCGTCAGCGCACCCAGCCCGTCCACCGCAGCGATGGCTGCGCACTCGTCGGGAGAGAGATGATCGTCGCGGTGATCTCCACCGACGTTTCCATGGATCGAACTCATTCCCCGTCCTCCCCGTGAGCGACGCGCCGAGCCTTCAATCTCTCCGACACCTCGACAAGTCCGCGGCGAATATGGCTTTTTACCGTTCCGAGCGGGATCCCGGTATCGGCGGCGATCTCGCGATGCGTCAGTCCCGTCACGACGGAAAGCTCCAGAACCCTCCGGCGATCCCCGGAGAGCTCGGCGAGCACCTCCTTCGCCTGCATCGCCTCGTCCTCGATGTCGACCTGACGCAGGGAGGGATCATCCGCCCCCGGGGCCAGCTCCTCCTCCAGCGGCTCCGGGTCCACGCGCCTTCCCGCTCGGCGACGCCGGTCGATCACGCGCCTCCGCGCGATCGTGGCGATGAAGGTGGCTTCCGAGGCCACTCGGGGATCGTAGCGCTTGGAGCTGCGCCAGACGTCGACGAAGATGTCCTGTACCACGTCCTCGATCTCGTGCGGGTCCCTGGAGAGCCCGGAGGCAAGGGACCAGACGAGAGCCGAATATCGGGACAGCACATCCTTCACGGCACCGGGATCTCCCGCGGCTACGCGCTCGAGTATCGTCGGCTGTGCGGCTGAACGGGAGGTCATCGTGGGGGAGCTTGCGCCGCGAACATGGCGAGGGCCCTGCGAGGGATGGGCATCGGGTAGGGGCTGCCTGTCAGGTCCAGGGAGGCCCGACAGTCTAGCCAAGCCGCCGCTGATTCGCGTGCTCCCAAACGACGACCTTGTAAGTTCCGGACCCGCGACGGTGACCGCCAGGTCTCCCGCGGCGCACGAAGACCGAGCGCGGAGGCCATGTTTCCGTTCCCGCCCCGGGGGAGCCGTGACAAGAGTGCGTTGCAGGGTCTGTTTCATGGGGTGGGGACCTCGGGCCAGGAACCGCGAACCTGACACTTCGTGCCCGGAGCCCTCTGGCCGCCGGGGGGTTCGCACGCGCCTTCGCTGGTGATGCGCACAGGCCCCAATCCGCCTCGATCGCGACAGGAAACCGCGCCGGGAAAAGGTTTCCTTCGCAGCGCCGTCGACCGTGTTTTCGGGGTGTTCAGCGCCCATGGGGATTCAGCGCCCCGCCACCCGTTGCAGTTTTTGGGACATCGCTTCGGATCCGATGTTCTGAATTCCGACATCGAGATCATGCCTATCCCCGCTCTGATCCCCCTCCTGTGCAGCGCAACCGCCCTTTGTGGCGGTCTACTGGCGTACTACGTGGCCGCGACCCGCAACCGTAAGGAGCGTGTTGCCCTCGCGCGGGAAATGACCCGCCAGGTCCGCGCACGCTACGAAGCGTACGTGGCGATGGAGGGACGCGTGGCGCGCGTCATCCAGGAGTTCGACCGAGCGGAGAACACGCTCAAGGGCAAGCTCGCCGACCAGACGCGTCAGATGCGCCGCCTGCAGAAAGCCCTGGACACCCACGAGGGGATCTCGACGAGTTTCCGCGAGGTGCAGCCGGGCCCGGCCCCTGTGCAGCCGCTGGAACCCGACCACGGAGCCTCCGCCGAGGAGATCGCTGCGTTCGAGGACGAGATCTGCGCATGGCGTCAGCGCGTGGCAGACGCTCAGCGCGAGAAGGAAGCGGAAATCGAGCGGCAGACGAGCGTGATCGACGAACTCACGGCCCGCATCGAGTCGCTTCGCCCCCTGGAGAATAGACTCGACCAGACGGCATCGCAGCTGGGCCAGACCGAGAGCGAGGTTCGCTCGCTCCGCGATGAGCTGCAGCTCGCCCAGTCGCGCGTCGAGGGTCTCACGGCCGACCTGGAGGCGAGCGCCAAGGTCATCCACGACGCCGAGGACCACCTCGACTCGCTGAACGAACAGCTCAGCGCCGTCCGGGCAGAACGCGACGAGCTTCAGGCCGCGGGCAACGCGGGCGTGGAGGAGCAGACGGCCCGCGTCGAGGAGCTGACCACCGAACTGGAGTTCGCGGAGGCAGGGCTCACGGAACTCAAGTCGACGCTGGAGTCGACGGAGGCCCAGGTTCGGGATCTCGAGGCTGCCCATCTGGAGGCGACCGAGAGAATCGAAGCGCTGGAGCTGGCGCTCGAAGAGGCCACGGAGCGGACTTTGGAACTCGAGGAAACCGCGGTGGCCGGTGGCGCAGCCCTCGAAGAGCTCAGCGCCGCTCGCGAGCAGATCGCGACGTCCCTGACCTCGACGACCACCGAGCTGGAGGCCCTCGAGGCCAAGCACGGGGAACTCGCCCTCGAGAGAGACGCGGAAGCCGCCAAGCTGGTCGAGGCTCTCCAGGAGCTGGAGACGCTGGAAGAAGCCTCCGCGGAGACGCTGGCGGTCCTCGAAGCGGCGAAGGTCGAGCGCGACGGCCTCAAGGCCGAGCACGAGACGCTCCTCGAGCAGCATGATGAACTCGGGACTGAGCTGGAGGCTCTCGTCGCCGAGAATGCGTCGCTCTCTACCGAGCATGCGTCTCTCTCTGACGAACATCAGGCCCTCGCCGCCGAGCACGAAGCGTCGATCGCGATGCTGACAGCTCGCGCCGAGGAGCTAGAGACCGCGGTCCAGAACGCCGAGGCGGCGACCGAAGCTGTCACGACGGAACTGGAGCGGGCCGACGCTGAACTCGCAGAGAACCGGGCCGAGCTGGAAGCGCGCACCGCCGAGGTGGCCTCGCTTCAGGAACGACTGGCCGAAGCGGAGGAAGCGCACCAGCAGTCTACCCAGGAACTCGAAGAGGTTCAGGGTGCACTGGAAGCCTCCCGTGCGGAGCTCTCGGAGGCGGAAAGTCGCCTCGTCGACACGCGGCGTGAGGTCGTCGAGACCAGCGCGATGCTCGAGACGCGCATCGAAAGCCTGGAGGACTCCCTGCGCGCGCTCGGCTCCGAGCGCGACGAGGAAGCGGTCAAGAGCGCCCAGCTGGCCGCTGACCTGAAGCGCAAGGAGAGCGAACTCAGCCAGGCCTCGGAAAAGCTGGCCGCGGAGAACGCGGCCCTCGCGGAAGTCCGCGAGGAGCGCGAGGCCCTTGGCCAGAAGGCCCGGGAGGAAGCGAACCGCTTCGCCGAGGAGATGGAGCGGCGCGAGTCCGAACTGGCCCAGCTCGGGCAAGAACTCGAAGAGCGCGTCGCGGCTCTCGCGGCGCGTGAAGCGGAACTCGCCGCGACGCGCGGGGATCTCGGCTCGACGCAGGAGAACCTCGGGAAGGCACGCGAGGATCTGGAGCAGCGCGAGGCACTGCTGGAGGAGCTGCGTGCCCACCTGGCCGAGCGCGAGGAGGCCCTGAGCGAAGCGGAGGACCGGGTCACGGAAGTGGCCGCGGACGGAGCCGCCGAGGCCGAACGACTCCGCGAAGAGCTCGACCAGCGCTCCAAGACGCTGGCCGAGCGCGAGCGCGCCGCCGAGGCGCTGGTGGCCGAACTCGCGTCCGCTCAAGGGGCGATCGAAGCCCGCGAATCGGAGCTGCAGGTCGCCCAGACCGAACTCGCGGCCCGCGAGGCCGCGCTCGACGAGGCACGCCAGCAAGCGCGCGCGATCGAAGCCAGCGGCGAGACCGTCGCGCAGGGCCTGCGCGGGGAGATCGAAGAGCGTGAGGCGAGGCTTGCGGAACGCGAGATCGCAGCCGCCGCGCTCGCATCGGAGCTCGAGGCCGCACGCTCGGCGATCGAGGAGCGCGAGAGAGAGCTGGCTGCTTCCCGCGACGAGATCACCGCGGCCCAGACGAGCCTCTCACAGTCCAGGGAGGAGATCGCCAGCGCCGAGGCGGAACTCGCGCGTCGTGAGGAACTCCTCGCGGAGGCGCGCCAGGAGGCCCGCAGCATCGAGGCGAGCGGCGAGGCCGTCGCGCAGGACCTGCGCGGGGAGATCGAAGCGCGTGAAGCCGCCCTCGCCCAGCGCGAAGCGGCAGCCGCCAAGCTCACCACGGAACTCGAGGCCGCTCGCTCCGTCATCGAGACGCGCGATCGCGACGTCGAGGCGGCACGGGTCGAGCTGGAGTCCAGGGCGGAGGCGCTCGAGAACCTCAGCGCCCAGGTGAAGGAACGCGAGACGCAGCTCGCCGGACTGAAGTCCGAGGTCGAGGCCCGCGAGGCTGCGCTGATCGAAGCGCGCGAACTTCGCGACCAGGCGGAGGCGAGCGGTGAGTCGGTGGCGGCGGAGCTGCAGGCGGCCATCGAAGATCGCAACGCGGAGATCGCGCGCGCCGAGAGCCGCGCGAGGGAGCTGGAGGTATCGCTCGCCGAGGCCGAAGCCCGCGCTCGGGAGGAGCTTCAGGCGACGAAGAAGGCGGGTGAAAGGGCGCTTCGCGAGGCCCTGCAACAAGCCCAGGCCGAGCAGGACGCGCTGGCCGCACGGGAGAACGATCTCGCGACCGAGCTGAAGAAACGGTCGTCCAGAATCGAAGCGATGCAAGCCGAGGTCGCGGAACGGGAGGCTCAACTCGTGGCGTCCCAGGAGGCGATGGCCAGCGAGCGGAGCTCGGCCCAGGAGGCTTTCGCGGCGCTTCAGAGCGAGCAGAAAGCGACCTTGAAGGAGCTCGCGAAGGCGCAGAAGGCTCTGGAGAAGACGCGGGCCCAGGCAGAACAACGCAGCGATGCGTTCGCGGAGAAGGAAGCGGCCGTCGCGGGCGAGCTTTCCGCGAAGGAGGCCGAACTGGATGCGCTGATCGCAGAGCTCCAGGCGGCCCACGCGGTGGCCGAAGCGAAAGAAGCTGCCTACAGGGAACTGGAGAGCCAGGCGCAGGCGGATGCCGAGGGCCTCGAGGCAGAGCGTTCAGCGGCGCTGAAAGTGGCGGCGCAGATGGAGAAAGAGCTGCGCTCCCTCGAGGGCAAGCGCGAGAAGGAAGCTTCCAGGTCGGCGGAGTCCGAGGCCAAGTTGACGGCCAAGCTGGCCGATCGCGAGGCGCACTTGAGCGAACTCAAGGCTCAGGTGAAGGAAGCTCGCGCAGAGGCCAAGGAGGCCGAACGTCGAGCAGCGGACCTGCAGAAGGCGACGGCTTCGATGGAGACGTCGAAAGCCGAACAAGAAGCACGCCTCGCCGAACTCCACGAGGAGAAGGCGGCCGCCCAGGCAGCCCGCGAGGAGGCCGAGGCCCGTCTCGAGGCGGAGCGCCAGCAGCACGAGGAACAGCGTTCCGCCCTGGAGGCCAGTGTGCAGGCGCAGGAGAAAAAGCTGGCGCGAACGGCTTCCGACCTGGACCTGAAGAAGACGGCGCTCGCCGAATCGCGCTCGAAGCTCAAGGAACTCGACAGGGAGGTGACGAAGCAGCTCGCCTCTCTGCGCAAGGAGACGGAGACCAAGTCGGCCGAGATCCGTGCGCTACAGGAGGCCCTGGACGAGGCCACGGCAGCGACCTCGATCTTCAACAAGGAAGTCGTGGCGCTGAAGACTCACCTCTCCGAGCGCCAGAACCACGTCAAGCACCTCGAGGGCAAGATCGTGGAGCTGACGGCCACGCTGGAAACCACCAGCCGGAAGGCCAGCAGCCAGGAATCTCGAATCGAAGAGCTCATGAACGCCCTCGACTCGACCAACGATCTCCTGGCGGATCGCTCCGGATTGCTGGCGAAGAAAGGCTCGGCCATGACGGCTGCCGCCTCCATGCTGGCGAATCTCAAGCCGATGCTGGAAGCACTGGAGAGCCAGCTCAGCGACGAGGAAAAGGCCGAGAGGGCCAAAAAAGCGGCTGAGAACGCCTGACACCTCACGAAGAACGCGAAGATCAGGCGAAATCCTCCACGCTAATTCGAATGTGGCATTTGACAATACTAATGGGCAGACGATGGAATAAGAGCGCTCGAAGTCAGGGCGACTGAGCAAGCATTCGCCCATGGCGTGTTCCCTCTCTACTACCGACGCCCACTTCACCTCGATGTGCCCAACTTCCGAGGTGACGTGGCGTGATATGACATGGCAGAACGTAAACCGAAACCTGGCAAGCAGCGTTACCGGAGGACGGATGAGGAGCTCATCCAGGATCTCCAGAAGCGCATCGAAGATCTCAAGAACAGAAAGGCCGCGAAAGCGATCAAGAAGGATCCGGCTTCGAAAGAAGCGACCGGAGCTTTCCGCGCCCTGACCAAGGCCGTCGAAAAGTCCAAGGACACGGCGGACGCGGATCTCAAGCGCGCTCTGAGCGAGGCTCAGCGGATCCTGGCGGAGTACTTCGAGTCCAAGGGTCTCAAGGTGCCGAAGGCACGCAAGCCACGCGCCCGCAGGGCAAAGTAGTCCCGGTTCGAAACCGCAGCGGCTGGAAGTCGCCTTGGCCCTAAGCGACAAGAAGGCGCCCCGTCCCATGGCTGGGACGGGGCGCCTTCTTCTTTTTGATCAAAGCAGCCCTCGAAAGTCAGATCAGGGCGTGAACGGAACCATCAGCGCATTCGTGAAGTTCGCCGTACTGCCGCAGGCCATCCCTGTCGTGTCGACATCTCTGTAGTACACCTGGAAGAGGAAGGTCGACCCTGACATCACCATGAGGGTTCCTGGGTAGGCCCCGATCAGCCCCGGACCGTACGTGCACGCCCCCGTGCCTCCGGGATCCATTCGAACCCCAAGGCGATTTCCGGTGGGCACCACGCAGCGTCGGCCGTTGCTGAAGAGGAAACTCGTCGTGCTGAGCCCTCCGAAGAGAATCGAAGTGCTCCCCGGGTTCATGTCCGTCACGTGGAGTTCCAGGGCATCCGAGTTCACGGAGGTCGTCCCCGCTCCATCGAGCCGAGCGCCCAAACCGGAGGCGTTTCGGCAGCCGCGCCCGACACCGCTCACGTTCCCGCAGGGGGAATTAGCCGCCAGGGTGCAGTCACAGAAAGGCGACCAGCCGTCCTCGCACTCGTCCGGGATTCCGTTGTTGTCGACGTCGGTCGAGGTGTTGTAGGAAATGTCGATCGCATCGTCGACCATGTTCATGTTGCAGTCGAGGAACGGCGGGTCGTCGTCATCGAAGATATCGAGCCCGTTGAGTTCATCGTTCGCTGTATCCCCGGCAGCGAGGCTGCGCAGGCCCAGTGACTCAGCGGGCAGGAAGACCTGCGGTAGACCGCTCGTACCCGCCAGCTTGATGAGGATATCGCCTTCACCGATCTCCCGGTTGGTGACCGGATCCGTCATCCCGACGGTGGCCGATCCGCAGCGAAGAGAGAAAAGAATCAGGTCCGATCCCCCCACGCCATCCCAGTCATAGAGGCTCGCAGGAGCCTGATAGCCGGGCTGGCCGTTCTCCACAACCATGAGAGCGTCGATGTCGTCGGTGCCCAGGCCGAAGAGATCCAGTCCGAGTTCTTGCGCCCGGGCATACGCCCGGACGCCTCCGGACCCGGGAACGTAGAGCAGGACATCCGCAGCGCGCGCGCTCGCGCCGCCCAGCAGAGGCTGGTTGGCGGCCGCATCGAAACTGGCTCCGGCCTCGTTGCAGCGGGGGAAGCCGCCCTCCATGGAGAAGAAGAGGACGTCCTGGGTCTCGTCGAATCGCTTGCCGTAGTTGATGGCGTCGACGTTGTCGCCGCTGTCGACCGTGCCCTGGTCGGGCGTGATCGGTTCGACCAGTCCCAGCCCGAACACGTGCGAGGCTCCTTGCGTCACGCGACGGCCATTGCCGTCCGCATAACCGGCGTTGGGTCCCAGGCCAAAGGGGGCGATCCCGGTAAATGTGCTGAAGAACATATCCCCCGCCGCTTCACGTCCGAAGCCCTCTTGGAACACGTCGGTGAATTCGAACCCCGCCGGCGAGGGACGCCCCACGGCAAACTCGTCCACGGAGAAGAGAACGTGAAAGACGTAGTTCGGATCGAGCTTCAAACGCGACCCTTTACCGAAGGAAATGGCGTTGATCTCGAGCCCGCAGGCCACACCAGGCAGGTGCCCGCCGCAGTTCGTGCTGTACGCCGCGAGAAAGTCAGGCACCAGCGAGATGCGAGGCGCGGCTGGATCGAATGGGTTTCCGCTGCGAACGAGCAGATCAGCGTCCGATATCAGCGCTCCAGCTGCGCTTCCCGGGGACGCGATCGTCGGACCGGAGAAGTCGATCGAGAACGTGAGTTCCGGGATGGACTGAGCGCTTGCCGCTGTTGCCAATGCGCCGACGCTTCCCGCCGCCCAGCAGCCGCCTGCCACGGCCCATCTGGGGACCCGCTGCCAGCCGCGAACGATCGGCGGAAGGGGAGCGGAACGGGCGTGCACGGATCCGGATCGGGCGGGGTGGCTGCGCAGCATGATGAAGCGATTCGGGAGGGAGAGAGCGGGGCCAGACGAAGACTACCCGCTGGGAAGGGGGTCGCAACGGTTTGCCCGGGAGCGCGTTGCGCGTACGCGAACTCGCGTCCAGGCGACACGCTTCCGGGGCTGGCGGAGGGTGGGACGCGTCGGGGGTGGGCAGAGTTCCTCCAGCGGGCCAGGCCGACGACCTGTCGGCCCGGGAAAAAGCGAAACGGCGGTCTGACGTCTCGAAACGAAGAAGGGGACGGGCGCAGAGCGCTCGTCCCCAAGATCCTCCGACAGAAAGGGTCACGGATGCCTGCTCCATTCCGTCCAGGGCGACGGAGGGAACCAGCACGCGTGTTGGAGCCAAGGGTCGCCACGTGGGACATGGGGCGAGGCAGCGACGGGCGGCTCCGCAGTACTAACTGTCGGGGAACCGAGGTGGCAGACAGGAAACCTTCGAAAAGAGTCCGAACCCTGCGAAAAATCGACCCCATCGCGCCCTGCTCGGCAATCTCGTCCCCGTCTCAGGTTACCCCCCACCGAGAATGGTCTCGATGAAGGACTCGTCGTTCAGGGACAGTCTCCGCGGCGCGATCCTGCGCGCCACCCCGATCACGTCCAGCGGGAGCACGACTGCCCCATCCGCTGCGCAAGACAGGACCCTCAGCGTCGCCCGGTTCCCGTGCGCCGCCACGGCGAGGACGGGGCCCTGATGGAGCTGACTCCGCACGAGGGGCGCGCCGGACGCGGCATCCCAGACCAGAACGGCCCCGCTCTCCGAACCGGAGATCGCCACCCCCGCCTCCCTCGCCGCCATCATCGACCGAATGGGAGCCGAGTGATGCGCCATCGGAATGACGCTGGAGGGTCCCCCGAGGATTTGATGGGTCCGGGGTCCCGAGGAAGCCACCGCGACCCGATCGCGGTCGAGATACGAGAGCCACCGGGTAGGGGCCCGCAAAGAGGGCGTGGCGAGAAGCGTCCCCGTGGCCGTGTCCCAGCGGTAGATCCGTCCGATGGTACTCGCGAGCACCAGTTCGCCTCCGTCGGGGGACAGGACCCACGTCTGGATGCCACGGGGCGCCGTGGGGCTGAGGTCGGGCGCCTCGTACACCTGTTCGTCCCAGTCAGGTCCGGTCGCCGTGGCGGCTCGGACCGGGGCGAGGGCGACGATTTCTTCGAGACCAGCGGCGAGCAGCAAACGCAGGTCGGGACCCGGCTGCATACGTGCATGACGCCATCCGCCGTGGGTTCTGGACTCGCGAAGGCGACCGGGTCCCCGCGCCAAATCCCAGACCCAGGCCACGCCGCTCGTATCCACGAGAAGGGCCGTCGCGCCAGCCTTCCCGTCCAGCCCGAGGTCGACCACGTCGAGCGAGCGTATCGGACCTGGTTCCCAGCCCTCCACGACCGTCTCCCCCACGCAGACGCCGTCCCTCAGGTCCGTGAGCCGCGCGCGCCCATCCACCGAATGGAACCAGAGCGCCATCGTGCCAGAGGCTGACAGCGCGAGCCGAGCTCGTTCCGCGTCGGCGCCGACGTCGATCGGCCCCGAGTCCTCCGCGTTGCCGCCGTCGAGTCGATAGAGGAGTGTGCCCGGTTCGGGTCCGGCCGGGTCCGAACCTGCCGCGTCCGTCCCTTCGTCCTCCCCGTCACCGCGCTGGCCCCTCCGGAGTGGTCGAGGCGCCGCAAACACCCCACCGCGCCCCGTGGCTTCGAGGACGACGACCTGCTCGCCATCGCCGGCAAACGCTCCCCAAACCAGGGGTTCCGGCTGACCGGGCACGATCGGATCGACGCGAAACGCCTCCTCCGATCGACGAGTCCGCCACAGATAGACGAGCTTGGCGATCCCGAAGGACGCCAGCGTCGAGCCCCCCGGCGAGAACCTCAGATCCGTCATTCTCGTGAGCTCAGAATGGACGCGCTCGCCCGTTCCATCGGAGGCGCAGAACACGCGCACGTGATTCGACGCGTCGGCGACGGCCAGTCGATCACCCGTCGGTGAGAACTGGATCCCGAGCACGCGCTCCTGGACGCTCCCCGGACTCCAGGTGGCGAGGCCGTCCGGCCTCTGCGCATCGAGGTCGTACAACCAGAGAGTGGAGGGCGTCACTTCGTAGGGATCGTCCGCGCCTGGCTCTCCGATGTCGAAGCCCACGGCCAAGCGGCGGCCATTGGCGGAGACGGCGATCCTGGCTCCCGCTAGCCGTTCGTGGCGCAGGCCGAGCGGCGCAACCGTGGGCAGCGAAGCCCCGGAGCGAGCGTCGTACAGAGAGGAGTTCCCGCTCAGCCCCAGGGTCGCCACCACGTCCGCGGCTCCGGCCACGTCGAAGTCGACCACCTGCTCGCCCTCGTCGAGCACCGCCACGACCGAGAGATCGTGCGCGTCCAGGATCCTCACGAAATGGCTTCTACCCGGCTTCTTCCCACGCTTGAACACGGTGTCCCCGACCACGAGGCGATCCGCCCCATGCGTGAGTTCCAGCCGTGCGAGTTCATCGCCGTCCGTCGTGTAGCGGGCCGTTTCCTGGCCGCTTCTGGCATCGAGCGCCAGCACGGAGCCCGGCGCGGCGATGCAGTAGATCGATCCATCCCCGGAGACCAGGTCCTCCACGGCGCCGTCCGCGACCCTCACGCTCCAATCGACCACGATGGCGCCCGGACTCGCTCCAGGGTCGACCCGGGAGTTGACACTGGAGTTGACCCGGGAGTTCGCACCGAGCGGCGGAAGACTCAGCCCCACGACCTCCCCTGAACCGAGGCCCGCGTACGCGTGACGCGAATCCGCTCCCACCGCGAGAGAATGGACATCCGCAGGGAGTCTCACCGAAGCCACCAGGTCTCCGCTCCGGACCTCGAAGATCGCCACGGTGCCTCCCACCGATCCGGCGATTAGATGGGTCTCCGAAAGGAAGTGCGCATCCCACACTCGCGCCATCGGCATCTCGCACTCACCGATGAGCGTCATCGCGAGCAGCGGGCCGTAGAGCGTCGAGCGATTGAGCCACGTGTCATCGAGTTCGACGGCGTCGAGCCCGAGCGCGAGAGCACCGGCGGGCGTGTACTGCTGAAGCAGGGCAACGGCGGACGCACGGGCGGCCGCGCGGTTCTTGTCGTTCAGCCGGCGCTGCTCTGCGAGCGCGAGCTGGGAAGCGACAAGCCCTGCGACGAGCGCCACGAGCGTGACGGAAAGTGCCGCGGCCCACGCGGGCTCTCGCCTGCACCAGCGGCCGAATCGGAGCAGCGGACCGGCGGGCCGCGCGTGGATCGGCTCGTACTCGAGGATCCGCCGGAGGTCCTCGGCGAAATGGAGCGCGGACGCATAGCGGCGCTCACGGCTTCGCTCGAGGGCCGTCCCGACAACGACGCTCACGTCGGTCGTGAGAGCGCCATTCTTCTGTCGAGGATCTTCCAGCTTGCCGATCTCGATGCTCTCCGCGAGCTGAAGCGGAGTCGCTCCGGAGAACGGCCGCTCCCCCACCAGAGCTTCGTAGAGCGTGACGCCAAGCGCCCAGACATCCGCTCGGCCGTCAAGATCGGCGGATTCGCCGCGAAGCTGCTCCGGCGACATGTAGCTGAGCGTTCCGAAGAGGTCGCCCTCGCGCGTCAGGGCGCTGGTGGAGGAATGACTCTCCGCTGCCGGCGTCCCATCTGGCAGCTCGTGGGAGGTCTCGCGAGCCAGGCCGAAGTCCAGCAGAACGGGCTGCCCATCCGGCGTGATCATGAGGTTCGCGGGCTTGACGTCGCGATGCAGCACCCCCGCCTGGTGTGCAGCGTGCAGCGCTCTCGCGGTCCGTTCGAAGAACCGGAGCACGCTGAACAGCTCGTCGCGATTCCTGGGCACCCAGGGGAGGGTCGGCTCGATCCGCACCGGCGCGCCCGCCTCCGCCCGGGTCCGATGGGCGAGGCTCGTCGCCAGATCGACCCCCTGCACGAACCGCATGGCGATGAATGGCTGCGGTCCGTCCACCTCGGCGTCATGCACCTGGGCGAGGCCCGGGTGCTCCAGCCGGGCGATCGACTCCGCCTCGCGTCGGAAGCGCAGGCGGCGGTCCTCCGTCACGAACATCCCCTTGAGAAGCTTGAGGGCGACTCTTCGACCCAGACTCACGTCCTCCGCCAGCCAGACCTCGCCCTGGCCGCCGCTTCCGAGCATCCGCAGGAGGCGGTAGCGGCCTGCGAAGACGTCGGTGCCCGCGCTCTCGCGTCCGGCCCCGTCACTGGAGTGCCCCCCTGGCGCCTTCGACTCGGCCGTCTCCACGGCGCCCTGGAGCCGCAGGTACTCCAGCGCGACCGCCTTCTCTGCCCTCGGGTACCGCGCGATGTAGGCGCTGAGGGGCCGTACCGCGCCCGCGTCCTCGTCGTCCAGGTAGTCAGCGACGAAGTCGGACACGTCGGCGGCGATATCGTCCGCGATGCCGTCCAATGGATCACCCGCCAGCTCGCCGTCCCGGCTCGATACAGGTTCTTCGTCGAATGCGGGCATGAAAGTCGTGGGCGTGGGAGGGCACGAACAGTCTACCCCCCGGCGAGAGCCACACCGCATTCGACCGCCGGCCGTGCTACTCTTCCATCGTGGCAGATGCCCCTCTCAACAGCCTCCAGGGACTCACCCAGCACTACGTCCTCGCCGCCAAGGGAGGCGACGCTGCGGAGTTCGCCCGCCTGTACGAGCACATCGCCCCGGCAGTCTATACCTGGGCCAACCTGCGACTACGCCCGGAGCAAAAGGCCGTCCTCGATCCGACCGACCTCGTCCAGGAGGTATGGCTCCGCGCCTGGCGCAAGATCGAAGCCTTCGACGCCGACCGGATCCCGTTTCGATTCTGGATCTTCCGCATCGCCAAGAACGTGGCCCTGGAGGCCTCCCGCCAGGCGCGAAAACCCGATCGGGGACAGCCGTCCAGCGGCGAACTGGACCCGCTGGACGCCGTGGCGGACACGATCACCGGGGTGAGCGCGCGGGTGGCGCGGGACGAGAGCCTCGCCCGCTTCCAGGCGGCCGTGGAGGCCCTCCCCGACGGCGAGCGCAAGCTCGTCCTGCACTGCGGGCTCGAGGGACTCCCGCTTCGGGAAGTGGGCGACCGCCTGGGAATCAGCGAGGAAGCCGCGGGAAAACGGTGGCAGCGCCTGCGCCAAAAGCTCCAGACGACGGATCTACCCGCTTTCCTGCTGGACCTTTAGCGCGACCTCCGGGCTCATCCTGATTCACACCCCGGCTTTGGGGGGAAATCGGTCATCGGCATCCGTAGGATGCAGCGATGAATGAGGCGCACCTCCGGGAAGATGAATTCGACGATCTTCCCCCCATAGAAGACGACATCGAGCTGGAAGGGGAAGGCTCGATGGACGCAGAACTCCGAACAGGGCACCTGTCGATGAGCCGTCCCCGCGGCGCAGGACAGGGCGGTTCGGCCCAGGAGCCCTGGAACGCCGCGGGAGCCTGCGTGATCCGGGCCACGGACGCGGGCGCACGCATCGCCGTGCTGGAATCCGGCGGACTCGTCAGCCTGCCGAAAGCCGAGGTGGGGCCGGGAGAGAGCGCGGAGACAGCCGCGACGCGCGCCGCCGAGGCGTTCACGGGGCGCAAGGTCAAGCTCGTCGAGACGCTGGGCGAAACCGAGGAGTGGATCGAGGGGGAGCCAATGGCCACCTGGTTCTGGCTCGCGCGCCCCACGCGCGCCGCGGGCCTCGATCTCGTCGCGCCGCCCCCCGCGGGCTTCACGCTCCACTGGCTCGACTTGGAGGAAGCTGCCCAGGCGCTCTCCTCGGACGGGGAGCGCAGCCTCGTCACGCGACTCCTCTCACAGCCGCTTCCGGCGAAGAAGCTGGCCTTCGCGTCGCCGGAGCACCGTCACCTGGCCCAGGACCTGGAGGCCTTCCGCGACGATAGCGTGGCTCTCGCGCGAGGAGCCCAGGATCCCGAGCAGCTGGAAGCACTCCTGCGGGCGCGGGACGAGATCGAGCGCGCGGAAGAGCGCCTGACGCGCGGCGACGTCGCGGGGGCCAGGCGCGCTCGCGCCCGCGCCGAGCGTGAGACCCTCGGCGCCCTCGACGACGAGGGCCGCTCCGTCGCGTTCCGGCGTGCGCTCGACCGCGCCCCGGAACACCTGCGCCCTGCGCTCGCGGCCGCCGCGCCCGTGAACGGAGGCCCCGTGTCCGTCGATGTGCTCCTTGCCGTCCATTCGGCCGTGGAAACCGCGCTCGAAGACGAGGCCCGCAAGCAGGACGCACGCCGCACCGCTCAGACCCACGCGACGATCGCGCTGGGCGCAACGGCGGCGGCGGTGCTGATCGCGGCGGCGGCCGGCCTCTTCAAGACGGCGCCTCGTCCGGTCCTGGACACGGTCGGCGCAGCCCTCGTTTTCTTGACCGCCGGACTCCTGGGTGGCTGGGTCGGTGAGGCGCTCTTCTCCCTCAGGGAAGAACGCGGTCAGCGCCGCCTGTCCCTGCCGATGGCGGCCGCTGCGGGTGCGCTCGCGGGCTTGGCCGTGGGCGCCGTGCTCTCCAGCGGCTTCGAGACGCTGATGGTCGAGGACGCAGCGCTCAGCGTCGCCGCGACCTTCGCCGCAGGCTGGCTGGTCCGAACCGTCCTTCCGCGAGGAGCCTGATAGAGGGGTTCCCGGCGGGTCTACTGCTCCCTGGAGTCGCTGGCCTTTGCGGCGGGCGGCAGGTCGCCGTTCGCCCGAAGTCGGGCAGCGGCGGGGCCGCGATCGAACTCGACAGGGCCTTCCAGAGGTTCCTCCAAGGGCCCATCCACCGGCGCCTTCGGAGCCTCGGCCGAGGCCCCTGAAGCAGGGAGCTCTTCCGGTGGAGCCCCCGAGGTCAAGACGTCGGATGGTCGAGGTGTCGAAGCGATGTTCGGGCCAAGCATCGAATCGCTCGAAGGAGCCGAGTAGGTGGATCCTGGAGCGGGATAGGCAGGTCGCAGCGCTCGGGACCGGACCGCCCCGTCCTGCTCCTCCCGATCGTATCGGCCCGAGGACGCCGCTTCGGTCGACGAGCCCCGATCGGGCAAACCGTCGGCCGGCGCCTGAAGGCGCCGATCATAGAATTCTGGAACGAAGTCCTCGATCGTGCGGCGAGCCGTCGCGACGATCCAGTCGCTTTTCAACTCGACGAGGCGAAGCGAAAGATCGAGCGAGTCGGCGCTCCGAAGGAACTCCCCCTCGATCGCGTGGGTCGCGAGGTCGGCTCCTGCCCCCACCAGGTTCATGCGATTGCCGAGCGCCATCTCCAGCTCGTGCCGGATCGTGGCCTGCGTCGCCCGCAGATCACGCTCGAGGAGGGTCACCTGGCGATAGGGCGATTTTCTCGGCTCGATCGCATCGAGCGCGCCGATCTGGATGCGCGCCGTCCCGAGGGACGTGCGTGATTCAGCGCGCTCGGCGAGTTCGTCCGCTATGGCGCCGATTTCGAACGCTGTATCCGCACGATGCATCCCACCGCCGGACTCCGAGTGCGGGTCATAGCCGCTGCGGGAGACGGTGGAGCACCCGGCGAGGCCGAGCAGGAGAACGGTAGTGGACGTCAGGAGGAAGGTCGCGCGCATGGAGGGCTCCGGGCAAACGAAGAGGCGGGGCGTCCGCGGAAAACGGCTCGAGAATCGGCTCGGGAAGCGATTCAGTGGGACTGCAGGTAACGGTCGATGTCCTCGACGTAAGGGAGGAGGCTCGCGGGCTGTCCGTCCCAGGCGTCCAGGAAGTTCCCGAACTCCGCGCGCGCGCCAGAGAGATCCCCGCGGTCGATCGCGACCTGGGTGGCGGCGAGATCGATCCACGCGGACGGTTCGCTGGAGACCGACCTCGCGCTCTCGATGGCGGCGGCCATGGTCTCTGCCTGTCCCTCGGCCGGAGCCTCGGCGCCGGCTCTCTCGACGAAGAGCGAATAGACGAGCGCCTCGCGCGCAGCCGCGGCCGCCGGATACTGCGTCGTCACGAACTGGAGGATGTTCGCCGCTCCGCCGCCGTTGCCGCGGTCGTAGCGCGCTTCCGCAGCGCTGAAGAGCGAGGCGTACACCTTGTCCCGCTGGACGGAAGAGCGCGCGAAGGAGTCGAAGATGCGGCGCGCCTCGTCCTGGTTACCCTGCTCGGCGGCGGCCACGATGGCGTTCGTGGCTTCCTCCGGGCTGGAGAACGTCTGGACCGAAGTGGAGGCGCAGGACGCGGCGGACAGGGACGCAAGTAGAGCCAAGAGGATTCGCATGGGATACAGTCGGGTTGCGGGTTGGGGCGTTTCAGAAGCTGGAACGGCGGGGAGACGATACGGGAGACGCGATACGTTCGCCGCTGGCGAGACGAATCTCGTCGACGATGAAGTCGAAGCGACCGCCCGCCACGCGAACGTAGCGGAGGATGTACTGCTCGACGTCGTCCTCGAGAACGCCCGCCGCGCGACAGGCCTCCTGGCGGCGGCCGATGACGACGGCCCACTCGGAGGCGGGGATCAAGGCCGCGAAGAGGAACACCTCGTCGCGCCGGATCACGCGGCGGCGCAGCTCGCGGATCTTCGCGGGGAGGCGCTGGAAGTCGTACGCGAAGAGGTCGCGGTACTGGCGCGATCGTTCGAGGTCCGGTCGGCCCGCGAGCGTCTCGATGGTCGACGACGAACCGCTGCGCGGACGGAGGCGAAAGGACTCGGCCTGCGCCGTGTCGTCGAGGGCGCTTCGGGGCACGAGGACGATGTCCTCGCCGAAGGCTCGGGCGATGTCGAGCTGGTCCTCGGGCGAGGAGATCAGCGTCGTGGTGAATCCGAGCGAGGCCTGTGCGCCGCTGAGTTCGCGGGTGGCCTGCGCCTGGAGCGCGACGTCCCGGGAGAGATCGGTCGCCGTCGGGCGGGGGTCGGCGGCTGGCTCGGGCTCGGTCGGTTCGTCGGGCTCGACCGGGGCCGAGCGCTCCTCCATTTCCTCGTCGCCGTCGCGGGTGCCAAGCTCAGCGGCAGCCACCTGCGGCTCCGGCTCAGCTTCGGGCTCCGGCTCGGGCTGCGGCTCTGGCTCTGGCTCTGGCTCTGGCAGCTGCTCGGGCTGGGCCTCCGGTGGCGGCGTGACCTCCGAGGGGGTCGGCGCTTCGGCGGTCTCGATCGAATCGACCGGAACGGCAGCCTCGGTGATCGGCTGGAGGCGAGTCCGAAGCGGCGGAGCCGCCGGGGCATCCACGGCGGGCTCCAGACCTGGCGCTGGCGCGTGGAAGAGAATCCACCACGTGAGCGCCGCGGCTCCCCCCCACGAGATGACGGTGCGAACGAGGCTCATCGGCCTGACCTCTCCTGGCGAGCGGCACGTGGTGCCTCGACCTCGCGCCGCGTCGCCACGAATCGAACGTCGAGACGTCCGGCCTGGCGGAGCTCGTGCAGCACCTCCACCACCACGGCGTGACGCGCGTCAGCGTGAGCGCGGATCTCCACGCTCGCCACCGGATCGAAGCCCGCGAGCGCGGCCCCTAGGTCCCCGGGTTCGGCGACAGAGAAAGCTGCTTCGCCCACGGTCACGGCGCCGTCCGCGTCGATCGTGACGACGATCGGCGCGACATCGCTCGCGGATGCCTCCGCCGTGCCGTCATCCTCGACCGACGGGAGCTCCACCTGAATCTCCTGCGTCGCGTCCTCCCGAGCCGCCTTTCCGTCGCTGGATGCCAGCACGGCGAAGAGCAGCAGGAAGAGCGTATCGAGCAGCGGCGTGAGGGCCGCTTGCCCGGGTCCGCTCGACGGTTCTGCGTTCGAGGATGTCATGGGGAGAGAAGGGGGTTCGTGGTGGTGTCAGCGGGCGCGAGCGGTATCCGAAGCGAGCTCCGAACGGAACTCCGGGGCGTACCGCTCGACGTGGGCGAGCCACTCGCGGTACAGCACGAGCAGGCCTTGCCCGAGGAGGAAAACGACGAGCCCGGCGATCGTCGTGAAGAGCGCGGTGGACAGCCCGTCGCCGAGGGCTTCCAGACTGCGAGAGGTGTCCCCCGCGCCGCCGCGGCCCAGGAACCCCTGGGCGAGGCCGACGACGGTTCCGAAGAGCCCCACGCTCGTGGCGAGTTGGCTGACCGCGTCGATGCGCGCCAGGCCGCGCCTGGCCTCGTGGGCCTCGCGATCGAACTCCAGGCGCGCGCCTGCGAGGTCGCCCGCGCGCCCCATGGCCGCGATACGAATGCCTGGCCGGCGCAGTGCGCGACCCACCGCGTAGAAGGCGCGATCGAGGGCTCCGGCGAGGACGATCACCCAGGTCGCGAGGACCGCGTACATGAGCGGCCCACCGAGCCGGAAATAGTCGATCCAGGAAGCGTCCATCGCTGAGCCCTAGCGACGGCCGACCGGATCCGGCAGCGGGAAGCGCATCGCCTGCCGCAGCTCGCCGGTGGGCGGCTTGAGGGGGAAACGGCGCCAGTAGCGATCGGGATCGGCGGCGAAGTAGAGGCTCTTCGCGCGGCGCGGATCACGCTCCAGGAGATCGTTCAGAAGCGCGTCGTCCTCGAGAGGAACCGAAGCTTCGGCGGCCACGGGAGGCGGAGCCAGTCCGATGCTCATCATGGGCGCGCCGAACGAGTCGGGAAGGGCCGTTGCGCTCTCCACCTGGTCGACGAGACGCCGGCGGTCGCGATCACGCTCCTCGACGGCCGCGACGAGTTCCGAAAGACGCTCTCGGCGCTTCACCAGACCCGCTTCCTCACTCTCCAGCGAGGTGATGCGGCTGCGCAGGGGCTGAGCCTCGCGCAGCGCGTCCTCGGAACCGGTCTCCAGCGCGCGATCGAGCACCACGTCGTAGCTGGCACGGAGCTCGACGAGTTCGGTCGCGACGTCGTCCATACGGTTCTCGACGGAGCGGGTCTTCCCGACGTAGAAATCGACGGCCTCTTCCTCGGCGCGACGAACCTGATCGCCGCCGAGCAGAAGGTTCATACGCATGTCCCGGATCTTCACGCGAAGGGACTCGGCGGTGGCGGCTTCACTGCCGCCTGGCCTGTCGGCGAGGGTCGTTCCCCCATCCTGCGGCGCATCCGAGGTCTGCGCAGCGGCAAGGCTCGGCAGAGTCACGAGGCAAAGCACGGTGGCCGTGCGAAGGGTCTTGTGGGTCAGCTTCATCAGCGGCTCCCGGCGCCGCTTTGGGCGCCCGTGTTCGAGGTGGCGGAGGGGGAAGACGCGCTCGTGTAGGCCTCGCGAAGCATGTCGGAGTAGCGCGGAACGTCGAGACCGGGACGCTTCAAGCCGTCAGCGGAAAGGGAGAGGCGACGGATGCTCGAATCCTGGAGCCACTCGAGGACGCCGGAGAGCTCAGGGCTCGGTCCTTCGAGGTCGCCCTGCATTTCCACGAGGCTCTGGAAGGCGTCGAGGATGCCCTGGGTGCGAGCGCTGCGGGCGTAGCCCGAGAGGAGCTGCTCCAGGGACATGAGGTCCATGCTCATCTGCAGCCGGACCTTGTCGAGCGCGCCGAACATCTTGCCGACGAGCAGGTCGGAGTTGACCTCGAGCTCGGCCGTGTCGATCAGCGTCGCGCCGTTGCGCTCGGCCGCTCGAACGAGCTGGAGTCGTTTCTTGGCCAGGTCCAGTCCGTTCTGCTGGGCTTGATAGCGCGCGAGGAGCTGGTCGAGCTGGGCGCGCGTCTCCCTCGGCATCTTCGGCGTGGGCCGGAAGGTGCGCTTGTCGAACTGGTCGGCGGGCAAACCATCGACGAAGCGTTTGATCGCCTGCTGGGCTTCGTCCAGGGTGGCCACGCTGGTCTTCAGCGCGGCGTCGTTTTGTTCCAGCGTGCCGAAAAGGATCGCGAGGTCCTCGGGGCGCACGGAGGCCGCCATCTGATTCGCGTAGTAGCTGATGCGATAGCGCTGAGACTCCAGAAAGTCGACGAGCTCGACCTGCTTGCCGAGCACGCCGTCGACGTAACCGGTGATGGCGCTGAGGATCGGCTCCTCGTTGAAGTTGTTCTCGGGCGAGGCGCTCGCGCGAAGATCGGCCAGGATCTGGGCGGTCTCCTGGGCGACGGCGCGCCCTTCGCTGATTTCCGCGCGGTAGGAGCCTAGCTTGTCCTTGAACGACTGGAACTCGGCGATCGCGTCCGCGATGTCGAGCTCTTTGATGGTGACAGGCACCTCGTCGCCGCCCTGGGAATTGCGCTGGGCCGCTCGCTGGTTGGGCGACTGAGCCCCTGCCAGTGAAGGAGGCGCTGCGAGTGAAGGAGGCGCTGCGAGTGAAGGAGGCGCTGCCAGCCCGAGCGCGACCAGGATCGCGAACGTGAAGGTCAAACTGGTGATCTGTTGAATGTGACGCATGGGAAACCTCATAGGGTGTCCCCGGCCTTACGCAACTCCCTTGCCAGGCCTGAGAGAAGGCTCCCTGGAGGATCTTCTGCGAGCCTGCTCTCCAGGAGAGTCACGGAGTGCGCCGCGACTGTCACCTGGAGAGGTCACCGAACTCAGGCAGACTTCCGTCCGAGGAGCCGCGTCAGAAACACTCCCAGAACAAAGAGCCCCAGCGCGCTGGCAATATGTCGCCCCGTCGGGTCGAAGCGTCGCAGCTCCAGGCTCGCGGTCTTCATCTCGCCCTTCGACTTACCGCGCCACGTCTGAACGTGCTGCTCCAGCTCTGTCTCGCTGAGCGCGCTCGCCGCGGCCGCGATCTCGGCGACGCTTCGATCCTTGAGGACGACCGCTTCGATCGCCTTACGCGTGGGCCGGTGCGAGAGTTCGGGATGGACGGCTTCACGGAACGGATAGAGGCCGAGCACGGAGCCGACGAGCAAGCCGAGCAGGGCTCCGTGGGACGGCCCCGAGAAACGCGTCAGGACCGCCTTCAAGACGTTGGAGAGAAGCGCGATGCCGATGGCCGCGCCCAGCACGACCGGTCCGATGATCCTGAGCGACTCCATGGGCGCCTCCCGCACTTCGGAGATCGACAGCGCGCCGATCACGGTGTCGTACATGCCGAGGATCAGGAGCACGTAGCTGCCGCTGATACCGGGGAGGATCATGCTGCTCGCGCCGGCTGCGCCGACGCCGATCAGGGTCGGCATGTCCGTGCCCAGCTGGGTCTTACCGGACTGGAAGGCAAACCAGACCATCACGCCGAGCCCGGCGGCGAAGGCGAGGATCCCCGAGATGCGCACGGGCTTCATACGCTGCAGGAGTTCGGGCGCGCCCCCGAGCGTCATGCCGATGAAGAGGGCGTACATGGCCCAGCGGTGCTCGGAGACGAGGCGAACGGCCACACCGGAAAGAAGGAGCACGGCCGACGCGAGCCCGATCCCCAGCGCCAGGAGGAACAGGAGGGTCTCGCGGCGGAGCTTCAGCCGCGTGACGTCCGCGATCGCACCGATGAAGCGATCATAGAGGCCAATCGCGAGGATCATGGTGCCGCCGCTGATCCCCGGGACGAGGTTGGCGAGGCCCATGAGGACTCCGCCGATAAAGGCCCGGACGGGGCTCGCCGGAGCGTTCACGCTGGCGTCGCCAGGGGAGCTGGGGGTCGGTTTCATGGCAGCAGAGCTGGGAGAATGGGCTCGGAAGAGTCCCGATGAGAGACACTCCCAGGGAGCGTCGCATGCAGAACGATCGACGACCATGCTGTCCTGGCGCATCAGAATCGAGGACTTCTCGGCCCGGATCACGATTCCGGGATCGGTGTTTCGAAAGGGTGACGATCCCGAGAGCTCGACGCGGTTTCACGGGCGCTTGATCTTTACAAACGAGGAGAGCCCTATAGTGCTCGCGTCAAAAGCCGCTGAGCGCCCTGAACGCTCCTCGGCGAGGGCTGCCCGATACGAGCGGCCAGCCCAGGGCGATCTCTTCTCCTCCAGCTCGAGTTTCGAGCCACCTGCTTTCCTCCTCTTCCTTTCGAGGCCACAGCAACCCCATGAAGCTTTCCAAGACTTTCCTTCCGGTCGCGAGCGCACTCTTCGTCGCTTCCGCCGCCAATGCCCAGGTCATGACCGAGGTTTGCGTCAGCACCTCGGGGGTCGACCGGGAGTTCGTCGAGATCCTCGGCACCCCCGGCCAGTCCACGGACGGGCTGATGCTCCTCGTCGTCGAAGGTGACCCCGGTGGTTCCACGGGCGGCGCCGGCAACCTGGATCAGGCGTACGACCTCTCGGGCAACTTCTTCGGCGCCACCGACACCTACTTCGTCGTGGGTAGCGCGGAAGCGGACGCGGCGTTCGGCACCGGCGTGATCGACTTCTTGCCCGCCGGCGACAACCTCTTCGAAAACTCGAGCCTCACGCTCTACCTCGTCAACGTGCCCGACGCGACCCTTCGCAGCGACATCACCACCATCTGGAATGGCACGGACATCACGGATCCGGTGGGCTCGATGACCACGACGCGCATCGCCACCGACCCGGGCGTGACCATCCTCGACGCCGTGGGGATCTGGGACGGCGACGTCGGCGACCTCTTCTTCGACAACGCTCCGGTCTTCGGCCCGGACGGCAACTTCCTGCCCCCCGGCGTCTTCCGCAACGGCGGCTGCCCGGGTGACTGGTGCACCGATTTCTTCCTGAACTTCGGTTCCGTCGCTGCCGCCGGGATCTACGTCGACGAGACTCCGGGCGCCGTCAACCCGACGACGACCTGCGGTACGCAGGGCTCCGCTGGCACCTGCGGCGGCTTCGGCGGCCTCGGCGTCAACTACTGCATGGCCAACGCCAACAGCACCGGCGTCGCCGGCGCACTCGGCGCCGTCGGCAGCACGACGGTCGCGACCAACGACGTCACGCTCACCGCTTCCAGCCTTCCGACGACCGCCTTCGGCTTCTTCATCGTCAGCCGAGACCAGGGCTTCGCGATGAACCCCGGCGGCAGCTCGGGCAACCTCTGCCTCTCGGGCTCCGTGGGACGCTACGTCGGTCCGGGCCAGATCAAGAACTCCGGCGTGACGGGCATGTTCTCCCTGACCATCGACCTCAGCGCGATCCCGAGCCCGACGGGCCCGGTCGCGACGATCGCGGGCGACACCTGGAACTTCCAGACCTGGTTCCGCGACTCGGTTGGCGGTTCGGCCACGTCGAACTTCACCCAGGGTCTCTCGATCACCTTCCAGTGATCGATTCGCCGCGCGGGATCGGAGTTCGATCCGGCGGCACCCACCCATAGGCCCTTGGCTATCCTTTAGTCAGGGCCCTCTACCGACGCGGGGCCATCCAGATCAGGAAGGCCCCGCGTCGTCTTTTGCCGCCCCTCTGCTGCTCCACATCATCGCACTCTCCGTCCCCGGCCCAGCTCCCATGCGCATCGCTCACCTCACTGGATTCACCGCCATCGGCCTGGCCTGCGCGCTCCCCGCCGACCCCCCGCTCGGCTACTACGACACGGTGGACACCTCGTCCCAGGCCACCCTGCGCGCGACGCTCCACGCGGTGATCGACGACCACACGCGCTTCCCCTACACGAGCAGCGCCACCGACACCTGGAACGTCCTGGAGGCGGCCCAGGAGGACCCGAGCAACGCAGCCCGGATCATCGACATCTACCGCAACGCGAGCTACGCCAAGGTCAGCGGCGGCAACACCAACTACGAGCGGGAGCACAGCTGGCCGAAGTCCTACGGCTTCCCCGACGACGACGGCAGCAACATGCCCTACACCGATTGCCACCTGCTGTTCCTCTGCAACGGCACCTACAACGGCAACCGAAGCAACAAGCCCTTCGCCTACTGCGGCGGCGGCTGCACGGAGCTGCCCACGGACCTCAACAACGGCGTCGGCGGCGGCACCGGCACCTACCCCGGGAACTCGAACTGGACGACGTCCGGGATCTTCGAGGTCAGCCCCTTCCGCCGCGGCGACATCGCCCGCGCGATGCTGTACGCGGACGTGCGCTACGAGGGCGGTAGCCACGGCGTCACCGGAGTGATGGAGCCCGACCTGATCCTCACGGACAATCTCGGCCTCATCGCTGGCTCGAACACGGGCCAGAACGAATCGTTCGGCTACATGGGTCGCCTTTCGGTTCTCCTCGAGTGGCACGCCGCGGACCCCGTCGACGACTTCGAGCGCGATCGCAACGATGTCGTCGGCGCTTTCCAGGGCAACCGCAATCCGTTCGTCGATCACCCCGAATGGGTGAACTGCCTCTTCCTCGGGATGTGCGAGCCGGGCGAGGTCTATTGCTCCCCCGCCGTGCCGAATTCGACCGGCATGCCGGGGACGATCGAAGGCCGTGGCAGCGTATCGATCGCCTCCAACGATCTGCGCCTCATCGCCTCCCAGCTTCCGCTGAACTCCGCCGGGTACTTCATCGCCAGCCAGACCTCGGGCTTCGTCGCGCAGCCGAGCGGATCGATCGGCAACCTCTGCGTCGCCGGCAGCATCGGCCGGGTGGTCGGCGGCCAGATCCTGAACTCGGGCTTCTTCGGCGGGTTCGCCACGGCGGTCGACGCGAACGCGCTGCCGCAGCCGACGGGTCCGGTCGCGGCCCTCACGGGCCAGACCTGGCACTTCCAGGCCTGGTACCGCGACGCCGTGGGCGGCCAGCCGACGAGCAACTTCACGGAAGGCTGGCGCGTGACCTGGCAGTAGGCGCTGCTGCGCGGTCGCCCGCGCCGCCTCCCGGCGTTTTTGGCGGCATTTGGGTCTGGCTCCCGAGGAGACAGGACGTAGCCTCACAGGCCATGTCTCGTCTCTTCCTCTTCGACGGCACCGCCGTCGCGTACAGGTCGCACTTCGCGATGATGCGCTCCGGCCTCTCCACGGCCGACGGGCGCCCCACCGGCGCCGTCTACGGCTTCACGATGGCGCTCCGGCGCATCCTCAGGGAGGAGAAGCCCGACCTCGTCGCCGTGGCGCTGGACGCCAAGGGCCCGACGTTCCGCCACGAGAAGTTCGCCGAGTACAAGGCGACCCGCGAGCGCGCTCCCGAGGAGATGATCCAGCAGCTCGAGGACATCCGCGAGGTCATCAAGGCCCACGGGATCCCGCTCTTCGAGATCCCCGGGTACGAGGCCGACGACGTGATCGGCACGCTGGCAACCCGCGCCGCCGAGGCGGGCCATGAGGTCCGCATCGTCACGGGCGACAAGGACATGATGCAGCTCGTCTCCGAACACGTGAAGCTGCACAACATCTTCAAGCCAGGGGTCGATCTCGTGATCGAGGGGCCCGCCGAGGTCGAGGCCAAGTTCGGCACCACGCCTGACCACGTGATCGACGTGCTCGCCATCATGGGCGACACGTCCGACAACATCCCCGGGGTCAAGGGCATCGGCGAGAAGGGCGCGCAGAAGCTGATCCAGGAGTTCGGCTCGGTGCCCGCGCTGCTGGAGCGGCTCGACGAGGTCAAAGGCAAGACCAAGGAGAAACTCGAGGCCGATCGCGCGATGCTCGAGCTCTCCCTCGAACTCGTCACGATCGACACGGACGTCCCGCTGGATCCGGGCTTCGAGTCGATTCACCCCGCGACCCCCGACGTGAACGCGCTCCGCGATCTCTTCCAGGGCCTCGACTTCCGGAGCCTCATGGACGAGGTCGCCGCGAGCGTCGATTCCGACGGTCCAGGCGAGCGTGAAGACGTGATCGTCGAGACGAGGGAAGCCCTGGAAACGATGATCGCAGAACTCACCGAGGCGGGCACCTTCGCATGGGATACGGAGACCACGGGGCTGAAGTCCCTGGAGGTCGACCTCGTCGGCATGTCGTTCTGCGCCGAGGGCGGACGCGCGTTCTACGTGCCCTTCAACACGAAGGAGCCGATCCTGGAAGGCGGCACGGCGGCGCTCCTCGACGCGCTCCGTCCGCTGATGACCGACCCGGAACTCTACCGGATCGGCCAGAACGAAAAGTACGACGCCCTCGTCATGGGCGCCCACGGCATTTTCGTACCTCCGCCCTACTTCGACACCATGGTCGCGTCGTTCACGATCCACGGATCGGCGCGGCGCCACAACCTCGACGACATGGCGCTCGTCGAACTCGGGATGACGAAGATCCCGACGAGCCAGCTGCTCGGCAAGGGCAAGAACCAGGTGACGATGGCGGAGATCCCGATCGACGAGGTCGCCGAATACGCGTGCGAAGACGCCGACGCCACGTTCCGGCTCTACGAGCGCTTCTCGAAGGACCTCGAGGAGACGGACAACGAGAAACTCTTCCACGAACTGGAGATGCCGCTCGTGCGCGTGCTCACGAAGATGGAGCGGCGCGGCATCCGCCTCGACACGGCGGCCATCAAAGCTCTCGACAAGGAGCTGATGAAGGAGATCGACTCGGCCGAGGAGGACGTGAAGCGCCTCGCCGGCGAGCCGGGCCTGAAGGTCAACAGCCCGAAGGCCCTCGGCCTCGTGCTGTTCGAGAAGCTCCGGATCCAGGACGAGGCGGGCGTGAAGCGGGTCAAGAAGACGAAGACCGGCTACTCGACCGACCAGGCGACGCTCAACGAGAACTACGGAGACGTGGAGATCGTGAAGCGCCTCCTGGAGTACCGCGAGGTGATGAAGCTGAAGAACACGTACGTCGACGCGCTACCGACGTTCGTGAACCCGAAGACGGGCCGCATCCACTGCTCGTTCAGCCAGACCGTCGCCGCGACGGGGCGCCTTTCTTCGAGCGATCCGAACCTTCAGAACATCCCGGTGCGCACCGAACGCGGCCGCAAGCTGCGCGCCGCCTTCGTGCCGCGCGAGCCGGACGAGCACGGCGAATGGGTGCTGCTCGCAGCCGACTACAGCCAGGTCGAGCTCCGGATCCTCGCGCATCTCTCGGGCGACGAGAAGCTCGCGGAAGCCTTTCGCGAGGGCCGCGACATTCACGCATCGACAGCGTCGCTCGTCTTCGGCGTCGCGCAGGAGGACGTGGATCGGACGATGCGGAGCCAGGCGAAGGCGATCAACTTCGGCCTCCTTTACGGCATGGGTCCCCAGCGGCTCGCGCGCGAAACGGGGCTCACTGTCCCCGAGGCCAAGGACTTCATCGAGCGCTACTTCGAGGCCTTCCCGAAGGTGCGCGGCTGGATCGACGGTGTCCTGGAAGGCGCGCGAGAGACGGGCCACGTGGAGACGCTGATGGGCCGCCGCCGTCCGATGCCGGACGTGAACTCGACGAACCAGCGCGTGCGGGCCGCCGCCGAGAACGCCGCGGTGAACACGCCGGTCCAGGGCTCCGCCGCCGACATCATCAAGAAGGCGATGATCGATCTTGACCAGCGTCTAGACGCATCGGACCTGCAGGCACAGCTCCTGCTCCAGGTCCACGACGAACTCGTCCTCGAGGTCCCGGTATCGGAGCTGGAAGCGACGACGAAAATGGTCAAGGACGCGATGGAGAACGCGGTCGCGCTGGACGTCCCCCTGAACGTGGACTTCGGCCACGGGAAGAACTGGCTGGAAGCGCACTGAGGAATGGCGGTGACCGATGAATCCGCACGCGGCTCCCGTGCGATTCACGGGTATGCGTCAGTCAGCCATACTCACCGCTCTATCGGGCTCCTTCCTCGCCACCATGTCGCTGCTGGGCACGGGCTGTGCGCCCCTCAAGCCCCTGGCGACGGTCCCCCACGTCGACGTCGACCGCTTCATGGGCGACTGGTACGTTCAGGGTCACGTGCCCACGGGCTCCGAGGACGACGCCTACAACGCCGTCGAGTCCTACGCCCGTGACGGGGACTCAAACAAGATCCTCACGACTTACGTCTTCCGCGAGGGCGCCTTCGACGCGGACTTCGAAACGATGGAGCCGACGGGCTTCGTCGAGAACGAGGAGACCGGCGCCACGTGGGGCATGCGCTTCATCTGGCCGTTCCGGGCCGAGTACCTGATCGCGTACCTCGACGACGCGTACACGGAGACGATCGTCGCCCGGCGCAAGCGCGACTACGCGTGGATCATGACGCGCGAGGCGCAGATCTCGGACGAGCGCTTTGACGAACTCGTTGGCCGCCTGACAGGCATGGGCTACGATCCGATGAAGGTCCGGCGTGTGCCGCAGCGCTGGCCCGACGCGGAACATCCCGTCAGCAAGGCGGGCGGTGACATGGCGCGCTGGACGCGCGAGCAAGAATGAAGAGACTCGACGCATCCGAAGTGGAGAGCGAGCTGAAAGAGCTCGACGGCTGGTCCCTCGATGAAGGCAAGCTCCACAAGAAGTTCACCTTCGAGGACTTTCGCGCGGCCTTCGCCTTCATGACGCGGGTGGCGAAGCTCGCCGACGAACAGGACCACCACCCCGAGTGGTTCAACGTCTACAACGAGGTCGAGGTTCACCTCACCAGCCATGACGCTGGCGGCATCAGTGAGCGGGACTTCCGCTTGGCCCGAGGCATGGACTCCGTGGTCGCTCCCTGAGGATCGCGTACTGGGTCTTTCGTGGTGATGCGGTCACGCACAGGACCGACAAGACCCGAAGATCGGATCTCCTGCGGTGCCCCTCACTTCCGCCGACACCTGGTCCGGATCATCGGGTCTTCGGAGGAAGGAGGAAGCGCATCTGCGCGTCGAGGCGTTCTTCCATCCGAAGACTCCACCGGCCCCGATGCTTCGATGGACGCCGAGGCTCCGGATCCAGCGTCCTCCCCCGCGAATCCTGAGGGGCCCTTGCCCGCGAATCCTAACCTGCATGATTCACGAGTTTGCACCACCAGCACGCCCAAACCACGCCGTGGCGGCGTCAGACCGCAGCCTTTGGCTGCCGCCCGCTTCGCGGGCTCCCTCACAGAATGCTCGACGGGCCTACGGGCCCGCCTCCGCTTCGTTCGGTCGTCTTCCTTGCCACGCCGCGGTTTGAACGCACTGGTGGAGCAAACTCGTGAATCATGCAGGCTAAAGGGATCGGAAGAAGCGACCGATACCTCGGAGTCACGCCCAGGCCTCCTCGCCGGAAGGTCCTGGCGCCCCCAGGAACCCCCTTGGCAGCCCCTGCGGCAGCCCGACATCCCATGCCCCAAGCTCCGCGCCTCGTCCCCAGCCTCCTGACGGTCTCCGAAGCCACCTTTGCCATGGACGCGACGGCAGACCGCTGCGCTCTCCTGGGGACGGACGGCCGGATCGAGCGCACGAACGCGCCCTGGCAGCGCGGCACGCGCACCTCGGACCCCGTGCCCCTGCGTAGCATCGGTGAAGGCGTGGACTTTCTGGCAGCGTGCGCGCAGGCGGCTCTCATGGGGAGCCGTGACGCAGGAACGCTGCATGCCCAGCTACGCCGCCTGATGGCCGGCGAAGGCGATCGCTGCGAGATCGACTTCCAGCGACACGCGACGAGCGGAACGAGCGTCACCACCCCCACCAAGTCCACGATCACCCTGGAGCGGGTCCCCGATGAATCGGGCGATCGGCTCCTTGTGTCTTTCGCCTCGGCCAACCTCTGTGAGGCCCAGCCCACCTCCGTTCCGGAAGCCGGTTTCGCCGTCCCCAGCGGCTCGCGCTTCGACCGCCTCGCCACGGCGCTCGACTCGCTGCCGAGCCACGCCGCCATCCTCGATGGTCGCGGCCGGATCGTCGCCGTCAATGCAGCCTGGCGCGTCTTTTCCGCCGTTTCGGGCGGCACGGCGTCCACCACCGGCATCGGCGTCAACTACCTCGCCGTTTGCGAGCGCGCGGCTGCGATCGGCGACGGGCGCGCCCGCGACTTCGGCGCGGGCCTCGCGTCGGTCCTGCGCGGGGAGCGTCACACTTACCACGCGGACAGCCGCGTCGGACTCGGCGGACCGGCACGCAAGTTCCGCGGCCGCGTCACCGCGCTCACGCTGGCGGAGGGCCGCTATACCCTCGTCACGCACACCGAGATCACGCAGACGATCCCCCAGCAGGCGCCCCCGAGCCTCGAGGAGTCCGCGCCCATGGCCTCGCCCCGCCCGTCCATCGTGCTGAGCCGCGCTACGAACCGCGCGGCGGAGAACGATCGACCCACGCAGGCCGCGTGAGAGCCTGAAGCCCCGGTCGGTCATGATCGCCGGGGCGCTTCCGGGCCAACGATGCTGCTGCCGAACCGATCTCGTTTCGAAGCCGAACGGTGCATGACACCTCAGCTCGTGGGACGCAGCCCGCGGCTTCCTGACCAGAATCATCCAGACCAGGAGTCTGCGCCACAGAAGGCGATCCCGTGAGCACCGCCAGGATCCACGCTCGCGGCGTCTCGCCCAACCCCGATGGCGTCTAACCGGACCCGTCGCGCCCCTTGGGCGGCTTCTTGTTCAGGAGGCTCGCGGGCACGACGGTCCCTCTCCCGAACTTCTTCCTGAGCTTGTCGAGGCTCGGCGTCACCTGGGCGAGCTTCTCGTTCTGCTTCAGGTAGTCCTGGCGGGTCGAAGGCTCCGCCATCGAGCCGTTGAAGAGCGTGCCCTGGTTCGCCTGGCGCACGTCCTCCAGACGAGAGATCTGGATTCCCAGAAGTCGCAGAGGCCTCGCGGGCACTTTCTCGAGCAGTTCGCGCGCCGTCGAGTAGAGACGCGGCCCGAGATTGGTCGGGAACTCCAGGGTCTTCGTTCGGGTGATCGTCTTGAAGTCGCTGAAGCGAGCCTTGAGCGTCAGCGTCTTCCCGCGCAGCCCCTTGTCGCGCAGGTAGAACGCGACCTCCTCACAGAACGTGAAGAGGTAGTTGCGCAACTCCTCGCGATCGACGATGTCCTCCGCGAACGTGCGCTCCATCCCATGGGACTTCTCCTCTCGCCGCGCCGTCACGCGCCGCGCGTCGATGCCGTGGGCCAGGTCGTGGATCCAGATGCCCGAGGCACCGAAGCGCTTCGCCACGTCGCGGCGCGGCAGACTCGCGAGCTCCGCCACGGTTCGAATCCCGAGCATCTCCAGCCGCTTCGCCGTGCGAGGCCCCACGCCGTAGATCTTGGAGACGGGCAGAGGATCGAGCACGGTGCGCACCTCGTCGGGCTCGATCACGCGGAAGCCGTCGGGCTTGTCGATGTCGGAAGCGAGCTTGGCCAGAAACTTCGTCGGAGCCACTCCGACCGAGGCGACGAGTCCGGTCTCTCGAAGGATGTCGTCCTTGATGCGTCGACCGATCTCGATCGCGTCTCCGAAGAGCCGCTCCGAACCTGCCACGTCGAGGAACGCCTCGTCGAGCGAGAGCGGCTCGACGATCGGCGTATATCGACGGAAGATCGCCATGATCTCCTTCGAGACCGACGTGTACTTGTCGAAATCCGGCGGCAAGACGACGAGGTCAGGGCAGAGTCTCCGCGCAGTCGCCGTCGGCATCGCCGAGTGCACACCGAAGCGCCGAGCCTCGTAGCTTGCCGCCGCGATCACCCCGCGGCTCGCGGCGGGCCCGCCGACGCAGACGGGCAGCCCCGCCAGCGAGGGGTTGTCGCGCAGCTCCACCGACGCGTAGAACGCATCCATGTCCACATGGAGGATCGAGAGCGGCGTCTTGGGTGGCATGGGCGAAGAAGAGGAGTCGTGATTCACATCCGAGGCGGCCGCCCCCAGCGGGTCCGGGATCGGACGGTTTCACCGGCTCGTCGCACCCGCCAGTCTCACGAACTCATCTGGAGCCCGCAACCGAAGCGCCGGGTTCATGGGGCCCAACATGCTCCATACCGGCGGGAGACTCCGCCAGGAGGGCCCTGAACCACGGGAATGGGCGAGAATGAGGCGGCGCCATCGCGATTCACCAAGATTCACCGATGGATCCGCGCTCCCGATCAGGGTCGAAATGACCGGCTACCCATCCGGCCCGTCGAATCGAATTCGGACCACCGAACGAACCCCATGAGACCCGAAGACATGCAAGCGATCCTCGAACAAGACGACTGGCTGCGCCGGATGGCGCGCCGCCTCTTCCATGATCCCTCCTTCGCGGAGGACGCCGTCCAGGACGCCTGGATGGCGGAGCTGGCCCGGAAGGCGCCGGTCGCGGACTCCTCCTCGTGGCTCGGTGGCGTCCTGCGGAACCTCCGCAGGGAGAAACTGCGTGCCGACGCACGGCAAAGCGCCCACGCCAGTGAGGTCAGGAGCCGCGGCGTCGCCCTGGCCCCGGCCACGGACGAGGTGGTGGCCGACCTCCAGCTACGGCAGGGAGCCACCGAGGCGCTGCTCGCTCTCGATGAGCCGATTCGCACGACGCTGTACCTGCGCTTCGTCCAGGACCTTACGGTGACCGAGGTGGCCAGGCAAATGAACGTGGCCCAGTCCACCGCGTCCGATCGAATCGTGCGCGGGCTGGAGTCGCTTCGCACCACGCTCGACGCGCAGCACGGCGGCGACCGTCGCGCATGGCTCGCGGTGCTCGCGCCCCTCGCTTTCGAATCCAAGAAGCCTGCGGCAACGGGTCTCTCGACGGCAGCGATCGTGGGCTGGGTGGCGGCGGTCTGTGTGGCTTCCTCCGTTGGAACGGCGGTCCTTCTTCGAAGCGCGGGAACGGAGCTTGCTTCGCAGTCTTCTGGGCCGGCCATCGCCGCTTCGTCACCATCGCTGAACCCCGGGGTGCCTTCCACCGTTGGAAGCGCCACCGACACCTCCACCGGAGCCTTGGAGCCGCTGCCCCCACCGCCTGCGCGGCCGAAGGCCACCCGTGAACAGCCGAGGCTCGCGGCCGCTGCCACGGCGGCCGGCGACCCCGAGCCTGTCGCGAGCGCTCAGGACGAAGAGCCGAAGGCGCCCCCGAAGTGCCGGGTCCGCGCACAGGTGTTGCTACCCGACGGAACACCCGCGATCGGCGCCAGCTGGCGCCTGATCGCCGCCGTCGGGAAGAACCCACCCGGGGGATGGGAGCACCAGAGCGGCGTCGTCGACGGGGAGGGAAAGGTCGACGTTTCGTTCACGCCGCCTCCGAATACGTTCCTCGCGCTGACGTTCTCCCTGGAGGGATATGTTCGCGTGGGGAAGGAGTGGAACGGCATGGAGCAGGGGACCGAAGAAACGCTGGAGCCGATCCGCTTCTACCGGTCAGGACAACTGCGAGGGCGGCTCGTCGACGGAGCAGGGAATCCGATCCTCGGGAAGCGCTACGCCCTGCAGCTCATGGCGCCCGGCCGCGTTCGAGGGATCCCGGTCAGCTTCGGGCCTGGCTTCAAGATCGATCCCAAGGACGGAAGCTTCGAGCTCAAGAATCTCGTCCCGGGTAAGTCCCAGCTCAACTACCGCGTGAAGGACGTGGGCTGGGTGGCGGGGCCGCTCGTGGAGGTCGTGCCTGGTGAGACCCGCGAGATCGACATCGTCTGGTCCGACGCGGAGGTGGAGGCGGCCAAGAAGCGCTCGGCAGAGGAGTTCGACTTCTCGAATCTGCCCCAGCTCGAGCCGCCGCCCAGGCCGAAGCCGAAGGCAGAACCGAAGGAGAAGCTCGAGCCGGTGCGCCTCACGCTCGACCTTGGCGACGCCGTGGAACGAGAAGACAGCGTCCAGGCGGCCTTCATGGGCAGGATGGACCTGAACGGACAGATTCTCCTCGGCAAGGGCGGGCGACTCGGCCCGGCCAGCGTCGACCCCGGAGCGGCCCATACGCTCTGGATTCGCGGCCAAGGCTGGCTTGCGCTCGTCAACCAGCCTGCCCTGCAGGCAGGCGGCGAGCAGACGCTCCATGTGGACCTGGACCTGATCGAGCGCCGCGTCCTCGTCCTGAAGGACGGCGAGCCCGTGAGGGATCGGGCATTCATCATGCAGGTGCTTCCCTCCCAGTTCCACCAGCGGCCCGGTGCTGGCTTCTGGAAGACGGACGCCGAGGGACGCGTCACCCTGAAGCTGGGGCGCCTTCCGGAAGGCGAACGCTATCGCTTCACGCTGGAGCACATGAAGAAGGGCGATCCGCCGATGATGTTCGGTGAAGCCCCCTGGGATGGTTCCGCCGCGGACCTGACGGTCAACATGAAGTGAGGAAGCTTCTGCCGGCCGACTCCCACTCCGCGCCCCCAAACCTCCCACTCTTGCCTCCCCGTCACAACGCGTGGGCCAGGGCCAAGCTCGCCCCCTGACAACTCCCCATCCCTCCCAAGGCCGCCGCGCCTCCCCACCTCCCGCTCCTCCCGCTTCCTTGGTTGCATTGGTAGCAGCCCAGCAACCCAGCAGATTGCCTTCCCCCCAAGCCCCAGGCCCGAAGCCGCAAGCCCTTGTCAGTCACGTGAATGCGGCGCACCCGTCCCACAGATTCCTCCAAGGACCCGTCGTAATGAACGACAAGACCTTGGGCCTTGGAAGGGATGAGTGGAAGATTCGGGGGCGCGGAGTGCGAGTGGGCCGGTGGGAAAGGTCGGCCGAGGATGCTGTTGCAAGGTGGATGGTGAATTTGGCTAAGGTTCCGATTTCCGGCTCTAAAGGGAGGTTTGTTGGCGATGTTGGGCTGAGGAGGCAAGAAACTTCCTGTGAAGACGAACAAAACCGTGAAGGCTCCGAGCGCTCCGCAGACAGGACCACGTCCCTTTCCTGTCCATCCGTTCGGGGTCACCTATGAAAACCAGCATCCTTCCCCTCGCGAGTCTTCTTCTCGCTGCCTCAGCTCTCGTTCCCCAGTCCGATGCCCAGACGACGTATGTCGTCGACGTCAACGGCGGCCCCGGTTCCGATTTCCTTGAGATCCAACCTGCGCTCGATGTGGCAGGGCCCTTCGACGTCATCGAGGTGAGGCCCGGCGGCTACGCTCCCTTCGCCGCCACCCGCGCGGCCCGAATCATCTCTCTCGGCCACGTCGTGCTCAGTTCGACCGCGACGATCACCGGCGTCGACGAAGGTGACTGGATGGTCGTCGCAGGCTTCCACACGCGCTCCATGGAAGTGCGAGACTGCGAGGGCACGGTCCTCATCGAAGACCTCAAGCTCCGCGGCGTAAGCGGTCGCCTGACGATCGATCGGTGCGCCGACGTTCGGCTGCGCGCCATCGACCACTCGACCCAGAACAGCTTCTCAGCGCTGGAGATCAATAGCTCTCGCGTTCAGGTCACCGACAGCCTCCTCGGAGGCTACACCAAGGCCAACAACTACGTGCAAGGGCGTCATGCCGTCGAGCTCACTGGCGGATCGTTCTTCCACGCGTTGAACTGCGACATCCGCGGCGAGGAAGGGGGCGACAACGACGATGTGATCGGCGCGATTCCCCCAGCAGGCGGAGACTGCATTCACTCCCGAAACGAAAGTGAGGCCCGGGTGGTCCGATGCGCGCTGAGCCCGGGAATCGGAGGCACGAACGACGGGTACCCCTGGCTGCCGACCTATGGCCGCAATGGCTACTACCTCGATGCAAGCGGCGGGCAGCACTCCTTCTGGCAAACGACCTACTACACCAACAGCCTCTCCGGCGGCGCCACCCTGGAGAACTCCATCCCTTTGCCGTCGCTCCAGCAGGGCGCGGGCGCACTGACCGCTGGCTCATCCGTGCAGCTGGCGGTGCGCTCAGAGCCCGGTAGCAGCGGCCGACTGCTGTTCGGCAGACGTCCACTGGTCGTGGCCCAACCGAACACGAGCCTGGAGCGCCTGGTGGACATCGGCCGTCTCGCCTCACTCGGATCGATGAGTCCCACGGGAGTGCAGACGCTCACCTTCCCGATCCCGGCAGCCTGGCCGCGTGGCACAGTGGTCTTCCTGCAGACCTCCGCCACCGTCGCAGGCGGTGCTACCGACATGTCGAACTCGGTGGCCCTGATCGTACGCTGATCCGTGCTGTGGGTGACTGAGGGCCTGAGCCACTGTGGCTCAGGCCCTCAGCCACCCTGGCTCCTCGGCTTGGCGGCGGTCGCGTCTCGCTTCGCCCTGGCGTCCTCGCGCTTGGCCTCGAGTTCCTTCAGCCATGCCGACTCTGGATCCCCGACGCGCGCTTCCTCGATCTCTGTCAACGTTTCGAGTTCCTCGACGGCTTCGTCGAAGCGGCCGGCTGCCACCAGAGAGTTCGCAAAGCCCAGCCGAAACTCCGAACGGGTCAGGGGCTCGAGCTCAGGATTCAGCTCAGTCGATTGCATCAGTTCGCGGTAGAGCGCCACGGCTTCCTCGGCGCGGCCTAGCTCGACGAGCTGGCTGCCCACGGCATCGAGCAACCTCAGTCGACGGGGATTCCCTTGGGGCAGATGCTCTGTCGCCCAGTCCAGCCCATCGGCGAAACGCTTCAGCGCCAGGCGATGCTCTCCGCGGCGCGCGTGGCACGTGGCGAGATTGATGATGCACGCGAGGATCCTCGGATCGCTCGGCGCGACGGCTCGCTGGATACCCGAGAGCACATCGATGAAGACCTCGCTGCTCTCCTCCCACAGCTCTTGCTCGAGCAAACTGCCTGCGTAGTTGTTCCCGACAGCCAGCGTCACCGGCGCCAGCTCGCCCGAATGCCGCTGGTAGCCGCGCCACGCGACCCCCAAGAGCGCGGACGCTTCGGCGAACCGCCCCTGATTCAGGCGAAGCTGCCCCAGCTCGGCGGTTCCGCGGTGGAGCGGTTCGTCCGCGTCGGTGAAGACCGCCAGAGACCGTTCGTGCAGTTCCACCAGCACCGGCTCGGCTTCGTCGAGCCGATTCGATTGGCGCAGGATACGGCCGAGCCGGAAGAGCGACTCCAGGGTCCTGGGATCGCCGGGTCCAAACATCGCCGCCCTCGTGTTCACCGCTTCGCGAAGGAGGTCCACACCCTCCTCTTCCCCGATCTCTGCCAGAGCACGAGCGAGACTCGCCTGGACCAGAAGCGTCTCCGAATGCGTCGGTCCGTGGTGCTCCTCGCTGACGCGGGCCAGCTCCTCCAGAAGCGGAATCGCCTTGCGCTCCTGCGCGGTCGCGATGTACACGTCCGCCAGGTCGTGCAGGAGGAGCCGCGTCCGCTCGTGCTCGGCGCCATACAGCTCCCGCACATCGGAGAGGAGTGACTCCATGATCTCCTGGGCCTCGTCGTCCCGGCTCAGCTTGTGGAGGCTCTTCGCGTGCAGCCACCGCGAGAGGAACCACTGATGCTCGCTGCGTCCCCGCTCATCGAAGCGCTTGAGCCGCCTGCGGGCCAGCCGCTCTGCCTCCCGGTACTGGCCTCCGTCGAGCAGGGATTGGAGCAGGCTCATCTCGACGTTGGAGTGGAGGTTCGTACTGGCCCCGCCCTCCTCGCGGACTTCGACCAGGAGAGCTTCGAGCTGCTGGGTCGCCTCGCGCACCTTTCCCTCGCCGCGCGCGATCAGCGAGGAGACGTGGCGCATCGAGTAGACCGCGGCCGGCGGGATCTGGGGATGCGCCGGGAGCCACTCGTCGAGGTAGCGATCGGCCACCTCGCGCGCTTCGCCGAAGCGATCGAGCTTCGCGAGCCCACGCGCGAGCCGATAGGCGGCAGCGATTTCGTCCTGGGGTTCGAGTTCCCGGGCGAGCTCCAGCGTTCGGCGAGCCTCACGCACCGTGGGTTCATGGAGCTCCAGGCTCGAGTAGCTCTTGAGCAGCGTGAGGCGCAGGTCCGCCTCCAGACCCGGCCGATCGCCGAACTCCCCCACCCGCTCCGCTGCACGATCGAGAAGTTCCTCCGCTCGAATATCGGCTCCCCCGTCTTCGACGCGAACGTCCTCGAACATCCCTGTCAGCACACGGTTGATCGAACGAAACCGATCGGCTTCGTCGTTCGCGCGGACCATCGCTGCCAAGGCAACGCCTGCTCCGCCAACGATCGAGAGCAGCACGAGAACGGCCGCAGCCGAAGCGACACGGTGCCTCCGCACGAACTTGGCCAGCGTGTAGCCAAGACCCGGCTTGCCGGCCTCGACGGGACGGTGGTCCAGGAACCGCTGGATGTCCGCCAAGAGCTCGGAGGCACTGGAGTAGCGCCGGTCCGGATCCTTCTCGACGGCGCGCAGGATGATCCAGCCCACCTCGTCCGGCACGGTCTCGCTCGACTCACGGATCGGCCGAGGCGGCTGATCGCGTATCATCATGGCGATATCGGTGAGCGAGCGTCCCGTGAACTCGTAGGGCGCGTGGCCGCACATCAGCTCGTACATGAGGAGCCCGAGCGCATACACGTCCGTTCGCGTATCGATCTTGCGTGAGCCGTCGAGCTGCTCGGGCGCCATGTACTGAAGCGTGCCGACGATCTCGCCCGCCTGCGTCAGGCGCGTATGGAGCTCCCCCGTCCCGTCCACCGCATGAGCCACTCCGAAGTCGATCACCTTCGGGATGCCCGTCTCACCCACGAGAACGTTCGCTGGTTTGAGATCGCGGTGGACGACGCCCTTCTGGTGGCCATGCTGGATCGCATCACAGACGAGCACGAACGCCTCCAGTCGCTCACGCTGGCTCCGTTCCCTGCCCCAGGCGATCAGGTCCTGCGCGCCCGGCACGAACTCCATGGCGAAGTACGGCTGCTCCACCCCGGAGCTGGATGTGTGCACGCCCGCTTGCAGAACGCGAGCGACGCCTGGGTGATCGAGCCTGGCGACGAGTTCGATCTCGGTCCGGAATCGGAGCTCGGCCCCTGGCCGCACGAAGCTGGCTGGGAGCATCTTGAGCGCCACGCGACGGCGCGGATACTGCTGCTCCGCCTCGTAGACGATGCCCATCCCGCCCGACCCAAGCGTGCGGCGAATGCGAAACGGTCCGATCGTCTCGCCTTCGCGATGACTCGCTGGCAGCGTGGGTACGGCGCTGGAACCGGACGCTGCGTCGAGATCCAGAAAGCCCGCGCGGGAGTCCGCGTCCAGCATGCGCACGACCTCCCGGCGCAGCGAGTCATCCCCGCCGCAGGCCTCCTCGATCAGAAGGGCTCGCTCGCACTCGTCGAGGTCGAGCACGCGTTCGAAGATGTGGAGAGCCTCCTCCGTCCGGTTGGTGGTCATTCCCCTGGACCCATGGCCGTTCCTTGCTGCGATCCCTCTTCTGATCTCTCTTCTGATCTCCCTTCCGGCGATAGTCTTGCCTGAAGCCAAGCTCGTGCCGTGCGCCAGTTCCTCTCCACCGTCCGCAGGGGAACGCCCTCGACCCGCGCGATCTCGGGGTGCTTCATGCCGGCGAAGAAGCGCTGGTCCACGACGCGCGCCAGCTCGGGCCTGACCTCTGCCAGTTCCTTCAAGGCTTCGTCGAGGCCGAGAAGGTCCGACACTCGAGCCTCCATGAGATCCACGACCTCGTCCAGATCCACTCGCTGGTGGGTGCCTCCGTGCCGCTCGGCGCCCCGGCTTCGCGCTCGATCGATCACGATGGAACGCATCGCACTGGCGGCCACCGCGAGGAAGTGCTCGCGACTTGCGTACGTCTGCTCTGGCTCCCCTTGAGGCCCTTCCATCTCCAGCCCGCGGGTTCGCTCGATCTTCAGCCACGCCTCGTTCAGGAGAGCGGTGGTTTGCAAGGTCTGCCCCGCAGGGATCCGAGCCAGGGCACGGTGCGCCAGTCGATGCAGCTCCGCGTGCACCAGGGGAACCAGAGCCTCCGCGGCCTCGGTGTCGCCCGCCTGGAACCGGTGCAGCAGCAAGGTCACATCAGGGGGAAAGGACATACCCTCGACTCTAGCAAAGTGACCCGGACGCGGGACTCGAGTCGACCTGGTGCCGAGGGCCTTCAGAGGCGAAGCGATCATCGGGGATTGGAGAGGCTGGAGAAAGCGGGCGGGGTCGCGCGAAACGGGCAGGAAGGTCCCCGTGATCCAGCTTCGAACCCCGCCAAGAATTTCTGAGCTTCCGCCGAGTCGGCCTGTGGCGCAGACTCCTGGCCTTCAAAAAGCCCCGCCCCACGGCCAAAAGGCTGCACGCCACGCCAGCACTTCGTAGCGTGGCGTCACCCATGCGATTCGAAAACGTGCACATCGAAGGGCTCGGGCTGGCTCTGCCGCCGGATCCCGTCAGCTCGGATTCCCTCGAGGAGCGTCTGCGGCCGCTCTACGATCGACTCGGCGCCTCCGTGGGGCGGCTGGAGCTCATGAGCGGCATCCGGGAGCGCCGGTTCTGGCCGGAAGGAACCCGGCCGAGCGACGCGTCCATCCTGGCCGGGCGCGAAGCCCTGGAGGACTCGGGGATCGAGAAGGAGCGGATCGGCTGTCTCATCCACGCGTCGGTCTGCCGTGACTTCATGGAGCCCGCGACGGCGTCGGTGGTGCACGCCGGGCTGGGGCTCCCGGCCACGGCGGAGGCCTTCGACCTCTCCAACGCCTGCCTCGGCTTCGCGAACGCGATGGCGCTGGTCGCAGGCCGGATCGAGCGGCGCGAGATCGAGGCGGCGCTCGTGGTCAGCGGCGAGGACGGCGGCCCACTCGTGCGTGAGACGATCGCCGCTCTCCTGAGCGGTGAGGCCACCCGCAAGGACCTCAAGCGCGCCTACGCCTCCCTCACGATCGGATCGGGCGGGGCGGCCATGGTGCTGTGCCACGCGGACCTCGCGAAGAAGCCGCATCGCCTGCTCGGCGGCGTCGTCCGCGCCGCGACGCAGCACCATGAGCTCTGCAGCGGCGGCCAGTCCGATGGCGCGAGCGGTCCGCTGATGGACACCGACTCCGAGGCGCTCCTGCACGCGGGCAACGCGCTGGCGAAGGAGACGTGGCCGGCCTTCCTGGAAGAGCTCCAGTGGGCGCCAGAAGACGCCGACCGGATCGTGACGCACCAGGTCGGCGTGGCCCACAAGCGGCTCCTCTTCGAAACGCTCGGTCTCGACCACGCGCGCGACTTCACGACCGTGGAGACGCTGGGCAACGTCGGCTCGGTTTCGCTTCCCGCGACGCTCACGCTGGGCGTGCGGAAGGGCTTCATCCGGCCCGGACACCGCGTGGCGATGCAGGGAATCGGCAGCGGGCTGCACTGCATGATGCTGGGCCTGGAGTGGTAGCCGACGCAGAGTGACCGGAGATCCTGCCGTGGCCTCGGCCCCCCGAGGCGACCCGGGCTGGTAGCCTCTCCGCCATGACCACCAGCGATTCCCTCCTCGATTGCGTCGTACTGGAGCCCGGCCGCCCCGCCACGGCCGCCGTCGTCTGGCTCCACGGCCTCGGCGCCAGCGGACACGACTTTCCTCCGATCGTCCCCGAACTCGGGCTGCCGAAGGACCACGCGATCCGCTTCGTCTTCCCCCACGCTCCGCAGATCCCCGTGACGATCAACGGAGGGATGGTGATGCCTGCCTGGTACGACATCCTGGCCATGGACTTCGACCGAAAGGTGGACGAGGCCGGCGTGCGACGTTCTGGCCAGCAAGCGAACGCGCTCATCCAGCGCGAGCGCGACCGCGGCGTGGCCGCCGACAGGATCGTGATCGCGGGCTTCAGCCAGGGAGGCGCCATCGCCTTCCACGCAGGCCTCCGCTACCCCGAGCGCCTGGCGGGGATCCTGGCGCTTTCCACTTACATCGCCGCCGACTGCGACCTGGAGAACGAACGGAGTCTCGCGAACCTCGACATTCCGATCCTCCAGTGCCACGGGACCCAGGATCCGATGGTGACCCCGGGAATGGGCGAAGCTGCCCGCGACCGTTTGTCAGGACTCGGCTACCAGGTGAACTGGAAGACCTACCCGATGCAGCACCAGGTCTGCCCCCAGGAGATCGACGCCATCGGGGTCTGGTTGCGCGAGGTGCTTCCGGGCTGAGGCGCCCCTTCAGGACGGATTCGGACGCCGTTTTTTCGCCATAGAGGCGGGCACGGCGGCAGCGGAGCGGGTACAACCTCGGCCCACACAGTTCAGAAAAATCTGAAACGAGTGTGGGCGGAATGGCAGAGAAGCGGCTACAGGACCCCGGACGGCCTGCCCCTCACCCCTGCTCCGCGACTCTGCCCTCTCCCCGTCCCGGGACCCCCTCCATGCGCCGAACCCAAACTGCTGCCGAGAGCGACGCCCCCAAGCGGCCGCCCGAGCACCTGGAAGCAAGCCCGGCCCGGCAAGAACCGGCACAGCAAGACGAGGCACAGCAGCACTCGGCGCCTGAGACCGGAGATTCGCTCCAGAGCTTCCGCGGACTGGAGGAGGAGCTCCACGGCGAACTCGCCACCTTCGAGGCGTTCTTCAAGACCTTCGGGTTCAAGCGAATCCACGGCCGTGTCTGGGGTCTTCTGGTCCTCTCCGGCCAGCCGCTGACGGCCAAGGAGATCGTCCAAGAGCTGAAGATCAGCCAGGGCGCGGCGAGCACCACGATCAACGAACTCCTCGAGTGGGGCGCCGTCTCCTCGACCTTCGATTCGTCCCGCCGCTGCCACGTGCACGAGGCCGTCGGCAACACGCTGTCGATCGTCGCGACCGTCCTGCGCAGGCGGGAACAGGTCGCCTTCGAGCACTTCAAGGTCGGCGCGACCCGGATGCTCGAGATCATCCGCGAGCGCAACGGCAACAAGGACCCGCGCGTCCTCACGCTCCGCTCGATCATCGCCACGTGCGACCTTGCGGACGCCGTGATGCAGCTCGTTTTCAGCAGCGTTTCCAGCGCGCTGGGCGATCCGCAGAGCCTCCTCTCCAAGGCGATCGGCACGGCGCTCAAGGTGGGCGTTGGCGTTCCCGCTCGCGTACTCCAGGTCACGGATCGCGCCGCGCGCGCGAGCCGCGACGCCGCCAGCGGCCAGGATCCGAAGGGACACGACTCAGGAAACAAGGCATCATGACCAGCGTCCCCACCAGCTTCCCCCGGATCGTCATGACCGGCGTGGGCCTCACGAGCCCGAACGGCAACTCGCTGGCCGAGTACCGCAAGAATCTCCTGGCAGGCGTCTCGGGCGTCTCCCCCTACGAGATTCGCTACTTCGGCAAGACGGTCGCCGGTCAGTGCGACTACGACACGACGAAGCACCAGAGCCGCAAGAGCCTTCGCCGGGGCACTCGCGCGGGCTCGATCGCGATCTACTGCGCGCGCGAAGCGCTGGACAGCGCGGGCGTGGATCTCGACAAGGTCGACAAGAGCCGGATCGGTGTCTACGTCGGTACGACGGAGCACGGCAACGTCGAAACCGAGCAGCAGATCTACGAGATCAGCCAGTACGACTACGACACGTCCTACTGGTCGCACCACCACAACCCGCGCACGGTGGCGAACAACCCGGCGGGCGAGGTGACCCTAAGCACCGGCATCACGGGCCCCCACTACGCGATCGGCGGCGCCTGCGCGGGCGGCAACCTCGGGATCATCCAGGGAGCGCAGATGCTGCAGCTGGGCGAGTGCGACATGGCGATCGCAGGCGGCGTTTCGGAGAGCATCCACACCTTCGGCATCTTCGCGAGCTTCAAGGCCGAGGGCGCCCTCGGTGAGCACGAGGACCCGACGCTCGTCAGCCGCCCGTTCGACAAGAACCGGAACGGCATCGTCGTCAGCGAAGGCGGCTGCCTGTACGTCTTGGAGCGCTATGAGGACGCGGTCGCGCGTGGCGCGCACATCATCGCCGAACTGGCGGGCTGGCACGTGAACTCGGACGCGGCGGACTTCGTGCTGCCGCTCCCTGAGCGCCAGAACGAGTGCATGCGTGGCGCCCTCAAGAAGGCGGGCATGTCCCCCGAGGACATCCACATCGTCAGCACCCACGCCACCTCGACCCCCCTGGGCGACATCCAAGAGACCGGCGCGGTCCGCGAGGTCTTCGGCGATTCGCCGACCACCTCGATCAACAACACGAAGAGCTACATCGGCCACACCATGGGCGCGGCCGGTTCCCTCGAGCTTGCGGGCAACCTGCCGTCCTTCCAGGACGGCGTCGTTCACCCGACGATCAACGTGACCGACCTCGACCCCGAATGCGAGATCCGCGGCCTCGTGATCAACGAGCCGAAGGAGACGAAGGGCGTCGACACGATCCTCAACCTCAGCTTCGGAATGCTCGGCATCAACAGCGCGTTGATCGTCAAGAAGCCCGGCTGAGAGCACGCTCCCCACACTCGATCAAACAACCCCGATACCGCCTGCGGAGACAGGCCCCCTCATCATGAACAAGGAAGAAGTCAAAGAAGCCGTCAAGGACATCATCGAGACGATCGCCCCCGACGAAGACATTGCCGGCCTCAACGACACCGATCTCCTGCGCGACCAGATCGAACTCGACTCGATGGACTTCCTCGACATCGTCATGGAGCTCCGCAAGCGCTACGGCGTGCAGGTGCCAGAGGATGACTACAAGGAACTCGGCTCGCTGGAGTCCTGCGCCAACTACCTCCATCCGATGATGGAAGACAAGGAGCTGAAGCTCCAGAACGCCTGATCCCCTCCACCGTGCCCGAACACGACTACGACACGATCGTCATCGGGGCGGGCATGAGTGGACTGGCGGCCGGCATTCGGCTGGCGCAGTTCGACGCGCGCGTCGTGGTGCTGGATCGCCACTACCTCTGGGGTGGGCTCAACTCGTTCTACAAGCAGAAGGGGCGCCGTTTCGACGTCGGCCTTCACGCGCTCACGAACTACGTGCCGAAAGGGACGAAGGGCCGGCCGCTGACGCGGATCCTGAGGCAGCTTCGGATCCCCTACGAGGCGCTGGCTCTCGGGCAGCAGAACGGCAGCCGCGTGGACTTCCCTGGCGTCTCGCTGCGCTGGACCAACGAGTTCGAGGTCCTGCGGGGCGAGGTGGCCGACAGGTTCCCGAGCGAGATCGACGGCTTCGATCGGCTGGCGAAGGACCTCGCGGGCTACCCCGATCTCGTCGAGGAAGACGGCCCGCCGCGCATGGCGCGGGATGAACTCGCTGCCTACCTCGGGGACCGCACGCTCGTCGAGATGCTCCTGCTGCCGCTGCTCTACTACGGCAGCCCGACGCCGAACGACGTCGAGTGGTCCTCGTTCGTGATCCTGTTCAAGAGTCTTTACGAGGAGGGCTTTGCGCGACCCGAGGGCGGCGTGCGGCGGATCCTCGATCTTCTGCGCGACCGCTTCAAGGAACTCGGCGGCGAGCTGAGGATGCGCGCGGGCGTCCAGGAGATCCTCGTCAACGCGAAGGGCGAGACCGAGGGGGTCCGGCTGGACGACGGGACCGAACTCCGCGCTCCCACGGTCATCTCCAGCGCGGGCTACGTGGAAACCATGGCCATGACGCCCGCGGCCTCTGCGGTCTCAAAGGCCGACGTCGGGCCGCTGACCTTCGTGGAGTACCTGACGGTCCTCGACCGCCGCCCCACCGATCTCGGCCACGACGACACGATCGTCTTCTTCAACACCGAGGACCGCCTCGTCTATGGTCCGCCCGCGCCGGGTGAGCCGGTCGACCTGCGAAGCGGCGTCATCTGCTGCCCGGACAACTACGCGTCCGCCGAGCCGCTCCCCGAGGGCCTCTTCCGACTGACCCTGCTGGCTCGCCACGACGAGTGGACTGGCTACGGTGAAGAGGAGTACCAGGCCCGGAAGGACGCGATCTGGAAGGAGGCCCACGCGGTTGCCGCGCCGTTCTCCTTCGACGCGCGCCCCCACGCCGTCCACGTCGACGGCTTCACGCCGCGCACGATCCAGAAGTACACCGGCCACCTCGGCGGCGCCGTCTACGGCTCCCCGAACAAGCAGCGCTCCGGCCGCACGTCCATCGACGGACTCTTCCTCTGCGGCACCGACCAGGGCTACCTCGGCATCGTCGGCGCGATGCTGTCGGGGATCGCCATGGCCAACCAGCACGGACTCACGCGCGTCTGAGCCCCCCGCGCGCTCTATCTCCCATGACGATCAGTGAATCAGGTCCATCGGGCCCCTCTGGCACCCGGAACAAGAAGTTCTTCGCAGGCCACCGCGACGGCAAGCGCCCGGTGAAGACGGATCCCCTGAAGGGTGCCAAGGAGCGCTACGACGTCGTCGTCATCGGCTCGGGCCTCGGCGGCCTGACGGCCGCGAACATCCTTGCGCGGAACGGACACAGCGTCTGCGTCCTGGAGCAGCACTACAACTACGGCGGCCTCGCCACCTGGTTCAAGCGCAAGGGCGGTCACGTGTTCGACATCTCGCTGCACGGGTTTCCGTTCGGGATGAAGAAGACCTGCCGCAAGTACTTCGGCCAGCAGATCGCCGACCGAATCGTCCAGCTCGACGGCGTTCGCTTCGACAACCCACAGTTCAGCTTCGACACGAAGTTCACGCGCGAGTGCTTCACCGACAAGCTCGTGAACGTGCTCGGCTGCGATCCCGCGACCGTCGAGGGCTTCTACGACGAGCTGCGACGGATGAACTACTACGACAACGACACGCGTACGACGCGTGAGCTGTTCGAGTCGTACTTCCCGGGGCGCAACGACGTCCATCGGCTTCTGATGGAGCCGATTACCTACGCGAACGGGTCCAGCCTGGACGACCCGGCGATCAGCTACGGCATCGTCTTCTCGAACTTCATGTCCAAGGGCGTGTTCACGTTCACCGAGGGAACCGACGGCCTGATCAAGGACATGCGCGCGATCCTCAAGGAGAACGGCGTCGACCTGTTCAATCGCGTCACGGTCGACGAGATCACCGTCGAACAAGGGCGGGTCCGCGGCGTGCGCTCGGGCGACCGTGAGATCAAGGCGGAGATCGTGCTCTCGAACGCGAGCATCAAGGCCACGGCCGAGAAGCTCGTGGGCGAAGAGCACTTCGACGCCGACTGGATCGAGGGTCTGCGCAACGTCCGCCTCAACACGTCGAGCTGCCAGGTGTACATGGGCCTTCGGGAAGGCACGTCTCTGCCCTGGGTCTCGGATCTCTTCTTCACCTCCAGTCGCCCCACGTTCGACAGCGCGGCCCTGTGCGACCTGCACGGGGAGAGCCGAACCTTCAGCTTCTACTACCCGAAGGGCAGGCCCGCCGACCAGTCGGCTGGCAGGCCGGATCGCTACGTGATCGTTTCCAGCACGAACGCGCTCTTCGAGGACTGGGCCTCGATGGACGAGGCGTCCTACGGGGCCAACAAGCAGCGCATGATCGACGAGACGATCGCCGACATCGACCGCCGCGTTCCTGGCACCGCCGAGAAGCTGGAGCACGTGGAGGCTGCGACTCCGATGTCCTTCCAGTTCTATACCGACGCGCCCAAGGGAACGTCGTTCGGAACGAAGTTCGAGGGCCTCCCCTACTCGATGGAGATCTCCTCGCAGATCGAGGGGCTCTACCACGCGGGATCGGTGGGGATCATCATGAGCGGCTGGCTTGGCGCCGCCAACTACGGTGCCATCACCGCGAACAAGATCGACGCGCGACTGGCGGCCTTGGCCTCCCCCAAGTAGCGGCGGATAGCAGGCTCCTCGCGCGACGGCGCAGCCACGAAAAGGGCCCGGCCTCTGAAGCAGAGGCCGGGCCCATTTCGTTTCGATCAAGCGGACGTCAGCAACCTTCGGTCCGCTGCTTCATCACTGGCCGAACTGAACGCAGAGAGCGTCGGTCCAGTTGCCGCCGGTGCCCACGGAGTCGCGATACACGGCCTGGAAGAAGTAGCTCGTGCCGACGATCGGCGGCGCGCAGCCGAACATCGAGTACACGGAGTCCGGAAGGTCGCGGGACACGACGCCCGACGCCGGAACGCTGAAGATCGGGCCGAGGCGGCAGACGTTGGAGATGCACTGACGACCGTTGAAGCTCGGCGCGTTGGCCGACTCGGTGCCGACCATGAACAGAGCGAACGAGCCGACGGGAAGACCGCTGGCCTGGATCGCGAAGTCCTGTGCGCCGACGCCCGGGGTACCCGTCGAGGACATCACCGCGCCGACGCCCGTGGAGTTCGGAGCCGCGATGCAGTAGTTCATCGTCGAACCGGCGCCGCTCGTGATCGTCACGTCATCGATGGAGACGTTGGCGAACGATCCGCTGACCGCGCCGTTGATCGCCGCGAACTGAAGCGTCACGCCGCCGCTAACGTCGGGACCGGCCGTCGTGGAGAACGAGAAAGTCTGCCAGTCGGTCGAGAGCGGAAGCGGGCCTCCGCTGAGGAACTCGTTGGCCGAGGTGCCGCCGCCGGCGATCTCGGAGAAGAACTCCGCAAAGCAGATCGAGCCGATTCCGAAGTCGCCCTTCGCGGCGAACGAGATGTTGATCGGATCGCCGGGGTTGATCGTCCCCACGCCAAGGTTGGCCTGCTTGATCACGGCACCCGTCGTCATGTCGGGGTTGTTGAGCGAGCCGCCGAACGCGCCAGTGTTGAAGTCCATGGTGGCGTCGAACGTCGAGTTCGGCGTGGGGAAGTACTGCCAGCCGCTCGTGTCCCCTTGCTCGAAGCCGCCGTTCGCGGCGAACTCCGAGACCTTGACCGAAACGTCGTCGATGAAGAGAACCGCGACGCTTCCCGCGGCGGCGCCCGTGGCGGCGACCATCTGTAGGGTCACACCACCGCTCACGTCGGAGCCTGCGGTCGTCGTGAAGCAGAACGTCTGCCAGTCACCCGTGAGGGGCAGCGGTCCGCCGGTCAGGATCTGGTTGGACGAGGTGCCGCCGCCAGCGATCTCCGAGAAGAACTCGGCAAACGCGACGCCGCCGTTCGCGAACGACCCCTTCGCGGCGAAGGAGATGGTGATGCTGTCACCGGGCTGGACCGTACCGACGCCGAGGTTGGCCTGCTTGATGACCGCGCCCGCGGGCGCGTCCGGGTTGAACAGCTCGGCGGCGAAGGCACCGGAGTTCGAGTCTCCGGTGACGTTGAACGTGGAGTTCGCGGTGGGGAACGACACCCAGGAGCTGGTGTCACCCAGCTCGAAGCCACCGTTGGTGGTCAGGTCGTTGCCAGGGGCGGCGAGTGCGAGGCTCGTCGAACAAGCGAGAAGAAGCGTGGGGAGGAGAGTCTTTTTCATGGGTCTTTGATCCTGCTCGAAAGCAAGGAAAGCGTGAGAGGGGGCAGCAGATGACCTCGAGCAGCGAAACGTGCTGCTCGCGCATCATGCAGTCGGCTCTCCCTCACCTCCCCCGAGTTCCCGCCGCCTGTGCGGGACAGTCCCACTGGATGCGGACGATGGGAGTGAGGTACTTGGACCTGCACGATGCGAGTCGCACCGAGAGAGCAAGTCGAGCAGTAAGGCGGGCAATGCGCAAGCCTCGCGACATTCGAATTGAAGCATGTCGCCGAAAGGGACGACCGAGTGCGTCGATGCACCGTAGCCCTGCCGCCACCACTTTCACGACGCGCGACCGTGCGTACACGAAAGCAATGAGAGAGAGCGCGTCTCTCTCATCTGGCATTCATATTCCTCGCTCGCAAGAGCGCGCACGACGCCGCGGCGTGCGCCGCCGCCGTTCGACGGGCTGCTACAGATCGTCGAAGAAATCGTCGAGGCTCGAAACCGAATGGCTCGGCCTCGAAGAGGCAGACGTCGCCATGGGCTCCGGTACTTCCCCGATCGAGAACTGTTCGGGATCGGTCGGCTGAAGCTTCGCGATCGATGCCGAGATCTCCGCTGTTTTGGCCTTGAGCGCTGCCAGCTGCACAAGGTCGGCCGACCCGGTAGCTGCCAGTTCACGGGTCGCTTCGGAAAGCGCCACGACGCCCCGCACGAGGGCCATCAAGGCCTGCTCGGTCTCTATCATTCTGTTGTTCCCCTACTTTGAAAGCGGCCGCCCCACGCGACCTGTCTTCCGTGCCCCCACGGAAGCGTTGCTGTTGAGGAGAGATCGTCCAGCTGGCGCTCACGACTGGTGGAAAACCACGTTCCACGTGTGTCCGTTCTCAAAGCGAGCGAACGTCTTTCCAATCGAACTTCAGCACGCCGGGGCCACGCTACACCGCGGCCGATCCTTCACCCAAAAAAGCGGCGATCCGCCGAGCCCTGCAGCTCGACGGATCGCCCTTTCCTTCCGTAGCTTCCTTATCCCTTTCTACAACGAACGAAGGAAAGTCAACAGGGCGACCTGGTCTGCACCGCTCATCGCCTGGTAGGCGACCTTGGCGGCCTCGGCTTCGCCGCCGTGCCAGAGGATCGCATCCTCCAGCGTCTCTGCACGGCCATCGTGCAGGTACCCTTCGCCGCCGCTCACATCGGCGGTGAGCCCAACGTTCCAGAGAGGAGCCGTCCGCCACTCCGAGGCCGTCGCGTTGCCCTCGATCAGGGTCGACGCGAGGCCGGGGCCCATGTCGTGGAGCAGGAGATCCGTGTAGGGATGGATCGTCTGGCTCCGCAACTCTGCGTGCGGGTGGTACGGGGTGGTCTCGAAGGTCGGTACGTGGCACTTCACGCAGCCTGCTGACGTGAAGAGAGCCTCTCCTGCCAGCGCGAGCGGATCAGCGAGGTCACGGCGCGCGCTGACGCCGAGCAGCGAAACGTAGGCAGTGAGCTGCTCGACGTAGATGTCGTCGATCTCGGCACCCGAGGGGCCGCAGTCGAGCTGAGCCGAACCGCAGTCCGGCTCGGGCCGGATCGAGGTCATGACGCCCATGTCGCCATTGAACGCGGCTGCGATCTGGTGACGGACGCTCGGCTCGTTCGCCTTCCAGCCGAATCGGCCCAGGCGAATCTGTCCCGTTTCCGAATCCGTCACGAGACGCATGCGGCCGGAGATGCCGTCCCCATCGAGGTCGTCCGGGTCGCTGAGCGCCTCGACGTCCGACTCCTGGATCGCCTCGAGAAGGCCCATGCCGACGATCTGCGGAGCGAGCCTCGTGCTGAAGTGCTGGGGCGTCACGCCGCTGAAGGCGTAGACCGGCTTGCGCAGGCTCCCGACCGGCTGCCACGCGGCGAGCGTGATGCCGGCCTCTGCGACGCCGCTCGTCACACGGGGCTGCAGGATCGACCCGAGCGCCGGGTGCGGATCGCCGTTCGCGTCACCGACGCGAATCACGTACTGCGAGAGCGATTCCCCGACGCTCGCGGGCAGCGCACGGCTGTTTCGATCGTGACAGCCGACGCAGGACCGATTCATGTACTGGGGCCCGAGCGTGTTCGAGAGCGCCAGGAACGGCGGGTTCGACGTTCCTTCATCGTGGGAGCCATTGCCGAAGTCCGAGTGGTGAACCCTGCGGCCGAGGACGAAGGGCTGCGCGTTGATGCCAGCGATGTTCGTCGACATCTGCATGAAGTGGTTGTCCGGCTCGTCGGAGTACTGGTACGGCAGCGTCGTGCCGCCCCCCAGCCAGCCCTCGACGGGCATCGGATAGGAATCCTCACGCTCGGTGGCGGGGTTGCCGAAGACGCCGCGCGCCTCCCACGGAACCACGCCCTGTCCGACGATGTAAAGAATCGCCGTACCGTAGTAGTTGTTGCGACCGTTCGGGACGGCGTCGAGGAAGTGGCTGAGCTCGAACTCCAGGCGATCGCCGACCCGCAGGGGCTGACCGGTCTTCTGGTTGAAGTCGATGGTGCGCGTGTAGTGCTTGACGTTGCTACCGGGCACGTCGAGGCTCGGCACGCTCGTCATCGTCCCGTTGTTGTAGTACTCGGCGACCGTGTTGAATCCGCGGTACAGGAAGCGCAGCTCGGCCTGGTTCGGGCTCAGCTGCCACTGGGTCGCCACGTTGAAGGTGATCGTGGTCCCGCCCTTGCCGATCGTGTCCACGACCTCGACGTCCGCGGTCCGATGCTCCCAGTAGAACGACAGGTAGTGGTCGTAGCTCTGGAACTGGTCCTCGCGGGCGTGACGATCGCGGGCGCGATCGCCGAAGCGCGTGATCAGCGCGGTGGGCGTGTCCTCCTGAAGCGCGGGCTCCAGAACGGTCGAGCTGTCGTACAGCGGCGCAAAGACCTGAACGAACGGAACGGTGGACCAGACGCCGCCGAGGCCTTCCCCCATCGTCTCGCCGGGAGCCTGGTCGCCGGAGTAGAAGTACAGGGGACGGTCCTGATACGTGACCTGGAACGTCCCGTCGGCGCGCGTGATCGAGCCGAGTCCGGGGAGCCCCGTGGGCACACCGTCTTCGAGGTAGAGGGGCGGCCACGCCTGCGCGCACCCACCGTTGCACGCGCTCGTACCTGCGGCACCGAGATCGCCGTCGAACACATAGAGCGTGAATTCCGGGCTGGCCGATCCCGAGCCGCCGACGAGACGTCCGTTCGCAAACGACACCTCCTGGACGGGGATCACCACCTCACAACCCGTCGCGTCTACCGTCGTACCGGGCGGCGTCCCCGGGCACTGATCGACGGTGTCATCGACACCGTCGCCATCGCTATCGACCGCGTCCGTTCCATAGACCTCCATCTCCCAGATCGAGTACCCGTAGACGTTGCCGGGGCTGCGCGTCATGCCGTTCATCCGAACGTAGCGATAGACGCCGCCGAGCTTGAGTCGGTCCTTGCGGTCGCCGAACTGCCCGCCGGTGCGGTTTCTGATCGTGACCCAGTTCACCCCATCGACGGATCCGTCCACCGAGTACGTGCCTGCGTTCGCGGCTTCCCAGTAGATCGCGGCACCGGTGACCGCATAGCTCCCGCCCAGGTCGAGCGTCAGGATGCTGGGATCGATTCCGTGCACGGACTCCCAGCGCGTTGCCTGATTTCCGTCGACGGCAAAGCTGGCCGGACCCGAGGCCCCTGTCGAACTGGCCGTGGCCGTCGCAGAGAGCAAGCGCGGAACCACGCGTGCCGGTGGGGCTTCAGGGCTCGGAGGCTGTGATGTCTGGCTCGCGGAAAGTGCCAGGCACGACTCGGCCCCGAGGCCTGCGAAGGCAGCGGCGGTGAATAGCGCGGTAACGGATAGGGCGTTCATGGGGATCGGTGCTTGGGAATCGACGGGTCCGAGGGGCCTTCGAGTGCAACACGCAGACGAACGCACCGCAAGCGCGAGCGCGACCTCTTCCGGTCGAACTTGGGTTCAATCCCATCCTGCGTGCGGGTCGTTGTCGCGATGGAAAGCCCGAGCATGAGAAGAGCATGAGATCCGACGCTGCTACCGGACAACGGCACCGTGCGCGCGGACCTTCCGCGCCGATGATGGCGAGACAGCGCTCACCCAGGCCCCCCTACCGTCGGCCGAGAATCTCTGCTTCAGTGCGAGACAAGAGAGAGCGCAACAGGGCGTGCGGGTACTGCCGCTCCACCGTGATGGCGTAGAAGTTCTCCACCAGTCCGGGCACCACGCAGTACTCGTGCAGTGATCCCAGACGAAGCTCGTCGCGCACGACGACGGACGGCAAGAGCGCGATCGTCTCGGTGTCGCGCGCGAGCAGTCGCATCGTCGCCATGTCATCGACTTCCGCGAGAATCCGCGGCGCGAACCCGAGCTGTTCGCACAGTGCATCGAACTCCGTGCGGATATCGCTGTCGGCGCCGGGAACGACCAGAGACGCCCCCTCCAGATCCTCGGGAAAGCGGAACGAATCGCGCCGATCGTGTCCGACCAAGCTGACGGGCTGCGTCGCCACGCGACGACATCTCAGGCCCGGTCGCGCGGTGGAGGAAGACGGGCGATTGGAGAGCACGAGGTCGATGGCGTGCTGGGACAGCCTTTCGACGAGATCGTCGAATCCTCCGGAGTGCAGCGCCAGGCGCACGTCCTTCGAGCCGAGCAACGGCTCGATGAACGACTCCTGGAAGTTGCGCGACAGCGTCGCGACCGTACCGATCCGCAGCACCTCATCCTGCTCGCGCCCACGCTGGAGCGTCGAGAGAAGCTCTGCTCCGGTCGCGAAGATTCCGTCGGCGTAGCGGAGTACGAGAGTGCCTGTTTCCGTTAGCACCAGCCGCCGGCCCTCGCGCGTGAAGAGCTCCTCGCCGAGCTGCTGCTCCAGCTGCCGGATCTGACTGGAGAGAGCCGACTGAGAGACGTGCAGCGTCTTCGCCGTCCGCGTCAGATTCCCGTCGTGCGCGACGGCCCAGAAGTAATGGAGATGATGGAAATTCAGGTGGTCGCTGATCATGTCCCGCGCACTATCGTTCACTTTAGATGAACGCTTCAGTCTATATTATATTATTTTCTGGAACGATCCAGCGGGATACACCTTGGGGCATGATCTCCCCTCTCGAAACAGGAACCTCCCTGGCCGGGGCTGCCCTCGCCGTCCCCTGCCTCTTCCTCGGCAGCGCTCTGCTGGCCAGTCGCAGGCATCCGTTCTCGGCTGCGAGAGCCGCAACGGGCGCCGCGGCTATCGTGACGCTCGTGGGCCTCGCAGTCGGCGCCTTCGCCCCGGTGGGCACTCTGCCGGACGCTGCGCTCGGGGTCAGGCTCGACCTCGTCACGGCCGCCATGCTGCTGCTCGTGGCCCTGATCGCCTTCGTCATCGTGCGCTACTCGGTGACCTACCTGCACGGCGACCCCGGCCAGTTGCGCTACAGCCGGTGGTTGATGGTGACCCTCGCCGCCGTTTCGGTGCTCGTCGGCACCGACCACCTCGGGGTCCTGGCCGCTGCCTGGACCGCGACGAGCCTGGCGCTTCACCAGCTCCTGACGTTCTTCCAGGATCGACCCGCCGCGCAGGTCGCCGCCCACAAGAAGTTCCTCGTCAGTCGCCTGGCGGATGCGTGCCTCTGGAGCGGCCTCGCGCTCCTCCACTCGGGCACAGGCACCCTCTCGCTGACAGAGCTTCAGGTCTGGGCCGCGAACCTCGACGGCACGGGCACTGCGCTCCCCCATTCCACCCAGGCCGCCGCGTTCCTGTTCGCGATCGCCGCGTGCCTGAAGTCGGCGCAGCTCCCTTTCCACGGATGGCTCACCCAGGTGATGGAAGCGCCCACTCCTGTCTCAGCGCTCCTTCACGCGGGCGTGGTCAACATCGGTGGATTCCTGATGATCCGGCTCGCCATGGTGATGGGCGCGGTGCCCTCTGCTCAGCTGCTCCTCGTCTTCGTCGGTACGGCGACGGCGGTGCTCGCTGCGCTCGTCATGACGACACGAGTGAGCGTCAAGGTGGGCCTCGCGTGGTCCACCTGCGCACAGATGGGACTGATGCTGGCCCAGTGCGGACTCGGCGCCTGGCATCTCGCGCTGCTCCATCTTCTGGCGCACTCGTTCTACAAGGCCCACGCGTTCCTGAGCTCCGGGAGCACCGTCGAGATCTGGCGGGCTCAGTCGCTTCTGGAGAAGGCACCCGCCACACGACCTGGGCAGTTCGCGCAAGCGACAGCCATCTCCTTGGCGGCGGTCGCCAGCGTCAGCCTCGCGGTCCATGCGCTCGGCGGGGGCGGCTTCGGACTCGATCTCGCCGGATCCGTTCTCACCCTGGTGGCGGCCCTCGCCTTCGTCCCTGCCATCGCCGGCGGGCTGGCCGAAGGCACGAGCGCGCTTTCGAAGGTGATGCTCCAGGTCGGCCTTCTGGTCGGACTCTACTTCGGGTGGCATGCGATCGCGTCCGACGCGCTGCCATGGACCGCCCGCGCGACCGCCGAAGACCCCGCCTGGCTCCTCTTCGGAGGCGGCTTCGTCGCACTCTTCATCGTGCAGTCGATCCTGAGGGTCGCGCCGTCTGGGGCCCTCGCCCGAAGACTGCACCCCTCGCTCTTCGCGGGCTTCTACCTGGACGAGCTGTTCACGCGAATGACCTTCCGAGTTTGGCCCCCGAGGCTGGAGAAGACCGAGCCCCCCGCCGCCTTGCCGTCCGCCTGACCCCCAAGACTTCATCGCGCCATGACACTCTCCACTCCGATCGCCGAGGCTCCGGCTTCGAACGTGCCCACGTCGCCCTCCACGTCGTCCTCCACGATGCGCCTGAACGAATCCATCGATGCTGCTCTTCGGCGCATCGCCCCCACCTGGCCCCTCGACCGGTTCATCGCGGTCAACCCGCTCTGGGGACAGATCGACCGACCGCTCCACGAAGTCGCGGCGGAACTCGCCTCGTTGACCGGCTCGAAGCTGGTGATGTCGCGCGCGTGGTATCGCCGAGAGTTCGAAGCGGGCAGGCTACGAACCGAGCATCTGGAACGCGCGCTCCACCTCGGCGCGGGATCTTCGGTTCTGGGAATCGACCTTCAGGGGCTTCTCGACTGGCTGCGGGGCGAAGAAGCGCTCCATCCGCGGCGCGCACGCGTCGTGGATGTCGTCGACGGTCGACGCGATCTCGACCACCAAGCGTCATGGCAGCGATTCGTCACGACCAACGTCAGTCAATTCTGCGCTTCGTACTTCGATGACGGCCAGGCATCCCTGCGCCCCGATCGATCCGGCGGTCTGTATGCGAGCTGGCACAGGCTCGCGCAGCGGGATCGAGGACCGGCCCTGCTCATGGGGATGCCGCGCTACCAGGAGATCGCGAAGAGGCTCCCGGCGCAGGCCAGCGACGTATTCGAAGCCGCGCTCGACGATCTCGGCGTGTCAGCGGAGAATCGCGAGCTCTACCTCGCGAGCCTGCTCCTCGACCTCGGCGGCTGGGCCGCTTGGTGCACTTACCAGCGCTTCATGGCCGAGCTCCAGGGCGGAACCGATGCCAGCGTCGTTGATCTTCTCGCGATCCTCGTCGCGTGGGAATGGATCCTCCATGCGGGCGGCGGACAGGAGATCGAGCGAAACTGGCGCGCGGCCATGCGCATGTGGAACGACGTCGACCGCGTCGCCATCGCGGCCGGCGGAGAGGCCTGGCTCGTTCAGAGCGCGATGGAGCTCGCATGGCAAGGCGACGTCAACGTCGGGTTGCGGACGGGATTTCGGGCGGTTCGTCCGCGGGACGTCGCCGTCCAGGCTGCGTTCTGCATCGACGTTCGCTCGGAGGTGTACCGCCGAGCGCTCGAAGCTCAGTCGGATTCCGTGCAGACGATGGGCTTCGCGGGCTTCTTCGGCATGCCGGCGGAGTACGTCCCCGCGGGCGCGACGAAGGCGCGTCCCCAGCTCCCTGGACTCCTCGCGCCCAGGCTACGCATCACCGACGTGGGCGTGAACCCTGAAATGGCGACGGAGCGCAGGAGCCGGCTGGCGACGGCGCGGGGCTGGAAGGGTCTCAAGACGGGCGCCCTCTCGACGTTCGTCTTCGTCGAGGCCCTGGGCGTCCCGTACGCCTTCGGGCTCCTGAAGGACAGCCTCCAGAAGAAGCGATCGAAGACGCTGGAGGAAGCGAGTCTCTCCACTGACGCCACGGCAGCGCGCAAGCCGCGTCTCACCGAGACGGTCGATGGCAAGCCCCTTGCCGCCGAGGAGCGCGCGGACCTCGCGGCGGGAATCCTTCGGGCCATGAGCCTCACGGACAGGTTCGCGCGCCTCGTGCTTCTGGCCGGCCACGGCAGCCAGTCCAAGAACAACCCCCATGCGGGTGGGCTCGACTGCGGCGCGTGCTGCGGCCAGACCGGAGAGGTCAACGCACGCGCGACCGCCGCGCTCCTCAACGAGCCCGAAGTGCGCGAGGACCTCACCGCGCGCGGCGTCGTGATCCCTCCGACCACCCACTTCCTCGCGGGCCTGCACAATACGACCACCGACCAGCTGGAACTCTTCGACCTCGATGAGGTGCCAAGCTCCCATGCCGAAGACATCGCCACGCTGAAGAAGTGGCTCCAGGGCGCGGGCGCGCAGTCCCGCCGCGAGCGCGCCGCACGACTCGGTCTGGATCCGGCGCGAAACGACGCCGACCTGCTGAACTCCGTCGAAGAGCGGACCGGCGACTGGAGTCAGGTCCGCCCTGAATGGGGCCTCGCCGACAACGCTGGCTTCATCGTGGCCCCGCGCGAGCGCACCAAGCACATGACCTTGAACGGCCAGTGCTTCCTGCACGACTACCGCGCCGACAAGGACGAAGGCTTCGCCATCCTGGAACTCATTATGACCGCGCCGATGGTGGTGACCCACTGGATCAACTTCCAGTACTACGCCTCGACAGTCGACAACCGGCGCTACGGAAGCGGGAACAAGGCGCTCCACAACGTCGTCGGCGCGCACATCGGCGTCTTCGAGGGAAACGGCGGCGACCTCCGGACGGGCCTCTCGATGCAGTCCTTGCACGACGGCGAGCGCTGGGTCCACACGCCGCGCAGACTCAGCGTCTTCATCGAGGCCCCGGAGCACGCCATCGACTCGATCCTTGAGCGCCACGATCACGTCCGAGCGCTCGTGACCGGTGGCTGGGTGCACCTGATTCGCATGGAAGCACAGAGCGGTGAGACGTTCCTCTACGAGCGCGGCACCTGGACGCCCTGCGCGTGATCCGCGGGATCCAGAGCGCTTCAGCGCGCCATCGCTTGCTTTGGATCCCGCCCCACTGTCCACAGCCCCCAGTGCTTCTCGGCGCCGTACGCGTTGCCTGGGTCGCCCTTCCAGGGCTCGTCGAAAGCCTCGAAGAAGAAGACGGTGGTCCGCGTCCGTGCCGCCCACTCCTTCAATTCACGGAAGTACCGCGCTTGCTGGGCTTCTCCCGCGCGATCACCGAATTCGACGGCGACCGTTGCCCACCCCGCCTCGAGCACGACGATCCGACTGTCCGGGAGTGCCGCACGCACCTCGTCCACGTTCCGGGCCGTGAAGTGGAGCCCTTCGTCGATGCCTTTACCTTCCCACACGGGATACGAGTGCACGCCGATGAAGTCCAGCTCAGCCGCGAGCGCCGCGCCGTGATCGATCCACCAGCGATAGTTCTCGGCGACCGTCACCGGCTGATCCACCGTGGCTTTCACCTGACGCACGTATTCGATCACCGAGTCCAGCGGGACCATGTGGTCGTTCCAATCGACGAGTGCTTCGTTGCCGACACTGACGGCGATCACGACGTCCGGATGGTCTGCGGCCAGTTCGATGGCGCGTTCGACGCCTGCCTGGTTCTCGAGTCGATTCCGCTCCAGCGTCGCGGCCGGGATGGGCTCGTTCAGCCAGGGGCACCCGAGGTGGTTGCTGACCTCCGCGTCCAGCCAGATCCCGAGCAGCACCTGAATCGGCAGCCGTTGCTCCTCGATGACGTCGAGCACCATGGCGGAGTTGCTGCCTGAATCATAGAGGCGAATGAGGTCGAATCCCCCTTCGACGAGGAGCTTCAGATCCTCCAGCGTTTCCGCGCGACTCGGGTTCACGGCACCCTGGCCCCGATCCGGATGCTGACCCGCGCGGAAGCCGGAGTAGGCGATGGCCATGACTCCGCTCTCCAGCGGCGACGGCGACGCACCGCTCGGTGTGGTCTCGCTTCCCCCGCCTGAGATGCAGGAAACGAGCGCGAGCGCGGCGGCGATGATACCGGCCTTCAGAAAGTCCATGAAACCGAGATTGTGGGCGTGGGAACGAAAGGGCGCGGCATTCTACGGCCCCCGCCAGGGGTTAGAGTGAAAGGCATGACCCCATTTCCGCGCTGCCTCGCGACTCCCGGGATTCTCGTTCTGGGCGCCTGCGCCGTCCCATCCCAGGGGGTCCCCGCATCCGAACCCGGCCAGCGCCCACCGAACGTGGTGCTGATCGTCACGGACGACCAGGGCTATGGCGACCTTTCTTGCTCTGGCCATCCGACCATCCGGACCCCGCGCCTCGACGCGCTCGCGGCGGAGGGTCGAAGGCTCACCCAGTTCTACGTCGCTTCCCCGGTTTGCTCTCCGTCGCGGGCCGCGATCCTCACCGGCTGCTATCCCCGTCGCGTCGGCATGCACCGCCACGTGGTCTTCCCGGAGTACGACTACGGATTGCACACCGATGAGGACACCCTGGCCGATGTGCTTCAGCGCGCTGGCTACCGGACCGCCTGCTTCGGCAAGTGGCACCTCGGTCACCGCCCGGGAATGCTGCCGACGGACCAGGGCTTCGACGAATGGCTCGGCATTCCGTACTCGAACGATATGGCGCAGCGCCATCGGCCCGAAGGCAATTCCTACCGATTCCGACTGCCTCTGCTGCGGAACGACGAGGTCCTCGAATGGGAGCCGGATCAGGCGCGCTTCACCGGCCTCTTCACCGACGAGGCCGTGCGCTTCATCCAGGGAGCCACCGACGCGCCGTTCTTCCTGTACCTGCCCCACCCCATGCCGCACGTGCCGCTCTACGCGTCGGATGAAGCGACCGGGCTCAGTCCGCGCGGGCTCTACGGCGACGTGATCGAGGAGATCGATGCCTCGGTGGGCCGCATCGTCGATGCGCTGGAGGCTCGAGGTGTACGGGACAACACGCTGCTGATCTTCACCAGCGACAACGGACCCTGGGCCGTCCAGGAGCTTAACGGCGGAACCGCAGGCCCGCTGCGTGGGGCGAAGGGCAGCAACTGGGAGGGTGGCCAGCGCGTGCCCATGATCGTCTCGTGGCCCGGGCGCGTCGCGCCCGCCTCCCTCATGACGGAGGTCGTCACCGCCATGGATCTGCTTCCGACGGTCGCCAAGATCGTCGGTGCGCCGCTCGATGAGACGCGCACGATCGACGGCGAGGTCCTGACGGAGGCTCTCCTCGGCGCCACCGACGCGCACGATCCGTCGGGGCGGCAGGCCCCTTTCCTCTACTACACCTCGAAGGGCCTGCCCGCTGGCATCCGGCGCGGGCCCTGGAAGCTGCTCCTCGACGGACCTCAGCTCTATCACGTCGAGCACGACATCGAGGAGCGATTCGATCGCGCGACCCGGGAGCCTGAACTTGCGGAGGAGCTCAGAGGCCTTGCCCTCGAACTCTTCGCTCACGTCGAGTCGAACTCCCGTACCCACCTGGTGAACGAAGCGCAGGTCTTCGACCCGGAAACGCAATGAAGCGGCGCAGACTCCGACCCGACGGAGAGGCGGTCTCGGCGGAGAGGCTGACTCATACCCGCGAACTTCAGTTCAACTACCAACAGTCCATACCCGCACTACGAACTGTGGCCCAAAGACACCGAGCGAGGCTCCTGCGAACATTCGGTGAGAATGAACCTCATCGAGACCCAGGGAGTCGCGCTGTCGCCATCTCCCCGGAGTTCGAAACTCCAGGGGGCTGCTGCTGGCGGCGAGCCGGAGAATGACCTGCCGGAGGCCCCCTGGGGTCAGCCGGTAGAGGACGTTCTGGAGGACTTCGGAACGACGCTCGAGAGCGGCCTGAGCGAGGCCGAGGCCGCGCTGCGCCTGGAGCAGCACGGTCCCAACGTGCTCCAGCAAGCCGAACGGATCACAGCCTGGAAGATCCTGCTCGCGCAGTTCAAGAGCTCCATCATCTGGCTTTTGATCGCGGTCTCGGGACTCGCGCTGGCACTCGGTGAACCGCTCGATAGCGCCGCCGTGATGACGGTGGTTTTGATCAACGCGGCCATTGGATTCTTCATCGAGCGGCGCGCCGTTCAATCGGTCGACGCGCTGCGGTCCCTCGGCAACCTTCACACGACCGTGCGACGGGGCGGTCGAACGAGCCAGGTCCCCGCGGAGAATCTGGTGCCTGGAGACATCGTGCTCGTCGAGGCCGGAGACGTACTCACGGCGGACCTGCGGCTCGTCGAAAGCCCGCTCCTCTGCGTGGACGAATCGGCGTTGACCGGAGAGTCCCTGCCCGTCACCAAGTCCGTGCCGGCCTGCGCGACGGACGCGTCCCTCTCCGACCGGACCTGCATGCTGCACAAGGGCACCGCGGTCTTCACGGGATCCGCGGTCGCGGTCGTGGTCGCGACCGGTATGCGCACCGCGCTCGGCGAGATCACCGACCTCGTCGTGCATGCGGAAGCAGGAACGTCGCCGCTCAACGACCGCCTGAATCGCCTCGCTCGAACGCTCATCGGTTTGACGCTGGTCGTCGCGGCCTTCGTGACGATCATGATGTTCGTCAACGGAAGGGGCCTGCTCCTCGCGGTCGAGATCGGCATCGCGCTGGCCGTTGCGACCGTCCCCGAGGGACTGCCTGTCGTCGCGACCATCGCGCTCGCGCGCGGTATGGGGAGAATGGCAAAGCGGAGCGCCCTCGTCGAGAACATGGCCGCAGTGGAGACGCTCGGCTCCACCTCGGTCCTCATGACGGACAAGACGGGGACCCTCACAGAGAACAGGATGGTCGCGGTCGAGTACGCGCTGCCCGAGGGCACGGTCAGGATCGAGGCGGACGAGGAACGCTCCAGAAGCACCTTCTTTTCGGGCGAGGCCGTCATCGAGCCTCTCGAGGACGAAGCGCTTCTGGAAGCGCTTGAGATCGGCGCTCTCTGCAATCGTGCCACGCTCGAGGAGACGCCTGGTCAGCCCTCCACGGGCACCGGAGACCCGACCGAGATCGCACTCCTGGGCGCTGCTGACCGCGCAGGTATCGATCGCGTCGATCTCAAGAAACGCATGCCCCTGGAAGACGAGCGCGCTTTCGACCCTGCCACCAAGCTGATGGCGACGATCCACGCGCGTGACGGCGCTCTCTTCGCCGCGATCAAGGGAGCTCCAGAAGCCGTCCTGGAGACGTGCACTCGCTGCTCGACGGCCGCGGGATCCGAGGAGCTGACCTCTGCCGATCGCCAGAGCTGGCTCGATCGAACGGATGCGATGGCCGCGCGAGGACAGCGCGTTCTTGGGCTGGCGCGCACGCGAGGAGACGCACCGTTCGAGTACGCGGATCTCGAGTTCGTCGGCCTGGTCGGTCTGCTCGATCCACCGCGCGCTGGAGCCCGAGGCACCGTCGAGCGGCTGCGTGCCGCGGGCATCGAGGTCATCATGGTGACCGGAGACCACGTCGCCACCGGCACCGCCATCGCGAGTGAGGTCGGGATCTGCCTCCTGGACGATCAGGGGAACGGGGAGCCCGAGTTGGCCATCGACGCGCGCGAGATCGCTTCCGTGGCCGATGCGGCTTCCTCCGTCAGGGAAACGCTGTCCTCGGCCCGAGTCATCGGTCGCGCGAGCCCGCGGCAGAAGCTCGACCTGATCGCACTCCACCAGGAACGCGGCGAGGTGGTCGCGATGATCGGAGACGGCGTGAACGATGCGCCTGCGCTGCGCAAGGCGGATATCGGCGTGGCGATGGGGTTGCGCGGCACCCAGGTGGCCCGAGAGGCCGCCGACATGGTGCTGCGGAACGATGACATCGCGAGCATCCTCGCGGCCGTCGAGGAAGGGCGCTCGATCTTCCGGAACATCCGTCGCTTCGTCGTCTACTTGATGTCGTGCAACGTGAGCGAGATCTTCGTCGTGGGCGCTGGCTCCATGCTGTCCGGTCCGCTGCCCGTGCTCCCGCTTCACATCCTCTTCCTCAACATGGTCACGGATGTCTTCCCGGCCCTTGCGCTCGGCACCTGCCGGGCGGACGAAGGGATCCTGCGTGAGGCGCCGCGCCCCGAGGGCGAGACGATCCTGCTGAAGCGTCACTGGCGGAACATCTTCTCGGTAGGAGTGATCATGGCCGCCTCCGTGATGAGCGCTCTGGGCGTCGCCGTCCATGTCCTCGATCTGACGGAATCCCAGGCCACCACCACCGCGTTCCTGACGCTCGCCATGGCGCAGCTCTGGCACACGCTCTCCATGAGCGGCTACCGATCTCACCTCGTGCGCAACGAGGTCACGGAAAATCCATACGTCTGGTCCGCGATCGCGGGCTGCGCAGCGCTCCTCGTGCTGGCGGTCTACTGGGGCCCCATGCGGCGCCTTCTGTCGCTGGCCGAGGTCGGCGTCCATGCCTGGTCCGTCGCGGTCTTCTTCTCGCTCATCCCCATGTCGAGCGTGGCCGTATGGCGCGCACTCGCACGCCTTCGAACGGAGTCCACCCCATCATGAACCCATCGCACATCCTCTGGTTCCAGGACATCAGCCACACGGACGTCCCCCTGGTCGGTGGCAAGACCGCCTCGCTGGGCGAGATGTACCAGGCCCTCTCGGCCCAGGGCGTCCTCGTTCCCAACGGCTTCGCCGTCACGGCCGACGCCTACAGGCTCGTCCTCGACGAGGCGGACGCCTGGGGTCCGCTCAAGGCCGCGCTCCAAGGGCTCGACCCCGACAGTCCGGACGACCTCGCGAAGCGCGCACGCAAGGCTCGGGAGATCGTGCACAACGCCGCGGTACCTGCCGCGATGCGCCAGGAAATCCTCGACGCCTACCATCAGCTCCTGGACGAGTACGGACCGGAAACCACCCTGGCCGTCCGCAGCTCCGCCACCGCCGAGGACCTCCCTACCGCGAGCTTCGCGGGACAGCAGGAAACGTTCCTCAACGTCAGCGGCGAGGAAGCCGTCATCGAGGCATTCCGGCGCTGCATGGCCAGCCTCTTCACCGACCGAGCGATCCACTACCGCATCACGAACGGCTTCGACCACTTCTCGGTCGCTCTGTCCGTCTGCATGATGAAGATGGTGCGCGCCGATCTGGCGTCCAGCGGGGTCATGTTCACGCTGGACACCGAGTCCGGATTCCGCGACGCCGTCTTTCTCACCGGAGCCTTTGGACTCGGGGAGAACGTCGTGCAAGGGACCGTGCAGCCGGACGAGTTCTACGTCCACAAACCAACGTTCCGGAAGGGGTTCCGCACGGTGCTCAAGCGCACGCTCGGCACCAAGGCGCTGAAGATGATCTACGGTCAGGGTCGGGACGGTAGTCGCACCAGAAACTTGCCCACCACCGACGCGGAACGCTCCAGCTTCTGCTTGACGGACGAGGAAGTTCTCACGCTCACTGGCTACGCCATCGCCATCGAGGAGCACTATTCTGCGCTCGCGACAGATCCTCGACCGATGGACATCGAGTGGGCAAAGGACGGACTCGACGGCTCGCTCTACATCGTTCAGGCGCGGCCCGAAACCGCCGTGAGCCAGCGGGGCACCGAGCTTGTTCAGTATGTTCTGAAGGGTGAGGGTGAGATGCTCGTGAAGGGGAACGCCGTCGGCACCGGTATCGCGCATGGTCCGGTGCGCGTCATTCAAGACCCCTCCGAACTCGGTACCTTCGTCACCGGCGAAGTGCTGGTCGCGGAGACGACCAACCCCGACTGGGAGCCCGTCATGAAGCGCGCCTCTGCGATCGTGACCGAGCGCGGCGGCCGCACGTGTCACGCGGCGATCCTCGCCCGCGAACTGAACATCCCCGCGGTCGTCGGAGCCACGGACGCCGTTGCGATCCTGACCGGCCGTCCTGACATCACCGTCTCCTGCGCGGAGGGCGCCGACGGCCGCGTGTACGACGGGGAGGTTCCGTTCAAGGTCCTGCGAACGAACGTCGGCGAATTGGCTCGACCGAGCACCAAGATCATGCTGAACCTCGCGAACCCGGGTCTCGCGTTCCAGTCCTCGTTCATCCCCTGTGACGGCGTGGGGCTCGCGAGGACGGAGTTCATCATCAGCCAGTCGGTCGGCGTCCACCCGATGGCCCTCGCCCACCCCGAGAGGGTCACCGACGCGGCCATCCAGGCCAAGATCCGCGAACGGATCTCGGGGCACGCGAGCGGCACCGACTACTTCGTCGAGCGGCTCTCCGAGGGCGTCGGGCAGATCGCGGCGGCCTTTTATCCGCGGCCTGTCATCGTACGGATGTCCGACTTCAAGACGAACGAGTACGCCCAGCTCCTCGGCGGCGCCGACTTCGAGCCGGTAGAAGCCAATCCCATGATCGGCTTCCGTGGGGCCTCCCGGTACGCGCACCCCGCCTATGCGGACGGCTTCGAGCTGGAGTGCCTGGCCATGCGCCGCGTCCGGGAGGAGATGGGCCTCACGAACGTCAAGCTGATGATCCCGTTCTGCCGCCGCGTGGACGAAGCCGAGAAGGTGCTGGCGCTGATGGCCCGGCACGGACTCGGGCGCGGCGTGAACGGTCTCGAGATCTACGTCATGTGCGAGATCCCGAACAACGTCGTCCAGATCGATGCCTTCGCTCCGCACTTCGACGGCTTCTCGATCGGGTCCAATGACCTGACGCAGCTCACCCTCGGCGTCGATCGCGACTCCGAGATGGTCGCGTTCGAGTTCGACGAGCGAGATCCCGGCGTCATGGAGATGCTGCGCCTCGCGGTCGAAGGCGCTCGCAGGAACGATCGGCATTCGGGCATCTGTGGCCAGGCCCCGTCCGACTACCCCGAGGTAGCCGAGTTCCTGGTGAAGCACGGCATCGACTCCATCAGCCTGACCCCCGACGCCGTCATCGCCACCACGCTCAGCGTGCTCAGCCTCGAGGCGAAGCTGAAAGGAGAGGAGGTCCTGACCCCCGCCTCCAGAGCGACATCCATCGTGCCCATCGTCCCCCCTCGCCCCGTGACGAGATGAATGTTCTTGTCTTGAACGCAGGCTCCTCGTCGCTGCGCTTCCAGATCATCCAGACCGACGCGGATCTCATGCAGCGTGACGTCGACCGGCGACTCGCCCACGGCCTCGTCGAGCGAATCGGCGGCCACGCGATCTGCACGCTGGAGGCAGAGGGGCAAGGCGCGATCACGGAGGACGCGCCGCTGCGGGACCACCGGGCGGCGATCGAGCGCGTGCTCGATTGGGTGATCTCGGACGAGAGTGGCATCGAGGGCATCCGGGCGCTCGCCGACATTCACGCCGTCGGCCACCGCGTGGTCCATGGCGGGCAGCTCTTCCAGCGCTCGGCGCGCGTTGACGACGAGGTGATCGCCGGTATCGAGAGCTGCATCGAGCTCGCGCCTCTCCACAACCCGGCGAACCTGCGCGGCATCCGAGCCGTCAAGGAGTTGCTCGGACCGGACCTGCCCCAGGTGGCCGTCTTCGATACCGCCTTCCACGCGACCATGCCGGAGTGCGCCTATCTCTATGCGCTCCCCTACCACTACTACCGACGCCTCCAGGTGCGGCGCTACGGATTCCATGGAACCTCCCATCGGTATGTGGCCTATCGGTACCGAAAGCTCGCGCGCTTACCACGCAACGAGGTCCACCTCATCACGATCCATCTCGGCAACGGGTGCTCTGCCTGCGCGATCCAGGCAGGCAATTCGTTCGATACGTCGATGGGCTTCACGCCGCTCGACGGACTCATCATGGGGACGCGCTGCGGCGATCTCGACCCCTCCATCGTCGAGTACCTCGTCCAGAAGGACGGGCTCACGCTCCACGAGGTCGAAGGCATCCTGAACAAGCAGTCGGGACTCCTCGGGATCTCGGGGCTCACCGCCGACATGCGCGACCTCCAGGCAGAGGTGGCTGAGAACGGCGACCGCCGAGCCAAGCTCGCGATCGACATGTTCTGCTGGCGCGTCCGTAAGTACATCGGAGCGTACGCCGTCGAACTCGACGGGCCGATCGCGGTCGTCTTCACCGGGGGCATCGGCGAGAACGCCCCGGCGATTCGCGAGCAGATCTGCCGCGGTCTCGGTCGGATTGGGCTGATGATCGATCCGGAGCGGAACGATGCGGCGGTGAACGGCCGATCGGCGCGCATCTCGACGGATACAAGCGAGATGACGGCGTACGTCATCCCGACCAACGAAGAGCTTCTGATCGCGCGCGACACGGTCCGCGTCTTGGAGGGAGTGATCGCTCCCCGCGTCGAGGATGGTTCCCCATGACGAAGACCGTCCCGGACAGCCGCGATGTACCGCGCAACAGCCAATCGTTCGCGAAGAGCGATGCAGCGGCGGCTCCCTTGGGTGTCGTCGTTGCAGTGCGCGGGAGTATCGTGGACGTTCGAGTGAACGGGCCGTTGCCTTCGATCCATCGTGTCCTACGCGCCATCCTGGACGGAGGGGATGGTCAAGCCGATACCGTCATCTTGCTGGAGGTGCTCACGCAAAGGGACGCACACCACGTTCGCTGCATCTCCCTCACCACGACCCAGGGCCTCGCCCGGGGCATCGACGTCCTCGACACGGGTGGTCCCCTGATGGCGCCTGTGGGGCCGGGGATCCTCTCACGCATGTTCGACGTCTTCGGGAATCCGATCGATCGCCAGCCGCCGCCCGAGGATCTGGAGTGGCGCTCGGTCCATCGAGCTCCCCCATCTCTCCTGCGCCGGTCGACGCGCTCTGAGATCTTCGAAACCGGCATCAAGCTGATCGACGTGCTCGTTCCGCTGGAGCGCGGCGGCAAGGCGGGTCTGTTCGGCGGTGCCGGCGTAGGGAAGACGGTGCTTCTCACCGAGATGATCCACAACATGGTGGGTCACGAGGAAGGCGTCAGCATCTTCTGCGGCATCGGCGAGCGCTGCCGCGAAGGAGAGGAACTGCACCGCGAGATGAAGGAGGCGGGCGTTCTGTCGAACATGACGATGGTCTTCGGGCAGATGAACGAGCCGCCGGGCGCTCGCTTCCGCGTGGGGCATGCGGCTCTGACCATGGCAGAGTACTTCCGGGACGACGAGCAACGGGACGTGCTGCTCTTGATCGACAACATCTTCCGCTTCATCCAGGCGGGCTCCGAGGTCTCGGGCCTCATGGGCCAGATGCCCTCGCGGCTCGGCTACCAGCCGACCATGGGCACGGAGCTGTCCGCTCTGGAGGAGCGGATCGCCAACACCGACGCGGGCGCGATCACGTCGATCCAGGCCGTCTACGTTCCTGCGGACGATTTCACGGACCCCGCCGCCGTCCATACCTTCTCGCACCTTTCGGCGTCGATCGTGCTCTCCCGCAAGCGAGCGGGCGAAGGGCTCTACCCGGCGATCGATCCACTGCAGTCGAACTCCAAGATGGCGACACCCGGAGTTGCCGGCGAGCGACACTACCGGCTCGCCCAGGAGATCCGGCACACGCTCGCCCGGTACGAGGATCTCAAGGACATCATCGCGATGCTTGGACTGGAGCAGCTGACGGCAGACGATCGACGGCTCGTCGGACGCGCGCGGCGACTGGAACGGTTCTTCACGCAGCCATTCTTTACCACCGAGCAGTTCACCGGATTGGACGGCAAGCTCGTCAGCCTGGAGGACGCCCTCGATGGCTGCGAGCGCATCTTGAACGACGAGTTCAGGGACTATCCGGAGAGCGCGCTCTACATGATCGGCGCTATCAGCGAGGTCAAAGGGGAGCCCACCTCCACCGACACCGCGTCCTCTGCCAGCACGACCCCATGATGACTCTGCGGGTACTCGTTCCCTTCCAGGTCTTCGCGGAGAAGGCCCACGTCAAACGCATCGTGACGGTCACACGAAGCGGCTCGTTCGGACTGCTTCCGCAGCGCCTCGACTGCGTTGCGACACTCGCGCCGGGCATCCTGGTCTACGAGACCGAGGAGGACGGTGAGTGCTACCTGGCGGTGGACGAGGGCATCCTCGTCAAGACGGGCTCCGAGGTCCGCGTGTCCGTCCGTCGAGCCGTCGCGGGATCAGACCTTTCTACGCTCCACGAGGCCGTCGAATCGGACTTTCTCGTCCTTGACGACCATGAGCGCGAGGTCCGCAGTGTCAACGCGAAGCTGGAGTCCGGTTTCCTTCGGCGCCTCGCCCATTTTCATCATGAGTGACCCCAGTCCCAAGAAGCTCCCCGGTCCGCGCCAGGGGCTGGCGGCCGAGGTGGACGCCATGGCCCGGCGCAAGTTGAGGGCGCGACGCGATGGCACCGGCGCCTGGCTCGGCCTCGGCACCATGGGCGTGATCGGCTGGTCCGTGGTGGTCCCCACTCTACTGGGCGCCACGCTCGGGCTATGGCTGGACCGTCATCACGGCGGCAGTCGGTCGTGGACGTTGACCTTGCTCGTCGGTGGCCTGGTTCTCGGCTGCGCGAACGCGTGGCATTGGGTTTCCAGTGAGCAAGTGGCCATGCACGAGGACCAGGAAAGCGATGACGATGTTTGACCTCGCCACCTACGCGCTAGCAGGCCTCGTTGGCTGGGCACTGGGCGTGTTCTTCTTCGGCGGCCTCTGGTGGACCGTGCGCAAACTGGTGGCCTCCCCGGCGCCGGCGCGCTGGATGATCGCGAGCACGCTACTCCGGACGGGTACGACCCTCCTCGGATTCTACCTCGTGTCCGGAGGCTCCTGGCAGCGAATGCTCGCCTGCCTGCTGGGCTTCTTGGCCGGAAGACTCAGCGTCTTCTGGTGGACCCGCTCCTTCGACCAGCGCTTGCACGAGGCATTTCCCCATGCGACTCAGTCCTGATGAGATCATCTTCTGGCAGAACGGCCTCTTCAAGCTGAACGCGACGATCGCCTTCACCTGGGCGCTCATGATCGTGATGGTCGTGGGCTCCGCCGTGATCACGCGCAGGCTCTCCGCGTCGGACGAACGCTCGCACTGGCAGAACCTGATGGAGATCATCGTCACCGGCATCGCGAAGCAGCTCGAAGAGGTGGGACTCGCCCACCCGCGGTCCTACCTGCCTTTCCTGGGCACACTCTTCCTGTTCATCGCCGTGGCGAGCCTTGGCACGATCGTTCCCGGATACGAGCCGCCCACGGGATCGCTCTCGACCACGGTGGCTCTGGCGCTTTGCGTCTTCGTGGCCGTGCCGGCTTTCGGCATCCAAGCCCAGGGCTTCCTGGGCTACGTCGGCACGTACGTCCAGCCGACGTTCATCATGCTTCCCTTCAATCTCATCAGCGAGGTCTCGCGCACGCTCGCGCTCTCCGTGCGCCTCTTCGGAAACATGATGAGCGGCGCGATGATCATCGCCATCCTGCTCACGATCACGCCGCTCTTCTTCCCGATCGTCATGACCCTGCTGGGCCTCCTCACCGGCATGGTCCAGGCCTACATCTTCACGATTCTTGCCTCGGTCTATATCGCGGCGGCGACGCGCAAGCTCGCGGGTCCCAAGCACGAGTCTGCGCCCCCTCACCCTGTCTCCATCGAAACCGCCTGACCCGCCTTCACACCATGGATCCCACTTCACTCATCGGCGCCACCTCCATCATCGTCGCAGGCCTCTGCACCAGCCTGGGCTGCCTGGCCCCCGCGATCGCGGAAGGCCGCGCGGTGGCCACCGCGCTCACGTCACTGGCCCAGCAGCCCGACGCCTCTGCCACGATCACCCGCACCCTCTTCGTGGGGCTCGCGATGATCGAGTCCACCGCCATCTACAGCTTCGTCGTCTCCATGATCCTGATCTTTGCCAACCCGTTCTGGAACGCAGCGATCGCCGAGGTCGCAGCCAAATAGCCCATGCTCATCGACTGGTTCACCGTCGTCGCGCAGGCCATCAACTTCCTGATCCTCGTCTGGCTGATGAAGCGCTTCCTGTATCGACCGATCCTGAACGCCATCGACGAGCGCGAGGCCCGCATCGCCGCGGAACTGGCAGACGCGGACAGCAGGAAGGCCGAGGCCGCAAAGGAGCGCGACGAGTTCCAGCGAAAGAACGAGGCGTTCGATGCCGACCGCTCGGAGCGTCTTGCGAAGGCGACGGAAGAGGCCGCGGCGGAGCGACAGAGACTGATCGAGGCGGCCCGGAAGGCAGCGGCTGAGCTCGCGACCAGGCGGCAAGCGGGGCTGGAGGCGGAGGCGGCCACCCTGAGCCACGGACTCAGCCGGCGCGCGCAGCGTGAGGTCTTCGCCATCGCCCGCCAGGTACTCGGAGATCTCGCGGGAGCGTCTCTGGAGGAACGGGCGGTGGAGGTCTTCCTGCGGCTCATCAGGGACATCGACGAGCCGACCCGCACGGGGCTCGCGGACGCCCTGAGGGCCAGCCCATCGGGCAGGATACGGACGGCGTTCGACCTGACAGAGGCGCAGCGTGCCTCCATCCAGCACGTGTTGAACGAGACATTCTCGGCCGATATCCAGCTCGGCTTCGAGACCGCTCCCGAGCTCGTGAGCGGGATCGAATTCGCAGCCCACGGAACGAAGGTCGCCTGGACCGTCGCCGACTATCTACTGACCCTGGAAGAAGGAGCGACGAAGCTCTTGGATCGTCGCGCGAAGGCCGAGGCCGGGACCTGATGGGAACGCTACAGGACGTCTCCGCGAGCGCACTGGACCTGATCGAGCAGGCCCGAAAGAGCGTACGGCCGCGACTGAGGGTGCGGGAGATCGGAACGATCACCAGTGTATCGACGGGAATCGCGACGGTCTCGGGGCTGCCAGGCGTCGGGTACGACGAGCTGCTCGCGTTCCCCGGCGGCGTGCTCGGCATCGCTTTCAACGTGGACGAGGACGAGATCGGCGCCGTGCTCCTCGGCGACTACACCACGCTCCAGGTCGGGCAGGACGTCGAGCGGACGGGGCGCGTCATGGACGTGGCCGTCGGCGAAGGCCTGGTTGGCCGCGTGATCGATCCGCTGGGCAGGCCGCTCGACGGAAAGGATCCGATCCCCTCCGAGAAGCGTCTCCCGATCGAGCGCCCGGCGACCCCCATCATGGACCGCGCTCCGGTGACCACTCCGCTGCAAACGGGAATCAAGGTGATCGATGCCCTCATCCCGATCGGGCGCGGTCAGCGCGAACTCATCCTCGGCGACAGGCAGACCGGCAAGACCGCGATTGCGCTCGACACCATTCTGAACCAAGCCGGCAAGGACATCACCTGCGTCTACTGCAGCATCGGCCAGCGCGCGTCCTCCGTCGCCAAGGCGATCGCCGTTTTGCGCGATCGCGGTGCGCTCGCCTACACGGTCGTGATGGTGACCGAGGGAAACGACGCGCCCGGCGTCTCCTACATCGCGCCCTACGCCGCGACGAGCGTGGCAGAGCATTTCATGCAGCAAGGCCGAGACGTGCTGATCGTCTACGACGATCTCACCCAGCACGCGCGGTCCTACCGCGAGCTCTGTCTGCTGCTCCGCAGGCCTCCGGGTCGGGAAGCGTTCCCGAGCGACATCTTCTACATCCACTCCCGTCTCCTGGAGCGCTCGACCCACCTGGCAGAATCCCTCGGCGGCGGCTCGCTCACGGCGCTGCCGATCATCGAGACGGAGGCCCAGAACATCTCCGCCTACATCCCGACCAACCTGATCTCGATCACGGACGGGCAGATTTATCTCTCGCCCGCGCTGTTCGAACTCGGCGTCCTGCCCGCGGTCGACGTGGGCGCGTCCGTGTCCCGCGTCGGCGGCAAGGCCCAGCAGGCCAGCTATCGATCCGTCGCGGGCGACCTCAAGCTCGCGTACGCCCAGTTCGAGGAACTGGAGACGTTCGCGCGCTTCGGCGCGAGACTGGACGAGGTCACTCGCGAGACGATCGAGCACGGAAAGCGGATCCGTGCGTGCCTCAAGCAGCCGGAGCTGGCGCCGATCCCGGCTCCGGAGCAGATCGCCGTTCTACTGGCGCTCACGGGGGGGCTCTTCGACGCGATTCCGCTCGGCTCGATGGGGTCCGCAGAGAAGGCTGTCCGGGAGGCGGTGACGACCCTTCCCCCTGACCTCCACGCGGCTCTGGAAGGCTCCGTGAAGCTGAGTGACGAGCAGCGCAAGTCGATCGTCGACGGGGCCCGCACGGCCCTCGCTCCGTTCCAGAAGGAGGAGGCGGCGCCATGAGCCACACGACGGCGGACCTGCGCCGCAAGATCGAGAGCGCCGCCGACCTTCACTCGGTGGTCCGCACGATGAAGGCGATGGCCGCGTCCAGCATCGGCCAGTACGAGCAGTCCGTCCTCGCGCTCGGCGACTACTACCGAACGATCGAGCTGGGCCTTGGAGCCACGTTCCGCCTGACTGGCCCCGCCGAGGCTCAAGCGGACCGGGCTCCGGCTCAGCCGGTGACGGGCGCCGTCGTCTTCGGCTCGGACCAGGGGCTGGTCGGTCAGTTCAACGAGGAGGTGGCCGACTTCGCCGTGCACACGCTTTCGTCGTGGCCCGGGGAGCTGCAGATCTGGGCCGTGGGCGAGCGCGTCCACGGACGGCTGGTGGAGGCAGGACTCGTTCCGACCGGCCACTTCCCGCTGCCGACTTCCGTCGCGGGAATCGCCCCCCTGGTCGGGAGGATCCAGCTGGAGTCAGACGCCTACCGTGCCCGCGCAGGCGAATCGACGCTCTACCTCATCCACAACCAGCCACGGGCCTCGAGCTACCGACCGGTGTCCCGGAAGCTCTTGCCACTGGACGACGAATGGCGCGCGACCCTCTCGTCGCAGCCCTGGCCCACGAAGCTCCTCCCGGAGGTCCTGGGAGCCAGCAGCCACACGCTTCGTTCCCTGATCCGCGAGTACCTCTTCATCTCGATGTTCCGCGCCTGCGCCGAGTCCCTTGCCGCTGAGAACGCGAGCCGCCTCGCCGCCATGGGACGCGCCGAGCGAAACATCGGAGATCTGCTCGTCGAACTTCAGGGCGACTTCCGCCGCCAGCGTCAGGACGGCATCGACGAGGAGCTGTTCGAGGTGATCTCGGGCTACGAGGCGCTGAAGTCAGCGGACCACCGCATCCCCTGACGCTCGGAGTGCCCCTTGACGCTGACCTCCTGGATCCCGCCCGGGCCATGGTTCCAGGCCGCAACCCTCCCCTCGCCGACGATTCCTTCCTCCATGTTCGACTCACTCGCCACCCACGTGGTGCGCTTCCTGGCGCGGCAGGGGCTTCTCGAGCCGGGGAGTCACCTGGAGAGCGCCATTCACTTCTTCGTGCTCGACACGACGAAGATCTTCGCGCTCCTCGTTCTCGTGATCTACGGCATGGGATTCCTGCGAGCCATGCTCTCGCCGGAGCGCGTACGCGAGTACGTTCGCGGGAAGCCCCGCTGGCTCGCGCGGACGCTCGCGATCTGCCTGGGTGCCATCACCCCTTTCTGCTCGTGCTCGTCGGTGCCGCTGTTCATCGGCTTCGTGGAGGCCGGGATCCCGATCGGCGTCACGTTCTCGTTCCTCATCGCGAGCCCGATGATCAACGAGGTCGCCGTGGTCGTGCTGGCGGGGACGATCGGATGGAAAATGACCGCGCTCTACGTCGGTGCCGGACTGCTGGTCGCCTACGTGGGCGGAGTCATGATGGAGCTCTTCCACGCCGAACGCTGGGTCGAGGACTACGTCTGGAAGATCCAGGTTGGAGACGCCAAGCTGCCGTCCAAACCGAGGGGCATCGCTGCCCGTCACCGTTTCGCGCGCGGAGAAGTCCGAGAGATCCTCGGTCGCATCTGGCTGTGGATCCTGATCGGCGTCGGCGTGGGAGCGCTCTTCCACGGCTTCGTCCCCGAGGCCTGGGTCGCCAAGAACCTGGGCGCGAAGAGCGGTCTCGTCTCCGTTCCCGTCGCCGTCCTCCTTGGCGTACCTCTCTACTCCAATGCGACGGGCGTGGTCCCGGTCGCGGAGGCCCTGCTCGGCAAGGGGGTCCCGATCGGCACGGTGCTCGCGCTCATGATGAGCATCGCGGCGCTGTCCCTCCCGGAGATGCTGATCCTGCGCAAGGTCATTCACTGGCGCGCGCTCGCGCTCTACGCGGCGATCCTCGCCGTCGCTTTCGTTCTCGTCGGCTGGACCTTCAACGCGCTGGCGTGAGACTGTCCATCCATCACTCCGTTCACTCATCCCATGGCACCCATGACCCACATCAAGATCCTCGGCACCGGTTGCAGCAACTGCGCCAAGACCGCCGACCTCATCCGCAAGGTGGCCGCTGAGCTCGGCGTCGAGCCCGTGATCGAAAAGGAAACGGACCTCGCCAAGATCATGGCCTACGGCGCGCTCTCGACGCCCGGCGTGGTGATCGACGAAAAGCTGGTGCACGCGGGGGGCGTCCCGGCCGCCAAGGAGATCCGGGAGTGGCTCACCCAACAGTGATGATCGGTGGAGGGAGCAGGCCACGCGGCAACAAACCGCCGTCGGGCGGCTCCTTCAGCTTCCGGGTAGAAGGCACACGCTCCCCCTCTTCCCACCGTAGATCCGCCGCGTGCAGCACCACGGTCAAGCTGGACGCCGTCATTAACAGCACCGCCAGCACGGGGTGCAGCCACCCGAGAGCCGCCAGCACCATGCCTGCGGAGTTATAGGTCACGGCGAAGAGCAGCGCCCGTCGCAGGCGCTGGACACTGCGGCGCGCGATCACGATCCCCGCTTCGACGCTCCGGAGATCTCCCCCGTGCCAGACGATGTCCGCTGACTCCAGCGCCATCCCTGCTCCGTCCGCGACCGCCATCGAGGCCGTCGCGTCGCCCATCGCCCCCACGTCATTGACGCCATCACCCACGAACAACACTTCGTGCCCGGCTGCGCGAAGAGCACGGACTTCCCGAGCTTTGTCGTCGGGGGTCATGGCACCGAAGGCGTCCGCGACGCCCAGCCGTTCGACGCGACTTCCGCGATCCCCGGAGTAGACCTTGACGTCGACGCCGAGCGCTCTCAGTCGAAGCAGCCCGTCGTCGAACGTGTCGATCGTCACCTCCTCGACGAGAGCGACAGCGACGAGCTGGCCATCGACGCGGATGGCCAGCGGCTGCTGGCCTGCTCGTTCCCTGGCGCGCACCACCAGCAGGAACTCCGCGTCACAGCAGGGCCGATGCAGCCGATCCAGACGCCCCACTTCCACGCCGACTTCCGCACCATCGACTTCCACGCGACCCCGAACACCGATGGCCGGCATCGACTCCGTCAGCAGCGCCGGTCGAACGACGGCGCCCGACGAGACGAAGACGCTCGCGATCGGATGATGCGAATGGGCCTCGACCGAACTGGCCAGGGCGAGGATCGTCTCGCGCCCGTAGGGCTGTCCCTCCCGGACGATGAGCTCATGGATCTCGGGTCGCAGAGCGGTCAATGTGCCCGTCTTGTCGAAGATGACCGTATCCACCCGGGCAAGCCGCTCGATCGCATCGGCGCGCCGTACGACCAGCGAACTGCCCGCGAGACGCGAGAGGGTCACCCAGATCGAAACGGGAGTGGCGAAGCCGAAGGCGCAGGGGCACGCCACGAGCAGCACCGATAGAGCGACCATGACCGCGGCCGAGGGACCGGAGATGAAGGCCCAGGTGACGAAGGCCAAGAGCGCGAGGACCGCGACCGCTGGCGTGAAAACGCGCGCGACGCTTTCCGCCTGGGTCTGCCAGCGACTGGGCGCGCTGCGCGCCGCCTCCAGAACGGATCGAACGCGATCCACCTGACGATCGGCACCGGGCGCGGTCGCTTCGACGCGAAGGGCCGCATCCACGAGGAGCGCCGAGGCCAGGACGGAGTCTCCAGGGCCGACAGCGCGGAGATGGGGCTCGCCCGTCATGGTGGCTTCGCGAACGAACGCCTCGCCCTCGCGTACCACCCCGTCCACGGGGACCGCATCGCCAGCGGGCACCTGAACCAGGTCGCCAGTGACGATGCTCATGACAGGCACCTGAATCAGCCGCCCCTCTCCATCCACGCGCCGGCAGAGCTGAGCCGCCGGCGACCAGGAGTCCAGCGCCTTCAGAACCCGCCGCTGGGCCGTACGCTTGACCAGGCTCCCCACGCAGTAGATGACCATCAGCACGCTGCCAACCTCGAAGTACACGGGCCCCACGCCGCGCGCGTAGGCCACGAGCGAGAAGCCCAGGGCCCCGGCCCACCCGAGCACGAAGAGTGCGTCCGTGGAGAGTTCGCGGCGAAGCAGATTGGCCGCGACGCTTCGGCCGAGCTGCGGGGCAAGGAGGAGAGCGACGAGCAGCGTCGCGACCAGGAGGCCCGTCTGCAGGTGGAAGCGCGTGGTCGCCGCCATGTCGCCGACGTTCGCCACGACGGTGACGAGAACACTGTTTCCCGCCAGGAACGCCGCGATCGCGAGCGCCGCGACCTCCCGGTTTGCGGGCGCCGTCTCTTCGACGGCTTCAGCCGCGGCCGTGGAACCCCGTGCGCCCGGTGGGCCCGGTGCGCCCAGTCCACCCAGAGCCTGGGCTTCGTTCGAGCAGCAGCTCATCGCTCCCCGTCGCCCTCGCCCTCTTCGCTCGCAGGCAAAGCTGTCACGTCCGGTAGTTCGAGTTCCTGCAGTTCAACGGCGGTGAACGCGTTCGACCTGGCTCCGACCTCGGCCCGAACCGCAGAGATCGTTGCCTCGGAGACAGGCGGCTCCCCATTACCCCAGGCTTGCCTGATGTAGGTGAGCACGGCCGAGATATCCCGGTCGCTCCACTGGTTCCAGGCGGGCATCTCCGCGTTGTAAGACTTGCCGAGTACGGTGACCGGACCCTGCAAACCACCCAGAAGGATCCGCGCGAGGATCCGCGGATCGCCCGCGACCCACTCGGATCCACGGAGCGGCGGATACTGCCCGGGGATCCCCTCACCGCTCGTCTGGTGGCATGCGGTGCAGGCGTTGAAGAGCCGCTTGCCCAACAGGACAGGGTCGACCACGCGCTCTTTTCTGGGACCGGCATTGGACATGTCCATCGTCCGGAACGCGTCGGGTCCGTCGTAGACGTTGGCCTGGAAGTTCCCGTCGAACTCGCTCAGGTAGTAGCCTGCCCACATGGCAAGGAAGAGGAACCCCATGAAGAGCGCCAGCGGGACTCGCTGCTGGCCCTCCGATGGCTCGAATTGCTCACGCAGAACCGCGCGGTGGATCTCCTGGATGTCCGGTGACTCGCCGCTGGGCTGCTCGTAGGCAGAGAACCGACCGGTTTCCGGCGCGGGATCTGCGCGATCCGCTGGTGACGGCGCGCTCACTGGACTTCCTCCATTTCGAAGGGCTGCCTCAGCGTTCCGAGATAGGCGATCAATGCTCTCCCTCGCTCCGTCGGGACGATCCAGGTGGGCTCGTCGACGTACGTTTCGGGCAAGGGGATCATGGGGAAGCCGAGCGGCGCCCGCGGCGCCTCACCGACCGTGGTGTCGAAGAGGAATTTGAACGATGGCATCACACTCCCCGGTGACGTGATCCTCGGGTCGTACAGGTGAAGGTAGTGCCACTCCTGGCTCGGCTGACGATCCGCGATGTTGGCCAGGTCCGGACCCGTCCGCATCGTCCCCATGAAGGGAGGGCTCTGGAGCACATAGTCCCTGGGCACCGAGCGCCGCGCTCCCCATCCACGCTCGATATCGGCACCGAATCCCTCGGGCCTGACCTGTTGGCTGTGACAGTAGACGCAGCCAAGGTCGCGATAGACCTCGCGTCCCGGCGCTTCGAGGTAGCTATCGAGTTCTGCGGGGTACACCGCCGTGGAGCCGTCCGGCTGCTGGATGGACCTGGGACCCATCGATTCGAGCTGAAAGTTCGGAATCAGGACAAGCCCGAAGAGGGAGGCGATCACCGTGGCGAGCACTCCCAGCGCGATCAGAGAGACTCGGTTCATGATGCATGACCTCCGGTGGCGGGAGCTGGCAGGTGCGAAGCATTCGCGGCCTCGCGGGCGTCTTTCCTGGTGACGAAGAGCGTCGGCTCCACGAGCCATGCCCCTTCACGCCGGATCATCTTCCAGACGAGAATCGCGAACGAGACGTGACCGATGGTCATCAGCGTTCCCGCGATCGAGCGCGACCAGAGGTACGGGATCATGCGCTGGACCACATCCATGAACGGCACGTCGGGGTTGTTCATCATCAGGCCCTGGATCCAGCCCCCGAAGGACAGCCCGACCCAGTACATGATCATCCCCACGGCGCAGGCCCAGAAGTGAATCTTGATCAGCCGGCTGCTGACCCACTCGCGCTCGACGAGGCGCGGCATCACGTAGTACATGGATCCAAAGGCGATCATCGAGTAGAACGAGTAGACCCCCAGGTGGGCGTGCGCGATCGTGTAGTGAGTGAAATGCCCGACCTCGTTGACCATGCGCAGGGCTGTCAGGGATCCCTGAACGCTGACCACCGTGTACGACATGGCGCCGAAGACGATGAACCTCAGCGTGGGGCTGAAGCGCATCTTCGAGAAGTGACCGGCCATGGTCAGGTGGTGATTGACCGCCACGGTGATGACCGGGACGAACATCATCATGCTGCCCACGGTTCCGACCGTCACCAGCCACGCTGGCAGGGGGCCACCAATGAGGTGGTGGGTTCCGGCCCAGTTGTAGAAGAGCGCCAGGCTCCAGAACCCGATGATCGAGAGGTAGTAGCTGTGGATCGGTCGGCCCAGCACCTTCGGGATGAAGTAGTACGCGGATGCGAGCCCGATCGGTGTGAGCCACAGCCCCAGCACATTGTGCGCGAACCACCAGTTCGCCGTCGCCTTGGCCACTCCCGTGGCAGCGGGTGAATGGATGAGAACGGTTGCTGCGACGTAGAGGAACGGGAACCAGATCGTCGCCCCGAACAGGTACCACTGCGACACGTACAGGTGCTTCTCCCGTCGGGTCCGTAGCATCTTGACCGTGAGCGCAATCAGAACCAAGAAGACCACTCCGAGGGGGATCGAGACCCACCATGGAAACTCGAGCCACTCGATGCTCGTTCCGTTGCCGACCAGGATCTGGAACGTTCCGATCGCAACCATCGCGTTCCAGTAGATGCCCGCGAGAATGAGCCCCTCTCGCCACGGGAGGCGAATCTTGCAAAGCCGCGCCATCAGCCACAGCAGGGTCCCCACGCCCGACATGGAGGCCCATCCATAGATCACCGTGTTGAGGTGAGCCGGTCGAACGCGCCCGAACGTCAGCCACTCCCAGTCGGCGAGAAACCCGGGCGTGTGAAGCTTGATGGAAGTGACGAGGGCCAGCATGGACCCGAGAAGAAGCCAGAAAACGCTGCTTCCGTACCAGAGGAGAACGACCTCCCTGGCGGACCGGTCGATCACCGCGCGCTCGCGAACATCCGCCGCCCTGCCAGGGTCACGTGGATCAGTTTCCATGATGGTCGCGCCCCCCTTCCGTCGAGATCACCCGAGTCACCATTGCCGGAGGAAATTCGTCGGTCATCCGACCGATGGGTTCGTCGTCGTCGAAAATGCTGGTCGCGCCCTGCTGAAACTCGGCGAGCTGGCCGGAGGTCACCGCCCAGATCAACGCGGCCACGGAGCTCGCGCCGAGTAGCAAGACGACCCCCCAGATGAAGATGAGTGTATTGGTCATGGAGTTCGTGCCTGGAGAGTGGTTTCCGCACGGTGCTCTCGTAGCCCCGATGCCTGCGCTCACTGGCGGGATTCCCAGGGAGCCCATAGCACTTCCTGTACCGCCTACCTGCCGACCCTTCGGTCCCAGCTCGTAAGCGAAGGCACAGACGAAGGTTGCGACCAAGACGAGGCCTGAGTCACGGGCGCGGCGGCTCGGTGTGCATTCGCCTGTTAACGCATGTGTAAACCCCCTTGCTAACCCACGGCCTGTTTACACCTGAACGGTAGTGCGGCGGATAGCAGCAGATCGTTCTGCAGCCCCCATCAACGCAGCATCGCCCCCCTCCTGCCGATGCAACCAAAGAAGCGGAGGAGGCGGGAGGTTTGCCGAGTTCTCCGCCTCCGCGATCAGGTGCACATGGTTGCTCATCAGCCAAATCCCCCAACCACCCTCGAACCACCTACTCGGCAGACCTTTCCCACCGGCCCGCTCCCACTCCGCGCCCCCGGACCTCCCACTCTTGCCTCCCGTCACAACGTCGCGGGCCAGGGCCAAACTCGCCCCTGCCCACCTATCCATCCCTCCCAAGGCCGCCGCGCCTCTCGGGCCTCTCGCTCCCCCCGCTTCCTTGGCTGTCTTGGTAGCAGCACTGCAAACTGCTCCCAGACTTCAAGACCGCAGCGATCACTGAGGCGCTTCCGACCCCATGATTCTGCTGAAGATCCCAATTCAGAGGCCCCTATTCAGAGACCCCAGCTCAGGGCCCCCAGCTCAGAGACCCCGGAAGTAGAGAACGAACTCCACCAGCACATAGAGACCGATCAGCCCCCCGAAGCAACCGATCACCAGGCAGCCAGGACTCGTGTACGTCTCGGTCGTGATCTTGAACTCGGACTCCCCTTCCATTCCACGAGTCTATTCGGTGCGGTGTGCATGATCGCGAGAAACGCGAGCGTTCAACCGCGCATCAGCGGGACCAACAGGCCCGGCTTGCCATGCCCGAGGCCCTCGGGGAGGCCGCCTGCCCAGCGGAAGAGCGCCGGCTCGCCGCGGGAATTGCGCCCTTCGACGCCGCACGAGAACGGCACGCCGACGGGGCGGCTGTCGAACCAGCGGGGCAGCCTCAGGCGCAAGCCCTCTCCGCCGCGCACCACGTCATCCCCGAGGCGCGCGATGAGATGACCCTTCTTGAGCGACCCCGAGTTCTCCAGGCGGACCTGAAGCTCTCCGCCGATCCGCCGGATCGTGATGGTCGCGGCTCGCTGCCCTGGGCTCTCCCGGAGGGTGGTGAGACGTCGCGCCAGCCCATCCGCCGTCGCGATGCGCCTTCGGACCAGAGGGGCATCCAGAAGGAGCTGGCCACCGGGCTGAAGCTCCGATCCGGACAGGGCCGACGCTTCCTTCCACTCCAGCAGCGCACCCAGGAGCGGATCCGGACCCGGGCTCCGAGCGCCTCCGCTGATCCGAAAGGGAATCGAACGCTGCTCATGGGCTTCGAGGTCGAAAGCACGCGGCAGACCATCGATGTCGAACGCACCTTGGGGCACGAAGATCGAAGCGCGCACGGTCACCGGGAAAGGCATCGGGTTCGTGATCGACGCGGCCGTGTCCCATGATCCGAACCATTCACCGCGCTCCGGCGAGGCGAGCGTCTCGGGCTCGACGAAGAGCTCTGGAGCCTCGATCGGGTAAGGATGGTTCGAGCCAGGCTGCATACGCGCCAGCGCCCGCGCAGCGAGCGCTCGATGCGGTTCGTTGGTGTTGAGTCCGAACAGCGGCCGGCGACAGAGTTCGAGCAGCTCGTCCGGATCATCGATGGCCCACGCCCAGCACTCCGTGAACGACCAGTCCTCGGCCGCCGCCTCCGTGCGCCAGCCGCCAGGGCCCACGCTGTAGGCCGCGATGCGCTCGTCTCTCACGAAGCGACGATCATACTCGTTCGCGAGCACGCCGAGCAGCATCGCCGGGAGCCCACGGTCTCTCGCCTCCAAGACGACATCCCTGCGGAAGCTCGCGACGCGACAAGGGACGGGCGGACGCCGCTCGGCGAGCAGCTGGACGAGCGGTTCGACGAGCCCCGCTTCCTTCAGCTCGATCATGTGGAACGGAGGCTCGCCGCGTCGCTCGGAGGTCAGTCCGAGCGCCTCGTCGAGGATCGGCACCTGCTCGCCGTGGAACCTCCGCGAGAACCAGCCGCCCGCGTCGAGCCCGTAGAGTTCGCGCAAATCGACGTCCCGGATCCTTCCGGGCATGCCCGTCGTCCGCCGCAGCGTGGCGTCGTGGAAGATCACGGGATCGCCGCTCGCGCAGGCGCGCACGTCGTACTCCACGCCGTCGAGCCCGAGTTCCAGCGCACGGCGCAGGCTCGCCAGCGTGTTCTCGGGCGCCTCCCGCGGGGCACCTCGGTGACCGAGGATCAGCGGCGGACCGCCGAACTGTGCGCCCGAAACCCCCAGATCCGCGAGCCCTGCGTACACGTCGCGCTCGAGCGGCGCGCGAAACCGATTCTCGGGCTCTCCCGAGGACGTCGAATCACTCAAGGCTTCCGCGCAACCTTTCCATCTTTGCGATGGATCAAGAGAACGTGGCCGGAGTCTCCGCAGGTGATCAGGCAGGGCCCGAAGTCGGCGATGTCCCCGGCCCTCAGGTCGTGCAGCTTGTCCGTGTCCCGTGCGACATGGCGCAGTTTCCCTTCGAACCCGATCGCCTGGGACTGACCCGAAGATTCCGGCTGCTTCCCGTCGACGCGGCTCAAGTCGACCACTCGCACGCGGCCGTCGTAGCCGACCGAGCAGGCCTCGAGTCCTTGGGCTTCTGCCCCTTCGCTCCCGGGGTCGATGTCCATGAAAACGGCTCCACGCAGGCGATCCTCGGAACTCTCCAGCAGGCTGCTCGTGGGTGAGGGACCCGTCGACAGGATGCGCAGGTGGCCTTCGTCGTCCGCGAGAAGCACGCCGATCTCCTTCGAATAGGCGACGCGGGACAGCGGACTCCCGTGCTGGACCGGCGGTTGATGCCCGAACTCGCCTGGAAGCACCATGTACTCGACCGAATGGCCGTCGTCGGCTGCCAGCACGAAGCCCTCCTCGGTCAGCGCAACGCCCTTGACGTTCCCGATCCGCGGCAGGTCGATCGCCCCGATCCCCATGGCGACGGCGCCGCCCTTCACCTGGGTGGTCAGGGTTCCGACGAGGGCCTGGGGGAAGAAACCCGCGCAAACGAACTGATCGTGTTCTGTGAGTCCGATGTCGCCAACGGCCACCCCATGGACGAGCCCGGGCGTCAGGTAGGACGTCTCGGCCCAATGACCGCTCTTCTCGCGATGGAAGACACGAACGATGCCAGGACCCCCGTCGTCCTCTTTCCCGTGGTGGGCGCCCACCGCGACGATCTCGTCCATCGCCGGCGTCCCAGGAGCCGAAGGAAGGAGATCCCCCACGGCGACCTGCACGAGTTCGCCGCTCGTCGACGCGATCACCTGGTGACCGAACGAATCACCCACTCGAGCGATCAAGTGAACGCGCCCCAGTTGATCGACCGCGACGATCTCTTCGCCAGGACGCTCGGGATCGAGTTCGCCCGTCGCCACACCGTTCACTCGCACGTCGCACCTGTACACCAGCTCGGCGGCGTAGCCGGGATCCAGCACGACGGGCGCGGAGATCGGGCCCTTGCTTCCGGAGGAAGCACTCACCACTTCGATCTCGGGTTCCGAAGCGGCGCAGGCCGTCATGGCCAGGGAAGAGAGGATCAGCGCCGAAGCGGCGTCCCTTGCGCTCCAGCCCCGCGGTGAGTGAGGTGTCCGTTCCATGTCGTGCTAGAAGAGTTCGATGAGGTGATCACTTTCCTTCGCGACCACTTCGCCTACCCGGTGAACGGGCACATCGCGGCGGGAGAGTTCGTCCTCGAGTCGGGTCGCCCGCTCGGGCGGCAGCACGATCAAGAGTCCGCCCGAGGTCTCCGCGTCGTAGGCGATGTCGACGAGCGCCTGGTCGAGGCCGGGACCGATACCGATGACGTCGCTGAGTGCCGCCTTGCCGCGACCGGTGCCGCCGGAGACGATCCCCTTCGCCGCGAGGTCGCGAGCCCCCGGAAAGATAGGAAGCTTGCCCAGTTCGAGCCGAATCGTCACGCCGGACGCGAGCGCGATATTGCGCGCATGTCCGTTGAGCCCAAAGCCCGTGATGTCGGTGCAGGCGTGCGCGCCCGACGCGTTCATGGCCGCCGCCGCGCGGTCGTTGAGCGTCGCCATCTGCAGCGCCGCCTCGCGCATGACCTCGTCGGACACCTTCTTGAACTTGCCAGCGGTCGTCATCGAGCCCATGCCGAGCGGCTTCGTCAGGTAGCAGACATCGCCCACCTTCGCGCCAGCGTTCGCCGTCAGCTGCGCGCGCTGGACCACCCCGGTGACGGCGAATCCGAACTGCGGCTCCGGCGACTCGACCGTGTGACCACCCGCGAGCACCGCGCCCGCCTCGGCGATCTTGTCGAAACCGCCCTGGAAGATCTCACGCACCCATTCCTCGTCGAAGCCCTTGGGAAACCCCGCGATGTTCAGCGCGCTGACCGGCTTGCCGCCCATCGCGTACACGTCGGAAAGAGAGTTCGCAGCGGCCACCGCTCCGTAGAGGTAGGCGTCATCGAGGACGGGTGGAAAGTAGTCCACCGTCTGCACGAGGGCGATCTCGACGCCTGCCGGCAGGCCCTCGTTCTGGCCGAGCACGACGACGCCTGCGTCGTCGACGGTTTGAGGACCGACGAGCAGACGCGGATCATCCGACTGTTTCATGCCACGCAGCACCTGCGTGAGCTGCCCCATGGGCATCTTGGCAGCTCAGCCAGCGCAGGCTGCGTAGTCCGTCAGCCGCTTGTTTCTCTTGAGTCTCATGGTAGGCGCCCATTGTAGTCCCCGGCGGCGCCCGTCCACACCGGCTACGCCATGAAGTAGCGCGCGGAACCCAAAAGTTGCTTCCGAAGCGCCGCGCGCGTGTCCACGACGACCGCCTGGCACGCCGCGATGAGATCGAGGTCCACGCCCTCTTGATCCACCAGAATCACGACGGCGTCGAAGTCGGCGAGCGCTTCCGCGTTCACGTCCAGGGACTCCCCGAGTGAACAGCTCGGAACGAGCGGATCGGCGTAGCTCACCTGTGCGCCTTCTGCCCGGAGTGCTGCCGCAATGGGAAAAGCCGGCGACTCCTCGACGATGCCCACGCCGCGCTTGTAGGCCACCCCCACGAGGAGCACCCGCGCCTCGTCCACGTCCACGTGGATCGAACGAAGCGCGCTCTGGGTCTTGGCCGCGACGAAGCCCGGCATCGCCCGGTTGATCTCCCCGGACAGCTCCACGAAGCGCGTCTCCGCGCCCGCGCGCTTCGCTGCCCACGAAAGATAGAACGGATCGATGGGAAGGCAGTGCCCCCCCATCCCAGGACCCGGATCGAAGCGGGTGAACCCGAAGGGCTTGGTGGCGGCCGCGTCGAGCACCTCCCACACGTCGAGACCCATCGCATCGAAGGCGATCTTCAGCTCGCCGACGAGGGCAATGTTCACGGCGCGATGGATGTTCTCGACGAGCTTCGCCGCCTCCGCGACGTCGCTGGACCCCACCTCGATCACGGTCTCGAAGGCGAGGCGATACAGCGCGGCCGCTCGCTCGGTCGCCGCCTTCGTGACGCCTCCCACGAGCTTCGGCACACCCGCCCCGAGGAGGTCGCCGCCCGCGCGCGACGCGTCGACGCGGCCAGGATCCACGCGCTCCGGCGAGTACGCGAGATCGACGTCTTCACGGAACTCGAAGATCTTGCCGAGGACGTGGCGAGTCGTGCCGGGCCAGGTCGTCGACTCGAGGACGACGAGGCCGCCCGCTCGAACGAACGTCGCGGCCTCGCGGGCCGCGCTCCGCACGGCGGATAGGTCCGGCGTACGGTCGGGTCGCAGCGGCGTGGGCACGCAGATCACGATCGCATCGCATCCGTCGAGGGCCTCGGGAGAGGTGCTGATCAGGGCGTTCCCGAGTCGATCGATAAGGCCCGCTGGCAGGTGCGCAAGAGGCGACTCTCCGCGCCTGATCTGCTCGACTCGCTCAACCGAGGAATCGACAAGAACGAGCTCGAGTCCGACCTGGCCGAAGAGCGCGGCGAGCGGAAGACCCACCGCGCCGAGCCCGACGATACCGACCTTCGCAACGGGCTGAGAGTTCGAGTTCATGGGTGTGCCTGACGATCGATCCCGGGCGAATCTTCCCCGCGGAGAGTCAGCTTCCGGGCCCCCTCAGCGGGTGAGGGCGGTGAAAGCCTGCAGGAGCCGAGCCTCGTCGCCTGGAAGCAGCGCCCTCGGATCGAGATGCACGGCGCCGTCCTGGACGCGAACGAAGACGGGCGGTTCCCCCGCGCGCAGCTCGTTCGCCAAATGATCGGCAGCGTGTCCTTCCCAGGTCACGCGCACGGCCTTCGTGGGCAGGAACACCGTCGGAGCGCTGCCGCTACCTGGCTGGGACTCGGAGTCGACGGCCTCGGCCTCGAATCCCTCGAGGGCGGAGATCGCCCCCGCGATGCGCTCGGCCACGGGCCCGAGATCCGCCACCGTCAGGTGCATGAGGCGCCGCGACGGAATCTCGTCCCCGCGGCCCGCCGCCAGAAGTTCGAGGGTCGCTTCCAGGCCGGAGAGCGCCACCTTGTCGAGCCGCATGGCGCGATAGATCGGATTCTTGCGGAGCGCGCGGATCGCCGCGCGGCGCCCGACGATCAGGCCTGCCTGCGGGCCGCCGAGGAGCTTGTCCCCCGAGAACGCGATGGCGTCGATCCCCGAGGCAACCGCGTCGCGGAGCACGGTCTCGTCCCCGACCACGTCGAGCGAGCGAGCGCCTTCCGCCTCCAGGCGGCCAGAACCGAGGTCCCAGCCGGTCGTGATCGCGCGCTCGCGCCCGAGGCGCGCCATCTCGGCGGGGTCCACCTCTTCGGTGAAGCCCACGACGCGGAAGTTGCTGGTGTGCACCTTCATCAGGAGCGAGGTTTGCTCGGTGATCGCTCGCTCGTAGTCGGCGATGCGCGTTCGATTGGTCGATCCGACCTCGACGAGGCGGACGCCGGCGCGCTCCATCACGTCGGGCACGCGGAAGGAACCGCCGATCTCCACGAGTTCGCCGCGGCTGACGATCGCTTCCCGGCCGCCCGCGAAGGTCTGCATCATGAGGAACGCGGCCGCGGCGCAGTTGTTGACGGCGATCCCGGTCTCGGCGCCGGTGGCGCGCGCCAGCAGAGCGCCGAGGCGCGCATCTCGCTCGTTGCGTCGGGCGCTGAAGCGGTCGAGTTCGAGCACGCAGTACCCCATGGCGGCCGCTCGCATGCGATCCGCGACCTCCGGGTGGACGGGCGCGCGCCCGAGATTCGTGTGGAGCACGACTCCGGTCGCGTTCACCGCAGGAACGACGCCACGGCCGCGCTCGATCCGGCACGCATCGAGCAGACGAGCCAGGAACGGCCCGCCCTCGATCTCCGACCGGACGGCGGCCACGTCCAGCTTGTCGCGACCGATTCGTTGACGGAAGGCGTCCAATTCTGCCTGGACGAGCTCCGCGAGGACGGCCCTTGGAATGGGCCGCAACCGGGCTGGCTCGACGTCCATCGAGACGCTCGACTCGAGGAGGCGAAGAGCCTCGTCCACGGAAGGCAACGCCCTGAATGGATTCCCCTCGGCTCCCTGCGGCCCGTGGGGGGTCATCGGCTCGGTCGGCTGGTCAGGCTGGGCGGTCATGGCCCGTGCAGAGTAGCGCCTTGCGCGGCGACGGGCTCGCGCGAAACGCTGCCGAGTGATTCTCTTGAGACCCGAGCGGCCATGGCTGATAACCTGGGCCCATGGTGTTCGTTCCCTCCGCGTCCTCGTCTGCTGCCTCCACCCCCACGACCACGCCGGGTCGGCAGGCCTCCGGGAGCCTGGACCTGCCCGCGCACTGGAACCTGCACCTGCCCGACCCGGAGACCGTGATTCGCATCGCGCGTTCGGAGAGAATCCCCGAGGTTCTCGCCCAGCTGGCGGTGAACCGCGGCCACACGAGCGCCTCGGCGGTCCAGGCGCTCCTGGCCCCCACGCTCCACGGACTGAACGACCCGGCTGGCCTTCCTGACATGGAGATCGCCGCCGAGCGCCTCGAGCGAGCGGCGGAGAGCGGCGAGACGATCCTGATCCACGGCGACTACGACGTGGACGGCGTGAGCGGCACGGTGCTCCTCGTGCGCTTCCTGCGTCACCTCGGCGCGAAGGTCGAGTGGCACATCCCCCACCGGACCAAGGACGGCTACTCGTTCGGGGATCACTCGGTGGCGAAGGCCCGCGAGGTCGGGGCCACGCTCGTCATCTCGGTCGACAACGGCACGTCCGCCAACGAGCCGATCGCGACGCTCGTGGCGGAGGGCGTGGACGTCATCGTCACCGACCACCACGAGCCCCCGGAAGGTGAGCTTCCCCCTGCGTTCGCGCTGGTGAATCCGAAGCTGCCCCACTCGACCTATCCGTTCCGTGAGCTCTGCGGAAGCGCCGTGGCGTTCAAGCTGGCGTGGGCCGTTTGCCAGCGTATGAGCGGTGCCGACAAGGTGCGCCCGGACCTTCGCAAGTTCCTCCTGGAGGCGCTGGGCTACGTGGCGATCGCGACGATCTGCGACGTCGTCCCTCTGATCGGAGAGAACCGGATCCTCGCTCACTACGGGCTGCGGGCGCTGGCGGAGTCGCCGTCGGCGGGCATGCAGGCGCTCCTGGAGCGCACGGACCTGACGGGCCGCGCCCTCACCGCCGAGGACGTCGGCTTCCAGATCGGGCCGCGGATCAACGCGAGCGGCCGGATGGACAGCGCGGCGCGCGCGGTCGAGACGCTGCTCGCCGACGACGCCATCACCGGCCGGCGGTACGCCGAGAAGCTGGAGACGCTGAACGACGAACGCCGTGCCGTCGAGCGCGGTGTCGTCCAGGAAGCGCTGAAGGAGGCGAAGCGCTTCGAGGACGCGGAGCGCTATCCTGTCATGGTCCTCGGCGGCCAGGGCTGGCACCCCGGAGTGGTCGGCATCGTGGCTTCCCGGATCGTGGATCGCTTCCACCGACCGACGCTCATCATCGGCGTCGACGAGCACGGGATCGGCCGCGGGAGCGCGCGCTCGATTCCGGGCGTGAGCGTGCTGGACATCATGCGCGGCGGCTCCGAAATCTTCACGAGGTTCGGCGGCCACGAGATGGCGGCCGGCTGCGAGATCGAGGGAGCGCGCATCGACGAGCTGCGCGAGGCCATGATCGCCCGCGCCCACGAGACGCCGCGGGAGCAGCGCCAAACCCCCATCGATATCGATGCGATCGTGGAACTGGAAACGTTCGACGAATCGTTGATGACTCAGCTATTGCGCCTGGAGCCTTGCGGTCAGAACAATCCGGGCCCGGTGCTCATGGCCCGGGACGTCCGCCTGGAGGAGCCCGCGCGCATCATCGGCGCGGACCGAACCCACATGATGCTGCAGATCCGCTCGGGCCGCTCGGTCTTCAAGGCGATGGCCTTCGGTATGGCGAGCCGCGAGCCGGAGCTGAAGATGAGCCAGCCGCTGGAGATCGTGTTCAAGCCGAGGCTCAATCACTGGCGGGGCCGGGTCGAGCTGCAGCTGGTGCTGGAGGATTTCCGCATCACCGCTGGCCGTCAGTGACCGTAACCGAGCCCCTTCAGGTTCGCCCGCACCTCGGGGCTCAGCTCCGCCCCTTCCCCTGCGCGGACCGCGCGCAGCCCTTCCCTCACCGCCGCAAGCTGCTTCGCCATCGCAGCTAGCCGCTCTGGTTCCGAAGCCGCCAGGTCCTCGCGCTCTTTCGGATCCGTGGAGAGGTGATAGAGACGCGGTGCGCCCGTCTCGCGCTCGACCAGCTTCCAGCCGTCCTTCGTCCAGCTCGTCATCGGTCGGTCCCAGAAGTTGCCGTGGGCCAGCGTGCCCCGGTCCTCGTTCGCGCGCCCGCCCACGAGCGGCACGAGGCTCGACCCGACGTACTGATCGTCCAGCGCGATGTCCGCCAGCTCGCAGAGCGTGGGCGCCACGTCGATGTGCCGCACCGCCGAGGTCACCACCGAACCGGCCGCGATCTGGCCCGGCGCCCGCACGATCAGCGGAACGCGCACGAGTTCCTCGAAGAGCGTGTGCCCGTGCTCGAACCCCTGGTGGTCGTAGAACTCCTCGCCGTGGTCCGAGGTGAATACCGTGACCAGATCGTCCGCTCCCACGCGTGCTTTCAGCCCATCGTCCAGCCGACCGATCTGTCCATCGAGGTAGGCGATCTCTCCGTCGTACAGCGCCTCCGCGCGACGCAGCGTCGGCTCATCGGGCGTCAGCTGTCCCGCGCGGATGGCCAGCATCTCGGAGCGAGTGCCGAAGGTCCACTCGCTCTCCCGATCGGCTGGCTGGGCCCAGCGCTTCCGCTGCAGCTCCGGCGGAGCGTAGACACAGTGCGGGTCGAAATAGTGCACCATCAGGAAGAAGGGCCGATCGGACTCTCCTCGACCGTCCAGCCAGGCGAGCGCGGCGTCCGTCGTTGCATCCGCCGTACGCACCTCGACGTTGGAGGCGTAGCTGACGTTGTCGACGCCGCCGAAGTCCCGGGTCACCCCGAAGTTCTCCGGGGCCAAGAAGTCCACGTTGACGATCGCGTGGGTGTCATAGCCCGCCGATTGAAAGCGGGCCGCGATCGTCTTGACGTCCGTGCTCATCTGCCGAAAGTCGTTCACCTTTCCTCCGGCTCCGTGTTCCGAAGGATGCAGGGAGGTCAGGAGAGACGCGGTGGACGGCAGCGTCCACGGAGCGTGACTGCGCGCCACCTCGAACCGAACGCCTTCCGACGCCATTCGGTCGAGGTAGGGCGTCAGGCCGTCGGGGCCGCCCTGGCTCGAGAGCTTGTCCGCGCGGAACGTATCGCCGACGATCAGCACGACGTTCGGATGGCGGGATTCAGCCGCAGCGTCTCCCTTTCCACAGCTCGCGACCCCTGGAGGCACGAGTAGGACCACGGCCAGCGCCGCCGCCCTGCGGGCCCGTCGTCTCACGCTCGATTCCATCCGCTCATTCCTCATCGGTCCGCCGAGTCTTCCTCTGCCGTCTCTTCTTCTGCCGTCTCCTGTCGAAACACCGCGTGAATCAGGGATCCGTCCCCGTCCGCGAACGGCACGAACTCGGCGGGGCGCGATCTGAAGTAGGACTCGGCCGCGCGGCCGCGTACGCCGCGGAGCCCGAACTGTTGGCTCCAGAGTTCGACCGTGAGGGTCCGTTCCATGACGACAGGGGCGTCCGTCTTCTCCCCCAGGTCCCGCACCACGCGGTCCATGAAGGCGTCATCGCGGATGTAGGTCAGCTCGACCCCTTCGTCCGGCGGCCCGAGCAAGCGCACCGCTCCGCCGGGCATCGTGACGCCATCGACCACGAGCGAGCCGCTCCCGCTGACCTTCACGAGGAGCAAATCGCTGCGGCGCCCCGGAATCGCGCGCGCCCGAAGAAGCGTGTTGCCGTCCTCCATCTCCATCTCGGCCAGCCATTCGAGCCTCGGCGGCTCGTCTGCCGTCATCGGCGCGGGCACCGTGGCCAGCGGCTTCCAGGCCCAGGGAATGCGACCCGGCTTGACGCCAGCTTCCGCCTCATCCCCAGCGGACGTCAGGGCCAAAGTCAGGTCGGCGAGAAGACCCGGGTCGACCGCGTCCAGGCCGCCGAGAATCTGCCAGCGAGCGGCGTCCTCCTGCTGGACGTGCACGAGGTTCAAGTGCCCGGGCTCGACGGCTGTGTGCGTGTCGAGTCGCAGAAGAAGCGTGGCGGCCACGAGCGCCGTCAGGCCGCCCAGGCCCGCTAGCCACGCGCCACCCGCGCGTCCAGCGTCGACCAGCGACGGCAGCAGAAGCAAACCGCCGAAGAGCCACGGCGCCGCCGCCACGCCCGGCAAGCGCACACCGAAGGCGTCGATGAGACCGCTGTGGATCGGCGTCAGCGCGAGCACGGCGGACACGACCAGCGCCACCAACCCGACCCGCGCCCAGCGCGCGTCGACGTTCCCGCGCAGTCGCAGAAGACCACCGCCCACCACGAGCACGGTCGCAGGAATGGCCAGGAGGAAGGAGACCCCGGGCGCTTCCCACGCGGCCATCGCGCCGAGCCCGGCGATCAAGACGGTCACCGCCACGCCGACGTCGGCCGCGCGGCTGAACCTCGTCAGGAGCAGCGCACCGAGCCCGAGCCCGGCCGCGGCGCCCCCGAGAAGTCCGACGAGCACCGGACCGAGATGCGCGGGATGCCCCACGCCCGTCCCCGCGCCGAACACCTCGTAGAGTGCGTTGGCGCCCAGCGCACCACCGTAGCCGAGCCCCAGCGCCACGCCGACACCCACGAACGCCGCGAGAACGCGGAGCAGCCGAACGTGGCCCGCGCGAATCGATCGAGCCGCCGCGAGCAGCGCTCCGATGAGCAGGAGAATCGCCAGCAGGCGAGCCGTCCGCACTCCGTAGATCACAAGGAATCGACCGAGCACGTCGAAGTACACGGCGTCGCCGGTGCTCGCATCGGACCGGGGAAGTTCAGGGCTCGCCGCGAGCGCCTTGACCGCCTCGAACGCGTTCGTGACGTGATGCTGAAGAGACGCCTCCGAGAGTTTCGCCAGATCATCGAGCGGCGTGTGGTATCGGTTCACTCCGCCGATGAACGCGAAGTTGAGCCCCGGCACGCCGCGGTCGCGCCACACGGTGTAGTCCGTGTCGTTGGGCATCCGCTTGTAGATCTCCGACGAAACGGAGGTCGAACTCGGCGCGGTCGATTCCGCCCGGAACGCGCGCATGATCCAGTCGTTCCCCGCGCCGGTTTCGAAGAGGCGGCTCGGGCCGGACGTCCCGCGCCCCTCCAGGTTGATGACCGCGCCGACCTCACGGGCCCACGGGTGCTTCGCGGCGAAGACCTCGGCCCCGAGCAGGCCGTGCTCCTCCCCGTCTTCGAAGAGGAAGATCACGTCACGCTGCAGCGAGCCACCCTCCATGAGCGCCCGCGCCACCTCGATCCAGGCGGCCACGCCCGCGAGGTCATCGCCGACGCCGGGTCCAGCGCCAACGGAGTCGAGGTGCGCCATGCAGAGGATCGCCTGCCCGGGCGACGAGGCGCTGGACTCGCCCGATGCCCCGCCGAACGTGTCCTGGCCCCGAAGCCGGCAGACGACGTTGCGAACGGTTCCAGCGCAGCGGAAGCGCGCCGACGCCCCGAACTCCTCGTGGACCTCCGGTCGCAGCCCGAGACTCCGCAGCTCGTCCAGGATTCGCTGACGGCAGCGCTCGTTCGCGGCGGACCCGATCGGTCGGGGAGGCGAGACCTGGCCCGCATCGACGCCGCCGCGCGCGAGGCGCTCCAGGATCTCCAGCGCGCGTCCGCCCGAGGCCCGCCCGGATTCGGCGTCCGGCGCCAGGGCCGAAGGAGGCGCCACCGCCCGCAAGGTCAGCAGGGCAGCGATCCCCCAGAACAGGAACCCGAGCACGATCCGCCGGGCCGCCGCCACCTCGGAGCCGCGCCCCCCGGCCGACGCCCGGGCGCCGCTTCCGCTCACCGCTGGATGCAGGTCAGTCATCCGTCCATCATTGCACGTCGGGTGGGCATTCGCAGACTCCCGGTCCGAATCCTTATCAGGCGGACGAAAGGGTAACTACCCTTGGGGGAACGAGTACGCGAGCGCTCCAAGGGGCGCCCTTCACCGATGATAAAATCCCACCCCGCACGCCCCCTCGGTCCGATCGGCTCCGGCCTCCCGAGCGCAGCTCCCACCCTGGCCCTTTGGCTCCCGCTGGTCCTCCTCGTGTCCGCTTGCGGCTCCGACGACTCCGAAGCGGCGAAGCCAGGCCCCACGAACACCGCAACGGGCTCGGAAACCGATTCCGGCGCGCGCGTCGCCCCGGACGTCGACCCCATCCTGCGCCGCGAGCGCGTGGCGGTTCTCTTCTCGAAGGAGCAGTCCGCCGAAGCCCTTGCCGAACTCCAGCCTCTGCTGGACCTGGACGCGCCAGCGGCCCGGGACCTCGTGAGCGCCGCACAGATCGGGCTGCGCACCGGTGACTGGGACCAGGCGGCGGCCCATGTGAAGCGCGCGATCGAGCTTTACCCGGACGATCCGGGCGCCCTCTACACGAGCGCACGACTCGCGGCCCTCGACGGCGACTTCGAGACCTCGAGGGCGGCGTTCGAACGCGTCCTGGAGCTACGGCCCGAGGACCCCGCGTCGAAGGTGGGCCTCGCCGACGCCCTGTACCAGCTGGAGGAGAGCGACGCCGACATCGAGCGGGCGAGACAGCTCCTCGAGGAGGTCGCGGGTCTCGGCCGCGAAATCGGCCTGCAGTGGTTCGTCTCGGCGGTCTACAAGCGAGGAGGCATCGCGCGGGACTTCGATGAGGGCGAAGAGGTGATTCGTAACTGGCAAGACCTCTACCAGTCGCTGAACGACCAGGGATTCGAGGCGACGAATGAGTCGACGCTGGACCAGGGAACGCTCGCGGTCGTGGCGCCTCCGGCGCCAGTCGGAACCTTCCCAGGCTCGAACCCGATTCCCTTTGAGCTTCTTCCGCCGCGGACCGTGCTGACGCTGCCAGAAGGCACCACGCGCTTCGAAATCGACGACCTCGACGGAGATCGCACGCCCGACGTGATCACGGTGGCGGACGGCGCAGTCGCCGTGCACGTCCGTGAGCGCAAGGGCGAGGACGTCATGACCACCACGGTGCTGGGAACCGGCGCCACCGGACCGATCCGGCTCATGGACCTGAACCAGCGCCGCACCGGCGACACCCTCGACCTCGTCATCGCGACCGGCGAGTCGCTTCAGATCTTCGAACAGAGGGACCTCGTCCTCGCTGGCGAGCCGGCCTGGGTCCCGTCCCCCGTCGACATCCCCGGACTTGGTGGCACCATCACGGATTTCGAGACCGTCGACTTCGACCACGACGGCGAGCTGGACCTCTTCGTCACCGGCACGTTCGGTGCCCGCATCCTGCGCAACGATGGCGTGGGCGCGCGCGTGAACTCCGAGGGGGAACTCCAGCCACGTGGCGTCTGGACCGACGCGAGCGAGCCTGCGACGCTCCCTGGAGCTGCGCAGCTCTGGTGCATCGTGGAGGACTTCGATGGCGACAACGACGTCGACCTCTTCTGCGCCGGTCCGGACGGCGTGCACCTCATGGACAGCCAGCGCCGCGGCTTCTTCAAGGATCGCGGCGCCGATGCGTTCGGCGGCGCGAAGTTCACGCGGAAGCCGGTGGTCGAGGACTTCGATGGCAACGGCTACCCGGACGTCTTCGTGCCGGACGCCGAGAACTCGACGCTCTGGTTCCAGACGGCCCCGTGGGAGTTCCAGGCGACCCCCATCGGAGCGGCCGTTCCGGAAGGTTCCGACCCCGTCGCCAGCGACCTGGACTTCGACGGGGCCGTCGACCTGTTCTGGCCGGTACCCGGCACCTCGGGTGCGGGCCTTCTCAGCGCCGGACTGCAGACGCGGACGCCGGTCGCGTTCGGCGCGCTGGAGGGTGCGACCGGACCGATGCTCGTGCGCGACATCGACACGCCGGACCCCTACGGCTCCCTCGCCCTCGAGGTGCTCCAGCTGCGCGGCGGTGAACTGATCGCCCAGAGCCCCGATCCGAAGTCCCTCGAGCCCACGGGCCTCGGGAACGCGATCTACCTGAAGTTCATCGGCAAGAAGGACAACCGCCAGGGCGTCGGCGCCGTGGTCGAGGTGCGCGCGGGCAACGTCTACCGCCGGATCTACCTGCGCGGACGCGCCGAGGTCGTCGGCATCGGCCAGCAGAAGTGGGCGGATGTGATCCGCGTGACGTGGCCGAACGGCGTGATCCAGCAGAACCTCGACGTCGAGGAAGGCGTCGCGATCATGCTGGACGACCCGGCCTTCGGGGAGCAGCCCGAGGGCCTCATCGGATCGTGCCCCTTCCTGTACACCTGGAACGGCGAGACGTTCGAGTTCATCAGCGACGTGATCGGCATGACGCCGCTGGGGCTGCCCATGGCGCCGGGGATGCTGGTGCCGCCGGACCACGACGAGTACGTGCTCGTGCGCGGCGACCAGCTCAAGGTCGATGCGAACGGCGAACTCGTGATGCAGTTCACCGAAGAGCTGCGCGAGGTCACCTACCTCGATCGCGTTCGCCTGGACGTGATCGATCACCCGGAAGACTCCGCGATCTACCCCAACGAGCGCTTCACGTTCCCGCCGTTCCCCGAGCCCCACGTTCACACCGTCAGCCGCGTCGCGAAGCCGCGCAAGGTGACGGGCTCGGACGGACGCGACTGGACCGCCGAACTCCAGGAGAACGACATGCACCACCCGGCTCCCTTCGAGCGGCTGGCGGGGCAGTTCCTCGGCCTGGCCGAGCCGCACTGGCTCGAGCTGGAGTTCGATCCGGCGGAGATCGCGGACGCGAAGCTGATCCGCCTCGTCGCCACGGGCTGGTTCTTCTGGAGCGACGCGAGCGTCAACGTCGCCGCCGCCGGCACACCGGGCGTTGACTTCGTGCCGCCGATACTGGAGGTCCAGAACGAGGCCGGAGACTGGGTGCCCGCGGGTCCACCGCTGGGCTTCCCCGCCGGCAAGACGAAGACGATGGTGATCGATGTCACCGCGATGATCCCGCGGGAGGCCGCGCGCTTCCGGATCGGCTCGACGCTCGAGCTCTACTGGGACTGCATCGAGCTCGCGGTCTGCGACGATGATGCCGAATTCCAAACGTCCTCGCTGGAGCCCAAGAGCACCGAACTCTGGTCCCGAGGCTTCTCCGACCCGATCGTTCCGGAGCGCCAGGACATGCCGCTCTTCTTCGACTGGGACCGAACGACCCAGCAGCCTCGCTGGAACCAGCACCCCGGTTTCTACACCCGCTACGGCGCGGTGGACGAGCTGCTCGAGGAGGTCGATGACCGCTACGTGATCATGGGCTCGGGCGACGCCCTCACGATCCGATTCGACGCGACGGCGCTGCCCGCGGTTCCGGAAGGCTACACGCGGGACTACCTCGTGTTCCTGGACGGCTGGGCCAAGGACCGCGACCCGAACACCTACGAGGCGCTGGAAGTCGAGCCTCTCCCGTTCCATGCGATGAGCGGCTATCCGTACCGGGCGGACGAATCGTTCCCGGACTCACCCGAGATGCAGGCGTGGCGCAAGGAATGGAACACGCGCCCCGATCACCGATGGATCGTGCCGCTCAGCACCGAGCGGGAAACGGAGTGGGTGCGCGAGGCGATCGCGAAGTCCCCGCGGAGGTAGCGCAGGGACAACGCAGAGGTAGCCCGGTGGCACTCTCGGGATCGGCTCGGAACGAGGCCAGTGGTCCGGAACAGAAGTCCCTTTCATATGTATGGCCCCATTCGAACCCTGGCTGCGTTGCGTTTCCTCAACGGAACTACGGCTACGCCTTCGTCAACGCGCCTTGCCAGGGCTCGAATGGAGCTCATACATATGAAAGGGACTTCTGTTCCGGACCACTAGAGCACTCGTGATCGGATCTGATACGCCGTCACCTGGTTCGGGGTCTCCGTACCGATCCCGGACACCACGACCTCGAGCCGGCTACCCGGCGCCAGCTGCTCGAAGCGCTCGAAGAACTCCGTTCGAGTGAGAGCGTCGCCTTCGAAGACACACGCCTCCGCCACGCGAACGCGGAAGGGCGGTGCCACCGTGTCCCCACCGAACGGCGCGTCGATCGAATCGACGCTGGCGTGGAATTCTCCCCCGGACTCTCCGTCCACCGACTGCACGGACGTGACCGACCCGTGAAATCGTCCGGGCCGCAGCACGACTTCACCGGATTCGATGCCAGGGAGCAGGGGTGAACCCGAGATCCCACCCCGCACGACGGCGCGCAAACCCGAGGGGAGCTGACTCGCAAAGAGAAATGGGTCACCCTCGACGTCGAGCCTCACGAACAGACTGCTCGGCACCACCGCCACGGGGGTTTCCTCCGTCGCCACGAGCCCCCCCTGGAGCGCCGCCGCATCCGCGTCGAGCCGGAGCATGGCGATGCTCTGACCCGGCTGACTCGCCAGCAGGACGCCGCGGTGCGTCGGAGGCCCCTGCACGAGGACTCGCGTGGCCTCGAACGGCTCCAGGGCAAACGAAGCGAAGTGCAGCTTCACCCGCATGCCAATCCGAAGGTCATCGCGATCGCCGAGCTCGCCCCTCGAGGTCAGCACCATCGAAGACAGCGCGACGTTCACTTCGGCAGCCGCAGGATCCTCGAGCCCTTCGAGGATCGGAGCCGCAAGTGCTGCCCCGCGCTCGACCTCGATCGGCCGGACGGTCAGGCGACCGTCGACGGTTCTCCCGGCGATTCGAGCCTCGAGGACGACCGCCGCATCACTCGCGCTGGCGGGCATCAGGCTGTCGAGCTGAACGCTCGATGCGACCATCTGCGCCTGGTAGCCAGGCCCACCCGAGATGAAGTCGCCGCGAACCAGAAAGCGCGCGGTCGCGAGGCTCGCATCGAACGAAAGACCGTCGAGCCCCGGCGCAGCGAGCCCGTCGGGCTGCAGCAGAAGCGTCGATTCCTGCAGCAGCACGGCGGTGACCACGGGACGGTCTGCGATGGTTCGCTCGACCTCGGCCCCGACCGTGATCACGCGCTCGTCCTCCGACACCGAGAGGAGTCCGCCCCAGAGATCGTCCGCAGGCACTCGCTCGCCCGCCCCCAGGGTTCGCACTCGAATCACGGGCCGAAAGACGAGCCGCCCGTCGCTCCCGTCGCCGGAGAAGGGGAAAGAGCCAGGGGCCACCGGGCCATCGATCGACTCCGCTGGGTCGAAGCTCAGGACGAGCCCATGGGCCAGCGAATCCCCGTGCTGCGCGACGAACGGAGCGTCGAGCTCGAGGAGCACGGACTCGGGCAGATCCTCGGCCCAATCGACGCGCACGCCGTCGTGCCGCCTCGCATCGGGAGGGCCCGGCGCGAAGTCGACCCGCACGTGGGTGTAGGTGCCGCCGCCGTAGTACCGCGTCGTCAGGAGCTTCGCACGCCCTTCGAGGCCGATGAGTTCCACGCCGACCGGAACGGGGAGAGCGCTGATCCCGTCGGCGCCCGCTGCCAGGTCCTCGACCGTCATGAGTCGAAGATCCTGGATCGTCACCCCGAGACTCGAGAGACGATCCTCAGCACCTCCCTCGATCAGGTACGTGACGCTGAGCGGAGGACCCTCGGAGCTTCGCGGGAAGAGCGTCACGGACGTCTCACCGCAGGCGCCAACGAGCCCGGCCACCAGAAGGGCCACCAGGGAGGCCGCGAGCAGAACGAGCGATTGAAACAGGCGAGCCATCGGCAGAATCCGGGCGGGAGACTCGGGAGAGCAGCGCCCACATCCGTGCGCAATCGCACGCCCATCGACGCCGGGAAGGCACGCACACGTCCTGGACGCCCACGCTCCCCTTGGCTGCCGTCCGGCGCAATTCCCGTTCCGGAGACGATCGCCGCGCCTTCGAAATCGCTATCGCAGGCCGCGCCGTCAGTCGCCCATCAGGGCTTCGAGCGCCTCTCGAAGGTCGCCCGGAATCGGTCGAGTCTCCATGGTCGCCGGGTCGTAGCACACGAGAGCGGCTTCCGCCTCGGCCCAGACGTCACCGTTCTCCGCCCGCACGCGGTAGGCCTGACGGAACGAGGAGCGCCCGACCTCCGTCGTTGACACCTCGACGCGCACGGAATGACCGCCGCGTCCGGGCCGGACGAACCGCACGTTCGTCTGCGCGAGCAGGAACGGGAAGTTGCCCCCCTCCAGCGCCTCCGTCATGCGACTGAAGCCGAGTCTGGCTTCCTCGAACAGCGTCATGTAGACGGCGTTGTTGAGCACGCCCTGGCGGTCTTCGTCGGACCAGCGTGTGATCGTCTCGTGGACGAAGTGAGGGAAGTCCGGGATCTTGGGAGTGTCCATGGGATCTCTTGGGGTTTCGGGTCAGGTCCCTGAAGGGCAGACGACGGGCCTGGGAGCAGGGCGCTTGATCACGAGCGCCATGCCGAGGAAGAGCCCCGACGCAGCGAGTCCGAGGGCGGGCGTGGGCACTTCCTTGAGGAAGATCCAGGCGGACAGCGCGGTGATCACGGGCTGGGCGAACACGAAGAACGCGGTGGTCGAGGCTTCGACCCTCGCGAGTGCGTAGGAGTTGAGCGCGTAGGCGAGGATCGTTGGAAACACGATCACGTACGCCAGCGACCACCAAGCGGCCGTCGACGCGGTGGCGGGTGCGAGGTCCTGGCCCGCGGCGAAGAGCGGGAGCCAGGGAAGCGAGAGAACGTAGACCCAGGCGACCAGGACGAGGGGCGGCATCCGTCGCAGGAGCGGCTTGCTGTACACGAGGTAGAACGCGTAGCAGAGCGCATTGGCGGCCATCAGCAGGTTGCCCAAGGCATGCTCGGGAGCGAGGTCTCCGCCGCGCGCGACGAAGAGCGGAATGGCACCACCCAGGGCGACGAGAACGCCGAGGGCGCGCCGCGGATGGAACGTCTCCCGGCGACCGAGCACCGCGACGCTGTACGCGAAGACCGGGATCAGGCAGATCACGAGTCCCGCGTTCATCGGAGTCGACTTCTGCAGTCCCACGAGGAAGAGTCCCTGGTTCAGCACGATCCCGAGGAAAGCGAAGCCTGCGAGCGGGCCGAAGTCCCGCAGGGCGGGGATCGCTCGACGCCCGAAGGCCGCGTAGGCCATCGGGAGCAGCACAAGCGCTCCGACGCCGATCCGCCAGCAGGCGACGGCGAACGGCGAGAAGCCCGCCACGGGATCCATGGCCATTCCGCCCATCACGGGGAACAGCCCGAAGAAGAGCTGAACGGCGCCGAGCGCCATGAGCCCGCGCCGTAGCTCGGCTCCTTCCGAAGTTCCGGCCGAAAGTCCGGCCGAAGGACCACGGGCTCCACCCTCCCGGGGAGGAGCCGACCCAGCAGCAGCGGAACCCTGGAGCGGATCGACGGAAGGAAGGCGTCCGGACATGGAGCGAAGAAGGGTAGTGAGAGCCAGCGCGCCGAGGGCGTGAATTCACCCGCGAAACCACGCCGGGACCGGATTCCTCCGGGCGCGTTCCTGGCAAATGAGAGGGCCGTGATCTACCGTTCTTCCATGAGCGGCGCACCCGATACAGGCCCCCACCCGGAGACTGGATCCGGCCCAAATTCAGGCCAGGACTCGCTTCCGAAACCCTGGCCGCGACACGGCGCCCGGGAAGGCGCGAACTACCGCATCTTTCGCTCGCGCTGGGACGACCTCGAGAATCCTCGAACCGGCCAGCGCATGGAGCGCGTGGTCCTGGAAACGCCGGACTGGGTCAACGTGATCGCTCTGACCAGGGACACCCGCGAGATCGTGATCGTGCGCCAGCACCGCTTCGGCAGCGGCGGCCCGACGATCGAGATCCCCGGCGGCATGATCGACGCAGGAGAAGACCCCCTGCTCGCGGCCCAGCGTGAGCTTCGCGAGGAGACCGGTTACGTGGCAGACACCTGGACATCGCTCGGTTCGGTCGCACCGAACCCCGCGTTCCTCGACAACGTCTGCTATCACTTTCTGGCCGAGAACGCCGTGCTCGACGAGGCGCAAGAACTCGACGCCGGGGAAGACATCCTCGTCGCGACGCTGACTGCCGCCGACGCGGTGGCCGCCATCCAGAGCGGAGAGATCTCGCACGCCCTCGTGATCACGGCCATGTCGCGGGCCCTGGACCTTCGCCTTCCGAACGTCGACATTCGGCGCGTCGACGGCCGTGAGCGCCCGTGACGGCGGGCAGGCAAGCGTGAAACGCGTGGAAGAGATCGTGATCCTGGGCGGAGGGATTGGCGGGCTGGTGGCCGCTTTCTTCCTCGGCGCAGAGAAGGGCGCTCGAGTGACCCTGGTCGAGCGCGAGCCCCGGCACGACGAGCACTCGTCCGGTCGAAGCGCGGAGATTCTTCGGACGGCCATCGACGACCCCGTCACCGAGGCACTTGGCCTTCGGACGGCGGCTCTCCTTCGAGCGCCCTCCGAGATCGGTCTCGAGTGCTGCGGCCCTCTCGTCGATGATCGAGGACTCATCGTCCTCACCGGCTCCGGCGAAGAGCCCCGCATCGATGCACCTTGGATCCAGCGGCACGTGGACGGTGGCGCCGCGCGCGCCATGGCGCCGGAGGAGCTGCGCGAAGCGGCGCCTCACTTCTCTCCTGTCGGTCACCAGGCGTGGTGGCTTCCCGGCGGTGGGCACATCGAAGTCGAGCGCCTCATGGCTTCACTGGCCCGTGGCGCGATGGCGCGCGGCGTTCGGTTCCTTCGATCGACAGGTGACGCGCGGCCCCAGCTCGAGGGCGGGCGCATCCTGGGCGTCGAGTTTCGGGAGACGCTCCTCCCGTGCGATTCGCTCGTCGTCGCAGCCGGTGCGTGGTCCGGACCGATCGGCCGACAGATCGGCGCGCCGCTCCCGCTTCGAACCACACGTCGTCACATGTGGGTGACGGGCGCCGGTGCCAGCGCGAACCCGAACGCGCCGATCGTCTGGGACGACCTGGCCGGGTTCTACGCGCGGCCGGAAAGATCGACGAACGCGACCGGCTGGGCCTTCTCGACGACGGACCTCGAGCACTTCGAGCTGAGGGGCGGCGATGCGCCTTTCGCGCGTGCGGAGATGTACGCCGTCGAGGAAGCGGAACGCGTCGCCGCCCTCGCCGCCGCTCGCACCCGACTCCCGCTCTCCAGCGGTGACCTCGTGCGATCCTGGCGAGGCTTCCGCGATCTCACGCCGGATGATCGACCCGTGCTGGGACCGGACGGGCGGGTGCCAGGCCTCCACTGGTGTGCGGGGCTCGGCGGCCATGGAATGACCGTCTCCCTGGCAGCGGGCCAGGTCGTCGCAGACTCGATCATGGGACGGGCTCACCCGCTATCCACTTCGTGTTCCCCGGGCCGCTTCGAAGAACCAGGCCGTCAGCCAGCCGGGCGATGACGCTTCCAACCGAACTGCTGGCCCAGATCGGTGTCGCCGCCGCGGCCGTCCTCGCGCCTCCACTCGCGCTGCTCGGGCTTCCGGGAATGTGGCTCGCGCTCGGCGTCGCAGGCGCCGCGGAGTACTGGACCGAGGCGCGGCTCTTCTCGACGCAGACGATGATCGGCTGCCTCGTGCTCGCCTGCCTCGGAGAGATCTGGGAATTCACCGCTTCCTCGGTCCGCGCCAGGCGAGCCGGCGCGGGCAGGCGCGGGTCGATCGGCGCGCTGCTCGGCGGAATGGGCGGTGCGATCGTGGGTTCGTTCATCGTTCCCGTGATCGGGACGCTGATCGGCGGCGGCATCGGTGCGCTCGCGGCTTCCGCGTTCCTGGAGCGGCGCGGCGGGAGGCCCCTCGGCGACGCGCTTCGGATCGGCAAGGCGGCGGCCGCGGGTCAGATGATCGGAGTGATCGGCAAGCTGATGATCGCCTGCGTCCTCGCCGCCTGGCTGGCGATCGCCGTCTTCGCCTGAAGCGATAAGAGCCCCTACGCGCCCGAAGGGCGCATGGGGATTCGCCAAACGGGGCATGCAGGTCCAGGAGGAACCTCTATCCTGGCGGAAGTGAGCCGATCGTCCCCGTCACGCCCCTGGAGCCTGCTCCTCACCGTGTTCGTCGCTTCGGCCGTCGTGGCGGACTCGCTGGGCCAGGACCCGCTGGGGCAGGACGCGCTCGAGCACTTCGAGAACCACGTCCGCCCCGTCTTCGTGGAGCACTGCGTGAAGTGCCACGGCGGCGAGACGCCCAAGGGCGGGCTGAGTCTCGACACGGCGATAGGGATCCGCCGCGGAGCCATGGGCGTGCCGATCGTTCTCGCCGGCGACGTCGACGCCAGTCCGCTGATCGAGGCCATCCGCCACGACGACCCGCTCTTCGCCATGCCGCCGTCGGGCAAGCTTCCGGACGACGCCATCGCCGCGCTCGAGCGCTGGGTCGAGATGGGCGCCGTCTTCCCCGACGACCACCAGGTGGAAGCCAGCGACCTCGTTCCGTGGAACCTCGTTCCACCCGCCGAGCTGCCCGCAGCCATTCTCGAACGCGCCGACTCCGAAGGCAACGGAGCACAGCGCGACTGGATCGACGTGGCGCTGGAGGCTCGACTCGAAGCCGCCGGCATCGAACCGTCCCCGCCGGCGTCGAAGGAGAGCTGGCTGCGCCGCGTCACGTTCGACCTTTCGGGCCTTCCCCCCACGCCCGAGGAATGGCGCGCCTACATGGCCACCGACGGCGACCGCGCGTCCCGTGCCGCGGTGGTCGACCGACTCCTGGCTTCGCCCGCCCACGCGGAACGCTGGGCGCGCCGCTGGCTCGACCTCGTCCGGTACGCCGAGAGCCGCGCACACGAGTTCGACTACTCCATCCCGAACGCGTTCCAGTACCGCGACTACGTGATTCGAGCCTTCGAGGCCGACGTCCCCTACGATCGATTCATCACCGAGCTCCTGGCGGGGGACCTCGTCACGGAGCCGCGTCTGGATCCGACCGGAGCGTTCGATGAATCCATCCTCGGCACCGGCGCCTGGTTCCTCGGGGAAGCGGTGCACTCGCCGGTCGAGCTACGCGCAGACCAATGCGGCCGGATCGCACACCAGGTCGAGGTGCTCTCGAAGTCGGTGCTCGCCATGGGCGTCGCGTGCGCTCGATGCCACGACCACAAGTTCGACCCGATCAGCGCCGAGGACTACCACGCGTTCGCGGGCTTTGCCCTCTCGACGGGCGCACGCCAGATGCGCTTCGAAACGGATCGGCAGAATCGCGCCCTGGCGAGCGAGCTCCACGCCTTCCTGGAGGAGATCCAGCCACGGTCGACGGCCGCCGTCGCGAGCGCACTGGAAGCGGAGGCAGAGGGGCTCGCCACGCTGCTCGTTCGACAGGCGGGTGCGGTCGAAAATGGGGCCCTGGACAGGCGCGAGCTGACGTGGAGCGAGCTGCTGCGCCGCGACACGGAAGGCGCTGCGGGCTCCCCGGTCACATGGTTCCTCGACCCACCGACGCTTGAGCCGGATTCGGAGGGCCAGGGGGCAAGCCCCCCCTTCGTCCGCACGCTCGTCGACTTCGGCCAGCTCGAGGAGCACCGCTGGATCACGAACGGCCCGGGTTTCGGGCCGGGCCCGCTGGCCCCGGGCGCCATCGTTCTGGACCTCGAGGACGACGATCGCGCAGGAGCGGGCGCCACCGCGGGAGCGGTCGCGGTGGTCCGCTCGATCGTTCGCGAGGGCAGCGCCGTTGCCCACCCCCTTTGGAACGGCCTGCAGCTGCGATCGGACGCGATGGGTTCCAGCGGCGGCAGCATGGACTGGCAGCAGGCCGGGCGCACGATCCTCTCGCCGACCTTCGAGAGCGAGCACGGGCGCGTCGCCTATCTGGTGCGCGGCCAGGCACGCGTGCTGATGGTCGTGGACGGGTACAGGATGGTCGCGGGCCCCCTGCATGCGGGGGTGATCGCGAGCATCGACACCGGGGATGGCTGGGCCTGGATCGAGCAGAACGTGCCGACGGCGGCCGGTCAGCGGGCGCATCTGGAGTGGACGGCCCAGGGCGATGAAGCCTTCGAGATCGTGCGTCTGGTCGACCTCGCGCCGGAGGGTCCGTTGCCCGTGCTGGCCGCAGAGCAGGACTGGTGGAGCGACGCGGCGGCGTCCGGCGACCTGGACTGGAGCACTCCTGAGGCACGGGCTGACTGGCTGGAGAACGCCGTCCGCGACGCGTCTCGGCTCGTGCGCAGCGGCGGCGTCCCGGGGCGCTCGCTCAGCGACGGCGAGCGAGCCATGCTGCTGAACCTCGCCGACGATCTGGTCCGACACCATCCGCTGGTCCGCGACCGCATCGCGGACGCGCTCGGGGGCGAGGCTGTCCGGATCGCCGACCTGCGCGATCGGCGCGCGCTGGTCTCGGGCCTCGCTCCCGCCGCCATCGACCTCGATGGCCGCGATGAACGGGTGCTGCAGCGAGGCGACTGGCGAGCCCCCGGAGCGGCCGCACCACGCCGCGCTCCCTCCGCGCTGCGCACGTCCGAGGAACCTCTCAGCGTGGACGGCGAGGGCAGCGGACGTCTGGAGTTCGCGCGGGCGCTGCTCGAAAGCCCCTCGAAGACGCTGCAGCGCGTATGGGTCAATCGGCTCTGGCAGGCCCTGTTCACCGTCGGACTCGTCTCGACGCCGGACGATTTCGGCGCGATGGGCAGCAAGCCTTCCCACCCGGAGATCCTCGATCAACTCGCCCTGGACTTCGAACGCGATGGCTGGTCGACGCGACGGATCCTGCGCCGGCTCGCCCTCTCGGAGGCGTACGCGCGAAGCACGGACCCATCCGAGACGTGCCGCGAGAGGGACCCCGAGAACGTGCTCCTTTCGAGAATGCACGTCCGGCGGCTCGAGGCCGAGGAGATCCGCGACGGAATGCTCGCCGCGAGCGAAGAGCTCGATCCCGCGCGCTTCGGCCCATCGATTCCCGTTCATCTCTCGGACTTCATGTCGGGCCGCGGCCGCCCGAGGGAATCCGGTCCACTCGATGGCGCGAGACGGCGCTCGATCTACCTCGAGATCCGCCGCAACTTCCCGAATCCGTTCCTCACGGCCTTCGACTGGCCCACGCCCGCCACGTGCCGCGGAAGGCGCAGCAGCTCGAACGTTCCGGCCCAGGCGCTCGCGCTACTCAATGACCCTTTCGTGGAGGACCGCGCCAGGTACCTCGGCGAAGGCTTCGTCAAGGACCAGGGGGATGCGGCGGCGGAGCCGCCGGAAGAGACGCCGCGATTGGAGACGCTCTGGATCCGTGTGCTAGGACGCAGGCCCGACGGGGGCGAGCGCGAGAGCGCCTTGGCCTATCTCGACGCGTCGAGTGACGCGCGAGAAGCGTGGGTCGACCTCGCCCACGTTCTCTTCAACGTCAAGGACTTCCTCTTCCTCCGGTAGGCACCCCATGGAGCCGAACAAGAACCCACGTCGGCCTGCTTCGAGGCGCGAGTTTCTGATCCGCTCCGCGGGCGGCTTCGGCGCGGTGGCCGCCGCGGTACTCTGGCCTGAACTCGCGGGCGCAAGCTCGCGCGCAGCCACCCGAACCGAACATCCTCTCACGCCGAAGCCGCCCCACTTCAAGGCGCGCGCCACGAACGTCATCTTCCTCTACATGGACGGCGGCCCCGGCCAGATGGACACGTTCGATCCCAAGCCCGAACTCGAGCGCTGGGTGGACCGACCGCTTCCGATCGACGCACCCGCGACGCAGTTCAATGACATCGGCACGGTGATGCCGTCTCCCTGGAAGTTCCGACCGGGTGGGAACAGCGGCCTTCCGATCTCGGATCTCTTCCCGAAGCTTCGGGAGCAGGCGGACAAGCTCTGCGTCATCCGCTCGATGACCTCGAAGTTCCCCGAGCACACGGCGGCGAACTACTTCCTTCACACGGGGCACAACCCCGCGGGAAGACCGTCAATGGGCGCCTGGTGCAGCTACGGACTGGGATCGATGGCGGATGATCTTCCGGGCTACGTGATCGTCGACGGCGGACTGATGCCTCCCGGCGGCATCGAGTGCTACGGCTCAGGATTCCTCAGCCCTTCGTTCCAGGGATCGATCTTCCGGGGCCAGGGAAGCCCCGTCGCTCACGCCCGGGGACGGCACACGGGAACGGAGCGCGAGGCCCTGCGTCGCCGCCTCCTGGAGACGCTCGAACCGTCCTCCGACCAGGGATTGGATCCGGCCATCGAGGCGGCACTCGACAACTACGAGCTCGGCTTCAAGATGCAGGCAGCCGTACCGGAACTCGGGAAGCTCTCCGGCGAGAGCGACGCCACCAGGACCCTCTACGGCCTCGATTCCGAATTCGAGGCGACGCGCTCGTTCGGGCGTCAGTGCCTGCTCGCGCGGCGCCTGATCGAGAAGGGCGTGCGGTTCGTTCAGGTCCCGATGGTCGACGTCGGGTACGACCGGTGGGACCAGCACAAGGACCTGATCAAGGGACACACCGACAACGCGCGGGCCGTGGACGAGCCCATCGCCGGGCTACTCGCCGACCTGGAGAGCCGCGGGCTCCTCGAGACCACGCTCGTCGTCTTCGCAGGGGAGTTCGGGCGGACGCCGATGGCGCAGGGCCGCAACGAAGCCCCGGAGGGCCAGCCGGACTCGCGCGGCCGAGACCACAACCCCCACGGGTTCTCCGTCTGGATGGCGGGCGGCGGCGTGAAGGGTGGGATGGCCCACGGATCGACCGATGAGTTCGGCTACTTCGCCATCGAAGATCCGCTGGAGATCCACGACCTCCACGCGACGATGCTCCATCTCCTGGGCCTCGATCACACGAAGTTGACCTACCGATTCGATGGACGCGAGATGCGCCTGACGGACGTCCACGGCCGGGTGATCCACCCCGCGATTGCATAGTCGAAACGTCGACCCCTGGCGCTTTGGGCGATTTCATTGGCAAAAAAGCGGGTCCAGGTCACCCTTGAAGCCGGATTCGCGAAAATCTGGGCTTCCCATCGAAAGATCGGAGGCCAAACGCGCGAATAGCCCTTCGGCTTCCACTAGAAGTTGCCCGACCCGATCAGCCGGACCGAACCTGACGGGCCCATCCGATCCTCGCCCCCCATTTTTCTTACCGATGAAAGCGACCCGACCCACACTCTCCTTCCTGCTCCTCGCCGCCCTTCCGCTCGGCGTTGCTTTCCGTCCGGCCTCGGAAAAGCTGGACCTGACCCCGCGCTTCGAGGTGGGCCAGTCCTTCACCACCACCAACGGGTTCAACATGGAGGGCGCTCTCGACGAGCTCTCCGTCATGGCCAACGGAGCCCCGGCGCTCGACGGTGGTGCCTTCCTGGCCGAGATGGCCGTGACGGGCGACGTGGTGATGTCCGAGGAGATCCTCGAGGTACGTGACGGCAAGATCGCGAAGATCCGCGTCACCGTCGACACGATGGATGTCGGCGTCACCGGCGAATTCGAGGCCATGGGCGAAGGCGACACCGTCGACGAGCAGATGGAACCTGAACTCGTGGGGCGCACCATCGAGATCACGATCGACGAGGACGGGGAGGAGACACGTACGGACGTCACCGCAGACGTCGAGCCCCTCGACGACGCCATGCTCGAGGGGATCTCCCACGAGAACCACTACGAGATGCTGCTTCCGAAGGAGCCCGTGGAAGAAGGAGAGGAGTTCGAACTCGCTCCGAACTGGGAAGACCTCATCCGCGACGGAATGGAGGGAATGGACACCTCGGAGATGGGCGCGGACGAGCAGCGCGCCGCCGAGGCCATGATGAACGCGTTCATCGATGCGACGACCATCGAAGCGATCGGCAAGGTGACGGGCGTCGAAGACGGCGTGGCCATCATCGAGTACACGCTCTCCGCGGACATGACCATCGACGATCTCATGGCGCTGATCCAGTCCATCGCGCCCCCGGGCGAGATGGACCAGGTGCCGCCTGGCATCGAGTCGGTCGTCGAGGCCACCGCTGAGTTCACCGGCATCGGCCGGTTCGACATGGGCCTTGGCCAGATGACGAGCCTCGATCTCGAGGGCGACTTCGAGGTCAGCATCACCGCGAACATGGACATGGAAGGCATGACGGGCAGCGCCGACGTGCTGATGAGCGGCTCGATGAACCTGAAGGGCGAGCTGACGAAGAACTGATCCTCGTCGAATGACGCGTGTCGTGGAAAGGCGGCCGCCCGGGTGATCGGGCGGCCGCCTTTCTTTCTATCGCTCCGCCACGTCGGTCCGGTCATGGCCCGAGCCGCGGCCAGGATGGATCGCCGCGGCGGCCTTGGCCGCAGCGGCCCTGGCGGCCTCCACTGCGGCCTCCACTGCGGCCAGCGTGAACGGCCTGCGCTGCTCCTCCTTCGGCGCGCTCGCCACGGCCTCGGCGAGCACCTTGAGTCCGCGCAGATCCACTTTACCCGTGCCGAGCTTGGGGACCTCCCCCACCTCGTACCAGGCGTTCGGCTTGGGCTGGAACAGGTTCGGTAGATCCGACTCGGCGAGTCGCGACTGGAGCTCGCGATGGTCGAAGGCGAGGCCCGCATAGAGGACCACGAGCTGCTCACCCTTCTTCTCGTCGCACACGGCCGTCACGGCAATCTCGGGGACGAGCGTCTCCAACTCGCCGTCCGGCTCGACTCCGGGCAGGGCTCCGGTATGGGTTCGAACGAGTTCATACGCCAGATCGAGGAGCGTCTCTTCCACGCGGCCGTGGGGCACCATCTCCCCACCGATCTTGCTGAAGCGCGAGATGCGGTCGGTGATGAACAGGAAGCCATCTGCGTCCAGATAGCCGATATCGCCCGTCGTGTACCAGCCGTCGTTCAGGACCTCCGCCGACTTCTCGGGCATCCCGAGATAGCCGACCATGACGCTCGGGCCCTTCACCACGATCAGGCCCTCTTCGCCGGCGCCGCGCTCGATGACCTCCGCCGGGTACCGGTCCTGATTCACGATGCGCACGGCCACGCCCGGAAGCGGGCGGCCGATGGACCCGGCCTTGTTGCTGCGCGCGCGGCGCGGTGCTCCGTCCGGGCTCGGAAGGTTCGCGGAGACGACGGGGCTGAGTTCGGTGCAGCCGTAGCCCTCCATCAGCCTCGAGCCGAACTTCGCCTGCCACGCGTCGCTGAGGCCCTGGGAGAGCTTCTGCGCCCCGGAGAGCGCGACGCGGATGTGGGCGAACTGCTCGGGCTCGCAGCGGCGCAGATAGGACTGATAGAACGTCGGCGTCGCGATCGTGATCGTGACCCTGTGCTCGCCGCACATCTCGCCGATCCTCTTCGCCTCCAGCGGGTTGGCGTGGTACACGGCGCGCGAACCCGAAAGCAGGGTCGCCCAGAGCGTGACCGTGTAGCCGAAGCTGTGGAAGAACGGCAGGATCCCGAGTACGGCGTCGCCCGGTCCGAGCGAGATGACCTGGAGCACCGACTGCACGTTCGAAAGGATGTTCGAGTGCGTGAGCATCACGCCCTTGGGCGTGCCGGTGCTGCCGCTGGAGAAGATGATCGTCGCGACCTCCTCGGACTCCGGCAGCCCCGACTTCGACTTCGGCGCCTGCAGATGGGCGAGCCACGTGCCCGGCAGGAACGACTGGGCGAGGTACTTGAGCTTCATCCCACCTGAGATGTCGCCGCGGATGCTCTCCAGCAGGATCGTCCGCTCTTCGCCCAGCGGCGACGGGCGGTCGAGCGCCTTCAGGAACTTGCGCGCCGTGATGACGACGTCCACGTCGGCGGCCTCGCACATGGCGGCGAGATCGGCGTTGGCCATCGTGTAGTTCAGGTTCACGGAGGTTCGACCCGCCAGGGCGAGCGCCAGGTTCGCGAGCGCTCCGCCCGCGCCCGGGGGCAGCAGCACCGCGACGTTCTGCTTATCGCCGATATGCGGCAAGAGAATGTCGCGCATGCAGAGGGCGCCGATGAGCAGCTTGCGGAAGTTCAGCTCCGTGCCCGTGCTATCCACGATGGCCTTCTCCGACGCGTAGGACCGCGATTCCTTAAGGAAGCGCCAGGCGAGCGAGCCGCGACGTCCCTGACGCTCCGTGCGAAGCGCCGCGATCTGCTCCTGGATCCGCTGGCGCGCCTGGAACGCCGTCGTCTCCGGCGCCATGGGCTCGCCGATGGAGATGTCCACCTTGTAGGGCAGCTGGCTCGGCATCTTCAGGAACGCGCGGCCCCCCTTGTAGCTGAAGATGCTGCCCCAGAGGCGGTCCAGCGCCACCGGCACGATCGGCACCTTCGCCTCGCTGGCGATCCGCTCCATCCCCGGAGCGAACGGCATCATGTGCCCGCTGCGCGTGATCGACCCTTCGGCGAAGATGCAAACGAGTTCGCCCTCGGCGGCGCGGCGGGCTGCCTCACCCAGCGCGGCCTCCTTCTCCTCCCGCGTGTCACCGCTGGAAACGGGGATGGCCTCCATCTTGCGCGCGAACCAGCCGAGCAGCGGCACGCTGAAGAAGGAGCGGAACATCATGAAGCGCACGGGCCGCTTGGCGATGGCCGCGACCAGCACGGCGTCGACGAACGAGACGTGATTGCAAACGATCAGCGCGCCGCCCGTCTCCGGGAGGTTCTCCTCCCCTCGCACGCGCATGCGATACACGGTGTGCGCGAGAAGCCAGATGATGAATCGCACGGTGAAGTGGGCCGCGAACTTGAGGGACAGGAGGAAGGCGCCGACGAGCAGGGCCCCAGTCACCACGAACAGCGCGCCGCCGGAAACATCGAGCCGCACGAGCAGGTCCATGAAGGGCGCGGCGAGCAGGATGCCGATGAAGTCCAGTACCTGGCTGAAGCCGAGGACGGAGCCGCGCGTCTCGTTCTTCGGAAGCACCTGGACGAGGGTGCGAATCGGCAGCGTGAAGATGCCGGAGCTGAGGCCGAGGACCCCGAGGCAGGTGGCGATCCAGGCCGTGTTGTGGGGCGCGATCTGGGTCGCAAAGGTCGCGGCCGCCATCCCGAGGAGCCCGAGCGGCGCGAGTCCGCCTTCGACGCGATCGCCCGAGAGCTTGCCGCCGAGCAGCGCGCCGGCGGCGATGCCGAGCACGACCGGGAGCAGCAGGAAAGAGGTCTGCGCCTTGTCGAGCCCGAGCGTCTTGATCGCGTACTCGTTGACGATCAGGAGCAGCAGCGACGCGATGAAGTAGTAGAAGGAGCTGCCGAAGACCGAGACGGCGAGGTGGCGATCCTGCCGGACGATCCTCCAGTTCTGGAGCATCGCGGCGGGGAAGAACCACTGGAGCTTGCGCCCGGGGTGGCGCGCGGGCTGGTGCTCGATCGGAAGCGATGCGAGCATGCCGACGGTGGCGAGTCCCACGTAGACCGCCCCCGGGATCCACAGCGCCGCTCCGAAGTTCTCCGCCAGGAGACCCGCCAGGACGAGTCCGCCGAGGATGGCGAGCGTCGTCGTGGTCTGGATCAGCGCGTTCGCCCGCGACATGTCGCGTTCGTCGACGATCTCCTTGACGATCCCGTACTTCGAGGGCCCGAAGAGGGCGCTCTGGGCCCCCATCAGGAAGACCACCGCGAGCAAGAAGACGTAGCTCTCCATGGCGAGCGCCGCGAGCGCTCCGCCCATGACGACGATCTCCATGACGTTGGCGACCTTGATGATCGTCGACTTGGAGTACTTGTCGGCCATGGCCCCCGTGAGGGAGCAGAAGAGCACGAAGGGCAGCGCAAACAGCGTCGCGGGCCAGAATTGCCCCGCGCCGACGGCCAGCTGGCTTTCGGCCAGCCACGGGATCGCCTCGGCCGTGGAAGCGGAGACCGCCAGCAGCAGCACGAGCTGCTTGAAGGCGTTGTCGTTGAACGCTCCCAGGGCCTGGGAGAGGATGAGGGAGCCGAAGCTCCTCTTGGCCAAGAGGTGAAGCATGCGTGGGTCTCGGTGGATGCTACGCGAAGAATGCGCTGCCGGAATCATTCGCCATCCAGCCCCCATGCTTCGGGGACTCCCCGTGAGTGGGTTGCATAGCCGCGTGAATCAAGGTGCGGACGAACGCTAAAATGTGCCCCCACGGCCCATGGAACGCTGCTTCCCCCCTCTCACCGGGGCGCCAAACCCGGATTGTCCAGGAATGCCGCGAGCGCTTTCTCCAGGGAAGCTCTCGTTTTGAATCCCATCTCGCGCCAGGGCGTGAGACCTGTCTCGCCCTTGTAGTGGCTGCGGATCGTCGCGAGCAGCCGCTCGCGCCCCTCCGGACCCGAGCGGTTCGCCAGAAAGAAAACCACCGCAGCGGCCTGATCGTAGAACGCCGATTTGGCCGTATGCGTCAGGTGCACGAGCGTCGACTTGAGCTGCACCGTCCCCAGCGGATCATCGGCGAGGCGCTGGAACTGGAGCTGATCGAGGCGCAGAAGGAGTTCCAGGGGAATGCCGCCGCCAGAGGAGTGGATGGCTGCCGCCGATTCGACGGATTGAACGGTCGGATCATCGAGGGCGTCGCCGCGGCGCGCGATCTCCAGCGACTGGTCCTCGATGAAGCGCGCGAATCCCTCGACGATCCAGTAGCCGGGGGTGTTCGCCGTTCGGCGACCGCCCGCGACCTCGCGCCAGCGTTCGGCGATGTACTGGTGCGTCAGCTCGTGGGAGACGACCTCGTGGAGGCTCCGTCCCTGGTTCAGCGAGGTCGAGCTGTCGGGCACGAAGAACCGACTGACACGAGTCCAGGGCATGTAGAAGCCGAGCGACCACTCGGGCGCCGCCTCTCCCTCGCCGAGGTCCTCGTTCAGGTAGTCCGGCCTCGATGCATGGATACGGACCTGGAGTGGCTCGTCGTCCGGCTGCGGAGGGTTGGCGAGCAGCGTTTCGAGCGTGCGGACGGTGGCCTCACCGTTGCGCAGGCAAGCGCCCACGATCGCCGGATCCATGGTGCGCGAGAGCAGCGAGAGGTTCTTCGTCCGAAGGCCGATCGTGTCCTGTCGCCACATGGAATCAGGGGGTGCCTGGGGCCGCGGCTGACCGTCGATCGGCGCGCCGCGCTTCGCATCCAGAATCGACGCAGGCTCGACGAACCAGGCGCCCGCGGGCGCCAGCTCCCGGGCCCATCGGACCCACCGCGCCTCGGGATTCCCCTCGGAGCGGAACGGGAAGTTCGCTGGCATCGACGCAGCGGCCACCGTCTGGACGCTCATTCGGATCTTCTCGGGAACCGACTCGCCCGACGGAAAGTAGCCCTCGACCGTCGCGAGCAGCGCGGCAGCTTCGAGCCCGAGGCTCGCCTCGGCGCAGCGCTTCGCGAATTCGATCGTGCGCTCGGCCGCATCGGTTCTGACCTTCGCCTCGTCCTCCTGGGCCGCCGCGAGCTGGCGGTCGCGGTTCCCGGCCGAGTTCTCGCTCTTGCCGGCGAGCTTGCTCTCCAGCGCAGCGACCTCCGAGTGCGGCAGCCCCCGGGTTTCGGCCTCGGCCAGAACGCGCCGGGCATCGGCGAGCAGACGGCGCTTGGAGTACGTTTCGAACGCGCCGATGAGATCCTCGGCGAACGCACGATCCAGCGCGGCGCGCGCCTGGACCACAATGCGATAGGCGTAGCCGTCCTCGACCTCGAGGCTCTCGGGCAGCTCCGGCGGAGCCACCTCGGCCTCGACCTCGGACGCGTTCACGTCATGGGCGCAGACGAGGCGCCCGGCGCCGCTCTGGTAGAGCACGGTTCCGTCCGCGACGGGGATCAGGGGCCCGGTGAACTCCATATCGCGCGCCACCCAGAGAATGCGCCGGGTCGGAAGATCCAGGGCCCAGTTCCCCATCAGAAGCACCTCGCCGGCGCTCGTGATGGGACCATCCACGCCTCCCTCGGGGCGGTCCTTGGCTTCCATCAGGCCTTCTCCGCCGCCGTCCATCCCGGAGCGCAGAACGATGCCGTTCCCGGTGCGACCGTACAGATCCACTCCGACGCGCACCGGATCGCTCTCCAGCGCAGGCAGCTGGTTGGAGCTACCCGGGCCCGCGAAAAAGAAGGGACGGGTGTCCTTGCCGCGGGTCATCACGAGGGAGTTCGACGCGACGAGAAGCGGCCCCCATCCAGGGCCGGGCTCCAGCTGAACCAGCCGTGCCTGCTGCTCGCCCGCGCCCGTCACCACCGCGCCGCCCAGGCGCGTCTGGGGATCAGAGACTGTAGGACTGCTGGTCCCGGCCCCACTGACGATCACGCGGCTCGTCTGAGCGCCCGAGTTTCGAGCGAGCGCCTCGGTGTACACCGTATAGATCGAGTGCTCCCCCTCGCCGGTCTGGACCACGAGCGGCTTGCACTCATCAGAGGGATGCTCGAAGAGGACCTTACCGTTCCGAAGTTCCAGAACCTGCAGCCCCTCGGGCGTCGTGACGGCCGAGAGCCCGGGAAGCAGGCTGGCCGGAGACCGGAACGCCCCTCTGACGACCTTGCCGCGTTTGAACGACTTGCCGCGATGTTCGAAGTAGTAATGGGCCTCGTCCGTGACGGCGACCACCGCCGAGCCAAGCACCGAGACGTGACCGAACTCTTCCCCGGCCAGGGACTCGGAATCGATCTCTTCGCCCGTCTGAAGATCGAGCGCAAAGAGCTTCGCGCCCTTCCCCGACTTCGCGACGACGTAGACAACCCCGGCAGAAACCACGGGCTGCCCGAGGAGCTGATCGAACTCGACGCCCCAGACCTCGACCGGCGCGGTCAGAGGAGCCCGAAGGTCCGGAGCGGAGGATCCGTGTCCCTGGCCTCCCATCGGCTCCAGCCAGTCGGGAAAGGCCGCTGCGGGGGCGACGGAGAGAACGAGGGAGGCGAGAAGGAGCAGGCTTTGGCAAAGGGCGCGCATCCGGTGAGGATACCGAATGCGCGCCCTTCGTCGACCGTTCAGTCCGGACGGATACTACGAGTAGATCTCGCCGCCCTTCTTCGTGAACTCCTGGGCCTTTTCCTTCATGCCGCGCTCCAGAGCCTCCGCGGTCTCCAGGTCGTTCTCCTTCGCGAACTTCCGCACGTCCTCGGTGATCTTCATCGAGCAGAAGTGCGGGCCGCACATCGAGCAGAAGTGGGCCACTTTGGCGCCCTCGGCCGGCAACGTTTCGTCGTGATAAGCGCGCGCCGTCACCGGGTCCAGAGCCAGGTTGAACTGGTCCTGCCAGCGGAACTCGAAGCGCGCCTTGCTGAGCGCGTCGTCCCACGCCTGGGCGCCCTTGTGTCCCTTCGCGAGGTCCGCCGCGTGCGCCGCGATCTTGTAGGCGATCACGCCGTCCTTGACGTCCTTCGCGTTCGGCAGTCCGAGGTGCTCCTTCGGCGTCACGTAGCACAGCATCGCCGTTCCGAACCAGCCGATCATCGCCGCGCCGATCGCGCTCGTGATGTGATCGTAGCCCGGAGCGATGTCGGTCGTGAGCGGGCCCAGCGTGTAGAAAGGCGCCTCGTGACAGACCTCCAGCTGCTTGTCCATGTTCTCCTTGATCTTGTTCATCGGCACGTGGCCGGGTCCCTCGATCATCACCTGGACATCGTGCTTCCACGCGATCTTCGTCAGCTCGCCGAGGGTCTCCAGCTCGCCGAACTGGGCTTCGTCGTTCGCGTCCGCGATGCAGCCAGGACGCAGGCCGTCCCCCAGGCTGAAGCTGACGTCGTACTTCTTCATGACCTCGCAGATCCGCTCGAAGTGCGTGTAGAGGAAGTTCTCCTGGTGATGCGCGAGGCACCACTTCGCCATGATCGAGCCGCCGCGGCTGACGATGCCCGTCAGGCGCTTCGCGGTCATCGGCACGTAGCGGAGCAGCACGCCCGCGTGGATCGTGAAGTAGTCGACGCCCTGCTCGGCCTGCTCGACCAGCGTGTCGAGGAAGAGGTCGATGGTCAGGTCCTCGATCTTGCCGTTCACCTTCTCGAGGCACTGATAGATCGGCACCGTGCCGATCGGCACCGGGCTGTTGCGGATGATGTGCTCGCGCGTCGCGTGGATGTTGTCGCCGGTCGACAGGTCCATGACCGTGTCGGCCCCCCAGCGGATGCTCCGCTGGAGCTTCTCGACCTCTTCCTCGATGCTGCTCGTCACGGCGGAGTTGCCGATGTTCGCGTTGATCTTCACCAGGAAGTTCGTGCCGATGATCATCGGCTCGATCTCGGGGTGGTTCACGTTCGCGGGCAGAACCGCGCGACCGCGAGCGATCTCGTCGCGCACGAACTCGGGCTCGACGTTCTCACGCGAGGCGACGAAGGCCATCTCCTCGGTGATCACGCCCTGCTTCGCGTAGTGCATCTGGGAGAGGTTCCCGTCCGCGGTCGCAAGGCGCGCCTTGATCCATTCGGCGCGGGGCTTCGGCACGCCCTCGCGAACGTCGCAGCCCTGGGGGCCGGACGTGTCGTAGACGTCCACGGGGGCGTCGTCGTTGGAGAGGTGAATACGCCGCTTCGGCACGTGCAGCGTGTGGCCGTTCCAGACCACCGTGTCATGGACCTTGTGGGAGCTCGGAAAGCTCTCCTCGAAGGGCTCGAGGCGATCATCGGCCGCGGTGCCGCTCTGGGCGCCGCTCTGGGGCAGTACAGGTTCAATCATGGGTCTTCCTACGCCGGTACGAACCGGATCAGGTTCAAGGGGTACTTCTCAGGCGCAGCGCGCCGCCCCCGACGGTGGTTTCGAGCCGACGAGTATAGCAGGGATCCGCCTCGCCCCCGGACTCACGTCGCCCATGGCGCTGCAGATTTCGGGATCGCTCGCCCGTTCTGTACCCTGGCGACATGCCTTCCACGCCCCGAGCCAGGCGGTCGACCTCCTGGGTCGACCTGCCGCGAGAACAACTCCTGGACGTACGCATCGCCGATCTTGGCGTGACTCTCGAGGATTCGACGCTCGCGCCGCGCGTCGAGGCGTTGCACGCGGAGTTCGAGCGCCGCGGCCTCGATTTCCGTCCCTACGCCTGGCTCTCGACCGACTGGTTCGCCCCTGACGACACCTCCGGCTTCGCGATTCCGTTCTATCTCGCCCACCCGCGGCTGATCCGGCTGGAGCGCAGCCAGATGCTCGAGGTCGAGGGAGGGACGACGGAAGAGTGCATGAAGCTCATGCGACACGAGGCCGCCCACGCGCTCGACAACGCCTACGGGCTGCGCCGCCGCAAGGACTGGCGCGAGACCTTCGGCCCGGCGGGTGTCCCCTACCGGTCCTCGTACACGCCGGATCCGACGAGCCGTGAGTACGTGCTGCACCTCGACTACTGGTACTCCCAGAGCCACCCACTGGAGGATTTCGCCGAGACCTTTGCCGTTTGGCTCAGGCCGGGTTCGCGCTGGCGCACGAGATACGAGGGCTGGCCTGCGCTCCAAAAGCTGGACTACGTGGATCGCCTGATGAAGGAGATCTCGGGCACGCCGCCGCGGCTCACCACGCGACGCAAGGAGGAGCCGGCGGGCCGCGTTCGGATGACCCTGCGTTCTTACTACGAGCAAAAGAAGCGGATCTACCAGGACGAAGGGACGCCCGCCTTCGACGGCCAGCTCAGCCGCATGTTCCCCGATGCGCAGACCGCCCCGGAGGGCGCTCCGAAGCTGACATCGTTCCTCCGCCAGCACCGCGAGAAGCTGGTCCGCCGCGTCGCCTCCGGCACCGGCCAGCACCGCTACCTCGTCGACCACGTCGTTCGCGAGATGATCACGCGCGCCAAGCTGCGCGACCTGCGCGTCCCCGAGATCGCGATGCGCGGCAAGCGACGGCACGCGGACACCGAGGGCGCGCTCATCGATACGGCGATCCTGCTCACTTCTCTCACCTCCCAGTTCCTGTACGGCGGCCACAATCGGTACCAGCGATGAGTCAACGCAAGCTTCGGATCGCGGTGCTCATGCATCAGGACCTGCTGCCGCCGGAGTCGCTGGAGGGCATCGATGAGCAGGCGGCCAACAAGTACAAGATGGAGTACGACGTCTGCACGTCGCTCCACAACCTCGGCCACGAGGTGATCCAGGTCGGCGTCGAGGACGAGCTCGCGCCGATTCGCCGCGTGCTCAAGGGAGAGAAGCCGCACATCGCCTTCAACCTGCTCATGCACTTCCACGACGCGGGGATCTACGACTCGGCCGTGGTGGCGTGGCTGGAGCTGCAGAAGCAGCACTACACGGGCTGCAATCCCCGCGGGCTCCTCGTCGCGAACGACAAGGCGCTCTGCAAGAAGGTCCTCGCGTATCACCGCATCCGCGCTCCGCGATTCTTCACCGTCCCCCGGGGCGGGAAGATCAAGAACCTGCCGAAGAACCTGAACTGGCCGCTGTTCGTCAAATCGCGCAGCGAGCACGCCTCGACGGGCATCAGCCAGGCGTCGATCGTCCATGACCGCGACCAGCTCCAGAGCCGCGTCACGTACATCCACGAGCAGGTCGGCACCGGCACCCTCTGCGAGGAGTACATCGAGGGACGCGAACTCACGATCGCGATCATGGGCAACAACCGGATCGAGATCTCCCCGGTCTGGGAGATCTTCATGGACGAGCTGCCCTCCGGCGTCGCGAACATCACGACCAGCCGCGTGAAGTGGGACCACGCCTACCAGAAGAAGATCGGTTTGCGCACGGGACCCGCCCTCGAACTCGATCCGGCGAAGGCCGACGAGATCCGGCGCACGGCGCGCCGGATCCACAAGGCGCTCGGCCTCTCGGGGTACACCCGTATCGACATGCGCATGGGAAGCGACGGCCGGGTTTGGGTCCTGGAGGCGAACCCGAACCCGGACCTCTGCTTCGGCGAGGACTTCGCGGAGAGCTTCGAGAAGGTTGGCTACACGTACGACGACCTGGTTCAAAAGATCGTGAACCTCGGCCTTCGCTACGACGCTCCCTGGAAGGGCTGACGCAGCGTCGACGGAAGTATGAAAGCGATCCTTCTTCACGACAGTGGCCCGGGCGCGACGCTCTCCGAAGGAGCGCCCCGGCGGGAGACCATCGTGTACGTCCCCGGCATCGACGGAACGGGCGAGCTGCTCCTCGGGACCTCGAAGCGGCTCGAGGCGCGCTTCCGGCTCCTGCGCGTGCGCTACGACCCGGAGCCCCCTTCCGACGAACGGCCAGGTGGCGCCCCGCTCTACGAGCGGCTGGCGGACACCATCGCTGAATGCCTCGACGAAGCGGGCGTTCCGCGCGCCGTCATCCTCGCCGAGTCGTTCGGCGGCGGGGTCGCGCTCCAGCTTGCGCTACGTCATCCCGATCGCGTCGTCGGCCTGATGCTCGTCAACACGTTCTGCTTCTACCCGCGCCGCATTCGCATCCGGCTGGGCGCTGCGCTCGTGCCCTTCACCCCGAAGAAGCTCCTCCAGCTCGGACGGATCAGCCTCGCCGCAAAGCTCTTCTTCCGGCCCCGGAAGGACGCCGAGGCGGAAGAGCTCTTCCGCCAGGCGATCCCCGGATTCGCGCGCGGCGGCTACGCGGAGCGCATGCGGGCGATCCCCGAGCTGGACCTTCGGGATCGACTGGGAGAGGTGACGGCACGCTGCGAGCTGTTTTGCTCCAGCGACGACGCCGTCGTGCCTTCGACGGCCACCATGCAGGTGCTGGCGGACGGGCTCCCGAACGCACAATTGACGACGCTGGAGGGGGCCAATCACATCGTGTTGCCGCTGGCGGAGGAGCCCTGGGTCGAACGGCTGGAGGAACTCTTTCGGTCCGCGAAATAGGCGTACGACTTGCTACCGTGCGGCCCATGGGAACCCACCGAAGCCTTCTCCCGGCCGCCCACGCCGTCACCCTCGTCGTCACCCTCGCCGTCGCTGGCTGCGCCAGCCCGATCCGCGTCGAGGAGTCCGACTGGCGCCCGCGCGTCCACGACCTCTCCCGCCCCGCGCCCGCCGAGGTGGTCGACGCCTCCGCGCCGGTGACGCTGCCGACGACGCTCCAGGGACCGCTGCTCGTCAAGTCCTTCCTGCGCTACGAACTGACGCGCGGCGCGCGGGACCCCGCGGGCGACGGAGACGTCTGGGAGATCCGATTCCAGGGCCCTGAACGGCCCGTGCAGAGCGTGGATTCATGGGCTTCGGTGACCCTGACGTCGCCGGGGAATCGCCAGGCGGCCATGGTGAAGGGAGCACGGGTCTACAGCGGGCGCATCAACGTCGCCCGGCGCGGAAAGGAGACCGACGACGCTCTCCTGCTCCTGCCGCTCGCCTTCACGGACGACTCCCTCTTCCGCGCGTGCGAGGTCCTCGGGCCGATGGACCTCGAGGAGTTCCAGCGCGCGTCGGACGTCGAGACGATCGGCGACGCGTACATCGGCGGCTTCCTCGCGGGCTTCGGCGCTTCCTTCACGGTGCAGCGATCCAGCGCGCTGCGCTCGCTGATGTCGGACGTGATGCAGTGGCCGTCCGGCTGGCTGGGCAAGGACGACGACGCGCTCGTGGCGCTGCGGCCGGATGCGCTGAGCGCCGAGCCTTGCAGCACGCCCTTCGGCCCGGGGTGGCGTGTTCCCGTGGAGATCACGGCGGGCGAGACGCAGGCCTTCGTCGGTGAGGTCACCGTCGTCGAGCCGGGGGGAGCCCTGAAGCTCGCCGCTGGAGTCGTCGAGGTGACGGGTTATGCCCCCCATCGCCCCGACGAAGTCCTTCGGCTCAAGCTGGTCGGGGCGCATGCTCCGCGGACGGAGCACCTCGCGCCCAAGGCGATCGAAAGCCTGCTGGAGATCAAGCCTCGCTCGAAGACCACGATGGGCGGCCGGGAGTAGTGGCCCTGGCCGGACTCGAGCCTCTGCACTTGAGCCTCTGCACTTGAGCCTCTGGCACCGAAACAGGCCTCGGGCCTGCAGTCGGAAGACCGAGATGCCGGCGAAAAGTCCGAAATTCATGTCGGACCAGCGGTCCCCCCTGCGGTGTCCCGATGGAAGCGGCGCAGAGATGTGCCTGCCAATACCTGAATCCGAGACCAGAAGTGCTCCCTCCGACGTGGTCGTCCGCGACCGTGCGGCGTCGACAGGTCGAGCCCCATCGGACTCTGCACCGCTTCCCCCGAAGGGCCCGCCGCTGCCTGGAGCGTCCCCCCCCGCTCCTGCGCTGCGGGCCCTGTCCCTTTCCTGCCTGCAGTGCGGTATCGTGGCGCCGCCCATGACGGAAGCCGACGACCCCACCACGCCCCTGCGCGACGCCCTCCGCGTCTCGCCCGACAACGTTCCCCTTCGGCGGCATCTGGCCGAGACGCTGGCGAAGCTCGGCAGGCATGCCGAAGCCGAGGGTGAGTTTCGCCAGGTCCTCGGCGCCCTGGAGCCGGCCGACCCTGCGGGCGATGTCATCCGACTTGCGCTCGCGGCGACGTATCTGGCCCAGGGCAAGCTCAGCCACGCCGACGTTCTCGCGGAACTCGTGACGAAGCGGGACAGTGCTCCGGCGGCAGCGTTTCTCCTACTCGCCCGGATCCGACTCGCCGAGAAGGACCCCAAGGCGGCCAGGATTGCCTTCGATCGCGCCTGCAAGCTGGACCGGTCGCTGCGCGACTCGGAGGTCGCGCGCCAGCTCGGGCTTCGCCCGAGCGATCCGGACGAGGACGACCGAGATGACGACGACCTGGATGAGGACGGCGACGACGATGACGATGAGGACGGCTGGGATCCCATGGACGACGAGCCGGACTTCAGGCACGCGCTGCGATCCTCCGCCCCCGACCCCAAGGACGACAAGGATCGAATCACGGACGCGGACTTCGAGCGCCCGAAGATCGCCTTCGACGACGTCGGCGGTATGGACGACGTCAAGGAGGAGATCTCCATCAAGGTGATCCAGCCGCTCGCGCATCCTGAACTCTTTGCCGCCTACGGCAAGAAGGTCGGCGGTGGCGTCCTGATGTACGGTCCGCCGGGCTGCGGCAAGACGCACCTCGCGCGCGCGACCGCAGGGGAGGCGAAGGCCGCCTTCATGAGCGTCGGCATCCATCAGGTGCTGGAGCTATGGATCGGGTCGTCCGAGCGCAACCTGCGCCGGATCTTCGACGAAGCGCGGCGGCGCGCGCCCTGCGTGCTCTTCTTCGACGAGGTCGACGCGCTGGGCGGCAAGCGCGCGAGCGCGGCGAACAACGCGGGCCGACAGATCATCAACCAGTTCCTGTCCGAACTGGACGGCGTGGAGGACGGGAACGAGGGGCTCCTGATCCTCGCAGCCACCAATGCGCCCTGGCACCTGGACGCCGCGTTCCGGCGCCCGGGTCGCTTCGATCGGATGATCTTCGTGCCGCCCCCGGACCTCGCGGCGCGCGTGTCGATCCTGGAGGTGCTGCTCCGCGACAAGCCCAAGGACTCGATCGACCTCGGCAAGATCGCGAAGAAGACCGACAGGTTCTCCGGCGCGGATCTCAAGGGGCTCGTCGACCTCTGCATCGAAGGGAAGCTGCGCGAGGCGCTGAAGACCGGAAAGCCGGGGCCGATCACCGAGAAGGACCTGCTGGCGGCGGCGAAGCGCCTCTCTGCGACGACCTCCGAGTGGTTCGCGACGGCGAAGAACCACGTGCTGTTCGCCAACGAGGGCGGGAGCTACGACGACGTGGCCGCGTACATGGGGCTGCGTCCCAGGCGAGACCAGAGTTGAGCGACGCGATCACGCGGGCCAGGCTGCTCATGGGCAGCGGACGCATGCAGGAAGCGCTCGAGCCGCTGGGCCGCGCGCTCGCCGAGAATCCGAGCGACGCGGAAGCCCATGCGCTCCGTGCGCTCGCGCTCGCGGATCTGGAGGAGTTCCCCGAAGCCCTGGAGTCCGCGCAGCGCGCGAGCGGCGAGGATCCCGACTGGGCGTTCCCCCACCACGTCACGGCCCAGGTACTGCTCCGCTGGGGCAAGAAACGCCCCGCGCTGGCGGCGGCCGAAGAGGCCGTGGCCATCGACCCCGAGAACGAGAACCACCACGCGATGGTCGCGGCGTGCCACGCGAGCTTGAGCCAGTGGCGCGAGGGGCTCGCCGCCGCCGAGCGCGGGCTCGCGCTCTCCGCCGAGCACGCCCAGTGCACGAACCTCCGCGCGCTCTGCCTGCGCCAGCTCGGTGACGTCGACGAGGCGACGAGCGCGCTGCGCGCCAGCCTCGCGGAGGATCCCGACAATGCGTGGACCCACCAGAACCTCGGATTCGCGTCGCTGGCAAATGGGCGCTACGACGACGCGATCGCGTCGTTCCGCGAGTCGCTGCGGCTCGATCCCACCGACGAGGAGTCGCGCGTCGGGCTGGCGACCGCGCTGAAGGGGCGCGTGCCGCTCTATCGACCGATCATCGCGTGGCAGCTCTTTTGCAGCAAGCTGTCGAGTCGATTCGGCATCGGGCTCGTCTTCGGCCTGATGATCCTCGTGAACGTGGTCCGTCGTTCGCTCGGCCCGGACAGCACCGTGGGCACGCTCGTCATCATCGCCTACGCGTCGCTCGTATGGATGAGCTGGGCCGCGGGCGCGCTCTTCGACGTGCTGCTCTTCGCGCGTGGCGACCTGCGGCCGATTCTCACCGGGCGTGAAAAGGCCGCGAGCCTCGGGGTGATCACCTGCCTCGTGCTCGCGCTGGCAGCGCTGGCTGCGCGGATCACCCTCGGGCTTCCGGGCATGGAGTGGAGCGCAGGTGTCTTCGCATTCGCGGCGATCCCGATGGCCGCATGGGCCGAGCTCGACAACGCGAAAGCGCGCGGCATGGGCCTCGCCATCGCCATCGCGGCGCTGCTGCTCGCGGGCGGGAGCTTCGCGCTCCAGCTGCACGCGATGAGCGTGATCGACTGGGACCTCGGCCTCACCGGCCCCGCCGACGAGATCGAAGCGCTGGGTGCGCGCATGCGGCTTTCGCTGTCGCGGGCGAGCCAGCTCAGCCTCGTCTCGATCGTGATCTCGGTAGGCTCATCGTGGGTGATGCCGTTCCTCGGTCTCGTGCCCGAGCGCCGCGGCGGCCGCGGTCAGCGACGACGTCCGAGGTAGGGAGCCCATGGTAGGGAGTCGGAAAGCAGGAACAATGGGCGGAGAGCCCGTGCTCCCCGCCCCTTCTCTGTAGCTGCCAAAGCGTACCTGTGTCCCGGACCCGACCCCTCCTTCCAAGAGTGGCCACGCCCCCTCTGCGATCGCGCACCTGATTTCTGGTGACGCGAGCGCATCGGTAGGCGCCCATACTGGTCGTGCCCCAGTGGACGACTTCGACGTCTGTCAGGAAGAACGCCCGGCGGCGCCGAGGTGTCGGCGGAATCGCGGCTATTTCCAGAGCGCGGAGGAGGAGGGGCCCCAGGGGTGCGACGCGCCGTCGCCGATGAACGACAGACGATCCGCGAAGATCTCCACCTCGATCTCTTCTGGCGACGGCTCGGACCTGCCGACGGCCGCGCTGCCAGACGGCCACCGTAGAATCCATCGGCCAGCCGAGAGCCCGTAGAGCTGAAAGGTCGAGCCGGGGGTCACGTCCACCTGCTGCGACTCCCCCGCCGCGTTCGTGGCCACCAGCGTGAGGAGCGTCGGCTTCCCGGACGCTTCCTCGCCTTCGCTCCGGCGCGGAGCGACGCCCACGAGCGTTCCACCGGGCTTCATCTGCACGGTGTCCAGATCGATAGGTAGGCCGAGCCCTGGATGCTGGTAGAGCCAGGGCGCGAGACCGTCCGCGGAGATCCGCAGCGTGAACGCGAGGAAGGCCGTTCGAGGCACGGAGAAGCGCCCCTGCTCGTCCGTCGTCAGCGTTCTCTCCTGCGGTCGCTTCGCTTCCGTCGCTGGTTGCGCCAGTCCCGTCGGCGATGCGTTCGTCCGCACGATGGCGACGGTGGCGTTCGGCACGGGCTTGCCACCATGAAGTACCTGAACGTCCATCATCTCCAGAGGGCACAGAGCGACCTTGACCCGTGCGCTTTTCGGTTTCACGTCGCAGAACGCGAGCCTCTCGGGCGCGAAGCCCTCCGCGAATACGATGAGGCCCGACTCGGAATGGCCAGCGGAATCTCCAGCGGCGATGGCCATCACCAGCTCATGCGAACCGGTGACCTCGCCGCTCCGAACGATCCGGGAGGGATGCTGGATCGACTCGGGCTGAAACCACTGGAATCCATCCACAGGCGCGCCGCCAGGGCCCTCGACGCAGAACGTCATCGCGCGCCCGACGTCGAGCTGCAGGGTTCGCCGCTGGCCATCGAGGGAGAGCGAGGCATGGAACGCGGGGGCGAATTCGAGCACCGCGTCGTGGGCGATCACATCGCCCACGGAGCCCGCTGACTGCGTCCATCCGGGCAGTGGTACGCGCAGCTCACCGTTCTTGTCGGCGAGGAAGAAGCGCTGTTCCTCCCCCGGGCCACACAGCGAGACGATGGCGTGAGGCACGGACGAACCAGCCGGGTCCAGGACGAGAACGGCGAGCGTCGGGACGTCCACCTCGCGTTCGAGACGAAGCTTCAGATCACCCGTATCGTCCGCCTCGACGCGTATCGACCCGGAGACGAAGCCATCCGCGTGCGCCGCCACGTTCACCTCGCTCCGAGCGACGTCGTCGAGCGTGAAACAGCCCTTGCCGTCGGTCGTCGCGGACACCGGACCCAGTGGGTCCCCCACCTGTCCGGAGCGCAAGGATGCGCCGGGGATGGGCTGGCCATCGGCATCCACGACCACGCCGCCGAGGCTGCGCGACTTGACGAGCGTCCAGTTCCCCAGCGCCATGTCCGACCCCAGCCAGTGGGGCAACGTCATCCGCCGCGAAGCGTACCCGGGCGCTTCCAGCTGGATCGCGCCGTCTCCATCGGCGAGTCCCAGCGCAGAGCGAGGAGCCCGCAGGCGAAGCTCGAGCCGGCCGTCCGCGTCCGAAACGGAAACACCGCCGCGAGCACCGCGGAACGACACTTCGGCACCTGAGAGCGGCGCGTGATCTGGATCCGTGATACGGAAGCAGATCTGCAGTTCCACGACTTCGGGATCCGGGTCGTTCCAGCCAGGGACCGTCCAGGCATGGGCATCGGAGCTGCCCCCGGGAGCCAAGGGCACCGCAGCCTCCCCACGGAATCCCTCGGGTGCGAGGGCGATCTCACGGGAAGAAGCCAGTGGACTGATCGCCGCGAGCGACGCGCCCTCGATGGGTTTCACCTCCTGGCTTGGCCCCGCCCGGTTCTGCGCGAGAGGACCTCCGCTCAGTCGCGCCAGGGCTTCCGGTGCGGGTCGTCCGCTGAACACGCTTGCCAGAATGCCGATGAGCGAGGCCATGACGGAAGCGAGGATCACCGGTCCCATCGCTGGCCAGATCGCTGCGCTCGCTCCGGCCTTGGCGCGAGAGGAGCGATCGGCCAAGCGGACGAGCGGCAGGAGGCAAGCGACCCAGCCCTCCGAATGATCACGCGCCTCTTTCGCCAAGGAGACCCGCATCGCTGCGATGGCGTTTTGAAGATGCCAGCGAACGGTGGACGCGGGCAGGTCCAGAAGCGTGCCGATGCGACCGGAGGGCAGCCCGCGCAGGTAGCGAAGGGAGATGATGGTCCGGGGCAGATCGTCGAGCTTGTCGACCGCGCGCATCAGCCGCTCGGCGGCTTCGAACTCGACGCTTCGTTCCTCTGGAGAAGGACACCGCAGCGTATCGACCGAGGCCTCCAGCAGGATCCACTGCTGGTCCTCCTGCCTCGCGCGCCTTCGGTGGGAGCTGATGGCCAGGTTGGAGAGAACGCGTACCAGCCAGGGCCCCAGCGGCTGCTGAGCGGCCGGCGGCCGCTCCAGCGCCCGAACCCAGGTGTCCTGGAGAAGATCCTCGGCGTGTTCCGGGCCCACGAGGCTCGCGGCCAGGCTCTGGAGGCCGGGCGCAAAGGCCAGCAGGGCGTCGGGATCAGGACGTGGATTCGGCATGGAGGGGATGGGCTCCTGGGAAGGACGCCCGCGCTACCGCGACTGATGGCAGAACCTACGGAAAAAGAATCTTCAGCAGAATCTGCGGGCCAGAAGCGCTGCAGCCAGGATGAAACGGCGGGGCGCTGGGACCAGAGTCGAATCCCCGCGTCTCGTCCAGTCCTTGCCTCCCGCCCATGCGACCAAAGAAGCGGAGGCGGCGGCCGAGCCCTTCGTGCGCGCCAGGCGATCCGTCTGAGCGGAGACCCCATACGCGGGTTGTGCCGGGCCGAGGCGCGGACGACAATCCCCCGCCATGACCCACCTCGATTTCCTACCGATCTCCCCGTCCGAGATCCAGGCGCTCGGTTGGGACCAGCCTGACATCGTCTTCGTCTCGGGGGACGCCTACGTCGATCACCCGTCGTTCGCCAACGCCCTCCTCGGCCGGGTCCTCCAGGCCGAGGGCTACAAGGTCGCGCTGCTCTGCCAGCCGGACTGGAAGAACGCGGACGCCTGGCTCGCCATGGGCAAGCCGCGCCTGTTCTACGCCGTCAGCGGCGGGAACATGGACTCGATGATCAACCACTACACCGCCAACAAGAAGCGTCGCAACCAGGACGCCTACTCACCCGGCGGCGAGATTGGCCTGCGGCCGGACCGGGCGACGGCGGTGTACTCCCAGCGCTGCCGCGAGGCGTTCTCGGACGTCCCCGTCGTCATCGGCGGAGTGGAGGCGTCATTGCGCCGCATCGCGCACTTCGACTACTGGTCGGAGACGGTCAAGCCCTCGATGATGGTCACGAGCAAGGCGGACCTCTGCGGCTTCGGCATGGGCGAAGCGCAGATCATCGAGATCGCGCGGCGGCTGGCCGAGGGGAAGACGATCCGCGACTGCCGCGACCTCCGGGGCGTCGCGTACCTTCTGGGCAAGAAGGACGAGCTGCCCGAGCATGCCTTCGAGCGGCCCATCGGCAAGCCGGTCACGAAGACGCTGGAGCTCCCCTCGTTCGAGGAGGTCAAGGAGGACAAGATCGCCTTCGCGACCATGACCCGGATCCTCCACCAGGAGACGAATCCCCAGAACGGCGCGCGCCTGATCCAGAAGCACGGCGACCGGACGCTCGTGGTGAATCCGCCCGCCCTGGCCCACGAGACGAAGGAGCTCGACCGCCTGTACGACCTGCCGTACACGCGCATGAGCCACCCGACGTACCGCAAGCCGATCCCCGCCGATCAGATGATCCGCGACTCCGTGACGATCATGCGCGGCTGCTTCGGCGGCTGCACGTTCTGCTCGATCACGATGCACCAGGGCAACGCCATCCAGAGCCGCAGCGAGGAGTCGATCCTGCGCGAGGTCGAGACGATGGCGAAGGACCCGCAGTTCAAGGGGACGATCTCGGACCTCGGCGGGCCGACAGCGAACATGTACCGGATGCGGTGCACGAAGCCCGAGGTCGAGGCGATCTGCCGGCGCGCGTCCTGCGTGCACCCCACGGTCTGCAAGCTCCTGGACACGAGCCACGACCCGACGAAGTCGCTGATGAAGAAGGCGCGCGAGACGCCGGGCATCAAGAAGGTCCACATCGCGAGCGGCATTCGCATGGACCTCGCGCGCTTCGACGACGAGTACCTGGAGGACCTCGCGCGGCACCACGTCGGCGGGCACCTGAAGGTCGCGCCCGAGCACGCCTCGGACAAGGTCCTGGCGAACATGAAGAAGCCGGCGACGAACACCTTCGACCACTTCGCCGAGCGTTTCCAGGCGGCCTCGGAGCGCGCGGGCAAGGAGCAGTACCTCGTCCCCTACTACATCGCGTCCCACCCGGGATCGGGCGTGGCGGAGATGATCGAGCTGGCGGAGTACCTAAAGGCGTCGGGCTACAAGCCGCGCCAGGTCCAGGACTTCATCCCCGCTCCGATGGACATCGCCACGTGCATGTACCACACGGGCCTCGACCCGATGACGATGGAGCCGGTCGACACCGTGAAGAAGCTGCGCGACCGCAAGGTCCAGCGCGCGCTCATGCAGTTCTTCGCACCGGAGAACTACTTCACGGTCCACAAGGCGCTGATCGAGGCGGGGCGCCGCGACCTCATCGGCTCGGGCCCCCAGTGCCTGATCCCGGCGAATCCTCCGAAGGCGGCGCTGGCGATCAAGAAGGAAGGCAAGCCCCAGGACCAGAAGCGGCCCACGAAGAACAAGGGCCGCAGGCTGGAGTCCAAGAAGAAGGGCCCGGCGTTCCCGAACGATCGTTCGTACGAGGAATAGCGAGGAGGTCGGCCGGCAGGCCGCTTTCGATGACCTTTCCAGCGTTTCCTGTACCGTGGTGAACCCGCCGCGGCACCGGGAGTGCATGGACCATCCTCATCGAACATCGAGGGCCAGCGAAAGGGCCAGCGAAGCCGCGTGGATCGCGGAGCTCGGCTGGCTGAGGCGAGTCTGCCGAGCGCTCGTCCGCGAGGAGGCGCTGGCGGACGACCTGAGCCAGGACGTCTGGGTCGACGCCGTGCGGCAGCGCCCTGAACTCGAAGGACCGCGGCTGCGGGGATGGCTCGGCACGGTGGCGCGACGCCGCGCTTCGAAGCTCTTGAGGCGCGAGCGAGGTGCGAGGGACTCCGAGGCGCTCTGGTTCAAAGACCGCTCCGCTTCGGAATCGGAGGACCTTCCGGAGGACCGGCTGGTGCTGCATCGCCAGCTGATGGACGTGATCGATGCGATGGACGAGGCGGATCGAGAAGCGATCGTCGCGTACTTCTTCGAGGGCCTCGACACGGCAGAACTCGCCCGCCGAACCGGCGTTCCGGAAGGAACCCTGCGCCAGCGCAGGAGGCGCGCGCTGACTCGACTGCGGAAGCGATTGAACGAGGAGGATCCGCGCTGGAGTCAGTGGCTGCCGGCGCTCGCCTTCGCCGGGAGCGGCCGCTGGAGCGCTTCGACTCCCGCCTTCGCCACCCTGGTTCCCCTCGCCACCCTTACCGTCATGTGGAAGCCTGTCATCGCCCTCGCCCTCGTCTTGCTCACCGCCGCAGCCTGGTGGATCGGCCCGCATCGGACAGGAGAGCTATCGCCGGTGCTGACGATAGCGCGATCAGAGACAGCGGCACTCCAGGCGGTCCGACCAGCGGCCGCCAAGGACGCGGAGGTCTTGGCGCTCGCAGACGGCTCTCGGGACCGAAAGGGCCTGTTGGACGATGAAGATCACGCTTCGGCACCGATCGACTACCTTCGAGTCGTGGACGAGCGCGGCGACGCGGTCCCGAAGGTCGCTGGAGTATGGATCGACTCGGAGCGCGATATCGCACCGCTCGAATTCGACAGCTCGGGACGAGCCCCGCGCCCGAGCGCAATGGGCGGCGTGGCCACGCTCGCCGCTCCAGGTTTCCTGGAGGTCGAAGCCTCGGTGGCCGCGCCCGATGGCACTTCCGAGACGTTGATCACGCTCCGTCGGGCGCGCACGCTGAGCCTCCAGCTCATACTCGGAGACGAGCCGCTGGACCGAGCTACATGCTTCTTCGACGGGACACAGGCCGACCGGACAACGATCATGGAAGGACTGGCTCTTCGGTCACTCGAGAGTTTCTGGAAGCCGCTCCAGTCAGTGCGAGTTGCCAGAGATCTCGTGAGCTCCGCCAGCGGCGTACTGAAGATCACGGAGACCCCTGCCCCTGGACCGATGAGAATCACTCTCCCGGACTGGCTCCTCGGAAAGAGTGTGACAGCCCCCATGGAGCTTGCGGACAACGCCAGTGTCCTCATCGTTCCGCAGGACTGCTTCGATCCTCGGGCGGGAGCGGACTGGCAGCTTGCGCTACTGGAAGAACCCCTCGTCGCCGAGGGGCGGTTCGTATGGGATGACGACAAGACGCCGCTTCGCGGTCGGCTCACCATTTTTCGACGCTCACCTGGCTACGTTGACGGCGTATACAGGGCCAACATCGATGCCGATGGCAGCTTTAGCTTCTCAGCGACGACTCGCGGCGCCTACCGCGACGGGAAGAACTTTGCCGTTAACCGGGGCGAGTATGTGCTATCCGTTAGAGATGAACCGACCCAAGAAACCGCATCCCTGACGATCTCCATGGCCTCTGTGCTGGAGGAACCCAGCCTCGGGACCATCGAGATCCCACGCCCGCAAGAGGTGACGATCCACGTGATCGAGCGCGATTCCGCTGGCAGCAGCACTCCGGTACGAGCTGCGGTCACCACAAGAAGATCAAGAGGATGCACCGGGCCAGATGGCGTTGCGTCCGTGATCGTCGATTCGCAAGAGGCCATCTGGGTTCAGGGCGAGTCTCATTCGCTGGCACAGATTCCGCCCAGTCGAATCGCTGGAGCGCCACCGGGCGAGGCCATTGTCGTCGAGGTTCCCCGAGCGCCATGCCTGAACATCCTATTCGAGTCCGACGCTTCTGCCGTTGGTACCGAGATCATGCTGGAAAGCGAGCACACTCTGTTCCAGCCAGCGACGGTACTCGATGACGAAGCAAGCGCACCCGTTCCAATCGAATGGCGCGTCCCCTCGATCCAGCATCCCCTCGGTATCCAGATTGGTCGCTTCGGTGAAGGACTGCAGAGAGTCTGGATCCTGCCGGATGGAACGTCGCCCATCCGCGTTGCCGGACTGACCCACGAAGCGCCTATCACCGTTTCCTGGGTGGACGAACTTTCCCAGAAGATCGCCTCGACCGTCGTGGACCTCGACGAGGATCGCACCGTCCACTTCGGCAGCGAAGTCACCGCCTGCCTCACCGTCCGCGCCGTTCTACGCGGCACGAACACGCCGGTCGCCGCCACGGTGGAGATCGAGGAATGTAAGGCCGAGGGACAGCTCGTCCGGCCACTCATCGCTGGCTACACCACGTTCGACACCCTGCTCCCGGGAACCTATCGAATCACCGTTCGCGCCATGGTGGGCGGCGCTGAGGTCAGCTCGACCACCCGATTCGAGCTGGACGAATCCGAAGAGGAAGCACTCTTCGAATTCTGATCGAAGGCAGCGTGGGATGGCCGAGCGGCGACTCGGCGCGACCTCACGCTATGCCCAACATCAATGCCATCAAGACCACCCAGGAAAGGGTCGCCGCCCCCGCCGACACCCAGGCCAGTACGCCAGGGCTGGCGGGATCCTCGAGCTTCGAAGGGTCATCCCCGCCGAGCACCCAAAACGCCACGGGGTACGAAGCGACGTTGGCGAACAAGCCGTAGCACGCCAACCTGAGCCAGTGCTCCCGGTAGAAGTCGACGAACGGTTCAGCCCATGGCACGCCGACCAGTGGAAGGCAGCTATAGAGGGCCAGGACGGCCAGCGGCGCCACGATCGCTGCGACCACGAAGGCCGCGCGTCGCTGTCGGATTCGGCGGCGAGTCACTCGATCCGCGGAGGCTGCTCCGTTCATGGCATCATCGTAGGCTCTTCCTCGCGTCGACGAAATCCGCCACTTTCCAGGGTCGGATCTCCGGGCGGCGACGACGTGCCGTGATGACCATGAATGATTCCAAGCGCCGGCACCAGGAACTCGCCGATCTGGCCGAGTCCACGCGCTGGGCACAGGCACTCGCGTGCCGACTCGTCGGCGACACTCACCTGGCCGAGGACGTGGTCCAGGACGCGTGGCTCACGGCGCTGCAGCGATCCGCGAAGATGGCCTCGCCGCGCGCATGGCTCGCGGGCGCCATTCGGAACCTGTCGGCGGGGGAGCGCCGGGACCGCGCTCGACGACGGATTCGAGAAGAGGCCGCGTCGCGCAGCGAGGCGCTGCCGGCCGCTGCGGAGACGGCCGCGCGCCTGGAGGCCCAGGAGATTCTGATCGGCTGCCTGCTGGCCATCGAGGAACCGTTCCGGAGAACGCTCATCGCTCGTCACGTGGATGGGCTCGCCCCACGCGAGATCGCCGCGCGCGAGGGTGTCCCGCTTTCCACCGTCAACGGCCGTCTGGACCGCGGCCTGAAGCGACTCAGGGAAGGCCTCGAGCGCAAGCACGGCGGGGACACGTCGCAGTGGATGGCGGCGCTGGTTCCGCTGATCCCCGCGAAGGGAACGACACCCGCCACGATGTTCGCTGGAGCCTGGATGATGAAGAATGTGTCGATCGTGGTGGTGATCCTGGTGGCGTTGACCTCGTGGGGATGGAGGCTCGCAAGGCCTGGTGATCCTGTTCCGCCGAGCGACACCGTGGTCTCTGTCGCGGTGGATCCGATCGAGATCGAAGGGGAACGTGAGCCGGATCTGGTGCTTCCCTTGCCGCCGGCGCTTGCAAGACAAAGGGTGGACTCAGAGCCAGAGGAAGCACTTGCGAGCGCCACGCCAGCACCTGAACCCGAGGTCGAAACCCAGGCCACCGACGAGCACCTTGAGGGTCGATGGATCATCGACGATCCGCTTCTCGGCGAGCTCCGTGGGGAGAGCGGCGAGCTGCGGCTTCGGGCCTTGAGCTCCACGGGTGAGAGCGAGGTGGTCGCCGTCTCCGTACAGAATGGCTGCTTCCCCCTGGACGGTTGGAGCGAGGGACGGCTTCTCGTCGAGAGCGCCACAGCCTCCACGGACGAGGGGAATCGCCCCATCGCGCTGGAGGTGTCCGAGTTCGAGTTCGATCCCGATGTCCCTCTCGTCCTGCACGGTCGCTTTCTGCCGGAGACCACACTGCGGGTCGTGGATGCTCGGACCGGCGAGGACCTTGGACATGTGAACGTCATGCCGAAGCTTCCCAGCCATGCGGGCCCGGAGGCGAGGGGCCCCGGACCACACAACTCTTCGTCCTTCCTCGTGAGGGACAAGGCCTCTCCGATCCGCCTTCCCTGGGAACGAGGCGTGAGGTCGTACTGGGTGAAGGCGGACGATCACGCCTGGGGCTTCTTGCAGGTGGACCATGAGACCGGCGGTGAGTCACTCATCGCCCTCGAGCGAGCGGGTTCGCTGGACGTTCAGACCGTGGGCCCCATGGATGCGCTGGGAAGCGCCTTGTTCGAGATTCATATCCGGGTCTATCAGGTGCCGACCTGGCAACTGACAACCTCCGCCCGCATCAATGACGGCGGCCGGCAGGGCTTCAGCGGGATTGCAGAAGGAGACTACGAGGTTCGTATCGAGGTGGGCACGCTGCAGGAGGAATGCACGGTGCTGGGCGCATGCCAGGTGCGGGTGAAGAGCGGCGAGAAGACCACGGCTCTCGTGGAGATCGCGGGGATCCCCTCGCCAGAAGTCGTTCGTGTTCAAGGCTCCCTCCTCGTTCCAGCAGACCAACGCGAGATGGACCTACGCTTGAGCCTTCGCCCGGACCCCGGCCCCACGCTCCTGAGCAGCGATGTCAAGTCCATCGAACGTGCTGCGATGTCAGAGCGCTCTGGTGCGCTTGCATGGAACGCCAACGAGCTGACGCCCGGTCCCTATCGATTCCTGGTCGAGCCCTTTCAGTACGAGACGGTGCTCGAGATCCCCCACACCGATGTAGAGACACTGAAGATCGTTGTCCCCCGGCTCTTCCCCGTGCACGTACGGATCGTCGACGACACGAGCGACGAGCCCGTCAGAGACGCCACGCTTCGCTGGTCCCGCGGCGGCGCGGCTCGCACGGAAGACGCGGTGTCGAGTATGGACGAAGATGGGATCATCCTCCTTCACATGCCCGCTGGCCCCGCCACATTCTCGGCCAAGGGCCCTGAACACGACGAGGGGTCCGTGGACTCGATGATCGGTCCCGGCTCCCACCGAATCGACCTCAAGCTGCCCCAGGCCGCGGCGCCGCTCGTGCGCTGAGCTCTTGATCAGAAGAGCTCGAACGTCTTCTCGGCCACCACCTTGCCGCCCAGCGCCAGCCACATCCGCCACGGCCCGAGCTTGTCGGCCACCGGCTCCCAGATCGTGTCGCCAAGGTAGAAGTCCCAGTCCTGCGTCTGCACGTGAACGACGCCGTCGAAGGGCGGCCGCGGCTGGCCCGCGGCGTCGAGGATCCCGGGGTGCTCGATGCAGTAGGTCAGCTTCTGGTTCTTCGCGCCCTTCACGTTCGCGACGAAGCCGAACTCGATCCCGACGAAGGCCGGCACGCGGGTGGTGAATTCCCTGACGCGCGGCAGCTCCTTCGTTTCCGGCTCCCAGTGGGAGTGGATGCCGTAGGTCTTGATCTTGACTTCGATTCTGCGCTTGGCCATGGAAGGGCCGACCATGGTAAGGGCTTGACGCCCACGCGCGGATGGGTCTAGTTTCTGCGAATGAAGATCCTTCCCTATCTTTCCACATCGCTCGCGCTCGCGACCGTTTCACTCACCTCCTGCGCCTCCATGATGGTGGGCGAAACCTCCACGATCGAGGTCACCTCGACGCCGAGTGGGGCCGTCGTGACGAGCTCGACGGGGCTTGAGGCAACGACCCCTTGCCAGCTCGTCCTGCCCAACGGAACGGAGGTTGAGCTCACGGCGACTCACGAGGATCACCCTGGCGACATCCGCGTCATCCCGAGCGTGCCCGACACCTCGCGCTGGGCCGCGGGCAACGTACTGTTCGGCGGAGCCGCAGGACTCGCATCGGACGCGGCGAATCCAAGGGCGCGCGTGCACAAGGCCGACATCCACTTCGACTTCACCCGATCCGTCGAGGCCATCGAGCGCGCCGAGGCGGAAGAGGCCGCGAACGCCGCCGACGCGAAGCGCCGAGCAGGCGGCACCATGTGAGGTGCTCAGGAGCAGGCGATCAATCGATCACAAGATCGGGCGCCAAGACGGTCTCACCAGCTCCCACCACGATGCCCTCGATGATCCCGAACTGCAGGTCGCCCTGGCCTGCGGTGATTCGGTAGGTGCCTGCAGCCACGGGTCCGTGATGGAAGGCTCCGGTGCGCCTATCGACCTCGATGAAACTGCCCGTTCGAGTCTTGCGCGAGTCGTCTTCCTCACGCCAGATCACGAAGTCCACCTTGGCTGGAATCTCCTCTCCCAGAACCACGACACGTCCGGTGACGAAAGCGTCTTCTGGCACCGGCCTCGTGGCGACGATCCTGACATCTTCCGCTCCAAAGCGCACTCCCACCACTTCGCCGAGCACCTGGGTAGCGCCTTGCGAACGGGCTTCGGCCTTGATCTCCCACCGATCGGCTCCGTCCGCTCGAGATTCCATTGCCGTCAGCTGGAAGCGTCCCGCGGAGTCCGTAGCGATGAAATCTCCATAGTTACCGCCGATCGACCGGTGCGCTCTGATCACGACATCGGGGATGGGCAGGCCCTCCTTGTCGACGACGACGCCCGCGATCAACGGCTGATCGCTGAGCTGAAAGTCCAGCAGTCGGACATCACCCGGAGCGAGCGACAAGACCTGCACCCTCTTGCGCTGCCGCGCTTCTCCGTAGGCCGTTCCGGCGAGCAAGTCCAGCTCGAAGCCGAGCACACCCTCGAGTCGATAGTGGCCCGCAGCGTCCACTCTGGCGTGGTGATCCGTTCCCAGAACACCGAAGCCAAATTCTGGGTACTTCCTCAGTGGGCGAACCGCTACGTAGCCCCCGATAGCCGGTGATCCGTCGACGCGCAGCACCGTTCCCTCGAACGTCGTGCCAGGCTGAATCACCAGGCGCAACTCCAGGTCCACGCTGCCGAAGTGAACCACCTGGACCATGCCACGCCCATCCGGAGTGACCGCCCCCACGCGCCAATCCCCCTCCGGCAACCCCTGGCCGTATTCGAATCGACCGATCTCGTCCGTTAGCACGGTCACAGGCTGAGCCGAATGGCTCGTCTCGGAGAGCCACCTCCTTTCCAGTGGCCCCGCCGTGACCAACGCGCCTGCTACTGGATCACCAGCCATATCGACGACGACGCCGCGAAGACGAGCGGATGTCTCCCCGAGGACGAGCGTGCAGCTTCTCCCATCGACGCTGTCTCCATCCAATGCGCTGACTCTGACCGCGTCCGACGGAAGCCGGTTCGGAACGCTCGCCTGGAGCTCTCCATTCTCGTGCGCCTGCACCTCGAAGCGGCCCTCGTCGTCGGTCACTCCGACCGGCAGGAGTGGACCGGTCCGCCTCCCCCACACGGTGGCACCAGGCACAGACTGCCCTTCCGGATCCAACACCTGACCACGAACGCGGGAGAGCATGTCGCTGCGCCGGTGGATCGTGACCACCACCTCGGCCCCTGGCTCGACCGTCGCTCGCTCGCGCGCCATCGTGATCGCGTCCAGGATCTCATAGGTCCCCGGAACGACGTCCACGAACCGGGCGACACCGACGTCGTTCACCGGCTCGATTCGGCGTATCTGCCTGAGCCCGTCCCCGGTCTCGCGCTCGACCACCACGGACCCCATCCGCGCGGAATCTCCTTCCGGCGTCACGACCGACACCACGATGGATGCGGACTCCAGAGGCAGCGGTGCCGCCGACTCGCCATTCCCCACGCGATCCACGACGGCTTCTCGCCCGAGCGGATCCACCTCGGCGGCGACTGGAGCGTGCGATCGGGCGCTCAGCTCTGTCGAAGCGGATACAGAGACCTCGGAGCCAGCGGGCACCACCTGCTCCGATCTAACGAGCCAGACTGCAGAGGCCAGGATCAGAATCAAAGACGCAGCCAACAGGACCTTCTTCATGACGAATGCAGCGAGCCAGGGGGGAGCTGCGGCCGCGGTGGCCGAGACGCGGCGCGCCCCCGCTCCCACAGGAGCGACCAGGGCCATCCATCGGCCCCTGGGATTCCGTTCATCGGGTGCGGCCACCATCGCGTCGAGGTCTCGACGCAGTAGTTCGAGCCCCCGGTAAAGCTGCGTCTTGACCGTCTTCACGGGGGCGCCCGTCTCGGCGGCGATCTGCGTCGGCGTCCAGTCCTTGCGGTAGCGCAAGTAGATGGCCGTGCGATGAGGCTCCTCAAGAGCACCGAGTGCATCCCCGATCAGCCGCTCGGCCTCCATTCGTTGCGCGACCGCAGCTGGCGCCAGCTCTGCGGGTGCCTCGAGGTCAGCAGCCTCCCCCTTTCCAAGCAGCCCCGTATTCGGGCGGAGCTTGCGGCGAAGAGCCCCCGCCCGCCGCCTCATGGTCGTCGTCAGCCAGCCTCGCTCGCTCCGCATCGTGCCCACGCCGTGCCGTATCGCTTCGACCCAGGTGTCATGCAGCAGGTCTTCCGCGTCCGCTGCGCTGGCCGTCAGCGCACCCGCCAGCCGCTCCATGAACGGCCCGTGCTCGCGAACGAGCCGGCTGATATCGTCTGAACGGATGGAACTCATGTGGACGGCGCGACCTCGCCCATCATGTGATTCGAGTTCAGGGAGAGACCTCACTAAATCCACAGGAAATCACCCGTCGTCCTGATCCCGCCCGCGTCTCCCGTGGGTCGAGCTTCTTCCAGGTTTTGGCCGTGACCATGCTCTGCCCAAGGGATAGCGAGTTCATGACCTCGACTGTGTCCCGTGCCATGGATGGATCGAGTGCGCTCCTCCTTTCAGCCTTCCTCGGAGCTCTCCTTGCAGGATGCGCCGAGGAGGCCAGCACGTTGCCACTCCGGCGCGGCCCCTCGAACGAGCCGCCGCTTCACCCGCTCGTCGCGCAGGGTCAGGCCGCACCTTCTTCTTCTGGTCCGTGGCCGTTCCATCTGTCGAGGGCTCCTAGTTCTAAGGAGGAACGCCCGCCCGATTGGGAGGCGCAGGACTTCGAGGGCCCGGCAGGTTGGGTGACCGTCACGGTTCTGGATCCCCATGGTGAGCCCTATCGCAGGGACAACCGTGCCTGGATCGAGCGCGTGGCCGACGGAGAACTGGCGGCGTCCACAGACAGGTTTCACAGAACCCCGTGGCTCCGGGCGACGCTGCCGCCGGGCAGGTATCGCGCGCAGGCCACCAGCGACCCCAACGTGCCCTTCTGTACCAGCGGTTGGCAACCGTTCCTCGCTCCCTACGGTCCTGGCGTGACCGAGTTCGAACTCGCGGCCGACGAAGAGCTGGACGTCGAGGTCGTGCTCTTGGAAGGCGGCCGAGTGCGACTGGCCCTTCCCATTCAGGAGCTACCCGAGGAGCCGCTGACCGCCGAGGCGCTCTCCCTGGAGAGACATGCATCCAACGCGTTCGCCGCGGCACTGCACGGACCTGGAGCCGGCCACGTCGAACTCGTGGGAACGACGGATGGAACGAAGTACGGCGTCGACTTCCATGGGCCTGCGCTGGATTTCACGTATCGATACCGTGTCGTCCTGCCCGGCACAGAGTGCCTTTCTCACACCATCGTTCCGCCTGGCAACTACTCCTTGCGCGCCGAGATTCCCGGATATGAGCCCGCGGAAACCGCCGTTCAGATCCGCGCTGGCGAGATCACGTGCGTGGAACTAGCCCTTCGATAGCGGCGCGTCCGGCCCCTACTGGACCTGGACGAGAGGCACTCGCACCCTCCACTCCTCTTCGCCCTCAGGCTTTTCTTCCCGGGCCTCCACGAAGTCCCGCATCACCTCCGCGCGGATCCCGTGACCGTGGGAGGACTTCGCCGTCGCAGGCTCGCCCGTCAGGGAAACCTCCAGGGCCAGCCGCAGCGTCTCGATCTCGCTGCGCGCGGACATCATCGCGTGGAGATAGCCTTGCACGGACGACCAGAACCAGTAGTCAAGCATCTGCCCGTCTTCCCCCTCGGCCAGCGCGCGCGCTGCCTTCATCGCGGTGACGCTGGGGAGGTCGAGAAGCCCTTCCAGCTTCCTCATCAGATCCGCTTCCCGCGAGGCAAACTCCTGGCCGAGAAGTACGGCCGCTGCCTGGGCTTCCGGGCCTTCCGCGGACTCTTCCTGAAGGCCCGTCCCGATCAGATCCCAGAAGGTGAAGCGCAGAGGGCGCGCGTCCGGCTCCAGCGCCTCCAGGGCACTGCCCAGAAAAGCCTTCAGTCGAAGAGCGTCGGCCCGCGTCCAGGGAACCTGGCGCTCTTCGCGACCGAGTTCGTCGCCGATCCAGCGCACCCTCAGCGCGAAGAAGCCCGTCATGGAAGGAAGACTGTCCTCCAATAGCAACAGCGTTGCCGCCAGTCCCTGAGTCGCCTCCAGCCCCTCGAAGAATGCCTCGTGCTCGCCTCGCTGCAAGTGGACGCCGTGTGCGAGGGAGCGCCGCTCGATCGCCTCCATGATCCGCGTGGTCGTCCAACCGCCTTCATGACCGCCCGGCTCGTCGTACCAGGTATCCTCGACATTGGCCTCGCTGGTTGCGTCGATCGCGGGCGCGAGGACCGCTTCCAGCGCGGCTCGCTCCCGGCCTTCCTGCGCTGGATCGCCACCCCAGCCCCATCGGGCCTTCCCGGCCTTGACCTGCTCCAGCAGCTCCGACCGCGCGGCCTCGACCTTCTTCGCATCGATCTGTGGCTCGCCAGAACAGCCAGGCGCCCACGGGGCTAAAACGGAGACCACCATGAGGAAGCGCAGCGCGAGATTTTGCATCCCTCCATGGTAGCCAGTGGCCGAGGTACCATGCCCCCCATGGCCACACAGCTTCCGCCCAGCATCTTCAACGACGCCCTCGGCCCCGTGATGCGCGGGCCCTCCAGCTCGCACTCCGCCGCCTCCGTGCGCATCGCGCGCATCGCTCGCGACCTCTGCGGCGGCCAGCCCGACTCGGTGCTGATCCAGTTCGACACCGAGGGCTCCCTGGCCACGACCCACGACAGTCAGGGCTCGGACATCGGGCTCTTCGGCGGCCTGCTCGGATGGGACGCCGACGACGAGCGGCTCGGTCGCTCGCGCCAGGCCCTCGACGACGCGGGCGTGAAGCTGGAGATGCGCATCGAAACGCTGAACGACCCGCACCCGAACACCTATCGACTGACGCTGGAGAAGGACGGCGTCACGACGCGGCTCGTGGCGCTCTCGACCGGCGGCGGCATGATCGAGGTCGTGGAGATCGACGGCGCGCGGGTCTCGCTCCACGGCGACTGCACGGTCACGCTGCTCGACGTAGACCGGCACGCATCACAGGTGGCAGCTTCACTGGAATCCGCGCACGCCGCGACCGACACGCTCGTCGTCTTCACCGGCCGCGAGCCCCTCGCCGATTCGGTCATCGCCGCGATCCCGGGGGTTCAGCGCGTGCGCCGCGTCGCGCCGGTGCTGCCCGTGCTCTCCCGCGCGAACCTCTCCGTCCCGTTTCTTCACGCGGGCGAGATGGTCCAGCGCGCCGACCCGAAGACGCGGAAGCTCTCTGACTTCGCGCTGGAGTACGAGTGCGCGCGCGGCGACATCGACGAAGCGGCCGTGCTGGAACAGATGCGACACCTCCTCGGCATCATGCGCGGCGGCGTCACGGCCGGGCTCGCAGGGACCGAGTACGATGACCGCATCCTCCCGCGCCAGAGCCATCGGTTCGCCGAGAAGCTGGAGCGCGGCGAACTGCTCGACGGCGGCCTGCTGAACCGCGCGATCCTCTACATCACCGCGCTGATGGAGGTGAAGAGTTCCATGGGTGTCTTCGTCGCCGCGCCGACCGCGGGCTCCTGCGGCACGTTCGCCGGCACGTGCATCGCCGCCGCCGAGGCGCGCCAGTCACCCGAGGACGCCACGCTGCGCGCCATGCTCGCCGGCGGCCTCATCGGCGTCTTCACGGCCACGCGCTCGAGCTTCGCCGCCGAGGTCGGCGGCTGCCAGGCCGAGACCGGCGCAGGCGCCGCCATGGCGGCCGCCGCGCTGGTGGAGCTCGCGGGCGGGACGGCGGCCCAGTCGCTCTCGGCCGCCAGCCACGCCTTCCAGAACGTCCTCGGACTCGTGTGCGATCCGGTGGGAAACCGCGTCGAGGCGCCTTGCCTCGGCCGCAACATCGCGGGCGCGGCGAACGCGCTCGCGAGCGCGAACATGGCGCTCTCCGGCTACGACCACCTCATCCCGCTGGACGAGGTGCTCGACGCCCACCGCGAGATCTCGGAGAACATGGCGCGAGAGCTTCGCTGTACCGCACTCGGGGGCCTGTCGGTCACGCCGACGTCGAAAGCGATCGAAGCGAAGCTCTGCGGAAGCGGCGGCTGCGGAAGCTGCTAGCGAGCTGCGAGACCGGGGCCAGAAAGTCTCTGACCGCTCACTGAAACGTGATGCCGTCGGCGCTCGAGAAGTTCGAGGTGGCGACGCCGCCGACGTTGTCTCGGTACCAGAGCTGGAAGTAGCGGGTCTCGCCTGCCACCGCACTCACGGGTCCACCGACAGCTGGCAGGGACGTCAGGTCCGGGCTGAACGAGACTGCGCCCGCGGCGCCCGAGTCGAGGACCTGGGAGTTGAATCGCCCGATGGAAGCACCTGCGAGACAGAGGTTCCCCTCCGAGCCGCCGGGGTTCGCCACGACAGCGTTGCCCAGCGAGTGGATCACGTAGCCGAGGGAGTTCGAGGGCAGGGAGTTGACCTGCACCGTCAGGTTATTCGCGCTCGCCACGTTGCTACCGGACAGCGACAGGTCCGCGCCAGCGCCCGTGGAGTTCGCCACCCCCGAGCAGGTCTCGGTGCCGAGGCTCGGATCGGTGACGATGAAGGTCACGTTGTCGATCCGCATGTCGAAGTTGGCGTCGTTGAAGAAGAATCCGGGTGTGGCGCCGGTGAGGTGGACTTCGTCCACGCTCGCCAGGACCGAGGCGAACGTCGCGCCAGCGGGAAGAATCGGCTCGAACGTCGTCGGGTCGTCGTCCCCGAAGCCGATCCAGCCGGGGGGCAGCGCCGCGGACGTGGGATCGTCGATGGTCACCGATACGCGGGTCCAATTGGGCTGGTTGAAGCTGGAGAGGACAGCGAGATCGACGTAGACGCCGGAACTCCCGTTGGGGCCGGTGATGTCTCGGTCGATCAATTTCAAACCGAAGGGCCGCGCGATGTCGTTCCCGATGAAGTCCGTGAGCGAGTCGACCTTGATGTCGACCTCGAACGTGACCGAACCGAAGCCCGAGTAGTCGCCGATGAGGTTCGGATTGACCGGCTCACCGATGCCGCCCGTGCGAAGCTCGTTGAAGAAGATCAGAGCGGCGTGATGGGCATTCCCGTCCGGGTTGCCGCCCGTCGCTTCGAAGACCGCGTTCCCGATGAAGCCACCGTCGCTGCCGCCATCGAAACCCACGACCGTGGGGGATTGGGCGAGGGCGGGAGACACGAACAGAAGCACGCCGAGAGTGGAGAGAGGTTTCGCGAGTTGCATGTGGGGTCGAGAGGTGGAAAGAAGGATAGGACGAAGCGAATGGACGGGCAGAGTTTCCCGGATACCGACACTACCGTGTCCGGGAAACTCCGCTTTTTGTATCCGGGAAACTCATCGACCAGCAGAAGTAGTGACTTCACAGTGAGTTCCAGGCATGATCTTGCCATGTCCTCCCAGCCCACCACGCCCGCCAACCTGGAACTCACTCTGCGCGACCTCTCCGAGCGGCTAGGGGTGCAACTGGGGCGGGTGGTCGATGCCGCTGGAGGCGCTGACCTCGGCCCCCAGCGCCTGGCGGAGGCGATCGGCGTCGACAAGGTGCTCGCGAGTCGCGTGCTGAAGGCCCTGCGCCGGGAAGACTCGATCGCGCGTCTCCACCACCTGCCGGGACCCGACCCGCTCCGCCGCTTCGTGCGCGCCAGCCGCCGGCGCCTCGAACTGGAGGATTCCCTCGCGCAGCCAGCCCTCGATGTCATCGAGGAATTTCGAAGTCTCCTGGCCACGGAATGGGGCGATCGCTCCGCGCTCACGAGCCTGCTTGCCGCCTGGTCCCCCGAGGTGCGCGAGGAGTTCGAGCTTCGGCGCAAGCAGGCGGCCTGGCGGGCGATGAGCGAGTTGCTCGGCTCCACGGCGGATCTGGATCTGTCGGCGGTGATCCTGAAGCCGGCGACGGATCCCACGAGGCTGGACGTCACCTGGGTTCTTGGGCTCCTCGGACTTCGACGACTTCGCCCCGGAGTCCCGGTCAAGGCGACGACGCGGAGGATCGTGCCCGAGAACGTCGCTCGCCGCCCCATGGGCCTGAACGGCAAGCCGCTGGCTGGCCTGGCCGGCGGCCGCATGGGCGGCGAACTGGATGGGTTCTGCCAGGCGCGACCTGGCCACTTCGTGGCGCGCCGCACGGGGGATCTGCTCCAGTACACGCTCTCCAGCGACGACTACGGGCCGGAGTCCGCCGTCGACGTACTGCTCGCTGAGGTCAACCAGGGAGAGATGCCCGCGGCCGTCAAGCGTGGCTCAGGACGACGGGGCTGGGTCTACGCGGATGCTCCGATTCCGTCGCGCAAGCTCATTCTGGACGTGATGGTCCACCGGAACGTCTACCCGGGTTCGGTGCCTGAACTCATGCTCTACGACACGTCGGTTCACGGGGTAGCGGATGTCAACGACCGAACGCGAGACGTGGATCGGCTCGACCTTGTGCAGGCGATCCGATCGCTCGGTCCGGCCGACGGGGACCTTTCCATCCGAGAGTTCACGCCCTACCCCGCCATGATGGCGCACGTCTTCGAAGGGCTGAATCAGGATGCCGCGGACTTCCAGGTGCATCGCGTCGAGATCGACTACCCGCTCCACGGCATGCAGGTGGCGGTAGCGTTCGACGCGGACGTGCATTAGATCGGGCCGGCGACTGGCTCACGGAGTTACTCGTCCCGGCGACGGCGGTCGCATACGGCCGAGGCCCACCAGAAGCGGCAGGCCCAGGAGCGCGACCGGGGCAAGGGCCGTCAGGGGGACAGGGGTCCTTCCATCGGCCACGAGGTCGACCAGCCAGCCGACGGCCGGTGCCATGCACGCCGCGAAGAACGCCGCCATTTGCGATTCGATGCTCAGGACCGTCGCGATCTGATCCTCCGGACCCGCGAGGCCGAGGCGACCGACCTGCACCGGGCGCCAGAGGTTCTGGCCTATCGCTAGCACGATGAAGAGCGCGATCGCGGGCCAGACGAGGCCCAGCGCCAGCGCTGCGCCGAGGACGGCGAACGCGACGGCGTGCTGGAGAATCAGCGCCCGCGCGCCGCGATCGGGGTCGCCGTAGTGGCGCTCGTAGCGATGCGCCTGGCGCGAGGCGTAGCTCGAAAGCAGGAAGAGAGCCGCCGAGACGACGCCGACGATGACGCCGATCCGCTGCTCGGGCTCCCAGTCCAGCGCGAGCGGAACCGAGAGCGCGAGCGCCTGCAGCACGGGCTGGAGGTAGTCCTTCGCGACCTTGTAGCCGCTGCGGACCGCGACGCCGCTGATGAGCAGCGTTCGCAGGCTCCCCTGGCGCACGACCGAGCGGATCGTGGCCATGAGCTGGCGGTAGGTGCCACCGATCATCTGGCCCTTGGCGGGGCGCGCGCCGTCGAGCTCGTTCGGGTAGGTCGCGAGATTGATGAGGTTCAGCGTCGCGACGAAGGAGCTCGCCAGGAACATGGAACGGTAGCCCGTGCCGGCGAGCAGCAGGCCGCCGCCCGCGAGCGCCGAGATCGCCGAGCCGAACTGCGACCAGGAGCGGGTGTAGCCATAGATCCGTGTGCGCTCGTCGAGCCGGCCCTGCTGGCGAAGCCACGCGAGGATCATCGCCTTGTGGGTGCCGCTCCGGAACGCGTCTCCGAAGCCGTACGCGACCATCGCAAGCCCGAGCAGCCAGACGTTCGAGGAAAGACCGAGCAGGAGGCCCGACGCGATGTACCCCACCATGCTCGCGACCATGCAGCGCTTGCGGCCGAGCGCATCGGCGAGCGCGCCCGATGGGACCTCCAGCACGAGTACGGTGACCTCACGGATCGCCACCAGCGTACCGATCGCAAGGAAGTCGAGCCCGCGCTCGCGAAGCGCGAGGACGAGGAACGCGTCGAAGAAGCGGAGGTTCTTGAGGAAGCCGTAGAGGCTGAAGCGGAAGAGCATGGGAGGCCCGGCGGACCGGAGGAGGCGCAGCATCGCGGCCATCGAGGACTCACCGGCGCCGCGCGACAAGCTTGCAATGTCGCCCGAAAAACGGTGAACCGCCTTCGGCGTTCAGCGTTTCCCGCCGCGATTCTCTCTCTCCGTCCACGCGTCACTCTCACCGCGTCCGTATGCCTTTGCCCTTCATCGTCTGGGCGGTTGCCGCCTCGCTGCACGTGCCCGGCTCCGCGCCGGCTGCACTGGCCTCTTCCTTGGCCTCATCCCCCACGCAGCAGGATCCGAGCCCATCCGGCGCCCCAGCCGTCGATCTCGAACCGACGGTCGTGAGGCCCAAGGAGCGAGCGGGTTATCGGACCGACACCGCATCCGCAGGAACGCGAACCTCTGTCCCCCTGCGTGAAACACCGCTGTCCGTACAGGTCATCCCTGAAGAATTGGTCCAGGATCAGGCGGTCTGGCGCCTGAAGGACACCTACCGGAACGTCAGCGGGGTCCAGCCCAGCAAGACCGAGGGCTTCGCGCTGACCTTCGAGAATGCCTTCGTGCGCGGGTTCGAGCAGCGGCCCTATCTGGACGGCGGTCGGACCTGGGGCCTCGGCCCGGTCGACGTCGCGGGCCTGGAAAGCCTCGAGGTCCTCAAGGGCCCGGCGTCGCTGCTCTACGGCGCCCTGGAACCCGGCGGCGTGATCAACCTCGTGCCCAAGACACCGAGGTTCTCCCCCCGGCACAACATGTCTATCACGGCCGGCAGCTACGACTTCTACCGGGCGACCTTCGACACCACCGGGCCTCTTGGCAACGACGAGAACCTCGCCTACCGCATCGCCGGCGCGGTGCAGGACAGCCGCTCCTTCCGGGATACGCTCGAAGACCAATCACTGTTCCTCGCGCCGAGCTTCGAGTGGCGTCCCTCCGAGGACAGCCGACTGACCGCCTGGGTCTGGTACCAGAACCGATCCAAGCCCGTCGACGACGGCGTGGCCTTCTCCAGCGCCGGAAAGCCCATCGCCTCGATCGACACGTTCCTGGGTGATCCCGACCACAACAGCCAGAGCGTCGAGGACACGTTCCTCGGGCTGAAGTTCGAGCACGACCTCCACGACGACCTGACGTTCCGCCAGGAGATTCAGCTTCACTACTTCGACGCCGAGATGGACGCGGTCCGGCGCTTTGGCACGACCAGCTCGAGCGAGACGGTGACCCCATTCTACGACGCGAGCACGTTCGTGTCCTGGGACGGCAACCTGCGGAGCGAGCTCCTGCTCGACGCAGACCACGGGTCCTGGCGACACCATCTGCTCGCCGGCGTCCAGGCCTTCCGCCGCGACTACAAGTTCCGCCGCCGCCGCGACACGGCCTCCATCGGCGAGATCTCGATCCTGAATCCGAACTTCCCGACGCTCGACTACGTGATCAACAACGCGGGCGACTCAGCGCAGGACGTGCGCTTCGTCGGCCTGTACCTGCAGGACCAGCTGACGACGATGGACGACCGGCTCCACGTTCTCGCGGGCGCGCGGTTCGACCACTTCACCCAGAACAACCATCCGGACACCCAGCAGGACAACCTACCGAGCTGGAACCTCGGCGCTCTCTTCGACCTCACGCCGTCCGTCTCGCCGTACTTCAACGTCGCCAACTCGTTCAACCCGACCGGTACCAACCGCATGACCTCCAGCGGTGAGCCGCTGGACCCCGAGAACGGCGTGCAGTTCGAGGTCGGGGCCAAGATGACGTTCCTGGATGGAAAGCTCGGGGTCAACGCCGCGATCTACGAGATCACGAAGAACGACGTCGCCATCGCGGATCCGAGCGACACGAACTTCAGCCTCAACGCTGGCGAGCTGCGAAGCCGCGGAGTCGAACTCGACGTCACCGGACGCGTCTCTCCCGGCCTCCAGATCATCGGAAGCTATGCCTACACGGATACGGAGGTGGTGAGGTCGGACGCGCTGCCGGAAGGGGGCCGTTTCCGCGGCATCCCGCTCCACGGCGGAAGCCTTTGGCTGAAGTATGACGGCTTCGACGATGGAGGGCCGTTCGAGAATCTCGGGGTCGGGGCGGGCGTGTTCACGTCGAGCGAGAAGGCTGGCGACAACGACGACACCTTTTCGCTGCCGAGCTACGAGCGCGTCGACCTCGCTGCCTGGTACGACACGGAGATCCGAAACGGGGGCAACGCTCGCTTCCAGCTGAACGTCATGAATCTCTTCGACACGGAGTACTACGAGTCTTCGTTCAACGTGGCGCGGGTCCAGCCCGGTGCGCCGCTCACGGTGATGGCGAGCCTGGCTCTCACGTTCTGATCCGCCGATGTCGCCCCTCGTTCGAGCCCTGAAGCTGGGCGGCATCGGCGCGGTTCTCGGCGCAGCGATCCTCGCCATCGTTCTCCTGGCGCGCCTGTATGGAGGGACCGAGGTTTCGACGCGCGATCGGCGTTCGCCTGCAGCAGAAGGGAGCGCCGCCTTCGTCGTCGAGATGTCTCCGATGGGTGCGGTCGAGTTTCCCGCTGTGCCCCGGCGCTTCGTCACGCTGGATGCCCATTACAACGACCTTGCGGTCGCGATCGGCCGCAGCGAGGGGCTCGTCGCCACGGGCTCGGCCGCGAATTTTCACGACGAGTTCTACGGTCAGCTGGAGGGTGTGGAGTCCGGCGTCGACCGCGATGCGCTCACGTTTCTCTACGGCGAGTCGGGTGGTATGTTCGACAAGGAGACGCTCTACGGCCTCGACGCCGACGTGCATCACATCGATCCGCTTCGACTCTCCAGCGGGAAGAGCTGGACGCCGGGGGACGTCGCCGAGATCTCCCGTAACGTCGGGCCGTTCTTCGCCAACCGCTATAGCCGAACGAACGACTACCCCGGCGACGAGCCCTACGAGTTCTATCCGCTGTGGGAGCTGCTGGAGCGCGTCGCCGCCGTCCACGGCGAGGCGGGGCGGGTCCGGCGCCTCGCCGCGATCTCGAACGCCATGGTCGAGCGCATCCAGGCGCAGCTGCCGCCGGAGTCGGAGCGGCCCACCGTCGGTCTCGTGATGGTCTCCGGGAACGGGTTCCTTCCGTTCAGCCTCTCGCGCCCGGGCTTCGGCACCGCCCAGTACCGCGCGGTCGGAGCGCGCGACGCCTTCGCGCCGATCCGAGATCAGACGTACGCGGACGCGGGCCGCGGCACCCGCCTCGACATCGAGGCCATGCTCACCCTCGACCCTGAAGTGCTCATCGTTCCCTGGGCGATCTACTCCAGCGAGACCTACGATCAGCTGCTCGCGCTGAGGGACGATCCGCTCGGGGCGCGCCTCACCGCGCTGGGCACGGATCGCGCCTACCCGGGCGGGTCGCCGCTCCAGGGCCCGATCTTCCACCTCTTCCAGATCGAGATGGCCGCGAAGCAGATCTATCCGGATCGCTTCGGGCCGTTCCGCGCGGACGGTGACTATCCGGAGTCGGAGCAGCTCTTCAGCCGCGCCGAGGTGAGCCGCGTCCTGCGCGGTGAGTCTGCCGCAGAGTCGCAGCGATGAGTCGCCCTTCGTTCCCAGGGAGCGGCCGCCCCGGTCGCATGATCGTCAGTGCGCTCGTCTGCATGCTGATCGCCGCCGTGATCCAGATCGCGGCCGGCGCGTACGCCACGAGCTGGCGCGAGACCCTCGGGGCGCTGGGCGACCGCGATCTCTGGTCCCATCCGGCCACGCTACTCCGGATCGTCCTCGGAGACCCCGTGGGCGATACCCTCGGCCTTGCGCGTTCGGTGGAGATCGACACGTCCACGCTGATCGTCTGGTCGGTGCGTCTGCCGCGGATCCTGCTCGCGGTGCTCGTCGGGATCAACCTCGGGATCTCGGGCACGATCTTCCAGGGCATCACGCGCAACGAACTCGCGGGGCCGTATCTGCTCGGCGTCAGCTCCGGCGCCGGGCTCGCGATCCTGCTCGTGCTGGTGGCCTTCCCCGGCTTCGGCCCCCATCTGCCGCTCATCGCGTCCGCGGGCGGGCTCGGCGCGTTCCTCCTCGTCTACGCGATCGCCTGGCGTCACGGAACGAGTTCCATCCGCCTCGTGCTCGCGGGCGTGATCGTGGCGGCGATCGGCGGCGCGCTGCAGACCGCGCTGTTCTTGCTGATGCGCGACCTCGCCACGGTGCAGGACGCCGTCTCGTGGACGACGGGTTCCCTCACCGGAGCGGACTGGGAGCGCGTTCGCATCGCGTTGCCGTGGACGGTCGTGACGACGGTGCTGGCACTGGGCACCAGCCGCTACCTCGACGTGATGCTGCTTGGAGACGCCGCCGCCCGCTCGCTGGGCGTATCGACGGAGCGCGTCCGCTTCGGGCTGGCGGTGATCGCCGTGCTGGCCGCCTCGACCACGATCGCGGTAGCGGGCATGATCGGTTTCGTCGGATTGATCGTCCCACATATCGTGCGGACGGCCACGGGACCGACGTCGCGCCCGCTCCTGATCGGCTGCTTCTTCGTGGGTCCTGCCATCATGCTGGTGGCCGACACCGCCGCGCGCCTCGCGTTCAGTCCCCTGCAGGTCCCCGTGGGCATCGTCACGGGCGTACTCGGTGGTGGCTATTTCCTCTACCTCATGCGGCGCGAGCAGCAGCTGATACGGCCATGACGACGAAATGGGGCGCGAACGAGGGTCCGAAGGCCCAGCGCGGTCTGGAGGCCGAGGAGCTGATCGCAGGCTACGCGAGCCTGGCGCGGCCGGTGCTGGACGGTCTGACGCTCCGCATCCCCGCCGGGCAAATCACCTGCCTGATCGGTCCTAACGGCAGCGGGAAGAGCACGCTGCTGAAGTCGCTGAGCCGTCAGCTCCGCCTCGCCGGCGGCCGCGTCCTGCTCGATGGCGCGGACATCGCGACCGAATCGACGCGTGACTTCGCCCGGCGCCTGGCGATCCTCTTCCAGGAGAACGCGGCGCCTGCAGGTCTGACCGTGGAGGGTCTGGTGCGCCACGGCCGCTTCCCCCACCGGGGCTTCCTGGAGCCAGCCTCACGCGAGGACGACGAGGCCATCGACCGCGCGCTCGACCTGACCGGAACGACGACGCTCCGCGAACGCAGGGTCGAAGAGCTGAGCGGCGGCCAGCGCCAGCTCGTCTGGATCGCGATGGCGCTCGCCCAAGACACGTGCACGCTCCTCCTGGACGAACCAACGACCTTCCTGGACCTCGGCCACCAGCTCCAGGTGATGCGAGTCGTGGAAAAACTCCAGCGCGACCACGGCATCACGATCGTGATGGTGATGCACGACGTGAACCTGGCGGCGCGCCACGCCCACCACCTCGTGCTGCTAAAGAGCGGCAAGATCCTCGTCGAGGGCCCCCCAGAGTTCGTGATCACCCCCCCGATGATGCGAACCGCCTACGAAGTGCAGGGCCACGTACTGAAAGACGACCAAAGCAAAGCGCTGCTATTCGTACCAGACGCCCCTGCCGCCCCATGAAACGCAAAATCCCCCGCGAAGCGACACAAACGGACCAGGTGCATCCATTCCGGAATGGATGCACCTGGTCCGTTTGTGTCGGAATGGATGCACCTGGTCCGTTTGTGTCGCTTCGCGGGAGGCGGTGGAGGGATGGTGGGGTCAGTTCAGGAGGACGGCCGAGGCGGCCGTGAAGTTCGACGTGGCGGTCCCGGAGAGGGAGTCGCGGTACCACGCCTGGAAGTACCAGCGCTCTCCTGGCATCGCTGCCACGTAGCCGGTCGGCTCGCGCATGGCGGTCAGATCGATGGTCACTTGGCCGCGGCCCTCTGCGCCCGCCACGAACAGGCTCAGGACCATGCGGCCGATGCCGCCGCCCAGGCAGAGGTTGCCCTGGCTTCCGCCTGGGTTCGCGGCGAAGCCGGCCGAGCGGGAGAGGAGCGCGTAGCAGGGGGCGCTTTCAGGTAGGCCGAAGAGCTGCAGAGAGACCTCGTTCTCAAGAGCCCGGGAGGTTCCGCCGACGATGAGCTGGCCTGGCTGGCCCGTGGAGTTCGGCACACCTTCGCAGATAGGCACGTCGATACGCATCGGGCGAGCGCGCACGATCACGTCATCGAAGGTGCACTGATTCATCTCGCGAAGGCGCGACTTGAAGACGGTCTGCCCGTCCACCGACGGTGGCGCCGTGTCGTAGGAGCCGAGACTGCACAGGCCGCCGCCGGGGTCGGGGACGCCGTCCCCGTCGATGTCGACCTCGAAGGGATAGGTCACGACGGGCTGCTCCTCGATCAACAGCGAGGCGCCGGTATGGCTGAAGACCGCGCCTCGCGCGTCGATTCCTATGAGATTCGCCAGCGGATTGCCGTCGAAGAAGGTGCGACCATTCCTCGCGATCACCGTGTGATAGGTTCCGCCGAGGGTCAGGATCCATCCCTTGAACGCCCAGTCCCCGCGATCGTTGACCTGCGCCGGGAACTGGAGGCCGTCCCAGAGCGAAGGACCGAAAGAGCCGGCGATGTCAGGTGGCACCGCGGAGCCCACGATCACCGGCCGCCCAGGGGCCGCGTCGAGGATCTCGCCGTCCACCACGAGGCCGAAGCTGAGCCCGGGCCCCCTGCGCACGACGTGACTCCAGTGCTGGCCGTTCGGGCTGACCGAGAGGTAGGTCTCGAAGCGCGAGATGATGCCGAACCCGGGGAGGGACTGACCCTGGGTGAGCAGCACCTCCTCCTGCGGCCAGCGCCAGAGAATCTCCCGGCTTCCGATCCCAGGAAGCGTCGCCATCCCGGAGATCAGAAGATCTCCCGACGTGGTCAACTCGACCTGCTGGAAGAACTCCCAGGTTCCACCCGCCGTTCCACCGATGATGTCCCCAGAGGCCACGATGGGCTGATCTTCGATGCAGACCCGATGGGGTGCCCACTGGCGATCGACGTAGGCGACGAGGCCATTGGCCATCGACGGGGAGAAGATCCCCGTCTGCGCCGCCCCCTGCACCACCGTCGGCTGCCGCAGGAGCTGGACCGGACCGCCCTGCTGTCCAGGACGCTGTCCCACGGCGACCCACGTGCTGGAGTTGCCGGCCGCCGGATCGTACGAAAGCACCCCCGCGACCCAGCCGCCTCCTCGCCCCGGTCGTGGAGCGTTGATTCCGCGGACCTCGGCGGTCGGCCCCAGACCGGGAACCGGGCCCAGTTCGCGCAGGAGCACGTCGATCACGGAGCTGGACTGTGCGGGCGCGATGAGAAGAAGTGAGGCGAGGGCGAGCATGGTAGTCTGAGGGCCCGTGTGGGAAGAAGCGGAGCCCCCTTCCAGGATAGCCGCACCTCGCATTTCCCGGCGTCCATCCCTCGAATCCTCCGTTCCATGCAGCTCGCCCTTCTCGCACTGGCCGCGCTCCCCCCGACCGGTCTTCAACGGTCGAGCCCTGTCCCATTCTCCATCTCCCACGCCACGGATCGGCACGCGGTGGTCCACCACGACCTGGCCGCCGACGGCACGCACTGGCTTCGCGGACGAATCTACAAGGCCAGCGCAGACGCAACCGGGTTGGCCTTTCATCCATTCCTCGGCTCGGACGCACCGCGGAACTTCCCCGTGAAGCTTCAGCTGCTGAAGATCACAGGAGAGCGCGGGTCGCTCGAGCTCGAGGGCGAGGCGCAGGTCACTCGAATGGAGAATCGCATCGTCCTCGACCGCGGCGGCGTCCAGGTGCGCTACGACGCGACGCCCGACCAGATCGAACAGTCGTTCCTGTTCGACGTGCCCGCAGGGTCGGGCGCCCTCACCCTCGAACTCGCCGTCGAGACGGAGCTCTCCGTGAAGGAGCACCGGGGCGGTTTCCTGTTCTCCCATGAGTACGGCGGGGTCAGCTACGGCGCCACGACGGCGATCGACGCCAGGGGGCAGCGAGTCGACGTGCCCGCCACCTGGGTGGACGGCGAGATCCACCTGACCGTTCCGGCCGCCTTCCTCGCAGAAGCCGAGTCCCCGATCCTGGTCGACCCGATCCTCTCCACGTTCACGGTCGGCGCGGCGGCTACGGACCTCGGGGCCCCTGACCTGGTCTACGCGGGCGCGAACGTCGGGTTCCACGTTGTCTACGAGGAGTCGTTCTCCGCGACCGACGTCGACATCTACGCGGCCCTCGTCGCCCCCGATGGAACCGTATCCGCAGGCGCCTACGTCGAGCAAACGGCGCGCTCGTGGCGAGGCCCGCGCATCGCGACCACGAGCAGTCTCTTCTATCTCCTGGTCGTGGCCGACGCGCCTAGCGTCGCCGTTCCCGGCTCGCGGGACATCGTCGCGAGGCTCCGCGAGCCGAACGGTGCGTTCCAGCCGGCCTTCACCCTGAAGAGCGCCACGTCCACGTTCTCGTGCACCGCGCCCGCGGTGGCCGGCGATCTTTACTACCAGGCCTTCAGTTTCTGCATCGCGTACAACCGCGACTACGGAACCCACCGGGACGTTCACGCGCTTCTTTCCCCGGGAACTCCGCCGGGGCCGAACCAGATCGAACGCGCGGTCGCCGCCTCGCCGACCGAGGACATGTCCGCCCCGACGATCACCCGGGCCACGGGCCTCTATGCGGACATTGACTGGGTCATCGCCTGGGCAGGCCGAGATCTGGGCAGCGGTGCTTCCCGCGTCCAGGCCACCAGGTACCGCTACGACCTGAATCAGGCGGTAGGACCGAGAACGGTGGCGCCGCCCACGACCTCCGCCCTCTACTTCGACGTCCAGATATCGGATACGACCGACCGGTTCCCGCTCGACGGAGATCGAAGCTACTACGTCATCACCTACGACGATCGACCCTCCAACGTGTCCGACGCGTTCGTGGCGCTGTACAGCGGAACCTCTGTGTACGACACCATCGAACTCCAGGTCGCCGAGCACGCGGACCGCGCGCCCAACCAGGACGACGTCGTCATCGCGACGGGCCCGCAGCACTTCATGCTGGGCTACCTGGAGAACGGCCATGTCTTTGTCACGACGATCCAGCCCACGTTCGACTCCTTCGGCATCATCGAGCGCCGGCTCCACCTCGCCGGACCCAACGTCGTCCCGGGATCGCTCGCCGCCCTCGGTCAGCTGTTCGAGTTCACCGGGAGCGTCGTCGGCCGCAGCCTCTTCCTCTGGAGCGACGCGAGCGGCCCCTCCACGGAGATCCGCGGCGCCTTCGTGACCCTGCCCGACGAACGAAACTCGAGCGGCAAGCAGTACTGCTACGGCGAGCCCAACAGCACGGGACAGCGGGGCTTCCTGTACGGCATCGGCAGCCGCATCCCGGGCTTCGACAGCGAGCTTCGCGTCGAATCGTTGCCGCCGAACAACTTCGGCTACTTCCTCGCATCGCTTTCCCAGGGCGACATCCCGAACGTAGGCGGGAGCCAGGGCACGCTCTGCGTGAGCGGCTCCGTCGGCCGCTTCGGCATCTTCCAGGTCAGCGCGAGCGGGACCTACGAGCGCATGCTCGATACGAACCAGATCCCCCAGCCCACTGGCCCCGTGATGTCGATGGCGGGCCAGACCTGGAACTTCCAGGTCTGGCACCGCGATAGCGTCGCTGGCGTGGCGACGTCGAACTTCACCAACGGAACGACGATTCAGTTCCGGTAGTCGAGGGTATCCGACGCCGGCGGCCAGACGAAGTCCACCGCGGGCGCTGGCGGCCCCGTGTCGCCCTCTTCGAGCAAGAACAGCTTCCAGGTCCCCGAGGACAACCTGGCTTCCAACCAGCCGTCTTCGTCCACGTCGTAGGCGTTGGAGGCGAAGCGCCGATGCGATTCGTTGGCAGGCGACGTGAGCGTGACCCGCGCGCGGCGCAGCGGCTCGCCGCCGCGGAAGAGCTGGACGCGGTGCTCGGACACGTCGAGGGGCACGGTGATCGTGACGGCCTCGTTTTCGGGAATCAGGAGCTCGCGCGGATCGAAGGCGCGCCAGCCCTTGCCCTGGAACGACACCGCATAGGCGCCGGGCTCCAGGATCGCGGGCTCGATCGCCGACACGGTTCCCTTCGTCCCGGTGGACATCCACGCTCCCTCCCGACCGAGCGGCCGGAACATCACCTGGACGCTTCCCTCCAGCTCGCCGCTCGGCTGCAGCGTCACGCCGACCTGGGCCGGGACCGGCGCCAGGATCCGCAGGTCCACTGCCTCCGTCATCTCTCCGGCGCGTACCTCGACGGAGCCGAGCGAGTAGGCTCCGTGGGGCCGCATCTCCTCGCCCAGCCACGAGGACTCTGCCCGCAGCGTGGCGTAGAGCCGGTACGTTCCGCCCGAGAGCGATGGAATGTGGAAGCGGCCTTCGTCATCCACGGCGGGCTTGTTCCTTGAACCTCCAACAGCTCCTGATCCTTCCCTTTCGAGTTGAATCATCCAGCCGCTCCGGGGCAAGTGCGCCGGAGGCTCGAAGCTCCCCATGATCCCGCTCGGCTCTGCCAGGGTCAGGGTCACAGGGTCGTGCACCGCGCCAGCCTCCAGGTCGAGGAATTCGCTCCATGCCATGGGTCGCATCTCGTCGCCACCGACCACCAGGTAGCGGCCCGGCGCGTCCACCGTGAACTCGAAGCGACCCGCATCATCCGACAGCAGGCGCTCGATGCAGCGCCTGTGCGTCGGATGAACGGCGACGGCGACAGGTGACTGCACCACCAGCGACTGGTGCGAGTCGTTCTCTTCGGCGGGCATCACGAGCCGCACGGTCTCCCCTGCCACGGCCTGGCCCGACGGCCGGATCAGGCGCCCGGTGACCCTCAGCGTCGGAGCGAGGGCCACCGCCACGGGACGGCGCTCGCCGGCTCCCAGGTCCTGGACTTCGATCGTCGCGGAGCCGAGGGGCGAACGCACCGTGAAGCCATAGGTGCCCGGCCAGAGCCCCTCGAGCAGGCCGTCCGGCAAGGAACTCTCCCCTGGATGAAGGGCGCGCACGGGCGCCAGGAACTTCGAATCGTGGCGCGTCATCTCGATCGAATACTGATCCACGCTTTCCCCATCAGGGCCGGTGACCGACCAGAGCAGACCCGAGCTTCCGATGAGGCTGAAGCTCAGCATCGGAACCGAATCGACGTTCTCCACTCGAACCGGCTCGATCGCCGGATGTTCGGCCACGAGACTCAGAGGCCCGTCCGGAGCGCACTCGAAGACGTACGACCGAGACCTGGCACGATACTCCGTCGCGGCGATGTGCAGCCCATCGGGCGCCTCCAGCCACACGCATTCGAGGGGAACCGGATCCTCGCGGAAGGAGAACGCACTGTGGCAAACTCGCGCTTCGATCCGGCCGCCCCCGTAGGACGATGAGTCGATCGAAAGCAGCATCTCGTTCCCCGACCCAAGCTCCACCTCCACCGGTTCCGGAGCGCGGGTCCTCAGCGCTCCCGACGCGGAAACGAGCATCTTCCCCGCGGGTACAGCGTCGAGAACGAAGGAACCGGTGGCGGGATCGAGCTGGACCCTCTGGCACCTCGGCTCGCGACCACCGCCCTCGACCGGCACCGCCTCTTCCGCACGGATCCAGGCCGCGCGGCCCACGATGGGCTGATCGTTCTCGTCGACCACGAAGCCCCGCAGCTCACAGGCTTCCAGGAACCGAACCGTCCCGATCTCCTTGCGCTCCTCCGGCCGAACGTGACCCCAGCGCCAGCTCTCCGCCACCACGCCCTCTGGCACCACGCCCTCTGGCACCACGCCCTCGTCCCAGACCGTGAGAAAGAACTGCATGGCCTGGGGCGGGTCGAAAGTCAGCACCAGGTTTCCGTCCCCATCGAGCTGACCCCGAAGGGTCTCCCAGTCGTCCGGGAGTCCGAACTGGCGGACGCGCTCTTCGCTGGCGCCCATGCCCGAAAGGGACCACCGTGCGCCCGCTGCGGGCTCGCCGCCGGGGAGGAGGAAGCGCGCCGTGATCGTGGCGTTCTGTGTCGCCGAATCGGGCGCGGACACGGCGCTACGGAGCGCTGGCTCGACCCGGCTCCCAAGAGCCGCAAGCTCGGCGGGGCCGCGCGGCGCGACGGGCGAAGGATCTGGCGCGACCGCGGTGACCGAGCCCAAGCTCACCGGCGTCGCAACCGGTTCGAGCAGCGCGCGGCTGGCGAGCCAGCCCGCGCCTGCGAGCAGAGCCGCTCCGCCCGCGATCTTCATGGTCCCAAGGGCGCGCCCGGCCTGATTCCTGACGACGGACGCGCCCGCCGCTGCCGCCCCGCCCGACCCCCGGGCAATCGCGGGGGCCAGAATCATGGTCCACAGCTTCCGCTCGCCACCGTACGCCCGATCCAGTCGCACCCGCAGCGCGTCGAGTCCCTTCTGCGTTCGCTGCGCCACCGTCGAGTGGGAGACCCCGAGCGCCGCGCCCGCCTCGCGCGTGCTGAGCCCCAGGAAGTACACCTGATGAATCGCCGTCCGCAGCGGTTCATCCAGCGCTTGCAGCTCCCGAAGAACACGCTCACGAAGCTCCAGATCCGCCACGGCCTCGTCCGGAGCCGAAGCCTCCAGACGGGCTTCACGCTGCACCATGCGGAGCGCGTCATCGGCGCGCCGCTGGCCGGAACGGGCCCCGGACGCCTTGTTCGAGAGGACCCGGAAGAGCCAGGGCCGCAGCGTTACCCGCGCCGCCCCCGCTTCGATTCCTGCGACCCAGGTGTCCTGCGCCAGATCCTCGGCCGCGCTGGCCTTTCCCACGAGGTGCCGCGCCATCCGGCGCAGCCACTCGTCCTGCTGCTTCAAGAGCTCTTCGTTTCGGTGATTCATCTCGCAGTAGGAGTCTGACGGCCGCCTCGGCCGTCAGGTCGATTCCTGAGATTCCCGTATCGGACACTCTGGCCCGTCATCTCCGTCCCGAGCTTACGATGGTGAGATGCTCACGATACTCGCCTGCTGCCTCCTGGCGGCCACGCCTGCCGACGATCCAAGCAACATCCTGATCGTCCTCATGGACGACGTCGGACGCGACAAGATCGGCGCGTACGCGGACCACCCGAACCCGGCTCCCACGCCGGCCCTCGACGCCCTTGCCGCGCAGGGCGTGCTGTTCCGGAACGCCTGGGCCTATCCGGTCTGCAGCCCCACGCGCGCGGCGCTCCTCACCGGGCGGTACGGCGATCGCACCGGAATCACCACGATCATCAGCGCCACGGACGGTGTCTACACGCCGCTCCCACCCGCCGAGACCACCCTGGCTGCCGCGCTACCCCGGCATCGTTCGATGGCCCTCGGCAAATGGCACCTGAAGGACACGGGCGACCCTCTCGAAGCGCCGCTCCAAGCTGGCTTCGACCTGTGCAGCGGCTACGCAGGTCAGGCCCGCTACTTCCAGTGGACGAGGCATGAGAACGGCATGCGCCGCGACGAGTCCGGCTACTACCCATCCACGCTCACGCGTCGAGCGATCGAACTCCTCGAGGCGAGCCAGGGAACGAACGAGCCGTTCTTTGCCTACCACTGTCCGATCCTCGCCCACTCTCCCTTCCACGTTCCACCTAGCTACCTCCACAGCCAGGGGTCGCCTTCCTTCCCCGCCCAGCAACACATCGCCATGGTCGAGGCCCTCGACCGACACCTCGGGCTCCTGCTGGCCGCGGTCGACCTGAACGAAACCTACGTCTTCGTGATCGGCGACAATGGATCACCGAACGGAACGATCACCGCGCCATGGCCCATGGGCCACGGGAAACGAACCCCCTACGAGGGCGGCGTACGCGTCCCGTTCCTCGTCGCGGGACCGGGCGTCGCGGCGGGCGCTGAATGCGACGCGTTGATCCACGTGACGGATGTCTTCGCCACCGTGCAGCAGCTCGTCGGTCAGACCACGCCGGCGTCGATCGCACAGGATTCGATCAGCTTCGCAGCGCAGCTGACGCAGCCTCAGTCCGCGGGTGGGCGCGATCATCTCTACATCCGGCAAGCTCCCTTCCCGGGAGCGACGGGCCAGGTCCCCGAATTCCGGGCCCTGCGAACGATTCGCTACAAGCTGATCCAGTTCTCGAACCCTGCTCGCGAGGAACTCTACGACCTCAGCGTCGACCCGCACGAAACCCAGGACCTGCTCGTTCTGGCGCCAGGATCCGCCACGACCTCGATTCGAGACCGACTCGCGGCTGCCTTCCCGACGTTTCCCTAATTCGTGGCTTCCCTGACTCATGGACCCATCCAGGACTCCCCTGCGACGGCCGCCGAGGACCGGCCTCGACGATCGCGCCGCTTGCACTCGCTCGACGCCTTCCGCGGCTTCGACATCGCCGCGATGCTGCTGGTCAACCTGACCTGGAACGAGCAGGTCTTCCACCGCCAGCTCTTCCACGTGGACTGGAACGCCTCGGCCCAGGGCGCGACGTTCACCGACCTCGTGTTCCCCTGGTTCCTCTTCATCGCCGGCGCCGCGATTCCGCTGTCCATGGACTCGGGGCGCGGGCAGTCACAGACAGGATCCGAGAAGATCAGGACCGCGTTCCGGCGCTCGGTCGTTCTCTACTTCCTCGGCGTGCTGCTGACGGTCGCCGGGTCGTACTTCGATCGACCTGCGCAATGGACGGACGTCTTCCGCTGGAACGTGCTGCAGCTCATCGCCTGGGGCTATTTCACGGCGGTCTGCGTCTTCCTGCTTCCGCGCCGGGCGCAGTTCGGCTTCGTGGTCGTGGTCCTGCTCGGCAAGTGGCTGCTGCTCGCCGGCTTGCCCTACGACGTCGTCAGCGAGCCGTTCTCCCCGCGCGCGACGGGCGCGACTTCCACGCAGGGCCCCGGCACCTTCCACCACTTCGACTCCGTCAAGCGCTTCGTGGCCGCGGAGCATCGGCCGGGGTCCCTGCTCGACAGGATCCTGGGGTGGTTCGGCATGTGGCAGCAGGTCTTGCCATGCGCCGCGCTTGCGGTCCTCGGCGGTCTCACGACGCGCCGGCTCCGTCGCCAGCACGATCAGCCATCCGAGACCGAGTTCCGAAGGGCCAGCGCGCGCAACGCTGCGCACGTCGCCGTTCTCGGCCTCGGGCTCACGCTGCTCGGTTTCCTCTTGCAGTGGAACTACGACCCCGCGGGCGGCGGGCTCTGGGGCACCTGGACCGTGCCGTTCAGCAAGTGGCTCTTCAGCCCTGCCTACGTCCTGCTCGCAGCAGGCACGGGCATGCTGCTCTACAGCGCCTTCTTCGTGTGGATCGACTTGCTACGCTGGTCCTCCGGCCGGGTGCTACGGGTCTTCGGACTCAACGCCATCGCCCTCTACCTCGCCGCGGAACTGAGCTTCAAGGTCCTCTGGACCCGCTGGCAGATGCACGGCCCGGACGGGTCGTCCCAGAGCTGGATGTCCGGAACCCAGGCCTGGCTCACCGCGTGGCTCGGGCAGGCCCCAGGGCTTTGGATGCACGTGGTTCTCTACCTCTGCCTGTGGTGGCTCTTCTGCTGGTGGCTGGACCGCAAGGACTGGCATCTCAAGGTCTGACCGCCACTTTGCAGCGCCCGCAGAAGAGTCTGCCGTCAACGCGGGTCTCGAGCCCCCATGGCCCACTGCACCGCGCCTCGCACCAGCGCATGGAAGCGCGGATCGTCCCACGTTTCCTCGTGGTGACCCCAGGCCAGGTTGCAGACGCGGCCCGCGCCGTGGGAACGCGTCCAGAGGACCGGGAAGTCGTCGTCCTCGCGGCGCGCGCGGACCTCGGGTTCGAGGCACTCGGGATCGAGGCGCAGGATCACCTGACACGCGTCCCGCCCGTAGGGCGCCTTCAGGATCGGATGCTGCTCGTCGAACTCGAAGGTCTGGCCGCCGAACGCCTCGACGCCAGGGAAGCTCGGATCCTCGACGATCACCTTCGCCCTTCCGTCGACCTCCCCTGCGAGGCGCCCGCCCACGAGTTCCCCGAACTCGGGCCAGTCGAAGAAGCCGACGGTCGCGGCGTGCCCGACGACGAGCCCTTTGCCGTCCTCGGCGACGAAGTCGAGCAGGTCCTGCTTCTGCGTGTCGCCCATCGTCCCGGAGCCGCTCGGCAGGAGAAAGAGTGCGTCGAAATCGTTCAGGTCGCGCGCGTTGACGCGCTTGCCCCCGTACTTCTCGCCCACGCCCAGGATCGGCGTGCGGGTGATGAGCTGCGAGTCCGTGCGGATCTCCGTGACGAAGTCCCCGCTCGCGCGGCCGATCTGCGAGAGAGTGGCGAGCGCGTGCGAGATCGATCCGTGGTGGTAGCCCGTCTGAACGTCCGCGACGGCGAGCAGCTTCCTGCGGCCCTCCCATGGATCAGCGCGACGGTGTGGCGTAGGGCGCATGGCGTTCGAGCTCCTCCGGAGTCCTGGGGACGTAGTCGTTCCTGACGCTGGTGAACGTTCCCTCGCCGTCGTGCCGCCGCGCCGGGTCGAGGCCCCGGATCGCGCGGATGAGAAGGCGCCAGCCCGTCGACCGCGCCGCGGTGGCGCGGTGCCAGGCCTGGTTGTCGAAGTGATAGAGCCGATGACTCTCCAGTGAGGTCGTCGGGACCGCGCACGCGTCCACGAGCGCCTCCACCTGGCGTCCGCGCGAGTGCGGCTCGATTCCGTCGTCCAGCTCGAAGGAGCCGTCGACGAACTCGGTCCGGCACGCGGCGCCGAAACTCGCAGCAAGGGTCTCGACGCGCCCGGGCGCATCGGCCGTGGTACCCCAGTCGACGTGAAAGAACGGCCGCAGTGGATACCAGCCGGAGCGGAGCCAGAGCAGCCGCGAGAAGACCTCGACGCCAGGATCTTCGCGCCAGTCATCGGGCAGCGCCGCCAGGAACGAACGATGCACCGGCCCGGCGGCGAGGGCAGCGCGACAGGAAACGCGGCACTGGCTCGCCTCCTCGCGAAGGACGGGATCGGGAAACTTCGGCAGAGCGCGGAGGGGCGTGAGCGTGGAATCGAATCGCATGGTACGAGCCCTACAGGAAGCTCATGTTCCGAATGCCGTCCACGATCGGAGCCGCGCTGCCGAGGGTGGCGCGGATCACCAGCTGAAACCCCGGAGAGAGCGCGGGCTGCGGACACCAGAACGCGCCCCATCCATGCTCGACGATCGTCTCCCGCGGGAGAGAAACGGCCGCCATTTCGCCGCCCTCCAGCCACCTCCGAATCCGTCGGTCCCGTGTCCGAAGGTCCTCGGTCGGCAGCCAGAAGGACTCGGCTCGTTCCAGCGGATCCAGCTCGATGGCGCCGACCGCGAACACCGGTGCGGGGTCGCCGGTCACCGCGATTCGATGCCGCGCCTCCAGTGCCAGATTGCAGTCCCTGCGCGCACCGAAGGCCGCTCCAGGAAACGGCTCGTGCCGGAACGGAGGAGCCACTCGATGGGGAGCACCTCGTTCGGCGAGGGCGAAGGTCTCGTCGTGCGCCAGCCCCTGCGTCAACCATACGAGCGAGCTGTGGATGACCACATCACCGGCCCACTCCGTTGGCAGCGCCTCCAGAAAGGCCCGCGTCAGAGGACCCGCGTGCGCCTCGGCGAACGGGCGACTGGCCGCGAAGAAGGTCACCTCCGACTCGACGTGCTCCTGGAGTCGACTCGCGAGCCGCTCCTCGCATCCCGACGCCCCCGGGAAGGGCTCCACGACCTCGAAGGCGCTCCGATGCGAGCGTGGGAGCGGCTGCGACTCAACCTCGATCTGGCGGCACATGCCCCCGGAGAACGTGACAGTCGTGGCCAGGGTTCAGACTCTTTGCGCGCTTTCTTCGGTCGCCTCCCGGCACCTAGCCCGAATCAGCCGCCTCGCGGACGTGGGCCTGTTTTCACGTCTTGAACGCTCGGTACTTCGCTCGAGAGACGCAGTAGACGCCGTACGCGATGAAGCCAGCAGCGACGAGTCCGAGCAGATACGGACCGTAGGTCTGCTGGGATAGCTTCGAGAGCGCTTCCCCGAGCCCCTTCGTCGCGCCATCGGGATTGGACCGCATGGCCGCCTGGACGATGAAGGCCCCGATCATGCAGAACGTCACGCCGCGGGCGGAGATCCCGAACCGACCGATGTGGCGAGCGGCCTGGATCTCCTTCTCGCTCATTTCGTGCGTCTTGTACTTCTTCATGAAAGAAGCGGTCCAGGCACGCTGGAAGTGGCGGAGCCCGATGCCGACGACCACGACACCAGCGAGCGCCACGGCCCACTGACCGAAAGGCTGAGCCATCACGCGCGCGGTCAGCTCTTCCTTGGAATCCGAGCCCCCGCCGCTCCCCATCCCGAGCGCGATTCGCCCTGCGAGAAGCGCGAGCGCCGCGTAGGTCAGAGCGCTGATCGCGAAGCCGATCCTCACGGCGATCCCCTTGGCGTCCGTACCGCGCCCATCGGGATCCTGAATGGCCTCGACGAGCCGCCAGACGACGTAGCCCACGAGACCCAGCGCGACGAACGCCAGGAGGACGCGCCCGAACGGCTGCTCGGCGATCGCGTGGATCGCGCCGCTGGACCCCGTTTTCTCCCCGGTCGCCCCCGAGCCCACCGCCGCCATCACGGCGAGAACGCCGACCGCTCCGTACACGACTCCCTTGGCCAGATAGCCCGCACGGGCGAGACGCTCGATCCAGGCGGAAGCGTTCGTGTCCATAGGGGATGTCATATCGCTCACTTGGGTCATGGGGTGGCTCCGCGTCAGGTGGAATCGAGGATGGCCCATGGAGTCTCACCGGGCGCCTTGGGCGCGCCTAAATTCCGAGCACGCCGCTGCTGATCGCGAACCCGATCAGCGAAGGATCCGGATCGACATCGCCTCGATGGCCGTGTCGTCCTGGATCACCACGTCGAGCAAGCCGTCCTCCAGCGATGGCCGCAGGTCGTACGTCTCCCCGCTGGCCAGCGGCAGCCTCGCCAGGTCGAGGTAGAGCGTCCGCGCCGAGCCCGATCGCCAGCGCCCCAAGAGAGCCTCGATGCTCGACCTCCAGGCGAATTCCCGGGACCCGCGGTGCTCCAGATAGATCGCATCGTTCCGACTCATGCTGCTGAGCGCGCGCAGGCGAAGCGTCAGCTCCGCCGCCTTGACGGGCCCGTGTCCGATCCGCAGCGTGCGAGCGAAGTGGCGATCGAGGCGCAGCTCGCCGATCTCCAGTCGTTCCTCAGGAAGCCAGGTGTCCATCCCGGTACTGGTATCGATCCAGGGGAGCGTGCCATCACCCGCTGGCTCGAACTCCAGATCGGTCGCAAGGCCGTCGGGCCATGACTCCACGAGCACCGTGATCTGCTGTTCGGTTCCCGGCTCCTCGATGAGGACGTCCACCCGCTGATGGAGGCCGTGTCGCGGGAGGAAGGTGAATTGCCAGCGGCCCGGCGGCACGCCGCGCTGCACGACCTTCGTCCCGCGGACCTCCAGCTCGATGGATCGCTCGTCGTCGCGGGGACGGCGCCTCGGAAACTCGAAGCTCCCCGCCAGGGGCTCGACGCGAACGCCCTCGAGATCGACAGGCTCGAGCGCTCGGCTCCCCGTCAGCCAGAACGTGCAGGTCGAATCCTGGTGGGGCGTCGGCAGCGCCTGGATGGTCTGCCAGTCAGCACTCGGATCGATCGGCGCGACGACGTGGCCTTCGAGGTAGTCCGGGACATCGAAACGGATCGCACCGCCTTCCCGTCGATCCGGTCCGTCGAAAGTGAATTCCCCCCGCGCGTCCGTGCTCACCGACGCGCCATCGTGGCGGCGGAACGGCCGGATCCGCTCCAGCCTGTCCTGGAGGCGCTCGAAGCGCACCGAGTCGGGCGCCTCGGAGAGGTAGGTCAGCGGCACGCCTGCGAGGGGACGGCCGGCCCCGTCGAGCAGGACTCCCTGCACCGGCCACGGCGCAGGGGGAGGACCCGGCTGGGGCACGGAAGCGACCGACGGCACGGCCTCCACTCGCTCCGAACGGCTCCGCCCCTCCGTGGCCTCCGCGCCCGACCGAGACCCCACGGGCCGCAGAGTCGCCCCGGGCATCACCCCGGGAATCAATTCAGCAGACGCCTCGGTCAGCCCGTCGCCGCCCGGCATCCCCACGGCGTCCGTGCCGCGCCCCTCCTCTCTCCCGAAGAGGACCGCCGCAACGATCGCGAGGCACAGCCCCGTCCCGACGAGGAAGAAAAACGCGCTGCGCGACATGGGAAGAGAGGATAGCGCAACCGCGCCATCCTGCCCGCCCATGGCGAAGAGATCACTTCCCTGCGGCCTGCCCTTTCAGCTCCGCCACGATGCGCTTGGCGTCGTACACCTGCTCCAGCGCCCCCATGATCCCCCGGCTATCGACCGACACGGAACGAGCGACCTCGTCCGAGTAGGCGTAGTTGCCGATGAGGCTCTGGATGTTGCCGTCGAAGATGAGGCCCACGACCTCGCCCTTCCTGTTGACCATCGGCGAACCCGAGTTGCCGCCGATGATGTCGTGGGTCGAGACGAGGTTGAACTTCGTCGTCGGAACGACCGAGTCTTCCCGGCTGCTCCAGGACTCCGGGAGGGTGTACCAGGACTCGCCGGCGCGCTCTTCGGCCTTCTCGTACAGGCCCGCAAACTCCGTGAACGGCGGAATCTCACGATCGCCGTCCTGGTAGCCCTTCACGGCGCCGTAGGAGAGGCGGAGCGTGAACGTCGCGTCCGGGTACACGCCCTCGCCGAAGACGGCGAAGCGAGCGGCGGCGATCTTGGCGTACGCGGCGCGCTCCACGGACTGGACCTCGTCCTCGTAGCGTTTACGCAGTTCGCGGCTGAAGGGGTCGAGCGCCTGGGCCAGCCCGATGAGCGGGTCGTTGGCCGCTTCCACCGCGGAAGCGCCGCCCTCGACCAGGGCCTTGCGCGCCTCGATGTCCATCAGCGTCGTCCCGAGGATGCACTCGGCGGCGCGGGCGCGGGGCGACTTGCCCGCGAGTGCTGCGACCACCATCGGATCCTCCGCGCCGAGGGTCTCGGCCATCAGCGACAGCGCGCTCTCGAGGCGCATCATCTCGAAGTCGGGGTAGATCGGCGCGGGCGAGTAAAGACCCTGGTAAAGGCGCGGAAGGCTGGCGTCGCCGTACTCGCGCAGGCGATCCGTGCTGGCCTTCGGCAGTTCATCGGCCAGGCGTGCGATCGTGACGGCGTAGCCGCCGAGCTGTGCACCGAGGCCGAGCCCTGGCCCGCCCGCGACGTTGTAGCGAAGGCTCATGCTTCGGGCCGCCCGCTGAGCCGCCGCCACTTCGTCCCATGCGCTGCCCCACTTCTCCTCCCACTCGGCGTTCTTCTCGACCTCTTCGCGCAGGCGATCCTCCTCGTCGCGCTTGGCCTCGAAGACCGCGGGATCCAGCAGCCCGGCCGTGCGGCCGAGGTAGACCTTGCGGGTGTTCTGAATCCCGAAGAGATCGCCCTCGGCCACGCGGCGATGCTCCTCGCTCGTGCCGGAGAAGATGTTCAAGAGAACCTCCTGCCGCATGAGTCGATGCAGCGCGCCGGGCACCGCGACGTCGCGCAGGTACTCGAGGTGCGCGACCGTGTTGAGCCTCTGGGTGCTGCCCGGGTGACCGGTCACGAAGGTGAGCTCGCCGTCCGCGGCCCCCGCCTCGCTCCAGCTCAGGAAATGCTCGGGCACGTAGGGCTTCCCGTCCTCGTAGATACGCAGGAACGTGACGTCGAGGCAATAGCGCGGGTACTCGAAGTTGTCGTTGTCGCCGCCGAAGAAAGCGATGCCCTTCTCGGGCGCGAAGACCATGCGGATGTCGTCGAAGCGCTTGTAGAGGTAGAGATGATAGCGGCCGCCCTGGTAGAGCGTGACCACCTCGGCGTGCAGGCCGGTCTCCTTCTTGGCAGCGTCCTCGATCTCGGTCATCGCCTTGCGGCGGGCGGCGCCCGCGGCGGCGGCGTCGAGGCCAGCGGCGGGGCCATCCACGCGCTCCGTCACGTCCTCGATGCTCCAGAGGACGTCGAGGTGAACGTCAGGGCAGGGCAGCTCGGCGTCCATCGTCTCCGCGTGGAAGCCGTTCGCGAGCAGATCGTTCTCCGCCGTCGAGAGACGCTCCAGGATGTCCGACGCCACGTGGTGGTTCGTCATCACGAGGCCGCTGGCGGAAACGATCGAGCCGGAGCCGCCGGTCGAGACGCGAACGGCCGACTTGCGCACGTGCTCGAGCCACTCGTCCGTGATGTCGAAGCCGTAGCGCTCCCTCAGCTGCTCGGTCGGCGGATTGTTGAAGAGCCACATGCCCTCGTCCGCGATGGCTGCGGGTGCGAGACCGGCGGCAGCGACGAGAGGGTCAGCGAGCGCGGTGGCCGAGGAGAGAGCGAGAAAAGCGCCAGCGAGGCCGGCCTGGAGTGAGGTTCTGAGCATGTCTGGTTGCGCGGGGAAAGCGTTTCGGGACGAACGTTGTAACCGGCGAGTTTCGCGGAGACATGAAACAGTCACGAAGAAGCGCGAGGGCCAGGGGCGGAATGCCCCCGGGGTGTCCACGGTGGCCGGGAATCCCGGCGGTTCCATTTCGCGAATCTGGCCCTTTCCGAGGGTCGGGTCCGTAGATTCTGCGCGCCGGGGCGGAAGGCGGCGCCACAACCGCCCCGTGCAACCGGGGAGACACGATCGTCCTGGCGGCCGGCTACCCGACGGGCCAGGGCGAGATCGCCGAAGAGATCGCGGACATGGAAGAGGCTTCGGCTCCGGCATCGGACTCGTCCGGGAGCTTCGTCTTCGCCCGGTACGACCATCGAAAGCACCGCCTCGTTCTCGGGAACGACGCATTCGGCTTTCAGCCGCTCTTTCTCGCCGAGACCGGAGAGTTCTTAGCCGCCTGCTCGGAGTACGAGCCGCTCCTCGAGCTGCCGGGCGTTGGCCGAGACCTGAGCCCCGACGCCGTCGCCGAGTACCACGTCTTCGGACTCACGCTCGCGAACCTGACTGGCGGGGCCGACACGCGCTTGATCCTCTCCTGCATGAGCACGTTGCAGCGCAGGCGCCACCGTTTCGTGACCCACTTCGCCGAGGAGGGCGCGGCGGACCGCGATCGAGACGTGGTCGTGGCCAGGCCGAAGGCCGAACTGGCCGTCGAGGAGAAGCCGAGCGTCAAGACGAAGCTGCCCGATTGAGTACGGCCGTTCGGAGCCAGGCAGGCGGAGGCCAGAGGCGTCCGTTCAGCCAGGCTACTTGTCGCCATCCCCCGTCACCGTGCGGAGGCCTGCCAGGACGCTTTCGATGGAAGAACGCAGCTCGTCACTCAGGAGCTCGTTGCCGGCCAGTTCCTCGAGCTTCGGCACGTGCCGGGCACTGGCATAGGTCCGAAGACCCTGCAGGCAGTCGCGACGGATCGAGGCCGAAGAGCGCGCCTCGAACAGCAGGATCAGGAAGTCCGCCACGTCCGCGTGGCTCGCCTCGGGAACGCCGTAGGTCAAGCCCCAGAGCGCACGGCCCGAGTTGTTGTGGTCCGGGTCCTCGCAGGCCTCGAAGAGTGCCTGAAGCACGGCCGGAGACTTCTCGTAGAAGGTGCTCAGGCCGAAGTAGATGGCGTCGTGGCGATGCCGCGACCCCTTCTGCGCCAGCCCGATGATGTGCTCGGCCACCTCCGGTGAAACGCGCGCGCCCCAGAGCCCCCTGAGGATCTCGCGAGTGTCTGCCTTGTCGCTCCCGAACATCGCCATCACCGCATCAGCCGCCGGCCCCTTGATCTGACGGTCCGAGAACATCAGCAGGAGATGAGATGCGGAACCGAGCAGGACGCCGCCTTCCTCACTGGCCAGGGCCTCGTCGATCTCCGCCATAAGCAGGTCGAGATCCTCGGGCCGGCTGTCTTTGCGCGCATTGCGAAGACCGTAGAAGGCCTGGACCTGCGCGTTCCCTTCCTGTGACTTCGCGAGCTCGCGCATCACCGCCTCGAAGGGAGCCTTGTCGAATTCGACCTCCGTGATCTTCAGGAACGCCGCGAGCCCGGCCTCGACTTGACTTGCCTCACCGGACTGCAAGGCCGCCAGGATGGACGCGACGGACGCCTTCCGCAGTTCGGGGTCGCGGATCTGGAGCGCGCCGTCGACCCAGCCCTGCGAAGCGGCGACCGCCGCCCTCTGCCTCCCCATGGACCGGGCTTCGAGGGCCTGCCGCTTGCGACGCGCCGAGGTGCTATCCGGCCCCGTCGCGACGGGCTTCTCCTCGTCCTGCATCGCCCATGGACTCTTCGGCGGCAGGACCGCCACGGCGCCAGCACCCTTCGCCCTCGCGGCGGAGCCCGCCGCGAGTGAGTAGTCCCCCTGCGCCGCGTCCACGAAACCAGGGTCCGCATCCACGTTCCCTGCGGCAGGTTCCAGCTCGGCTGGCTTGCCCATGACGCTCAGCACCTGGCCATTCTTCCAGAGCACGTTCCCGACGATCGCCCACTCGGTGGCGACCGCGTTCTTCGGCCCATCACCGGAAGACCTGCCCACGGTGACGGCGTTCGACCAGCTCGCCATGACGTTGCGCTCGACCCGAGGCTTCGACTGACCGATGATCGCCACCGCCGCTTCCGAGCTGGCGTACATCCCGCCATTCGGGTTGCCGACGAACGTGTTACCCACGATGGTGTCCTCGTTCTCGAACCAGCAGCTGACGCCGGTGTCCAGAAACAGGTTTCCCTCGACGCGCGCCGCCGTCTTACCGGACGCATAGATGCCGCTGCGTTCGTTGCCGAAGAAGCGGTTGCCGACGATCTCGGGCGCGCTACCGTCGTACCGAACGCCGTGCCAGCCCGCGCCGGAGATCCAGCAACCTTCCACCCGCGTCCGCGGCGCGCCGCCCGCGATCATGATCTCGTTGTGGTAGTTGTGGCGGATCGCGCAGTCCTTGATCAGCACGCTCCCCGCGCCCTCGTTTGCCTGACGGATCACGAGGCCCTCGGCCCAGGCGCCAGCGATCAAACAACCCGTCATCGTGACGGTGGCATCACCGGAGATCGAGACGCCGCTGGCCGGAGACCCGACGATGGCGCAGTCCTCGATCTTCGCGTTCCCGCCCTCGATGACCAGTGCCGCGCCACGGCGCAGGCCGCCACTCTCCGCCGTCCCGAGCGACGTCACCTTGAGCCCGCTGAGCTGCAGGGCGGCGGGCTGGCCCACCTTGAGCGTGGGCTCCGAGCCCGCCCCGAACTCGGCGACGATCCGGCATGACGCCGAGCCGCTTCCCACGACGGTGAGCGACTTCGTCACGAGGACCCTCTCGGCATAGGTTCCCTCGCGGATCTCGATGCGCGCGCCGTCCGGGGCTGCGTCCACCGCGCTCTGAATCGAGGTGAAGTCCGCCGTGCCGTCAGGGCTCACGACGAGCGTGGTCGCGCTATCGACCGCCAGAGGCTCCTGTGGCACTGCGGTTCCGCTCACCACGCCGAGGGTCGCGGTACTAACGCCGAGCAACGCCATGGCCACGCAGGCCGCGCGGCGCCAGCTTGCCGGAAGGATCGCACGACGGCGCTCACCGTCGAGGGCTGCCTCGATGCGCTGCTCCAGGCCAGAAGGACTGGCCATCGCGAGCTGCAGGGCCCCGAGTGAACCCCGGGCCCCTCGCGCCGCCGAGAGAAGGCACTCGGCGTAGTCCTCGGCGCTCGTGCCCGCGAGCAGCACGGCGTCGTCGCAGCAGAGTTCCGCCTCCCTACGCTGTGCGCGAGCCGCACTCCACGCCATCGGATTCCACCAGTACAGAGAGACCGCCAGGTGACCGATCATCTGCGCCAGAACATCTCGCCTCGCCACGTGGGCCAGTTCATGAAGGATTGCGGTGGTGGCCTCCTTCGATCCCGCCCAGGCGGAGCCCGCTGGCGCGATGATCACGGGTCGGAGGAGTCCTGTGGTCCGTGGCTGACCCACGTCACCCGAAACGAGCAGCCGCGCGCGCGGATTCACGCCCTTCTTCTCCACCAGATCACCGAATCGCGACGCGAGTTCGCCCGTGGCGGGAACCGCGCGCGACGTCGCGCGGCTGGCGCTTCCTGCCGCCATGAGGAGGCGAGCCAGCAAGAGGACACTCCCCAGGACCCAGCCACCGAGAAGCCACGCTCGCCACGGAAACGCGCGGCGCGGGGGCGCAGGCACGTACGCGGCGGACGATGTAGGGACCGTGGGACCGTCGGGCGCCGCGATCCTGAGATCACCTCGTTCGACCGCAGGACCGTCGGCGAACGACCGGTTCGGGTCGGCTTGGTTCGGTGAAGCGAACCGGGGTGACGGCTCCCTCGGGCCAGGCAGCGGCGCCGCCGCGGGCCCAACCTCCTCGTGAGGCGCATCCGCGGCCGGCACATCCAGGGCGGGGCCAGCCCACGCGGGCAAGCACTCCACGCGCCAGGGCCCGGAAGCGCCGACGGGAATCAGCACCACGGCGAGCAGTACAGCCGACCAGCAGAGGTGCCGCGTGGCGGCCGAGCGCCTCCGCAAGCCCAGGTTGACGAGATGAGCCAGCGCCAGGAAGATCGATCCGAGCAGCGCCACCCGAAGGGCGACGTCATCGTGCTGGGGAGTCCACATCACTTCTGTCTCCTGCTCTTGCGAGCCTGTTGAATGCGCTCGGCGAGTCGATCCAGCTCTTCATCGCTGAGCTGACCCGCCTCCTCGTCGATCCAGTACGCGAAGGCGTCTTCCTTGGAACCGCCGAAGAACGTCCGCACGAGATGGGAAAGTGCGCGTCGCTTGGCTCGCCCAGGCGAGGTGCCCGGTGCGTACAGGTACTTGCGCCCCTCCTTGCGACGCCGGGCGTGGCCCTTGTCGCAGAGGAGGCCGAGGATCGTGCGGACGGCAGAGTCGCTCGGGGGCTCGGACATCTCCGCTCGCACCTCGGCGGCCGAGCCGCCTCGGAGTCGGAACAGGATGTCCAGAATCTCGCGCTCGCGACGACTGAGGGGCTCGGTAGACATGTTGATTTTTTAGCAGTTCGCACGAAACCCGCGTGTTCAATTGCCAAAAAATTCGCAATTCGGTTCAGGCGGTACCGGGCCGATCCGGTCGCGGATCAGCTGGACGCACTCCCGGCGAGGGCAGCGTGGTCTTGGTCGACGCCACAGGAGAGGCAGACGAGGCCAAGCGGTCGCTGGCCCTTCAGTTCGTCCGCGACGCCGATCACCGCGCACTCCGCCACGTCGGGATGCGAGGCGAGGATCTCCTCCCTCGCACCGGTCGAAAGCCGGTGGCCCGCGACGTTGATGACGTCGTCGGGGCGCGACATGATCCCCTACCTGGACTCACCCGGCCAGCGATACGACCTCTGCCCGTAGAGGAACTCCATGACCGCGATCGGATCGAGGGATCCCGAGGGCTGCCTCAGCAGCGTCTTCACCTTCGAGCCTGTCTGGATCACCTGGACTCCATCGAAGTTCCGGAGCCAGCGCGACTTCGACTTCCGAATCCTGTCGTACTCCTCCTCGCTATAGACCGCGGCGTCGCAATAGAAGCGGACCGGATCGGGCGCGGCCTGGGTGAACAGCGAGAGCCCGACGTCCTCTGGCGCAAGGACGAGTCGGTACGGCAAGCGTCGGTTGTGGACGCCCATCGGCCGGCGATGACGAAAGTTCGTCAGCAGTTCTTCCACCATCTGCGCCGCGCCGGCATGGTCTGAACTCGAGTTCCCGCCGGACATCAGCTCGGTGAGCCAGCCCGGCTGGTCCCGGAGAGGCCAGGCCCTGCGGCAGGACGCGATCCAGTCACCCACGAAGCTCCTCGACTGGGTGCCCGGACGCCACGGGCCCTTCTCCTTCTCGGCCCGTGACCATTCTGCGAGAGCCAGAGCGAGCAGGTCATCGACGGGCAGCCCCACCTTGACCGGACTCGCTCGTTCGGCGCGGCGCCAGAACTCCACCTTCTGATCCTCGTCGAGCGATCCGTAGAACGCGCCCAGGTTGTCGGCCCTGAGATCGGCAGGCCATTGGCTCGAGATCTTCCCCAGCGCCGTCGTGAGGTGGCCGTCGAGGTCCTTGCCCACGACGCTGACGAGATCCCACTCCACCTTCTTGGTGCTAGCGGAGACGTACATCGGCGCCGCGCTCCGCTCGCCCTCTCGCTCGATCTGCGAGACGCGAATCCACGCGCTGCCCTGTTCTCCGTTCGGCTCTCCCTCCGCCCGCTCCAGAGCGCGGACGTCGACATCGAACCGGTAGAGGAGGGACTGCACGTCGATCTTCTTCGAAGACTTGTCCCCGCCGTCCTTGAGGACAGGAGTGTACTTCTTCTTGACCGTCTTCCCATTCCGCGCGCTCGCGGACGTGATGACGAACATGGCGTCGACGCCGGCTCGCCGCGCGATATCTTCGGCGCTGCTGTCCCAGGAGTCGAGGGCGACCAGCGTGGGCTCACGGCGGGCCTTCATCGCCTCCTCCGGTGCGTAGTCCTCGGTCGACGCCAGCTCCACGGTCAGGGAGGTGTTCCGCGCCAGGACCTCCGCGAGGCGCCTGAGGTCCTCGTCGAGGATCGAGCGATCGCTGGAGCTGATCCCGAGGGTGATGGGCGTCGACAGCGCGACCGCCCAAGCCGCCAGCGGTTGTCCGGGATCGAGGCCCGTCTGACCCCGGGCCAGGGTCGAGACGCAAGTGGCGACGAGCGCGAGAATGACGGTGCGAAAACAGCGCAATCCGGATCGTGGAATGAGTGGCATCCGCTGAGCATAGCGCAGCACTGGCAAGGGCCATGGGCGCCATGACGGAGTTTGGGTCATCTCAGCGGTCATTCCACTTGTGCAGCGAGGGCCTTCGGCGCGACCGCGCAGTAGCTCTCCAGGATCCAGTCACGGACCTGGTCGGGATCCGCTTTCTCCTTGGGTCCGTACTCGATGACCACCCATCCAGACTTGCCGAGGCCATAGCCCGCTGGCTCGGCTTCGTCGAGCTCCAGCGCCTCGCGACCGGAGGCCGGGAGCTTGACGCAAAGCTTGAGTGCCCCGCTCAGCTCCACTCCGAAGAAGACGAAGACCTTCTTCTTCACCTTGGCGACGGACTCCCCCCAGGGGAAGTCCTCCCAGGCTTCGGGCAGCGTCAGGGCGAAGGCGAGGAATGCCTCGCGCTGCGGATGGGCTTTCGGCGTCCGTGGAACCATGGCACTGGATGATAGGAACTCATGGCCGAACGAGCTCGTGAATCCATTCAGCACCCGGACCCTCCTCCGAGCCGTCCACCGGAACCTGAAGAGGGCCGAGGCGGAGGACCTCGTACCCTTCGGCTTCCACCTCGACGTACGTCCAGGCGCCGCGACGAATCAGGTCCTTCTCACCGGTCGACCAGGTCCCATCGACGGAGCTGAAGGTCCGTCCCCCATGGATCCACGAGATATCGATCCAGCCCAACCAAGCGTGCGATTCGTCGTCGGAGCGGGCGAAACGAACCGTAAACGCCTCGATGGGGTCGCCCGTCACGGCGTCCACCACGCGGCCCGAGATCCGCGAGGAGCGCTCCACGACGAGTTCGAGGTCGTCCCCCATGTGCCGGTGGCTCCGAACCTCCCTCATCCAGCCATCGGCGCGCGTCTCGACCTCGAGCTCGCCTTCGGCGGCCCCCGCGATCTCGAAGCGACCGTCGACGTCGGTCATGGCAGTCACCTCTACCGACTCATGGGCCGCTCCTGTGCGCGCCAGAACCATCACCCGCGGGACGGGAGCACCCGCTTCGTCGACCACTCGGCCGCGAAGCGGCATGGCCCTTCGCAGGGTGATCGAAAGCCGCACGGCCTCGCCGTCTTGCGGCACCTGCAGCGCCTGCACGTGGCCGGGAAGCCCGTGCTTGTCCACGCCGATCAGCGTCGGATGCGGAGGGATATGCTCGAAGGAGAACTGGCCGTCGTCGTCGGTGAAGACGCGCGGGTTCGCCACGAGGTCGGCGCTCGGGCCGATCCACACCTCCGCTCCACGGATTCGGTTGCCGAACGCGTCTGTGACCGCCCCCTCGACGCGTGAGCCCGACACCAGCTCGAAATCGAGCTGAGTGCCCTCATCACGCGGCGCGGGATCATCCAGACCCTTCACGAGTGCCTCGTGGGGCGCGAAAGCGTGGTGGCTCGCCTCGATGGAGACGGCGCTGCCGGGATAGGCACGAATGCCGTGCAGCTCGTAGTAGCCGGTCGTGTCCGTCAGGACCACTTCCTCCCGCGAGCTCCAGCAGCGCACGCGCGCGCCCGAGACCACGGAGCCCCCGGCATCCCTCACGTATCCAAACACCATGCCCTCGGGACCGGGTTCGGGATCGAGCACGATGTCGACCTGGCTGATGGCACCGGCGCTGAGCTCGCCGGGCGTCACCCCTCCGCGACGATAGCCCTCGGCAGTTGCGATCAAGCCCCCATAACCGCGCGAGGGAACGGCGAGCCGGTAGGCACCCAGCTCGTCCGACATCGTCTCCGCACCGTTGTAGACGACGCGAGCCCCCACGATCGCGGCGCCCGGCACGGACGCCGCTGCAGAGGCACGGACCGTCCCCTCCACCAGCGCGTCTCGGGGGTTCACAAGGACGAAAATCGACTCCACCGGGCCCTCTCCGAGGACCGCGAGATGGTGCTCACGAATCCAGGCGTCATGCCCGGGGACGTCGAGGAGTTCCGCCCGGATCGATACCGTGCGCCCGGGGTTCGGTAGCGCCCACTGGATCGCACCATCCTCCGACGAGGTCACGACCGTGGTCGCGAACGCGGTGCCAGACAGGTCGTACCCGTGGTAGGCGCTCAGTCGAACCTGAACCCTCGGCAGCGTCCGAGCCAGGAGCTCTCCACCCGCGTTCTCGCTGAACACCACGCGCCCGCGCACGACCCAGTCGAAGTCCGGGGCCGTGGTGGCCATGGCTTCCGCATGGAGCGCTGCCGCCCCCGGAGCCACGCGCCGCGCGCTCGTCAGCGGTTCAGCGGGCGATTCGATGACCAGCGGCTGAAGTTCCGCCGGCGCGGTCTCGGTGATCAGGACCGATTCGTAGGGCTGCGGATCGGGAACCCGCGCCATCGACGCCAGGATCCACGCAGTACCCAGGAGGAGAAAGGCGGCGACAACGAGGATCTTCTTCATGGCGAAAGAGCAGGCGATGAGAGAGGAAATCGGCCGCCGCGAGGGCGCCCCCACGAGCGTCCCGACGACCGCCCAGCGAAACGTATCGCGGTCGGCGTACCCGGCGCGCTCCAGGGCGCGGCGCATGACGGCGCGGGCGCGCTGAAGCCTGTCCTTGAGCGTGTGCACGCTGGCACCGCTGCGCGCTGCGATCTCGGGGATCGAAAGGCCGCCGAAGTAGTGGTCGCGGAGCAGCGTTCGATGCGGCTCCGCGAGGCTTTCCAGAATCTCGAGAACACGACGCTGGACCTCGGAGCGCTCTGCCAGGTCAGCGGAGGAGGGCAAGGCCTCCGCGCGCGCGACCTGACGTTCCCGAAACCGTCGTCGCGACCCGCTGCGCTGACGATTGAGAACGACGTTGCGCGCCACGGCCCTCAACCAGGCGCCGAGCGCTCGAGGCTCTTTCGGCGCGCTGGAAAGCGCCCGAATCCAGACCTCCTGCATCGCGTCGTCCGCCGCCTCCTCGTCCCGGACGAGCGCCACGACGAAGGCGCGCAATCGGGAATGATGAAGCGCGAGCGAGCGCAGGTCGAAGGTGGAAGATGAGGCCATGAGATAGAACAAGGACACCGCTCGGGACTCGGCGAGGGGTGGAAATCGAGGGAATCGGCGGCGGCGAGGCCAGCCACGCCGTCGATCGGTTCGAAGAGGGTGCTCGGAAGAACGCGCGCTGGCCAAGGGTGCCAGCCCGAAGCGCGCCGCTTCGATCAGTCCGCAGATTCGATGGCCGAGAAGCGCGGCGAGGCAAGGCGCGATCGCCAGCGCCATTCCCATGCCCCGAGTCCCCCCACGTAGGCCCCCTCGGCGATCAGGTGCGCCACGCCGTACATCGTGATGGAACCGCGGTGCCAGAAGACGATTCCGAGGCAGCCAACCATCCAGAACACGTTGGCCCCCGCGAGCGCGCCGATCCACCGGACCGGGCGGTGCCTCCGCCGGGCGAGGTAGGTCGCGAGTCCTCCATAGGTGAGATTGACAGCCGCGACGACCAGGATCCAGCGCTCAGGAAGGCCGTGCAGCGCGCTCAGCCAGCGAAAGGCCAGCAGGACGAGCACGCCCGCCAGAAGCCCGCCGAGCCCATCGACCCACAAGAGTCGCTCGCTGAGCCATGAACGGATCCCCCGCTGCACGCCGAGGATTGAACCAGAACCCGGCCGTTGATTCGACCTATGACTCTCCATCTGGGGCGTCACCGAGAAGTCCCGTCCCAATTCGGCCATGCAGGCTATCATCAAGCGGAAGGTGCCGTTGGCACCGAGCGCTAACGACGCGAGCGATGGCCACCCTACATCATGAAGATTCCCCACGCAGCGATCTTTCTCACGTGCTTTTCCTTTGCTGGATCATCGACCTATGCGCAGGTCGTGGAGCAAGTGGAGGACGAGTTCTACAGCACCCCGCCGCAGTCGTCAGCCGGGTCGGCTGAGCTTGGTAGCCACGTCGTGATGACGGATCGGTGGGTCTTCGTTAATGCCCAGAAGGACTGGACGGTCAATTCCTCACGAGGTTCTGTATACGTTTACGAGCGGACGGCTGATGGGCTCGTGCTGAATTCCATCCTCCATCCGCGGGGCGCTGATACTAGCACACTGGGGCTCTTTGGAAACGGTGGACTCGACGCCCGTGGCAACCGCCTTGCTGTAGCGACGACTCACTACATTGCAGATCTATCCTTGCCGCTTGCTAATGAAGGGCGATTGCACATCTACGAGTTCAACGGCTCGCAGTGGGTCATAGACGGGGTGGTGACGGCTCCTGAATACTCATTCATCACCGTTCCCAATGGGTTCGGCGCAGCGGTAGCCTTCGCCTCCGACGACGAGGTCCTCGTCGGGGCCACCGGGGACGAGCCCATAGGCTCGAACCCCTATGACAATCTGGGCTCGGTCTACGTCTTCCGAAGAAGTCCAGCAGGCACATGGAACCTCGACCACAAGGTCTACGGGCCCTCGCAGCCCCAACGGATCTCCAGCTTCGGCCGCCACATCCAATCGTCCGGTGATCACGTCATCGTCCAAGGATTCGTCAAGTCGGCGGAGCTGACCAGGCAGCCGAACGGAAACTGGATGCTCGGGCCAACGATTGACCTCCCACTCCAAGGGTCCGCCGAGTTCATGGAGTTCGACTACAACGACGAGTGGCTCATCGTTGGAGATCCCCAGGACATATGCCAACTCTCTTCCCAGCGCTCCCGTGCCTACGTCTTCCACCGAGACCCAAGCGGCTGGACCCTTCACCAGACGCTGATGCCCCAGGACTCCTACGCGGGCACCATTGGGAGCTGCTACTACGGCCGCGACCGATTCGGTACCAGTGTAGACCTCGACGGCAACCAGGTTGTGATCGGTAGCCCTTACATGCCCGTGAATGGGGTGATCCCCACCGGCCAGGCCTCGGTCTTCGAGCTCCAGGGAAACCAGTGGGTCGAAACCCACACGCTCCAGCTGGAGGACCCGCAAGCATGGTCGGCCTTTGGAGGCTCGGTCGCCATCAAGGGCGACACGGTGGCCGTCGGCGCCAGGTTCTGGACGCCCACGCCCAACACGCCGCTCTTTCACCCGGGCGCGGTCGCCATCTTCGATCTCCCGCGCGGAACCCCCGTTTGCGCAGGCCAGCCCAACTCCAGCGGCCAGCCCGCCACGCTCCACGTTTACGGCAACGAGACGGCTTCCCAGGTCGACATCTACTCCGAGGTCACCGAGCTGCCGCCGGGTTCACTCTGCCTTGGCCTTGTGGCCGCTCAACCAGGCTTCGTCATGAACCCCGCCGGCAGCGCCGGCAACCTCTGCCTGTCGGGCGTGATCGGCCGCTTCACCGCTCAGGCCGGTGCGGCGAGCCCGAGCGGTGACTACCGCTGGCAGGTCACGCCAGCGGGCATGCCGCTCGCCACCGGCTTCGTGCAGGTGCAGGCCGGGAGCACGTGGGTGTTCCAGAGCTGGTACCGCGACTCCGTCAGCGGCACCAGCACCTCGAACTTCAGCTCCGCCGTGAGCGCCTCTTTCGAGTAGCGCGTCGGCGGCCAAGAGGGTGTTGCGCATGGAGAGACTCGATCAGTGCGGCGCCCCACAGGCGCAGCTTCACCACTACTGTTATTCGGCGCAACTGACGGGGGTGTATCACTTGTTCTGTAATTTCGGCTTCGGCTCGACTGACCATCTGAACCTGCAAGGCGCGTGAGGGATCGGCCCTCACCCCTGAGGGGCCGATTCGTCACGTGCCGGTTGCGTGGGAGGCCATCGTTGGCTTTCGTGGTGTTAACCACAACCCCACTCGACCAACGATGCCTCACCACGAAGCCGACGCTAACAAGATCTCCCTCGTCCTGGAACTTCTGACTGAGCACGGTTTCGACCGTCTCGCTGAGGCGATCCAGATCCTGCTCAACGAAGCCATGCTGATCGAACGTTCCGACTACCTGAACGCCGCGCCGTACGAACGCGCAGAGTCCAGGCGCGGGTACGCGAACGGGTTCAAGCCCAAGCGCGTCGCGTCTCGTGTCGGCGAGCTCGAGCTGCGCATCCCGCAGGTTCGGGAAGCCGCCGAGGGCGGAGAGCGCTTCTATCCGAACGCCCTCGAGCGAGGAGAACGTGGCGAGAGGGCTCTCAAGCTCGCGATCGCAGAAATGTACATCAACGGCGTCTCGACACGCCGCGTTCAGAGGGTCACTGAGGAGCTCTGCGGGCTCAAGATCACATCTTCTCAAGTCTCACGCGCGACTCAGCTCCTCGACGAAGAGATCTCCTCGTGGAGGAGTCGCCCCATCGGCGCCTGTCCCTACCTCGTGCTCGATGCACGCTACGAGAAGGTGAGGATCGGCGGCTCCGTGGTCACGGCGGCTGTTGTCGTCGCCATGGCGGTACGAGAGGACGGGAAGCGATCGATCGTCGGCGTCAGCGTTGCCACCTCCGAAGCTGAGGTCCACTGGCGGGAGTTCCTGCAGTCGCTCGTCCTCCGTGGACTGCATGGTGTGCGCCTCTTCACCAGTGACGACCACCCCGGCATCAAGGCCGCTCTCGCATCCGTCTTCCCTGGCGTTGCCTGGCAACGATGCCAGTGCCACATGCAGCGCAACGCGCAGTCCTACGTCTCCAAGATCGTCATGAAGAAGGACGTGGCGGAGGACCTCCGCTCCATCTTCAACGCGCCGACGATGGCCGACGCCGAGCAGATCATCAAGACGGTCGTTGTCAAGTACCAGGACTCGGAGCCCAGGGTCGCCGCGTGGATCGAAGAAAACATCCACGAGGGACTCGCTGTCCTCCAATTTCCCGCCAGCCATCGTCGACGCCTCCGGACGTCGAACGCGGTCGAGAGGCTCAACAAAGAGATCAAGAGGCGAACGCGAGTCGCTGGCCTCTTCCCGAACGAAGCCGCGCTGTTGCGGCTCGTCACTGCCCTGGCCATGGAGGTCTCCGAAGATTGGGAGGCCGGCCGTCAATACCTCACCATGGAGCAAGCCTGATCTTCCTCGCGGACGAAATTACAGAAGAAGAGTTGCTCTATCCAACTGACTCACTCGAATCGCTCGGCGCATTCGCAACCTAGCACCCCTCCCTCCATGAAGACTTCCCACGCAGCGATCCTTCTCACCTGCTTCTCCTTTGCTGGATCATCGACCTACGCGCAGGTCGTGGAGCAAGTGGAGGACGAGTTCTACAGCACCCCGCCGCAGTCGTCAGCCGGGTCGGCAGAGCTTGGTAGCCACGTCGTGATGACCGATCGGTGGGTCTTCGTGAACGCGCAGAAAGACGGGACGATCGGCTCCTCAAGGGGGTCAGTGTACGTCTATGAGCGTACCGCTGATGGTCTGGTGTTGAACACGATCCTCTATCCGCGGGGCGCGGATACGACCACCTTGGGGCTCTTCGGCGATGGGGGCCTGGACGCCCGGGGCAACCGCCTGGCGGTCGTCAGCACTCACTACATTTTCGATCTGGCTCTCCCACTCCCGATGGAAGGACGATTGCACGTCTATGAGTTCAACGGCACAAGTTGGGGCATAGACCAAGTCGTCACCGCACCTGAGTATCCTCTCATGACCGTTCCCAATGGGTTCGGCAGAGCGGTAGCCTTCGTCTCCGACGACGAGGTCCTCGTCGGGGCCACCGGGGACGAGCCCATAGGCTCGAACCCCTATGACAATCTGGGCTCGGTCTACGTCTTCCGAAGAAGTCCAGCGGGCACATGGAACCTCGACCACAAGGTCTACGGGCCTTCGCAGCCCCAACGGATCTCCGGCTTCGGCCGCCACATCCGATCGTCCGGTGATCACGTCATCGTCCAAGGATTGGTGAAATCCGCCGAGCTGAACAGGCAGCCGAACGGCGAATGGATGGTGGGGTCTATCCTCGACTTTCCACTCCAAGGGTCTGCCGAGTTCATGGAGTTCGACTGCGACGACGAGTGGCTCATCGTTGGAGATCCCCAGGACATATGCGAACTCTCCTCGCAGCGCTCCCGGGCCTACGTCTTCCACCGCGACCCGGGCGGCTGGACCCTCCACCAGACGCTGATGCCCCAGGACTCTTACGCGGGCCCCATCGGGAGCTGCAACTATGGCCGCGACAAGTTCGGCACTAGCGTGGACCTCGACGGCAACAAGGTGGTGATCGGAAGCCCCAGCATGCCGGTTGACGGGGTGATTCCCGCTGGCCAGGCTTCGGTCTTCGAGCTCCAGGGAAACCAGTGGGTCGAGACCCACACGCTCCAGCTGGAGGACCCGCAAGCATGGTCGGCCTTTGGAGGCTCGGTCGCCATCAAGGGCGACACGGTCGCGGTCGGCGCCAGGTTCTGGACGCCCACGCCCAGCACGCCGCTCTTTCACCCGGGCGCGGTCGCCATCTTCGATCTCCCGCGCGGAACCCCCGTTTGCCCAGGCCAGCCCAACTCCAGCGGCCAGCCCGCCACGCTCCACGTCTACGGCAACGAGACGGCTTCCCAGGTCGACATCTACGCCGAGGTCACCGAGCTGCCACCGGGTTCACTCTGCCTTGGCCTCGTGGCCGCTCAACCAGGCTTCGTCATGAACCCCGCCGGCAGCGCCGGCAACCTCTGCCTGTCGGGCGTGATCGGCCGCTTCACCGCTCAGGCCGGTGCGGCGAGCCCGAGCGGTGACTACCGCTGGCAGGTCACGCCAGCGGGCATGCCGCTCGCCACCGGCTTCGTGCAGGTGCAGGCCGGGAGCACGTGGGTGTTCCAGAGCTGGTACCGCGACTCCGTCGGCGGCACCAGCACCTCGAACTTCAGCTCCGCCGTGAGCGCCTCTTTCGAGTAGCGCGTCGGCGGCCAATCGGGTGTTGCGCATGGAGAGATTCGATCAGTGTGTCGCCCCACAGGCGCAGCATCACCACTACCGCCATTCGGCGCAACTGACTCACTCGATTCGCTCGGCGCATTCGCAGACGACCACCCCTCCCTCCATGAAGACTTCCCACGCAGCGATCCTTCTCACGTGCTTCTCCTTTGCTGGATCATCGACCTACGCGCAGGTCGTGGGGCGAATGGAGGACGAGTTCTACAGCACCCCGCCGCAGTCGTCAGCCGGGGCGGCCGAGCTTGGTAGCCATGTCGTGATGACCGATCGGTGGGTCTTCGTGAACGCGCAGAAGGACTGGACGCTCGGCTCAGCAAGGGGCTCCGTTTACGTGTACGAGCGGACTGCTGATGGGCTGGTGTTGAACACGATCCTCCATCCGCGGGGCGCAGATACGACCACCTTGAGACTTTTCGGTAATGGCGGTCTCGACGCGCGGGGCAACCGTCTTGCGGTGGTGACGACCCACTACATCGCAGATCTATCTTTGCCGCTTGGCAGGGAAGGGCGATTGCACATCTACGAGTTCAACGGCTCGCAGTGGGTCATAGACGGGGTGGTGACGGCTCCTGAATACTCATTCATCACCGTTCCCAATGGATTCGGCGCAGCGGTAGCCTTCGCCTCCGACGACGAGGTCCTCGTCGGGGCCCCCGGGGACGAGCCCATAGGCACGAACCCCTATGACAATCTGGGCTCCGTCTACGTCTTCCGAAGAAGTCCAGCGGGCACATGGAACCTCGACCACAAGGTCTTCGGGCCCTCGCAGCCCCAACGGATCTCCAGCTTCGGCCTCCACATCCGATCGTCCGGTGATCACGTCATCGTCCAAGGATTCGTCAAGTCGGCGGAGCTGACCAGGCAGCCGAACGGAAACTGGATGCTCGGGCCAACGATCGACCTCCCACTCCAAGGGTCCGCCGAGTTCATGGAGTTCGACTGCGACGACGAGTGGCTCATCGTTGGAGATCCCCAGGACATATGCCAACTCTCCTCGCAGCGCTCCCGTGCCTACGTCTTCCACCGAGACCCAAGCGGCTGGACCCTTCACCAGACGCTGATGCCCCAGGACTCCTACGCGGGCACCATTGGGAGCTGCTACTACGGCCGCGACCGATTCGGTACCAGTGTAGACCTCGACGGCAACCAGGTTGTGATCGGTAGCCCTTACATGCCCGTGAATGGGGTGATCCCCACCGGCCAGGCCTCGGTCTTCGAGCTCCAGGGAAACCAGTGGGTCGAAACCCACACGCTCCAGCTGGAGGACCCGCAAGCATGGTCGGCCTTTGGAGGCTCGGTCGCCATCAAGGGCGACACGGTCGCGGTCGGCGCCAGGTTCTGGACGCCCACGCCCAACACGCCGCTCTTTCACCCGGGCGCGGTCGCCATCTTCGATCTCCCGCGCGGAACCCCCGTTTGCGCAGGCCAGCCCAACTCCAGCGGCCAGCCCGCCACGCTCCACGTTTACGGCAACGAGACGGCTTCCCAGGTCGACATCTACGCCGAGGTCACCGAGCTGCCACCGGGTTCACTCTGCCTTGGCCTCGTGGCCGCTCAACCAGGCTTCGTCATGAACCCCGCCGGCAGCGCCGGCAACCTCTGCCTGTCGGGCGTGATCGGCCGCTTCACCGCTCAGGCCGGTGCGGCGAGCCCGAGCGGCGACTACCGCTGGCAGGTCACCCCAGCGGGCATGCCGCTCGCCACCGGCTTCGTGCAGGTACAGGCCGGGAGCACGTGGGTGTTCCAGAGCTGGTACCGCGACTCCGTCGGCGGCACCAGCACCTCGAACTTCAGCTCCGCCGTGAGCGCCTCTTTCGAGTAGCGCGTCGGCGGCCAATCGGCGGATAGGAGCCGACGCCTCAGACGGACTCGGGCTCCGCGTCCGGCAGCTCCAGGGACTTCGTATCCCGCAGCTCCGTCACCATCTTCAGGAACGTCTCGAACGGCACCACGCTCTGCTCGCGGGTGCCGCGGCGGCGCACGGCCACCGTGCCATCCTCGGCCTCGCGCTCGCCCGCGATCAGCATGTAGGGAACCTGCTCCTTCTGGGCATGCTTGATCTTCTTGTTCATGTGCGCCGCTTCGAGCATCGCCTCCACGCGGAAGCCAGCCTCCTGCAAGCGCTCACTCAGGGTTCGGCAATAGTCGGCGTGCTCCTCGCGGATCGGAATCACCGCCACCTGGGTGGGCGCGATCCATACCGGGAACTTGCCCCCGAAGTGCTCGATCAGACCGCCGACGAAGCGCTCCAGGCTTCCAAGGATCGCCCGGTGCACCATGATCGGCCGCTGCTGCGAACCATCAGGTGCCGTGTAGTGCAGATCGAAGCGCTCGGGCAGGTTGAAGTCGCACTGGATCGTGCTGTTTTGCCATTCACGCCCGAGGGCATCCTTGATCTTGTAGTCGATCTTCGGCCCGTAGAACGCGCCGCCGCCCTCGTCGAGTTCCAGGGGAAGGTTCACCTTCGCCGCCGCGTCGCGGAGGCTCTGGGTCGCCTTCTCCCAGATCGCGTCCTCGCCGATCGTCTTTTCGGATGGCCGCGTGGCGAGGTACGCCTTGTACTCGAAGCCGAAGGTGCTGAGCACCGTGTCGACGAGCCTGCAAACGCCCGCGATCTCCTCCGCCAGCTGGTCCGGCGTGCAGAAGATGTGCGCATCGTCCTGGGTGAAGCCGCGCACGCGCAGCATGCCGTGCACCACGCCCGACTTCTCGTAGCGGTAGACCGTCCCGAGCTCGGCCCAGCGCAGCGGTAGCTCACGATAGCTGCGCCCGCGATCCTTGTAGATCAGGGCGTGGCCCGGGCAGTTCATCGGCTTGACGCGGTACGGCAGCGAGTCGAGTTCCATCGGCGCGTACATCATCTCGGAGTAGTTTTCGAGGTGACCGGACACGGCGAAAAGGCTCTCGCGCGACACATGCGGCGTGTAGACGGGCTTGTAGCCACCACGGGTGTGGAGGTCCCACCAGAACTGCTCGATCTCGCGCCGGATCACGCCGAGGTTCGGGTGCCAGAACACGAAGCCCGCGCCCGCTTCCCCGTGCGTGCTGAAGAGGTCGAGTTCGGTTCCGAGCTTGCGGTGGTCGCGCTTCTTGACTTCCTCCAGCCACTCCAGGTGCGCGTCGAGCTGCTCCTGGGTCCAGAACGCCGTTCCGTAGATGCGCTGGAGCATCTTGTTGTTCTCGTCGCCGCGCCAGTAGGCACCGGCCACGTGCTGGAGCTTGAAGACGTAGTCGAGGTCCTGGAACGAATCGACGTGGGGTCCCTCGCAGAGGTCGCCCCAGCGATCGTCGCCCTCGCCGTGGAAGTAGAACGTGATGTCCTCGTCGTCGGGAATCAGATCGAGTCCCTCGATCTTGTACTCCTGCCCCCACTCCTGGAGCTTCGCCCGCGCTTCGTCGCGCGAGACCGTCTCCTTCTCGATCTTCGGAGAGCGCTTCGCGATGCGCCGCATCTCCTTCTCGATCTTGCGGAGGTCCTTGTCGGTCAAGGGCTCCGGGAGGTCGAAGTCGTAGTAGAAGCCGTGCTCGATGGCCGGGCCGAAGCCGAACTGAGCCTTGGGGAAGAGCTTCTGGACGGCCGAAGCCATCAGGTGCGCCGTCGAGTGACGGAGCGTGGACAGGGGAAAAGGCCCCTCAACCTGAGGAACCGGGTCTGCCTGGATCATTTTGTAGGTGCGCGGGAAATGAAGGGGCGACGATCCTCAACCTGGGGACCGGCGCGCCGCAGAGGCTCCCGAGCGGCCTCTGCGAGCTTTCGTGTGGAGCGGGGAGTGTAGGGGAGACAAACGCGCCGTGGAACCGGACTTCCCTCCCCTTCGGTTCTATTCCGCAGGATCAGGCCGTTTCCACAGCTTGACCTCGCACTCCAGCGTCAACCCGGTGCGATCCTGCACCAGGGACCGGATCTCGTCGATCAGCTGAAAGACCTCCGTCGCGGTCGCGGCTCCCCGGTTCACCAGGAAGTTGCCGTGGCGCTCCGAGATCACCGCGTCCCCCACGGCCCGGCCCTTGCCGCCGGCCTCGTCGACCAGCTGACCCGCGGTCTTGCCGCCGGAGAGCTCGGGGTCGGGGTTCTTGAACACGCACCCCGCACTCCACTCCGTCACCGGCTGGACCGCGTTCTTGCGCCGAAGGTAGTCCCGGGTCGCCTCCTGGACGACCAGCTTCGGCATAGGCGTGAACCTCAGCACGGCCCCGCTGACGATGGCGTCGCCTAGCTTGCCGTCCCGGTACTCGGGGGCCCAGTCGGCCCGCTGAATGTCCCGGAACTGTCCGTCCGGATCCACGACGCGGATCGCGTCCACGACGTCGCTCATCTGCCAGAGCGTCCCGTCGCTGTTCTTCCCGCCCGCGTTCATGGCGATGCCGCCGCCGAGCTGGCCCGGCACGCCCGCCATCTTCTCGAGCCCCGAGTAGCCGAGGTCGCGCGCCTTCCGGCAGAGCCCCGGAAGCGGCGCCCCCGCCCAGCACACGAGCCGCGGGTCCCACGAGGGATCCGGCTGAACCATCTGCCCAGACGGCAGGTTCGTGTCGAACTCCGAGCCATCGCTTTCGGGACCATCGCCCGAAGCCGAGGGCCGGAACACCCGGGCCAGCCGCTCGGTCGCGATCACGACCCCCGGCAGCCCGCGATCGTCGATCACGACGTTCGCGCCGCCGCCGAGAATACGCGGCTCGAACCCGTACTCCCGCGCGCGCACGATGGCCTCGCGGAACTCGTCGGGATTCGCGGGCTCCAGGAGCCACTCGACCGCGCCGCCGACGCGCATCGTCGTCCGGTTCCGGAGATCAGCGCCTGGAAGCGAAGCGCAAGGCCACTGCATCGGTCAGATCCCCCCGGACTCCCTCGATATCCCCCGCGCCGAGCACGAAGCCCACCGCGTCTTGATTGAGACCGGCCGCGAACTTCTTCGCCGCCGCCTTGGGTGCGCCGCCGAGATGCGCATCGAGGCCCGCGAGGCGCAGGCGCGTGACGAGCGTCTCCGCGTCGGCTCCGCCGCGCCGGTCGATGTGCTTGCGCGCGCCGTAGACATCGGCCACGACGATGCGATCGAGACCGCGCAGGGACTCGACGAAGCCGTCCATCAGCCGCGCGGTGCGGCTCGCCTGGTGGGGCTGGAAGAGCACGTGAAGCTCCTTGCCAGGGAAGGCACGACGCGCGGTCTCCAGGGTCACCGCGACCTCCGTGGGATGGTGCGCATAGTCATGCACGAGCGCGATCCCGCCGGGCGAGCCCCAGGACTCGAAGCGGCGGGCAGCGCCCGGGTACTCGGCCACGCCGCGGGCCGCGCCCGCGGGCGTCATCCCGGCCGCGCCGACGGCGAGCCCCACGGCCAGGGCCGCGTTGTCCACGTTGAAGCGTCCGGGCACCGACAGCTCAAACGCAGGCGTCGCCCAGCCCGGACCCCGGAGCCGGATGCGGAAGGTCCCGCGCGTTTCGGCGAGCAGGTCGACCTGGAGTTCGCGCCCCAGGCGCCAGACCCGCCCCCGGACGGCCTCGGCCACGCAGTCAGGGACCTCGGGCCCGAGGACCACGAGCCCCTTGGGATCGACGGAGTTCGCGAACCGGCAAAAGGCGTTCTGCAGCGCGTCGAAGGAGCCGTAGCAGTCCAGGTGATCGGGCTCGACGTTGGTGATGATCGCGCCCGTCGGAACGAGGTGCAGGAAGGACCGGTCGTACTCGCAGGCCTCGACCGAGAACCAGCCGCCGGGGTCCGCGGGAATCGCGTTCGTTCCGTGGCCGGTGTGCAGGCCGCCGACGAGGGCGCCGGGCTGGGGTCCGCCCGTGGCCGACAGCGCGCCGTGCAGCATCCAGGAGGTGGTCGTCTTGCCGTGGGTGCCGGCCGTGGCCAGCGTCCGGCCGCGCGGCGCCATCTGCCCGATGAGCTGCGCGTACTTGATCACGGGGATGCCGCGCTCGCGGGCGCACATCACCTGGGGATCCTCGTCCGCAACCGCGGCCGAACGCGCCACGAGCCCGACTCCTGCGGGCAAATGCGACGTTTCGCTCGGCCCGATCACCAGCGGCACGCCTTCGAGCCCCAGAACCTCCGTGAAAGGCGAGACCTCTCGGTCATGACCCGTCACGATGTAGCCGCGCCGCGCGAGCAGCCTCGCCGCGCCGGACATGCCGGCGCCGCCCGCACCCAGCATGTGAATGTGGCGCGGAAGCTCCGCGTTCTCTGTGTTCATTCCCTCCTCCATTTCCCTCCCATACAACCAAACCAGAGGGGCCACTTGAAGCGTGGTGCCGTGAACTGGTTCGCATCCCCGATCTTTCCCATGAGTGACCTCAACTTCGTCGTCGTCCACGTCGCCTCGGGCTTCCAAGAGGCGCAGATTCTGGCTGGATTCCTTGAATCCGAAGGGATCGCCACGCGCGTGCCCGGCTCGGGCCTTTCCGACGAGTTCGGGATGTCCCAGAAGCTCACGGGCATGGCCGACGTCGCGGTCATGGAGCGCGATCTGGAGAAGGCGAAGGACATCGTCGCCGCCTGGGTCGAGCGCGCCGACAGGGAATCCTGAGTCGGAGCCAGCCCGTCCGGCGGGTGCGACGTTTGGGGGTGAAGGGTTTCGCCGGAAATGCCGATGGACCCGACTGGGGTCTGCCCCTGCCTGCGGAATTTCTTTCCGCCTCGCTCCCTCACCCTGTCGCCCGCCCCCATCGCCGCTCCCCGAGCGGCCGCCTTTCTCCACCCGCACCCGGACGCACCATGCGCTTCGCCATTGCTCTCTTGCTCCTCGCTTCCACCGCACTCCTGGGCGCCTGCTCGGCCCCGACGGCCAAGGTGATGCCATTCCTGGGCTCGATCGGCCTCGACGGGGATCTCGCCATCGCGGACACGTCCAGCATGACCCGCACCACCTCGACGTTCAGCGAACTCGGCATCACCGACGACGAGGCGACCCTCGGCGGTATCGTCCGCCTCGGGCTCGGCGGCGCCGAACTCTCGCTCGCGGGCCTCTCCCTCGACTACTCGGGGAGCGGCACGACGAACGGTGAGTTCACCCTGGACGGCCAGACCATTGGCGCCGACGTGGATGTCGACACGGCGATCCAGCTCCAGATGGCGCGCGGCCTCTTCACCTGGGACGTCATCCCGATCGGCGGCGTCGACCTCGGGTTCGGCATCGGCGCGACCCTGATCGACCTGAGCTTCGACCTGCGGGAACAGAACGGCCTCGCCTCGATCATGACGGACCAGCTCATCCCGATTCCCCTCATCGGCGCGCGCGCCGCGTGGACCTGGGGCCCGGTCGACCTGCGCGCGGACGTCGGCGGCCTGATCGTCGAGTACGACGGCGACGAGGCCAAGGTGCTCGATGGAGAGGTCTCCGCGGCGGTCGAGTTCCTCGGCGTCGGTGACCTCGTCGTGGGCTACCGGATCACGAAAATCGACGCGGCCTACGAGGACGCGGACTCGCGGATCGACGCGAACTTCGCCCTAGAGGGCTACTACTTCGGTCTTCAGTTCGGTTTCTAGGGGATGCGATCGCCTGGCAGTTCAGGCGGCGACAATCTGTCGGGTTCCGTCCCTTTCGAAATTTTAAAATCCGGGTTAGCGTCGAAGCATGCTTTGCATGCTCTTGACGTTCGCCGCGTCCGGTCCTGTCTCCGGGACCCCTGCCTCCGCCGGCCCCCAGTCCGGCGGAGCGGTCATCAGGCTCTCGGAGACTACCCCTGACCTGCGGGACCCGCGCCTCGACGGCTGGAAGACCGAGGCGTTCGCCGAGGATGCGGGCGCGGTCCTCAAGGCGTGGAAGCACGAGTTCGCGGATGGCCCGGCGGAGTCGTCCCGGCGAAGGGCCGCCGAGGGCTTGATCCACGTGCCGGTGCCCGAGGGGCTTCAGCGCGTTCGCGACACAGGCTCCTTCACCGCGACCCGCTGGACGAGGGCGCTGGTAGGTGCCGAAGTCGGGAACCGGGACGACGCCGAGAGAGAGGACGCCGAGAGAAGGGACACCGAGAGACAGGATCTGGGCGACCTCGTAGCGCTCATGCGAGGGCCCTTCCAGGGCCACGCGCACGTGCTCATCAAGGTGACCGGCGTCACGCCGTCGGAGGTCCCCGGCGCACCTTGGCGCACGGCACTGCTTCTGGAGGTCGGCGGTCACTCCGCGGAACGCGGGTGGCACTCGACCGCGACGGGAACGGCCGACTGGCAGATCGCTGAGGGCGAGCGCGGGGCGCCGAGGCTCCTGGACCTGACCCTCGACAGCTTCGAGTCGACCGAGCTGCGGATCCCGGGCGGCCAGCTCTTCGAAGACGTGACCGCGACCGTCCTCGAGGGCGAGCCCGCCTGGACCGAACAGCTCCTCGTCGGCCAGGACCGCTGGGCGCGCACGATCGAAGAGCGGCTCGGCATGGGTCTCTACAAGCACAGCGGCATCGCCGTCGGCGATGCGAACGGCGACGGCCTGGAAGACCTCTACGTCGCGCAGCCCGCGGGGCTCCCGAACCTGTTGCTCCTGAAGGACGCGCGCGGCGGGCTCCACGACGTGGCCGCCGCAGCGGGCGTCGACTGGCTCGACCACACCTCCAGCGCGCTCCTCCTCGACCTCGACGGCGACGGCGACCAGGACCTCGCGGCCACCGTCGGCGGCGTGCTCGTCGTGCACGAGAACCTCGGGTTCCAGGACGGATCCGAAGGCGGCGCCCCGAGGTTCCGCGCGCGTCCCCCACTCACGTCCCAGGACACCGACCTCTACGGCCTCTCCGCCGCCGACGTCGACCTCGACGGCGACCTCGATCTCTACGTCACGGCGGACTTCGCGAACAAGCGCCGCGACGAGTCGACGACGGAGCGGGCGCGCTTCGACTACGTCGACGCCAACGACGGCGGACGCAACGTGCTGTGGCGCAACGTGGGCGGCCTTCGCTTCGAGGACGCCACGGCCGAGCTCGGACTCGACGTGAACAACCAGCGCCACAGTCTCGCGGCGACCTGGCGCGACCTCGATCGCGACGGCGATATCGACCTGTACGTGGCCAACGACTACGGGCACAACTGCCTCTACCGGAATCGCTCCGAACTCGGGGAACGCCGCGTGGGACCGCTCTTCGAGGAGTGCGCGGAGAGCTGCGGCGTCGAGGATCGTGGGTCGGGCATGTCGATCGACGTGGGCGATCCGAACCGGGACGGGGAGCTCGACCTGCTCGTGGCCAACATGTGGTCGTCGGCCGGTCGACGCGTGGTTCCCCAGAAGGGTTTCGGCGCCGCGGACAGCGCGGCCGAGCGCGATCAGTTCTCGCGCTTCGCCAAGGGCAACACGCTCTTCCTCGCCAGTTCCGGGGACTCCGAGCGGTACGCGGAGGCGAGCCGAGGCGCCAATATCGAGCGCGGCCGCTGGGCCTGGGGTACGCCCTTCATCGATCTCGACGGAGACGGCTGGGAGGACATGCTGGTCGGCAACGGCTACGTGACCTCCCACGACACGGGCGACCTCTGAAGCTTCTACTGGCGGCAGGTCGTGTCGTCGAATCAAGCGGGGCCCATCGGGGCGGTGGAACTGGAAGCGGCGGCGGCGGCGCTGAACGAGGCCTCCTTCGTCGAAGCCGCGAACGGAGACGACGACGATGGCCGTAGTGGAGATCAGGGGAGCGGCGCGGGCGGCGTCCAGGTCCAGGGCGCGCACCGCGCGCTCCACGAAATGGTGGCCCGCGGAGGGTCCTTCAGCGGGCGCGAGCGGAACTGCGCGTACCTCAACACGCGCGATGGCCAGTTTGCGGCCGCGGCCTCCGCGGTCGGCTTCGACTTCCCGGATGACGCGCGCGCGGTGGTCACGCTGGACTACGACGGCGACGGCGACCTCGACGTCATCACGACGAATCGCACGGCGCCGCGCCTGCGCGTTCTCCTGAACCGGAGCGAACGACTCGTGGGCTCGGATCGAACGCACTCGATCGGCCTCGTGCTCGAAAGCAGCGCACCCGGGAACCGAAGCGCGATCGGCGCGACCGTCGAGGTCTCCCTGAAGAACGCGCCACCGATCGTCCGCACCGTCACCGCGGGCGCCGGTTTCCTGGGCGCGTCGAGCACGCGGCTCACGATCGGGGTCGGCGGCGCGAGCGCCGTGGACGACGTGCGCGTCACCTGGCCGGGCGGAGTCGCCGAGTCGTTCGGGCCGTTGCCTGCGAACGGCGAGGCTTTCACGCTGAAGCAGGGAGCCGCCGGATCGACGCCGAGGGAGCGCATCACCACGGGCTTCACCGTCGCGTCGCCCCTGTCTTCCACCGAGACCGCCTTCGAAGGCCCTGGGTGCGACGCCGCTGTCGTGTCCGCTTACCTCACGCTCCCCGAGCCTCTCCCCCCCATCGAACGGAACGGCGAACCGTACGCGTGGCGCGACATCGACATTGAGCCCCACGCTCTCCACGAGCCCGGCAGCGGGCCGAGGGTCGTGACGCTCTGGTCGCTCGACTGCGCCCTGTGTGCCACCGAACTCACGCGCTGGAAGACATCGGACGCGACCTACCCGATCCTCGCTCTGTCCGTGGACGACGTCATCGGGGCGGCCAGGGGTCAGAAGTTCGACCACGCGCGCCTGGACGACTTCGTGACGGCGTGGCCGGATACCGGAGAGCGCGAGATCACCTTCGGAACCGCGAGCTACGAGTTGCTCGAGGCGCTGCAGTCCGCCGTCGACCGGCCGTTCGCGCGGGACGAGGACATCGCCCTTCCGGCGACCTTCGTCCTGGATGCGGCTGGTAGAATCGCGTCCGTGCATCGCGGCCCCGTGGGCGCCGAGGTCCTGGGAACCGAGCTCGCGTTCCTGAGCTCGCCTGAGTCGGAGCAGCCCGAGAAACGACGCTCGCGCGCAACGCCGTTCCAGGGCCGCTGGCTGGCGGCTGCGCCGAAGTTCTCGGCCGTCGGTCTGGCCCGCGCGTGGCTCGACTCCGGCCAGGCCAGGGCGGCAGCGGATCTTCTGCAGCGCGCGGAAGCCCGCGGCGAGTGGTCGTCCGACTCGGCCACGGCGCGCCCGGCCTCCCGCGCGTCCGCCGAGGCAGCGAGACTCCTCTACGAAGCCGGCGACCTGCCCCACGCGATCGAAGCCGCCAACCTGACCTCGAAGCTGCGCCCCGAATGGGCCAAGGGGCACTTCAACCGCGCGACGATACTGGACGCCGCGGGCCTCTTCGAAGAAGCGGAAGCCGCCTACACCCAGGTGCTGGAACTGCGCGCTCGTCACTGGCAGGCCCTGGCGAACCGCGGCTGGCTCAGGGGCCGAACCGGCCGAAAGGCCGAGGGCCTTGCCGACCTGCAGCAGGCCCTCAAGGTCCTACCGAAGGGAGTGCCGCAGGGTCAGCGCGCGCAGCTGGAATCCATGGTCCAGGCGCTACGGGAAGGACGCGAGTAGATCAAAGCTGCAGGCGGACCTGGGCCTTCATGATCCAGGCATGATCCGCATCGGGGAAGGCGTCGCCCGGCTCGAAGCGACCGAACACCAGCTCGAAGTTGGCCCTCTCCAGGGAGCGGCTTCCGAGGACCAGGTCGACCTCCCATCCGAGGTTCGTGCTGAGCCCGTTCGGGTCTTCGCGAAGATCCGCATCCACCAGGAACGGCCTGGCAAAGTCCTGGTCGTACCTGTGAAACACGAGATCGATGGACTCGCGCTTGCCGAAGCGCCTGCCGACGGCCAGCGTCGAGATCCGCATGTTGGCGAGTTCGGGCTGGAACAGCTCTCCGTAGTAGCGGAACGAGGTCACTCCCCCGAACTTCGCGTTGTTGTCATGGAGACCCGTTTGTCGGAAAGTGGCGTCCTTTCCGTCGAACGTACCGCGATCGCCGCTCCCGTAGGCGAGCCCCGCGACGATGTACCAGTCCTCCGCCCATGGGGGATACCACACGTCACCGAAGTCATAGGCCCAGCCGGTGAGTTCGTTCCCCGAGTCTTGCCCCGTCAGGAACGAGAGTTCGGCCCAGGACTCATGGTCATCGACGAACTCCCCGAGTCCGCGAAGGCCCAGATGCGTCGCGCGACGCGCACCGCCGAGATCGCTGTCTCGCCGGATCGCATAGGCCCCCACGCTCCAGTCTGCGCTCGTCTCCGTGCTCAGGATGGCCCCGTAGGTGTTCACGTCCTCGTCCCGTGGACTTCCGCCCGCGATGATGCCGGCCGCGAATAGCTCCAGCCGCATGCTGTAGCGCCGGACGAAGGCGCGGACCGCGTCCAGGTTCTCGTCGTAGAGCCACTCGCGCTCCTCATCGAAGTCCTGGCGTCCGATCTGAAGATCGAGTCCCTTGATGAGCACGTCGCGCCAGTAAACGTGCGCCTCGTTCAGACGACCACGATCCACCGCGCTGCTGCCGTCGTCCTCCTCGAAGCGGTCGCGCCACCCGTGGCGATACTCGACGAGCCCGAAGAATCGAGGCGAAGGCACCCACCGAAGCTCGCCACGGACGCTGTACTCGTCGTCGACTCGGTCCGCGTCGACGCTGTCGTCGAGATCGAAGTTGCGCTGGTCCGATCGCTGCCACTCCAGCCGGACTCCACCCCAGAGATCCGGAGCGATCCGTCGACCGGGAATATCATCGTCGTCGTCGATTCGACGCTCGATGATCAGGTCGTCGTACTCGGTCGGATCCGCAAGCGTCACGGAATCGAGAGGGTCGGAAGCTTCGAGTTCGGCTTCAGGTAACAGCACCACCGTTCGGCCCATCACCCTCAGCTCGAGCCCCTCGGGGCCCCGGGTGATCGCATCGATCCGTCCCTCCAGTCGGTCACGTCCCTTGGAGCGCACCTCCAGCTCGCGCACGGAGAACTTGGCCGGGCTCCGCCAGTAGCCCTCGATGCTGACGCGGGACCCCTTGAGCTTCCGGAGCCTCGACACATCGACTCCCCGGAGCCGCGCTTTCGGACCGACGAAAGCGGGCTGGCCATCGACCACGAGGATCACGTCGGCATCGTCGACCTTCCTGGTTTCCGTGACGGTGCCAATGATCTCCTGCTCGTCCTTGGGATAGGAGACCTCGACCGAGTTGGCGAGTAGCACGCCGTTGGCGCCGGTCGTCCCCTTCACCGTCACCCAGTGCCCGACCGTCAGGTCCTCGGGCTGAACTCCCTCCTCGTCCGCCCCTGCGACGAACGTGGCCGTCCCCACCGGGATCGACGCGAGAGCGACACCCTTTCCTCCTCCCGATCCGACGATCAAAAGCGTCGCGAACCACAGCAAGCGCCACTCAGGCATGGCAGAGCTCGTCGAGGGAAGCCGAGGCGTGCTGGAGCAGAACTCCGCGCAGGGAACGCCACCTGGGCCGCAGGGAGTAGAGGACAGCGAGCCGCACAAAGGTCGCCGCCTGATAGAAGCGAAGGGCCGCGTGGGCCGACTCGTCCTCGTCGATCTCGAAACCCGTCATCGCCGCCAGGGCGCAGTCACGCACGTCGTTCGCCTGGACGGTCGAGCGGTTCTGAAGCTGCCTGAGCACGAAGTGCGCCGTCAGGTTGCCGAGGTCGACCTCGGGCTCGCCGGCGCAGAGCTGGTCGAAGTCGAGAACGGTGACGCCCGACTCCGTGACGAGGAACTGACCGTCGTGGAAGTCGCGATGCACCGCGACGGAAACCCGCGGGGGCGCCTTGGCGACCCAGCGCTCCAGTCGATGCACGGCGTCGTCGACGTCGGGAAGACGATCCCCGAAGAGCACCGAGTAGCGCCTGTGGAGCTGCGCGATCCCATCGAGTTCCTCACGTCGCCCGTGGCGCGGAAGTCCGCTCACGTCCAGGGCCCTCTGGAACTCGGCGAGTCCGGCGCCGATTCTGCGCCACTCTCCGGCGTGGCGCCCGAGGACCGGAAGCTCCGTTCCCTGTATCCGTTCGAAGTCGATGCGAGCCGCCTCGCGGTCCACGCGCTGGATCCCCGGGATCTGCCAGTGTGGGATTCTCCCGGCGCCAGCCAGCGCCAGCTCGTGCCGGAGCACGGCGTCCTCCAGGCGCTTCGGCCGAAAGAGCTTCGTGACCGCTCCCCCATCACGGCTCGTCGCCACGGCGCGCCTCCCGGGGCGCCACGCGAGAAGACCGTCGCGAAGGCACTCCGCCGCCGCTGGCAGCTTCCGATCCTCCCACGGATTCGCCCGCTGGAGCCGACCGTTGTCGTAGACGAACCACAGCGGTCCGCCTTCGCCGTCCAGCGCCCAGACCTGGCTCCCGTCCTTTCTCGCTTCCACCCGGATCACCCGGGCCTCCACGTCCTCCGATCGCAGCTCACCCTGGATCAGGGTAAGGGCGCGGCCCCACTCACCGTTGCTCTCCATCACTTCCTCGAGGCAGCCAACGAGTTCGTGGAGGAGAGGAGACGTTCGGCACGGGAGAGAGCGCCTGATTCCAGTCGCCTGACCGACGCGGCGGCGCGCTCCAGGAGTTCGATGCAGGTGAGCGCACGGAGGCGCTCGAGATCCACGGCACCTCCACCGACCTCGCGATAGAGATCGACGAGTTCACCGAACATCTCGTCCGCGTCCAGCGTCGTCGAAAGGGCCGCGGCATCCGCGGCCCAGCTCGCGAGGTCTTCCTCGACGGCACCGGAGCGCAGATCATCGAGATCGAGCAGCGAAGCTCCGTCCCCATGAATCAGCACCTGGTCCGGGTGAAGGTCCGAGTGAATCCAGTGCGTTGCGGGGACGTCCAACGGCGCCCGGAACCGGGCCGGTAGCTCATCCGCTCCCTGGATCCCGCGCAGCAGCTCCAAAGGCGCCAGACGGGAACTCACAGCCGGTCCATGGCTGCTAACGTTCACTCCGGCGTGGGGAGCGCGATGCAGTCGAGCGGCACACCGCAGCGCCTGGCCCGCGACCAGGAGATCGTCCCGTTCGGCCACGACGCCCTCCAGCCATTCCTCCAGGATCCATCCGGCCACGGGGTCATGCCCGAGACACTTCGGGATGGGAAGGTCGAGGGCCGCCAGCCCCATCCGCCGCTCCGCCGAGCGCGCGGCCGCATCGGAGGTCAGCACGCGAAGGCCGAACTCGACGACGTCGCGGGCACCACTCTCTCCGCGAAGCTTCGCCAGAACGTGGAAGACCGCCCGCCTGGAGTGCTTGTAGCGGCGGAGCGTCAGGACGCTCGGCCGAAGCCTCACCGTGAATGGCTCGGCGACCCCAAGGCGATCGATCCAGCGGGCCACACGATGCATGTCGTGGGCACGCACGGCGCCCCGGAGTTTCGGGTCCGCCGGGAACACCCACAGGCTCGCATGGCGCTCCGCCAGCAAGGCGAACGGCCGCAGCGGCGCGCAGGCGAGAGCGAGCTGTTCGGCGTAGCGCCCTCCTACCTCGCGATCCTCGACCTTGTCTCCGAGGTGGACCTTGTAGGTGACCGCATGTTCACCACCGTCCTCGAGCCGCACGGCATAGGTGGCAGCCAGGGCCACGCCCGGCTTGTAGCGCACGTGCACCACGCGCGCCTCCACCGCGAGATCCGCGCTTCCGGTCTGGTCGTCGCGCGCGCAGAGACGTTCGTTGACCAGGTCGAGGATCTCCCGCTCGGAGGGCGGAACGAGTCCGGAGTCCCCGAGCTGCGCAGGCAGCGAGAGGTCCCGTGCGTACTGGGTGAGACCGATCATGCCCGGCTCCCCTCGGCCACTTCGACCATGTGCTGGTACGCAATAGCTGTGCCCCGAAGCTCCCGATCGGTCCCCGCTCCGATGAGCCGTCCGCCATCCAGGAAGAGAACGCGGTCGAACGAGTGCAGGCTGCCCGCATCGTGCGTGACGACGATCACCATGCCGCCATCCGCGGCGTGCTGACGAAGGCTCGCCTCCACCCTCGCGGAAGCGTGGGCGTCGAGGCCGTTGAACGGCTCGTCCGCGATCAGAATCGGAGACTTCCGCAGGAAGGCACGGGCGAGGCAGATCCGCTTGCGCTGGCCGCCGGAGAGCGCGGAGCCGGACGCACCGAGTCGATACTCCAGCCCACCCGGAAGCTCGCGGACCATCTCCGCCGCGCCCGCGTCCTCCAGGGCCCGCCACATCGCGGGCTCCTCCGCCTCGGGATCGCCGAGCTGAAGGTTCTCCGCGACCGATGCTCCAAAGAGCATCGTGGACTGCATCGAAAGCGCGAATCGCTCGCGGAGCCGGTCCAGGTCGTACTCCGGTAGCTCCACTCCATCGAGCGTCACGCGCCCCTGATCCGGGTCCATCAGACGGAGCGCGAGGGCCGCGAGCGTCGATTTCCCTGCGCCACTCGCGCCGAAGAGAGCGACGTAGTCCCCCGCTCGAACCTCGAAGGACACGTGGCGGAGCGCACGCTCTGCGCCGGGGTAGGCGTAGGAGACCCGCTCGTAGGCGAGGCAGACAGGCGCGCTCACGGGCACCTTCTTGCCCGACGTCAAGCGCACGGGCCGATCCTCGTCGAGCACGCGCAAGAGCCGCTCCCCGCAGGCGGTCCCCTTGGCCACGCGCGCCTGATGCTTGGCCGCCGAGCGAATCGGCTTCATCAGGCCGCGCACGTAGGAGATGAACACGATCAGCTCCCCCGCGCTGAAGTCGGCGGCGGGCTGAAGCACGCGCAGGCCGCCGAGAAGCACCGTGATCCCGAGCGCGATGGCGAGCAGCCCTTCCACGGACGACGAGAGACGAGCGGCGGCGCGCGCCGTCTTGAGACCGGCGCGCGCGTTCCTTCGGTTCGTCTTGGCGAAGGCGCGGACGGCGTCGCCTTCGCGGCCGAGGGACTGAATCAGGGCAGCGGCCCCGAGGGACTCCTGCATGTAGTCCGCCATGTCCCCTTCCTTGCGCCGCTGCTTGCGCGTGGCGATCCGGAGCTTGCCCGCGAGGAAGCGCGCCACGAAGAAGATGATCGGCAGGAAGATGGCGAGCGTCAGCGTGAGCCGAAGATCGACCCACACCATGAGCGCCACGGTGCCGACGACCTGGATGGCGCGGGTGACGAGGTGGCTGCTCGCCTCGACCAGCATGGTGCTGACCATGGGAGCGTCCCCCATCAGCCGCATCAGAAGATCACCTGACTTCTGCCGCGTGTGAAAGTTCGGCGGCAGCTCCACCAGATGCCGGAAGACCCGCAGGCGAAGCGCCCTCGTGAGCGCGTGGCCCGTGGCCACGATCTTGAGCGTGGCCACGTGGTTGACGACGATCCGCAGGAGCACGGCGGCCGCGAGGCAGGCGCTTCCCACGTAGACGATCTGCGCGGCGTTGCTCGCGCGTCCGATCAGGGCGCGGTCGAAGATCTGCTGCATCGCCCAGGGCTGCGCGAGCTCCAGGCCCACGCCGATGAGCTGCAGGCCGATCCCGAGAAGAAGAGCCAGGCGAAAGGGCACGAGGTCCCCGAAGAATCGCCGCGAGATGTTCCAGGAGGAATGGTCGTTGGCCGAGAGCTTCACGCTTTCCACTCCAGAATCGAGTCGAGCACATCGCGCGCGATCTGTTCCCAGGAAGCCCCGAGCGCGGCTTCGCGCGCCGCGATGGCCATCTTGGAGCGACGGCGCGGAACGCGCGCGAGCCCCATCAGCGCCTGCGTCAGCGCGCCCGGGTCGCTCGGATCGTAGATCACGCCCGCGCGGCCGTGCTCGACCGTTTCGGCGAGGTCACCGAGGTCCGGCACCACCGGCACGACGCCGGCGGCCATCGCCTCGCGGAGCTTCAGCGGCGAGAAGTAGCACGCGCCCTCGGGGTCGTAGCCGAAGGGGATCACGTGGAACCCTGCGACCCACCGACTGAGCTCCCGTTGATCGCACCACGGAACGTGCCGCCAGCGCTCCGCGGGAAGCGCGCCCGCGAGGGCCTCCGAGTAATCCCCTTCTCCGACGCAGAGCACCGCGAGGTTGACGCCCGCCGCGAGCGCGTCCCTGCAGGCCTCGACGATCCGTTCGAAGCCGTGCCATGGCCGAAGCCGCCCGTGGAAGCCCACGAGGAACGGTCGCTCGAGGGCCGGGAACCAGTCGGCGCGCTCCCTTTCGATCCCTTCGATCGGCCGGAAGAGGTCCGCGTTCACGCCGTTGGGCCTGACCCAGACGGCGGAGGCCTCGGCGCCGCGGCCCTTCGCGTACTCGGCCACGAGCGGGCTCACGCAGAGCACGCGATGGGCCCCGCGGAAGACCTGTTGCTCGGCGGCTCGATCGAGCGCTGCGCCGTCGACACCGCGCCATTTCACGGCTTCGTCTTCGAGGGGTGCGTTGACCTCCAGCACATGGGGCACGCGCGCATCGAACGCGAAGGACGCGCCTTCGAAAGCACCCAGCGAGTAGCGCTCGTAGAGCACGTCGATGGGACCGGCGACGAGCGCGCGCTCGAGCTGATGACGCGCCTCCTCGGCGTTCGAGGCGTGAAGGCGAACGACCTCGGCTCCGAGGCCCTGGAACGCCTCGCACATGGCCGCCACGTGAATGGCGGCGCCCTTCTTGGCGTTCGGCCGGATGCCACGATCCTGAACGAGATGAACGACACGCATCAGACCGCCACCTCGGAACGAACGCCGTGGAACCAGCTCTGGAGCGTGGCCGCTGCCTGGCTCCCGTCGAAGTTCTCTTCGGCGTGGGCACGGCCCAGACGAGCGAGGCGCTCCCGCTCGTCCGCGTCGTCGAGGAGTTCTGCGAGGACCCGCGCGAGTCCCGCGTCGTCGTTCTCTTCGATGAGCCTGCCACAGCGTCCCTGATCCACGATCTCGGGGATCCCCGTGACCGGCGTCGACACGACGGGGAGCCCGACGGCCAGCGCTTCGAGAAGCACGGTCGGAAGGGCATCGCGATTGCCGTCATCACCGATGCGGCAGGGCAGGGCGAAGACGGTGGCCGCGTTCATGGCCGCGCGCACCTCGCCCTGATCCACCGCACCGGGCATGTCGACGTCGCCGTGAAGCCCCAGGCGATCCCGCTCGGCCTCCAGGGCCGCGCGCTCTTCCCCATCCCCGAGGATCAGCGCGCGGAACGGACGGCCTTGCTCCTTCAGTCTCTTCAGCGCGCGCAGTAGCACGTCGAAGCCCTTCTTCTCCACGAGCCGCCCGACGCCCAGGATCGTGTGCTCCTCGCGCGACCCGGAAGCGACCGCGAAGTCGTCCAGATCGATTCCGTTGTAGAGCCGGCGAACGCGGTCGCGCGCCCAGGGCTCCACGGCCTCCATGAGGTAGCTCACGTTCGCATCGCAAACGGTCACCGTGAACTGGCTGTCCCCGACGAGCTTCGAAAGCAGCTCGCGGCGCACGGTCGAGCGATAGATATCCTTGGCGTGCGCCGTGATGGAGTAGCCCGGACCGCCGAGCTGACCGACGATCCAGGCGACGATCGCGGACTCCGTCGCGAAGTGAACGTGGATGTGCTCGACGTCGAGTTCACGGGATCTCCGCAGGACCCAGAGCGCCTCGGCGACCAGCTTGGGAAGGCGCTCGACGCCCGCTGCGAGGAGCGTTCTCACGACCTGACCGAGGCGCTCCCACGTCGCCGCTTCCACGTCATCGTGCTCGAAGAGTTCGCGCCAGGGATCGAGACCCTCGGCTCCTACCCGATGGATGTCGGCGCGCAGACTGGAGAACGCCTGGTGGCGCGGCTCATCGTCGGCGTCGCGCCTCGCGAAGACGACGACGTCGGTGCCGCGCTGCTCCTGGCGGAGGACTTCTCCGAGCACGAAGGTCTCGGAGAGGCGGGGGAACTTCTTGACCAGGTAGGCGATCTTCATGAGGCAAGCTCCGCGGGTGCAGTGTCAATACATGGGCCGTTCAGCGGGGTTCCGAGGGACGCCCCCTGGGCGGCGACGGCGCTGCGCAAGAGAACGCTGGCGGCTTTCTGCGCGCCGTTCATGGAGGGCAGGGGACGGGAGACCCGGCGCTGCTCCAGCGCGAACTGAATCTCGCCCAGGAGAGCGCTCGGGCTGGCGCCCGACGCGTTGAAGGCCAGGCCCCGGGCGGCCAGTCGCTGGGCGCGCACGAGCTGCTCACGCCGCGGCGTGACCCGCGGCAAGAGAACCGACGGGACGCGCGACTGGAGCAGCTCCGAGCAGGTGTTGTAGCCGGCCATCGAGACGACCGCCGACGCGTCGCGGAAGAGAGCCGGAAGATCGTCGTGGGATCGATGGACCGTGACGTCCGGTTGGGCGGATGCGCGGCGCTTGACCTCCTTGCCAGCGTCGCTCCCGAAGAGGGGTCCGAGGACCACCGTCGTGGTCCAGTGGGGCTGGCCGAACTCCATGGCGTCGAAGTAGCGGTGCACACGCTCGGCTCCATCCTCTCCGCCGCCGACCGTCACGACCACGTGGGGCTGCAGGAGCGCCAGCGGTCGGAAGGGAGGGCGCAGCCGCGGGCGCACGACGTAGCCGGTGAACAGCAGGCGATCCCTGACGGCGGCGAGCTCCGCGTACTCGACGGAGGCGTCGAAGACCTCGCGATCCCCGTAGACCATGATCTGGTCGTAGTCGTTCTCGATCGCGTGCCGAACGTCCGCCGAACCCCACTCCGCGTCCATGGACTCGGGGTGATCGACGATGTCGCGGAATCCGAGGATGCAGCGCGTTCCGAGGGCGCGGGCTCTCACCAGGGCGGGCTCGAGCTCGCCGAGGAGGCCGATGGGCTTGTGGTCCACGAGCAGGGCGTGGGGCCGGAAGCCCTCGACGGCGCTCGTGAGGAGGCGCGCGCGGAACTCCAGCAGGCTCGTGAGGCCCATGGTCCACTCGCGCGAGACGTAGTCTCCATCGCGATCCTTGGTCACGGAAGGCAGCTTGAGGATGTCGATCCCCCGCGGAAGCCGAAAGCTCGTGGCCACGGGAGAGCCGGTGGCGATCAGCACGGACGCTCCTGGGCACTGCTCGAGCAACCGCCCGGCGATGGTGACGGAGCGGCGCAGATGGCCTAGACCGAAGGAGTCGTGGCTATAGAGAAGGAACCGCATGTCGGGGGGGGGGAGAAGGGGGCGCCCGCCGCGGAGGCGTTTCGCCGGAAGTGGACGGATCTCGACTCCCCGAGCGCAACAAGCGTGCCACGCTTCTAATCCGGGGGAGGCGCCCCCCCATGACGCTCCCCGGATCCGAGCGTCCAGGAACCAGACCCCCTGTCCACCATCTGGACAGCTGACCACGCTTCTGCCTGGCAGAGGGCCAAGGTCGCTTGCGAGGCCCGCGAACTTGCCCTGGCATGGCGCTTGCTCGTCGACGGTTCCACTCGCCTCGGCGACTCTCCTTTGCCCCCCCAATGCACTCCGAGTGTGCAATCCATGGCTTCTCTCTCTTACCTCCTCACGGCGGCCGCGCTCACCAGTTCCCTGGCCAGCGCCGACATTCTCATCGGCCGCGTCACGGACACCCTGGGCAACCCGGTTCCCCAGACGAACCTCGACGTATTCGATGCGGCCACCGGGAACGAGCTGACCCTGACCGGAGACTTCACGGCCCCCGACGGCTCCTTCGCGCTCGTGGTCCCCGCGGGCACCTACGACGTGGTCGCGCTTCCGCCCGTGCCTCCGACGACGACGCTGGTGGGTCAACAGGTCGACAACGTGGTGGTCGCGGGAACCCTGAACCTCGGCACGATCGTGCTGGAGCCGGGGGTCGTGTTGACGGGCCGGGCCCTCCGCCCTGGCGGCACGCCGGCCGTGGGCGCGGACCTGGAGGGGCGCAACCTGACGACCAACCGCAGCGTCGTTCTCAGCGTGGTCAAGACCGATACCAACGGCTTCTTCTCCACGACGGCACCCGCCGGCCCCTTCCGGCTCTCGATCGACCCTGGCATCGACCTGCCGCTGGCCGCCCCCACCCTTCTGGAGCTCGACCTCGGGGCCACGACCGCCCTCGGAAACATCCAGCTGGCCGCTGGCCACTACCTCACCGTCACGGCCCTGCGTCCCAACGGAACGCCCGTGGTGAACGCCGACCTGGACGTGCTCGACTCCGTGACCGGCGTGAAGCTTCTGACCTCCAACGACAACACGAACGCGGCTGGCGTCGCGAGCTTCGTGGTTCCCACCGGCACCTTCGACCTCGAGGTCTGCGCCCCGACCGCCATGCGGCTCGTGCCCCAGCTCCTCCCGGGCGTCGTGGTCAACGGCCCCACGAACGCGGGTACCGTCACGGTTCCGAGCGGCGCGCACCTCTTCGGCTCGGTGCGCAACGCAGCGGGCTCGCTCGTGCCGGACATCGACATCGATCTGTTCTTGCCCGGAACGAACACGAAGGTCCTCACCTGCGATGACGATACGAACCTCGCGGGTCAGTACCGAACGACCGTTCCCTTCGGCACCTTCGACGTGCTCTTCGAGGACGTCCGCAGCGACTGCCCTGAGTCCGTGCTCGTCTCGAACGTGACGATCTCCGCCGACACGAACCTCGACGCGAACATGACGGGCCCCGGGCTCGGATGCCGCTACTGCATGCCTGGCATCGCGAACAGCGCGGGCCGCGCCGCGCTCATGGACGCCTCGGGCAGCGCCTCCGTCGCCCAGAACAACGTCACCCTGATCGCCCGTGACCTTCCGCCCCTGGTGTTCGGCTTCTTCCTGCTCTCCAGGAACCAGGGCAACGTCGCCCAGCCCGGCACCAGCGCCGGCATCCTCTGCCTGAGCGGAAGCGTGGGCCGCTACAACCGTCCCAACCAGATCGGCCAGAGCGGAACGGCCGGCATCATCTCGATCCCCATTGACCTGACGCAGACGCCGACCCCCGTGGGCTTCATCTCGATCCTCCCGGGCGAGACCTGGAACTTCCAGGCCTGGTACCGGGACAACACGGCCGGGGGCAACTCCAACTTCACCACGGGCCTCACGATTGCCTTCCAGTAGGACTTTCTTCGGCCCGGCGCTGGAGTTAGCGCTGGCGCTGGGCCTGATCACGGTCTCCTGCGGAGGCACGGGCGGTGGTCCCCCACCCCTCCTGCCGCCCTCGGGCGACGTTCCATCGGTCGCGGGCGCCGGAAGCCATCCAGCCCTCGGGCTCGTCACCGCCGCAGCGGGCGAAACCTCGATCCGCGTCGGCTGGCGCGCCGTGGATCTTCCGACGGACGCGCCCGCGGCGGCGCTCTTCGTGGGCACGGATCCGGACACGCTCCTGGACGAGGCTCCGCGCCCGATCGATCCCGTCGACCTCCAGGCGACGGTCTCGGGCCTCGCGGAGGACACCACGTACTTCACCAGGCTCGCCTTCGACGACGGGGCCGGCGGATGGGACGCCGCGGGACCGCGACTGATGACCCGCACGGGAACGCCCGTGCTCGTCCTCTCGGGCGCGGATGCCACGATCGCCGACGGCCTGACGCCCGCCACGGCGTGGCCATCCATCGAGGAAGGCATCGCCGCTGCGTCCCTCGGTGGCGGCGGGAACGTCTGGGTCAGCGGAGACTTCCAAACGGCCGAGATCACCGTCCCCGCCAGCGTCGATCTCTACGGGGGCTTCGACGCGACGTTCGAACTCGACGCGAGGGATCCTGCGGGAATGCCGGCGACGATCCAGGGGACCTCGACCTCCTCCGTGATCACCCTGGCGCGGGCGGACCAGAGCGTGGCCGTACTCGATGGCTTCCGAATCGACGGCTCCGCCAGCAGCGACGCCTGCTTCGAGGTCGACCAGCGCTTCTGTGAACTCCGGAGCCTCGCGGGCGGCCGCGCAGGGCGCGGCTTCAAGCTGCGCTCGGCGGACAACAACAACCCGGTCGAGGTCACGATGGTCCGCTGCGCGGCGTCCGTGTGCATCGCGGGCGGCACGTCGATCTCGGGTGCCTTCGACCTCTACATGGAGGACTGCGCGATGTCCGGCAACGGCCAGGAGGGCCTGACCGCTGACAACCTGACGGGGAACGTCGGCGAGGTCTCGCGGGTTTTCGCACGCGACTGCGTGTTCTCGGGGAACGGCTCCGAGGGCTTCGACGTGGACCTCGCCACGTCCGGCGACGCGGGCTCCGGGCGCTGGGTGATTCGCCTGGAGGACTGCATTTTCTCGGACAACGCGCTCGACGGCTGCCTCATCGACTGCGACTACGAAGGCGAGCCCGGCTGGTTCGCGCGCTTCGAGATCGAAGGGTGCGAGGCGCGAAGAAACGGCGAGGCGGGCTTCCACCTCGACGTCGATGCCCAGGCGAACTCCCACGTCCATCGCACCGTGGCGGCGGCCAACCGGGCCGAAGGGATCCTGATCAGCTCGGAGACCGCGCCCGGCACCGTCGTCATCGATACGTCGGCCCTCGTCGGCAACCAGACCTACGGCGTCCGAACCGAGATGGGAAACGTCGGGCTGCTGCTCTCCCACTGCGTCGTCGCCGGCAATCGCCTGGGCGCCCAGTTCGGGGGCGTGGCGCCGATCCTCGCCACATCGTCGATCGCTTACCTGCAGCCTGGCCCCTGGTCAGCGAGCGATTCTCACCGGTCCGTCGACACGGTTCAGACCCAACCGCTGCCTTTCGCGGAGGCTCCGAGCGCACTGTATCCGGTACTCTCGTTCGCAGACGGCGTCGCCACGCTCGCGGTCCAGCCGACCCTCGGTATCGGCGCGACGGTGGAGCTGAACGACAGCGGCCAGGTGCTCCTCGTGGAGAGCGTCACGGGAACGGAGGTGGGTCTTGCGGACGCTCCGACGGAATCGCTGGCGCCCGGTGTGCTCGGCTGGTTCGAGTCCGGGAGCGTCGTCGAGGACTGGCGGCTGTCGGGTGGGTCACCGGCCCTCGGTGCAGGGATGGCGCTTCCCGGCGGCCCGGCGCGCGACGCGGGCATCTTCGGCGCCAGCGTCACGGGCGCTCCCGGACGCCTCGACCTGCAGCCGGTGGACACCTTCTGGTTCGCGGAAACGGCGCCCACGTGGTCCCGAGCCATCGGCTCCAGCGAGTCACTGGTGCTTCGTTTCGAGGGCGGCACCCTCGACACGTCGACCGGGATGGCGGGCGTCGATGCCGTCGATGCGGCGGGGAGCCCCGTGCCCATCGGGATCCTCACGGCGGGCAGCGTGGTGATCGTGTCGCCGCCCGGTACCGGCTGGACCACCGGCACCAGGATCCAGGTTCACGACTCGCTGCGGACCCTCGATGGACGCGAGCTCTGCGCGTCGGTCGCGATCCCCCTGACCGTCGCTCCCTGACCGTGATCGAAGGCGTTAGTGCCCCGGGGTCCGCACGGACGTGACCATCGACACGAGCCTCGCCGCCCGCAGCAGCGCGTCGGCCTGGAGGTCGCGGATCGCGGACGCGGCGCGCTCCATCAGTTCGATGGCGATCAGCGCGCGCAGGCGCTCCCGTTCGACTTCCCCACCACCTGCTTCACGGTAGAGACCGACGAGTTCCTCGATCACCTCGTCGACCTCTCCCGCTCCGCCCTGGGCCAGCGCGTCGGCCGCCCAGCTCGCGATGTCTTCCTCGGGCGCACCCGGGCGCAGTCCGTCGACCCCGAGGAGCGCCGCTCCTTCCCCGCGCAGGAGCACGCGATCGGGATGCAGGTCGCCGTGGATCCAGCCGTTCGCCGGGACTTCCAGGGGACGCCAGAGCCAGTCCGGCACGCGCTGGATACCAGGGATGCCGTTGAGGAGGTCCATGGGTGCGAGTCGACGCTTCGTTCCCGCGTGGGAACCGCTGGCGATCGGCGCCCCATGGAGGCTCGCCGCAGAGACCATGGCATGATCCATGACCGAGTAGTCGTGGCTGTCGGCCGAGGTCCCGGCCATCCACTCCTCCAGGATCCAGCCGTTGATGGGATCGTGCCCCACCAGTCGCGGGATCGGCAGTGGCTGCCCCGCGAGCTGGCTGCGCCAGATCGCTGACTGCGCGGCGCACTCACCGGGCAGGATCCGAAGACCGAATTCGCGGCCGTAGCTCTCGCCAGGGTCTCCGTCGAGGCCGATCCGAACGCGGTAGATGGCACGCCTGGAGTGCTCATAGCGCTTGAGCGAGACCATGGTCCCATGGGGCCTCACGGTCCACGGCGAGACGGCGCCGAGACCCTCGATCCAGGCGGCGGTTCGCTCGGTGTCGAGGACGCGAACGGCGCCCCGCAGCTCGGGATCCGCGGGGAAGACCCAGAGGCTGGCCATCCGCTCGGGCAGGAGCGCATACGGGCGCAAGGGGGCGCAGGCCGCGCTCACTTTCTCCGCGTAGCGCCCGCCGACGACGCGGTTCTCCGCGCGGTCACCGAGGTGAGCCTTGTAGGTCACGAAGTGCTCCAGCCCGTGGATGTCGCGGACGGCGTAGGTGGCCGCGCTGGCCACGCTCGGGCGGTAGCGAGCGTGAACGATGCGCGCCTCGGTGGTGCAGGTCTCGGGGCTCGAGTTCCCCTCGCAGATGCACAGTCGATCGTTCACGAGATCCACGAGTTCCGCCTCGGACGGAGGCGCCAGGCGCGGGTCGCCGAGTTCGGCGGGGAGGTAGAGGTCCCTGACGCTGGGGGTGAGGCCGATCATGCCGCAGCTCCCGACCGTGACCGTGGAGCTGAAAAGTGTGAATACCGCATCGTCGAAGAATGAGTCGCCGGGTCGCACGCGGTGCCCATGGGTGCGACGCTGACTCCACCATCGCAACCGCCATGCCATGGGACCCGGCTCCGTCCCGCGGGCCCCCAGGCACCCTCAGGCGTTCCGAAGATCCATCCTGGCCACGTGGGCCGTCCAGGATCTGAGCGAGATGTCCACAACCTGGACACGTGCCCATCGACCCCGGTCAGCCGGTCACGTCGAGCCGGAGCCCCAGCGCCCCACCGGGGTCCAGCTTCTTCACCAGCGACTCCGCCGCGCCCTTCACGGCCTCTTCCAGGAACTCCACGAGCCCTTTCTTTCCCTCCTCGGACCCGAACAGCAGGTCGCTCAACTCCCCGTCCTTGGCCCTCAGCGCCTTCGCCAGCGCCGCCGAGTCCAGCTCCATGGCGCGGGTCTTGGTGTCGTCGAACGCGGAGAGATTCAGCCCGAGCCCGGAGACGAGCGTCCCGCTCCCGGAAAGCCTCTGATGCCTCGAAAACGCGCTCCCCACCGAGGTGGAGAGCCTGGAGCGGACCTCCCGCACGTTCGTGGCCGACACCCCATCCCGCGGCCCGCGCAAAAGAGCGTTGTAGGCATCATGCACCTCCAGCAATGCTCTGCGAACGCCCGCTCGATTCGAGATCGTCGTCGTCTGCCTGCCGCGCGTGCCCGCGTAGCGCTGGAGGTCGATGCCGAGGGCGCCGAGGAGCCCGGTGTCATCCCCCGAGAGGTCGAACGCCCGGCGCCCGCGACCAGCGAGCGTGACGGCTCTGGCGTCGTCGACCATCGCGTTAACCTCGCCTGAAGCGCTGATCCTCGCGAGCACGTTGGGAAGGGTGTCGTTCGCGATGTCCACGCTGATGGTCTGCCCGTTCACCTGGAAGGAGCCCGACGTCACGCCTGACAGCGAGGCCAGGCTGCCGATGACATCGTCGGCGGACTCTGCGGAGGCCGCGTCCTCACCTGCCGTGGCCACCGCGCCCCGGAGCTTGACGGCGTCGAGGAAGCCGCTAATGTCGGAGCCGAAGAGGATCGTCGGCGCGGCTCCGACCGTGTTCTGGGAGAGCGTCACGCGCTCGGTCGTCGCGTCGAATTGAGCCGTGACGCCCGCGCTCGACGCGTTGATCGAGTCGAGCACGTCGAGCAGACTCTCGCTGGCGGCCACGTCGATGCTGACGCCGTTCAGCACGAAGGTGCCTGCCGAGACGCTGCGACCCGGATCGAATTCGGGCGCCGCGTCTCCCGTTCCATCGAAGGCCGCGCTGGCCCGGACGCTCGTTCCCACCGACGCGGACACGTCGAGCGCGAACGTGTCGCCCAGCGTGAGCGCGCCGCTCCCGAGCGTGAACTCCAGGCCACTGGCAAGCGTCTGCGTGCCGCCGCCCGAGCCGAAGGTGAGCGTCTCGATCAAGTCGCCGGAACCGTCCGTCACCTCGATCTCGGCGCTCGTCAGGCCGAGCAGTGGAACGCCCGTCACTTCGAAGTTCAGCGTCGTGTCGCCGTGGCGTCCGTCGTAGACACCCTCGATGCCCAGCCCGGCGGCGGATCCACCGGTCCAGTCGGGCGCATGGGTCGAGTAGGACGTAGCCACCGTGTTGACTTCCTCCACGGAGCGCATGGTCGCCGCGGACGCGGGCACCTCGGTGTCATCGAGAACGAGCTGCCCTGTGGCCATGCCAGCGCGTGCACCGACCGTTCGAGAGGAGACGCGATCGAGCCGACCGAGCTTGCGCACGGCCTCGCCGAGCACGTCGACGTCGCCTGCGAGTTCGCTCAGGGCCGAGAGGGTGAGCGTCTCACCGGCCGCCGCCGCCCCACCGCGCGCGCCCGCCGAACCGATGTTCAGCGTCGATCCGAACGGCCGTGCAAACGGCGTCCATGCTCCAGCGGTCCCCCCTACCCTCACGCGTCCGCCCCCTCAGGCGTGCTCTCGATCCCCCCAAACCTCCGCAGCACCCCTCGCGCCGCGACAGGACCCATCGACCGCTCCACTCCGGCGATCCGAGCGGATCCTGGCGCGTGACTCCGGGTGCGACGGGTGCGTCCTGCAACGATTCAGTAGCGCCACGGGGCGAGACACCGATCCCGCGCCCGACCGGGGTCAGTCTGGCTCGGGGCCGATCGCGTCGATGGTCAGGGTGTTCATTCCGGGAACGATGACCACGTCGACGCCTTCCCCACGCTGGGGCGTGCTCCCGTTCATTCTCGCGACGATGAAGTAGCGCCCGGGAACGAGCGGCCCCATGGCGAACTCACCGGAAGCGCTGGCGCGGGTGTTCTCGACACGTCCGTGGTCGTCCCGATAGAGCTGCACTTGCCCACGGTAGGGTCGGCCGTCGGACGGCCAGCGGCAGGTGCCTCGAAGGGCAGCCGCTCCCGTCGCGTAGGGATCCTCGAAGTCGAGGGTGAGAACCGGCTCCCCACCGGCCGGCGGCATCGTGGCTGGCTGGGACGCCAGCACCTGTCCGAACTGATCGTGCAGTTCGATCAGGAGGGCGACGCCAGGACGGAGCCCATCGATCCAGAGGTCGCGGTTCGGGAGTCCCTGGAAGTACGCAGATCCAGGCCCCGTGGGCGTTTCGTCATCGTCCGAACGAAAGCCGCGGAACGTCGTGCCGCAGAGTCGCCGGCACAAGCGCCAGAAGGACTCCTGCTCCTCTTCGATTTCGCCGCAGCCCGCGAAGGCGGTCGGAGCCATTCGGAGTACGAGACGGACAGACCTGTCCGGATCGAAGCCGATGCGGTGCTCGAGGGGAAAGCGCACGCGAAGCCGCGGCGCCGCCTCCAGCTCGATCGTCTGCGGCGCGTCGGCGCTGGTCGCCGATGGGTCCACCTCGGCCACGCGGGCCTGGTAGCCGCGTGCCATGACACGCACCGAGGACCCGTCCGAGGCATGGAGGCTCGCGGTGCCGTCGGAGCGCGTCTCCGCCACCTCCGTGGCGCTTGCGAGGACGGCGAGCAACGGCTTCACCCCTTCCGAACTCCGCCCGACAACCCGAAAGCGCTTCATGCTCCCTCGCGGAACCTCGATCAAGGGAAGGCTGCGTGAGCCTTCGGATCCTGAGAGGCGGCCGAAAAGTTCGGTCTGTTCCAGATGCAGCTCCCATCGAGACCAGGCGACCTCCTCTCCCGACCGATAGTGAGCCGCGACCCGGAGCGGCAGCGAGAACTCTCCATTCGCATCCGTCGCCACTGACAGCTGGGCGAGCCACTCCCCTTCCTCGTCACAGGGAAAGAAGTCGAAGCGCTCGGTGACAGGCTCCTGGTCGTCACTCCAGACGATCTTGCCCTCGACGCTATCGACGCGGGTCGCCATCAGTTGCAGCCCGGAAGTCTCTCGGGCAAACCAGACGGTGTGCGGCCCATGGCGCAGCACGCCTTCGGCATCGACGAGTGGAATGTCGTACGGCACCTGGAGGAAGTAGTCCCCCGAGCTGGCGAGGGTCGTGAAGATGAAGGCGCCACCCCGATCCGTCTTGATCCTCGTGCGCGGCCATTCGAGACCATGCTCGATCAGCGCGGCCTTCAGGCGCTCGTCGTTGGACGCGGACAAGGGCGGGTGGTTGGAACCTCGATCGCGAAACAACGTGATCTCGGAGCCCGGCACCACACCATCGATGAGGAGCTGTCCCTGGATCTCGCGCTGGCGGCGAAGCTCGACGTTGATGTCGTCGGAGTCCGACCAGGCGATCGCGTGATCGCCGTTCTCGAAGCCGTCGGCCCCTGCGTAGATCCAGCCGCGCGCGTCCGTGGGGAGCAGCGCGACTCCCGCGTCATCGATCTCCATCACGTGGGGCGTGGAGTCCTCGTCCGCCCAGATCGCGCGGGCGCCCAGCACCGGCGCGCCGGCTTCGTCGACGAAGAAGACCCGGGATCGTGGGGCCACGTCCAGCGGCGACTCCGAGGCGAGCGTGGCGTCCGCTGGCGGCGACTCGACCGCAGTCCGGGGATCCGCGTCGGGATTCGATGCGGGAGGCGCCAGGAGCAGGACGCCGGGCGCTTCCGCGTCTCTTGCCGCAAGGGTCACGGGCTCTGGCAGGGTGCTGGCGGACGGATCCCTCGGGTCCACGAGCAGAAGCCAGCTGGCGCCGACGGCGAGGAAGCCGAGGGCCAGCGCCGCGAGCTTCCACGCGCCGCCGCTCCCCGCGCTTCGCAGCGCCGTCGAGTCCGCATCCGCCCGCCCAGTCGCTGATGCGGACTCTGATACTGGCGCTCGCCCAGGCGCGGATCCCGAGCCAAGGATCACGCAAAGCCCGAGGCTCCAGCCACCGGATCCGCGCTCCGACTCCACGAGCCTCGCGCGCAGCCGGCCCATCGCGCGGGAGAGCCTCTTGCGCACGGTCGGCACCGGCAGATCGAGCGCCAGGGCGATCTCGCGCGGCGGCCTCTGGTCCAGGTAGCGCTGGACGATCAGGTCCGCGTCCGCGCCACCCAGCGCGTGGATCTCGGCCAGGAGATCGCGATGGAGAGCCAGCTGACGGGCGGAGCGATCCGGGCCCTCGACCCTCTCCGCCTGACTGGCGTTCTCTTCGGCGAGCGAACTCGCGGCCCGCTGCTCGCGCCCGCGCCGGGCCTTTCTTCGTGCGACCGTCCACAGCCAGCCGCGAAGCCGCGCTCCCTCCAGGGACGCCCCCTCCGCCATGGGCGGCCGACGCAGCGCCTCCAGGGCCACGTCCTGGGTCAAGTCGCTCGCCGCCGCGTCATCGCCCACGAGTCCGGCCGCGACGCGTCGCAGCCAGGCCAGTTCCGTCAGTAGCTCTCCCTCTGTTTCCATCGTGGCCGTTGAGTGCCGCGCCGCTCGATTTCGTGACGCGAAAAAGACCCGAGGGTTCGCGTGTCATCGAGAATACAGTGTCACCTCCCCGCGTAGGCCTCGGCTCGCCTCCCCCCGATCCCCACCTCACCATGCCCCACGCCTTCGAAGTCGACTCCTACACGATCCGCCGCAAGTTCTTCACGGTGCTGGGCGCGAGCTTCCACATCTACGACGACCAGGAGCAGCTCATCGGCTTCTGCAAGCAGAAGGCCTTCAAGCTCCGCGAGGACATCCGGGTCTTCGAGGACGAGGCCCAGGCGCGCCCGCTGCTGACGATCAAGGCACGCCAGGCGATCGACTTCTCGGCCTCCTACGACATCGTCGATGCGACGACGAACACCAAGGTCGGCGCCGCGCGCCGCAAAGGATTCACCTCCATCCTGCGCGACTCGTGGGAGATCCTCGACGCCGACGATCGGCTGATCGACAAGCTCCAGGAAGACAGCACCACCCTCGCTCTCGTCAGGCGTTTCCTCAGCAACCTCGTCCCCCAGAAGTTCCACCTCGGCTCGGGCGTGATCTTCCGTCAGCGCTTCAATCCGGTGATCTTCAAGATGGACGTTTCCATCGAGAACGCCGAAGTCGACCGTCGCCTCATCCTGGGAGTGGCCGCGCTGGTGGCCGCCATCGAAGGACGCCAGAGCAACTGAACGGGACCCGGCCCCCAGCCAGAACCCGGCCCATCGAATGGACTCGATCTTCACCACCTGCGAGCACTGCGCCGAACGCTTCGAAGCGCCGACGCGCAGCGCGGGCGGCCTCACGAACTGCCCGCGCTGCGGCCAGGCGACCGAGGTCTCCGGCGGCAGCGACCCCCTCTGGACCGCGCTGGTCGGCCTGGCGCTCGCCGTGACGGTGGTCGCCGTGACGATCGCCTACCAGGCGGGCGGAGGCCCGGCCGCCGCCATGACCTTCGGCGTCTGCGCTCTGATCGCAACGATCCAGCGCCTCGCGGCGTGAGTCTTCGACGTTGCGCTCACAGATCGATCACGACGTCAAGGCCTCGGTCGCGATCCCACGGGGGTCTGCTCCCCACCCGAAGAGGTCCCGACCGCGTCTCCTCAGCGGAACGTCAGCTCGATGGCACTGGAGAAATTCGAAACCGGCGTGGGATGAAGGTCGCGATACCACAGCTGGAAGTGCCAGGTCGAGCCCGCCAGGACCGCCGGTTCCACGAGACCATCCCCGCTCTCGAACGACTCGGAGAAGCGGCCGACCCCATCCGAGAACCCAAAGGCTGAACCGAGGCGGAAGACCGCTCCGCCAAGGCAAAGCTCTCCCTGCGAGAAGATTGTCGACCCCGACATCGTCCCCATGAGTGGGAGCACCGCCGCCTGCCGTGGAAGCTCTTGGCCCTCGATGGTCCAGGCCTGATAGCTGGCAAAGGGTCGCCCCAGCACTTCCATTCGAGCGCCCGCTGGAGTGACGGAACTGGGCCGGCCAGGGCACGTGGGCTGGCCAATCGGCAGCTCGAAGACGGTAACGCTGCCCTCCCGAATGGAAGGGTCGGCCCGGTAGTCCCCTGGGGAGTAGACGAGAGCGATCCCGTCGTCCAGCTCGACGTTTTCCCCCACGTAGGGACCCGAACCTGTGGTCATCCCCTTCGCACGATCGGTTCGCAACACGGCTTCGGGATGCCAGTATCCGTCCTGACCGAGTACAAATGTGTAGGCGGCACCGACGATCCCGCCGAGGTCGTTCCGCGTCACTGGGGCGCCCACGAGAATGCGCCCGCCAGCGACGCTCACCGAAATCCCGAAGTCGTCGGCTCCAGAAGGCGCAGAGGCCAGTCCATCGGAGGCCTGGAGCGTCTGATGATGCTCCCAGAGGGAAGTAATTGGGCTGCGGCGGAATACCTCGACCCGTCCCTTGAGCCCCCACAACTGATCAGGAAGATGCCCGGCGACGGCCCAGTCCCCGTCCACCGTGAGGCTTTAGGGAAAGCGCGACGTGATCGTAAAGGGGGGCGGTTCGATCTGCTGCTTGAACTCCCAGACAGCCGCCGGGCTCTTTTCCCAGACCATGGCGCGACGTCCGCCGCCGAACGCACCCATCATCATGGTGTCCCCATCGAGCGTCACCCGGTCTCTGAGCCGCGTCACACTTAGCCCGGGAATGGCCACGAGCTCTGGAGGAGAGGTCACGCGAGCTGTTTCAACGAACCGCTGACCATCATGATCGAACACACGAATGATGCCAGTGTATGGTGCGCCCAGGCCGGGATTGCCGGCCTCAACGAGCACCAGGCGGTCTCCATCCAGGTCGCCAAAGCTGCCGAAACCAAGCGAAGAATTCGTCGCGTAGGTCGAAAGCAGGGTTTGATCCAGCACCCACCCCTGCGAGGTCCTCTCGTAGATATAAGCTCGACCGAAGTAGATAGGGAGGCCATTGTCGGTCGCAAGACCATCTGTCATTACGAGGCGATCACCCTCCGCTCTCATGATGCTTGCAAACCCTAGCTCGTGGCGCGGCTCCGGGTGATATAAGACGTCGCTAACCGCATACCCCGCGCCTGACCTTCCGAGTACATACAGAGCTCCATCTGACAAGCCTCCAAGTGAATTCACGGCTCCAGCGGGGTCAGGTTCATTGGCTCGAACAATCAGGGCGTCATCGGACCAGGCCATCCCACTTCCGAAAGCGAGATAGTCCCTCGGAACGGTGCCAAAAATAACTTCATTCTGGGAACTCTCCAAGAAAGAACCCTGTAACGCAAAAAGGAGAATAGTATAGATCATAGCTCAGAACAAAAGCAAAGGCACTTCGGCATACTCACGCACGGTATTATTGGTCAGCGAAACTTGGAATGCGGCGCGGCACTTCTAGAGTGCACGCCGCGCTTCCAAATGACTGGGGGCCAGCGATCATGGCTCGACGCTGGACTTACTGACGCTCAAAAGCGCCCATATCCGTGATTGCACCGCCCAGCGTGTTGCCACCATCGATGCCAGTACTCACGCCGGGCGTATCGATCTCACGCGTCGACTCCCCAAGGTCCAAGGGGACGAATTCCGAGGAATCAGAGTTCCCATCGAGGTCAGCGAGATCGAAGGCGAGGTGGGCATCATTTGCCGCATCGAGGCATGGTGACGTAGCCGACAACGTAAAGTCGCGCGTCGGGCCGTTCGTGAAGTCCGGATCCACTTGGATGCATGTGGCCGAGTCGAACCAGGAGGGCGGACTGGCTCCGGCATAAAGTGCCAGCTGAACACAGGAGCTACTCGCATCGACCAACGAGTTGTTGCTGGTCTCTACAGCATTCGGGTTCTGCAGCGGTGTAGATCCTGGAGAATAGAAAGTTCCCGAGTTGCGGTAGACGATGCTGCTCAGTAGCTCAAGCGGCCCGTTGCCGACGCTGCCCTCCACCCGTAGACCTGCACCACCTGCGGAGCCAAGGGTCGTGCCGACGATGTTGTAAGCCACCGTGCAATGGGCGAGCTCTGTGTTCCCAGGGTTCGAAACAAACAGACCGCCTCCGCTCTGCGCGATGTTGTCCGTCCAAAGACAACTCTGGAACCTGATGGGTCCGGCGTTGGGCTGCGTCTGGTGGAGTCCCCCTCCCTGAATGGAACGATTGCCATCGAACACGGAGTTGAAGGTGAAGAGGCTCGGCCCGCATTGATCGAGGGACATGCCCCCTCCCTGCCCCGTGTAGACACCTGCCGAGACCTCCTCGAAGCAAGTGTTGCCTCGGCAGACGACCCGAGAAAGCGTCGAGTTCGCGACTCGACTCAGGAAGATAGCGCCGCCCCGAGCATCCGCGTGGTTACCCTCGAGCGTCAAGTTGGAAAGTCGGATGCTGTTGTGTCCGCCGGTTCCCGCCACAGTGGTCAGCCCCCCGCCGACTGCGTCGCCAGCTGTATCGTCGGCATTGCCACTGACGATTCGGAAGCCATCGAGGATGGTGAAGTCCCCACTTTCAAGGGTCACCACATGGAAGGCATCGTCGCTTCGGTCCATGGGGGTCATGCCGATGTCGCCAGAGAGAACGGTCGAATCGAACAGATTCGATGGACGGTCAGCGAGGGTCACTTCTGTCCCAGCAAAGCCACCGAGAAGAGCGACACCCGCAGGGATCGAGAAAGACTCTTTGCGACCATTCAAAGTGCTGGGAACGTAGTGGGTCTGGTTCGGATACGCCTTGACCCAGACTTCTCCAGCTGTTGTGGTGAGCGTTCTCGAGAGCGCTTCTGGGATCGACTTCAGTGGGACGCTCCAATCGTCACCTTGAAAGGCATCGTTGCCAGCAACGATGTCGACGTACAGCCGGGTCTGGGATGACGCGATGCCCGTGAGAGCTAGACCAAGAAATGCGACCCTAGCGAGGTGGCGAGGTGGCGAGGTGGCGAGGTGGCGAGGTGGCGAAGAATTTGCATGGCAGATTCAGGTAATCGAGCGTGACCACCGGACGTAGTGTCGTACCGCGTTCTTGAAGCGATGGCCTGGCAGGCTCGAGCGATAGATGAACAGTACCTGAAGTAGGAGAAAGCAACACGCCATTTTGAAATCTTTCTCGGGTGGTCACGGACAATCGCTCAGGTACGAAATCCCCTCGGCGGTACCGAACCCGACCCAGATCCGCCACGTTTCGAAACCGCCGCCGCTGGCAAACGTCGCCCTCACAGAGGAACGACCATGCCAAGACGAAGACGAATCGACTTCCCCGGAGCCTTCCATCACGTCACCAATCGAGGGATCGCCAAGCGAGTTCTGATGGAGGATCGGGAGGATGCCCGCTACCTGTCCTCTTGCATCGCGCGGGAGACCCGGCGCGGCAAGATGGCCATCCACTGCTTCTCCCTGCTCCCAACGCACTTCCATCTACTGACTCAAACCGTGGAGGCGAGCCTCTCGGAGTCCATGCAACGGATCGAGGGCAGGTACGGACGCTACTTCAATCGGAAGTACCGGCGAGATGGGCCGCTCTTCCGAGGGCGCTTCTTCTCGAAGCGAGTGGATACGCTCACCTACCGGAGGACGCTTCTTCGGTACATCGACAGGAATCCGGTTCAGGCGGGGCTGGTGAAGAATCCCTGGGATCATCCCTTCGGGAGCGCGGTCAGCTACGTCCACGGGCCCGAGCCGCCGTGGTTGACGACTTCGTGGGTGAAGGGAGAGGTGACCGACGCGAACGAGCTCGAGGGCATCTACGAGTCACGGGTCTGTAGCGGCAGCGCGTACATCGATCGCTTCGGACGGCGTAGCTCCGACTTTCTCTCCGGGATGGTGGAGGCCCGAATGAACGAGGCGTAGGCGGTACCGAACCCGACCCAAAGCCGCCACGTTTCCAATCGAAGGGGTCCCCTTTGAATGGAAACGTGGCGGCTTTGGGTCGGGTTCGGTACCGCCAAGAAACGGAATCGGGCTCGCGTTCCAGGAGTCGGATCCGGTACGGCGGGACCGAAAAAGGGCGACAAATTCATCACGCAGGACGAAAGGTCCGGGATTCGCCGACCGGGATGGGAACTGGCGGTGTCCTCTTCTTCGACGGGGCCGCGGTGGCTCCCGTAGAGCCATGCCGGACCCCATCGAACTTGACCGCCTCACAGCGCATCATGAGCGCATTCGCCGCCTGGCGCGGGCCCTCGTGCGCTCCGAACAGGAGGCCGAAGACCTCGTGCAGGACGCCTGGGTGCGCGCCCTCGAGCGCGGACCGCGCGATTCTGGCGCCCTGGGCGCCTGGCTGGCGACCGTGGTCCGAAGACTCGCGGGCAATGGTCGGCGCAGCGATCGCCGGCGACTCTTTCGGGAACAGGAGTCGGCGAGGCCCGAGGCCGTGCCCTCGTCCGCTGACATTGCCGCCCGCGTGGACGTCGAGACCCGACTCGCCGCCGCGCTGGAGTCCCTGCCGGAGCCGCACCGCACGCTTCTTCGCGATCGCTACCTCGGCGGCCTGGACGCCCCCGCGATCGCCGAGCGCGACGGACGGACGCCGGACTCCGTGCACTCGAGCCTCAAGCGAGCGCGGGCTGCCCTGCGCCAGCACCTCGAAAGGAAAGGCTTCGGCGAGGACGTGCACTGGACTGCCGCACTGGCTCCTTTCATCGTGCCGACGTCTGGTGGAGGTGCTGACCTGACCACGCTCACCGATCCATCGATTCACGCGGCCGCCAAAACCACCTCGCTCCTCGTGGGCACCCTCGCGATGAAGAAAGCCCTCGCCGTTCTTTTGGTTGTCACGCTGGGCGCCGTCACGTGGTGGGGCGCCGCGGACTTTTCTGCCGTGAAGGCCGAACCAGCGGAGGATCGGACAGTGGGCGTCGCCACCTTCGAGGTAGCACTGAGCGCAGCGGAGAACGACCTCACGGGAGACGAAGCCGAGGCACTCGCCGCTCCGCCGGAAGCCTTCGCTCGCTCAGCAGGGCTGACGACCTCCCCCGCAACGGGCTGGCAGGTCCAGGGTCAATTCCGCACGGCCGATGGAGGCGGGCTCCCGGGGGTCCCGTTCCAGGTCTCGATGTACGCGGGCATGCAACCCGGGGGATCGCCGCTTCAGCGCTTCGATCTGGTGTCCGACCCGAACGGTCGCTTCGTTCTCGACGCCGAAGACCCTGGCCAGTCGGTCTGCTTTACCGTGGACGTCGAAGACGAACCGCGCGCTTTCTTCGCGACCCAGGACGTCTACCGAGCGCCCCTCGGGGGGGCGCCCCCGCTGATCGAGATCGTCGCCTTCGAAAGAGATGCCACCGTTACCGGCATCGTGCTGGACACGAACGACCGACCTGTGGCCGGCGCCCATGTCGATGGCAAAGGCGGGAGGACCACGACGGAAGGGGACGGATCGTTCGAGTTGGACATCTCTTCGCAGTCGTTTGGCAGACTGCGCGCGTGGGCGGATGGGCACGGCCTGGCCGAGGCCTTCATCGAAGACATGGCGGCCGGTGATGCCCTGGAGGTCGTGCTCCGCCTGCCGCCGGAGTTCATCGTCTCCGGCACGGTCCGCGACCAGCAAGGCGCGCCGATCGCGGGTGCAGAGATCACGATTTCTGGAGAAGCGCGGGACACCACGCGGACGGACGCGGCGGGCCGCTACCGCGTGGCTTCGCTGGCCTTTCCGCCGGGGGGAGCCCTGCGCGTGAGCGCCAGGCACGACGTTCATGCTTCGGAGTCGCGCCAGATGAATGTCCCGCCCGATACAGCGGAGGTCGACGTCGACTTCGAACTCACGCGCGGCATCGAGATCCAGGGCGTGGTCCTCGCACCGGACGGCACCCCCGTCGCGGGCGCCGAGGTGTGGACCGGATTCGATCCCCATGCGTGGGATCGGGTGATCGTGTACTCGGACGATGCGGGCAAGTTTCGTCTCGACGGCGCGACGGAAGCGAGAACCCACGTCGGCGCAAGCGCCCGCGACTGGCCCACCATCGATCGGTTGATGGAGCTTTCCGCCGGGTGCCATGTCACGCTCCAGTTCGAGCGGTCGAGGGCGCTCCGCGGCATCGTTCAGGATCCCTCAGGAGCCCCCCTCAGCGGGATTGGCGTGAGCGCCAAACGGGACGGCAGCTACTTCGACAGCGACGCCAGTACCGACGCGCAGGGACGATTCGAACTGACGGGCTTCGGCAGCGAGGGGCGGTTCGGGGTCGACGTCTTCGGCTCCGGTTGGATCCGGTCCGAGGTCGACGTGCCCCAGAGCGCGCTCGACCGAGAGGCAAGCAACTTCGTCGTCACGCTTTCTGAAGCGGGCGTTCTCTCAGGAAACGCCACCGACGCGGCGACCGGGCAGCCCCTCACTGGCTTCACGGTCCGCATCGGATGGCCCGAGTGGCTTGACGGGATCCCTGACGGGGCACAGCCGATCCAGGGCGTCGACGCCTCCTGGTACCAGCACGGAAAGGTCTTCAACGACGAGGACGGTCACTGGTCCACGACCCCTTTCGACGAGTTCCCTCCCGGTCACTGGGCGATGGTCGAGGTCTCGGCGCCGGGCTACGCGCCGCTGCGTGTCGATGCGGTGGAGATCGCCCCTGTGGACGAGCCTAGCGATCAGATGTATGCGCTGTTGCGCCCCGTCACGGCGCGGGTTTCGGTGACCTCCGGCGACGAGCCCCTGGGTGATGCGCGCGTGCTCGGCTCCACGGCAAAGGAGCCACGTCCGGCTGACGCGACCTGGCGGGCGACCACGGGCGCTGCTGGTGTGGCTCTTCTCGAAGAGCTTCCTCCCGGCCTTCTCTTCTTGCGCGTCGAGAGCGAAGGACGAGCGGACTGGAACGCGGGCCCGTTCGAGATCTCAGCGGCAGGATCGACGATCTCGGTCGAGCTGCCGCCAGGCTACCCCCTCGGCGTGACTTTGCGGAACGCAGAGGGCGAGCCTCTCCCGGGCGAGCGCATCATGCTGACCGGCATGAACGCCGGAGGTTCCACGAAGACGCGCACGTTTGCGACCACGGACGCCAGTGGACGAGCACGCTTTCCATTGGTCACGCCGGGAATCTGGCGTATCGCGCGCGCGGTCGGTGGAGGCGAGTTTCCCCTGCCGGACCTGCCGCTCGATGTGACGGTGCACGGGAACCAAGGCGAGATGTCCGTCGTCCTGCAACCCGAGGGAATCGCCCACGTGACAGTGACCTTCGAAGGGCCCGAGCCGCCCCCGAACGAAGCCACCCTCTACTTGAACATCGAAGGCGGACGAGGCCGCGCGGCCCTTCTGCGCGAGGGCAGAGCCGAATTCGCTGGCGTGATGCCGGGCGCCTACCGAATCAGTGGATTCTTCTGGGACGCGGCGGCGGGCAAGGCAATGCGCCTGGGCGGGGCGTTCGAAGTCGAAAGCGGCGTGGAGGACGTCGAGGTTCAAGCAACGCTGGATGAATAGCCTGGCGGGGCGTAGCTGGCCGTAGTTGGCACCTCGGCGGTACCGCCGAGAAACGTAGCGGCAGATCAGCGGCCTTCCAGGGCGCGCGCCGTCATGTACGCGCCGAACGCGCCCCAGGGGTTCGCCGACGGGGCCAGCTTCTCCAGCTCGATCTGGATCTCCCTTCCGCCGCGCAGGACCTGGATCGTCGATGGGCCCTCGGAGAGTTCGACCCAGAAGCGGTTCAGGAATCCGTTGCCGTCGACCTGGTGCTCGTTGACCGCTAGGATCACATCGCCCTTGCGAAGCCCCGCCCGGTCCGCGACCTTCCCGTCGGTCACCTGCGTGACCTCGAAGCCGTTGACCACGTCCGCCACGAAGAGCACTTCCCCGCACGGAACCGTGATCTCCATCTGGGCCTGGGTCTCGCCCCAGACGTTGACCATGTAGCGGCCCGGCGCGAGCCCCTCGAACTGAACGCGATGATCCTCGTCCAGTTCGTCGTTCCCGAAGTAGGAGGGGTTTCGATCCTCGGCGCCGAGGCGATGGAGCTGAAAGTGCGCTCCCACCTCCATGTCAGGTGCATGGATCACCAGCTCCGTCAGTTCGGGCGCGTGGATGCTGAAACGGTTCTCGCCCACCTTCACGGTGACGGAGAGAGTCGCGATCGCGGGCGTCACGTTCCACTCGTTCGTTCGCTTGGAAAGCTCCACCTCGTAGTTCCCGGGCTGAACCATGCCCACCTGGGCCGTGCCGTCGCTCTCGGTCTTCACGGCCTTGCTGCGGCGCTGCCACCACCGGTTCGGGTCGTCGTCCTCCTTCAAAGCAGGAACGAGCCCGACGTAGAGCTGCCCGGAAAGGCTCCCCGTCACCTCGACGGTGACCTCGCCCGGCTGCGCGAACACGAATTCGATGGGTCCGCCGCCTGGGTCGACCTCCTGCGTCAACTGCCCCATCACGGCGCTCTTCGCCGTGAGAGACAGCATCTCGAGCTCCTCCAGCTTCAGGTCACTTCCACCCAGCTCGGCTTGATCGATCCAGTACACGCCCGGGGACTTCGGGCTGGCGTCCGCGTCGCCGCTGGAGCTTCCGCCCTGCTTCCGATCAGCCCGGTACTCGAAGTCGATGCTCGTCACTGGACTCCCGTCCGCCGCGGTGCAGCGAACGACCAGGAAGCGCGTGGGGTCCACGTCGCCCAGCGTGATGGACGTCTCGTTCAGCCCGGCCCCCACCTCGACGTTCTCGGTCGCCTCGGGCGCCGACTTGCCCCGACCTGCCGTGACCTCGTAGAGCCCGGGCTCCAGCCCGGTCAGAATGAACGGTCCACTGCGGTAGCGCTTCAGCTTCTTCGCCTCGTCGCCATCGACGTCGAGGCGGCGGACGCTGACCCAGGGATCGATGCGCGGCAGAATCGACGACTCGTCGATGACCTGAACGCGCAGCTGCGTCTCCTGGGAAAGCTGAAGGGTATGCGGACCCGCGCCGTCCACGCCGAGGTCCAGCGTGGCCAAGGGAGAGCGGAACTCGGCCGCGACCTCGCGCCAGTCCACCTTGGCGGGCTCGCCCGAGAGAACACGGCAGCGAATCCTCGTCGACGTGAAACGGATGGTCGGCTCGGCAGGCGTCCACGTGCCCACCGCGCGCTCGCGATCGTCGCTATCCGTGGCCATCACGATCGCCTCGGCGGGCTGTGTACCGTCCGGCAGCCGCACGTCGAACTCGAACGCTCCGACGCGCTTGGAAATCAGCTGCATCACGCTCCCTGTCTCCGCAGGAACGGACTCGAACACATGCCCCTCGAGAAAGCCCTGAATCGGGTGCGTCCCCTCCTCCAGTCCATCGAGCGTGAAAGCTCCGGCCTCATCCGTGACGGCGAGGCGCGTCTTCTTGCGACTCTTCACCCGGTTCTCCGCGTAGTCACCGAGCTCTTCCTCCAGCGCCTTGATGCCGGGAAACCCACGGCCGACGTTCTCGGTCGTCCCGGCCGTCAGTTTCGCATTGTAGTACGACTGAGTCCCGTAGCTGACCACGGTCACGCCCGCCAGCGGCACTCCGAGTTCGTCCACGACCGTCCCCGTGATGACGGCCGTGCCCTCCGGCTCGTCCTCCGGCTCGGCCGCGGCCACGCGACCGAGGCCAGACGCCGCGGCTCGGCTCGCGCGCGATGCCTCGGCTGCCGTGAGCCCACTCTCGTCATCGCCCTGGCTCGGCCGTGGCGCGAGGACAGGCAGCGCACCGACGCTCCCCATGTCCACTTCCGAGTTCCCTGGAACCACGGCAGAGGAAGAGTCGGAGTCGGGCCCGAGAAGCACCCCGGGCGCGCTTTCACTGCGCTCGGACGCACTCGCCGTCCCTCCGAGGCCGAGCAAATAGCCACCGCCCGCTCCGAGAAGCAGGCCGAGAACGAGCATGACGATCGCGAGCGAAGAATGACGCATGGTGATCCGAGGATACGGCGCCAGGCGAAATCGGGGCAAGGCGATCCTCAATCGGACTCCATGGAGGCTTTAGGGCCATGGGCAACATCTCCTTTCTGGCGCCCATTCGAAGGGCGCACCGATCGAAATCCCTTTCCGCGCACTCCCTTTCCACAAACCACCATGCCTTACAGAGACCGCCCCATCGACCCCCAGGACTACCAGCAAGAGCGACTTCGAAACGCCCGCGCCCGTCGTCGACTCGAGGATCGCTCGCAAGTGTCAGGGCTCGATGCGCGCGAGGGCCGCGACCACTTCGAAGCGCGAGGCCGCGCGGACGAGTTGGCGGAGAGCTTCCGTTGGGCCGAGGATCCCGAGCGCACCGACTACTCCAACCGTCAGAGCTTCCGCAACTCTTGGCCCTCGCACTACGAGAACACGGGCAACCCCGACCAGGACCTCTACCGCGGCCGCTACGAGAACGACCGCGACGACTATGGCGCGGGACGTGATAGCTACAGCCAGCGCATGCGCCGCGCAGCCCAGGAGTTCGACCTCGACCTCGGGCTCGACGACGCGATCGAAGTGAGCCACTCGCGCCCGTCGGCCCCCCACGGCGGCAAGGGCCCGAAGAACTTCCGGCGTAGCCCCGAACGCATCCAGGAAGACGCGTGCGAGCGCCTCGAAGACCACGGGCACATCGACGCGAGCGAGATCGAGGTCGAGTTCCAGGACGGCGTGCTCACGCTCAAGGGCGAGGTCGACAGCCGCAAGACCAAGGTCCGGGCCGAGCAATGCGTCGAGAGCGTGCGCGGCGTCAAGGACGTGATGAATCACCTGTCCGTAAACGAGGGCTTCTTCTCGAAGCTCAAGCACATGATCACGGGCGACGACAAAGAGTAGCGCTTCCCACCTGATTTCCGCCGACCGGGTGAAGTTCGACCAGTGGCGGCCCCGCCAAGGTCACGGTGAAGCGTCGTCGCGCGCCTCGAACAGGTCCCGGAAGCGCACCACCCGCAGGCCTTTCTCGCGCGCTCCTTCCAGTAGCGCACGCGTCGTCTCCAGCACGAATTCGTTGCGGGGCGCGCTGCGGTCGAGATCATGCAGGAGCGCGACGCCTCCGCCTTCATCGAGCAGGTCCAGCGCGGGGGAGCGGGCCGGTAGCTCGGCGAAGGAATCGCCGGAATCGTGGGTCCACCAGGCGAGCCGGGTCCCGCGATGCCTGGAGTAGAGCCACGTCGGAAAGACCAGCTTGCCGAAGGGTGGGCGGAACGAGATCGGATCGCTCGCGCCGCACGTCACCGCGGCGGCGCAGCCGCGGGCGAAGTCGTCGCGCAGCGGGCCCGGCCAGTTCTTCCACGCGTGCAGATGGTGATAGCCGTGGCAGCCAACCTCGTGTCCCTGGCGCACGAGCTTCGTCGCGACGTCGCGATGCAGCGGAACACGCTCCCCCGAAACGAAGAACGTCGCGGGTGCGTCGAACTCGCGGAGGAGGTCCAAGAGCGCCGTCGTGACGGCGGGGCCTGGACCATCGTCGTAGGTCAGCACGAGTACGCGCTGCGAACGGCAGCGCGCTCCCAGCTGTCGAATCGACAGCGGCTTCCAGGCAGCTGGCGACAGGTAGCTGGCGGCGGCCGACAGCGCGAGGCCGGCGGCGCCGAGGGTCGTGGTGACGGGATCCATGGGCCTTGGGGGTAAGCGACCCGCCGTGAAGCCAGCCGCGTGAAGACTAATGGGCCTTGACGAGGCTGAGCGCGCTGAGCTCGCCCCAGATGCGGCTCGCGGCGTTCAATGGAACCGCCGCGCGCAGATGACGCCGCATGCGCTCCCGCTCGTCCCTGCCGCCCGCGCCGAGGAAGCGCACGAGTTCCTCGCAGCGGCCATGGTCGAGGTCCTGCTCTTCCACGATGCGCACGCCGCCGTCGAGCTGGCGCGCGTTGCGCTCCTGGTGACCGTCCGCGTGGTGCGGATACGGCACGACCCACGCCGGCGTACCGACCGCGCCGATCTCCGCGAGCGTCGACGCTCCGCCGCGGCACAGGACACCGTCGGCGGCGACGAGCGCGTGCCAGACGTCATCGAGGTACTCGATCGCCGCGTAGCCGGCGAGGTTCGTGGCGCCCTCCGAGCGTCGGCCGGGCCCGACCTGATGCAGCACCTGCACGCCGGAGCCGAGCAAGAACGAGACGTTGGTCCGCACGAACGCGTTGAGCCCGAGCGCGCCCTGGCTTCCACCGAGCACCACGAGAAGCGGCCGATCCGGATCGAAGCCGAGTTCGTCCTTGGCATCGCGCTGGCACGCCTCGAGGTCGGCGGGCGCGATGAAGTGCGGCGCCACCGGCGGACCGACGAGCTGATGCTTGGAGCCCTCGCGGCCCGGCGGCAGCGTTTCGCGCCAGGCGTGGAGCACGCGCTGGCAAATCGGACCGAGAGTTCGCGTCGCCTTGCCGGCCGTCGCGTTGATCTCCAGCAGCACCACGGGAATCCCGAGGGACCGCGCCGCCAGCGTCGCCGGCGCGGTGGTGAACCCGCCGAGGCCGAGGAGTACCTGGGACCGATGACGGATCATCGCACGACGCGCCTTCAGAAACGCGGGGATCATCCGCCGGCTGAGGCGGCGCAGGCTGGGCGCACCGCCGCCCTTCGGCTCGATCTCCAGGATGATGCGCTCCAGTCGCGGCGCAGCCGGATGAGCGTCGAGTTCGGCCAGGCAGCGGTCCTCGGCGCGTCGACCGCTGTGGAACCAGAGGAGGTCCTCCAGTTCGACTCCGGGAGAGCCCGCGACGCCGAGGCCCGCGTCGGCGAGACTGAAGCGCAGGTGGTCGAGCAGATGCAGTCCGGGGACGACGTGGCCGCCGGTGCCGCCGCCGGCGATCGCGAGCCGCAGTCGGTCCGGAAAGACGCTCGAGCGCTCCGAAGGTACCCCTACAGGTCGCTCGATGTCCGTGAAGCGCCCGGGCTGGCCGGGTCGCACGGGCCTCGGAAGGCTGATCGTCCGATCGTCGACGCGCTCGCCCACGAGGGGACCGCTCGCGAAGGAGCTTACGCTCCCTTCGTCCACGCGACGATCGTCCGCGCGACCCGATCCGGTCGCGTCACCTGCCTGGCTGTCCTGGAATTCCCCCTCCATGAACCTGCGCCCTACTCGACCGAGGCGAGCCCACGGTCCGCGCTCGAAGCCTGAACCTTGGACCTCGTATCCAGCGTGCTGATCGCGACCGTCCGGCTCGCGCTGCGCCACATGGATCGCAGAACGGGCCGCGTGGGACGGGCCGCGGGCTCGGTCGCGCTCGCGGTCAAACGATCCCCGGGAGCCACAGCCGCCCCGTGGAGTTCGTCCACGGGCGCCGATTCGACGGTCCCATGAACCGCCCCATCGCAGCTGGAGATCCAGCAGCAGGTCCAGCATGGACGAACGTGCAGCCCCACGGCTGCGGCGACGCTCACGAAGAGGCCGAGGCGAAACTTTCGAGTCATCGGACGACGAACTCACTGTTGGAGCGTGCGGACCTGGAAGTGGACGCAGGAGCCGACGCGCGCTCGGCTGCGGCGACCGTCGAAGTGCCGGGCGACGTGTCCAGAGCGGGCGCGCCGGAGCCTCTGCGGCTGGCGGACGAAGGAGCTGGGCTGGTGGCGCCGCCGGGGATGGACTCGGCGCGCGGGAGGTAGATGACCTGCCCGGCGAGAACGCGATCCGGGTTGAGGCCTGGGTTGAGCGCCTTGACGAGCGAGATCGATCGCTTGTAGGTCCCCAGTTCCCGCACGAGAGCGGTGCTCAGCGACTCCCCCGAGCGGATCGTGTATGGACGACCGGCGCCAGCGGGCGCAGCTGCTGCGCTGCTCGCCCCGCCACTGGAACTTGCAATGGCCGCGACGGCGGAGCCCGAAGAGGCACTCGCCCCGTTGACGGCGGTCCCAGGGAGGATCAGCACCATGCCGGCCTGGATCATGTTGGGGTCGGACAGGCCGTTCAAGGACGCGATCGTCGACGCCTGGCCGCTGTCACCGAGTTCGCGCTGGGCGATGCGCTGAAGGGCGTCGCCCGGCTGGACCGTGTACGTGCGCGGCCTGGCGCCTGCGGTGGGCGCGGGGGTCCTCACTTCGGCCACGAGTGCCTGCTCCCTCGGCTGCTCCGGGCGGGGCTCCTCGCGCGGACGCTCCGACTCACTTCCCTGACCGCGACGCGGGGATCGAGCGCTCATGGAAACGGCCCCCTCGGCAGCCTCACGGGCGCCGCCACGGCTCGGGCGAGCGAAGCCCTTCAGTTCGTCGGGAGTCTGTGCCCGGGCGCCCTCGTAGTCATCGCGGTCGACCCGCGGCGCGCTCAGGTCGAGCGGCGCGCTGCGGTGATCGCTACCGTTCGAGAGGGTGGTCACGCGGGAAACACCGCTCTCGACCTCGTCGACGCCGCCCATCGGCATCTCACCGGCAGCGCCGGGGCGCTGGCGGCTCGCTCCGCGGGCGGTTTCCTGGGCCAGGCGGATCCGTTCGGCCTTCTGGGCTGCCGCGGCTGCTTCGCGGGCCGCAGCCTCCTCGTCCACGCGCTCGATCTCGGCTCGCTCGGCCGCGAGCAAGGCGTCATCGCTCGAGCCATCGTCCCATAGCGCACCGACCGCAAGTATGACGACGAGAAACAGGACGGCGACCAGGCCGATGCGTTCGTAGGGCTGCATGGATCGAAAGGAGAGCATCAATGAGACGAAGGAGAGTGAGAGTCGGAGCTGGGGAGAGCCCGGGAACGAACCCGGCCCGCGCCGAGCGCGAGACCCACGGCAAGGCAGGCGGCGAGCAGTGCACTGCCGCCGTCGGAGAGGAAGGGAAGCGCCATGCCTTTCGGCGGAGCGAGTCCCGTGACGACTTGAAGGTGCACCATCGCCTGGAAGGCAACGGAGATGGAGAGGCCGAACGCACACAATGCAGCGAAGCGGTCCCTGATTCCAAGAACCATCGCCTGCGCATTCCAGATGAACGCCGCAAAAAGACCGACGACCAGCCAAATGCCGAAGAGACCGAGCTCTTCACCGACGAGCGCAAGCGCGTAGTCGGTCTGCATGTACTGCAAGCCAGCGTTGCGGAAGCCGCCCTGGGTGAAGCCGACGCCGAAGAAATCGCCTGACGCCATGGCCTCTGCGGCGCGCGTGACCTGGTCGTTCGTCGAGTCCCCCATCCACACGGCGAAGCGCTCGGCGACGTGCCCGAACGAGTTCAGCGCGATGAGCACGAGGAGAATGCAGGCCGCGATCACGAGGGCCACGTGCTGCATCCGGGCGCCGCCGACGAAAAGCGTGGTGCCGAAGCAGAGCAGGAACAGCAGCGCTCCACCGAGATCGGGCTCCTTGAGGATGAGCGCCGTCGCCATGAGGCCGAAGGCCAGCGTCGGAACGAAGCCGCTGCGTAGGTTCTCGACGCGCTCGTCGAGGAGCACGCAGCGCCGCGCAACCCAGAGCACGAAGACCACGCGGGCGATCTCGGAGGGCTGAATCGAAGGCCCTCGGCCGAAAACGCGGATCCAGCGGTGCGAGCCGTTGACGGCCTGTTCGAAGCCCGGGACGAACACGAGGATCAGTCCCAGGAGCGAGAAAACGGTGAGCGCAGGGATCAGCGGCTCGATGCGCCGCGGGCCGAGCCACATGCCCAGAAAGAGCAGCACGATCCCGCCGATGCGGAACTGAAGCTGCTGCCCCATCTCGTCCAGGAACGCCTCCCGCGGCAGCGTCGTCGCCGCGTGGGACATCTGGATCATGAAGCCGAAGACGATCAGCGCGAGGACGGTCCAGAGGAGCGCCGTCCTGGGCCCGGACGGGTCGCGCTCGCGAGCCCGAACGCCCGCGTCCCGCGCCCAGCCCGCCACACCGGCGACCAGCGACGCGGCCCAGCCCCCCTGGGATGAACTTCTGGCACCCGACATCGCTAGCGCACCTTCAAGAGAGCCAGGCTCGCCATCGCGCAGACGGCGGCCACGATGTACGCGCGGGTGACGATCTTGGTCTCGGGCCAAGGGCGCTTCCCGGGCCGGAAGATCCCGCCCTTCGTCTGGAGCCCGTGATGGATGGGCGCCATCGTGAAGATGCGCTTGCCTCCGCTGCGGCGGTACCAGAACGTCTGGAGCGCGCTGGAGCCGAGTTCCGCGAAGAAGACGAACCCGAGGAGCGGCAGCACCAGCTCCTGCTTGGCCACGACCGCCATCCAGGCGAGCAGTCCCCCGATCGGCAGCGACCCGGAGTCCCCCATGAAAACCTCGGCCGGGTGCGAGTTGTACCAGAGGAAACCAAGGCACGAACCGACGAGCGCGGCCCCCACGACGGCCATTTCGGCCGCTTCGGGGATGTACGGAACCTCCAGATAGAACGACCAGTCGGAGCGCCCCGTGACGTAGCAGAAGATCGCCAGCGCCGAGCCCGAGAGGATCACGCAGCCCGCGAGCAGCCCGTCCATTCCGTCGGTGATGTTGGTCGCGTTCGACGTCCCCGCGATCACGAGCCAGCCGAAGGCCACGAAGGCCGCGGTCCCGAGGAGCGTGTCGCCGAGAGGCAGCCGGAAGTCCTTGAGGAACGGCGGGTACACGTCGAGCAAGGAGAACCGCCCGGACGCGTGCGCGTACCAGGCGAACCCGCCAACGACGAAGAGGACCGCGATCGTCTGCCCGACGAGCTTCGCGCGCGCGGAGAGGCCGCTGGAGCCCGCCACGGTCAGCTTGAGGTAGTCGTCGACGAAGCCGACGGCGCCGAGTCCTGCCAGCAGAATCAGCGCGAGGACCACCTGGACGTTGCCCAGGTCGCACCAGAAGACGACGCTCGTCATGAGCGACCCGATCAAGAAACTGCCGCCCATCGTGGGCGTCTTGTCCTTGCCCGCTTCCCTGGCCAGCTGCGCCAGTTCGGGTGCGTCCGTCTTATCGGTGTTCTCACCGACGCGGTGGTTCCGCAGCCAGCGGATCACGGGCGCGCCGAGCACGATCGCGAGCGCGAACGCCGTGAACGCGGCCATCGCCGCGCGGAAGGACAGGGAGTCCAGCGCGGCGTACTCGAAGAGGTTCCGAAGGAGGTCAGCGATCACGCGCGTGCCCCCGAACATCCATCCGAGTTCCGGCGGCGCGAGGTCACCGGGGGCGAGAGCTCAGGGACGAGGGCGTCCTGGCTGAAGTGTCGGGCGACGGCCTCGGCGATCCGATCCAGGCCGGCGGCCCGGCTGGCCTTCACGAGACAGATATCGCCGCTCGCGAGGCCGGAGCCCGCGGCGGTGAGCGCCTCCACGGTGCTCTTCAGGAAGAGATCCAGCCGGATTCGTTCCGAGGGCAGGCCTGCGGCCAGCGCGCCTTCACGATAGGCCTCCAGCGCCTCGCGATCGCCCCTGTCGCCGGTCAGGTAGAGCCTGTCGATGCCGCATGCGCCCGCGAGGCCGCCGACCTCGCGGTGCAGCGCTTCCCGCGCCTCTCCCATCTCCCCCATCGCCCCGAGCACGAGCACGCGCTCCGGAGCCCGGTGCATGACGCCGGCGCCGGACGCGGCGGGAGCGAGGCCCCGTTCGACGGCCATCAGCGTGCGGAACGCCGCCCCCATCGACTCGGGGTTGGCGTTGTAGGCGTCGTCGATGACGAGCACACCACCGGCCAGCGTCGGCTGCAGCCGGTGCGGCTCCGCGACGAGCGTTCCGATCGAATCGAGCGCGGCCTCGAGGTCGCCGCCGAGGGCAAGGACAGCGGCGAGCGAGGCCGTCACGTTGGAGGCCGCGTGGGCTCCGAGAAGCGGAATGACCACGTGCCGGCCGCTGATGAAGCGCCCGGGGGTCAGCGCGGGATCGATGAAGAGTTCGAACTCGGTGCCGCGCGCGGTCGCGCGCACGCCGTCCGCGTGGACGCTGGCCCGCGCCGAATGTGGTCCCTTGTTCCCGCTGCTGTCCGTGCCGCAACCGAAGGTGAGGATCGGGACTCCTGCGGGAACGCGCTGGCGAAGCGCCGGGGTCATCGGACAATCGTCGTTCAGGACCGCGGCCGAGCCCTCCCGGGCCGGATCGAGCGCTTCCAGGAGCGCGCCCTTTTCCCTGGCCACGCCCTCGAGCGAGCCGAGTCGCTCCAGGTGAGCGCGTCCGATGATCGTGATGAGCGCGACGTCAGGACGCGCGATGTCCGCGAGATCGGCGATCTCACCGGGGGCATTCGTGCCGATCTCCAGCACGGCGAAGCGCGTCTCGCGGTCACAGAGCAAGAGCGTGCGGGGCACGCCCACGTAGTTGTTGAAGCTCTTCGGACTGGCCACCACCGTCGCGTCTTGACGATCGGCGTCCTGGACGCCCGCGCGCAGCATGTGGGCGACGATCGCCTTCGTAGAGGTCTTGCCGCAGGAGCCCGTGATACCGAGGGTCCGACCGGCCAGGGACGCGCGTACGATTCGCCCGGCGGCCGCCAGCGCCGCGCGCGCGTCGGGGCAGACGGCGACCGGAGCGACGAACTCCTCGCTGAGTCGCTCCAGCTCGGCGCGTACGCGGGGCTCGGCCGCTTCGACGAGCACCGCGGACGCGCCCGCGTCCAGTGCGGCGCGCGCGAAGTCGGCGCCGTTGAAGCGCGGTCCGGGCAGTCCGATGAACAGGCTGCCGGGGCGCAGCTCCCGCGTGTCCGTCGATACGTCGGTGACGCCGCGGGCGAGCACCTCGGGGCGGGCGACGGACGACTGCCAGGTCACCTTCGACGCCTGGAAGATCTCGGCGAGGCTGAACTCGATCATCGTGCCACCTCCATCATCCGCGCGAACGCTTCCGACGCGACCACTCGGTCGTCGAAGGGCAGGCTGCGGCCCCCGATCACCTGGGTGTTCTCATGGCCCTTGCCCGCGATGAGCACGACGTCACCGGGCCTCGCGATGCCGAGCGCTCGCTCGATGGCGCGCGCGCGATCGAGTTCGACGATTCGACGTCCGCCGACCTCGTCCACGCCCGCGATGACGGCTTCGGCGATGTCCTCGGGACGCTCGCCGCGCGGGTTGTCGCTGGTGATGATGGCGACGTCGCTGAGCTCGCCGACGGCCCGCCCCATGGGGCCGCGCTTGCCCCGATCACGGTCACCGCCACAGCCGAAGACGCAGATGAGGCGGCCTTCGCCGGTTTTCTCGCTGGTTCTCCCGCTGGTCTTCCCGCTGGCGCGACCGCGCATGTCCGCGCGCAGCGCGACGAGCACCCGCTCGAGGGCGTCGGGGCTATGCGCGTAGTCCACGAGCACGTCGAAACCACCTTTCGGCAGCGGAACGGCTTCGAGTCTTCCCGGTGCGGCACTCAGCGCGCCCAGTCCCGCCACGAGATCCTCGGCCCCGGCGCCGAAGCAGCGCGCGATCGCCGTCGACACGAGCGCGTTCTCGACGTTGTGCGCACCACGGAGCGGGAGAACGATCTCCGCGTCCCCGAAGCCCATGCCGGAGAGCGTGAAGCGAGCGCCGCGCTCGTCGAGCTGCAGGCCGCGGGCGACGAGATCCCCCTCCGCCTCGACCGCCACGCGTATCACGCGGAGCCCGCGGTCCACGGCGCGCTGCGCCATGTCCTCGCTCGCGGGGCCCGTGCCGAAGATCACGGCGTGCCCATCGGCGGCGACACGGTCCCAGAGCCGCGCCTTCGCTTCGGCGTAGCGCTCCATCGTGCCGTGGTAGTCGAGGTGCTCGCGGGTCAGGTTCGTGAAGGCGCCGACCTGGAGGCGCATGCCCGCGAGGCGTCCCTGGACGAGGGCGTGGGAGCTCGCTTCCATCACCGCGCAGTCGCCGCCTCCTCGCAGATGGCGGGCGAGCAGGCGCTGGATCGCGGTGGCGTCGGGCGTCGTGTGCGAGGCCTCCAGGTGGAGCGGCCCGGACGTGCCGCGCAGCGTGTGGCCTGCGGTTCCGAGGATCGCGGGGGCCTTCCCGGCCGCCTGAAGAAGCTGGGACGCGAGGTGGCAGACCGACGTCTTGCCGTTGGTCCCGGTGACGCCCGCCAGCCGCAGCGAGTTCGCCGGGCGGCCATGCACGTGGGCCGCGACGTCCCCGAGGATCTCGGCGGCGCGGGGATGGACCCAGAGCAGAGGGGCTGCGGACCCGGACGCGGATGGCCGGTTCAACGCCCGCGGCGCGGATGCGATGCTGCGCCGGAGCACGTCCACGGAGCGATGCGCGGGCAGGAGGACCAGACCGGCTCCGCGGGACACGGCGTCCGGCACGAAGCGTACGCCGTCGGCGCGAAGGCCCGGAAGCGCCGCGAAGAGATCACCGGAGTGGACCGAACCCGAGTGGATGTGAACGTCGCCGGGTCGAGCCTGGAGGCGCGGATCGTTCGCCGCCACCGTCACGTCGTGGCCGCGCGCCGAGCGCGCCAGCACGAGGCCCCCGTGGGCCTCGACGAGGTCTGCGAACGAGGGGCCCTGCGGCGCGCTGCCGAAAATAGAGGTATCCGCGAGCATCAGCGTTCCTCCTCTCCTGGCACATCCGCCCACGGAAGGTCGTTCTTGAGCCAGTCCGCGCGGAACTCCGGAATGATCACGACCTCGACGTCGTCGTCCAGTGACTCCGGAGCGTCCGCGGGCGGCGCCTCACGATCGAAGCCGAACGCCTGCCGCAGAACGGCGATCGCGGTGGGTCCCGTGACCCGGCTGCCGAAGCGCTCCTTGCCCATGGCGTCGTCCGCGACGATGAGCACCATGATCTCGCGTCGCTCACCATCGACCATGGCGCTGCCCGCAGCGCAGATCGACGACGTGTAGCAGGTGGACTTGCGGTGGGGCTTCGGGAGTTCGCGGAGTCGGGCGCGAAGCTCGCTGGTCCAGGCGGTCTCCTCGGCGGAAGCCTTGGCGAGCGCCTCCAGCTCGAGGTGAACACAAAGCTCGGTGCCGACCTTCTCCGTCGTACCGGTCTTGGTCCCGATCCAGTCGAACTCAGGATGCATCGACGCGGCCGCGATGTGGCGGCCGGTGCCGATGTTGGCCCCCATCGCCATCATCTCGCGGACGGTGCGGCACGTCGACTCCGAGAAGACGCGCTCGCCGGATTCGAGATCGAGATCGTAGATCTCGCCGTCGCGCTCCATGGAGCGCAGGAGGCGCAACGGGCGCGAAACGCCCCCGCGGAGGAGCGTGGCGAGGGCTTCTGCATGCTGCCAGAGCGTCACACCGACCTCGTGGCCAAAAGCGACCGACGCGTGGGCGTAGGTCCGGTTCCACGTCCCCTTGACGAGCGGCGGCAGCGTGCCCGGAAGTTCCGGACCGAGGCCGGCGCCCGGGGCCTGCGCGTAGCCCAGGGACAGGAGTCGCTCCCTCAGGAACGCGGCGTCCATCTTGAGCGCGATCTGCACCAGCACGGCGTTGCAGGAGAACGCGAGCCCCTCGGCGGCGGTGATCCGCGGCTCGGTCGGCGCCCCTTCGGCTTCACCGATCGAGCGACGTCCGATCGTGAGGCCGGAGCCGGCGTAGGTGTCGTACTCGTCCGTGGGCGTGGTCACTCCCGCGTCCAGCGCGAGCGCCATGATGATGGCCTTGAACGTGGAGCCCGGCGTGAACACGTGGCGCACGGGGGCGAAGCCGGAGTACGGGTAGAGCGAGGCCGAGTCGAGCGCGAGGACGTCGCCGGTCTGGATGTCGACCGCGATCCCCATGGCGAGCGCAGGCCTCTGGCTCTCCATCAGGTCGCCGAGTTCGCGGTGCAGCGTCTCCTGGAGGTGAGCGTCGAGCGTGACCTCGATCACGGGAGCGAGACCGCCGTCGGCGGCGCCCTCGAAGTAGTTGGGCACGCCTTCTTTCCAGGCGGGACGACGATCGCGGGCGACGTGGCGCAGCCGGCGCGTGTAGCGGCGGCCCTCGACGGCGTGGGCGCGCGCCGAATCCGCGGCCCAGGGGCCGTTCTCCAGCTCGGTCTGGCAGAGAAGCTCGACGCCGCTCCACGGGCGCGTTTCCACCACGAGAGACTGGCGGTACGCCTCGAAGGGGTCCTGGGCCTCCTCCCACGGCAGCACGTGCGGGCGCTGCTCGCGATCGCGCAGGGCGCGGAACGTCGCGCGCTTCTCGTCGAGCACGCCCCAGTGGCCGAGGAGCGCGAACGCATCCTCCTCACGCTCGAGGCCTGCGCGCGGGTCCGGTGCCACAGGACGCGCGCCGGGGCGCGTGGGGTGCCTCCGCTCGAGGCGCGGGATCAGCTGAAGCTGATACCGCGACACCGCTTCCGCCTGCATGAGTTCACGCAGATCGTGGGCACGGACCGGATCGATACCGCGCGCGAGGACGCGGAATCGAGCGGGCAGAAGCTCGGCCCAGAGCGCGTCGCGGAGAGCGAGGCGGCGTTCGATCGGCTGCAGCCGGGCGACCTCGAGGCGGCGCGCCGGCGCGAAGCGATCGAGCACGCGATCGGGTCCGATGAGGGCGACGAGATCGTCGAGGAGGCGCGTCGTCCAGCGCTCGGGCGGCGGGGCCACCCTGTCGCCGTTCTTGCGCCGGATCTCGCCGAGCTGCTCCGTCCGCGTCTGGACGCTGAAGCACTCCACGGGATCGAGCGCGAGGGTCCAGCGCCGCGGTGCTTCGGCGCGCTGCTCCTCCTCGGTGGGGAGAAGAGGCACGAGCATGAGGCCGCGGATCGGCCCCCTGGCGGAGCGTTCCGCGAAGGTCGCTTCGATCGAGGGAGGGAGCGACGCTGTCTCGTCGATCGAAACGGTGCCCGTATCGAGCCAGGTACGGACGGCGTCGAGGTCGGCCTCGCCGAAGAGCAAGAAGCGCGGATCCTCGGGAACGACGCGACCGGGCAGCATGCCGCGCATGAGAGAGCGCGGCATGGTGCGGTCGAGCACGTCCAGCCATTGCCACGGCTGAGATTCCGACGGTCCGCTGGAGACGTGAACGCCGTCGAGGATCTCCGCGATGGCCTCGCACATGCGCCGCGGCGTGTGCGAACGCCAGAGCGCCTGGGGCGAGACCGTCACGTCGAAGCATTCGACGCTGGTCGCCAGCGGCCTCCCCGTTCGATCGATGACGCTGAATCCTGCCGTCGGCGACTCGTCCTCACGGAGTGCGTCCGGCTGGCGCCCGTGGGCGAAGGACTGGATGTAGATGGAACGAACCGCGACCGCCGCAAATATCGTGGCGATGCCCACGAAGACAGCGACGGGACGAAGCCCGGATGCCGCGACAGGAGATGCGGCCGATGCCCGTTCGAACGGGATCCCGGTTTCCTTCGCTTCGCGTGCGTTGCGCCCCCCCATTGTCTTCTCCGTGAATCCCTCCTCCAAGGGCTCCTCCGGGCGGGGCGTTCCTGTGCGAGAACGCCCCACCCCCAACGTCGTCGGCACCGGCCGGATGGCCAGCACTCCCCCTCTCGACGGTCGGGCCCCACGCTGTGCGACGCGCGGCCTTCCCTTCCCTCACGACTCCCGCTCTTCAGCTCGCGGGTTCTCGTCGGATTCTGATCTTGCCGGGTGTGCGGTCCCGGCGAGACTTCGAACTCGACTACCAGTCCGGGCGTTGCCGCTCCTCGCTGGTCCCACGAGTGTGTTGTGCTTCGAGGTCGAATTCAAATCGTTCTAGCTCGGAGATCAGGCCGCTGCAGCGGCGCGCGTTCCATTCGGACTCGACTTCGAGCCGATCGAGCTCGGCAGCGAGCTCGTAGTTGGCGACCTGGACCTGAACGGCCCGGGTGGCAATCGCGAACGCAAAGACCGAGAACGACAGGCCCAGCGTGTTCCGGATCAGCATCAGGGAGCGTCGATCGGACGGTACGCCCTCGGACTCTTCCCAGTCTCCATCAGGATCGTTCAGATCGTTCATCTAGCGTCCCTCCTGGGGGGGCATCCTGGACGTCGAGTGCGAGGCGCCGCGCCACTCGCAGCTTGGCGGAACGGGACCGGGGGTTCGAGCGAACCTCCTCGTGGGTGGCTTCGACGGGCCGGCGGGTCTCGATGGCCCACTTTCCGGCCTGGGCTCCGTCGGCGAGGAAGCGCTTGACGACGCCGTCCTCGCCGCTGTGGAAGGAGATGGCCAGGAGTCGGCCGTCCGCTGAGAGAGTTTCCTCGGCGGCCAGGAGGCCGGCCTCCAGCTCCTCGGCTTCCTCGTTGACCGCCCGACGGAGGGCCTGGAAGACGCGGGTGGCGGGGTGAATGGAGGGTTTCTTGCCGCCGGGCCGGTGCTGGGGAGCGTCAGCGCGGGGTGAGCGGACGGGTTTGCCGAGCGAGATGGCGACGGTCTCGCTGAGGGCTCGGGTCCGCTTGAACGGGGTGCGGCGGCGGGCCTGGACGATGGCGCGGGCGACCTTGCGGGCGCCGCGCTCGCCTCCTTCGTGGAAGAAGAGGTCCGCGAGGTCGCTCTCGTCCCAGTGATTGACGATGTCGGCCGCGGTGCGCTCGCGCCGCGGGTCCATGCGCATGTCGAGCGGGCCGTCCCAGGTGAAGGAGAAGCCGCGCTCGGGACGGTCCAGCTGGAGCGAGCTGGCGCCCACGTCCATCAGGAAAGCGATCGGCGTCTCATCGAGGCTCTGGAGAATGTCGGTCACTTCGGACATCCTCGCGTGCTCGATGCGAACGCGGTCGTGAAAGGGCTCGAGGCGCCCCCGGGCGATTGACAGGATCTCGGGGTCCTGATCAATCCCAAGGAGGCGTAGGCACGGGAAGCGCCCGAGCAGGAGATTTGAGTGCCCCCCGGCACCCAAAGTGCAGTCCACCAGAAGTCCGTCGAGGGATTCTTCGCTGCGTCCACCCCCCAGCAGACGCGCGACCTCTTCGGCCAGAACGGGGACATGCACGGGACCATCGCCAGTCGGATCAGTCATGTGGGAGTGGACACTGAGTCGGAACGAGGTCGGGAAGGCACCTGGAAGGGCGCCCACCTCGTGGCCCGACAGGCCAGGCGATGGTGAGGAAAAGGAATTCATGCCAGCGGCCTCAGGAGGCTGAGTCCTCGCTGGCGGAGGAGGCGTCACCCGACTGCTGCGCAGCGCTGGAGGACGTGGTCTTGGGGGCGCCGGGCGAGCGCTGGCCGCGCGGCCGGTTTTCCCACTGCTTGAGGCCCCAGATCTCGATGCGCGAGTTCATGCCGACCGCCATGGCGCGGTCGTCGATGCCGACGACCTCGCGGAAGTTCTGCGGGATCACGAGTCGACCCGAGTTGTCCAGCGTGAACGGGGCGGTGAACTCGAAGAAGTCGCGCTGCTCGCCGTGGTCGGCGTCCGGGTCCTCCTCGAGGTCGAGGGCTCCCCGGTCGAATTTCTCCATCTCCCGGTCGAAACCCGCGCCGTTGAAGACCCAGAGGCACCGAGCGTCCTGGCGACGCTCGACGCAGAGAACTCCGCCAAGGCGGCCCTCTTCGTCGCGATCGAGCGCGTTCTGGAATCGTTTGGCGATGGACATACGGCCTTTGGGGTCGACGGGGTGCTCGGAAGCGCCGAGGAAGCGGCTGGACAGGGAACTCATGGCTTGGGTAGAAGTGCCTCCCCTTGCCTTTGCCTGCCTTTTTGCGCCACTTGCCTAGAGTGCCGTGCCCCGAAAGCCCCCGCAATAGAGCTGGCCCGAAATCCCTAAGTTGTTTCGTGCCAGGGGGTTACCCCAAACAGCCGCAGCTACCACAGAGGGTATATAAAGCCGACCTAAAGCCCCACCAACGCAAGATGTTGTGCCCCGTCGGGCTGCGGGCGGTGAACGGCGCCCTGGGTCGTGGTCCCGGAATCTTCGGCGGCGGGACTGACGGGGGTGGGTTTCTGGACCAGCCGCGATTGGGTTGGGGTGCCCTGGGCCGCCATCGGCTGGTCTGCCCCCACCGACCCGAGACAACCTCCCTTCCGGCGGGAGCCCATGGTGATCTGCGCGTCCGCAGGACGCCCGGGCCCCGCTCGGCCCCCGCAGGGGGCTGAGCCGCCCGCGCGAGGCTCGCCCTCGCGGCCCGTGCGGCGAGCACGCCCGCCCGGCGAGGGCGCCCGTCCGGCGAGGACGCCTGCGCGGCGAGCGCCACGCGATGCAATCGCTATTTCGCCGTCAGGCGAAATGCCAGAGATACTGCGCGCTGCTACGGCGATAGGGCGGCCCGGCTCCACTTGCATTGGCAGGAGACCCTTCCGCCGCTGACTTCCCGACATCGGCTGCCTGCCGTTCGCGCGAAGCGCCGAACGCGTGGGCTGAGGGTTCCCGGTAACGGCTTGTGGGTTGCCCGCTGACCGACGCCCCAGCAGGGCTCCCGATACAGGTCTCCCGGTATGGGCTGCCTGCCGTTCGCGCGAAGCGCCGAACGCCTGGGCTGAGGGTTCCCGGTAGCGGCTGGTGGGTTGCCCGCTGACCGACGCCCCAGCAGGGCTCCCGATACAGGTCTCCCGGTACGGGCTGCCTGCCGTTCGCGCGAAGCGTCGAACGCGTGGGCTGAGGGTTCCCGGTAGCGGCTGGTGGGCTACCCGCTGGAGCGCTCGCCCGTCAGGGCGAGCTTGGCGGGTCTGAGGTCTGAGGTCTGAGGTCTGAGGTCTGAGGTCTGAGGTCTGAGGTCTGAGGTCTGAGGTCTGAGGTCTGAGGTCTGAGGTCTGAGAGACAAGCCCGACATCTGCCCAGCTCGCCCATGCGGGCGAGCGCTCCAGCGGGCAGCCCACCAGCCGCTACCGGGAAGCCTCAGCCCACGCGTTCGACGCTTCGCGCGAACGGCAGGCAGTCTTTACCGGGAGACCTGCTGGGGCAGCCGCTAGCGGGCAGCCCACAAGCCGCCAGCGGGAAGCCTCAGCCCACGCGTTCGACGCTGCGCGCGAACGGCAGGTAGTCCGTGTCGGGAGACCTCCAGCGGGCAGGACTGCGACCAAGGCAAGTGGAGCCGGGCCGTCCTGTCGCTGTGACAGCGCGCAGTATCTCTGGCATTTCGCCTGACGGCGAAATAGCGATTGCATCGCTTGCCGCTCGCCGCGCAGGCGTCCTCGCCGGACGGGCGCGCTCGCCGCGCAGGCGCCCTCGCCGGGCGGGCGTGCTCGCCGCACGGGCCGCGAGGGCGAGCCTCGCGCGGGCGGCTCAGCCCCCTGCGGGGGCCGAGCGGGGCCCGGGCGTCCTGCGGACGCGTGGGACGACTTTGGGCCTTGGTGACTGGCCCGGGACAACGGGCTTACTCCTCTTCGTCGAGAGAGTCTTCGTCGGGAGTGTCTTCGGGAGTGTCGTCGCTGGAGGTTTCGTCAGCGGAAGTACCCTCGACCGAAGAAGCTGCCTCATCCGACTCCTCACCGTCCGAGAGGCGGATGCCCGCCGGGCCTTCCGCCCCGTCGAAGATGGCCTGGAGCTGAGCGCGGACCTCATCGAGGCGCTCGGGCTCGAAGTCGTAGACGTAAACCTTGTAACGCTGGTCCTCTTTAGGGCGCTTGACGAGGAAAGACTCCTCCCCGTTCTCACGCAGGACCTTCTCGACCTTGACCCTGCGCTTTCGCATCAGGAGCAGGCAGAGGACGTAGCGGAGTTCCCGGACCTGGATCTCTTCTCGACCCTCCAGCTGCACGAAGAGCTGCGAGAGAGACTCCATGTCGAGCTGCACCGTTTTCCGCTTCGTGACCTCGTGCCGGGTCATCCACCAGAAGAGTGGCTCGTCGGCCTCGGGGTCCTTCGCTTCCATGCGCGCATGCATCTCGCGCCAGGCCGCCATCGACACGTCCATCCTCTCGAGAGCACTGCCCTGGACCAGGAGCATCGAGACGTGACGCTCGCCGTCCCCGAACTCATGCCCGGTCTTCGCGCAGACGCCTTGGCGGCGAGAGATTGTCCAGGTCGTGGCCATCCTCAAAGCCTAGCGAGTCGCCGCGGCATCACGAATCACCTTTCCCGCTGACGAGATTCTGATAGAGAGCCTCCAGACTGGCGGCCACTTCGGGCCAGCCCCGGAACAGGCTCGAGGGCTTCCTTTCGGGCGCCGGGTCGATCTCTTCCGCAAGGTGCAGGCGGAGCTCCTCGCGGAGCGCGTGAGCGAGCTCGGTGGCGTCTCCCTCGGGCACGACACGCCCCGGCAGACCATCATCGATCGCCTCGCGCATCCCCCCCAGGTCGGTGGCGATCACCCGCGCGCCCGCCGCGTACGCCTCCAGCATCACCAGCGGCCGGATCTCCAGCCAGAGACTCGGCACCACCAGGACGTCCGTCTCGGCCATCGCCTGACGCACCTCCTCGCGGCTCAGCTGGCCCTCGATCGCGAGGTCCAGCGCCGCTGCCCTCGAGCGAAGCGCCGATACGTACGCGGGCTGATGCTGATCCGGCCCGCAGATTCGCAGGCGGGCAGACGCACGCTCGGAACCCGAAAGGTGCGACCACGCCTGAAGGAGGACATGCGCGCCCTTGTGGGCGACGAGGGAACCGAGGAACAGGAACCGCACGGGATCTCCCATCCGACGTACCACGCGCGGAACCGACGTCGCGCCCTCCCAGTCCACGCCCGTCGTCTCCACGACCATCTTCGTGGCGTCCAGCCCGAGGTTCGCGAACCAGGGTCGCATGAACGCTGCGGGCAGCACGATCCTGTCGACCGTACGATTCACCAGCTCGGTGAGGTACGCGAGCCTTTGCCGCGCATGGCTTTCGAACTCCCCGGCGACGGACTCCGACGGCGGCGACCATTCGGGCCCCTCGCTCCCCGCCACGCCCTCCGCACTCCGCGCATCCTTGAAGCGCCGCGCCATGATGAGCGGCGCCTTCAGATCGATCCCCGCCGTCTCTGCCACCGCGCTCACCGCCTTCGCCAGCCGCCTCGCCGCATTCGACTGGCGCCAGTTCAGCGATGGCAGGCACGTCCCGCAGCGCACGGGGTCCACCGTCACGCAGCGCGACCCGTTCGCGTGAACGAGCTGGCCGAACCTCGCGCAGCCCAACCAGAAATCGTGCAGCGTCATCACGACCGGAATCCCCCGCTGCTGACACACCTCCAGAATGCCCGAAGACAGGTACAGAAGGTGATGCACGTGCACCACGTCCGGCTTCCAGGCATCGAGTTCCGCTCCGACGATCGCGTCGATTTCGGGCTGGCGATACGTCTCCTCGAACTCGGTCGCGAAGAGGTTGTTCACCATCTCCATGACGGTGACGCCCTCGCCTTCCCCCGCCCCGATCTCACGGGTCGAAAGGTCACGGCGCGCGATGTCCTTGCGCGTCGTGATCACGCGAACCACGTGGCCTGCGCCCTGCAGGAGCTCCGCCGTCGTCTGGGCAAACACCTCCACCCCCGCGGTGAACTCCGGCGGGTAGAGATGGGTGACGTAGAGAATGCGCAACGGCGACGGAGGGGACGCGCTACTTCTTCGACTCGACGAGCGCCTTGAGGCCCGCGAGGCCCTTCTCGAAGTCGGGGCCGATCATCTTGTCCATGAAGAGCCCGAAGTAGCGCTTGTACGGCATCCCTTCCATCGTGCCCGAGAACTCCCAGCGGGCGGCGGTGCTGCCCTCCGCGCCGATCGCGGGCTCCATGACCATCGCGCCCTGGGCAGGGTCCTGACCGTCGAACTCCATGTCGTAGGCGATGCGTCCGGGCTCGATGCTCGTGAAGGTCAGCTTGCCGTTGCCGAGCTTCTCGGCGGTCCAGGCCATGGAGTGCCCCACCGTGTTTGGCTCGCCGGTGTAGGTGTACTGGAGCGTCGGATCCGCCTCCTTGTTCCAGACCGTCCAGTCCTTCCAGGTCGCGAAGTCCGCCACGGTGGCGTGAACCACCTCCACCGGCGCGGCGATCACCGTGCCGCGATCCATGGCGAACGACTTGGAGAGGAAGAGCTGGGGGACGAGGAAACCGAAAGCGATGACCAGGGTCAGGATCACGCCGATGATCTTGTTCATGGGAGGAGAGAGCTGGAGAAGGGAAGGGCGAAGAGGAGATTCAGACCACGAGCCAGCGGCAGATCGCCCACCAGCCCCTGAGCACACCGTCGAGAAGACGCGCGGCGGTCCCGCCGCCGGAGGCGAGGTTCGGGCTGAGCGTGAGCGGCCCGCCCACCAGAAGATCGCGATCCCCCACCACCCGGCGCTTCTGCACCGTGCGCCGCTTCCGCAGCGCCTCGCGGAAAAGCTTCAGAAACGCGACCTTTCCGCGCCACCAGGAACCGAGGTGCCCGCCCTTCAGCGAGAACAGGATCCACGCGGCCTCGTAGACCAGGATCCCGGGGCCGGCGACGATGAGCGTCCAGAGCCGGAAGCACTTCGTCATGTAGAGCCAGCGGTTGCGCGAGTGGAAGAACACGCGGCGCCCGGGGTAGCCCGCGTCCTTGCGGAAGCTGATGCCCGCCGTGCCCGCGTCGTGCAGCACCACGGCGTCATTGACCTTCAGGATCTTCTTGCCCGCGAGACGCAGGCGGTGCGACAGGTCGAGGTCCTCGAAGAGGATGAAGAACGATTCGTCGAACGCGCCCGCGTCGATGATCTCCTTCTTGTCCAGCAAGAGGCACAGGCTGATCGCGACGTCGATATCCTCCGTCGGCTGACCCGGCGCGTCCACGCGCGGCTGGCCGAAGTTGTGCAGGCTGATGAGCCCCGCGTAGTGAAAATCGCCGCCGTCGTAGTGGATGCGCGCTACGTCGTCCTTGAAGACGCTCCGCGGCTGAGCCATCACGGCGCCCTCGTTCTCGCAGATCGCCTCGCAGAGCCTGCCGAGCACGCCAGGCTCCATCACCACGTCGTTGTCGACGAGCAGCACCCAGCGATGCTTGGCCGCGCGCATGCCGACGTTCCGCGCCGTGCAGGCGCCGAGGTTCGTCTTCATCCGCACGACCGTGACGTCACGGAAGCTGGTGTTCAGGAGGTTGAGGCTGCCGTCGGTGCTCGCGTTCTCGACGACGATGATCTCGTCGACGGCGATCTCCTGGGCCTGGATCGAGCGGATGCAGGCCTCGAGGTACGCTTCGCCCTGGTAGTTCACCACGACGGCGGAGATGCGCCCGAGGCCCGATGGGCCCTTGGAGCTGAGCTCCTTCTCGATGGATACGAGCTGTCCGGTCATGTCGATGTGCAGCGGGTGCGCTACTGGAGCGGAAGCTCGAAGTCTGGGGCCTTCACCGGCTCGCGCCGCTTCAGACAGTAAGGGAGGTTGTAGACGACGCTCGCCGCCGCCTTCGTCAGGATCCACCACGACCCCTTCGTTTCACGCACGGACTTCCCGATCCCGATGGTTCCGACCGCGTCCGTGACCGTGCCCGACTCCTCGGACTCCCGCCCGCGGAAAAGCACCTTGGTGACGGCCAGGAACGGAAGTCGCACCAGGTCCTTGAGCGGCGCGTACTTGATCATCCCGAGGAAGGCGTTGCGCGCGTGGAAGTAGAGGCTGCGCTTGCCCATCTGGACGCCGAAAGGCGTGCGGTGCCAGGTCTCCGCCCCCGAGAACTGAAGCACGCGGTAGCCGAGATTCAGGAGCCGACAGGTCAGGTCCCGCTCGTTCCCGTAGATGAAGAGCCGCTCGTCGTAGCCGCCGGCCTCGTCGATCGCCTTCTTCTTCGCGAGGCTCGCGCAGCCGCGGAAGGTGCTCATGTAGCGCTCCGCGTTCACGGCCTCCGAGTCACGGTAGCTATCGGGCATGCCCGGCTCGACGACCTTGGTGGAGACCACCGCCGTGGTCTCGGGCTCCTGCCCCATCCGGACGAGCGAGCGATCCAGCCACCACGGCGTCAGCACGACGTCGTCATCGAGGATCGCGATGTACTCGGTCAAGGCCGTCGAGAAGCCGACGTTGAAGGTCTCGCACGCGCCGTAGGCGCTGTTCGGCATCACCACGAGCCGCACCTCGGGGAAGTCCGCCCGGATCATCTGCGCCGTCCCGTCGCTGGAGTGGTTGTCGACCACCACCACGTCGTCGAACGGCCGGACCTGGGCGCGGATTCCGAGCAGGTTCGCGCGCACGTCCTTGTACTTGTTCCAGGCCGAGATGACCGCGGTCACCGTTCGCGAATCGCCTCGCCCGGGCCCTTCGGTGCGCAGACGATGGCGCAGCCACCGGTACGCCTCGCCGGAGTCCATCGGGTCTTCTTCGCCGATCCGGACGATCACGTCATGGACGCTGGCCGCGGAAACGGCGGCGGCGATGAGAGCCAGGCGGTCACCCGCGGCGCTCAGCTCCTCGTCGTCGATCGCCGGCAGGACGATCTCGCGGATCGAATCGGATTCGATCCGCTCGCCGATCCGCTCGATCAGCCCGTGGGAGCGTCCGAGCGCGCCCGCCGCGTAGCCCCACGACTCGAGAGACTCGGCGTCGCCAGACTCGCCGTCGCCGCCTTCCAGGACAACCACGGGGTGGCCGCCTTCCTGCGCCGGGGGGAGGTCCCTGAACCGCAGGTCCAGTACGAGGCGGTCAGTCGCGGTAGGGGTGGATTCTGTGCGCGGGGCGGTCAAGGCGGAGCGGTGCTTGCGGGGGACTCGGGGGTTCGACGCTGTTCGCGGTCGAAGGGTACCCCCCTTTCCCCCTCAGGCGGCAGCCTCGCGCTCGAAATGGGCGCCAGGGGCCCCTTCCTGAGCATCGATCGCGGTGAGGATCTCGTACTGGCGCTCGAGGATCGCATCGAGAGCGCGCGCTTCCGGGACAATGCTCGACGTGAGGCCGGCTTCGAGGGCTTCACGCCACTTGGCACTCGACCCGCTTCCCGCCACGACCGTGAGGCCCTGGGGCAGCGGTCCATCCAGCGCCCCCGCTCCCTCCGAGGCGATGACCGTCACGCCCGCGCGCAGGGCGGCGTCGACGAGCACGCGGTCGCCGAACGGCGCCGTCGCCGGAACGAGCAGGGCCCGCGCGGTGCCGAGCGCCCTCTGGAAGGGAGTGGCAGCGCTGATGACCTGCAACGTCGCCTTGCTCGGATCCGCCTCCCGAAGCATCTCCAGAACGGGCGCGAGGGCCGCACGATGGGTCTCACCCGCCACCAGGAGCTGAGTCCTGGATCCCAGCTCGGGGCACCCGGCGGACGTCACGTCGGGTTCAGCCATCGCCACCGGAGCCAGACGCGTGCGGTCGGCGTCGATGCCTCCCCCGCAAGCCAGTCGGACGAGGTGATGGCGCGAGGCGACGAGGACGGCGTCCGCCGTCGACCAGACCGCCCGGAGGTCCGGCTCTTCGGTCTCGCCGAAGTCGCCCGCCTGGTGCCGCCACGCCCCGTGGATTCGCACGACCAACCTGGCGCCGGCCGCCCTTCCCTGGGCCGCCAGTGCCACCAGAGACTCTGCGGCGAGGTGCGCCAGGTGATCGGTGACCTCGACCAGGATGAGACTCGCGCTTGCGGGGTCTTCGACCAGCGCCCCTCGCCTCGCGAGATTTGCGGCAGTGCACGACCGAATCGCCGCCGCCGTCCAGGGGGCGCACCAGTTTTCGACCCCCTTTCCAGAGGCCGACACCAGCCTGTCTTCCGCGCAGTACACCTTCACGAAGGCAAGGATCGGCGCGGCGCGAGGCGCCGATCGAGCGAGACCCCGGAGAGCCCTAGGAAACTGCTCGCACACTCCCGCCGTGAGACGGAAGTGCGTCCGATTTCGCGGCTACCGCGGGCTTTCCCCCCGAGAGCGAACAGGGCTGCCAGGCGAGCGCTACTCGATGCCGAACAGCGGATCCGGCTTCTCCAGCTCGAACCGCGCCGTCCCGAGGAGCCCGTGGAACATCTGCATGATCTCGCGGGCAGCCTGCAGGTCATCGTCCGCGGGCGTCCACTTCGCGCGATCCAGATTGAGCGGGCTCAGGGACTCGTTCGTCTCCTTCTCGACGCGAATGTTCACGTCGAACGCCTCGAGGCCCACGCCCACCGTTTCGTTGGCGATGCCCTTGCGCTCCCCCCGGCTGGGCTCGTAGCTGGCGAGTACCCGCGTCCGGAAGCCCTTGCTCTTGAAGGGCGCGAGATCCAGCTTCCATCCGGAGCGGATTTCGCGGGACGAAGGGTCCGCGCCCTCTCCGCCCACCGGATGCTTGCTCTTGTAGATGGCCGTCCGAAGCGCGTCCCAGAGGATGCGCTCGCTCTGGGCGTCCACCGTGCGATCCACGGGAAACTTATTCGTGGTCGCCTTGCAGCCGGTGAGGCCGGAGAGCCCTGGCAGGAGCAGCACCAGGAGAACGAGCCATCCCCGCGGGGGCATGCAGGTGCTGAGCGAACGGGAGAGACAGGTTTGGATCATGAAAAGTACTTCTCCTCTTCGACGGCCTTCTTGTCCTTGAGCACGATCCGCAGGGGCACTTCGTGGAAAGGAAGCGCCTCGCGGAAACGATTCGTGAGATAGCGGAGCCAGTCCTTGCCGACGTGCTTCTTGTCGTTGACGAAGAGCACGAACGTCGGCGGCGCGACCTCCGCCTGGGTCGCGTAGCGCACCCGGACGCGGTAGCCCTTGGAGCTCGGGTTGCGGGCTTCCAGCGCCTTCTTCAGCACCTGGTTCAGATCGCCTGTCGAAACGCGCTGGTGAGCCTGTTCGAAGAGATCCTTGGCGACGCCGATCAGCTCGTGGGTCCGGATCCCCTCCTTCGCCGAGAGGAACACGATCGGCGCGAAGTTCATGCCCGGGAGCTGAGCGTCGAGGTACTCGCGAAACTTCTCCGGCGTCTGCTGGCCGTCCACGAGATCCCACTTGTTCGCCGCCAGGATCGTCGGCTTGAACCGGTCGATCGCATAGCGCGCGAGGTTCTTCTCGATCGAGGAGAGCCGCCGCGTCACGTCGAAGAGCAGCACCACGACGTCCGCTCGGCGGATCGTCCGGAGGCTCCTCGCGTCCGCGAAGAACTCGATCGCATCCTCAACCTTGGAGCGTTTCCGCACCCCTGCGGTATCGATGACCGTGAACGTCTCGCCATCGCGCTCGAAGACGACGTCGACCGCGTCGCGGGTCGTGCCTTCGATCTCGGAGACGATCATCCGGTCCTCCCCCGCCAGCTGGTTCACGAGCGTCGACTTGCCGGCGTTCCGGCGGCCGACGACCGCGATCTTCATGAGCGGGGTATCGCCCGGCTTCTCCTCGGGCGCACCGGGGAGCTGGTCGATGATCTGCTGCCGCAGGTCCTGGAGCCCCTCGCCGTTCTGCGCGCTGATCACGATCGGGTCACCGCCGACGCCGAGCTTGTGGAAGGTCTCGACCTCCCAGTCGAAGCCGCCGCCCTCGGCCTTGTTCACGACGAGCAGCACCGGCATCTTCGAGCCGCGCAGAAGGTTCGCGACCATCTGGTCCGGCGGCGTCACGCCGTCGCGCACATCCACGACGAACAGCACGAGGTCGGCGCCCTTGAACGCGACGTCGACCTGGGCCTCGACGTGCGGTCCAAGATCATCGCGATCCACGATTCCGAGTCCACCGGTGTCGATCACCTCGACCCAGCGCTCGCCTTCCTTGACGGAAAGCCTGGCCGCGACCGCGATCCGGTCGCGCGTCACGCCTGCCGTCGGCTCGACGATGGCGACGCGGCTCCCGCAAAGGCGGTTCAGAAGCGTGGACTTGCCGACGTTCGGGCGGCCGACGAGGGCGACGCGGGGCAACGGAACGGTGGAGACGCGAGGGGACTTCGGGCCTCCGGGTCTGCGCTTCTTCTCCTCGCGGTCCTCTTCGAAGACCTCGGCGGGCTCGTCCTCGAATTCGACGTCGAAGTCTTCCTCGAGTTCGCCGTCCAGGTCGACTTCGAAGTCGTCACCCAGCTCGCCGTCGAGTTCGCCGTCGAGTTTGTCTGGGGGATTGAGCTCGGAATCGAGGTCCAGTGGCACGATCTCGTCCGCATCACTGCGGTCGAGGGGATCGGTGGGGTCTTGCATAGGGAGGGGTTGGGGATCTTCAGGCGATCCCGAGCATGCGGTGCACCTGGGGCAGAACGCGAACGTCCAGTCCAAGGTCCCGCGCGTTCTCCACGACCGTAACGAGGTCCTGGAATTCAGGGGCACGCACGCCGCCGATCGGCGTCGCGGGAGCAATGAAGACGGGGCAGTTCGGCGCTCGCCGGGCCACGTCCTCGAAGAGTTCATCATACTCTCGCGGAGGCTTCCCGCCGCTAACGACCACCTTCACACACGCATCGTGGTCCTGAATCAGGTCGAGGCAGCGACGGCGGGCCATGGCCCAGTCCTCTCGTGTTCGGGGCGCCGTCTCGGTGGTAGGAGCCAGCACGTCGGCCTCTTCGGGGTCTTCGGCCTCTTCGGCCTCTTCAGGACGGTCAGCGTCGGCCGCTTCACCCTCCCGGGGGGTCAGCACGACGCGCTCTAGCTCGACCGGCTCCGCCATGTCCGACGGCAGCTTGAGATCGAGGCTGACGTGATCGATCACGTCGAGAACCCGCGCGAGCGACTCCGGGTGGGCACCGGCCGTCTCCAGGTGCATGCGGCGGTTCCCGAGCATCGGACGCAGCGCCCGGATGAAATCGGGCCACATGAGCGGTTCGCCGCCGGTGATGCTGACGGTGCGCGGCTCCCCTGGCTCGACGGCGGCAATCCAGAGCGCAGCCTGGAAAGGAGAGGCCACGCGGTCCTCGCGCTGGACCGGTTCACCGTCGCGCTGGATGCGCGCAGCCTTGTCGGGACGCATGGCCCACGAACCGGGCGTGTCGCACCAGAGGCATCGGAGGGGGCAGCCCGCCAGCCGCAGGAAGACCTGCGCCTCTCCTACGAAGCTGCCTTCGCCCTGGAAGGAAGCAAAGACCTCGACGACCGGCGCGACGATACGTGAGGGAGTCTGTGGCATGGCACCCGGAGAGGGGCGCTCGGCCCGAAATCGCTGGCCTCAGGGGGACCGAGGCCCCCATGACGGCGAGGCCAGGCCCAATGAAGACAGGCCCAACGAAGACACGACCAGCTGAAGGCCAAATGGGCGGAAGGCCAGACGAGCGGATGAGCGTCATCCGCAATGCCGAATCAGTCCTTCTTCTTGCCCTTCTTGGCCTTGAGCTTGAACTTCGTACGAACCTTCGGAAGGCCGTAGACCGAATCGTCTTTGGAAACGCGTCCGTCCTCCATCAGCTTGAGGAGACGTTCTTTGCGCGTGAAGACACTACGCTCACCGACGAGCGTGTTGATGCCACGGAGGCTGGGATGGATCGACATGGTATTTGGGGGCCCAGCGGGTCGAGCTGGGGGCGAAGAAAATAGGCCCTCGGGGCGCCGAGCGCCACATCCGAGGGCCGAAATGGTCGAAAAGTCGCCGGAATCGGGGTCCGGGTGCCCCATGGGCCGGATCAGCGATAGGAGTCGATGTTGACCAGCATGGCGCTACGGAACTCCTGGGCGCCGCTCCGGGCGCTGCGAAGCTCTCGGATTTCGGTGCGCAATTGCATCAGTTCAGCCTGGGTCCTGGCGGCTCCCACGAGCAGGTAGATCCGACTGTCCTTCTCGATGGGATGGATCACGGGAAAGCCCTCTTCGTAGAGGTAATCGTAGGTCTCCATCGCCAGCTGGGCGTGGGCCTGGGTCCGCGTGTACGTGATGGCGAGGATCGAAAACCTCATCGCCGGGCTGTGGAAGGTCTCGTCCTCGGGCGTCATGGTGAACGCGGGGGTCGCCGAGGAAGCGCCCGAGCCCTTGGAATCCTGGCTGTCGCGCGAGGGCATTTCGGAGCGACTCTGCCCATTCCGGCCGCCGTAGGCGAGCCCGACCTCCGTCGACGTCTCGGTTTCGGACGAGAGCTGTCCAGGCGGCTGGAGGACCATGGCGGAGGCAGGCCCCCCATCGAGCCCGCTCAGCGAGGTGGCGCGAGAGCCGCGCTCGGCGCCAGCCGCGGAGGCGGGACTGCCGGCGGAGCGACTCTGGTGACCGACGGTGTACCCCATCATGAACACGACGGCGACGACGGCCGCGCTGAGCAGCGCAAACATCCTGGCTCCCATGGGGAGTTCGAACACCTCGTCCTGAAGGGAGGCGATGGCCTGTTCGACTTCTTCCTGGCTGGCGTCGCCGAATGGATCTTCCTCGAGTGCCTCGTCAGCCTCCTCGCCAGCGGTCGCCGCCCCCTCGGAAGGAGAACCAGCGGGAAGAGTCCCGGCCCGCGGCCCGGTGGCGACCTGGGTGAGGTCCCCATGCGTGGCGCGGTCGAAGGCCGGCAGCGCTGGCCCGCTCCGCGTGGGAGGGCGAGGGACCGCACCGGCGACAGGGTCGCCCACCGCTTCCCCATCGACCGTCGAATCCGAGAGGGATTCCGCCAGGGGATTCAGCAAGAGTGGCGGGACCCGATGAATGTCGGTCGCGGGGGCCTGGGCAGCGGATTCCCCGGGCATCGCAGGACCTTCGCCCGCGCCGTCGACCTTCGAGGGGTCGTCCACCACCGCATCCACGGCGTGCCCCCGGATCCCGGCGAGCAGCGACCCCATGCTGTCGTTGGCGCGCTGCGAGAGTCGATGCCCCAGCTCATGGGCCGCCTTCGCGGTCTCCGCGCGCCGAATCTCCTTCTCGCGGTCCGCGATGACGCGCCGACGCTCCGCCGCTGCACGTTCAGCCGACTCGCGAGCCGAGCGCTGAAATGCTTCGAGCATGGTGACCTTGCGACGAGCCATGGCGTGGGGCCCAGGGTGGGGGCCGAGTCAGTCGGACGGCAGCGCTCTCACGCTGAGACCGCCGCTGGACAGTACGTCCTGGGATGGCCTGGTTCAAGGCTGAGTTGACTGACGAACTCTTCACCTTTCCCACCACCGACGCCCCTCGCGGCCTTCGCGTCCGCTAGGAGTCTGCGCCACAGAATGCGATTCCGCGAGCACCGCCAGGATCCACGCTCGCGGCGTTGCGCCAAACCCCAATGGCATCAAACCATGGGGGTCCGGCGCGCCTTGCGAGCGCAAATCCTGACGGCACTCGCGAAACCGCATTCTGTGGCGCAGACTCCTAGCCTGGACTATTCACGAGTGGAGCGGTCTGGGCTTCAATCGCGCCCAAGTGAGTGGAAGACGCGGCGGCAGGGTCCAGATCAGGCAAGACCGACGCCGATTGTCGGCTAACGGGCGGCTCGACCTCCGATTCAGGTTGATCGCGCCCATTTTTTGATCGAGATCAAGCGATGTGGGCAGACCTCTCCCAAGGCGACCACCTGCGTTGCAGGTCAATTTGCGTCCGACGCTGCGTCAGGTGCTGCTGGCACCAAGTGCGATGGCGGCCGTATGCCATTCACGCGCGAATGGGAACTGCGCTGGAAGCTGAAAGACGCAGCGCCGAACCGACCGCGTCACGACAGCGCTCACTTTGATCAGCTTCGTGATGAGCGTGGAAACCTGCGCGAGTCTCAGATTCGAGCGACGCAGGCGCCATCGAAGCTCGACATGCAGCATGAACGCGGCGGTGGTCATCAGCACCCGAAGCTGGTTCGCGACGAAGCTTGTGCAGCTCGTGCGATCGATACACAGGTCGCGCTTCATCTCTTTGATTCGATTCTCCGCATCGCCTCGCAGGCAGTAGAGGGCGTACACGTTCTCCGGCTTGCCACGAAGGTTGGTCACGACGCATCGCGGATTGTCCTTCGTTGAACGGCCGGGGTAGGGAATCGACTCGGCCTTGAGGATCACCCTACGTGAACGAGTCCACGACCTAGCCGTGTACCGCTGCTCATGGAACGAGCGCTCTGACATTTTCGTCCGCTCAGCGCGCTTCCTGAGCGCGGGGAGCTTCTTGGCCGCCCAGGCCTTCAATTTGTCGTTATTCGGCATTCCAACCACGTAGCTCACCTTGAGGTCTTCCATGGCCTCAAGAATTCGCGGGTACATGAATCCCGCGTCGAGGCGAACCAAGATCGACTGCCTGGCACCGAAAGTCCGGCGGATCTTCTCGACGATTCGTCGGATGAGGAGAATCGTGCAGCGACGCTCCTTCGAGTTGCCAGGTCGGAGTCGACCAACCACGGGCACGTGATCAGGAGTTCCCTCGACCGACAAGAAGCCGAACATCGGCAGGTAGCACCAGTTCTGATAGAACGCGTGGAACAAAGACCCCTGCTGGCCACCGTGCGTCGGATCAACCGACGGATCGAGGTCGATCACGATCCGCTTCTTGCCGCTGGCGCGCTTCTTCAGCATCCGCACCGCGATGTCTTCGAGCTCTCGACTCTGCATGACCAGCTCGCGCGCGGAGACCGCGTTCTCCATGCGGGAGATCGTCGCTTGGGAAGCGAGCCCGTCCGGGTCGAGAGGATCCCTTCCGCAACTCAGCAGCAGAGCGGGATCGTGCCTCATCTTTGCGGCGTCGTTGCCGTCCTCATAGCCAGACGCGATGCTGAAGACACGTTGCGTGAAGCACTCTTGGTAGGTGTGCTTCACCCTGAGCGGCGACCTCTCGTCAGTGATGTGAGCCCCAAGTCTCGCGGTGAGCTTCAGCACATCGTCGGCTGATTTCAGGAGTACCATCCCAGCGTCGCTGGACTGAGCCACGCCGTCGAAGCTCACCTGGACGGGTTTCTTGAAGGGGTCTTCGAAGAGAACAGACTGTACGGTAGAATTTGTCATGCGGCCGGAGTTGGAAGTGTCGTGGATTGGTCTCTACAGCCGTATCCTCGCATTTTCAGCTCCGCCGTTCACCTCTGCTCACGCGCCGTTCGTGAATAATCCGGGCTAGGGCGCCAAACGCGTGAAACCAAACCGGTGCTCCCCCCCCCTGCCAGGAGCCGCCCGGGATCAGTCCTTGAGCACCCTCAGGTACCGTTCGATCTCATCTCGAATCTCGGCATCTTCGGGGCGAGCCTCCCGGAGAGCTTGCTCCAGCGTCGCGACCGCGCCGATGGAATTCTGGCTGAGGTGCTGACTTTCGGCCAGCATCTGGGACACCTCGATGCCCAGCGGCTCGTCGGTGGCACGGGCATAGGCCGTTGCCTTCAGAAGAGAGGCTGCCGCTCCGGCGTAGTCGCCTAGCGCGTACTGGAGTTCCCCCAGCATGCGCCAGCTGTCGATGCTGTCGGGACGAACCTGGGTGGCCTCGACGGCGTAGCGGAGGGCCTGATCCGTCTCGCCGGCCTGCAAGGCGTCGATCGCTTTCGACTGGAAGAGAGCGCACTGGACCTCGGCGATGCCCGTCGCGCCTCGGTCCGCCAGGAGCGCCGCCGCGATCAGGCCCGTCGCCGCCTCGGTGTCCCCCTGGGTGAGCGCCCTGTCCGCTTCGCCGATCATGGTGAGAGCGATCTCTCGCTGGGCGATGTCCTGGGGATCGGTGCGCAGCGCCGCAAATTCCGCGATGGCGGAGCGAACACCGTCCTCGTCACCGACCCGAGCCGCGGCAACCGCCTTGTCCAACGCGTGGCTCGACTGCTCCCGCATGAAGGTCCGGGCCGTACCCGTTTCGACCTCCCGCGAGCCGAGTTCCTTGGCGCGAAGGTAGTGCTTGCGCGCGATCTCGGACTCCCCTTGAACCTGCGCGATCAGGCCCGCCTGCCAATGGTGGCGAGCGAGCTCGACGCCGATCGCCTGGCCCTCTCGATGGAGCTGCTCCAGAACGTCCAGTCCCGCGACGAAGTCCTGGCGCACCGCGATGAGGAGCTTGCCGTAGAACTGGCGCGCGTCCATGTCCTCTGGATCGAAGCGGAGCGAGGTTTCCATCCGCTCCATGGCGAGATCCGCCTGGTCCTCGGCGAACGCTGCCTGGGCCATCAGGTAGTACGCCTGACCGAGGGGCCGCGCGATGAACGGCAGGCCCTCGTCCGCCCGGTAGGCGGACTCCAGGAAGCCGAGGCCCACCTTGGCGCCGCCGGGCGTCACGATCGCGACGATCCCCCGGGCGCGCTGGAGCTCGGGGGTCACGACGCTACCGACGGCCGTGGCGCCGCGCTCGAGCTCCGCCCGTGCGGCCTCCAGGCGACCCATCGCGGCGTAGATTTCCACGGAGGTCGCGTAGGGACGCGGGTCCTTCGGGTCGATCGCGCGGGCCTCCTCCACCAGCGCCAACCACTCGGCCTCGCGCCCCTCCAGAAAAGAAATGCGCGCGCGCAAGAGCGGCTCCTCCACGCCGAGGTCCGCGACTAGCTGCGGGCCGAAGGAGGCCAGCACCGTCCGCGCCAGGTCCGGGCGCCCCTTGTCGATCAGCTCGCGGACGTTGACAACCTTGGGATCCATGAGCCTCCGCTTGGCCGAGGAGGCGATCGCCGAGCCGGACGACGAACCGGCTCCTCCCTCCGAATCCCCGCCGCACGCGGGCAAGAACGCGCCGAGACAGACGAGTGCCCAGAGAGGCCAGGGAGCGGAGAGCTTGACGCTTCGGTTCGAGGTCTTTTGCATGGGTCGGAAGTGGGGCGATAAGACCGCCTGGAGCGGAGTTCGGGCGGCTATTCTGACGTGATGCCCGAGCGGCTGGCAGAAGTAACGGGAAGCGATTCGGTTCCCGGCTCGATCGGGGCCAGCGAATGCCGGGCCCGCGAGGTGTGTAGATGACCCAGAATGAGACCCTCGAGGTCGCCTCACTGGCGGCGGGGCTAGCAGGCCTCCTCCGGCGGCAACGCGCGGGTGGAGTGAGGCGAGTTGCCGCAGTTAGCGCTCCCGAACCCGCCCGGAGATCAGCACCGGCCCCCGCTCCCCCCTCCGCTCCCCCCCCCGCCGCGACCCAGGCACCGCCGGCCCCCGCGACATCGCGCCCCTCGGGCGGCCCAGGGGCGCCCGCCGCCAGGCCGCCGAGGCCCCCGAGGCCGGGGACCGAGCAGGCCCAGCCCCAGACCCTGGTGCTTCCCCACCCCGTGGCCGCCGAAAGGCCCGCAGGCGCCCCCGAGACCTCAGGATTCTCCTCCCTGGAGGCCCTCGGACAGGCCGCGAGCACCTGCCAGGCCTGCAAGCTCTCCCGAAACCGAAACCGCGTCTTCTTCAGCGCAGGCAGCGGCTCCAGCGGTGTCCTCTTCCTCGACGAAGCCCCGGACCCCGCCACGGACTCCACCGGGGACCCCTTTCGCAGCCCGGCCGGAGAGCTTCTCGCCAGCATCATCACGAAAGGCATGGGGCTCCAGCTCGACGACGTCCAGGTCGCGAGCCTCGTGAAATGCCAGCCGCCCGCGAACCGCCCCCCGGAACCGGAGGAACTCGGTACCTGCCGGGCGTGGCTCGATCGCCAGATCGAACTCCTGGACCCGAAGGTCATCGTGACCCTGGGTCGGCCGGCGGCGACCGCGCTTCTGGGGATCGAGGCCCCGCTCGGCCGCCTTCGAGGCCAGGTACACCAGCTCGGCGCGAGAAAAGTCGTCGCCACCTATCATCCGGACTACTTGCTCCGGTCTCCCCAGGACAAGAAATCGACCTGGCAAGACATCCAGCTGGCCATGGGAGCCGCGGGAATTCCGATCCCGGGACGCGGCTGAGGCCCCCCGTGCGCGCCGGGCAGGAGCCAAGAACGCCCCTTGATCAGAGAACTCCAGATGAGTCGGTAACCGTCCGAGCCGGAGCCATTAGCACGCCCGTCGCGCGGAATCGGGCCACACCAGGCTTCGGATCCGCGCGATTTCCAACTCCTTCTCATCCCCTTTTCTGGCGGATCTTCGCGCGGACCCCAAGACCCGGCGTTGACCCTCCCCCCCGCGGACCGTACCCTCCGCTCCCGCGATTGGTTTGATCCAGCCTGGCCACCGCCAAGCAGGGTCAGCCGGGACGACGTTTTTCGATGCGTCATCCCGCTGATCCGGTCTCCCCCCCCATCCCCCAGCGATCGCACGCATCTGAAATCCGCTTCGCCGACCTCGGCCCGGCGCTTCAGAGGCATGCCATCGACGAACTCCCCCTTTCGACGACCGTTACGCGTCTTCCACTGAACTATGCGGACCCGTCTCACGCTCCTGCCGTTCCTTATCACGGCCTCGGTTGCCTGCCAGGCTGCCGACCCCCAGAACGCAGGACCCCATAACACGGGGCAGCACGCAGCGAACGACACGATCGCCAGCGCCGTCACCCCCATCACCCCCTCCGCGTCGCGGTCAGGCAACGAGCTGTTCACGGCTCCCCTGGAAGCTGCGAGCGCAAGCGGTGCTGGCATGGCGCTAGCCGCGAACGTCACGGCTTCGGCACCGCAAGGTGCCCAGGACGACTTCAACCTCGCGCAGATCCGCATGCAGAAGAGCCGCGCGCTCTCGACGCAGTTTGCGGAACTCGCTGAAGAAGCCCTGAACCGCGGCGACATCAAGGACGCCGTCGAGCAGTTCGCGAGCGCGATCGAACTCGACCCGTCCAACCAGACCGCGCGGGAGGGCTTCCGCCGCGCGCTGGCGATGCAGGGCGATCCGCTCTCGACCGCTGGCGAGCAGTTCAGCTCGAACGTCGGCGGCCTCGAGGTCCGCGAGGCCATGGCGCGCATGCGCGCCGAGGACTTCGCGAACTCCGGTCGCGTGGCCATGGAGCAGGGCGACTACGACGCCGCGGTCCAGAACTTCCGCCAGGCGGAGACGATCCTCAAGCTCAACCCGCTGATCGCGACGAACTCGCTCGACGAGCAGATCATCCGCGGTGAACTCGAGGCCGCCATCAACCTGCGCACCGAAGCGCAGTCGATGAAGCTCCAGCGCGAGCGTGAAGAGGCGGAAGAGCAGGTTTCGCGCCTGCAGGCCGAGGAGGCCAACCGCCTCGAGAACAAGCTTCGCGAGTACTACCAGCGCGCGGATCGCGCCTTCCGCGCCGAGAAGTACGCCGAGTCGGCCAAGTTCGCCGAGCTGATCCTCATCCGCGACCCGGGCAACCGTTTCGCGACCGAGATGCTCGAGATCGCCCGCGAGTCGGGACACGCCAAGGTCTCGTCGCGCCTGCGCCGCGAGTACCGCGAGTCGTGGCTCCGCACGTTCGACGAACTCCGCACCATGGACATCCCGCAGACGGATGCCCTCGTGTTCGACATCGATCGCTGGAAAGACGTCGTGGACCGCAGCCCGCTCTCCGAGCTGCAGCTCGAGGCCGCTGCGAACCCCGAGCGCGACGCCGTCATGGCGAAGCTCGAGCAGATCCTCGTCCCGGCCCGCTTCGACAACGACGGTGAGGGCGTTCCGCTCGCCAACGTCGCCGACTTCCTCCAGCAGCAGTCAGGCATCAACTTCCAGCTGAGCTCCGCCGTCAAGGACCTCGACGAGGAAGAGACCGCCGTCAAGCTTCAGCGTCCCGAGGGCAGCGTCATGCTCGTCCTCAACCTGATCGCCGAGACCGTTCCGGACGTCTCCTGGAAGATCGAGGACGGCGTCGTTCTCTTCGTCACCCAGGAAGAGCTGACGGGCGGCCAGGTCAACGCCACCTACTCGGTGGCTGACCTCGTCACCCCCATCCCGGACTACGCGGCACCCGACATCAACGTCGAGCCGTCCCAGGGACTGGCCCTTCCGGAAGAGGACATCGAGGAACGCGAGGCCAACGTGATCGGCATCTCCCAGCTCGAGGAACTCATCCGCAACAACGTGGCGACGGCGACCTGGGAAAACGATCCCGCGAACTCGATCCGGGTGACGGAGCGCGGCCAGATGGTCGTCAACCAGACCCCCGACGTTCAGCGCCAGATCGTGGCTCTCCTGGAAGACCTGCGTGAGTCGACGGGCATCCTCGTCGACATCCAGGCACGCTTCATGCGCGTCGAGGACAACTTCCTCGAGGACATCGGCGTGGACTTCCGCGGACTGGGCCAGCCCGGCCTCGGCGTCGACAACCAGGAGTTCAACGACTTCGGTGACGGCTCCTCCGACCTCGGCAACGAGATCGGCCGCACGAGCGACATCGGCGCGTTCTTCGACGACGGTGCCGACGGCAACTACAAGGCGCGCGTCGAGGACCTTTACGACACACAGCTCGGCTCGGACAACTTCCAGGCTTCCGGTGGACTCTCGTTCCAGTGGGCGTTCCTGAACGACCTCCAGCTCGAACTCATCCTTCGCGCCGTTCAAAAGAGCGAGCGAATCGAGACGGTCACGGCCCCGCGGGTCACGGTCAACAACGGCGCGCGCGCCAACGTTTCCGTGCTCAACCAGGTCGCCTACGTCCAGGACTTCGACGTTCAGATCGCGCAGGCGGCGTCCATCGCCGACCCGATCATCAAGGTCATCCAGGACGGCGTCATCCTCGACGTCCGCCCGGTGGTCTCCGCTGACCTGCAGTACATCACCCTGGAACTGCGCCCGACGATCGCGCAGCTCCAGCGTCCGATCCGCGAGCAGCCGACGACGCTAGGTACGCAGAACTCGGTGACGATCCAGCTCCCCGAGGTCGAGATCCAGCGTGTCCGCACGTCGATCCCGATCCCCGACGGCGGCACCGTGCTGCTCGGCGGCCTCAAGGAGTCGACGAAGCAGGACACCCGCTCGGGCGTTCCGATCCTGAACAAGATCCCGCTCATCAGCGCACTCTTCGAGCGCAAGGGCAACTACATCAGCAACCGTAAGCTCCTGATCCTGCTCAACGCGCAGATCGAGATCCCCTACGAGCAGGCGCCGAGCGACGCCGAGCTGGGTCGCGACCTGTAAGACCTGGCCTTCGGTTCAGCATGAAGGGCTGCCTGCCCGGGATCATCCCGGGCAGGCAGCCTTTTTTTGGGGCCACTTCCCGGACCGAGCCTCCCTTTCGAGATGTCGGCCGCCCGCCCCCACTCGACTTGAGCTGTGGCGTGAACCGGGCTAGTGAACCTTCGGCGCGCTCGCTCCGTTGACACGAATGGCGAGCCGCACGGACACTTTTCTCACCAGGGGGACGGGAGGACATCATCTCTCTGTTTCCCTGGAGAAGCGTTGTCCCGTATCCTCTTTGCCGCTTCGTCGCTCCCCCCGCCACGAAGTTTGCTGAACGTCTTGCGTCACCGGCCCACTGCATTCCGCTAGGGCCCGCCTGAGGCCCTCCGCCCGGTGACCCCAGGTCGCCCCTACGTCCACGGACCCCTATCGTCCTCCCGATGCGCTTATCCGCCTTGAACCGACCACTCTCCGCGCCGCGTTCCACCCATTCCCACGGACGCTCGATGTTGTTCACCGGACGGCTTCTGCTGGCCACCGTCGGCCTCCTGGTGAGTACCAGTGGCGCGGCATTCGGTCAGTCGATGTCCGACAAGGCCGTCGAGGCCGAGATCGAGTTCGCGCGCGGACTCGCACGCGACTGGGCCTTCGTCGACATGGCCCAGAACGTTCTCGACAACGTGGGCAAGGCGGACCTGTCGGAGCGCATGAACGAGGAACTCAGCCTCGTCCGCTGCGAGGTCTTCACGAACGGCGCGCGGGCGACGTTCGATCCGGTCAAACGGAACGAGCTCTTGGCCAAAGCGATCAGCGCGTACGAGGACTACATCGAGGAGAACAAGTACGCGACGAACCGCCCGACGGCGGAAGGGCAGCTCATCGATCTGGCCATCACGTACGCGCGCAGCATCGACATCGCGCTGAAGGACGCAGCCGGTGATGAGGCAGAAGCGTTGCGCCAAGACAAGATTGCGGCGCTGACATCGGCGGTCGACCGAACGGACCACTTGATCGAAGAGATCGACGAACTTCCGGACGACGAGCGGACGCCCGAATTTGCGACGAAGAGGCTCGTGCTCCTTCTCCAGAAGGGCGATATCCAGGCGCGCCTCTCCTCCTCACTCGAAGACGACGTCACTTTCACCCAACAGGCTAAGGAGACGCTGGAAGAACTTATCTTCGCCGCTGGTGAGGGCACCGCACTGGCGCTTCGTGCCCAGATGCTGATGGGCGACGTCTACCTTGGTGATGGAGATTCAGAGACCGCTCGTGAGTTCTACAAGGGCACGATCGACCTCGTCATCCCCATGGACGAAGAGTCTCGCAACGACCCGGAAGGCCTCGACTGGAAGAACCTTCCGTTCGATATCAAGCAGATGCGCTTCACGTTCGTGGAACTGGGCATCCCGGGTGTCCAGCGCACCTCGCGGACCCTCGGTGAGCCGGAGGTCGGCATCGAGTACGCGCTGTTCATGAACAACCTGTACCGCAAGGAAGGTTTCCAGCTCTCCGTGCTCGGCTACGACGCGATGCTGGAGATCGCCCAGACCTTCCTGGAGGCGGGCGGATACATCGGCGGGAACCCGGCCCAGGGCGACGCTGCCTGGTACCCCACCGAGGAAGCGCTGAAGGATGCGAACGTTTCCAAGCGCAACCGGATGACGGCCGTCGAGTTCGCGCTCGACCTCGCCCGCCAGGTCGCGACCGATGCGTCCGGCTCCCAGGCGGGCGTGGACGCGGGCGAACTGCTCGCGCGGATCAACGAGCGCCCCGAGGTGGAGCTCCCCGTCGACCAGCTCCTCCAGGCGGCCGAGTCGAAGGCCAAGAACGAGGACTACGAAGCGGCCATCGCTGGCTACTACACGGCCCTGGCGCGCATGGATCAGCTGGCTGCCGCCGACCGCGCGGAATTCGCGTCGCGGACGTACAACAAGCTCGGCAACACGCTGCGTTCGCAGGGGCGCGATCTGGAGGCCGCGATGGCCTTCCGCGAAGCGCTCCTCAACTGGGCGGACCCGGAGTACAACCCGGACAACGCCAAGAAGTACAACTACACGATCCGAGGATTCGCGAAAGAGTCTGGCTCCGCCACCGACCCCGCGATCAGCAGGCTCGTCACTGAGTCCGAAGACTTCGTGATCCGCTACGGAGAAGAGGGCTCGGGCGACGAGATCATCTTCGCCCAGGGCGAGAAGGAGCTGAAGCGCGGCAACTACGAGGAGGCGATCCAGAAGTACCGCGAACTCAAGCCCGAGGACGGCATGTACGAGCCCGCTGTCGTGCGGATCGGCCAGTCGATGCTTCAGATGAAGCAGGTCCGCGAGGCGCTGGAGCACTTCGAGTCGTACTTGAACGAGTACGTGAAGAACCCCACGCACGAGCCGACCACCCCCATCGGTGAGGACCGTCGTCACCAGTCGATAGGCAAGGCGATCTACAACGCAGGCCTGATCGAGCAGATCATCGCTGCCTCGAAGTACAAGAAGTCGGAAGGTGAGGACGCGAGCGGCTACGAGGCCGTGGTCAAGCGCCTCAAGGACTTCCGCACCGACTACTCCGACGTGGGCTCGATCGTGCTCAAGTGTCAGGCGATGCTCGCCGACGCCTACGCGAAGCTCGGCGAGACCGCGAAGGCCGAAGCCGTCGTCATGGGCATGATCGCCGACGAGCCGGACGCGAGCGAAACGGGCCGCGCGGCCCTCGACCTCTACCAGGCGTACAAGGACCGTCGAACGCGCCTCGAATCGGCCGCGGAGCCGGACGTAGAGGCGATCGCAGCGGCGACCCTCGACATGGCGAAGGCCCTGTCGATCTCGAACGGCATCACGCCGGGAGTGCCGTACAACTACCTGAGGAACGAAAGCCTTCTCTGGCTCGAGATCGACCGCTGGCAGGACGCCCGCGGCCCCCTGGAGAAGATCGTCAAGCGCTTCCTCGATGACGACGAGGTCAAGGACAAGGTCATCAAGCAGGTGATCCCTGACCTCGCGGAAGCCTTGATCGAGACCGGCGCCGTGGCGGAAGCCAAGGACCTTTTGAGCCCCTACGTGATCGGCGAGGACGCTCCGCTTGGCACGCGTACCCCGACGATCCTGATGAGCCGGGCCATGATGGGCTCGATCGTCGGCAGCGGAACGAACGTTCAGACGACGCCCGGTGCTGGCGGTACGGAAGAGGAGTTCGACTTCATCACGAGCCGCCTCGACACGATCGAGAACAGCCTGACCGCGTGGACGTGCGAGTGGTACGAGGCGAAGCTGGCGGCGATCTACGCCTACTACGTCTGGGGCCAGGACAACGCGAAGAAGCTCGAGACGGCGAAGAACCTGATCGACGACATCACGTCGTTCATGAACGGCAGCACGGAGTTCGAGCTGGTGGACGAGGGCTGCAACCTGGAGGAGGTCGACGCTCAAATGCGCCGCCGTCTCGGGTCGGGCACCCTCTCTTCCCGCTACAAGTGGCTGTACCGGAAGACCCACTAATGGCGCGCTCCTTCCTCGACTCTCCCACAGTGAAGACTTCCACAGTGAATTCCATGTCTGATTCCCCCTCCCCACGCGTGCAGTCCTCTGCCCCGGTCGCACCTGCAACCACTCCCCTTGCGTCCCGCTGGGCGGCCTCACTGGCGGCGGCCACCGTCCTGACTCCCCTGCTCGGCGCACTGACGCCGATCCTGGCGGTCACAGGGGCCGTCGCCTTGGCGGCACCTTCGCTGGCCTCCAGCCTGGTCACCCCGGTTCCCCAGGCCGGCAAGGCCGACCGCATCTTCACCAAGAACAAGAAGACGGCGAAGGTCGAGGCCAACGTGGGCGTGGTGACGGCCGCCGACCTCAAGGGCATCAAGTTCACCGAGCGCGGCGACAAGAACCAGTCGGCGGATGCCATCGAGGTCGTGCTGATCCAGTGGGGCGACGTCCCCGACGACTTCACCGACGGCGAGACCTACGCCAAGCGCGGTGAATGGGAGAAGGCGGTCTCCAGCTTCCAGGCTGCGGCCGCGGATGACGATGCGCGCGAGGTCGTTCGCGCGGCCGCCCGCGTCCGCGCCATCGAATCGATGATCGCCTGGGGAGCCGCCGATCCGGCTCGGTTCGCCGATGCGATCGCTGAGGCGACCCGTTTCCTGAGCGACCACGGCGAAAACTGGAAAGTCCCCGCAGTTCGGGCCATTAAGGCGCGTGCCACCTGGCTCAGCGGAGACGCTGCAGCGGCGCGGGACGGCTATCGCTCTCTGTTCGAGACGGGCAAGGACGGAGCCGACGGCTACTCTCCCTTGATGGTCGCCGAAGCGGCGATGAGCGGCGCCCGGGCGGCGCTCGTGTCGCCGGAAACGTCGACCGCGCGCGAACTCTTCGACTCGGCGGCGAGCGCGTTCGCCGCCATCGACAGCAACGATCCCGAGGTCATGGCCCGCGCAGCCGCAGGGGCCGAGGTGGCTCGGATGGCCGCGGCGGAGTCACTGCTGGCCAAGGGAGATTTCGCGGGTGCCGTGCGGGCTTTCGAGAGCGCTCTCGACGAGGCCAAGACCTCGGCGGGGAAAGGTGCCGCCAAGCTGGGACTCGGGCGCGCGCTCCTCGGCAAGGGCGAGAACGCCGAAGCCGAAATCCAGCTCGGCTGGGTGGCAGGCCTCGATCACACGAGCGCCGACCGTCGGGCCGCCGCCCTGCTGGCGCTCGGCGAGGCCTTGAAGGACTCCGCCGAAGGCAAGGGCGTTGCCAAGTCGGCGCTCCAGCGCGTGAAGTCCGAGTACGGCGCCACGCCCTCGGCCGCGCGCGCGAACGAGCTCCTCAGCGGTCTTTAGGAGTCTGCGCCACAGATTGCGATGCCGCGAGCACGGCCAGGATCCGCGCCCGCGGCGTTGCGCCAAACCCAATGGCGTCCAAAGGGCATTTCTGGCGGCGCGGCTCCCACGGGTGAAAACTCCTCGCCCAGAGGTGCCCCCGATTGGCCCTCGCCCGTCGGAGTCACCCCGCCAGGCGCCCTCGACGAGCCCAATTCCGTCCGGCTCTTTGCAATTACGCGGCTCGGTCAGGAAATCTTCGGCGTGCCTCGGTAGCCTTTGGGCGCGAGTGGGCTAGGCCGGGCGTCCTGCCGGGCCTGCCGCCGTAGCCAGGGCGCGCCTCGACCGGGCACGCCGGCTCACCCTTTGACATTTTCCATCGCGTGGCTCCCGGCCCCATCCGGCGAGTGACGGCCACAGGACCACGGTCTGGCATCTTCTCTCGAGTCCTCTCGAGCGAGGGGCCAGACGGGGTGCTGCACCGGTCGTTGGTTCTCGGGGCGGCTACTTTCACGGATCCATGCGACGACCCCCCCCTCTCTTCGATCTAGACCGAGTTCGGCCGGCGTCTCTCACGCGCCTCCGCCAGACTCCGAGTTCCCGCGGCCTTCTTCCGCGGTACTCATCCAACGCGGTCCTATTCCTTGGGGCCCCATCACCTGCGGCAACCATCGGGAAACGATCTCCCGTCCGCCCCCCAGCCACTACCCATGAAACGGAACTCCATCCTGGCCCGCGCCCAAAAGGCCGCTGCCCCGGCGCTTGCGTTCGGCCTCACCTTCGTCGCCACCGCGTCCCCCTCGCTCGCCCAGAAGAGCGAGAAGAGCTTCAGTGACGTGTTCGCGGACGCCGGTCCGGTCGGCCTCGTCATCATGCTGCTCTCGGTCGTCGCGCTGGCGCTGATCATCGAGAACATCGTTTCGCTCAAGCGTGACAAGCTGGCACCGCCGGAACTCATCGACGAGGTCCAGGCGCTCTTCGAAGAAGAGAAGTTCCAGGAAGCGATGGAGCTTTGCGAGGACGAGCCCGGCTACTTCACCCGCGTCTGCGGCGCGGGCATCGCGAAGATCGGCCACCCCTTCGAGGCCATCGAGAAGTCCATCGAGGAAATGGGCGACGAGGAGTCGATCAAGCTTCACCAGAAGATCGGCTGGCTCTCCCTGATCGCCAACGTGGCCCCCATGCTTGGCCTTCTCGGCACGGTGATGGGCATGGTCGCGGCCTTCAACGAGATCGCTGCGTCCAAGGGTCAGGCCAACCCGGCCGACCTCGCCTCCGGTATTTCCCAGGCTCTTCTCACGACCATGCTCGGCCTGATCGTCGCCATCCCGGTGACGGCGGCCTTCGCGTTCCTCCGCAACCGACTGATCAAGACGATCATCGAGACCGGCGCGATCGTGGAAGACCTCTTCGAGCGCTTCCGTCCGACGTCCTGATCCGGATCTCTGATCCTGATCGGAACAGCAGGTCGCGCGCGTCCGCCCCGGTGGATTCGCGCGACCGCGAGGCCTGCTCCCTGAACGGCCGCCTTCCTGCGACCCCCGGAATCTGACGACATGAATCTAGCCAAGCACGACGCCAACACCGACATGGAGATGGATATGACGCCGATGATCGACGTCGTATTCTTGCTGATCATCTTCTTCATGATCATTACCGACCTCACCCAGCAGGAGCTGGAGGACGTCGACCTCCCCACGGCCGAGCACGCGAAGCCTGACCAGCCGGATCCCGAGGAGTGGCGCCCGATCATCAACGTCACCTACCGTGGCGAGATGATCATCAAGAAGAAGGTCCAGTACGACCCGGACCTTCCGGAGTTCCAGGGCAAGAACAAGTTCGCGGAGCTGAAGACCTGGCTCCTCTCGGCAGCGAACAGGATGAAGAAAGAGCCCCTGAGCCCAGGTTCGAGCAAGCTGGTCCCGGACGAGCCGGTGCTGATCCGGGCCGACATGACGACGCCCTTCAAGTACGTCCAGGACATCATGGAGCAGTGCGGCGACCAGGCAATCTCGATCTGGAAGCTCCAGCTGGCCGTTTCGACGCCGGAAGGCGCTGACGAGACGAACGAGTAGTCCCGCCACTCCTCAGCAGTCTTCCCAAGAGCCCTCGGGCTCGCCTGCTCCTCACTCACCTACACAAGCTATGGCAAACAGCGCACTCGACGAGATCATGGACGAGAAGTGCGAGCTGCAGATGACGCCGATGATCGACGTCACCTTCCTGCTCCTCATCTTCTTCATGTGCACCCTGAAATTCAAAGTCCTCGAAGGCAAGCTCGGCGCGTACCTCCCGAAGGACGTCGGCGTGAACCCCCAGGACGCGGAGCCGAAGGAAAAGGTCGACATCCGCCTGGATGTGGTCAAGGTCGGCAACCGCATGCGCTGGAGCAGCGAGACGAAGGGCCCCGTGCCCTACACGGAAGCGGATGCAGCCGAGAAGCTGCGCTTCTTCTACGACGACTCGAGGGAGATCCGCTACACGGTCGGCCCGCGCCGCTTCACCGACCTCGCCGAGGTCACCAAGGCTCTGCAGGCGATCAAGGCCCGTGAGCCCGACAAGGAGGCCACCATCGACCCGCGTACCGGCGTGACGAACAAGGACGTCGTCGAGGCCCTCGACGCGGTCATGTACGCTGGCTACGACAACGTGACCTTCAAGGGCTCGTACGAGAAGTAGTGCCCGAGCGCGCTCGCCGAGGGGTCCGATCCCCCTCGGGAGCCCCATCTAGCCCCTCTGACGCGCTTGCACTGGGCCCTTGGGCCCCATCGGGCCGCGGGATCGGCTCCTTCCGGTTCCGTCGCTTCTCTCTCCGGCGCCTTCTATCGAAACAGCCTGGCCGAAACGCCCGTCCGGCTTTGACGGCCCCGGCTCTCTTCCTTAGTCTTTGCGCTCCCGACGGTTGCCGGCTCCCTTGCAGGCGCTGATCGACGTCCCCCCAAGCTTCTCTCTCACTCGGTTTTTGTCCACGACTCACCCGGGTCCCCTTGGGACTCCGCTCGCCACGGCGAGTGCATCCGGTGATCCGTGCCACCACCGAGCTCCCCCCTCGACCGTTTTCCATTGCCCACGGCTTTGGTTTCGGCACTTACCGGCTTTGTTTCGGTAGTGCAGGAGCCGGCTGAGGGTAAGGCTGCGGACTTCACCCGGCTGGCGCTGCCAGAAGGGCGATCTTCGTACCTCCCCCCCAACCATCTGCTCACGACGCACGAGTCTTTCCCGCATGAGGATCGCAGGCCCCGCACTCCACGTGTCTCTTCTGCTCGCCGTAGCCGGCGGCGCCCAATGGGCGCTCACCGGTTGCGCGACGAACCCGCAAGACGCCGAGACCCCCAAGGCTCCGGAGTCCCAGGTGGAGTCCTCCACCATCGCCTCCAACGAGGGTTCGACCACGGACACGACGGACGTCATCGAGCGCGCTGGCGCTCCTTTGGCAGCCCTCGGTCAAGGCTCATCTCTGGGTCAGGACGCCGAGCTGCTTTCGCTCAAGGAACAGAAGCAGCGCCTTCTCTACGACGCCGCCATGGCGCGCGCCGAGGAGTTCAAGGACAGGCTTCAATTCGCCGAGGCGAAGACCCAGGTCGAGCGAGCGCTCGAGCTGGAGCCCGACAGCCTCGCCGCGCGTAAGCTGCGCTCCGAACTCGCCGCGCTAATGGGCGAGCCGGGTGGCTCGACCTTCTCCGACGACGTCGATCAGTACAAGCTGAAGCTCGAGCAGATTCGTCTGGAGGTCAAGCAGGACCTCAACGACGCCAAGATCGCCCGCAACCGCGGCGACTACGGCGCCGCTGTGGCCGACCTTCAGCTCGCCAAGACCAAGATCGAAGTCAACGGCTTCGACATCGAGTGGAACGGCCTGGACCAAGAGGTCCTCGCCCTGCTCGACACGGTCAAGGCCGAGCGGATGGCCGCCGAGGAGCAGGCCGTCCAGGACGAGCGCGCCGAGGCTTTCAGCCAGCTCAAGGCCCAGGAGTCGATGGAGAACGATCGCAAGGAGCAGATCGTCAACAACATCCTGACGAACGCGATGACCGCGTTCGAAGAAGGCCGCTACCGCGACGCTGAGGAGTACGCCCAGCTCGCGATGCAGAAGCAGCCCAAGAACGAGAAGGCCGACGAGATCCGCACCGCCGCCTTCCGCGCCGGGCGCAGCCAGGTCCAGGACAACTACCTGAAGGCCAAGAAGGAGCAGTTCACGCGCTGGCGCGCCGAGCTGGAGCAGATGCGGATTCCGCAGAACCAGGAGCTCACCCTTCCTGATAGCGAAGTCTGGCGTGCGAACGCCGAGCGCCGCAAGGACCGCACGTTCAATGCCACCCGGAACGTGTCGATCATCGAGCGTGACCTGCGCGAGCAGATTGCGACCTCGACGGTCGCGCTGCCCAGCCTCGACACCGAGGACCTCAACGTCGTCGCGAACTTCGTCCGCGACTCCACGAACCTCCCCATCGTCGTCGACCAGGCAGCCGCCACGGCCGCCGAGGAAGAAGGCGCCGTGTTCGCGTTCAACTTCGAGAACGACCTCACGGTCGAGCAGGCACTGAACCGCATCACCGCAGCAGCGGGCGAGGGCGTGACCTGGATGATCAAGTACGACTCCGTGCTGATCACGACCAAGGAGAAGGCCCTCGGCAACCCGATCCCCGTGGTGCACCCGGTCCAGGACCTGACGTTCGCCCTGACGGACTTCTGGGGCCCGCGCATCGACCGCATCCGCCTGATCGACGAACTCGAGGACGACGACGGCGGTGGCCCGTTCGGCACCGTGCAGGAGTCCCAGCGCATCATCACGCTGGACGACCTTCAGACGCTCATCCAGGACACCGTGGCCCCCGAGGCCTGGGACGCGGAAGGCGTCAGCATCGAACTCGGTGAAGGCAGCCTGATCGTCACCCACACCCCCGAGATTCAGCAGAAGATCCGCGACTTCCTGGAGGACCTCCGCAAGTTCAACTCGGCGATGGTCACCATCGAGTCGAAGTTCCTCGAGGTCACCGACAACTGGATCCAGGAGATCGGCAACGACTTCCGCGGTCTCGACAACCGAGTGCTCGAGGACGTCACGAACGGTCTCGAGGACATGGCTTCGCGCGGCCTCGATAACGGCGGCTCCGGTACCGGCGGCACCAACTCCGCAGGCAGCCCGAGTTCCGGCTTCTTCTTCGACGACGGCCAGGACGGTGCTTTTGCGGCGACGACGCAGAACTTCTTCAACACCGCGCTGGGCAGCAGCCTCAGCACCCTCGGTGGAATGACGTTCCAGATGACCTTCTTCGACGACTCCGAGGTCTCTTCGATCTTGCGCGCCGTCGAGAAGTCCGAGCAGAGCCAGGTCGTGAACAGCCAGATGCTGAGTGTCAACGACTCCCAGCGCGCGTACGTGGCCGTCATCAACCAGAGGGCCTACATCCAGGACTTCGACGTCGAAGTGGCTCAGTTCCAGGCCGTGGCCGACCCGGTCGTCAACGTCCTGAACGAAGGCGTCGTGCTCGACGTCCGCCCCACGATCCTCGACAACCGGAAGTGGCTTCGACTGGAGATCCAGCCGACGGTGGCCCGCATCGTCAGCCTTCGCGCCTTCTCGACCACCCTCGGCGGTAACACGGCTCCGGTCGAGTTCCAGCTGCCAGAGCTTCAGGTCCAGAGCGTGAACACCAGCGCGTTCCTCCCCGACGGTGGCTCGCTGATGCTCGGCGGGTTGTCCCGCATCCGAAACATCGAGCGCCGTGCGGAAGTGCCGTGGCTCGGTAAGATCCCGCTCCTCGGCTTCCTCTTCAAGACGGAAGGCTACAACGACGAGCGCGACTCCCTCATGATCCTTGTGACGGCCCGCATCACCGATGTCCGCGAGTCGGTTCAGAAGGCGCTCGAGCAGCAGTATTGAGCTTCTGCTGAGCTATAGCTGACAGATCGACGCCCGCTGGCTCCGAGGTTTCCTGTTTCAGGGACCACGGGCCAGCGGGCTTCTTCGTGCCTATCCCCCCACTCGTCCCCACCGCTCCCGACCGATGAAAGCCATCCTCTTCGACCTCGACGACACCCTCTTCTCGACCACCGAGTTTGCGAAGAAGGCGAGGGCCAACGCGATCGACGCCATGATCGAAGTCGGCATCAATGCGACACATCAGGAGATCCATGACGAACTCATGGAAGTCATCCGGGAGTTCGGTTCCAACTACTCGGAGCACTTCAACAAGCTCCTGCACAGGCTACCGCCGCACCAGCGCAAGGAGGTGAATCCCGCGGTTGTCGTGGCAGCAGGCGTCTGCGCCTACCACGACACGAAGTTCGAGCACCTGAAGGCCTTCCCGGACGTGGCGCCCTTCCTCACGGCCCTGAGCCAGGCGCGGATGCGGACCGCAGTGATCACCCACGGGTGGACCACCAAGCAGGCGGAGAAGCTGGTGCGGCTGGGTCTGGTTCCGCTCTTCGGGCCACGGGACGTTTACATCTCCGATCAGGTGGGAATCGCCAAACCGAACCCGAAGCTCTACCAGTACGTCCTGAGGGAGCTCGGGCTCTTGCCGTCAGAGACGATGTACGTCGGCGACAACCTCGCCCACGATATCGCTCCGCCGCGCGCTATCGGCATGCATACGGCCTGGATCAAGCGGGCCGCGAAGCCGGATCAGGACGTGGAGGCGGCCAACCCGGAGTTCATCGTGAACGACTTCCGGGAGCTAGCGGCCATCCTGCGAGAGCGTTTCGGCGTGCCGCTGTCGGAGTTCTAGAGTTCCGTTGAGGAAACGCAACGCAGCCAGGGCTCGAATGGGGCCATACATATGAAAGGGACTTCTGTTCCGGACCACTAAGACGCCGTTGAAAAGCAGCGATCCACGCAGCAGCGCTCTCCCGTCCCGACGCTGCGTTGCAGTAACCAACCAGGTGGCACTTCAGACCGTGAGGAGCACGAGGACCGCCACCCACATGACCGTGAGGAACCGCCAGTAGGCGTAGAGCATCCGGAGCGAGTCACGGTGCGGTCCCTTGCCGTCCTTGGAGCGCAGCAGCACCGTGACGTTCGCGACGACGCCACCGAAGACGTGGACGGCGTGGGCGAACGTCAGCATCAGGAAGAGACCCCCTGCGTGCTTCAGCGTCCCCCCCACGATCGAGCCGTTGATGCGCTCACCCACCTGGGACAGCAGTGGCACCCAGCTGATGCCCTGTACGACCATGTAGGCCGACGCGAAGATCGCGCCGATCAGCGTGAGCTTGGAGGCCGCAGCACGGGTGTCCGCCTTCTTCAGCGCACGCATCGAGGCGATGTCGGCCACCACCAAGAGCACGGTCGCTGCGGCAAGAGTCATGAGCTCTCTGGAATCCAGGATGCTCTCCCAGTCATCTCGCTCTCGCCAGCGGAAGATCCCGTATGCGACGAAGGTCGCTCCGAAGATCATCGTCAGCGAGGCCAGGAAGAGCTTCATCCCGAACGCGATCATGTCGGGCGGCGGCCCGTCTTGAACGGGGCTGACGCGTCCTCCGGACGGGTCCTCCAGCGGTAGGTCCGAGGTATTGGACGGGACCTGGTAGCGATAGGCCCGCTGGAGCCGCGCGTGGGTGCCCTTGTTGGGGAGTTTCATTTCAGAGGTCGAGCGCGAGGAGGACGTTCTCATGGGACGTTCCAGACGAAATGGAAGCCACTACGGCCATGGAGACCCAATGGTCTCCGCTGCCGCGTGGCTTCCATGCATTCGCCGTGATGACCGGCGCGGATCTTCCGATCCCGCTACTAACTCATCGTCGATCCCCGAAAGGATCAGTTCCCTTGCAGGAGCGTCTCGCTCGTCTTGGACGAGATCTCGGGCTGGTACTGCCCCCGGTCGATCAGCAAGAAGCTGATGAACAGGAAGACGAAGAGGAACGATCCGAAGATCAGGAGAGAGTGGAAGCCCTTGTCGAAGCCGAGGTGCATGAAGATCATCAGCACGAGCATGGCCTTGACCGTCGCGATGCCCATCGCGACCGGGAGGTCGAAGGCGCCGAGATCGAAGGTCGAGGCCGTCACCGTGAAGACCGTCAGGCCCATCAGCGCTCCCCAGGTCCCGAGGAGAACCCATAGCGGAAGGATGTGGTGTCCGTCGTGATGAGGATCGTCGTCGATGTGAGCGTGGACGTCCGTGCTGGTAGCAGAAGTGGAAGACATGGTTTGGATCGTGCAGATGTGGGGTTGTTCGCGCGAGAAGGGCTGTGCTGGGTCGCCGTCCGCCTTGGGGCGCAGTGCGATCCGCCGATCTACTAGTTGATGAGGTACAGCAGCGGGAACAGGTAGATCCAGATCAGGTCGACGAGGTGCCAGTACAGAGCGGCGTAGTCGATCGGGCCGTAGTACGTCGGGGTGAAGTGCCCGCGGATGGCACGCGTCAGGAGCCACATGAGCAGCAGGATGCCGATCACCACGTGGATACCGTGGAGCCCCGTCATGCAGTAGTAGATGCCGAAGAACACCTTGAGCTGCGACTTCGTCTCGGGATCCATGTTGGGATCGTCCCACTTGACGGCCCCATGGCCATGGGCCTCCTCGTTCGCCGCACCGGCGTGCTCCGAGGACTCGTTCATGTCCGCGAGCTCAGCTGAGGCGTGCTCGCCCTCGATCTCGTCGCTTTCCTGCTCCAACCGGAAGCCCACTTCCTCTGCCTTGGTGACATGGTCGCCAAAGGCTCCCTCGACCGGGGCGTAGTTGTTGCCCGGGTAAAGGCCGAGGTGGAACTTGTGGCTGTACTCCTTGTACTTGATCCCCATGAACCCGAAGGCGCAGAGGATCGTGATGGCCAGGTTCGCCACGAGCATCTTCTTCTGCCCGAGCTGCGCGTTGCGCACCGCCCAGGCCGCCGTCAGGCTGGAGAAGATCAGAACCCCGGTGTTGATCGCGCCGAGCATCGTGTCCAGCGATCGGGCGGCGTAGGTGAACACCTCCGGATGCATGGCGCGATAGATCGCATAGGCGCAGAAGAGGCCACTGAAGAACAGCACCTCGGTCACCAGGAAAGCCCAGATACCGAGCTTGCCAGAGTCGAACTGGTGGTCTTCGTCCTCGAAGTGGTGAGCGAGGAAGGGCTTGTCGCCGTGTCCGTGATCGTCAGACATTTGGGGGATCGTCGTTCCTGCAGCCCGGCCGAAGCGGAAGGCGCCAGGGGGCTGCGGTTCGAGGAAAAGCGTTGAGAGTGGGAAGGGAACCTCGGGGAGAGGTGCCCGGCGTGTGGTCGGACGTGGCGCGGGGAGAGAGCTGGGGGCGATCCCCCCGCGCGTGGATGTCAGTCAGTCAGGCCCGTGGCTATGGGGGGCCTGGATCGAGAACCGGATCAGTGAGCTACGGGAGCGCGGCGACCCACGACCGGAACGAACCCCTGAACCTCTTCATCCCACTCGACGCGCTCCATGTCGTACGGATCGGTCGCGAGCGGCGGATGGTCGAAGTTGTGGTGCGGCGGCGGCGACGGGCATTCCCATTCGATGGTCGCGCTGCCCCACGGGTTGGCCGGAGCCTTCTTACCGCTGAAGATCGAGCGGATGAGGTTGTAGGTCAGGAGCGCAATACCGACGCCGAGGACCAGCGTGCCGACCGTCGAGAGCTGGTGATAGAGCTCGAAGTCCGGCTTGTAGTCGGCGTAGCGGCGGGGCATGCCGCGCGAACCCATGATGAACTGCGGGAAGAACGCCAGGTTGAACCCGACGAACGCGATCACCGAGGCGATGCGGCCCGTGGTCTCCGAGTACATCTTGCCGGTCATCTTGGGCCACCAGTAGTGGAGTCCCGCGAAGAAGGCGAAGAGCGTTCCACCGACCATCACGTAGTGGAAGTGCGCCACGACGAAGTAGGTATCGTGCAGCATCACGTCCGTGGAGAGCACGCCGAGGAAGAGCCCGGTGAGACCACCGATCGTGAAGAGCCAGATGAACTCCAGCGCGTAGAGCATCGGGGTCCCGAGCGAAACCGAGCCCTTGTAGAGCGTGGCCAGCCAGTTGAAGACCTTGATGGCCGACGGGATCGCGATCGTGAACGTGATGGCGGAGAAGATGAGCGTCGCGAGCGTCGACTCCGAGCTGACGAACATGTGGTGGCCCCACACGAGGAACGACAGCAGCGCGATCGACACGGACGAGTACGCGATCATCTTGTAGCCGAAGATGTGCTTGCGGCTGAAGGTCGCGATGATCTCCGACACCACCGCCATCGCGGGGAGGATCATGATGTACACGGCCGGGTGGCTGTAGAACCAGAAGAAGTGCTGGTACAGAACCGGGTCGCCGCCCTTCTTCGGATCGAAGATGCCGATTCCGAGGGTCGTCTCCATGACGAGCAGCAGGAGCGTGATGCCGAGAACCGGCGTCGCGAGGAGCTGCATGATCGCCGTGCCGTACATCCCCCACAGGAACAGCGGGAGCTTGTGCCAGGTCATCCCGGGCGGACGCATCTTGTGGATGGTCACCAGGAAGTTGAGGCCGGTGAAGATCGAGCTGAAGCCGAGCAGGAAGACCCCGAACGTGGCGGAGATGACCGACGTGTCCGAGTAGCTGGAGCTGTAGGGCGTGTAGAACGTCCAGCCCGTGTCCAGCTGCTTGCTGAAGAGCGTGTAGAGGAAGAACGTCGCGCCCGCGATCCAGAGATAGAAACTACTCAGGTTCAGGCGCGGGAACGCCACGTCCTTCGCCCCCAGCATCAGCGGCAGCACGACGTTACCGAGCGCGGCCGGGATGCCCGGGATGATGAACAGGAACACCATGACGGCGCCGTGGAGCGTGAAGACCTTGTTGTAGGTCGCCGCGTCCATGAACTGCATGCCGGGCGCGAAGAGCTCCAATCGGATTCCCAGGGCGAAGAGCCCGCCCAGGAAGAACGAGACCGAGATACCCACCAGGTACATGAGCCCGATCCGCTTGTGATCGAGCGTCAGAAGCCAGGACGAGATCCCTGAGGAGTGATTGATGTAGTTCTTCTCGAGGTGCTGGACCGGACGGCCCTGGACCTGAGAAGGGGCAATATCGACTTGTGTCATCGGAGTCTTCGGATCGGATCGGGCCAGAGAGAAATGTCTCTGACGGAGTCAGATCTTATGAGAATGAGTGGTGTTCGCAGGTAGCCGAGCAGTTCCCGCGCGCTCGGCATTCGCGGAGATCCGCGGGTGTCTTCCGCGCCCCCACGGGCGCGAGGAAGACCTCCCCGCGGGGGCCATGGTCGATCAGTCGACCCGAGGGACGTCCTTCAGCGACTTCAGGTAGGCGATGATGCCGTTGATCTGCTCTTCCGGCAGCATCGGGTTGTAGACGGTCATCTGCTCCCCGTAGCCCTCGACGAGCTGGCTATAGGGATCGAGGATCGACTGGCGCACGTAGTTCTCGTCCGCGACACGGGTCGACCCGTCCGCAAACTTGCGCTCGAGGCCCCAGAGGCCCGCGAACGTCGGCGCGGTGCCAGCGCGGCCGTCGATCGAGTGGCACGCCTTGCAACCGCGGCGGTTGTAGGTGAGCTCTCCGATCTCCAGGGCTGACTTCATGGTTCCGTCGTCGTTGACCATCCAGTTGCCCGCCTTGACGAGCCACGCGGCGTAGTCCTCGGGCGTGTCCACCACCATCTTGGCGTACATGTCCGAGTGCAGCTTGCCGCAGTACTCCGAGCAGTAGACGCGGTAGGTCGCCGGCTCACCCGAATCGAACCAGACCTTCGTGTAGCGGTTCGGCAGGACGTCCGACTTCTGGCGGAACGACGGCAGGTGGAACGAGTGGATCACGTCGTTCGACGTCATCAGCATCTCGACCGGGGTGTTCGCCGGCACGTGGAACTCCTGGGGGCTCTCGATGCCGCTCGGGTACGTGAAGTTCCAGCCCCACTGGTAGGCGTTGACCTTGACGGTCATGGCGTCCGGCGGTGGCGTCCGCATGTCGAGGAACGTCGTGTAGCCACCCCAGAACATGATGCCCACGAGGATCGTCGGGATGACGCTCCAGATGATCTCGATCGGCGTGTTGTGCGTGATCGACTGGTCGGCGCGCACACCCGGCTTGCGGCGGTACTTGATGCAGAAGACCACCATCAGGACGCCGATGAGCGCCGTGAAGATGTACGACGTCCACATGATGAAGTCGAACATCGCGTCGACGTCCTTCGCCGTCTCCGAGGCTCGCTTGGCCGTCCAGAAGGGGTTGCCCTCCAGCTCGGTCGCGAAGGGCGCAATGTGCGGAGCGACCGGGCGAGTCGCGAACTTCGGATCGGACGAGATGGTCTCCTCGACGCCGTCGCGCAGGAAGAAGATGGTGTTCTCGTCCTTGCTGATGATGCTCGCATGACCCTTGCGGAAAGCGTCCACGTCAGCGGGGTCCAGCCCACGGCCGATCCAGTCGCGCTCCTCGGCGGTGAACGTGCGCGGCGTCGTCTCCTTCGCGTTGTAGTCCGCGATCAGCTTGTCCACGTCGACGCCCGCGTCGGCCTTGACCGCCTCGCTGGTCTCACCAGCAGCAGCGCCTTCTGCGTCCTGGGCAAACATCGGCGCGGCGCTTCCGAAGAAACAGAGGCCCGCCAGCAATAGTGCTTCGATTCTCATGATCATGATGCCTTCTCACTCGCGCTGGCCGCGCTCCCTGCGTTCGCCGCTTCCGACGACGCAGCGAGACGCTGCGATTCTCCGCGCTTCATGAAGAAGACTCCTGTAACGACCGCCAAGACGGTCAGTGCGGCTGCGACTTTCAGAAGCCGTGTCGCCGCGAGGGTGTATTGACCCGAACTCGGGTCGAATTTGAAGCAGTTCAGGAACAGCCCGTCGTAGAGCGTTCCCACCTTGCCCTCGCTCGTTTCCACGAGCGAGAGCCTCAACACGCCAGCCAGAGCGGGATCGATCCCCTCCAGGTAGCGCATGACCTTGCCCGACGGCGAACAAAGAATGTTCGCCGCCTGGTGTGCGTATTCACCGCGGCCCTCGAGCCAGCGGTAGCCGAAGCCCACGGTCTCAGCCACTCGATCGATCTGGACCTTGTCGCCGGTCAGGCAGATCCAGCCGCTGCTGGCCACCGCACTATCGCGCGGCTCCCCGGCGTCCTCGGAGGCCTCGAGGTAGCTCGAAACGTAGCGCTCCTGCAGACCGGCCATCTTGGATGGCGTGTCCTTCGGGTCGATGCTGATGGTCACCACTCGATAGTCCTCACCGAGCTGCAAACCCATCGTCCCCATGGCGGCTGCCAGGTTGGAGAGCTGCATGGTGCAGAGCTGAGGACAGTCGACGTAGTTGAGCGTCAGGATCACCGGCATCCCGTCGAACGCCCTTCCCAATGGAAAGGCCTCCCTCTTCGCGCCGGTGAACGTGGCGTCCAGGGGAAGCTGGGCCTCCAGATGCTGCTCGACCTCGACACCGTCCAGCTCCTCGATCCGCTGACCCGCCAGCTGGCCCCACGCCGAACCGGACATGCACACACACGCGCCCAGTAGGAGCAGCGGGAGTCGCAGGAAGGTCGTCTTGGGGGTTGGCTTGCGCATGGCTCGACCGAAGTCGGAGTGGATCGGGATCAGATGAGGTGAACGGTGTTCTTGTAGGCCGAAGGAAGGGAGAAACGAGGGGCTGAGGGGATCAGTACTTATCGGCGATCTGACGCATGCCGATCTCGACCGGCACGTGCACTTTGCCGCGCGTCACCGTGCCGTTCTCTTCGACATCGGCTTCCTTGTAGTAGCCGTCCACGACCATATCGTCGATCTGACGATGGGCCTCGAGGTCGGTGATCCGGGAATCCGCCTGGCTCTGGCGAAGCTCCTGCTGCTTTCCCGCCGTGAGGTAGTACACCCCGGTGAGGAAGATCACCGAAACGATGATCAGAAGCGTCGCGACCGTGGTCAGGAATGCGAGGACCGGGACGTTCTGGACATCGTCCTGGATCTCCCGCTCCGAATGATGGTGGTGCTGGTCGGCCAGCCCGTCTGCAGTTGCACTCATGGAATCAGGACCTCCTAGACGTTTTGGAAGGCAAGGGACTCGGGCAGGCGCGGATCACCGATCGCGAGCGCCGGCTTGCCGTCGAGCTTCCGGAGGAAGCCGAAGAGGAACAGACCACCCACGCTGATCATGGCCGTGATGTCGATCAGGCCGAAGGCGGGACCGGTCGTCGCAGGGTCACCCTGTCCCACACCATTGACCATCTCGGGCATGACGTTCCAGTACAGGTCGACGAAGTGGAAGACGAGGCAGTAGACGCACCAGGCGGCGAACACGTTGCGGCGGCGCTTCACGTGGCGCGACATGAGCCCGAGCATCGGGATCAGGAAGTGGCCTGCGACGAGGAGGACCGAGAAACCGTTCCACTCGCCCCACATCCGATAGTGGAACCAGTGCGTCTCCTCGGGGATGTCGGCGTACCAGTACAGCATGAACTGGCTGAAGGCGACGTAGCTCCAGAAGAACGTGAAGGCAAACAGCAGCTTGCCGATGTCGTGGTAGTGCTCGATCGAGACGACGTTCTTGAGGTTCCCGCGCTTCTCGAGCCACATCGTGGAGAGCGCCAGCACCGACAGGAACGAGAACATGCACCCGGCGAAGAAGTAGACGCCGTACATCGTGCTGAACCACTCGGCGTTCAGGGACATCGAGAGGTCGAACGCCGCGAAGGTGGTCGCGAGGGCCGCGAGGATGATGCTGACGCCGCTGCGCCGCTGCATCGTCAGCGTACGGTTCGGGTCCTGGTCATCGTCCTGGGCCAACGACTGTCCGGAGAAGAACCGGCTGAGCCCCACCCAGATCGCGAAGTACAGGCAGATCCGCGCGGCGAAGAACACCGATCCGAAGTAGCCGGCCTTGCTCTGGATCAGCTCCGATCCCGTGAAGTCTCCCCCACCCCAGACGAAATCATGGCTCGCCCAGTCGTAGATGATGCTCTTGCCCATGAAGACCGGCACGAGAACTACCAGCACCACGAGCGGGAACAGGATCGGGAACGCCCCGGTCACGGCCTCCGCCACGCGGCGAACCACCACGGACCAGCCTGCGCTCGTGACGTGCTGCAGCAGGATGAAGATCAGCGCTCCGATCGAGATCGAGAGAAAGAACAGGATGGCCACGAGCATCGAGTGCCCGAAGTGGCGCATTCCGTCGCCGAACGTGAAGCCGAGGCCGAAGGTGGCCAGCAACCCGATGAGGCCGACCACCAGACCGGCGGTCGCCGGCTTGGAGAGGTCACGCACGATCACTTGATCTCGCGTGGGGAGTTCGATTGAGGTGTTCATCACAGCGTCACTTGTGGGGTGGACGCGTCTGGGGGTAGTGGATGAGTTGAGGAAGCCAGGGTATCGAGACGGACGGAAGCTATTGCCCGGCTGCGCTCGAGTCGGAAACCCTCACGCTTTCAATCGTGGGAACAGGCTTGTAGTCAGCGTCTCTCGGAGCCTCGGTCTGATCGAGTCCCTGCGTGGCCTGGATGGCGCGGACGTAGGCGACGATCGCCCAGCGGTCCTTGGCCGTCACCTGGCCCGAGTAGCCAGCCATCGTGCTGATGCCGTTGCTGGCCACGTGGAAGAGCTCACCGTTCGAGTACGCCTTGGCGTTCTCGGAGAGCAGCGACTTCGGCGGGACCCAGCCCCACTGTGCCGCGTCCAGCGCGTTCGCACGCACCGCGACGGCGCCCATCCCGTTGCCCTGCTTGCCGTGGCAAACCGAACAGTAGATGGTGTAGCGCTGACGTCCCCGCTCCAGGAACGCCTCGTCGACGTTCACCGCCGCCGGGAACGCGGCGAGCCACTCGGGGCGCTCCGCCCCGGCGTCCGCGCCGAACTTGGCCACGTCGTACCTGATCTTGTCCGGGACCTCAGATCCCTGGGCCACACCGAAGTACAGTTCGAAGTCGTCGCGAAGCTCGCCCTCGGCGACCGTTCCGGCCACCGGGAGCCGCATCGCGCGCCCGTCGGGGAAGCCTTCCCACGCCGTTTGCGTCTTGCGCTTGCGCTGCCAGTCCATGTCCGGCCACACGTGGTAGCGCGGCTTCTCCGACGTCGCGAAGCGGCCCTTGAAGGCGACCGCGAGCGGAATGAACGACGCGCAGGTCAGGATCGCCGCGACGCCGTGAAACCAGATCGGTAGCGCGGCCCTCGTCGTATCCGTCGGGCAGGTCTCGATGTGCTCCGCCCCCACGCCGAGGAGCTTCTCGACGCGCGCGCGGTCGAAGTTGGCGTCGGCCGCCTCGACGCAGATCGCGAAACGGTCGTTCGTGACGCGCTTGAAGCGCTCAAGCTTGTGGAGGGGGTTCGAGAGGTGCGGGAACTTGTTGAGCGCCAGCATCCCGAAGAAGGCGGTGTACGCCGAGAACAGAATGATGATCTCGAACGTGACGGGGATGTTCGCCGGGAGACTCCAGTCGGGCTTGCCGCTGATCAGGAACACGTAGTCGACCGCGTTCGTGAAGTACTGAAGGCTCAAGCCCACCACGAGGCCAGTGAGCCCCATGCCGAGCACGATCCAGGGCAGGATCGTCGGCTTGGTCCCCATCGCCTCGTCGATCCCGTGAACGGGGAACGGCGTGTAGGCATCCCATTTCTTGTATCCCGCGTCCCGGATCTTCCGGGACGCGTTCATGACGCCATCGACGTCGTCGTAGTAGGCGACGACACCGTGGATCTCGGGCTGGTTTTGATTCTGGTCAGACATGGATCGTTCTTGAATCAGGCGTCCTGCTTGGAAGCCGGAGCGACGCTGCCGCCGCCTCCTGCCGTGCCGTAAGAGGTGGGATCTGCGTCCACATGACCGTCCTTACCGTGACCGTGATCGCCGTGGGCATGGGCCTGGGGCATGACGGTCTTGACTTCCGCGATCGCGACCGTCGGAAGGAAGCGGAGGAACAGGAGGAACAGGGTGAAGAACAGGCCGAAGCTGCCCAGGAACATGAGCATGTCGACGTAGGTCGGGCTGAAGTAGCCCCAGCTCGACGGCACGAAGTCCCGGCTCAGCGATGTCACCGTGATGACGAAGCGCTCGAACCACATGCCGATGTTGGTGGTGATGCTGACGAGCATCACGACCCACAGGTTGGCGCGCATCTTCTTGCTCCAGAAGATCTGGGGGAAGATCACGTTGCACGAGACCATGATCCAGTACGCCCACCAGTAGTTGCCGAAGGCACGGTTGACGAACGCGAAGGTCTCGTACTGGACGCCGCCGTACCAGGCCATGAAGAACTCGATCATGTAGGCGTAGCCCACCATCATGCCGGTCGCCATCAGGATGCGGCACATCACGTCGATGTGCTTCATCGTGATGATGTGCTTCAGCCCGAAGAACTGCCGCGCGGGCACCATCAGCGTCAACACCATCGCGAAGCCACTGAAGATGGCGCCTGCGACGAAGTACGGCGGGAAGATGGTCGTGTGCCAGCCCGGAACCTGTGACACCGCGAAGTCGAAGGAAACGACCGAGTGCACGGAGAACACGAGCGGAGCCGCGAGGGCTGCGAGCAGCAGGTACGCGCGCTCGTAGCGGTGCCAGTGGCGCGAGGAACCCGTCCAGCCCATGGCGAAGATGCCGTAGGCGATCTTGCGGGGGGTGTTGATCGCGCGATCCCGAAGGGTCGCGAGGTCGGGGATCATGCCCATGTACCAGAACAGCAGCGAAACCGACGCGTACGTCGAGACCGCGAACACGTCCCAGAGCAGCGGGCTCCGGAAGTTCGGCCACATGTTCATCTGGTTCGGAAGCGGGAACAGCCAGTAAGCCACCCAGATCCGGCCGATGTGCACGCCCGGGAACAGACCGGCGCAGATGACGGCGAAGATCGTCATCGCCTCGGCCGCCCGGTTCACGCCCGTTCGCCAGTTCTGGCGAGTCAGGAAGAGAACGGCGGAGATGAGGGTACCGGCGTGACCGATACCGACCCAGAAAACGAAGTTGACGATCGGCCAACCCCAGTACACGGGGTTGTTGTTGCCCCAGACCCCGACGCCCGTCGTGATCAGATGCAGCAGCATCAGACCCAGCACGCCCAGCAGCGTGACGGAGACGCCGAAGCCGATCAGCCAGGCCTTGTTGGTTTCCTTGACGGGGACCTCGGAGACCCTGGCCACGGCCTCGGTGACCGTGGAGAACGTCTCGTTCTCGCCCTCGACGAGGGCGGGCCGAACGCGAGGGTCCTGGCCTTTCAGCGGCTTGCCGCCGAAGGATGCGGTGGGATCAGTGGTCGTCATGGCCGGCTCCTTCCGTGGAGTCTCCTGAGTGGCTGGTGTCCGTGTGATCGTCGCCGCCATGGCTGTCGCCATGACCGTGACCGCCCCCATGGGCTCCGTGGCCGCCATGGCCATAGGTCGCGGGGTCGTAGTCGTCCCTCCCCTTCACGCCCTGCGGCATGGCCGTCGCGAGAGCGGTGTTCGGGTTCGAGATCCGAGCCAGGTACTGGGTACGCGGCTTGATGTTGAGCTCGGCGAGCATCGAGTAGTCGCGGCCGAGGCCCTGCTTCTTCGAGACGCGCGACTCCGGGTCGTTGAGGTCACCGAAGGTGATCGCCTGGGTCGGGCACGAGGCCTGGCAGGCCGTGATGACCTCGCCGTCACGGATGCGCCGGTCCTCGTTCCGCGCCACGATGCGCGCCTCGGACACCCGCTGCATGCAGTAGGTGCACTTCTCCATGACGCCGCGGCTGCGGACGGTCACGTTCGGGTTGCTGCGCAGCTGGAGCAGCTTGTGCTCCGGCTCGTCCATGAACTTCGTGTAGTGGAAGTAGTTGAACCGGCGAACCTTGACCGGGCAGTTGTTGCCGCAGTAGCGCGTGCCGATACAGCGGTTGTAGACCATGTCGTTGGTCCCTTCCTCGCCGTGAACGGTCGCCGCGACCGGGCAGACCTGCTCGCAGGGCGCGTTCTCGCACTGCAGGCAGTTGATCGGCTGGTTGACGGCGTCGACCGTGTCGGCCTCATCGGCGTCACCCTGGTAGTAGAGGTCGACGCGCATCCAGTGCATCTCGCGACCGCGCTTGACCTGCTCCTTGCCGACGATCGGGATGTTGTTCTCCGACTGACAGGCGACCACGCAGGCGTTGCAGCCGTTGCAGGTCGAGAGGTCGATGGTCATGCCCCACTGGTGCGTGCCCTCGTACTTCCTCTGGTCGAAGAGCGACTCGAGCTTCGGCACGTGGTAGACGTGCTCCGGGAAGTTCGGGTCCTCCTTCCACTCCTCGAGGGTGCCTTCCATCGCGAGCTTGTGAAGGCGCTCACGGCGTCCCTTCATCCCGATCTCGTCGATGAGGTGGTGCTCCTGGGTCGTCGCGAAGCTGTAGGAGCCGCCCGCCTTCGCGACCGTCGCTCCGACGGCCATGCCCATCGAGTCCGTTCCACGGAGCTGGAAGGCATCGAAGCCCGCCGCGTCCACGCCGGTCTTTTCGAAGCCCGCGACGAGGCCCGCGTGCTTGCGGCCGTAGCCCATCGAGATGGCGGCGGAGTTCTCGGCCTGCCCCGGAGCAACGTACACCGCCGCGTCGAGGGTCCGGCCGTTCAGGGTCACCTTGACCTTGCTACCGGTGGTCACGCCGAGTTCCTTCGACGTCGCGACGCCGAGCAGCACCGCGTTGTCCCAGGTCATCTTCGTCGTGAAGTCCGGCAGCTCCTGGAGCCAGCCGTTGTTCGAGTAGCGACCGTCGTACACCTTGGGGCACGGGAAGAAGGTCACCTCCATCCCCTCGGCGGCCGCCGGGATCGCTTGCACGTTGCCCCGGACCGTCACGTTGACCGCAGCCGCCCGCGTGCCCTCGACGACTCCGTCGTGGAGCGCCTGGCGATACCGAGCCTCGCCAGAGCCGGGAAGGTTCATGCCGTCGAACGTCGCGCGCACTTCTTCGCGGCCCGCGTCCTTGCGGCCAAGGAGAGCCGCGCAGAGATCGATCGAACTCATCCCGCCGAAGAGTGGGTTGATGAGCGGCTGAGCCACGTGGTACGTGCCGTCCCAGGAGCGAGCGTCGCCCCAGGCCTCGAGCCAGTGAGCCGAGTTCAGGTGCCAGCCGCAGAGAACGGACGTCTCGTTGCGGTAGAGCGAAAGGTGCGCCGTGGTCGGGCAGGCTTCCAGCGCGGCGGCGAAGCCGAGATCGGCCGGCGCGTCGTAGGCGGGGTTGCCCTCGAGGATCAGCAGCGTCTTGACGGCGCCGCTCTTCATGTCCGCGACGAGGGATTTGAGGCCGGCGTCCATGCCGCCGAGCAGCGGCTCGTCGATCAGCGAAACGGTGGTCCCGTTGGCGCCGATCGCCGCGTTGAGCGCGTGGGCCTGGGCGTGCACCTCGGCGGGCTGATGCCCACCCGGGATCACGACGCCGTGGCTGCCAGCCGCCTTCAGATCCTCGGCGGCCGCCTTCACGAAGGCCGCGACCTTGGCGTTGCCGGCGAGTGCCCTGGCGCGCGCGCCGGAGGCGCTTCCCCCGCTCACCGCCGCCTGGAGCAGCTCGAGCACCGCGCCGACGTCCGAACTCCGGACGGGCAGACGGTGGTCCGAGGTCACGCCCGTCGACGTGAAGCGGCTCTCGACGCTGTAGAGGCGCGACATCTCCTTGCCGGCCGCGCCCTCCTCGGGCATGCGGCGCGTGGCGAAGTCGGCAGCCATCCGGACGGCGTCCGGGTGCGTCCGCTGAAAGTCGCTGTCGAGGGCGATGACGACGTCCGCCTGCTTCAGGTTGTAGCTGGCGCGGACCTTGCGGCCGAAGGCCATCTCGGCACCCGCGACGGCCATGTCCTCGTTCACCGGTGACCACCAGTGCCAGCTCACGCCAGCGCCCTGGAGCTCGGCCCCGAGACGTGCGAGCGTCGGCGAGCTGGTCGTGGAAGCGAGAACGGCCACGCCGCCCTCCGCCACCTTCGAACGGAGCGCCGCGAGGGCGTCCTTCCAGCTGGAGTCGACCATCCCGTCGGCCGAGCGGCGTGCGACCCCGCGGCTGCGGTCGGGATCGTAGAACTCGAGCACGGCGGCCTGCGAGAACACGTCCGTTCCATGGCCGACAAGCGTGTTCGGCTCGACCTTCACGGGACGTCCGTCATAGCTCGTCACCTTGACCGGGCGGGCCGCGCCCGCGAGGTCCATGACGGAGGCGTAGTGACGGGGCTTGCCCGGGATCATCTCCTCGGGGCGCTCGGCGTACGGCAGGATCGTCTCGCGCTCCCAGCGGCAGCTCGAAGCGCCGGCCAGGGCCGCCGAGGCACCGAGGATCTGGAAGAAGCGACGACGGTCGACGCCGTCCATCTGATCGAAGTCGTCCGTCGGGAACTCGCGGCCTACGAAGCTGGCCACGTCATCGGTGGCGCCGTCCGCTGTGGCGAGATCCCGGGTCAACTTGCCTTCGAACTCGGACAGGGACTGCCAGACCGTGGGCTTCGACGAAGTGGCCTTCGCTGCTTCGCCCGAGTTCGTGCCAGGAAGCAGATCTGGGCCGGAGTGGGAGCCGGGAGGGGGGCCGGAGAGAATGTCGCTCATCGGATCGCGCCCTGCTTTGGGGCCAGGCGCGGGTGTCGGTTGAAGACGGGAGGGATCAGGCGCCAACGGGGGTCAGCGCAGGTGAAAGTGGCTCCTTTTCAGGCCTCCCCTCGGAAGGAGAGAGGACCTGGCCGTGGAGCCAACGGCCTCGATCGGCAGTCGACGGCAGCCCTATCGGTGACAGGTGCTGCAGGTCTCCTGGGGGTTGATCTCTTCGGCGGAGTAGAAGAGTCGATCCTTCCAGCTATCGTCGCCGACGGGCGGCTCCCAGCCGAGGTTGGTGATCTCGTCGAGCGGTCGGAGATGCGGCTCCGGGTTGCGGTGGCAGTCGAGGCACCAGCCCATCGAGAGCGGCTCCTGCTGCCTGACGACGACCATCTGGTCGATGCGGCCGTGGCACGAGACACACGAAACGCCGCGCCGCACGTGGGCGGAGTGGTTGAAGTACGCGTAGTCCGGAAGGTCGTGGACACGCACCCACTCGACCGGCTTGCCGGTTTCGTAGGATTCCTTGACCGCCGCCAGCTTGGTGCTGTCCGGGCGGATGTTCGTGTGGCAGTTCATGCACGTTGCCGTCGGGGGAATCGCGGCGTGCGATGCGTCCTCGACGGTGTTGTGGCAGTAGCGGCAGTCCATGCCGAGCTCACCGGCATGGAGCGCGTGGCTGAACGGAACCGGCTGCTTCGGCGCGTATCCGGCGTCGGTGGTCTTCGGAGAGAAGCCGAGCCAGACGAAGGTCACCGCGTAAAGGACCCCACCGATCGCAGCCGCTGGAATCAGCAGCTTGAAGTGGTTGGTCCATTGGGGAAAGTGGAAGGTGCTCATGGTGCGCAAGGCGCGGTCTGGGAACCGAGGGAGCCGCGCCCGGATCCGAGGGATGGGGCGAGGACCACGGGGTGACGGGGCTCTCGAACCGGGACTCGGGCCGGGGATCGGCCGTTCAGCGGAGAGCGACGACCTGAGCCAGCACGTCTGCGCTGGCCGGGCGACGCCTGAGTTGTTCTGGCGAGTGCGCGTGGTGCCAGCCAAGGGTCCCTGGCCAAGGCCCGAGTCCTGCTCTCTGACGGTTCGCGCGGGGGTCGAACGGCGCTCTGCGCGGGCTTCCCCGCGGGTGAACGCTGTTCACTGGCCAATAGAATAGTGATCGAGTGCCCGCGAAGAAACGTGGTACTCCGACGCAATTGAAGGGAATCTCACCGAGAGTGAAACTCATCCTCAATGCGCTGCGGCATCCGGCCCGTACGCACTCCTTCGCATGCGGCCGTTGAGATCCGATCGCAGCCCGCCCATCCCCCATGATCGACCGGGGACCGCGATCGATTTTGCCCTGAGCCAGGGCCCACACGCCGACGGAGCGATGCGCCTGGAGGCACGGGCGGAACCCCGGGAGCTGAACGGAGATAGGGCCGACCATGAACGGAGCGAGGCGCCTTCTTTCGGAGGAAAGAAGGCGCCTCGCCATGGGCAATTCGCGCGCGTCGAGGCACGCACCCGAAGGGGCGTGCGCGCGTTCAGCGTCCTACGCCCGTCCGCGCTCCTGCGGCGCATGGCGCTGCAGCTTCCGCTGAAGAGAGCGGCGGTGAATGCCAAGGCGTCGCGCCGACTCGGAAATATTCCCTCCGCAATCCGAGAGAACTCGCTGGATGTGCTCCCATTCCATGCGCGCCAGCGTCGGCGCGCGGTACGTGGAGGTCACGGCCGGCCCCTCCATGGGGTCACCGCGCTCGTACTTCTCGAAGGCCGCCACGACGTCGTCGGCGTCGGCGGGCTTGGGAATGAAGTTGATGGCACCGAGGCGAACGGCTTCGACCGCCGTGGCGATCGACCCATAGCCCGTCAGGATGACCGTCCGGGTGCCGGCATCGATGCGCTTCAGCTCGCGCAGGAGATCCATCCCGCCCTTGCCAGGCATCCGCAGGTCGATCACGGCGTACTCGGGCGAGTCCTGCTCGGCGAGCTGGACGCCCTCATCCACGTTGGAAGCCGTACGGACGTCGAAACCACGGTCCCGGAGCGCGCGGGCGAGGCGCTCCCGGAAGGTCTCGTCGTCATCCACGAGTAGCATCGAGCGGGTTTCGAGATTGGGCATGGGACGGTGGGCGGTTGCCGGCTCTGGGCGAGTAAGGGTCGTCGAAAACGGCGAATCGGAATGGGTGTTCGTCATTGAGTTGTGCCTCCTTGTCCCATGTAGTTCGCCGCATGGGCCTCCGGGGATCCGCTGGACCGTGAATTGTTCTCAGCGCCATGGGCCCCCCTCGGCGGGGCTGACTCGCGACAGTGTCTCAAACTGAGGCGCGCGGCTCCAGGACACCGCGCCCCGTCGGCGCCATGGGAATCTCCATCCGGACGGTGGTGCCCTCGCCCAGCACCGATCGAATCTCCAGGGCGCCGCCCAGGTTCTCGATGAAGCTGCTGGCCAGGTACAGCCCGAGCCCCATTCCCCCGCCCACGTCCTTCGTGGTGAAGAAGGGCTCGGTCGCCCGCTCGATGTCGTCCGCAGACATACCGCCCCCCTGATCGGTGACCAGAATGCGGAGGCTCTGGCTCGCGCGCCGGATCACCAGGCGAACCGGGCTGGCTTCCGGAGAGGCGTCGATGGCGTTCTGGACGATCGCCCGCACCGAGGTCGCCAGCCCGACCCGAGGCAGCTCGAAGGGTGCCCGCTCCGCTCCCTCGCCCCCCTCGGCGGTGGCCAGGTCCTCCACTTCCACGACGACTCGATCCCGGGCCGCCATCTCGTCGACGATGAGGTCCGCGAGCTCCGAAGGACGCGTGGGCACGAGCTCCTCCCCGATCCCTCCACCCGAGTCCGTCGACATCCGGTCGAGGATCCGGCGGCAGCGCGCCACCTCTTCCCGAATCAGCTGAGCGTCCTCCAGCTCCTCGGCGCTGGCGCCGCTGCGCTCCAGACGAAGCCCGAGTTCCTTCGCGACGATGGCGATCGTCGAAAGGGGCGTGCCGAGTTCGTGCGCGGCCCCCGCGGCGAGCGTCCCGAGCGCCTCGAGGTGGCGGCGCCGCTCCCGTCGCTCCCGCTCGGTCTCCAGCTGCTCCGAGCGCCGGACCAGCGCGGTCGTCACGCGGGAAACGAAGTACACGCTGAGAAGCGACGTCAGGCCGATCGCGACGACCGTCCCCCATCCGCGCAGCACGGTGCCGCGGTCCAGAACCGGAATGTGCGTCGACACGTTCATCAACGTGACGAGCACCAGCGCGACCATCACCGCGGCCGCGATCGCGTGGCGGATGGGCAGGAGCACGGCCGCCAGCGCAACATAGATGACGAGGAAGGCACAGAACGGATTCGAGGTCCCGCCGGTCATCCCGAGGAGCACGCCGAGGAACAGGGTGTCCAGCACGGTCACGGCCAGCTGGGTCGCCTGGAGACGATCGAGCCCGCTCGACTCGTTCGGAGCCGGCGCGCTCGCGACGAGCTTCCCGAAGACGCTCAGCAGGACGGCGTTGGTCCCGAACTCCACGGCGATGACGCCGAGGAGCAGTCCGAGCGGGATCTCGACCCCGAGCAGGTAGCGCACCACGAAAACCGTGATGAGCTGGCCGCCGATCGCCGCCCAGCGCAGGTGGATGAGCCACTGGAGGTTGATCGAACTCCGCGGCCTGGTGGAGTGCAGCGGAGTGGGCCCCTCGATCAGAGACCGGCCGAACAGGCCCAGGGCCTGGGGCAACGACCCGCGCCGCGGCCCGGAACTCTTGGGGGCGCCGGGATTCCTGGGCGGCGAAGAAGCGGGGTGCATCGGTTGAATGGGGAAAAGAGAGGTCCGCCGGTCAGGATCCCCCGGTCAAGATCTCCCGCCGAGTGCCGCCGGACTGCCGAAGGGCTTCGCGAAGTGACAGGCGGCGTACTGGCCGTTCGGATGCACCTTCCTCATCTCCGGATACTGCACGTTGCAAAGACCTTTCTCGGCGATGTGGCAGCGCGTGTGAAAGTGGCAGCCGCTGGGCGGATGGATCGGCGAAGGGACGTCGCCGGTGAGGGGGATTCGCTCACGCCGCTCCTTCGGATTCGCGCGCGGGATCGCGGACAGGAGGGCCTGGGTGTAGGGATGCTGGGGCCGATCGAAGACCTCGTCCACCGGGCCCATCTCCACGATGCGGCCCAGGTACATGACGGCCACGCGGTCGGAGATGTAGCGCACGACCGAGAGATCGTGGGCGATGAAGAGGTAGCTGAGGCCGAACTCCGCCTGGAGGTCCTTCAGGAGGTTGATGACCTGAGCCTGGATCGAGACGTCGAGGGCGCTGACGGCCTCGTCGCAGACGATGAGCTTCGGGTTCAGCGCGAGCGCGCGCGCGATGCCGACCCGCTGGCGCTGGCCGCCCGAGAACTCGTGCGGGAAGCGATTCGCGACGTCGGGGCGGAGGCCGACCTTCCGGAGTAGCTCGGCGACGCGGTCGGCGCGATCCTTGGCGCTGCTGGCGACCCCGTGAACCTTCAGCGCTTCACCGACGGAGTTGCCGACGGTGATACGCGGGTTCAGGCTCGCGTAGGGGTCCTGGAAGATGATTTGTAGATCGCGTCGGTAGGGCCGGAGCTCGGACTTCGGAAGCGCGAACCAGTCGACCTCCGTCCCTGGCTCCGGACGATAGAGCGCACGCCCTGCAGTCGGCTCGAGCAATCGCAGGAGCGAGCGACCCGCCGTGGTCTTTCCGCAGCCGGACTCCCCCACCAGCGACAGCGTCTCGCCGCGCCTCACGGTGAAGTCGAGCCCATCGACGGCCTTCACGTCGCCGGTGTGACGCTGGAGGATGCCGCGTCGAATCGGGAAGTACTTCTTGAGGCCCTGGACCTCGAGGAGCGGCGCGGTCGCGGTCGCGACTTCGGAGCTCGCCTTGTCGTTCACTTCTGGCGTGGACATCAGAGGGCCTCCGCCGCTTCGAGATGATGACAGGCGACGGTGTGCTCGGTGGCCTGGCCGTCCGGCCCCTGCACGCGCTCCAGCGGCGGCACCTCCGCGGCGCAGATCTCGCTCGCGAGCGAGCAGCGCGTGCGGAAGCGGCAGCCGCTCGGGAAGCGCGTGGCGCTCGGGACGATGCCCGGGATGGTCACGAGGCGCTCGCCCGAGGTGGCGAGGTCCGGGAGCGAACGCAGCAGACCGATGGTATAGGGATGGCGCGGGCGCTCGAAAAGCTCCTCCGCCGACGCGTACTCGACGACGCGGCCCGCGTACATCACGGCCACGTGGTGCGCGGTTTCGGCGACCACGCCGAGGTCGTGGGTGATCAGCAGCACGCTCATCCCCTCCTCGTCCTGTAGCTCCTTGATGAGGTCGAGGATCTGCGCCTGGATGGTCACGTCGAGGGCGGTCGTCGGCTCGTCGGCGATGAGCAGCGCGGGACCGCAGGCCATGGCCATCGCGATCATCACGCGCTGGCGCATGCCGCCGGAGAGCTGGTGCGGATACTCGTCGACGCGCGCCTCGGGCGAGGGAATACCGACGCGGCGAAGCATGTCGATGGAGCGCTCGCGGGCCGCTTCCTTGCTGAGCCCCTGGTGCAGCATGACGGTCTCGCCGATCTGATTGCCCACGGTGAACACGGGGTTCAGCGCGGTCATCGGCTCCTGGAAGATCATCGCGATGTCATTGCCGCGGATCTCGCGCATGCGCTTCTCCGAGACCTCCAGGAGGTTCTCGCCGCGGAAGAGAATGCGTCCGCCCTCGAACTTGCCCGGGGGCATCGGGAGGAGCTGGAGGATCGAGAGCGCGGTCACGCTCTTGCCGGAGCCTGACTCCCCCACCACGCCGAGCGTCTCGCCCGGCTGGATGGAGTACGTGACGCCGTCGACGGCGCGCGCGATGCCCTCGTCGGTGTGGAAGTAGGTCTTGAGGCCCTCGATGGCGAGGATGGGCTCGCCCTCCGGACGGCCGGAGCCGCCTGGCCGGGGGCCGTTCTGGGTGCTGGGATCCGACATCGATTCAGACCTTCATCTTGGGGTCCATGGCATCGCGGATCGCGTCGCCGACGAGGTTGTAGCAGGTGACCGTCATGAAGATCGCGAGGCCAGGGAAGAGCTGGATCCACCAGTGATCGGCGCTGCGCGATTCGTTGACGATCGAACCCCAGGACGCCTGCGGCTCCTGGATACCGAAGCCCAGGAAGGACACGGCCGACTCGGTGAGGATGCCGGCCGCGACGGAGAACGCGGCGGCCACGAGGACCGGTGACATCGCGTTCGGCAGAACGTGACGGAAGATCGTCCGCGCGGAGCTGAAGCCGAGGGCGCGCGCGGCGACCACGAACTCCTGCTCACGCAGCCTCAGGAACTCGCCGCGGACGAGGCGAGCGACGCCGGTCCAGCGCACGATCGCGATCACGATGACGATCGCGAACATCGGGTTCAGCGTCTCGGGATCCGTGAACGCCAGGGCGAGCAGGATCAGGAAGAAGGCGGGGATCGACTGCAGCACCTCGATGGTCCGCATGATGCCGACGTCGACCCAGCCACCGAAGAAGCCGGCGATGGAACCGATGACGACGCCGATGATCGTGAGGAGCGCCGCGGAAAGGATGCCGACGGAGAGGCTGACGCGGCCGCCCCAGATCATCCGGCTGAGCACGTCACGGCCGCTTTCGTCGGTGCCGAGAGGGCGTCTCATGGGCGAGTTGAGTTCGGGCTCGCCGACGCGGATCTCCACGGGACGGGCAGCGATTGGCGCCGCTTCGCTCTCGGCCTTCATGGCCTTGTAGAACACGCGCTCGCCGGTTTCGGGGTCGATCTCAGCCTTCGCGGTCCAGGTCGGCGGGCGATACTTCTCGGGCTCATGGAGCTCGGCGAAGCCGAAGTTGATCGGCGCCCAGGAGACGCTCCCGGTGGCCGTCTCCGGGTCCGCGATGAGGTCGGCGATCGTCTTACCGTCCTGCACCAGGACGCGGTTCCCGGAGGTGAGCTCGGCCTTGTAGTCGACGGCGTCGAACTCGGCGACGTTTCCGAAACGAGCGAACCAGACCACGGACGAAGCGGCGACGATCGCCAGGCAGCCGAGCAGCTTGAACTTGCGCGCAGCGCGGATGCGGTCGCGGTTGCCGCGAAGGAAGAGCCGGTTCACGATCCAGTTCCAGACGGGCCAGGAGGCCACGAGGATCCAGAGCGTCATGAGCGCGGCTTCCCATGGAGCCATGGACTGGGCCAGCGGGAAGGCCTTCCTTCCGACGAGGGCCACTCCCCCGCCGTCGGGCTTCGCGGGGTCCAGCGCCTCGAGGCTCTTGCGCAGGTCCTTCCCGAGGTCCTTCGCCTCGTCCAGGCGCTCGCCGGCGAGCGCGTCGTCGCCGGACTTCAGCGCTTCGATACCGGATTCGAAGGCGGTCCGGTACGGCTCGATCTTGGCGCGGTCCTCGTCGGAGAGCGCCAGCTGGAGCACCGCGAGTCGGTCGCGCGCGGCCTCGAGTTCGACCTCGGCAGCGGCGACGCGCGTGGGCGGAGCGCTGTCCACCTTCCCGCGCGTGTTCGCGTAGTCGGCATCCGACAGGGCGCTCAGCTGGGCGGCGCCGCTGGCGGTGGTGCGCAGTAGACGCAGCGCGCGACCGTAGCCGTTGAGATCGACGGACTCGATGACGTAGGGCTTGTCGTTGGCGATCACGGGCGCAAAGACCGCGATGCCGTAGAGCAGCGTCAGGAACGCCATGCTCAGCTTGAAGAGCGTTCGCTTGCCGAGCTGCTCGAAGACGAGGTCCCAGTAGTCCTTCGAATACTCAGCGGCGAACTCCGCTCCTTCCGGAGCGACGCCCCCGCCCGAAGAAGCCGCGCCTTGCGGATCGCCTGCCGCCATCAGTTCAACCTGATCCGAGGCCATCAGTTCAACCTGATCCGAGGATCGACGAGGGAGTAGGCGATGTCCGAGAAGAGGATGCCGAACTGCGTCATGACGCCGACGAAGAGCGTCGTGGCCATGACGATGTTGAAGTCGCGGCGCAGCAGACCCTGGTAGGCGTACTGCCCCATGCCTGGGATGTCGAAGATCAGCTCCACGATGACGGAGCCGCCGATCAGGATCGGGAGGATCGAGGCGAGGAGCGTCAGGACCGGAATCATGGAGTTGCGGAGCGCGTGCTTGTAGACCACGCGGTCGTCGGAGAGGCCCTTGGCCCTCGCCGTTCGGATGTAGTCCTGGCGGATCACCTCGAGCATGCCGGCGCGCATCTGGCGCGAGAGGTAGGCGAGGCTGCCGTAGGTCAGGGTGGCGATCGGGAGGATGCTGTGGAGCACCACGTCCCATGCGTAGCGAATCGGCCCGAAGGACGCGGCATCCTTGTCGTGCAAGCCGAGGATCGGAAGGAGGCCGTCGGCGGTGAGGCCTCCCTTGCCGAAGGCGAGGATCAGCATCAGGCCCGCCCAGAACATGGGGATCGAGTAGAGAACGAAGAGGCCGACGGTGAGGGCGCCGTCGACGCGCGTGCCCTGGCGCCTGACCGAGATGATCCCGAGGGGCAGGGCGATGAGATAGCTGAGGATCACGGAGACGAGCGAGAGCGGGACCGTCACCTTGAGGCGCTTCTTGAGTTCGTCTCCCACGGACGCCTTGGACTGCATCTCCAGTCCGAGCTCGCCGGTGAGGAGGCCGCCGAAACGCTGCTCGCCCCGGTTGCGGACGCGGTAACCGCCGCCGTCGCGGTAGTACCAGGCGAACCAGCTCTTCAGCAGGTGACGCACGCCGTCCTTCTCGAAGAGGGCGGCGTCGAAGTACTCCAGGGAAGCCTGGATGTCGACGCCCGTGACCTTCTCGAGGGTGGCGTCGAGGCGCACGATGCCGGGTTCGTCGGTGCTGCCGCCGAGCTTCAGGGAGAAAAGGCCCTGCATCATCGCGGCGACGGCCTCATCCCGGTTGTCCGCGGACTGACCGGCGTAGGCGACGAGGTCCGCCATGGCCGCGTCGGCGCGACCGGGATCGGTGGTCTCGTCGCTGCTCGTGACGTTGGCGACGAGGGTCGTGAGGGTCTCGCGCTCCGCATCCGTCGTGGAATAGAGCGGCTCGATCTCGGCGGGAAGACCCTGGCGCACCGGGGTGTCACGTCCTTCGACCTCGACGTCTTCGATCTTGCGCTCGGTCCTCGGCGACGTGAACCAGGGGTGGCCGTCGGGGCTCAGGTTGAAGGGGCCGATGTAGTCGAAGAACTGGACGAAGAAGGCTCGGTCCAGCCCGTGTTCTCGCCTGAACTGGTCGATCCGGCTGTCGCCGTCTCCGCCGCCGCCGGCCGTGGCGTCGGCCTGGCTGCCGATCGCGATGAGGGCGGGGTCGCCCGGGGCGATGTGATAGAGGCTGAAGATCACCAGCGCGACCCCGATCGTCGTCGGGATCATCAGCAGGAGCCTTCGCAGGATGAATGCGATCACAGGCGACGCGACTGGGGGGAGGGTCGAGCGAGGAAGGGAGGTGGCCGGGCAGCGCGCGGGGCGCTGGCTGCCCGGGCGGGGCAAGCCTACATCTTCGTGAGCGCGGGGCGCGTCCCTGGAACCGATGGATCGGTGAAGTACCACTCGCGGATCATGTAGCCCGGGTCGATCGGTGAGTGCTCGATGCCGTGGATCCGCTTCGAAGCGGCGAACTTGATCGGCACGTTGTAGCCAAAGAGGTAGGGCTGGACCTCGTTGTAGATGTACTGGTGGAACGTCTTCCACAGCTCCATGCGCTTGTCACGGTCCACTTCCCGCTGGATCGCGACGATCAGGCGGTCGACCTCGGGATCGACGACGCCTGCGTTGTTGGACGTGTTCAGCGCATCTGCCTTGCCGAGCTTGGAGTGCCAGAGCTGCTCGGGATCGGATTCGAGCGGCGGAATCCAGGCGAGGTTGACGGAGTCGAACTCGCGCTGCTTCATACGCTGGAGGAAGGTCGCCCACTCGAGCGACGCGAGGTTGATCTTGATCCCGAGCGGCTTCACCGAGTCCTGGAGGGTGCGGCCGAGGATCTTCGAGGCGTCGTTGCCCGAGGGGTACAGGAACTCGATCTCCAGCTCGACGCCGTCCTTGTCGGCGATGCCGTTGCCGTCGTGGTCGTACCAGCCCGCGTCTTCGAGCATCTCGAGGGCGAGGTCGGGGTCGTAGGCCAGCGCGGGGGCGTCCTTCGGGTAGCCATCGGAATCGAACGGCACAGGGCCCGTGATCTGGCGTCCGAGGCCCTTGTACTGGTTGGCGAGGTAGCCCTGGGAATCGAAAGAGTGAGCGATCGCCTTGCGGACGACGATGTCGCTCAGCTTCGGGTCGTGCATGTTCCAGCAGACGAACCCGTACTGACCGAGGTAGAAGTAGCCCTTGTTGAAGTTCTTCTTGAACTCGTCGCTGTTGGTCCGCGGGCCGAAGTAGTCCTCGGGCTTGACGCGCGCGAAGAAGTCGAGTTCTTCGTTCTCGATGGCGACCATGGCCGCCTGGTCGTCAGGGATGTAGCGCCAGCGGATGGTGTCGACGTAGCCAGGGCGGTTGGCGGCGTCGAAGTACGCGGGCTTGCCCGCCTCGTCGACGAAGCGCTGGGCTTCCACGTACTGCTGGTCGTGCGTCGTGACCTGGTAGGGGCCGACGCCGACCCAGAGTTTGTTGTGGTCGTTGACGTTGATGTGCTCGGCCTGCGCGGCCATCGTGGCGGAAGCGCTGTAGTCCGGGCAGTCGGGGTCCGACAGGTTGTAGATATGGGACGCCATCAGCGTCATCGAATCGGCGAGGGCGTCGAGCGCGAAGGCGCTCTGGCTCGCGCCGAAGAAGCGGATGGTGTGCTTGTCGAGGACCTTGCAGCCCGGAATCGCCTCGAAGTTGAAGCGCTTCTCATCGCACTTGACGGCGGGGTTGTTGTAGATGTCCCAGCTGAAGCGGACGTCTTCGGCGTCCACCATCTGGCCCCTGGTCTTGGCGAGATCCTCACCCTCGTAGACCCGGGACTCCTGCCACTTGACGTCATCGCGGAGTTTGAAGGTGAACACACAGCCGCGCTCGACGCGATCGATGCTGCTCGCGGGGATCGAGACCTCCTCCGGGAGATCCGACATCGGCGAACCGGGCGAGACCTCCGTCCCCGCCTCGTTCGCCTTGCCATAGACGGCTCGACGCGGCACCAGCTCCCGATCCTCCTGGGACCGATACACCCGAACCTCGACCTCGCCGGGCACTTCGGGCGCATCGTCCTTCAAGACGACCATGTCCTCGATGTGCCAGGCCCTGGCCACGCTCGGGACCCAGAGGGTGGTATTCCAGTCCTTCAGGAGGAGCGTCTCGTGGCACTCGTACTGCATGCGCCGAGTGACCCCCGAATTCTCGATTGGGTAGCACATGTTCTCCGGCATCGAAGGAATGTGCACGATGACGCGTCCACCGAAGAGCGGCGTCTCGTCCTGCACCGCCGTCACCGGACCCGAACTGGCTTCCGTCACCCCATTTCCGCCGGCGAGAGCCAGTCCCGCCGAGGAGAGGAGGAGAGCGAGGGCGACTGGCAGGGGACGAAGGAGCAAGCTCGTCATGGGGCTTCGGTGCAGAGAGGAGGGAAAAGACAGCCCTGCGGCCAACCCAGGACCGACCCGGACCAGGCAGAGCAACGGAGCTACGAACGGCTCTCGCCACCCGTGGGCCCCATCCTAGGAAACCGCGCCCCCAAGATCAGGAGCCATCCAACCCTTACCCACCAGCGACAAATCACCACACATAGCGACACAAACGGACCAGGTCCGTCCATTCCGGTACAAACGGACCAGGTCCGTCCATTCCGATACGGACGGACCTGGTCCGTCCGTATCGGAATGGACGGACCTGGTCCGTTTGTACCGGAATGGACGGACCTGGTCCGTTTGTGTCGCTATGTGTGGTGATTTGTCGCTGGTGGGTGCGGTGGTTGCGGGGGTAGGGTGGGAGCATGAATTGGATGGGACGGTGGGGTGGATGGTTTGCGATTTCCTTGGGATTGGCGGTAGCCGGTGGCTGCGGGCACGGCGTGGTCTTCGGGGATTTGGAGGCGAGCGGGGTTCGGGTTGCGAGCTTCAACCTGCGGATGAACACCGTGAAGGATGGACTCGATGCCTGGCCCCTGCGGAAGGACGCGGCGGTTGGGGTGATGCGGGAATTCGATGTCGTGGGGGTTCAGGAGGCCCTGCCCGGCATGCTCGCGGAGATCGACGCGGCGCTGAGCGGATGGCAGCGGGTCGGGTCAGGGCGTGAAGACGACGGCGGAGGAGAAGCCTGCTCCATCTACTACCGGGACGGGAGGCTGGAGTGCCTGGCGAGCGACACGTTCTGGCTCAGCGAAACTCCAGAGGTTCCAGGAAGCATGGGCTGGGATGCTGCTTGCCCTCGCGTCGCGACCTGGGCTCGGCTGCGCGAGCGGGAGGGCGGAGCACGTTTCGTCGTCGTCAATGTCCATCTCGACCACAAGGGCCAGGAAGCCCGCGTGATGAGTGCTCGGCTCTTGCTCGACCGGATCGGGGATCTCGCAGCCGGCGATCCGCTCCTGCTCATCGGCGACTTCAACGTCACCGAGACGAACGAGGTGTACCGCGTCCTTACGGAAGGTGGGCTCGCCGATGCGCGGCTACAAGAAGGAGTGGTCGTGGACGGGCCCGCAGCGACGTGGAACGGGTTCGGGCGAGATCCTCTGGATCGACGTATCGACTACGTGTTCGAACGATTCGACGGGACCGGCGCACAGCTTCTGGAGTTTGCGACCCTCGACGGGTCCATCGGGGACGTCCTGGGGAACGACAACGCTCGCTACCCCTCCGACCACTTCCCCGTCTCCGCCCTCGTGCGGCTGCCGCAGTAGGCAGCGGATCCACTACACTCCGGGGCCATCACTCTGGCCTCCGCCAGTTTCGACTCCCCCACTCTCGGGGGCACCCCCACTGCTTCATGGCCCCACAACGTTTCCTCCGCCAGGTCCTTCCGGTGCTGCTATTGCTCGGGATCCTGGCGGCCGCCGTTTACGCCACGCGCGGCGCTCGTCTCGCTCCCGCCGATTTCGTCTTCAACAACGGCACCGAGATTCAGACCCTCGACCCCGCGACCGTCACGGGCGTCCCTGAAGGCCGCGCGATTCGCATGGTGTTCGAGGGCCTCCTGGTCGCCCATCCCAAGACACTCGAACCCCAGCCAGGCTGCGCCGAGTCCTGGGAGGTCTCCGACGACGGGCTGACGTACACGTTTCACCTTCGCAAGAACGCGCGCTGGTCCAACGGAGATCTGATCACGGCCGACGACTTCATGTGGTCGTTCGAGCGCTTCCTAGACCCCCGCACCGCGGCCGAGTACGCCTACATGGCCTGGTACATCGAAGGCGCGGAAGCCTTCACCACCGAGGTCGAGGACGGCGCGCCGAAGCACAGCTTCGACACCGTCGGCATCAAGAAGCTCGACGACTACACGCTCCAGTTCCACCTCAACTCGCCGACGCCCTTCTTCCTGGAACTCATGGCCTTCTACCCGATGTTCCCGGTCTCCCGGAAGAACATCGAGGACGCGAAGGAGAAGTACCCGAACTCGTGGAGCCGCGAGTGGCTGAAGCCCGAGAACATCATCTGCAACGGCCCGTACGTCGTGGAGTTCCGGCGCGTCAACGACCGAGTTCGCTTCAAGAAGAACCCGATGTACTGGGACGCCGACAACGTCGCCTTCGAGACCGTCGACGCCCTCGCCGTCGAGTCCTACACGACCTCCCTCAACATGTACCTGACGGGCGCGGCCCAGTGGATCGACGTCCCGCCCGCGAACGTCATCCAGGAGCTCATGCCCCGCGAGGACTTCCTGCCGATCCCCTACCTCGGCTCCTACTTCTATCGCGTGAACGTCACGAAGCCACCGCTCGACAACAAGCTCGTGCGCCAGGCCCTCAGCCTCGCCATTCCGCGCCAGGCTATCACCGAGAGCGTCACGAAAGCCGGCCAGGTCCCCGCCTACTCCCTCGTCCCTCCTGGCATGGCGGGCTACACCGGCGCGGAGATGGCCCACGGCAGCTCCTACGAGGCCGACCTCGCCCGCGCACGCGAACTCATCGTCGAAGCCGGCTACGGCCCCGGGGGCAAGCAGTTCCCCACCATCGAAGTCCACTACAACACCGCCGACTCCCACCGCGATATCGCGATCGTCATCGCCGACGCGTGGGCCAAGAACCTCGGGGTCAACGTCAAGCTCCTCAACCAGGAGTGGAAGGTCTACCTCGACACCCAGTCGAGTCTCGGCTACGACGTCTCGCGCTCCGCCTGGATCGGCGACTACGCCGACCCCAACACGTACATCGATCTCTTCATGACCGGCGGCGAGAACAACAAGACCGGCTGGGGCGATCCCGAGTACGACCGGCTCGTCCGTATGGGCAACAGCGAACTCGACCCGGCGAAGCGCATGTCGATCATGGCCGAGGCCGAGGCACTCCTCATGGACGCCATGGCCATCATGCCGATCTACTTCTACGTGACGCAGACGACCTACTCACCTCGTCTCGGCGGCTACTACCCGAACGTCAAGGACGAGCACTTCCCCAAGTACTGGTACTGGATGGACGACGAGGAGCTCAGCGCCAAGCGCGCGGCCTACCCCGACGACGGCCGACACGAAGAGGTGAAGGCCTGGGGCCCGAGCGAAGGGCTCTATCCGCCGTCCCACCCCAAGGCGCGTAACGGCCAGCGTCCTGAAGAACCCCAGGAGGCCCGCTAGCCATGCTCCGCTTCCTCCTGCGCCGCTTCCTCTGGTTCGGCATCACGATCATGACCGTGATGACGGTCTCGTTCTTCCTGATGCATTCCGTCAAGGGCGGCCCCTTCGACGGCGAGCGCAAGCTCGACCCCGTCATCGAGGCCAACATCAAGGCGCGCTACCACCTCGACTGGCCGCTCTGGCGCCAGTACCTGCACTACGTCGGCCCGTTCAACCTCGACGACAACCGCGCGCTCTTCGCCGAGGACTCGGACGGTGACCTTCAGCCCTGGCGCTCGAGCAACCCCGCGGGCCAGGAGGTCAAGGCCTTCGGCGGCGTGTTCGCCGGCGACTTCGGCCCGTCCTTCCGCTACAAGGACTTCACCGTGAACGAGATCCTCGCCGAGAGCCTCCCGATCTCGATGCTGCTCGGCACCCTATCCATGATGTTTGCGCTCGCGCTGGGCATCAGCGCCGGCATTGCGTCCGCCCTCCGCCCGGGCTCCGGCATCGACCTCTCGCTGCGCCTCGCCGCCACCGCCGGGATCGCGCTCCCGAACTTCGTCATCGCGAGCTTCCTGATCATCCTCTTCGTGTTCATGATCCCGCTCCTGCCGGTCGCCGGCTGGGGCACGATCCAGCACATGCTGCTCCCCGGTTTCTGCCTGGGCCTCGTCTTCGCCGCCTACATCGCGCGCCTGACGCGCACCGGCATGCTCGAGACCCTCAGCGCCGACTACATCCGCACCGCGCACGCCAAGGGTCTCAGCCCCCGCACCGTCGTGCTGCGCCACGCGCTCAAGGGCGGCCTGCTCCCCGTGGTCTCCTACCTCGGCCCCGCCACCGCCGGCATCCTCACGGGCAGCCTCGTCATCGAGAAGATCTTCTTCATCCCGGGCACGGGATCGCACTTCATCAACGCCGCCACCAACCGCGACTACACGCTCGCGATGGGCGTCACGATTCTCTTCACGGTGCTCGTCTATACGCTCAACACGCTCGTCGACATGGCGTACACGCTGCTCGACCCGCGCATCTCCCTGGAGGACGAGTAGTGGCCATTCCCCAAGGTGATTCACGCTGGGCTCTCTCCCCCGAGGACCTCAAGCGACTCAGCAAGGAGGCCAAGAATTTCAAGGGCGAGAGCCTCTGGTCGGACGCCTGGCGCCGCCTGCGCCGCAACCGTACCGCGTTCCTGGCCCTCGTGTTCCTGGCCGCCTTCGGCGGGATCTCGCTCATCGCGCCTTTCCTTCCGCTTCCGTCCCCCATCGCGCTCTCCCTGCGCGACGAAGCGGCACCGCCGCAGTGGATGTGGGAAGAGCCCGAGTCCCTTCCGAAGCCGCCCGCCGCTGGCACCGGCATGACGGCGTGGACCGCCAACCTCTGGAACGACGGCTGGCGCCACCGGACGATGCTCAGCGTCGCCGTGAGAGACGAAGCCGCAGCAGAGTCCGCACGAGCACGAATCGAAGAGGTGGCCGGACGCAAGTCGGCCATCGAGCTTCGTGGGGCCGAGGCGGTTTCGGAAGACGGTCTGTCGAAGGTCGCGTACGTCTCCGTGCCGCTCCTGCGCACCGACACGCCCGACGTGATCCCCGGCGAGACGGACATCCGGGGCAACGTCACCGCCTGGCGCTACGATGCAGCGATCCCCGAGGCCTCCCCGATCCCCGGCGAGCCTCCGCTGGAGGTCGAACCCGACTGGCGCGTCGTCCATTCACTGGAGCTGAAGGCCCCCGACGGCACGCCCTTCGACCCCGCACAGATCTCGACCTGGTCCATCGATCAGCGCACACGCAAGGTCGAGCTGTTCCTCGCTCGACAGGACCCGGTCCCCGGCATCGGCTCCTGGATCGTCCGCTATCAGCTCGATCGCGCCATCAGTGGCCCTGTCGTCACCGTGCGCGTCAACGGCCAGCTCCTCGCGGGCTCGAAGCCTATCGTCGAGTCCAACCCACAGGACGCGCAGATCGTGGACGCCCGCCTCTTCGAAGGCATCGAGCACGACGACATCGGCCGCCAGCTCGCCCGCTCGTTCGAAGCGGACCCCGTCCCTGGCGCCCGCTTCCTGGAGGCCCGCCACGAGAGCGGCTACTGGCCCTTCAAGGGCCTCGTCGGCAGGTTCGACGACCTGCTCCTCCACGCACGCGTGCACGTCTTCGGCCTGTGGCAAACGGGCAACTGGATGGGCACGGACAGCCAGGGCCGCGACCTCATGTCTCGCATCGTCTGGGGCAGCCGCACCTCCATCATCGTCGGCCTGATCGCGTCGCTCTGCTCGCTCCTGATCGGCGTCCTCTACGGCGCGTTCAGCGGCCTCATGGGCGGACGCATCGACAACCTGATGATGCGCATCGTCGACGTCCTCTACTCGATCCCGTTCATCTTCGTCGTGATCTTCCTGATCACCGTCGTGAACGAGTACCGGACCGAGCTCGAGGACAACTTCGGCATCGACCGCGAGAAGATCTTCTTCCTCGTCATTGGCGCGATCTACTGGCTCACCATGGCTCGCGTCGTGCGCGGCCAGGTGCTCTCGCTGAAGAACACCGAGTTCGTGGAAGCCGCCCGCGTCATCGGCGCCTCGACGACCAGGATCCTGCTCGCCCACATCGTCCCCAACGTGCTCTCGATCGTGATCGTCTACCTGACGCTCACCATCCCCGCGGTGATGCTGTTCGAAGCGTTCCTCTCCTTCCTCGGCCTCGGCATCGAGCCGCCGAAGGTCTCCTGGGGCCTCCTCGCCGTCGACGGTACGTCCGCCATCAACCCCCTCAAGATCTACTGGTGGCTCGTCGTTTTCCCGTCCCTCGCCATGGGCACGACGCTTCTGGCGCTCAACGTCCTGGGCGACGGCCTCCGCGACGCCCTCGACCCCAAGCTCCGAGGCAAGTCCTGATGGCCACCCCGATCCTCGACGTCCAGAACCTCCGCGTTCGCTTCGAAACCCACCACGGCATCGTCCGCGCCGTCGACGGCGTCTCGTTCCATCTCCACGAGGGCGAGACCCTCGGCCTCGTCGGCGAATCCGGCTCCGGCAAGTCCGTCACGAACCTCGCGCTGATGGGACTCGTTCCACAGCCCCCGGGCGTGATCGAGGCGGATCGCCTCACCTACCAGGGTCGCGACCTCCTCACGCTCTCGGACCGCGAGCTCCGCAGGCTCCGCGGCAACGAGATCTCGATGATCTTCCAGGACCCCATGACCTCGCTGAACCCGCTGCTCACGATCGGGCGGCAGCTCACGGAAGTGCTGGAGGTTCACAAGAAGCTCGGCCGCCGCGAGGCGCGCCGGCTCTCCGCCGAAGGGCTCGACGACGTCGGCATCCCGGAGCCCCAGAAGCGCCTGGACCAGTACCCGCACGAGCTTTCGGGGGGCATGCGCCAGCGCGTGATGATCGCCATGGGCCTGCTCTGCAAGCCCAAGATCCTGCTCGCCGACGAGCCCACGACAGCCCTCGACGTGACGATCCAGGCGCAGATCCTGGAGCTCATGAGGCGGCTCCAGGAGAGCCACGGCACCGCCATCGTTCTCGTGACCCACGACCTTGGCGTCGTCGCCGGCATGAGCGATCGAGTGAACGTCATGTACGCGGGCAAGCTCGTGGAAACGGCCGAAGCCGGCCCGCTCTTCGAAGAGCCGCGGCATCCGTACACGAAAGGCCTGCTCGGCAGCGTCCCACGCCTCACGGGCGACCCCGACGCCGAGCTGGACTCGATCCCGGGTGCGCCGCCGGACCTCGCGGCGCTGCCGCCCGGCTGCTCTTTCGCGCCACGCTGCGGCTTCCAGGTCGCGCGCTGCACCGAGGATATCCCCACCCTCTTCGAGCTTCCTACCGTCCAGAGCGAACGCAGGTCCGCCTGCTTCGAGCACGCGCGCCTGGGTCCGACGCTGATCGCCGATACCCGCGGCCGGCTGAATGGACTCGACGGAAATCCCGACGGAGATCCCAACGAAGGAACCCCCGCATGAGCCCTCGCATGAGCACCCCGATGCTGGAGGTCACGGACCTCCACAAGCACTTCCCCATCGGCACCAAGGGACTCCTCGGGAAGCCCGCCCGCTGGCTGCACGCCGTCGACGGCGTCTCCTTCAGCCTGGAGCGCGGCGAGACCCTCGGCCTCGTCGGCGAGTCCGGCTGCGGCAAGTCCACGACGGCTCGCGCGATCATCGGCCTCTACCCGCCGACGAGCGGCTCCGTGAAGTTCGAGGGCCAGGAGATCAGCCACCTCACGCGCTCGGAGCGCGCGCCTTTCCGGCGGCGCATCCAGATGATCTTCCAGGACCCCTACGCGTCCCTCGATCCGCGGCAGACCGTCGCGTCGATCCTCGCGGAGCCCCTGAAGATCCACCGGCTGGCGAAGCCGCGCGAGCGGAAGCTGCGAGCGATGCAGCTCCTCGACGCCGTGGGCCTCAACCCGCGTCACATCCACCGCTTCCCCCACGAGTTCTCCGGCGGCCAGCGCCAGCGCATCGGCGTCGCGCGCGCGCTTTCCCTGGAGCCCGATCTCATCATCTGCGACGAACCTGTGAGCGCCCTCGACGTCTCGATCCAGGCCCAGGTCGTGAACCTACTCGAGGAACTCCAGGAGCGCTTCGGGCTCTCCTATCTCTTCATCGCCCACGACCTTGCGGTCGTCCGCCACATCTGCGATCGCGTCGCGGTGATGTACCTCGGAAAAGTGGTCGAGATCGCCGAGCGCGACGAGCTCTTCGGGAACCCGCAGCACCCCTATACGAAGGCTCTGATGTCCGCGGTGCCCCATCCTGATCCAAGGGTCGAGCGGACCCGGGAGCGCATCGTGCTGGAAGGCGATGTGCCGTCACCGCTGGACCCGCCGTCGGGCTGCCGATTCCATCCGCGGTGCATCGAGCGTCACAAGGTCGCGGGCGATCTCTGCTCCACGGTGGAGCCGCAGCTCGATACCCGAAGCGCCTGCCATCTGACGGCGACCGCAACGGCCGCAGCCTCCATCTGAGCCGCCACGTGCCCCGCCGTAATTTCGAAAGAAACTCAGACGGACACGGTTACCTCCGGAGAGACGCGGCCTATTTCATGCGTCGCGAGAAGGTCGGCAGGCCCTGATCGCGATAGAGGATTGCTTCTGGCACCCTGGGTCCCACAACCCAGGGTGCCGCTTTTTTGGGTGACTCCCGTGCGTCTGCCGACAAGAGAACGGGCCCCACCGTTTCTATCCAATTTTTACCATCACTTCGCAGCGCATGCCAGCGCCCCGATCAGCCTGAGCGCGGCGGGCTGTAGCGTCACGGTGATCTCACGGGCCAGGCCCATGGGATCCCCATCGAGCTGCCACGCAAACGGCCTCTCGGCCAGAACGGACGTGAACACGACCGCACGTCCCTGGCTCCGCTGGCAAGCCCATGTCGGCCCACGCCAGCGGAGCTGCGCCGAGGTCAAAGCCACGGCTTCCACCAGGGGCGATGCGGATGACCGGAGGTGCAGGTCGAAGAGTCCATCTGCAGCGCTGGCGCCGGGTGACATCGACATGCCCTTGCCGTAGGTTTCGGTGTTCGAGAGCACGGCCGCGACCGCGCGCTCACCCGCCGAGGAACCGTCCAGTGTCACCCGGAACCGCGGCGGTGAAAGCGCCAAGAGTTCACGCACGCCTGCGAGGGCATAGAGCGAAGCCGCGCTCCGCTTGTACAGAGCTCCCCCGAAGCGCGTCGCGCGCGAGCGCCCGATCCGCGCGGCCACGGCCGCGTCGTAACCGATGCCCAGCATCGCGAGGAAGACCTCCGGCTCGCGGCCATCGGCCGTCGCCCAGCCCACGTCGAAGGCCACCGCGAACGACGCCTCCATGACCTCGGCCGCGCGCACTGGATCGAGCGGCAGCCCGAGTTCACGTGCCACCACGTTGCCCGTTCCGAAGGGCAGGATGCCGAGCTCGGGCTGGGGCCCGCTGCTGCGCGCGAGCAAGCCCGCCGCCGCCTCACGGAGCGATCCATCGCCGCCCAGAACCAGGAACCGATCCGCGCCCGAACTGGCGCTCAGCTCGGCGATGTGCCCGGCACGCTCCGAGGCCCGCAGCTCGACCGAGTGCCCGCGCGCCTCCAGCATCGCTCCGACCGAGGCGGCTACCCCCACCGAGCGGCCACTGCCCGCGATCGGGTTGTAGACGACGGTGTAGCGAACCGCGCCGGTCGATCGATCAGTCATCGCGGTCCGCATGGCCGACGGCATCGTGGGCGATCAGCTCCTCGAGAATCACATCGGCCACGATTCCGTAGCCCTCGGCGTTCGGATGATATCGGTCGCCGGACAGGAACAGCTGCCGAGGCGGCGTCTCCTGGCGTGCAGCGCTTCGGAAGCGGTCCGTCAGGTCGAAGAAGGACATGCCGAGATCCTCGCATACCTTGGAGAGCGTCACGATGGGCGTGCGATCGTAGGTATCGAGGAAGACCTGGCTCTCGTAGGGGAAGAGAAAGACGAACACCTCGGCCTCGGAAGCCTTCGCCATCTCGCGGATGTCGGACAGGTACTGGCGCTGGAGGTCCCAGACCTCGCTGCTGACCCCCTCGGCCAGGCCGTCGTCGGATTCCGATGCTGCTTCGGAGGCGACCTTCTCCGAGGCCTTCCAGTCCCTCGCCTTCTGCGTGTCGTAGTAGACCGCGCGCGCCTTCCGATACATCGCGAGCCGGCCGAAGCCATCGCGGACGCTCTGGGGAATCAGCGTGCGGAGCGTCCGCTCGTTGAAGACCTTCTCGTCGACGGCGCGGATGGTGTTCGGGAAGTCGTTGATGTTGTAGCCGATCAGGATCAGGTTCGGCTTCAGCTCCTCCACGTGTTCCTCGAGGAACTGACGATAGACGCGCGGGTGCGCACCGTTCAGGCCGAGATTGAAGACGACCGCGTCCCCGCCCCCATCGAGCGTCGCGTCGAGCCGCGCCTCCAGCTGGCGTGGCCACGTATCCGAGTCCAGAACGCCCTTGCCGAACGTACAGGAATCGCCCAGGCAGACGACGCGAAGTTCGTCCGGACCGAAGGTCATCGGCTGCGCCTCTCCGCGAAACCCGCGCTCGTCGATCTCGTACCAGGTGGCGTCCCAGCGTCCCACGAAACCGGGCTTGTGCCGGACGTGAAGATCCGGCTTCGACTCGACGTAGGGGTAGCGGTCGAAGAGGCTGAAGGGGCCTGGCTCCATCGCACGCAGGACGAGCTCGAGGCCGACGGCAGCCAGCAGCAGCGCCACCGCGGAGATGGAGAGCTTCTTGGCGAGACGCCTCAGAAGAGATTCGTTGCCGTGGGAAGCCAAAACCTGTCGGGGCGAGAGAAGGGCGAGCCCCCCGAGGCGGAGAGCGTGGGATTCAGGTCCACGCAGGCTCCGGAACGGGACCGCGTGCGTCAAGTCTGGAGGCCTCGAATGCCACCAGAGGACCCTGACTCCCTACCATGGGGGGCCCGCTGGACGTCCCCTCTCCGCTGGATGGTCCAGCCTGCGACCCGCCCCTCTCTGCCCCACCGATGCCCCCATGAACTTCCTCAAGGAGAACTGGGCCTGGATCGTGATCCCGATCCTGCTCTTCGTCGCCGCCGTCGTGGCACTGATCGTCCTCGGTGACTCCGATCCCCTCGGAAACCACGAGTACAACCTCTGATCCGCGCCCGCATCGGGCCCGTTCCCGAATGGAGCGGGCCACCTTATTTCCGCCGGTTGGAGCACGGCCCGGCCGCCGCGATCCTCGATGAGTCCCCCATGGGAAGCTTCGATATGTCACCGGCCACGCTCTTCGCGGGGATGGTCGTGAGCGGAGTGGGCTTCGTGCTCTTCCGCTACGGCAAGAACGAATCGGAGTTCCCGCAGATCCTGGCCGGCCTGGCGCTGATGGCCTGCCCGATGTTCGTGCCGGGCGCGCTGATGAACTACCTGGCCTGCGCAGGCGTGCTGGCTGCCCTGTGGGCCCACGCGCGCTGGATGCCCTGACTCCGTGAGGGTTCCGCGCACGCCGCGTGCCACTCATCCGTCGGTCGAGCTACCGTAGCGCCCATGGCGCTCCCCTCCCTGATGACCGCGTGCTGTCTCTTGACAGCGTTGGCCCCCTCTTCACAGGAACCCGAGCCCGTCACCGGCGGCGCCGCGCGCATCGCCGCGTGGGAGCAGCACTCGGCGATGACCGCGGCGCTCCCCGAGGATGCCCCTGCCTGGCGCGCTCTGGGTCCGAAGAACTGCGGCGGCCGCATCGAGGCGGTCGACTCGCCGCGCGGTAAGCCCGGCGTGATCTACGCGGGCGTCGGATCGGGCGGCGTGTGGAAGTCCGTCAACGGTGGGCTCTCGTGGAAGCACGTCTTCGCGAACGAATCGACCTTCGCCATCGGCGACGTGACCGTGGATCCGAACGACGAGAACACCGTCTGGGTCGGCACCGGCGAAGCGCACCTCGGCGGCATGTCCTACGACGGCACGGGCGTCTTTCGCTCCATCGATGGAGGCGAAACCTGGGAGAACCGCGGGCTCGTCGACAGCGCTCGGATCGGCAAGGTGCTGATCGATCCGCGCAACTCGAAGTGCGTGCACGTCGCGGTGATCGGACCGCGCCGGGGCGCCTACGAGGGACGCGGAGTCCACGTCAGCCGGGACGGCGGCGCGACCTGGGAGCAGACGCTCTTCGCTGGCGACGAGGTCGGCATCATCGACCTCGCCCGGGATCCGTTCGATCCTGACCGCCTGTGGGCCGCCGCCTGGGACCGCACGCGGCGCGGAGAGGGCGGCGTCTTCCGCAGCAACGACGGTGGCGCGACCTGGAAGAAGCTCGAGGGCGGACTGCTCACGGGCAACGACGTCGGACGCGTGGCGGTGGCCGCCTCGGCCGCCCGGGAGGGCGTGGTCTATGCGCTGATGGTCGACCACTCGCCGCCAGGGGAAGGACGCTACGACGTCGGCGGCGCGCTCTATCGCTCCGACGACGGCGGCGACAGCTGGGCACGGACCTCGAAGGAGTACGTCGACACCTATGTCGGCTGGGACTTCTGCGACGTGATAGCTTCCCCGGACGACGCGGATCAGGTCTACGTCTGCGGCTTCCGCCTGATGGTGTCGCAGGACGGCGGCGTCACTTTTCAGCGCGGCGGCGAGAAGGTCTTCCGCCTCCAGGATCACCCGGGCCAGGGCATGCACCTCGACATGCACGACCTCTGGATCGACCCCGGGAACCCCGACCGCATCCTGCTCGGCACCGACGGCGGCCTCTACGTTTCGATGGACCGCGCGAAGAGCTGGCTCCATCTCAACAACCTCCCCATCGCCGAGTTCTACACGGTGTACCTCGATGGCGCCGAGCCCTTCGGCATCTGGGGCGGCACCCAGGACAACGCCTCGCTCACCGCGCCTTCGACCGCCAGCCTCGAGGACGCGCTGCCCGACGACTGGACCTACGTGTTCCTCGACCCGTGGGACGGCGGCGACGGGTTCTCGACGTTCCCCGATCCGAGCGGCGACGGAACGGTCTACTACGAACAGCAGAACGGCGAGATGCGGCGGAAGAGTCCGGGCGCGCCGCTGCGCTGGGGTCGCGAATCAGGCCAGCGCATCACCCCGAGGGCCGGTGAAGGCGAGCCTGCGCTGCGCTTCGCCTGGAACACGCCGTTCTTCCCCTCCCGCCACGGCGAGAACGTCCTCTACTGCGCGGCCCAGGGGGTCTATCGCTCGACGGATCGCGGCGACGGCTGGAAGCCGATCAGCGAGGACCTGACCGGCGGCCACGGCAGCGTGACCGCGCTCGCGGAGTCTCCCCTGGACCCCAGCCGGCTCGCCGCCGGCGCCGGGCGCGGGCATGTGTCGGTGACCACCGACGGCGGAGAGAGCTGGACGAACGTCGGCCCGAACCTGCCGCGCAACGGCCTGCTGCGCCTCGCGCTCTCTCCCCACGACCCGGAGCGAATCCACGCATGCCTCTCCGGGATGGGGATGAGTGACGTGCGCCCGTACCTCTACGTCACCGAGGACTTCGGGGCGACCTGGAGCTGGCTCGGCGAGGCGCTGCCCCACGCCGGCGTCAACGTCGTCCTCGAGGACCCGGCCCAGGACGGCACCCTCTACGCAGGCACCGACCTGGGCGTGTACACGAGCCGCGACGGCGGCAAGAGCTGGAACTCCCTTTCGAAAGGCTTCCCCACGGCGCCCGTGCTCGACCTGGCGCTGCACTCGAAGAGCCAAACGCTCGTCGCCGTCACGCACGGCCTGAGCGCCTTCGCCCTCGAGCTGCCGTAGCCGCCGCCCCGTGCCTTGCCCATGAGGGGCGCTGCTACTCGGCTTCCAGCCGGAAGGTCGGGATCTCCCGGGCCTCGCTCCCCGCCAGCGGTGGCGATAGCTCAAGGGTTTGGGGCGCATGGCCCTCGGAGTCGAGGCTCAGCACGTACTCGCCCGGCGGAAGGAAGGGGATGTGGAACTCACCCATCGGGTTGTCCAGGCGTCGGGTGATCAGGACGAGTGGATGCTCTCCCTCGATCGTCAGCACAACCGGAATCGCGTTGCCGCCCGAGTCGAGCACCCGGCCGGTCAACGAGGCGGTGGGAAGGTGCGCATCCTCCAGCACGAATTCAGCGGCCACTGAGCCCGCCTGCATGTCGTTGAGCTGAAGGAGCGCGTCGCCCATCCACCGGCCGGGGAGGTGAAGCGAAAGGTCGTAGGTCGCGTCCAGGCAACTGGGCGCCTCGAACGTACCGTCTTCGCGGACGTCGACCTGGAAGAACGCCATGGGCCCTTCCTCTCCGGGCGCAGCGCCGCGCACGTGAAAACCGTTCAAGGGGACGCCGTTCGCGCTGAACGCGCGGCCGAGGAGGGCGAGCGGCGCTGGGAGGGACGGGCTCCATTCGGAGGCCTGCCCCGCAGAGATCAAGACCGTTCCTTCCAGGCCTCCCCCATCGCGGCCGGTATCGACGGTGACCTTCACCTCGCCGGTGCAGAGCATGGGGAAGACGTAGGACCCCGCCTCATCCGTTGTCGCCTCGGCAAACGACAGATCCCATTCGGCGCCGGTGACCGAAAGGTGAGCGCCTGGCACGGGCTGGCCGAGGTGGTCGGTGAGCGTCCCCGTCAGTGATCCAGCGTCTCCTACGACGACCTCGACCTCTGCGCTTCCACCCGGGGCGATCTCGACTGTCTGCGCTCCGGTGTCCGTCCGGGGGCCACGGGCGACGACGCGAAAAGCGCCTGAGCCGAGGCGATCGGTAGAGAAGCCTCCTCGCTGGTCGGTCTTGAGAAGTAAGGCGGCAGCGGGATAGGCGTAGCCCCCATCGCGAGGGATTGGTCTTCCGGAGGACTTCACGCCTGCGAATACGATTTTGACGACGGCCTGCGCCACCGGAGCGCCAGAGGGCGTGACAACGCGGCCATGGAGTTCGCCTCCCAGCGCCTGGAGCACGAGGGTCACTCCGACCTCGGGATCGGTGGGCTCGTACACACCGGGCATCTCCTGCAGGGAAGGCTGCATGCCCGGCGCGCGAGCGCCGATGCACTGGAGCTTTTTGGCGTGTGGAATTGCGAATCGGCCTTGGGCGTCGGCATACCCGGCCAGAAGAGAGGTATCCGGCGCGCCGTTCCCCTGGCTCATCCATATCTCGGCGCCCGGGACGGCGCGGCCCTGCTCGTCGATAACGCGTCCGCGGAGGGTCATGCCTCCGCCGACGCGCAGGACGATCTCCGCCGTCTCTCCCGGCTCCACTTCGACGCTGGCCTCCGGGCGGCTTCTAACGTACGAGCCGTTGCGCCATGCGCGCGCGTGGACGGATCCCACGGGCAGCGAGGTGAAGAGTCTCTCTCCGCGCGCATTCGTAGAGACCTCCACGGAGTCGTGCCATCTGGAGGTGGAGAAGCGCGCCAGGCTGACTCCAACGTGGGGCATCGGTTCTTCCGTCCCTTCATGGAGGACTCGGACAAGCACCGCGCCGGTCGTAGCGGACAGCCCATGCATTTCCGGAGCCGCAGGCTCGGGTGGAGCGAGTTGCGCGACATCGGTGACATCGGCGGCTGCGTCGGCTCTCGCGCTGGAGCCCTCGGGTGCCTGGACCTCGAGGAGATCCACAAGCGTGACCTCCATGGCTGGCTCGGGCAGTTCAGGTGCGGCCGCGAGTCTCTCCTCAGACCCGCTTGGCTCCGCGCCTCTCCACAGGCTGCCCAGCAGCACGAGAGACAAAAGGGCGGCCACCAGGACGGCGAACTTCTTCATGGCGATAGGGACGAGCCAAGTCGTCGCGAGTGAGGAGGCTGATGAGGCGCCCGAAGGTGCGCTGCATCCAGCGTGGGACGCCGTGGCGCGGAAACTCTCTGCTCGGAAGCCCTCTGCGGTGAGACTCCCAAGGCCGGCGGCGGCCATTGCCCACGAACGCAGGTCGCGATCACCGAGGTCCTGTCGTAGCTTGCCTCGCGCCCGCGAGAGCCGGCTCGAGACGGCGTTGGGCGTCGTGTTCAGCCGCCGAGCGATCTCGCGCGGCGCGAGACCATCGAAGTAGCGCAGCACCACGACCTCGCGGTCCTCCGGCGCGAGCGCAGCGACGGCCTCGGCGACGCGCCTCTGCAGCTCGATGCGCTCGTCGACACCCGCTGCGCCGCCGCTTGCCCCCGCAGCGCCCGAGGCGTTCCCTCGCGCGGACCCGGCCTCGACCTCGCGTGCCCGTCGATTGGACTCCGAGCGCACGGTCATCCGCGCGAGGTTCCGGGCGGTCGCTGCCAGCCACCGCCTCAGACCGGCGGGGTCCTGTCCCCCATCCAGGTCGCTCTGCCACGCGGCCAGAAGAGCCTCCTGCGAGACATCCTCCGCCCGCTGCGCGTCCCGCAGCACATCGCGGGCCAGCCCACGCACCCAGCGAGCGTGCGCCAGCCAATCCTCCTCGCCTTCGTGCTTCATCCAAAGGCCAGATTGCAGCGGCCGCCCAACTCTTGCAGGGATTCTGGCTTTCCTCTGGAGCAGAGGGAGCCGGCACCGATGTCATCGCCCCGCCGGGGCGGCAGCGGGCCAACCCCGAGCGACTCGCCGATCGAAGCCGGAACTCCCCGAAGCTTGGTGGTCAGGGGACTTCGATTCGATTGATCGTGTCGGGCGCGAGCTGGATCGGCACGCGCTTGACCACTTCCCAATCCTTCAGGATCTGGAGCTCGGCGGCGGCTTCGCTGACGGAGACCACCGCCGATAGGCCGCCGTCGAGCTGGAGATCCGTCGAGGAACTCGATCCGCGGGACGTCCTCGACGAGATCATCAGCCGCTTTCCCGTTCCATCCAGGATCCGCACGGCCTTTGGCACAGGACTCATTCCCGAGCAGTCGATGACCACGTCGAGGTTGCGCTCGATCTCGATCTCCAGCTCTTCATCGGTGAAGCCGTCGTCGCCTGGATCCAGGGTCGCCGTCACGATCCCCGGCCTGCTGACCTCGAGGTCCACGCCTCGCCGCGGCACCTGGTTCAGGACGGCCCTGCCTTCGCTGTCCGTGATCCCGGTCGCTCCGTTCCGCGACATGAGCGAGTTCCGAGTCCGTTGAAGAATGAAGCGAGCTGCCACGGTCGCACCCGGCACGCCTCGACCCTCCCGGGTCACCACGCGAACGTGGAGCTCTTCCACGGCAGCATCCGCCGGAAGGCGAAGCTCCAGATCTTCCGTGCCGGCAGCAACCTCCGGACGCACGATGGACAGGTACGAGGGAGAGGTGAACGCGCGGACGTCGTAGCTGCGCTCCAGAAGCCCACCGATCTTGAAGACCCCTCGTTCGTCCGTTCGATCCCTGAGGGATCGGCCGGAAGCCCTCGATTCGAGGGACGGAGAGTCCCCATCCAGGTGATCGAGGATCGTTGGATTCAAGAGCTCCACGGCCCACCCCTCGAGCGGACGGCCCTCGCTATCGAGGACGCGGCCCTGAATGCTCAAGAGATTCGGCTGAAGCTGAAGGTCGAGCGGTCCGACGCGCACGCTCTTATGGTTCCAGGCCTCGTCGTAGGGCAAGAGCGCCGTTCCAGCGGACGAATGGGCCGCCGCGAGCGGGGTGCCGAACGGAATCCCTTGCCCCCGGACGAGTTCCCACTGCCCCGATGAGTCGGACTCCGTGCGGGCATCGCCCAGAAAGATCGTGGCTCCCTCCACGAGCTGTCCCTCGATGTCGCGAACCACGCCGAAGAAAACCGAGTCGCTGCTCTTGCGCAGGGGTTCCGAGTCGACCTCGGAGCGCAGCCCGATCACCAGGCTGAAGTCATCGGCTTCGGGCACCGGGGTCGAAGTCGCCAGGAATCCGTCCGCGACCGTGGAGAGGGGCGCGCTTTCGAACACCGGCACGTCGCGGATCTCGAAGGTCCCATCGGCGTTGCCGCTCCAGGTGAGTTCGACCTCCGTGGACCGCTCGAGCGAACGCGGAAATCCAGACAGGCCTCGCCACGGAATCGACATGCTCATCGCTGCGCCGGGAACGGGCGTGCCGTCGCCGGAGACGACCACCCCTCCCAGCGTCACGACGCGGGCGACCATGATCACGGCTTCCTCGCTTTCCAGGTGACGACTCACGGCTCCGGCGAACACCGTCCGGTGCCCCTCGTGCCTGGCGCTGAGGATCGCAGACGCGCTTTCCATGGTGACCTCGAATCGCCCGTCGCCGCCCGTGACCGCCAGGACCTGAGTCTTACCCCGACGGACGATCTCCGCGCCGGCCACGGGGGCACCGCCGGTGTCAAGGACAAGCCCCTTCGCGGTCCAGGGTTCGGCTGGCGAGGTGGAGTCGCTAACGGTCCCTGTCGGTACGCCTGCGGGGATCTCCGCAGGCGTCGAGAGCGGGCTCGCCCCGGCGTCGGTGCGAGTCACCGTCGCATCTGGCACCGCCAGCTCTTCCACCTCGGCTCCGCTTTCCCCAGCGTCCTTCGGGCCCGGGCTCTGCTCGAACGTCACCGCTGGGCCGGGCCCCTGCTCGACCGCTCGCCCCTCCGAGGAAAGCTTCCAGACGAGCACAGCCGCCAAACCCACCACGCAGAGACTCGCCACCAGTGCGTTCTTCATGCCGCGAGGCTAGCAAGTTCCGTGCAGTTTGGCTCGGCGTCCAACAGGAGGGCGCCTTCCAGGTGCTTTCGGATTCCACCAGGAGCGGCCGTCGAAGGCAGTGCTGAACGATCTCCGCGATGGCTCGACCGGGCCGGGCAAGCTTCATGGCCAGGCGGGCATTCTCGGCAGTTACCCCGGCATCGTGCCCCGCATGATGGAGTCCTATCCGTCGATCTGAACGCCGTCATCCCCGACGCAGCGGACGACTCGTGGGAGAACAACACCGAGGTCTACCTGCAGCACATGCGCGACCGATTTTCTCGAATCGGCTGAACGATTCGACGCGCTCGCGCCATGGGATAGGTGATGGAAGAGCCCATGAATCGACCACCGCAACGAGGGGAGGGTCCGCCGAGCCTTGAGTCGGCACTCCAGCACCTTGGGTGGGTTCGTCAGCTCGCTGCTGTGCTCGTGGGCGGTGGTGCGGACGCCGATGACGTCGCGCAAGAGGCATGGAGAAAGGCGCTCGAGAACCCTCCTCCCCTGAGCGTGGGCTGGAAGGCCTGGCTGGGCGGCATCGTGCGCCACACGGCTCGCGATCGAGGCCGCGCGGAGTCGCGCCGCACGCAGCGGGAGATTGACGCCGCCGCGCCTGGGAGAGTCCAAGAAGACCCTGCAGCTCTACTCGAACGAGTCGAGGAAGAGCGTGCTCTGGTGCGGCTCGTGACCGGTATGGAGGAGCCCTATCGGACTCTGCTCCTGCGCCGGTTCTTCGACGGCTGGAGTATCACGATGATCGCACAGGCCGATGGCCTACCAGAGGCCACCGTTCGCACGCGACTCCGCCGCGGCCTCGAACGCCTGCGCGAACGAGCGGCTCAAGAGCGCGGTGCGGGCACCGAGCGTTGGCTCTCAGGGCTCGCTCTCCTTCGGCCTGACCCCACCACCGTGGTGACCGCCGCCTCCCTCTCGTCCAGCTGGACGTTCGTCGCCATCGCGTTTCTCATGCTCAAGACCCTGGGTCTCTTCGCCGCCGTCGCGGCGCTCGCCTTCGTTGCCCTCGGCCCTGGATCCATGGATTCGCCGGAAGCGGTCGAACATGACGATCCGGTGAGCGCCGCGCCAGCGGAGTCGCTGGTGGCGATTGCAAGCGACTCGTCTCGATCGCAGGGCTCCGGCGTCGAGGATCCCCGTGGAGGATCGGAGGCCAGCGCGCCTCCTGCCTCGAAGCGACCTGATCCAGTGGAGCGAGGACTCCGGGTACAGGGCCAGGTCCTCACGGGCGAGCTTCCCCTGGAGATGGACGGTTGCAGCGTTGTCTTCGGGAGCTTCGACCTCGATGTCGAAGCCACCGCCTCAGCTGAGATTGGCCCCGAGGGACGCTTCCAGCTATTCGTCGGAGAAGAGATCGCGACCGATGGCGAGCGAGTTCGAGGCCGGCTCGTTGGCGATCCCACGTTCGGCGCGACACAGGTTGAGCTCGAACTTCGCTCCGAGATCGTCGTGCGGCTACCGCCAACGCTTCTCGCGCACGGACGGGTCTCCACGACCCCCGCTGTCCCGCTCGGCGAGGCCTGGGTTCACTTCTCTGACGCCGACGGCGCTTGGTTCCTCGGCTTCTGTCAGGTAGAACCGGATGGGACCTTCTCTTTGCCGATCAGGCCGCACCATTGGGTGAGTCAGATCCACTTCACGGTCTACTCCAACGGTCGGAAGGTCCTTGAGGAAGTCGTCGAACTCGCGGCGCTCACGTCGGCTCGAGGGCTGCACTACGACTTCGAGATCTCCGTCGTTGAACTCGTCGTCAAGGACCTTGAAGGCCGTCCCGTCCCAGGCGCAAAGCTCGTCCTCGATTCGGTACCAGAGCAGCTGTTCCAGCAGTCCGAAGTGGAGCTTGGAACCGCCGGAGCCATGGATCTGAACCTCCCGCTCGAGAGATTCCAGTATGTCGTCCAGGCGCCTGGTTTCGAGCCCAGGACTGGCCGCTTCGATGTGGAGCCACCTGGGTCCGAGCCGCAGCGCGTGGAGGTCGTGCTGAGTCGGGCCAGCGAGGCCTCGGCGAGAAGCAGCCCCGTCCGCCTCCATGGAACCGTCACTCTTGGTGGCAGCAAGAAACTGAAGGACGCCTACGTGTCCGCGTCCGCCCAGGCCGAGTCGTGGAGCGTTGGGCACGCCCTCTACTTCGACGGTGTGCGCACCGACGGGAACGGCCAATACGAGCTGATGCTGCCTCGCCCCGGGGTCTACATGGTGACGGCTTCCCACCGGGACGGGCCGATGTCCGACACCCGGCCTCTTTCCGTGATGCATGAGCTACGCTTCGACGTGGACCTCACGCCTGAGTCCCAGGTGTTTCTGCGCCCGATGGGTGCAGTCCATGAGCTTCCGCAAACCCACGGACTCGTGGAGTGGCTACGGGTTCAGGACGCAGGGGAATCTCTATCTCTCACGAGAACTGGATGGCCTCACTCGCTCACCGTGCAGCCTGATCGATCCTACAGCGTCATGGGGCGACTGATGGGCACGGACCTTTTCGGCGAGACCCGGATCGACAGCGCTTTGATCGCGCAGGGAAGACCCGTCCCCGTGTCGTTCGCCCGAGCCACCATCGCCTCCGGGAAGCTGCTGAGTTCCGCTGGCGTCCCGGCGGTTGGAGCACGCGTCATCGCGTCACCGGGTGCTGGCGCCTATCGGCTGGCTCCAAAGTCATGGCGCTCGGCCGTCACGGACGACGCCGGTGACTTCCAGGTCTTCGCGCTCGGCCACTTCGGGGGCGAGGAGACGCTCGAACTCACCGTGGAGTCTGGCCCATGGGGCCCGCGAACGGTGTTCACCATGAACCTCTTGGGTCATGGGACGCTGACTCTCGAGTGAACCTCGCTGGCTCCCCATCGCTGGCGCACCGCGAGGCGGTACCGAACCTGGCAATACCGAACCCGACCCAAATCCGCCACGTTCCCGCTGGTGGAGATCGTGATAGGGATCAACACGGGAGGTCTGTCGAGTAGCGTCGCGCGGAGCGTATAGCGTCCCAGCGGTGCGATTCCACGCGCACAGCCAAGATCCGCAAAACCGCATTCTGTGGCGCAGACTCCTGGCGAGAGCCCAATCTGCCGTTACACATGCTGGAGCATGGGGTACCGTGGTGGTGGCGCACCTTCTCGCGCCAAAAACTCCCGCAACCCTCCTCCCTCGCTTCCCATGCACCTGAATCCCCTCTCCGTGGGGCGCCTCGCCGTATTTTTCCTCGGTCTGCCCGGCCTCTCGCTTTCGTCTGCGGCGCCGCGCGCCGCGCTGCCACTCACCCCTTGGGCCGACGTCTGGGTCAACCCAGTCAGCGGCTCCGACGCCAGTGTCGGGACGTCGGCGTCGACGGCGCTGAAGACTCTGCTCGAAGCCGTGAGTCGCGTCTCGGCTGGCGACACCGTTCATCTCTTGCCTGGCACCTACGCCGAGGCCACGGGCGAGATGTTTCCCATCGTGATTCCTGCGGGAGTTCGTCTCGAGTCAACCGCAGGCCGCAACGTGACCACGATCGATGGAAGAGGCGCCTCCAGTCCCGCCACCTATATCTTCGACTGCCGCCCCGGATCCACCTTGGCAGGCGTCACGCTCCTGAGAGATAGCCAGGATCATCTCGGCTTCACCATAGGTGATGCCAGCACAACGCAGCTCATCGAAGACGTCGAGTTCGTGGGCGGAGCGGCTGTCCTTCAGACGGAGAACAGCTACTTCCAGTTCGATCGGTGCGCCATGCGCTCACAGACGACTGCGTCCGTATCCGTCCGAACCCAGAGCGACCTGGATGAGCTTCACCTTCGGTTGAACGACTGCGAGCTCTCTGGATCTCCGGACGGTGTGAAAGCGCAATTCACGGCCCTCAATGACGCAAGCATTGAGCTCGAACGTTGCCGCATGGTCGACGGCGGAATCGCGATCAACCTCTACAGCGCTAGCTACACGACCCCAAAGCTTGCCCTACGCAACTGCCTGATCGCCCGGAACGGGACAGGCATTCAGATCGGAGACGGGGGCTTGCTGCTCTACACCCAGGTGAACATCGAGCATTGCACGATCACCGACCATGTGCGATACGGCATCGACATCAGGGAGACCAACTTTCCTGAGTCGGGCATTCACTCCTCGATCATCACGGGCAGCGGGTACTCGGACGTCAGGGTTCAGGCCTACGGCGTGCCGATCAGGATGCGTCACTCACTCGTGGAGGACGGCGGATATCAGGCTCACAGCAGCAACCTGTCAGGTGACCCCGGATTCATGGCGGCGAGCATCGGGAACTACTCGTTGCGCGCTGATTCTGTTTGTCTTGACAAGGGGCTCAGCGGTGTCCCGTCGTCGAGCACGGACTTGGACGGGAGACCTCGATCGATGGATGGGGACCTGGACCTCGGACCTGCTCCGGACATGGGTGCGCTGGAGCATGCGCCACTCGCGGGACCCGACGCGATCGAGATTGGCCAGCAGGCCCTGTTCGGGCTCAGCGGTCCACCCGGTAGCTTCTCGACGCTCATCATCGCCCCGGGCGGCTACGCTTCCTTCGGCAACACCACGCCTTTTGGCCGGTTGTTCCTTCAACCAACCGGAGCGTTCCGGGTGACCCCCGTCATGACCACGGGAGGCGCGCCTACCTGGGTAGATGTCTCGTCGATCATCGATCCAAGCTGGGTCGGAACCAGCATCGGCTTCCAGGCGCTCCCGAGATCCTTCGCCGCCCCCGCGGGTGGCGCGTATAGCAATCCGCTGCTGATTCCCGTTGAGTGACCCGAGGCGACGCGCGGTCTGGAGGGTCCGCCGCCCCGACGCAACCTCCAGCCGCCCATGGCAGTACCGAACCTGGCGGTACCGAACCCGACCCAAAGCCGCCACGTTCCCGTTGGTGGAGAGACACCTCTGACGGATATGACCTCCAAGCGAGATGGCGACGCGAGGACCGCGTCGACGAGCCGCTGGCGCGCCTCCGCGTTCGCCAGCGCCACGGACGCCGAAGGAAGCTCCTGCCTGCCCGGAACGGACCCGATGGCGCGCAAGGACTTGATCGAGGGCGAGTCCGCGGGTGATGCACGACGGCGGGACGTTCGCACCAACGACGACCTCGAAGTCCTCCTCCACATCACGATCGAGCCGCATCCTGTTCCGGCAGAGCATGTGCAAGAGCGCTCAGGGTGCCCGTCGCTCGAGGCTTCGACCTCCAGCTACGGATAGGCGCTTTTGCGACGGCCCAGCACCAGGGCGGAGGGCCGAGCGCTGCGCGCGGCACGGTCCTGCGCAGACTCCTAGGGCCGAAGCACGGTGACGGTTTCTGGCGCAAGCTGCAGGTTCATTCGCCCGACGTCGCGCGTCCCTTCGAAGAGCACCAGCGTCGCCGCGACCTCGCTAACGGAGAGGACCTCGGACTGCCCATTTCTCAGCGGGACCGTCATGGACCCGCTGCTCCCATTCGCCATATGCATGGACGCCTGAAGGCGCCGCCCGTCGGCATCCAGGATGTGCGCTGACGTGGCCCCTTCGTATGGGCCGGCGGCCTCGATGCGGAAGTGGCATCGGCGCGGGACTCGGATCTTTATCGATGCGGGGTCGTACTCCTCCGGGAACTCGTAGGTCCCTGGAACCACGCTTTCCCCGGAGTACCCGAGGTACACGTCGCTTCCTGGCACCGCCTCGAGCGAGAACTCACCTGCGTCGTTCGTCACGGTCGTGGGTCCAGGCATGGACGAGTGTCCTGTCGCGCTGATGGAGGTGGGTAGCGACACGCTGAGCCGTACGCCGGGCAGCGGCTGCCCGCCCAGGCCGAGGACCACGCCGTGAAGATCTTGCACGTCATCCAGATCCGCATGGAGCACTGCATCAAGAGATCCGCCGAGCGCGCGAGCGGACGCATGCCGAAGGGTCCTCCTTTCGTGCGCTTGTACCCTGTACTCGCGTGGGTACAGGCCCGTCAGAACGAACCGTCCCTCTCCGTCGGTCATCACCCTCGGATGGGCCGTTCGGGCCAGCGCCTCTGCGGAGTCGATCGGGATGGTGTACTGACTGATCTCTGTCTCGTCGAGCACGTCGACGAGCCAGCCGGCACACGGCGCACCTGCGGCATCGACGACCCTCCCTCGAATCTCGAGCGCCTCTTTTCCCAGGACGAGTTCGACGGGGCCAGGGGGCGTCGCTGCCGCTTCGAGGCGTTCACCGAAGTCGGGGAGGATGGCCGGCTGGAATCCGGCTTTCGCGGCGCAGAGCGGCGTGGTGCTGGCCAAGCGGGGAATGGGGAGGCGGAACAGTCCGCCCGCAAGGGAGGTTGTTCGGCTCGACGCCAACTGCACACGGGCTCCCTCAACGGCCATCCCCTGATGGTCGAGGACCACCCCTTCGAGCATGGGCTGCTCCGTCTCATCGGGCCTCGCCAGCTCGATGACCATGGGCCACTCCATGTCGTCGAGCGCGACGCTCTTTCCTATGAAGCCATCTGCGAACACGGACAAGCGCAAGCCAGGAGCGACAGGGAAGCGCTCGAGAGCCACGCGTCCATCTGCATCGGACAAGCACGCGATGTGCGTCCAGCGCGTCATGTCTAGCGCGTATGGGAATCCATGGAACGCCTCGCCCTGGGGGCTGAGGCGCATGCTAGCTCCGACGATGGGGGCTCCTCCGGAGTCCTGGACCCTGCCCTTGATCGACTGAACGCGGGCCGCGACCACCAGGTGCTCGCGCTCCTGGTTCATTTCGTCAACGCAGCTCGGACGAATCGTGATCCAGTCATCGTCCTCCACGCGAAGGCAGGAGTCGTCGGACGTACTGTTCCAGCGCGGCCCAGATCCCGACGGGAGGTACTGCAGCTCGAAGCGACCGTCTCCGCCTGTGCGAGCGGACGCCAATCTATCCTGCCCTATGAAGGAAACGTCGACGTCGCCGATCGGCTCCCCGCGCATGTTGATGGCCTTCCCGCGAACCGAGATGGGCTCGGGGCGCGGTGTGGCCATCGAGTCCTCCTCGGCTTGAACCCGCGTGGTCAGCTCCGTGCGCGTGGTAGGGGCGGCAGGCCTGGAGGCGGGGGGCGGGGCCAGTCTGGAAGTGGTGTCGGCCAGCAAGCTGTCGGAGGCCGCCACGATGCGATCCTGTGCCCCGGGTGACGGCTGGTTCGGTTTCCACAAGAACATCGACGCTCCCCACCCGCCGAGAAGTACGACACCCAAAGCCGCTACCAGTTTGACGTTTGCACTCATGATCCACGCTCCCGCGACACTTCCTGGTCCCATCGTGCTGACGAGCGAAGTGCTCGCCGGCGCCATGATCGTTTCCTTGAGGCCCGCCAGCGGCAGCAAGGCCGTGCACCAGCTGTGGCGGTCGCCGTAGTCTCTGTCGAGCTCGAGACGCAGCTTGTCGAACGCTCGCTGAAGCCGGCTATGGACGGTCTTGAGGGGCACGCCCAGCCGCTCAGCGATCTCTGGCGGCGATAGATCCTCGAAGAACCGCAGCAGCACAACGCCACGGAACGGTTCATCGAGCTTCAGTACGTGACCTACGACCTCCCGCTGAACGGAGGCTCGTCTCGCGAGCTCCTCCAGATCCGACTGCGACTCAGGCTTGCTGGCCTTGCGCTCGCGCTCGCGCCGCCTCCCCTCGCTCCGACCCATCTGGCGCGCCTGATTACGAATCACAGTCGACCACCATCCGCGCAGATTCGTCGCCGTCTTGGGGGGCCTCCTGAGGGCCACGAGCCAGCCCTCCTGCACGACGTCATCCGCTCGGCTGGGGTCCGTGATCAGGCGTCGCGCCATGGCGCGTACCCATTCGGAGTGCGCCAGCATCGATTCGATGCGCTGTGAGTCTTGTTCGGGGGTCATGGCTACCTAGAAAGTGCCACTCACCCTCCAGCTTCCCCCGGAATCGGCTGGGAATCTCCGAAGTGATGCGGCCGCGGGCCTGGGTGCCATTGGTTGCGTAGCGGGAGGAAGCCCTTGGGCGGACGAGGCGAGACTGACCTGCGGCCTGGTACGGACGTTGCACGTGCGCAGAGTATCGCGCCCCATCGCCGCTCTCACTCGACATCCGCGGAGCGCCCTCCTCCACCCCTCTCGCTCCCATGATCAGCCTCCTTGCCCTCGCCATCGCCCTTCTGACGCTCCTGGCACCGTCGAGCACGCCCGAACCAGCCCAGCGCAGCGACGACGTGCCGCACGCGAAGCTGGCAGAGGAGAACGGGCGCCCGACTGCCAGGTGGGCAGGTCACGAGGAGGCCATTCTTCCCCTCCTGGGGGCCTGGCAGGCCACCGTGACCTTCGCCGACGGGGCCTCCGACGTCACGAACCTCGAGATCGAGCGCGCCGTCGAGTCCGAGACGGATGCCTCCGTCGGGCTCCTTTCCTTCGGCCCAGCTTCGGAGCGATTCCGCGGCCTCCTCACGGCACAGCGGGACGAAGCCGGCGTGATCTTCGCCAGTCAGGCCACGTGCCAGGATCCCCTCCTGGGAACCGCCACGCTCACCGGCCGAACCAGCGGGTCCACGCTGGAAGGCACGGCATTCCTGCCGGATCAGCAGCACCTGGTGACCTGGACGGCCGAGCGGATCGCGTAGAAGCCTGTCGCGCCCATGTCCATCACCCACCAGCAGACGACGCTACGGATCCCGACGCGCGGGCGCTCGCTCGTCGACATCACCCGCGAGGTCGCTGACGCCGTGACGAACTCCGGCGTGCGAACCGGACTCGTGACCGTCTTCTGCAGGCACACCTCCGCGAGCCTCGTCATCCAGGAGAACGCGGACCCCAGTGCGGCCCGCGACCTTCTCGCCTGGTTCGAGCGACTCGCACCGGACGGTGATCCTCGATACACGCACACCGCAGAAGGTACGGACGACATGCCGTCTCACCTGCGGAGTGCGATCACCAGGACGTCCGAGACGTTGCCCATCACGAACGGACGGTTGAACGTCGGGACCTGGCAGGGCCTGTACCTCTTCGAGCACCGGACGTCGCCGCACTCGAGAGAGCTACTGGTTCATTGCCAGGGCCTGACGGAGTAGCGTGGCGGTACGTCAGTCCGCGTCCGACAGCGACTCGACGAGCCGGCGGCCCCGCGCCGCCGCCCGCCGCGGGCGTACTCCCGGTCGCGCGCGCAGCGAGGAAGAATCCGAACACATTCGCGGGGAGCGACGAGGCGTCGAGCCGCAACGCGTTCGCCGCTACGCTCGCCTTCCCGTTCACGTCAAGTCGCCCGATGCATCCGGTGCCGTTGGCAACCGCCGTGTCGCAGTAGGTCGTACCGATGGTGCTCGAGCGCCAGACGAACGCGCGCGACGACCCGTTGAGCGGATCGATGGTCCTGTACCCGACGATGACTCCGTTCTCAGAAATGTCGAGGGCGCCGCCCGCGGCCGTCCAGCGGAACGCGCGGTCCTGGCCACCGATCCTCATGCGGCCGACGAGGACCGTTCCGTCGTCGGAAACGGCCCGCGCATCGGCGAAGGTCGCTCCGGGGGTCACGAGATCGACGGCGCCGGTCGCGGCGGTCCAGTGAAACGCTCTTCCCATGAGACCGTTGCTCCAGTAGCCGGCCACGACAGTGCCGTCCGCAGAAACGCCGAGCGCCTCGCTGCTGCCCGACGCCTGCAAGGGTTGGAGACCCGTGGCCTCGGTCCAGCGGAACGCGCGCGCCCCCGACGGGCCGAATGACGCGCCGACGACGGTGGCCCCGTCCGAGGAGATCGCCCTCGCGGCGGAGTCCTCGAAGCCAGGCTGCGGAAGGATCTCGGTGTATCCGCACTGCGCCGCCCCCGCGGTTGCCGTAGCGAGCGCGAGGAAACCCTCGGTCAGGCGGCGCTTGCCTTGAAGGAGCGTGAGGGTGCAAGAGCGGACTCGAGCAAACCTTGTGTGCATGGGGCCTCGGGAAGAGAGGGTCCAAGAAACGTGGGTAAGAGCGGTCGATCCCGACTGTATGGGCTTCCCCCCCGGTCTCGCAACGCCTTCGGCCCCGCCCTACCCCGCCACCCGACCCGGTGTGCCTCGATCCACGACCCGTCGGCCGGGGCACTCCAGAACGAGCACGCGGTAGCGCAGGGGCACGGCGGACTCACCGCGCTCCTCGGCGATCTCGAAAGCACTGCGCGGTCCTCGCGATCGCAGGTTGGCTGGGTTGGATCAGGGAATGGCCGGAATGAGGCCCATGGTGGTCCTCCCCGCATGTCCGCCGCGCACCGAGACGTTCAGTTCGATGTCAGCACGTGGCGGAGCATGCGCGGGAGCCGCGCGCGCCAGCTGTCCTCGTTGTGCGCGCCGTCGACGTCCAAGGCGTGCACCCGATCGCCGCCGCGCTGGGTAAGCACTTCGAAGAGCGCGCGGCAGTGTTTGCGGATGGGCGGTTGTTCGTGGTGGCCGATGTCTGCCGCGATGCGCGGTACGATCGATGGGCTCTCTTGCGCGAGCCGCGTCAGGAAGCCGTCGTCGATCCAGGCAGATGGTGACAGCGCGACCGCTGCACCGAACACGCCTGGCCGTGTCAGCGCGCCGTACAGCGCCGAGAACCCGCCGATCGAGGAGCCGAGCAGGACCTGATCTTCGGCGGCGTGGGAGAGCGGAACGTGGCCGAGGAAAGCTCGCACCGCTGGCAAGACCTCGTGCTCGAGGAGATCCAGGTAGAGATCTCCGCAGCCTCCGAACTCGATGTCACCGAGCCGGGCGCGGATCGGGACGTACTGGTCGGCGCGCGTGCTTGCGTGTACGCCGATCGCGACGACGACGGCGGGGCGCACGGCCCCCGAGCATAAGAGCCCATCCATTACACGATGCATCTGCAGCGTGCCAGACTGGTGGAGCGGCGAGACCGATCCGTGATTCGCGGGTTCGAAGGCCTTGTGTCCATCGTTGACGAGGACGATGGGCAGCGGCGTACTGCCGCGTAGCTCCGTGGCAGGCACATAGATCCGCAGTTGCCGCGCTCCGGCCAGCCGCTGGCCTTCCAGCAACAGGTTCTCGATCTCCCCGCGGAGGGCCTGCGGCATCACCAGCGCATGAAACTCCGGGCGGTCGTCATGGGCCCCGATGTGGCTCGGGGGATCGTGCGGAACGCGGCAACTCATCTTCGGGTGCTGGACGATATCCAGGACCGAGGCGCCCATGGACAGTAATTACGGACCGATGGACAGAGATCCTGGCGGTACCGAGCCTGACCCAAAGCCGCCACGTTTCCGATCGGGGAGAATCCCTTCGAATCGAAACGTGGCGGCTTAGGGTCGAGATCGGTACTACCAGAACGAGCCGTCTCCGCCCTGGACTGGCGGATTCGGATCGGGGATCGTACCGTCCGAGCGGCCATGACCAAATCCAGCGCCCACCTCGAACGCTACCGCAACCGTCTCGCCAAGGAAGAAGTCGCTGCCTCCCTCGGTCCTTACCCGTGGATGGGACTGATCATCGCCTGCGTTCTCCTGTGGCGAGCGCTCTTCACATTGACGGGATGGCCAGCGCTTCTGTCTGCCGGGATCGCTGGCTGGTTCCTGGCCATCTGGTGGGGTCTGCGTCGGGCCGCCGACTGGGCGCGGGTCACGATCGGATCTGCGGCCGCCCTCGGAGTCGTGGTCAATCTCTGGACGTGGTGGGCGCAAGCCGCTGAGCTGAGAGGACTCGACCATGTACAGCGAGGCATCGGAATGGCCATCGGACTCTCGCTGGCGTTCTACTTCCTTGGACGTGAGGGCCGCGAGCAGTTCGCGCGCGCGCGCCTATTCGATACGGAGCGCGGTCGCCCCCCCGGCGGAGCGACAGGTGGAGATCCGTCAGCGTGACGGTACCTGTGGCGGTACCGAAGCGGTCAGCCTGGGCGCTCGAGTAGGAGTCTGTCACCCGGATGTCACGCAGCTCCATTCACGCGCTGGCGAGGCTCCCTCGACGCGGCCACCTTCCGTAACATCGCCGCACCATGACCATACTCTCCACCTTCTCCATCGACTCGGTCCTCAGCCCCAGCGGCGACTCCTTCGACAGCGATCGCGAGGGGCTGCGCGACGCGCTCTCCACCGGCGATCCAACCGCCCGCAAGCAGGTCTTCGACTTCGCCAATCGCTACTGGGCCACGGTCGCGACCGAGGCATGGAACGAAGGTGAGCGTAGCTCGGAGATCATGGAGATTTGCCTCGACGTGAAGCGCCTCTGCGAATGGGTCTACGAGACGTCCCGCGAGGAGTCGGAGGAGCGCTACGACACCGGCGGCGCGGTCACGACCTCCGGCATGATGCTCTACGTCCTCGGTGACACGGACGGCGCGATCGAACGATTCCGCGAGATCATCCGGCGGCCCGTGAACTCCTACTTCCATGAGTCGACGTTCGAGAAGCTCATCAGCGTACTGATCAAGGACGACCGAGCGGATGAGGCGATGGTGGAGGTCGAGCAGCTCCTCGAGTCCTATCCGCACAACGACTTCGGCGCGCGGGTAAAGGAGGCATACGCCCACGAGATGGGGAGCGGCGGCTCCGCCGGGGGCGGGGGGACCAAGATCGACGCGGAGACCTACGGAAAGGTGACGACGGCGCTCAGCGAGCAATTCTCGCGTGACATCGAGACGCTGTCGGCGCAGGGGCTTCCGCCCGCGGAGCTCCAGGTCCGGATGGGTGATGCGCAGAAGGCGTTTCAGTCGGCGATGGAGCTCCTCTCGCGCCTGCTGTAGCCATGCCGGTCGCCGGATGGTGGCCGATCGATCCAGATTTTGGATCCCATTCAGAATCAGGAAGAGTCGCGACCCCGAGGACTGTGACAGGAGAGCGCAACGTGGCGGTACCGAGCCTGACCCAAAGCCGCCACGTTTCGGATCGGAGGGACACCCCTCCAATCGAAACGTGGCGGCTTTGGGTCGGGTTCGGTACCACCGGGTACGATTCCTTGGAAGAGGAGCCACCCCATGAGCGACGACACTGCCGCAACCCCACCGCCGCACGACATCACGATCCGCGGCCTTGCCCCGTCCGATGGCGAGGCGCTGTCCGTCCTTTACGCCGCGCCTGGCGCCGTGTGGGGCACGCTTCAGATGCCCTTCCCCCACAGGCACTTGTGGCTCGACCGCACACAATCGCCTACGCCGGGGATCCACCAGCTCGTCGCGTGCTCCGGGGAGCGCGTGGTCGGGCACCTGGGACTGCACCTCGCCGAGAATCCGCGGAGGCGCCATACGGCGGGCTTTGGCATGGCGGTCGACGACGGGTTTCAACGCCGCGGAGCTGGCGGCGCGCTGCTCGACGCCGCCATCGACCTCGCCGAGAACTGGTACGGCGTGCTGCGGCTCGAGCTGGAGGTCTACGTTGACAACGAGCCAGCCATCGGCCTCTACCGCTCCAGGGGCTTCGAGGTCGAAGGCGTCAAGCGAGCGTTCGCGCTACGCGGCGGCTCCTACGTGGACACGCTCGTGATGTCACGCCTGCGGCTCCCCGAAGGCATACTCCGCGTCAAGGGCCCGGACCTGGCCTGACGCTGGCGCCACTCCGTGGCAGTACCGCCACATTCAGCGTCGCGAGAAGGATCCGTACAGAATCGGATCTGGAGCGCGCGCCGACCGTCGGTGAAGCGTCACCTGACGACGACACGGGAGGGACTGCCGCCGAGCACTTCGGCGGATCCGCTACGGCCTTCCACGTCCTCCACTTCCAGAAGATAGAGCGCGCCCGGCTCCAGTCCATGGAGCCTCAGCCTCTCGCCGAAAACCATCTGCTCTGGCCGATCCGACTGGCGGAGCAGCAGACCCCTCCCGTCGCGGAGTCGCCAGGAAAGCCCGAAGCTCAGGATCTCGTTCTCGAGGCGCGCCGCCCGATTCGGGGTCGCCGCCACATACTCGACGGCGACTGGCGTGAGGTGCTTGCGGGAGACCTCGATGCGTTGCGGGGCCGCATCGCTTGCCTGCCCCATGGCAGGCACGACGACCTCGATTTCGCGGTAGACATCCTCGCCCTCGATGACGAGACGAGTGCTCCCCGAAGGCACCGGGCCGAACTCGACGATCCCCTGCTCGGCTTCGCCCAGGTAGAGCCGATAGGGCCCGAAGTCGGGCTTCGATCGGATCTCGTACACGTGGACGCGCTCTCGCTCGCCGGCCTCCGAAACGAGCGCCATCGGCGGGTCGAAGGCAAAATCGAGTCGGAACATCGCGCCCTCGGAAAGAACGATCGGCGGGAGCTCCAGCTTTTCGTCAGCCCGTACTTCCAGCATGGTGAGCGACTCCGCCATTCCAGGCGCACGGATCGTCAATGCGTGCCGACCGATCGCGACGCCTTCGAATCGGAAGACTCCGCTGACCTGGCCCTGGACCGTTCCCCAGTAGCCTCCCTCGAGGAATTCCATCTCGGCGTCGAAGTCGGGCACGGGCGCTCCGTCTTCCGTCGTGACATGGCCCTCCACGGAACCAGTGGAGAGCTTCGCCATGGGGACCACGATCTGGATCGGCCCTCTTCTCGGCAGGACATCGACGAGGGTAGCCAGCACCCGCGTGGACCGCGACGCATCGGGTTCGGGCGCGCACACCTCCAGTGCCGTCGCGGCGAGCGGTGCGTGAGGGATCCGGAAGACGCCCGCCTCATCGGTCCTGGCGCTCCAGGACCTCGTTCGGTACCCCTCGGCGGAGACCTCACAGCCGACCAGCGGCTGGCCCTCTTCGTCCAGGACGAATCCGTGCACGGAGTGTGTCTGCGGCGCGATCAGGATCTCCAGCGCTTTCACCCCTTGCGTCCCCAGGACGACCGTCCGCTCGTGCACGATCTCGTCCATGACGCGAACGGTGAGCTCGGCGGAAGTTCCCTGCAGGCCCTCGATGACGAACTCTCCACGCTCATCGGTCATGGCCCCTCGAAACGTCTCATCGCCCGGCGGTCCCACCCCCACGATCGCTTGCTCCACTGGCTCGCCCGTGGCTTCATCGCGGACCACCCCCTGGATCGAGTTCCCTCGTGAGAGACGAATCTCCAGGTCGGTTGTCTTGTCTCGTACGACCACGGCCTCGCCCGCGACCAGCCCATGGCGGGCGGTACGCACCGTCCAATGGCCAGGCCCAGGCCGAAGAACCGGGAGCCGAAAGCGTCCTTCGTCGTCGGTCCAGTCGCCGGTGATCACCGACTTCGGCGCATCCGCCAGCACCGCATCCACGGTGGGCTGGAACCCGACCGGCGCGCCCACCATGGGCGCACCGTCCTCGTCCAGGACGATGCCAGACAGTCCGCCCGATCCGCCTTCGAGGGTCAGTCGGAGTTCGGTCGCGTGGGCACTCGTGCCTCCGACATGCCTGGCGAGCGACGTCCCTCGATCTGGATGCGATGCGGCGATGCCCACGTATCCACTCAGGCCCTCAAGCTCGAAGTCCCCATCGCTGTCCGACTCTGCCTGTGGAATGCTCCATCCGTTGCTGGTCGTCATCACCAGAATCTTCGCCCCCGAAACGCCCCGGCCCCCGCCGTCGATCACGCGTCCGCGCACCGACAACTCCCGTCTCACCCGCAGCGTCACCGAGCGCAGCTCGCCGGGCTCGAGCTTCAGATTGAGGTAGCTTCCCGTGTTGCTGGTCAACCCCCCGTACCCCGGCGGCAGGTTCGCGAATCGAACCCTTCCGGCGGCATCGGCCTGAACCATCTGGCGACCGTAAGCAGAGAGCCAAAGGCCGGACGCTGGCTCCTCCGTATCGTCCCAGATCGCCTGCACATCCAGCGTCGCGCGTTCCTCTGCAGGCGGTAGCGGGAAGGCGGCCCGCGCGGATGCCAGGGTCTCTCGTTCCTCAGACGCGGCGACGGCGGCCATGCGGTCCGTCTCCCCGCTCCCGTCCAGAGTGGGCGACGGCGGGGTCAAGTTGGCGACCTCGTCCAGGGCCGCCTTGGAGCCCCGCGCCAGCGGTTCGAGCGCATCAGCAGCAGGCGACGGACTCCACCACCACGCGGCGCACAGGAGTACGGCGACTGCGGCGGTGATCCCGGTCACCGCCATGGCTCTCGCGCTCCACCTCGGCGCGCGAAGGACCCACGGTGCGAGCGCCGACATCCAGGCCGAGCGATCTCCACCCGAGCGACCGTCGAGCGTCTCGCGCAGCGCTGCGCAGGCGCGCGACGCTCTTTGTCGCGCGAGCGCCTCGGTAATGTCGAGCCGCGCCGCGATCTGTGCGTACGAGCGATCCTCGAAGTAGCGCAGCACCGCCACGTCCCGTAGCGGCGCGTCGAGTGCCAGTACGGCCTCGGCCAGAAAGCGCCTCAACTCGGCGCGCTCCAGCTCGGCGCTCGGGCTGTGGCTGCGGGATTCCGCGCCGTGAAGCCGATCCTCGTCCCTTGCGTGCTGCGCTTCGCGCCCCTTACGCCCGTGCTCCTCACGCCAGCGCTCGGCCGCGCGCCGCGTCGCGATGACCCGCAGCCAGCCACGCAGGCGCCCTCGCTCGCGAGCGCGCGGCGGCGCGCTCTCCAGCGCGGCGCGGTAGGTGTCCTGAACGAGATCCCCCGCTTCCCCCGCGCCAACGAGCCCCGTGGCAAGCCGGGTCAACCAGCCGTGTTCCTTCAGGAGCGAGTCGATTTCCATCCTCTGTTCTGTCATGGCAGCTCGGTGATGGAGCGGAGCGCGGATTGTGACAGATCCCCTCGAATTCGCTCCGGTCGGCGCCATTTGTCGACCGCCGGAGGAAGAACAGAACGTTCGATCCTCGCAGGAAAAGGATACGACCCGAATCGGTCGCGCAGGACAGACAGCGGATTCGGCCGAAGATCCCGCGGGGCCCTACCGGCGAATCACTCCACCTTCAAGAGAGGCGTGAAGTAGCGGTAGTACACCTCGAGCGTCAGCACGTTCATCGCCGTCGTATAGGAGCGATCCCCGTCCGAGTCCTGGGCGTAGCCCGCGTAGATCGAGATCGGGCGCCACGAGCCGTCCGGGTCCTGGGCGGGAACGAGCGTTTCCTTCAGCGCCGTGTTCCAGCGCTGCCAGTCGTCGCCGCCCGCTCGGAACATCGCCAGCGTTCCGTAGTACCAGAAGTAGAGGTTGCCCTGGGCCTTGTAGACGAAGTCGTCCTCGCCCGTGAAGCGGTAGCCCCGCGGCGAGCGCGCGTGCACGAAGTCACGGGCCGGCGCGAACTGCGGCGCGCCGATGTCCGCACCCAGCAGCGACAGCGCGAACATCGAGGCCGGCGTGGAGCCGGGGAGGAGCGGGTAGTCCGAGCGCAGGCGGCCCGGATCGTGGCTGTAGCGGAAGGCGCTCCTGGAGGGATCCCACGAGTTCACGAGGAACTGCTGGGCGCGCGCGAACACGGGCCTCGGCACGTCGATGCCCCCGAGCTTCGCCGACTCCAGCGCCATCACCTGCCACGCCGTGACCGACGCCCGCGGCCAGCGATCGAGCGTGCGCCCATCGGCAAAGAAATACGACCAGCCGCCGTCGAGCAGCGGATCCCGCGACGACACCTGGTTGTCCACGATGTGCTGAACCGCCGCGACGAGCGGGCCGCGGAACTGCGCCGCACTCGTGAGCGCGAACGCCTCCCCCAGCGCGTAGGTCGCGATCGCATGACCGTAGGAGCTCGTGTTTCCGAAGTGACCCGAGGCCGGATCCTGGGAGTCGACGAGGAACTGGAGCCCCTTCGCGACGTTGTCCGAGTACTCGGTGTTCGACTGCGGCGTGTGGCCCGCGCCCATGAAGGCGAGGCAGGCGAGGCCGGTCTTTCCGACCATGGGCTGGCCGTACTTGTCGTCGATCTCCTTGCGACCCCAGCGCCCGTCCGAACGCTGGCGCCGGGCCAGGTAGGCGAGCCCGCCCTCGACCGCGCGCTCCGTCTCGACGCCGCCGCCGTACTCCTCCAGCGCCGCGATCTTCCGCTCACCGGTGCGCGACTGGTAGGGAGTCCTGTCCCACTGCTCCAGGCTCAGCTTCGCCACCGGCACGCCCTGGGGCGGCCGCGGAGCGTCGGGGGCCTTCAGCTCGACCGCTGCCGGCGCGGGCGCTTCGAAGCCCACGGCGCCGCCGCTCCCCGTGTTCGTCGCGATGCGGCCAGGGCCCTCCACGGGTCCTTCACTGCGATCTCTACGTCGCAGCGAGCCGGTGTCCGTGGGACCGAGATCCGCCATGATCGAGCCGGTCGCGGAGGGTGCCTCCGCACCCGACGCTGGAGTCGAGGGCCGAGCGGTGGGTTCACCGGCCAGATCGGCCACGCTGACCTCGCGCGCCGCGCTTGGCCCTGCGCTGGGCCCGACGCTTCGCTCCAGCTCCTGTTCCACCGAAGCGCGGCCCGGCATCGCGAAGCTGGGTGCTTCCGCCGCGCTGCGCGAGCGACTGCGCCCGATCGGGGCCAGCACGGACGGGGCCAGGTCACTCGCGGAAGCGAGCTCCGAGGACGCGCCGGAATCGGCCGTCACCTCGCGCGCGGGTCCGAAAAGTTCACTCCGCGGCTCCTTCGAACGATCCAGCGCCGCCGCCGCCTGCCCCGCTCCTTCCAGGGCGTCGAACGCGGGGGCTGCCGGCCCCTCCGTGCGCTCGATCTCTGCCTCGCCGCTCGGGCCCGCCAGCGCAATCTCGACGGGCGTGGTCGCACGACCGGACTCCGTGAGCGTCGGCACCGCCGTCGGCAGCGCCACCGGACCACCGACCGGATCCGAGCGCTCCGAACGCCGCAGCTCGGACGTCGCGCTCGGCGCAACGGCCACGCTCTCACCCGGCGCCCGCTCCGCACGGGGCGCCTCGGCCCGGAGCGTCGGCGCGTCCGAACTCGTGCGCGACGAGATCCGCGCCTCGTCCGACTGACTCAACGCCAGCGGATCCGAGGCGGTCCGCGCATCGGCGACCTTGCGTTCGAAGTCGACCTCGGGACCGCTCATCGTGGGCGTCCGCTCCGCTTGCTGGACCGAGGACGGCGCGTCCTGCGATCGATCGACCGTCACGGAGCTGCGCGACGGGGCGTCCCGGGGCGCGTTGCGCTCGGAGCTGCGCTCCAGCCGCGCCGCGCTCGGCGCCTCGGTGCTCGCCACGGGCACGTTCGCGGACGCCGCCGCGAGCGCTCGATCCCTGGCGACCTCCGCCGCCGTCCGCTCCGTCCGATTCGACTCGACCTCACTCGCGGCCACGCTGAGCGGTGCGGCCTCGCCGGTCTTGCGCTCGAAGGCCTCCCGCGCCTCGGCGATCGATTGCTGGAACGCCTGGTCGACCTCGACCTCGCGCTCCGGATCCGGCGCGTCCATGGGCGTCGGCCCGTCGGCCATCTGCGCCTCGGATCGCTGAAGCGCCGTCATCGAAGCCGACGCCGCCAGCTCCGCCGCGGCCACAGCCGCGAGCTCCGCACGCGTGAGCTGGTCCGAGGTCTCGGCCTCGGAGCGCGCGGCCTCCACGCGTCCCCCACGCTCCTCGTTGCGCTGGGCGCGCAGCGAGTTCGGGTCCTCGACGAGGCGTACCCGCACCCGATCCGGATCGCCCTCGCGCAGCTCCATCGGCCCGGACTCCGGAACCACGTCCCGCGCCCAGAAGAGAAGCGCGAGGTGAATCAGCAGTGACACGAGGAACGCCTTGTAGATGACGTCCATCCCCTTCCAGCGCTTCGCGAGGGCCGCGAGCAGCGCAAGAAGCAGGAGCGCGAGGAGAACGATGATCTCGCGCCAGCCGATCGGCTTACCCGGCGTCCGAACGACCTCGCGGCTCGTCGCGCGCCAGACGTCCCAGTTGACCTCGGTATCGGGGAGCGCGGTGCGCTGGCCCGACTCGTCCACGGTGAACTCGTCGCCGCGCGCGAAGAGCAGCGCGAAGCCGTCCGGCGTCGATCGCGGGTAGCGTTCGGACGCATCGGTGTTGACGCCCTCCAGCGGACGCGGCGGCAGCCACTCGTCCGTGAACTCGGGGCCCGGGTGATCGAAGGGCCGGCGCGCGGCGCGGAAAAGGTCGAAGTCGGTGTCGGTGCGGTTCGCGCTCGAACGCTGGAGCCCGAGCGGTACCTCGCGCGAGGACACGGCCTCGCCGAAGCCGAAGAGCCCCGAAGACATCGTGCCGCGATCGGACGCGAAGAGCAGCGCGCGACCGTCGACGGTCAGCGACGGGTCACGCTCGTCGTAGGGCGTGTTGATCCCGTCGAGTCCATGGACTTCCCAGACCACCTCGGCCCCATCGCGGATCGGAAGCGGCTCGGCGGAGTACAGGTCGAACTGGCGCGGCGCCTGGGCGGCCTTCTCCTCTACCGTGAGCCTGTTCGAGGCGAACAGAATCGCGTCGGAGCCCGGAACCGCGGTCGGATCCGTCTCGTCTGCGGGCGTGTTCAAGCCGCGACCGGCGAGGTGCTCCGGCTTGCCGAAGACGCCGCGATCGTAGTCCGACCGCCAGATATCGAGGCCGCCTTCCCCGCCGGGCCGGTTCGACGCGAACAGCAGCGCGCCGTCCGTCGTGAAGGCAGGCGCGAGTTCGTCCGCCGAGCTGTTCACGCCGATGAGCGGTCGCGGCTCCAGCGCTCGGCCGGAGCGGTCGAGGTCGCAGACCCAGATGTCGGTGCCGAGCCCTCGGGCGCCGACGACGAATACCATGTAGCGCCCGTCCGGCGAGAGCACCGGGGCGCTCTCCGGCTCGTCGGAGTTCAGGTCGCCCGTGAGTGGAAGCGGATCGTCCCAGACCGCGTAGCGCAGCTCGTCGACGGATTCGATCTCGATCGTGCGCTCGCCGTCCGTGAACGCTCCCTCGGTGCCGAGGTACGGGCGGAAACGAAGCCACGCCGCCAGGAACCCAGCCGCCAGAAGGCTGACTGCGATCACGACGTTCTTGGAGAACTGTCCGCCGACTTGTGGCTCGCTGGCGATGGCTCGGGCTCCGGAGGCTTGCGGAAAGGAAAGGGAGGGCGGTTACTTGTCGACCGTCGAGATACCGATGTCGCGCAGGCCGGAGATACGGCACGCGTCCATCACGTCGGTGACGACCTGCAGCTGGGCGATCTTGTCGCCTCGGATGGTGACCGGCGTCTCGGGATTCTCGCGCGCCGCGCGCGCGAAGATCTCGACCATGCGGTCCTGGTTCACGGTTTCGCCCTCGATCTGGATGCTGCCGTCGCGCAGGACGAAGACCTCGATGTCCTTCGTCTCTGGCGCCGCGACCTCGCCGCTCTCGGCGCTCGGGAGGTCGAGGTCCATCTGTTTCTCTTGCTCCGAGAACGTCGTCGCGACCATGAAGAAGATCAGGAGCAGGAACACCACGTCGATCATCGGCGCGAGGTTCAGCGCCAGCTCGGCGGCCGGGTCTTTGGAGTCGATCTTCATACCGTCAGCGTGACCGCTTCGTCGCGCTCGTCGGAGGTCACGTCGCTCTTGCCCCTGGAGGCCTTGCCGCCGCGGCGGCGCACGGCGTTCTCCGCGTCGCGATGCACGGACTCGGCGCGGGAAGCGAACTTCTCGATCTGGCCCTGAAGGAACCAGTACGCACAGATCGCCGGGATGGCGACGACGAGGCCCGCGGCCGTCGTCGTGAGCGCGCGGTAGATGCCGCCTGCGAGCAGCTCGGGCTTGCCGATGCCGCCCTCGCCCGCGATGCTGCCGAACGCCTCGATCATGCCCCACACGGTGCCGAGCAGACCCAGGAGCGGCGCGATCAGCCAGACGAGGAACAGCGGGCGCAGGTTGCGGCTCATCGCACGGACCTCCGCGTGGGCCGCGTCTTCGACGACCTTCTCGCGCTCGGAGAAGTCCGCGTCCATGCGCTCCAGCGCGGCGCCGACGATGCGGGCGAGCGGCTTGGAACCGTTCTCGTTGCAGACGCGCAGCGCCGCCAGCGCGCCATCCTTCTCCGCGGCCGCGACGATGTCACGGCCGAGGCGGTTCGACCCGAGGTGGCCCGCCCGCAGACCGATCCAGCGCTCGATCGAGAACGCGAGCGCCAGCAGCGAGCACAGTCCGATCGGAATCATCAGCGGCCCGCCCCGCAGGATCAGGTCCTGGAGCGACTCGGCGGTCATCCCCTGGGCCTGGAGCAGAGCGAACGGCACCGCGGCTGCGGCAAGGTAAAGAGTCGTCATGGGATGGGATCAGGTCGTGGCCAGCTCGTGGAGGTCGTCGATGCGGTTCGCGGCGGTCCTGGACGGATCAAACGCCGTCCGCGAGGCGCTTCCTGGCCTCTTTCGCGTAACGGGTGTCGGGGTAGTCCTTGACCACCTCCTCGTAGCGCTCCGCTGCGCGCTTCTTCTCGCCGCTGCGCTCGAGCACGTCGCCCGCGCGCACGAGCGCTTCGGCGCACTCCTCGGCGTGGCCGTAGAGCACGGCCACCTTGAGGTACTCGGAGAGCGCGCCTTCGAGGTCGCTCTCCTCCTCCAGGATGCGGCCGGTTTCGATGCGCGCCTGCGCGGCGAGCACGCCCTCGTCGGACTCGATCACGCGGCTGAGCGACTGACGCGCCGCGCGGCGGTCACCGCGGCGGCTGAGCGCGCGACCTCGCCAGAGTTCGGCCTCGACGAGACTCGGGAACTCAGGGTAGCGCGACACGAGGTTGCCGAGCGCGTCCGCGGACGCGCCCCAGTTCTCCAGCTGGCCCTCGGCGAGCCCGAGGCGGAACAGCGCCTTGGAGCGCGAAGCGTGGTTCGGGTGGTCCTTGACCATGCGGCGCAGCCAGGTCGCCGACGGCTCGAACTCGCTCTCCCGATAGAAGGCTTCGCCCGCCAGGAACATCGACTCCGGAGCGAGCACGCCCGTGGGGAAGCGCTCGACGAGCGTGGCGAAGGCCTTGGCCGCGTCCGCGTTCTTGCCGCGGCGAAGCTCGGAGAAGCCGCCCTTGTAGAGCGCGCGTTCGGCGACCTCGTCGGTCGCGTGCTGCGAAGCGGCCACGTAGAGCGGAGCCGCACGTTCGTCGTCGCCCGCGTCGTAGTAGGCCTCGCCGACGAAGAACAGGAGCTCCGCGACGTCTGGGCTCTCCGGCTGCGCTTGACGCGCGGCGATCGCCTGCTGGGCGGCTCCCTGGGAGTCGCCTTGATCGAGGGCCACGAACCCGAGTTCGATGCGCGCAGTCGCCACGGCGTCCGGAGCTTGGAGCTTGGTGGTCAAGGACTGCCAGAGTTCCTTGCGTCCGTCGAGGTTGCCGCCCTCGGCGAGCACGCCGTCGACGAGGCGCGCCGCCGCCAGCAAGCGCTGTTCGTCGCCGGTGCGCGCCGCGAACGCGCGGAACGCAGCGACCGCGTCATCTGCGCTCCTCGCCTTGGCGAACGACCAGACGAGCAGCTCGAGCGACGCGTTGCGCAGCTCGTCGGAAGCCGCACCATCGCGGGCGACCTCCCAGAGCGGCACCGTGGCAGCCTGGTACTCTCCCTTCTGATAGCGCGCCCAGCCGAGGCCGTAGCGCGCGTTCTTCGAGAGTTCGTTCTGTGGGAAACGCTGCACGAGCGCCTCGTAGGCGGCCGCGCCCTGATCGGCCTGGCCGAGTTCGATGTAGCGCTCGGCGGCCTCGCTCAGCGCGGCGGGCAGCAGCGAGCTCTGGGGGTGCTCCGCGACGAGGCGAGCGTAGAAGTTCGCGCCCGCTGCGCCCGGCGTCAGGCGCGCGAGGCGAAGGAGCGCCTCGTCGGCGAACGCGCCGGCCTGGCCCGTGGCATCGGCGTAGGCGCCGAACGCCTGGGCCGCGCCCGCGTCGTCGCCCTCTTTCAAAGCCGCGCGACCGGTCATGAACAGCGCCTCGGAGCGCTCGGCCTCGGTGAGGCTCGGATCCTTGGCCGCGGCCGTGAACAGCTGACGGGCGCTGGCGGTATCGCCCGAGTACCAGTGACACCAGGCGAGGCGCGACTTCGCGCGGGACACGAGAGCCGGGTCGACGGGCTTGGCGGCCGCGGCGCCGTTCGTCGCCCCGGGCTGCGCAGGCTTCGACTCGTCGAGGAGCCTGCGCAGGATCGGCTCGGCTTCCGTGTAACGCTCCAGGCGGAAGAGGGCCTCGGCGCGCGTGAGCAGCGCCTCCAGGCGGAAGTCGGATCCGGGCTGCCGCGCGGCGCCCGTGAGCAGCGTGCGCGCGAGACGCTCGGCCTCCTCGGCGTCCCCTGCGTTCAACCGCGCGACGGCGGCAGCGTGCAGCGCGTAGGCGCTACCGGACTGCTCGTAGAGCGCCGCGGCTTCCTCGGCTCGGCCGAGCTCGAAGAGCGCGTCACCGGCGGCGATCCGAAGCTGAACGGCCAGCGCCTCCTCGGGACTCTTCGTGAGGCCCTCCTTCGCGGCATCGAGCGCCGCGCCGTGGTTCCCCTGACCGGCCTCCGCCAGCGCGAGCCAGTAGCGCGACTGCGCGTCCTGCACGGTCGGCGCGGAGCGCAGGGCCGACGCGGCCTCCGCGAACTTCTTCGCCCGTACCAGCTGAACCCCGCGCTGCAGGGCGACCTCCGGAGCGAACTTGCCCCTCGGGAACTGGCCGAGGTACTGTCCGAAGCGACTCGCCGCAGCGGCCGCGTCGCCCCTGGCCACCTCGGCGAAACCGGCGCCGCGCAGCGCGACCTCGGCGTACTCGCCCTTCGTCGCGCGACCGTACCACTGGATCGCCTGCTCGGGACGGCCCGCTTCCAGGTTCGCTTCGCCCGCGAGGAACGCGAGTTCACCCGCCTGTGGGTCGTCCGCATGCTGGCGGAGGAAGTCCTCGGCGGCCGCAATCGTGGCGTCGAAGTTCTTGCTCTTCCAGGCGCTCCACGTCCGGCCATAGCGCGCGTCGCGCACGTACTCGGCCGCCGCGTCGTCCTTGCGGGCGAGCACTCGGCCATAGGCGGCCCCGGCCTCGTCGAACGCTTCGCTGCGGAACAGCGCCTCGGCGAGCAGGTAGATCGCGGGCGACTTCAGGTACTCCGCGTCCGAGGCCTCGACGGCCTTCAGGCTGGCGGCCGCGACGGCGTTCTCCCCGAGCTCCAGCGCACACATGCCGACGCGGAACTTCACTTCCATCGCCTGCTCGAAGCCCGACACGCGGTCGAGGGCCTGGTACTGGCCGAGCGCCTCTCGCGTCTTGCCGAGTTCGAAGTAGGCATCCGCCAGCCGGTAACGCACCGCGTTCGCGCGGGCGTGATTCGTGAAGCGCTGGAGGAAGTCGGTCGCCTCCTTCACCACCATGTCGTGGAGCCCGCGCTTGGCGAGGCCCGCGATGAGCGCGGACTGCTCGTCTCCCTTGTCCAGAACGAGGACCGACGGCGGATGCGCGGGAGCGGCGTAGCCAGCCGGGACGGCGGCGAAGAGCGGTGAAATCGTCGAGGTCGAGGCGAGCGCGAGAGCCAAAAGGGCAGACACGGAGCTCCTCCTGATGCAGTGGATGCGGCGGCGTGGGTGCATGATGTGCGGTTGGGAGCCCGAGACCACGGCACGGACGGCCCCGACTCATACTACCCCGGTAACTGTGGTCGGCGTTTTCAGCCGGAAGACCTTTACGGTTCCGATATGACACGCCTCGAACGTGAAGAATGCCTCAGCAGGAGAACGTCGGTGGTACGGAACCGGAGCCCGTCAGTGCCCGGCGCGAGTCAGGGCCCGGCGCGAGTCAGCCCGGCGCGAGTCAACCCGTCAGGGCCAGACCCGCGCGGGCCGCAGCCAGCGCCAGCACCACGTTGAGCACGATCGAGGCCGCGGCGGCCCCGTGCTGGCCGGTACGCAGTAGCCCGACGGTCTCGAGACTGAAGGTCGAAAAAGTGGTCAGGGCGCCCAGGACCCCCACCGCGACGAAGTGTCGGTGGGCTTCGATCCAGGAACCTTTTTCCATGAGTCCCGCTGCCACACCGATGCAGAAGCTCCCGACCACGTTCACGAGCAGGGTCGCGAAGGGAAAGGTGGACCCGGCGAGCCACACCGCCACCAGGTAGCGCAGGATCGCGCCCACGAAACCACCGGCGCCGACGAGGAGTAGTTCACCTATCACGGGGCCCATGTTGCAGGGTGACGCGCCCCAGAAGAAGCCGCGTCTGTCAGTACCGCGGACGAATCCGAAGCGCCTGGGCCTTCATCATGGCGATCACGGCCATGCCGGGCCCGAGGCCGAGGCGCTCGACCGACCGGGCCGTCACCTCCGCCAGGATCGGCACGCCGACGCCGCATTCGATGGAGACGAGCGTGCGCCCCTGGCCGCGGGTGAGGTGCAGGACCGTGCCCGGTAACTGATTGGTCAGCGACAGCGCTGGCGGCGCGGGCGGCAGCGCCAGGATCACGTCCTCGGGACGCAGGCGCACGTCCACGGTGGAGCCAGGTTCCAGCTCGGCGCCGTCGCCGCAGGCGATGCGCAGCGCGCTCGGGCCGCGGTGAGCCACGTGGACCAAACCGGTCGCGTCACGGCTTTCGATGGAGCCCGGTACGTTGAAGACGAGGCCGCAATCATGGAGCAGGTCCAGCGATTCCGGACTTCGGACGAGTTCCTCCAGCGGACCGCGGGCGACGAGCCGCCCACCGTCGAGGAGCGCGAGCGACTCCGTGACCGCGAGGAGATCGCCGAGGTCGTGGCTCACCAGCACGAGGGGGATTCGCGCGTCCTTTACGACGCGCTGGAGGTAAGGCAGGAGCTGGCGCCGCAGCCCCCGATCGAGCGCAGCGAACGGCTCGTCCAGGAGAAGCACTCTCGGCTCCGCGAGGAGCGCTCGACCCAGCGCGATCCGCGCCTGCTCGCCGCCCGAGCAGAGGGCCGGCCGACGACCGAGTAGGTCCCCCAGACCGAGCATCTCGACGACCCCGGACCAGCGGCTGGGAGCCATGCGCGCCGCTCCGTAGCGCAGATTCGCCTCGACGGTTCGATGCGGAAACAGACGGTGCTCCTGGAAGACGATCCCGACCCGCCGGCGATGCACCGGGGGAACGAGCCCGGAGCCGGAGTCGACGAGCACCTCGCCGCCGAGTTCGATCCGCAGCGAGTCGGCGCCCGTGAGACCCGCCAGCGCCTGGAGCAGCGTGGACTTGCCCGCCCCTGACGGGCCGAAGAGCCCGAGGCTGCGCTCACCGGACACGCTCACGTCGAGCTGGAAGCCCGGCCGCCGCAGGTGGCATTCGAAGGAGAGCAGAGGTACCTCGCTCATGGCCTCTCCCCGCGAACGCGCATGCGCTGGAGGAACCACTCGGAGAGCAGGAGGGCCGAGAGAGAGAGCGCCACCGAGAGCAGCGTCAAGCGAACCGCGGCGTCCTCCCCCATGGGACTCTGGAGGGCGCCGAAGATCGCGAGCGGCAGCGTGCGCGTTTCCCCGGCGATGCTGCCCGCGAGGGTGATGGTGGCGCCGAATTCTCCGACGCTGCGCGCGAAGCCTAGCACGAGCCCGGCGACGACGCCGGGCATGGCAAGGGGCAACGTCACGGTGCGGAAGCGTCGCCAGGGCCCCGCGCCCAGCACGGCCGCTGCGTCCTCCAGCCCCGGGTCCACGAGTTCGATGGCGGTCCGCACCGAGCGCACGATCAGCGGCAGCGCCATCACGGCCGCCGCCAGAACCGCGCCGCCGGTGGTGAAGGCCAGGGGCATCCCGATCGCGTCGAGCACGCCGCCCAGAAGGCCGCGGCGGCCGACGAGCAGCAAAAGCAGGTAACCGACGACGACGGGCGTCAGCACGAGCGGAAGATGCACGAGCGCGTCGACGAGGAAGCGGCCCGGGAAGCGCTTGCGCGCCAGCAGCCAGCCCAGAGCGATCCCCGGCACCGCCACGAGGGCGGTGGCCGTGCTCGCCACGCGCAGGGAGAGGCGCAGCGCCTCCCACTCTTCCGGCTGAAGGCCTGGCATCAGAGATCGTCGACGCCGAAGCCGCGGGACTCCAGGAGCGCGCGCACCGTGGGGCCGCGCAACCAGGCCAGGAGGAGCTCCGCTCCGGGCTGGGAGTCACGGATGCGGCCCACCAGGACGCCGGCTTTCGTGTGCTGATCCGAGGGCACGTCGGCGACGACCGTGACCCGCGCGCTCTGCGCCGCATCGGTTCGATAGACGATGCCGAACTCGACCTCGCCGCGCTCGACGAGGCGGAGCGCCGCGCGCACGTCGGACGCGGGTACGACCCTGGGCTCCAGCGCTTCCCAGGCCCCCAGCGCGACGAGCGCTTCCTTCGCGTACATGCCAGCCGGCACGTGCGCAGGATCGCCGAGCGCCCAGCGCGCCTTCGGAAACGCATCGGTGAAGAGGGAACGATCGAAGGGCTGCGCGCGATCGCCCAGGGCCTCGCCGCGCGCGAGTCGCGTGATCACCACGAGCCGATTCTCCGCGATCACGGAAACGTCTGCGGCACCGGCGAGCCGCTCTGCAACGAGCGTCTCCATCCACGCGGCGTTGGCGGAGACGAACACGTCGTAGGGCGCGCCGTTCTGGATCTGACGGGCGAGCGTCGAACTCGCGCCGGTGACGACTTCCACCTCATCACCGGTCGCCTCGTTCCAGCGCGCGACGGCCTCCTCCATGACGTCGGAGAGACTGGCCGCAGCGCCGAGCCTGAGCGTTCGCGGCGCGCCGTGAACGGCGGAAGCGTCCGAGTCCTCGACGACCGGACCCAGGACCCGGGCCACGACGAAGAGCGCGAGGGCCGCCGCGATCCATGGAGCCAGGCGGTAGGCGATCGGTTCCTTCGGGCGAGCCGTCATCGGCCGTCCCCCCGGAGGTCGAGCACCTCACCCGAGCGAACCGTCACCGCAGCGAGATCGCCCTGCGCTCCGATCCGAGCCAGGTACGCGCCCGCGGGCACCGCCAGCGTGCGCCCGCGGATCTCGTGATCGAGGTAGGTGCTCCCCACCCAGCGCGGGTCGTTCTGGACGCGGCGGCGCTCCGCGGTCCAGAGTTCGGGCTCGGGCGCGCCGAGCCCGGGTTCGGGCAGAGCCACGACGCCGAGCGGCGTGAGCCGGACCGGCACAGCCGTGGTGCCCTCGTTCGCGCTCAGCGACGCGGGAAAGAGCTTCACCAGCGCGCCGAGATCACCCTGGACCACCATCAGCTCGCTGGGCTCTGGATGCAGCGGATAGAGGCAGGCCGTCGACTCGAAGGTCCACGTCGAAACGGGCGCGGCGGCGCTCGACTCACCGAGCACCATCACGTCGACGCTCGTCGCATCGACGGGTCGCCCCTTGTCGTCGCTGAGCTCCAGGATCGCCGCGGCGGCGCGGGGCAGGGAGAGCACACCGAGATCGCGCGACTCGCCGGGGAAGAGTTCGATCTCGAGGTCTGCGATCGGAAGGTCGAGTTTTTGCAACACGCCGAGGCGAAGCTTCCACTGGTCGACGTCCGGAACGGTCGCGCCGCGCGAGATCGCGCTGAGTCCGCTCGCTTCCTTGGCCGCGAAGAGGGCGGGCTGGAGCGCGGACGCCTCGCCACGAACGAGCAGGGTCACGTGGCCCGGCGGGAGGAGCGACACCTGAAACCGGTCCCCCTCGCCCACGGCCTCGACCGCCGGGATGTGGTAGCCGGGCCAGGGACCCGGACGCGCTTCCGGTCGAGCGCGCACCAGCGTGGACGCCTGGGCCATCCCGGGCAGCCGGCCCTCCAGTCGAGCGAACATGCCCTCGATCTCGGCGAGGTCCGAGATCAGAACGACCTCGCGGGCGCCAGGGTCGACCGGCTCCGATACGACCGTGTAGTCCCCGAACACGAGGGCGACGAAGACCTCGCCGGAGGGACGCTGGAAGGAGTCGAGCCAGCCCGTCCGGCGACTGACGCGCTGGGGTAGCGAGCCGAGTTCGACCAGGGATTCCGCCGGCAGCTTCTCGCGGTGGGCCGGAGGATGGCCGCGTCCCAGGACGGGACGGATCCAGTGGCGTTCCGCCGGCGGCAATGACCCGGCATTCCCCAGAAGCGCAGCGCCGTCGCGATCGAGGACGATGAGGTCCACCTGGGCGAAGCCGTCGAGGCCCATGGGCGTCGGCGATCGAGGATCCGCTGTCGTCGCCCGCGCGGGCTCGACGACCAGGTGCTCTCGCGCGCTGGAAAGGCCCTCCAGCGGCACGTTTTCGCTCGACTCGACGGTGACGGACGCACCCGCGGGCCCCACCGTCACGGGACCCGCGCCGCCGGATCCAGGCGCCCCCGGCAGCAGGAACAGAAGCCCCCCGGCGAGAATCGCGGCGAGTGTCGCGAGAAGGAGCGTCTTGGGTCGCATGAGCGAACAGATTAGCGCCTCCGGGGAAGCCCGCCCCCATTCTCTTCGCTCTCGGGAACCGCTCGTGCGCCCCAGGCGTTTGAATGGTCGCATCGCGGGCGCCACGCGCCCCACTCATCCGACCGTCTCAGGAACCCCAGGCCGACTCTCCGCCTCTCTTCCATGACCGCCCGCTTCGCCCTGGCTGCCGTAGCAGCCACCTTCCTCGCCTCGACGGCCTCCGCGCAGACGCTCTTCGCGGACGCGAATCTCACGACCGGCGCCAACGACGGCTCCTCCTGGAGCAACGCCTTCCAGGGCCCGGACGCCCTCCAGAGCGCCCTCGCCATCGCCGTCCCCGGCAACGACATCTTCGTGGCCGACGGCACCTACGTCCCGGCCGCCGTCGGCGCGCGGGCGACCTCCTTCCGCCTCGCCAACGACGTGCGGATCTTCGGCGGCTTCGCGGGCGGCGAGACGTCGCCCGACGGGCGCCCGGCCTTCGGCACAGCCGTGAGCATTCTCTCGGCCGACCTCGCGGGTGACGACGCCACGGGCGGCTCGCGCGCCGAGAACGCCTACCACGTCGTTCGCACCGGCGGCACGAACTCGACCGCCATCCTCGACGGGTTCACGCTCCAGGGCGGCAACGCGAACGGAGGCGGCAGCAGCAACGACCGCGGGGGCGGAATCCTCTGCACCGGCGGCGTCTCGCCGACGATCCGGAACTGCGTGTTCATCGACAACAGCTGCACCTTCGGCGGCGGCGCGGGCTACGTCAACGGCTCGGCCCCGCGCTTCGAGGGCTGCTCGTTCATCGACAACCGCGGCGGCTCGTTCGGCGGCGCGTTCGACATCGCCGGCGGCGGCCCCATCGTGTTCGACGGCTGCTACTTCGAGGGTAACCAGGCGGCGCGCGCCGGCGCGCTCGAAATCTTCTCGACGGCCAATGCGACCGTCGTGAACAGCGTCTTCGTCGGCAACGTGGCGACGGGCAGCTCGGGCGGCGGCGCCTTCTGGGTCGGCTCGGGCGGCACGACGCGCATCGCCAACTGCACGATCGTCGGAAACTCCTCGACGACCCAGGCCCAGGGCGGCATCCGCTCCCAGGGCGCCACGGTCAACGCGACGAACTGCATCCTCTGGGACAACGAAGGTCCGGGCGGCGCCCAGGCATCGGCCAACCAGGTGAACTCGGCCGCGAACGTGACGTACTCGATCGTCGAGGGCGGCTTCGCCGGCGGCGCGGGCAACCTGGCGACCGACCCGAACTTCGTCGACCTGGCGAACGGTGACTTCCGCCTCGCGCTCCCCTCGCCCGCCATCGACGCGGGCGACACCGGCCCGATCCCCGCGGGTTTCGCCGCCGACTTCGACGGAGCGCGCCGCGTCTTCGACGAGCCCGGCACCGCGAACACGGGCCCGGGTGCGCCGATCGACATGGGAGCCTTCGAGTTCACGACGAACCTCGGCATCGTGTTCTGCGATCCGGTGGCCACCAACTCCACCGGGGTGACCGGGCGCCTGGACGCCACGGGTTCGACGAGCCTGGCGGCGAACGACGTGACGCTGGTGGCGAGCCGCCTTCCGTTGAACGCCTTCGGCTTCTTCATCGCCAGCCGACAGCGCGGGTTCACGCCGAATCCGGCGGGAAGCACGGGCAACCTGTGCCTCGGCGGTGCCATCGGCCGCTACGTGGGCCCGGGTCAGATCCAGGACTCCGGAGCGGCGGGCAGCTTCAGCCTGACGATCGACGTGACGGCGATCCCGCAGCCGACGGGTCTCGTGCCCGCGGCGGTCGGTGAGTCGTGGTCGTTCCAGGCCTGGCACCGGGACTCGCTGCTCGGCTTCCCGACGTCGAACTTCACCGATGGGGTGAGGATCACGTTCGGTAGCTGATTGGCTTTATTTGGCGGTACCGTACCGGGTTCGAATCCGCCACCTTTCGACCCCTCGATGAATCGCGCATCGGCCAAGCCGATGCGCGATTCATCGAGGGGTCGAAAGGTGGCGGATTCGAACCCGGTACGGTACCGCCAAATAAAGCTACTTCCCGATCAGGAAGTGGCACACGTCCCCGGGGCGCATCACGTAATCGCGGCCCTCGGTGCGCAGCTTGCCCGCCGCTCGGATCGCCGCTTCGGACTCGAACTGCACGAGATCCGGCACCGAGAAGACCTCCGCGCGGATGAAGGCCTTCTCGAAGTCCGTGTGGATGACGCCCGCCGCCTGCGGGGCCTTCGAGCCCTCGTGGACCGTCCACGCACGGATCTCCTTGACCCCTGCCGTGTAGTAGGTCTGCAGGCCGAGCAGCTTGTAGGTCGCCTGGATCAGACGGCTGAGACCCAGCTCCGTGATCCCGAGGTCCTCCATGAACGCATCGCGCTCCTCGTCCTCCATGTTCCGCAGCTCGGACTCGATGTCGCCGCAGATCGGGATCCACTCGGAGCCGGTTTCGGCGGCGCGCTTCGCGACGGCCTGGGCGTAGTCCGACTTGCCGTCGAGGTCATCGTCCGTCACGTTCGCGACGTAGAGCATCCGCTTCGTCGTCATCAGGCAGAGCGGCTTCAAGAGCGACCGCTCGCGCTCCGTCCACGGTGCCGCGCGCAGAAGATCGCCGTTCTCGAGCATCACCTTCGCGCGCTCGTACAGCTCCTTCATCTCGACGTGCTCCTTGTCCCCGGAGCGCGCCTTCTTCGAGACGCGGTCGATGGCCTTATCGACCGTGTCGAGGTCCGCGAGCGCCAGCTCGAGTTCGATCACCTCGATGTCCTTGATCGGGTCGACCGGCTCCTCGCGCACGACCTTCGAGCCGCCGAAGCAGCGCACGACGTGCATGATCGCGTCCGTCTCACGGATGTTCGAGAGGAACTTGTTGCCGAGCCCCTCCCCCTTCGACGCGCCCGCGATCAGGCCCGCGATATCGACGATCTTGACGGACGCCGGGAGGACCCGATCCGTCTTGATGTAGCGGTGGATCGTCTCCAGGTTCTCGTCCGGGACGGCGGCCACGGCGACGTTGGGCTCGATGGTACAGAAGGGGAAGTTCCCCTCCTGGGCACCGGCCGCGGTCAGGGCATTGAAAAGGGTGCTTTTGCCGACGTTGGGCAACCCGACGATTCCACAGGAGACGCTCATGCCGGAGAGGGTAGCGAGCAGGAGGCCGGACCGCTCCTCCCATCGAGCCCAAACCGGGCCAGGGGTACGCCCCTGCCGGGTTTCAGGCCCATCCCGGATCTCAGGCCAGCGCGAGGCAGTCGATCTCGACGCGGACGTCCTTCGGGAGTCGGCTCACCTCGACCGTGGCGCGCGCGGGCGGCTCGACGCCCTCGAAGGCCCGCCCGTAGATCTCGTTGACGACGCCGAAGTCGTTCATGTCCGCGAGAAAGATCGTGCAGCGCACGGCGCGCTTCAGGCTCGACCCGGCGGCCTCCAGGACGGCCTCCAGGTTCTTCATCACCTGAACGGTTTGCTCGGCGACGCCCCCTTCGACGATCTCCATCGAGACGGGGTCCAGGGCGATCTGGCCGGAGCAATGCACCATGCCGCCGGCGATGATCGCCTGGTGGTAGGGGCCGATGGCGCTGGGAGCGTTGAGGGTCGAGACGGCCTGGCGTTCGTTGGTCATGGGGCTTCGGTGGGTCGACTGGAAAAGGTGATACTGGAAGGGCGGGCGTCAGTCCTCGAATCGGCCCGCCAGCGCGTCGATGACGGACGGCGGGACGAAGGGCGTCAGGTCCCCGCCGAGGCGGGCGATCTGCCGGACGAGAGTGCTGGAGACGTGGGCGTGCTGGGACGACGAGAGTAGAAGAACCGTCTCGATGTCGGAGGCCATGGCGCGGTTCGTGAGCGCGAGCTGGCGCTCGTACTCGAGGTCGGCGGCGCTCCGGATCCCGCGGACGATGGCGGTCGCGCCCAGGGACCTCGCCCCGTTCACGAGGAGACCATCCAGGGCAACGATGTCCACGTGCTCGAGGCCCGCCGTCGCGCCGCGGAGCAGCTCGAGGCGCTCTTCGACCGACAGGACGTGCCGCTTGTCATGGTGCGCCGCGACGATGACGGTGAGCCGATCGAAGAGCCGGGCCGCTCGCTGGATCAGGTCCAGGTGCCCGAAGGTCACGGGATCGAACGTTCCGGGGAAGACGGCGTGTCGTTCGTGGGCGCTGCTCATGGCCGCAGATCCTATCCGCAACCGGCGCCACCGTGGCGCGGTCCCTCGTTGGTATGGATCTCCCTTCCACCCCCGAGTCCGCCGCGCCCGTCTCACGTGAGCCACTCTCCGAAAGACGGGCGCCGACCGAAGTCCCCGCCCTCGGCGTGGCCGGCGTTCTATCGTGCGCCGCCGCCCTGGGGCACGGCATCGGACTGGCGGGTGTGGGCAACTGGCTCGACTGGCAGAACTGGGCGATGGTTCTCGCGCTCGGGCTCCTCGCCGCCTGGGCTTCGCGACCGAAGGCCCGCGCGCGCCGGACGCGGACGTGGCTCCTGATCCTCGCGCTGGCAGCTGCGGGTCGCGCGGGCATCGCACCCGTTGCCGCGCGCTCGGCCGCATCGCCAGAGGCCGCCGCCAGAGCCGGCGAATGGCGCGTCGGGAGAGTCGTGCGGGATCACAGGCACCTCGGCAGACGGGGGGAGATCGACTGGAGCCTCGCCGCGCCCGCGAGCGATGCACCAGGGCTGGCCGTGGAGTCGAATCTGCGCGCCACCGAAGGCGCGCTCGGGGACGGTGACCTGATCGCGATCTTGCCCACGGCGATGGAGCGGCGCTGGGCTCGAAGTCGCGACCTCCCGCGCGAGGACCGGCCTCTGCCACGGGAACCCCTGGCCGACGAGATCGTTCGGCTTCGTCCTGGATCCGCCGGGCGTGACCTGACGGGGGCCGCGATCCTGCGGGACCTTCGCCGTTCGGGTGTTCAGCGCCTCGACGAACTCGGCGACAAGGGAGAGCCGGCTCTCTCCGGGCTCCTCTCCGCGCTGCTCTTCGGCGAGACCGGACACCTTCCGCAGGGGATCGCCGACCTGTTCACGCGGACCGGAACGCGACACATGCTGGCGCTCTCCGGCCTTCACGTCGGCATCCTCGGCGTGATCATCGCGCTCCCCATGGCGCGATGTCTCTGTGCCGTGGCGGCGTTCCTCTCCGCGCTCACAGGTCGAACCTGGCGCCCTTCACCCGCCCTACCTGCGGCCGCGCTCGCGCTGGCGTTCATCCCGCTGGCGGGGCAGGGCGCGCCCGCGGCGCGCGCTGCGATGGCCCTGGCGCTCGCGTCGCTGGCGCCCCGCTTTCGCCGCCGCGCCCTGGGGCTCAACCTCGTCGGTGTCGCCATGGTGGCAGAGATCGCCTTCGACCCGATCGCGCCCCTGCGCGCAGGGGTTCAGCTTTCGTACCTCGCCACCGCCGCCCTCATCGCCGCTGCTTCGCCTGCCTCACGGCGCATTCTCGGCCTCTTCCCCGGCGGAGGCGACGTGCGACCGACGTGGCCCTCCGGACGGCGACGTTCCCCGTGGCTGCGCGTGATTTGCCTGCGCGGGATGCGCGCGACGGCGATCGCTCTCGGCACCTCGATCGTGGCCTCGATGGCGACGCTCCCGGTCGTCTGGACCCGGTTCGGCGAGTTCAGCCCCGTCGGGATGGTCGCGACGCCCCTGGCATTCCTGCCCCTCGTCGTGCTGGTGGTGGGAGGCTGGGCATGGCTGGCCGTGGCGGCGCTCCCCGGGTCGTGGGCGACGGCCGAGCTGCAAGACGCACTTCTCCGGGCGCTGGCCCACGCCGCCGAACGGATGCTCGCCCTCCTCAGCTGGGCGGATGGTGTGCCCTGGTCGCCTCTTCCGCTTCCTGATCGATCGCTGCTCTGGCTCGGCGGCTCGTCGCTACTCTGCCTCGTGGGCCTGCGCGGAGCGGCGCGGCGCTCCGCGCTCTGGCTGCGCCTCGGCGCGGTGGGTTACGGGCTGGCGCTGCTCCCCGACACCGGGCTCACGACGGGTATGGAGCGTCCCATGGCCCGGGCCCGGGGGCTGGAGGTGCATGTGCTCGACGTCGGCAACGGGACGGCCGTCGTCGTGCGCGCGCCCGGGGAACCCACCTGGATCGTCGACGCGGGCTCCCGCGACCGTGTCGGCGTCGCCCGGAGCGCCGTCGCGCCGCTCCTCCGATCGCTGGACGTCGGACGCCTTTGCATCTCGCTCTCCCACGACGACTCGGATCACGCGGGCGCGTTGCCCTGGATCGTCCGGCGCTGGCCTGCTCGAGCCTGGGTGGGGCCGCGTCCGACCCTGGAGGAGGCAACTGGCGTGGACGCCGACCCCTTGGCGGGAATCAGGAGAATCCCCCTTCGCCCCGGGGTGCAGCGCGTGACCGATCGGCGGGCGGCGCTCCAGATTCTCGCGGTTCACGGCGGAGACTTCGACAGCAACGAGAGCTCCAGCATGCTGGACGTGCGCTGGACGCCGCCGAAGGGGGCCGAAGACGGACGGACCTGGCGGGTCATTCTGTCCGGCGACGCCGAGGGTCACGGGCTGGCGGCCATGCTGCACGCGACGGGGTCCACTCCGGCCCACCTGGAACCGGGGCCCGTGGACGCCCTGCTGCTGCCCCACCACGGCTCGGCCACCCGCCATCTCGGCTGGCTCCTGGACCACCTCCAGCCACGTGAGGTCTGGGTCAGCGGAAGCGACCCTCCGGTTCAGCGGGAAGAACTGGAGCGGAGGGGTCTGCCCGTTCGCTCGACCGCGGAGTTCGGTGCTTTCGTCTGGGGACCGGCACCCGTCGATTTTGCGCCGGATTGAGAGACAGATCGTTACGAAGGAGCGCATGAGGGCTATCTCTGGTCCACCCCAGGCTGCCCCATCCCAGAAGCGCCTGAATGTCGCCATGCTCCACACCGCCCTCGCCCTCGTCCTGACCGCGGGCCCGTTTTCGGGCTCCTTCCCCAGCTGGGCCACGCTCGACCGCCAGGAGCCGAACGCTCCGGTCTCGAACGAACGCCCGGAACCGGCTCGACGCCGCATTCTGCAGACGACCGGGGGCGGAATTCTGCGCGGGAAGAGCCGGATGACGGACGAGGGCCAGTGGCAGGTCAAGCTCGAGCGCGGCTGGACCGACGTTCCCTCCGCCGCGGTCGAATCCGTGTTCCTGGAATCCGAACTCCTGGATGAACTCGATGCTCGCAAGAAGAAGGACGGGCTCGAGCCTGCGGACCTGCTCGAGTGGACCCTCGGCGCGGGGTTGCTGAAAGAAGCGTTCGAGCTCGGAGACAGGCTCGTGGAGGAATTCCCGCGCGACTTCGATCTGCGGATGGTCGCCGCCGGTCAGGTGGCCAGGTTCGTGGCTGGCTTGCCGGAGCGCGGGGCCGAGAACGAGCTGGAGGAGCTGCGCGAGATCGGATCGCGCGGGTCCCATCTGGTGGCGGAGGCCATCGTCGAACGACTCGCCACGGCCGCGCCGCGCGGGGAGCTGCTGGCGGCGCTGCACGAGGACCTGCGCTCCAGAAAAACAGGACGACGCAGCTTCGCCTCCCTCGCCATGGGCAGGCTCTTCTCGACCGAGGACCCGCGCGCTCTGCTCCTCCATTCCGTCTACGACCCTTCCGTCGAGGTCCGTCGAAGCGCCGCGCTCGGCCTCGCGGATATGGGTTCCGCGGAGGTCTGCGGCCCGCTCGTGAAAGCGCTCGGGTCGAAGAGTTCCACCGTTCGAACGCGGGCCGCCGAGGCCCTCGGCTCGACGCGGGATTCGGTGTTCGTGGAGCCGCTGATGGATCGCGCCTTGACGCTGTTCGCCCAGGGAAGCTCCGGAGGCAGTCAGCGCCCTCCGCGCGGCTACATCTTCATCGGCACCCAGCGCGCCTACGTCCAGGACTTCGACGTGGAGGTGGCGGCGCGTTCCAGTATCGCGGACCCGGTGATCAACACGCTGCTCGAGGGGTCCGTGCTGGGCGCGAGCGTGATCAGCCTCGAAACCGCCACGATCTCGGTCGAGCGCCGGGCCTTCCTGGGTGCACTGGCGCTGACCACAGGACAGACTCCAGGCCGAGGTCGTCCGTCGGACTGGAAGGCCTGGTGGGAGTCCGACGCGTCGGCCTCCTTCCGCGGCGACTCCCCGGGACGGAAGGATTCGCAGACCGTGAGGTAGTAGAGAGCACCCCGCCATCCTCCCACGACGGGGCGCCCGAAACGACCGGAGAACCGGCCGTCCTCTCCGGCTAGCCACGGGGGGCTTCAGGGTTGCACCCGGTTCACCGTTTGGTCCCTCGCAAAGAGGGGATTCCCACCCGAACGCCGTTCTTGAGCGGACTCCGTGGACTCATCAGGCTCGGACTCGGTAGTTTGCGTCCATGCAAAGAGGGAAAGGCAGGCGCGGCGACTCCAGGGCGCGGGGCATTCGATGAGCGCAGCACTCGAAGTCCGCGGACTCTGGAAGCGCTACGGGTCAACCGTGGCGGTTCGCGACGTTCATCTAACGGTCGAGCGCGGCCAGATGTACGGGTTGCTCGGCCCGAACGGCTCGGGCAAGACGACGACGCTCTCCTGCGCCCTCGGCCTGCTGTCGGCCTCCGGCGGTGAGTGTCGCGTGCTCGGAGAGCCCGCGACGAAGCTCCATCGAACGAAGGGCAAGGTCGGCTGCGTCTTCGATGTCCCTGCGCTGCTCCGCGGGCACACCATCCGGCAAAACCTGCGCTACCAGGCGCGGCTTCGCGGCCATGGTGGCGGTCGGCAGATGAGCGATGCGCTGGAACGCGTCGGTCTCGCGGGTTTCGAGAAGCGACGCTCCGGCGGCCTGTCCCTCGGCCAGGAGAAACGCCTCGCCATCGCGGGCGCGATCATGGGCCAGCCGGAACTCATCGTGCTCGACGAGCCGCTCTCCGGCCTCGATCCCATGGGCGTGCGCGGCATGCTGCGCCTACTGGAGGAACTCAAGGCCGACGGCCAGACGCTGATCATCTCCAGCCACAGGCTCCACGAGATGCAGGAGATCCTCACCCACGCCGCGGTGATCCTGGACGGAGAGGTGGTGAAGGAAGCCCCGCTGGAGGACTACCTCGGCAAGCCAGGCACGTGGCAGATCCAGGTTCAAAAACCCGAGGCCGCCGCGAAGGGCCTTGCAGGACTCGGAGAACTCGTCGAGAACCCGGACGGCACCTGGCGCATCCACGCGCCCGGGACCCCGGGGGAGAAGATCGCGAGCGCCCTCACCGAATCGGGGGCGGGGCTCCTGCACTTTGCCCAGGAGCGCATGGGGCTTCAGGCTTCGTTCGAAGCGCTCGTCGACGAGCGGCGCCGCGCGCGCGCGGCGACCGCGAAATCGGGAGGTGCGGCGTGAGCGGCGCACTTCGGGTTCTGCGCGCGGAGTTCGTGCGTCTCTGTACATCACGGACCGGGTTCGTGGCAGGCGTGCTTCTGGCACTGGTGCCGGCGCTGCGCGTCTGGGCGGCTGGCCTCGCCGCGCGGGCCAAGGCGATCGAACGCGCCGCCAGTGGCCAGGACCAGATCGGCCTGACCGAGGGCACCGGCTGGGCCATGCTGGTCGATGGCTGGCGCGCTGGCCTGATGCTCGGGACCGCGCTGCTCTTGGTTCAGTCGGCCAGAGCTATCGCCGGAGACCGGGAGACCGGAGTCCTGCGGCTCGCCGTGACGCGCTCGGCTTCCAGAAGCGGCGCAGTCGTCGGGCGAGCGCTGCTCGGCCCGATCCTCGTTCTGTTCATCATCGCGCTCTCCGGCCTCGGCGCCTACCTCGCGACGCTGGGGGTCGGCGGCGACTTCGGCGACCTCGTGGAGTCCGATTTCACGATCTTCCAGGGCGCCGAGGTTCGAGCCGAGATGATGCGGTCCCTCAGGCCCGTGGCCGCGGGACTCGTCGCCGTGCACGCCTTCGGCCTTCTCATCTCCAGCCTTTCCCGCGGGCCGGTCCTCGCGCTGGCGGGCTCGCTGGCGTCGATCCTGCTCTGGGATGTCTTCAAGGAAGACGCCGGGGAAGGCCGCTTTTACGTCTTCGCGACGCACGCGCCGACGTTCGCCGACGGCTCCGCCATGAAGGAACTCAGCGGGTTTGCCCGCGCCTACTCGGACGCGGGGCTCCCGGACGCCGTGATCAACATGGGCACCGTTCTTCCGCCGATCCAGGCGGTCGTCTTCGTGGCCCTGGCGGCCCTGGCGCTACGCAAACGGCCGATCTAGAGGCGCCGTTCCCGGGGAGAGGGCCGCGCCGGATGAGAGATCGTTCGCCTTCACAGGAATCGAATCGACCGCGTGCTGGAACCTGAAGGCGCACTCCCCCACGATGAGCGCCGATGACTCCCTCTTCGCTCCCACGCGGTAGGTCCCTCCTACCCGCTCTTATCGCCGTCCCGCTGGCGCTCCTCGGCGCCTGCCAGTCCGCCCCCGATCGCTCGATCCCCGACCCGCTGCCGGAGACGCTCGAGTGGGCGATCCCGACCGTGGACAGCACCGCCTTCCTCGGGCTGGACGTTCGCGAGAACGATTCCGGTTCCCTCGAAGAGCTGTCGTTCGATCCGGGCGTGCGCGTTCACTCCGTGATAGAGCGCTCGCCCGCGATGGCGGCGGGCGTTCGCGTGGACGACGTGCTTCTGACCTTCGATGGAACGAGCGTGGCGACGCCCAGCGACCTCGCTGCGCTGCTAGGCTCCGCGAAGGGCGGCGATCAGGTCACCCTCGGTATGCAGCGCGGGGACACCGTCTTCGACGTCACCATCACGCTGAAGGGCGGCGGCTCGGCGAGTGATCCCATGGCCGAAGAGGCCTACGTCCTCGACCCAGCCCGCACGCGCGGCGCCTGGGGAACGAACGACGGGGCGGTGCTCGTGGCCAGAGCCGAAGACGGGCCGGTCGGGAATCTTCCGCTCGGTACGCGCGTGATCGCTCTGGACGACCAGCGGATCGTCTCGGGTCGCGGGCTCGTCCGACGACTGATCGGTCGATCGCCCGGCGAGACGGTCGAGTTGCGCGTGGAGGCGCCTGGAACGGGCAGGGAGTCGGAGGTCGAGATCACGCTCCAGGACGAAGGGCGGCGACTCACGCGGTTCTCCGTCCCCGTGCTCGCGACCTACGACGCCGCGGCCGACCGGACCCGCGAGAGCTTCGTCCTCCTCGATCTCTACTTCATCTCGCTCTTCCGCTACCAGCGCGAGGGATCGGAGAAGAACTGGACCGTATTGCGCTTCTTCCAGTGGTCCAGTGGCGTCGGAGCGCTCGACGAATGATCCCTTTCACTTCACTCCTCGCGCTCGGCCTCGCCGCGTCGTCAGGCGCGTCTTCCGGCGCCACGACTTCCCTGGATGCCTCCTACATCGATGCGTCGGTGCGCATCGATGGCTCGCTGCTCGACTGGCAGTTCGTCGACATCGAGGGCGACGGCCCGAAGGAGCTCGGCCTGGCCGTCCGAACCGACCGCGGGGAGCGCGAGCTGCGCTTCCACCGGATGACGGCGAAGGCGATCGAACCGGAGCCATTTCGGACGATCCCGATCCTGAAGGACATCATCGCCTGGACGATCGCCGACGTGCGGCCTGATCTCGAGGGCAACGAACTCGTGCTGCTCACTCGCCAGGGGGCGTGGTCCTTCGATCCGCGCCTCTCCGAGTACAAGGGGAACATCCGGAAGCTCTGCGAGATGGATCTTCTCTACGATGTTCCCAGTCCGCGCGAGCTGCCGTATTGGAACTACGTGCTGGAGGCCGAGGACGGGTCGGACCTTCTGCTCCTCCCCCAGCGCGGAGGCTTCCGGATCTTCGGTCCGCGGCCCGCGGCAGCCCCGGCCGAGGACGGGGAGCTGCCGTGGCGCGCGTTGAGCACCTTCCAGGGGACGTCGGACTCGGCTCCTAACGACCCGGAGGACCAGGAGCGTCGGGCCGCCGAGGCCAAGCGTGACGGGCGGCAGCGCCGCGTGCGCCTGAGTGCGACGGTCGGCGACAGCCTCCGCCCGTTCCTCGGATCCGGATCCACCCAGAGCCTCGTCGACGACAGCTTTCGCATCCAGGCGCCCGCGCTCGTGGACGTCAATGGCGACGGCAGGCGGGATATGCTGCTGCTCGACGGCAAACAGCTGCGGGTTCACCTCTCGGGTCCTGGTGGGATCCCCCGCGAGCCCTCGCGGGTCGAGACCGTGCCCGACTACCTGACCCATGACAATACGAAGGCTGCGATGCGCCTCGTCGATATCAACGGCGATGGCAGGCTCGACATCCTCGGAATCTGGAGCGAAGACGTCGACGGCTTCGAGAACGCCGAGTGGCGTATCTACGTGATGCTGTCCGGGAAGGATCAGCTCCTTCCGGAGAAGCCGAACCAGGTCCTCCGCTTCACGGCCGCCGAGCTGCGCGCGACCGTCACCGACGTGGACGGGGACGGGCGACCGGACCTCGCGCTCCGTAGCTTCGAGCTGCCGACGATGCTGGAGACGGTCACCGGCCTCGAGTTCACCTATAGCCACCTGATGTACCTCGGGGAGAAGAACGGCACGTTCTCGCGCCGGCCGGCGTTGAAGCAGTCGCAGACCTTCGACGAGGAAGGTGTGGCCGCGGTGCTCGCGAACCGCGTGCTCAAGATGGACTGCAGCGGCGATGGAGTCGCGGACCTCGTCGAGGTGAACCTCGCGGGGGAGCTGGGCGTCCGTCGTCTGCGCAAGGAATCATCGTTCTTCAGCGGTGACTCCTGGTCGATCGACGACGGCTACTGGAAGAAGTACTCGTCGCGCGGTTCCGTCACTTCGCTCTCCGTCGTGGACCTGAACGGGGACGGGCTCGGCGATATCGTGAGCGGGTCCGAGTCCATCCTGACCGTCTACCTTTCCCAGGAGCGCTGATCATGGGGCCATCGAAGCCAAGGGGAACGTCGTTCCTCAGCGCCGGCTGCGCACTTTTCGGGCTGTCCGCGGCGGCCGCCGGGGCCACGTCCACCATCGACGGCGTGGTCGAGTTCACGGAAACGCGTGTGAGCGTGAGCCGCCGCGGCGTCACGTTGGCGCTCCGCGACCTCACGGGGGACGGCGCGCTCGAGCTGATACGCATCGACGGCAGTGGCGTGCTGGTGCGCCAGCTGCGTCCTTCCGGCGTCTATGCGGAGACGGGAACCCTCTTTCCGTGGGTCGATGCGAACGTGGGCTGGGACCTGGCGGACCTGGACGGCGATGGACGGACCGAGATGCTGCTCGTCACGGACGGCCGGTCGATCACGTCCATGACCTTCGACGAGGCCGCGGGCTGGAGCGAGCGCGCGAAGCTCTTCGAGACGGCGACGTACCTTCCGGCGGGCGTCGCGCGCGTCCCGTTCGCGCGGGACATCGACGGCGACGACCGACTCGACCTCGTTCTCCCTGGACCGGGACGCTTCCACCTCCGCATGAACCGCGGCCTCCCCGCTGGTTCCGGCGAGACGGCCTCCGGGGCCAGCACCCCGGGGACGCTCGCCTGGTCGCCCCCGATCGAGGTCGCCTACGAACCCGAGATCGACTACGACCTGGGAGATCCGAATCGGCTCTCCTCGACGTTCGGCCAGAACATCCGCGTTCCGTGGTTCAGCATGTCGGACGTGGACGGGGACGGGACGCAGGACCTCGTGAGCGAGACGGAGGAGCGGGTCGCCTTCCACCTGGCGCGCCCGGAGATCGAAGCCGTGCCCACCTGGGAGCTCGACCTTTCCGAGCTGAAGAACGGCGCGAGCGTGAGCGACGTCGACCTGGACGACCTCCTGAGCGTCGTGAGCGGGTTCGCCCAGTGGCGGGTCGAAGACCTCGACGGCGAATTCCCGAAGGACCTCGTGATCGGCTCGGAGGGCACCTTCAAGATCTACCTCGGCGGCGCCGCCACGGGCATCGTGAAGAAGCCCGACCAGGTCCTGAAGGCGAGCGGCAACGTGCTCTACTTCTTCGTGCGGAACGTCACGGGCGACGCGCGCCCCGACCTGCAGGTCGTGCGCGGAGAGCGCGTCTCGCTCGCGAGGCTCTTGAAGTACCTCGTCGTCCCCGGGCAGCTCGACTTCGATGTGTTCACCTATGGCAACGAGGACGGACTCTTCGCCAGGAAACCGACGAAGCGCACCACCCTGGGGCTCCGGGTGCCGCGCCTCTTCAAGCTGTTCGATGAGTTCGACGAGATCGCGAAGGAGCTGGAAGCCCAGTGGGATATCCCGGCGCGCCGGATCGACTGGGACGGGGACGGCCAGGAAGACGACGTCGTGGATGAGGTGGACGGGCAGCTTGTGGTGTACAGGAACTGCGCTCCCGGAGAGCAGAAGTTCGAGAACCTCACGCTCAAGTCTGGCATCGACGGACTCATCGAACGCGTGATCATCCAAGACCTCGATCGCCTCGACGACGGCGGCGAGAGCGTGATCGATCTGGGCGAACTCGATGCCTTCGCGGTCGCCCCTGGGAAGGCACTCAGGGATGCCACGAGCGGAGCGGCCGTCGCGGCGAGAGCGCCGCTCTGGGCAGGAAAGGACGACCGGCAGTTCCGGGCGACGGACCTCGACGGCGACGGGCGAGTCGACTTCGTGACCGTGATCGACGGCGAGAAGTCGCTGCAGGTCCAGTTCCTCGTCCGGAAGTAGTTCGGGTAGGGTCAGCAGCTCGGATTCTGCGGAGGAGCCGCGAATTCCGGGGTCCGTCCTCAAGGGATTCCCCTATCGGCTCGATGGCTGAGATGGCTCCTCGTGCTCGCGGGGCCCCATCCATGATTTCCAGCTCCTCGATCCCGAACGGCCCTGCGCCGGCCAATCTGCGGGCCCACGGGCCCTCGGGTGCGGCCATCGCATTCGTTGACTGCACAGCTGCTTCCAGGCCGGGCAGAGATTCAGTGGATCGCGAGCGGAACGAAACGAACCAGGGCGTCCTTTCCGAAGTCCTCCCCATGTCGGCTCGGCGGCGATGGCGATGCTGAAGAAGGACTCCATCCGCCGCAAGGTCAACTTCGCCGTCCTCGGGACCACGACGCTGATCCTGTGCCTGACTTCCGCCATCCTCGTCACCCGGCACGCGCAATTCTCCAAGCGGCGCGCGCTCGAGTCGGTTCGGGTCGCGACGGCCAGCGCGGGATACAACTGTCGCTCCGCGCTGGAGTTCCTCCAGGACGATTACGCCATGGAGGCGCTCTCAGCGATCAGGAACGACGAGAGCATCACGGGCGCCTGGGTCTTCAACGCCGACGGTGAATTCTTCTCAGGCTGGTCGACGGAGGGCATCGCCCAGACCGCTGTGCTGGAGCAGATGGGAAAGGTCGAGGAGACCGTCGACTCGACGCTTCGACTGGTGCGTCCCATCATCAAGGACGGATCGACGCTCGGCTGGATCCAGGTGGAGGCCGACCTTTCTCCGCTGCGCGCCGTGATGATCCAGAGCCTGCTGGAGGCCCTGGCGGTGGGCTTTTTGGGTCTCGTTCTGGCCTGGACGCTGGCGCGCTGGGTCTCTCGCCGTATCTCGGAGCCGATCCTCGCGATGGCCGCCGCCGCCGAAGCGATCACCGAGGACAGCAACCTCGCCCGGCGCGTGGACGTCAACACCAGGGACGAGATCGGCGCGTTCGCGAAAACGTTCAACCGCATGCTCGACCGGCTGGAGACGAGCGAACAGGCTGTCCAGGCGCACCAGCTCACGCTGGAATCGCGCGTTCTGGAGCGCACGCAGGAGCTGGAAGCCACGAACGTCGAACTCATCCAGGCCAAGGAGATGGCCGAGGAAGCTGCGCGCGCGAAGGCCGACTTCCTCGCCAACATGAGCCACGAGATCCGCACGCCGATGAACGGCGTGATCGGCATGACGGGGCTGGTGCTCGACTCCGAGCTCGACGGTGAGCAGAGGGAGATGCTGGAGACGGTACGCCGCTGCGGCGACCAGCTCCTCGAGCTGATCAACGACATCCTCGACTTCTCCAAGATCGAGTCTGGCAAGTTCGAGGTCGAGGCCATCGACTTCGATCTCCGGGATATCGTCGAGGATCTCGGGGACATCTTCGGGCCGCGCTACCAGGACAAGAACCTCGAGCTCGTCACGCTGCTTCCGAGCGACGTTCCCGGACATCTCGTCGGCGACCCGACGCGCATGCGCCAGGTCCTCACGAACCTGCTGGGCAACGCGCTGAAGTTCACGGAAGACGGCGAGGTCCACCTCCACGTCGGCGTGGTCTCGTGCAGCGACGAGCGAGCCAAGCTCCGCTTCGAAGTCCGCGACACGGGCATCGGGATTCCTGCCGATCGTATCGGTGCGCTCTTCGAGGCCTTCACCCAGGTGGACGCCTCCACGACGCGACGCTTCGGCGGCACAGGGCTCGGGCTCGCGATCTGCAAGGGACTCGTGGGCGCCATGGGCGGCGAACTCGACGTCGAGAGCGTCGAGGGCGAAGGAACCACGTTCATCGTCACGCTGGAGTTCGAGCGCAGCGCGAACGGCGCGACCGCACTGCGGCCCCGCGCCGGCCTCCTGAAGGGGAAACGCGCCGCTTGCCTCGACGACAACGAGACCAACCTCTTCGTACTGAAGAGACAGCTGGAGTCGTGGGACATGGAGGTCGTCGCCTCGGGGGACCCTGTCCGCTTCGTCGACGAGCTTCAGGAAGTCCCCGACATCTTCGTTCTCGACTTCCACATGCCGAAGATGAACGGTCTCGAGGTCGTGGAACGCTTGCACGGCATGGAGAAGTTCAAGGACGTCCCTGTCCTGATGCTCACCTCCGTTTCGTTCCAGGGCAGGGTCAAGGAGCTTCGTGCGCAGGGCATCACCGAGCAGCTCCGCAAGCCGGTGAAGCAATCCTCGCTGGAGTCGAGCCTGAGGGAGATCCTCAGCGATGACCCCAAGGACCAGATCCGACTCGTCAAGTCCACGAGGGAGACCTCAGCGACGTCGGAAATGACTCTGCATCAACGTTCCAAGACGCGCATCCTCATCGTCGAGGACAACGCGGTGAATCAGCGCCTTGCGAAGGCCATGCTCGACCGTGCAGGCTTCCACTGCGACATCGCCAATCATGGGGAGGAGGCGCTCTCGATGCTCAGCCAGATGCCGTTCGACCTCGTGCTCATGGATTGTCAGATGCCGGTGATGGACGGTTTCGAAGCCACGCGAGCCATCCGCGACCGCGAGGCCAAGTCCGGCCAGCACATTCCGATCGTCGCCATGACCGCGAACGCGATGGAAGGGGATGCGGAGCGCTGCCTGGCGGCCGGAATGGATGCTTACCTGAGCAAGCCGATCTCGGCGGCCCGCCTCTACGAGACGCTGGACGAATGGTCCGGCGGCGCTCCACCCCGGTCGAGTATCGGCGCCTGACGGATCGGGTCCGCGGGCAGGAGCACGGGGCTCTTGGCGGGCCACCGCGGATACGCCCACTCTTCGGGCATTTGATATTTCCGGAATTATTCACCTTGCCCTCCAGGCGGTGGCTGGCAAGGATGCAGGGGTCTCATCACTTCCCCCCCCATCCGGAGATTCCATTCATGCGCATATCGCAACTCGCCCCGATCGCCTGCGGTGGCGTCCTCGCCGCGATCAGCTCCGCCCAATCGGAAATCTATTCGATCCTCGACCAGCCCACGCCGACGAGTGTTGGGTTCGCCATGGTCGCACTCGATGACATCGACGCTGACGGCGTCGCGGATTTTGCGGCCAGCGCCCCAGGCACCCAGACCGTCCTTCAGGGTGGCGTGGCGTCGTCCGGGGCGATCCGTGCCTACTCCGGTGCATCAGGGGCCCTGCTCTGGACGGCCTATCAGGATCCTGGCGATCCCGAAGGTTCCTTCGGATACCACATGTCGTTGATGGATGACCTGAACGGTGACGGCATCAGGGACATCGCGGCCTCCCGAAGCGGTAGTTTCGTCGAGCCCGATGTGACCTCCCGCCAGCTCTTCTTCTCCGGTCGTGACGGCGCGGCGCTCGGCGCCACCGCGCCGCTCCCGGGCCCTTCGCGGACCGGTGCCTCGGTGAGCGTCACGGACGTGGATGGAGACGGCCTTCTCGACCTGCTCGTCTCGGAAGTTCCCTACGGCAGCACCCAGGCGCTCGGGCTCTACTCGTCGGCGACCGGCTCGAAGCTTCAGAGCTGGCAGGCAGGCGCCCCCGGTGAGAACTTCGGGGTCTTCCCCGTCGAGATCGGTGACGTCGATGGCCTGGGACTGCCGGATTATCTCACGACCGTCAGGACCTCCCCAGGCGGTCCGATCGCCCTCGAGAGGATCTCCACGGAAACGGGTGGGTTCCTCCCGCGCCTCCCTCTCCTCCCGGCAGACCCCCATATCATCCACGCGCTCGAGCCCTACATCGACCTGGACGGGGACGGCCTGGATGACCTGGTCCTGAGCTATCAAGAGGGCCTGTTCTCGAACCAGCAGTCGGTTCTCCGTGCGATCTCGTCAGCGACGGGCGCGACGCTCCGAGAGTACCGCTTCCCCCGCTGGATCGGTCAGGCGCCCCTGGCCATGGTGGGCGACTACGACCGGGATGGCGTTCCGGATGTCGCGGTCGGAGCCCCCTTGTTCCAGAGCGTTCCCGATCCGACGGTCGCGGCCAACGGCGGAGTCTTTGTGATCTCCGGGCGCACCTGGATTCCGATTGGCCGATACGAAGGCCCCCACCCCCGTATCCAGCTGGGAAGCGCACTGATCGCCGCAGGTGACCTCAATGGCGACGGAGCCGGGGACCTCGTCGCCACAGGCCTCAGCAACACTCTGTTCGGCATTTTCGTACCCGGGCAAGTGGTCGCCATCGCGGCGCCGCTGGAGGTCACCTACACGTACTGCAGCTTCGCACAGCCGAATGCCACCGGCGCGACGACTCGACTCGAAGCCAGCGGCTCGACGTCGGTCGCCGCGAACAGCCTGGTGATCGGTGCACGGGACGTGACGCCTTCCGTGTTCGGCTACCTCCTGGTGAGCTCCGCGCCCCAGCTGTTCCCCCCGGCCGGGCAAGCGACGCAGCTCTGCATCCAGGGCCCCGTCGGTCGCCTCCTCCAGCCGGGCCAGGTCCAGCAGTCCGACGCCTCGGGTTGCTTCGACGTCGCCATCGACCTCGGCAATATCCCGACGCCCACGGGCTCCTACGCGGCACAGCCGTTCTCGACCCTCTACTTCCAGGCATGGCACCGTGACGGGGTTCCGCTGGGCTCCAGCTTCTCGAACGGGCTGGGCGTCGCGCTGATTCCCTGAGAGCCTGCATGGGCCGATCCGCGGGGCAGCCCCCTACGATCTCGCGAGTGATGATCTGCGCCAGCGCCGGCGCCAGCCCGATGCGCCGGCGCGCCCACGGCTCCCCGGGGCGCGAATCACGCTCAGCTCGCGGTCACTTCGTCAGAGTGACCTCCACACAGCAGCCTGGAGCGTGCCCTCGCCCGTGCCCTCCCGCCCCACCGATGCAGCACCTCGCCACCTCGTTGGAAAGTCGCTACTCGTCCTGCTCGCCCTTCACCGACTTCGGCAAGCCGGCCCGAGCAGACCCCCACCAGTTCCGCCAGGCACTCGCGTCAACGGATTCAGGCTGAGAGGGAAGCCCCGCGGCTGCCGCTTTTTCCTGAACATGGGAAGTGAATCGAGCGCGCCACTCTTCGAGCTTCGCCGTCGCCTCGTCGAAACGGTGGAGCGCGCCAGCGATGCGGCTGTTCTCCCGGTCCTTCCAGGCGTCTTTCGAGCCTTGCCACCCTTTCGGTTTGCGACCGGGCCTCTCACGCTCTAGCTTGCGGCGCGCCTTCGAGCGCTCGTCGAGCTTCTCTTCCAACTCGCCGAACAGGGCCACGACTTCCCCGATCGCGGGTACGGTCCCGAGCCCGAAGAGTCCGTCGACCAGTGGAAGCGCGTCATCGCTGAACAGGTAGAGCCGCGCGAGTTCGCCGAGTGGCTCCGAACAGCGGTCATCGCGCCACCCCAGAAGCGCCTCGGAAACGGCCTTGGTGTAGGCAACCAGCTCCCGCAGGTACTCGGCCTTGACCTCTAGCAAGACACCCAGGCGCTCCAGCTGTTGAACGGCGTCGTCGTCGCCGACTTCGGGCACCTTGGCAAGCACCTTCTGAAGCTGCTCGTCGGACTTCTGGTAGGTCTTCTCCATCTCTCCGGCTGCTTCGACCAGCGCCAGGAGCGCGGCTTCACTTTCCTTGCGCTTGCCCAGTAGCGTCGCGGCGGTCGCCGGCACCCCCATGGAGTCGTCCTCGAGCCCCCTCTCCAGCGCAGCCACGACCTCATCCGGCGTGGCGGTCTCTGCCGGCACCTTGGCGATCTTCTCCAGAATGAGGACCCGGCCTTCGGATTCTTTCGTTCGACGTAAGTCGCCGAGAAGACTGTCGAGATCCTGGGCCCCCGCGGCCCCCGCGCCCGCTGCGCCCGCGAGACACACGATCACAGGGAGAAGGCGAGGGACGATTCGGAGCCGATAGCGCATGACGGTGTGATCAACCAGTGAGAGGACTCCACTTCGCTGGAGCGGTGCAACGCTACCACGAAGGTATCGAAGAGTCATTGGAGCGCTCCGTTTCGTACGCGGTCACGGGCTGAAATCGGTCTCCACGACATCGTGAGGCCTGCACGCCGCAGTCCAGCCAGCCAACGACCCGCGTGATGAGGCGACGCGACGAGCGCCGGCGGGGGCTTCCCGCCGAGCACGGAGTGCGCGAAGTCGATCATCCGACTCCGGATGGGGCGACACATGCGCTTCAGCGTCGTCCGGCCCACCTCATCGTTCTTGAACAAGTGCCAGATTCGGAGGACGGCGCCGATGTCGAGAGACTGGACGGTTGAGCGCGAGTGGCAGTTCCCGGTGGGGAGCGAGGCAGTCGGGGAGGGACATGGAGAGGGTGCCCTACCGCCGGATCAGCGGAACTGGATTCGCAAAGCGTTGCCCAGACCCGTCACGAGGGGCATCGCCGGATCGCGGTACCACATCTGGACGTAGAGGGAGTCGCCCGACCGTAGCGCGCGTGGACCCACGATCGTGGGGACAGCGCCTGGATCGATCGTGAACGTCAGCTGACCCGACGCGTCCGCGGCGGGCACCTGGCCCGCCGGCAGGTAGCGAAAGAACGGCCGTCCAAGGCAGAAGCCCTGCATGGGTCCGATGGAGACGGGGGCCGTCGGCCTGGCCGATACGAGGGGAATCGCGGTGCTCAGCGCCGGGAGTCCAACCGCGGCGAAGGTCGCACCGCCAGCCGTCAGGTCTGCGCTGCCGACGAAGTACATGCCCACGGACGCAGTCGACGTGGGCGAGTCCGACGGACAGATCGTCATCTGCTCACCTCCGAAGTTGTGTTCCATCCGGCGGACGACGACGCTCGCACCCGTCACGCTGCCTTGAACGAACTGCGAAAACCTCGGGAATCCAGGGCTCGTCGAACCCTGGAGCGTGAGCACCGGAACCCCGTCGACCTGGAGCGTGGCGAGGTCGGTAGCGGTGTCGATCTCGAGCCGGTAGTTGCGAAAAGGCGAGGTCGAGCCGATCGGGGCCGACGCTGCCATCGATCCGTGGGAGGTGCTGGTCGCGTAGCGATTCGTGAGGAGCAAATCGGTGCTTCCGATTTGGAGTTGCCAGTCCCCCGGCGTCCCGGGATGGTCGAGGTGGAAATAGACCGGCAAGCCGCCCGAGCCGGGCTGTGTCAGCGCGAGTTCGACCTCGAAACGGAGCACGGACGGGATCGGATCATTGGAGAACGAAAAGTCCTGGCTCATCCTCGCGGCGTCGGCCGGCCTGGCACTGGCATCCAGCACCACTCCTGCGGGACTGTAGGAGACCACCGCCTGGGATGGCCCCTGGCTCGCGGGATATACGCCGGTGGAGAGCTGCCACGGCGGTTCGGCGCTACCGGGAGGGAGTCCGGCAGATGCGTCGTACGACACATCTTGCCAGGCATCGGCGGAGGAGCTGAGAAAGAGGACGGAACCGGCAAGAACCAGGCCGCGCAACAGCGAGAGCCGTTTGGAAACGTAATGCATATCGATACCAGTGGTCTGGAACAGAGGTCCCATTCCCATGTAAGAGCTCCATTCCAACCCTGGAAGGGCGCGTTGACGAAGGCGTAGCCGTTCGTTCCGTTGAGGAAGCGCAGCGCAGCCAGCAGCCTGTTGAGAAACAGAGGTTTGTGGAGTAGTGGCGTCCGATTCCGAATCAAGGCGAAGTCACTTCCTCATGGTTGGATGCCATTTGGATAGTTACTTCCACGCAGAGTCGGGATCGGACGGCGCTGCTCCGCGAATCGCTGTTTTTCAACAGGCCGCCAGGGCTCGAATGGGGCCATACATGGGAAAGGGACTCCTGTTTCGGACCATTAGTCGGCTCGATCGACCCGGTCACAGCTCGTCGGGCAGAAGCCATGACGAGCCCGGAACCTCGCAACGGATAGTTCCCCAACGAGGGCCCCGAGCACACGGAAGCGACATGAGCCCTATCGGCAGCCCCATTTCCGGGGGAAAGTGAGTGGCGGGGGCAGCCGCACGGGGTCCCTCTCGCGAACGCCTCCTGCCATCCCATGCGATGCCTCCCCCAATCCGTGGCGCCCCAGCGCCTCTCTGATTCGCCCCCAGACCTGGTCCCTCTTTTGCTCGCCCGTGCCACGTTCGGTTACACCCCCGAGGAAGCCGGGCGGGTGCGGAGCGTGGGTCACGACGCCTGGCTTGCGGAACAACTCCAGCCGGAACGCATCGACGACTCCGAGCTCGACGCGGAACTCACGCGCTGGCCTTGGCTGGCCCGTGACATCCGCTTCACGATCGGAAAGGAGAAGTTCGACCCACGACAACTTCGGTCCGAGTTCAAGGGGATCCGCCTCCTGCGCGCCGTGAAGTCGAAGCGACAACTCCTCGAACGCGCCGTGGAGTATTGGTCCAATCACTTCAGCGTCTACATCGGCGCCCTGGCGCGGATCTTCGACGACTCGGCGGCGTGGCGACCCCATGTGCTGGGACGCTTCGAGGACCTACTCATCGCGGTCACCCGGTCGCCGACGATGATCTTCTACCTCGACAATCACTCCAACACCGCAGGGGCCGCCAACGAGAATCTGGCCCGTGAGATCTTGGAGTTGCACACGTTGGGATCCGACGGCCCGTATACCGAGTCGGACGTACGTGAGCTGGCGCGGGCACTCACGGGCTGGACCTTCGAAGCCGACAAGGAGTCGCCGGACTTCGGCGGTTACCGGTTCGACGAGTCCAGGCACGACGCAGGGCCAAAGGAGATCCTCGGGATCTCCTTCCCTGCAGGCGGTGGCGACCAGGATGTGCTGACGGTCCTTCGGCACCTGGCGAAGAAGCCCGAGACGGCGGACCACGTGGTACGCCGCATGGCCCGGTGGTTCCTGGGAGTACCAGTGCCGGATGAGATTGTCGAGGACGGCAAGGGACGCTGGTTCGAAACGGATGGAGACCTCCGGGAGGTGCTCCGAACGCTCCTCAGTGAAGCGGCCATCGCATGCCTGGCCGCCGCAGGACAGACGAGCTTCCGCCGCCCCCTCGAGTGGTTGACGGCGGTGTACCGTGGGTCAGGCGCTGCCTTCCCTGAACCAGCCCATGCCCACCGGCTCGCACAGCGCTTGGGTCAAGCACCCTACGAGTGGTACTCCCCGGACGGGTACCCCGACGACCGTGCGAGCTGGGTGGGCCTGATGGAGCCGCGCTGGGCCGCGGCCTCCGAGATCGTTAGAGGTTCCGCCCAGGCCGGGCAGGCCGCCCTGGCCACGCTGGGCCAGGTCGTCGCGTCGTGCCCGCGCGAGTCGTGGGCCGCGCGGCTCGACGCCCATTGGACCGGCGGGCGCCTCCGCCCCCAAGAAGTGCACGAGATCCAGGCCTACCTCGACGCGTTGCCCACGGAGACTCCCCCCGAAGCCGCCCTCGCCGACGCGTGCGAACTCATTCTCACTTGCCCGAGCTTCCATGAAATCTGACCCTCCTTCGCAGGCTCACCCAGCCTCGACGTGGACCCGGCGATCGTTCCTCTGCGTAGCGGGCGCAGCGGGCGGTGCGGCGATCGTAGGACCACCGTCGTGCAGCCGCCCCAAGCCTCGTCGGGGCTCCCATGACACGCTGGTGGTCATCTTCCTGCGCGGCGGCATGGACGGGTTGAGCCTGGTGGTGCCCTACGGCGACGACCTGTACTACAAGCGTCGGCGACGCATCGCCGTTCCCCGTTCGAAGGTGCACGACCTCGATGGGTACTTCGGTTTGAACGACGCGGCGGGGGCCCTACTGCCACTCTACGAATCGGGGCGTCTGGCGATCGCTCAGTTGGTGGGCCATGTCCAAGCATCGCGCTCCCACTTCCAATCGATGCGGCACATCGAAGAGGCCAACGCCGAGATCGGGACGCTCGGCAGCGGCTGGATCGCTCGGCACCTGGCTCACACGCCGGCGAGCGGCACGGGTCCCGCGCGGGCCATCGCGTTGCAATCGACACTCCCACCTGCACTCCAGGGTGGGCCGGCGACCGTCCCGGTCCCCAGCCTGGCGAGCTTCGGCTTCCGCGGACCTGCGTCAGGTCGATCCGCTCGCATGGCTTGTTTGGAACGGATGTACGCCTCCGCCCCGGAGCCCCACCGCAGCTCGGGCGTGGCCGCCCTCGGCCTCGTCCACGAGCTCGCTGCCATCGACTTCGTCCACCGCAAGCCGGCAGGGGGCGCGGAGTATCCCAAGGGCAAGTTCGGCCGCGCGCTCTACGAAACGGCGTCACTCATCAAGAGCCGGACGGGGGTCGAGGTGATCGAAGCGGACTTTGGCGGATGGGACGACCACCGGGACCTTGGCCCCACCGACGGCGCATTCGCCGCGCGGGCCCACGAACTCTCCGAGGCCCTCGGCGCCTTCATGACCGACCTTGGCGACGACGCTGAACGCGTCACGATCCTCGTCCTGAGTGAATTTGGACGCGGCGCGGGCATGAACGGAAGCGGTGGGACCAGCCACGGCCGCGGGGGCACCGCCTTGGTCCTCGGGGGCGCCCATGTGCAGGGCGGGAGAATCCACGGAGCATGGCCTGGCCTCGGCAGGGACCAGCTCGACAACGGTGCGATCCAGGTCACGCTGGACGTCCGCGACCTCCTCTCGGAAACGCTGAGCCACCGCCTGGGCACGTCGAACCTCGACGCGGTTTTGCCGGGGCATAGCCCCACGCCCTTGGGGATCCTCAGTCGGCCGTCCAAGTGGTCCGGAACAGAAGTCCCTTTCATATGAATGGCCCCATTCGAGCCCTGGCTGCGTTGCGTTTCCTCAACGGAACTACGGCTACGCCTTCGTCAACGCGCCTTGCCAGGGCTCGAATGGAGCTCATACATCTGAAAGGGACTTCTGTTCCGGACCACTAGAGGCTACGGGGCAGGCCTTTCCAGGATGCCGCGCGACCCTCGCCACCACAGGCTTCAGCGCGGCACAGCTTCGGGGCCCCAGGGGTCGCCCGAGAACGGTCGTGTGGCCAGTCGTGAAGGGTGCTAGCGAGGGATCGGGCCTCGGCTATCATGGTGTGGACAGTGAGCCTGCGCGATGAATGACCAGCATGAGCCAAAGCGATTCCAGGGCCGGAGCCCGGCCCCGCAGAACGACCGGCCGGGCCGGATTTCTCGGATCGTGATCGTGCTGCTGGCGTACTTCGGCTTCGTCGTCGTCGGCCTGGCGCAGATGCACTCCATGGGTGCCTGGCCCTTCGCGGCCATCGCGCCCGGGCTGTCCCTGCAGGTCTGGGTGGATGATCTGGCCGCGTCCCACGATCTATGGCCGAACGGCGCCATTGGAGGAGCGCTGATGTGCGGCCTGTCCGCTCTGTACTATGGGAGCATCTACTGGTCCGCGGGACGAACCGCGGGCAGGAGAGCCTATGCGCCGGTGGTGGCGATCGCCGTGACGACGGTGCTGCTGGTCCGCTACCACATGACGCTGCGGATGTAGCGGACCTGCTGCAACTCCGCATGTGCGCGACCTTCAGCAGAAATCCCTCGCCCCGGCAGCGCTCATGGGTGAAGCGCGGCGAGTCGGTTCCTGACACCGCACCTCCCTGCCCATGGGAAGCGGCGCTCCTCGCATGCGACCGGTAGGCGCGCCCGCACGTCATCGACCCACTCGCGGTAGGTTCAAGGACATGCAGGCAGTCGACCCCATCGAGGAATCCTCCGAAGGCGCCTTCGAGTCCCAGGGGTTCCAGGGCGCGATCTCGGCCAGTTCCGCGCCACGGACGTCAGCCTATCGGCGCCAGGAGGCGCACGGCAGCCCGTGGTCGTCACGGCCTTGGACATGGAGATCTACGGTCTTCCGCAGTTCCGACGCTGAAGCCGGCGAGACGTGGGCGGCGGTACCGACCCGACACAGCTGACCTTTTTCCCTCGGGCCGGGGCCGTCCGTGTCCGGCCCGTCCCATCAACGCAGGCCGACGATGCGCGCGTACCGGAAGTAGGCGCTCAGCGTCATGACCCCGAAGGCCGTTGCGCGGGCCTCGCCGAATCCCCGCTCCGGAAGGAAACTGCCGCGCAGCTCGCCCTTCAACACCTGCCTCGGCAGGACGGACGTCTTGATGCCCACGTTCGCCTTCTTCCATATCTCACCACCGCATTGATACGCGGCGAACGTGATGAGCAGTCGCGACTCGGGATCCAGCGCGTCCCAGAGATCCGGCACGTCCATCAGCTTCGCCATGGCGGTGATGGCTGGCTCATCCATCGACTGCGCCGCCGTCGGTCCCTGGACCATGAAGCCGACCAGACAGCGGAGCGCGACCTTGCCCCCATCGAGATGGGCAGGGTCGCCTTCGAGCGACACCATCCGCTGGAGCGCATAGCGCGCCGCGATGAGCTCCACGCTGTCCACTGGCGCTCCCGACTCACGCGCTGAGACCAAGGCAATGGCGGCCCATCCGGTCGCTCGCGCTGTCCCGAAGCCGCCATCTTCGCGCTGAGCACCCAGAAGCGCGCGGACAGCCAGCCCGCGAGCCGCTTCGCCCTCTTCCCACGCCGACTCTCTCTCCACGAAGATCAGCTCCGAGATCGCGTAGGTGGCCCACGCATGGTCGAGCAGCTCCTTCTCGTTCCTGAGCGAGGCCACGTCGAAGACACCGATGCAGCCGGTCTCGGGATCCTGCTGGGCGAGCAGCCAGCGAGCGGCTTTCCCGACCGAGTCCTTCCACGGCCCGGCGGCTCGTCCGCTGCCGTCGCCGATCATCGACAGGAGCTGCAGCGACGTGACGCCCACAGCGCCGACTGCCTGGTCGCCCTGCCAGGAACCGCCCGCCGACTGGCTCTGAACGATGCGTGGAAGATCGGGAATCGCATCGTCCTGCTGAGCGTAAGCGAGGGGAAGGACGGCGAGGAAGAGCGGCAAAGCCGCAAGCGCCTGGTTGATCATGACGGGGATTCTCCACGGGCCGGAACGCGACGCGCCAGAGAGGGTTCAACCCATCCAGTGGATCAGTCCACGAAGGTTACCGCGAGAGCGTCGCTGAAGAACGACGGAGCCCCCTGTCGCCCCTCGACCCGTCCGGGTCGACTTGCCTCGCCCACCGCTCGACAGATCAGAGTGACCACCACCGCGGCCTGGAGCGCGTCCGCGACCCCGCCCATCCCACCCGTGCAATATTTCGCCATCCCGATCGAAATTCCCATCCGCCGGTGGTGGGACGGCAAGTAATGGCACGGCCTCCCTCCGGACTCTGTTCTTTGGAACTGATAGGCTCGGGCCATGATGAGCTCGAGCCGCCGAGGGGCACGTCGATGGTGCTTCATCCTTCCGCCATGCCTGACCGCCCTCCTCATGGGCGGAGGGCTGTGCGCCTCGGAACAGGCCCCGCCGGAAGCCTCGCCAAGGGAGTCGCGGCCCAACGTCCTCTTCATCCTCTGTGATGACCTGGGCTACGGAGACCTCGGCGTGCTCTTCCAGAATGAGCGCCAGGAGTCGCGGCGCCACTCCACGCCGCACATGGACCGTCTGGCGAGGGAGGGGCGGATTCTGCTGAGGCACTACTGCCCCGCGCCCGTTTGCGCGCCTTCGCGTGCGTCGCTGATGTCAGGTCAGCATCAGGGGCATGCGTCGATCCGCGACAACCAGTTCGACAAAGCTCTACCCGAGGGCCCCAACATGGCGAGCCTTCTGCAAGGCGCCGGCTATCGGACGGCACTCATCGGTAAGTGGGGTCTGCAGGGCAACGGAGAGAGCCCGGCGACATGGCCCGCGTATCCCACGAAGCGCGGCTTCGACGAGTTCTTCGGCTACGTCCGACACCGCGACGGGCACTCCCACTACCCCGCCCACAAGACCGAGGCGCGGGGCAAGATGGAGCTTTACGATGGCCAGGAGAACGTGTCGGCGCAGCTCACCGGATGCTACACGACGGACCTCTTTACGGCCCGTGCGAAGAAGTTCCTCGCGGAGCGGGCAGCCGCGGAGTCATCGCAGCCGTTTTTCCTGCTCCTCACCTACGACACGCCCCATGCGGCCCTGCACGTACCGGCGGCACCGTACCCCGAAGGCAGCGGCATGAATGGCGGCGTCCAGTGGCTCGGCGAGCCCGGGGCGATGATCAACACCGCGGCCGAGCCGATCGATTCGTTCCTCCACCCCGACTACAGAGGCCAGGAATGGACGGACTCGGAGAAGCGTTTCGCCACGATGGTGCGGCGCCTCGACGACGGCGTGGGCGACCTCATGCAGACGCTGGACGACCTGGGCTTGACGGAGAACACGCTGCTCGTGCTGACGTCGGACAACGGGCCCCACAACGAGGCGTACACGCCGGGCCGGAGGTACGGCGCGGATCGCTTCGACTCCTTCGGCCCCCTCGACGGAATCAAGCGCGACGTCTACGAAGGCGGCATCCGGGTGCCCACCATCGCTCGCTGGCCAGGTGAAGTCCCGGCCGGTTCCAGCAGCCCCCGTATCTCGCAGTTCCACGACTGGCTACCGACTCTCCTGGAGCTTGGTGGAGCCCGCGCGCCCTCAGGGACGGACGGCGTCAGCATGGCGGCGGACCTGCGCGGAGACGAGCAGTCACCCGTGGGAACGGTCTACGTCGAGTACACGGCGGGCGGCAAGACGCCGGGCTACGAAGAGTTCGACCCACGCAGGCGCGGCGCGAAGCGAGGCCAGATGCAGGCGATCTACCTGGACGGCTACAAGGGCGTCCGTACCGACATCCAGTCCCACGAGGATCCGTTCCAGATCTATGAGACGCTGGGGGACCCGGGCGAGTCCCATGACCTCGCGGGGACGAGCCCCTTCTTCGAGCGCTTGAACATCAGCATGCGCAAGGAGGTGCTGCGCATACGCCGACCCAACCCGTCCGCGCCGCGGCCCTACGACCACGTGCCGATGCCGTCACTCCGGCCCCACAGGGAAAGCCTCGACGAAGTCCTGACCTCCATCGAGCGCGAAGTCCTGTCCGAGACACGCGACACGAGTTTCGGGCACCAGACCCACGTCTCCATCCGCACGACAGGCCGCTACACCTTCCACCTCCACGCTCCCGGAGGAGCCGTCTTCCGTCTGCATCGCGCGATCATGATCGACAGCGAGTCTCAACCGAGCGAGGAAGTCCGCACCGCCTCCGTTCTCCTCGAAGCCGGCCAGCATGTTGTCTCGGTAGACGGCCAAGCCCTCAAGGGCCGGCCTGCGTTCGAGCTTACCTGGGAAGGACCTGAACGCTGAAGGGCGAGCACTGGACCGAGATGGCATGGCCGACCCTCATGCTTCTCTTCGGTCCTGTTCGTGGGGAGCCCTGACCGGTCCCCTTCCGATCAAGTCACCGGAGACCGCCATCGGGGCGGCGCTGTTCGTGCGCCGCGGCCGGCATCTCGACCCCACGGCTACGGGAGCTCTGGTGCTCGAATACGCCGAAACCATCCTCCGCTCGGGCGAGGAACTCACCAACGTGCTTCGCGGCCATGCCCCGACTCGAACGCGCACCCTGCGCGTGGGGATCGTCGATGTGATGATGAAGCTCGTGGCGTTCCGCCATCTCGAACCGCTGCCTCGTTGCCACCCTTCCATCAATGCGATATATCGCCATCCCGCTTGTAATTCCTATCCGTTATGACCGTCCGTTTTTGCCCAACCTACCCAGGGCGAGTCGCGAGATGAGAAACGGATAAGTACTCCATGCGGGGTGTCTCCACATTCACGGGGGTAGCATGAACGCCGTTCTCGCAACGCTCCCCCGCACCTTCCAGGCGCATTCGTACCTGGCACCGTAGCAATCAGCTATCGTCCCGTCCGATGAAGTCCATCCTCGCTCTCGTCGCCGTGCTCGCGGTCGCCGGTCTGCTGCTGCTCGCTCCATCCCGCTCAGGCAGCGAAAACGACGCGCTGAACTTGCCGGCCTCTCCGGAGGTGTCTACGGGCCTTGGGGAGAGCGCACTCACCGCGCTCCGTAGCCCGAACGTTGCCGCCAGAGGGGAGAGGGCGCCCGTGCAAGGTGCGTCCGGAGCGGAGCCAGCGGATGCCGTTTCCCCAGAGCTCATCTCAGTCACGGTCCGAGGAGAGGACGGACTCACGGGTGAGCCTCTGCCTGGCGCTCCCTTCCACTACCGAAAAGGGTCCGAGAGCTGCACCGGATCCTTGGGTCCAGACGGGACCGCGCAGCTCGAGGTCCAGCCCGGAACAAGGCTGTACGCATTTCGACTGATGCGCACCGAGGCCTACGCGGGTTCCAAGCCCCAGGCCGTTAGCACGACAGCTGGAGACAAGCCCGAGGTGGTCCTCCAGAGCCTCGTCGGCGGCGTGCTCGAGGGCGTGGTCGTGGACGCGCAGGGGGAGAGCGTCCCTGGGAGCGAGGTCCTGGTGTGGAACTATCTCAACGTGCAAACGGATCCTGACGCGGTGGCCATCGCCGACTTGGACGGGTCCTTTTCCATCCCCCATGTGGGCCCAGCGTTCGTGGCGAGTGCGCGAACCGAAACCCTCGCCGGCGTCCGAGGCCTCAGGGGCGAGATCGATGCCACAACTCGCTGCGAGGGATTGAAGCTCGTGGTCGGCCCCACCGAAGTCTTCGAGGGAACCGTTCTAGGTGCGGCGGACGCTCCCCTGGAAGGCGCGCACCTCAAGCTCAGCTCGGGGCTCAACTCACGCTCGTCGAGGGACTCCACCTCGGTCCACGGCATCACCACCTTCAGGAACCTGGGCGGAGCCGTCCGTGAGAACTTCGTCACCGAAGCCGACGGCGCGTTCCGACTTGAAGGAGAGCCGAAGGGCCACATCCAGGTGCGCGTGGAGGCCCCCGGACACGTGGGCGATTGGCTCACTTTCGAAACCAAAGAAAGCCCCGTGACCATCCAACTCGACCAGGGCCTTGTGCTGCGCGGACAGGTGCTTCTCCCGGGTGGCCAGCCCGCCGAGGGTGCCCTCGTCCGCTACTCCCCCGCGCCGACCAACACCGGGGTGCAGTCCAACAAGCAGACGACGGGCGCGGACGGCGCGTTCACGCTGACAGGGTTCGATCCAGAGGACCGCGACGAAGCCTTCATGACTGTGTGCCTGGAGGGCCATGCGGTCGCTGGCGTCGAGCCCCCGGTGTTCGATTCCGGCCAGGGGGAGAGCAACGTGGTCCAGCTGGAAGCGGCGCAGCCGCTCGCCGGAATCGTGCGCCACCCGAACGGCGAACCCGCCGCCAACGTACGCATTGAAGTCGACGGCGGCGGACGCTTTGAGGCGTACAACCCATTCGTGGGAGAGACGAGGACCTTCGAAAGCGCGGCGGGAGTGGAGACGGTCCAAACGGACAGCAATGGGCACTTCACCTTCCTGTACCGCAGGAAGGGCGCCGCGAAGCTGAAGGTCTGGCCCACAAGCGATCGCCAGAAGTGGATCAACGTCGAGGTACCCAGCGAGGAGGACCATGTCGAAATCACATTGGATCCGGCGCTGGCGCGAAAGGTCGTGTTGCTCGGGGTCGTCGTCGATGCGGCATCCGGAGAGCCGATCCCCAAGGTTGCGCTGCTTCCGTGGATCAGCAGCTCTGCCACGGGCTATGCGCTGGACACCGATGAAGGCGCGTTCGAACTGACAGGCCTCGAGCCCGGGCGAATGAAGATCGAAATCAACGCCGAGGGTTACGCAGACCAGGAAGTGATCGAGAAGGACTTTGCCAACGGCGATCATGACCTGGGGACCATCAGGCTTCAGCCCGCGGTCCACGCGAGCCTCCTGGTGGTCGACCTCGAGGGAGCGCCGTGGACGAGCGGGGGGCTCAGGGTGCTCGATGCGCGCGGAGAGGTCGTCATGCTCAAGAACGACAGCGGCATGCAGAGCAATAGTCAGCAGCTGCACGGCAAGCCGCTCCACCTCCGGGGCATACCTTCGGGGCCGGTCACCGTTCGGGTCACCGCAGAGGGAGCCGATCAAGACGTCGCCTTCGACCTCTCGCAGATTCCCGACGGAGAGATCGCGCGCATCACCGTCGAACGGCCGGAGCCCCCCCCACGGGCGAGCTTGGTGCTCATCCCCCTGCGGAGGACCGCGCTGGAGAGTCCGGAGGAGTTCATTGCCGACCTGCAAGCCGCGCTAGATGCCAAAGACCAGGCCAAACTTGCCAGGACCGTCGAGGCTCTCGTCGCAGCGGGACCGCGCGAGGACATCACGATCCGCGCCGTCTCCAAGGAAGGATATGACGCCGGTGCCACGGTGTCGTGGAACCCGGAGACGGCCGACTTCTCGACCTCCTCGCACGCGGTCACCAGCAGATCCACAGGCTCGTCCACCTCGACCTCCAGTGATAGCCCCCACATCCCCTTTCCTTTCGTCCAGCTCACCGTTCCGGTGCACGAGGGCGCCGTCGAATTCGAGGTCTTCCAAGGCAAGACGAAGGTCCTCACACAGACGGTGACGATCGACACGTCTGAGAGCGATCAACCGATCATTCTCTGCTACTGACGCGTGATTCAGCCGCGATGACGGCTCGCGTTCGAGGGGGCGGAGAGACGCCGCGCTGACGGCCTGGGCGTTCGAACTTCCGTTGGAGCGCACTCGTGGTTCCCTTTCGCGAATGGCGCGGGCTGGCGGCCCGTCCTGGAATCCTGGTCGCCATGCGGACCCCCGACCGCCCCTACCTCGTGATCGACGACTTCCTCGATGAGGAAGCCTGGACGGACGTCTGGTCGATGCTCCAGTTCGCCGACTTCGCGCCGGTGTCCCGCACGAAAGGCGCCTGGAAGCTCGACGAAGGGATGCCCCTGGGGAGCCAGGAGATCATCACTCTGCCGCGGTCGGCCGAGCTTCGGCACGACCCCGAGCGACCGGACGTATTCCCTAGCGAGCCAGCGCTCGATCACGTGCTCGCCGCGCTCTTGGCCGGATCCGCTGAATTCGCGGCGTTCGTCGGGGAAACCTGGGCCCACGTCACGGCGAGGGCGTACGTCTACCCGCGCGGGTCGGCTCTCTCCGTCGCGTCGGGGTGGGAAGAACTCATGATCGTGGATGAGGTTCTATGGGAAGAGAGCCCTCTTCTGCTCACGCGGTTCCCCCGATCCGACTCGGCAAACCACGATTTGTCGAGAGATTCTGCGTCGAGACGCACCAGGAAGACTCGACCGGCCATTCCTTCCACGATCGGGAAAGACGTTCGCTCCCCGACTCGAACGCGCACCCTGCGCGTGGGGATCGTCGATGTGATGATGAAGCTCGTGGCGTTCCGCAGTCTCGAACCGCTGCCTCGTTGCCTCCCCCTCCTATCAGTGCAATGTTTCGCCATACCGCCTGAAATTCCCATCCGTCGTGCTTCAGCCCGTAGGTGGTGACGACACGGTTCGCTGGATCGGCTGGCGCCGCGGCCGGTTCGGGATCCGAGGTCTACGTCGACTCCGTCGAAAGAAAGCTGGCGGTGCCGAGAGGTCCGGGGATCAAGAGCAGGAGGGTGGGGACGATCACGCGGTCACTCTACGAGACCGCGCCCCGGACATATCAGCACCACCGCTTCAGGAGCGGCGACGAAGATTCGCACTCTTTCGATATCAGAGCAGAATCCCGTAACGTTCGCCGCGTGGCTTCGTCAGGGCTGCGACCGCCCATGGATGACCTGCTCCCCCAAGACGAACGACTCGACCTCTGGCTCTCCAGCGGAGAGACCGAGCACCTCGCCGACCTGTTCGATCGGACCGCGCCTGCGCTGCTGCGGGTGGCCATTCACCTGGTCGGCGACCTCTCGCGCGCCGAGGATCTCGTTCAGGCGACCTACCTGCGCCTGATCCAGCGTCGCCAGCAGGTGGAGAAAGGCACGCGCATCGACGCGTGGCTCCAGCGCGTCCTGAAGAACCTGGTCATCGACGAACGCCGGGGACAGGCCCCCGCTCTGCTGGACGCCAAGGCCTGGCACGTCCTCGAGGAGAAAATGCCCGTGGATCGGCCCGCGCTGCGACGGGAACTCGAAGCCCGAGTCGCGGCCGCGATCGACGAGCTGGGATCGCCCTATCGCGAGGTGCTGATCGCACGACTGCGACATGGTGCCAGCGCCGTCGAGATCGCGCACCTGCTCGATCGAGCGCCCGGCGCGGTTCGGACGCAGCTCCACCGGGGGCTGGAGCTCCTGCGCGCGCGGCTGCCCGAGCGCGAGGCGCTGGAAGGGATAGTCGCGCTCCTCGGGATACCCGGCCAAGCGGGCCTCGAAGCGCTCCGCTCCAGCATCCTTCAGGAGGCGCGCGCCTTCGAGATCGCCGCCGGATCGGCCATGGCCAGCTCCTCGCTCCCCTTCCTATCGATGCTCTCCTTGAAGGAGTCCACAGCTGTCGTTCTTTCCATGGCGGTGGCGCTGCTGGCGGCGGTCGGTGCGCTCCGGGCGCTGGGCCCGGGGGGTCCCGTCACGGCATTCGAGGATGCCGCCGAGCCCGTCACGCCGGTCGCCACGGCGCCCGGGCCAACGGAGGCGACGACGGCCTACGTCGAGGTCGCGTCTTCCGCAAGAAGGACAGCGCAGGAGCCTCGCCCGAGCTACGTGGTCACGGGCCAGGTCATCGACGCGGAAACGGGTCAGCCGCTGCCCGGGACGAGCGTGCGCGTGATACGCCCGCCGGCGTTCACGCGGAGCGGCTCTCATGTGGATCTCGTTCGAGAGTACCCTCACCTCGTCAGGAACAGTGGTGACGGCGGATCCAGCTCTGCGATGGGCAGCGACTGGCCGCTTCCCAAGCACATCGCGGCGGGCGCACTCGCCATCGCCCTCGACGGACGGAACGAGATCCTGAGCGAGGTAGAGACCGACAACGACGGCCGGTTCAGCATGGCCGCGATCGAAGAGATCGCGGCCTCGACGCTGCTGGAGTTCGAGCACCCAAGCCGAGGTGTGCGCCTCCGCCCGACGCCTTCACCTGAAGAAGCCGAGGACTCAGATCTGCGGGTGGAACTGTTCGAGACCCAACTCCTGACGGGCCAGGTGGTGGGCGAGAACCAGCACCCGATCGCGGTATCGATTCCCCTGTCCATCAGCACGAGTCGTCTGATCGAGAATCCCGTCCTTACGGAAGACGGTTTCTACGAGCCGACGTCCGTCGAGACGCTCGATAGCCAGCTCGTCCAAACCGAAGCAGATGGGACCTTCACAGCCACCGTGTTCGGCGATTACGGGTCCGTCAGCACCATCGCACCGGAGGCCTCGGACGGCGCATCTTTCAACTTCACGAAGGATCAGGCGGCCCTGCGCATCGAGCTGAAGCCTCGCATGCGACTGCTCTTCGTCGACGCTGAGCTGCGTACCCCCATGGAAGTCCTCTTCCTCACTCTGACCAGCGACAATTCCGATTGGACCTACCTCAGCGGCCAGCACTTTCTGCGGGGCGGTGTCCTGCCGCTCGATCACACCTGGGGCTATCTCCACAACGAGTCGCCGATGACGCTGACCGCATGGACCGCCTCCCACGCCCCCACGACCCTGCGCCTCCACGATATGACGCAAGCGGTGGACATCGAGGTGGCGCTGGAGATGGGCACGACGCCCAGGCTGGATGTGCGCATCGTTCGCGGGGAGCAACCCATCCAAGGCGCGGAGGTCGCGTTGATCCCGGCGCGAGTCTACAGATGGAGGCCAGAGCAGCTCCGTCAGCCGCTCACGAGCGCGAGGACCGGTGCCAGCGGGTTCGCGAAGCTCCATGGGCCGGAAGGCGCCTACCTCCTCCAGGTCATCGAGCGGCCGGACTCTCCCGAGGACGGTGCGACCACGGTGAGCGGCGTCGAAATCCCGAGCGCTCCCCCGTTCACGGTGGATCTCGATACCCTTGCGACGATTCATGTGCAGGCCCGCGTGGAAGGCGCTGCGCCCGAGGCAACGATCGAACTCGTTCTCAAGGGGCCGGATGGGCGGATCACGCAGCCCACGCTGGACGACACAGGTGAGCATGAGCTGACCGGCCTGCCGCCGGGCGCTTACACCCTTTCCGTCATCGACCAAGAGACTCGCGGCGCCTTTCCTGGCCAGGAGAACCGCGACCTTGAACTCGCTCCTGGCCAGCGACTCGAGCTGTTCCTCGACCTCACGCCGTTCGAGCCCGTCGGCTGCCGCCTCCTCCACGGAAGCGTGAAGGACTTCAGCAGCTGGACCGCTTCGCTCGACGGCCGCACGGAGTGGCAGCCGATCGCGGCGGACGGGCTTCTTCCCCAGCCGGCTCTGTCCGATCACCAGCGATTCCATATCGATACCGGAGAGGGCCGGCGCTATCAGTTCGACCTGAAAGACCCCGTCGGCGATCCGGTGGAGATCCGGCTCGATCGAGGGGCGCTGGGCTACCGCGGCACGCTCACCGACCCATCAGGTAGTCCGCTCGCCGATCACTGGATCTGGGCCTGGCCAGAGGTCGACACGATCGAGCCGCCTCTGCCCAACGTCGGTGCCAGAACGGACGCGGCAGGCCGCTTCGAGCTACGCGATCTCGCATCGACAGGTTACGTCCTGCAGGTGAAATTGCCGGAAGAGACCAAGCGCACATGGACCTCGGACAAGTTGGGCTACTCCTTCCTTCCGCTCGAGCTTCCGGACGCTTCGGGCCGCGGGTTGCCCTTGCGCATCGACCTCCCCGAGACCGAAGTCGGACCTGGCCTCCCCGTGCAGGGCACTCTGGTGGATCAGAGCGGAGCGCCGGTGCGCGGCCACGTCTTCGCGCGCGTTCATCGCCTGAATTCCTCGGGCACGCTCCGCATCCACGACAACGGGCGCAGAGTGAGCTGCGACGCTGCGGGCCACTTCGAGATCTACCTTCCTGTCGGTGAATCCTGCGTGGTCGAGGGTGTAGCAGAGCGGTCTCGCGGCGGCATCCCGCCGCGCGCTCGAGAAGAGGTCTTCCTGAAGAGCGAAGCGGACCTGCCTTCGCTGCGACTCGTGCTGCCCTGAGAGCATGCCGAGGCCGCTCAGCAGGGCAGCCCGTACGGTCCTGCAGGTGATGGTCTGGGAAGGGCGATGTGAACCCCGTAGCCGAAGAACCAGACGAATCCGGTCACCAGATGCACCCATAGCCACAAGTTCCGGAGGTCGGGCGACGTCGCGGTCTGCAGCAGCACGCCCGAGAACACCATCGGAGCGAAGAGCAGCGCCAGCGTCAGCCCGGTGCGTCGGCGCGCCCAGGGCTTCCAGGAACCGCTGATGACGCTTCACATCAGTCGAACTGGATCTTCCAGCGCTGGCACGCCAGTTCTCCGAGCCACGCCTGACGAGCACGGATGGCAGCCGGACCCCATTGCTCGAACTCGGCTGCCTTCCTCGTGATGGACAGAGAGGAGGTCCTGAACACTTCCCTCTTCCTGGAGAACGGTGCGTTGCCCAGGTCACGGTTGCCACCCGCTGCTAGCAGCGTCATGTTGCCGAGAGCAGGCACGAAATCGCGCCATGAGCCTCCGGTGAATTCGTCAAGCCAGCCCTCTCCCGGATTCTTCGGAAGCACGTGTTCCAGAGTGAGCTCATCCGAGGCCAGGGCAAGGTCAGGATTGCTTTGCCGCTCCAGCTCCGCGAGCAGCCACCGAGCTTGCTTCTGTGAGCGTTCGGTGGGCAGCTTGAAGGCGTTGAAGTCGGCCTGAAACTCATCATCGGTCGGATGCATGCTCTGCAGTCCGACCTTCATGGACCGAAGACTCCTCAAGTGGCCTGAAGAGACCTCCTGCGCCAGACGATGATAGATGGGTTCTTGTTCGTTTCCGGGCCTGCGCCCAATGACCTTGAAGCGGATCGACACCACGACGATGTATCCGAGGACTTTGGTCCACTCGGCCGGTTCGAACCTGGAGAACGCTGCGAGCAATAGCGGGTCAGGTTGGCGAATCCGGAAGAGCTTGAGGGCTTCCAGATAGGAAGGTGCACCCTCGAAGCCAGGCTCGTTCCAGAGTTCGCTGGTGGGCTCTTGAATGGCCGCGTACACATCCACGCTCGACCGGAGACGATTGAGATACGCATGGGCAGATCCTCGGTCAACGACCTCTCGCTTGATGCGCTTGAACAGCGAGAACTTGGAAGCCGAGACGTTTCGACTGTTCCACTCTGCGCGAACGAATCGAGGAAACTCGTTCTTACCGAGAGAGCTCGTGATCTCCGCCCATGACGTTTCCAGCTCGTCCAGCTCCGCCTCGTGCAGCTCATCGGCTCGATCGATCATCGAGAACAGGAAGTTCTTGATGAGATCGGGGACCGAGAGCTGCACGCCGCGTGCGTTGAGGGTCTCCAAGACGCGATAGGCATTGAGGTCGTTACCGACTTCGATCGTCGTGAAGAGCAACGCGTCGATCATGGTCTCGACGAATTGCGCGAGCTCCTCTCCTGTGGGCTGAGTCAAGCGAGCCTCGAAGAACAGGACAGCATCCCGCAGCAAGCGACTCGAGCGATTGACATGGGTCAAGGGCATGTCCGCCAGGCGACACACGAATCGGTCGAAGTAGCGGTCGTTGTTTCGATTGAGCGATAGCTTCGGATTCACCTGAAGTGAAACGGGATTGACCGCGCCGATGAAGGAGCCCATGAGGGCTTCGAGTCGCTTGGCATTGCTCTCCGGTTCACGCCCGGCGTCGATAAGACCCTTGAGTCGCCGAAGGACTGCGATGATGATGATCGAGATGGTGGTAAGACGCTGCTGTCCATCGATGATCGAAAAGTGCCTCGGCGACTCTCCCTGCTGGAGGACCAGGTAGCCCATGTAGTGCTGAGCGTCGCGGTCTGGGTCCGTTAGATCGTTCCAGAGGTCTTCCCACTGCTCCTCGCTCCAGGCGTAGTCGCGCTGGAACCGTGGCACGGAGTACTGGACACCATTGCCCATGATCCTGCGGAAGCTCTGATTGGACGTATCGAAGGTGGCCATGGCGTCAGCATAAGATTTTCGTCGGTCATTTGCTGCAGGGATAGGAAGTCCAAGAGGGGTGTCGACACGCCCGCTCCCGGGACCGGATGGTCCACTCGTTCCTGCGGCGCGCGTTCGTGAACGACCCCGTGGAGCCACCGGACGGATGGCGAACGAACACTTGCATCATGCGCACCTGGCTGGCCATCGCGACCTTCACGGGAAGCGAGATGGTCGCCGTGCAGTACCTTCAGCTCGGCTACTGGTCCTACGTCACAGGTTCGGTGCCAGGAAGAGCATGCGGAGGCCGGTCCACCGGGCAGCCCCTACGGTCTTGCGGGCCCTACGGACTTGCAGGTGATGGTCTCGGCAGGGCGATATGGACGCCGTGGCCGAAGAATCAGACGAAGCCGGTCACCAGGTGCACCAAGAGCCAGAGGGTCCGGAGGTCGGGCGATGTCGCGGTATGCAGCAGCACGCCGGAGAGCCCCCTCGGACCGAAGAGGAGCGCCAGTGTTAGCCCGGTGCGGAGGCGCGCCTCCCGGCTACATCGGCTACGACGGGAGCGGTGCGCTCAGGGAAGCGGTGCGCCGCAAGCCGCACAGCATCATCCCCATGGACAAGATCGAGGAGGCTCACCCCGATGTTTTGAACATCCTGCTCCAGGTCCTCGATGATGGCCGCCTGACCGATGGCCAGGGCTGCACCATGGACTTCACGCAGGCCCTCGTCCTCATGACGAGCAACCTGCGCGGAGAGGAAGCCGTGAGGAGCTTCTTCCGAGCGGATTTGATCCACCGACTCGGCGAGGTCCTGACCTTCAAGGCGCTCGGCCGCGAGCAAATCGGCACGATCTTCAAGGTCCAGAACGTCCTCGTTTGATGCCATTGGGGTTTGGCGCAACGCCGCGAGCGCGGATCCTGGCGGTGCTCGAGGAGTCGCATTCTGTGGCGTAGACTCCTGGGCGATCCTGCGCGGCCGTGGTCCTCAGAACGGGGGCCGCGGCCGCGCTCGTTCTTGACGAAGGCCTATGGACGAAGAACGAGCGTCACCTGGCCGTCACCTCCCTCCGCGAAGTCGGGCAAGGTCACATGACCGGTCACGGCGTCGTCTTCGGTCTGGCCCAGTCGCCAGGCTTTACAGGTGAAATCGCCCGGGCCCAGTGGCGCTACGACAGCAACTCCACGAAAGACGGGTCGCCGGACCGTGACGGAGCCGCTGGAGAGGCTCACGAAACCGGCCTCCACGGGCTCACCAGCCTCGTCGATGAGTCCGATGGTCAGCTTGCCAGCGCTCGATGTTTCGCCCCCGAAGCGCAGGTCGACGTTGTCGGTCAAGGTGACGACCCGGGAATCCAGCACCCTCCAGGTCTCGTCCAGCCATTCCACGCGGATCGGCACGTCGGAACGCAGGCCTGCAACCTCGAGGGCGCCGTCCTCGGTCTTCAGGACGAGTCCTCCCATGGGGCCGCTCTTCACGTACGTCGGAACCACTCGATGGAGTAGCTGCCAGCCCAAGGGAATCCAGTAGTCCAGACCCCTTTCTCCGAATCGCTCCGTGACGGCCTCCGACCAGTGGAAGAGCGGCTCGGACGCACTCGCGACTCGCACGCACGCCTCCCCTTGGAGGAGAGGGTGCTGAACGACCACGCGAAGGCGCGGGCGTGCTTCCACCACGATCTCCAGCTCAGGAAGCTCCTCCCCACCGAAGGGATGACTCGCGAGTGGTGTCCACTCGGCGCCCCCATGCCAGTACGTCACGATGGCATCCTCCTGAATCGCGCTGAGCGTGACGCGGCCTTCCTCATCTGTTTGCACGTAGCCGAGCTTGTTCTGCATCAACGCGCCGGGAACCGGGCGTAGCTCGGCGCCCACACGCTCCATCAATCGCAGCGGGAGAGGTCGCGGCCTCGTCAAGCGGATTTCGAGGGTGTCGTTCGATTCGTCAGGTTCAGGAAGGTCCACCTCGTGGCTGATGGGCCAGTCCGCTTCGGGCGCACCCTCCGGCCGGATGATGAGCGTGAGCGAATTCCCCTGGTTCTCTCGCCAGTCTGGCATGAGGTCGCCATATCGATCGCTCGTTGGCTGTCGGAGCTCGAAAAGACCATCGGCATTGCGAACGAGCCTGCGACCCAGTGCGCCAGCGAATCCTCTGGGGAAGCGAACGACTTGAACTTCACCTCGAACGAGCTCACCTGTGTCGTCCCACATGATCCGAACTGGCCGCGTGGGTAGCCGCTCCAGGTCCACAACGCAGATCGGCCCAAGGCGCGCGAGACGCTCCTCCGCTGCCACCGCCACCGTAAAGCCGGCTTCGATCACCTCTGCGGGTCCGGTGACCGAACGTGCACGAAAGTGATCGGGTAGCTCCACCCGGATGTGCTGCTCCGGGAAGATGGCGGCGACTTCCAGCCCCTCGGCTGCGTCCAGGGTGACGACGCGCTCGCCTGGCGCAAGAGTCGAGGCACGGAATGCGTGACGAGCCGATTCCATGAAGGCAAGCATTCCCGGGGGCGACATCGGCATCTCGATCTTCAACGGGAGCGGCGTCGACAATGGCACGCCGTCCTCGAAGAATCGCAGACGGACCGCAGGGGCAGGACGAAGGACGATGGTCGTCGGGCCGCGATCTGCGCCTGCCGGCCGAACAGGAACGAGGACCTCCGTGCCAAGGAAGCCGTCCGCTCGCGCGATGACGAATCCTGGGCCCACGTCAGGTCTCTCCGCACGGCCAAGCCCATCGAAATCGAGTGGGGAAGACTGGCCGTGCTGGTCGACCCATAGCCCATGGCCACCGGCGACCGGAGCACCCGATGGATCGGACAGCTGGAACAACGCCAGGCGAGCATCCGTGTCGGCTCCTGATGCAGGCTCCACGACTTCGAGCGGGGCAACGCGCTCCTCGCGCCTCCATCCCTCGCCTGTCACCGAGGAGAGCGCGACCTCGGCCATCACCTCCGCGTGGGGCGCGACGGGCGGAAGAGAGGGCAGTTCGCTCAACCGCCAGGCCCAGAGCGATGCCCCGACCGCTCCGACGAGAACGGCCACCAGGATGGACTTCAGCATGATGAGAAACACCGGCAGGACTACGGGGATGTGAGCAGCCGCGGCTACTGGACGCGAAGGCGCCCCCCATGAGTGCAGCCCCGCAAGCGCAGGCAGCCAGTCGTTCCAGCTCTCGTCTTCGGCCTGAAGATCGCTGCGTAGCCGCTGGAGCGCGCGGCGCAAGCGCTGACGGACGGTCGCCGGGTCCAGTCCCTGCTGGCGCGCGATCTCGACGGCTGAACGCCCCTCCAGGAAGCGCCCGATGATGAGCGCACGATCGTCGTGCTCCAGCCTGCGGATCGCCTCGTTCAGGCGGCCGTGCATGGCGAGTCGTTCTTCCGCGGCGTCCGCCTCGGCCACGGGTTCTCGAACGTCCCGCTGCGCGACGCGCGCCCGCTTGGCCCGGTCGCTGCGTTGCTCCAGCAGCACACGTGAAGCTCGCCGGCGAACCACCGTTCGGAACCAGGCGCGCAGCTTCGCTCCACCCAGCGCGGGCCGCTGAACCAGAGCCATCGAGATGGCGTCTTGGGTCAGATCCGCGGCCGAAGCGTCATCTCGCACCAGTGCGCGCGCCAGGCTCTTCACCCATGCGTACTCTTGCTCGATCCAGGCCTCGAGGTGATCTGGTTCTCTGGAAGGGCTCATCGGTGGACCCAGTGTCATGCCATCCGGCGATCGTGACAGAGATTCCTGACAATCGGCCACCTCTACGCGTCCCTCGGGCATCGATACCAGGACTCGGGGGCATGGGCCGGCCGTAGAGCATGCCGAGGCCGATCCACCGGGCAGCTCCTACGGTCTTGCAGGTGATGGTCTGCGCAGGGCGATGTGGACGCCGTAGCCGAAGAACCAGACGAAGCCGGTCACCAGATGCACCCATAGCCACAGGGTCCGGAGGTCGGGTGACGTCGCGGTCTGCAGCAGCACGCCCGAGAACACCATCGGAGCGAAGAGCAGCGCCAGCGTCAGCCCGGTGCGCCGGCGTGCCCAGGGCTTCCAGAGGCGCGGCGCGACGTGGGCCTGCCAGATGATCCCCACGGCGAAGATCGACGCGGGCGCGGCCAGGAGATGGAGCGTCCGCGTGATCGGCTCCCAGGGATGGACGCCGGTCCATTCCAAGAGGAGTTCAGGGTCGAGCGGCTCCGGGCCTGCGTCCCAGAGGTGACGCTGCCAGGCCCAGAGGAGGCCCGTGCCTCCGATCGCCAGCGTCGCGAGGTGGAGGAAGCGCCGGACGCCTGGCTTCAACGGCCCGCCTCCTCCGGAGGGTTCTCGGGCTTTTCGGGTTTCCGACCGACCTTCTCCCCCAGCACCTCGTGCAGCCCCAGCACGCGGCGCGCGGCCTCGGCCACCGCGCGACAGGTCAGCGTCGCCCCGGTCGTCCCGTCGAGCCCACGTCCGAGCTGGAGCTCCTTCCCCTGGCGCCGCCCTTTCAGCGAAGCGTAGAACGAGTCCTGCGCCACGTACTCGGGCGGCTCCTGGAACGCGATCGTCACGCTGCTCTGGAGGCTCCCGTCGGGCGCCACCACCAGCATGAGCGTCTCGCGCTTCGTCCGGACCTTGTGGCTGTCGAAGAACGCGGTTCCGAGAACGACTCCGTCCTTCTTCGCCACGTAAGCGAACGTGGTCTTGCGCGGGTAGTCCGACTGGCCGCCGAGCTTGCCGACTCGTTCGCGCTGCTTCGGCGTGAGCACGCACGTGACGCGCTCGATCTCGGCCCCTGGGAAGGCCCCTTCCAGGGCTTCGTCGATCGCGGAGGGCTTCTTGTCGTCGCCCATGGCCGCGAACGAGAGGAGCCACCCGAGGACGAACACAGCCGCGCAGGCCTTTCGAGAGAATGTCTTAGAATGCATAGCCAATCAGGAATCGAGCCACATCGTTCGACTCATCGATGAAGGTGTAGTCGGCCTTTAGAACCACCTGGTTCAGGGGGCGGTAGTTGAGACCCACGGTCGTGAGGCTGGTGACGATCCCGCCGCCCGGCGCGGTGCCCGGCGCGAGCGTTTTCTGGGTATCGATGTCCTCGTAGCGCACGAAGAGATCGAGGGTCTCCTCCCCGGGCGCGGTTCCGAGGGACAGCAGGTCGAAGCCCGCTTCGACATACCAGCCCTGCATCTCCTCGGCGAGCGACTCGCCGGTTCGCGCGTTGAACGCTCCGGTCCCGGTGACGTCGCTCATGGCGAACAGTCCGCGGAGGAACCAGGGCCCTTCGTTCCACTCCCCGTGGAGGTCCACGATCGTCGTGTTCAGCGACTCCGGCGTGTTCACGCCCGCGTCGCCGGTGTAGGCGGAAAGGCCCAGGACCAGCCCCGGGACATCGACGTAGTCGAGGCGCGCCGCGAGAGCGATGCTCTCGATGGAGGCTCGGTTGCCCTTCTGCCGCCCGCCGCGCAGGCCGTTCTCGTCGAACTCCTCGCCGTTGAGACCGTTGAGCGCGTAGGCGGTCCAGGCGAACGGTCCGACCTGTCCGTAGCCACCGACCCCGGTGGCGCGCCAGGTCGAAGGGATGATCCGCGTCTCCGTCTCCGGCCGCGCCGAGGGCAAGAACGTGGTCGGCTCATGCCGCTCGTTGATGAAGCCGAGGGGCACGAGCAAGACACCGCCCCGCAGCGCCACGTCGTCCGTCAGGAGGTGATCCAGGTAGGCGAACTCGATCGACACGGAGCCACGGCTGTCGGTCGTCGCCGAGCTCGCGTCCGTCGATCCGTGCTCGATCTCGATCTCGGAGTTGAAGATCCAGCGATCGCTGAAGCGGCTGCCGAGGTACATCACCCACCGGAGCGCATCGAAGCTGTCCCTGTCGCTCTCGTCGATGACCTCGCCGAGAAACTCGCCGTAGCCTCCGATCGAGATCCCGTCGCGGGAGTAGACCGCCGCGGCGCGGGGCGCGAGCGTCCTTTGGGCCAGGCGCTCCCAGATCGCCCGGGTGCGATCGTCGCCCGCGACCTCGGTCGCGACGCTGCCGACGACCTCCCCCACGGCGAGGGCGTCCATCGCGGCCTCCAGCTCGGTCTCGAGCCGCGAGCGGTCCTCCTCCAGCCCGCGGATGCGTTGTTCCAGGAAGTCGAGGCGGTCGTCCACGTCGCCACCGGGGGACGCCGTCGACCCCTCCTGGGGCATGGAAGCGAGGGCGACAGGAAGGGTCAGGATCAAGAGCAGAGACATACAGGAGGGGAAGTCGGTCCGGCTGGGGAAAGGCAAGGCAGGCCCGAAATCGGCCTGGGCGCGCAGAGTTCATCGTCCAAGGCCCTGCCCCGCAAGGATAATGAGACTCAATCTCATAGACTTTGCGACTCATTCTCAATCCCTTCACATCAACCGCCGCCGTGGACCATGTGGGGCAAACCCCACTCTCCGGACCGAATCCCTCAGGCGGCGATCCACGCACACCCGAAGAACCCTGGTGGCGACGCGGCCTCTCCGGATCGCGTCGGCTCGCGCCATTTCGCTCGTTCGCCACTCCCCACGCCAGGTTGTCCGCCGTGAGCCAAGACACGACCCGCCTCCTCCCGCTCCAGGACTGGATCCAGTACTGGACCACCTCCGCCGAAGCCCAGAGCAGGCCCCCACAGGGCGTCTTCTGCATTGAGATCAAGGATCGCTCGCCCGCTGGCGGCGTCCTGGGCCCCGGCGTGGTCGCCCATATCTGGGACCACCTGTCGGACCAGGACGACGAGCCGATCCTGCTCGGAAAGATCGACGACACACAGGTCGTGGTCGTGGCAGAGGCACCCAATCGTTGGGCTTCTCTCGCAGCGAGGGTCGTCGAGTGCGCCGTCACCCGGGGCGTGCTCCCCCATGATGTGGGGGTCGGCATCGGGCACGCGGAGATCGGGCCCGAGGGCGTGGAGCTGGCGCGCGCGGTCGAACTGGCCGCGGCGGCGGCTCTCCAGGCCTGTGACCAGGGAATCGGGTTCAAGCGACGCGGTCCGGCCGACGAGCGCGCGGACGCCCGCTCCCATGCCATCGACAGAAACCTCAAGGCCGCTCTGCAGCCTCGCCCGGACGGCGCGTCCAGCGACACCGGGGGACTCCGCCTCCTTTACCAGCCGAAGGTCGACGCCCAGTCCGAAGCGATCGTGAGCGTCGAGGCTCTCCTGCGCTTCGAATGCCCCAGCTACGGCGCGATCCCGACGGGCGAACTCATCGCGCGGGCCGAGGCCAATGGCCTGGGCGAGGCGCTCGATCGCTGGGTCCTCGGCCGCGTCATCCATACGCTGGATGAGTTCGACGCCCGCTGGCTCCCGGGCCTTCCGATCTCGATGAACCTCGGCGCGCGGACCGCGCTCCGCCCCGGTTTCGTGGAGGCCGTCGAGGCCGCGCTCGCGGCGGCCAGGGTCGACCCCGGCCTGCTGGAGATCGAGCTACGTGAGGACGAGATGCTCGCGAACCTGGAGGCCGGCAGCCGGGTCATCTCCGACCTCACCTCCCTCGGTGTCTCCGTCGCGCTGGACGGCTTCGGGCGCAACCGCACGACGCTCTCCGACCTTCGCCGACTGCGCGTCGCGACGCTGAAACTCGACCGCAGTATCGTGGCCGAAATGATGTCGGACGAGAACGTCCAGATGCTGGCGCACGGGATGCTGCACCTCGCACGCGTCATGCAGATGGAGACCGTGGCCGTGGGAATCGAGACGAAGGAGCAGCACGAACACCTGCGCCAGGCCGGCTGCGCCACGCTCCAGGGCTACCTCTTCCACAAGCCCATGGAAAGGGACGCGATCATCGATCACGTCCTATCCAGTGAGGCCTTCGTGTGATTTCGAAGCGACGTGCGGCTCGGCTGCTACTCGCCTTCGGTCTCCGGCCCGAACGTGCCGTCGACGAAGCTCTTGAAGCCCTGGATCGCCGTCCGCTGGGTGTAGAAATCGAGGCCGCGCAGCGCGCCGAGTTCCTCTCCGCCGCCCGCGCGGCCGGGACCGCCGTGGACGAGGTTCGGCAGCACCATACCCGGCGGCAGCGCCTGCTCGGCCATCCGGTCGGACCCGACCCAGATGCGCCCGTGGAAGGGCGCGACGCCAAGGACGAACTCCTCGGACCAGTTCGCGTCGTTCGAGTACACGCTGACGACGAGACCGCCGTCGCCGCGGTTCACGAGCTCGATCGCGCGGGTCGCCGTTCCGTCGTAGGGCACGATCGTCGCGACCGGGCCGAAAACCTCCAGCTCGTGCAGGATGTTCGCATCCGCATCACGGGCGACGAGCAGCGTCGCGCTCACGAACGCACCGTCGCGCGGTGACTCGGCTCCACCGTGCACGACGTCGGCGATCTCGGAGAGGCGCTGGATGCCTGCGACGACGTCGGCGTGCTGACCCGAGTGAGCCACGGGACCGAGGCGCGTCGTCTTCTCCGTTGGCTCCCCGAGCGGGTAGCGACCCAGCTCGGCGATCAGGTCCGTCTTGACCTCTTCGACGCGGTCCGCGGGCACGAAGATCCGGCGCACCGCCGTGCACTTCTGGCCCGCCTTCTGACACATGTCGAGGCCGACGTTGCCGATGAACAGTCCGTAGGCCTCGGCGTCCGTCGCCACGTCCGGCGCGAGCACGGCCGCGTTGATCGAGTCCGCCTCGATGTTCACGCGCACGTTGTGGCGCACGAGGTTCGCGTCACCGCGGATCTTCGCGCCCGTGGCGGCGGATCCGGTGAAGGCCACGCAGTCCTGTCCGTTCAGGTGGCTCAGGAGATCGCCGGCGCTGCCGCAGAGGAACTGGAACGCACCCTCGGGGACGAGCCCCGACTCGACCACCACCTGCGCCACGCGCCACGCGATGAGCGCCGTCGCGCCGCCGGGCTTCTCGATCACGGGCACGCCCGCGAGGAGCGCGCACGCGGCCTTCTCCATCATGCCCCAGGCGGGGAAATTGAACGCGTTGATGTGCACCGCGACGCCGCGGCGCGGGACGCGAATGTGCTGGCCCCAGAAGCGGGCGGTGCGTCCGAGCTGCTGGCCGTCGCCGTCCGCCAGGAATGGCCGGTCGCCGAGGCGCTTCCCGAACGAGGCGTAGGCGGCCAGCGTGCCGGTCGCGCCGTCGATGTCGAACTTGGCGTCGCCGCGGGTGTTGCCACCGTTGCGCGACCCCATCTCGATCAGCTCCTCCCGGATCTCGTGAATGGCCGCCGAGAGGCCCTTGAGCATCGTCGCGCGCTCCGTGAACGTCATCTTCCGGAGGGCTGGCCCCCCCACCTCACGCGCGTGGCGGACCGCCGCGCCGAGATCGAGACCCTCGGTGCTGCACCGGGCGACGATCTCTCCGTTGACGGCGTTCTCGAGGGCCGTGCCCTCTCCCTGTCCGGCCTGCCACTGGCCACTGAGATAGCTGGAAAGCGTTTGCATGATGGTTCGCGAGGTCGTGGGCGGTCCCGCTGGCCATGGAAGCGTTCCTGGCCAGGTCCCGAAGGTCGCGCCTCTGGAGCGCGCATTGGCGGAAGACGATAGCCGATCCGGGTCCCCCCGTGCGCTAACCTCTCCCCATGAACGTACCAGCGGACACGGACGGCACCGATTCCGGCGGCCCGGAGCACCCCTCTGCCAGCGAGACGGCTGGCCACTTCCTGCCCGCGGGGACCTTCGCGGGCAAGCGCGTCGTCGTCACGGGTGGCGGCACGGGCCTCGGCCTCGAGATGTCCCGCGGCTTCGCGGCCCTGGGAGCCCACGTCATCATCCCGTCGCGAACCGAGGCCAACCAGGCGGCGTTTCTGGAGGAAGCGCAGGCACGGGGCTGGCAGGCGAGCGGAGCCCAGGTCGACGTGCGCGAGCCGGACTCGGTCCGACGCCTCGCCGACTCGATCCTGGAGGAGCACGGGCCCGTCGACGTCCTCGTCAACAACGCGGCCGGCAACTTCGTCTGCCCGGCCGAGCGCATGAGCTCGAACGCATGGCGCGCCGTCCTCGGGATCGTGCTCGACGGCACGTTCTATTGCTCCAAGGAATTCGGCAAGCACATGATGGCGGACGGCCGCGGCGGCTCGATCATCAACATCATCGCGACCTACGCGTGGACGGGCATGCCCGGGGTCGTGCACTCGGCGAGCGCCAAGGCGGGCGTGCACGCCATGGGCAAGACGCTCGCGGCGGAGTGGGCGCGCTACGGCATTCGCGTGAACGCGATCGCGCCGGGCCCCTTCGAGTCGGGCGGCGCCAACAAGAACCTCTGGCCGAACGAGGCGGTGCAGGAGCGAATCCGCGCGTCGGTGCCGCTCAAGCGCTTCGCCACGCGCGAAGAGGTCGCGGCGCAGGCGCTGTGGCTCGCTTCCGACGCAGGGCAATACGTGACGGGCGCGACGATCACGATCGACGGAGGCATGAGCCTCGGCGCGGGCATGATGTGGGAGCCAGGCGAGCGCGTCGGCAGGCCGAAGACCGGCAGGTCGAGCGAAGGGGGTGCATCGTGAATCGCCAGCCATCCGAGGACCGCGGGCACCTCGTCACCGAGAGCGCCAACCCGCGCGCGGACGCGCTCGAGTCCATGAGCGCGCTGGAAGCCGTCGATCTCTTCCGGCGCGAGGACGCCGCCGTGCTCCAGGCGCTGGAGGGCGCGCGCGAGGACCTTGCGCGCATGATCGAGATCGCGACGGAGAAGCTCGGGAGCGGCGGACGACTCGTCTACGTCGGCGCGGGTACGAGCGGCCGGCTCGGGGTGCTGGACGCGTCGGAGTGCCCGCCGACCTTCGGCGTGGCGCCCGACATGGTTCAGGCGATCATCGCGGGCGGCGAGCGCGCGGTGCGGCATCCGGCCGAGGGAGCCGAGGACGACGCGGACCAGGGCGGGCGCGACGTGGACGCGCTGGAAATCGGCGAGCACGACTTCGTGGTCGGCATCGCCGCCGGTGGCACGACGCCATTCGTCCACGGGGCGCTGCAGCGCGCGCGCGAGCGCGGCGCCGCCACGGGATTCTTGACCTGCGTGCCGAGGAGCCAGGTCTCGGACGACTACGACGTCTCCGCGCGGCTGCTGGTCGGCCCCGAGGTTCTCGCCGGATCCTCACGCCTGAAGGCTGGCACCGTCACGAAGCTGGCGCTGAACACGCTCACGACCGTGACGATGTCGCGGCTCGGCAAGACCCACCGCGGGCGGATGGTCGACGTGGATACCCACACGAACGCCAAGCTCGTGGATCGCGGCGTGCGGCTCATCGCGGAGTTCGCCGAGGTCGATCGGGAGCGCGCGCTGGAGCTTCTGCGGGCAGCCGAAGGCCACGTCAAGACAGCCATTGCCATGGAATGGCTCAAGACCGATCCGGAGGCCGCGCGGCGGCGCTTGAAGGAGGTCGGCGGAGTACTGGCCCGGATCGAGAAGCCATGACCTTTCATCCACTCATCCTTGGCGGCCTCGGGCTGGCCCTCATCATGTTCTTCACGTGGGCCCTCGAGCTGCACCGGACCCAGCGCGAGATCCTCGCCGAACTGAAGAGAGTGCGGGAGGAGCTGGAGCTTCAGAATCGGCGTCCGCGCTGACGCTCCAGCATGCGGACGCCCGCCGTCGCGCTGCGATCACATCGCGGTGAGGCGCGCGCGCACTCGCGCCAGGAATCGCTTCCAGTCGAAGGCCGGGCCCGGATCGATCTTCCGGGTCGACACGTGGTAGTGGCCGAGGATACCGCCGAATTCCAGCTCGGCGGCCTCGTCCATTCGCACCGTCAGCACGCGACCTTCCGCGTCGCGGGGAGCGTCCGGCTGGATATTGGGGAAGTGGTGACAGAGCGCGGCCGCGAGCTTCACGAGGGAGTCGTACTGCTCCGGCGTGTAGTCGTACTGCTGGAGAGCCCCGCCCTGGATTCGGCCGAGCACCTTCTCGTCGCGAGCGGGCCGACCCTCGAAGCCTGGCGTCAGGACGCCCAGCTCCCCCGGCGGCTTGGGAAGCGTGAGGCGCGTACCGTCTTCCGTCTCTTCGTACCAGCGCGCGAGCGTCGCGTCGCCCTTCTCGTCGATCGGGTAGGCGCCGATCTGGGCGATCTCCACCCCCACCGAGCGGAAGTTCGTCTGGCTCGCGTGCCACGCGGTGTCCCGAAGGTCGAGGGTCTGATAGATCGTCCCATCCACGTCGATCATGAACTGGACGGAGAGTCCGCGACGGTCGTGCAGGACCTTGAAGCAGGTCTCGCTGACGCCGCAGACGTCGTAGTGAACGACGAAGAGATCGAGGGCTCGCTTGAGGTCTTCCAGAGTCCCGTGAACGGGCTCCACGAGCACCTCTCCGGTCTGACGGTTGGTGCGCCCGGGCTGGTAGCGCAGCTCGCCGCTCGCCGGTCGATCGACCCCCACCGGCGGACGCTCGAAGTGGAGGTCCGTCTCGTACGCGCTGTAGCCGAGCGGATCCGTCCAGAGCACGACGGGCGCGCCGACGAAGAGCTTCTGGCCGCAGGCCACGATCGACTGGTTGATCGCCTTCGGAATGATCTCAGGCGCCATTTCCTCGGGGCCGGAGCTGCACGCCGCCGCGAAGGCGAGGGCGGCAGCGGCCAGGGCCTGAATCGTGCGCGGAAGGAACGCGCCGGAAGGGATCGCGGGAGAGGCGGTATTTTGGGCAAGGGTCATAGCCCGAGAGGATACCCGCCGAGGGGAGGCCGCGCTAAGTGGTCGCGCCTCCACAGCTGGACCCCGCCCCCGCCGTGCACCCGAAACAGTGCCTGCCCACCACGATCTCCCGATCCCCGAGGCTCTCCAGGGCGAAATCCTGGATGTGCCGGGGCGCGCGGGCGTCGACCTCGAGGTCCAGCATCTGGTTGAAGTCGCAGTCGAAGAGCCGTCCGTCCCAGCCGACCGAGAGCGTTCCGCGGCACATGACCCCCGGGACCGACGCCGGGTTGAAGGCGTCGACCAGCTTCTGGAGGTAGGCCTCGGTCCTTCCGCCAGCCTCCAGCCACTCGAGATAGCGGCTGATCGGCATGTTCGTGATCGCGTACAGCGCGTCGAAGTCGACGCCGTGGAGCCGCTTCATCTCACGCTTCCACTCGCCCTCCAGGGACGCCTGACCGGCGGGCAGGAACGAGCCGACCGGGTTCGTCACCAGCACCAGACGCAGCTCGGGATCGCGCCCGTAGCCAGCCGCGTTCAGGCGCTGCAGCGCCTCGATCGACGCATCGAAGACGCCGTCCCCGCGCTGGCGATCCGTGTTCTGCCCGCGGTAGTGCGGCAGCGAGGCTACGACCTCGACCTGGTGCTCCGCCAGGAAGTCGACGAGATGCGCGTAGGGCTTCGTCAGGAGGATCGACAGGTTGCAGCGATCCATCACGTGACGCCCGAGCGCACGCGCTCCGCGCACGAGGTACTCGAACTGCGAAGACATCTCCGGCGCACCGCCCGTGATATCCACCGTGGGGATCTCCGTCTTCGCGAGCGCGGCGAGGCACAGGTCCGCGATCTCGCGGGACATGTCCTCCTTGCGATCCGGGCCGGCGTCCACGTGGCAGTGCACGCAGGTCTGGTTGCATTTGCGCCCCAGGTTGAGCTGGAGCACATCGATGCCGCTCGCGCGCAGGGGCGCTCCCATCGCGCCAGCCGCCCGCACCGGGAAGTCGGCGTCCACGAGGTCGAGCGCGTCGAGCACGCGGATCTGGTGGGCCGGGGAGGCGAGGGGTGACCTCGTCCGCTGGAGCGTGGGCCGGATCTTGAGAGTCGGACCGCCGTCCGTACCGGAAGCTGAATTCACCGCTTACATCCCCACATCGTCGGCCACCTTGCGCATCTGAACACCGTGCACGAGCGCGGCGCCTCCCTTGATCGCGGCGGCCACATGAACGGCCTCCGTCAGCTGATCGACGTCGCAGCCCTTCTCCAGCGAGTCCTTGGTGTAGGCGTCGATGCAGTAGGGGCACTGGACGGCGTGGGCCACGCCGAGGGCGATGAGGCTCTTCTCGCGGGCGGTCAGCGCGCCGTCGGCGAAGACGGCGCCGTACCAGTCGAAGAACTTCTTGCCGAGTTCCGGGGCGTGCTCGGCGATCTTCGGGAAGCGGGCGAGGTCTTTCGGGTCGTAGTAGGTGTCTGTCATGGTGGTTGAGCTGCAGTTTGCCCGTTTGGCTCTTCGGAGCAAGCGAAAGGCCGTGACAGCCAAAAGGACCCGCGACAACGTGTGCTGGCCGGGAATCGGTGAAACCGGGACGGATCCAGTGCGGTCTCCCGGGCATGAAGACCATTCGCGTGCACGGAGCCTCCGTGGAAGGGACCGGCGCCCTCATCGTGACGATCGAGGCGCGCTATACCACCTCCAAGGACGATGGAGCGACGGAGATCCAGCTGACCGGATTGCCGGACTCGGTCCTGCGGGAGAGCCGGGGGCGGCTGCTCTGCATCCTGGGATCCACCAACTTGCGGCTGGGCCCGGGCAGGCTGTACCTCAACCTCACGCCCGCCGCGCGCAGGAAGTCCGGGGAGGCGCTCGACCTCGCGCTCGTGCTCGCCGCGGCGACGGCCGGGGGCCACCTCTCTCCGAAGCACGTGGAGGGGACGGTGTTCATCGGCGAGGTGGGTATCGACGGGCGGCTCCACGCGATCCCGGGCGGCCTCGCGGCGGCGGTGGCCGCGCGTCGGCTCGGGATCAAGCGGCTCGTCGCGCCGCCGGAGACCGCCGCGGAGGCGGCAGCCATCGACGACATCGAGGCGTTCGCCGCTGGATCGATCCGGGAGGTCCTCGAGATCCTGACCACCGATCCACTCATGGAAGGCGGTCCGAAGCGCGTCGAGCCTACCCCGTTCGACCCGCGCCAGGCGCGCGATCCGTCGGCGCTCGACGAGGTGCGCGGCCAGGAGGAAGGCAAGCTCGCCCTCCAGATCGCCGCGGCGGGCGGACACGGGCTGCTGCTCGTGGGGCCGCCGGGTGCGGGCAAGTCGATGCTCGCGCGGCGTCTCATCGACCTGCTGCCGCCGATGACCCTGGAGGAGCGGATCGACGTCACGACGATCCTGTCGGCCACGGGCCGCTGGCCGCGCGGACTCGCGAGCCGCCGCCCGTTCCGGGCTCCGCACCACACGACGAGCTTCGCGGGACTGGTGGGCGGCGGCAGCCCGATCGCGCCCGGCGAGATCACGCTCGCCCACCACGGCGTGCTCTTCCTCGACGAGCTCCCGGAGTTCGGGCGAGAAACGCTCGAGGGCCTGCGTCAGCCGCTGGAGGAAGGCAAGGTTCACATCGCGCGGGCCGCGCGCAGGACCACGCTTCCCGCGCGCTTCCAGCTCGTCGCCGCGATGAACCCGTGCCCTTGCGGCTACCACGGGCACCCGCGCATCCCATGCCACTGCGCGCCCGCAACCGTTCGTCGCTACCAGCAGAGGATCTCAGGTCCGCTCCTGGATCGCATCGACCTGCGCGTCAACCTCCAGCCCGCACCCGTCGAGGTGCTGGTGGGAACGGGCGGCCCGCCTGTACCCACGGCGTCCGGCGGCGCAGGAGCGGAACTCGGGCGCGCCGCCAGCCTCGCGCGGAGAAGAGCGATCCAGCGCAAGGGTCGAGCTGGCTGCCTGAACGCCTCGCTCGGCGCCGAAGAACTCGACCGGGTCGCTCCGCTGGCTCGCGAGGCACGGGACCTGCTCCAGCGCGCCGCAGAGTCCCAGGCGCTCTCCGCGCGAGCCATCCAGTCCATTCGACGGGTCGCCAGAACGGTGATGGATCTGGAGGATCCGGGGACGGCAGAGATCACGCCATCAGCGGTCGCGATGGCGCTCGGGCTCAGGGGCGGACTCTGAATGCCACCCTGACTCTGGACCCGAGAGCGCCTTGACGAACACCACCTTCGCGTCTCCCTTCCCGTAGAAGTCCGGAAGCCTCGCCGCCTCCGTGTACCCGCACGCCAGGTAGAAGGCCCGCGTGGGGACGTAGAGGTCGCGGGACGAGGTTTCGACCCAGATGCGCGCGCCTCCCAGGCCGTCGATCTCGGCTTCGGTCGCGGCCAGCAGGCTGCGGCCGATGCCGCTTCCGCGTTCGCTCTCGTGGACCGCGATCCAGTAGAGGTCGTAGCTGCCCACGGTCGCGGGGACCTCGCCGAAGCACGTGTAGCCCCGCGCTCCCTCCTTGCCGTCCGCGAAGAGAAAGTGGTAGCCGCTGGCGAGTCCCTTCGCGAGCCGCTCCTCCACTAGCTCGACGGCCACCTCGATCTCCGCCGGGCTGAAGAAGCCGCTCGAGGTGACCACGTCCCGCACGGCGACGATGTCGGCGGGTGCTGGCTCGCTTCGGTATCCGGAAGGGACCGACGTTTCGACGCTGCGGGGCATCCGAGTCATCGCGACCCCGCGGGTCTCGCCGTGGCCGCCGCATGGAGGCCGCTGAAGAACGCGCGTGCGTTCGCCGGGAGCGAGGTCGTCCGGTAGCCGCCCTCCTGGACCACGAGGATGGGCCAGCCGGTGGCGCCGAGGGCGAGTCCGATCGCCTCGAAGTCCGCCGGCGCGAGCGTCCACGTGCCCGTGGGATCGCCCTTGCCCGTATCGAAGCCCATGGACAGGACGAGAAAACGCGGCGCGAACTCCTGGATTCGCGCGAGCGCCTTCTTGACCGCCTTCAGGTAGCGCGGACCGTCGACCACCTCGGGCAGCGGAAGGTTCAGGTTGAAGCCCGTGCCGGTGCTCTCCCCCACCTCGTCTTCGAAGCCCGTGAAGAACGGGTAGGCGAAGCTCGGGTGGCCGTGGATCGACACGGTGAGCACGTCCGGACGCGAGTAGAAGATGTCCTGCTGGCCGTTGCCGTGGTGGTAGTCGAGGTCCAGCATCGCGACGCGACCGAAGCCCGAGAGGTAGTGCGCGGCCACGGCGCCGTTGCAGAAGTAGCAGAAGCCGCCGAAGGTGCTACGCTCGGCGTGGTGGCCCGGAGGGCGCACGAGGGAGTAGGCGAGTCGCGCATCGGAGAGGATCGCATCGGCCGCGGTCAGCGTGCAGTTCACCGCGCCGCGCGCGGCCAGGAACGCGTTCTGGTTCAGCGGGGTGAAGGTGTCGATGCAGTAGTAGCCCGCCGCATAGCCGAGGTCCTTCGGCGGCCTCGTGTTGTTGCGGACGGGGAAGACGTACGGATAGATGGACTTGCCAGGCTCGACGCTCGCGCAGGCCTTCTCCAGGTAGTTCACGAGCCGATCGTCGTGGACCGCACGGATGTGGGACATCGGGTAGTCGCGCGCCGGGATCCTCCAGAAGTGATCGGGCGTCGCGTCCAGCCCCTTCAGGATCGAACGAACGCGGATCGGCGACTCGACGTAGCCACGCTCGCGAACGTGGTGGATGTCGTGCTTCTCGTTCACGACCAGGACGATGCGGTCCTCCGCGGAGACTTCGGGAGCCTTCGCGGCCGAGACGGACGCTGCCCGGGCTGGCTTCGTGTAGCGCGGCTCGCGGATTCTGACCGGATCGTCCGTGACGCTGTCCACCACGCCCTGGATGTACTCCGGCGTGCAAAGGTGCTCGTACTTGCGCTCGAGGATCGCGCGGACGATGTCGCGGAAACGATCGCGGCGCAGCGGCTCTCCCGAGTCGAGATCGTCCCAGACGAGATGCGGGAGGTCCTTGTCGCCGGGGGAGATCGGCGTCTCGTAGCCGGTCCCCACGATCGGGCGAGCGCCGTAGCGCTCGTAGAACTTGAGGCGCGCGGCGTTCTCCCTCGCGCTCGCGGGGTCCTCGCAGTCCGCGGGGTCGTCGGGCAGGCACTCCATGAAGAGTCCCGCCGAGGGCTTCTCGCTCGCCATCTTGCGCGCGTGGGTGTAGAGCGCACCCCCGATGCCGCTGCCCTTCAGCGCGCGGCCCGTCGCAACGAAGTCGAGGATCCAGAAGTCGAGATCCGGCGCGTAGGACATGAGCGCGAAACCCTTGAGGTTGCCGCGCAGATCGTCCGCGACGAGCAGGAACGTCGAGAGCTTGTGCGCGAGCGGATTCGCGATCTTGTCGGGCAGCCCGTCGATCTCATGGGCGGGAAGCCCCGTGAAGCGCATCCGCAGGATTGCCTGGACCTCGGCGATCTCCTCCTGGTTCGTGGGAAGAGTGACGTCGGTGATATGACGAATACGGAACATCAGGTGGGTCCGGGAAGAGAGACGCTATCGCGGAGAATGCAGTCGATCGCCTGGCTGAGCGACATATCGCTCTCCTGGAGCGCGGCGGCGAAGCCTGCATCCGGCGAGAGGCAGGGATTGGCGTTGACCTCCAGGATCCAGGGCTCGCCGTTCTCGTCCACGCGAAAGTCGACGCGGGCCCAGCCCGAGAGCTGCATCACGGACCACGCCTGGAGCGCCAGCTCGCGCAGCCGCGCGAGGAGCTTCCTGTCCGCAGGACCGAAGTCGAAGCTTCGCGGGGTGTGCTGGTACTCGAAGCTCTCGGGGTCCCATTTCGCCCGATAGCCGACGACTTTCGGTTTCGCGTCGTCGTAGCCTTCGAACAGGATCTCGGCGGGTGCGAGCACGACGGGCTTCCCGGGCTCCATCGCGATCACGCTGAGGTTGAACTCTCGCCCGTCGATGAATCGCTCCACGAAACCCTCCCCGCCCAGCTGGGTGAGGCGAGCGTTCAGGGCCACTTCGAGGTCGAGCCCATCCTCTGCTTCGACCACGGAATCCTCGTCGAGCCCGATCGAAGCGTGCTCCCACACGGACTTGACGATGAAGCGGCCCGGGGTGAACTCAGGGGCTTGCTCGTCCCAGCCGGACTCGTACCAGTCCGGCGTCGGGAGCCCTGCTGCGCTGAGCATGCGCTTCGCCACCAGTTTGCTCGACGACATGAACATCGAAGCGGCGGAAGCACCGGTGAAGGGGCGACCTAGCGCTTCCAGCAGCGTGGGCACGAGATGGATCAGGCGCCCCCGGCCTGCAAAGGACTCGGCCAGATTGAAGACGATGTCCCCGGGCGACGCGGCAAGCGCCGCGCACACGCCCGGAAGGTCCGCGGACAGACCCAGGCGTGAGAACGTGTGGCCCAGCTTCTTCAAACCGGCCTCGACCGTCACGACCTGCTCCATGACGTCGAGCTGATCCGCGCCGGCTCCTGCGGCGGGCTCGTCGAACACGATCAGGACGTGCATCGTTCTGGCTCCAGCACGATGCGTCGAGCCGCCGACTCGAGGACGGCACCGACGAGTTCCACGAAGGAGATCCCTGCCTGCGTGGCCAGGATCGGCAGATCCGAGTGCTCGGGGTGCATGCCAGGAAGAGGGTTCACCTCGATCACGTGCAGGGTCCCCTTCCCGTCCGCGCGCAGGTCCACGCGCCCGCCGTCCCGGGCACCGATCGCGCGCCAGGCATCGAGCGCCACCCGGCAAGCCTCCTGGGCAAGCGAGTCGCTCTTGAGCACGTAGTCCACGTGGGTTTCGCAGTCCTCTTTGTTGGCGTACGTGTAGATCCCGGGCTCCGCGCTGGCGCGCAGACAAACCTCGAGCGCGCCTATCGCGCGCGCCTCGCGGTCCGTCCCGAGGATCCCGACCGTGAACTCGCGACCCGACAGGTAGGGCTCCACGAGGACCGGCTGGTGGAAACGCTCGAGCAGGTCCCCCACGATCGTCGCCAGCTCCTCGGCGTTCGAAGCGCGGGAGGTCAGCCCGACGCCTTTGCTGGACCCCTCGGCCACGGGCTTGGCGAACACGGGGTAGGGCATGGTCACCTGCTCCAGCTCGGTCAGCTCCGAGATCAGCGCGAAGTCCGTGGTGGCGATGCCGGAGTCGCGCAGCACGCGCTTGGTCGTCGCCTTGTGGAGCGTGACGGCGCTGACGAGCGAGTCCGAGAACGTCACCGGGATCTCGTAGGCCTCCAGCAGCGCAGGCACGAGCGCCTCGCGGCCGTAGCCGAACCGCCCCTCGGCGATGTTGAACACGAGGTCCCAGCGATCTCCGCTCGCGAGTCGCTGGACGAGGCTCTTCGCGTGTCCGATGCGATCCACGACGTGTCCATGGGCGCGCAGGGCTGCGTCGAGGCGATCGATGGTCTCGATCCGGTCGAACTCCGCCACCTGATACTCGGTGAGGCCCTCGGCGCGGTGGTCGTCCCGGAGATCGTAGGTAAGGCCGATGTTCATCGGGTGGCGAGCTCTTCCCTGAGCTCGGCGTAGAGCTGTTTCCGCCATGACTCGGCCCTGGCACGCGACATACCGAGCACCGTCGACATGTTCGTTCCCACCGGCGCCAGCACGGACGTCGGGCAATATTCCGGGTCCTCTCCGTCGATCCCGTCCTCGTTGAACGAGAAGGGATAGATGCGGCAGACGATCGGACGAACGTCCTCGGGGAGGCGGCAGCCGGCCTCGCCGAGAAAGACGCAGTCGCCCGTCTCGGTCTTCTTGAGCACGCGCCGAAGGCCCCCTGGACGGACGGTCGCTTCCGCCCAGATCGGATCGTCGTCGTCCCTGCCCAGGTACTCGGGATCCAGGGGGCGACGGGATTCATGGAACGTCACTCCGGGCGCGTGCTCGCCGATGCGACGCACGTCCCCGAGCGTGACGAAGATCTCGGTCGACTGACAACACGTGCGCTGCATCTTCGCGCAGCGCGCGCAAGGATGCAGGTGGCTGGCTCCCTCGTCGCTCATGACGCTGGCCGCAGCGGGGCCGCGCCGGTCACGACCGGATCGGGATAGCGATACTCGAGCCCCTCGTAGTTCCGCAGCACGACGTCGTCGCCGTCGCGGCCCACGAAGTAGTTCGGCGAAACGGGGATCTTGCCACCTCCGCCAGGGGCATCGATGACGAACGTGGGAACGGCGTAGCCCGTGGTGTGGCCGCGCAGCGCCTCGATGATCTTGAGCCCCTTCTCGATGGGCGTCCTGAAGTGCGCCGACCCTGGGATCGGGTCGCACTGGTAGATGTAGTACGGCCGAACGCGGATGCGCAGGAGCCTGTGCATCAGGCTCTTCATCGTCTCGACGCTGTCGTTGACGTCGCGGTTCAGAACGACCTGCGCGCCGAGCGGCACGCCGGAGTCAGCGAGTCGCCCGCAGGCCTCGGAGACCTCGGGCGTGACCTCGTCGGGGTGCATGAAGTGCACGCTGACCCAGGCCATGTGCTTGCGCAGGATGGCGCAGAGTTCCGGCGTCACGCGCTGCGGCAGTACGCTCGGCACCTTGGAGCCCACTCGCACGAACTCCACGTGGGGAATCGCGCGCAGGCTGCCGAGCAACCAGTCGAGGCGCTCGTCGCTCATCGTGAGCGGATCGCCGCCCGAGATGAGCACGTCGCGGATCTCCGGATGGGCGGCGATGTACTGAAGAGCGCGCTCGTACTGGGCCTTGTTGAAGTGGTACTCCCCCGTCTTGCCCACGAGGCGCGAGCGGGTGCAGTAGCGGCAGTAGGTGGCGCAGAAGCTCGTCACGAGGAAGAGCACGCGGTCGGGGTAGCGGTGCACGAGGCCCTCGACGGCCATGTGTCCGTCCTCGCCGAGGGGGTCGGCTTCTTCGCCGCGCGTGACCGTCAGCTCGTCGAGCATCGGCAGCATCGTCTTGCGAAGGCCCCGGCCAGCGGGCTGGTCGTAAAGGAGCGACGCGTAGTAGGGCGTGATGCCGACGGGGAGGCGATCGCCGAGCTGGATGACGGCCTCGCGCTCGCTCGCGGAGAGCTCGAAGGCACGCTCCAGACTGGCCAGGTCGCGCACGCGGTGCTGGAGCTGCCACTTCCAGTCGTTCCACTGGGCGTCCGTGGCCTCGGGCGCGTAGTGCGCCCGGAAGGCGCGGGCGCGCGGAGAGATCTCGTGGGAAAGGGGAGCGGCGGGTCCGTCCGACCCTGGCTGCAGCTCCGGCTCGAGTACCAGCTCGATGTGGTGAGCGCCCTTTTCGGGGACATCGAGGAAGCCGCGCCTGGATGCGAGCGAGCCGCCGGTGCGCCTGACCGGCAAGGGGTCTTCCGAGGATTCCCCGGGGCTACCAGAAGGGTCACGTTGGGTCGTGTCCCGGCGGTGTCGCGGCACGGATTGCCGCGAGGACGAGTTCTTCATGCGAATCACTCTTGCGTCCGAATGGCGGGGCCCGACCAGCCGTCGAGGCCTCAAGGAGGCTCGAACTTCGCGGCTGCCAGAGGATCCCGTTCGTGGCGCGGCGGGACTCTAGGACCGGCCATCTCCACCGCAACTTCGATCTCCCGAATCCGGCCGAGAATCTTTCGCGAGAGGGTATTCCCGAATCGGGAGCGAGGTCGTCCACGGGGGGCCTTGCGGCATCGCTCCCAGTTGGTAGCCTACGCATTAGCTCCCGGCACATTGCCTGGAAACTTTCCTGACTCCAATCCCTGCCTGCACGATGCGCATTTCACGTCTCGCTCTTTATCTGGCCCCCCTCTCCCTGGCGGCGTCCGCCCAGGCACAGGACGTTCTCCATTACTGGGACTTCTCGACGACGGACGATGTCATCGGCGGCGTGACGAGCAACGTCGTCGGCACGCCCGATCTCAGCCTCCACCCCACCTACGGCGAGGCGTACCCTGGCGCCGGCGCATCGCTCAACACGCTGATCAACGGCGTCAACGGAGGGAGCGGCTTTCTCTCCGCCACCGTTTTCACGGGCCCGACGCCTGGCCTCCAGCTCGGTATGGACGACTACTCCGTGAGCGCATGGTTCTACGACGACTTCGCGGGTGACGCGGACGCTCGCGGACCGCGCCTGTTCGACTGCCTCAGCGGGACCTCCATCGGCCTGCAGCAGGCCGGCGATGCCGCCGGCTCGTTCGGTTTCCGCAGCGACGACGATCTCGGCGGCGTGAACATCGTTGCGCCCGTCGGATTCCCCTTTCAGGATCGCTGGGTCCACGTCGTCGTGACGGTGGACCGCACGGCCAACGTCATCAGCTTCTACGTCGATGGTGCGTTTCTCGAGTCGCAGGCATTCATCACGGCCTCGACCGGCCTGGCGCTTACGGGGGATATCTTCCCCTCACAGGACCTCTTCATCGGCGCCATCAACGACGGGATCAACTCCGGCGGTGCGCAAACCCAGGGCATGGACGACCTCGCGTTCTATCGCGGCCTCCTGCAGCCCGGTGACATCGCCGCCCTGGCTTCCGGCGCGGTCACGCCGCTCGACTTCCAGCGCGTCGGCACGGACCTCTGCTCGCCCGCAACCGCCAACTCCACCGGCGACCCGGCGGCTCTCCGCGGATTCGGGTCAGGCGTCGCGAGCGACAACGACCTGACGCTCGTCGTCACAGACCTCCCGGCCCAGTCGACCGGCTACTTCATCACCTCGCAGGACACGATCCTCGTCGCCAACCCGGGCAATTCGGTCGGCGACCTCTGCATCGCGAGCTTCTCCCTCGGGCGCTACAGCGCCACGCCGCAGAACACCGGCGCAGGCTCCATGGTCTCGATGGCGATCGACCTCACTTCGATCCCGATCCAGCCTGCGGGCCCGGTCGCGGCGACGGCGGGGTCTACGTGGTACTGGCAGTACTGGTACCGCGACATGGACACGATGGGCGCGGCAGTCTCGAACTTCAGCGACGCCGTCTGCGTCGTCTTCGAGTGATCGGGTGATCGAGAGAGACTGACGAAGGAACGACAGGCCGCGCTCCACGATGTGGGAGCGCGGCCTGTCGTTCATTCCGACCGAGGAATGCCCTCACAAACCCGCTTCGGCGATCGCCTGCTCCAGGAGCTCAGGATCGATGTCCCGGCTGTTCTCGCGCAGGGCTTCGGCGAGTCCCTCTTCCTCGGTCCCCATGTCCGGCTCCATCAGCGCCTGCTCCAGGTACCGGGGCAGCACGGCGTAGGGCGAGACCCGCGTCTGGTTGCCGAAGTGTGCCTCCATCCCCAGGATGATCCGGACGGCCCCCTTTTCGATCGGCTCCCCCGACTGCTTGCACTTCGAGCGATTCGAGGGGGCGATCTCCGCGTAGGGGATCGTCTTCTTCGCCTTCTCCTTCTTCTCGCGCTCGACCTCGGCCTTCTCGGCGAGCGTTCGCAGCTTCTCCAGGGTTGGCAGGTCCTCGGGATCCGGCGGAACCTTGGCGTTCAGCCACGCCTCCTGGGCGTAGGCCTCCTCCACCTGATCCATCATGCGCTTGGCACCGCAGTTCAGGTGGTGCCACATGTAGCCCTGCCCGAAACGGCCCTCGACCAGCACCCCGATGCGGAGCGCGTCCGCGTCGATCTTGCGCTGGCAGGTCTTGCACTTGGCGCGCCCCGAGCGGGCGTTCTCGATCACGTAGGGCGGGAGCTCTTCGGGCTCCGCTTCCGGCTCTTCTTCGGGTTCGTCTGACATGGCGCGCCCGACTCTATCCGGACGGACGCCCCATTTCGACTCTACTCGTGACGTAGCGCTTCGACCGGGTCCATGTTCGCGGCCCGCCAGGCCGGATACAGCCCGAAGACGATGCCGACGAGCACGCTGATCCCGAACGCCAGGACCGGCGCCGAGGGGTTCACGATCGTCTCCAGCTCAGCCGTTCGCTCCACGATCCAGGGGATCAGGAGACCGATCCCGACGCCGAGGAGGCCGCCGGCGCCCGAGAGCACCATCGTCTCCACGAGGAACTGGGTCACGATGTGCTTCCGCTTGGCGCCGAGCGCCCGCCTGATCCCGATCTCACGGGTTCGCTCCGTGACGGTCGCGAGCATGACGTTCATGATGCCGATGCCGCCGACGAGCAGCGAGATCCCCGCGATGCTGCCGAGCACCACGTTGAAGATGCGCTTCGTCTCCTTGGCCTGCTCCAGGAGTTCCTGGGGAACGATGACCTCGTAGTCCTTGTCGTCATGGTCCCGGGAGAGCATCGCGCGGCACGCTCGGGCGATCGGCAGCACGTCGATGTCGCGCTTGGCCTCCACGACGATCTCGTGGAGCTGAACCTCTTGCACGTCCATCGACCCGGAGCGGATCTGCGTCTGGCGCTCACCGAAGAACGCGCGACCGGTGGAGATCGGCATGAAGACCTCGCCGCCGGCCTCGCTGTTGGGATCCAGCAGCACGCTGCCGACCGGCGTACGGGAACCGAGCACACCCACGCACTCCATGTAGTGCTCCCCGACCTTGACCCGCTTCTCGAGCGCGGTCTCGAAGGGGAACAGGAAGCGTGCGACCTCGTAGCTGAGCACGCAGACGAGGCCGCGCGACTCCTCGTCCTGGGAGGAGAGGAAACGGCCGGAGAAGAGCTCTCGCTGGGTGACTTCCTTGTAGCTCGGGGGCGTGCAGAGGACGCGCGGGCGGCAGACGTTGTCGCTGTAGCGCACCTCGGCGGGTGTCTGCAGCATGGGCACGGCCCGACGAACGCCGGGGAACGTGTCCGCAATTCGATCGAAGTCGTCTCGGGTCAGGCCGTAGGAGAGCACCCGCATCTCCGCGTCGGAGTCGCCCTGCTCCTGGGGCTTGACGCTCCGGAGGATGACGTTGCGGCTGCCGAGCTTGCGGATCTGCTCCTGGGCCTCGGCGCTCGCGCCCTCGCCGACGGCGAGCATCGCGATCACGGACGCCACGCCGAAGAGCACGCCGAGCGTGGTCAGGAAGCTGCGCAGCTTGTGCAGGAGGAGGCTCGATACGCCGAGGCGCACGGCGCGAAAGAAGGAGCTTTGACGCTTGGACATCAGGCTTCGCCTCCGCCGTCGGCATCGGACCTGCCGGGCTCGGAGGAGGTGAAGGTCACGACCTCTGCCTCCGCGTCGCCCGCGTGGGGCGCTACGGAGGAGTGCGAGGCCTCGAAGGCCTGGGTGGCGCCGCTGCGCCCGCGCTGACCCCGATGGACGGATTCGATGAGCCCGTCCTTGAGCCTCAGGATGTTCTCGGCGCGCTCGCCGACGTCCTGCTCGTGCGTGACCAGCAGAATCGTCGTTCCCTCGTCGTGAAGCTCATCGAAGAGCTCCAGGATCTCATCCGCCGTCTTGCTGTCCAGGTTGCCGGTGGCCTCGTCGGCGAGGAGCAACGCGGGGTCGTTGATGAGGGAACGCGCGATCGCGACGCGCTGCTGCTGGCCGCCCGAGAGCTGCATCGGCTTGTGGTGCAGGCGACCGCCGAGGCCCACCCGCTCCGCGAGCCGAAGCGCGCGCTCCTCGATCCCGTCCGGATACTCGTCCTGGTACATGACGGGCATCAGGATGTTCTCCAGGACGTCGAGCTGGGGCAGGAGGTTGTACGACTGGAAGATGAAGCCAAGCTCTTTGCCACGGAACGTGGAGAGCGTGTCGTCGTCCATGGACGAGACCTCTCGCCCGCGGATGCGGTAGGAGCCGCTCGTCGGCCGGTCGATGCAGCCCAGCAGGTTCAGCAGGGTGGACTTGCCGCTACCGGAGCTGCCCATGATCGCCCAGTACTCCCCGCTGTTGAACGTGAAGGTAAACGTGTCGAGAGCCTTGACGAACTCGTCCCCCATCTTGTAGGTGCGAGTCACGTCGGTCAGCTCCGCCACCGGCTGCTTGCCGGGCTGCGGTTGTTTCATCGCCACGCTCAGGAATCCTTGCCAGAGTCGCCCGCGGCGGGAGCCGATTTCCCGGCGCCTCCGCCGGAGGAACGATCCCCCTGGGGGCGACCGCCGCCGCTTCCGCCGGGTCGACCGCCACCACCGCCGCCGGGGCGACCACTCGCACCGGACGGCTTGCCGCCACCGCCGCCGCTCATCCCGGCGGGAGCACCGGACGGGCGTCCAGAGGGACGTCCCGAAGGGGACGCAGAAGGGGCTCCAGAAGCACCGCCCATGCCCTCCATGCCGAACCCAAGGGCCTCCGACTCGGGCACAGGCGCGGGCTCGAAGTTCGCAGGGGGCGCGAGCGCGACGACCTCTCCCTCCTTCAGTCCCTCCTCGATGGAAACCCACTTGGAGTTATCCAGCCCGACCTTGACGGACCGTCGCTCCAAGGTTCCTCCGTCGACGACGAAGACGATCGTATCGCCGCCATCGAGGAGCACGCACTGGCGCGGGACGTAGCAGACGTCCTTCAGGTCCTCGACGAGGATCTCCACGCTGCACGACATCCCGGGACGCATGTCCTTGGTCGGCTCGACGAGGCTGATGTCGGCCTTGTAGAGACGCTGGTTCGGGTTGCTGCGCCAGCTGCCCGAGTCCGCCATGACGGCCACGAACTCCACGCGGCCTTCGAAGCTCCGGCCAGGGAACGCATCCACGGTCACGATGCAGGTCTGGCCCGTCTGAATCTTCTTGAGCTTCGTCTCGTGGATGCTCGCCTTGACGGTCATGCCGCCGGCGCGCGGGATCGTGCAAAGCTCCTGGCGCTCGCGCACCTCGTCGCCCTCCTTGACGGAGTCCCCGCTTCCCCAGCGACTCTGCTCGCGAGCGTAGACGAGGAGGCCTGCGGCGGGCGCGTGAATCTTGGCCTTGCCGACCTGCTGGCGAAGCTCCATGAGCTGATCGCGCTCGCGCTCCAGCTTGTACTCGGCGGAGTCGCGCTCGGCCTCGAAGTCCGCGAGCCGCGCCAGCGCCTGCTTCTTGACCTTCTCGATGTCCCGCTTGCGCGTCTCGATGTCCGCGTTGAGTTCCTTCAGCGTGCGGAGATAGGTGAACTGCTTCATCAGGTCCAGCTCGCGCTTGGCCTGGGTCAGCTGGATCTCGGCGCGCTGCTGCGCGAGGTGCTTGGCGTCGTTCTCGCTCTTCTGCACGAAGCCCTGCTCCAAGAGCTTGTCCGACCACTCCAGTTCGGTCACGGCTCGCTTGAGGTCTTCCTCGCGCAGAAGCACGGTCTCCTCGGCCTTCGCCTCTTCGTTCGCGTACTCGCCCATCGAGCCCTTCGTGGAGAGATCGTCGTCGTCGAGCGTTCCATCGTCGACCTTGCTCGCGGGAACACCGACGTACTTCGCCAGGTCCAGCTCGGCCAGCTCCAGAGCCAGGTCCGCGTCCGCCACATCGCTCTGGTTCTGGATCACCTGGATGTCGTACTGCTCACGGGCCTTCGTGAAGGCCGCTTCGGCGCCCTTGACCGCGATCTCCTGGCGGACGAGATCGTCCTCCAGCTGCGAGACGTCCAGCTCGACGATGAGATCGCCCTCGTTGACGGAGACCCCCTCCTCCGCCAGGAAGATGATCGTCGAGCGGCCCTCCAGCTCGGACTTGATGCTGATGCTGTCCGTCGCCTCGAGGTTGCCCCGCACGATCTCGGAGATACGCAGGTCGCCGCGCCGCACCGGGGCGCCTTCGATCAGCACCTCCTCCTCGCCGCCAAGAACCGAATCGAAGAGGCCGAGCTTCCAGGCGCCTGCCGCCGCGGCGATGAGGACGACGAGGAACAGAAGGACGCTGCCCTGCTGATTCCGGGAGCGCGCGCCGTCCCTGGACGGGGCGCGAAGTTGGCTGGGAGTGGATGGCTTCATGGGATCAGTCGTTGGAGACTTCGGCCGGAGCCTCGGTCGGGGCGTCGGTCGGGGCGTCGGTCGGGGCCTGGTTCGGGAATGCGGCAGCAGCGAGACGCTCACGGAGTTCGATGGCGAGTTCGGCTTCCACGCGGACGCCGTTCTCGTCGACTCGGAGAATCTCCAGCTCGAGCCAGAGGTCGAGGAGCGCCAGCGTGTAGTCGATTCGCGCCGAGGTCTCGGCGTCGCGCGCCTGGCGCTGGGCTTCCTGGGATTCGAGGATGTCTCGGGTGGTGGCGAGGCCGGCCTTCTGGCTGAGCAGCGTGCCCTCGACTCGCCGGTTGGCGACGTACACGGCGTTGCGCTGGATCTCGAAGCTCTGGTAGGAGTTCTTCGCGCGGCGCAGCGCATCGCGGACGGTGACCGATACGTTGTCGAGGAAGCGATCGTAGGTCCGCTTCGTATCGACGAGGTTGATCTCGGCGCGGCGCCAGGCGTTCCGCGCGGGCAAGAGGTCCACCGGCAGATCGAGATCGACCGCGGCGCTCCAGTTCGCGTCGCCGCCCTGGAAGGACAGCGGCCGTCCGTCGGGGCTCGTCGAGTTCACCGCGCCGCTGACGGTGAGGCCTACCCGGAGGGCGTCCCGCGTGATCGCCTCGCGACGCGTCGCATCCTGGACGCGATCGAAGCTCGTCATGACGTCGAGCCTGTGATCGATGGCGAACTCCACCGCCACGTCCTGATCGAGGCCATCGATGAACGAGCTGTCCGCACCGAGCGACTCGAGAATGCCGTCCTCGAAGTCGAGTTCGACGCTGAGGGGCAGGCCGAGGAAGACCTTGAAGGCGTCGAGCTGGCGATCGACGTTTCCCTGAAGCGTCACCAGCCGGTTCTTGGAACGGAGCTGGTCCTGGCGCGCCTGGTCGGCCTGGATCTCGGAGAGCTGGCCCGCCTCCGCGAGCGCGTCGTTCCGCCTGCTGAGCAGAAGCAGGTTGTCGAAGTTGAGCCTCTCGTTGTAGAGCTGGTTGCGGGCCTGGAGCACGCGGTAGACGCGGCTCGCCACGTCGACGGCGTAGGTCCGGCGAAAGCGCTCGTAGGAACGAACGCCGTAGATCAGGTTGCGCTCGCTCTGGCGCAGGGGCTCCAGCGTGATGAGGCGACCGGAGCCGCGCAGCAAGGGCTGAGTGACGCTGACGCCCACGTTCGAGAGCGCGTCCCAGCCGTCACCCGTGGAAATGAATCGGAAGAGGTTGGACCCGACGCTCGCCAGGATCGTCGCGCCGGATCCGAGGACCCGCGTGACCGACGCGCCGAAACCGGTGCTGGCCGAAGACCCGTCGCCGTCCAGCTGCCCCCCGACGTCGCCCGTGCCGTCCGCGTTGTAGCGATAGCCGAAGTTCCAGCGATCCTGGGTCAAGGTCAGGGCGGAAAGGTAGAGCTGCTCGCGCTGCTCCTGAACTTCCTGACTGTTCTCGGCCGCGATCTCCAGCGACGTGACCACGTTCAGCGGACCGACTTCGTCGATCACCCCGCTCAGGATCTGCTCGCGAATGGTCCACTCCTCCTGCGGACGATCCTCGCGGCCGAAGGAGGCCGTCACCGCGGGAAGGGCGAACGGGCTGTTCTCGCCGAACAGCTGGGCTCGACGCTGATCCACGAGCGCCAGGGCATCCCGGTCGGCGCGGTCACGCAGCTCCGGCGGCGAATAGCAGCCCGTGAGCAGATCCCCCGAAGCCATCGCGGAACCGAGGAGGAGGGCGATACGACCCCGACTGGAAGAGCGCTGACGCGTCCCCTCGGGGGTACGTTTCGCGCGCGGGACGGAGTTAGGGGCAGAGGATCTCAAGGGGGCGGACGCGGTCGGCGACGGTAGAGGAGAAGACCTCGGCAGGAGGTCCAGCGCTGAAGTGTTCCTCACGCACCGTGAAATTCGACCACAAACTCCGTTCGGATTCTCAACGAGCGCAGCACTTACGCGCCGCGAACAGCTCCCTTTCCCGCCAGCCGGTTCCGACCCCTGGATGCTCCACCCCGGGATCCTCCACGTGACCTCACCGGCGAGCCGGGATGAGCGCCAGCATCGCGTCGTAGGGGCGGCGCGATTCGACGGTCCAGCGACGGTTCAAGCGGTCGAACTCCGCGCGTTCGATCCTCCGGGAGCTGGCTTCCCTGTCGCTCAGGCGCAGGGCCGTGAAAGCCCCGGTTCGGAGATCGAAATCGGCCCCGAGGAGCAGCGTCCCGTCCGGACGCCGCAGGTCGACGAGCGCCTCGGACCCGATCGGAGCGACGGAGCGATCGGCCTCGATGATCGAAGCCGAAGACGGGTCGATCACGCCGAGAACGCCCCCGGCATCGCCGCACCAAAGACCTCCGGTTCGCAGGCCGTGCAAGATCTCCAGTGGACCGAAAACGGGAAGCTCGAGCTCCAGGTGGGACATCACGGTCTCATGGACCGGGCGGTTCCACCCGTAGCCGATCGAACGGACCTCTGCGCCCCGTTCTCCGGCCGTCCAGTCCGCCACCCAGGTGCGGGACGCACTCGGAAGGAACTCGCGCCACACGAGCCTTCGGGACGCCCCTTGCCCGGTCTCGGTGTGACGGATCCGCAGGCCGCCTTCCGCGAACACGATCTCCCGCTCGTAGAGGAACTCGGCCGCCCCCGCGCCCGCGCCTCCCTGCCGCTCAATGACCCGCAGGGCCACGGCAGCGATCGGCTCCCCTTCCTCGCCGCGGCGCCTCGACTTCGACTCCCAGGGGGAATTCCCCGCCGCGGATTCCTCCCCGGGCTCTCCGGGCGGAGCGCTGATCAGGAAGTACTCCGTGGCGGCAGGCTCGTCGCTGGACTCGATCACCGCCGGTTTCGATGGATCCAGGGTCTCCGGCGCGCTGGGAGCTTCGGGAGTTTCCACCTGGACGGCGGTCAGGGCGAGGAGTGCGGTGGTCAGCGTGGGGAGGATCATATCCCCCAGGGGATCGACCTTTCTTTCCCATGGCTTGAGGCCGGGGACCTTCAGGGGGCTCCAGGGGCCAGAACGGGCAGGAGGTAGACAGAGGTATTCGCCTCCTGGAAAACCTCCTCCGCCCCCATCCGTCGGATGGCGTCGTCCACCCCGCGGGGCCCCTCGCCGCGATCCGTCGTGGACCTCCGGTCCGCTTCCGTCACCACGAACAAGAGCGTGTGCCCGCGCTTTCGGGCCGCCTCCAGCACCCGGACGAAGCGCTGGCCCCACTGACTCTCCTGCTCGAAAAGAGCCTCCAGGAGTTCGCGACGCTCGATGGGCGTATCCCCGAGATCCGTGCGAGGCTCCGGCCGGGGAGGTGCGAAGGCGCGTGGCTGATCGGTGCCCGGCGAAGATGCGCGTCCTCCCCAAAGGCCGAGGCCGGACAGGAGCGGGGTCATGGAGAGCGGCTCGTCGCGGCGCACGGGACCCAGCGGACCCGGCTCTCTCAACAGGATCGCCGATGGATCGGACGCGAACGGCGACTCTCGCAGGTACTCCAGCGCCGCGCCGAGGCCCTCCTCCAGGGGTCGGTCCACCGTGACGGCCAGGCCCCAGGGACGCTCTTCGAACGGAAATTCAGCGCGCGGAGCCTCCGCCCTGTCACGCCAGACCGGGACGGCGAGCCAGCCCAGCAGCCCGAGCGCGAGCAGCGCTCCGCCCGCACGGGACGGCACCCATTGGGCCACCCGTCCCAGCCCTAGCGAGGCCAGCAAGAACGCCGCTCCAGCGAGCCCCTGCGCCTCCCGGCTGACGTCTGACGGAAGCCACCCCCCCGCCGTGATGAGGGCCGCCACGAGGAGGAGCGCGAGGACTCCGCCGGATCGAGACACGCGCGCGTCATCGGGGTCGCGTCGACCTCGCACGACCAGGCCGACGAAAGCCATCCCTCCGAGAGCGAGCGGAACCCAGCCGATGATCGATCTCCTGGGCCAGAAGTGTTCCTCCAGCGCCCAGCCCAGGGACCAGTCCAGCATGCCGCCGAATTCACCGCGGACCGAGCGCGGCGGAGCGAGGTAAGGGAGCGCCTGCTCGAAGGCGAAGCCACCGTACATGCGCGCGACCAGAAAGCCTGGCAAGACGGCGAGGACGGCGAGCGGCGCCAGGTTCCAGCGCCGCATGAGAAGCGCCGAGAGCCCAAACGGCACGAGGACCGCGGCCGCCAACGTGGGATGGAGCAGGCCGATGACGGTGAGCACGAGGCAGGCCAGGCCAGGCCAGGGTCGCGCGCCGCGGCGGACCGCGTGGAGCGCTGCGACCACGAACGTCAGCGTATAGGCCATGGAGAGCCAGCGCCCCACGGACCAGCGCCCGCCGTCGAGCGCCGCCGCCACCAGCAGCACGGCCGCCGCCGCGACCGCATCGCGCAAGCCGGCGCGCTGCGCTGTCGTCTCGCGGAACAGGGCCGCCGACGCGAGGTAGCCGGCGATCGCGAGGACGAAGGCGCTCCAGCCCATCACGAAGCCGATGCTGAACAGGGGCAGCAGGCCAGCGGGTCCGGACGCAGCGACGAGCCACGCGGCGAGCGCGGGCCGAAGCGCGAGCGGCAGCCCGCTGATCCAGGCGTTCTGGAGCGGCGCGCCGTCCTGGAGGGACTGCGCAAGACCCGCCTGGGCGATGGTTTCATTGGACCCCAGGCGCGCGGCCAGGCCGGCCTGGGACCAGACGACGGCGCACGCGGCCACGGCCGCCGCCAGTCCGAGCAGCACGGCGATCCCGGCCGCGCGCCCGGCGGGCGCCGCGCTGATGGGCTTGCGCCACCCGAGGAGCGCGAGCGCACCGATGAGGAGGAAGGTGATCGACCAAGCGCGGGCGGGTGGCAGCTCCAGCCCGAAAGCCAGTCCGTACCAGAGCGCGGCGGTCAGCGCCGGCGAGAGGGCGCTAGCGAAGAGGCCGAGCTTGAGCGGGGACGGCTCCACGGTGGGCGTGGCGAACAACAGCGGGCCGAGCGCGGCGCCGCCGCCGAGCACGAGAGGAAGCGCGAGAACGCTCAGGGTGAAGGCCTGCCAGGGGAGCGAGATCGCCCGCTCACCGCCCCAGCCGAGCTCGGAGAGAACCGCGGCGGCAAGGGCCAGGCCGACGATCGAGAGCAGGAGACCGCGGGCGGACCGCGAAGCGGAGTCGGGATCGAGGGAGGGCTGGGTCGACATGTTCATCGCACGGGCTTGGCTTCCTGCGCTGGCAAGGGGCGTGCCCACTCCGGTGTCGTCGCCTCGACGCCGAGCCGGTCGGCCGCCCAGAACTCGAAGACGAACACGATCAGGCCGACCATCAAGAGGTTCAGGAGGAAGCCCGCCCGCGCCATCGCTGGCACCGGGATCTTACGGGTCGCGAAGACCACGGCGTTTGGCGGCGTGGCCACCGGCATCATGAAGGCGGCGGAGGCAGCGAGGGTCGTGGGCAGCATCACGGCCAGCGGGTCGAGGCCGGCCGCCGTCCCGGCGGCCGCCATCACCGGCAGGAGCACCGCCGTCGTCGCGGTGTTCGACGTGATCTCGGTCAGAAGGCTGACGAAGAGCGCGACGGCCCCGGCCACCACCCACCGCGGCCGGTCCGCGATGAGCGGCGCGAGCGATTCCCCCACCACACGATCGAGCCCGCTGATCTTGAAGCCGTGCGCCAGACAGAAGCCGCCCCCGAGGAGCAGAAGCACCTCCCAGGGGAGCCCCGACGCCGTCTTCCAGTCCATGAGGAAGCCCTGGCGCGCTTCCGTTCCGCCGGTCGATCGCAGCTCGCCGGACGGGATCAAGAACATGAGAATCGACAGCGCCAGCGCGACCGTGGCGTCGCTGATGTCGTTCTTGTGAACGGCGTACCAGGCGGGATCGCTCGCCTCGGACCCCAGGAAGAGACGGGACCAGCCGGGCAGCGTGAAGGACCCCAGGGACAGGTCCGCGCGGAACACCCAGAGACAGGCCGTCGCCACGAACACCGCCGCCATCCGCTTCTCCGGCGTGCGCCAGCGGCCGAGCGCGGCCCTCTGCTCGCGCACCTCCAGGGACGCGGCGCCGCGGACATCTTCGAACCGGTAGATCACCCGCGTCAGGAGGATCCAGGCGATCGGAACGAAGAGCGCGACGAGCGGACCGAAGGCCAGGAACCACTCGCCGAACGTGAGCTTCGGGCCTCCCGGGTAGAGCGTGGAGAACTGCCCGAGGAACTCCTGGTTCGGCGCGGTCCCGACGGAGGTCCCCATGCCCCCGACCGAAGCGGCGTAGGCCACCCCGAGGAGCAGGCACCAGCCGAACCGCGGATCGGACGTCGGAAGCCCGCGTGCGCGATCCTCTTCCTCGGCGCGCAGAAGGACGGCGCTCACGATGGGAAGCATCAGGAGCGTGGTCGCCGTGTTGTTGATCCAGAGCGAAAGGAACGCGGAGGCCGCCATGAAGCCGAGCACGAGGCGGCGGCGGGAGGAGCCGACCGTCTGAACGACGCGCAGCGCGATACGCCGATGGACGCCCCAGCGCTCGAGCCCCAGCGCGACGATGAAGGCGCCGAGGAACAGAAGGACGAGATCACGCAGGTAGACCGGGCCGACCTCGCGCGCGGGCAGGACGCCGAGGATCGGGAAGAGCGCGGCCGGAAGGAGCGACGCGGCCCCCACGGGGATCGCGACGGTCAGCCAGAAGACCGCGGTCAGTGCAGCGACCGCCGCCACCTTCCGCTGAAGCACATCCAGGGGCAGGCCAGGCGCCAGCAGCAGCGCGAGGAAAAGCGAGGTCCCCAGAACGAGGCCCAGGTACTGCATGCGACGTGAGCCGCGCTCGGCCCCACCCGGTGGAACGTCTTCGGAGTCGCCGTCTTGCTCCGGCTCTCGATGTGAATCGCGCGACACGTCCGTGCCCGCTCCTACTTCCCGAGGGCGAGGCGCCGGGCGAGAATCTCGTGCAGCGCGCCAGTCGCCATGATCTTGTCCATCGTCGCACGGTAGTCGTACGCGACGCGATGCCAGGTCACGGCCTCCTCGGTCACGACGGCGTAGCAGGCGCGATTGTCGCCGTCGCGGGGCTGGCCGACCGAGCCGACGTTGACGATGAACTTGTGCCCTTCCGGCAGCGCCACGGTCAGCTCGTCCGCGCCCTCGAGTCCCTGGAAGCGCAGGTCCTCGCTGTGGATTCCCGGGTGATGCGTGTGTCCGCAGAAGGCGACGCCTTCGAACGAGTCGAAGATGCCGCGCAGCTTCGCCGGATTCAGAAAGCCGTCCGTCGAGAGGACGTACTCGCGGACAGGGTCTCTCGTCGAGCCGTGGACGAACGAGTAGCGGCCCATGGTGTGGCGGTGCGGAAGCTGGGACAGCCAGCGCCAGCGACTCTTTCGCTCGGAGGAGCTCCACCAGCGAGGCCGAAGTCGGTCGCGCGTCCAGTCGATCGCGAGGCGGGCGTGGGGATTGAAGTCCGCGGCGTCGTGAAAGAGTGCCTCGTCGTGATTGCCGAGGACCGTCACCTCGGCGTGTCCGCGAACGAGATCGACGCAGTGCTCGGGATCAGGCCCGTACCCGACGATGTCGCCGAGGCAGATCATGGTCTGGATGCCCTGGGCTCGGATATGGGCGAAGACGGCGTCGGCTGCCTCCTTGTTCGAATGCAGGTCGGAAACGAGTGCTAGCTTCACGGAGATTCAGGGGCGAGGTTGGCGGGCAGCGTCTGCGGCAGTCCTGGGAGTGCTCCTGCGCTCCTCGGTTTCGGCAAGGCGTACGAGCGCCGCTTCCACGAGCTGACTGCGAGCATCCTGAAGGTTGAGTTCGATCGTTGCCCCCGCGGCCTTGACGTGCCCTCCGCCCCCGAAGAGCGCGGCGAGCTTCTGGACATCGAAGGCTCCCTTCGAGCGCGCCGAGAGCTTGCAGCGACGCGGGCCGATCTCGCGCACGACGAGCGCCACCTCGACCGCCTCGACCGAACGAACGACGTCCAACGCCACGTCGGAGTCGACGTCCATCGCGAGTCCATCCGGCCCGAGGGGAAGGTCGAGGAGCACGATCTTTCCGTCGGCGAAATAGGTCGTCCGCGCGAGTGCTCCGGCCAGCTTGAGCGGGTGCTGCAGAGGCTGACGCTGGAAGAGATCACCGTAGACCTCGGCGGGGCGAACGCCGAGCGAGATCATCTCTGCGGCAATGGACAGTGTCTCGACGTCGGTATTCGAGTATTTGAACCAGCCCGTGTCGGTCACGAGCGTGGTGAAGATGGCGCGCGCCGCGCCGGGGCTGATCTCGGCGCCGAGGTGGGCGCACAGGCGGCGAACGAGGACCCCCGTGGCGGACGCGCTCGTATCGACGAAGGCCTCGTCCCACCACGCGGCACCATCGTGGAGGTGATGATCCACCACGAGCTTCCTGGAGGGAGCGCGAGCGAGCCGATCGTGCAAGGCCCCGGTACGTGAGAGGTCTCCCCCGTCGAGCATCACGACGAGATCGTGCTCAGGCAGTGACTCGCCCGAGTCGACTCGGAAATCGGCGAGCGCCGTGAGCTCCGAGAACACGGGAGCTGGCGCATCCACGTTCATGACGAACACGGACTTTCCGGCGGCGCCGAGGGCGCAGGCGAGCGCAGCCTGGGATCCCACGCAGTCGCCGTCGGGTCGCTCGTGGCCGGTCAGCAGAATCCGCTTGGAACTCTTGAGCAGCTCGACCGCGCGGAGCTGATCGTCGGTAACTGGCGGCGGTTCATACATCAGGGACACGATCGAATCAGGTAAGTCAGGGGGGACACGGCATGACTCGGCTCTCGAGACTCGCCTCGCGGGGCCCCAACCATAAGGTCAGAGCTGCCATCGCCATAGCGCGTGGCTGCGGCTCTTTATGGTCTCAAGCGGAGCTAAAGTCTCGACCTGCCACCCATACGCCCGTGATGCGCGGCTCGTCCCGGGTCAAGACATCGAGGCACGTGGCCTCCAGAGCACCTAGATCGCTGGTTTCCCCCATCCGGGGATGAACGTAGGCGACGATGTCCGCCGCCCCATTCTCTTCGATTCGCCCGGTGACAGAGATGTCATCGAAACAGTACGCGCCGTTCTCCGTGGCCATGCGCCAGACCTCCGGCGCATCGAGCCCGAGCGATTCGCGGGCGAGACGCAATTCCCTGCGCATATCGAGCTGTTCGTTGCTGGCCCAGGAGTCCGTTCCCAGCGCGATTCTCACGCCGTGTGCGCGGTAGGTGCCAAGAGGGAAGGGCTCACGCCCGAAGAACCGATGGCTACCCGGGCAGTGCACGAGGGTGCAATCCATCGCTGCGAGACGCGCCGCCTCACCTGCCTGGGGATCATTCCCGTGGATGACGAGGGAATGTTCGAGTAGCCCTGCGCGCTGGAGCCGTTCGGTCCCCGACAGAAACGGACTCGGGCCGAGCCACGTTGCGAATGGCCCCTCACCGCGAAGAAGCCAATCCGTCTCGGCTCGCGTCTCCGCCCAGTGCACGGCCACGGGCAGGCGTCGCCCGGCCGCTGCAGCGCGCTGGCGCATCGCTCCGAGCTCGGCCATGAGGTCATCGCCCACCGTGTGGCTTCCGTGCGGCGAGAGACCCTGCCCGGCTTCGATCGCCGCACGGGCTCGTTCCAGCGCCGCTTCGGTGCGGGCCGATCGGCCCGCAGGCGAACCGTCCAGCACCTCGGCCAGGATCGTCACTCGGGGTAGACGCGCTCTCGATTCCCGGGAAACGGAACAGGAGCCGAGCGCCGCCGCTGTCGCACCCGTCGAGTCGATATCGATCACCGATGTCGTGCCGGTGCGTACGGCTTCCCGGGCGGAAGCAACGACGCCTTCTGCGATCGCCAGGGCGGAGAGTTCGGCGCGCGCGCTGACGACGCGCCCTACCCAGTCCGTGAAGCTGCCGGTCGAAGGGACCTTGCCACGGAGAGCTCCCAAGTCGAGGTGCGCGTGGGCGTTGACGAGGCCGGGCGCGAGGATCGTCCCGCGCTCTTCGGGCGTCAGCGTGCCTTCAGCCACGGGCTCCCAGCCCGAGATACGGCCGTCCGTGATCTCGAGGCTGAGTGAGCGACGGATCTCGTCGGCCGAGAAGACCACGAGTCCTGCCCGAAGGCTTCTGGTGTCGTCCATCGTCCCACCAGCATAGGACCGCACTCCGTGCGGGACACGCCCAGAACGAGCGCAGCCCACCCCCGACCCCTTGAGGGCCGAGGATGGGCTGCGCTCGTGACCACCAGCAAGGGGACACTGCCCCATGCCTGGGTTGACGCGCCTCCGCGTCAGCGGATGCGCCAGGGACTTGACGCGCCTCCGCGTCAGCGGATGCGCCAGGGACTTGACGCGCCTCCGCGTCAGCGGATGCGCCAGGGACTTGACGCGCATCCGCGTCAGCGGATGTGCCAGGGATATCGAACAGCGGGCAAAATGGAACTTTGCCCAGCCTGTGCGATCAGCGGGGGTCCGCTTCGATCCGCAGGTTGTCGACGCCGATCACCTGTTCGTCGATCAGGATCTGACCCGGGGTATCCGAGTTCACCGGATCGATCGTCTTGTCGAAGATCACGATATAGCGAATCATCGTCGGAGTGAACGGCGCGCCCGAGCTCGTCAGCAGCTGCTCGAGGTCAGCGGGATGGGAGACCCACGGCGTGAGCGAACCCGTCTGAATCTGGGCGTTCGGGAACTCGTCGATGTTGATGTCGCAGGGGCTAAGAAGCGTCTGGCCGATCGACCGCGCTCCCTGGAATCGGACCACGATCGGCGAGGCATCTTCGTTGATGCCCAGGTCGTAGCCGAGCAGGTTGCCGTGCTCCTCTTCCCAGCTCGGGCTGCCGTCGTCGGAGCCACGGAACGGACGGGAACCGGTCGCCGTCACGACGTCCATGGTCCAGCCTTTCGACTCGACGGTATTCGACATCGGGTCGTCCTCGCGGGCGCCCAGGGACTGGAACGGTCCCGGAGGACGGAACCAGCAAGATCCAGCGCCGCTGATCGAATCCGGCCGCAGGGTGACGACGTTGTTCGGGTCCGCCATCACGTAGCCAGGGGCGACGCTCAGGAACTTGAGGACATCCGACTCCAGACCGGATGGCAGCACGTTGCCGGCGAGGCCCATGAAACTGATCGTGCCGCTTCCATCCTCGAGTCGAATCAGTCCGGGGCTTCCGTCACCGCCGATCGTCGTCTGGCCCGTGGCGAAGTTGGCCCAGGGAGCGATACCGCCGGCCCCGCCGGAGACGTTGATCCGAGCGTTCGCACCGATCGAGAGCTGGGGCGCACGAACACGGACCGCTCCACCGGAACCGCCGCCGCCGGGCATTGCGAACGACCCCGGAGACTGCTGGACCGAGATGGCACTGCCGCCGTTGCCGCCGCTGGCGTTGACGGCGCCAGCGAGGTTGATCGAACGACCCGCGAGCAGCTCGACCGCGCCGCCTGCACCACCGCCGGAACCGGCGCTGTGGTCGTGCCAGGTGGTGAGTCCAACGATGAAGTCACCCATGCAGGTCGTGGTGACGGGGGTCAGGCCCGACAGCGTTCCGTAGGTGTGGTTGCCTCCGCCGCCGCCGCTGGCGCCGCCCTGAAGGTGGCCTTCGTTCCAGCGAAGGATCCGGCGCGAGTAGTTGATGTTGTCGATGTTCTCCATCGCCAAGCTGACCGTCGTCTGGCTGAACGTGTCCCCCGGTGCCGTCTGCCCGTTCACGGGGAAGTTGGCCGTGGGGAACTCTGGATTCGGAGATCCCACGCCGCCGGGGAGCGCGTAGCCGCCGCCGCTGCCGACGCCGCCGAGCTGGGCGCTCGAACAGACGGTTCCTCCGACCACACCGAGCGGGTCGGGTCCGATGTTGAAGTTGAGGCCAGCCAGCAAGGTGGCGTTGAGGCCATACCCGAACGGGTTGCTGGCCGGGAGCGCCACAGGGAACTCCGCTCCGCCGTTTCCTCGCCCGGGGTCACCCGAAAGCGTGCCCAGACCGATGCCGACGCCGGGTCGGCCGTTTCGAACGGAGTTGGGGTTGGCCACGCCGCCGATGGGGACGATGTCCGTACCGCCCAGATCCGCGCGATCTCCGCCGAGGCCGCCGGGGCCGGCATTGGGACCGCCCGCCGGGAAGTCGTCCGGGTTCGCCGCGAAGTAGTCGTCGTTGTCGATCTCCAGTGAGTTCCAGACCGGAGCGGACGTACCCGAGAGATCGATGAGCGCCGACCCCTCGACGATCATCTCACCGCGAACCAGGATTCGAGCCGGCTTCGAGCCCGTCAACATGAGGGTTCCCGACGGGGCGATCTGGAGCGTGGTGAATTCGAACACGCCGCTCGTCTCGGTGATCGTGCGCGGGTAGTCACCCATCGCATCCTGGTTGCCGATGACGTTGAGTCCGACGAAGTCATCGATCGGAAAGACCTGGCTGTCCGTGTTCAGGATGACGGTTTGGCCGGTCGCGATCCGCAGCGATCCGTGACGGCCGGTACCACCGGTCACACCCGGGGAAAGCACGCCACCGCCCCAAAGGGCGCCGGTGATGTTCTCGGCCTCTTGTGAACCGAGGGTGCCCGCGGAGAGGTCGAAGGACTCTCCGGCCTCCGAGGGAATGAAGACCGATTCGAACTCGATGCGCTCCGCCACGCCGACCAGGGTTCCGCCCCCCGTCGCGGTGGTCACCGGGCGCTGGACGATGTCGACCACGCTGGCCGGGATCCGGACCGTGATCAGGGCGGGCATCGGATCGTCGACCGAGGCCGCGGGGAAGCCGCCGGAGGGGACGAAGACGAGCGAGGTCGTCAGCAGCTCCTGATCGACGGTGACCGTGTAGTTTCCTTCGATCCGCGAGCGATCGGAACCGGCGGTGGCCAGGTTGCCGTCACCGTCGAGTTCGACGGCGATGAAGGGCGACGTCATGAACTGGTTGTTCGCGACCGTCGGGAGGTTCATCAGCTCGTTGAACTCGAAGTACACGTTCGAGTTGAGGGCGATGTTCTCGACCTTCGTGGCGAAGTCCGCGCCGAGTTGCTTGCGCGTGAGCACGGGGTTGCCGTTGCCGTCCAGGATCGGGTTGCCGCTCGTGTCCAGGGTGAGCGTGTCGACGAAGACCTCGACGCTCGGATCGCCAGGAACGGTGTCGGACACGCCCTGGGACGTGTCCACCGTGCAGAGCAGGCGGCTCTGGTTGGGCCGCCCCACGATGCTACGGATGTAGGGGCCTGCATCGCCTTGGGCGACGCCAGGGATCAGAATCTCGTAGCTGCGGTTGCGCAGGAACGAGAAGTTCACGCCGGTCTCGAACGAAACGGTCGGCCGGAAGATCACGCGATTGGGGTTGAGCGGATCCACGAAACGAAGCCCGTCCGGCGTCGTGCCGTTGTCCACGTCGATGACCTGGAGCGACGAGGCGTTCACGGTCGCGGGATCGATGGGCTCGGAGAAGAGAACCGAGATCTCCTGGTTCTCCGTCACGTCGACGATGGAACAGGAAACCGCGGCTCCGGAGGCCCCGTCCGTGCATGCGAGGGAGCATGACTCGATGAAAAGGTCGCCGGAGAACTCCGTACCCGCCGCACCGGTACAGCCGGAGAGGCTGGCCGCGAGGCCCAAGGTGCTGATGGCCAGACCCAGGGTTTGGACCCTGGAGAGGCTCTTCGACAGGGAACCGGGCTGGTCACCCGATTGGGGCCGCACACGGTGGGACTCCTGGTCGGAGGGCCGGATAGCGGCGGGACGCGTCAATCGCATGGTCATTCTTGGTGGAGATAGCCCTGGCCGCGGGAGAGACCCGTGGTCGGCCGTGGGGCGCTGGTTCTTGGCCAGAAGAGAGAAAGCAGCTCGGAGGAAAGGGTCGGGTCGAGAGCGGTCGGCACGGGGCCTGGGCTCGCGATGCGGGAACGCTCCCGGGGGGGCAGGAGAGACAGCGCTATCGCCCTCGGGCGGGAAGACTACTTGTTCTTCCTCACAAACGGGGGCGAGCAGCGAGCCCGTCCGGGCCCGTTGGAACGGGTCGTGGGGTGAGCTGATTCGGTTGGGGGGCCTACATACTGCGACGGGGATGGCAGCTTTGCCAAGTCCCTTGTCCCCTACCGCCGCCGATGGCGGTAGAAGTTTGTGCTGCCGCACGGGATCAGCCGCAGGCCGTGTGCTCACAAGCAAATCTCGATCCAACCCGATTCGCCCCGCAAGAATGTTCCAAGTCCCTTTTGATGGCCCGAATCGTGCGACTTCGCACAATCCGCCCGCAGGTGGGTCGCACGCCCAGGCCGAGCCCGACTCGGGCTGGCGCGCCAGCCTTGGCGGCCCCTGGAGCGTGAACTCCGCCGCCGCGTTCATGCTGTTCGCCGTCCTGGCCGTGGGAACCACCGGCTGCGACGGGCTGGATCACGGAGACGCGAACGCCCCGACGACCGAGGCGGCGGCCGACTCCACGGATTCGAAGAGGGCCGAAGGCGAGTCCACGGGGTCGTCGAACGCGGCAGGCCTGAAGATCGCTCCCCCGGTGGCGCGGAGGGACCGCCCTCGCCCCGGCAGCATTTCCGAGGAGGACTGGGCGAGCATCCAGGCGCTGCCACCGACTCGCTCGGGCTCGGACGAAGTGCTATTCCCCCCGGGCGACGACGATCTCATGGAGCCGCTCGTCGGGACGAAGGAGTTCAGCAAGCACGCGCTCGAGATCAACCCCTACGAGCTCATGCCGAGGGACCTCCCGATCGCGGACGAGCACCGCGCCGAGATCTACGAGCTGCTCGGGGAACTCCAGCCGCTCCGCGAGGACCTCACCAGCGACCACCACGACCGCCAGTTCATCCTCAACAAGCGCAGGATCGAAGCGCTGGAGAAGGACGATCGACCCGAGGTGGGCTGGGCCGCGCTCCACGCGTTCACTCGCTTCCAGGGGGACGACTTCCATCCGCGCCGTACGCTTCTGCGCATCGGCGCGCGCGTCTCGCCCAAGGAAGCCACCGGGCTCCTGAAGTCGCTCTCGTTCACCTATGGCTACCGGCTCGGGGATCGCGCCGAGGCCGTCCTGCTCCTGGCCGAGACGGACCCTGCCGCTCTCATGGAAGGGGCTCGCCCCTACCTCGAACGCAAGGGGCGCCCCTTCCAGACGGCGCCCAGCGACGAGTTCTACGCGCGCGCCTGGATCACGGCCTGCGAACGGACGGGAGAGAGCCCGGTTCCCATGATGTCCGAGGTCGCGATGAACATCGCGCTCGAGCCGATCGCGCGGTACGTGGCCTTGGAAGAGCTGGGCGACCACGGGGACGATCCGCTCGCGCGCGCCGCCCTCCAGGAAGCCCTGGTCGAGTCGACGGGCGACGGCTATCTCCGCCGCAAGGCGGCCCAGGGGATCATCAAGGGGTTCCCGAGCGAGGACGCGTGCGCGCTCCTGCAGGAAGTCCTGCGCAACGAGTCGGACCAGAACATGGCGCGCTTCCTGGACGACATGGTCCAGACCAACTGCCGATGACCGCCGACGCCAACGCGGGGAAGCTCGCGCTGTTCGACTCCCACTGCCACGTGTTCCGCGAGGAGTTCGAGGGAGACTTCGGGCCGATGCTCGATCGCGCTTCGGCGGAGGGCGTGCTGGGGATGATCGTCGTCGGGACGACGGCCGAGACGTCCGAGGTGGCGCTCGACCTGGCGTCGCGCCATCCGGGACTTCACGGCACCGCGGGACTCCATCCCCACGAGGCCGCGGCCTTCGGGGACGCGACGTGCGCGCGTCTTCGCGCTCTCGTCGAGCGGGATGACTGCGTCGCTGTCGGCGAGTCGGGCCTGGACTGGTTCAAGGAGTGGGCGCCGCGCGAGGCGCAGCTCGCTTCCTTTCGGTGGCACCTGGCGCTCGCCCGCGAGCTGGACCAGCCCATCATCATCCACTCCCGTGACGCACACGACGACACCATCGAGCTCGTGCGCGAGTTCCCCGGCGTCCGCGGCGTGATGCACTGCTTCGTGATGGGCGAGGAGGAGATGAAGCCGTACCTGGAAGCCGGGCTCTACATCTCCTTCAGCGGGATCGTGACGTTCCCTGGCAGTCGCGCGAATCAGGCGGCGGCGCGCGCGTGTCCTGACGACCGGCTGCTGGTGGAGACGGACGCGCCGTTCCTGGCGCCTGTCCCCCACCGCGGCAAGCGCAACGAGCCGGCGTTCTGCGCCGATACGCTTCGCTTCGTTGCCCGGGAGCGCGGAGTCGAGCCTGCAGCGCTGGCCCAGACCACCGCGGCGAACACGGCCCGGCTGTTCGGGCTCCAGCTCGGCGCAAGGGCCTGAACGAAACATGGGCGCTCCTCGCCAAAGCGAGGAGCGCCCATGCGCTAGGCCGCTAGTCGGCCAAGACTCTGGTCAGGCGATCAGTTGCCGACCGGCGTCCAGACGCGGCCGTCCTGGGCGAGGAGGCCCACGGTCGAAAGCGCGGGCTCGGAGCCCATGTCGAGAGGCGTGCTGAAGGCAGCATCGAAGGCCGGAACCGTGGCACCGGCGACACCGTTGTACGGGATCACAGCGCCAGTTGCCTGGTTCTGGGTCGCGATGACGTCGCCAGCCTGGTTGATCATGAAGGCACGGTTGCCGGTCTTGGTCGCCTGGACGGGCCAAGCGTAGCAGCACCACATGATCTCGCTGTTCGAACCGCCGGGAAGGACACCCGGGTTACCACCGACGCCTGCCTCAGCCACACCACCGATCGGGTTCGTGACAGCGGCGTTCGGAAGGAACATCTTGTAGTAGTAGCCCTGACGCTCGACGATGCCCTGGCCGTTGCCGTCAGGGATCACGTTGCCGAAGGCGACGGGAAGGTAGGTCGGGTCGAGCTGGACGAGGCCGATAGCCGGCGCACCACCGTTGAAGTCACGGATCGGCGCGGTACCGGCGAGTTCGCCGAAGTAGCCGTGCTCACCGCCGCCGTCAGCATCGGTGTCGATGGCTGCGGACGACTGAAGCTGCTGCTGCGCGGCAGCGATCGAACGAAGCGTTGCGACTGCAGCGTTCTCGTTAGCCGAGATACGTGCACTCACGAGCTTCGGGATCGCGACGGCAGCAATGATTGCGATAATGGCGACCACGATCATCAGCTCGATGAGCGTGAAGCCTGCTTTGTTGTTGTTGCGGTTCATCTTCTCCAAGATTCCCTGATTGTGGAAGGCAAGCCTTCCTGGGCCCCGCGGAGGGGTCCCTCGGTTGGTAGGTTCGGTTTCGAACGTGGCGGTCCCCTCCGCGGAGACCGTTCACGGTGGCTGACTGGTGAAGCCAGCCGCCACGGGGGATATCGGCGAGCCGTGACGGCGTTCTTGAGCCGTCGGAGAATGAATCTCGTCGAAATGCAGCCGGGAATCCCCTCGGTTCCGGCTGTGGGCGCCACGAAGAACGGCCGCGCCTCCCACGGAGTGGAAGGCGCGGCCGTTGCTGGCGATTTCCTGCCCCACGGGCGAGGAACGAGGCACTCGGTTACTGGTTCGACAGGTTGCTGACCATGTTGAGGATCGGCATGAAGATGGCCAGAACGACGCCGCCGACGATGATACCCATGAAGGCGATCAGAAGCGGCTCGATGAGGCTCGTCAGCGCCTTCACCTGGGCCTTCACCTGGCTGTCGTAGAACTCGGCAATCTTCTCGAGCAGCGTCTCGAGGGCACCCGTCCGCTCGCCGATCGCGATCATCCGGGTGACCATCGGCGGGAAGATCTTCTCTTCGGAGAGCGGCTCCGAGAGGAGGTTACCGTTGCGAACGCTCTCGGCCGAAGCGAGCACCGCCTTCGTGAGAACCCAGTTGCCCGAGGTCGCCGCCACGATATCGAGGGTGGCCATGATCGGAACACCCGAGCGAACGAGGGTCGCGAAGGTACGGCTGAATCGGGCCAGGCAGACCTTCTGGAACAGGGTTCCGAAGACGGGCAGGCGCAGGAGCAGCCGGTCGAAGGTGCGGACCCCGGCGGGAGTCCGCTTGAACATGACGAGCCCGACCGCGGCGGCGAACGAGCCGCCGAAGACCAGCGCCGCGTTGCCGCGCAGGAAGTTCGAGAGGTCTAGCACGAACTGCGTGATCGCGGGAAGGTCTGCGTCCATCGACTCGAACACGTTCTTGAACGTCGGCACCACCCCCATCATCAGGAAGACCGTGATACCGAGCACGAGCACCATCGAGATGACCGGGTAGGTCATCGCCGACTTGATCTCGCGCGACAGCTCCTCGGCGGCCTCCATGTAGTCAGCGAGGCGGTCCAAGATGATGTCCATCTGACCGGAGACCTCGCCCGCTTTCACCATGCTCACGTAGAGCGGAGTGAAGACGCGCGGGCACTGCTCCATCGCTGCAGAGAGGTCGGAGCCACCGCGGACGGAGTCCACGAGCAAGTCGCAGGTCGCCACCATGCCCTTGGAGTCGGCCTGGTAGCCGAGGACCTCGAGGGATTCGAGCAGTGAGAGGCCCGCGCCCACCATCGTGGCGAGCTGTCGGGTGAAGATCACCACCTCCTCTTTCTTGGCCTTCGCTTTGATCTTCGATCCGCGCTCCGGCTTCCCCGCCTCGGCGCGCTGGAACGGACGCTTACGCCCGCCCCCCTCGTCGAGCTTGAGGATGATCAGATTCTTCTTACGAAGCTCCGCGACGGCGTCCGCCTTGGACTCCGCAGAGATCGTGCCTTCGACGGTGGAACCGCCCGGGTCTTTTGCCGCGTACTTGAACTCAGCCACTGGATTCTATGCCTCTCGCTGGAGGGACCTTTATGAGAGGTGTCAGTCGTCGAGGGTGATGCGGAGTACTTCGGGGACCGACGTGATTCCCCTCAGCACGTTGAGAAGGCCCACGCGGCGGAGGGTCAACATGCCCTCCTCGATCGCCTGGAGTTTCAGATCGTCCTTGGACTTGCCCTCGACGACCATGCGGCGGAGCCGCGGGGACATCGAGAGGGTCTCGAGGATCGGGAACCGGCCCTTGTAGCCGGCCGTACATCGAGCGCACCCACTCGGGTTGGGCTCGAAGATCTCGATCGGCTTCGCGAAGTCTTCTTCGAGGAAGCCGATTTTGAGGAACTCCTCCTTCGGAGGATCCTCGACCCGGACCTTGCAGTTCGGACAGAGGCGGCGACCGAGTCGCTGTGCGCAGATGCAGAGAATGGAACTCGACACCATGAAGGGGTCGATGCCCATGTCGATGAGACGCGTGATCGTCGCGGCCGCATCGTTCGTGTGCAGCGTGGACAGCACGAGGTGCCCCGTGAGCGCTGCTTTGATGGCGATGTTGGCCGTCTCCTGGTCGCGGATCTCGCCGACGAGCACGATGTCGGGGTCCTGTCGCAGGATCGAGCGGAGCGCGCCGGCGAACGTCGTGCCTCGCTTCGGGTTGACGGGCACCTGGTTGATGCCGTCCATTCGATACTCGACCGGATCCTCCACCGTGGTCACGTTGACCTCGGGGGTCGCGACGGCGCTCACACAGGAGTAGAGCGTCGTCGACTTACCGGAACCGGTCGGCCCGGTGACGAGGAGCATGCCGTAGGGCGAATCGATGGCGACCTGAAGGTCGTCGAGGGACTTCTGCTCGAAGCCCATCGCGTCGAGACGGAGCGCGAGGTTGCCGCCGTCCAGGATTCGGATCACGGACTTCTCGCCGCCAACCACCGGCAGGATCGAGAGTCGGAAGTCGATCGTCCGTCCCTGGTACTTGATGCGGAACTTGCCGTCCTGGGGCGCGTTGCGCTCGGCGATGTCGAGGTGCGCGAGGATCTTCAGGCGACTGGAGAGCGCCGGAAGGAGCGACTTGGGCGCGCGCATGACCTCGCGCATCCGGCCGTCGACGCGGAAGCGGATCCGGACGTTCTTCTCGCCCGGCTCGACGTGGATATCGCTGGCCTTTTCCTTGAGCGCCTGGAGCACGATCGCGTTCGCCAGCTTGACGGCGGGAGCGTCCTCGCCGACGGCGTTGAACTCGATGTCCTCGGCCTCGCCCTCGTCCGACTTGACCTCGAGGTCCTCCGCCCCTTTGACCTCGTCCATCAGGTTGTCCACCTGGGACTGGGCGCCACCTTGCTGGGCGTTGAGCGCCGCCATCACCATCGGCCGGTGCGAGAACACGGGCCGAATATGACAGTGCGTCATCCGCTTCAGATCATCGAAGAGGAGGACGTCGAAGGGATCGGAGACGGCGATCGTCAGAACGTTGCCGTTGCGCGCGATCGGAATGAAGGCTCGCTCGCGGCAGAGCTCGGGAGCCACGGTCTCGACCACGGACGAATCGAACTCGACGCGACGCAGGTCCACCGGAGCGATGCCTGCGGCGCGTCCGAGCATCTCCATGAGCGCCGGTTCCGAGAGCTCTCCCCCGTTGAGGAGAGCCTCGATCGGGTCACCCTTGGCAGCGACGGCCTTGTTCCAGGCCTCCTCGGAGACGAGGCCCTCGTCGACGAGAAGGCCTCTGACTTTGGACGAGATCGCAACCATGTCAGGCGGCCTTCAGCGCGCTGTGAAGCTCCTTGGTGTCCGAGAGGACGCGCTCGGCTTCCTTGAGCCTGACCGCCCCCGACGTCACGAGGTTGGCGAGGGACTGCGACATGGTCATCATGCCGAGCGATGCACCGGTCTGGATGTGCGAGTAGATCTGATGCGCCTTGTCGTCGCGGATGAGCGCGCGGATACCGGGCGTGGCCATCATGATCTCGGAGGCCATCGCGCGACCGTCCCCGCGGGAGTTAGGGACCAGCTTCTGGCTGAAGACGGCCTCGAGCGTAAACGAGAGCATCGTCCGCACCTGGTCCTGCTGGTCGGCAGGGAACACGTCGATGATCCGGTTGATCGTCTGGACGCAGTCCGACGTGTGCAGCGTGGCGAACGTCAGGTGACCGGTCTCGGCGAGCGTGAGGGCCGCCTCGATGGTCTCGTGGTCGCGAAGCTCGCCGACCAGAACGACGTCGGGGTCCTGGCGCAGAACGCTCTTCAGGGCCGCCTTGAAGCCCTTGGTGTCGTCGCCGATCTCGCGCTGCGTCACCATGCAACGCTTGTGCTGGTGGACGAATTCGATCGGGTCCTCGATCGTGATGATGTGATCGTTCCGCGTGGTGTTGATGTAGTCGATCATCGCGGCCAGCGAAGTCGACTTGCCCGAACCCGTCACGCCCGTGAAGAGCACGAGGCCGGACGCGAGGTTGCAGATCCGGGTACAGACGGCAGCGGGCATGCCCAGCTGCTCGAAGGTCGGCGTCCCGGTCGGGATCGCGCGCAGAACGCAGGCGACGGCTCCGCGCTGGTAGAAGGTGTTCACGCGGAAGCGGCCATAGCCCTCGATTCCGAAAGAGCAGTCCACCTCGAGATCGCGGTCGAGGCGCGCGATCTGCTCGGAGTTCAGGATGCTCGTCGCCAGACGGCGTGTCGTCTCACCGTCGAGCGGTGGGTGCTCGACCGGCATGAGAGTGCCGTTGACGCGCACGCGCGGCGGACTTCCAACGGAAATGTGGAGGTCGGAGCCGCCCTGGCGCACCAGGAGCGCCAGGAGTTCTTCCATCGTAATCATGAGTCGAGCGGGGTCGAGGGGATGCTGGACACTCCTGCATCGGCCAGCCTCGGCTCAGGACTAAAATGAAACGGCCCGCCGAAACCTGCTGGTTTCGACGGGCCGTCCTCGAACGGGAAAATCTTTCCGTCAGTTCACGTTCTTCACGACGATCTCGACGCGACGGTTCTTCGACTTGTTCGCGTTGTCGTTGGCCGCGATCGGGTCGTACTGGCCGTGCCCGACGACCACGAAGCGGCGATCCGGAACCTTGCCCTCGGTGACGAGGAATTCGAGAACCGCCATGGCGCGGGCGATCGAGAGCTCGCGGTTCGACGCGAACTTCGATTTGCGGATAGGGTCAGCATCGGTGTGCCCCTCGATGTAGAAGCGCGCGCCCTCGTCGAAGTCGGACTTGAGCCTCGCCGCGACTTTCTGGAGGGCGCTCCGGCCGCCGGTGGAGACGGTGGCTTTCCCTGAGCCGAACGTCACCTCGGCCGGGACGGAGATCACCGTGTCGACCCCGCGCTGGCCCGTCGTGATGCCGAGCTCCTCGAGCTCGGGGAACGCCACGAACTCGGTGGTCTGCGGGGCCACGAAGGCGGCCTCGTTGGGTCCGGCGGTCGCCATGCGGGACTCCGCCGAGGAAAGCTGCATGCGGAGGTCGTCACGCTCGTAGCTCAGGAGGTCGAGGCGCTCCTGAAGCTCTGTCTTGTCGGAGCGCAGGGTGGCGATCTCGCGATCGCGGTCCTCGACGGCCATCCGCATCTGGGACTCGGAAACGCAGCTCGTCAGGGCCGGAAGGAGGACCGGCAGGGCCACGAGCAGGAGCGCCATGGAACGGATGGAGGCCAGTTGCGGAAACAGCTGTCGGCGAAACGGGCGGGCGGCGGAAATGGTGTGCGGATTCATGGGGTTCCCCTCGAAGTGGATAAGCCTGACTTGACCGGCAGGAGCGCGCAGGAGAGGACCCTCGGCCCCCCCACGCCCCCTGACCGGCGCCCGGATCACAGTCCGAACGGCAGCAGAGTCAGGACATCCTTCCAATCCAGAAGGACGATTCCAATACCCAGGGCGAGATAGGGGCCAAAAGGCAGATATCTGCCGAAGATTCGTGCCGTCCGAATCGCGTCCATCACGCCGCGATTCACGGTCTTCCTGCGCCGCTGGCGGCTCCTGACCACGTGGTAGAAGCGGAGCATATTCAAGATTCCGAAGACCGAAGCCACCACCACGGCGATGATCAGAGCCGCTGCGACGCCCTTCACGCCGATGAAACCGCCTCCTGCGGCCATGAGCTTCACGTCCCCGAATCCCATGGCGTCGACTCCGTAGAGCTTCGAGCCGATCCATCCGACGGCGTACAGGAAGCCCCCACCCAGGGCCATCCCTGCGAAGCACTCCGCCAGAGCGGCCACGGAGTCCACCTGGCCGCCGGCCGCCATGGAGAGCGCCACGGGTCCGCTCGCGTGGAGCGCAGGGACCAGCCAGGAAGCCACGGGGGCCGCCCACATTCCGCCGATCGAGACCTGGTCGGGGATCTCGTAGCGATCGAAGTCCACGAAGGTCGCAACGATGAGGCCCGCGAGCACGACGGAACTCACGATCAGGACCCCGTAGGCGCCGGTCGGAGCCATGCGCCAGGAGGCGTAGAACACCGCGCAGCCCAGGAGTTCGACGAGTGGGTACCGCCAGTGGATGGGCGCCTTGCAGCCTCTGCATTGGGCCCGCTGGAAGAGCCAGGAGAGCACCGGGATGTTCTCGCTCCACGTCAGCTGGCGGTCACATTTTGGACAATGGGAGCGCGCCGGACGGAAAACGGAGAGGTCCTCCTCCGGAAAGCGATAGATGCAGACGTTCAGGAACGACCCGACGAAGAGGCCCAGAATGGACCAGATGACCCCGAAGAACGCGGTGTCCATGGGGGGAAGCGCCAGGAAGGCGCCGCTGCCGGGGCCGTCTGCCCAAAGGGCAACGAATGGAGTCGTCATCGGGGATCGGGGGTCCAGAACAGTCGGACGCGGTCAACGAAGGGAGGGATCCAGGGGCCAGGGTTCCTGGGGACAGCAGGCGGGAGAAGCTGGAGTTCGATCCTCATGCGTACCCGTCCCCCTTCTACATCGACCTCCCCGCCCTCCAGCAGTACCCCCTTCGGCTCAGGATGGCGGACGGCGCTCTGAAGCCACTCTTCCCCGGACCTCCTTGCGCCCCCGGGCAAGGGCCGGTCCGGCTTGAGGAACTGAACGCGAAAGGTCCCCCCGGGCCCCCTGGAACCGAGGACCTGGGGTGCATCCCAGTTTCTGGGAGCCACCTCCTTGGGCACCTCCGAGGAGAGCGCCACGAACGTCAGAGGCACCACGAGCTGATTATGGAGCGGCTCGTCGATCACGAGCGGCGGAGACCAGTTCGCGAAGGCGCTATTGTCCGAGTCGACCGGCATCGATGCGAATCCGCCCTCGCCCAGCAGCCAGACCTGGTTCCGCGCGGCACCCGGCACGACGGAGCCGCGGATCATGCCACCCGCCACGAGGAGCAACGGCGTATCGACGGCGATACGTCCCCGCACCACGAGATCTCCCCCCGCGATGATCACGGTCCAGGCCGAATCCTGCCTGGCCGCTTCTTCGAGCCAATCCGAGAGCGACGAGGTTCGGGCCGACGACAGGACCGCGGCCGGATTCCACATGGGAACGGGCTCCTCTCCCTCGGGTAGCTTGCGCCGGAGAACGCCCTCGATGTCGATGCGGCCCTGGGACCGCAGCACCACGAGGCCCGGTGCCCCAAGGGTCACTTCCGTGCCTTCGGGAATCGTCAGGCGAGTCGCGTGCAGATCGGCGCCATCGAAACGCGAACCCAGAACCTGGCGCCCATCGCTCCCGTCGCCGGCGGCTCGTGGATAGCGGACTTCCAGCCGGCCCGTGTCCGACCAGAGCGCGGTGCCGTCGCTGGATGTATCCAGGAGGGGCGTGAAGTCCTCGGCGGAGAGGAATTCGAAGTCGTAGCTGCCTCTGCGCTCGGGCAAGTAGGCGTCCTGTCTCGCCGCAAAGAACTGAATCGGAGTTCGAAAGGCGGGCTTGCCCGAGAAGTCGAGGATCCCCCCGCCCGGACGAGCCCCGCGCTTCAGATCGAGTTCGAAGAGACCGGTGCTCCCATCGCTCAACGGCAGGTTGTCCTCGAAGGTCACCTTCAGGATCGCCGCAACCCCGACCGCCGGGTCCTTCACGTCTTCATCTTCGTTGCGGACGAGTTCGATCGACCTCACGCCCACGATCCGCGGAGTCTCGCCGCTGACCGCAGGAAGGTTCAGTTCCAGTCCGCGCCGGTAGCGATGCTCTCGCACCTCGAAGTCCTCCGGCCGGAACCACCTCGGGTCGAGGGGTTCTGCGCACGCCAGGATCAGGGGCTGATTCCAGGGAAGCGGCCTCCCCCCACTCTTCCCGTCGTCCCCGGGCCGCAGCTCGACCCGTGCCGCCTGGTCCGGGGAGGCGTCCCGCAGCATCGGAGCCCCGTCCGCCCCGTCACCCGCCGCCGAAGACGTAGCGGATCCGGGGGCGACGACCTGAAACTCATGTCGAATCGGATAGCGGAGTCCACGACGCTCGAACGAGCGCGGCCCGCTCAGCTCGGGGAACCCCCCGAGCATCAGGACGTACTCCGCCCCGGGTTCGAAGCCGCCGTCCCGGAGATCCGCTCTGAGCGGCCCTCTGGGCTGAAAGATCAGCTCGCGCCCCTCGATCAGCCAGCGCCCTACCGCTCGACGCCCCGTGGCCTTGTTCCAGAGCTGCACGGAGTCCGACGTGACGGTCGAGGGATCGAGCGCCTCGCTGAAGACCAGGCGCAGGTCGTCGTTCAATCGGATCGGTTCCAACGAGGAACCAGACGCACGGCGGGGCAGGACATCTACCAGCTCGAGGAAGCCCTCCACTCGCTGTGGGTCGCGTCCACAGCTCGCCGCCAGCAAGAGCACGGCCCAGCCAAAGGCCCAGCCAAGCCGCGAGCCCGTGGGCCGCGAAGGCGGACGATCGATACGCCTGTGCACGACCGAGTCGAATGGGATAGTGAGCGCCATGGAGTCATCAAAGACCGAGGGCCCGCCGATCGCAAGTACGATCGACGGGCCCTCGCATTCATGCCGAAGGCCTAAACCAAGAACGCTGGTCGGGCCCGTGGCTGCCGAGTCGCTTAGAAGCGGTACGGGATCCGGACGAAGTCGAGCCCTGGACGCGCCGACTGGGCGGACGCGGGACCGTTGACAGCGATGTTGAACTCGACCTTGAAGCGGATGAAGTCCCACGCCACGGTCTCGGTGCCGATCGGAAGCGTCAACGGATCCGTCTGACCCTGCTCTGCCACCGGGTCATTCAGCACAGAGATATCCGCGGCAAAGCCATTCCGGATGTCGAAGTCCATCTGAACCAGGTCAACGCGGCTACTGAACGCGGCCTGGGGATTCGCGCTCGGAAGGCCCGTCAGCGGGTCCTCGATCGTTGCATCGAACAGCACCTTGATGTCCGTGTTGGTCGGGAACAGGTCTTCCACGCCATCGCTGAGCAGTCGGAAGAAGTAAGGAACGATCTCCGCCTCGATGGTCTCACCATTGCTGGCGAAGCCTGTGACGACGTTTCTGAACGTCTCACCCTGCGTGTCCACGACGATCGAGAACAGATCGTTGACGGTGTCGTACTCGGCCGAAACGATGTCGAACTCGCTGACATCAGCAAGATTGCCGCTGCCCCTCAGTCGCAGAGCGAACTCCCTCATCAGAAGAGCGTTGCGCTTGTAGAGGTCGTTGGGGTCCGCGATGAGTCCACCGGACACGTTCAGCGTGCCCGTCGAGGCCACGACCGACGGGATGCCGCCGCCCGCCGAAACCACCGTGAAGGGCAGAATCGGAGCAAGGTCCTGGGCCATCGTACCGCTCCGAAGGACGGAGCCATCGGCCGGGTCCGTACCCTCGAAGACGAACTCCACCGGGTTGGTCGAGCCATCGCCATTCAGTCGAGCAAGGCCCAGCGGAATCCAGCGCGAGAACGACTCGGAACGCGAGCTGAAGAACGGGATCAGGATGTCGGGGCGATCGGTCGGGTTGCTCCAACCGTACGGCGGCGGCACCATCGAACGGGTGACGTCCACCCCTGCCGTTGCGTAGCCCGTGGTCTGCGTTGGACCGAACCGGAGCTGGGTGTCAGGGTCCGCAACGTGGAGCTGGATGATGCCAGGACCCCCGTCACCACCTGCACCGTAGGCCGTCCCTTCCGGAGCCTCCGTGACGCCAGAGCACAGCGTGCCGCCCGGAGTTTGGTTGCACCAGTTGAAGGTCGGCGGAAGCGGGTTCATGGAGAGCGGCGGAACGTCGTCGCGACCTTCGAAGGCCGACTGAGGAATAGCGTCCGCTCGCCAGTTCGTATCACCGTCTGCGCCGGAGCCGCAGCGGTCCTCACGGCCTGCACCGCCCTGACCGCCGAGTGCGCGGACCGGACGCTTGTCGTGAATTGCGATACCGAGGTCGTCGTTGTAGAAGTCACCCGTGGCCGTCGCGGTCGATTCGGCAGCAATCGTGATCGTGGCCGCGCTGGACATGATGATGTGACCACCAGAGCCGCCGCCGGAACCGCCGCCGATGCGGTCGAAGAACGAGGTGTTCTCTCCACCGCCACCATGGCCGCCGTCCGCGGTGATCGAACCGCTCGACGCCACGTTGATGTCGCCGATCGAGAGGATCAGCAGACCCCCCGCGCCGCCGCCGCCGCCGGAGCCTTTCTCGTCGTTCGAGGCCAGGAAAGGCGTACGGGGGAAGCTCACGGAGGTCACGGCGTCACCGCCGCCACCGCCGCCAGAGCCAGCCCACACGCGGTTCAGCTCACCACGGATCTGAAGTCCGCTGGCGGTGATCATCGTGCCGAAGAAATCGTTGTTCGGGGACGAATCCACGAACGGGCTCGGAGCAAGCCTTCCGCCGTTCGCCGGTCCGGTTCCCGTCACAGCGCTCGTGCCTTCTTGCGAGCCAGGGAAGCCAGGCTCCCCATCCATGCCCACGAGCATCTGGCAGATCGCCGGGACCGTGTTGGCCGAGCCGTCGATGACGTAGCGGACCGGGCTACCGAGCCTGCCGCCGCCGCCACCTGCACCACGACGGTTCTCGAGGGCGCACGGACCGACTGGAGAGTAGGTCGTCTCACCGCCGCCGCCACCGGTACCGGGGACTTCGAAAGCTCCGAAGCCTGACGTACCCGCGGGCGTCGACTGCGAGGTGAAGACCGAACCAACGCCGCCGCGGCCGCCGCCGGCCTGGCCTGCAGCGCCTTCTTCCGGCTGGTTGGCGGTCCCGAGGGACCCCACACCGAAGTTATCTCCGCCGTTGATCGAGATCAGGCCAGCGACGTCGATGTTGCCGGTCGCCAGGATGGTGGCGGTGTTCGGGCCGAGGAAGACGAGGCGACCGCCCTGCTCGATCGTCAGGTTGCGCACATCCAGACGCCCGTTGATGACGGGCTGTGCGACACCGGTGGTGCCGGTGATCGTGTCGGAGTCGGTGTTGATGAACACGGATTGACCGTTCAGGATCAGGACGTCGAACTCGCCGCCGATGCCGCCAGTTCCGTCGAAGTCGAAGGAGGCGGAGAGTGCGCCCGGCGACTGGGAGTTGCCCCAGTTGGCCCGGGGCTGCGACGAGGCGATCCCCGTGTCTTCCAGCGAACCAGGGAGAGTTCCACCCACGGTGAAGCGCTCGAGGATCTCGTCGCTTCCGTCGCTCATTTCACCCACCCCGCCGTCGGGATTGGCGAGGACCGAGGAGAACGAGGCGAAGGAGGTTTGCTCTGACTGCACGTTGTCGCCCGTCAGGTCCTGGAAGCCTTCGCGGAGGGAGATACGCATCTCGGCCCCCTGGGGAACAATTCCCGTCGGCGTCACGCGAACCGCCGCGCCCGTCGCGGTGCAGTTGGCGATGAGAGCCACGCTCGCGGGAACCCGCAGCCACTGGCCCTGTGAGTCGTTGAAGTACTGGAGGCGGATCTTGTCCGTGTTGACGTTGTCGGACGAAGCGATGATCGGCTGGTTGAAGTTCAGCACGACCGAGAACTGCTCATCCGTGTCGCTGTAGAAGTTGAGGGGTACCTTGTACCGCTCCATCATCGGGTCCGAAGGGTCCACGGGAAGCACTCCCCTTTGAACGCTTGGATTGAAGCGGAAGTACTCCACCTCTCCCGTATCGACACCGAACTCCACGTACGAGACCCCCGAATCCTCGGGCGAATCGGGCTCCGGATCGGATTCATTCAAGATCCGGACCTGGGGCGGCCCCGCGACGACGTCGACGAAGAGAATGAGCGGATCGTTCGACGTCGGCGTCGTGAAGCTGACATTGAGTCCTGTCTCCAGCCGCTCCCCCGCCGTGTTCTGCACCGTGACACCACCGCCGATACCGGCGGTCGACTGGGCGACCACCGTCAGGCGATAGGTCTGACCCTGCTGAAGGCCGCCATCGCTGTTGGCGTCGTTCGTCGGGCACTTGGGCTGGAATCGAACGGTCCGGGGACCTGCTTCGCTGAACGTTCCGATCGCGGGAACCCCCAGTGTGTTCACGATCTGAATCGTGCTGGGAGACACGGTCGAGAAGTCCAGATCTTGCGTGAACTCGATCAAGATCTCACGGTTCAGCTTCCAGACCGCGCCGTTGATCACCGAAGTTCCGCGAACCGCGAACTCCGACGTATCCGTCGGGGGGTCCACGTTGATGCCCGTGGCGCTGTCGCTACAACCCGTCAGCGTTCCCGTGAAGAGAACCGCTCCGGTCGAGGCGAAAAGCAGGCTGGTGATGACCGAGCCAGGCAGAAGGGTTCGCCCGATGGCTCCTTTCATGCCGAGGGGGCGCCGCGAAGTGGTTCGCGCGTTGGGCGAAGATCGATCCATGGATGGTGCCGTCGAAGTTGATTGTCGAAACATGTGCTGAAAATCCCGGTCGAGGGGGGGGTCGACAAGAAGGACCGGGTTGAGGAATGCCAGAGGCCAGAGGAGCCGACGACGCCTGGGGGGGCGCCTCGGCGATGATGGAAGGGGCCCCACCGGGGAGCGTCAGAAGTGCCGTGCCAAGATGCACGGTACAGCGAATCGGAGGCTGCCGTGAACCTATCCCTCGTCCCTCCCTGCTCCCGCAGGGTCAGGGGGGGGCCAGGAATGGGTTCAAGCCACGGGGACTACGGCCGTTCCCAGGTCAAGGCGAAGGCCGAGACCTGCGGGGCCTGCCCGGTGATCACATTGCCTGAGAAGGTGATCCGAACCTGGTAGTAGCGCGCGCCGAAGATGTCAGTCACCGAGTCACGCCACGCCGCTTGATCCGTGAACCCGGGAAGGAACGAGATACCGAAGTTGTCCCGGTCCTGGTTCGGGTTGTGCACTGGACTGCCGCCGGCGTCAGTGATGTCCTTGTCGTTGTAGTAGTCACCGTACAGATCGAGCGTCGAGGCATCGTACTGGTAGTCCGCGAGTTCGCCCGTCACCGTGACGTCGCCACCGCTGTAGTTATCGCCTGCCCCGGGAATACTGGTGGTGTTGTCGAACACGATGTTGGTCGCGCCCCTGAACGAGAATTCGACGCTCGTTCCGATCGGCTGCACCGTCGCGTCAGGCTCGACCGTCGGCTCGCTGTAGACGCGGCCACCGAACGAGCTGGCGCCCTCCGACTCGATCACGGCTTCGAACCAGATCGAGTGGGCCAGGCTGATACGTGCCACGTAGTCGATCGCCCCGAGATGGAACGTGTTGTCTCGCCCGAAAGTCGGTGCACCAGGGGGATTCGAGCCAGGCGAGAAGCCTCCGTTCGCCGCATCCTCGTTCTCCGGGTCGATGAAGACCTGGTCGCCCCCCGTGTTGACGCCTCCGGTGGAGAAGGCGCGGAAGTACGGCCTGGAGGACGAGTTGACCGCGAGGTTCAGGAGCCAGGCATTCTGGCCCGCCGAGGACAGGTCGACGGAGGTCCGGAACTCCATCAGGAGCGGAAGACCGATCGTCTGGATCTCGCCGGGACGATAGTAAAGGTTCGGCGCTGGCGGGAGGCCCAGCGCTGCCGAGTAGGCTTCCGATTCCAGGCCCCCGTTGCCGGGACCGGAGCGATCGCGAATTCGCGTGTCGCGCCACGTGAAGTAACGCTTGTCCTCGTCCGGAACGTTGCGGTTCAGGGGGAACGGAACGAGTGACGTGCCGTTGACCGTGGTTCGAACGTCTGCCTGATCGATCACGTAGCCGAGCTGCCGCGGGTGCACGACGCGCTGCACCTCGTTCTCCAGAATGTTGACCGTGTAGACCGGGCGGAGCCCCGAGTTCTGGAACTGCGGGAAGAGGCTGCTCGGATTGATCAACTCGTCCGGAGCGTAACGGCAGTGCGACAGACGAATCTCGAACCGCTCGAAGGCGTCCGGGTTGATCGAACCACCGGTGGGAACCCACCAGAGCCCTTCCACATCGATGTTGATGTTGTTCGGGTCCGTCAGGGAGAAGCCGCAGTCCGAGTAGCGCCAGACCGTCTGCATCTTCGAGCCGAACGGCGAGAAGGGAGTCACGACGCCGGGAGGGAACGCGGTCATCTGGGCGGGAAGCGCCTGCTCCTGGTTGTCGATCACGACCTGTGTCCGAACGACCGGACGAGGCCGGATCGTCTGGAGGTTCGTGTCGATCTGGATCTGACCACCCCACTCGGGAAAGCCGCCGAGCGGAACTTCCTCGTCCGTGCTGGCGAAGCGGCTGACGCGTCCGCCGTTGAGTTCTGACGGCTCGCTGGGCTCGACGGTGACCTCGATCGAGGGGATCGCGGCCACGATGTTGCCGGCCAGGTCGCGCGGCGGGAAAGCGTCACCGCTGTCCGAAAGACTGAAGTAGTAAGACTCTTGCACACCCGAGAGGTGAGCCAGGTTCAGGACCGGAACGAAGGTCACCTCGCGAAGCGTGGCCGATTGGTTGAGCTCCCCCACGACGAAATCGGACGTGGACAGCGGGGCGCCGGACGAGCTCTGAAGCTGACGCGTGAGCGTGACCGAGTCGAACGCCGTCAGCGATTCAGGATCCATCGGCTCGCTGAAACGAAGCGTGAAGATCGACGAGGTGGTGACGCCATCGGTCGGGTTGTTCGGGTATCCAGTGGGACGCGGGAGGACCTGAACGAAGCACTCGGCGGGATCGCCCAATTCGAACGTCACCTCGAGGTTCGACTGAATCGCACCGAACTGCTCCCAATCCTTCGGACCATCCCATTCCCGCGGGAAGGAGACGAGTTCCACGGGCAGGTTGAAGAGCATTCCGCTGCCATCCGGAACGTAAGCCTGCGCCTGGGTCGGCGTGAGGCCGGCCGGCTTGACCACGCGAGCGAAGAGCCCGGGCTGAGAGATGAAGTCCGCCGACGTCAGAGCGTCTCGCCCACAGAGCTCGGACGGAAGCTCTACCTCGGGGAGGATGAAGAACAGGGACCCGGTATCAGCGGGGTCAGCCTGAACCTGCTGAGGCGCGGCCACGATGTTCATCGGCGTCGCGCCGAGGACCTGCGGCGGAAGGGTATCGCGGAGGAACCCGTTGAACGGATCCGACACGATCCCCGCGCGACCACCCGAACGCAGCGCGCGGGTCACAGGACGCGAGTTGGTCGTGAAGTCCACGGGACCGTTGCCCGTGGTGGCGAGCGCGTGGTTCGTGAGGTTGGTCAGAACGTTCGTGAGCCCGATGGACGGGTTGGTGACCGTGGGGATCCGAACCTGGACGTTGGCCATGTTCGACTCGATGCTGGCTCCGAGGCCGACACCGTTGAGCGGCGCCGAGCTGCCCGAGAGCTGCTTCTCGATCAAGCTCGTCGTCAGGTCGACGATCACGCGGGTCGGGTAGAAGGCGCCGTTGCTGGCAGTTCCACCGTAGTGGGCGGAAGGGAAGACGCGCGCCTCGAACGGAGCCGTGGGCGGGTAGCCCTCGACGATTTCGATCGTCCGGTTCGACACGGTGCTGGGCCGGACGAGATCGTCGAAGACGATCACGAGCGCCGCATTCCGGGGGAGCATCGAGTACGTCCCGGTGGTCGCCAGGTCCTGAACCTGGATCGGATCGAGCCCCTCGCCGGCCGCCTTGAGGAGATCGAGGAACTGTTCACGCTGGGCGGGAATGTCCACGTTTCGCTTGATGAAGAGCGTCTCCTGGCCCGTCACACCGCTGACCGTCAACTCGTAGTTGAGGTCGTCGGAGACGAGGTTCTGGTTGATGACGAAGTCTGACGCCATCGTCTGACGAATCCCCTCGTTGTCCAGTGCCTGGACCTGCACGAGGCGCCCGTACGCCATCCTGGCGATACGGAACTCCGAGGCGGCGCCGCCCGAGTTCAGATCACCGAAGTAGAAGCTCGACCCGGTCGAGGGGTTGTCCGCCGAGGTCGGCTCCACGCCCGACGCTCCGCTGCAGCCGGACAGCCCTAAGCCGGCCAGGCTGGCGCACAGGACTCCGGTTGCCAGAACGCGGCCCCTTCGCCCGGCTCCCGGGAAGAGGTTGGCCGTGATCCCCTGGGGGCTCACTGGAAGGTGGAAGGATTTTCTCATAGGAACTCGAAGAGAGTGGGTCGCCATCGTTCGCCAGGGCAGGATCCGGCCACCGAGGAGGTGGCCGCTGGAACGCTGCCTGGGCGCCCTCGGACCGGGTCCGGAAGCTGAATCCGAAAACAGATCCTGAAGAACGGAGTCGCGAGAGGGTATCGAACGGAGGTGTGGAACGAGGAGTGTCCGTGCGGACGGAAGTGCGAGTTGGGGGGTGGTGAGCGGTGGGCGGCGCTGGAACGGACGCTCCTGCCGCCATTGTCACGCGTTCAGGTGGCGGGTCAAGTCGCCGCCGGGGTGATGACGGAGATAGTGCAATCTCCGTGCCCACTTCGGGGTCGCAGGGGAAGTGTAGCCCATTTTGCCTCTCACCCGGCCCTGGGGCTCAGGAGTGCCGCTTCAGGGAGCCTGCGAGGGCTCTTACCCCCATGATTTACCTGGTTTCGCATGTGGCGCGACAACCCGCCGAGAGTCGCACGAAAAGCATTTGTGCGCTTCCGCACAATCAGGCCTGGGACGCTGTTCGGTCCCGCCTTGAGCGGGGCCGCAGCCGAGAGAGCGACATTCCGTCACGAGGCCGCCGAGGCCCTGAATCCCAGCTGCTCTGCGTCCGCGGCGCTTTCCAGGAAGACCAGATGCTCTACATGAATCTGCCCCACGGCCTTCGCCGACGGTACGTGGTAGACGCCCGTCGAAGAGCAGCCCACGAACGCGAAGGCGATCTCCCGGGTGCAATAGCCACAGCCGGCACGGAGCGGCGTCCGTGCGATCAGCCGGAATCGCGGCACGACGTGACGCGTCTCGGTCCTGGAGATACAGGAGGGGTTCGGGCACGGATTCCTCCCGAGCGGCACGGCCGTGGACGCCGGCATGGGAGCAGGGCGCTCGACGCCGAGGTCGATGCGACCCAGCAACCAGCCCAGGATCGCCATCCGAATCGGAACGCCGCGCGCGGCCTGCTTGAAGTAGATGCTGCGCGGATCCGCGTCCACGTCGGCGCTGATCTCGTCCCGACGCGGGAGCGGGTGCATCACGACGGCATCGCGCAGGGACTCAGCGGCCATCGCACGCTTCTCCAGGCGCAGGTACTGGGTGGCGGACATCTCGTTGCCCGAGTACCGCTCCGTCTGCGGACGGGTCATGTAGACGGCGTCCACCTGCTGGACCTCCCACCCGCGCGCATCGGTGAAGAGAGAGAGCTGGTGCGGCTTCTGGGGCGTCAGGTAGACCGCGTCGCTGTTCGCCGCCAGGTCCCCGAGCCTGCGAGCGTCCGCGCGGATCGGTTCGACGCCGAACTCCTCGTGAAGGCGCTCGACCAGATACTCCGGCAGCTCGAACCCCGGCTGTGGAACGCAAACGATGTTCGCGCCGAAACGCGCGAGGGCGAACGCGAACGAGTGAACGGTCCGGCTGTACTTCAGGTCTCCCGCTAACACCACGTCCAGCCCCTCGATCCGACCCCGCTCCACGTGGAGGTTGTACAGGTCACAGAGCGTCTGGGTCGGGTGCTCCAGGCTGCCGTCGCCCGCGTTGATGACGGGCACCGGAGCGAACTCCGCGGCAAGTCGCGCCGCGCCTTCGCTCGGGTGACGCAGCACGATCACGTCGGCGTATCCCCCACCCACCACCCGGATCGTGTCAGCGAGGGACTCCCCCTTGACCACGCTGGAGCTGGTCATCTCCGCCGCCGTGAGAACCCCGCCCCCGAGCCGGAGCATCGCCGACTCGAACGAGAGCCGGGTCCGCGTGGAGGGCTCGTAGAAGAGACTCGCCGAGATGAAGCCGGGACAGGTGTCCGCGAACGTTCTCGGACTCGCGGCGAAGCGATCCGCCTGGGCGAAGAGAGCGTGCATCTCTTCGATGGAGACATCGTCGATCGAGACGAGGTGGCGCGGAGCGCCTCCGGTCACGGGTGGCACGGCGGGAATAGCTGGCTCGGTGGCTCGTGTGCGTTGGCTCATGATCGGAGGGCGATTCACGCCCTCCGAGCGCAGAACTTACAGCGAACGGGCCAGTTCGTCGAGCACCGTGTCCGTGACCTCGGAAAGACCTGCCGCCGAGTCGAGGATCTCGATCGACCGTCGATCGAAGGGCACGGCCTCCCCCGCGGTCCAGAGAGGCCCGGACCGGTCCAGGCCGAGCGCCTCGCAGAACGACCCCTCGACCGTTCGACGCGCGTGATCGGGATCCTCCAGGGCCGAGACGGCGCCGGCGGGCCAGGCGCTGGAGTCGAGCCCATGGGAGCGAGCCGCCTGGGTCAGTAGAACGACGACGCCCGCGCGCGGCTCCGGAAGCTCCACCGCGTCCAAGGCCGACACGAGGCGGAGGACGAGGTCCGCGCGACTCGAGAGGTCCGCCCCGATCCGCTGCCCCTCCTGTTCGACGAGGGCCCGCGCGTCGCCGGCGGCGGCCGCCAGCGAAAGGTCCCGCTCGCCGGCCGTGTCGAGGAACCTGACGGGCCAGGGCCCGAGGCGCGCGCGCTCCGACAGCGCATCGCGCGTCGTGCCCGCCTCACTCGAAACCGAGGCGGCGTCCGCCCCCACCAGAACGTTGAAGAGCGTTGACTTCCCTGCGTTCACGGGTCCGACGATCGCGACGGTCGTCTCGCGAAAGAGTCGCTCGAGCCCACGGCCGCGGCGCGCGAGTTCGGCGAGCGTCGCGCGACGCTCGGCCGGGGACTTCGCGCGCAGATCTTGAAGCGCTCGATCCATCGCTCCTCCTGCTTGATCGAGAAGGACGCGCGCGCCGAGCACCGAAGGAGCTCCAGGAACCAGCGCGAGCGCACGCTCCCGAAAATCCGCCTTGTTCGATCCTCCCCCCGAACTCGCTCGCAGCGGGCCGCTCGCCGGATCGAGTCGACGCGCGATCTCCGCCACCAGGAACGGACTCCCATGAACATGGACCTCGAAGGCTTCATCCTCCGCTGCATGGTCCGCGGGGGCTGCTCGAACGACGAGCACCTCGTCGTACACCTCCGCGGGCACCTCGGCGGCCACCTCCGCGGCCGAAGCCAGCCCCTGCAACAAGCCGTAGGCGATCTCACCGCGGCGGGGCAGCTCCCTCGAGAACGCTTCCCGGAGCCGCTGCACGGCTGCCCGGCCCGTGACGAGCAGAACCGCGACGCCCGCCGAACCCGCTGGCGTCATGCGCTCGACCGATGGGCCGCCCTGCGATTCGCTCACAGCGAACTGCTCCCCGCCGAGCGAATGGCGAGCGCGAGCCCCGCGTGGACGAGATGGGGCGAGTCGCGAAAGCCCTGGGGAAACGTCTCATCGACAGCCGCGCGCGCGAACGCTCGCGCGCCTCCCGTCAGGTAAACGAGGACGCCTCGGGTGCCACCGAACGCCTCCATGGAAACCCCGCGGCAAAGCTCCCGAACTGCGCCGCGGAAACCGACGCTCGCACCGGCCCGGAGCGCCTCGACCGTGGAGCGACCGAGCGCAGGAACGTCAGGGTCGACCTCGAAAGGAGCGAGCCGCGCACCGCGTGCCGTGATCGCCTCGGCCAGAGAACCCGGCCCCATCGCGATCGCTCCGCCGAGGAACACGAACTCCGCTCCGCCATTCGCCGCGGCGCCGCTTCGCAGAACTCCGGCATCCACCGTCAGCGCCGTCCCCGCGTCGACCACCAGCACCTGAAGCCTCTCCCCCGCGCCGTCGGCAACGGCTTCTGACCGAAGGCGCCAGCCGTCCTCCAGCGCAGCGCGCATGGCGTACTGCCGATCGCTCCCACACGTTTCTGGATGGTGGATCTCCATCACGAGCCCCGCCTCTGGCCGAACGGCCACGTCCCAGCCGAGTGAACCCAGTCGCTCGACGAGCCTCCGCTCGCGCTCGTGGGACCCGACTGCGCTGATGGCTGCGCAGCGTCTCCCCTGGCCCGCGCCCCCGAGGCGCCCAGGCCCGGCAAGTGCTTCCTGCACGCGTAGCGGCTCGTCGTCGTCACGCCCCCAGGTCGCCAGAATCTCGATGGCCGAAACTCCGCCGACCGGGACCGCGCCCTCCGCCCGCGCGGTGCTTCCCTCCACGAACGACACGAACGCCAGAGAGGCGTTCGTGTTTCCCATATCGAGCGTCAGGCAACCGTCCAACGGATCGAAGCCGCGTCGCCGCTACTTCTTGGGGCTGTGGTAGACCTCGGTGCGCACGCGTCCGAGGTTCTCGACCTCGATCTGCCAGATCTCGTAGCGGTCGGAGTTCTTCTTCGCGAACGCGATCGCCTCCTGCTTGCTGTTCACCGGATAGCCGTTGATCGACTTGATGATGTCGCCTTCCTGCATTCCGTGCTGGGCAGCAATCGAGTCCTTGGCGACCTTCGTGATCTTGATACCGGCGCGATTGCCGTCCTTGTCGATGTACGTCTCCGAGCCGATGTCGCGGGCGAGGATGTCGTTGTAGTTCTGGGAGAAGCGCTCGGCGTCGTCCGTCCCGATGTAGTACTGGCCGTTCTTCTTGACGGTGTTGACCGGCGCGACGTCCGTCGCCTGGACTGCCTGTCCCCCGACCATCGAGGGCCGGCGTGGCGCGACCATGCCGTCCTTGCCAGCCTTGGCGATCATGCTCTGCTCGGAGCGCGCGTGGGGCCTGAGCGTCTCGGATTCGCGCTCCTCGTCGGCGAAGGAGAACGTCACGTCGTCGGGCTTGATGTCGAAGATCGCAATGTCCTCGTGCGGGCTCGGGAGGACGTCACCGATGTGAAGCAGATAGTCCGAGTTGGCGGCCTTCTTGTTGTCCACCAGTCGGATGAGGCAGCGGGAGTCCGAAGGATTGTCGCTCGCCGCCATGATGGCGATCACGTCCAAGATGTCGTCCACGGGGACCACGGGCTTCACGACCGGACCTTCGGGCTTCTTCTCCTCGGGCTTCGGCGGCGGTGGCGGCGGGGCCCCCGTCCAGTCGAACTCGACGATCGCTGGCGTGATGTCGTCGGGATAGCTCAGTCCCCGTGAGGTCGGCGGACGTGGCTCTTCGACGCCCTTCAGCACCGGTTCGGCGCGCCCCACGTCGAAGTACTGCTCGCGCATCCCGCGCTCGTAGTAGTCATAGAGGCTGTACCCGATGCCGCCGAGCAAGCCGAACGACGTCAGGTACGAAAGAGTCTTGAGCGTGCCTACGTTCATCATGGTGAGTGCCTTCGCGGTGAAGTTCCCGAGTGGCAGGACCCCCCCGTCGGTAGGTCCAACGCCGTGAGGTCTCGATACGAGAGCGCCCCGGAGGATACCAGCGCGCCAGTGGGAGGAGGAGACGCCGTTCGCAGTGTTTCCTTCCCCTTACGCTGCGGCAAATCTCGACTCCTCCCCGGAAAGGAAGAGCTCCGGCGCGCTCTGTCGGCGCGGCCGGAGCCATTCGGTTGCTTCGCGGTAGCCTCGCGGGGCCCTCTCGGCGGCTGTGCGACGGGTCCGCTGGCCACAGGTCACGGGCCAGGGATCACCCGCCGGCATTCAGCGGTCCGTCGACATGCTCAGTAGTCGCTGTTGCCGCGCAGGCGAAGATTCGAGCCACCGGAAGCTCCCTGCGACGGGCTGCCGCCCTCCTGGGTGCTCTGGGTCTCCTCCATGTCGGTTCGCCTGCGCATCGGGGTCCCCGTGCTGTCCACGCTGTCGATCTGCCCCTGCTTTTGGGCCTTGGCGGCGGCGCGCTGACCGCCCTGGATACCGCGGACCATCATGATGAGCTCGTCCGGGCGATCCGAGGACTGAACGGCGTCCTCGATGTCCACGAAGCCGGTCTGCACCAGCTCGAAGAGGCGATCGTTGAACGACACGATCCCCTTCTCCATGCCCCCCTGGATGACGCGGCCGAGCTCGGTCGTCTTGCCCTCTTCCAGCAGCTCGCGCACCTGCGGCGTGACCTGCATCAGCTCGAAAGCGGGCACCTGGCCGCCGCCGATTCGCGGCACGAGGCGCATGGAGAGTACGCCTGCGAGCGTGTCCGCCATCCGCTGGCGGATCTGGACGTGGCGCTCGGCCGGGAAGAAGCCCAGGATCCGGTCGACCGTCTGGGCGGCGTTGACCGTGTGCATCGTCGACATCACGAGGTGCCCGGTCTCGATGGCCTCGAGGGCCGCGAGCACCGTCTCGGCGTCGCGCATCTCGCCGATGAAGATCACGTCCGGGCTCTGGCGCAGCGCGTGCTTGATGCCCTGCTTGAACGAGGTGGTGTCGGTACCGACCTCGCGCTGGCTGATCACGCAGTATCGCTCCTTGAACATCAGCTCGACCGGGTCCTCGAGCGTCACGATGTGGCGCTCGACGTTGCGGTTCATGAACTCGATCATGGCCGACAGCGTCGTCGACTTGCCCGAGCCCGCGACGCCCGTGACGAGCACGAGGCCGCGTTTGCGGAGCGCGAGATCCTTGAGCGCGTCGGAGGGCAGATGCAGCTCGTCGAGACTCGGCGCGTTCTCGTTGATGCGCCGGATGACGATCGCGGGCTCGCCCATCTGTTTGTAGGCGTTGATCCGGAAGCGGCCGAGGCCGTCGAGATCGAGCGCGGCGTCGGCGGCGCCGGTCTCCTCGAACTGCTCCATGCGCTTCTCGCCAAGGATGCCCCGCAGGACCTCCATCATCGGGCCTGGGCCCGGGACGCGCCCGGGGAGGAAGCTGATCTTGCCGTCCTGGCGCTTGGACGGGCGGCCACCCGAACGCAGGATGAGATCGCTGGCCTTGGACTTCACCATCTCCGCGAGCCAGCCCTGGACGAGATGTCGTGGGTTGACCGTCTTGCCGAGTGAGGGGTCGTCGCCCTGGACTTCCAGGGTCACCCTGGCGCGCTTGACCTCGGGGCTGGCAGATCCTTCGGAGCTCGTGCCCACGGAAGCTGGAGCTTCCGCGCCTTCGAGCGCGGGCGCGTCCGGGATACCCGAAGTCGCCGGCAAGTCCGGACCCGACGACGGAGCCGAGTAGGCCATGGCGGACGAGGTCGAGGCCGCAGGCATCGCCGCTACGGGCGCGGGAAGCTCCTGGGCCATCGAGGCCGCTGCTTCTCCCACGACCGCCATGACGCTGGCCAGGTCCACGTGAACCACCTTCTCGGGCGGTGCCTGGTTCGCCGGAGCGCCTGGAAGGGGCCCTGCAGGCAGCGGAGCCGCAGGGTGCGGCATCGCGTGCTGATGAGCGGACGGGCTAGCCTGGCTGGCCGCCTGATCGGCGAGCGATTCGGATCCGGCCTCGTCCTGGCGATCGTCCGGTGCGACGCCTTTGAAGCTGAATTCGTCTTGGGGTTGGTCTTGCACGAGATGTCCGGGCTGGCGCGAAGGCGACGCAGGGGGACACTGCGCCTTGGAGCAGGAACGGAGTTCCTGTAGCTACCTTCGCATCGACCACCGCGGCGGCTCTCCTTGACGCCACCCTCCCATTCCAGACCTCGGCCGGAGCCCTGCCCCTCATTCCGAGATCTCGGTGCTACCAGCCGTCCCTGGTGCGCTGCCCTGCTCGCGGAACCAATCAGGTGCACCACTGTGGTCAGGCGCCGCATGGTCCGCACGGACGATCTTGTGGGCGGCCCTGAGAACCTCGTCGACGCCCTGCCCCAGAATGGACGACATCCCGAGGACCTTCACGCCTACCGCGGCTTCGAGATTCGCCAGCCGCTCCTCCCAGCCGTCGTCCTCGAAGCACTTGGAGGCCACGGTCAGCCTCGGCTTCTCGGCCAGTACCGGGGAGTACCGCCGCAGCTCATCCTCCAGCGCCTCCCAGGCCTCGACGGGGTCCCGCTCGGCGGTCGGGGAAACGTCGACGATATGCAGCAGCACGCGGCAGCGCTCGACGTGCCGGAGGAACTTATGGCCGAGGCCGGCTCCCTCGGCCGCTCCCTCGATGAGACCGGGCAGGTCCGCGACGACGAGCGTGTCGTAGTCCCCCACCCTGGCGATCCCGACCTGGGGCTCCAGCGTCGTGAACGGGTAGTCGGCGATCTTGGGCGTCGCGGCGGTGATGCGACTGATGAAGGTCGATTTGCCCGCGTTCGGAAAGCCGAGTAGACCGACCTCGGCGAAGAGCTTGAGTTCGAGCTTGAGCCGACGCGACTCCCCCATCGTTCCGAGCGTCGCCTTGCGGGGCGCCTGGACGACCGAAGTCGCGAACCGAATGTTGCCCTTGCCCGCCTTGCCGCCCTGGGCGACCACGAGCTCCTCTTCCGGGGTCGCGAGGTCCCGCATCAGGTTCCCGCGCTCGGCGTCGAAGATCAGCGTCCCCACCGGTACTTCGACGACGAGGTCGTCGGCGCTACGGCCCGTCATCGCACGCGGCCCGCCGGGGCCGCCGTTCCTGGCCACGAAGCGAAAGCGCCGCCCGATGTCGAGAAGCGAGTGAACGTTCGTCGAGGCGCGGAAGATCACGCTCCCGCCGCGCCCGCCGTCGCCGCCGTCGGGACCGCCCAGCGGCGCATGCGCCTCGTGCCGGAACGAGATCGTGCCGTCACCGCCCTTGCCTGCGACCACGTCGATCTCGGCTTCGTCTCTGAAACTGGCCATGGGATGGTGCTCTCTGCCCTTCGTGAAAATGAGGACGTGAAATGAGGATCTCTGAAATGAGGAACGCTCCCGGCTCCCCGCTCAAGATCGAGCGGCGAACGAGGAGCGCGTATCGGTGTCCTGCTGGAGGGGCGGGCCCCCTTTCAGGTCGCCGAAGAAAGACTACTCGGCGAGCGGGTCCACGTGGACGCGACGGCCGACCTGGAAGCGGACCGTTCCGTCGACGAGCGAGTACAGCGTGTAGTCGCTGCCGATGCCGACGTTCTTGCCCTGCTTGTACTTCGTGCCGCACTGGCGAACCAGGATGGTACCAGCGGTGACCTCTTGGCCTCCGAAGCGCTTGACGCCGCGGAACTGGGGGTTGGAGTCGCGGCCGTTTCGGGTCGAGCCCTGTCCTTTTTTGTGTGCCATAGATGCTGTGGGTCCTCCGGTAGGGAGTGACGGGGATCAGCCCGTGATGTCGGTGATACGAACGCGGGTGTAGGACTGACGGTGACCGCGCTTGACGCGGATGTTCTTCCGGCGCTTGAAGCGGAAGACGGTGACCTTGACGCCGCGCTCCATGCGCATGACTTCGCCGGTGACCGTCGCGCCTGCGACGGTCGGCTTGCCGATCTTGACCCCGCCATCGCCACCGATGAGGAGGACGTGGTCGAAGGTGATGGTCGAGCCGCGCTCGGCATCGTCCATGAGATCACAGAGGATCTCGTCGCCCACGCGGACGGTGGCCTGATTCGTTCGGTCGCTGATGATCGCGTACATATCGTTCTCGGTCCGGGCTGGTGGCACGCATCCCTTGGGGGCGGATGCCAGGCGACTCGCCTGGCCCTCCGTGTGCGCCTTGACTCCGGCTCTCCCCCGGTGAAACCTCCCGGGGGCCGCCCGGGGAGACCCGAGGGGGCGAAGAGAGTAAGAGGAGCGCTGGCACCGCCGCAAGCCAGTACCGGGGCAAAGAAGGGAGGAAAGATCACGAAGAAGGCCCCCCCGACGTCCCAGGGACGATTCGGGGGGGCCTCACGGCCGGTTCTGAGCCCCGGTCAGCGCTTCCGGCGGCCGCCCGGTCGCACCTCGCGCCCATCGGCGCGGAGGTAGCGAAGGACGCTGTCCTCGGACTGATCCGAGACACCCGTGAGCAGAATCTCCTTCTCGGTCCGGTGCTCCATGGCCCGCACCCAGTCCCACAGATCCTCCTTCAGGTAGGCGACGACCTCGGGATGAGCTCGCACCTCGACCTTCGAGAAGCCTTTCTGGATCAGAGCGCCACCCAGTCTGCGCAGGATCGCCTGGGCACGGGACTCGATCGTCCGGATACGCCCGGTGCCGCGGCACCTCGGGCAGGCCATGAAGACCTTCTTGTGAGTCCCCGGGCCCAGACGCTGACGGGTCAGCTCCAGCAGACCGAACTGGCTGATGCGGCCCAGCTTGCTGCGCGCGCGGTCGTCGGCGAGTTCATTGCGGAGCGCCTTCTCGACCGACCGGTTGCTGCTGGAGCGAACCATGTCGATGAAGTCGCAGACGATGATGCCGCCGAGGTCGCGCAGCTTGATCTGCCTCGCGATCTCCGGAACGGCCTCGAGGTTCGTCTTGAGCGCGATCTCCTCGAAGTCATAGCTGTTCGTCCGCGTGCGGCCTGAGTTCACGTCGATCGCGACCAGCGCCTCGGCCTGGTCGAACACGATCGAACCACCCGAGGGCAGGTCGACGCGACGCGCGAAGATACGCTCGAAGTCCTGCTCGATGCCGCAGTGCTGAAAGAGGGGCCTGTCGCCCTCATGCTTCTTGATCCGGTCGACGTGCTCGGGCATCAGCGCCTTCGCGAACGAGACCATCTGATCGTACACGCCGACGTCGTCGACGAGCACCTCCTTCGTTTTGCGGTTGAAGAGGTCACGCAGCGTACGCGTCGCGACGTCCGACTCGAGGTAGAGCGGCGCGGGGCCGCGGCTACCCTTGAGCTTCTTGCCGAAGGACTCCCAGAGTCCCATCAGATAGTCGAGGTCACGCTGGAGATCGGTCTTCGTGCGGCCGACGCCCGCCGTCCGTACGATCACGCCCATGTCGGGCGGCGTGTTCATGCTGGCCAGGATTCGCTTGAGGCGCTTGCGCTCCTTCTCGTCGGGGATCTTGCGGCTCACGCCCGTGCGCGCCATCGAAGGCATGAGCACGAGGTACCGACCCGGCATCGAGATGTAGGTCGTCAGCGTCGGGCCCTTGTCGCCGATCGCGTCCTTGGTGATCTGAACGACGACGGGGTCCCCCACCTTGAGGAGTTGATCGATCGGACGACGCTCACGCTGCGGACGACGCTCCTGACGCGCCCGTCCGTTGCGCCCACCCCCGCGGCCACCCGAGGACTTGGAAGACTTCCGGGAGCCGTCCTTTCCGCCCGAGTCGCCTCGCTTGGACGAACGCCCGCCACGGGAAGCCTTCTTCTCGGAGGCAGCCTTCTTCTTCGAGGTCTTCTTCGAACGAGATCCGCCCGACTTCGAGGAGCCCTTGCCGGAGCCCGAATCGGAATCGCCGGAATCAGCCTCGTCGCCATCGCCCTTCGTGCGCGCCGCCTTCTTGCGGGTGCGCTTCTTCCGCGGGCGACGCTCGCGTGCCTCACCTTCTTCCGAGCCGGACTCGGACCTCGGCGCGTCGGCTTCAGACTTGCCGCCGTCGGAGTCTTTCGCCTTGGACGAAGCCGCCTTCTTGCCGGTGCGCTTGCGCGCGGGCCGGGATGGAGCGTCACCGGAGGAGTCGCCTTTGGACGGCCCTTCGGAGGCATCGTCACCGGACACTTTCGTGGATCGGCGCGGACGGCGCCCGCGCGCAGGGCGCCTGGGTGCCCCGCCGGAATCCGAGCTGCCAGAGGAATCTTCTTCCTCTTCCTCTTCCTCCTCGTCTTCGTCGTCGGCTTCTTCGTCGTCGCCGTCGAAGTCATCGAGCGGATCGATCTCCGCGACCTCAGCGACGAAGTCCTCATCGTCGTGATCGTCGTCTTCGCGATCGTCGACTTCCGACTCGCCCCGTGCTACGGGGCCGTCGTCGTCGTCGTCATCGTCGTCGTCATCGTCGTCGTCGTCGTCGTCATGATCGTCGTCGTGATCATCACTGTGATCATCGTCGTCGTGATCATCATCGTCGTCGTGATCGTCGTCGTGATCGTCGTCGTCGTCGTGATCGTCACTCTCTCCGCGGAAATGACCGTCGTCATCATCGTCGAGAGCGTCCGCTTCTTCCGACCAGTCGGCGTCGTGATCGCCTTCCTCGTGGTGCAGGCCGGCCGTCAGGAGGTCTTCCAGCTTGAAGCCCTCCTCGCCGTAGAGCGGGAGCACGTCCGAGGTATGCAGGAATCCGTTGCGACCCTGACCGAAATCGATGAACGCCGCGCCGATCGCCGGCTCGAGGTTCACGACGCGCCCGCGATAGATGTCATTCACGAGAGTCTTCTGACTCTCGGCGTTCATCAGGAAGTCGAGAATGACCTCGCCCTCGTACACGGCCACGCGACGCTCTTCCGGTTCGACCGCGTTGACGGCAATCGTCTGGGTTCGTAGAGCCTTCGCCTCGCGCTCTTTTTCCTCGGGTGACTTGACCTTCGGCCCGGCCTTGGAGGACCCGCCTTTCTTGGAACGACCGCGCGAACGCTTCCTTCCGGAACCCGTTTCCTCGTCGTCCTCGTCTTCCGAAGCCGTGGGCTCCGCCTCGTCTTCGTCGTCCAGATCGGAATCGCCGGCTTCAGCTTCGGTTCGACCCGACTTCTTGCGCGAGCGCCGGCGTCGACGCTTCTTGCGGCCATTGCCTTCGGCCGCCACACCTTCATCCGACTTGTCAGCCTCTTCTGCAGACGAGGCTTCATCGTCGCCGGCGTGCGCCTTTTCAGCTTTCACCGGCGTCGAGGAACGAGGCGTTGAGTCCGTCGACAAGTCGTCGTCCTCGTCTTCTTGCCGTGAAGACGCTCTGCGTCGGGAGGCCTTCTTCTTGCCCCGTGCCTTCGGACTCGAACGGTCGTCGTCTTCCGCATCGCGGGGCATCGGCCCCAGGTCATCGTCCTCGCCAGGAATCGAATCGATCGCGGCGGCGCCGTCTTCATCGTCCCCACGCTTGCGCCGACGGCCACCGCGCGAACCGCGACGACGGCGCTTGCGCGCCGCTGCGCTCTCCTCGTCCGTCTCGTCCGGCGCGCTGCCAGGGCCTCTGGCTTCGTCGGACACTTCTGGCTCGGGAGTCGACGACTCTGCGGCATCCGCGACGTCGGAGGGTGCCTTCCGAGCCCGTGACTTGCGTCTCTTCTTCTTCGTGCGCGCGGCAGCCGCTTCGCCGTCGTTGACGGTGTCCTTGTCGACCGCCTTCTCAGGCGAAGACTCCTTGGGATCATCGGACGCTTCCGCGTCACCCTTCGCAGCCGCCTTTCGCGCGGGTCGGCGCTTGCGCCGGGGCTTCTTCGCTGGCTCTCCAGCGCGGCTGCTCTCTGCCGCCGCACCCGACGAGCCTTCCACGCCTGCTCCAAAGGAGCTGCTGGAAGAGCCGGAAGCCTGATCCCCCTCGGGGATCCAGCACGGATAGGGCGGAAGGGGAAGGAACGAAGCGAGGGGGAACGGAGCGGGTCCGTGGGCTGGAGCGCCCGGGAACCCGTCGTTGGGTTGTACTGTCATCAGTTGTGAAGGCCTGATCCGCCTTCTCCACTGCGGCCTCTTGGCAACGCACTGCGGTCGGCCGCGGCGGGACTCTTCCGGTCGATTGCCTTCGATCGAGCCTTGTCGAACTCCGGTGAACCGGTGTCCTTCGAAGGGGACCGAAGCGAATGCGCTGGAAAGAGGCCTACCCGACGGACTCGCGATCGCGCGAAGCTGGGTCGAGGAACGGAGAGGTAAAAGCGGGCCGAAGGCCAGCCAGCCGCGCTGGGCGATTGGCGAGTGGGTCGAGTGTTTTTGGCAAGCGCGCAGCTGAGAGCGGCTTTCCCTGCCCCGTCGGACGAATCCGAAGGACCGGAAGAGCTTCTGATCAGCGCTGCGCCCCCGGTGTCGAAACGGCTGTCCCCCTCGAGCTTCCGGCGGAACTCGGCGCGTGGCCGAATTCAGCGCGTGCTGACGGGAACCGCCCGAAACCGGCGGAAAGTGTGGGACCACGGAGGCTGCCAGAACGGCTGGCAGCTCGGTGTCCCGATGTACGGGTCAGACCGATTGAAGTCAGGTCTGGAGAGGACTGTCGCAGAGCCACGGGCTCGAGTCGAACATCCCGACGGGATTTTCGGTGAGACACGTGAAAGTCTCGAATGCGAGAGTCAGCAGGACAGCGTCCCTGGGGCGTATTTAGCCCCTATCTTCCTCGCTATGTGCGGAGGACGAGGAAAAACGGTGGCGGCGGCTCCCCTGCTTCCAGGAGAGCCGCCGCCGCGAGACATTGGCTCAGGCGGCCAAGGTCCGTCGAGCCTCAGTCGATCGGGTCGGCCGAGTCGAGGAGCGCCTCAACCTCATCCGCGAGGCGGTTCGAGCGACGCTGAAGCTCCTGCTGGAGGATGAACTCCGAGTCGTCCGAGTTGTGCACGAGGGTCGGCGTGATGAAGATGATCAGGCTCCGGCGATCGCGACCTTCGTTGCGGTACTTGAAGAGTTCGCCCAGGATCGGGATCCGCGAGATGTAGGGCACGCGGCTGACCGTCTTGGACTCCGAGTCGGTGGTGAGGCCACCGATCACGGCCGTCTGGCCGCTCTCGAGCATCATCTGCGTGATCATGGTCGAGGAGCGCGTGCGCGGAAGGGCGATGGTGCCCTCCGCGCCGGCGGAGCCGACCGTGAACACGTCGAAGCCAGCGGGAGCCAGGTTCGAGGTGCCCGTGCCGGAGAGGTTGGTCTCCTTCGGAACGACTTCCATCTGGATCTTGCGGGTACCCGGCACGACATTCGGACGAACGAGGAGCTGGAAACCGATCTCGACCGGCGAACCCGACGCTTCCTGGACGGTGAGCTGCAGACCACCGGCCTGGCCCTGTTCGGACTTGGCCTCGGCGTAGCGGACCGTCTCACCGACGAAGATCGTGGCCTCGTTGCCATCGAGCGTGATGATCTTCGGGGCCTGGATGACCTCGGAGTTCTGATCGCGCTGGAGCATCCGGAGCGTCGCCTGCACCTGGGTGAAGGACAGCGCGCCGAAGATCGTGTTCGGAACCTGCGTGGTGCCCGCGTTGAGCGGCCCGGTGATGTTGTTGCCCGCGAAGGGACCGAAGCCGAAGTCGCTGGCGATGATGCCGTCTTCCCAGCCCGAGTCGCCGATGCTGAACGGAAGCTCGATCGGGATCTGGCTACCGCTGATGCTGACCTGGGGGCCACCGTCGCCGTAGTCGACGCCGAGGTTCAAGAGGTCCGTGTTCGTCGTGGAGACGAACTTGAGGTCGATGAAGACCTGGCTCGGCTCGACGTCGAGGCGACGGATGATCTCCTGGATCGTCTCGTGGACCTGGGTCGTGTCACGGACGATGATGACGTTCTGGCTGACGATGAAGTCGAGCTCTCCCGTCTCCGAGAGCGCCTTCTCCAGCGCCGCGAGGACCGTGAAGTGCTCGTTCGGCTGGCCGGTCGGCGGCGTCGCGCCGCCCTTGATGAACTCGGACGTGATCACGGGAACACGCGTGCTCTTCGGGCGGATGTAGCGGAGCTGGTAGCTGCGCGTCACCTTCTGCTGCTCGAGGCTGATGGGATCGACGACGCGGAAGATGTTCCGGCGCTCCTCCACCACCGTGAAGCCGAGGGTCTTGCAGATCTCCTCGAGCGCGTCCCGCCACGGAACGTCCTCGAGGCGCACGCGAACGGTGCCCTGGACCTCGGGGCCGACGATGACGTTGGCGTTGGCGATCTTGGCGATCGTCGAGATGACTTCCTTGATGTCCTGGTCGTCGAAGACGAACGACACGCGCTGGGGCATGCTGATCGTCAGGACGCCGGACTTGTCTTCTTCGACGACGGCGCCGGCCACTTCGGCCGCGTAGTCGAGCGCGTCGCGCCAGTAGACGTCCGAGAGCTGCAGCGAGCGAACCTTGCGGTCCCCGCCTTCGATGATGACGATGTTCGCGCCGGAGCGGTCGCGCAGGTACTGCACGACCTGGCTCAGGTCACGTTCCACGATGTTGAGGTCGACTCGGCTGTCCAGGCTAGGAACCTGGGCTGCGGCGGCGGGCATGAAGGCCGCAGCGCACATGCTGAGTGCGATAAGAGACTTAAGAGGGTTCACCACGATTCCTCTGTCCAGAACTGGACGGTGAGTTGGGGTTTTGGATCGACAGGGGCGCCGGTCCGAATGACAAGGGAGGGTTATGGCGCCGAGAAGTGCTTCCGCGGCGTGCGGTCCGCCTGGGACACGCGATGGCGTGGGGCCGACGAGGCCCCGGCGCGCTTAGAAATCGCGGGTCAGAACAGCTCCGCGGAAAACGAAGTCGACCTCGTTCGGCCGGACGTCGTGGACGATGAGATCGGGGTGCGCAAGCACTGGATCCCCCACCGAGCGGCGCGTGCCGTCGATGATGATCACGGGGTCCCGATTTTCGATGATGGCGTAGCCGCCGATCTTCAGCTGGATCAGCTCGAAGTCGCGCAGCGTCGTCGAGTCCTCGGCGAGCTGGCGAAGCCAGTCGGCGAGTTCCTCGCGCTCCTTGTCGCCCTTGACCAGGTCGAGGGAATCGGCAAGAGCCTTGTAGGCGTCGAGTGCGAGGTCGAACTCGCCCAGATCGATGTGCTTGACCATGCGGTCCCCGACGGTCTGAAGCTCGACGAGCGTCGGACCGGCGATCGCCTGGCTCTGCTTGAGGGCGAGGCGCAGCTCCTGCAGCGGCTCGACGACTCCGATGGAAAGGCGCTTCTCTGCGGGCTTGTAGCTGATGCGGCTCTCCTTCTCGATGCGGTTGAGGTCGTCGCCGAGCATGGCGAGGATCTTCTCGAGCTCGGAGCGCTGGACCATCCGTTCGAGAACCGACTCGGCCGCGTTGGACGCTTCCCAGTATTTCTGAGCTTCTTCCATGCGGGAGATCAGCTCGGTGACCTCCTCCATCTGGCGCTGCACGGTCCACGCGTTGGGGTCGTCGACGCGAGCGGGGACGCGCGGGTCGATGAGCGGGTCGCGTCGACCGCGGGGGCCGCGGTAGCGGAATGTCTCGAGCGTCAGCGCCTGGCGCCGGCGGTTGATCTCGCCTGCCAGAAGGTCACGCTTGCGCTCGTAGCCCGCGATCTTCACCTCGTCCGCCTCGCCCTGGCGCGGGACGTACTTGTACGTCTCCACCTCCATCTGGATGCGGTGGTTCGCGATCCCGTCGGTCTCCAGGCTCTTGCGCGTCGCCGCGCTGATCTTGAAGGACGAAGCCGCCATGAAGCGACTGTGGGTCTCGATCCGGTTGAGGAAGTCGAGGAACTGGAACGTATCGGCCTCGAGGGTGAGCTGGTAGGCCACCTTTTCGAAGGCGCCGGTCTGCTGGCCTCGCGCCGAGTTCGTCTGGCTCGGGCGGAACCCTGATGTGGCAACGCCGGCTTCCTTGGAGTACTCCTGGAAGTCTCGGACCACGTTCGTGAGGTCCTTCGTGTTCGGAAGGATCTCGCGGATGCGGTCGGAGATCTCACGCAGCACGATGACATCGCGCTCGATCTCGGGCGTCGTGCGCACGGTGTCGCGCGCCTTGGCGATGTCCTGGCGAAGTGCCGCGACCTGGGTCTTGGCCGTTTCGATCTGATCCTTCTCGGTGAAGATCATGTAGCCCGCGCCGAGAGCGACGGCTCCTGCCACGCCCCCGAAGGTCATCCAAAATTTGCGATCGTTCACTGTCCTGCCTCCTCAGCCGACTTGCGCGCCTTCACGCGTTCCTCGGGGCTCTTGAGATCGATGGTGAGCGGGAACGACCAGTTCACCGAAGGGATCAGGTCTTTCTCTGGCTCGTTGCGACGACCCTCGGGGTCGCCCGTCTTGCCGAAGATCTGGCTGAGCGCGCTCAGCTCCGGATCGTTCATGTCGTCCAGGAAGTTCGACACCTGGTCGTAGCCTTCCGAGCCAGAGTGAGCCGAGGCGGTGAGCTTGCCGTAGTTGGCGTCACGACCGCGGGTCTCGGACAGCATCTTGACGTCGATGTCATCGAACCAGACGAAGTGCTCGATGCCCTCGCGACCGGCGTGCACGACCTCGATGAGCTCGTCCATCACCTTCGTCCAGAGGACGCGGTTCTGGGTGATCTCGGCGAGGGTCGTCTCACGCGCGGAGCGGGTGGCGATCTCGTTCTTGAGCTTCTCGTGGTAGGCGACCTGCGGCTTGAGGCCGTCCAGGTCGAGCTGCAGCACGGAACGGGTCGTCTCGATGTTCCGGCTGATGCCGAACTCGAGGTAGCCCCAGTAAGCGATGAGGGACGCGTTGACGAGTACGGCACCGGCGATGGCCGCGATCATTCCGATCGGCGACTTCGCCCGCCTCCGGTACTCATCGGGGAGAAGGTTGATCGTGATCATGAGTTGCGCACCCGTGAGGCAAGGCCGACGGCGACGACGAGTGAGGGGGCCCACGCTTCCAGCTCTTCCACGTCGAGACGGTTCACGTCCACGCGCAGGCCTTCCAGCGGGTTCCAGAGGCGCGTGGGACGCGCGACGGACTGTTCGATGTACTCGGCGGCGCCGGGGGCGAGCACGCCCCCACCGGAGAGCAGGATCTCGGTGACCGTGAGTCCTTCGTTGTGCTCGACGTAGTCCATCGAAAGCATCAGCTCGGACGCGAGGTCTTCCAGAACCGGGCCGATCGCGGTGCGAACTTCGGCCTGGTGATCTTCGGAAGCGCGCTTGATCGCCTCGGCTTCGAACCCTTCCACGCCGAGGCGACGCGCCACGGCCTGGGTCATGTTCGAGCCACCGATCGGGATCTCGCGGCTGAAGCAGCTGGTGCCGCCGCGCATCACGTTGATCGAGGTGGATTTCGCCCCGACGTCCACGAGTGCCGTGGCGCGGATGTCCGACGGGTCGAAGCCCTCGGAGTCGGGAAGCACGCACATCTCCCAGGCGTTTGCAATCGCGAAGAGATCGAGATCGATCGCGATCGGGAGGAGGCCTGAGTTCTGAATCATGCGGGCCTGATCATTCAGGCGTTCGCTCTGACAGGCGGCGACGAGCACCTTCATGGTGTCCGACTGGGGTGCGCCATCCTGGGATGGCTGCTCGAGTGGCAAGCAGTCGATGATGAAATCCTCGTCGGACGCCACGAGCTTGTCGGCTTCGAACTGAATGGCTTGCTTCAGCTCGGAGTCCGTCATGCGGGGCATGGAGAGGTAGCGCACGACGGTGTCTTGCCCGGAAACCCCGGTCACGACCCGCTTCGAGCGGAATTTGCCTTCTTTGAAGACCTGCTTGACGGCTTCGTCGAGGCTGCCGCCTGGCGGGAGCTCGACGCGGCTGAACCCGGTAATCACCGGCTCCTGGCCCTCGAGCGTGATCTCGACGGCTTTCACCACCGAGGTGCCGAGGTCGAGACCTACGACGCTCTTTTTGCTGCGGATCACGTTCCTTTACCCTGTTGGGGGGAAGAGAGCCGCACTCGAAGGGGACGAATCCCGGCGGTCTCATCGGGGCTTGTCGACTGATCGGCGCACTTTGGTTGAGGAGGGCGTCCCGATTTTTGCCACTTGGCATGCCCCTGGTTTCTGAGAGTCGATAGTTCGCCGGTGCCCGGTGCCCCTCGCCCGATCCCCCGTTGCCCCTTGCCCCCTCCGCCCCACGCGTCCGCCAGGACGCCCGGGCCCCGACTCGGCGTCCGCAGGGCGCCGAGTGGCCCGCGCGAGGCTCGCCCTCGCGGCCCGTCCGGCGAGGACGCCGTGCGGCGAGCACGCCTGTCCGGCGAGGACGCCCGTCCGGCGAGGACGCCTGCGCGGCGAGCGCACAGCGGTGTAACCGCTATTTCCTCGTCAGAGGAAATGCCAGAGATACTGCGCGCTGTCACAGCGATCGCCCGGCCCGGCTCCACTTGCATTGGCAGCAGACCCGCCCGCTGCCGACTTCCCGATACCGACGGCCTGCCGTTCGCGCGAAGCGCCGAACGCGTGGGCTGAGGCTTCCCGCTAGCGGCTGGTGTCCTGCCCGTGAACCGCCGCCCCTGCCGGCTTCCCCCTGCTGGCTTCCCGACACAGACTGCCTGCCGTTCGCGCGAAGCGTCGAACGCGTGGGCTGAGGCTTCCCGCTGACGGCTGGTGTCCTGCCCGTGAACCGCCGCCCCTGCCGTCTTCCCCCTGCTGGCTTCTCGATACCGACTGCCTGCCGTTCGCGCGAAGCGCCGAACGCGTGGGCTCAGGTCTCCCGCTCACGGCTTGTGGGCTGTCCGCTGGAGCGCTCGCCCGCATGGGCGAGCTGGGCAGTTGTCTGACTCGCCGGTCAGACCTGAGACCTGAGACCTGAGACCTGAGACCTGAGCCCTCAGACCTGAGCCCTCAGACCTGAGCCCCTCTCAGCTCGCCCTGACGGGCGAGCGCTCCAGCGGGCAGCACCCAAGCCTGCAGCGGGAGACCTGAGCCCACGCGTTCGACGCTTCGCGCGAACGGCAGGCAGCCTGTACCGGGAGCCCTGTACCGGGAGCCCTGCCGGGGCGTCGGTCAGCGGGCAGGCCACAAGCCGTGAGCGGGAGACCTCAGCCCACGCGTTCGACGCTTCGCGCGAACGGCAGGCAGCCTGTACCGGGAAGTCGCCAGCGGGCGGGTCTGCTGCCAATGCAAGTGGAGCCGGGCCGAGCGATCGCTGCGACAGCGCGCAGTATCTCTGGCATTTCCTCTGACGAGGAAATAGCGGTTGCACCGCTGTGCGCTCGCCGCGCAGGCGCCCTCGCCGGGCGGGCGTCCTCGCCGGACGGGCCGCGAGGGCGAGCCTCGCGCGGGCCACTCAGCGCCCTACGGGCGCCGAGTCGGGGCCCGGGCGTCCTGGCGGACGCATGGGACGTTGACGGGCTTGGCCGATCTCCGCCGAAGATCTCGCCGAAGACCTAGATCTCGCCGAACCCACGCTGCACAAGGGCCTCGAGCCTTTCGAGCAACTCGTCCTGCCCATCCCCTTCAGCAAGAAACTCCAGCGAAGACCCCATGGAGGCCTCGAGGGTCATCAGCTCAAGGATGCTCTTGCCATTGACACCAGGGTCACCGTCACCGACCTCACCACCACGCCGCGCATGACGGATACGCAGGCTGCACGGGAACTCAAGTGCAGTCGAAACGATTGCATGACACGGACGAGCGTGGAGGCCCGCCGGATTCACCACCTGAACAACCCTTTTCGCAGTCAAACGACCGACATCTCCTTGAGAAGGCCCACGAGTTCTGCCTTGGTCTTCGCCTGAAGAGCGAAAGCACGGAAGTCAGGATCACGGGCTAGCTTGGCGACCCAGCGCATCATCGAGAGATGCTCATCAGGATCGTAGGTGTCCGTTCGCTCTTCGGGGCGCAGGACCGTGAAAATGATGTGGACCGGTGCTCCGTCCACCGCCTGCCACTCGACACCGTCTTTCGAAACGGCGAGGGAGAACACCGCCTCTTCCAGGCCCTCGACCTTCACGTGCGGGATCGCGACGTTCATGCCGACGCCCGTGGAAGCGAGCTCCTCACGCGCGATCAATGCCGCGCGAACATGCTCCTCCAGCCCGGGTTCGATGTACTTCGCCGAGAGCAGCTGATCTGCCACTTCATTGAGGATGTCTGCCTTGGTCTGCCCCTTCAACTTGAGGATGCAGGCCTTGGTCTTGAATCGCTTGTACCAATCCATGTTCGAGATGGCCTCAGGGGTCGGCCAGGGGGGAATTTAGCATCTGAGGCGGCGAAATGCCCCATTCGCACCTGGCCGTACGGTTGGCCCAGCCATCCTCAGGGGACAAAATCGGCCATTTCGGCGCGAAAGGGCCGTTTTTCAACCCGAAGAGCGGCCCGGAGTTTTCCGAGTCCGCCCTCCCGCGGAGGCCAGCACGCACCCGCCGCCCGGCCCACCTGCGGTCGAGTGCCTAAAAAAAGGACCCGGCCGCATCGTGCGGCCAGGCCCTGGTCTGAGTTCAAGAAGGGATCCGATCGATCATCGGACCTGAATCAGGACAGCGTCAGCGTGACTCCATGCGGGCGCCGTCAGGCCACTCCGTGCTGGGGCCGACGCGGAACGAGACGCTCCTTGTCATGACTCTTGCGGAGCTGGCGCCCCATTCGATCCACAGCCTCCATGAGCGCTTCTCCGAAGCCCTCGCGGCGCACGTTCGCCACCAGCGTCTGTCCCTTACCAATGTTCGCCACGAGTTCGACGTGGTGATTGCGGGCGTCCTTCTCCAGCCTGGCATCAATGGAAACGATGTGACCATTGAATCGCTCCAGAGCGGCTAGCCGCTCCTCGACGAGGCTACGGTAACGGCTGGGGTAATCGTGATGCAGGATTGACACTTGTGTCTTCATGCGCACCTCCAGGAGCGTGAGTGGGATCGAGTTGTCTTCGGCAGGCCTACATAGGCGGGCCGCTTGACTGCACCCTGTCGGACGATTTGGATTCCGTCAAGGGCATAAAGAAAAGCCGGCCCTGAGGGGCCTTCGAACGGCGTATCCAGCTCATTTTCTGGAGCGCCGCGTCCTTCATGCTCTGACGGCACCGTGACAGCGCCAGTCGTGAAAAGGATTCCGGGGCGGAGTTCCAACCCGGGTCACCTTCTTGGGTGATACCCGGCTCTTCGAATCTCCGCGACCCGTCCAGCGGATCAGTATTGTAAAGGTCCCGGCGGATCGCCCGGACCCTGCTCACGTCCCACAAACGGGCGCTCGGGATACAGAACTCGCACCATATAAAGACCGTTCGGCGGCGCCGTCGGGCCCGCGAGCTTTCGGTCGCGACTCTCCAGCGCGCGCGTCACATCGTCCGGCGTCATCCGCCCCTTGCCCACGGCAAGCAGCGTTCCCGCCATGGTACGCACCATGTTGTAGAGGAACCCGTTCCCCTGCACGACGATCGCGAAGCGCTCTCGTCGCATGACGAGACGCACGTGATCCACGCGCCGCACCGTCGACTTGCGAGGTGAGCCGACGTTGCCGAACGCAGCAAAATCGCGCTCCCCCTCCATGCGACGCGCGGCCTCCCGCATCGCAGCACCATCGAGCGACGTCCGGTCCCAGTGCACGAACTCCCTACCGATCGCCGGTGGAAAGCGCGTCGTCTGAATCACGTACGCGTAGCGCTTCCCCGTCGCATGGAAGCGCGCGTGGAAGTCGTCCGCACAGGTCTCCGCGCGACGCACCGCGATGCCCGGGGGCAGGTGCGCGTTCAACGCGTGCCGGAGCCTGTCATCGTCGATGCGCGGCGCGTCGATGTGGAAGTGAGCGACCTGACGCAAGCCGTGGACCCCCGTGTCGGTGCGACCCGCACCGTGGATCACGACGATCGTGTCGAGCAGCTCCGCCAGCGCCTCCTCGATCGACTGTTGCACGGTCTCGAACCCGTCCTGGCGCTGCCAGCCGTAGAAGCGCGAGCCGTCGTAGCTCACCTCGATTCGAACGTTGCGCAGCGCCATGGCGCCGGAGAGAATACGCCTCAGACGTGCCGCTTGCGGCGATAAGAGCTCTCGATTCCGAGCTCCGTCCGGTACTTCGCGACCGTTCGCCGGGCCACGGTGATCCCGGCCGCCTTCAGCGCCTGGACGAGGGCTTCGTCGGACAGCGGATCCGAGGCATCCTCGGCCTCCACCAGCTGGCGCACGCGCTCCCGGACCGCCGCCGTCCCGCAGACCGGGGCGGCGCCCGCGCTGCCCTCCTTCGCCTCGCCGGGCGCGGACTGGAAGAAAGACCGCAGCGGCAGGATCCCCCACGGCGTCTGGGCCGACTTGCCCGCCACGCTGCGACTGACCGTGCTGGTCGCGAGGCCCAGCTCCTCCGCCACGGCCGCCATCGAAAGCGGCCTGAGCGCCGTGGGCCCGTCGGTCAGGAACGCCGCCTGATGCCGAAGCGTGGCCTCCGCCACGCGCAGGAGCGTCGTTCCCCGCATCTCCACGGCCTCGGTCACCCACCGCGCCTTCTCGACCTTCCCGCGCAGGTAGGACCGCGCGCCCGGCTCCAGCTGGCCCGAGGAGAGAAGCTCCTCCGCCACAGGATCGATGGAAACGGCGGGCAGAGCCCCGTGGGCGAGCTCCACCGTGAACGTGTCTCCGTCGTCGTGCACGAGAATGTCCGGGTGCAGGACTGGCGCCATGCTCCCTGCGAGCTGGGAACCGGGCCTCATATCGAGCATCGAAAGCACGCCCAAGAGCCGGTCGAGTTCCAGGAGCCCGAGGCCGAGCTTGTCCGCCACCGCGGGCCGCTTGTTCCTCGAGAGCTCGACGAGAAAGTCCTCCAGGAGCGTGCAGAGGAGCGCGTAGTCCGGGTCCTTCGGGTCGAGCTGGAGCAGGAGGGCCTCGACCGAGCTTCGCGCACCGATCCCCGCGGGCTCCAGCTGCTGGAGCGTGGCGATCGCGTCCGCCATCAGTCTGTGCCCGGCGCTCGCCCCCGCCATCGGCAGCTCGGCCTGCTCGGCCAGCCCCATGATCTCGTCGTCCTCGATCAGAAGCAGCCCGGAATCGTCGAGGCAGCCGCACAGGAACTCGACCCAGCGCGCCAGGTCCGCGGGCAGGTCGCGGGCGCGGACCTGTTCCTCGACCGCGTCGACCAGGGACTGAGCGCGCTCGGGCTGGGCCTGGAGCAGCGCGTAGTGGTCCTCGGTGGCCTGGTTGCGCGAAGCGGAGCTGCGCCCGGGCTCGTCAGAGCTCGACGGACCTCCCCTGTCCCCCTCGCTGCCTTCGACCAGGAGCGCCTCGTTCCGCTCGGCCTCCTCGGAGAGCCACGCGTCGAGGTCCGTCCTCGGCAGCGTCAGGATCTCGATCGACTGGAGCATGCGCGGCGCCAGGACCATGTCCTGCCGCTGCTGCATGCCCTGTCGCATCTGCGTTCCGAGTCCTAGCTTGGCCATCGCCTTGCTATCGGCACCACGCTCCAGGCGCCCAAGGGGAAAGTCCTACCCCGTTCGCCAGGAAGCTACTTCGCGCCCCAGGCCTCGGCCTTCTCCGGCTTCTCCCAGGCGACGTAGAGATCCACGAGCAGCTCCCGGACCCTGGCGATCTCCGTCGGCGTCGCGGCACCGTCCTCGCCGAGGCGCCGCTCGACCTCCAGCAGCACCTCCTCCGCGCCCTCGAAGTCCCCGGCCGCCTGGAGCGCGCGCCCGAGGTTCGAGCGAAACGGAAAGACGTTGACCCGGCTCCCGGGCTGATGCTCCTCGCTGAGCGCGAGCACGCGCCGGGCCGTCTCGACCGCCTCCTCCCCGCGCCCGAGCTTGATGAAGAGCATCGCCATGTTGTTCAACGTGACGTGCGTCTGCGGATGCCCCTCGCCCGCGAGCTCCATGAGACCCGACTTCGCCGACTCGTACGTCGCCAGTGATTCCTCCAGTCGGCCAAGATTCTCGAGAGCGGCGGCGAGGCTGATCTCGCACAGGAGGACCCGCACGGGATCACGCTCGCCGTCGAGGGACTCGAGGCTCTCGCGCAGGATCTCCTCGGCCCGCTCGAAGCGCTTCTCGTACATCAGCGCGACGCTCAGGTTGTTCCGGGCCACGAACGTATTCTCATGGCCGTCGCCGAAGACCCTGAGCGACGTGGCGAGCACATCCTCCAGCACGTCGATCGCTTCGGCGTGTCGATCCAGGCCGCTGAGCGCGGACGCGTAGGTCGCCTTGATCACCAGAGTATCGGCGTGGTCAGACCCCCAGACGAAGAGAGCGCGCGGCATGAGTCGCTCGACGATCTCCAGCGCCTTGCCCCACTCCGTGCGGGTGTTCGCGATCTGCGCGCGCGTCAGTTCCTGGGTCAGAAGCCGCGGATGATCGTCCCCATCGAGCGCCTTCATGGCGGCGATGCCCTCCCGCAAGAGCTCGTCGGCGGCCGGATACTCGCCGCTCTCCATGAGCGCGTTGGCCAGGCGGCTCCGGGCGACCTCGACGCTGTCCTCCCCGGGCGACAGGAAGCGAAGCCAGCCCTCGAAGCATCGGCGGGCCGCCGCGAGGGCATTCTCCCGATCGGAGGTCGCGTCGTAGAAGAGGACGTCAAGTTCGAGGGGCCGCATCTGCATCCAGGGAGGTGCCTCTGCGCCGAACGCCTCCACGGACTCCCCCACCTCGCGCCGGAACGCCTCCGCGCGATCGATGTCCTCCATCTGAAGCCAGAGCTCGGCGAGCGACGCGGCCGATTCGATCGCCCCCTCCGAGCCCGGACCGTCCGACTCGAGAAACGCCCGTCGCGCCTCCGCGAGGTGCGCCCGCGCGTAGTCGAGAACACCGAGCCGGAGGTAGGTCTCGCCGATCGTCCCATGCAGCCCGGCGAGCACCTCGAGATCCAGCCGCGCCGAGCCCGCAGGCATCTCCACGTCCGTAGATTGGCCGCTTCGAACGCGCTCGGTGACGCCGAGCTCCAGCGATGCCTGGTGCAGGAGGTCGACGACGCGCACGCCGCGGCTCCCGAGCTCCGGGTCGGCGCTGGCGAGGACGCGCTCCAGGAATTGATTCGCGTCCCGCGCGCGATCGCGTTCGATGACGGCCGCCCGCTCGGCCCGCTGGCTGCGCACGAGCCCCACGCTGGTCCCTACGACGGCCAGCACGAGGCCGACGAGCCCGAGCCCGAACCCCGCCACCAGTCCGCGATGGCGCTCGGCGAACTTCGAGGCCTGGTACCAGGCCGTCGGCGGCCGGGCGGAGATCGGCTCGCGATCGAGGAAGCGGCGCAGGTCCGAGGCGAACGCGTCGACGCTGGCGTAGCGCCGGTCGGCGTCGCGCTCGAGCGCCTTCGCGAGCACCGTCTCGATGTCACCGCGAAGCGAACGATCGAATCGGCTGAGGCGCGCGGCATCCTCCCGAGACAGCCGCAGCGCAACCTTCGGCAGGGACAGGCCGCTGAGCTCCAGCGGCGCATGGCCCGTCAGCAGGCGGAACAGCAGCACGCCGAGGGCGTACACGTCGCTGCGGGCGTCCACTCGATCGGGCTCACCCAGCACCTGCTCGGGACTCATGTACGCGATGGTGCCCACGATCTCCCCGGCGCTCGTCAGCGACGTCTCCACGGGGTCCAGCGCGCGGGCGATGCCGAAGTCGAGCACGTGGGGCTGACCGCTCGCGTCCACGAGGATGTTGTCCGGTTTGAGATCGCGATGGATGACGCCGCGCTGATGCGCGTGCGCCACGGCATCGGCCACCCGCAGGAGCAGCCGGATGCGCCCGTCACGATCGAGACCGAGTTCATCGGCCGCGACGAGGAGCGGCCTCCCCTCGATCTTCTCCATCGCGAACCACGAGACGCTGTGCCCGTCCGCGGTCCTCTCGACGCCTGCGTCGTGAACGGCGGCGATCCCCGCGTGATTGAGTCGCCCGAGGGCCTCGACCTCCCATTGAAAGCGGCGCTCGGCCCCGGCGCTGAAGTAGCCCGGCCTGAGCACCTTGAGGGCGACCGTTCGGTGCGGGTACTCCTGGGTCGCCTCGAAGACGCGTCCCATCCCTCCCTCGCCGATCACGCCGCGCAGCTCGTAGCCCCCGATCGTGGCGCCCACTTCGGGCGCGGGCGCATCGAAGATCGCGGCTGCAGGCGTCTCCAGGAACCCCTTCTGATCATCCGTGACCTCGCCGAGCAACGACTCGACCTCGGCCCGCAGAGCGAGGTCGCCTGCGCAGGCCCCGTCGAGAAACGCCGCGCGCTCGGCGGCAGGCAGCTCCAGCGCGTCCCCGAAGAGTTCCTTGACTCGAGCCCAGTCCGACTCAGTCATCCTGACTTCCGGAAAGCGCCCGCGCGAGCCATGCCTTCGCCACGTTCCATTCCCGCGCCACGGTGCGCTCGGAGACGCCCATCACGGAGGCCGTGTCCTCGACCGACAGTCCGCCGAAGAAGCGCAGCTCGACGACCTTGGCAGCGCGCGGATCTCTCTCGCTCAGCTCCGTCAGGGCCGCGTCGAGCGCCACGAAATCGAGGTCGTCCGGATCGAAGGCGCGATCCGCCATCTCCAGAGGCTGGCGTCGCATCGCGCCGCCGTGCTTCTCGGACCGAACCCGCCGCGCGCGATCGACGAGGATCCTTCGCATCGCGAGCGCGGCCGCGCTGAAGAAGTGGCCGCGACTGTCCCACGAGAGCGACTCGCCATCGGCACCGACGAGCTTCATCCACGCCTCGTGCACGAGCGCCGTGGCCTGCAGCGTGTGCCCCTTGGCTTCGCGGCCCATCTGGCCACCGGCGAGCCGGCGAAGTTCGTCGTAGACGCGCGGGAGAAGGGCCTCCCCGGCAGCGGGGTCGGCGCCGGCGCGCTGGAGGAGGACCGTGAGGTCGGGATCGTCGGACATGGGATTCGAGCGGGGGGTTGGACGGTCCAGAAGTCTACGACATCCCCACCATCCGGATCCTGCTCACCGGATCCCCCTCACGTGCACCGACGATCAGGAGCGACCGCGGCGCCGGATGGCACGCCGATCCTCCAGCGCGTCCTCCAGAACGCCCTTGTGCAGATACTCGATCGCGCTGCCTGCGGGAAGTCCCCGCGCGAGACGGCTGATGATCAGATCGGGAATGCCCGCGCTCTCCAGCGCGTCGAGAACGAGGAGCGCCGTCGCCTCCCCTTCCTTGTCGGGATCGGTGGCGAGGATGACTTCCCTGACGTTGCCCCGCCGCACGCGGTCGAGCAGCGCATGGATCGAGAGGTGCCGCGCTTCCGTTCCATCGGCCGGATTCAGCGCCCCCATCAACACGTGGTAGCGGCCGTCGAAGACGCGAGCTCGCTCCATCGCCTCGACGTGACGCGGCTCCTCGACGACGGCGATCGTCGTCGCGTCGCGCCCCTCGTCAGCGCAGAGGCCGCAGAGCTCTTGCTCGGCCACGTTGCCACATTCCTTGCAGCGCTTCGCATCTGTGAGGACGAGCGCGATGGCGTCGCGCAGCGCTGCGCCTGAACGCTCGCTGCGGAGCACGTGGAACGTCAAGCGCTCCGCGCTGACGCGCCCGATGCCGGGCAGCGCCTCGAACGCCTTGATGAGCGCCTCGACCGGGGCGGGATAGGCCATCGACTAGAGAAGCCCCGGGAGGTTCATGCCGCCCGTGACCTTGGCCATGCGCTCTTCGTGCTGTTTCTGGGCCTGGCGCTGGGCTGCCTGGACGGCGAGCAGAACGAGCTCGTTCAGGTCGTCCGACCCGGGCGCAGGTGCTCCCTCCGCGATGGCGACGCTGTGGAGATTCCCCATGCCGTCGACCGTGGCGCGGCAGGTGCCGCCAGCGCCGCCCTCGATGCGCGCATCGCGAAGCTCCTCGCGCGCTTCCTCCAGGGACTTCTGCATCTTCTGGGCCTGCGCGAGCAGGTTGCCCATCTCTCCGAATGATCCGCTCATGGTTGCTTGGCTCTCGGGCCTGGGTGATTCAGTCCTCGACTCGTCCGCCGAAGAGTTCCTTGACCTCGTTGGTGAACGGGTCGTCCTTGCCGCTCGTGTCGCCGTCGTGGATCTCGATCTTGAGGCGCACCGAGTCTCCGACGGCGGCGGCGAACGCGGCCTCCATCATGGTGTGCGCGCGGCTGTCCTGGAGGCGCTTGGCTTCCTCTTCCGACAGACCGCGGAGCTTCAGTGGCGCCACCCCGCCGAGGTCGCGCACGAGGTTGCCCTTGCGAAAGAGCAGGTCGGCGAGCGGGGCGTCCTTGCGCTTGAGTTCGCGCAGGAAACCCATCCACCGGTCGGCGGTGCTGTTGGTCTGCACGCTCGGAGCGGAGCCGCGGGCTCCCCTGCGTTTGGCTGGCGGAGCGGGCTGGCCAGCCGGAGCCTGCGCTTGGATCTCGCGCTGGGCGAGTTCAGGGGTGCGCTGTGCGGGTTGGCCCCTCCGGGACGGAGGGATGTAGCCCTGGGTCGGGGCTGGCGTCGGAGTCGGGGCCTGAGCCGGGGCCTGAGCCGGGGCCGGAGTCGCTGCGGGTGCCGGCGCCGTTGCCTGCAGCGGGGCGGGCGCTGGCCGGGTCGGGGGCTGAGCGATGGCCGGATCCGTGACGACCGGATCTTTGACGTTCGGGGCCGAGGTCGATTCAGGCGCCGCTAGGGGCCGCGCCGACGGTGGCGTCGGCGCGGGAGCTCCTGTCGCGAGGCGACTTTCGAGGGCTTCGAGCCGCTGGATGAGCACGTCGACGGGCATGGTGGCCTCGGGTCGACAGAGGTCGAGCAAGGTCGCTTCGAGGATGAGGCGAGAGTGCGCGCGCATGTGGATGGGTCCCATCCGCTCCCGTGCGTGCAGGAGTTCCTGCAGGACGAGTTCGAGGCGATCGGCGCCGAACTTCGAAGCGCGCTCTGCCATCGCCGCTTTGGCCACGGGGCTCGCGGACGAGGCGACCATGGGCGCGTCCTCACCGATGAGCCGCAGGAGGAGGGCGGAGCGCAGGTAGCCGAGAACGGCATCGAGGAAGGCGGGCTCGTCCCCTTCCCTGCCTGGAAGGGCCTTGAGGAGCGCGACCTTGTCGGTGTCGAGGATGGCGTCCAGAACCGCCTCGATCGCTTCGGTCGAGCCTTCACCGGCAAGCCGCGCGGTATCAGCGACCTTGGGCGTCCGGCCGACGAGCGCGAGCAGCTGGTCGGCGAGCGAGAGAGCGTCGCGCATGCCGCCGCGGGCGCGCCGTGCGATCTCGGCGGAGACGCCGGGTTCGGCCTCGACGTCTTCCAGCGCGAAGACCTCGTCGAGTCGAGCGACGATCTGGCTCTCCGACAGCGGAGACAGCCGAAGGACCTGGCACCGCGAAACGACGGTGTCGGGGACCTTGTGGAGCTCGGTGGTCGCGAAGAGGAACTTGACGTGGGCCGGGGGTTCTTCGAGCGTCTTCAGGAGCGCGTTGAACGCGGCTCTGGAGAGCATGTGAACCTCGTCGATGAGGAAGACCTTGAAGCGTGCCTTGAGCGGCACGTAGCCGGCCTGGTCGCGCAGGTTCCGAACGTGGTCGACGCCCGTGTTGGAAGCCGCGTCGATCTCGATGAGGTCGGGTTCGGTCCCGGCGTCATAGGAGAGGCACCGCTCACAAACTCCGCAGGGTTCCTCGATGGGCCCTTTCTCGCAGTTGAGGGCCTTGGCGAACAGCCGGGCCGAGGTGGTCTTGCCGGTTCCGCGGGGTCCGAAGAACAGGTACGCGTGCCCGACTCTCCCCTCAGCGATCGCTCCCCGGAGGGTCCGTGTCACCACTTCCTGGCCGGCGACGTCGGCGAAGGCGGTGGGCCGGTACTTGCGTGCGAGAACGAGGTAGGACATCGAACCGAAAGAATAACCGGGTCACAGCCGTAGCGCCTGGCCATCACGGAGAGAACCCGCGCAGATCGAAAGGCCCGGGCACCTCGCGCCTGCCGTGCGGCCCTTAGGGCTGCTCCGTTCCCGGCCTGACCCGGTTCGGACCGACGACATCGCGTGGGACCGGACCCATCGCTCCGCGCGGGTCCAACCGTTGTGAATGAGTTTCCAGAACCAGGCGAGTCCGACAGATGTCGAGAGAGAAGAGATGGCGGAGAGGGTGGGATTCGAACCCACGGTACCGGTGAAGGCACACCCGCTTTCCAAGCGAGCACATTCGGCCACTCTGTCACCTCTCCATTGATCTCGTCGAACGAATTGAAGAACCAAGCCGGAAACCCAGAAACCAAGCCCCGGCAAGACCCAGCCCCAGCAGACCCAGCCCCAGCAAGACCCAGCCCCAGCAAGACCCAGCCCCAGCAGAGCCAGCCCCCAACAGAGCCAACCCCTAACAGAGCCACCCCCCAGAACCACCCGCGATCGACACCCCGCAGGGCCCCAACCGCTCCATCCGCGTCAGCGGATGGGCCAGAAAACATCATTCCTTTCATCCGCGCTCCGCGCGCATGAAAGGAATGGCGGAGAGGGAGGGATTTGAACCCTCGAGACCCGTGAAGGCCTACTGGTTTTCGAAACCAGCGCATTCGGCCACTCTGCCACCTCTCCGCTTGAATTCCGTTCGGGCCGTCCTTCAGGACTGGCCTCTCTTCGACCGGAAGAAGGACTGCATCAGATGCCGCGCTTCCCCATCGAAGATACCCTCGAGCACGACCGCTCGATGGTTGAGCCGCGCGTCCGTCAGCACCGTCCCGAGGGACGCCGCGCCCCCGAATTTGGGGTCGCGCACCGACCAGACCACCCTGGCTATCCGAGCATGGGAAAGGGCGCCCGCGCACATGAAGCACGGCTCGACCGTCGTGTAGACCGTCGCGCCGGGCAGTCGCATATCGCCCGTTCTTCGGAAGGCATCTCGTAGCGCTTCCATCTCGGCGTGGGCCGTACAGTCGCCCGCCTCGCGGCAGCGATTGCGCCCGACTCCGAGGACCGCGCCGTCTCGCACAACGATCGCCCCAATGGGCACCTCGTCGGCATCGCGGGCTTCCTCGGCGTACGCCAGCGCGAGAGCCATGCCCCCGCGATCCTGCTCGCTCGTCAATTCGTTCATCGCCTGGTTGTCAAACGACAGCACCTCGGCGCAGGAAGGACAAGCCGCCGGGTGGGCCCGATCGACGATTCCTTGAGGGAAACCCGAGGGGCTGGCGAATTGGACAGAGCTGAGGGCCGTGCGTCGAAGAGCAGTTACCGGGCCGCGTGTGGGCCGCGCTTGCCCCGGATCACCCCGGCGCGAACGCCGGACTGTGAATGGTACACCCGAGAGGATTCGAACCTCTAACCTCCTGATCCGTAGTCAGGTGCTCTATCCAGTTGAGCTACGGGTGCGTTTGGGCGCGACGTTGTACTGAGGCCAACGGAGGCCGTCAAGAGCACCTCCACAAGAATTTCGGGGACCTTGTCGAAGTTCCTTCCAGAGGCCGGGAAAAGAGTCTCTGGATGCGGAGCCGCGCTGCCGTACGATTCCTTCGTGAACCCCAGCAGCCCCTCCCAAGAATCGGCGGCGAGAGCCCCTGGCAAGACCCCGGCCGGCCTCATTCGGCTCAGCGACCTCAGCGACGCCCGCCTCGCGGACGTCCTCGACCTGTCGGACCGCTTCAAGGCGGGCGTGCGCAGGACGGAGCTCGCGGGCAAGTCCGTGGGGTTCCTGTTCTTCAGGGGCTCGCTGCGCACGCGGACGGCCTTCGAAGTGGCCGTCCACCAGCTCGGTGGCCAGGGCGTCCACATGTCCGCAGGCTCGGACTTCTGGGAAGTCGAGGCCCGCGACGGCGTGGTGATGGATGGGACGGCTCCGGAGCACGTGAGGGACGCGGCCGCGGTCATGTCGAACTACTGCGATGCGCTGGCGATTCGCCCGCGCCCCGCGGGCAACGCCTGGGCGGTCGACCGCCGCGACGAGGGCATCCATGCGTGGGCCCGGCACGCAACGGTTCCGATCATCAACATGGAGAGCGCGCTGAGCCACCCGCTCCAGGCACTCGCCGACCTGATGACCCTGCGCGAGACGTTCGGCCGGGACCTCTCCGGCAAGCGACTCGCGATCGTGTGGACTCCCTCCCCCACCCCTGCGGGCCCCTCGGTCGTTCACTCGATCCTCCTGGCGGCCCTGCGGTCCGGGATGCAGGTCTCTCTGGCTCATCCGCGCGGCTATGAACTCGACGAGGGCGTCATGAGCGAGGCGAAAGCGCTCGGCGCGCAGCATCCGACGGGCGGGCTCGAGCACGCCAACACCTCGCGCGACGCAGCCGCCGGAGCACACGTGGTGTACGCACGCTCGTGGATGTCGCTCGAGAACTACGGGAACAAGACGCGCGCGGCGAGCCGCGTGGCCACCGAGCGACGCGACTGGCTCGTGGACGAATCACTGATGCAGCTCGGCAACGAGGCACGGCTCATGCATCCGATGCCGATCAGGCGCAACCTCGAGGTGACCGACTCGGTCCTCGACGGGCCGCGCAGCCTCGTGTACCAGCAGGCGGCCAACCGGCTGCCCACGCAGAAGGGCCTGTTGTCCCTTCTCCTGCGCGGGCAATAGGTTAGAGATCGGGTAGGCTTTCGGCCTCGACACGGCGCCCCCACCGCACGGGTTGGCGCCAAATCAGCCCGTTCACGGGCGAGGGGACCGCGGGTCGCCTCCGGGGTGAAAACGGGCCATCATTGGGGGAAGATCGACGAATGACCGCACCTGATTTCGTGCACCTGCACGTCCACAGTGAGTACAGCCTGCTCGATGGCGCCAACCGCATCGGCGACCTCGTCAAGGCCTGCGAGAAGGACGGACAGCGCGCGCTCGCGCTCACCGACCACGGCAACATGTACGGCGCGATCGAGCTGTACCAGAAGGCGCACAAGGGCGGGATCAAACCTCTGATGGGCTGCGAGGTGTACATCGCCAAGCGCTCGATGCACGAGAAGCACTCGAAGGCGAACGGCAACGGCTATAGCCACCTGACGCTCCTCGCGCGCAACATGGAGGGCTACCAGAACCTCGTGAAGCTCACGAGCGCAGGCTACGTCGACGGCTTCCACTACAAGCCGCGGATCGACATGGACCTCCTACGCCAGCACGCCGCGGGGATCTCGTGCCTCTCGGGCTGCCTCGCCGGCGAGATCAACCAGCTGACCCGCACGGGGAAAGAGGGCGAGGCCGAGGCGCTCGCCACGGACCTGCGCGACATGTTCGGGCCCGAGCATTTCTGGCTCGAGCTGCAGCGGAACGGGATCAACATCCAGGCCGACGCGAACGAAGCGCTGATGCGCATGCACCAGCGCACCGGGATCCCGCTCGTCGCGACGAACGACATCCACTACCTGCGCGCCGAGGACTGCCACGCCCAAGACGTACTGCTCTGCATCAACACCGGCGCCAAGAAAGCGGACAAGGATCGCTTCAAGTTCGAGACGGACACGCTCTTCTTCGCGACGCGCGAGGAGATGACGCACATGTTCCGGGACCTTCCGGAGTCGATCAAGGCGACGAACGACGTCGCCGAGCAGATCAACGTCGAGCTCGAGTTCGGCACCTACCACGTGCCTGAATTCGTGTCGGAGACCGGCGAGTCGCCCGATCAGATCTTCGATCGACTGCTCGAGGAGAGGCTCGTGAAGCTCTACGGCTCGGACAGTCAGGCAGCGCGCGAGCGCCTGGAGCGCGAGAAGGGAACGATCCGCGAGCTCGGCTTCGTCTCGTACTTCCTGATCGTGTGGGACATCATCAAGTGGTCGCGGGACAACGGGATCTCGGTGGGGCCTGGCCGAGGTTCGGCGGCGGGGTCGATCGTGGCCTATCTGCTCGACATCACGCGGCTGTGCCCGCTGAAGTACGACCTCCTGTTCGAGCGATTCCTGAACTCCAGCCGCGTGTCGATGCCCGATATCGATATCGACTTCTGCAAGGAGGGGCGCGAGCGGGTCATCGAGTACACGCGCGAGCGCTACGGGCGTGAGTGCGTGACGCAGATCGTGACCTTCGGAACGATGGCCTCGCGGACGGTGGTTCGAGACGTCGGGCGGGCGCTCGACATGCCGCTGTCCGAGATCAACCGCGTGTCCAAGAAGATTCCTGCAGGCCCAGGTGCCCCCTCCCTGGCGGTCGCGCTGGAAACGGATCCGGAGCTGCAGGCGTTCAAGGCCCTCGGGCCCGAATGGGAGGAACTGTTCGCCTACTCGACGGCGCTGGAGGGCATGGCGCGGCACGTCTCGACCCACGCGGCAGGCGTCGTGATCACGCCAGGGCCGACGGTCAACTACGTGCCGCTCGGGCGGAACGGCGACGATATCACGACGCAGTTCCCGGCCCCACAGCTGGAGGAGCTCGGGCTCCTCAAGATGGACTACCTGGGTCTTCGGACCCTGACGATCATCGATCGATGCCTGGCGAACATCAAGAAGCGCGGGCTGGAGCCCCCCGTCGTGGACGAGCTGCCGCTCGATGATCCCGGCGTGTTCGAACTGCTCATGGCGGGCGATACGCTCGGTGTGTTCCAGCTGGAATCCGAGGGGATGCGCAAGCTGCTCTCGCGGCTCAAGCCCGACTGCTTCGACGACGTGGTCGCCGTGCTCGCGCTGTACCGACCTGGCCCGCTGGAGTCAGGGATGGTCGACATGTTCGTGGACCGCAAGCATGGGCGCGAGGCGATCACCTTCCCCCACGAGAGCCTCGTCCCGATCCTCGGGAACACCTACGGTTGCCTCGTGTACCAGGAGCAGGTGATGCTGGCGTCCGTGGAGCTGTCTGGCTTCTCGCTGAACGACGCGGACAACCTGCGGAAGGCGATGGGCAAGAAGAAGCCCGAGATCATGCAGAAGTTCTCGGCGCAGTTCCTGGAGGGCGCCATCGCGAACGGCTGCGACCCGGACGTCGCGCAGAACACCTGGGACAACATCATCAAGTTCGGTGGCTATGGCTTCAACAAGTCGCACTCGGCCGCTTACGCGCTCATCACGTACCAGACCGCGTACCTGAAGGCCCACTACCGGACGGACTTCCTCGCCGCGAACTTCTCGTGCGAGATGGGTGACTCGAACAAGATCAAGGACTTCATCGACGACTGCAAGAAGAGCGACATCCGCGTCCTCATGCCGAGCATCCATGAGTCCGAGTGGGAATTCAAGCCGACGCAGACCCCCGAGGGTGGCGAGGCGATCCGGTTCGGCTTCGGCGCGGTGAAGGGCTGCGGCCGCGGCGCGCTGGAGGCCATGTGCAAGGTCAGAAACGAACTGCTCGAAGAGAAGCCGCAGCTCACCTTCCACGAGGTGGTGACCGCGGTCGATCCCCGTGAGATGGGCAAGATCGCCTGGGAAGCCGTCATCAAGTCCGGCGCGTTCGACGAACTCCAGCACAATCGCGGCTCACTCATGGCCGCGCTGGAGTCCGCCATGGCGGACGCCAGCTCACTGGCCAAGGATCGACGCAGCGGCCAATCCTCCATGTTCGACGCCTTCGGAGGCGCCGAGGAGGTGTCGGAGGAGAAGCCGGCCGCTGGTATCGATGACCGCTTTGCGATCACGAAGGCCGAGACGCTGGCGCTGGAGCACGAGGTCCTTGGCTTCTACCTCTCGGGTCACCCGCTGGAGGAGCGGGCAGGCCTCGTGTCGCTCCTCTCGTCGAGTCCGATCAAGCGACTGGCCGAGGTCGGCAGCTCAGAGAGCACGGTCCGCATCGCGGGCCTCATCCTGCAGAAGGCCGAACTCGTCGTGAAGTCGGGCAAGATGGCGGGCTCGAAGATGTGCCGCTTCCGGCTGGAGGACCTGTCGGGGTCGATCGGCGTGACCTGCTTCCCGAGGACCTACCTGGAGGTGCGGGACCTGATCGAGGACGGAGCGGTCGTCCTGTGCTCCGGCAAGCTGGAGGAGGGCAGCGACGAGCCCGCGATGCTGCTGGACGAGGTGATGTCGCTGAAGGACGCCCTCGCCCGATTCCAGGGCGGCATCGAGCTACGCGTGGACCCCAAGGACCGGGCGAAGCTCGCCGTCATCAAGGAGACCTGCGACCGGCACAAGGGCCAGAATCCGCTGTTCCTGCAGACCGAAGGCGACGACGGGCTGACGCGCCGGATCCGAGCCGGTCGCGACAAGGGCATCGCGATCACCGAAGAACTGGCGAATGAGCTTTGTGAGATCCTCGGGCACGACCGGGTCGGAATCGTGCGGGTGTAGTTGAGGTAGCTCGCGCGCGCGGGGCCCCGCCTGGTCCGCAGCGGGACACGTCTCGAATCAGAAGGAGTCTTCGCTCATGGGCAACGTGTCCGCGTCGATGCTGAACTCCAGGACGGTTTTGGCGAGGCTCGGCGTCAGATCGACGGAGTGAGCCCGAGCTGCCTCCGCTCCAGGCAAGCCGTGGAGGGTGACCGTGACCCTTCCCGGTCCGGGCGCATGGAGGGAGAGCGGTTTTTCCCAGGCGGGCGTGATCCAGGAGAGACGGCGCCGGGCCAGACCCCATGGGTCGACGCTCGTGTCTAGCCGGTCCTCGGTCGAGCCATCGGCTTCCGAGGGAGGATGGCTGACCATCCAGATGGTGCCGACGTTCTCCAGGGAGCCGAACGTCTGAAGCCAGTCTGTCCGCGGGCAGGCGTCATCCGGAAGGTCGAGGAACTCGTCCCCCTCGACCTGCACCCGATCCCCCTCTTCCCAATCCATGGAGAGATAGACCTCGTCCTTCAGTTCCTCCGGCAGTCCATGGACGACGACGTCGACTTCGAAGCGCTTCAGTACAATCGAGGTGCGCTGGAAAGAGTGCTCCGCGGTGAGTTCGATGGCAGGACTTCGACCCCACGCAGGACTGTCATCCGTGAAACCCCTCGCGGCGACGAACCAGCGTCCTGGAATGAGTCCTTGTAGGACGAAGGCTCGCTGGTCTCCGAGGTCGATGTTCACGAAGTCGGCCACGATCCAGGTCTCACCGGCACGCTCGTAGCGGAGCGCCGTCAGGAAAACGGGGTGAGGGCTGTCGCTCGCCGCCTCTCCCGAAATCGTGCACGCGCCGTCGTCGGTCACCCGGACGACCACCGGAGCAGCGGCTGCATCCCTCGGTACGCCACCGAGCGAGGACGCCGCGAAAGGATCCACGGAATGGGCGCGGCTCTCCCAGGACGGAACCAGGTAGGCGAAGCTCCAGGCAACGGCGAGAACCAGGCAGAACGCCACGGTTGCGTGAGCCTTGAGGGAGCCCGAAGGTACGAGTCGAGAGCGCTGCATCAGTCACCCGTAGCCCACGCGGAACGGGCAGTTTCGAGCAACCAAAAGAAACTTTCTAAGTGGTAAATCAGGGAACCTATGGCATTGGCGACCCGTTGCGCATTCGACCGATCGGAACGAAAGCAAGGCACTTCGATCGGCTACGCAGATCGAAGTGCCTTGCTTTCGTACCAAGTGGCCGAGTCCGCTACGGGCGCTGAAGCCGCGGACCGCTACCGCCAGATCAAACCGAAGACTGGATCCGTGCACGGACCTCTTCTACCGTTCCGGCACCATCGATCAAATGGACCGGTACCAGACCCTGCTCACGGTAGTACGCGATGCACGGCTCGGACTGCTCGCGATAGGTATCGATCCGCCGCTGGACGACCGCAGGATCCGCATCGTCGCTGCGGTTCTCCTTCTCGGCGCGGCCGATCAGGCGCTTCTTCAGCTCCTCGTCAGGAACTTCCAGCACCACCACGCCCGCCAGCTTCGTCCCTCGCCCGGCGAGGTATCCGTCCAGCCACGAGGCCTGAAGCACGTTCCTCGGAAAGCCGTCCAGCAGCGCTCCTTCGGCCGTATCAGGCTCGGCGAGACGCTCCGCCACCATGGCGTTGGTGACCGTGTCCGGAACCAGCTTTCCAGCCGCGAGAATGTCTTTCACCTGCAGCCCGATCTCCGTCTCCCCTTTCAGGTGAGCGCGAAACATATCACCCGTGGAGACGTGGGGCACATCCAGGTGGTCCTTCAGAGAACCAGCCTGGGTGCCTTTGCCAGCCGCGGGGGGGCCGAAGATCAGGAAGTGACGGGTCAAGGTCGCCGTTACCAAAGTCGGAAGCGAGTCGCCAGAAGGCTACTCCGCAGCGGCGTCCAGTTCCTCACGGGGCGTGCGCTCCACGAACTCGAGGATCGCGCGCTCACCGTTGTCGCCGAGGCGACGCTTGGTCAGCTTGATGATCCGGCAGTAGCCGCCAGGACGATCCTGGAAGCGCGGCCCGAGCACGTCGAAGAGCTTCTTGGCGCCGTCCTTGCTGCGCAGCTTGCTGAAAGCGCGGCGGCGGTTGTGCTGGGACGGGTCCTTGGAAAGGGTCACGAGCTTCTCGACGAAGGGCTTGACGGCCTTCGCCTTCTGAACGGTCGTGATAATACGCTCGTGCTCGATCAGCGAGGCCGCCATGTTCCTGGTCATGGCCTGGCGGTGGCTGGTCGTGCGTCCGAGCTTAAATCCGGCTACGCGGTGTCGCATGGGAGTCTAGGGAGTCAGCGCCCCGGCAAGAGGTTGCGCGAGGGCGCCCCAGTTCTGGGGCAGGGAGAGGGTCGTGGACGGGAGGCGGGGGAAAGCTCTACTACTCGGTCACCTTCATGCCGAGCGAGAGACCACGCTCGGCGAGCTTCGACTTGATCTCCGTGAGGGAGGTCTTGCCGAGGTTCTTGAGGTTGATCACGTCGTTCTCCGACATGGTCACGAGGTCACGGAGCGTCTGGAGGTTGGCACCGTCCAGGCAGTTGCGGGCGCGAACGGAAAGCTCGAGGTCCGCGATCGGGGCATCCAGCATGCGGGAGAGCTCGGAGTCCTCCTGCTTCTGGGGGTTGAACTCCGAAGCGGTCGGAGTGTCGAGAAGCGGCTTGGAGTCCCGCGTCTCGCCCTGAAGGACGAAGGGGTTCAGGTGCTTCCGGTAGATCTTGGCGGCCTCCGTGAGGGCCAGCTCGGGCGTCACCGAACCGTCGGTCCAGATCTCGAGGATCAGGCGGTCGTAGTTCGTGAACTTGCCGACGCGGCAGGCCTCGATGCCGTAGCGAACTCGCTCGACCGGCGAGTAGCTGGAGTCGACCGGGATCTTGCCCAGTTCCTGATCATCGAACTTGTTGTCCTCGGCCGGCACGTAGCCGCGGCCTCGGTTGACATCCAGCTCGACGTCGAACTCGCGGTCCATGGTGAGGGTGCAAATGTGCAGGTCCTCGTTCATGACCTTCGCGCCACGCTCGCACTCCACGTCCGCGCCGGTCACCGCGCCCTCGCTGGAGCGCTGGATGCGGCACACGATCGGACCGTCCCCGTCATACTCGATACGGAGGCGCTTGAGGTTGAGGATGATCGCAGCCACGTCCTCGTAGACACCTTCGAGGCTATCGAACTCGTGGCTCGCGCCGTCGATGCGGACCGCCGTCACGGCGCAGCCTTCGATGGACGAAAGCAGCACGCGGCGCAGGCCGTTGCCGATCGTCTGCCCGAAGCCGCGCTCGAACGGATCGATCAGGAATCGACCGTACGTGTCGGTGAGCGTCGCGTCGTCGGCTTCAACGCGCGAAGGAAGTTCAAAATTACGCCAGCGGATCCTCATGGGATGAGTCTCTCTTGTTTCAGGCCCCACGGGAGCAGGGCGAGCTTTCCACGACCGGAGTCGTCGAGAAGCGGGTGTGTGTGTATGCGGAGTTGATTTCGATCGCCCGGAAGACGATCAGGGAGCCCACTCGTCAGTGAGCCCCAACACGGTCAGTTAGCCCAGCCACGGTCACGCGGCTCGGCCGCCCGAAGCAGCCCGGCAACCCAGGAGCAGCCCGGCCACCCCGAGGCAGCGCTTGAGTGACCCAGGAGTCACCCACTCAGCCGCCCCAGGGCAACTCGCTGGCACTCCCAGGCAACCCGTGTCCCCGGCTCGCTCACCAGACCCGCCTTTTCGGGCGACGCTTGGCTCACGCTGCATCCGCGTAAGCGGATGCGCCAGAAACACAAGTGAGTCGTTGAGGTACCCCCCCTGGGGGTACCTCGACGGCTCACTTCGAGCAGAGCTCGACGATGAGCTGTTCCTGGATCGGGAACTGGAAGTCTTCGCGCTTGGGCAGCGTCGTCACCGTGACGGACATCGCGTCGTCATCGACGCTCAGCCACTCGGGACGGAAGCCGCCCTTGTTCACGTCGATGAACCCGGAGACGATCTTCTTCGTGTTCTCCTTGGTACGCGGCTGGACCACATCACCCGCGCGAACGCGGAAGGACGGGATCGTGACGCGCTTGCCATTCACCAGGTAGTGCCCGTGATTGACCATCTGACGGGCTTGAGCGAGGGTCGTCGCAAAGCCTGCCGAGAGCACCACGTTGTCCAGGCGACGCGAAAGCAGGGTGAGAAGGTTCTCACCGGTGTTGCCCTTCATGCGCTCCGCCTCGGCGAAGTAGCGCTTGAACTGGCGCTCGAGTACCCCGAACACCCTCTTGAGCTTCTGCTTCTCGCGAAGGCGCACGCCATAGTCGGTCACCTTGCGGCGGCTTTGGGCGTGTACCCCGGGCGGGTAGTCGCGGCGCTGAAGCACGGCGACTTTTCCGCTGGAGGTGTTCTGACCGAGGAAGAAGAGGTTCATCCCCTCCCGGCGGCACTGTTTGATCTTGGGTCCGGTGTAACGAGCCATATCAGTTAGGCGTCAAGTGACAGGTGTTCAGTGGTGAGCGAAGTCCGCGGCGCCGGATCCTGGACCGCGGCAATCCGGTGAAACCGGGAGGCGCGGGAAAGGAGCCGACTGCGCATCAGACGCGGCGACGCTTGCTGGCGCGGCAGCCGTTGTGAGGAAGGGGCGTGACGTCCTCGATCGAAACCACGCGGAGACCGGCGTTGGCGAGAGCACGAACGGCCGACTCGCGACCGGATCCCGCGCCCTTGACCCGAACTTCGACCTCCTTGAGGCCGTGGCGCATCGCAGCCTGAGCGGCGTTGTCGGCCGCGCGCTGGGCCGCGAACGGCGTGCTCTTGCGGGTTCCTTTGAAACCCTGGCTGCCTGCCGTGCCCCACGAAATCGTGTTGCCCGCCGGGTCCGTGATCGTCACATGCGTGTTGTTGAACGTCGACTTCACGTGGACGATCCCCTTGACGATGTTCTTTTTCGCCTTGCGCTTGGTGCTCTTGGCCATGAGTGGTGGTTCGAATCAGCTGCTCGGAGCCGCTCGGTTCTAGGTTGGGTTCGCGATCTCGCGAGCGTGGTGTATGGGGCGTTCCGTCCGGCGCGGCCGCGGTCCCTGGGGAATCCGGAGGGAATTCCCGAGGAGCCGAGTCCCGCGCCAGGGCGAGATCACTTCTTGACGGACTTCTTGCCAGCGACCGTCTTCTTCGGTCCCTTGCGCGAACGGGCGTTGGTTCGGGTCCGCTGACCGCGGACCGGGAGGCTGCGACGGTGGCGAAGGCCCCGGTAGCAACCGATGTCACGGAGGCGAGAGATCGCCTGCGCGAGCGTGCGTCGAAGCTCACCCTCGACGTTGTAGTTCTTCTGAAGATGGTTGGCGATCTCCGTGACCTGGATCTCGTTGAGGTCCCGGGCCTTCATGCCGGGATCGAGGTTCAGGTCGCGGCACACGTCCAGTGCCGTCTTGCGGCCAACGCCGAAGATGTAGGTGAGGCTGATTTCCAAACGCTTGTCGTTCGGAATGTCGACGCCGATGATACGTGCCATGTTTCTGGGAGCTCAGTTGTTGTAGGGACCGGCCATGGTTGACCTGGGGGCCCAGGCCATCCGGCCGGGCGCTTACTTGCCTTGACGCTGCTTGTGGCGGGGGTCGGCGTCGCAAATAACGCGAACGACACCACGGCGGCGGACGATCTTGCACTTGGCACACATGCGCCGCACGCTGCTTCGGACTTTCATCTTCTTCTTCTCCTCCGGCCGCGGCCACCGCGTCTGCGGCGCTCACCTCGGCAGGTGATTCGACCTTTGGTGAGGTCGTAGGGTGACATTTCTACGGTGATCTTGTCGCCGGGTAGGATGCGAATGTAGTGCATCCTCATCTTGCCGGAGACGTGCGCGAGAATCTCGTGGCCGGACTCCAACTTCGCTCGGAAACGAGCGTTGGGGAGAGCCTCGGTCACGATGCACTCGACTGTGATCGGTTCTTCTTTTGCCATGGGCTGGTGTGGACGCGCTACGGGACGAGGGCGGAAACCCTCTTATAGGCCTAGGTCGCGCCTGCTTCCCCGTCTCGTTTGGTCCAGGAAGCGCCGCCGCGGGCCGCGCCTTTGCCTTTTCCGGGCTTGGTGCCGACTGCAGGAGGAGCGCCTCCCCCATCGTAGGCCTTCATGACAAGTTGAGCCTGGAGCTTGTCCACGAGTTCGAGGGCTACCCCCACCACGATCAGCACCGAGGTACCGCCGAGGAAGTAGCGCATCTCCATCGTGAGGCTGGAGTCCTTCGTGATGAAGGCCGGCAGCACGGCGACAACCGCCAGGAATGCCGCGCCGGCGAGGGTGATCCTCGTCAGGACGCGTGAAAGGTACTCGGCCGTCTTCGCACCCGGACGGATGCCAGGGATGAAGGAGCCGTGCTCGCGCAGGTTCTTCGCGATGTCTTCAGGCTGGAACATCAGGCGGTTCCAGAAGAAGCAGAACGAGAAGATCAGGACGAGGTAGAGAGCCGTGTACACGAACCCAGTGGGGTCGCTGAACATCCGCTGACCATAGCCCCAGCCAGCCCATCCGAAGAGGATGCCGGGGATCACGAACAGAACGGATGCGAAGATGATGGGCATGACGCCCGCCATGTTGACCTTGAGCGGCAGGAAGTGGCGCTGTCCGCCGTAGACCCTGCGGCCCCTCTGGAGGCGTGCGTACTGGATCGGGATCCGACGCGCACCTTTGTGCATGAAGACGACGACGAAGATGGTGATCGCCCAGACGATCAGGAGGAACACCATCACGTTCCAGAAGTTGTCGTTCTCCTTGAGCTGGGCGATCGACGACGGCATGCCGGCGATGATGCCCGCCATGATGATCAGCGAGGCGCCGTTGCCCACACCGTACTCGGTGATGAGTTCACCGATCCACATGACGAGGAGAGCGCCGGTCAAGAGCGCGCCGATGACGATGAACGCCAGGCCTGCCTTGTTGTCACGCATCGACACGTCGATCATCTGCGGGTTCTGCAGGAAGACCCCGGTGTAGATGAAGATCGCCTGGACCAGCGCAATCGGCACCGTCGTCAGACGCGTCCACTGGTTGATCTTCTTCTGGCCTGCTGCACCTTCCTTGGCGACCGCCTCGAGCTGAGGGGACACCTTGGTGAGCATGGAGAAGATGATGGACGCCGAGATGAACGGCATGATGCCGAGGGCGAAAATCGTCGTCTGACCGATCGCCCCGCCCGAGAGGGCGGAGAGAAGGCCGAAGATCGAGTCACCGGCTGACTCCGACAGGAACTGCGAATCCATACCCGGAATCGGGATCTGGAATCCAACCCTGTACGCGATCAGAAGCCCGAGCGTGCGCAGGATGCGCTGCCGGGTCTCCGGAATCTTGAACAGCTTGAGGAAGTTGTTCTCCACGGGGGATTACGTCTGGGGTTGGAGGGTAGGGAAGTGGGAGTGCGGTGAGACTGCGGTGTCGAGGCGGGCTCGCGTCACGATCAGGAAGCGTCGGCGGTGGCCTGAGCTTCACGACCAAGGTTGTCGAGGATGACGACGGTGCCGCCAGCCTGCTCGATCTTCTCCTGGGCCGTCTTCGAGAACTTCTGCGCGCGGACGGTCAGCTTGACCGACAGATCGCCGTTCCCGAGGAGCTTCAGAAGGTTCGACGTCTTCGAGGCAAGGCCCTTGTCGAGCACCTGCTGAAGGTCGACCGTCGAGCCATCGGCGAATGCGGACAGGTCTCCCACGTTCAGGATGGTGTAGTCCGTCCGGAACCGAGCGTTGGTGAAACCAACCTTCGGGACCTGACGATAGATGGGCATCTGACCACCTTCGTAACCGGCACGACGGCTGGCACCCGAGCGCTGACCGCGACCCTTGTGACCGCGACCCGAGGTCTTACCGTTACCGCTGCCGGTACCGCGACCGATCCGCATGCGCTTGGCGTACTTGACGCCCTTGGCGCAGACTGTTTTGAGATCCATATCTGGTGGCTCCTAGAGCTTGATCTTGCGCAGCTCTTCCACGTCCGCAGGGGTGCGGAGCTGGGCGAGCGCGTCGAGCGTGGCCTTGACGAGGTTGATCGGGTTGGTGGACCCCATCGACTTGGAGAGCAGGTTCTTGATACCCGCCATCTCCGCAACGGCGCGGACCGAGGAGCCCGCGATGATGCCCGTACCCTCGGAGGCCGGGATGAGCTTGACGCGCGCGGCGCAGAACTCGCCGATCACCTCGTGAGGGATCGAACCCTCGGCGGTGAGCGGAACTTGCTGGAGGTGCTTGCGCCCGTCCTTGTTCGCCTTCTCGATGGCCTGCGGTACGCCGCGGGCCTTGCCGAAGCCGTAGCCGACAACGCCACTACGGTTGCCGACGACGCAAAGGCCGGAGAAGGAGAAGCGGCGGCCGCCTTTCACCACTGCGGCGCAGCGGTTGACCTGGAGCAGCTGCTCGGAGAGCTCGCCTGCTTCCTGGATGTCGGCGTGATCGAGGTATTCGACGTGGGTCTTCATCTGATTAGAGCGAGAGGCCTGCTTCGCGGGCGGCTTCGGCGAGCGCTTTCACGCGGCCGTGGTAGCGGGAGTAGCCGCGGTCGAGCACGACCTCGGTGACGTTCTTATCCTTGGCCATGCGCGCGATTTCACCGCCGATCACGGCGGCCTTCTGCGACTTGGTCTTGCCGTTCAGCAGATCAGCCAGCTTCTTCGAGGTCGTGGAAACAGCGCAGAGCGTGTGTCCGGTGACGTCGTCGATGACCTGGGCCGAAATATGCTTGGTCGTGCGGTGCACGGAGAGGCGCGGACGGCTCGCCGTGGCGGCGATCCGTCGACGGATGCTCTTGGCGCGGCGATCGCGACGCTTGTTCTTGAGGAGTACGATGGACTTCATCTCTTATGTTCCGATCAGGAGCCGAAGCTCTTACCTGCCTTGCGCTTGATGTACTCGCCTTCGTAGCGAATGCCCTTACCCTTGTAGGGCTCGGGCGGGCGGACCTTGCGGATCTCCGCTGCGACCTGGCCGACGACCTGCTTATCGATGCCGGTGAGGACGATCGTCGTGGGGTTCGGACACTCGACGGTGACGCCCTGGGGCATCTGCTTGGGAACGTCGTGGCAGAAACCAATGTTCAGGACGACCTTGTCACCCTGAGCCTTCGCGTTCCAACCAACCCCTACGATCTCGAGCTTCCGCGAATAGCCCTGGGTCACGCCCTGAACCATGTTGGCCACGAGCGCCCGGGTCATGCCGTGGTAGGCACGGGCGGCGCGCGGGGCGCCGGAACCATTGAGAGAGACGGAGGCCTCGTTGCCTTCGACGTTGAACTCCACCTCGGGGCGGAGCGTCATCGACAGGCTACCTTTCGGCCCCTTGACGTTGACTTCGCGTCCCTTGAGGTCCACCTGGACTCCAGAGGGAATCGTGATTGCTGCTTTGCCGATACGTGACATGTGAATCGATCAGTAGACCTCAGCGAGAAGCTCACCGCCGACGCCGAGTTCGCGCGCCTTACGGTCCGAAATGACGCCTTTCGGCGTCGAGAGAACGTTGATGCCCTGCCCACGAAGGACAGGCTTCAACTCCTTGAGTCCGGCGTAGGCACGGCGGCCGGGCTTGCTGACGCGGATGATCGAACGGATCACCTTCTCACCGTCGATGCCGTAGCGGAGGTGCACGTGGAGGGTGCTCGAGGGCTGCCCTGCTTCCACGCTGTAGTCTTCGATGAAGCCTTCGTCCTTGAGGACGTTGGCGATACCCACGCGCATACGCGAGGCGGGCATGTCGACGGTCTTGCGTCCGATCGAGTTGGCGTTCCGAATGCGCGTGAGCATGTCGGCAATGGGGTCGGTCATCATGGCTCTAGATTCTCCTCTTATCGGCCTCAGGCCTTGGCGTTGCGGTCGATGAAGGGCATCCCGAGTTCCTTGAGCAGCATGTACCCCTGGCTGTCGGTCGGAGCGCTGGTCACGAAGGTGATATCCATGCCCTGCTGGAACTCGATGCGGTCGAAGGGGATCTCGGGGAAGATCGACTGCTCGGAGAGACCGAGCGTGTAGTTGCCACGTCCGTCGAGCTTGTCCTTCACTCCGCGGAAGTCGCGGATACGGGGAAGGACGACGGCGATCAGGCGGTCGGCGAACTCCCACATGCGCTCGCCGCGAAGCGTCACGGCGCAGCCGATCGGCATGCCTTCGCGGAGCTTGAATCCGGCGATGGACTTCTTGGCATTGCGGATGGTCGGCTTCTGGCCGGTGATCGTGCCCATGTCCCGAGCGGCCGTTTCGACCTTGGACTTGGATTCGACCGCTCCAGCGACCCCCATGTTCACCACGATTTTCTCGAGGCGCGGGATAGCGTGGATGTTCTTGATCTCGAAGGCCTCGGCCAGCTTGGGCCGGACCTGAGACGTGTAGACTTCTTTGAGGCGTGCCATGTGGGGTGCGTACCGGTCTGGGTCGGCTTGCGTTTGGCGAAAGGTGAGTGGGTGGGTCCCCCACCGGAATGCGCAGCGATCGGTGAGACCGACGTCCGCGAAACCAGTGGAGAGCCAGTGGAGAAAAAGATCAGGCCGTTGGACGCTTACGCGAACCTTTGCCGGTCTTGGGGTCGAGCAACTGAACGTTGCTCGCATGAATCGAGAACTCGCGCTGGGCGCGTTCTCCCTGGGGGTTGCTCTGCGTCGGCTTCACGTGCTTCGTCCGGATGTTGACTCCGCTGACGACGACTCGGTTGTCCTGACGGTGCACCTCGATGACTTCACCGGTGGTGCCCTTGTCGTTGCCCGAGATCACGATGACCTGGTCTCCGCGCTTGACGTGCATCAGATCACCTCCTGGGCGAGCGAAACGATCTTCATGAAGCTGCGGTCGCGAAGCTCGCGGGCCACGGCGCCGAAGATACGGGTGCCTTTCGGGTTGCCTTCACCGTCGACGATGACGAGAGCGTTCCGGTCGAAGCGAACGTAGCTGCCGTCTGCACGGCGGGTGTTCTTCTTCACGCGGACGATCACGCCCTTGACAATGGTGCCGGTCTTGACCTCGCTACCCGCGATGGCCTTCTTGACGGAAGCCACGACGATGTCGCCGAGGCCGGCGTAGCGACGGTGGGTACCGCCGAGCACTTTGATGCACTGGACTTGTTTGGCGCCGGTGTTGTCGGCGACGTCCAGGTAGGTCTGCATTTGAATCACGAGTTGTCCTCCCCGGAAGCATCACCCATGGCGTCGGCCGTCGCTGCGTCCTGAACTTCCGTGGGGCGAAGGGCCCCATCAGGAAGCGAGGGGCGCTCGACCACGCGGGTCAGACGGTAGCGCTTGGTTTTGGACATGGGCCGGCACTCCATGAGCTCGACGCGATCACCCACCTGGGCCTCGTTCGTCTCGTCATGGGCGTGGACCTTGGAATGGCGCCGGATGTACTTCTTGTACTTCGGGTGCTTGAACATCCGCTCGATCCGGACGGCGATCGTCTTGTCGGAGCCGTTGCCAGAGACGATGCCCTGGACGACCCTCCGACTCGCGCGCTCGACGCCGTTGTTTTCTGTTGATGTAGTCATCGCTTCAGTTTCTTTGTGCTAATGGCCCTGTTCGTTCTGTCAACGACCCTGGGGGCTCACTTGGAGCTGGCGCCACGCACGTTCATCGAGCGCTCGTGCAGGATAGTGGTGATCCGCGCCACGGTGCGGCGCATCTCGCGAATGCGGCCCGTCTTCGCGTCGGTTCCCATCGAAGCGCGGAAGCGCGCCTCGAAGAGATCCTTCTTGATGTTCTTGAGCTCGAATTCGAGCTCCGCGTCCGTCTTGGCGCGGATGTCTTCAACTTTCATAGCAATCTATACCCGTTTCGCTGAGAGGAGGCGCGGCCGGTAGCAGCCGCGTCCCAATCGCTCAGGTAGTTGGCACCCTCTTCACCATCCGAACCCTGATGGGCATCTTGTGCGCGACGCGCTTGAATGCCAGCTTGGCCTTGTCTTCCGTCACGTTGCCGAGCTCGAAGATGATGGTACCCGGACGCACCGTCGCGGCCCAGAAGTCCACGTCACCCTTGCCCTTACCCATTCGGGTTTCGGCCGGCTTCGAGGAGATCGGCTTGTGACAGAACACTCGGATCCAGATCTTGGCGGCGCCCTGCGTGGCACGGTTCGCCGCGATACGGCTTGCCTCCAGCTGACGACCCGTGATCCACCCGGCGTCCAGGGCCTGAAGGCCGTAGTCGCCGAACGAAACGCGGTTGCCCCGCGTGGCCAGTCCTTTGATCATGCCGCGGAATACGCGGCGGCGCTTGATGCGCCTCGGCATGTAAGCCATCACGCACCTCCTTCGGTGATGGAACCCTGGGGTGCTGAAGGGCCGCGACCGCCGCCGCCCCCGCGGCTACCGCCGCGTCCTCGTCCGCCGCCGCGACGGCTGCCGCCGCGACGTGGTCCGCGATCGCCGCCGGGACCACCGCCACGGTCGTAACGACCGCCGGCTGCCGACGTGACACGGTAGTTGACTTTCTCACCGCGCTCGATGTCGCCCTTGTAGATCCAGACCTTGACGCCGATGACGCCATAGCCGGTTCGAGCCAGCGCGGTGCCGTACTCGACGTTCGCCTGGAGCGTCGAGAGCGGCACGCGGCCTTCCCGCTCCTGGAGCTGGCGGGCCATCTCAGCGCCACCGAGGCGGCCGTTGATCATGACCTTGACGCCAAGGGCGCCGGCCTGCATCGTCGACTGAACGGCCTTCTTGACGGCACGGCGGAACGCCATCCGGCGCTTGAGCTGCTCGGCGATGCCCTCGGCAACGAGGCCAGCGGACAGCTCCGGACGCTTGATCTCGTGGATCGTCAGGTGAACCGTCGTTCCCGCAACGCCCTGGAGATCGCTCTTGAGCTGATCGATGCGGACGCCCTTGCGGCCGACGAGAACGCCGGGACGGGCCGTGTAGATGATGACGTTGACCGCATCACTCGTGCGCTCGATCTCGATGCGCGGGATGCCAGCGGAGCCGTACTCCTTGATCACGTGATCGCGGATGAGCTTGTCCTGGTACAGCAAGCGCGCAAAGTCGTGCTTGTTGCCATGCCAGCGCGAGGCCCAGGGCTCGATGATTCCGACTCGATAGCCGGTTGGGTGGATCTTTTGTCCCATAGGATTTTACGCGTTCGCGGCCTCGGCAGCGTCGTCGCCGATGGCGCCCAGGGGAGCCACGATCACGGACAGGTGAGCGGTCTTCTTGCGGTACGGCATCGCACGGCCCTGGGGGCCGGGACGATAGCGCAGACGGTTGTTCAGCATGGGACCGTCATCAGCGCGGCAGTCCACGATGATCAGGTCGTTCGTGTCGACGGTTTCGTCCAGCGACGCGTTGGCAATGGCCGAGGCCACGATCTTCGCGAAGAAGGCGGAGCCACGCTGGGGCATCAGCTCCAGGATCTCCAGTGCGTCGTTGGCATTGCGGCCTCGGATCACGTCGGCCACCAGGCGCGCCTTGCGCGACGAGATGCGCGCGTAGCGGTGCCGGGCGACGAACCCGCCGAGGTCTTTGATGATTTCGTTCTTCATATCAACGACCTTGGATCAGCGGCCGGCCTTCGTGCCTTCTTTCTTGTTGGTGTGGCCGCGGAAGAGTCGCGTGATCGAGAACTCCCCGAGCTTGTGCCCCACCATGTCTTCGTTGACATAGACCTTCACGTGGGTCTTGCCGTTGTAGACCATGAACGTGTGCCCGATGAAATCGGGGGAGATGGTGCAAGCGCGCGCCCAAGTCGTGATCGGGTTCTTCGTGCCGGCTTCGTTTTGTGCGAGGACCTTCTTCTCGAGCTTGGCGTCGATGTAGGGGCCCTTCTTGATGCTTCTTGACATGGCTGTCCTGAATTGCGTGCGTGGGTAACGGGAATCGGGTGGCCGCCCGCCCGGATCCAGCGGGACCCGGGGTCAGGCGGCGAAGCCCGTTACTTCCGCTTGCGGCGGCGAATGATGAAAACGTCGGTCGGGTGATTGCGGCGCCTCGTGCGACCGCCCTTGGCGAGCACGGCCGTCGGCGAACATGGGTGACGACCACCCGCAGTCCGGCCTTCACCACCACCCATGGGGTGGTCGACCGGGTTCATGGCCGTACCGCGGACGTGCGGTCGGCGGCCCAGGTGACGCTTACGACCGGCCTTGCCGAGCTTCACGTTCTGGTGGTCCGTGTTCCCGACGCGGCCGATGGTGGCGCGGCAGGTCACGTGGACGCGGCGAAGTTCGCCCGAGGGCAGCAGAACGACCGCGTACTTGCCCTCACGGGCGGTGAGCTGGGCCGACGTGCCCGCCGAGCGGACGATCTGGCCGCCGCGTCCGGGCTGGAGCTCGATGTTGTGCACCTGGACACCGATCGGGATGTCACGGAGCATCTTCGCGTTGCCAGGGTTCGGCTCGGCGTCGGGTCCGGAGAGGATCGTTTGCCCCACCTCGAGCCCGATCGGGCAGAGGATGTAGCGCTTCTCGCCGTCTGCGTAGTGCAGGAGAGCGATGAAGCAGGTGCGGTTGGGATCGTACTCGATCGAGTGCACGCGGGCGGGGATCCCGTCCTTGCTGCGCTTGAAGTCGATCAGGCGATACTGACGCTTGTTGCCGCCCCCACGGAAACGCACCGTGATGCGCCCGTAGTTGTTGCGACCGCCCGATTTCTTGAGCGGACGGAGAAGGGACTTCTCCGGCGTGGTCTTCGTGATCTCTTCGTACGTCAGGACGCTGCCGTGGCGGCGACCTGCGGACGTGGGCTTGTACTTGCGAATTGGCATAGCGGTTTGGTTCTCGAGGGAGCGGTCAGGCTCGCTTCTGTTCGGAGTCTCGTTCACCCGGCGGCTCCGCGCGATCTGCGCGGGCCTTCGAGTGACGGGAAGCATCCGACTAGAAGATGTCGATCGAATCGCCCTCCTTGAGCGTCACCATGGCCTTCTTCCAGTCGGGCTTTTGACCCTTCACGTACCCGCGGCGGCGGACCTTGCCACGCTTCGTCAGCGTGTTCACCGCCTCGACCTTCACCTCGAACAGGGACTCGATCGCGTGACGGATCTCGACCTTGTTCGCGTTCGTCGGCACGACGAAGTGGTAGGCGTTGCGGTTCAGGGAGTCGTTCGTCGCCTTCTCGGTGACGTGCGACTTCTTGATGATGTTGTAGTAGCGATCGAGGTGCTGGCTCACGAGTCACTCTCCGCAGCTTTTGCTTTCTTGGCGCCAACTCGGGCGGCGAGCGCGTCCATGGCACCCTGCTCCGCGATGATGATTCCGCCGTTCACGACGTCGAAGGTGCAAAGCTCTGCAGCCGTGCGCACCGAGACGAGCGGGAAGTTGCGGAACGACTTGTAGAGGTTCTCGTTGCGATCGGTGATCACGACGCAGGCACGACGCGGCGAACCGAGGTCCGCGAGGACCTTGCGGGCCGACTTCGAAGACGGCTCGCTCCAGTCACCGAGATCGGCGACGACGAGTTCGCCGTCAGCGATCTTGCCAGCGATCGCGCTGCGCAGGGCGACGCGACGTGCCTTGACCGGCATGTGGTAGCTGTAGTCGCGGGGCTTCGGTCCGAAGACCGTACCGCCACCACGCCAGATGGGCGACTTGATGTCACCCGCGCGGGCGCGGCCGGTGTGCTTCTGCTTGTACGGCTTCTTGTTCGTACCCTTGACCTCGCTGCGGCCCCGGGTGTTCACCGTGCCTTGGCGCTGGTTCGCCATGTGCATGACGACCGCGTCCTTCAGGGTGCGGTAGAGAATCTTCTCGCCGAACGGCGCGACGTCGAGTTCAACTTCGCCGACGCTTCCGGCCTTGTAGCTTTTGACTTTCATCTTGCTGCCTTAGCCCTTCTTGACGCCGGTGCGCGCGGTGCGGATCTGGATGAAGCTTCCGTTGTAACCGGGCACGGAACCCTTCACGAGAAGGATGTTGCGCTCGGCATCCACGCGGATGATCTCGAGGTTCTTGAGCGTCTTGCGCTTGGCGCCGTAGTGGCCCGACATGCGCTTGCCCTTGAAGACCCGGCCGGGGTAGGCCGAACAACCGATGGAGCCGGGACGACGGTAGTTCATGGAACCGTGCGTCTTCGGGCCACGGGCGAAACCGTGGCGCTTGATCGTACCCGCGAAACCGCGGCCCTTGGTGATGCCGGTCACGTCCACGAGAGCGCCTTCTTCAAAAGCGTCCACGCCGATCGTCTGACCGACCTCGACCTCGGGGGCCGACGTAAGGCGTTCTTCGCGCAGAAAGCGCTTCGGAGCGGTACCGATTTTCTTGGCAGCCTCGCGCTGAGGCTTGGCGGAGATCTTGTCCCGCTTGTCCTCGAAGCCGAGTTGGACAGCGTGGTAGCCGTCCTTTTCCATCGTGCGGAGCTGCATGACCGTGCAGGGTCCCGCCTCGACGACGGTTACCGGAGTAACCGTTCCGTCTTCGGCGAAAAGCTGTGTCATGCCCCTCTTGCGTCCCAGAAGTAGCGTCATGTCTTCTGCTCTCGGAATCCTTGTCGCGCCCCCACCGGCTGAACCGGCGGGAACCCGATGCTGGCGGAGAGCATGGGGGGAGTGGTGAATCCAGGGCCCGCGGCCCCACCGCCAATCGGTGGGAACGGTCCCGGGAGGGATGCCGGTTCGACCAGCGCCACAGCAAGTTGCTGCGGCGACGCCTGGCCACGCGGCGGGAGAATTACAAAGAGCGGCGCACGCCGGACCTCACCGAAGCGGGGTCCACGAACGCCGTGAAAGAATCAGGCCTTGATGCGGATGTCGACACCCGCGGGCATGTTGAGCGACGAGAGCGAGTCGACCGTCTGTGGGGTCGGCTCCGAGATGTAGATCAGGCGCTTGTGCGTCCGGATCTCGAACTGCTCGCGGCTCTTCTTGTCGATGAACGGCGAACGCAGAACGGTATAGCGCTCGATGCGCGTCGGGAGCGGAATGGGCCCCTGCACGCGGGCACCCGTTCGCTTGGCGGTCTCCACGATCTCGGCGCTCGACTGATCGAGTGCCTCGTGGTCGTAGGCCTCCATGCGGATTTGAATGCGGTCGCTCATGATCGGTGGGTTTGAGTTCGGTCCTTACCTGGATCCCGCTCGTCGAGCAGAGCTCGCGGAACGGGGACGGAGGCAGCGGGCTTTCACTCGGTCGTGCACCGCAGAGCGGAGCAAGAAGGGGTGGCCAGCGGCAAGGGGTGCCGCCAGTGAGAAAAAGCAGTGAGAAAAAGCAGTGAGTTGTCGTAGCGCCAGCAGTGCTGGCGCATCAGTCGGGGGGGGGATCCTGACAGGCTCCAGGCTCGGCCGATGGGCGCCAGAGCCATTGGCTCGCACGCATCGTCAGGGCAAAAAAGCACTGCCCCGTTCAGCAGGGAACTCCGGGAAGCAGCAGACACGGTTGGGTGCCGTTCAGGACGGTCACCTCGGTCGATCTGCGCTGCGCCAGAACCCACGCCGTTCGGGTACGGGGCGAAAAGAGTATGGGAGCGGGTGTGAGCGGTCAACGGTCTGGAGCGGATTCCTGAAAATGATTCTTGGAACCGTCGCTCCCGGGGCGTTAGGCGCCCTCCGTCTCCCGTGTCCTCCCATGTCCCGTCAGGTCGGCCGCGTCGCCGATCGCCCGAGATCCCCCACGTGAGGCGTCATCCCTGAAGGCTCCATACTGAAGGTCGCCCTGCCCTTCGAAAGAGACCGAAGGCTCGTAGAATAGCCCAAGAGGCCCCTGAGGGGCGCTTTCCCGGTCACGCGGCGGGACTCCGTACCCGTGGAGATCACCTCGTCCATGATCGCGTGTCGGCTGTTCAGGTCGCCGATCACGCCACCCGAGACATCGTCTGGCGTCTCCACGACGAACGTCATCGTGGGCTCCATCACCACCACATGTCCCTCGGAGTTCGCGTTCCGAAGTGCGTCCCGCAGCGCTGCCACGGCCGCTTGCTCCGCCGCGGTTTCCACGGCATCGCCCTCGATCCGAAGGAGCTCCCCCTCCGAATTTGCCGGAAGATCGACCGACGTGACCACGATCACGACCCCTCGGACGGGGTGCCCGGCGATCGGACCGGACTGGGCCTCGGCCATCAAGGCCGTCCGGAGAGCCCGCGCCCGAGAGGGCTCGATCCTCACGGCTGGCCCGAAGGCCACGGTGAGGCCCCGCCCGATTTCCCCGTCCTCGGCGGGCTCGATGCGCACCTCGACCCTTGCCCGACCGAGCGTGTCCCCGTAGAGGCGTTCGATCTCCCCGCTCCCCGTGGCCGCCCGTGAGACGACCTCGCGGAAGGCGATCCTGTAGGAACTCTTCCGCGGCGTGACCCCGTATTCCGACGTCATTCGCGCCAGAGCGATCTCAAGGTGGAGCTCCCCCATCCCCTCCAGCAGCCACTGGCCGCTCGCCGGATCCTCGGCGAGCCGCAGCGACGGATCTTCCCGGGCGAGGCGTTCCAGGGCATCCCGGAGAGTCAGGCGCTCCTCGTCGCGCACCGGCTCCACCAGATAACCCAGCACGGGCGCAGGCAGCACCGGGGGCTCCAGGCGGACCTTGCAGCCCTCTGGAACCAGCGTATCGCCCGTCCCGGTGGCCCGGAGCCCGGCGAGGGCCACCACGTCTCCCGCCAGGGCTCGATCGATATGCTGCACGTCGGCGGCGTGGATCCTGAGCACCCCCAGCACCTCCTCCGTGACGCCGGTTCGGTCGTTCCAGAGGCGAGTTCCCGCCGCGATCTCGCCGGTGTAGACCCGCACGAACGTCACGTCTCGACGCTCTCCCCGGGTCCGGGTCGAGTGCACCTTGAAGACGAGAGCCAGGGGCTCCGGCGGCGGCCCATCGGGCGCCTCAGCCCCCCCAGCAGCCACGAATAGCGGCGGTACAGGGACATCGGTCGGCGACGGCAGGTAGGCGGCGATCGCGTCGAGGAGCAAGGCGACCCCCTGGCCGATCAGCGCCGCCCCGCAGAGCAGCGGCACCACGGCCTGGCGCAGCACCAGCCGCCGCAGGGCCCCGGCGATCTGCTCCCCGCTCGGCTCTCGACCTTCCGCCAGGAGCTCACACATGGAGTCATCCAGGTCCCCCAGCGCCTCCACCAGCTCAGCCCTGAGCACGTCCACCTCGTCGGCCACGGCCTCGGGCACGTCGATCTGCCCTTCCAACCCGATGCTTCCAGGCTTGACCACTCCCCAGGCCCGCCGGTGGACCAGGTCCACGATGCCCTGGAGCGGCTCGCCCGTATCCCCTCCCCCGATCGGGTAGGCGATGACCAGCGCTTTCGCCCCCAGCCGCGACTCGACCGACGCCGCGCAGGCCAGCACGTCGGCCCCGGGCCGCTCACACTTGTTCACGAAGCCGATCGCGGGCACCGCCTGGCGCCGAACCTGGCGCCAGACCGTCTCCGTCTGCGGCTCGACCCCGGCGGCGGCGTCCAGCACCAGAACCGCGCCATCCAGAACCCGCATGGCGCGCTCGACCTCGACCGTGAAGTCCACGTGGCCCGGCGTGTCGACGAGATTGATCTCGATGCCCTTCCAGCTCACCCGGGTCGCGGCAGCGGTGATGGTGATCCCGCGCTCGCGCTCCTCGCTCATCCAGTCCATGACCGAGGTGCCCTCGTCGACCCGGCCGATATGCCGCTCCGTCCCGGTCTGATAGAGGATGCGCTCGGTGAGCGTCGTCTTCCCGGCATCGATATGGGCGCAGATGCCCACGTTCCGGAGCGAAACGAGCGACCCGGCCCCGCCCCGCGCGTGGGCATGGGCAGGGAGCACCGGAAGGGGCGCCCCGGGGACGCCCGATGCGGGCTGCGAATCGCTGGAGAGGGTCATGTCGAGGAGGGGTAAAGGCTCGTCCCTATCGTACGACGGCAGGACCCCATGGGGCAGAATCGCGTGATCCTGGCAGCGCTTAGACTGGGGCCATGCTCGCCACTCTCTGCTCGCTCGCGCTTCTCTGCACCCAGAAAGCCCAGGTGCCTGCCTCGGTTCCGAACCTGGTCGACCGTCGACCGGCGAGTGGAGTCGAGGTCGAAAGGGACGGGGGGCCCTTGCCGGAGGGAACTCTCGATGATCGACGAAGGCAGCGGGCCTTTCTCGCCCTTGCGCTCCAGCCACCCGCGAAATCCATCGACGGGGAAGACCCTGCCGCCGGGGACCTGTCGCCCGCCAGAAACCTCGCCCTGCGCGCAGAGTTGCGGGCCGAGATCCTGGCGCTTCCCGCTGAGACCGAGGAGATGGTTGCGATGGTCATGGCGCGCCTCGTGGCCACGGACGCTCCGGCCGCCCGCGCCGCCTTCCGAACGCGAGACTGGAAGGACGCACGCATCGAAGCCGAGGCGTACTTCGCCGTCATGGCGGAAGGGGAGCTCGTCGTGCCCGCTGAACTCCAGCCGTTGACCCGGCGGCTCGCCTACGCGACCGCCTGCTGGCGAGCCGGAATCGAGTCCAGGCGCGACCGCGCCGCCGCCGCCGCCGAGACCCTCGCGGAGTGCACGATCGCGGAGCTGCTCGAGCGCTCGTACCCCGCCACGCCGGCGGACGCGCCCATGATCGACGCGTGGACCCGGGCCCTCGCCGCGCGGATCCCCTGGAAGGCCAACGCGCTCCGCCACTCGCTCGGCTGGCCGTCGGCGATCAGCGCGAGCCAGCGGGAATGCCCTGGCAAGCCCCCCATCGAGCCCGCTCCACGGCGGGACTGGACCCCGAGGGACGGCGAGATGCTCGAGTGGTTCCTGCAGTCGGAGCGCGCGAAACTCCTCGACCTGGCGCGCCGCCCCGACCTCTTTGCCTTCGGTCCGGAGCCCCGGGCCCTTCGGCAGCAAGCGCTGGACCTGTCGCTCCGCCTGCGCCCGGATCTCGCCGCCGAGCTGGAGCCCGTCGTGGGCCCGGAACTCATCCACGCGGTGAAGTCCTCCCTGGCGGGTTCTCCGCCGGAGGCCTTCGAGAAGGACCCGGAGAGGCTCGGGGCGGCCCTCGAAACGCTCGCAGAAGTCTGCTCCGAGGATTTCGTCGCCTGGATCCGAAGCGACGAATTCCGCCGCCTCGGCCAGGAGAGGTTCTTCGTCTTCGACGCGCTACGCCCGGCTCCTTCACAGGAAGCCTATGGCGTCACTCGAAGGTGACCGTAACAGCGTTGGAGAGGTTCGTCGTCGCAGCCGGGTTCGCGTCCCGGTACCACGCCTGGAAGTTCCAGGTCTGGCCGGGGAGGACCGACGTGCTGCCGCTGCTCGTGGGGATCGCCGTCAGGTCGACCGGGGCGAAGAACGTGCCGCTGCCCCCGGAGTTCAGCACACCGCCGCCCGCGCCGATCCCGAAGGCCGCGAGACAGAGGCTGCCCTGGCTGGTCGCAGGCGTGAACGGGAAACCCTGGAAGGGCGACGCGAGGAAGAAGCCGAAGGAGCGAGCGGGCAGGGACCGTGCGCCGAGCATCACCTGGTTCGCCGAGACCGTGCGGCTACCGAGGACCGTCAGCGTCGCGGGCAGGCCCGATGAGTTCGGAACACCCGGCGAGCAGAAGGACCAGCCGATCGCCTCGCACTCGTCGAGCACGCCGTTGCCGTCGAGGTCGTAGGACGCCAGGCTCCCCGCGGAGTCGCAGGCCGAACCGGCCCAGTACTTCCGCGCGAGTTCGAACGCTTCCGTGCCGATCTCCTGGCCCATCTGGCGCCCCGGGAGGTCGTCGACGGAGGGATGGATTCCGCCCCAGATCCTGGAGAGCGAACACTGGTCCGAAGCGTCGTAATAGGAAGCCCACTGCAGCACGACGTCCACGCTCGGCCCCTCCTCGAACACGAGGAAGCTGTTTTGTGGGCAGTGGTACTCGCCCATCCCGCCCGGGAAGTACGGCGAGCCCGTGAGCTGGTGCATCACGACCGCGGCCGCGCGGCTGTAGGTGCTGTGCCCGGAGACGTAGCCCGCGAACGGTGGCGTGACGAAGGTGGGGCGCTGATACGGCCACCAGTTCTCGGCGAGGATCCAGTCGACGCCCGCCACGTCCGTGAGAGGATCGAAGATGTAGGCAGGTCCCCGCCATGCGCGGAGCGCGACCTTGCCCTCGTTGCCCGCCAGATGAGCGTGGCGCTGGCCCGGCGCCGTGGTCGCGGCAGTCACGACCTCGACGTAGCCGGGATGGAGGTTGATCCCGTCCGGGTGATAGCTCGGCGCCTGGGGATCCGTGCGCTGGCCAAGATCGGCGAGGTAGCGAATGGCGCTGATGGGACGGAGGTAGTCGTAGCGCCCTTTCACCCCCCAAGCGGCCACGGCGGAATCCTGCATGGCACCCGCCATCGCTAGGTACGCCTTGGCGCACCATTCCAGGTCATTGACGACTGGACCAGCGCCGCCGATCCGCTTGGTGAACTGCGGATGATCCGCCACATCGTTGAGAAGAACGAACCAGTGCCCTGGCGGCGTTTCCGAGTGCGGTCCGTCGGCCCAGAATTCGGCGAGCACGCGCGCGTAATCGCCGCGGGGCACCATCTGCGGCGCGTAGGGCTGGCCCGTCACCGGGTTCGTCGCGTAGCCCTGCCCCCAGTCTCCGCCCTCGTAATAGTCGTAGAACGACGGAGTCTGCGCGCTCGTCGCGAGCGGCGCGTTGCCGATCGAAGCGGGCGACGCGTCGATCATGACGCCGTCCGCCGGGTCCAGGTGGGCCGACCAGATGGAGACCATCTCGAATCCGCTGCGGTAGCGATCGAGCGCGTCGTCGATGGACGGAGGCGGGCCCGGATCCTTGTACGTCCAGTACCGGAAGCCGCCTCGCTCGTGAATCGTCACGTCGTCATCGGAAAGCGCCCAGTGCGAGACGATCCCCCACTCGGGCGAGAGGAACTCCGGATAGCCGAGCGTGACGACGTTGCCTGACTGGTCGATGTAATACTGGAGCGCCAGCGGCTGCCAGCGGTTCGGGTCCACGAGCGTCGGGTTGCCGGGAAGATCCGGCACCAGCGCCTGGTTCACCGGAACGTACCACTGATTGACGTGGTCGTTCGCCTCGTTCGAGTTATCGGCGTTGCCATACGCGAGCACGTTCTGCGCGATCCGATTGCCGATGGCCGCGGGCGAGTTCCCTGTCGTCGAGCCGTTCGTCCTGTCCCAGCCGAGCGAGTCCATCAATGCGTCATACCGGGGCAGCATGACGGGCGCGCCCGGTGAATTGGCAAAGCGCGCCTTCAGGATCCCGTAGCACGCGTGACTGATCGCCTCACTTCGCCAGAGGTCCACCTGGGGCGAGGTCGTGGCGTGGTCTTCACGAAACAGAACCGTCTCGGCCGTCGCGTCGTAGGTCGCCCACGCGTCGTAGGTCGCGAGGGACATGTGGTAGAGATTCCGCGCATGCACGGTGGGACGCGCGAAGTCCCGCCGGATGGACTCCAGGAGAAGTTCGTTCCACTGGCGCGCGTCCGAGGCCTGCTGGGGCAGCGGAGCGGAGCGCGCGGGCGCTGCGAGCGAAACCATGGCGACGCCCGCGGCCACGATCGCCAGGATTCGGGGCAGGACCTTGTGGAGAGAACAGGAGTCGAGCGGCATATCCAGATCGGGAGAGAGAGAGGTGCCTACGCTACGGCAGTGGCAGCATGTTTCAGAGTCAGTCTATCCCTGAATTCTTGCCGCGGCTTGGCGCCCGAAGGACACGTTGGAGGGCCATGCCCCCCACCGGGGATCCCGCAACTCGCTGGATTTTCGCAGGAGAAGACCCTTACGTACCCCGCGCTTGGAGCCGCCTCCCCTCCTCTTCACTTCCAGAGGCAACGCGGGGGCACTTCTCCGAGAGGAATCTCGCCTTGGACCACTGACCGTTGCTCTCTCGGCGGAGCAGGCAGGTGCCAACGGCCCGACGCTGGACGTTCCGGCCCGGGCTCCCCGTCCCAGCTCGACCGAAGTAGCAGCGCTTCTCGACGGTTCTTGGCCTCCACGAAAGCACGCGGCGCGATTCCGGGGTCATGTGGATGCCTCTTCTCCTCGTCATGACAGCCGGAAGCGGCCCCGGCGCTCTCCCTTCCCCCTTCTGCCAGGCCCCGGCGGGTCCTCTTCGCCAGCTGGAATCGAGGGGGACGGCGGAGACCTTCCTCGCCATGCTCGAGCAATCGGGCCTTCGCGGTGAGCTGGAGGCCTCGAACGAGCCCTATACGCTGCTCGCGCCCGAAGACCGCGCCTTCGTGGGGGTCGCCCCGGAGACCGTCGCGCGCCTCTTCGACCCGCGAAGCCGCGACGTTCTGCGCGACCTTCTCGGGGATCACATCCTCCCGGGTCGCGTCAGCGCGAGGGACGCGGCGCTCGCGGGATCCGCGACCTCTTCCACCGGTTCGCCCCTCGCCTGCGAGTTCGTGAACGGCCAGCTGCGGATCGGCGGCGCCCCGGTGGTCGGCCAGGACCTCAGCACCGAGGGCGGCGCGCTCCACGAGCTTTCCGCGGTCATTCTTCTGCGGCCCTGGATCCTCGAGCCCACGCCCGCGCGCCGAGTGGCTGCGCAGGGACTCGCCGCATCGGAGCGCGCGGGCCTCGATCCGCTGGCGCAGCGGTCGGTGCTGGAGGTGACGCTTGCGGCGGCGGCCGAGCTGGAGCCGGAGGGCGTCTGGTCCGTGACGCTTGACGCAGGCTTCGACGAACGGCAGAAAGCAGCGGCGCTGCGAACCGCCATCCTTCGGGGTCTCGGCCGGACCGAGCCCACCGCCCTCTCCGGCGCCTCCGTGCCCGCACTGAACAAGATCGACCCCATGAAAGACGCCAAGCTCCTCGCGCGTTTCGACGGCTCCGAAGGAGATCCCGACTGGTACACGCTGAACGACGACGTGATGGGAGGAATCTCCCGGTCGCGCTTCCAGCTGGCCGAGGCGGAAGGCGGCGATCCCGCCCGCGGTGTCTTCCAGGGAGCCCTCAGCCTGGAGAACAATGGCGGCTTCGCCAGCATCCGATCCAGCCTCCAGAACTTCGATCTCGAGGGTTTCAAAGGTCTCCGCATCCAGGTCAAGACCGATGGCCGCGAGTACGGCGTCAGCGCGGTATGCGCCGACGACCAGGGCCGCACCGGCTCCTGGCGCAAGCGATTCACCGTTCCCGCGGGAGCCTGGACCACGGTCGATATTCCCTTCGAAGAGATGGTCCTGAACATCCGCGGCCGCCAGCTCCCGGAAGTCGGCCCGCCCGCAGCGGAAGCGATCCAGGGCTTCTCCTTCATCATCGGAGACAAGAACACGGATCCGTTCCGCCTGGAGATCGGCGCGATCGGCGCGTACTTCTAGGGAAACAACGGCATCATCTGAAGCAAACGTGCCTTGAGTCGGTCGGTGTCGGCTCCGGGTCGACTCACGAGGAGGTCGTCGTTCTCGAAGGGATCCGCGACGAGGTCGAAGAGCTTGCAGTTCCCGCTATCAACGTTCTCGATCAGCTTCCAGCGATTCGTACGGATCGCGCGCTGGTCCTGCCCTGGCAGACCGGGGTGGGGAAAGCGATGAACGAACAGGTAGGGGCGCGTCGCGGGCGCGTCGGGGTCCCGGAGAAGCGACGCAAAGGAGACCGAGTCCTCGGCGCCCTGGCTCGGCGGCCCGAAACCGCAAAGTTCGCGAATCGTGGCGAAGAAGTCGGTCACCTGCACGAGTTCCCCGCAGCGTGTCCCCGGCGGTATGCCCGGTCCCGCCACGATCAACGGCACGCGGATCCCGCCCTCGAACAGGCTGCCCTTCACCTTGTTCGGGAAGAAGGGACTCGTGACCGTGATGTTCGGCGAGCCGTTGTCGCCGACGACGAAGACGTAGGTGTTCGAAAGATCGACGCGATCCAGCACGCGCCCGAGGATGGTGTCGAAGGATTCGACCATGGCCTTGTGCTGAACGACGGGTGACTGAAGCTGCCCCACGTAGGAGTGCAGCGCAGACGGAGGCCGATGGTAGGGAGCATGGGCCAGCTTCGGGCAGTAGTAGAGAAAGAAGGGCTGCTCGTCGACCTGGACGGCCCGATGCGCGTAGCCCCCCATCGCGGCCGGGAAGTAGCCACTGCGTGGCGTCAGGTGACCGTTGACGTTCTCGACCCAGTCGAAGTAGTCGTTCACGTTCTCCCAGCCGACGAAGACGTCGAAGCCGTGAAGCAGAGGATGATCGACGGGAGAACTCACGTCGCCGAGGTGCCACTTGCCCACCAGCGTCGAGCGGTACCCGGGAAGGTCCTCGGGCAAGAGATGCTCGGATAGCGCGAGCGGCGTCTCCACACCATCGTCGGACTCGATGATGTTCCCCATCCCCGTTCGATCGGAGTAGCGCCCGGTGAGAAGCGCGGCGCGCGTCGGACTGCAGGCCTGATAGACCCAAGCATGCTCGAAAAGAACGCCCTGCGCGGCCAGTCGATCCAGGTTCGGCGTGGGTGGCGGCGTGGCCCCCACTCCGTAGAGGCCCACCTTGTCCCGCCCGACGTCGTCCATGAGAACGACCACGACGTTGGGGCGCTCGCCTTGGTCCCCGACAGGACGGATGGCGACGGAAGCCAAGGCAGGCGAACCTGTGGCGAGAAATCCCGCGGCAAGCGTGAGTACGAGCATCCGCTCGACGCTATCCGACCTCGGCGAATCTGCCCAGGTGGAAAGGGTCTACAGCAAACCCTGTGGGCCAGAATCGCTTCAGCCATGATGAGACCGCAGGGCGCTGCGACCGGAGTCGAATCCCCGGGTCTCGTCCACTCCTTGACTCCTGCCAATGCAACCAAAGAAGCAGAGGAGGCAGGAAGCATGGAGGGACGCGGCGCCCCTGTGAGGGATGGAGGATGGGGAGTACGCGAGCTTGGGCCTGGCCTCCGCCTTGAGAGACGTAGGCAAGAGTTCGAGTCGCGGAGGCGAAGAGTGAGAGTTGCCGGGCGCTTGATCAGCCGGTCGTCGCAGGCGCGAGCTACGCCTGAAGAGCCCCGGTGACACGCGCGAGGTCGTGGATCGTGAGCAGTCCCTTGCTCCCACCCTTCGTCCAGCCGCTCCATCAAACCCAAAGAGCCTCCAAACTACACTTTCAAGCCCAAACACAGCACTCTAGCCCAATCACCCATCCGCCCCAAAACAGTCTACTCGGCAGACCTTTCCCACCGGCCGACTCGCACTCCGCGCCCCCAAACCTCCCGCTCTTGCCTCCCCGTCCCAACGCGTGGGCCAGGGCCAAGCTCGCCCCCGCCCACCTATCCATCCCTCCCAAGGCCGCCGCGCCTCCCAAGCTCCCGCCCCTCCCGCTTCCTTGGTTGTATTGGTAGCAGCCCGGCAGCCCGGCAGCCCGGCAGCCCGGCAGCCCGGCAATCTGCCGCCAGACCTCAAGACAGTCACGATCACCGAGGCGCTCCCAACCCACCGATCTTGCTGAAGAGCCGATAAAAAAACCGGCCGCCACCAAGGCCCCCGCGATCAGTCCGAGTGGATCGAGATCCACCCGCCCAGGGGATTGGCCTCGCGCGTTTTCCTCGGGTACTGCGTCAGCTTGATCTCCAGCGTTTCCTCGCCGCGCTCGACCGTCACCGTGACATCTCCCTTGTGGAGCTTGTCCATGAGGGTTTCCTCTTCCTCGATCGGCTCGCCGTCGATCGCCACGATCAGGTCGCCGCCCGCGAGGCCCCATTCCCCGAGCTTCTCGTCCAGCTTATTGAGGGAAACCGCGAGCTTCGTCACGTGCTCCGCCAGATCGATGCGAAGCAGGGGGCCGGGGACCGTTGCCATGGCGCTCGCGCCCGACTTGTTGTCCTTGACCTTGTACTCTCCGGCAGGGAGGCTGCGGAACACCGCACGCCCATCCTCCGACGTGTTGATCCAGGCGATCTGCTTCTCTTCTCCGTCCTCCTCGGTGATCTGGAGACTGAGGTAGCGGCGCTCCTTGCAGGGCGCGATCAGCACCTCGAGATCACTGACCGGCGGCGCCTCCAGGGTGATCCGATGCTCCTTCCCGGAGAGGACCAGCTCCTGCCGACTGATCTCGCGCCCCTCACCCCACCACTGCCCCGTCTGCGATAGCTCGACGATGACCGGACCAGGGCTCAGCGCCCGGAATCGCGCGACTCCCCGCGCATCGATGCGGGCGCCGTAGCGGCGGTTCCCCTGGGACGCGGTCGCGAGGGTCGGTGGCTCGGTGCGCTCCGTTCCCGCCTCCTTCACCGAGATCCGGAAGCCGCCCATGCTGATGTCACCCTCCAGCTGAACGGTGAGTTCACAGGGCTCCAGAAACTGCACCGTCACCTCGCGCTGGCCGCTCGTGAGTGGGACGGTCACCTTTCCGTAGACCGCAGAACTTCCCACCAACCAGGCCTTGGAACCGGCTGGCCAGGCGTCGTAGTCGAACTCGCTGAACTCGGACAGGTCGAGCAGCATGGACCCGTCTGGCAACCGCGAGTCATTCACCCATCCGTAGGAGATCTCTCCCCCGGGCTTTTGGTACTCGAGATTGGCACCGTATGACTCGACCACCGTGCCGCGCGGCGAGAGCGCCGTCACCCGGATGTACTTCGAGGGATCGTGGACCTCGCGGTCCAGTACCAGCTCAGTCACGCCAGGCTTCACCTCGACGATCTCATGGTCCACGGGCACGTTGCCGGAGCCGATCAGACAGATCGCGTAGCGACCGGGAATGAGGTCGTTGAACAGAAACAGGTCGTCCCGTGCGTAGGTCTCGATGTCGTCCGGCTGCGGCACGGTCGCATCGAAGGGCTCATCGGCACGCACCGGCACGGCGTAAACGTTCTGCCAGCCCTGTCCCTTCACGTTCTCACCGACGATGCGGCCGCTCACGATGCAGGCGGCCTCGAGCGTCAGCGTGACCACCCGGTCCGGCTCGGCGATCGCGTCCACGTGGATCGTCTCGGAGATGAACCGGGTTCCGCTCGAGCGAGTCGACGCCGTGACGAGCGGGTCCCCGAACGCCTGCAACTGGAACTGCTTCGCCGTCGAGTACACGATCGGGTCCTCGGGCGTCCACTCCAGCCGATCGCCGTTCGCCACAACGATCGCGCGGTCCCGGGGCGCGCCGCTCTCGTCGACCACCAGCACGCGGATCCCAATCAGCGGCCGCGCCTGGATCTTCACCTCGGCGTCCGGCTGCTGAACCGGGTTCAGGACGCTATATTCGCGCGTGTCGAAGCTGTAGCCCTCGGCCTGCGCTCGCACCCGGAAGTCGAGGTCCGCCAGTCCCTCGATCCGAAACCGACCGTCGGGACCCGTTGTCGCCGTCATCGCTCGCCCTTCGCTCCTGGCCCAGTCCTCCGCCGCGTCGGCCAGCACCTCCTCGAGTTCACGCCGAGAGGGCTGTAGCTGGCGCGCAGACGACGCGCGCTCCGTGCGCATGCCGGGGCCAGCAGGTGTAGCGTGGACCTCGACAGCTCCGAGTGGATCGCCCTCGGGCGTTGTGACGATGCCAGAGATGACCCCCTCACCCGTGGCCATTTCGACCGCAGGAGCCTTGGTTCGACGCACGGCGGAGTTCAGCATCGAAGTCGGCGGTTCGTACACGGCCGCCGGGTCTCGGTCGAGGCGGCCGTCGCTATCCTCCGGCCGTACAACGGGCAATCGCTCCCCCACGCGCACCATCTGTTCATCGGTCGGTGGCGACTCCGCCGCGGGTCTGGGGGATGCGTCCGGGCTCCAGCCGATCGTGGCGACCTCCGAGGCAGCCACCGCGCCTGGATTCTGACCGATCACGAAGCCAGCACCGAAGCCGACGAAGGCGCTGACGAGAACGATCGCGAGAAGAACGGAGGCACTGAGTCGATTCATGGCGAGTGGGCGAGCGGGCAGGGAGTGCGAGCACTATGACAGTAATCTATGGCTGGTTTCCCGATACCTGAGACTCAAATTCAAAGGGCCTGGCGGGTACCCTCGCGTTCGAAATGAGCAAACCAGCGAGCCCCACGGTCGATTACGAGAAACTCGGCGCCTTCTACCTGGGACGGGAGGTCGACCCCGCGACGGGTGAGACCCTTCCAGGCCCTCTCCTTTACGATTCCAAGGACCTTTGCACCCACGCCGTGATCGTCGGGATGACGGGTTCGGGCAAGACCGGCCTCGGCGTCGGGCTCCTGGAGGAGGCTGCGATCGACGGCGTCCCGGCGATCATCGTCGATCCCAAGGGCGACATGGGCAATCTCGCGCTCAACTTCCCCCAGCTTCGCCCCGAGGACTTCGAGCCCTGGGTCGACGCAGGCGAGGCCCAGCGCGCCGGGAAATCCGTCCCCGAGCACGCCAAGGCCACGGCCGAGATGTGGGAGAAGGGCATCGGCAAGTGGGACCAGGACAAGGCGCGCATCAAGCGTCTCGCCCATGCGGCCGAGGTCAAGATCTGGACGCCGGGCAGCAAGGCAGGCAACCCGATCACGATGCTGAAGAGCTTCGATGCGCCCGCGCCCGCCGTGATCCGCGACGCCGAGTCCCTCGGCGACCGCGTGCAGGCCACCACCGCGGGTCTCCTGTCCCTCGTCGGCATCGATCCCGATCCTGTGAAGAGCCGCGAGGCCATTCTGATCGCCAACATCCTCCAGCACTACTGGAGCCGCGGCGAGAACCTAGGAATCGGTGAGATGATCGGCGCGATCCAGTCGCCGCCGTTCGAGAAGCTCGGCGTGCTCGATGTGGAAACGTTCTACCCGCGCGGCGACCGCGCGTCGCTCGCGATGCGGCTGAACGGCCTGCTCGCGTCGCCCGGCTTTGCCGCGTGGCTGGAGGGTGAGCCGCTGGAGATCCAGCGACTCCTCTACGCGCCCGACGGTCGCCCGCGGCTCAGCGTGCTCTCGTTGAGCCACCTATCGGATGAAGAGCGCATGTCGTTCGTGACGGTACTCCTCGGTGAGATCCTCTCCTGGGTTCGTACCCAGCCGGGCACGAGCAGTCTACGCGCGCTGCTCTACATGGACGAGATCTTCGGCTACTTCCCGCCGACCGCGAACCCGCCGTCGAAGAAGCCGATGCTGACGCTGCTCAAGCAGGCGCGCGCCTTCGGTCTCGGCGTCGTGCTCTCGACGCAGAACCCCGTCGACCTCGACTACAAGGGGCTCTCGAACTGCGGCACGTGGTTCCTCGGCCGTCTCCAAACCGAGCGCGACAAGCTACGCGTACTCGACGGCCTCCAGGGCTCCCTCGGTGAAGGCGGCGGGCTCGACCGCAGCACGCTCGAGAAAATGCTGTCCGGCATGGAGAAGCGCACGTTCCTGCTGCACAACGTTCACGAGGAGAAGCCCGCGCTCTTCCAGACGCGCTGGGTGCTCTCCTACCTGCGCGGCCCGCTCACGCGCCCCGAGATCGAGCGCGTGACCGCGAAGGACAAGATGGACCCGCCGAGTGCATCCACGCTGAAGGCGGAAACGAAGGAGCGCGCGATCGCGGCCGAGGAATCGGCCGCGCAGTCGTCGGCCACGCTCGCGCTCAAGAAGTCCGAGACGTTCGAAGGGACGGCGCTGCGCCCCGAGATCCCCGAGGGGATCGCCGAGCGTTTTTTGCCGCTCACGGACGAGCCCGACGAATCAGCCACCGTCCTGTATCGGCCGGGTCTCTACGTGGAAGCCAAGGCGCACTACGCCAGCTCGCCCATGAACGTCGATCACTGGGTGACCTTCTACGGACACGCGCCGATCGGAGAGGACGAGCCTGCGCTCGACTGGGAGGACGCGCTCATCGAGGACAAGGAGATCCTCGCCCACAAGGGCGGCAAGCGTCCGCGCAAGGGCGCGCAGTACGCCGACCTCCCCTCGACGGCGAAGAAGACCACCACGTGGGCGCGCTGGCACAAGGGCATCCAGACCCAGATCTACCAGGCCCACGCGATCGAGTGCCTGAAGGACAAGACGACGAAGCTCGTCTCCGATGCGCTCGAGACGCCGGCGGCGTTCCGAGCACGCACGCGCCAGGCCCACGTCGAGGCCCGCGACCTCGCGCTGGAGAAGCTGCGCGCCAAGTTCGCCACGAAGATCGATCGAGCCCAGGAACAGGTGCGAAAGGCGCACGAGAGGCTCGGTGTCCAGGAGGAGCAGCTCGAGGAGAAGTCGTCGAACTCGTGGCTGTCCATGGGCTCGTCGCTCCTGGGCGCGCTGTTCTCTCGCAAGAAGCTGAGCGCGACGAACATGCGGAGCGCGAAGAGCGCCCTGAACTCACGCACGAAGGTCGCCAAGGAGAAGCAGGACGTCGAGCGAGCCGAGCGAGAACTCAAGGAACGCGAGGAGGACATGCGCGCTCTGGAAGCCGAGTTCAAGGCCGCGATCGACGAGATCTCCGAGGTCCCGGCGGCCAGGGACATCGAACTCGACGAGGTGACGATTCGTGCGCGCAAGAGCGACTTCGACCTCTCGCCGCCGGTGCTCCTGTGGACGCCCTGGATCATCGGTAGCGACGGCGTGGCGCGCCGCGGGTAGCCCGTCGACGCCCTAACCCGGCCTCGCTGCGTTCCCCGAGAAAGCGGCGCCGGAAGGCCGCCTGAGGTTCGCATTGGCACGGCAGTTGCCGCTGGCGGCTGTGCTTGCCTGACGAACCCCACGCTACCGAGGACCCATGCGCCTGCCAGCCCTTCTGCCCCCAGCCGCCGCCTGCTCCGCAGGCTTCGCCCCGCTGGTACTCGCGATGACCGCAGTGGCGGCCCCTCAGTCAGAGGGCCCGCACTCAGAGGCGCCGATCTACGTGATCGCCCGTGGACAGGGATTCGATCAAGGCCTCGCCCGGATCTCCGCGTACTCGGACGGCGGCGTGCCCACGCTTACCTACCTGATGGACTTGCCGCCTGCTGGCCCGCAACAGGTGTCCTTCAGCGACGGCCTGGCGTGGGACGGGGCGCTGGAGCGCCTGATCGTCAGCGCCACCGACGGATTCGCCCAGCAGTTCTTTGGGGTGGACCTCGCGACACAGACGACACACCTCCTCTTCGAGGATGACCTGCCGGTGCAGATGCAGGGGTTTGCGCTGGGTTCGGACGGGATCGGGTATGGCCAGCACCTCGGCTCCACCGAGGTGCTCGAAATCGACCTGGAGCTCCAGTCCGTGGGAGTCGCAGGGGATTTTGGCGCCGCCACAGGAAGCGCGCTCGCCCTTTCTCCCGACGGATCCGTGTATGCACTCGACATGGACACCGTCCTGCGTCGTTTCGATCCCGTAACGTCGCAGACCACCGTGATCGGGCCCACCTACCTCTGGGGAACGGCCGGCATGGATTTTACCGAAGACGGACGGCTCTTCGTTCTGATGACGCACGGACAGCTCTTCGAGCTGGATCCCCACACGGGCGCCATCGATCAGGTCAGTTTCGTGAACGGCCTCGAGTTCTTCCCTGGTGCCTACTACGCGCTCGCGGGGATGACGGTCGCCGTCCCGAGGCCGAGTGAATGGAGCACGCTCTGCGGGAGCAACCAACAGGCGCTGCTCCCGGTCGGCCAGGCCTCGGTGGCCAGCAACGACTTCGAGCTGGCGTCCCATGGGCTACCTCCCAACGTCTTCGCCATGGTCATCGCTTCCGAGTCGAGCCAGCCACCGGCGACCACGGGCCAGTTTGCGGGCGCCGTTTGCCTGGGTCCTCCCATCGCACGACTCGGGGCTACGATTCAGCTCACCGCGCCGGACGGACGCATTCGCCTGCGAATCGATCTTTCCTCCGGGCCTTCCCTGGGCGGAATGGCGCCCGTCGTGGCGGGCGACACCCGGTTCTTCCAGCTCTGGTATCGACATCAGCAAGCCAGCACAACCTCCGAGTTCACGTCCGCCATCGAGGTGAGATTCCAATGACGTTTCGACGCGCATTTGCCCGCGACTGCAGCCTGGCTGCGCGCTCTCTGCGGCTGGGCGCGGCTGCGTTGGCGCTCTCTGCTGGCGCGATGGCGGCGCCGCAATCACATCCTTGCCTCACCGAGTTCCAGAGCCTCCAGATCCCAACGCCCACCACGGGATCCCGTAGAGCACGATTCGTGCGCGTCAGCGGCGAACACGCGCTTGTCTCGGCGGTCGACTATCCCTCCGACGAGCTGGTTTACTTCGCCCTCCGCAGGAACCGCGTCACCGGGACGTGGGGTCTGAAGCAGACACTGGAAGTCGAAGGGGCCCAGATGGGCGAGGACTGGATGGCGATCGAGGGTCGCACGGCCGCTGTTGCCGTGCTGCGAAACGGGAGCTTCGGCGTCGCGGTCCTGGGATTCGAAGACGCGACCAGCCGGTGGAACGAGCTCCACCACGTCCCGTTGGACGGTCAGCTCGTACGGGTGGCGCTCGCTGGAGAAACTCTCGTGGTGTCGACCGACTCCAACCGAGAGAGGATTCACCTGATGCGGATTCGAGGCGAGAAGCCACCGCTACTCGAACTCACACTGCGGGATCCAGACCCGTCCGGATTCGGCTTCGCAGCCAGGTTCACCCTCGTCCCCGACTATTTGATCTCCCACTACTGGTCGCGCTTCGACGTGATCGAGCGCAACGAAGCCGGTGTCTGGGCGGAAACGGCGTCCGTGCCCTATCTTCAGGACCTCGGATGGACCTTCTGGCCAAGGGTGGCGGCCGACGGACGACGGATCTTCCTGCAGGGTCGTGACGGTATCGGTGGCGCGGAAGGCTACGGGTCGTTTCGATGGGCCCAGGGGCTTGCGGGCCTCGAGATGGCCTTCGACGGCGGGGTCTTCGACTCCGACGTGCCCTCCCCCTTCAGGAACCTGGTCTTCGCCTTCGCGCAGGGAACCGCGCTGCTCGATCTCGAGGGGCCCGGCTGCGGCGGCCCCGATCCCGAGCGCCGTGCGATCGCGATCCTGGACGTGGGCGCAGGCGACTCGTGGACCATCGGCGGTCAGTTCTGCGGCCTCGCCGGGTTCACCTCGACCGCGCGTGTCTCCTCGTTCGACTATGACGGTCGAACGGTGGCAGCCGTCGCCTACGGTGCGGTGGGCCAGCCGCTCAACACCGTGCAGTTCGCGACGCTCGTGGGCGCCGACCTGGACCGGGACCGCAACTGCGCCCTGGACGCGGAGCAGATCGCTCGGGCGCCTGAACTCGATCGCAACGTCAACGGGACGCTCGATGCCTTCGAGCAACGCGGCCAGACCGAGTGCGCGCCAATCGTCCCGGGCAGCAGCGGCGCGCCTGGTGAACTACGCATGATCGGCTCGGAGTTCGCCGGTTCCAGGGACCTTGTCGCCGTCGCCTCCGAGCTTCCACCGTTCGCCCTTTGCTTCCTCGCCGTCGCGAAATCACCGGGAGCCGGAGCGCCGGCGGGCGCTCTGGGCCTCTGCATTGGATCAGGCGCCGGGGCAAGTGCCGTGGGGCGCTACGCTCCAGCCACAGCCGACGCGAATGGGATCGCCACGGTGGAGGTTCTGCCAACGGAAGTCCCACTACATGGAGGAGTCGTTGAAGCCTTCAGCGGCGAGACCTGGGGCTGGCAGATGGTCTACCGTGACGCCATCTCCCTTCGGCTGACGAACGCGGTTCGTCTGCTCCTTGAGTGATACCGCGGGTCCTGTGTGCGTGCGTGGCGCTCAGGGGAGGCAAGAGTGGGAGGCTCGGGGGCGCGCCCGGTCACATGGCCGATGATCCAGGGGGCGCCCATGGCCCCCTCCGGCCGATCAGCCCCTCGTCGAGGTTTAAAAGGTCAGTCTCACGGTAGAAGTTGACTCGAAAGCGCCTACGGATTCACCCGATGATGGCGGTGAGCCAGGACGGTCGAGCAGCCGCCTTCCCTCAAGGGTTGCGGGTCACTACTTCTGAAACGGCTCACGTCCGCGTCGATCGCTCCACCTCTCCTGAGAAACGCCCTGCCAGCGTTGCTTTGCCATGTCCCCATCGCCCTCCGCCACCGACTCGTTCGAATCTCGATCGAAGCCGTCCATCCTTGTCGTGGACGACCACCCCGCCGACATCGAGGTGATAGAGGGAGCTCTGTCTTCCGACTATCGCGTGTCCTCGGCGAACTCGGGCGCGGACGCTCTCGCATGGCTTCGCGGGCACGCGCTCCCCGATCTGATCCTGCTCGACGTGGTGATGCCGGGGCTGGACGGATATGAGACCTGTGAGGAGATCAAGCGCGACGCCTCCCTGGCCGACATCCCGGTGATCTTCGTCAGCGTGAAGGACGCGACCCCCGACGAACAGCGCGGCTTCGCGGCCGGCGCGGTCGACTACATCGGCAAGCCGATTCAACCGTCGCTCCTGCGCGCGCGCGTGGGAGCCCACGTCGCCCTGTACCGCAGCCATCTCGACCTCGACCGCAAGGTGGCGGAGAGGACGGAGGAGCTGGAAGACGCGCGGCTCCAGCTTCGGCAGATGGCCGCCGACATGGCCCTCGCCGAAGAACGGGAACGACGGCGCCTTGCCGTGCACTTGCACGACGGCCCCACCCAGGAACTCGTGGCTGCCAAGCTCTTGCTCGGCGGCCCCGGCGGCCCCGGCGGCCCCAGCGGCCGCCTTCGAGCCGATCCCATGGCGGCCATGGCGCAAGCCACGGACCTCATCGACTCCGCCATCGATCAATGCCGAAACCTCTGCTTCGAGTTGAGCCCCCGGCTCCTCTACGACAAGGGACTGGAGCCCGCGCTCGAATGGCTCGGACGCAAGCACGCGACGGAGACAGGCTCCGAAGTGCAGTTCAAGCATCTCGGAGATCCCAGGCCCGCCTCCCTTGAGCTGAAGGTCACGATCTATCAGTGCGCCAGAGAACTCCTGCAGAACGTCGCGAAGCATGCGCGCGCCACGCAGGTCGAACTACGCCTCGAATGGAAGGCACAGGGTTTGAAGCTGAAGGTGTCCGACAACGGCGTCGGCTTCGGCGCGGCGGGAACCGAACGCGAGTTCGGCCTGGACGGGCCATCCCAGGAAGCTGGCACCCCGCGCGGATTCGGACTCTTCAGCATTCAAGATCGCATCGACCTCGTCGGAGGCACGGTGAACGTCCATTCGAATGACTCCACCGCCGTCTCGGTAGAAGTTCCGCTGATGTCCTGAGCCGAGAGGCGCCCCAGGTGAAGGACAGATCTCCGGTCAGGCCCGGGTGACGAATTCGGCCAGATCCGAGCGGAGCGCCCAGTCGAGCTCGGCGAGCTGCTCCGGCGTCGACCTGGCGTAGACGAACCCGAAGATCGGATAGCGGCGGAAGTCCGTCTTGCGAAGTTCGAGCGGACGCGCGAAGCGAGCTAGCAATGCGTCGTGGTCGAAGGCGGCGATGTCCTTGCCGTCGATGCCGCTGGTGTTGCCGAGCGCGACGAGCGCGAAGGTGTCGTTGCCGAAGCTCGAATCAGGGTCGTCCAGCAACGCGTCCCAGTCCGGGCGCTCGCCGCGGAAGTAGCACGCGTAGGGGTTCACGCCGAACGCGTGGTACGTCAGGTCCGCCGTGGTGCACCACCCGCCGAAGCGCATCGGGTTCACCTCGATCGGAATCACGCGGCCCTCGGCATCGACGCGCACCTCGACGTGCACGGGGAAGTTGCGCACGTCGAAGACTTCGCCCAGGTCCTGGAGATGGCGGGTGAAGCGCGGGAGGTTCGCGCGAACGATCTCCGCAGACGTGATGTACACGCGGTCGCTCGCGTCGTCCTTGGAGGCGAAGAGGTGCTCCAGGATCGAGAGCACGATCGGCTCGCCCTTCTCGTCGTAGTAGGCGTCGATCGCGTACTCGCGGCCCTCGATGCACTGCTCGACGAGGAAGCTCGCGGTGCCGAGGACCTCCGCCGGAAAGAGGCCGGCGGCTCGCGCCACGTCCGCCCGGATCGCAGCGAGCGCTGCGGGCCAGGCGGCCGCGCTCTCCACCCGCTGAACACCGAGGCTGAAGAAGCCCACCGTCGGCTTGATGACGAAGGGCGCTGGAAAGCTGGCGGGGTCGAAGTCGTCGAGGTCCGTGACCGGAATCTCGCGGAAGCCTAGATCCGGGAACAGCGCCGCGGTGGCCACCCGGAAGCTGGCCTTGTTCTTGAACTGCTCGATCCGGGCGGGCATCGCCGACTCCCCGAGGTGCTCCGTCACCCAGCCAATGGAGCTCTCCGAGACCTGGTAGAGCTTCGGGTTCGGCGTGGCCCGCACGCGCACGCGCGCTTCCTCTTCGGTGATCGCCGACGGGAAGCTGTCTGCCCCGAAGGCCCGGGACGCCTGCGTGAGAACCACGGGCAGCTCGAACTCGCGAATCGTGCGCTTGAGAAAGTCGGAGACGTAGGGCTGGTCGAGGAAGATCAAGGGAGACGAAGGTGGGTGCAGCCTGGGCGGATCGGAAACCGCCGGTAAGGTACTGCCCCTTCGCCCGTGACGCGCGAAAGACCTTGGGCTATGAAGGCAGCTGGCCTTCCCACCCGACCCGACATGCTGTACCCCCACCTCACATTCGCGCTCGCGCTTGGCATGACGGGCTCTTCCGTCCCCTAGGATCTCCCTTCAGCCTCCCCGGTGAGCCCGCGAGTTCGGCTGGGCCAGATCGCCGCGGAGGCGAAAGAGTTCGATGCGGAGCTCGAGAAGGCCGTGGCAACCTACGTCATCGGCCTGGAGGAGCTGGCCGATTGGTGCCACACGAACCAGGCCTACGCGCAGCGGAACCTCGCGCTGGAGAGCCTCCTGCACTACCGCCCCGACCACGCGAAGGCCCGACGGTACCTCCGCTATCGCTTCGACCGCAAGGCGGACGAGTGGGTCCGACGGTCCAACTTCCATCCGCCCGCGGACGGCTCGGCCGAGGAGCGCGAGACCTACACCCGGCGCAGGGAGGCGCTCGATCGCGCCCTGTCCGGGGAAGCGATCGAGGCCGTCGAGAGACACGCGGAGGATCTCGGGGTCGCGCGCATCTACGCCGAATTCCGGGACCTGGCCGAGGTGATCCCCCACGACGCGCGGCTCCTCGATCGGCTCGGCTACGTCAAGCGATCCTCCGGCGGCGAGAAGGCCGGCGAATGGGTGACGACGCTCACGCAACAAACGCCCGCCCGCCGCGCGCAGATGACCGAGTGGATCGAGGCCGCCCGCACCGAAGCCGAGCAGATCGTCGAGGCCGATCTCGACGACGTCGACCGCGCCGTGAATCTCGACTGGCAGTACGTCCTTCGGTCGAACCGAATCCGCATGGTCGCGCGCGCCGACAAGGATGAGACCGAGGACGCGCTCCGCGCCGCCGCGACCTGCGCGGGTTTCATGAAGCGCCTCGTCGGTGAGAAGCCCGGCGCGGACTACGGCTGGACGATCTACCTCCTGGAGAGTTCGTTCGACATGAATCGCTTCATCGCCAGCTACCCGGACCTCGACGAGGATCAGCGCACGCGCGCCCGAAGCCTCGGCAGCCTCTGGCTTCCCGGGAAGACGCGCTGCGGCGTCTGGGGCTCCGATCGAGCGACGCGCATCGACATGAGCTGCAAACAGGTGGCGGTCCGCTTCGTCGACACGCAGTTCGGGGTCAAGCCGAAGCGCGGGTGGCTGGTGGATGCACTCGGGCTCTACATCAACCAGAACCTCGTCGGCACGCGCATCTCGCGGCACGTGACGATCACGGACTACGTGAAGCCCGGCGAGGTCCCCTTGACCCGGGGCCTCGAGGATCCGGACGCCGACTGGCTCGAGATCGCCGAGCGCTGCCTCGGGGCGTTCACGGACCAGGAGTTCGCGAGGGCGCTCGGCAGGGACACGAACGAGATGACGCCCGAGGACGTGGTCGTGGGCTATGCGCTCGTGGCGTGCCTGTGTGAAGCCGCGGGCCCGGAGGCTCTCCGGTTCGTGCTGGAGCAAGTCGGGTCCGAGTCGTCGTCCTCCGTCGCCGCGCTGGAGAGGTGGTTCGAGCTGCCGCTCCCCGAGATCAAGCATCGCCTCCGCGCCTGGCTACAGGAGCTTCCGACCGTGGCGGCGCAGTCTCACTGATCTGCCACCGCCGCCTGGGCGGCGAGCGTCGTTCGGGGTCGCGAGTCCTGGGCGTCCCTGGTAGCTTCGGGGTCTCTCTTCCTGGTCCTCCGAAGCTCCCAGACCCGACCCCACACCATGCGCCGATCTACCTGGCTCTGCCTTTCGTGGCTCTTCCCTGGCCTCCTCTCCACGTTGGGCCACGCCCAGGAGCTACTGGCCTGTCGACATTCGCCCGCGCGGATCGAGCTGTACGACGCCATGGACGGATCACTCATCAACGGAACCTACGTCGACATCGACGGGCTCCTCGGGCTGGGCGGAGCGACTTCCAATATCTGGGACGTGCAGCGGGCCCCCAATGGAGAACTCCTGGTCAGCAGCTACTCGGCGCAGGCCATCCAGCGCTTCTCCGCGGACGGATCGATGTACCTCGGCGACCTGCCGACATCGGCCGGAGCGTCGACCGGCATCGACATCAACGGGAACGTGCTGGGCATCGCCGCGTCGACGGCTCCCGGCGGCGTTTATCGCTTCGACAGCGCGACCATGACCCAGACGCAGGTTTCCACGACGACGGGGAACTGGGACGTCACTTCGCTGGGTAGCCAGTGGCTCGTCGCACGGACCAATGGAACCGTGGTCAGCATCGACCCTCTGACGGGCACGGAGACCCCGTGGGGAAACCCGGGCGGGTTCTGCGAGCAGATCGTCGTGCAGCCCTCGGGCGAGATCCTCGTGGCGAACTATGGCAGCCAGGGTTACTCCGTGCACGATTCCACGGGCGCGATCCTCCAAACCTACTTTTCGCTGGGAGCGGGCAGCATCCGCGGGATCGCCCCGCTGGGCAACGGCAACGTGATGCTCTCAGGTGTCAGCGGGCTCTCCATCTACGATCCTGTGGCCAACACCGTCGTCACCGTCGATACGGGCGCGGGCGCCTTCCTCTTCGGCGGCGCGGGGAACGGTGGCCTCGGCACGAGCTACTGCATGGCGAACGCGAACTCGACCGGCGCCACGGGAAGACTGTCCGCCGCAGGAAGCCCGCTCGTCTCCTCCAACGACCTCATGCTGGAGGCCTCTGACCTTCCGCCGCTCTCCTTCGGCTTCTTCATCGTCAGCCGGATGCAGAGCTTCATCCAGAACCCTGCGGGAAGCGCAGGCAACCTCTGCCTCACCGGTTCCATCGGCCGCTACGTGGGGCCGGGACAGATCCAGCAGTCGAATCTTCAGGGCGCTTTCTCCCTCGGCATCGACCTGACGAACATCCCCCAGCCGCTCGGCTTCGTCGCCGTGCAGCCAGGCGAGTCCTGGAGCTTCCAGGTCTGGCACCGGGACACGGCGGGCGGGCAGCCGACGTCGAACTTCTCGCAGGGTCTGGAGATCGCCTTTCAATAGGAGTCTTCAGCAGAATCTGTGGGCCGGAAGCGCTCCCGTCCTGCGGCGAACAAGGAGCTCTGCGCCTGGAGTGGAATCCGCTGGACTCCGGAACTCCTGCCAATGCAACCAAAGAAGCGGAGGAGGCGGGAGGGTCGAGGGGGCGCGGCGCCCCTGTGAGGGATGGAGGGATGGAAGTACGCGAGCTTGGGCCTGGCCTCTGCCTTGAGAGACGGAGGCAAGAAGTCGAGTCGCGGAGGCGAAGAGTGGGAGTCGCGAAGCCGCACCGCAACGGGTCGCCCCGGAAGCGCTCCAGAGGCGCTCCGGAGGCGCGAGCTACGCCTGTAGAACCCCGCTGACACGCGGAAGCGTCATGGACCGTGAGCAGCCCCTTGGCGCCACCCTTCGTCCAGCCAACTCGCGAAAGCCAGCTCTGCGCCTCCCAAGCTCCCGCTTCTCCCGCTTCCTTGGTTGTATTGGTCTCAGCCCAGCCCGCCTGCAGCCCCCTGCACCCCTGCACCCCTGCACCCCTGCACCCCCAGAAATTGCCCCCAGACCTCAAGACAGGCACGATCACAGAGGCGCCTCCGACCCACAGATTCTGCTGAAGAGCCTTCAACAGGACTGTGGGCCAAGACCTCGGTCCCGATCGGTCGACCGGATGCCGAGGATCGGCGAAGTGAAACCAATTAGCTGTCCGCTGACAGGAGCGAAGGGCATTTGGATGTGCTGCCGGAACGAGCCGGCTTTGTGCCCCCAAGACCCTTCACCCCCTCCCGCGCCCATGTCCTTCGTCACTCGCGCTGTCACCGTCTCCCTCCTGGTCGCGCCCGCGTTCTCGCAGAGCTGGACCGCGTCCCATCCGGTCCAGCCGGGCTGGACCATTCGCTACGCCGCCTCCGTCGCCAAGCAGGCGGGCCAGAACCAGATCTTCCTGTTCGGCGGGACGCCGGGCCTGAGCTCGAGCGACCTTGTCTGGCGCTATCACCGGACGAACGGCTGGTTCGTGATGGGCAACATGCCGGGCCCGCGCCACGACGAGGCCGCCACGACCGTCGAGATCGGCGGCCAGGACTACATCCACCTCCTCGGCGGTGGCGTCGGTGGCACGGCCGTCACGACGACGAACTGGCGCTATGACGTCAACGCGGACACCTGGGACTCGACGAGCTTCGCGCCGATGCCCGTCGCGAAGGCGAACATGGAGGCCGTCACGGCCCCCAACGGTCTGATCTACGTCTTCGGCGGGAACGACGCCGACGGCGGCGTGACCTACTCGTCGATGCACATCTACGACCCGATCGCGAACACCTGGACGGCGGGCCCGGCGATGCCGCGTGCGCGCCGCAACTTCGCCGCGCTCAAGGACTGCGACGGATACATCTATCTCTACGGCGGCAACACGGGTGCGACGACCCACGCGGAGATCGACTGCTACGACACGGTGTCCAACGTCTGGATCAACACGAACCCACACACCGGCGGCGCCTTCCCGGACATGATCACGCCGCGTTCCAACGTGGCCGGCGCTCTCGGCCGAAACGGCCGGCACTACATCACGGGAGGCAACGTCCTGAGCCCGGTCGCCGTCCCCACCGTCGAATCGTTCAGTCCCTACACGAACACCTGGAACGTCGAGGCGAGCATGCTGGAGAGCCGGAACCAGCACCGGGTCGTCGGACTGGGCTCGCGCATCTGGGTGATGGGCGGCTACCGCAAGATCTGGCCGACGACCAACAAGCTGGAGAGCTTCGGCGGCCTCGGCTACTACGGCCCCTGCGGCGATGACGTGGCGCCCCTGCCGCCGCCGGTCATCTCCCATGAATACGCCACCGCCGTCGCGCTCGACTTCGTGACGACCTTCACCGGCGGGGTCATCAACCCTGGCCTCGATCACTACTTCTCCGTCCGCGTCCGCGACGATGTCCACACGTTCGTGGACGTCGATACCGGCGCCCAGCAAAACCACCTTCGACTGAGCCTCTACGACGAGCAGCAGAACCTCCTCAAGCAGGTGCCGGCGAGTGAGGGCATCCTGCTGAACGGCGCCGGGCTTCCGTCCCAGATCGTCTACCTCGTTCTCTCCAGCGCCAGCAGCGCCGGGGCGTCGGAGTACGACCTGTACCTCACCAGTACGAACGACGCCGGTCCGATCGGCGAGGTCTACTGCCACGCCGCCACGCCAAACTCGACCGGCGACCCGGCCGGCATCCGCGCCATCGGACTCGCAAGCGCCGCCGCCAACGCCATCGAGCTGCAGGTCACGAGCCTTCCGCCCCAGAGCTTCGGCTACTTCCTCGTCGCTCCCGAGGCAGGTTCGATCGCCAACCCGGGCGGCTCCCAGGGCACGCTTTGCCTGACCGGAACCCAGATCGGCCGCTACGCCGGCAACATCCTGAACTCCGGACCGAACGGCGAGGTCGCTCTCCAGATCGACCTCACGAGCATCCCCGGCAACCCGCCCTCGATCGGCGTGGCGGGCGACCGATGGTACTTCACCTTCTGGAACCGTGACGCCGACCCGGCGGGCGGAGCGACGAGCAACTTCTCGGACGGTGTCTGCGTGGAACTGCGCTAATCCAGCCTCGACGTAACCCAAAGGGGCCGCCAGCGAATCAATCTTCGCTGGCGGCCCCATGGCGTTGCAGAAGGAGACCACTCACTGCCTGGGCAAAGTTCCATTTTGCAGGCTGTTCGACGTCCCTGACGCATCCGCTGGCAGGAGAAAGCGCACGCGTCACCTGGGGACCCGGTCCGGTCGCAGGGTCACCCGGTAAGAACCAGCCAGCACTCCATCGCCCAGAACGGACGCGAATCGATGCCCGGCCTCATCCTTCGCCTCGACCTGCACACGCTGGCCAGCGGGCAACAGCAGGTCGTAGTGCAGCGTGCTCCGTCCGAGCGTCTTCGAGCTGGCTCCGCTGAAGTCGCGCGCGGCCGGGAGGCCATCGCTCGGACGATTGAGGCTGATCCAGCGGATCGGCACGGGCTCGCCGTTCACCTCCGGCAGCGAGAGCCGGATCAGCGCTGCATCGAGCGTCAGCACCGCTGCGGTCTCGCCCGTGCGAAAACTCTTCGTGCCGATCGAATCGAACTCCTCTCGGCCTCGCGCCGTCAATTCGAACAGCCCCTCCGCGAGGCCCTGGAAATGAAAGTTCCCGGCAGCGTCGGACGTGGCCTCTCCCTCGACGAAGCCCCCTGGGTCGCCGAGGCCAAGGCCCTTCGCTCGCATCTGAACACCCGGCACCGGAGTCCCGTCCGTCAGCTGGACACGCCCGCGGATGCTGCCGCTCCCCAGCAGCAGAAGAGTCCCCGCGTCCGTGGCCTCGCCCTCTTCCAGCCATGCGATCTGGTCCTCGGATCGACCGAACTCCGGGTGCCCCACATGGAATTCGATCTTGCCAGGCGGACCGATCTTGAGCGCGAAGCGTCCGCTCCCGTCGAGCGTCAACTCCCAGTCCGCCACCATCGAGGGGGTCACGTGCAGGTAGAGACTGGCCTGGTCCACCGGCTCGCCGGAAGAGCCGACGACACGTCCCATCAGCACGGTTCCGGACGGGATGACGAAGGGCTCTTCTTCGCTCTCGGAAGCACCGGACTTGGCGTCCTCGACCTCGATCTTCTCCCGGACTTTCTCCCCGGGAACCTCGCCCTCGGCCCGGCTCGGCCCGTCGTTCCTGGACCGCGGGACGCCGAGTTCAGACGCCTCCGGCGTGGCGCCCGCGGTCGACGCAGCCACCAGCGGATCGACCGGATCGGGCGCCTGCGACGGTCTCGCGAAGCGTGCCCAGTAGAGGAACGCCACGACGAGGATCACGGTAGCGGCGAGGATGGCTTTCATGGCTTCAGGTCCTTGGGCGATGGCTTCGCGGAGCTTGGAAACCACTCGGCGACGCGGAAGCGAACTTGTCCCGCGAGAGCGTGATACCCTTTCGGGCATGGCCCTGTACGTATTTTTGGCCCTCGCCGTCGCCTCTCCTCCTGCCCAGGAGAGCACGATACTGGATTTCAGGGAGCTCACCGAACTCGTCTGCCTCGACTGTCATACAGGCTCCGGGAGCCCCGGTGCGTCCGCTGCCGAGCGCATCGATCTCGGAGCCGCGCTGGAGTCGCCCGAGCAGCAGCTCGAACTGCTGACGACGGCCTTTGCGCAGGTCCGTCAAGGGTTCATGCCGCCGTCCGACACGCCCGGCGGCGGGTTCGACGACGAGGAGCGAGCGCAGTGGATCGCGGGCGTCCGCGCGCTCGCGAAATCGATCGAGCCCGACCCCGGGCACGCCACGCTCAGGCGCATGACGCGGCGCCAGATCGCGAGAACGCTGAAGCAGCTCTTCGGCCTGGACGTGCCGGTCGAGCGCTTCCTGCCGCGCGATGCTTCCGGCTACGGCTTCGATACGACGGGCGACACGCTCTTCGTCACGCCCCTGTACTACGAGAGCTGGTACGAGTGCGTCGAGTACGTGGTCGAGGCGCTGCGTACCCAGGACGGCGAGCTGCCGAGCGTGAACGCGAACTCGGTCCGGGACTTCCTGCGCCTGGCCTTCTCGCGCGAGGCGACGGATGCGGAGGTCGAGGATCGCGTGAAGCTCGCGCTCGAGGACGAAGGCGAGGGCTGGCTCGACGTCGTGCGCGCGACGCTCCTCAGCCAGGAGTTTCTGTACCGCGTCGAAGGCGAAGGCGCCGCCGACGCAGCGACCGTTTCCACCGAGCGTGCCGACGGGTACACGCTCGCGGCACGCCTCTCGTTCTTCCTCCACGGCACCCGTCCCGACGCTGCGCTGCTGGCGCGAGCGTCCGCCGGGGAACTCAAGCAGGACGAAACACTCGCCGGCGCGGTGGAGTCGCTGCTCGACGATCGGCGATCCCGCTCACTCGCCGAGGACTTCGCGACCCAGTGGCTCGGCACCTCGGAGCTCAGCGACGTCACGCCGGACGTCCGGCGCTACTCGGGCTTCAACGAGGGACTCCGTGAGGCCATGGGCCTGGAGGTGATCGAGTTCTTCGACGATCTCGTCCGAGCGAATCGAAGCGCGCTGGAGTGCCTGGACAGCGAGTTCGTCTTCGTCAATCGTCGGCTCGCCAGGCACTACGGGATGCAGGACGCCGATCACCAGGGCTTCCGCCGCGTCCCGCGCGAGACCGACGCGCGCGGCGGCGTGCTCGGCATGGCGGGCGTGCTCACGGTGACCTCCCATCCGCTGCGGACGAGCCCGGTGAAGCGGGGCCAGTGGGTCCTGGAGCGAATCTTCCACGCCCCCGCGCCGCCCCCGCCGCCGAACGCGGGGACGCTGCCCGAGGATGACCAGCAGGAGGACAAGCTCTCCCTCGCCGCGCGGCTCGCGGCGCACCGCGCGAGCCCGGCGTGCTCGGCCTGCCACGACCAGATGGATCCGTGGGGCCTGGCGCTGGAGCGCTACGACGGCATCGGTCAGTGGCGCGAACCCGAGAAGGGAGAGCCTGAGAAAGCAGCGCCCGAGAAAGAAGACGAAGAGGAGGTCGGCCTCCCGGGCGCGACGCTCCCCGACGGGCGCGTGCTCTCGGGCCCCCAGGACCTCAAGTCAGCGCTCGCAGCCGATCCCGAGCGCTTCCTGGAGGCCTTCGCCAGCGCGCTCTTCACCTATGCGGTCGGCAGGCCGCCCACGCTGGTGGACCTGATCGAGATCGACGAAGCGGTGCGCGCCTGCATCGAGGACGAGTACCGCGCGCGGACGCTCCTCCGCGGCGTCGCCCTCTGCCGTGCGATGACCGCGCGGAATTGATCGCCTCAAACGATCGAGTCGACGATCCCACCCTCGACGCGGAGGGCGGCGCCGGTGGTCATGGCCGCGAGCGGTGACGCGATGAACGCCACCATGTTGGCCACCTCTGCAGGCTCGCCGAAGCGCCCCACCAGGGAGCCGGGCCGATTCTCGGGAACGAAGTCGTCGCGGAGTTGCTGCTTGGACTTGTCGCTGCCCTCTGCCATTTGCTCCACGAACGTCTCGACGCCCTCGGTCCAGGTCGGACCCGGCAGCACGCAGTTGACCGTGACACCCGTGCCGCTCATCTCCTTGGCGAGACCGCGGCTGATCGACAGCTGAGCGGACTTGGACATCCCGTAGTGGATCATCTCCGTGGGGATGTTGAGGCCTGATTCGCTGGAGATGAAGATGACCCGGCCCCACCCGCGCTCCTTCATGACCGGCAGCAGAGCGCGGCACATGCGGATGCCCGACAGAACGTTCACGTTGAAGATGGCCTGCCACTTTTCGTCCGTGATCTTCTCGAACGGGACGGGCTCGAACATCCCGGCGTTGTTCACGAGGATCTCCACGGGCGCGATCTTGGCGGCGGCCTCCGCCAGATGGCGCGCGCCTTCCGCCGTGCCGAGGTCGGCCGCGACACCGTGGATCCGCCCGGCCCAATCTCCGGCCGAGGACTCGAGCCTGGCGACGGCGTCCTGGACGGTCTTCTCGGAGCGCCCATTCACCGTGACGATCGCGCCCTCTTCGAGGAGACGTTTCGCGATGGCATGCCCGATTCCACTGGTGGATCCGGTGACGAGAGCGTGCTTTTGGTGGAGATCGAGGTCCATGGGGAGGCAGGGTTCAGGTGGCGAGAGAAGCGGGCGAAGCGGGATCCTCGTCCGAACGCGAACGGGACTCAAGGGGCCCAGCAGCCCGGACCTTGCACAATCGGGCGGTATGCGCCATCGTCGGGGTACGAATGCGCACGAACCCCATCGATCGACGCACGCTTCTACGCGGCACGGGTGCAGCGCTCGCGTTGCCCTGGCTGGAGGCCATGGCTTCCGCCACCGCTTCTTCGGCACGTCAGCCGGAGCCCGCGCTGCCCAGGCGATTCGCCGCGTTGTTCTGTCCCAACGGCATGCTGCCTTCGGCGTGGCGGCCCGGGGCCGAGGGCGCGGACTTCGAGCTTTCCCCCACGCTCGCGCCGCTGGCGCCGATTCGGCAGCAGGTGTCGGTGCTCGGCAACCTCCGCCACTACGAGTGCCGCGTGGGCGAAGGTCACTACGTCAAGACCACGGCCTGGCTCTCGGGCGCACCGGTCAAGCGCACCGGTGGACGCGAGCTCCGCGTAGGGACTTCGATCGACCAGCACCTCGCCGAACACATCGGTCATGAAACGCCGCTCGCGTCGCTGGTGCTCGGCGTCGAGCCAGTTCGCAACCGCGTCGACATGGGCTACAGCACCGTGTACGGCGCGAACATCTCCTGGCGCACACCGACCGTGCCCGCCGCGCGCGAGATCTCGCCGCGTCGAGCGATGGAGCGTCTCGTACGCTGGTCCGGCGCCGCGTCCGGACGCAAGAAGCGCGTCCTCGATCTCGTTCATCGCGAGGCCCGCGACCTCGGCCGACGACTCGGCGGCGCGGACCGGGAGAAGCTCGGCGAGTATCTGCACGCGGTCGACGCCCTGGAGAAGCGCATCGCCGCCATGGAAGCGCGCGACGCAGCAGCGTCGCCGCTGGGGCTCGACCCGGCATCTGCCGAAGCCGCCGAGAGCTACCCAGAGCGCGTCGATCTGATGCTCGACCTCATGGTGCAGGCGTTCCGCACCGACTCCACCCGCGTCGCGACCTTCATGTTCGGCAACGCGGTCTCGGGCCAGAACTTCTCCTTCCTGGGCGGCGTCGAGGGCGGGCACCACCCGCTCTCCCACCACGAGAAGAAGCCGGAGATGATGGCGCAGTACGCGCTCATCAATCGCTGGCACGTCGAGCAGTTCGCGCGCTTCGTACAGCGGCTGGAGGCCATTCCGGAAGGCGACGGGACCCTGGCTCAAAACTGCGCCGTGCTGTTCGGCTCGGGGCTCGCGGACGGCAACGCCCACGACCCGAAGGACCTACCGACGCTCCTGGGGGGCGGCCTTTTCCGGGGCGGCGTCCATGTGCGGCAGAAGGAATTGACGCCGCTCTGCAATCTCTTCACCTCGATCCAGTCAGCCTTTGGCGCAGGCGAGGAACCGTTCGGGGACGCCACGGGCCCGCTTCGGGGCCTGGACGCTGTGACCTGATTCCACCCAGAGCGACCGCGCTACCGAGCCGAAGTCAGGGCCGCACGATTCCTCTCCAAGAACTCATCTTTCCAGAGGTAGTCATTCAGCAGGTACTCGATGTCCCTGGCACCCAGGAGCACGAGCGCTGCGTAGAGGGCCTCGACCGAAGCGAGGCCCTCGGAGGGGTCCTCGAACTCCTTCGAGCGGCGCGGGTACGCGGTCACGAGCGGCGGAAGTCGGCGGCGCACAGGATCGCCAGAAATCGTCTTCGCGAGCTTCGGCAGCCGACGCCACGACGAGTCCAGGACCAGCAGCGGCAGGCCGCGGTCCTCCTCGGAGATCAGCTCCCCCTCGGGGTCCAGGAGCACCCGGCCAGTCGCGTCGACCATTCGATCGCCCTCGTACGCGACGAACTCGATCCCGGGCGTTCCGCGCAGCGGGATGAGGGAGCACTTCTTCGCCGACTCGCGTGGGTCACGGACGATGAGGACGTCGAGCGTCGAGCTGGCGCCCGAGCCGGACTCGGGAAGTCGGTCTGGGCCTGGAACTGGGTCGGGCATGGGACCCCAAGGGTAGCGCCTGGCGCAGGCGACGTGTGAGGCCTCAGGCGGCGCGCTGCGAGGCTTCTGAACCTTCTTCCCGCGATCCTTTGCCAGCGGCGTTCGCAGCTCGCTGGGACCGCGTGGCCTGGTTGAGCAGCGAGCACAGATCCTGGAGCGGATCGTTCGTCCGCAGCTCGCACTCGGCGGTCTCCCGGCCCTCGGCCGTGTCCGTCAGGAACTGCTGAAGCCGGTAGAGCACCCCCATGAGCGGCATGGTCATGGCGAGCGCGATCATGGCGAACACCGGGAGTGCGACCGCGACGCCGATGCCCGAAGCGATCACGAGCGCACGCGGCATCGACTCGAGAACGAGGTCACCGTCGTTCGGCAGATCGCCCGCCAGCCCGTGCATCGCGATCGCCACGAGGCAGACGCCGATCGCGACGCTGGAGCCGACGCAGGCGAGGGCCACCGCGACGAGGCGGCGCTGGAGCTCGGGGAAGACGAACCGGATCAGTTTGCGTTGCTTCATGGCTTGGCGCTCCAGGTCACCATGGCGTCGACCTCGACGGTCATGGGTGTGAACGGGGGCAGGGTGGTGGGATCGTTGTTTCGCTCGTCGAACGCCCAGAAGCGATCCGGCGGGAAGTAGTAGTTCCCGCCGAGGACGAAGTCGGCCGTGGCGTACTGGGATCGGAACGGGCAGACGATCGAGCCGTTGAGGTACTCGTTGACGCCCGTCCAGTCCTCGTGACGACGCGGTAGGTTGTGCGGTCCCCCGTTCGTTCCTGAGGACGTGGAAGGCGTGTCCCCTGCGATGATCGAGACGTTGTAGGTCGTCTCGGTCGCTGTCGGAAGCGTGCCCGGAGTCTTGGAGTTGTCCCAGGCGTTCGAGAGCAGATTCGCGGCGTCGGCGATGAGCGAAGCGGGCTTGGGCGAGTTCGTGTTGTAGTCGCCCTGCAGGTAGATGGAGTTGGGCGTGACGACGGTCAGGCCGCTCGGCAGCGTCGCGCCGTTCTTCAGGGTGAACGCCTTGGCGTCCGTGCCGGTGCCCGCGCCCTCGCCGACCATGTAGATGAGGCCGTTGGCCGGGAAGTGGCCGGAGGCCGCGAGTGCGCCGAGGTCGAGCTCGAGCTGCTGCAGCGAGCCGGGGCCGTCGGCGGCCTGACGCGTGTCGTAGATCGAGCCCGAGGTGACGGCGGACGCAATGGCCGCCGTCAGGTCAGCGCCGGTCTCGTCGCGCGCGCTCCACGTGCCGTCGGGGAGGGTCCGGATGACGAGGCCCGCCTCCTTGTGGTAGCTACCCATCGAGTGCGTGCCGGAGCCTGGCGTCACCGGAGTGTACGCGTCGGCCACGGGGTCGTAGACGAAGTCGCCGCCGACGGTCGGCGTGAACGGAGAGAAGTCCTCGGCCTCGGGAGGCGCCAGCGGCAGCACGCCGTGCTCGGAGGTCATCAGCGTCGACTCCGGCCCGCCGCCCGTGGGACCGAAGAGTCCGACCGTCCCCGCGAGGAAGGAGGCGTACTCGTTCGCGTCGGTGAAGTCACCGTCGCCGTTGAGGTCAGCGCCGGTGAAGTCGGTGTCCAGTCCGCCGGAAGTCGTGACGCCCGAGGCTGCGTAGGTCTCGACGATCGGAAGCGCGGACCAGTCGGCCCAGGCGGAAGGATCGAACGGATCCGCGACCCAGCGGCGAATCGTGGGCTCCACGCCCGCGATCGGCGCCCAGGTGGCGTGCGGCGCACGCCCATAGAAGGACCCCGCGCAGTGGAGGTAGTTCGTGTCGAACGTCAGGGGAGCCTGGACTCTGACGTAGATGTCCGAGTTGCAGTGGATGCGGCCCTTGATCTCCCAGGGCGCCGGATTGAAGAACTCAAGGTCGTTCTCGTAGTAGATCGCGAACTGGAAGACCGGGATCACGGAGGCGCGAGCCATCCGACGCGTCGACTTCGTGATGTCCCCGACGGTCCCGGTTCCCACCACCCGGAAGATCGAGCCGAACTGCTGGAGCCCGCCCACCGTGCGCTGGTTGAGCGGCGCAGCCTCGCGCTGGATCGTGTAGGTCGCGACCTCGCCGTCCACGGTGAAGGTGCCCGTAACGGGCGGCTCCTGGTTCCTGCGCAGGTGCGTCCGGATCGACTCCATGGCGGCTTCCACGGCGGCGTGGCTCAGGGCCTCGGCGCCGCCACGCTTGACCGCGAGCTGCGCTCGCAGGTTCGCCGTTCGAGAGAGCGTCGCGGTCACGAACGTCGACCCGAGGATCAGAATCGCGGCGAAGACGGACCAGATGAGCACCACGCCGCTGTTTCGACGTGATGGGTTCGAGGGGGAGATGGGGAGCTTCACGGGAGGAGATCGTCCCTGGAGAGGAGCAGCGTCGTCTGGAGCGATTCAGCCGGCAGGTTGGGCCGCTCCGGATCGCGGTCGTAGTAAACGGTGATGCGCAGGGCGCTCAGTGGGATGGTGAATCCGGTGCTGGCGGAGTCATCGATGACGATGCTGCGAATCCTTCGGGACAGCACCCGGGCCGCGCCGTTCGCGGCCACGAGGCGCACTCGGTTGGTGCCGTCGGCATTCCCGACGCAGGTCACCGCCGCCGGATTTCCGGACCAGGCGATCGATCCACCGGCGTTCGTATCGGGCCAGCCGTCGCCATCGGCGTCGCTCGGCGTCAGGAACGCGAGCTCCTGGCACTGGGGCGTTGGCGGATTGACGTTGGCCGGGCCGTGGACGAGAGCCGGAAAGGCGGCGCCGATCGTGTTGCCGGGGAAGACGATCGGGAACCCGGAGACGACCTGCGTCTGGCTGAGCACCTCTCGAACCTCCAGCAGGACCTTCTGAGCATCCTCTCGTACCAGGTCGAGGTGCTCCTGGAACCCTCGGTCGTCCTCCGCCGTGTCCAGAGACAGCGCGAACATGGTGAGGAGTCCCGCGAAGATCGACAGGGTGATCATGATCTCGAGGAGCATGAACCCCCCTTTCGAAGAGTGCTTCCTCATCGAACCGCATCCAGGACGGAATAGGAGCGCGCTTGCCCGAGACCCGAGGTCCAGGTCAATGTCAGTCGAACGCCGAGCGGAGACGGGACAGGGGTCCCAGGAACCCAGTCAGGGAGCGAATAGACGACGCTCTGCCCGTCCAGTACCCCCACCAGGTTCAGCGCCAATCCAGGCTCGACCGCGCCCCCCACATCCGCGACATCCGCCACGTCCGCATCCTCGAGCAAGGCCCGAGCCGCTTCCATGACCCGAACCGCCCGCTGGGTCTCGATCGCGTCGGACGACAACCGCTGAGCGGAGAGATTGCCCTGCATCGAGGCCAGCAGAACGGTGACAAGAACCGCCACCGAAACGCTGAGTTCGATCATGGTGAAGCCAGCCCGACCCCGACCACACTTTCCGGAGAGAGGAAAAGAGTCCACACCAGAACCCATCGACCCTTCTCCCAGAGCCCTTGAGAAAGTTCTTCGAGGCCACCCCACCACGCCCCCAGCCAAAGCCCAAGCCCCAGCCCCAGCCCCAGCCCCAGCCCAAGCCCCAGCCCAAGCCCCAGCCCAAGCCCCAGCCCAAGCCCCAGCCCAAGCCCCAGCCCCAGCCCCAGCCCCAAAGCGAAGAAGCCCCACCCGGATCTCTCCGAGCGGGGCTTCCCCTGCCAAACACAGTCGACGCTCCTAGACATCAGCCCGACAAACCGAGCCAAAAGCGAGCCCGAGATATCGAAGACCCAGGACACCCAGACGCGCGCACGCTCCATCCCCGTCAGGGGATGGGCCAGAAACATCAACGAGCGCGCTTTAGCGCGCGAAGTGCGCGTAGGCTTTGTTCGCTTCCGCCATCTTGTGGATGTTCTCTTTCCACGTGACGGAGGCGCCGGTGCCGTTGTACGCGTCCACGAGCTCTTCCGAGAGTCGCAGGTGCATCGGCTTGCCCTTCTTCTTGCGGCTGTTCGTCACGAGCCAGCGGATCGCCAGCGACTGCTGACGAGCCTTCTTGACCTCGCGCGGGACCTGGTAGTTAGCACCACCGACACGCTTGGAGCGAACCTCGACGTTCGGCTTCGCGTTCTCGATGGCCTTGGTGAGGATGTTCACCTGCTTCTCTTCGTTGCTCTCGCCTTCCACGTCGGTGAGCTTGCCGAGCGCGACGTCGAGGGCCTTGTAGAGAACGGACTGAGCGGTGCTCTTCTTGCCGTCCTGCATGATCTGGTTGACCACTTTGGACGCGAGCGGTGAGTCAAGCTTGGGGTCAGGCTTGACGAAGTGAGCGGTTGACTTGAAGTTACGGGGCATATTGGTCTCTTGAGTTCTGGAGCCGGTCCGGGGCGGCGGTCAGGGGCAGCTATCCGATAAGGAAAGCGCCCGAGGGAGAGGAGGGCGGCGTGACGCGATGAAACACGGCGCCGTCCGCTGGGACCTCCGCAACCCGGGGGGGTTGGGCTTACTTCTTGGGCTTCTTCGACCCGTACTTGGAACGGCTCTGCTGGCGACCATCGACACCCGAGGTGTCGAGCGTTCCGCGGAGGATGTGGTAGCGAACACCGGGGAGGTCACGCACGCGACCGCCGCGGACCAGGACCACCGAGTGCTCCTGGAGGTTGTGACCCTCACCGGGGATGTAGGCCGTGATTTCCTTGCCGTTCGAAAGGCGGACACGGGCGATCTTCCGGAGAGCCGAGTTCGGCTTCTTCGGCGTCTGGGTCTTCACCTGGAGACACACGCCGCGCTTCTGCGGGCAGGACTCGAGAACGGGCGACTTGGACCGCTTGACGGGCTTCGTGCGCCCCTTGCGGATGAGCTGGTTGATTGTGGGCATCGCGTTACTGAGGGATCGCCCCCGCGGCGGCCGAAGGGCCAAAAACAGCGGAGCGGCGTAAGAGTGTACGGAGGGAAATTCACGGGTCAACCCCACCTGGGCCAGACTTGATGCGTCTGGCCCGCCGGGGGCTGAAAACTGGGTCTATGGCCGCCTTTGCGGCTACTTTTCGAGGCAGCGGCAGGTCGCCGGGTGGGGCGACCTGCCTCTCGGCTCAGCCGGCACTGGCCGCGCCAGACTCCGCCGAATCGCCCATCGAGTCGTCGGCGGTGCCGTCCTCGTCGTCGAAGTCATCTTCGTCATCGTCGTCGATCACGAGCGCCTTGTTCGAGACCGGAAGGCCCATACCCCCGCCCGAGAGGCGCGAGGGGTCCACCCCGAGGGCGGCCGCCGCGGCGTCCACCGAGAGCATGTCTTCCATCGCGTCGTCGACGCCTGCGCTCCCGAAGGACACCGTACCGGTGCCCGTGCCGATCTCGCCGAAGTCGATGTTCTTCTTGACTCGGGTCCGGTAGTGATCCCGGAAGCCCGTGCCCGTCGGAACCATGTGGCCGAGGATGACGTTCTCCTTGAGGCCCACGAGGTAGTCGCGCTTGCCGCCGATGGCGGCCTCGGTCAGCACCTTGGTCGTCTCCTGGAAGGACGCGGCCGAGATGAACGAGTCCGAGGAGAGCGATGCCTTCGTGATACCGAGGAGCAGCGTCTGTCCGGTCGCGGGCTTGCGGCGGTCCTTGCGGAGTCGCTCGTTCTCGCGGCGGAACTTGTACTTGTCGACGACGGCGCCCGGGAGGAACTCCGAGTCTCCCGGCTCGTTGACCTGCACCTTGCGCATCATCTGCGACAGGATCGTCTCGATGTGCTTGTCATCGATCGTCACCGACTGCGAGCGGTACACGTTCTGCACCTCGCCGAGCAGGTAGGCCTGCACCGACTCCTCGCCGTTGATGCGAAGCATGTCCTCCGGGTAGAGCGGCCCGTCGACGAGCGGCTCGCCGGCTCGCACCTCGTCGCCCTTGTGGACGCGAAGGTGCTTGCCCTGCGGCACAGCGTGCTCGTGCTCCTCGATGACCTCGCCGTTCGCGCCGAGGGCACGAACGATGACCGTGCGCTTGCCGCGCTTGCGATCGCCGAGTTCGACGACGCCGTCGATCTCGCTCATCACCGCGGGCTCCTTCGGACGACGCGCCTCGAAGAGTTCGGTCACCCGCGGAAGACCACCGGTGATGTCCTGGGTACCCGTCGCTTCACGCGACGACTTCGCCAGGAGTTCACCACGACCGATCTTGGTGCCGTCATCGATCTCGATGTAGGCCTTCTCCGGGATCGGGTAGATCGCGAGCATCTCGCCGTTCTTGTCCTCGATGACGAGCTGCGGGTGAAGATCACCCTTGTGCTCGGTCACCTGGCGACGGGCCGCCTTGCGACGCGCGTCACGCTCGATCTTGAGCGTCTTACCCTCGACGAGATCCTCGTAGCGAACCTTGCCCTCGAACTCGGTGATGATCGGAACGTGGTGCGGGTCCCAGCGGCACAGGACTTCACCGGCCTCGATCTCGGCTCCCTCTTTCACGAGGATCGTCGATCCGGTCGGGATCGAGTAGCGATCGATTTCACGGCCCTTGTCGTCCAGCAGCAGGATCTCACCGTTCCGGTTGAGCACGATCGTCTCACCGGTCTTGTTCGTCACGGCACGCAGGGCGTGGTACTGGACCTTGCCGCCGCGCTTGATCTTGATCTCGCTGTCCTCGATGGATCGCGAGGCCGTACCACCGATGTGGAACGTACGCATCGTGAGCTGGGTACCCGGCTCGCCGATCGACTGCGCCGCGATGATACCGACGGCAAGACCGCGCTCGACCAGCTGATTCCTCGCGAGGTCCATGCCGTAGCAGCGCGCACAGACGCCGAGCGGCGCCTCGCAGGTCAGCGGGCTTCGCACGCGGATCTTCTCGTGGCCGTGGGCCTCGATCGCCATCGCGATGTCGCCGGTGATGACCTCGTTCTCGCGAACGAGGATCTCCTCGGTGACCGGGTCGATGATCGTATCGCGGGCGATACGACCCTTGATCCCCTGGGCCAGGCTCACCGCCACGCGATCGCCCTTGTAGACGATCGTCTTCGTGGTGCTGCCCATCGTGCCGCAGTCGTCCTGCGTGATCACAACGTTCTGCGCGACGTCCGTCAGCTTCCGCGTCAGGTAGCCGGCGTCGGCTGTCTTGAGCGCCGTATCCGCCAGACCCTTCCGCGCCCCGTGGGTGGACGAGAAGTACTCGAGCACCTTCAGGCCTTCACGGAAGTTGGCCTTGATCGGCGTCTCGATGATCTTTCCGGACGGCTTTGCCATCAGGCCGCGCATACCACCGAGCTGGCGGATCTGGTCGACGGAACCACGGGCGCCCGACGTCACCATGCAGTAGATCGGGTTGACGTAGCCGGTTTCGGCGTTCATGTCGTGGGACAGCTCCCCCATCAGGATGGCACCGATCTTCTCGCGCGCCTCCGTCCAGAGGTCGATGATCTTCAGGTAGCGCTCACCATCGGTGATGACGCCCTTGTTGAAGCTCGCCTCGATCTTGTCGATCTCGGCCTCGGACTCCGCGAGCATCGCCACCTTGCTGTCCGGGATCCGGACGTCGTTCTTGCCGAACGAAAGACCGGCGCGCGTCGACGACTTGAACCCCAGGTTCTTGAGGTCATCGAGCAGGCGCAGCGTCGCGTCCCGGCCCAGAAGGTGATGACAGTCACTGATGAGCGCCTGGATCGCCTTCTTGTTGAGCTCGTAGTTGTAGAACGGCATCCCCTCGGGAAGGATGTCGTTGAAGATCGCACGGCCGACCGTCGTCACGACGTACTCCGGAGCGCCCGGCGTTTCGTCCGCCTTGACCGGCATGACGGCCTTGCCGTCTTTGTTCACCATGACGGGCTCGTCGTCGCGGCCGAACTTGATGGCCGACCCCGCCTTGAAGCGCACCCGCACGGCCTTCTGGGTCGTGGCATGCCCGTGGCCGTACGCCAGGAACAGCTCCGACTCCGACGAGAACGTCTGCAGCTTCTCCGGCATGCTGATCGGGTTCATCGTCAGATAGAAGATCCCGAGCACCATGTCCTGGGACGGCGAGATGATCGGCGAACCGTTCGACGGCGAGAAGACGTTGTTGCTCGAGAGCATCAGCGTCGACGCCTCGATCTGCGCTTCGTAGGAGAGCGGCAGGTGGACGGCCATCTGGTCGCCGTCGAAGTCGGCGTTGAAGCCGCCGCAGACGAGCGGGTGCAGACGGATGGCGTTGCCCTCGATGAGCTTCGGCTCGAACGCCTGGATGCCCATTCGGTGCAGCGTCGGCGCGCGGTTGAGCAGCACGGGGTGGTCGCGGATGACCTCCTCCAGGATGTCCCAGACGTCGTCGTCACGACGCTCCAGCATGCGCTTCGCCGACTTGATGGTGTCGGCCTGGCCGAGTTCCTTCAGGCGACGGATGATGAACGGCTGGAAGAGCTCCAGCGCCACCTTCTTCGGCAGACCGCACTGGGTCAGGCGAAGCTCGGGGCCGACGACGATCACGGAACGCGCGGAGTAGTCCACGCGCTTGCCGAGCAGGTTCTCGCGGAAGCGACCCTGCTTGCCCTTGATCATGTCCGTCAGCGACTTGAGCGGACGGTTCGACGAACCGAGCACCGGACGACGGCAGCGGCCGTTGTCGAACAGCGCGTCGACCGCTTGCTGGAGCATCCGTTTCTCGTTCCGGATGATCACCTCGGGGGCGTTCAGGTCCAGAAGCTTCTTGAGGCGGTTGTTCCGGTTGATCAGCCGGCGGTACAGGTCGTTGAGGTCACTGGTCGCGAAGTTACCCGAGTCGAGCAGAACCAGCGGGCGCAGGTCCGGCGGGATGACCGGAACCACGTCCAGGATCATCCACTCGGGATCGTTGCCGGAGTCGCGGAGCATCTCGACGGTGCCGAGGCGCTTCGTGATGTCCTTCATGCGCTGCTTCGAACGCGTGGCCTTGAGCTCCTCGCGGAGCTCTTCGGACAGCATCTCGAGGTCCAGCGTGCGCAGGATCTTCTTGACGGCCTCGGCGCCCATGTCGGCGTCGAACTCGGAGCCGTACTTCGCGCGGGCGGCGCGGTACTCCTCCTCCGTCAGGAGCTGGAACTGCTCCATGGGCGTATCACCCGGATCCACGACCATGTAGTCCTGGAAGTAAATGACGCGCTCGAGGCTCGCGACCTTACAGCCGAGGAGGTTGCCGAGACGGCTCGGCATGGCCTTGAAAAACCAGATGTGAGCGGTCGGCGCGGCCAGGTTGATGTGGCCCATGCGCTTCCGGCGCACCCGGCTGTGCGTGACCATGACGCCACACTTGTCACAGACGATGCCCTTGTGCTTGATGCCCTTGTACTTTCCGCACGAGCACTCCCAGTCCTTTTCCGGGCCGAAGATGCGCTCGCAGAAAAGTCCGTCGCGCTCGGGGCGGTACGTACGGTAGTTGATGGTCTCGGGCTTCTTGACCTCGCCATACGACCAGCTCCGAATGTCTTCGGGCGAGGCGAGCGCGATGGTCACGCTGCCGTAGTCGTTGATGCGGTTGTACTTGGCGTCTGCAAGCGTCATGGGTCGTTCCTCTAAGGGGTCGAGCGGTGAAGGGCCCCGCTCGGGGACCGATGCCTGAGCATCAGTGATCGGTGTGGCCTGGGCCGGAGCTATCCAGCGTCCCGAAAGCGGGGCCCAGGCTGCTCCATCCGCGTCAGCGGATGGGCCAGAGAGATGACAAGGAAGCGGTTCTGCCAGCGACGTGTCGCTGCCCGCTCGCTCTCACAGAACGGCTTTCTTGTGGAGTTCCATGTTGAGGCCGAGGCCACGGATCTCGTTCGTGAGAACTTCGAAGGAGACGGGCGTACCCGGCTCGAGGATGTTGAGACCCTTGACCATCGACTCGTAGATCTTGGTCCGGCCATCGACGTCGTCCGACTTGACGGTCAGCTGCTCCTGAAGGATCGCCGCCGCGCCGTAGGCCTCGAGCGCCCACACTTCCATCTCCCCGAAGCGCTGGCCGCCGAAGCGCGCCTTGCCGCCGAGGGGCTGCTGAGTGATGAGGCTGTAGGGACCGGTCGCACGGGCGTGGACCTTCTCGTCGACGAGGTGGTGCAGCTTCAGCATGTACATGACCCCCACCGTGACGTTCTGCTCGAACGCCTCGCCGGTGCGGCCATCCATGAGCTGGAACTTGCCGGTGGTCGGCATGTCCGCCTCGATCAGCAGAGCTTCGATCTCCTCTTCCTTGGCGCCGTTGAACGCCGGGCACGCGCAGCGCACGTCCAGCTTGGCAGCCGCCATGCCGAGGTGCGTCTCGAGGATCTGCCCCACGTTCATTCGTGACGGAACGCCGAGCGGGTTCAGCACGATGTCGACCGGAGTACCGTCTTCGAGGTACGGCATGTCCTCGACCGGGCAGATCTTCGAGATCACACCCTTGTTGCCGTGACGGCCAGCCATCTTGTCGCCGACGGAAAGGTTCCGCTTGGTGGCGACGTAGACCTTGACCATCTCGAGGACGCCGGTCGGAAGTTCGTCGCCGCGGCTGAGGCGGTTCACGATCTTGTTCTTCTCGGCTTCCTTGTTGTCGATCTTGTTCTGGAACTCGTGGATGAGCTGCAGAGCTTCGTCGCGCTTCTTCTTGTCGTCGTGCTCCTCGGAGGCCGCCAAGCAGAGGATCTTGACGCGGCGAAGCTCGTCGTACGTCGACGTGTCGTCGAGGTTGAACGGCTTGCCGGTGAGGTCGTCGTCGATGACGAGACCCAGCGTGCTCTGGACGTCGTCCAGGAGCTGGCGCGTGTAGGCGCGGAGCGCGCGAAGGAACTCCTTCTCGGCGTCGCGGATGACGCCCAGGGCCTTCGTCCGCTCGGCGTCCGTCAGGTTCACGCGGCGCGAGAACTTGTGCGCGTCGATCACGACGCCGCGCGTGCCCGGGGGCATCGTCAGCGACGCGTTCTTCACGTCGACGCCGGCCTTACCGAAGATGGCGTGGAGCAGCTTCTCCTCGGGGGTCAGCTCGCTCTTGCTCTTCGGTGCGACCTTACCGACGAGGACGTCGCCAGCCTCGACGAACGTCCCGATCCGGACGATGCCGCCCTCGTCGAGGTTGGCCAGCGCCTTCTCGCCCACGTTCGGGATGTCCCGGGTGAACTCTTCCTTGCCGAGCTTGGTCTCGCGGATCTCGACCTCGTACTCCTCGATGTGGATCGACGTGAACACGTCGTCCTTCACGAGGCGCTCCGACACGAGGATAGCGTCCTCGTAGTTGAAGCCGTCCCAGGTCATGAACGCCACGAGGAGGTTCTTACCGAGCGCGAGTTCGCCGCCCTCGGTCGATGCACCGTCGGCCAGCAGCTGGCCTTCGACGACCTCGTCGCCGACGTGCACCACCGGACGGTGGTTCTGCGTCGTGCGCTCGTTCATGCCGCGGAACTTCTGCTGGTGATACTCGTCGTCCCCGACGATGATCACGCGGCTGTCCACGTATTCGACGACGCCGGCGCGCTTGGCGAAGATCGGCATGTTCGAGTTCTGGGCCACCGCCTTCTCCATGCCGGTGCCGACGATCGGCACCTCGGGGATCAGGAGCGGCACTGCCTGGCGCTGCATGTTCGATCCCATGAGCGCGCGGTTGGCGTCGTCGTGCTCGAGGAACGGGATCAGCGCGGCGGACACGCCGATGATCTGCTTCGGCGAGACGTCGACGTAGTCGACCTCGGTCGGCGGAACCTCGAGGTTGTCGCCGTCCTTACGGGCCAGCACGCGCTTCGAGAGAATCTTGTTGTTCTCGTCGAGTTCGACGTCGATCGGCGCCATCACCTTGCCGGTCTCTTCATCCGCGCGGAGGAAGTCGACCTTGTCGGTGAGCACGCCGTTCTCGACGCGGCGGTAAGGCGTCGTCAGGAAGCCGTACTCGTCGAGGGTCGCGTACATCGCGAGCGACGAGATCAGACCGATGTTCGCGCCTTCCGGCGTTTCGATCGGGCAGAGGCGGCCGTAGTGCGACAGGTGCACGTCGCGGACGTCGAAGCCCGCGCGCTTCCGGTTGAGACCACCCGGGCCGAGGGCCGAAAGACGGCGCTCGTGGGTGAGCTGGCTCAGCGGGTTGGCCTGGTCGACGACCTGGCTCAGCTCGGAGCGACCGAAGAAGTAGTCGACGGCGCTGGAGAACGTCTTGGAGTTGATGAGCGTCCGCGGCGACACCGTCTCCGGCGCCTCCAGGTTCATCCGCTCCTGGGCGGTCCGACGAAGCTTCAGAAGACCCTTCCGGAACTCCTCCCCCGCCAGTTCGGCGATCGTCCGCACACGGCGGTTGCCGAGGTTGTCGATATCGTCGATCTCGCCGCGGCCGGCGCGCAGCTCCATCAGGTACTTGACCGAGTTCACGATGTCCTCGGGCTTGAGGACCTGGATCTTCTCGGTGCTGTCCTGATCGAACTTACGGTTCAGGCGGAAGCGGCCGACGCGGCCCAGGCGGTAGCGCTGGACGTCGAAGAACTTCTCGTGGAAGAGTTCACGCGCCTTCTCGATCTGCGGCGGGTTGCCGGGGCGCAACCGCCCGTAGATCTTGACGAGGGCGTCCTCGTGGCTCTTCACCGACGGCTCGTCATGGAGCGAGTTGATGATGAGCATGTCGAGGTCCTGGGGATCCGCGTCCACCACCTCGACCTCGGCCAGGTCCCCGCCCGCGATTTCGAGGGCTGCCGTCTCCGGGATCGGCATGCCGGAGGGCACAAGCACCTCGCCGGTCTTCAGCACGACGATGTCACCCACCGCGATGCGGTCGGTGATCTTCTTCGCGTAGGCGTTCGCGGTCTGCGACTTCGTCTTCTTGACGACCTTCGTCGGGTAGAACTGGCGCAGGAGCGCCTGGTCCGTTCCAAGGCTCTCGTCGAGGGCCCGCAGGAACGTCACGGCGCTGAACTTGCCGCTCTGGTCGATGCGGACGCTGAGCGCCTCCTTCTTGGTGACGTTCAGCTCGACCCACGAACCGCGCTCCGGGATGATCCAGCACGAATGCAGATCACGATCCGTCGACGTCGCATCGATCAGGAAGTCCACGCCCGGGGAGCGGTGGAGCTGGCTGACGATGACTCGCTCGGAGCCGTTGATGACGAACTCGCCGCCACCCAGCATGATCGGGATCTCGCCGAGGTAGACCTCTTCCTCCACCGGCTCCGGCTTGACGAGGCGCAAGCGCACCTTGAACGGGTAGCCGTAGCTCATGCGGAGCTTGCGGCACTCGTCGATGTCGTAGCGGGGACGACCGAGTTCGTAGCCGACGTACTCGAGGCACATCGTGCGGTCGTACGAGTAGATCGGGAAGATCTCCCGCAGGAGGGCTTCGAGCCCCTGCGCCTCCCGAGCGCCGGACGCGAGGTCCGGAGCCAGGAATGCCTCAAAAGCCTTGGTCTGAATCTCGACCAGGTTGGGCAGCGGAACGATCTCTTTTACCCGGCCGAAGTTTCGTACTTCGGCCGACTGCTCGACCATGCGGCCGGTGCGGTTGACGATCATGTGCAATCAGAGCGGGTTCGGGAGGGAGCGCTTCGCCGGCAGACGCGTCTGGCGCTGGCGAGAACGGACTCCCCCTCGGTGGAGCGCTTGGAGGAGCGTCCAGGGGCTGCGCGCAAGGGTCGCGGACATCCTCGCAGGCCCAGGCCATCCCGAAACGCCTCGCCTCTCGGCGGGGACTCTTCGGAGCGGACAGGAGACGGAGAGGAGCAGACGATCCAGGAGGGCAAGAGTGACCTGGCCGTTTGACGGGGCAGGCCGAGAACGAATTGGAGCGGAGGGCGAAGCGCGCCCGGGGGGCGGATCCAGCCGACGCGGTCGAAAACCGAGGCGACAGGGATCAGTGAGCCGATGGAGGTTGGGGGGGGACCGGCCTCGAATCCGCGGATCCGAAGCCCGAAAGCGCCTGGCAAATGAGTTCAGCGAACGGACGAACCGGACGAAGACCTGGGGAGGCCGATGACCCGGGGCGGGTCCAGAGGGGGGTGGCCAGACCCACTACGTAGGGCACGAGGGGGATCAGAGTGCCCAAAGAAGCCCAGAAAGGCAGATACCCGGGACAGCAGAGCTGGCTCGGGAGTCACATTCGAAGTGCGGTGCGGGGAGTTCCTGTCGGTCAAGCGAATAGCTCGTCGGCCCCATGACGGAGCCCGACGCCCCAAAGAATAGGAACGTCGGGCCTGGAGCGGAACCCTTTCGGCATCAACTTTGCTAGGAAGATCCAGATTCCTCTGGAACTCCCCCACCGACCCGGAGGTCCGTGTTTGCGCGGCCGATGGCCAAGACAGCGTCCGATACCTCCGGCTTCCGCAGGGGCGCAGGTAACCACACCGGGCCTCTCCCTTCGATCGGACGAGCCGAACGACGGGAAGCACGATGGGAGCCTGGAGACCCGACGGCACCCGGAGGAACCTGATCAGTCGATCTTGACGGTGGCGCCGGCAGCCTCGAGAGCCTTCTTGAGCTCTTCGGCCTCGTCCTTGGTGACGCCTTCCTTGACGGGCTTCGGAGCGCCGTCGACCATTTCCTTGGCTTCCTTGAGGCCCAGGCCGGTGATGGCGCGGACTTCCTTGATGACCTGGATCTTCTTGTCGCCAGCGGCCTCGAGGATCACGTTGAACGCGGTCTTCTCTTCAGCGGCTTCGGCGGCCGGAGCAGCCATCATCATGCCGCCAGCGGGGGCAGCGGCGCTGACGCCCCACTTCTCTTCGAGGGCCTTGACGAGCTTCGAAGCCTGAAGGAGCGTGAGGCCGTCCAGCTTGTCAGCAATGGTCTGGAGCTCGGGCTCGAGCTCGACGGTGGTTTCTTCGGACATCGTTGGATTCCTAGGGAGGTTTGCCGTTAGGCAGTCTGAAAATTGACTTGGTGGTCGAGATCGACCTGCGCGACGAGCGCGCGGGCCGTGGAAGGAAAAGGGGTGCCGCCAGTGCGCTCCCCCCGGGCATGAACCCGGGAAAGAAGCGCGAGCGGCGCGGACTTGGGTTGGAGTCGGTCGAGGCGATCTGACGATCTACTCGGCCGAACCCTCGTCCACATGGGCTTGGATGACTCGGGCGACACCGCTCGGGACGGCGTTGATGACCGTCGCGAGACCGCGGGCCGGACCGGAGATGACCCCGAGCAGCATGGCGTGCAGGGTGTCACGATCAGGAAGATCCGCGAGCGCCTTGGCGCTCTGGGCGTCCAGCGCGTTGCCCTCGAGGACTCCGCCCTTGAACGTGACCTTGCCCGCCTTGCGGACGGCCTTGTCGTCGAAGATCTTGGCCGCGTTGATCGCAGCCTCGGCGTCGCCGTACGCGACTCCCGTGTTGCCTTTCAGCGTGGACTTGTCCAGGAACGTCAGGTTCTTCTCGGCCAGCACGCGCCTCGCGAGGCTGTTGCGCACCATCTTGAAGCTGATGTTCTTCTCAGCGAGCTGGCCGCGCAGGGCGTCCGACTCTTCGACGGTCAGTCCGCCGAAAGAAACGAGGACCATGCCCTCGGCGTCCTTGAACTCCTCTTCGAGTTCGCGAACGACCATTTTGTTGACGATGTTCGGCATTGGATCAGCCTCCGTACTCGATGAAGGCGCCGGGGCCCATGGTCGTGGAAACGCTCACGCGGCGAACGAACGTGCCTTTGACGGCCGACGGACGCATACCGGCGAGGTGAGTCATGAACGCGGTCATGTTCTCGACGAGGTCGTCCGTGGAGAACGAACGCTTGCCGAGGGGCGCGTGGATGTTGCCGCCAGCGTCGGTACGGAACTCGACCTTACCAGCCTTGAACTCCTCCACTGCCTGCGCAACGTTCGGGGTGACCGTGCCGCTCTTGGGCGAAGGCATCTTGCCCTGCGGGCCGAGCACCTTACCGAGCTTACCGACGTGCTTCATCATGTCGGGGCTGGCGATCACGACGTCGAAGTCCATCCAGCCACCCTGGATCTTGGCAGCGAGATCGTCGGAGCCCACTTCGTCGGCGCCCGCTTCGCGAGCCGCATCGGCCTTGTCGCCTTCTGCGAAGACGACGACCTTGACGGTCTTACCGAGACCCTTCGGAAGCGACACGGCACCGCGGACCAGCTGGTCCGTCTTGCGCGGGTCGATGCCGAGGCGGACGGCGATCTCCACCGTCTCGTCGAACTTGGGCGCGGGAAGGCTCTTCAGAAGATCGAACGCGGCGTTCGCCGAGTAGTTCTGGGAGCGGTCTACCTTGGCCACTGCTTCGCGGAAGCGCTTACTATGCTTTGCCATTGAATCAGCCCTCGACCTTGATGCCAGCCGAACGTGCGGTGCCTTCGATGATCAGGCTCGCGTGAGCGATGTCCCGGGCGTTCAGGTCGCCCAGCTTGATCTTCGCGATCTCTTCAATCTGAGCGCGCGTCACCGTACCGACGATCTGGGTGCCGACTTCACTCGCACCACTCTCGACGCCAGCGGCTTTCTTGAGCAGCACGGCCGCCGGGGGCGACTTCAGAATGAAATCGAACGAGCGGTCCTTGTAGACCGTGATCTCGACGGGGATGGTCATCCCCATCTGGTCGCGCGTGCGATCGTTGAACTGCTTGACGAACTCGGCGATGTTGACGCCTTTCGCACCGAGGGCGGGACCCACCGGCGGCGCTGGTGTCGCCTGCCCGGCCGGGCACTGCAGTTTGATCTTGCCTGTGATTTCTTTGGCCATATCGGTTCGGGTGATTCCCCGCTTCCGTGGTGGTGCCACTGAATGTGGCGGGTGGCTATCGCTGTCTTTGGTCGAGAGATTCACCGCAGCGGAAGGAGCTTCCTTCCAGGCGGATCACCTTGTGAATGAATGGGGCTGTTTTCGGTCGAGTCGAGGAGGACCAGGTGTTCCCGGGGAAACGGGCCTTCTCGGGGTGAGCAGCATCAGGCGACGCTGTCCACTTCCCAGTACTTGAGGTCCACGGGCGTGGGGCGTCCGAAGATCGTGACGATGACCCGGACCGTGCCCTTGTCAGCGTTGACTTCCTCTACCGTTCCATCGAAGCCGTCGAACGGCCCCGTGTTGATCTTGACCTGCTCCCCCTTCGAGAGACCGATCGTCACCTGAGGGCGCGTTTCGGAATCCGTCATGAGCGAGAGGATCTCAGTGACCTCTGCTTCAGAGATCGGAGTGGGCTCGCCGCCGGTCCCCAGGAAGTCCCGGAGCCCGTCGATGCCACGGAGCGTGGCGCGTGCCTTGTTGATCTGCGTTTCGTCGGCGCCCTCGAGATCAGCCTGGACCATGAGGTAGCCGGGGTACAGCTTCTCCTCCACCGTGCGCTTCTTGCCGCGCTTCATGTCCTGGACGATCTTGAAGGGCATCAAGACCTGGGCCACGACGTCGTCGACGCCGGCGATCTTGATCCGATGGATCGCGTTGTCCCTGATTCGCTTCTCGCGGCCCGACTGGCAGCGAAGGAAGTACCACTTGTACGCCATTCGCTTATGCCTGACCCGTGATGATGCGGGTGAAGACCTCACCCAGGATGAAGTCGGCGCTCGCCATGAACACCATCAAGAAGATCACGACCACCATCACGACGATCGAACCGTCGATGGTCTCATCGAGCGTGGGCCAGGTCACCTTGCGAAGCTCGGCTTCGGTCTCGATGAGCAGGTCCGCGTTCTTCGGCTTCTCGAGCGTGCGGTTCAGGAACCAGAGCCCGATGACGAAGGACGCGATCGACAGGAGGAGAGCCGGGCTCAGCTCCATGCCCACCAGCGGCAGCGTCATGCCACCGATCCCCTTCCCCATCGAATCCGGGAACAGGCCCGAAAGCTCGGTCCGCATGCGAATGCAGCCGTAGGCAAGCAGGACAGCGAGCGACCAGAATGTCGCCATGCGCGCCAAGCGCCCTTGATCCTTGCGGTATGCCATGGTGTAGGTGAGGTGGGGTGAGTTGCGGTGTGGGTCGTGGAGAGAGGAAGTCTTGGCGAAGTCCGGATGAGGTACTTGGCTGACCCCGCGGCGGTATGGACCGCCATGCGGGAGGGCCGGGCGCTCAACCGGCTGTCGTCAGAGCTTCTTTTCCCGGTGCGACGTGTGCTTGCGGCACATGTTGCAGAACTTCTTCTTCTCGAGCTTGTACGCGGCCTTCAGACGCTTGTGCGTCGTGTAGTTGCGCTCGCGGCACTCGGTGCACTCGAGGAAGACGTAGCGTTCTTTGGTCTTCATGGGACGATCTTGGGGTGCCTCTGGCCACCCCGGAACGGAGCAGCCTTTTCTGAGGCGAGGGGGTTGGGTCTGGTCGCCGACGGCAGCACTGGAGGCGAATCACCTCGGCAGAGCCGGCCATCAGCGTGGAAGGGTGCGGACGCCCGAGTCACCTCGGCACCGCGTGCGGACCGCGGGGCAGAGCCCGCGCGAACCAAGCGCGGGCGCCGACCTCACCTCCCCGTATCGGGTGAGGCCAGATCGGCGCCCTGCAAGATCACTTGATGACCTTCGTCACAACGCCTGCACCGACGGTGCGGCCACCCTCACGGATGGCGAAGCGGAGCTGCTCGTCCATGGCGACCTGGGTCATCAGCTTGACGGTCAGCTTGACGTTGTCGCCAGGCATGCACATCTCAGCGCCGATGAGGTCGGCCGTTCCGGTCACGTCCGTCGTGCGGAAGTAGAACTGCGGGCGGTAGCCGGAGAAGAACGGCGTGTGACGGCCACCCTCTTCCTTGCTGAGCACGTAGACCTCACACTCGAACTCGGTGTGCGGCTTGACGGTGCCCGGCTTGGCGAGAACCATGCCGCGCTTGAGGGTGTTCTTGTCGACACCGCGGAGGAGGATACCGACGTTCTCGCCGGCACGACCCTCGTCGAGCGTCTTCTGGAACATCTCGACGCCGGTGCAGGTCGTGGTTCCGACCTCTTCCTGCATTCCGACGAACTCGAGCGGGTCGCCCGTGCGGACGATGCCGCGCTCGACGCGGCCCGTGCCGACCGTACCACGACCCTTGATCGAGAACACGTCCTCGACGGGCATGAGGAAGGTCTTGTCCACGTCACGCTCGGGAAGCGGGATGTAGTTGTCGACGGCCTCCATGAGCTCGTCGATGCACTTGAAGGCGGGATCGTCGACCGGCTTGCCGGCGTTGAGCGCGTTCTCGGCACCGAGAGCGGAACCACGGATGATCGGGATGTCGTCGCCCGGGAACTCGTACTTCGAAAGAAGCTCGCGGATCTCCATCTCGACGAGGTCGAGGAGTTCCTCGTCGTCGACCTGGTCGACCTTGTTCATGAACACGACGATGGCGGGCACGTTGACCTGACGGGCAAGCAGGATGTGCTCGCGGGTCTGGGGCATCGGGCCGTCAGCGGCGGAAACCACGAGGATCGCGCCGTCCATCTGGGCGGCACCCGTGATCATGTTCTTGACGTAGTCCGCGTGACCCGGGCAGTCGACGTGGGCGTAGTGGCGGTTCGGCGTCTCGTACTCGACGTGCGACGTCGAGATGGTGATGCCTCGTGCCTTCTCCTCGGGCGCCTTGTCGATCTGGTCGAAGTTCATCGCCTTCGCAAGCCCCTTCTGAGACTGGTGGCGACAAATACAGGCGGTGAGGGTGGTCTTCCCGTGGTCGACGTGACCGATGGTCCCGACGTTCACGTGATCCTTCTTCCTCTCGAAAACTTCCTTAGCCATTACTGGTCTCTTGTCGAAGGTTGACCCCGCGGCGTAACCGCGAGAATGCGGCCCCGCAGGGTCGGCGCGATGTGCGCCTGGTTGCGGAGTCAGATGCACCTCCCCCACGCCTACCAACAATCAGGTAGACGCCGAAGCGATGCGGGCGATGGGATTGAAAAGAGAAGCCCCCGGGCGAGGGCGCCGCGCTCCGGCCCCTTCAGCGAAGGAGGGTCCGGGGAACGACGTCCGCTCAGGAGCGAACGAACGAAAGGCACGACAAGTGCCTTCCGCTTGATTGGGGTGTGGAGCTGCTGACGGGACTTGAACCCGTGACCTCTTCCTTACCAAGGAAGTGCTCTACCACTGAGCTACAGCAGCGATTTGCGCGGCACGAAGCACCGCGACGGACAACGTCGGACTGAGCTCGAGCCACTGCCCGATGAAGGGCGAAGAGCCAGAGTGGGAGCCAGACGTGGAGGATGGAGCGGGTGGGGGGAATCGAACCCCCGTGTGCAGCTTGGAAGGCTGCCGTTCTACCATTGAACTACACCCGCAAATTCAGCACTCAGACGCAACCGGGGCTTCTCGCAGGTCGTTCAGGGAGACGATCGCCCTTCCCAGAAAGAGGCTCGCGATCGACGCGGGCATGAATCCGGAAGGGAGATGGTGGGGGAAGCAGGATTCGAACCTGCGAAGGCAGAACCATCAGATTTACAGTCTGACCCCTTTGGCCGCTCGGGAATTCCCCCACGCCGCAGAGTCGCGTGACCCCGAGGGGGCTCCGAACCTGCGGTGTGAACGACCGACGAGAAAGCCGGTGCAAGCGCACGTGCCTTGCCCTGTCAGAACCCGGGCCGCAGGGACCTGGACGGACGACCCTGTGGGGTCGCCTGCAAGGCGCGGAGCCGAGACCTGACCGGGGAAGCTTCGTGCTCCCGAGTCATCCTCTAGTCGGTTTGCGTTTTGAGTGAGCGATCGGCCCGTCGCTTGTGGACGGGACGAGAGTGCCAGGCCAGCCGCGAGGAGCGAACCAGAGGGCACCCATCCTGTGGGGCGAAATTGGAGCCAGCGGCGGGACTCGAACCCGCAACCTGCTGATTACAAATCAGCTGCTCTGCCAATTGAGCCACACTGGCGGGCAGTCCTTTGGCGCGGATGCGCTGTCTGGAGCGGAGGAGGATAGGGAGCGGCGCCCGTACGTCAAGGGGCGAGGCAGAAAATAACCCGGCAGTTTCCGAGGACCTTCAATCAAGGGGCTTCCCGAGGCTTTGGAGCTCCCCGCGGTAGTGATCGAGGGCCGCCCCGACCTGCCCCATCGAGTCCCCGCCGAACTTATCGAGGAACGCTTCCGCCAGCACGAGTGCCACCATCGCCTCCCCCACCACGCTGCAGGCGGGCACCGACGTCACGTCGGAGCGCTGGTAGGTCGCCACGGTGGCCTCGCCCGTATGCAGATCGACCGTCGGCATGCCGATACGGATGGAAGGGATCGGTTTCATCGCCGCCCTGATCAAGAGCGGCTCGCCCGTGGTCATCCCCCCCTCGAGTCCGCCGGAGCGGTTGGTGGTCCGGGCGAAGGCGTTCCCTGGAGCGCCGCTGGGCACGATCGGATCGTGCACATCGCTGCCCCGCCGCGCCGCCACGTCGAAACCGATGCCGAACTCGACCCCCTTGATGGCGGGAATCGAGAAGAGCGCCCCGCCCAGACGACCCGTCAGGCGCTCCTGTGCGCTGGCGCAGCTCCCGAGCCCGGGCGGCAGCCCCTCCGCGCGGACTTCGAACGTCCCGCCGAGACTGTCCTTGGCCTCCTTCGCGGCATCCACCGCCTGACGCATGGCCTCATCCGCCTCCGGATCCAGGCTCAAGAAGTCCGACGCCTGCCGGATCTCGGAGCGCCGCTCCCCCGCCGCTTCCCAGCCATCGGGACGGCAATCGATCCCGCCCAGCCCCGTCAGGTAGCCAAAAACCTCGATCCCGAAGGCCTCCAGCACCTGGCGCACGATTCCGGCGGCCGCCACCCGAGCCGCTGTCTCCCTCGCGCTCGCGCGCTCGAGGACCGCCCGCGGGTCCCGGTGCCCCCACTTCTGGCAGCCCGCAAGGTCCGCGTGCCCGGGCCGCGGATTCGTCGGCGTGGGCAGCTTCTCGATCACGCTGTCCTTGTTCTTGACCTCGAAGGCGATCGGCGAGCCGATCGTCACGCCCCCTTTCCAGCCCGAGAGAATCCCGACGCGATCGGTTTCGATCCGCATGCGGCCGCCGCGGCCATAGCCGAGCTGGCGACGCGCCAGATCCTCGTTCACCCGCTCGATATCGAGCGAGAGACCCGCCGGAATGCCTTCGAGGATCCCGATCAGGGTCGGCCCATGGGATTCACCCGCTGTTCGCCATGTCAATCTGGTCACGGGACGGAGTCTACGTCGCCGGGGCGCTCCCAGGGCCATTCCGCGGTCCTAACCTCCGGGACTGATCTCGATCCAGCCCTCGTCGTCATCGTCCTCTTCCAGCGCTGGCACGTAGGACGGCGCCGCGGCGGTGGCCGAGAGGCGCTCCGACTGGCACTCTGGCCGGGACTCCACCGTGAATCCGGAGGGCTGCACCGCCCGCGGGGCCCATTCGAGCGACCGCTGCACCTCCCCCGCAAGACACGCGACGACCTTGGCTTCCAGTTCAGGAAACTCGAAGGGCTTGGGCAGCGAATCCAGCACCTCGGGGACGCGCAGGAGCAGCTGGCGAATGGGTTCGTCCAGGAATCCGGATACCACCAGGGTCGGCGGCAGCAAACCCTCCGCGCTGAGCTTGGGCAGCTCCACCGTGGCCGACTCCACGCCGAGGTCGACGTCCGAGATCACGAGGTCGGGCCGGCCTTCGGCGAGCCGCTCACGCGCTTCCGCGAAGGAGCCAGCCACCCGCACGGTGAAGCCCTGGTTCCCGAGGAACCAGGACAGCAGCTCGACGATCTTGGAGTCATTGTCCACCAGGAGGAGGTTACCCCGCGTGGCTGCTGCACCCCCGCCCCCGGTGCATCCGTCTGTTTCAACCATGTCGCAGAGGCTACGGCAAGGGCCCACGCGATGCCAAGCCGATCCTGTGGCTGGCCCGGCAAACCCGTGCTAGGGTGCCTTCATGAAGAGTTTCCCCTGCTTCCTGATCGCAGCCTGCCTCCTGCCGCTCACCTCAAGCACTCCCGTCCAAGGGGAGCCTGCACCGCGATCGCCACGCACATCGAGCACCGCATCTGTCGACACGTCCGAATACGAAGACGACATGACCTATCTCCTGAAGCAGATCGGCGAGCAGGCCGAACGCGTGCTGAAGGCGAAGGGAATCGACTGGAAGAAGGTCACGAAGGAATTCCAGGCCCGCGCCAAGACGATCAAGACGGATCAGGAGCTGGTCGACCTCGCCGCGCAGCTCATCGCCGAACTCCACGACGGCCACGCGACCTTCACCAAGGTCGAGGTCGACATGAAAGGCTTCGGCGAGGGTCCGCGAGCCCCCTGTGGACTGAACGTCTACGAGCACAAGGGCAAGTGGTACGTCCTGCGCGCGGTCGGTGACGCGGCGAAAGCGGGCATCGAAGCGGGCTGGGAAGTGGTCAAGATCGACGACGAAAAGGCCGCGGACTGGATGGAGAACGCAGAGGCGCGCCTGACCTCGAGGGACAGCTTCTCGACGAAGCGCGCTTCCCACTGGATCGCAGGTACGTGGGGCATGACCGGGCCCGAGGGCAAGTCGGTATCGTTCGAGTTCAAGGACCCCAAGCGGAAGAAGAAAAAGAAGACGCTCAACTGGCACGCGAAGGCGGGGGGCGATCGTCTCTACGGCCCGGTCGTCTACCCGAAGGACCTGAAGCCCGTCGGCAAGGACGTCGCCTACGCCAAGGTCGATAGCGGCGTCGGCTATGTCCTCGTGGCGAAGGTCCCGGGCGATCTTCACGAGGCGCTGGACGGGGCGATCAAGGGCCTCGGCGAGATCAGCGGTCTGATCCTCGACTTCCGCTCGAACATGGGCGGCGGCTACGACCGTGACGCGGTCCTCGGCCGCTTCGTACCCGAGGGGCAGACCTTCGGTGGTGAGTCGAGCGCTGGCCCCAACCCTTACACCGGACAGATCGTCGTTCTGATCGATCCGGCGACGATCTCCGCCGCCGAGACGATCGTGGGCGAGCTCAAGGAAGAAGGTCGCGCGTACCTCATCGGGCCCGGCGGGACGCACGGCGCCTCCGGTTCCAAGGCCGAGGTCGAGGTGCCCAGCGGCAAGTTCGCGATCCGCTTCGTCGTGGCGTCGAACAAGCAGCGCTTCAACGGTGGCAAGGGCGTCGAGGGCCTCGGCATCGAGCCCGACGAGATCGTCGAGTATGACCCGAAGCTCCTCTCCGAGGGCATCGACCCGTGCATCGCGCGGGCCGAGGAACTCCTGAAGTCGCCGCTCCCGAAGAAGGCGGTGACCTACGTTCCGCCGAGGGACTGAACGCCTCGTGGTGAGGGGCGATATCGGCCCGTGGCAGCGAGCGCTGCGCGCGCTCGGCGCGGGCGCCTGCGTGCTGCTGGCGTCCGCGTGGATCATGCGTTTGCCGGGCATCGGCGACGTCACACTGGGTCTTCTTTCGGAACGCTTCGGAGCGCTGACCTGGGTGGCAGCGGCCGGAACGGTCGTCGGCGTGATGCACGCTTCCGGGCGGGGCACGTCCGGCGCCTGGGGCGGAACGCTCGGCGCGGCACTCGTGCTCCTCGCCAGGTACGGACTCGACGCCGACATCACGCGACGCCGCAGCGCATGCATCGCGCTCGCCTGCATCGCGATTCCGTGGCTGCTCCACGCGATGCTGGACGCGCGCCGTCGACGCACGCTCCCCTGGCTCGCGGTGGCTGCCGCGTCAGCTGCGGGCGTGCTAGGCCTTCGCGCGGCAGACCTGCAGCCCTACCGCAGGTCGCTTCCTCCGCTCCACGCCGGCGACGCGGTCGACGCACCTGCGAACGCCCCCGACATCGTCCTCATCACCCTCGATACGACGAGGTACGACGCGCTCCTCACCGCCGCGCCGACGCTGCAGGCCTTTGCGTCCCGCTCGATCGCGTTCCCACGAACGACGGCGGAGGCCCCGTTCACGCATCCGTCCATGGCCTCGCTGCTCACGTCGCGGACGCCGCTCGAACACGATTCGATCTCGACGTCGCCGTGGATCGACCCGCGGCTGCCGACGCTCGCGACCCACCTGCGCGGCCTCGGCTACCGCACCGCTGGCTTCCTCGACAACCCGTGGCTGAGCCCCGAGTTCGGGATCTCCGTGGGCTACGAGCATCTCGATCGAAGGACGGATCTCGACCGCATCGAAGGCTGGCTCGAGAACCCGAAGGACGCCCGGCCCGCGCTACTGCACGTGCACCTCTTCGAACCCCATGGTCCCTACGAGCTACGGCCGGAGTACCTGGAGCGCCTCGGCCGCACCATCGATCCGGCGTCGCGCGAGAGGCTCGGCGCCACGATCAGCGCGGACTTCATCCGAGCTGGAGAGATCCCCGGCGCCCACGACCTCGGCGAGCCGGACTTCCAATGGCTGGAAACGATCTACCTGACCGAGGTCGCGGCGATGGACGGGTGGCTGGCGTCCCTCTTCGAACTCCTCGCAGCCCGCGATCCCGAGGGCGAGCGAACGCTCATCGCGATCACCGCGGACCACGGCGAGGAGTTCGGCGACCACGGTGCGCTGCACCACTCCCACACCCTGTACGAGGAACTCGTCCACGTCCCGCTCTTCCTGCGGCTACCAGGTCACGGAGTATCCGTCAGCCACGCGCCTGCGCAGCTGATCGACGTGACGCCCACGCTGCTGGAAGCGGCTGGCCTCCCGCCGCTTCCCGGCGCGGCCGGAGCGTCGCTGCTCGGAGCCGTCCCCGAGGATCGAGTTCAGGTGAGCACGCGCTTCCACGCGCACGGCGCGCACCTCTTCTCCATCAGAAAAGGCGAGTGGAAGCTGCACCTACGCGTCGACGCCGCGCGCGATCCACGCTCCGAGGCGATCCACTTCGCGAGCGAGGCGCTTCCGGGTTCCATCGAGCTGTATCGCATTTCGAGCGATCCCGAGGAGGCGGTCGACTTGGCGGCCAAGACGCCCGAAGAGGCGGCCGGAAAAGTGGACGAGCTCATCGAGGACCTGACCCGCTGGCAAGCGTCCGTGCGACTGCGAATCCGAGCCGATGGAGGCGCCCTGGACGCGGAAAGCCAACGCCACCTCTCGCGAGAGACCTACCGCGAACTCAGGAAGCTCGGGTATTCCGCGGACGACCGTTGAGCCGGTTCCCACGGAGCCTCCGCGCCTGCCGTCTCCCGGAAGCACCGACGTGTCGGGTTCTTCAGCAGCATCCGCGGGGCTGAAGCCCTTCAGCCATGCGGCGAACGAGGAGCGCTGGGTCTCGAGCTGAATCCGCTTCCTTGGTTGTATTGGTAGCCGCCCGACCTCCCGGCAGCCCCCCCAAAGCCCTGGTCAGTCATGTCACTGAGGCGCTTCCGTCCCACGGATTCCTCCAAAGACCCAAAGAACGACGATTCTTGAGACAGGTTCCAGAACCCGGGGTCTTGTCCTGTATGAAGATTCCCCCCGCACTCCTCTGGCTTCTCGCCGCTGCTCCTGCGTTCGCCGCTCCCCTGATCTCCCCGCGCGGCGAGTTCCTCGTCGTCGACGTGGAGGGTTCAGCGCCTTTCACCAGCCTCCAGGAAGCCGTGGATGCGGCTTCCTCCGGGGACGTGATCCTTCTCAGGCCGCAGCTCGATCCGGCCTCGAGCCAGCCTGGCTGCACCATCGATGGCAAAGCGCTCACGATTTGAGCGGCTGGTGAGATCCGAGTCCGGGTCGGCGACCTCCGGATCGTGGGCCTCGACGTCGACGAGGTCGTGACTCTCCGCGGCCTTCATCTGCATGGCACCGGTGCGGCCGACGTCCCGGTCTTCCGCGTCGACTCCTGCCAGGGCTCCGTTCACGTACAGGACTGTGACATCACCCAGGATCGAGGCGCGGATGGCCTGGCCTCCGCGCAGGTGTTCGGGTCGCTGGACGTCCGCTTCGCGAACTGCGAAATCACAGGAGGCGTAGGATCCGATGTCACGTCCACGGTGTTCGAGGCCGGTGAAACGGCGCTCTCCACGATTGCATCGCGAGTGACGCTCGACGGCTGCAAGGTGATTGGGGGAGCGGCCGGCGGGACGGTTGCGTATACCTCCATCACGGACACGCCTCCGGGCGGAGCGGCCGTCCGACTCTTCTCTCGGAGCGTCGCCTGGGTCGAGGGAAGCGAATTGACGGGAGGAAGGGGCTTCGAGCTCAACTGCCACTCGGGCTGCGGCGTCCTCGAAGGAGGAGATGGTGGCCCAGGCGTCAGGGTTCAGCCGGGCTCGATTCTGATGCGCCTCGACTCCATCATGCAAGGCGGTGAAGGAGGGATTCCCTACGCAGCTGGAACGAACGTGCCAGGCGCTGACGGGCCTCCGCTGATCGGAGTCGAGCATCTGTTCCCCGGGCGCCTGCGCAGCCTCGAAGGACCGGACATCGTGCGAACGGAGAGCGATCCAGCGCTGGGCACGGTCGTCCCCGTGCGACTCACCGGTGTCCCCGGTGAGACCGTGACCGCCTGGGCCTCCGAACAAGCCGGGTTCCGCGCGCTGGGCAGCGCGGGGATCCTCGGACTGCGCGGCTTCGATGCGGCGCTGACCTTCGACCTCGGCGTCGTACCTTCCACGGGCATCCTGGAGACGAGCCTCGTCCTGCCTGCCGAGCCCGCGGGTGTGGCGCGTACCTACGGGATCCAGTCGGGCTTCCGAACCGGGCCGAACGGGCTGCGCCTGAGCCGCGTCCACGCGGTCACCACCCACGGCGGCGGCGTGCTGGCTCCCACGTCGGGCGACGTGGTCCACGTGGCTGCCGACGCCGCTCCCGGTGGCGATGGCAGCTCCTGGGCCATGGCCGCGTCCAGCCTGGCGGACGTCCTTGCGGTGCTCCCGCTGTCGACTGGCGAAAGCCCTGTGACGGTCTGGGTCAAGGCGGGCGCGTACTCCCCGGCGCCACCCGGCGGCGACGCCGACGCAACCTTCCCGATTGGCACAGGCTGGCGAATCCTCGGTGGATTCAGCGGCTCGGAAGCCAGCGAGTCCGAGCGCAATCCGCTGACTCACGTGACGGTACTCGACGGGGATCTGAACGGAAACGATCTGCCGAACTTCGGCGGATTCAGCGACAACTCCGCGCAGGTCCTCCAGGGGGCAGCCTACGAGATCGACTCGTTCCTCATGGACGGCTTCACCATCCGGGGCGCCAACGGAAGCGGAGCGCTCGAGGTGCGCGGCCATGCGCGCTTCTCACGCTGCGTGTTCAAGGACAACCTGGGGATGGGCCTCTCTCCGAGCGTGGCCCTCTACTCCTCCACGTCATCAGGGGACGTGGATGTTCTTACCTTCCAGGACTGCGTCTTCGCCGACAACCGCTCGGCCCAGAAGAGCGCGATCGTGGCGGAGCAGTTCCGCAACCGTCTCGAACTGCACGGCTGCCTCTTCGCACGCAACACCAAGACCATGTACTTCGGCCCATCGAGAGCCGTTGCGGTCACCGCTGAGGGCTCGAGCCAGTGCGATACCGAGATCCTCGACTGCACGTTCGCCGACAATCGCTTGCTGGCCAATGTGACCTTCCAGTCGTGCGTCACCGTCGGTGCCAGGACGACCGTGGCCAACTGCATCTTCTGGAACAACACCATCCCGAGCGGCGAGGTCCTTGATCTTCGAGTCGAGTCGACCTTCGGAATCACGATCGAGCGCAATCGCTTGACGTTCGATCAGCCAGGCTGGTCCATGAACACGTCGGCCGATCCGCGGTTCGTCGGTGCCGGTGACTATCGGCTCGCGGCGGACTCACCTCTTCTCGATGCGGGCGACAACACGTTCGTCCCAGCCGGGCTGACCCAGGACCTCGACGGCGACTTCAGGATCAAGGACGACGCCGGCGCACCGAACGTGGGAGTCGGTCAGTCCAGGATCGTCGATCTCGGAGCCTTCGAGCGCTGACGCCGTCCAGGAGTGGCCGGCGAACGACGCGTCAGCGAGTGGACGCGCCGTGGCTGGCCACCAGGCTCAATCCAAGGCTTCCTTCGCCTGCATCGTCGATGGCCATGGAGCCGCCGCGCGCCTCGCGAAGCCAGACGACGCGCGCGAAGACCGTGTCGCCATAGTTCAGCGCACGGCCCTTGAGCGCGCTCCCCCACGCTCCGCGGCGAACCAGCGTACCCGGCACGTTGCGGATCTCGACCGACGTGCCTTCCAGCGCGCCTCCACCGACGAGCAAGCCCGCCAGCGATCCGTAGACGTCCACGTAGGGCTCCCCTCCTACGACGCGTAGCGTGGGCGAGAAGCCCGGGAAGTCGGAGACGCTCGCCGAGAACAGCTCCGCGGAGCCGCCTCTCAGCGCCTCCGCCGAAGAGCGGTGGCGAAAGTCGAGGATGCCCTCCAGGTACGTCGCAGGATCTTCGTCCGCAACGAGTCGCACGCTCAGCGCGGCGCTGCCGTCCTCGCGTTCCGCCCAGACCGGACCGTCGCCCTGGGTGTCGAGGGAAAAGCGAGTCAGCGCCCCCCCGAGACTGAGGGTCCCCACCGTCTCCAGGTCCGGCATGACCTCGGGCGCGAGCGATAGGACGATCGGCGACGGCGTCACGGGCGCCGGGGTGAGCCTTGGGGGCCCTGGCAGAGCCGTGGCAGCCACGATGGCCACGGTGGCCACGACCGCCGCCATGGGTCCGCTCCGGAAGCCCCGTGCGGGCCGTGGCACGTCACGAAGCCGCGGGGACGCCTCGACGGCGACGACCTCGCTTGCTCGGCTCGGAAACTCCTGCTCCTCCATGGGAGACGTATCGAAAGGATCCCCGAGGAACCTGAGGAACCAAGGGGCCAAAACCCCCGCGCTTGCGGTTCTGCCCACCCCGTGCTCCTCTGGTGAGGCACTCCTCGGGCCCCTCTCACCTTCCGATCCCCATGAACCTGCTCCCGCGCCTCTTTTCCAATCCCTCGGCTCTCCTGATCCTCGGCAGCATCCTCGGCAGCCTCTTGGGAGGCCAGGCCAGCGCCCAGGTCCTGGTGCAATTCGACCCTGTCGGCACCCAGGGCTCGGGGAATCCGCTCTTTCCCGCGATCGTGGCCCCCCAGGTCACGCCGACCGAACTCGTCCAGACGGGCTTCGGCGGCTGGGGCAACACGGACGTGTGGCCCGTCGGCCAGATCGGGATGGCCTCCCCCACGATCGATCTCACCCAGTACCTCAGCTTCAGCGTGGAGGCTCCCGCGGAGATGACCTTCACCTCGCTGACCTACAGCCGGCGCTCCTACGTGAGCGACGGCAACCGCGCGGCGGCCGTGCGAACGAGCCTCGACAACTTCATGACCGACGCCGCCGTGGTCCTGGGGATCAGCGAGCAGGGGGATCAACAGATCGACTTCGACCTGAGCGGGCTGGCCCCCACCCTCGGGCTCGTGGAGTTCCGCGTGTACTTCTACGACGCCCCCATCGCGGGCGCGGACTGGGTGGATCTCCTCAGCACGAACGCGGGCGGGACCGGCCTGATCCTGAACGGCACGGTCTCGGACGCCGTCGGCGCGAACTACTGCATGGCGAACCCGAACTCCACCGGCTCGGTCGCGACCATCGACGGCGCGGGGTCGACGGCTGTCGCGGACAATGACCTGACGCTGGGCGCGAGCGATCTACCGCCCTTCGCCTTCGCGTTCTTCATCACCAGCCGAGCGCAGGGGTTCATCATGAACCCGGCGGGTAGCCAGGGGAACCTGTGCGTCGGCGGCGCGGTCGGCCGCTACGTCGGCCCGGGACAGATCAAGCAGGCGGGTCTTGGCGGCCGCATCGAGCTGCCCCTCGACCTGACGCTCGTGCCCCAGCCGAACGGCTTCGTTTCGGTCGTCGCGGGCGACACGTGGAACTTCCAGGCGTGGTACCGCGACGCCGTCGGTGGCTCGGCGACGTCGAACTTCACCGACGGCCTTCAGGTGAACTTCTGATCGACTCGGCGGACGTTTCCCCGAAGGCGAGGACCGGAGTTCAGGACGCCCCGTCGACGTCCTGGAACCGGTAGCGATCCAGGAGTTCGAAGAAGCGCGCGAAGGCCGCCTTCGGGTCCCCCGCTTCGTGCAGGAAAGCGTGGGCGAAGCCGCAGTCCGTGGCCCAGCCCTCCGTCTCGGCGAGCCAGTCGCTGAACACCGCCGTGTGGAAGGGCGTGCCCTCGGGATCCTCTTCGAGATCGTGGGCCCAGAGGCACGCCTCGTACCCCTGGAGCATCTTCTCCAGCTCGACCAGGGAATGGTCCTCGAGGAACATCGCCGGGCGCTCCCGGATCTGTGCCAGGAGATCGTAGACGTCGCCGCGCTTCGCCATGACCCGCGCGCTCAGCGCAGCTTCCACGCCGGCCCGAGCAGACGGCCCGTATCCTCGAGGAGCGCTTCGATCTCCATGTACGGCAGGTGACTGATGTCGACCCAGCGCACGCCGCCCTCGGCGTCCAGGAGGTACGTGCCGTGGAGCTCCGTCTCCGTGAAGTCGTCGTACGCGCCGTAGGCCCTGAACTGGGTCAGCTTCGGATCGCACAGGATCGGGAAGGAGTAGCCGGTGGCGGCGGGGTCATCGCCGAGGGACACGCGCAGCTCCTTCGGCGACTGGAGGCCGATCGCGACGATCGCGATGCCCGCCTCGGCAAAGCGATCCGCGAGGGGCTCGATCGCGCGCAGCTGCTCCAGGCAGTGAACGCAGCCGAAGCCGAGGAAGTCCACGACGAGCAGCGGCTTGCCCCGGTAGTCCTTCAGCGAGTGCGTCTTGCCATACGCGTCGGTGAGCGACCAGTCCGGGGCCTGGAGCGGCTTCCAGAAGACGTGTCCCGGCTCGTCCGCGAGCAGCTCGAGGTCACGGGGGTCCATCCAGGCGCTCGGCTGCTGCCAGGTGGCCCGGGAGTGCTCGAAGGTGATGAAACGGCCCTCTTGGACGCACTTCAGCGCGTCTTCCTTGCGTCCCGCCGCCAGGAACACCTCGGCGGCGAGGAACCACGCCTTGCCGACGTCGGGATTCGACTGACCGACGACTTCGGCCGACGACACGGCCTTCTTCCCCTGGCCCGTTCCCAGCCAGAACTTCATGCGGCGAGCGTGAATGGGATGATGGGGCTCCGCCTGGAAGAAGCTCTGGAACTCCTCCTCGACGACCTCGGGATGGGCGCGCACCTCGGGAACCTTGCTGGCGACGAGCGCGAGCCGAAGCGCACGAACCTCGGAGGCCGACGGATGCTCCTCCAGGATCCGCGAGAAGGCGCCGCTGAGGTCATGGACGGCCTTCGCCGCGGGCTCCGGCTGCTCGGAGAGCCGCAGCGGCGTCAGCCGATCCTCCCCGGGTGCAGGGTTCCACGGCTCGGCCAGGCCCTCTGGCTCCGTCGGCCCATCGACGCCGTGGAACTTCGCCAGCGCGTCGATGAGGCGCCGCTCCAGCGGAGCCGCGAGCCCCTTCTTCAGCCAGGCCGCCCGCGCGAACCACGCGGCCCGCGTCGGCCAATCCTCGTTCGCCAGCGCCAGCCCCCAGTACGCCATCGCGCAGTCGGGATCGTCGATCAAGATCGTCTGGAACGAGCGCGCGGCCTCGGTCGGCCAGCCGCCGTACCACTGCGTGAGGCCCTGGTCGAAGTACGCCTGCCCCTTGTCGGCGCCCGGCGCGAGCGAGATCGGAAGATCGATCCGATCAGGTCCCTTTCCGAGCGGTGCCGCCATCCGCGGCCCCTCCAGGAAGACGACTTCCGGGGGTTCATCACCGCCCGCGAGGAGCGGGTGCGCGGTCAGCAGCAGCAGGGCCGTCAGCAGCAGGGTTCGGCACATGATCATCGTTCGAAGTAAGGCCGCGCCGAGCGCGGGAACAGAGCGATCCCGCCGGCCTGCAAACCGACGTCGACGGACGAGACGCGCTTCAGCGAACGGAGGTCGATCGCGTCGACCGAGCCGGGCGTCGCGCCCTTGTCCTCGCACGTGATGAACGCGAAAGATGAGTCCGGCGTCAGGACGACCCCGTGCGGGATCCGGCGGCTCGTCGGGATCCGCGCGACCTCCTCGCCGGATGCCAGGTCGATCACGCCAACGGACTGCGCACCCTTGTAGGTGATGACGAGCCGCTCGCCGTCCGCCGTGACGTCCAGGTTGTACGGCGCGCGCCCGGTGGGAAAGCGGCGCGCGATCGTCCAGGTGTCGAGGTCGACCTCGACCACCTGGTGCGCGCCGTTGAGCGCCACGTAGGCGACGCGGCGAGTCGGATGGGGCTGGACCCAGGTCGGCTTCGAAACGGCCGCGCGCGCGGGCGCCACTTCCTCCCCGCCCTCGCCCGTCTCCATGGCATGACCGGCGCCTCCGGTCGGGAGTTCGGTGCCGTCCGTCAACAAGAGACGGCGGGCCACCTCCATGGTGACCGCATCCACCTCGATCAGCTCGTCGCTCATCATCGCGCACGAAAAGTGCCGCGAGCCGTCCGGCGAAAGGCGCGACCCGTGGGGCATCGAACCCGTCACGATTTGATCGATCTCCACCATGCCCTCCACGTCAACGACCGAAACGCTGCTCGGCGTCATATCGCCGTGCAGGTCGAAGTTCACGCAGTAGAGAAAGCCTGTGTCGGGCGAGATCTGCATCGTCGCGGGGAAGAGCCCGAGCTCCGCCTCCCCCACGAGCCGATTCGTGCCGGTCTCGTACTTGTAGAGCAGGCCGTTCGGCTTGCCGTGGGCCATCGACAGATACCAGTGGCGACCGTCCGGCGCGACGGTGAGCCCGTGCGGGCCTTCGATCTCGGTCGCCTGGTAGCCGACCTCGAGAACGTGCTCGATGACGAGGTCCTCTCCGTCGAAGCTGAGCTCGAAGACCTGGTCCGAGGACTCCGCCGCGACGAGCAGGCGCTCGTGAACGGCTGACTCCACAGCGGCTTCCTGGGGGGCAGCCAGCGCCGCCGCGATTCCGATCCAGAGCGCCAGCATCAGCGCTCCAGCTTCATGGCCCAGAGGCCGGAGTTCCAGTCCGAGAAGAACACGTGTCCCTTGTGCGGCTGCGGCCCCCACGCCATCGGCGCGTTCGAGATGTAGCCTTCGGGATCATCGGGCAGGTACCACGCGATCTCTCGGCCCTGGTCATAGAGGTTGCCCATCAGCTCGCCGGACACGTCCACCGCCCGCAGGCCCGCGTTGTAGTACGCGACGTACATCACGTCGCCGTCGACCCAGATATTGTGCGTCCCGGCCTCGGGCACCTGGTAGCGCGCGTTCTCCCGCGGGTTCTCCAGGTCCGTGAAATCGATGAAGTGGATCCAGCCGCGCGGGTAGGTCGGCTTCCCGGTGAGGTTGAGCCCCAGCGGGAACGCCTCGTCGCCGGCCGCCACGTAGAAGCGCCCCGACTCCTGACGGAACGGGAACGCCGCGTGGTTCCAGCCGCTCGGATACGCGTAGCTGGAGACCTTCACGGGGTTCGACGGCGAGCCGCCCGCCATGCCGTTGCCGACGTCGACGATGTGCACACCGTCGGACCAGTTCGAGGAGTACGCGAGCCCGTCCTCGACCCAGACGTCGTGGATCGAGGGGCTCGGCGCGTCGACCTTGTAGGAGCCCACGCGCGTCGGCGCGACCGGGTCCGAGATGTCGATCGCGTCGTAGCGCGCCCCCGCCGAGAGCGCGTAGACCTTCCCATCGTCGATGAACACGTTGTGCACGCCGCCCGTGAGCTCATCGTCGAACCCCGAGCGAACCTCGGGGTTGCGCGGGTCGGTCACGTCCACGATGACGATGCCGTTCTTGCGGTTCGACGCGCCCTCGCGCGAGAGGACGCAGGTCTTGCCGTCCGCCGAGACCTTCACGTCGTTGACCGTCCGCGCGTCGATGTTGACCGTCGCGATGCGCACCATGTTCGCGGGGTCCGTGACGTCCCAGAAGTGGGCGTCGCCGTTCGCGCCCCAGGTGCCTGTGACCGCGTAGTCGCGGCCGTCCGTGCCTTCCCAGACCCAGAGGTCCGAGGTGTGCGTATCGCGGACCGGCGCATGGCCGACGAAAGTGAACTTGCCTTGCACGTCGCGCGCAGTCGCAGCCACCGTCGTACGACCGACCGTATCGCCGGAGGTCGCCACGAAGGTGTAGCGCCCGGGCTGCTCGGCCACGAAGCGCCAGCCGCGCGGCGCGCCGGGGATCGGCTCGATCTGGCCGCTCGCGCCCGCGCCGAGCGTGTCGTCGGTGCGCGCGCGAAAGGACACGTCGACCGGAACGGCTGGCACCAGGGCACCGGCCGCGTCGTAGGCGCTGATCTCCAGGTGAATGACGTCGCCCGTGCGGGGCGCCGCGAGGTCGGACACGATCTCGATCCGCTCGATCGGATTGGCCTCGACGGTCAGTTCCCGCCGGGCCGTCTTGCCCTCCGCCTCGACCGTGGCCGTGAACGTGCCAGGGGCGTGGAGCGTCAGCTCGCCGTAGGAATCGAAGCTCGCGACCGCGGGGTCGCTGGACGTCCAGCTCGGCCGGAGTTCCTCGCGGATCCCGCCCTCGGCGTCGACGCCCATGGCCTCGAACATCGCGGAGGTCCCCGCCCAGAGCCCCGCTGCGGGAACGATCATCTCGATCCGTTCCAGCGGTAGCGCCTTCACCGTCACCTGGACCGTGCCGCTGAGCCGGGCGTTCACGCCTGCCCGCCCCTCCTGGTTCTCGCCGGCCTCGTTCCTGCGCTCGCGAATGATGACCTCGTAGGTCCCGGGCTTGAGGCCCGTGACGACGCCGTCCTCGCGTCCGACGGTGAGTTCCCGCCGGCTGCGCGAGAAGAACATGAGCTCGGCGTCCTCGGGCGAACCGTCCGCGCCGAGCGCCTGCGCGCTGATCTTCGCGCTCTCCCCCACCTCGAGGGTGAGCTCCGAAGGTTCGACCTGAAGCGTGCGGGTCGGCTCCGCTTCCTGGGACTCGAGCTTGCTGGCCTCCTGGAAGGCCGTGGGCGACGCGTTCGATGCAGCGATCGGGACGAAGAGCCCGAAGCCGGCCAAGAGACAGTGAAGAGCTTGCATGGTGGTGTACCGGAGGGAACTGGGGTCTTCCCAGCATAGTTCTCTCCGGCACGCCGTCAGGCCCGGGCAGCCAAGATCCACGTTCGAATCGCGTTGCCCCGGCCTCAGCGCCGGAAGTATCGGGAATTCCTCCCTCGCGCTCGGACGTCCTCCAGCTCCTCCATCCGCTCGTTCTCTTCCGCCTGCGTCAGGCGGCTCGAGAACCGAAGCTCGCCCAGATCGTTCGCGCCGGGGCCCAGCACGAACGGCCCGAGTAGATCTTGATGCCCCTTCGAGCGCAGGTAGACCTGGGGCCCGGACAGCCGATCGAGTTCGGCCTGGAAGAAGAATCCGCCGTCCTCGCGGATCGCGAGGACCTCGGCGAAATCCTCCCCGGAAACCGACGACCCGACGACCTCGATGCCGCCGCTCCGCTCGTGGCGGTCATTCCCGATGACCCCTTTCACTGCCACCGCGGAGGAGCGCCCACCGAACCGAAGGGCCACGTCGATCGTCTCCGGGACGAAACCGGAGAACGTGGCCCGCTCCGAGTCGGGACCGGGCTCAGGGACGAGGACCTCGACCTGGGCGCTCAAGGCGGGGACCACCGGACGCCCGCGCTTGCCGCGATACCGCCCTTCCCAGGTGATCGGTCCGGAGAAGACCTCCAGCTCGATGCTGACATCTCGGCCCATTCGAGTGGAACGGCTGGACTTCCTGCGCACGCGTTCGCGATCGTCCGCTGACTCCGGAAGGGCAAAGATCTCACAGCTCCCGTCCACCGGCGACTCGCTTCCCGGGTCACCGGACGAAGCCAGGGATGCACGGACCCGGAACTCCACCGGCCTCCGGAACTCCGCGACGATCTCGCGCTCGACCGTCTGCCCTTCCACGATCTCGACGGGAAGGGTCGGGAACCGAAAGCTGGCCCGCTCATCGGCATCGACCAGATAAGACCCTGCCTCGAGACGATCGAACTCCACCCCTCCCGAGCCGCGAAGGGTCTTCAGGTCGACGAGGCCTTTCGTGTCCACACTGGTCAGGCGGACTCGCCCCAGCGGACGATCCTTGGGAGAGAATCCCGGGGGCATGGCCTCAAAGGTCAACAGAAGGCGACCGAGACCGTCGCCTGCCGTCTCTCGCAGGGTGGCTGGCAGTGGACCCTCCGCATCGACTGCCGCTGAACCGGGGACCGCTTTCGCCGGCACGCTAACCTCTTCGGAGAGCCCCACGCCAGGCGCCTTCGGGCCCGGGGAAGCGGCGACGCCGACACCCACGGGCGCAGGTCCCAGACTCCGATCCTCCGTCGGGGCAGAAGTCCAGAGCCAGAAAATCGAAAGGAGCGCGAGCGCAGCGCCGAGCAGGAAGGTCCGATATCGCATCTCTTTGAGTCTACGCAACCTGCCCGATCCTGCAAAGATCCACAGAGCGGGAGCCCGAAGGCGCCTGCGGGACTGAGGCCTGTGAGAATCTGCCTTTCGCCAACCGACCCGATGGGTCTACGCGTCTTCCTTCGCCGCCAGCGTGATCAGCTTGTCGCCGGCCGCCACCGCGGTGCCCGCCGACGCGTGGATCGCCTTCACGATTCCATCGCCGCCGGCCGGGATCTCGTTCTGCATCTTCATGGCTTCGAGGATCAGGAGCGGCTGGCCTTCCGTTACCTCATCGCCCTCGGCCACGAGCAGTTCGACCACGACCCCGGGCATCACGGCCTTGAGAACGCCGCCGCCCTTGTTCGCCGCCTTCGCCGCGAGGTTCGCCGCGCGCTCGCGCTCGTCCTCCAGCTCGCAGTCGTAGCGGTAGCCCGCGAGCGTCACCGAGATGTCGTGGGGCGTTCCCTCCATCGACATGGCGTAGCTCTTGCCGCCGTGCATCAGGATGATCTGCCCGAGGTTGTCGGCCTCGTTGTATTCGAGTTCACAGGGCTCTCCGTTCAGGAGGACCTGGAGCTCTCCGAGGCGCTCGGTGACCTCGACCTGGTGGGTGGTCTCTCCGATCTGTACGAATGTCTTCATGGTTCAGGAGTCGGCTTGGAAGATCAGGAGAAAGAGGTGCTGTGGCCCGCGCGCTTCACGTACGCAGCGGTCTCGCCGCGCGCCCGGGCCGTCCAGCCCGTGCGGGCCGCGTCGGCGGGCGCGAGCGCGCGGCGCTTCGCGAGCTTGTGGCGGTAGATCGCGGCCGCCACGGCGGCCAGGGCCTCGTACTTCTCCGGGGACGTGATCGTCAGGCTCTCCAGGAAGTGCGTATCGATATCGCCCTTGCGGAACGCCTCGTGCTCCAGCACCTGGAGCGCCGCAGGCAGGCCCGTGTGGACGCCGCCGACGTTCATCTCCTGGATCGCGCGGATCATGCGCTCGATCGCCTGCTCGCGGTTCGCGCCCCAGACGATCAGCTTGCCCAGCATCGGGTCGTACTGGAGCCCGACCTCCAGGCCGCGGTACATCGCCGTGTCGAGGCGCACCCACGGGCCGCCCGGGGCGCGCAGGTTGTGCAGCGTGCCGGTCGAGGGCAGGAAGCCGTTGAACGGGTTCTCCGCGTTGATCCGGACCTCGATGGAGTGACCGTTGATGGAGAGCGCGTCCTGGCCGTAGCCGAGCTCCTCTCCCGCCGCCACGCGCAGCTGCTCGCGCACGAGATCGACGCCCGTAATCATCTCGGTGATCGGATGCTCGACCTGGAGGCGCGTGTTCATCTCCAGGAAGAAGAACTCGCCGCCCGACCACAGGAACTCGACCGTGCCCGCGCCGCAGTAGCCCACGGCCTTGCCGGCCTGGATCGCGACCTCGCCCATGCGCGCCCGCGTCTCCTCGTCGATGATCGACGACGGCGCTTCCTCGACGAGCTTCTGGTGGCGGCGCTGGATCGAGCACTCACGCTCGAAGAAGTGCACGCCGTTGCCGTGGCTGTCGAACATCACCTGGACCTCGATGTGCCGCGGGCGGTCGAGGTAGCGCTCCAGGTAGAGGCGCCCGTCGCCGAAGGACGCGACGGCCTCGCCGGAGGCCGCGCGGAACGCGGACTTCATCTCGGAGGGCTCGCGCACGACGCGGATGCCCTTGCCGCCGCCGCCGGCCGCCGCCTTGATCGCGATCGGATAGCCGATCGCCTCGGCTTCCTTCACGGCCTCTTCGACATCGGCCACCGGATCGACGAGCCCGGGCACGCACGGCACGCCGGCCTCGCGCATCGCGCGGCGGGAGATGATCTTGTCCCCCATCGTCTCGATCGCGCTCGGCGGCGGACCGATCCAGGCGAGCCCGGCGTCGACCACGCGGCGCGCGAACTCGGCGTTCTCGGAGAGGAAGCCGTAGCCCGGGTGAATCGCCTCGGCGCCCGTGTCCTTGGCCGCCTGGATCACCTTGTTCATGTCGAGGTAGCTCTCCGACGGGAGCTTCCCGCCGAGGGGCACCGCCACGTGGGCCATCCGGGTGTGCAGCGCTCGCGCGTCGACCTCGGAATAGACGGCAACGCACTCGATGCCCATCTCTCGGGCGGTCCGAATGACGCGGAGTGCAATCTCTCCGCGGTTCGCGATCAGGATTCTTTTGAACATGGGCGTGATGGGATGGCGTCTCGGGGGCGCGAAGAGATTCTCATGTCTGGACCCCCGTCGCGCCACCGGGAACGGGGCGATATGGGCCTGCGACCACCCGCTGCATCGGGACCAGGGGCTCGCGCGAACCCGTCCGTGAGCACCATCCGCTCCCGAACACCATGAGAATTCCCCTCACCGCCGCTCTCCTTCTCGCCGCTTCCTGCGTCTCGACCCCGGACGTCGAGGGCGTCATCCAGGGCCCGCCGGCCACGTCCGAGGAGCCGGGATCCGCGCCAGCGGAGAGCTCGATCCTGCCCGACCGAACGCCCGTCCTCGAACCCACCGAGTTCACGCGCGAGGAACTCAGACGTGAGGCCACCGCTCGCATCGAGGCGCTCGACACCCGATGCCGCGAACTGCTCCCCGCTGCCCAGGCCGGGGGTGCTTCCTACGAGGCGCTGATGGAGGCGTCCAGGGCGCTCATCTTCAACGCCGACCTTCGGATCCAGACCGATGTGGCTCTGAGATTCGACCCGAACGACCTGCCGACGACGTCGACGCTGATCGACGCCGAAGACGACGTGTCTTCGGACCTGAAGGGCGAGGTTCGCTCGCTGGCGAAGGAGTCCCGCGACCTGGCCGAGCGCGCGTCGGAACTTCGACCCGACGACCCCGCGGCCGAACTCTTCACGACGCTCGGCATCGGCCTGAGCCTCTGGTCGATGGGTCCGCTGCAGGCGCTCACGAACGGCGCGACCACCACGCTTCCGAAGCGCATCAAGGCGATCGCGGAGAGTCATCCGGAGTTCGAAGGGGCGTCGCCGCTGCGTCTCAAGGGGCGCTTCGCTTCCCGAGCCCCCTGGCCCTACAAGGACAAGAAGGCGGGCGTCGAAGCGCTGGAGCGCGCCGTCGAGGTCGCCCCCATCCCCCTCAACCTGCTCTTCCTCGGGGACGCTTACTGGGTCAACGACCAGGAGCAAGCCGCGCTCGCCGCATGGGAGCGCGGGACGCAGGCCGTCGCGGATCTGGAAACCGAGATCGCGTCACCCTTCTTGCGAGAGATTTGCAGGCTGCGGATCCTATCGGCGCGGAAGGACTGACGGTCAGCCCCGTTCGATCGCGAGATCGAGCGGATTGTCGCCGTCAATCCGAAGTGCGTGCTTCATTCCCAGGAGGCGCGCACGCGCGGACGGCAGACGCTCCATCAGCCTTTCGACAGGGCCGACGCCGAGCCGCAGTCCGCGCGCCCGCCGCACGAGCACCTCTTCGCTGGCCGTGATCGCGACGAGCGCGTCGCAGAGAGAGAGATCGGCCTCCGACGGATCATCCAGGACCTCGAGGGAACGACCCGCCGCGCGCGCCGCTCGCTGAAGATCCCTCGCCAGAAGCGTCTTGCCCGCCAGCGGAAGCCCGAGCACGCCGAGCTTCGAGGCGTCTGCGAAACGCTCCAGGATCCCCGACACGCTCGCGTCGCGGGCCCCCAGGCGAGGCAGCAGCTGGTCGAGTCCATCGAGGGTCGCCTCCGCTGCGACCTGTTCGTGCAGCCCGCCGTAACCGCGCGGGATGTGCACGAACGGCAGGCCGTTCTCCCAGGCCGCATCGCGGTCGCCGCGCCGATCCCCCACCATCACCGCGCTGCGGGTGTCGAAGTGCTGGAGAATGTCCGCGACCATGTCTGCCTTCGTCCGGACCCCGGGGCTCCGGAGGCAGCGCGCCTCCTCCACCCAGCGACCCAGCCCGACGCCGTCCATCATCGTGTTCAGGTAGTCGAAGCCGCAGTTCGAGGCGACTCCCACGCGCACGCCGCGCTGGCGCAGTCCATCGAGGAGCTGCTCGGCGAAGGGCAGCGCCGCGCCCTCGCGGCGCGCGAGCTGCTCCTTCTCGGCCTTCGCGCAGGCCGCCATCAGGATCCCGAGCCGCTCGGCATCCAGCGCCGGGAAAGCCTCCGCGAAGGCCTCGTCCATGGGCCGACCCACCATCTGGAGCCACTCGGCCGTGCCGGGCACCTCCCGCTGGAGCCCGAAGTCACGGGAGAAGGCCAGCGCGGCCGCGCGGGCAGCATCCGGCCAGTAGCGCTCGGTGGCGACCAGCGTGCCATCCAGATCGAAGATGACCGCATCGAAGGCAAAGGAACTCACGCGCGCATGTTAGTGGAGACATCCAGGTCAGTAGACTCGGGCCCATGACACTTTCCGCCCTGGCCCTCGCAGCACTGGGATTCTTCCCCCAAGGTGATTTCCCTGCCCCGGCCGCCGACGTGGTTCCACCGGTCCAGGGTGACGCCGTCGCAGCCACGCCGAGATCACTGGACGCGAAGTTCGGCGAGCGCCTCATGATCGAGCTCTCACGGGAGCCGCGGATCATCGGAACGCCCGGCTACGATCGAGCGCTCGACGTCGTGGAGGACACGCTGCGGCGGGCGGGTGTCGAGACCCGTCGCGGCCTTCGCAAGAGCGGACGCGCGATCCCGCTGCGATCGGACGTACTGCTCTTCGAGGACGGGAGCCAGAGCGAAGCCTTCGCCGGGCTCCGGGAGCGCTGGGATCCGAAGGCGCTGCCGACGATGCCAAGGCCCATGGCCTACGACCACAACCCCGAGAGCGCGGACGTGCGCGGCGCCGTGATCCACGTCGGCGGCGGGCTCGAGGACGACTTCGGCCGGGTCGAGGGGGTCGGACTGGACCTGAAGGGCGCGATCGTGCTGGCGACGATGGAGCTCGCCCCGGGCGCGCGCGTCACCTCCGTGCGGGAGATCGCGCAGAGGGCCGCTGCTGCGGGAGCCGCGGGCCTGCTCATCGCACCGGCCCCCGCCAGCGAAGGGGCCCCCGCCAGCGAAGGGGCCCCCGTGAAGGAGACGGCCCTCGGTTTCGTCGAGGAGAACACGATCCAGCGGGACCCCCTGCCCTTGCCCGTGGCGCCGATCCGCGGCGTCGAAGCCGAGGCCATCGTGAAGCGCCTGCGCACCAAACGGGTGCGCGGCGAGGACGGAAAGGCGACCCCGCTCCGTCTCGGCCCGGGTCCCGTGGAAGCCTCCATCACGGTCGAGTGCCCGCTCGTCCTCCTCGACCAGGTGCCCGAACTGGTCGTGCCCCTGGAACCAGACAAGAAGGGTCCGACGGTCGAGCGCCTCGTTTCGCTGGGCGACCTCTGCGAGCGGCCGCTCGGGGGCGCGTTCGAGCTGACCGCCGAGGTCCTCGCGCTCGTGCATCATCTGGATCGAGACGCCCTGGCCCTGCGCCGTTCCTCGGCGCCCGAATTCGAGTCCGATGGGGCCTTCCACATCGTCTTCGGCCCCTTCGCCGTCTCGGACCGGCCCGCGCTCCTCGCGCCGGCCAGCCTTCCCTCCGCCCCCAGCGCCTCCGATCCGACCCTCGAGACCTGGAGGCCGACCCCGGCCTTCCGCACGACCCTGATTCCGTCGAGCTACGGGTCCTTCGACGCCCTCCGCACGGCGCTGGACGAAGAATGGAGCAGCCGCATGGATGCAGCCGCCCGATTCGTCGGCTACGAGACCCGACTCCTCGACATCCAGGGCGCCCTGCCCTTCGAAGACGCTGGCTGGGCCGAGATCGCCCGCCGTATCGACGAAGCCGCGGACACCCTGCGGCGCCCCCTCTGATCCCCACGTTTTGGCCATCCTCCTTCGCTTCTTCCGGCGGTTCCTTCTCTACAAGGCGCCGCTGCTCCTGGGTCTCCTCTCGATCCCGCTGGCTCAGCTCGCGGACGTGGGGATCACCCTGCTCGTCGGAAATTCGCTGGATCGCGCCAAGGACGCGACGGATGCCGAGTGGATCCAGACGGTGCTCCTGTGGATGGCGGTCTACGCCGTCGGTCACTGCGTCATGCGCTTCTACCAGCGCTGGCTGATCGTCGTCGTGTCGCGCCGGGTCGAGGTCGACCTGAAGAACGAGCTGTTCAAGAAGCTCACCTCGCTTCCGTTCTCGTTCCACGACCGGAGCCGTTCGGGAGACGTCGTGTCGAGGCTCACGAGCGACGTCGAGGCCGTCCGCATGGTCCTCGGGCCAGGCATCATGTACACGCTCGGCGCGCTCATCATCGTGCCGATCAGCCTCGCGATCCTGTTCACGATCCAGCCGCTGCTCGCGGTGCTGATGGTGCTCCCCATGTTCGCCATGGGCTTCACGATGAAGCTGCTCTCGGGCCGACTGCATCGCCAGTCGACCGCCGTCCAGGAGTCGATCGCGGGCATCAGTCACCGGGCTCAGGAGAACTTCGGCGGCATCCGCATCGTCAAGGGCTACTCTCGCGAGGATCAGCAGGCGCGGCTCTTCGAGGTGACGAGCGCGGAGAACCGGAACAACCAGATCGAACTCGGGAACGCTCGCGGGCTCACGAACGCGGCGATCCACGGCTCCTTCGACACGACGTTCGCGGTCATCCTCGCGGTCGGCGGGATCGCGGCCGTCGATCGAACGCTGCCTGTCGGCGATCTCTTCAAGTTCATCGACCTGACGCTCAAGGTGTTCTGGCCACTCATCGCGATCGGATGGATCCTCGGGATGCTGCCCCGTGCCGTCGCGAGCGGCGAGCGGATCGAGGAGCTCCTGGACGAGGAGAACTCGATCCAGGACGGTGACCTGAAGCTCGACGTGAGCGAGATCGAGGGATCCGTCGCGTTCGAGAACGTCTCCTTCACCTACGAGCGCGGGACACGTCCGGCGCTCTCGGGGATCAGCGTGCAGATCGCGGCCGGAGAAACGCTCGGGATCGTCGGGCCGACGGGGTCGGGCAAGTCGACGCTGCTGAACCTCGTCGGGCGGCTCTTCGAGGCGGACTCGGGGCACGTCCTCGTGGACGATCATTCGGTCCGGGATCTACCGCTCGACACGCTGCGCGGGTCGCTCGGCTACGTGCCCCAGGACTCGTTCCTCTTCAGCGAGGCGTACGACGAGAACATTCGATTCGGTGCGGACGGTGAGATCAGCGACGAGGAGATCGATCGATTGATCGAGCGCGTGGCGATGAAAGACGAGGTCGCGGAGTTCAGCGAGGGCAAGAAGACGCTCGTCGGCGAGCGCGGCGTGACGCTTTCGGGCGGCCAGCGGCAGCGCACGTGCATCGCGCGGGCGCTCGCGCGGAACCCGAAGATCCTCGTGCTGGACGACTGCCTTTCGGCGGTCGATACCGAGACGGAGCGACAGCTGCTCGGTAGCCTGCAGGCCGCCGGCCACGGCCGGACGGTCCTCGTCGCCGCGCACCGCCTCACGACCGTACAGCGCGCCCACAAGATCCTCGTTCTCACCGCCGAAGGCGGCGTCGAGACGATCGGCACCCACGAAGAACTGCGGTCGCGGCCCGGCTGGTACGCGGACACCTGGGAGCAGCAACAGCGCACGGAATCGCTCGCGCAGTCGATCGAGCGCGAAGTGGCCGAGGCGGCGAACGCGTCGGCCGGGAGGCAGGCGTGAGTTCGGCCGACGACATCGACCACTCGGAGCTGGTCGCCACGAAGGCCTGGGACAGCTCGCTGTTCAAGCGGCTCTTCCGCTACGTGCGCCCCCACAAGCCGCTGTTCTTCGCGAGCTTCGCGGTGCTCCTGCTGCTCTTTGCGGGCGAGCTCCTCGGCACGCGGATCTGGCGCGGCGCGATCGACGGCCCCATCAAGGACGCGGCGGGACAGGCGGACAAATCGCCCTATCTCTCCGAGCTGTATCTCTGGGTCGGCGGCTACCTCGCCCTCATCGTGTTCACGACGGTCCTCCGCTACTTCGAGACCGCGACGCTCACGAAGACGGGACAGGCGATCGTGCACGACCTGCGTTCGGCCGTGTTCCGGCACATCCAGCGCCTCGACCTCGGCTTCTTCGACAAGCGCCCGACGGGCTCCCTCGTGACCCGGGTCACGACGGACATCGAGAACCTCTCGGAGATGTTCACGTCGGGGGTGATCGTGCTCCTGTTCGATCTGATCAAGGTCGTGGTGGTGCTCGCGATCCTCTTCACGATCAACGTGAAGCTGGCGCTGATCACCGTGGCGACGACGCCGATCCTGATCGCGGTCAGCCTTTCCTTCCGCGGCGGGGCCCGCCGCGCCCACCGCGAGGTCCGCGCGCGGCTCGCGAAGCTGAACGGCTACCTCCAGGAGGTCCTGAACGGCATCCGCGTGGTCCAGGTCTTCCGGCGCGAGGAGCGCGTGGGCCAGCGCTTCGACGAGGCCCTCAGGGAGTACTTCATCGCGAACAAGAAGACGATCTTCCTCTTCGCGCTGTTCTTCCCGGCGATGTCGTTCGCGGTCTACATCATCCAGGGCGCCGCGCTCTGGGCGGGCGTCCGCGCGATCGTCGACGTGAACCTGACCTACGGCGAGTTCGTGCAGTTCTGGCTGCTGCTCAACATGCTGGTGCGGCCCATCCGCGAGCTGGGCGAGCGCTACAATATCCTCCAGAGCGCGTTCGCCTCGGCGGAGCGCGTCTTCCAGGTGCTGGACACGAAGCCCGAAGTGGTTTCCCCGGCCCGGCCTCGTGCGATCGCGGCCGCCGGAACCTCGCCCCACGTCGTGTTCGAGGACGTGCACTTCCGGTACGTGAAGGACACGCCGGTCCTGAAGGGCGTGTCGTTCGAGATCCCGCCCGGGAAGACGGTGGCCGTCGTCGGAGCGACGGGCGCGGGCAAGTCGACGCTCGTCAACCTCCTGCTGCGCTACTACGACGTGAGCTCTGGCCGGATCCTGCTCGACGGCGAAGACGTGCGCGAGGTGGACCTCGAAAGCATGCGTTCCCGATTCGGGCTGGTGCTCCAGGAGGACTTCCTGTTCGCAGGAACGGTCCGGGACAACCTCGTGATGGAGCGAGAGGGCGTGACCGAAGGCTCCCTGGAGACCGCTCTGGAAGCCGCGCAGGCCCTCGACCTCGTGGAGCGGATGGACGGCGGGCTCGACGCGGAGGTGGCGGAACGCGGCTCGACGTTCTCGACCGGCGAGCGGCAGCTCCTGGCGATGGCGCGTGCGCTGGCGGCGAACCCGGACCTGGTGATCCTGGACGAAGCCACGGCCGCCGTGGATAGCGCGACGGAGCACAAGATCGAGCGAGCGACGGCGCGGCTCCTGGCCGGCCGAAGCGCCCTGGTGATCGCCCACCGCCTCTCCACCATCCGCGACGCGGACGAGATCCTGGTGATGGCGAGGGGCGAGATTCGAGAGCGAGGAACCCACGCCGAGCTGCTGGCCCAGGACGGCCTGTACGCGAAGCTGCACGCGCTGCAGTTCACGGGCGCTGCATGACCGCGCGTGGGCGCTGCGGAGTGGCGGTCCCCCACGCAAGATGCGAGATTACCGCCATGCACCTCGAGAAGAAGACCCTTCGGATCACCGTCGATCCGGTTTTCACCAGCCTCCAGACCACCTTCGAGACCGGCAGCTTCTGGGTGCCGCGGAGACCCGGCCAGGGCCAGCCGCCGATTCTGAACTTCGCGCTCAGCGAGCTGAAGGATCTCGAGGACGAGTTCGCCGACCGCGTGCGGGCAGGCGCGACCCCGGATGAGCGCTACTGGGATCTGCTCGACGCGTACTTTCGGATGAAGCGCCAGGGCATCCAGCGGCACGAAGATTCACAGGTCCGGCTGGGCGGGTTCGAGGCGCGCGTGCGCCGCGCGTACTCCTCTGTGGAAGTCGCTGGCGCGATCCCCGGGGCGCCCAAGGAGGAGCTGTTCCACCTCTTCGTCAACGTCGACTTCGAGGATGGAACGATGCAGGAGTTCTCCTGCGATTGTCGCATGGCTGAAGCCGAGCGCTTCGAGCCGCTCTTCTGGCAAGCGCTTCGGAGCGCCGAGTTCTTTGGCGATCGAGCGGCCGCGCTGGCCGAGCAGAACGCGGTCTTCGACGCGGCCTTCGATCGCATGGAGGCTCTCATCGGCGAGGCCGATTCGAGCGCTGCGCCAGGAGTCGCCGCCGCTTCCGAAGAGGGGGCGGCAGAGCTCCCCTTCGAGGCCCCGGCGAACGGCGAGAGCCACTTCCGCCTCGGCGGCTTCGAGGGCACCTTCGTCGAGCCCGAGACGAGCGTCGGCGTGGCCAGGTTCTCCAAGGAGTTCGGCTTCAAGCTCGTCGCGCGGCTGGCGACGCCGAAGCTCGCCCAGGAGAAGAAGCTCCTCAGCGAGTACGGAGACCACGGCGAAGTGAGCCTCTCCTTCCACGTGCGGGGCGTCTATCGACAGGGCGGCAAGGCCGCGGGCACGTTCGCGGTGAAAGACGATCGCTGCGCGGCTCCATACTCCAACCTTCGGACGGACGGGCTGGACTACCGGCTGCACTTCGACGGGCAGATCGGCATCCAGGACGGCTGGATTCACGTGCGTGGGCGCCTCGGGTGTCCCTACGAGCCGAGCCTCGACTTCGAGGTCGATATCGCTCGGCGCTTCGACGAGAGCACCGTCGACTGGTCAGGCTACCAGTTCACGACGGTGGAAGAGATCGAAGCGGCTCCTCCGGACGTCGTGCGGCAGGTCTTCCTCCAGGGCAACACGTTCCCCGCGAAGCTCCTTCAGTGCACGCAGCTGGAAACGCTGACGGTGCGATGCCAGCGGGAGGAGCCCGCGGGCATCGGCAGCCTGGACGCCCTCGCCGCATGGACCCGACTGGAGAGGCTCCACCTCGAAGGTTTCTACATCGACGCCCTGCCCGAAGCCATCGGGACGCTCGAGAACCTCACGTTCCTGTCCCTCGACGACTGCGAGCTGCGGAGGGTTCCCGACAGCGTCTGGTCGCTGCCGAAGCTGGCGAACCTCAGCCTCGATGGCAATCCGCTCGCCGCTTGGCCCGAGTCCATCGACCTGCCTGCGATCCGTAAGATCTCGCTGGAGCGCTGTGGCCTCCGCACCCTCCCCGCGAACCTCGCGCTCATCCCTGCGCTCCAGCAACTTCAGCTCAGCGGAAACGACTTCGAGTCCCTCCCCGAAGAGTTCAACCGCGAGGACCTCAAGGTGGGGCTCTCCAGCGCGGACAAGCGGCGCTTGCTCGACTACGACTACCGCGGCGCGGGCGGCGCCGGAGTGGTCGAGTGGGACGACGCGGCCTACTTCGCGCGCGGCTCGCTCGAGCTTCGCGCCCGCGTCGACAGGGCCCTCGAATACCCGAACCTCGCGCCCTTTGCGGATGCGCTGCGGTACCTCATCAAACGAGCCGTCGGCTTCCACCAGGTGGGTCCCGAGGACTACGCCGCCGTCGGCGGGCACCGCTTCGGCGGGATGCCCGACCTGCCCCCATCGATCCCCTATCCACGGTTCTCCGGCAAGGATTACGAGGGGCACCCGTTCGATCACGCGTACGAGTTCCTCGCCCAGATTCGACTGGATGCCATCGCGGACCTGCAGGACTACCTCCCGCGCACGGGGATCCTGTACTTCTTCCTGACGACCGTTCACGACGTCTACGGCGATGGCAAGAACGACCCCGTGAAGGTGATTCACCACGATGGGCCGCTGGAAGACCTGGTCAGCGGCCAGCACCTTCACATCGACCCTGACGAATACTCGGAGATGCCGGACGGCGCCTACGCGGCCTTCCGCGCCACGGCGACCCTGGTGGCGAGCGCGCCGGAGTTCTACGGCGCGCGCTCGAATCCGCATCTCTTCCGAGGCCCGGCCGCGGCGCTGGCCGAGGAGAGCGACGAGGTCCGCGACTTCCTCGACGGTGCGACCGACGCTCTCCGGGAAACCCTGGGCCCGGAGCCCCGTCCCGACCACTGCATCAACGCCTACGCGTTCACCCAGAACGAAGATCCCGAGCACCAGGCTTCGCTGGCACGGCGAGGCAACCCCGAGGATTGGATCGTGCTCCTGAACCTCGGTTCCCGAGGCGACTTCCAGTGGGGCGACGCGGGCGACCTGCTCGTGGTCGCCCACAAGAGCGACCTTGCCCGCGGCGACTTCTCCGGCGTCTTCTGCACGCTGGAGAGCAGCTGAGGCCACATCCAGGGGAACTCCAGGAACCACCGCGCCAGCCTTCGATTCCGCGAGCACCGCCTTCTGCGGCGCAGACTCCTCGGTCAGGAAGATTCGAGCGGCAGGAACGAGCTATAGCCCTCCACGTACGTCGGGTACCGGAAGCGGAATCCAGTGTCGACCAGCGCCGTCGAGCGAACGCGCTTCGTGGACGCCGGGCCAGTCGTATCCATGGCCCTTGGCCTGGGGGCCCCGAGGCGCTCCGCGAGCCAGGTCAGCACCTCCGCTCGCGGGGAAGGCCGGGTGTCGCTCACGCAAAGAGTCTCCGGCAGCGCAGAAGTTCCTAGGACATGCACCAATGCGCGGGCTGCGTCTTCTTCGTGGAGCTGGTTCATCCAGCCTTCTGCCGAAGCCGGGTACGTGGCTTCGCCGGCTCGTACGCGATCGAGGAGCACGCGGCGGCTCGGGCCGTACAGACCCGAGAGCCGCAAGGCACAGGCCTCGAACGGGCTGGCCTTGGCCACAGCCTCGGCCTCCAGCATCCTGATGCCGGTGAAGTGCATCGGCGCAGGGATCGTCGACTCGTCGACCTCGGATCCGTCGCCGTGGCCGTAGACCCCGGTGGACGAGACGAAGAGGACGCGCGCATTCGACGAGTCACGCTTGAGGGCTTCCAGCACGTTCTCGAGTCCGACCACGTAGGCGAGGCGATACCCCTCGTCCGTGCGCGTGGAAGCAGCCACGCTGTAAATGACGGCGTCGAGCCTCTTCGGCAGATCGAAACGACCAGCGGCCACGTCGCCGCGGAGCGCGATGACGCCGTCCGGGAGCGGGCGCTGGCTTCGGCGCAGGCCGAAGACCCCATGCCCATCGGCCACCAGCTGCTCGGCGGCAGCGCTTCCGAGCCGTCCGCACCCGACGATGAGAATTCGCATGATAGGAGTCCAAAGGGCGGCCTGCGGCTCGCCGAAGGTGCTCGATGGCTATCTCTCCAGCATGAGCTCGACCGTTTCGAGGTCGAGCTCCAGCACCACTCGCATCCTCACGATCGTCGCCACGCGGTCCAGCAACGTCGTCGCGATCAGCACTCGCTGATCGCCCTCGACGCCGGGCCCGAGCAGCCCCGACACGTAGGCCTCGCGCAGCACCACCGACTCGACCCGGAACACCTCGGCCACCGCTTCCAGCTCCAGGTACACCACGCCGTCGATCTCGATCGGTTGACTCATGCCGTCTCTCCCTGGACCCGCGCGCCACCGTTCACTCGCTGCTCTGGAGTCGCTGTCCTCAGCTGCGCAAGTTCCGTGAGCAGCTCCCTTTGACGATCGCTGAGCTCCGTTGGAAGCGCAATCTCCAGGACCGCCATCATCTCGTCCGTGCCCTTGTCCTTGTTCGCGAGTCCCTGGCCGCGCAGGCGCAGCTTCGTTCCACCGCGCGAGTTCGGCGGAACCGTGATCGTGACGACGCCCTTCGCCGTTCGCACGTCGACCTTGGCGCCGGAGACCGCCTCCCACGGCGCGATCGGGACCACCGCCTCGAGCTTGCCAGCGACCAGTCGATAGCCTTCGTCGTCCTGGAGCTTCAGCACCAGGTGCAGGTCGCCCGCTTCCCCGCCTTCGGCGCCAGGTTCCCCGAGACCCTTCAATCGCAGCGTCATGCCGTCGCGAAGCTCGCTCGGGATGCGCAGGTCGATCTCGCGCTCCCGATGGACCACGCCGACGCCGCCGCACGACGGACAGACGTGCTCCTGGAGGAAGCCCACGCCTCCGCAGGTCGGACAGCTCTGGCGCGTGGGCACCGTGAAGCTCCGCTTCCCGCCCTGGAGCGCCTCGCCTATCGGCAGGTGCAGCTCCGCACGCACGTCTGCGCCGCGGTGCCTGTAGCGAGCGTGGCCGCCCGCTTGACCGGCGAAGTCCCGGCGCACCTGGTCACCGAACATGCTCTGGAAGAAGTCCGAGAAGCCGCCACCGCTACCGAAGGCGGCTTCGAACTCCTCTCGGCTCATCGAAGGGCCCTGGCTTCCCTGGGGGCCACCCTGCGAGCCGCGGCGGGCTCCGCCGAATCCGGAGCCCTGCGCTCCGGAGCTCCCAGGCCGGAACTCCTGTCCGTGCTCCCAGTGCTCCCCGAATCGGTCGTAGCGCGCACGCTTTTCGGCATCGCTCAGGACCTCGTAGGCCTCGCTGATCGACTTGAACCGACTCTCCGCGTCGGCTCCGCCATCCGCGTCACCGCCGTGTTGATCGGGATGCCACTTGAGGGCCAGCTTGCGGTAAGCCTTCTTGATGTCCTTGTCGGAGGCTTCGCGTGGAACCCCGAGGACCTCGTAGTAGTCCTGGAACTTCATGAGACACGAGCATGATGACTCGGGCCCCGTGAAGGCCACAAGGACAATCTCAGGCGGGACGCGGAATCAGCCGGCGCTGATCGCTCTTCGCCTCGAGGACCTCGATCGTCGCCGCCACGAGGCGCTCGACGGTGATGGACGAGTTGTCGGCGGTCTTCGAGTACGAACAATAGTCTGCCGAAGTGCTCACGACCTTGGTCCCAAGTCCGTAGAGCTCGATCTCCGCCGCCGAGGTCGGCGCGAAGAACGAGACGATCGAAACGTTCATCGCCACGCCGACGTGCAGCGCGAGGGAATCGCTCGTCAGCAGAACGTCGCTGAGGCCGACGAACCCGGCGAAGGTCGGAAGGGCGTTCTCCGTTCCCCCGTCGATGGCGCGCGCGTCGAGTCCGAGGCGGTTGATACCCGCGAGGATCTCGTCGTTGCGTTCGCGCTCCGGGGGTCCGCCGAGGACCAGGAAAACAACGGGCTGATCGAGCGCCGTGACGAGGGCACGGGCGTAGCCCACGACGCGGTCCACCGGCAGTCCCTTGCTCGTCCATCGGCCGCCCGCTCCGGTGTTCAGTCCGACGACCAGCGTGTCACGACGCAGGCCCATCTTCGAGGCAAACGCCTGGGCTGCAGCGACGGCGTCGGACGGCAACGGCAGCTCCGGCCTCCCCGCCTCGATCCCGAACATATCCGCGAAGATCTCCGGGTGGCTGCGCTGATTGTCGATCTTGCGCTGGTCCGCCGCCGCCTTGCCGTCACGCGAGAGAAGCCCCATTCCGAACCAGGGCTCGACGTCGTCCGTGTACGCACGCTCGCCGCTCTGCGTGAGGAAGGCACCCGAGAGGCGGCGGTGCGGAAGCGCCGTCGCGAGCTGGCACAGCGGTTCCTCGTCGTCCAGCGAGAGGATCCAGTCCCAGGTGATGCCTGCCAGGTCCTCGGCGACCCGCTCGATCGAAGCTTCGTCCTTGACGTCGCACGTGACGACGCGCTCGATGCCCCGGTGGCGATCCACGAGGGGCTTCGCCGCGTCGGCGGTCAGCCAGGTCACCGCCACGCCCGGATACTTCTTGTGAAGCCCGGCGAGGATGGACGTGGTGCGCAGGACGTCGCCGAGCGCGCCCGTCTTGATGACGAGGAGTGAGTTCACCCCCCAAGGGTCGCCGCACAGGGTCCTCTGACTCAAGCCCGGCTTACCTCAAAGTCACACGAACGTGGCTCCACAGGCCCCCACGTCTCTTCCTGGTCCGTCTCGCCCGAAAATTCATCCGGGCGCGGACCGCTATCCACCGGGAATCACCAGCAGAAGTTCGACGGTCTCGCCGCCGCCGACGACGGTCCTGCCGGCCCCGCCTCGTCCCGCGATGAGAACCGCTGGCAGGGGCTCGCCACCGGGCTGGAGCAGCCATCGGCCCGCGGCGGGAAGGGCGTCTGCCAGCCGCTCCAGGAGCGAGCGCACCGAGGCGCCATCAGGGCCGACCTCCACGTCGAGTTCCAGGAGCGCCCGACCCGTACCCGGTTCCACCACGGCCCGCGCGCCCGGGTAACCGCCCAGCTTGGCGGCGAGGAGACCTGACGCGTGAACACGGACTCGTCCAGCGCGATCGCGTCCGCCGTCACGCACCGCAGGCACAGGCCTGTCACGAACCGGGAGCGCGACGGTCCCGCCCACGGCCTCGACGTATCCACGCACGGCGGCTGCCGGTAAGTCCGCCCCGGACGCTCCGACGTCTTCTTCGGGAGAACGACCCCGAAGCGTACGGTGCAGCGCACAGATCTCCGCCCCCATCGCAAGCCACTCGTCGCCGTCCATGCAACCTGTCACGGCGAGCGCCAGCGCGTCGAGGCCGAGCGCGCCGTCCGCGAGCAACGCGGAACCTGAGAAGGCGCAGAAGCCCGAATGGTCGAGCGCCGCGGCGTAGCACTCCTGCCAATGCGCTATGACGCCGGCGTTGAACGTCTCGTCGTCCTGCAAGCCGCGCATACGAAAATCGTGCTGCCAGGCGACGCGCGTCGCGGCGTCGGACGTTTCACTGGCGCGCAACCCGAGCACGGAGAGACTGCGAAGCGGCTCGGGCCCGCGTGCACCCAGCTCGATGCCCACGCGTCCCGGGAGATCGGTGGGCATGAGCGGTCGCGCGGGCTCGCGGTCGTCCTCGGGCGTGAGCGCGAGCGCGCGCTGGTGGAGAGAGGACGCCGGGTCCAGCAACAGGCCTGGATCCAGCGCCTCAGCCGTGAGAAGAAGCGCAACCGTCCGCGCGTCCATGCCGAGTTCGTTGCATCGACCGAGGGCCGCGAGCGCCGCCTCCCCATCGCCGTCACGCACAAGGCCCTGGAGTGCCGCGAAGCGGCCGCCCACACGGGAACCTGCGCCTGCATCGTCATTCGGGCCTGCGCCGTCGACCTGGAACTGCCAGCCGCAAGGCGTCGGACAGCCCTTGCAGCCGTGGCGCGTCCTGCGCTCGCCTTCGCGTGGCCGCACCTCGGCCGCTTCACCGCGAACATCACCGAGTTCGAGCGTGCCCCCGAGCGCGCGCGCGACGAGGCGCGGGGAGGATTCCAGGGCGCGCGCGAGCGTCGACGCCGAGGCGCACGCTTGCGGGTCGCGCTCGGCGCGCTCCCCGACGACGATGCCCACGACGCCGGCCTGCGCGACCGTGGCCCCGAGCCCGCCTCGTCCGACGAGGCTCGGCGCGCTTCCACCCGCGTCCCAGGACCCCAGGTTCGCGAAAGGCAGCCCGACTTCCGCGGCGGGCCCGACCAGGAGGGCATGCCCTCCGTCCGCCGTCCAGGCGCGCGCTCGCTGGCCCGTGGTCGCGTCGGACTCGAGCGTGGGCTGGCGAAGCTCCACAGCACCCTCCTCGTCGATCTCGATGAGCCAGCGATCGGGCCCGGCGGCTCCGAACACGAGCAGAACGTCCGTATGCCGGACGAGCGCCCGCGCGAAGGCGCCGCCGAACGGGGCCTCGACGACGCCTCGCCGAAGCGGCGCCCGGCCGGTGATCGTCGCCCGGGCCGCGGTCGGAAGGCCGCGCCGCACGGCGTCGCCGACGCTGATCGCAAAGGCCGGGGCCGTGGGCCCTGCGTCCCATGTCGCACCCGCCCTCGCCGCTGCCCTCGCCGCTGCCCCGAACGCGGCGACTGCCAGCGCGGAGCCGCCATGGGCCGCCATCCGGCGAAGATCGAGCGATTCCTCCACCGAACGCGCGAGGTTCGCGTAGTGCAGGGACGCCTTCCCCTCCAGCGCCACGACCAGGAGGCGCGAACTGGGCATTCCCCTATGGGCCAGCCCCTCATCCCGACCCGCAGTCCCCGCGCCGGGGAACACGCCCCGGTAGACTCGATCCTCTGTTCCTGAACCTTGCAAGACGCCCACGGTAGCTGCCTCCTGTCGCTCCATGGGGCGGAATCGTTCCTGGTACGGTAGCGCACCACCCCATGACCATCTCAGCCCATCGCCTCGGACTTCTCGCGACACCGTTCCTCTTGGTGGCCGCGCTCAGCCACGCCCAGGACGGCCAGCCCGCCGCCACCCCACCGCAGTCGACGCAGCCAGCGGGCCAGCCAGCGGGCCTGCCAGCAGCACAGCGCGGCGGCGCCGACCCTTCCGATGATGCCTTCAAGCTCGGCTCACCGCCCGCTCTGGCCGATGGACTCACCGAGGAGGACATGTGGCCAGCGGCGACGGCCGAGGGCTGGAAGGAGCCCTGCCTCGTCCAGTGGCAGCGTTCCTTCGACGACGCCCTCGCGGTCGCGCGCCAGCGTCACATGCCGGTCATGGTCGCGGTCAACATGGACGGCGAGATCGCGAGCGAGCACTTCGCGGGCGTGCGCTATCGAAGCCCCGATACCGCCGAGCTGATGTCGCACTACGCCTGCGTCATCGCTTCCGTGTACCGGCACACGCCGCGCGACTACGACGAGAACGGCCAGCGCGTGCCCTGCCCGCGCTTCGGCACCGTCACCTGCGGCGAGCACATCCAGGCGGAGCGCGAGCTCTACGACCGGTACTTCGACGGCAGGCGGATTTCGCCCCGTCACATCGTGCTCGATCTGGAGGCGCGCGAGACCCTCGATGTCTTCTACTCGTGGGACACCCAGACGGTCACGAACACGTTCGTCAAGGGCGTCGAGGGCTGGCCGGAACCTCAGCCGGGGCCCGAGCCAACGCTCGAGAACCTCGCCCAAAGTCACGCGGTCGCGGATCGCGAGTTCCTGGAGCAGCAGTACGCCACCGGCAGCCGCGAGGAGCGCCGGCGCATTCTCATGGCGCTCCTGGAGCCCGTCGCGCTGGACCAGGTCGAAGTGCTGCGCAAGGCCATCTTCGGATTGGACCTGGAGCTCGCGAGGCTGGCGCGCAAGGCGCTCGCAGAGTGCGAAACCGAGGGCGCCCTCGATCTCATGGCCGAGGTCTTGAAGGAGCCGATCAAGGACGAAGATCGCCAGATGCTGCTCGCCGCGGTCGAGCGCATGTCGGCGACGTCGCCGCGCGCCAAGACGCTGGCGGCGCTCCACAGCGGGCTCACGCTGGAGTCGAAGCACCTGTCGATGCCCGCCGAGGAGACGCTCGCCGTGGCCTACGAATCGGCCGCGCGGCGCGCTCCGAGCGTGGACGCCCGCGCCGAGGCCGCGGAGGCCAGCCCCAGGGATCCGGCGGCGGTGCTGGGCCTTGCGGAAGCGATGCTGGAGCAATCGCTGACCGCCGAGAAGCGCTACGCGGATCTGTTCGCGGACGATGCCCGGGCCACGGCCGAAGAAGCGGCGAGCCTGAACGCGGATCCGACGCGTCTCGCTGCCGTGCGAGCGGTCCTCGCCTGGCGCAGCGGAGACTTCCGGACCGCGCGGGACCAAGCCGTGACGGCGGTGGAGAATGAGTACCTGCTTCTCCGCAACACCGAGAACGAGGAGTCGCAGACGCCTGCGATCCAGGAGCGTGTGCTGCGCCTGTTCGCGGATGCGCGCCGCGCACTCATCCGCCGCGCCTACCGACAGGGCCAAGAGTGGGATCCGGAGTGGCTGAGCGACCTCAACGCCGCCTACTCGATCCTCACGCGCACCGGCCGTATCGACGACGCGACGATGGTCGATTTCTATGACTTCCTGGCGTGGATCGGCGCAACGCCGCGGGCGAACGAGGTGCTGGGCGACGCGCTGAAGCGTTTCCCGGACTCCAGTGTGGCCCATGAGCGGCTGCGTTCGAAGCTCTTGTACGAGGGGGGCCCCGAGATGCTGGAGACGTGGTACGGCGAGCGGCTTGGGCGCGTGGAGACCGAAGCGTCCCGAGGCGAGCACCTCGCCTGGTTCGCGGGCTACGCCTCGCTCGTGGCGGCCGAGAACCATCGCCGCCGCAGCCAGTTCGACGAGGCGCTGGCGTCCTATGCAAGGGCCATCGAGCACTTCGATGGTCATGGCATCCGCGTCGATTCGGTGGAGGATGATTCAGCTCACTACGTGGCGCTCGCCCTCGCGGGCCGCGCCCGTGTGCTCATGGAGCGAGGTCAACTCGAAGGAGCCACGGGCGCCCTGATGGCGTCCTTGAGCCGCCGCCCGGAGTCGGCAGCCTCCCTGTACGGCCTCGGGATCACCCCCATCGCGACGGCCAAGATGCTGAAGGCGAAGTGGGCAGAGGCCGGCGACGCCGAGCGTGCCGCGTCGGTCCAGACGGCTCTCGAGGCGCTCGATCCGAAGCTGCTGGAGCCGCCAGCGAATGAGCTGCCAGCCGCGCGGCCGCGGGGCGGGCGGTAAGGTCTGGGCCTGGCCTTGGCCCCTCTGAGGGCGATCACCGACCTCCCGCTCAGCTCCGTGGTGTCCGCGAGGACACCCGGGCCCACCTCGGCGCCCGTAGGGCGCCGAGCGGCCCGCGCGAGGCTTGCCCTCGCGGCCCGTCCGGCGAGGACGCCGTGCGGCGAGCACGCCCGCGCGGCGAGCGCGCCCGTCCGGCGAGGACGCCTGCGCGGCGAGCGCCACGCGATGCAATCGCTATTTCGCCGTCAGGCGAAATGCCAGAGATACTGCGCGCCGTCACAACGATAGGACGGCCCGGCATTTCGCTGCCACAACGGTCGCGCGGCCCGGCTCCACTTGCATTGGCAGCAGACCCGACCGCCAATCGCCGACCGCCGCAGGTCTCCCGACACAGGCAGCCCGACACAGACTGCCTGCCGTTCGCGCGAAGCGCCGAACGCGTGGGCTGAGGCTTCCCGGTAGCGGCTGGTGGGCTGCCCGCTGGAGCGCTCGCCCGTCAGGGCGAGCTGGGCGGGGCTGAGGGCTGAGGGCTGAGGGCTGAGGTCTCAGGCCTCAGGTCTCAGGTCTCAGGTCTCAGAGGCCAGTCCGACATCCGCCCAGCTCGCCCATGCGGGCGAGCGCTCCAGCGGACAACCCACCAGCCGCTACCGGGAAACCTCAGCCCACGCGTTCGACGCTTCGCGCGAACGGCAGGCAGTCTGTGTCGCGAAGTCGGCAGGGCGAAGTCGGCAGGGGGAAGCGGCTGGAGCAGCGGTCAGCGGCCAGCCCACCAGCCGCTACGGGGAAACCTCAGCCCACGCGTTCGGCGCTTCGCGCGAACGGCAGGTAGCCCGTCTCGGGAGGTCAGCGGCGGGCGGGACTGCTGCCAAGGCAAGTGGAGCCGGGCCGTCCTATCGCTGTCACAGCGCGCAGTATCTCTGGCATTTCGCCTGACGGCGAAATAGCGATTGCATCGCGTGGCGCTCGCCGCGCAGGCGTCCTCGCCGGACAGGCGTCCTCGCCGGACAGGCGTCCTCGCCGGACAGGCGTCCTCGCCGGACAGGCGCCCTCGCCGGACAGGCGCCCTCGCCGGGCGGGCGTGCTCGCCGCACGGGCCGCGAGGGCGAGCCTCGCGCGGGCAGCTCGGCCCCCTGCGGGGGCCGAGCGGGGCCCGGGCGTCCTGCGGACGCACGGAGCTGAGCGGTAGAGCAGCGCGGGACTGCGGGAAAGAGCCCTGAAAGTCACCCGGCAAGCCTCCCACAGACTGCTGGAGTTCCTTCATGGAGTGGACGCCCTGATTGGCCTACCCTGTCCGGCCCGGCACGACCGCCCCCCGCACAGACGCACAGACGCCCTTGCTCGAGAATCACACGATCGCCCGCATCGCTGGCATTCCCATCCGGGCGAATTTGGCCCTTGGGTACATGCTGGCCCTGTGGGCCGTCTGGGGCGCGGCGAATGGGCACGCTGGCTCGACCGCCGTCCTGATCGTGCTGTCGACCGCCCTGTTGATCGCCCACGAACTGGGGCATGCGTTCGTGGCGCGGCACTTTCGGCTCGATGTGATCGACATCATTCTGTGGCCGCTCGGCGGGATGGCGCGCATCAGCAACATGCCCGAGGATCCCAAGGTCGAGGGCTGGGTCGCGGCGGCGGGGCCGCTCGTGAATTTGGCGCTGGCCTTGGTGGCGGCCCCGCTGCTCATGGTGGTTTCGCCGGGACCTGACGCGCCCCTCGTACGCGGCACGAACATCGCCGTCGGAGAGAACCTGCACGGCATCGTGCTGCTCTTCGTGATCATCAACGTCGCCTACGGACTCTTCAATCTGCTGCCAGCGTTCCCCATGGACGGCGGACGGCTGTTGCGGGCCTTTCTCGCGCGCGGAGGACGCAGCTGGGTCGCCGCTACCGAGAAGGCGACCAGCGTCGGCAGCGTGATCGCCTGGACGATCATCGTGCTCTCTCTCTTCAAGGGCGCCTGCTTCCTCTCGCTCATCGGCTTCTTCATCCTCTGGGCAGGCTTACGCGAGCGCTGGAGCGTCCGGTTGAAGCACCAGGTCGAGTCCATGGGAGGCTCGGCTGGCCGGTTTGCGGGATGGGAACATCTGATGCGCCAGCGAGCGGGCGGCGCTGCGGCAGCCGGTCCCACGGCCTTTGACGCTCCCCCGGACGCGGCGGCGTTCGACGAAGAACCTCCGGTACCGAAGGGCGGGGGCCAGGGCCTGCACAAGGGCTTCTCGGAAGAAGATATCGAGCGGCTCGAGTCGTTCCGCGGGCGGCTCAAGAAGCCCGGTCCCGAGTAGATCCGACCCTGGAGATCCCCACGGCCTACACTGAAGGCCCAATTCTCCGGGCCGCTCCACGCGGCTCCCAGCGCTGGCCCCTGTGTGGGCAAGGAACTCCATGATCGCTTCGACGCTCCTCGCCCTGATCGCGGGCCTCTCCAACGTCGCGCCCGCCGCGGTGAGCGTGGCTCGCTGCTCCGATCCCGCCCTCGCCGGCGAGCTCAGCCCCATCGCGGAGCAGCTCGCGGCCGCCGACGCCAAGCTGGCCCGACTGGTCGCGATACCCTCTGCGGAGCGAACCGTCGCCAACACGCTGATCGCGATCGACGACGCCATGGCCCGGCTCTTCGAAGACGTGCGCATGATCGGCTTCATGGCCGACGTGTCGACGGATCCCGCCGAGCGTGCACGCGGTCGCGAAGCCCAGTCCGATCTCTCCAACTGGTTCGACCGGCTCGGGAAGGACGAGGCGGTCTTCCGCGCGGTGACGGAGCTGGAGGCGCTGGATCCGGAGATGACGCCCGCTCAGCGGAAGTTCTTCGACGACACCGTTCGCGACTACAAGCGCGCCGGCCTCGACCTGCCCGAGGAACAGCGCCGGCGGCTCGTCGCGATCGACGAGGAGATCAACGAACTCGGCTCCGACTTCCGCAAGAACATCGCGGACGATGGCACCACCGTCTTCTTCACGAAGGACGAACTCCGGGGTGTGCCCGAATCGTTCCTCGGGTCGATGAAGCGCAGCGGCGACCTCTACATGGCGGACATGAAGGGGCCCAGCCTCGGCTACATCCTCGGCTACTGCGAGGTCGAATCGACGCGTCAGAAAATGGGCGCGGCGGCCGGACTCCGCGGCGGACAGAGGAACGTCGAGGTCCTGGAGAAGCTCCTTCTCCTGCGCCACGAGCGCGCGACGATGCTCGGCTATCCGAACACGGCCGCCTACGTCCTGGAGACGAAGATGGCGAAGACGCCCGAGACCGTCTTTGCGTTCTACGAGGACCTGCAGCCCAGGGTGCGCGTCAAGGCCGAGGCGGACTTCGCCGAGTTCGAGGCCGCCAAGCGCCAGCACACGGGCGACCCGGAGGCGAAGCTCGGCGCGAGCGACGTCTCGTTCTACACGAACTGGCTCAAGCGCGAGAAGTACGCCGTCGACACCCGCACGCTGCGGGAGTACTTCCCGATGGAAGCCGTCACCGAGGGCATGTTCGACGTCTACCAGGATCTCTTCGGCATCACCTTCCGGGAGATCACGAACGAGGCGAAGGAGACGCGCCCCATGTGGCACGAAGACGTGCGGCTCTTCCAGGTCTACGATCAGAAGTCGGAGGAGATGCTCGGCGAGTTCTACCTCGACCTCTTCCCGCGCGACGGCAAGTTCAGTCACGCCGCCCAGTTCCCGCTGCGCCTCAGGAAAGTCTGGCCGAACGGCGAGATCTCGACGCCCCTGGTGGCGCTCGTGTGCAACTTCACCGAGCCCACGGAGGACCTCCCCTCGCTGATGTCGCACGACGAGGTCAAGACCTTCTTCCACGAGTTCGGGCACTGCCTCCACAGCATCCTGACGAGGTCCAACATCGCGAGCCTCGCGGGCACCAACGTGCCGCGGGACTTCGTCGAGGCCCCGTCGCAAATGCTGGAGAACTGGATCTGGCGACCCGAAATCCTCGGCCGCTTCGCCAGGCACCACGAGACCGGTGAGCCCCTTCCCACCCAGATCATCGAGGGCATGATCGCGGCCAAGAACCTCGGCGCGGGCTTCAACAACGAGGGCCAGATCTACCTCGGGCTCATGGACATGCGCTTCCATACGGACGAGGACGGCATCGTGGACACCACCAGGGTCTGCGAAGAAACCTACGCGGAAACACGAACGTTCGAACCCGTCGCGAACCTGATTCGTCAGGCCTCCTTCGGGCACCTCGTGGGCTACGAAGCGGGCTACTACGGCTACCTCTGGTCCTCGGTCTACGCCCAGGACATGTGGAGCCGCTTCGCCCCGGAGCCCATGAACGCGAAGGTCGCCGCAGAGTACCGCGAGCGCGTGCTTGCGCCCGGAGGCACGCGCCGCGCACTCGACATGGTGCGGGAGTTCCTGGGGCGAGAGCCGAACGGCGACGCGTTCTTGAAGCACCTCGGGCTCTGATCACCCGCCCGCCGGATATCCGAGACGAAAAGAAAGGGCCCGCATCACCGGGGTGATGCGGGCCCCTGGCCTGGAGAGCCTGACGCGGGTGCGCGGCGTCTGCGCGTGGGACGATGTCTGCCGATGCCGTTCCTACTGAACGAGGAACGGACTGACGAGGTTCTCGGTGAACTGGAGGCCCTGGGTGGTTCGGAAGGCCGCCTGGACGTGCATCTGCGTACCGACCATGGCCGAGATGTTCGGGATCGGCAGCGAGAGGTCGATGCGGCCGTTGGAGTCGGCGGGACGACCGAGGACGGTGAGCTGGTTGCGCTGCAGGAGCAGGATGCCGCTGACCCCGGGGAACTGCGTGGGCACCGCGGCCTTCGGGCCGAGGACGAACCAGCCGCCGAAGGAGCCCGGCGAGATCGCTGCGGCGTCGAGGGTCCCACCGATGCGCGGCGTGTTCGTGAGCGCGAGGCGACGCTCGCCCGTGTCGACCACCCGGACCGCGCCGGTGGAGCCGAAGACCTGGGAGTGGACGTCCTTGTGACCGATGGCGAGACGAGTGCCGGTGGCGTCGAGGGCCATGCCGCGGGAGCTACCGGATAGATCGACCTCGAAGTCAGGGAAGAAGCTCCCGAGACCGAGCACGATGACCTCGGGGTCGACGCCGTTGCCCCACGTCGCAAAGGCGGCACGGTGGCCGTCCGCGGTGATGGTGGCGGCGATGGGCAGGTTCTGGCTGGCACCGGGGAGCGCGAACTGGTCGTAGGACGAGATCGGGAACTGGAACACGGTGTCGTAGATCTCGAAGCGCGCGTCGGCGCCGTTCATGAAGTCCCACCACGCGATCGCGATGAGCGAGCCGTCGTCGGACATGTCGATGCGGCTCGGGAGCTCGGACATCGAGCCGGTCGGGCGCTGGTAGGCGGCGTAGCCGCCGCCGGGCTGGGCCTGCAGGATGCTGAGTGCACCGAGTTCGCCGTACGCGAGGACCGAGCCGTCACTGGACAGCGCGAGGGCCTGGGTCGCGGTGCTCACCGGCTGGTCGTAGAGCGGCGTGGCCGTGGCGTCGAGCACGTAGAGCGTGAGGCCTGCGATCACGGCGATGCGGGTGCCGTCGGCGGAGACGCTGAGGGCGTTGAGCGAGAAGGCGGGTAGATCACGGCGACCGAGGAGCGTGCCGTCGGTGCCGTTCACGACGTCGAGGCGAACGGTGGCGGTCGTGTCGTCCCAGGCGGCGGCGACGATGCGGTCCCCGCTGCGGTCGGCGGCGAGGCGGACAGGGCCGTTGATACGAACGTCGAGGTCGTGGCTCCAGGCCTCGGGCATCTCGGCGCCGGCGGCGGCGGTCCGGGGGTCGTAGGCCACGAGAAGCGGCTGGCGACTGTAGGCAGTGGGTGCGTAGAACTGGCGCAGGGCGAAGACCTTGTCGCCGCGCGTGCCCGCCGCGATGAGCGGCGCACCGAATTCGATGGCGGTCCGCGCCACGGTGCCGCGGGCGTCCTGGGTTCCGGTGGCGACCGCGTCGAGAAGTCGAAGGGCGTGATCGCCGCCGCGCTGCGCGGACCAGACGAACGAGTCATCACCGGCGAACAGGACCTCGTCGGGCATCCAGTCCGGGGCTGCGGCGGCAGGGGCGTGGCTCCAGCGCTCCCCCGCGGAGAAAGGATCCTGGGCGGAGGCGGTGCCGCCGAGGACGATGGCCAGCGTGAGACCTGCCATCAGCCCGGCCTTGGACGAAAGGGTGCGCGAGGCAAGGGGCCGGTGGCGGCGGAGAGTGACGGTCATGACAGGTCCTGGTACAGAGAGAGCGGAGCCCGCCCCCCCGGCGGCCTCAACGCTCAAAACTACCCCGCTTTGGAGGCCTGCCGCGGCGACTCAGAAATTCCCCGCTTCCTGCCCGCGATTCCTGCCCTCGTGGCCGCCCTGCGCTCACTTCCCGGGGCCCAAATCACTACACTCGGGCCCCCATGACGGAAGCCAATCTGAAACAGACCAACCTGCACGACGTGCATGTCGCGGCCGGGGCCAAGATGGTCCCCTTCGGCGGCTGGAGCATGCCGGTGCAATACGCCTCCATCCTCGACGAGGCCAGGTGCGTACGCGAGAGGACCGGCCTGTTCGACCTGGGCCACATGGGCCGCCTGGAGGTCAAGGGCAAGGACGCCGTCTCGTTCCTGGACCGCATGGTGACGAGTTTCGTCGGCAAGATCCCGCAGAGCGCCATTCGGTACGGCCTCGTCTGCAGGGAGGACGGCAATCCCCTCGACGACCTTCTGCTCTACAAGACCGGCCCCGAGGACGTCTTCGTCGTGGCGAACGCGTCGAACAAGGACAACGTTCTCGCGTGGCTTCGCCAGCACGCCGGGGACGCCGAGGTCACCATCGAGGACGTCTCCGACGAGCTGGCGATGCTCGCGCTCCAGGGGCCGAAGTCGCAGGCGGCGCTCCAGCCGCTCGTGAAGGACCTCGATCTCTCCGAGGTCGGCTACTACAAGTTCGCCTTCGGAACGGTCGCGGGCATCGATAACGTTCGCATCAGCCGCACCGGCTATACGGGTGAGGACGGCTTCGAGATCTACTTCCCGGACGAGCACGCGGTGCGCGTCTGGAATGAGCTGCTGGAAGCCGGCAAGGATCAGGGGCTGGCCCCCATCGGCCTTGGCGCGCGCGACACCCTGCGCCTCGAAGCAGGCATGCCGTTGTACGGTCACGAGATCGACCTGGATCACAATCCCATCGAGGCCGGGCTCCACTTCGGCATCTCGTTCAAGGAAGAGAAAGGCGACTGGATGGGGCGTGACGCGCTCGCGCGCGTCAAGGAGTCCCCCACGCGCCAGCTCGTCGGGATCAAGACGGACGGCAAGCGCGTACCTCGCCAGGGCTACAAGCTCTTCCACGGCGACGAGGAAGTCGGCGAGGTTTGCTCCGGCGCCGTCTCGCCCACGGTGGGCATGAACATCGGCTCGGCCTACGTGCCGGTCGCCCTGGCCCAGCCCGGTCAGACCATCGATATGGATCTTCGCGGAAAGCGCCAGGAGTGCACCGTCTGCGAACTTCCCTTCTATTCACGGACGCGCAAGTAGCGCGTCTCCCCCACTAGCCCCTCCATTCATCCACATGCGTCCGGACGACCGTAAATACCTCGACAGCCACGAGTGGGCCAAGCTCGAAGGTGACCTCATCGTGGTCGGTATCACCGACTTCGCCGTCGAAGAACTCTCGAACGGCAACGAGGGCGACCTCGTGTACTGCGACCTCCCCGACATCGGCCGGATGGTCGAGCAGGGCGAGACCTTCGGCGAGATCGAGTCCGTCAAGGCGGTCTCCGACCTCAACGCGCCCGTCGCCGGTGAGATCGTCGAGATCAACTCCGAGATCGAAGAGCACCTCGAGGTCCTCTCGGAAGATCCGTGGAAGAAGGGCTGGCTCATCAAGATCAAGCCGACCGACAAGAGCCTCGATCACCTCCTCGACGCATCGGCGTACGAGGAGCACATCGCTCACTGAGTCGACGTTTCGATCCGCCCACCTGGCCCCATGAAACCCCGCGAGTGGCGGCTTCTGGAGACCTACGACGTCTCCCCCGCCCTGGCGATGGGACTCGATGAAGCGCTGCTTCTCGGATCCGATACGAGCGTCGGCCCCGGCTCCGCCCAAGAGGCGGGCCCGGAACCGACGCTCCGGCTTTATACCTGGCAGCCGGACGCGATCTCCCTCGGCTACTTCCAGGCCTTCGACGACGTACCCGCGGCCCACGATCACGCCGCGGTCGTGCGGCGCCTCACCGGCGGCGGTGCGATCCACCACCACGCGGGGGAACTGACGTTCTCGATCACCCTCGACGCCGGGGACCCTGCGTACGTCGGGTCCGTGCCGGACAGCTACGAACGAACCCACGAGGCCGTCATGGCCGCGCTCAGGAGCCTCGGGGTCCCCGGGGTGGTGATGCGCCGTGACGCACCTTGTCTGTCCGATCGGGACGGCACGGGGATGTGCTTTCACGAGTCGACGCCCCAGGATATCTGCTGGCCCATGGACCGGGAGCCCGGACTGCGCAAGGGCGTCGGCACGGCGCAAAGACGGATCCGGGAGCGCGGCCGCGGACGCATTCTGCACCATGGCTCCGTCAAGCTAGGTGGGTCCCCCCTGGAGCCTGGTGTTGCGACGGCCGCCGAGGCGATCCGTTCCGCTGTGGACATCGAGGCCGCCGCTGCGGCGCTGAAGGACGCGGTGTGCGCGGAGTTCGGCGTCAGACTGCGACCGGACTCTCCCACGGAGGTAGAGTGTCGCCGCGCCGCCGACCTGGGCCAGCGCTACGGCTCGCCGGAATTTCTCCATCGAAGCGTTCGCAGGCACTGGACCCCGTCAAAGCGCTCCAAATGAGATGGGCTGACCGGGCTGTCACCGTCGATCGACTCCCGGATCGAGACTTCCTCCCCTCTCCAGCTCCGACCAGTTAGCTTTCTTTCGGCTGGACCGCGCAATTCCGCCCCGCTCCCACCCGTCGACCTGCGCTCTCCGCAATCACGCTCCGTATCAGCGCCCTGCACCCATGAAACTCACTCGCTACGCACCCATCCTTATCGCCTCTCTCGCCATGGTCGGCTGTGTGGGCAATGACAGCAACAACACCGGATCCGGCGGCTCCGGTGGCGGCTCCGGCGGTGGCGGTGGCGGCACCGGCCCCCTCACCGGCTGCGAGGCCCTCGACACCCTCGACCTGGGCCCCGATGGACTCGCCATCGTGGACCTCGACGCGGCCAACCTGAGCCCGATCGTCACCAACGTCTTCGATCGCTACACGGCCATCACGACGCCGTCCGGTGAGCGGATCCACTTCGTGGCCCAGGCCGGCGTGGACGACGCCAAGATCCGCAGGGCGCGCGCCGTCATGCGCATGCACCTCGAGAACACCGCCACGAGCGGCGACAAGACCGCCATCGCGAACGCCGTCTCCGGCAAGTGCGGCACCATCGCCATGTTCGCCAACGAGAGCGAATACGACCTGGCGGACCCCGCGGTCATGACCTTCCACGAGGACTTCGGTGGCGCCTACGTCCCTCTGTTCGGCAACCGCGTCGTCGTCGAAGGCTCGAACGTCTACGTCAAGACGAACCCCGGCTACGATCAGACCTTCAGCGCGACGGCGGTCCTCGTCTATCGCCAGGGCATGCTCGCCGAACTCCCGAACTGGACGTCGCTGATGACGCTCGCTCGGACGAACGCACAGGCCGACGGCACGTTCAATCCGGTGAACGAGAAGCCCTACCTCGACCTGAACGAGGCCTATCTCGGCGTCATCGTCGAGTCCTACGAGGGCGTCTGGGGCCACGACCCGAGCGGCGACGGCTCCGCGCAGAACGGCGTGTACGCCTTCGGAGATCGCCCGGCCATGGAGGCTGGCGACTTCTCGACGTTCGACCTGCTCCAGCTCTTCTTCACGCCCGAGCAGACGTTCGTGGCGGAAGTCGACATGAACTTCACGGGCACGTTCGACCTCCTGTACAACCAGTCGCTCCCTTACACGAACCGGTCGCAGTACCTCACCAACGTGCGCCTCACCGGCGATCACACGGCAGAGCTCTTCGGCAATGGCCTCGACAACACGCTGATCGGCAACGACGGCAACAACAACCTCAAGGGACGCGCGGGCGACGACACCATCGACGGTGGACCGGGCCTCGATACGGCGGTCTTCAGCGCGCCTCGATCCGAGTACACGATCACGAACAACGGCGACGGAACGACCACCGTCCGCCACAACGTGGTGCCCGGCTCGGGCACCGACGTGGTCCGCAACATCGAGATCCTGAACTTCACCGATCAGAACGTGAACATCTGATCGGAGGGGCGACGTGGAGGGTCAGAGGGAAACCTCGAGGCCCCAGTCAGATCGGCCAGCGGCGCGAACGGACACTCCGGTGATCGTCGCGCCGCTGGCCATTTTGATGGGTCGCCAGGTATCGCTCCCGGGCCGCTCGCTGACCCAGCGATTCGTTGCGGCCGTCCAGAGCGCGGTGGCAGCCTCGGCGGAGTTCTCCGCGTCCGCGACGGAGGCGGAGAAGGTCGCGCGGCCACGGATGGGGCGTCTGCCGGGCATGACGATCGCCGTGGAAGCAGCAACGGAAACGGTCGCTGGTCCCCCGATGGCGGAGCCCGGGATCAGGCGGATGGCCGTCGGGGGTCCCTCGACACAGGAGACCTCGCCCACGAGTCCCCCGCCGAGGCGAAGGTGAACGCGCGTGGCGGCGTCGATCCAGAGCGAGCCGCTCGTAGCATGCGCGCCGGCTCCCTCGGCCGTCGCGGCGCCGGTGAGGGTCGCGATGATCCCCACGCGCTCGAGTCGCGAGGCCACGAGCTGGAGCAGGTCGAGGCCCGTGGTGCCGTGGGCCACGTGCAGGTGAAGCAGGAGTTCGGCGGGCAGCTGCCCCGCGAGAGCGTCGACTTCGATCTCCACGAGATGGCCATGGGAGCCGATGCTCACGGAGGCATCATCACCCGACGCATCGCCGTCGGTGTCCGGCTCGGACGCCGGCGCCTGGACGACTCCGCCCAGATAGACCTGAACGAGGCCCTGGGCAGCCGCGTCGGAGCCGAGGAGGCAGGCCAGCGGAAAAAGGTACGCGGCCAGCGCCAGTAGCGTGGTCAGTGGTGAGCGGGTCATGGGTGCCGGGGAGTGGTCTTGGATGGACGAATGCGACGCGGACGACGCGGCTATCCTCTCCTTCCCCCAATCCACTGGCAGCCGAAGGACGGCTACACGAAACGTCCCATGGACCGTTTCGTTCAGACCACCAGCTGTCTGCAGCCGCTCAAACCTGAGCTAGCGCGACAAGAAAAGGTGGTTCCCCCGCCAGGACTTGAACCTGAAATGACTGTACCAAAAACAGCTGTGTTACCAATTACACCACAGGGGAGTGCGCACCCGCCCCTGGGGGGCGCTGCGCGGGCGGCAAGAATAGCACCCGATTCCAGGAGTGCCAGTCCTTGCGTGCAGGATTTCTCAGCCAATTAGCTGAGAGCCTGAGCAAGAATGGCTTGGGCTCGACGCGCATCCGCGTCAGCGGATGCGGCAGGGACATCGAACAGCCTGCAAACTATCATTTTGCTCAGGCTGTGAGGTCGCGGGCACCCTCGAGCAGGAGCCCGAGCGCCTTGTTCTTCGCCCAGCTCCGAATCCGCTCGCGGCCCAGCGGTGGCCAGCGGCGATCGACCGTGCGAACCTCGATTTCACCCGATGCGTGACGGAGCGCGAGGCCGAACCAGACGAGGCCGATCGGCTTCTCCTCGGTGCCGCCCGTGGGTCCTGCGACTCCGGTCGTGGAGACGGCGAGACGAGCCCCAGAGCGTTCGAGAGCGCCGCGGGCCATCTCGGCGGCGACCTGCTGGGAAACGGCGCCGTGGGCGTCCAGGGACGCCTGGGCGACGCCGAGGACCTCGACCTTGCGCTCGTTGGCGTAGGTCACGTAGGAGCCCTGGAAGACCGCGCTGACCCCCGGGGCGTCGGTGAGCGCGCCCGCGACGAGGCCACCGGTGCAGGACTCGGCGACCGTGAACGAGAGCCCTTTCTCGGCCAGGAATCCGCCGACGAACGAACCGAGCCCCTCTACCTCTTCGCCGAGGTAGCGATCGGGGAAGAGCGCCAGGATCGCGGCGGCGCTTTCTTCGGCCAGACGGTTCGCTTCCGTCTCCGTGTCCGCCGTGGCCACGCAGCGTGCCGTCAGGACGCCCTCCTTGACGGTCACCCCTACGAGCGGATTCGCGTCCCGCGCCATCCACACTCCGACGCCGTCGGCGAAGGTGCTCTCCGGCAGATCGCCGAAGTGAAGGGTACGCTTGGCCCGCTTCTTCGAATCGGGCGGGTGAGCAGCGAGCCACGGCGCCATCTCGGAATCGAAGACGCCCTGGAGTTCCTTCGGCGGACCCGGGCCCACCATCACGACGGCGCCGGAGGGATGGACCGCGCGGAAGCCCGGCGCCGTGCCGAACGCATTCGGGATCCGCTCGGAGCCGACGGGGATCAGAGCCTGACGCCGGTTCGATTCCAGCACGGGGCGGCCAGCGCGAAGGAACCACCCGCTGACTTCGGCCCAGGCCTCCTCGGACTCGTAGAGCTCCACGCCGAGCGCCTTCGCCACGCCGTGCCGCGTCACGTCATCGAGCGTCGGCCCGAGCCCCCCGCTCACGAACACCGTGGCGGTCTCGCGGGCGAGCGCGTCGACGGCCGCCGCGATGTCGGCTTCCTCGTCCCCGACGACGATCACGCGACGCACGGTGCGCCCGAACTCCAGGCAGCGATAGGCGAGGTAGGGCGAGTTGAGATCGGGGTGTGCGCCGGCGAGCAGTTCGTCCCCCACGGCGACGATCCCCACGGAAGAAGGATCGAGGCTCTCGCCAGGTTTCGGGCTCAAGTGGCCACCTCGGAGCCGGTGAGCTCCTCTTCGGGGATGAGGACGGGCGGCGGAGTCCAGAACAGTCGCGAGACCCAGTAGCCCACTTCCCAGAGGACGATCGCGGGGCCCGCGAGCAGGAGCTGGGTGTAGGGATCGGGCGGCGTCAGGAACATGGCGATCACGAGGGCGGCGATCGCCATGTGGCCGCGGTACTGGGCGTAGAGCTTGGGATCGACGAGGCCCGTCTTGCTGAGCACGACCTGGATGACGGGCAGCTGGAAAACGATGCCCAGCGCCAGGGAAAGGCCCCGGAGGAACTTCAGGTACTCACCCAGCGACATCTCACGGCTGAGCCCATCGGTCGCGATGCCGTCCGCCTGCAGGAAGTAGATGGCGTTCGGCACCATGTAGTAGAAGCCGAAGGAGACCCCGAGCCCGAAGAGCGCCAGCATCACGGGGAAGAACGAATAGACGATCTTGCGCTCGGCCTGGTAGAGACCTGCGGCGATGAACATCCACATCTCCCACAGGAACACAGGTCCCGCGATGAAGAGCGCGAGCATCACGGCCACCTTGATCTTGTCGACGAAGGGACCGCCAGCTTCGAGCACCTGAAGCTTCTCGGGGAATCGCCGGTCGCGCAGCAGCCGCATCTCGTGGCCGTGGGCCCCGACGTAGTCCTCGGGGGAGAACTCGGCGTCCCCGTGGGGCACCTCGAGCTCGGGCAGGCTGAAGTACTCTTCCCACTCCTCCTCGGGATTCGAGGCGAGTTCGCGCACGAAGTAGAGCTTGAGGTCGTCGTTGAGCCGCTCCGCCGCCTGCGAGTGCGGGATCCTGACGAACTCCATGACGGGTTCGCGGTAGACGTAGAGCACGACGACGGCCACGACGAAGGCCAGGGCCGAGCGCATGACCCGAACTCGAAGTTCGTTCAGGTGCTCCCCCAGCGTCATCCGAGAATCGTCGATCGAGTCCCCTTCGCCCTTTGGCTTCTGCGCTGTCTCTGCCGGTGCCATCGGGCAGGGATTCTAATCGAGAAGGCGCCCCTCCCGTATCCCGGGAGGGGCGCCTTCTGAGGGTCGGTGTCAGGCCCCGCGCCTCGAGCGACGGAAATCCCGCGCTTCTAGCGACGGAAATACTGCAGGACGTCGCGGACCGGAATGATGGTCACGCCCTTGTCGATGGCCTCGGTGTAGACCGGAAGGCTCTCCGGCTGCAGCGGCTCCTCGAGGGGCTCGCCTTCTTCGTCGACGAACATCGGGCCGCCGACGATCAGGAAGTCGGTCGTGTTCGAAAGCTCGTTCTGGACGTTGATGCCGATCTCTTCGAACAGCAGGAGGAGCTCCGGCTTGTTGTAGGAACCGGTGATGTTGCCCGCAAAGACGGCGTTGCGCTCGCCCTTCGGCTCGTACAGCGCGTTGTAGATCTTGTCCCCTTGGACGACCGGCTGGCCGAGCGGGTCGACGACGTCGAAGATCTCGACCTCGGAGAACTTGGTGCCCACGTTCGTGACACGAGCCTTGCCCTTCGGCTTGCTCGGGTCGGCACCGGGCTGGCCGCTGACGATGTTGAAGACGATGCCCTCGCTGAGGCGATCGGAAGCCTTCAGGTTGATGATGCCCATGTCGTAGGCCGACAGGACTGCGCTGATCTCACCGTCGGGCTTCTCCGAGCGCTTGGTGATGTCGTTCAGCTTACGGGTGTAGTTCGCCTTCGTGGAGGACATCGCCTTCTGGCTCTCCTCGAGCGCGCGGGCGCTGAGACGCACCTCATCACGGACCTGGACGACCTCGTCGGTCTTGCTCTCCAGCTTGCTGCGCTGCTCCGAGCTGGCGGTCTCCAGGCGGGTGATCTCGCTCTTGAGGCTGTCCTCGAGGTCGGTCTTCTCCTGGGTGAGCGTGGCGATGATCTCGTTCTTCTGGCCCTCGAGCTCGGACTTGGCGGAGCGCTCGGCCTTGACCTGCTCGGTCAGCGTGGCGATCGTCTTCTGGAGCTCGCCAATTTGAGCGACCTTCGCCTGGTAGGCCTTGGTCATCTCAGGGATAGCGGCTTCGAAGGTCGTGACCCCACCCATGTCCGGGAAGGTCGCCTTGGCGTTCTCGAGGGAAGCCTCCGCGGCCTCGACGCTCGAGGGGATGGTCGCGAAGTCCGTCGTGAACCCGAGGATCTTGGAGCGATCCGCAATCGTCTTGGACGAATCCTCGTAGAGCTTGTCGGCCGCCATCTTCTCCTGCTGGGCGGTCACCATGGCGCGATCTGCGATGGACGCATCGTTCTGGGCGATATAGGCGTATCCCAGCGCGAACATGAGGAGGACGATCATGACAATCATCCACACGGCGCTGATGCGGGCAGCCCCACGGCGGGTCGAGATCGAGGAAGGGGTCTTCGTGCGCATAGAAAAGCGTGTCGGGCCGTTCTGGAGGGGTCCGAGGGAGCCACGCAGGCCGGGTGAGCCAGGCGCCTGCCCCATTCGAATCGACTCTGAAATCGACCGGTGAAGGAGGTGATGTTGGGGGGAGACCGCTGACTCGATGGGCCTGCGGAGACGAAGAGATAACCGAGAGAGGCGTCGCGGACAAGGGTGGGCTGCCGGTCCCGGCCGTTTCTGTGCCCGGACGGCGCCATTTCTGTGGTGAGATCCCACCCAAGGGACCCCACGTCCGAGCTTAGACCCCTCACCCCCACCGGTTTCCCAACTGTTCCGCACGGATTCACTTCCTCCCATGCCAGACGACGCCACCGCATCCCCAGGGAGCCCGACGAAAGCCCCCCGGCCACCCATCGTTTTCGGTGTCCTGGGGGGGATCGCCTCCGGAAAATCCCACGTCTCGAGACTCCTGGCAGGTCCCGATGGCCTCGTCCTGAGTGCCGATGCGGCCGCCCACGAGGCCCTGCGAGATCCCGAAATCGTCGAGAAACTCCGGGCGGAATTCGGAGACGAGGTCCTCGGCCCCGATGGAATGCCCGATCGGGAGGCCCTGGCCCGCATCGTCTTCCAGGATCCGGGCTCGAGGAAGCGACTTGAGGAGTGGATCCACCCCGTGGTTCGTGCGACACTCCACGCAGCGCTGGAGAACGCCGCCACCCAGGGCGTCTCGCGCGTGGTGCTCGACGTCCCGCTCCTCCTGGAGAACGCCGCCGAGCATGGCCTTCTGGCCCTCTGCGATCATCTCGTGTTCATCGACACGCCTGACGCGGACCGCGACGCGCGCGCCGTGGTCACTCGCGGCTGGGCCCCTGGAGAGGTGGCTCGCCGCGAAGCGGCGCAGATGCCTCTCGGCGAAAAACGCCAGGCGGCGGACTTCGTGATCGACAACCGAGGCGACGTGGAGTCGCTCACCCAAAACGTCCGGGCGGAACTCCTCCGTCTGAACCTTTCCTGATTGCACCCATGGCCCAGCCATACACTCAAAACAAAGCGAAGAAGCGGCCTTTCAAGGCGAAGAAGCCCTTCTTCAAGCAGAAGCAGGTCGAGAAGAAAGGCACGGGCGTCTACGTCGATTTCGACGAGGTCCCGAGGGACCTCAGCGACGACGAGGTCGAGGCGCTGATCGAGGAGCTTCCCAAGAGCCGCAAGAAGAAGCTCCCCACCCACGATTTCACCGTGATCCAGGGAATGAACCTCGGCGAGCTCCATGAGTTCGCGGAGGAGGAGTCCATCGAGGACTTCATCGGCCGCAACCGTCGCGACGCGCTCTGGGAGATCGGCCGCGCCTGGATCGAGCGCCGCGAGCCAGTCTTCGCCGAAGGCGTGCTCGACCTGCAAGCGGGCGGCCACCATTGGCTCCGGGTCGCCGCCAACGACTACACGCCCGCCCACGAGGACGTCTATGTCCCCGCGTCCCTGGTGGAGAAGTTCCAGCTCGACCGCGGCATGACCGTGCGTGGACCGCTTCGCCCCACGGCGGAGGGCGAGCGCTACTTCTGCCTCCAGACCGTCGAGTCCATCGACCTCGGGGACCCCGAGGACGCGCTGGGACGGCCCGAGTTCAAGGAACTCGTCCCGATCTACCCGGAGGATCGAATCATCCTGGAGGGCACCAAGGACAACCCGCTGGAGATGCGGATCGTCGACCTCATCACCCCCATCGGACTCGGCCAACGCGGCCTGATCGTCGCGCCGCCGCGGACCGGCAAGACGGTGCTGCTGCACATGCTGGCCCAGTCCATCGTGCACTCGAAGCCGAAGGCCAAGCTGATCATCCTGCTCGTCGACGAGCGCCCCGAGGAGGTCACGGACTTCACGCGGTCGATCACGGGCGAGAACGTGGAAGTGGTCTCGTCCACCTTCGACGAACCCGCTGCGCGTCACCTCCAGGTCGCCGAGATGGTGATGGAGAAGTCGCGCCGCCTCGTGGAAGCGGGCGAGGACGTGGTGATCCTCCTGGACTCGATCACGCGCCTCGCGCGGGCCGCGAACATCGAGGCACCGAGCAACGGCAAGCTGCTCTCCGGCGGTCTCGAAGCCACGGCGCTCGCCTTCCCCAAGCGCTTCTTCGGCGCGGCGCGGAACATCGAGGGCGGCGGCTCGCTGACCATGCTCGGGACCGCGCTCATCGAGACCGGGTCCAAGATGGACGAGGTGATCTTCGAGGAGTTCAAGGGCACCGGCAACATGGAGATCGTCCTGGATCGACGACTCTCGGACCGCCGCATCTTCCCGGCGATCGACATCAACCGATCGGGCACGCGCAAGGAAGAGCTGCTCTTCACACCCGAGGAGATCGAGCGGGTCTGGATGCTGAGAAAGGTCCTGAACGAGATGGACCCGGTCGAGGCGATGGAGATGCTGATCGCCAAGATGGGCAAGACCAGCGTGAACGCCGAGTTCCTGATGAGCGTCGGCTGAGGCTCCTCCCGGCGGGGCAGTTCAGGAGGCCCGCTCCGCAGCTTCGCGCGCGGAGCGGGCCTCCGGACGTCCACCCATCGACACTACCCGCGCATCGACACCGCAGGCGTCCCGGCGACCTTCGCCCTCGACGCCGTAACCGCTCCGAGCTTCTCGAAGGCGAGGCACACGTGCTCCAGGGTCTCCCGATCGCCCGCGAGGCCGGCTTCGAGCACGGTTCTCCAGAGGCTGACGAGATGCTCGGTGGCGTCCGCTCGGGTCGTCAGATGCTTCCAGCGCAGGAGCAGTCGGTTCCGCTCGATCACTCGACTCGCCAGCTCGGCATCCGTCGTCTGGAACGACGCATCCGCCGCGGGCGCATCACCGAGTCCGTGGATCGCCTTCGCCTTCGGCACCTCGATCAGCAGGCGCCCCCGACGGCGCGCCGACAGCGAGAAGTCCACGTCCTCCCAGGAGAACGGCGCGAAGAGCGAATCGAAGCCGCCGCTATCGAGGAACTCCTGGCGCAGCATCATGAACGCCGAGGAGGGCAGGAACGACGCCAGCCTCGGCGCATCCGCGGACTCCCCGCTCTCCGGCTCGACCGCGGGCTGGCCCTCGAAGATCGTCAGCCGGTCGTCCACCAGCGTCAGCGTGCCGGTCGTCTCCGGCGGCACCTCCGGACCCGCGCCCGCGTGCGTGATGCGCGGCGAAGCAGCAAAAACAGCCTCGGGCGTCGGAGCGACCGATCCGGGCTGAAGGAAGGCCTTCGTCAGCTCGTCGAGCGCCCCCGGCATGAGCGCGACGTCGTCGTGGAGCACCAGGACGAGCGAATTCCGCGCCTCCTGCATACCCTTCCGAACCGCCGCCGAGAAGCCCAGGTTGTCCCCCGTCGAGAGGATCCGCACCTTCGCCCGACGGTCCCCGTCCTCGGCCCCGAGGACTTCCGGCACCGTTCCGCTGGCGCGGTCGAGCCCGGAATCGTCGACGATGAGGATCTCGTCCGCGGCGATGCTGCGGGCCTCCACTTCCTTGACCGCGGACGGCAGCGACAGGCGCAACCGCGCCTCCGAGCCGATCGTCGGGATCACGATCGACACCGACTTGGCGATGGAGCGTGAGCCCGTTCCATCCCCCCGGGCCTTCTGCATCCGATCGCCGGATGTCCCTTTGGATGCACTCATGATTTCACCTCGTCTTCGCTGGATCCGGTCGCCTCGGCGGTGACCCCGTTCGTTTCGTTCGTTTCGGATGCTTCAGGATCGTCCGCGGCATCTGCCGCCTCGCATTCCTGACGGGCCACGCCGCTCGGCAGCGGCGCCCCAGCGCTCTCCACGCTGTCGGGATCGAGCGCCTCGCTCTTTGCAGGCGCTCGGTCGAGTTCGCTCGCCCCGGCCTGATCGCCCTCGGCGGGCCGACTGGAGACCTCCGCCAGAGCGGACATGGAAACGACCACGTCCTGGGGCGGATGCGCCCAGGACCTGACCCTGGACGCGAGCGGCCCGCCGAGGAATCTCGCCCGAAGGGAGTCGGCTGCCTTCGAGACGTTCTCCATCTCGGCCCGGCGCCAGTCCAGTTCGGCCGTCATCCGCTCGAGCCTCGTGGTCATACGCTCCAGAGAAGCCGTCGCTTCCTCGCCATCCTTCGAACTCGTCTCGGTGACCGCCGCCGAGATCGTATCGATCAGGCGGTCGGCTTCGTCGGCGACCCAGCTGTCGTTCCGCTGGAGCGCCTCGAGGTCCCGCTCCAGCGACACGCAGTAGGCCTCGATGGACTCGAGATCCCCCATCGATGCGCTGGGACCATCGGTCGCCTCCCCTTCCGCGGCGGGCTTGACGAGCCGCTCGCGCAGGCGTCGGATCTCGCTGCTGCGCTCGTCGATGGATCGCGCGAGTTCGTCCCGCGCAGCCTCCACGTCGGTCAGAGCCTTCTTCGCGGCTTCGACCTGCATCGAGACCTCGCGGTAGCGCTGGCCTGCCTCTTCCGCATCCTTCGCGAGTCGCTTCTTGTCGCTGGCCGAGGCCTGGTTCTCGAGTTCGGCGGAGGCGAGCTGGCTCTTCATCTCCTCGAGTTCCGCGCGCAGACTCTTCGCCTCGGCTTTCGCCTCGGCCTTCTCCGCGGCGCTCTTCGCGCTCACCTCGCTGGCCGCTTCCGCGTCCGCGACCGCTCGCTCCATCGCCGAGATAGCCTCATCGCGGGCCGAAACGGCCTGCGCCTGGCCGGCGACCGCCTCGTCCCTGCTGGCCACGGCCACGCTCGCCTGGGCCGTCGCGGCGTCCGCCCTCTGAGCCGCCCGGGCGGCCTCCTCGGCGCGCGCCGCGACCTCGTGCTCGTACTGTTCGAGAACCGAATGCAGGTCAGCGATCCGTCGCGAGCGCACCGACTCCTCGGCCCGCAACGCGGCCTGGGCCACACGCAGCTCGTGCAGCGCGCGCGCCACCTCCTTGCGCGCCACCTCATCGTGCTCGGCTCGATCGCGCATGGCTCCGCCGCGCGCCACGACGCGAGCGAGCAGCTCGGCGTCCGTGGCCTTCAGCCCGAACGCCTGCCTCAGCTTCGAGACGCCCGCCTGGGCGCGCGCGAAGAGTTCGGTGTTGGAGAGCGAGCGCAGCTCGGCGATCTGCTGCTCGACCTCGACCAGCGCCGCGAGGCGCTTCCGGTCAGGCTTCTTCGGCCCACCGAAGGGTTCCTGACGGGTCAAGGCATCGGCGTCGCGGTCGCCCGCCGCGGGCGCGGCGCTCCGCAGGGCGCGGGCGCGCTCCAGCGCCTCCGCGGCATCCGCCAGCGACTGGTACGTGTCCAGCCACTCCAGGGCCTCGTCGTCGATGTCCTTGGTGTTCGCCTCCTGCTCGCTGAGCGCGGCGCTCCGCATCGACTGGAGCGCGGCCGAACCGCTTTCGCTCGCGAGGCGAGTCAGCGCCTCGGTCAACGAATCGACGCTTCCCGGGGACACCAGTACGCTGGCCGTCGACGGCGCCGCCTCGACGACGCCCGGCATCCGGGAGGCGACCACGGGCACGCCCGCCGCGAGCGCGATGCGCAGCGCCGACGGCGCCACCTCGCCCCAGAGGCTCGGCATGACGAGCAGGTCCGCGCCGTCGAGCGCCGCAGACGCGTCGACCGAACTGCCGCGCGACCAGACCACGTCGACCCCGAGGAGCTGCGCACGCGAGTGGATCTCGGCGTCGCGGAGATCGTCCGTGCGCTCGAGCGCGAGGCGGAGGGCCAGCGCAGGCCCCTTCTCGTCCGCCCGGATCCGCGAAACGGCGTCCAGGAGGATGTGAAGCCCGGAGGTCCGCGCCGTCGTTCCCATGTAGACGAGACGAATCGGCCCCTTCGCGCGCTCCAGCGACGGGCTGGAGCCTCCGCTCGAATTCGCCGTGGCGGCGCTGAAGTCGATGGCAGCGACCGAGTCCGCGGTGACGGCAGAGTCCACGGGCTCGGCGAAGACCGCCGCGAGAACCGCCTTGTCCACGCCGGGGGCCCTGAAGGTGAACGCGCGGCCGACGGCCGCCGAGAGCTCGCGCGACAGGAGCCGCGAGGCCGCGAAGCGCCGGTCCACGCCGGAGAGAGCGACGCGCTTCTCCGCCCTGCGCATCTCGATGGACTCGCGGGCCTCGCGAAGCGCGGCCGCTTCGTCGGGCGACTTGAGGTCCTGGTGCAGAAGTCGCCTGGCCTCCTCGTCGTACTCGGCCGTACCGGGCACGAGATCCCGTGAAGCGAGGATCCGCTCCGCCGCGAGGGAGCGCGCTTCCGCCTCGGTGTCGCCCAGCTCGAAGGGGCTGAGGTCCGGCATGGTCAGCGAGACGCGATCGTGCGCTGGCCAGGTGTCATGGGCTGCGTAGAGCGTCGAGATCCTGCGGATCTTGGCCTCCCGGACGAGCCCGACGCCCATGGGGTCGAGGTGCTCGAAGTGGCAGACCGTCGGCCGCTCCCGCTCCAGGAAGGACGCGAACGCCTCGGCCGCGCGATCCTGGTCGGGCTCCGTCTCCATCTCCAGGACGGTGACGCCGAAGCTCTTCCCGGTGATGGGCTCCACGAGTTCGGACCGACGCTGCGCGTACGGTGCGAGCCCGGAGCCTGTCACTCCGGCGAAGACTTCGACGGAAGCGCCGGCGCGGGCCAGCGCGGGCGCCAGGGAACGTACGTGGGAGGCCAGATCGATAGGAGATCGGGCCCGAAAAGCGGCTGTAACCAGTGCGACTCGCATCCCTCGAATATAGAGAGACGAGGGGGGCAATCCGTAGCGAGAAACGCCGCGGGAAGGGCTAAAGCATGAACGCGCCGCCGTTCATGTCGATCGTCTGCCCGGTGACGCCGTGGGCGTCCCTGGAGACCAGCCAGGCGACGAGGCCCGCGACGTCCTCCGGCTGGCCCATCCGGCCGAGCGGAACGTCTTTCATGGCAAGCGCATGCGCCTCGTCGAAGGTGAGGCCAAGGCCCTTTGCCATGCCCTCGATTCCCTGTCGCGCCATCGCGGTGTCGACCCAGCCGGGCGCGATCGCGTTGACCTGGACCTCGTCAGGCGCGAGTTCGGCGCTGAGCGCCCGCACCAGGCCGCCGATCCCGGCCTTGGACGCGCAGTAGCCCGTGTATCCCACGACCCCGATGCGCGCGAGGATCGAGGCGACTGCGACGAGGTGGCGTCGATCGCCGGCAAATCTGGGTCCGTCGTCCTCGTCCTCGTCGGCGTCCGCGTCCTTCGGGGAGCGCAGATGCGGAATCGCCGCCCGGAAGGTGTGGTACGTCCCGGAGAGATTCGTCGCCACGAGATCGTGGAACCGATCGGGCTCCTCGTCGGACTGGAAGCCTGGGCCGTTGGATCCGCCGATGCCCGCGTTCGCGATCACGAAATCGAAGGGGCCGAGCGCGTCGGCCGCGCTGCGAAGACACCCTCGAACGGAATCCAGGTCGCGGATGTCGCAGGAGTCGGTGTGCAGGAGCCCGCTGGCCCCCAGCGCCCGCGCCTCCGCGACCGTCTCCTCCAGCCGCGACTCATCGCGGGCCAGCAGTGAAACCGAGGCACCTTCCGCGGCCAGCCGGAGCGCGATCGCGCGGCCGATGCCCGTCCCGGCCCCCGTCACGAGGGCGTGCTTGCCCTTGTGACGGACGGAGAGCGATCCGACGAGCGACGAAAATCCCGCGCCGCTCTTCTTTGCTTCGCCTGGGCCCATTACTGCTGCGTGGGAGCCCAGTGCCCCTCCGCGATCATCTCGTGGCTCTTGTTCTCCAGCCAGCGCTCGGCGTCGATCGCCGCCATACATCCCGTGCCGGCCGCCGTGATGGCCTGGCGATAGACGTGGTCCATGAGGTCACCGCACGCGAAGACGCCCTCGACGGACGTATGCGTGCCGTTCTTGACCAGCACGTAGCCGTTCTCGTCGGTCTCCAGCTGATCCTTGAAGAGCTGGCTGTTCGGCACGTGCCCGATGGCGACGAAGAGCCCGTCGGTCTTGAACTCCGTCTCTTCCCCGGTCACGGTGTCCTTGAGGCGAACGGCGCGCAGCTTGCCGTCCTCGCCCGCGATCATCTCGGTCGGCGCCTTGTTGAGCTGCCACTCGATCTTCGGGTTGGCCTTCGCGCGATCGACCATGATGTTGGATGCGCGGAAGTCCTCGCGCCGGTGCACGATCGTGACCTTCGACGCGAAACGCGTGAGGTAGTTCGCCTCCTCCATCGCGGAGTCGCCGCCACCGACCACAACGACCTCTTTGCCGGGGAAGAACGCGCCGTCGCAGGTCGCACAGGCGGACACACCGTGACCCATCAGCTTCGACTCGGACTCCAGGCCGAGGAGCCGCGCGGACGCACCCGTCGAGAGGATGACCGCGTTGGCCTTGTGCTCGCCGAAGTCCGTCTTCAGCGTGAACGGGCGGCTGGAGAAATCGAACTCGGTGATCTCCTCGAAGTGAATCTTCGTCCCGAAGCGTTCGGCCTGCTCCTTGAACTGCTCCATCATCTCCGGGCCGAGCACGCCCTTCGGGTACCCGGGGAAGTTCTCGACGTCGGTCGTGATCGTGAGCTGGCCCCCGGGCTGCATGCCCTGGAACAGGATCGGCTTCAGGTTGGCTCGGGCGGCGTAGATAGCGGCGGTGTAGCCAGCCGGGCCGGAGCCGACAATGATCACGTCGTGGACTTCAGTCATGGGATCGCGTAGCGGAAAAGAAGGACGAGGGAACGAGCCGCCGGGGCTCGCGGGGCTCTCGAACGGGGCCGAGCGCGGGCGAGCAGTGTAGGACCCTGCCCCCGGTTCACAAGTAATCGGCCGGGTCTGGGGGTCGCCAGGAGCACCGAAGCCAATGGTCGCCATAGGATCTGGTGATGACCGATCGCGCCGATCCGAAGACCTCAACCGCCCTGGCGTACGCCTGGCGTCCCCTGCTACAGGACCTCTGCGCGGGGATTCGAGGGCCGGTCCGCGCCGCCCTTGCGGAAGCATTCGCGACCGCTCGAGGCGGCGCGGCACGCCTGGACGGCGTCACGAGGGCGGTCGGATCGGGCGCCGGGGACATCACCTTCGCCATCGACGTGGTCGCAGAAGAGGCCGTCGATCGCTGGCTGGAGGACGTCGCGGCCCGAGGCCCGATCTCGCTACTGACGGAAGACGCGGGCTGGCGCCACTTCGGCCCTGCGGAATGCGGAGGCGCAGAGCCGCTCCCGGATTTCGACCACGGCGGCCCCAGGATCATCCTCGACCCGATCGACGGCACGCGCAACGTCATGCACGATCTGCGGTCGGCCTGGGTCGTCGTCTCGTTCGCGGGGCCTGGACCGTCGGAGCCTCGATACAAGGACCTCGTCTACGGGCTGGTATCCGAGATCCCTGACTCACGCACCTCCGAGGCGCGCGAGATCGACGCCGTGCTCGGCGACGGCGCGAGGCTCCGCCGGCTCATCGTCCCTGCGGCGTCCCATGGCGCTGGCGCGACCGAAGTCGTCCATTCGGATGGCACGCTGCACGCCGACCCGGAGCTGCGCCTCGATCGCGGCTACTTCCCCTTCTTCGCCTTTCATCCCTCGTGCCGCGCGGACATCGCGGCGCTCGCGCATCGCGTGTTCGAGACCCTCCGCGAGGAGCACCCGTCCATCGATCTTTCGACCGTCTTCAACGATCAGTACATCTCCAGCGGCGGGCAGCTCGCGCTCCTCGCGCTCGGGGCCTATCGAGCCATCGTCGATCCGCGGACGATCGTCGGCGAGCGGACCGGGCGACCGACGCAAACCGCCAAGGCCTACGACATGGCGGGCGCGGCGCTCATCGCCACGGAGGCTGGCTGCGTCGTGACGGACCCCCTGGGCGAGCCGCTCGACTTTCCGCTGGACGCGACGACGCCCGTGGATTTCGCGGGGTTCCACAACGCGGCGACCGCGGCCGCGATGATCCCCCACTTGCGCGCAGCGCTGGAGCGGCTCTCCTGAGTCAAGGTCAGGCTGTCCGAGCTCAGGCGCCGGGCGCCGGAATCCTCGATACGTCGAACCGGCGAAGCGCCCACGCGCCGAACGCGGTGAGGAGCGTCAGGAGCAGAATCGCCGTCAGCGCGACCCAGGCGCCCGCGAGGTAGAGCGCCAGCTTCGGACGACCGAAGCCACCGTCCGCCACGAATGCGTGGAGGAGGTACGCCCCGCCGGCCGCGATGGCGAGCGCCCCCACGAGCAGGAGGCCACGCAGCATCACGAGCAGGAAGCCGCGGCCGGTGTGCTGCAGCGCGCTGCCCTGGCCTGGCACGAAGCGTACCGGGAACAGCAGGAAGACCGCGTTGTCGACAGAGGTCCAGATGTAGGCGAGAAACGGAACGAGGGCCATGGTGACCCAGAGATCTGCCCCGAACTGGCGAAGGAGAACCCCGCGCGTGGCGAGCATCCCCGCGACGACCAGCGACGTCAGCAGGACGCCCGGCAGCAGGGTTCCGACGAACACCTTCCATGGCGCGAGCGGCCACGCGCGCATCGACTCCATCCGGTCGAGGTCGGTGCGAAAGTCGGCGCGGATGCCGCTCGCGAGGTAGACCGTCGCGAGCAAGGCCAGCGTGGCCGGACCGCTGCCCGGTTGATCGAAGACGCGTACACCCACGACCACCCCGGCGATCGCCACGACGGCCACGATCAAGAGCGTGCCACGCGCCTGACGGATGAGCCACGCCGTTCGCACCCAGATGACCGCCCCCATCGGAGACCGCCCCGCGAGCCACGGGATACGCCAGCCCTTGGCGCGACTCGACTGCCCGAAGACCCCCGCGCCCCCCTGGCCGCTGCGCATTCGCGCGAGCTTGCGCTCCATGTCCTGCGACGTACGCAGCGAGGACTCGCGGAAGTCGATCGGCATCCGCGCCACGGCTTCGAAGAGCAGGACGAGCAGCCCGAGGATCGACGCGAGCCACGGAAGCGCTGCGGGGACGCTGGGACTCGCGATGGCCCTGGCCCACGGCGTGAGCGGAAAGGTCGCGATGCGCATCGGACGGGACGAGGCGACCTCGTTGACGCGCTGGAATGCGGTCCTCGGTGGCGGGGGCACGGACGGGCGCACCTGGGAGCGCCAATCCCAGGGGGAAACGCCGGACTCCGTCCCCCCTCCGACGCCGAGAACTTCGCCGTCGAGGTCGTCGAGATCGTCGGGGTCCTCGGGGGATCGCGGGGATCGCGGGGATGAGAAATCCGGCGCACGCCTCGACCTGGCGTGATCGGTGGACTGGATGCCAGGGCCGAAGCTCAGGAAGGTGAAGAGTCCCAGGATCCCGAGGGCCCCGATCACGCGGAGCGCCGTCGCCGGAAAACGCGACAAGATGCGGTCGCCGAGCCCGCCCGTCTTGGCCGCGAGCAGCGAGAGCGCCTGACCGAAGATGCTCGTTGCGGGGATCGTGACGGCGAGGCCGAGGGCCGCGGCCCACGGCGAGGCGAAGCGCGGACTCAGAAAGAGCGCCACGATGACCGTGAACGGCAGCGCCATGAGCATCGCGCCCAGCATCCGGAACCGAACGATCGATCGCCGCGGAACGGGCGCCGCGAAGAGCCTCTCCAGCTCCGGTCGAGGCATGTAGACGCCCCGGAACGAAAGGCTGCTGAACGCGACGAAGCCGAGGTAGGCGAGGAGGCCGAGCCGGACGAGTTCCATCGAAGGAGGATCGACCGTGCGCTCGACGTAGGAGCTGCGCAGGATGATCGTGACGATCCAGAGAACGAGCAGAATGGCGCCGACCAGCAGCGAAACCGCTCCACCGAAGGTTCTCGCCTTCCGCGCCAGGAGTCGCACGCGGCCCTTCAGCTTCAAACGCCAGAGCAGGAACAGTGGCGGCGAACTCGAAGAACTCATGCCGGGCCGGTCTCGTCGTCGCGGGGGCCGGTCTCGTCGTCGCTTCCAAGGGGTGGGATGACCGCGGGTGAGATGTCGTCCAGCGATGCCACCCTGCGGCCGGAACGATCGCCCGTGGCGGCGAAGAAGATCTCCTCCAGCGAGTCGTTCTCGGAGAGCGAGACCGAGGCCCGCGCGTCCTGGAGCGTGCCCTCGAAGACCTTGACGCCTGAATCGATGATCAAGATCCGATCGGCGAGCGCCTGGATCAGCTCGAGCAGATGCGAGGAGAGAACGATCGCCGTCCCCTGGTCGCGAAGCTCTTGAATCGCCGCGCGGGCGGAGCGGATTCCGCGTGGATCGAGGCCAGAGAGAGGCTCGTCCAGCAGGCAGACCGCAGGCTCGGAGATCCACGCGGAGCAGAAGCTGAGCTTCTGACGCATGCCGCGCGAGAGTTCGGAGCCGAGGGCATCGGCGCGATCCGCCAGCTCGAAGCGCTCGAGAAGCCGCTCGGCCTTCGGCTGCCAGTCGTCCACGGAGAAGAGCCTGGCCGTGAACTCCAGGTGTTCGGCCACCGTGAGCACGTCGAACGGAGCCGGGTCATCGGGAACGTAGGCCAGCCGACGCTTCGCCGCCATCTCCTCGGCGGCCAGATCGTGGCCATCGATGATGACTCGGCCCTCCTGAAGGGGCAGGACCCCGGCGATCGACCGGAGCGTGGTGGTCTTGCCCGCACCGTTCGGCCCGACGAGCCCCAGGATCTCACCGCGCCCCACGGAGAAGCTGAGATCGTTCACGGCCAGCCGATCCTCGAAGCGTCGGGAGACCGACTGGCAGATCAACGGCGGGAGCGTCATGGCCCTCGAGGATAGCAGGGCAGGCCGGCGAGGGCGCGGAGCCGGCTTCCCAAAAGCGATCAGCCGGCGGCCACGACCGAGGCGCCGACCGAGCTCTTGGTGATGTTCTTGATCATGCCCGTGAACCCCTCGACGCGCCGTGCCATCTCCTTGAAGTCGATGACGTAGGGAATATCGAACTGCGTGCGGAGCGACGCGTCGCGGTTCTCACCCGTGTCGGAGAAGAGCACCGCGGGAATGCCTGCCTTCTGGAACGGGATCTGATCGTAGGCGGGAACGCCCAGCATCCAGCCGGGCGTCGCGAAACCGCGGGCGGGGAGATCGGTGGCTTCGGCCCAGGCAGCGAGCGTCTCCGTGACGAAGCTCCGCCCTAGGAACGCGCCGTAGACGCCGACCCAGTCCGATGAAGCGGGGTGCGACAGGTACCACGGGAACGCCGAGTTCTGGCCGCCCTCGCCCGGGCGGAAGCATCCGAAGCTGCCGACGAGATACGCCGCGTCGATCTGTCGACCTTCCTTGAGCTGATCGTCGAGCCAGCGCTGGGCCCCCATCGTCTCACGCCCGGTGTGGGGCGCCTCCCCGGTGCCGAAGAACGCGACGATCACGGTCGGCTCGGTCGGTTCGTTGCGGAGAGCTCGCAGGGTTTCCATCACCGTCGCGACGCCCGTGGCGGTTGCGTTGGCGCAGAGGCTCTTGCTGTAGGAGTCGTAGTGCGTGCCGATCAGGATGGTTCCCCGACCCCGGCCTTCGCGAACTCCGACCGTGTTGTAGAAGGTGTTGGTCCCCGCTTTGTACGTGTGGCTCTCCAGCTTGAAGCCAGCGTCGAGGATCGACTGTTCGAGCGTCTCGCGAAGCTGAACGGCGCGAACCGAGAAGCGCGAACTCCTGCGACCGATGTCCTCGCAGAGCCAGAGCACGTCCCTCTCCACGCGCTCGGCGACCTCGCGGTGAACGTTCTCGTAGTCCGTGGGCAGCGGCTGCCCGACCCTGCCCGGCTCCGGGAAACCCGACATGTACCGGAACAGCCCGAAACTGCCCCCGGCGAGGCCGAGAACGACGACGAGGGACTTGATCTTGGTCTTGGTGGGATTCCGGCGGGACTGCATGGGATCGGTCGGGAGGGGCGCGGCGGGCGAAGAGCGGAGGGTTTCCGTTCAGCTCGTCGACGCCTCGACCCACCCGGATCCAGCGATTCAGGCCCGAATCCCACGGGAGGACGGGGCTGGATCAAAATGACTCAGCCCCGGCTCCGGGTATCGGCCACAGCCCACCTCTCGGGCACATCTCGTCCCGTGGGCGACCACGCAGGGTCTCAGGCAGGCGGCATCAGGCCGCGAATGACACGCGGCCGTGAAGCATCGACGCGGGCAACGACGCGATCGAAGAAGTCCTGATAGAACTGACTGGGAACCGCGCCGAAGCTGGCGTCGATCGGGCCGTCCGAGGTGCCCTGAACGTTCTCGGCCTCGACCGTCACGAGCGTGCGGGGGGCGCGCCGATGCATGTCGACCTGGCGGACCTCGACCCCCACGCGGATCCAGGTGCGGCGCGACCCCGCGATCGAGGGGTCCGAGGATCCCATGCCCTTGCTGGCGCTGATGTAGGCCTCGCCCGCGGCGGCCTCATGGACTTCGTAGCCGAGGTCCATCAGGGTCGCCACGACCTGGGGACGCACGTCCTCGGCCGTACCGACGAACGTGCGGGCCTTGAAGCCACGGTACTCCTCGTAGGGAGTCGTGAAGGGCGGAATGCCGCCGGCGCAGGCGCCCAGGAAAGGGATGGCCAGCACCGCGAGCGGGACGAGGGCCATCCACTGGACGCGGGATGGGATTCGGGTCATTTTCGTATGAGTCATGGCGCACCGACCGGATGACGGTCCGGGGCGGGTGGCTGGCACGGGCCGAAGCGACGGCGCTCCGTCCACGCGCAGAACGCGTGGCCTCCTCTACCTGTGCGGCTTTCCCTCCCCGCTAGCATCCTTGCGATCTCCGAGGTCGAATGGAAGCGCGGTGTGTTGAAGTATTCGATATGAATCCGATGGACCCGCAGACGGAAGGGGGCGGCGCCGATCAGGGCCGCCAAGGGGATCGCCGCCAGGCCGACCGCGAGCGTGAGCATCATCCCGGCACGGATGCTCTGCACCCGGCCCCCCCCACGCCGCAGAGCGAGCGGCGAGCGGGCGGCTCGGACGTCGACGTGCTCGTGATCGGCGGCGGCATCCAGGGGGTTGGAGCTGCCCAGGCAGCCGCCGCCGCGGGACACACCGTGGCGCTCCTGGAGCGAAGCGAAGCGGCGATCGGCACCTCCAGTCGCTCCAGCAAGCTCATCCACGGGGGCCTGCGCTACCTGGAGACGTACCAGTTCCGGCTGGTCCGTGAATCCCTGAACGAGCGAAAGATTCTCCAGACGATCGCGCCGCACCTCGTGCGCCTCGTGCCCTTCTACATTCCGGTCTACCGCGGCATGAAGCGCGGCCCGTGGATGATCCGAGCGGGCCTCACCCTGTACGCGATCCTGGGAGGGCTTCGGAAGAGCGCCAGGTTCCGCAGCCTCCCCCGGTCGGAGTGGGCCACGCTCGACGGGCTCGACACGCGCGACCTCAAGGCGGTCTTCCGCTACCACGACGGCCAGACCGACGACGCGGCGCTGTGTCGGGCCGTCCTCGCGAGCGCCATCGAACTGGGCGCGCTCGTGGATGCGGGCGCCAAGGTCGTGGCGGCGGAACGCATCGGGACGGGCGACGCTCGGCGCTGGAAGGTCCGCTTCGAGCGCGGCGGCGAGAGCCATGAATGCACGGCTCGGGTCGTCGTCAACGCGACGGGTCCGTGGGTCAACCGCGTGGCGCAACTCGCGACGCCACAGCCCAAGACGCGCAACGTCGACCTCGTGGGGGGAACCCACATCGAGGTGCGCGGCCACCTCGAACGCGGCATCTACTACACCGAGGCCCCCGAGGATCAACGCGCGGTCTTCTCGATCCCATGGAAGGGCCACATCATGGTCGGGACGACGGAGCGACCGTACGAAGGGAATCCGTCGGAGATCCAGCCAACCCGGGAGGAGATCGACTACCTCCTGAACGTGCACCGGAGGTACTTCCCGAACTCGAAGGGCGAGCTCGTGGCCGCGTGGGCGGGCCTCCGGGTTCTTCCCCACGCCGAGGGATCCGCGTTCGAGCGACCGCGTGACGTGACGCTCGTTCCGGATGACGAGGATCATCCGAGCTGGGTCGGGGTCTACGGCGGAAAACTCACCGGGTACCGTCACACGGCCGAGGAGATCATGGATCTGATCCGTGGGTCGCTGCCGAAGGCGACCGCGAAGGCCGATACGGAAACGCTGCGTCTGCCGGAGCTGGAGCGCGTGACCGTCTGGGACGAGTGATCGTCGCGGCGGCGGCACCTTGCCGCCGCCGACGCCGCCGCTTTCCTAAACTTCGGCGGGTTTGATCGTCATATCGCAGTTCACGACGAGCAGGCAGCCCAGGCGAGCCCCTTCATCGGCCGTGGCCATTTCCACGGTCTCGGACTCCTCGTCGCCGACGGGGGGCAGATCCGCGCCGCCTTCCGTCACCACGAGAGCGCAGGTTCCGCAGCTACCCACGGTGCAACCGAAGTCATGCGGGAGGTCATTCTCCTGGCAGAAGTCGATGAAGCGGGTCCCCATGGGAACCTCGTGGGTCTCACCGGTAACGGCGAAGGTGATCTTGGGCATGTCAGGGATCTCTGGGGTCTCAGCTGGATCTCAGCTGGAAGTCAGCGGGGAGTCAAAAGGGCCGAGATCGCTAGGCTGCGGCCCTCGGCCGAACCATGATGGGGTCCCGGTGGCCCGAGGAAAAGCCCCGGCACCCGCTCAATTCGCCTACCTGCCATGCTCCTGTCCCCCCCCAGCCCCCACCACGCTCCCGGCGCGCTCCCCGAGCCGATGCGGGATCCCCGGCCGGGCCTCGGGACGGAATCGCGCATCTGGCTCGTTCGCCACGCCCGGGTGAGCGCCCCCGACACCGCCTACGGCGACGACGACGTCCCGCTCTCCGAAGAGGGCCAGGCCCAGACGGACGCCGTCGAGCGAGGCATCCGCGGGCTTCTGCAGCCGTCCGTCGTCGTCGCCTCCCCGCTGATCCGCGCTCGCGCCATGGGCGAGGCCATCGCGCGCGGCACGGGCGCGCCGCTCCGGTTCGATCCACGCCTGAAGGAAATGAATCGCGGCGCGTGGCAGGGACTCGAGCGCACCGAGTACGCCGAGCGCTGGAGGGGCGTCGCGGGCGAGTACTGGGCCGATCCATTGAACTGGCGCGGGCACTCGGGCGAGAGCGAGGCCATGCTCGTCGAGCGCACCTTCCCCGTGCTCCAGGAGGTCGCGCGGGAAGCCGCCGGCGGCGTGGGCGTCATCGCGGCCCACCGCCAGGTCATCCGCTGCCTCGTCGCAGCCGCGCTCGGACTTCCGCCGGGACGGAGCCACGGTCTGCAGCTCGATCCCGCGCACGCGGTCCTGCTCGCCGACACGGGCGATCGGTGGAGCCTCCTGCGCACGAACATCGCCACGCCGGGCGCGCCCCACATGACGGAGCCGGATTCTGGCCCGGTGGCGGACGTCCCTACGCGGAAGCCGTAGCGGGCTCCGGCGCTGCCTCGGCGACAGGCGCTAGCAGGCGATAGAGGCTCGCGTACGCGCGGAGCAGCGGCATTTCCCCATCCGCCCCCGCCTTCATCACGCGAATCTTCTCGCGCGGCGCACCTGAGGCTTCCGCTGCCGCCGCCTCGGCCGTCGACCTCACGATGATCCGTCGAACGCTGGAGAGCGCGGCCCCGTACAGATCACGCGTTCCGGCCTGCTTCTCCTCGGCGGCCTCCATGGACGCCTTGAACTCTCGCAGGCGCTCGAGCGTCAGCACGGTGGGGATCTCCGCGGCTTCGAGCGCGAGCAGAACGCCCGGCCCGAACCCGTCGAGGCCGAGAACGTGCACCAGCCGCGGCCTGCGCGCGCGAACCCAGTCGAGGACCGAGCCCTCCAGCCGCGCGCGCGTCAGTTCGTCGAACGACGCCGCGCGATCGCCCCCGTTCACGCGCCGAACGCGGAACCGGGCGCCGGGCGCGGGGATGTTCCATTCGTCTCGGTAGGCGAAGCGTGCTCCCCGGGCCTCGCGGTCGAGCGCCAGTACCTCGACGCGCTCCTGACCCGAAACGGACAGCACGCCGGCGTGGCGCCATAGCGCCGCTCCACGCGCGGACTTCCTCAGCGCCCATTCGGGACCGATCAGCCCGATCGGCGGGCGATCGGCGATCGAGGGGCGCGCGGCGTCATCGCCAGCAGGCGCCGGGCTGTCGCTGGAAGTGGATTCGGACATGGGTCGTGGCTCTCGAGGACCGGCTTCGCCTGGACCGTTCGGTCCAGGACGGGCCTGTCTGACAGGGGGGAGGAGCGAGGCGCCGGAGCGGATGCCCCGATCGGTCCTCGGTCGAGCCTCAGTCGAGCGAGCCGTCTTGCTGCAGCGCCCGGAATTCAGCTACTCCGGGCTTATCGGAATCCTCGCCGCCAAAATGTAGGGCTCTCCGCTCCTGCATCAGCAGCGACTCCCAGGCCACCTGGGCAGCCCGAAATCGCGCCTCCTCCGTCGGCCCGAGCGCCCGGAGCGCTCGTTCCCCCGCATCTTCCTCCCGGGGACGAAGTCGGACCAGCGATCGGTCGAGGCCTGCCCCGAGATCCGCGCTCGGCCGCGCGATGCCCCAGGAGTCACGGAGCGCGGTGGAGATCCGGTCGGGATGGTACAGCGTCATGATCGCGTGCTCCTCGACGACGGCCGCCCCCGCTGGCATGGGCGCGGAGGCGAACAGCCGCTGCCGGGTCGCACCGGGCTCTCCGGCCATTGCGCTGCGGAGCGATAGCCCGAGCATCCGCCCGGAACTCGGCAGCTGAAAGACGTCGACCAGCGTCGGCGCCACGTCGAGCAGAGACGCCAGCGCATCGATCGAGCGCCCGGCCCCCGCCGATCGACCCTCGTCGTCCGACTCCCAGCCCAGCTCCTTCCACAGCGCGGCGGACGGACGGATCAAGAGGGGCACGCGCAGGTCCTGTTCCTCGACGAGACCCCCCTGGAGGTAGAGGCCGTGTTCCCCCAGCTCGACGCCGAAGCTGCCGACGATCACGACCGTCACATCGTCCGCTCGGCCGAACTCATCGGTGTGCCCGATGATGCGGGCGAGGTTGGCGTCCAGCGCGCGAATGCCGCGGTCGTAGCGCAGCTCGTACTCCCCCATCTTGACGCCGCGCACGCTGCTGGCGCGCGAGGGTGGAAGCACGTGGAAGAGAGGCTCCGTCACGCCGAGCGGCACCGCGAAGTCGAGTTCCATCCGGGGGCGCCAGTCCGCGGTCGCCTCGGCGACGCCCCGCGTGCTGCTGACTCCGCCGCCGGGGACCCACACCCGCTCGAGGTCGTGCATGTGCAGGTAGGCGAACCAGTTCTCGTCGAGCGGGCGTTTGTTCACCCAGCGAACGAAACGACTGCCGACTCCGAAGACTCCGATCGCTCGCTCTTCCTCGAGCGGATCCCCGCCGAACTCGACGAACGAGCGGAACCCCGTGCTGAACCCACGCAGCTCCGCGATCATCGGGTGGTCGACGAAGGCCGCCGTATTCCAGCCCTGACTCAGGAAGGACTGCCCGAGGAGCCACAGGTCCTCGGGGACGAACCAGGCTTCGTCCCCTGCGCTCGCCGCGGGCCCCGGCCTGACCGCAGCCTGGCCGGACGCGCCCGGAAGGGTCGACGGCGGCTGCGCCAGGGAAGGATCGGACCCGGAGAGCAGAGCCAGGTGGGAGCCGACGAGCGTTGGCGTCGGTGTCCACGCGTCCGAGAACACGATCCCTCGCTGACCGAGCGAGGCCAGGAACGGCGTCGTATCGCGGTCGTAGCCCGCCAGTGAGGTGTGGTCCCAGCGGAGGCCGTCGATGGCGATGACGAGCACCCCCTGACCGGTCACTTCCGCCCGGCCCTCCTGGACGTCCTCGAGGGTCGGCTGACGGCCGCAGGCGAGGACCGGCACCAGCGCCGCCAGCCATGCAAGCGCCCGTAGGCCATCGAAGCTTCCTCTCACGCGTCGCGTCTCCACCTGGGCATTCATGGTCCCACGTACTGTCCCATGCGCTCGTTCAGCGAATAAGAGAAAGCACGGAATCCTCGGGTGCCCAGCGCTCCTCACCGCGATCGACGACCTTCACCCAGCCCGGCAGACGGTCGAGAACGAGGGTCTCGTCGCCTTCCTTCAGCTTGCCGAGGCGCTCGCCCTGCAGGTCGGGTGACCCGTAGAGCGGCGCGCCGCCCTTCACCACGACCATCGCGACCTCACCGTTCGAGCTCGCCAGCTGTCCGACCAGCGGCGCCCACAGCACGGGTAGCGCGAGGATCGCAAGCCAGGGGCCACGCCCCCACGCTCCTCCCCGAAACGCATCGAGCGCCCCGAGCACGAGGATCAGCACGCCGCCGAGGAGCGCCAGCCATTCCGCCTCACCGCGCGTGAACAGCCGCACGAAGCCGGCGACGATTCCGGTGTCCTTCGGATCGAGCCCCGCGTCGGCGCGCGAGAGATCCCGGTTCGCCTTCGCCGCCTCCCATCGCGGCGCGAGCCGGAGCGCCGATTCGAACCAGGCCGCCGCCACCAGCGGCTCGCCCGCGGTGTGATGGGCCACGCCCACGTTGTAGGCGAGACGAGCGCGCTCGCGGTCCGGGAGGTCGGTCCCGTTCGCGAGGCTCTCCTCCCACAGCCGCTGGGCGGCGTCGTGGTCGCCCGAACGCCAGAGCCGTGCGCCCTCGCCCGCGCCGGCTTCCGCCGCGCTTTCCTGGGCATGCGCGCCCGAGAGCAGCATCGCCGCCAGGCCGACCAGCGCCAGGGCCCGAAGGACCCAGCGGCCCGGCCACATCGCTTTCGAGGCCAAGCGGGTCATCGAGGTCCTGTGGGAGTTTCTGTGGGAGTTTCTGTGGGAGTACGTCATGGTCAGAGTCCCTCCTTCACGGCCAGCCGGGCGAAGCCCCGGATTCGGCCCGGCGCCGGCGCCGCCTCGGTGTGCCCTCCGAAGACGGCGGCGTCGAGGTCGCGGCGGAGCCCTGCGTACTCGTTCTTCAGCTCATCGGAGAGTCCGAGCGCGTCCGATCCCGAGAGGGTCGCTCGGCCGATCCACTCGGCCGGCTCGGTCCCCGTTCGGGCGCCGAGGAACGACTCGAACGCAGCGCTGAGCGCCCTTGGATCGGACGACGACAGGTCGCGCTCCAGCGCCCGCAGCGCACCGCGACGCCGACGCGCTTCCACGCTCGCGGGATCGCCGCCGGCCCGCGCGAAGCGTCGCATCAGGTACCAGCCGATGAAGGAGAGGACGAGCACGAGGAACGCGAAACCCGCCCCCGGTCCGCGCCGCCAGACGCCACCTGCCCGCGCCCCACCGGACGAACCGACGGGCCGCGCCTCGATATCGCGGAGAACGACCGCGGGAGGCGCCTCGACCTCGTTCTTGACCCCGAACGGATCGTCACCGGCGCTCTCCACCGCGGTCACGCGGATGGGAAGCGGCTCGGTTTCGAGTTCGACGTAGGTTCCCGACTTCGTGTCGAAGACCGACAGAGGCACCGGAGGCACCTCCGTGATGGAAGCGTCGAGCGGAACGAGGTCATACTTGATGACGCGCTCGTACGCGCCTTTCTCGTCGTTCACTCCCAGGACGCGGAAGCGATCGAACGCGGGCAAGCGCGTGAGATCCGGTGGCGGGAAGAACTCCAGGTTGCCCTCGCCCGCGTAGGCGATCGTGAAGTCGACCGGCTCGCCGGCGTCCACGTCGCGGCGCAGGGCGCTGCGCTTCGCCTCGAAGGATCCGACCGCACCGGTCCACGTGACGGGCCGGCCTTTCTCAGGGACCGGAACGACCTCGATGCTGGAGGGATCCAGCGGGCGGTAGTACGAGCGCGTGCGGCCGCGGATGAAGCGCGAACCGCGTTCCGGCATCGGCGCGAACTCGAAGATCGAGCGAGAGAACTCCACCGTGCCCGGCCGCGTGGCCACGAAGCGGCGACGCAGCCGGAACGCGCGGAACTTGCGCCCGTCGCGAATCACGTCGGGGAGGCCGACGACCGGGATTCGCGCGTTGCCGCCGGCGGGGAAGTCGTAGACCTGACCCGAGGTCGGCGTCTCCAGCTCGACGACGCCGTCCTGTCTGCCGTACCACGGGATACGCAGGTTCAAGCCTTCGTAGTCGAGGCCCGCGTCCCAGCCCCAGTCGATCTCGACCGTGTACGGCTCCCCTTCGTAGACGCGCTCCGGCAGGGGCTGTCGTTCCATGAAGAGCAGGTCGCTGGCCGCGAGGTCCTCGACGATCTTGAGCTGCATGGGCTCGATCGGTCGAACGAAGACGTCGCCGTCGACCGTCAGGGAGATCGGAGGGATGACGTACTCTCCAGCGCCGGAGGGCTTGACCTCGATCAGGTAGGACTGCTTGGTGGAAGCGACCGTGCGCCCACGGGAGTCGGTGCTCATGTAGGTGCTGGTGCCTGCACCCTGCGGCCTGCCGAACTCGATGCCCTCGACCTCGGGAAGCAGGCCGAACTTGACGCCGCCTCCGGCCTGGCCGCCGCCGGTGCCGCGGCTCACGGTGATACGGATGGCCACCGGCTCCCCCACTTTCACGAGGCCGCTCGTCAGGCCGACCTCCACTTCGGTTTGCCCCTGCGCCGCAGTGACCACAGCGGGGGCCGAGAAAGAGGACGAGGAGAGGGCCACGGCGGCCGCATCAGCGACGAAGAAGGCGGCCACGAAGGCGAGGCTCGCTCCCAGGAGGAGTTTGGGCATGGAAATGAATGTCATGGAATCGTTCGTTACCAGTCCTTCTTCGCCGGGATCTTTCCGCGCATCCTGCGGAGGCGCCGGATCTCTTCTCCCTGCTCCTGAAGCTTGCTGTTCCGCTCCAGGAGGCGCTGGAACTCCTCGGCGGTCATCGTCTTCTCCTCGATCGTCTCTTCGCCGGGCGGGGGCTGATCGATCGACTCTTCGGACTCGTCCTGCGAATCCTCGGGCGTCTCCTCGGGCTCCTGTTCCTCGGAATCCTCCGCCGGGTCCTCCTTGGACTTCTCCTCCTCGGACGGCGACTCGTCTGGATTCTCCTCCTCGGAAGGCTTCTGCTCGTCCGACGTCTCTCCGTCTTCGCTCTTCTCGGAGTCGTCTTCCTGCTGCTTCTGATCGTCCTTGGACTGCTGCTCGTCGCTCTTCTCGCCGTCCTCGCTCTTCTCGCCGTCGTCCTGCTGATCCTGCTGCTGCTCCTCGCGCTGCTTCTCGATCGCGTCGAGCTCCTTCAAGCGACGGATCACGAACTCGACGTTGGCTGCCCCGTTCTGACCGGGTTGCGGCTCGCTGGGTTCCTGCGCGAGCAACTCGACGAAGTCAGCGCGGGCCTTGAGGTAGAGAGCGCGCGCGATCACGAGCGGGTCCTCCTCGGGTTCGTCCGCCTGATTGGGGTCCGGTGGCGACGCCGGCCCTGCCGCTGCGGCCGCATCTGGCCCCGCGATCTCGGGGATCGTGGCGCGTACGGCCTCGGCCGCCATCAGGTCCAGCGTCCCGAGATTGTAGATGGCGCTCATGCGCGCCTCGCCGGGCGCCGCGGCGCGCGCTCGCTGAAGAGCGGCCTCCGCGCGCTCGATGAGGCCGGGCGCGTTCTCCTCGCCCTTTGAGGCGCCGACCAGCAGCGCCGACGCACGCGCGTACTCGATCTCCGCGCGGTCCTCGCCGCTCAGCGCGCTGACGCCGAGCAGGTCCAGCACGCGGGTGACCGGCGAGAGAACCGACTCGGACACACCACGCGTCGCGCGGTCGAGCGTCTGCCGCAGCTGCGCCGCGCCTCCCGGCGCGAGCATGCGGTCCGCGGTGGCGAGTGCGCCGTCGACGTCCCCGGCCGCAGACTGATCCGCCATCGCCCTCACGCCGCTCCCGAGCGTTCCATCCCACGGAGCCACGTCCGTGGCCTCGCTGCATCCCGCCACAAAGGGGACCAGAAGAGTGACCAGCAAGAACGCCTGCGCACAGAGCCCGCCATCCGCGTGCTTCCAATAGATCATGTTTCTCATGCGGCTTCCTCGGTCCTATCACTCGGCCCACGATCGGTTTCCGAAGGAGAGCTCGGCCGAGGCTCCTTCCGAGCGCGCTTCGCTCGCCGCGAATCCCGCAGGCTCGCCTCGAACAGCAGGAGCACGAGCGCGACGCCCAGCGGCCACTGGAATCGGTCCTGCGGCACGCGCTCCTTGCCGTCGATGATGTCTCGGCCCTCGAGGGGCTGGATGCCTCGCTCGTAGAGTTCCTCCAGCGGAAGCACGCGCCCCTTCGCCTGGAGATAGATGCCACCCGAGACGTCGGCGATCGCCTTCAGCGAGTCGGGCGCGAGCTTCGAGATCACCTCGGTGCGATCCGCGCCGGAGTCCGGATCCACGATGAATCCGCCGTCGCCGTTCGGGATCTTCCCGCCGATCTCGGTGCCCATGCCGAGCACGTGCACCGCGATTCCGCGTTCGGCGGCGCGCTCGGCGGCGCTGAGCCCCTCCCCCGTGAGATCTTCGCCATCGGTCACGAGAATGATGGCCTCGTTGGCGCCGCTGGCGTCCTCGAAGCGCTCCAGGGCGAGGCGCAGCGCGGCCCCGATATCGGTCCCGCCCTTGCGGTTGTCGTCAGGGCTCATGCGCTTCAGGAAGTAGCGAACGGTGTCGAGGTCCCGCGTGAGCGGCGTGACGTCACGCGCGCCGCCGGCGAAGCCAACGAGCGCGAGGCGTTCCCCCTCCATCACGTCGAGCAGCGCGCCGATCTCCGCCTTCGCCCGGTCGAGCCGGTTCGGGCTGACGTCCTCCACGAGCATGGAGAGCGAGGTGTCGAGGGCCACGACGATGTCGACCTGCTGACTCTGCACGGGCACGAGCGAGAAGCCCTTGACCGGACCGATGAACGCGAGCGCGAGCAGTGCGACGCTGAGCGCCCCGAGCACCGCCCGGAGGATGGCCCGGCGGCGGAACCAGGCGAGGATATCCCCGGATCCGAAGCGCAGTCCCGGGAACAGACGCGGCAGGTGACGCGGCTCGGCCAGCGCACGCAGCCCCGCCATCCGTGCCTTGAGCGCCCAGAGCCCGAAGACGACCGGCACGAGGGCCAGCACGAGGAGCGGGATCCACTCCGGCCGCAAGATCTCGAAGCCCATCATGGCAGTCGCCTCCCCACGGTCGCTCCGAGGATCCAGGAGAGCAGGTACAGCAGGAGCGCGGGCGCGATCAGGAACGGGTAGAGGTCGTAGCGCTCGGCGAATCGCTCTTCCTTGCGGGGCGTTCGCTCCAGCGTTTCGATGGCCTCGTAGGCATCCTCCAGCTCTTCCTGGCTCTCGGCGTGGAAGAAGCGGCCGCCCGTCATCTCGGCGATGGCCGGGAGGTCCCCGACCTCGGCGCGCCTGCGGCGCACGTCGCCGAACATCGTTCGCGTCAGGATCTCGCGCGGCCCGGCGAACACCGTGTAGACGCGGACGCGTGCCTCGACCGCTGCCTTGGCCGCTTTCATCGGCTCGATCTCGTGGGCGGTTTCCTCTCCATCGGTCAGGAGAATGGCCACCCTCGACTCGGCCTCGCTGCCGCGCAGGACGTCGACGGCTTCCATCAGTCCCCCACCGATCGCAGTTCCGTCGAGGAGCTGCTCGGTCTCGACGTCGAGCGTGGAAAGCACGCCCTGCAGCGCGTCGGAGTCGAGCGTGAAGGGAACGAGCAGCTCGGCGTAGCGCGCGAATCCGAAGAGCGCGACGTTGTCTCGGGCGTTCTCTTCGTCGGTCATCCGCCGCTTGGCGAAGTCCGCGACCACGTCCTTCACCATGTCGAAGCGCCGCGGACCGCCCGCTCGCTCGCGCTGATCCATGGAGCTGGAGCGGTCGAGCAGCAGCGCGATGTCGATGCCCTCGGTCTCCTGCGAGGTGGAGACGCGGCCCTCCAGGGGACGGCTCAGGCCGACGATCACGAGGAGCACCGACAGCATGCGCACGATCGGCGCCAGCCAGACGAGCTTCGAGCTGGCGGAACCCGCCAGCTTCGGGTCGCCGATCGTGGGGACGCGTGCCTCGGCCACGCGCCTGGCCTCGGAGCCACGCCACGTGAGGAAGATCGCCAGGGGGATCAGCGTCAGGAACCAGGGATCCGCGAACGCCACGCCAAAGAGCGACCAGCGCTCCTCCGCCGTGCTGCGAACGAGGTCCTGGACGATCAGAGCGGGAGGCCCCGAGAAGAAGGCGCCGAGGAGTATCATGCGGCTTCCTCCGGCTGGTCGGCCGTGGCGGACGGGGCCTTCGCCAGGCGAGTCGCGCGCTCGATCGCGTCCTTCACCGCGAAGCTCGTCGGCTCCCCTCCGCCGTAGCGATAGGCGCTCAGCTCCACGAGAAGCGAAGCGGCGTCGGGGTGGCCGTTCTCGACCTCCCGCGCCCACGCTTCATCGGTCAGCGCCGCCCGCCGCTGACGCTCGGCCGGTGCGAGCGCCACGTCGAAGGCGCGGCGGAAGAGCGGAGCCAGCGCCGCCATCCTGGCGGAGGCCGGGAGTTCGCTCTTCTCCAGCCCTGCGATCTGGTCCATGGCGGACGGCTCGGCCGGGCTCGCGGGTCGGGCCGACGCCCGACGCTTCGCGGCGCTGCGCCAGACGAGAAGCCCCACCAAGGCGATGAGCACTCCGCCAAGTACCAGGAGGGCGGCGCGCGGATCCCCCACGCGCCGATCCGGCGCCTCGCGAAAGCCGAGGAGCGGCCGAGGAACGTCCTCGGTCTCACCGAGGGAAGGAACGACCTCGACGCTGGCAGCAGGGACCTGCGCCACCGCGCCATCCGCGAACGTCGCGGTCAGCGCTGGCGTGGCCAGCACGCCACCGGCGAGGGGCATGATCGTCCAGGTCCGATCCAGGTCGGGGCGCTCCTCCTTCGGCTGCGATGGATCGAGCAGGTCGGTCGGCCCGTCGATCACGGCCCATTCGGGGCCGAGCGCAGGCTCGGTCAGCGCCACGCCGTCGCGCTCCGGATCGTCGATCGTCACGCGCCAGACGAGGTGGCCCCCGACGCCGATCGACGCCGCAGCGGCCGTGCCTTCGGGCTTCAGCTGGCTCGTGACCCGCGCCGAATCGGCGAGGTCAGGCGTCTCGACGCCTCCGTCCTGGGAGGACCCCAGTACGACGCTGGCGACGCAGCAAAGAATCGTCTGACTCAAAGGGCTCATCTGGCCTTGCCTCCGCCGCTCTGAACGCCGCCCTGCCCGCCGCGCGGCCCCTGGACACGCTGGCGGAAGAACCGCACCAGCGGCGCTCCGAGGTCACCGTCGGTTCGCATGTCGATCCACTCCGTGCGCGCCTGGCGGAACACGGCCGCGAGCGCTTCCTTGCGCGCCGAGGCCGCCTTCGCCCAGGCTTCTCGCACGCGCGGCTTGCGTCCGTCGATATCACGGACCGCGCCGTCCTCCATCCGCGCGAGCCGCACGATGCCGGTCGCGGGCAGCTCTTCCTCGAAGCGATCCACGAGGCGAATCGCGATCACGTCATGGCGCCGTGAGAGACGACTGAGCGCCTCGACCCAGCCGCGATCTCCGCGCTCGGAGCCATCGGCGCCGACGCCCGAGAAATCGCTGATGACGAACACCATGGAGCGCTTGTGCAGCGTCGCTTCCTGGCCCTCCAGCAGGTCCTTGAGGGACGACGGCCCCGGCGTGATCGGTGCGGCCTGGATCTCGCGGATCATGCGCAGGACGTGGCGCGACTGCCGCCCTGGCCCGAGGTGCAGCCCGGGCTCCCTGCCGAACAACGTCAGGCCGATGCGGTCCTGGTGCCGGATGCCGACGAACGAGATCAGCGCCGCGACCTCGGAGGCCGCGTCGCGCTTCGTCTCGCCGAACGTCGCGAAGTCGAGTTCCAGCGACGTGTCCACGCACAGATGGATCGTGAGCTGCCGCTCTTCGCGATACGACTTGATGTAGGGCTCGCCGGTGCGCGCCGTCACGTTCCAATCGATCGCGCGGACCTCGTCGCCGGGCTGGTACGGGCGCACTTCCTCGAACTCGATGCCCTGACCGCGGAACGTGCTGCGGTAGCCGCCCGACAGGCCCGTGTTGACGAGCTTGTGCGTGCGGATCTGGATCTGGCGCACCCGCGCCATCAGCGCGGGCGTCAGGAGAGCGCGCGGCTCCCCCGTCCCGGAGGCGCCAGGGGCGGCCGCGCCCCTGCCTCCTTCCGAGGGAGACCTGCGTCCTTTCGACGGAGACATGGGCACCCTATCGATCGAGCGGAACGCGCTCGAGAACGCGACGGATGATCTCGTCGGACGTGACGCCCTCGGCTTCCGCCTCGTACGTGGGAACGATGCGGTGACGGAGCACCTCGACGGCCACCGCCTTGACGTCCTCCGGACGCGCATAGGCGCGGCCGGCGAGGAACGCCGACGCCCGCGCGCACAGGGCCAGCCAGATCGTCGCCCGGGGCGAGCCTCCGAACTGGATGAGATGCTCCAGTTCCGGCAGGCCGTGCTGCTTCGGCGCGCGCGTCGCCTCGACGATCGCGACGATGTAGGACGCGAGAGGCGGCGCGATCGTGATCCGGTCCACGAGCTTGCGCGCTTCCATGATCGCGTCGACGCTGATCACCTCACGCACGGGCTCGGGCGCCTGGGTCCGGGCCATCATGTCGAGGATCTGAAGTTCCTCGTCGCGGGTCGGATAGTCCAGCACCACCTTCAGCGCGAATCGATCGAGCTGGGCCTCGGGCAGCGGGTAGGTGCCCTCCTGCTCCAGGGGGTTCTGGGTGGCCAGCACGAGGAACGGGCGCGGCAGATCGAACGTCTCGCCGCCGATCGACACCTGGCGCTCCTGCATGCCCTCCAGGAGCGCCGACTGGACCTTGGCGGGCGCGCGGTTGATCTCGTCCGCGAGCACGAAGTTGGCGAAGATCGGGCCCTTGCGGACGGTGAACGTGCCCTGCTTGGCGTCGTAGATCTCGGTTCCGACGAGGTCCGAGGGCAAGAGGTCCGGGGTGAACTGGAGGCGGGCGAAGCTGGCCTTGACCCCGCGCGCGAGCGCCGCCACGGCGAGGGACTTCGCCAGCCCCGGGACGCCCTCCAGGAGGATGTGGCCGCTGGACAGCAGGCCGATGAGCAGACTTCGCGTCAGGTCCTTCTGGCCGACCAGAACCGTCTGCATGGCGTCGGTGAGCTCGGAGGTCCAGGCGCTGGCGCGCTGGATCTCGGCTTCCAGTTCGGCGTTGCCAGCCGTGGCCGCTCCCATGGAGGAGGCAGCAGAGGGTGCAGCGGAGGAGGCGGAGGGAGCGTCAGTCACGGGAAAGTCAGGCCCCCACGGGGCGGGGGTCTTGATGCGGGGCTGCTGGAAGAGGGCGAAACGGGAACGCGGGGGCTCCGTCGGGGACAGGACCGTACAGGTGCGGCGTTACGCATGCCCCCCCCAAGACGTTGGAACGTGGACGGTAAGTTTACGCGGACCGCCCTGCGATCCCTACTCCCTGGGCCGCGGGCCCAGGTTTCCGCGCTCCGTGAGCACGTCCCGGGCCGCGAGGACCTGCCGGGCGTAGGCGAGCGCCCCCGTGGTCGCCTCCCCTCGGCGCGCCCGCGCCTCTTCGGCTTCGACCCACGCGTCGTAGCTCCCGCGCTTCTCGATCCACTGGAAGAGCCGGGCGCGTCCCGCGTTGTAGGACACCATCACGGCCTCGTCGCTCCAGTCACCGCGATGCTCTAGCAGCCAGGAGAGGTGCGCCGCTCCGAGCCGCACGTTGAGGGCGTCGTCCCGGAGGAGCTTCTGGACGAGGGCCGCGTCCTCGGCAGGCAGCTCGATCCCGGCTCGGACGCCAGCGTCCCTCGCGGACGCCTTCACGAGCTGCATGAGCCCCAGGGCTCCCCGTGAGGAGGTCTGCCCCCCGCGGCCGCGGCTCTCCGCGAACATGATCCCGCCGAGCCAGTTCACCGGCACCTCGAACTCCTCGGCCGCCGCGCGCAGGATCGCGGCGTGGCCCTCGACCAGATCGAGGCCGCGCTCTTCCAGCAGGCCGCCCGCGAGCTGACTCACCACGGAGCGCAGCGCCCTCACGGGGGCTGCCGCCAGCGTGGAGCGCAGGCCCTGGCTCGACACCAAGACCGCGACCGGAACCAGGATCGCTGCGGCCAGGAACGCCGCCCCGCCCCTGAGCCGGCGCCTGCGATCGCTGGCCGAGCTCGGAGCCAGCCCCATCGATTTCCGCGGTAGGAGGGCCATCGCCGACCTACCGGCGAGCTGCCCCATCGGGACCGCCGCCACCTGGCGCCATCTCGTCCGGCGCCATCTCGTCCGGGAGGACGAGCGCACGGACGTTCACGAACCAGGCGTCCCGTTCGCTGAAACGCTGGGGAATCGGGCCGAGGACATCGCCGTGCAGGAGCTCCAGCTCGCGGAGAGCTCGCTCGCCGAGGAATCCCTCGACCTCGCGCACCACCGTCAGCAGGAAGAGCCGCGCCTCGGTCGTTCCACCACCCTCGAAGGCGAGCGCATCCGGAGCGCGAAGGCCGCGAAGCTCCAGCGCCGATGCGAACCAGGAGAACGCGTTGTTGTGGTCGACCTCGTCCCACCACTGGAAGTAGCGCTCGGCGGGAAGGGCCTCGTCGGAGTAGTCGACGCAGGTCAGAACGATGAGTTCGTGCATCGCCACCTCGTCGTCCGGATCGAGGGCGATCGTGGACGCCAGGACCGGCACGGCCCGCGGAATGAGCTGCTTCGCGAGCAGCACCGCCGCGTCGCGCTGAAGCCCCTTGTCCGGGGACCGCATGGCGCTGAACAGGTCGTCGTGCCCGGCCTCGCCGAGCCGGAGCAGCCCCTCCTTCGCCACCGTCTGGATCGACTGGCGCTGGGTGCCCCGCAGGAGCGAGACGAGCAGCGCCGCCGTCTCTGGCGTCCCGAGTGCCGCGAGGCCCTCGGCGGCCGGAAGGTGCAGGCGCTCGTCGGAATCGGTGAGCCCCGCGATCAGGAGTTCGAGCGCGCCCGCGCCGCCGATCATGCCGGTCGCGCGCAGCGCTGCCGCCCGGGTCGGAACGCTGGCACCCAGGCTCGCGGAGGCTTTCGCGCGAACGGCGATCGCCGGGCGAGCGCGCTCCGCGCGACGCTGGGCGAGCGCCGCGATCGCGGCGATCTGAACGTCCTCGGTGTCGTCGCCGAGCAGGCCGAGGAGGAGGTCGATGTCCTCGGGCTCCGAGGTCTGGCCGAGGTTGAGCGCGGCCGCGACGCGAAGGGTCTCGCGCGAATCCACGGCGGCTTCCAGCGCCGCGCGATGGCCAGCGCGCTGCAGCACGCTGGCGATGGACGACAGCGCCAGCGGGCCGAACTGATCGTGAAGAGTGGAGAGAAGGCGAGCGCGATCCTCGGACGGCCGCGCCTCCGCAGCGTTCTCCCCGCCACCTTCCTCTCGCGCAGCGAGTTCGACCATCGTCGAGATCACGTCCGTGAGCCTCCGTGCGCGGTTGCCGAAGACCGTCTCCTCACCGAGGAAACCGATCAGCGCAGGAATCGTGCCCTCGGGATAGTCCGCCTCGTCGCGCTTCAGCACGAGTTCGCGCAGCTCCAGGATCCCCGGCTCGCGCTCGTCCGCAGCCACCGAGTCGAGGTGCGCGGTCAGGATGCCCAGGAACCGGTCGCTCTCCTCCTTGGGGGAGTGTGGCTCCGACCACCATCCAGCTTCGGCGCGGAAGAGCGCGGTCGCGTCGGCATGCACCCCGTGCATCGGGAATCGCTGCCACGCGTTGCGCTCGGCGAGTCCTTCGGCGCGCGCGATGATCCGATCGAACCACGGCTGGCTCTGAAGCAGCGAGAATCGGAACGACTTCGCGCGCCGGTCGACCTGTGCTTCGATCGAGCGACCTCCGGAGCCGAACGACCCCCGGGGCCCCGGGAGACGACCGCTTCCGAAGATCCCTTCCTCGGCGAGCAGCGCCGTCAGGTCCGCCGCGTCGCCTTCGGTCAAGAACAGAATGTCGACGCCGAGGGCGCCTGCGCTCTCCCTCTCGGCCGCGATCCACTCCGCGTCTTCGCTGAGGGCCTCGCCCGCGAGAACGTAGGGACGTCCCTCACCGAGGCGCAGGTCGGCGATCCGGCTGTGCGCCACGCCCGGATCGACGCGTAGAACGATCCGTCGCGCATCCCCCGGCTTGACGTGAATGACCGCGCGATCGGCGCGAAACTGGAATTTCTCGTTCCCCCACCATTCGGCCCAGTCCGGCCCGTTGCTTCCGAAGTTCACGCCGCTGATGAGGCGGAGCCGTCGCAGCGCGGGCTCTCGGACGAGACTGAAGCCGTCGAAGAACGTCGAGCCCGTGGCGATCGAGACGAGCGACGACGGCACCGGCCCGTCGAGCCACGGGGTGCTCCCCTCGTCCTCGCTTCGGAAGCCCAGGCCCGCGAGCGCGAGCGCTGCGGCCGCGTTGACGATGGGCTGCGTGGAGTCCAGCGCCCTCAGGAGCGCGCCCACGTGCTGCTCGTTGAAGATCGGCGTGCCGGTGCGGTCCTCTCGCTCGACGATGGCCACGATCAGGAGCGCCTCGTCTCGAACGATCTCGCCCGACGCGAAGACGCGACGCAGAAGCTCGAAGGTGGGCTCGCCTTCCTGGGCTCGGGCGAGCGCATCGATCGCGATCTCCGACACGGAAGTGGAGCGATCGACGACGCGCTCCAGCAGGTACTCGGTCACGGAGGCCGAATCGTCGAGGCCCGCGAGCAGCGTCGTCGCCGACTTTCGAACGTCGGTCGAGCGGTCCTCGAGGGCGGGTGCGAGGAGCTGCAGATCATCGAGGTCGAGGCGCTTCGAGAGTTCCTTCTCCGCGACGCGCCGGATCGATCCGGAGCGGTGGCGCATCATCTGGATGAGGAACGGCGTGGACGCCTGGACCGGATCGCGCTCGATGAGTTCGGCGAGGATCATCTGCCCGCTACGGCTCGGGACCTGGCCGCGGAGGCGCTGGACGACGAGATCGGCGTCGGCTGCGCTGCCCGAGATGAGGATCGTGCGGGCGCCCGCATAGCTGAGAACGTCGCTGTCCTGCGCGAGACAGTAGCGCGCGACGCGCAGGCCGTCCTCGCCTAGACGGGCCAGGTGATCGGTGATCTCCTCGGTTTCGACGTCGCTGATGCGACGGACCTTGCTGAGTCGATCGAAGAGGAAACGGGCGGCGGTCTTCGAAGACGCGAGATCGTCCAGCGGGTTGAAGGCGTCACTGGTTCCGGAGACGCGCTGGTTCTCCGCACCCGGCCTCGGTGAGTTCCCCCGGGTGGTGTCCCGCTCCCAGGGCTGTGCTTCCGGATCGGATCCCCCGGCGCGACCCGCCTCGGGCGGAGCGCCGAGATCGAGGTCGCCCGCCGCTTCCGCGGGGGCGGTCGGCAAGATGAGTCCACTGTCGCTGCGCTGGTTCCCCGCACCCGGCTTGTTGTGCGTGGACGTGGTCACGGTCGCGACGGGCCGTCCCTGCTCGTCGTAGACGACCTCCTTCTCGACCGTATCGCCCACCTGGCTGCCGGCCACGGTTCCCTTCTTCTCGCCGCCGATGGTCTGGCCGCCGGGAGCCTTGACCGGATCGGATGTCCCCCTGGCTGGCTGCGGGGGAGCCTTGCGCTTGGCGGGAAGATCGAGCTGCGGAGCGGCCTGAGCGCTGGTCGCGCCGAGCAAGAGCGCGGCGACGAGGGCGGCGGAGGATCGGAACATGGGAGACATCGGAGGAGATGAGCGGTGGACGGCCAGGGAGCACCCTGGCTAGAGAGTCCGACCGGACAGGATACAGCTCCTTCGCCGAAGTCTGTGGATTCGGAGGGGACGTTCGGGCAGATCTGCCCGAACGTCCCCTCCGATCCTCCCACCGCGCCCCGGTCTCGCTACAGGAACGTGATCTTGACGGCGTCCGAGAAGTTCGACGTCGGGATGTCGCGGAACCAGTACTGCCAGTAGCGGGTGTCCCCGGCGACCACCGTGGTGATGCTGGCGGGCTGCGGGACCGAAGTCAGGTCGAGGCCCAGGGAGACGGCGCCCGACGTGCCCGAGTTCAGGATGTTTCCAGCGTACCGGCCGATCACCGTGCTCGCGATGCAGATGTTGCCGACGCTGCCGCCGGGGCCGACGACCGTGAACTCGTCGAGCGAAGTGATGAAGAAGCCGTTGGAGTTTAGCGGGAGGTTCACCACCGACAGGGTCACGTCGTTGTCGAAGGCCACGAGCGAACCGGTCGCGAGGATACGGGCCGGTGCGCCGGTGCTGTTCAGGACGGCCGGGCCACAGATCGTCTCGCCGAGCGTGTCGAACCCCGAGTAGGCGAGGACGCGCCCGCCGTCGAAGGCGGCGCCGTCGAAGCCGAAGGCGCCGATGAAGAGGTCGTCGAAGCCGTCGCCGTTCGCGTCGCCCATGCCCACGGCGGTGTCGCCGAACTGGTCGCCGGATTCGGTGCTCTCGTAGCGCTGGATGATCGAGGCGTCGAAGCCGCTGAAGACCGTCGCCGAGCCCGCGGGCAGGCCCATGATCGGGTCGAGGCGGGAGCCGACGATGAAGTCGAGCCAGCCGTCGCCGTTGACGTCGCCGGCATCCCCGACGGCGCTGCCGAACTCGGACCCGGCCTCGGTGCCCGCGACGGTGAACATCGCGCTGCCGTCGAAGCCGGAGTAGATGCGCGCGGCGCCGCGGTCGGCGCCCGCGAAGTCGGAGCTGATCATGCCGGCGATGAAGTCGTCGAAGCCGTCACCATCGAGATCGCCGAGGCCGGAGACCTTGCCGCCGAGCAGGTCGCCAGGGAAGTCGCCGTCGAGGGCGTAGAGCACCGATCCGTCGAGCCCCGAGAAGACGGTGACGCGGCCCGAGGAGCTCCCTCCGTCGTCGTCGCCCGGGGCGCCGACGAGGAAGTCGTCGTGACCGTCGGCGTTCACGTCCCCTGCGGCCCCGACCGAGCGGCCGAAGAAGTCCGAGGCGCCGTCACCGGCGATGTCGAAGAGGAGCGCGCCGTCGAATCCGGAGAAGACGCGTGCGCGACCGCTGGCAGGGCCGCCGAAGCTGTCGAGCCTCGCGCCGACGATCACGTCGGCGAAGCCGTCGGCGTTGACGTCCCCGGCGGCGTTGACGGCTTCGCCGAAGCGCCCGTTGGGCGTGAGGCCGTCGAAGGCGTGAATCACGAGGCCGGTGGCGCCGGAGACGACGATGGCCTGGCCGTAGTTGGGCCCAGCCGTATCGTTGAAGCGCGCGCCTGCGATGATGTCGGGCGTTCCGTCGCCGTCGACGTCGCCCGCGCCCGCGGCGCTGAATCCGAGGGAGTCACCGGCGGCCGCGCCGGTGATGGTCATGAGAGTCGAGCCATCGGCGCCGGACAGGACGAAGACAGCGCCTGCATCGGAGCCGCCGAGGTCGTTGTTCGGCGCGCCGGTCGCCACGTCGGCGATCCCATCGCCGTTGATGTCGCCGACCCTGGAGACGACGAGGCCGTAGCGCTCTCCGCTGGAAAGGCCGTCGGCAGACCAGAGCAAGGATTGAGCGGAAGCTCCGACGGCGGTCCCTGCGAGCGTGAGAGCGGAGAGAATCCCGAACCGGGAAGAGGCGAGGCGGTAGGAGAGAACCATGGAACGCGGTGCGCGAGTGGTCGCGACTGGATGCGGTGTCCCGCGGCTGGATCAGGCACTCCTCCCCCCCGGGAAGGCGCCGCCGCGTGCTGAAATCTACCCGGCTTCCGAGAGAGACGGCGCGAATCAGTAGTAGCGCAGCAAACCTGGCTCACGCTGGAACAGATCCCTCGCTGCCAGCAGCAGATCGAGGTCCCTCTCCGGATCCACGAGGCCCTCCTGGTTCTCGCCCGACTGGCGCAGGCCCAGGAGGTCGCCCATCCCGCGCTGGCGCAGGTCCTCCTCCGCCAGCAGGAACCCGTCGCGCGAACGCTCCATCAGGCGGAACCGCTCCTCCGCCTTCTTGTCCCCGAGCAGGAAGCAGTAGGAGTCCTTCTTCCCGCGGCCGATGCGACCACGCAGCTGATGCAGCTGCGCCAGGCCGAGACGGTGCGCGTCCTCGATCACCATGATCGTCGCGTTCGGCACGTCGACGCCGACCTCCACCACCGTCGTCGCGACGACCGTCGCCACGTCCCCGCGGCGGAAGCGATCGAGCCGCGAGTTGCGCTCGACGGACGGCAGCCGCCCGTGCACCAGCTCGATCCCCGCCTGGCGAAAGGTCGGGCGCGCCACCAGATTCTCGAAGCGCGCCTCCGCGCTCGCAGCCGTGGACGCCGGCGCGTCCTCGGAATCACCGTCGCTCATGGTCTCTCCGATGCGCGGCACCACCCAGTAGATCTGCTCGCCCGCCTCCAGCCGCTCGGCCAGGAATCGCGGCATCCTCCGACGATCGTCGCCGCGCGCCCAGCGCGTCCGCACCGAGCCGCGGCCCGGCGGCGAGCCGTCCAGGATCGACACCTCCAGGTCCCCGTAGACCGTCAGCGCCAGCGTCCGCGGGATCGGCGTCGCCGTCATGAGCAGCACGTGCACATCGCTGCCCTTGCCCGCCAGCCGCCCGCGCTGGGCCACGCCGAAGCGATGCTGCTCATCGATCACGGCCAGATCGAGACGCCGGAACTTCACGTCCTCCGAGAACAGCGCGTGCGTCCCGAAGACGACGTCGATCTCCCCCGCCGCGAGCCGCTGTGTCACGTCGCGACGTTCCCCCGTGCGCAGCGAACCCGTGATGAGCGCGGTGCGCAGCCCGTGACCTTCCAGGAGATCCCGCAGCCCGTAGGCGTGCTGGGACGCGAGCACCTCGGTCGGCGCCATCATCGCGACCTGGCCGCCGCACTCCGCGACCGTCATCGCCGCGTAGGCCGCCACCGCCGTCTTCCCTGCCCCGACGTCGCCCTGCAAGAGCCGCCGCATCGGACGCGTGCGGCCGAGGTCCGCGCGGATCTCGCCGATCACTCGGGACTGCGCGTCGGTCAGCGTGAACGGATAGCGCGAGCGAATCTCCGCGTCCTGCTCGGCCGTGATCTTCGCCGCGCGGGCGCGCCCGGCCTTGCCGGACCGCCGCGCGAACACGGCCGCCTGCAGCGTCAGGATCGGCTCCAGCGCGAACCGCCGGCGCGCGTACTCGAAGTCAGGGATGGTCGCCGGCCGGTGGATCATCGGCACCGCGACCGGCAGCCCGGGCGCATCGCAGTGCTCCAGGAACTCCGCGGGCAGGTGCTCCTCGATCTCCCCCACGTGGCGCTCCAGCGCCTCGTCGATCCAGGCCTTCAGCGCATCGCTCGAGACGCCGTCGCCGCCGCCGTACTCGGGCGCGAGCGTGCCGGGCGCGGGCAGCGGAGACGCCGCGGTGCCGAGCCTCGGCGACGCGATCGAGGCCCCGCGCGCCTCCACGACGCTCCCGTGCGCCTCGACCTGGGTCCCGGAGCTCAGCTGCTCCTTCATCCAGGGCTGATTGAAGAACACGAGGTCCATCTCGCCGGTGCCGTCGCTCACCGTCGCCCGCACGACCGAGCGCTTGCCGCCGATGCGCTGGAGCACCGAGCGCCGCACGCGCCCTTCGATGGTCACGCGCTCTCCCTTCCGGCGGCTCGCCGCCTGGATCGAGGTCTTCACGGGCCAGACCACGAGCCGGATCGGCTGGAGGAGCAGAAGATCCCGCACCGTCTTCAGTCCGAGGCGCTCCAGCCGCGCGGCGCGCGCGTGCCCGACGCCCCTCAGGCCCGTGAGCGGCCCGATGGTCGGGAAGCCGCGCTCCGGTGGACTCGACGCGGCTCCGCTCACGCGATCGCCCTCTGCAGTCTCCGCTCCGACACCTCGCCCGCGACGCGCGCTTCCACGGAGCGCAGGAGCAGGAACGTGAGGAGCGCCGCCGTCGCGTAGAAGCCGACCGTCGTCAGCATCAGGATCGAGTAGTCGTTCCCGGTCGTGTCGAGGACTCGCCCGGCCAGCAGCGGCCCCACGACCCAGCCGACGCCCCAGAGCGTCGCGTTGACCCCGGTCTGCACCTCGCGCACGCCCGCAGGCGTCGCCTGCATCATGAGATTCTTCAGGATCGGATGCGTCGCGTTCATCAGCGCGCCGCGCATCAGGAACGCGAACATCGCGATCGGCAGGCTCGTCGTGAAGGCGAGCATCACGAAGAACGGCAGCGACGCCAGCTCGATCAGCACCATGCTCTTCACGAAGCCGAAGCGCTGGAGCGCGACGGGCGTCAGGAGGAAGCCGAAGGTCATCAGCACCTGGCCCGACGCGAAGAGGTAGCCCCAGCCGTCCGCGGGCACGGCGAAGCGCTCCTGGAAGTACGTGGGCAGGAACGGGATGCAGAACCCGGCGCCGGTCGCGATCAGGAACTGGGGCGCCGCGAAGCGCGCCAGGAGCCCCACATGGCTGCGAACGGCGGGCAGGATGCGCTGGCCCCCGAGCATCGAAGGCTCGGGGTCGTGGATGCGCGCGTAGAAGAGAGCGCCGAGGAGAGCGAACGCACCCGCGCCGGACACCACGGCGCTGGTCGCGGCCGCCTCGCCTCCCAGGGGCACCGTCAGCCACGCGACCGAGAAGCCCGCGATCCCGGCCCCCGCGACGGCCGCCAGGGTCCGCGCGGCCTCCGCCAGGGAGAACACGGCCGCCCGGTCCTCGTCCCGCGTGTGACGAAAGAGAAACGGAGCGATCGCGACGTAGTGCACCGTCATCGCGAGCCCGGCGATGAAGTTGGCGACGTACATCCACTCCAGGCTCGGCAGGAACGGCAGAAAGAAGTACACGAGGCCGGAGATCAGCGCGGACGCCACGAAGACGCCGCGGGCGGGGCGCCGGGCCAGCACGAAGGCCGCGGGCAGCGCGACCGCCACCTTCCCCCAGGAGTCCAGCGACTGAAACGTCCCGATCTCGGTCTTCGTGTGCTCCAGAAGATTGAGCCAGCGCGCCAGGAAGGTCATCGTGACCGCCGACGCGGCGCCCATGCACGCGCTCCCAAACAGGTACGCGCGGGCTGCAGGCTGCATCTCCCGGAGGGTCTCGGGGGCGGAAAGGAGGGCTTTCAGTAGCATGGAGGGGCGGCCGGATACGTCCGGGGTGACAAGGGTAGTGATCCCCAGGGAGGGACTGGCCGAGGAGATCCGCCGTTTCTCGTGTGACAGATGCAACGACCCGGGTTCCCTTGCATATCCGCGGAGAAATCACCGCCCCACCGCCAACCTTCATGTCAGGACACGCAGAACTCGACGCCGACTTCATCCTCCAGCACTCCGGCTTCATCCGGAGCCTCGCCCGGGGGCTGCTCCGCGATGAATCCCTGGTGGACGACGTCGTCCAGGAGACGCTCATCAAGGCCCTGGAGAAGGGGCCTCGGAGTGAGGGAGCTCTGACGGCGTGGCTCCGGACCGTCACGCGGAACATCGCGTACAAGAGCTACCGGGGGACGGCGCGGCGGCGCGCCCGCGAGGAGGAGGCCGCTCAGCCCGAGCGCCTGACGGCGACCGTGGACATCGTCGCCCGGGGCGAGGCGCTGGAGTCCTTGACCGCGTCCGTGATGGAGCTTCCGGAGGGCGCTCGGGAGGTGATCTTCCTGCGGTACTACGAGGGGCTCTCGCACGGCGAGATCGCCCAGCAGCTGGAGCTAGAGCCGGGCGCCGTCCGGATGCGACTGCACCGGGCGCAGAAGCTTCTTCACGAACGACTCGACCGCAAGGCCGGTGGCGATCGCGTCGCCTGGATGTCGGGGCTCGCGGGCCTCGCGGGGATCGGGCTCAAGGACATCGGCCGCGGCGCGCACCCTGCGGCCGGCGTCGCTCCGGTGAGCGGGACCGCGATCGCCCTGGCCGCCACCGCGGCGCTCTGCCTCGGCGCGGGCACGCTGTTCTGGCTGGGGACGCGCCCGGGCGACGGCGGCGAGGGGAACGCTCTTCTCCGACGCGCGGCTCTGGCGGCTGCCGACCCTGCGGACTCGATCGAGACGATCGACTCACCTCCGGGAGAGCGGACGGCTCGCGAGGAGGTGAAGGTGGCCGTGCCGATGATGGCACTCACGGGCGCGGCCACCGCCGCCGCGGCGAGCGGCGAACCGGACGACCTCGTCTTTCCGGATGGCAACGTCAAGGGCACGGTCGTGGACCATGAAGGGCGACCGGTGGTGGATGCGAGAGTCTTCGCTGCCTGGGGCCGCCTGCCGATGGAACTCCGCACGCGCACGAACGAGCGCGGCCGCTTCGGCATCGAGGTCCCGGCGGCGGTCCTTCACGACGCCGAAGAAGGGCTTTACTCCGTTCTGCTGGCCGCCACGTCCGAGGGTTCGGCACCCACGCGCGTTCACGCGTGGCCCAGGGAAGGCCTCGACGATGCGCTGGGCGGCAAGCATGCGCTCCTTCGGATGCGTGGGTCCGGCGGGGCGCTGGAAGGCGAGGTTCTCGGCGCGGATGGGCGCCCCGTGGTCGGGGCCGAGATCCGCCTCGGCGAGCGCAATCGACTCGGCGTCGGCTTCCTCGGGCAGCAATCGGCCATGACGGAGAATCCACTCGCGCCGAAGCTCGCAACGATCGTGGATCGACAGGGCGTGGCGATGTTCCAGGGCCACCGCAGCATGCGAGGCACCCTCGGCCCCCAGGCTCTCGAAGCGGACGGCGTTCGCTCGCGCCTGGTGCCGGCCACCACGCGCACGTCGAAGGCGGACGGCTCTTTCCGGTTCGGCGGACTCGAGCTGGGCTCGCAGAAGATTCGCATCACGGCGCCGGGCTACGCGCCCTACAACGGCACGATCCGCGTGACGCAGGGCGAGCCGAGCCGGAAGGTATTCCGGCTGGACCGCGGTGCCACGATCCGCGGGACGCTGACCCGGTCGGACGGCCTTCCCCCCACCATGGGACTCGTGCATGCCTTCCACCAGAATCCGTACACGGTCCAGACGGTTCGGATGGGGCCCGACGCCACGTTCGAGATCCACGGTCTTCCCCGGGGCGAGACTCGGATCGTCGCCGAGGAGCGCTGGCCGCGGGTGCCTTCCGCGGAGCGCTTGGCGTCACGGACCGTCGACCTTTCCCCTGGCGAGGACCTCACCCTGAATCTGGAAATGCACGAGCCGGCGCTCGCGAGTGTCAGGGTTCTGAAGCGCTCCCAGGGGGAACTCGTGCCCGCCGAGAACGTCGAGATCGAGATCCGGCCGGTCGGGAATCCGCTGGATCGTGTGGCGGTGTTCGAGCTCAATGGCGAGGGAAGGGCGAAGCTTCCGCTCGAAGCGGTTCGACCGGTGCAATGGGTGATTGCGCGCAAGATGACCACGAACCGGACGCCGTCAGGAATCGAACTCAAGATCAGTGAAGCGATGCAGTCGACGCCGGTACGGCGCGTGCTTCCTCCCACCCGCGAGGAGGCGGCCGAGGAGATCGTGTTCGTACTGGAAGACCGCGAGCTGCTCATCGCACCGGTCTTCATGCGCCCTTCGCTCGCGGGTTTCCGTCCCTTCGATCACACGGACGGCGTCGCCCTGTTCCAGCCCGACGAGCCGTTCACCTACATGGGATGGTCGAGCGGCAAGCCAGGCGTGCTCCAGTTCAACGGAGTGCCGACCGGCGACTACCACATCATCTACCCCCACCATGGACTCGGCTGGATCTCTTCGTTCACGGTGCACGTGGGCGCGACCGCGCTCGACACGCCGCAGGACCTTGGGACCATCGAGCTTCCGCGGCTCGGGCACCTCGTATTACAGCCCGCTGTCGACGGCGGGCGCGCGAAGGAAGACACCGCCTGGACCGATCTGGACATCAAGGTCGTGGTCCCTGGCAGGAGCGGGACCGCAGAGATTGCGGTGTTTCTGGGTCGTGCCGAGATACCGGGAAGGATCCCCGTCTCGCCCGGGCTCTACGCCCTTCGTCACCCCGACGCCCCGGAACTCGCGGCGCAGTACATCGAGGTGAAGGCGGGTGAGCACGTGGAGGTGCTCTGGCGCTGAAGGGACCGGGGTGGCAGAATCCGGGGTCCGGGGTCGGTGGGCACCGGCACCTCTCCCCCAACCACGCCCCCGAATGACCTCGATCGAACTGGAAACCGGCTCCCCTGGCCTCCCGCGACCAGGCATGGCTGCCAGCACGAGCCTCGATGAAGGGGTTGGGAAGTGGAAGACGCGCCTCGTTGTCGCAGTAGGCTCCGTGCTCATCTGCGCTCTCCTGGCGGAGGCCGCTGTACGCGTCTACTCGGCGGTCGCCTTCCCCAGGATGATGCAGCTGGAGAAGAGTCTGGGATGGCAGCACGCGGCGGATCGCGAGAAGTCGTTCACGAACGAGGATGGCGAAGTGCACCTCTACGTCCAGGATGAGTACGGGCAGAGGCCACTGCCGGAAGCGCTTCGTTCGGCCTCGCGCACCACGAGCGTTCTCGTCCTCGGAGATTCCTTCACCGAGGCCGTTCAGGTGGCTGGCGACGAGGCGTTCACAGCGCGGCTCGCCGGGGCGGACCCGACCCTCAACGTGATCAACGCGGGAGTGGGCGCCTACGGCACCGTCCAGCAGTACCTCTTCCTGCGTGACAGGGGCGAGGCCTTTGCCCCGAACCTCGTCTTGCTCGTCGCCTACGAGAACGACCTGACGGACAACTTCATGTCCTGCTCGCCGAGGATCGGACCGCGCCCGCGAGCGACGATCGAGGGCGACGAGGTTCGCATCATCGAGGATCTCGATGATGCCGAGTTCCTGCAGTTCGTCGCCCCCGCCCCATTCCGCTCCTTCTTGATCAAGCGAAGCTACCTCTTCTATGCGTTCAACGATCGCGTGTGGCGCAGACAGAACTACGAGGACTTCGTCGAGAAAGAGCTGAAACTGTCGAACGCCGTGCCCGTCGCCACCCAGAAGCGCATCTTCCTCGAAATGGTCGACAGGATCCGCGACCTCACGGAGGCGCGCGGCGCGAGGTTCGCCCTGGCGCTCATCCCCTCCCACGCGACGGTCCTGGCGGGCGATGACCCGTGGCACGCCGAAGTGGCTGCCCACGCGAAGGCCAGCGGCTATCCGTTCCTCTCTCTCCTCTCCACCTTCAAGGATCCGGCGAGCGGGCGCTGCTACTTCGACAAGGACATCCACTGGACCCGAAACGGTCACAAGGCCGCGGCCGAGGCGCTCCTCCCGTTCTGCCAGGAAGCGCTGGATCGCGGGGAGTAACCGCTTGCCGAAGCCAGAAGCCCTGAACCCCATGACTCGCGTCGGCTGAGATGGCATCGAGTGCGGTTCCCCAGCGGACTCCGTCCCCGAGCCAGGCCTTCAGCCGGGCTGGTCGAGCGACTCGACCCAATGGGCTCGATCATGGGCTCGTCTCGGCTGGAGTGACGTTTCTCACTGCTTGCGATTCATGTGGCATGGGCGGGTACCATCGAGTGAGTCTCGGCGGCGTCAGCGGAAGGTGACCGTTTTCGCCTCGGTGAAGTTGGAGGCGCCAGCGCCACCTATATCTCGGTACCAGGCCTGAAACACGAATGTGTCGCCCGGGTCGATCGGCCCGCCGATCGAGGTCGGAAAGGTCGCGGTTTGGATGACCATCTCCGCGTGGCCGGAGGGAAGTGCCTGGGTGGTCCCAAGCCGCGCCGCGGTACCTGAGATGCAGAGGTTGCCCGAGCTGTTGCCAGGGGAGCCCACAAAGCCTGGCGTGCTGCCAGCGAGAAGGATGGCGAAGGAGTTAGGGGGAAGCTGCTCGCACTCCAGCCGGAGCGACCCTGCAGAAGCGTAGATGTAGCCGTACACCGATAGGAGCCCGGGCACTCCCTGGCTGTTGGGAACACCGCTGCACACCGGCGCTCCGAAGGGTAGTTCGTAAACAAAGGTCGCACCGACTCCGGGGACTCCCGCGACATTGAACGTGTAGGCTCCTACAATGGCCACACCCTCTTCAAGTGCCACGTCAATGCCAGCGTGGGTCGCGGCCTGTACCGTGTTAGCTGGTGGATGAAAGTGAATGAGCTGCTGCCAACCATTGACTCCATTCTCAAAGAGGTAGGCGCCGCCATCCTCCTGTGTGCCGTTGATGCTCGCAAGCGACGCGCCGATCAATAGACGGTCACCCACGAGGGAAAGAGAAGCACCAAAGCGATCGCCTACCGTTCCGAGTGGGACGAAGTCGTTGGCTTGCAAGGACTCCGACCAGAGGTACTGGCTGCCATCCCAATGAAAGATGCGCGCGGCTCCGCGACTGGGTCCAAATCCGTCGCTCAAATCTCCGAAGATCACCATCCCTTGATCGTCGGTCACGACCGCTCTGCTCGTGTGATCGACTGCGCGGCCGAACCGCTGTATTTCGGACCAAGTGCCATTGACTTCCTCCAGGACCACCGCCTCCTGACCGTGATTGAGAATCATGCGATTCTGATCGAAGGCCATACCGCGTCCCACACGGTAGTCGTTGGCACCCGTGAACTGGAAAGTCTCCTTGTGCGTCCACTGCGTCCCGACCAGTTCGAAAGAAACGAATCCACCGGTCTGGCGGGATCCGTACCGATGCGCTGGCGTGGCGGAGTAGAGGTCTCCGTCGTGAATGTGTAGATCGAAGCCGAGATTCGCGGACGCGGTTCTTCCGGGGAAGTCAAAGATGAACTGGATCAGCTCATAGCCCTGAGGACCGCGCCTGTAGATAAGAATCCCGCCGTCGGCAAAATTGGGTGAAGAGAGCAGCGGCGCGCCTACGAACAGGTAGTCATCCAGCGTCAGAATCGAGCTCCCGTACAGCCAGGGGTAGCCAGCCCATGTGCGCGGAGGTGTCAACTCCTGTCTCAGCTCCCATCCCGCGCTTCCGCGCTGGTAGATCATCACGCTGCCGCAGTGGACGAAACCAGGAATGCTCTCGAGGTACTTCTGGACGTACAGCCAGTCGCCATCGAGGTGTACGGTCAATCCGATCCCGTCGCCCGCGGTCGGATTGGCATTGTCCGTCAAGACCTCGTCAGGATAGAGGTCGCCTGAAGGAGAGAGCACGGAAGCGAGTGCGAAGAATAGGTGTGGAAGCAGCATGGGAACTCGGGGAAACACGCACGGAAGAGAGTGACTTGTAAGAGGCGGAGCAGAATTCCTGCCCCGCCGATGGCCGGTCCGAGGAGCGAATTACTCGTCTGGCAGAGATGGTGGGGGTAGCGGGCGCTGCTACTTCGAAAGGGACATCCACTGGACCCGAAACGGTCACAAGGCCGCAGCCGAGGCGCTGCTGCCGTTCTGCCAGGAAACGCTCGATCGCGGGAAGTAACCGCTTCCCTAAGCCAGAAGCCAGAAGCCAGAAGCCCCGAGCCCCAAGCCCGGAGCCCCATGACTCGCGTCGGCTGAGATGGCATCGAACGCGGTTCCCCAGCGGACTCCGTCCCCGAGCCAGGCCTTCAGCCGGGCTGGTCGAGCGACTCGACCCAATGGGCTCGATCATGGGCTCGTTTCGGCTGGAGTGACGTTTCTCACTGCTTGCCATTCATGTGGCATGGGCGGGTACCACCAAGTGAGACTCGGCGGCGTCAGCGGAAGGTGACCGTTTTCGCCTCGGTGAAGTTGGAGGCGCCAGCGCCACCCATATCTCGGTACCAGGCCTGAAACACGAACGTGTCGCCCGGGTCGATCGGCCCGCCGATCGAGGTCGGAAAGGTCGCGGTTTGGATGACCATCTCCGCGTGGCCGGAGGGAAGTGCCTGGGTGGTCCCAAGCCGCGCCGCGGTACCTGAGATGCAGAGGTTGCCCGAGCTGTTGCCAGGGGAGCCCACAAAGCCTGGTGTGCTGCCAGCCAGAAGAATGGCGAAGGAGTTAGGAGGAAGCTGCTCGCACTCAAGCCGGAGCGACCCTGCAGAAGCGTAGATGTAGCCGTACACGGATAGGAGCCCGGGCACTCCCTGGCTGTTGGGAACACCGCTGCACACCGGCGCGCCGAAGGGTAGTTCGTAGACGAAGGTCGCGCCTACCCCGGGAACTCCCGCCACGTCGTGCTTGTAGGCGCCAGCGATGACGACCCCCTCGTCAAGGGCCACGTCTATTCCTGCGGAGGTCCCGGTCTGTATCGAGCCCATCGGCGGATGATAATGGATGACCTGCTGCCAACCGTTGGGACCATCCTCGAAGAGGTAGGCGCCCCCGTCGACCTGTGTGGCATTAATACTGGCGCCCGGCGCACCGATCAGCAGCCGATTGCCTGAGAGCGAAAGAGAAGTGCCAAAACGATCGCCCACCGTCCCGAATGGGACGAAGTCGTTGGCTTGCAAGGACTCCGACCAGAGGTACTGGCTGCCATCCCAGTGAAAGATGCGCACGGCTCCGCGACTGGGTCCAAATCCGTCGTTCAAGTCTCCGAAGATCACCATCCCTTGATCGTCGGCCACGACCGCTTTGCTCGTGTGATCGACTGCGCGGCCGAATCGCTGAATCTCCGACCAGGTGCCATTGACTTCCTCCAGGACCACCGCCTCCTGACCGTGATTGAGAATCATGCGATTTTGATCGAAGGCCATACCGCGTCCCACGCGGTAGTCGTTGGCTCCCGTGAACTGGAAAGTCTCCTTGTGCGTCCACTGCGTCCCGACCAGTTCGAAAGAAACGAATCCACCGGTCTGGCGGGATCCGTACCGATGCGCTGGCGTGGCGGAGTAGAGGTCTCCGTCGTGAATGTGTAGATCGAAGCCGAGATTCGCGGACGCGGTTCTTCCGGGGAAGTCAAAGATGAACTGGATCAGCTCATAGCCCTGAGGACCGCGCTTGTAAATAAGAATCCCGCCGTCGGCAAAATTGGGTGAAGAGAGCAGCGGCGCGCCTACGAACAGGTAGTCATCCAGCGTCAGAATCGAGCTCCCGTACAGCCAGGGGTAGCCAGCCCATGTGCGCGGAGGTGTCAACTCCTGTCTCAGCTCCCATCCTGCGCTTCCGCGCTGGTAGATCATCACGCTGCCGCAGTGGACGAAACCAGGAATGCTCTCGAGGTACTTCTGGACGTACAGCCAGTCGCCATCGAGGTGTACGGTCAATCCGATCCCGTCGCCCGCGGTCGGATTGGCATTGTCCGTCAAGACCTCGTCAGGATAGAGGTCGCCTGAAGGAGAGAGCACGGAAGCGAGTGCGAAGAATAGGTGTGGAAGCAGCATGGGAACTTGGGGAGACAGTCACAGGAAAGAGTCACTAGCAAAAGGCGGAGCAGAGATCCTGCTCCGCCCATGGCTGGGCCAAGGGAGGGTTCACTCGCCTGGCTGAACCTCGTGACATACCATGTCGATACTCGTCGGCACGTTGCGCAAACGGGTGCGATACAGCTCACTCGGATACGGGTCGTTGTTCGCTGGAATCGAGGCTGAGCCGTCGACATTCGGCCAGTCCGGGACGATCGTGAAGAGTGGAGCGCCAGAGGTCAGCCCGGTGTCTCGGCAGGGAGACGAAAACTGTAGGCGAAGGTCTCGTCCGGGGACGTCCACGAAGAGAGGGCCCAGATCGATGTTGCTCGCGGTGTTCTGGCCGTAGACTGCAGGCGTGGAAGCCAGGACGACTTCGATGTCGGAGAAGGTCGCGTAGAGGCCGGCACCGAAGACCTGGGCTTGCCCGGAATTCGAGCCCGGCCCGGTAATAGCATCTCCCGCAGCCGGACCGCCACCGGCCGCAAGCGTGCTATACACGATCGAGTTGATCATGTGATTGCAAGCCAGATTGCTCGGGTAGGACTGCATCGCAGCCACCCAGATCGTTCCACCGCCTCGCTGAGACGAGGCAATCGAATCCGTTTGCAGGACGAAATTGTAGGCCATCGTGCAGTTGAGGAAGGTGTTCACGCCACCGTTCTCATAGGTCTCTGAGAGGAAGCAGGCCGCGCCGCGGCCCCTCACCGAGTTGTTCGTGAACCGAGAGTTGTACACCCACATATTGAGACCAGCGTTCGGCGAGGTGAGGACTCTCTGATTCCGATCTCCGAAGTAGATGGCCCCACCGCCTTGCGCCGCGATGACCTGATCATTGCTGCTCTGTAATCCGGCAGAATTCCGCGTGAAGAAGCAGTCCATGATCCAGCTCGGCTCGGCGACGGTGAATCCTGGAGACGGTAGGGACGGTACCCCATACTCCGCAAGATGGATCGCCCCACCCGTTTTGCGAGCGAAGTTGTTCTCGAAGATGCAACCATGAAGGCGAACGCCTCCGCTCGACTCCTGACCAGAGAATCCACCGGGCTCGCGGCCAACGTAGATCCCAGCGCCCCGATCAGCCAGATTGTCACGAATGTAGCAACCGTTCACTCGCAAGTCAGAATTGCGGCAGAGGATCCCACCTCCCACACCGTTGGGGCCGAAGATCCCCTGGGCGTTGCCATCCACGATGGTGAAGCTCTCGATCCGAGTTTCGGCAGGGCCCTCACCGATGGTCACCACGTGCCGGCAGTTGTCCGAGGGGTCGTTGGTAGTGCCGATGTCGCCGGACAGGATTGTCGCCCTCGCCGAGCCGGTGCGGGATTCCTCGAACAGATCACCGGGTCGGAACCCACCGATGACGGCAATTCCATTGGGAACAGAGAACGTCGAGCCCAGTGTACCGCCTTGGGGTAGATACAGCCCTTCAGCGACCCATACTTCCGTGAAGGCTCCACCGTTTGCGATGTTGTCTAGAGCATCCTGCGGGTGGACGTAGGCCGTATCCCAGAAGAGCCCATCGTGTGTCCCGGTCATCGGGTCCAAGGCTCCGTTCACCTTCAGCTCTTGGCTGAAGCTGGTTGAAGATGTCAGCACGCTAAGCGTGCAGATCGTCATGAGGCGAGAGGCGAGAAATCATGATCTGTGGCAAGGCTGATGAAGTCCGGAAGCACGGCGATCGCGATCCGGAGTTGCTGAGAAGGAGCGAGGATGAACAAGGAGCCCCAGGGTGGCAACCCCCGGGTGCCAGGACGAGCAAGGTCATTCTCCCTCATTAGGGACGCTACGGCCTTGTCGAAGATGTGGCTACCCGACAAACAAGAAATATCTTAGGAAAGCTCAAGGAGACGAGATTCCCTGGAGCCCAGCAGACATGGTTTTACGAATGATCCGTCTGAACGCGTATCCGCTCGCGACGCGAGATTAGAGATGGTAGGGGTAGCGGAGCCAGCGAAACTTCTGAGAGAAACGTTGGCCCGTCCACGGCATTCGCAGGGGCCCATCGGAGCGCCGCCATCGCATCGCGGCCATCGAGATGCAGATTCTTTCCTTGGCGACGTTCCAGAGGCCGGTCGCGCTGCGCTTCAGCCCCGGGAACGAGCGCCTGGCGACGGAGTGCATCGAACCTCCTCGCCGGTGAACGCCGGGACGGCGACGAGAGGGTCCGCACGGGCGCGTGGAAGCGGAACAGTTCCTGCAAAGCCAAGATAGACATGGGCGGCGTTTGCCTGATGGACGATCTCTCCGCGGCCTACGGTGATCCGTGCGAAAGGCGCGGGAGGTCCTCCCTAAATCACCAGGCCGAGTCGGTCCGCTTCGGGCGACCGTCATCCCCTCCCTCGGTCGTGGATTCGACGGCGTCCGGCCGGAGTTCCGGTCCCCCACGGGGCCCCGCGATGGACCCCTTCCTCGCGGGCGGCGTTAGCGTCTTGACGCCGAGCGTCACTTCCTCGGCGGCGGCGGTCATCGCTTCCCAAGCGCTCCTGCGCGTCAGCTGCGCCTCGAAGAACGAGCGCCCCCGGCGGGCGAGGTCGGCGCGATTGCCTTCGCTGGCCCAGAGATCCGTGATCGCCTGCCGCAGAGCTCCCACGTCGCCCGGCGCCACCATTCGCGCCGCTCGGCCCTGATCCACGTAGTCCACGATCCCGGGCACTTCGGTGACGACCTGCGGGATCTCCAGCGCCAGGCCCTCCAGCACCACCATCTGGCCTGCGGAGTGTTCCACCGGCTGCAGCGGAGTCACGAGGACTCGCGCGCCGCCGAGGTACGCGCGGAACTTGGCGCCGTAGCAGTCGCGCAGGAGATGGATGTTCGGCGGAAGTCCGCCGCCTCCGATCTCGCTGGCCTTGTCGCAGGCGATATAGAGCGGCAGACCGAGCGGCTCGACCGCCCCGATCAGCGTCGCGTAGTCGCGGGACGAGCGCCCAGCGCTGAAGAGGTAGGGCTCGGTCGGCGTCTCGAACGCCGCGGCGCCCTCGGATTCGTGCGGGTCCACGGCGAAACCGAAGGGCTGAAAGCGCAGCTTCCCCGACCCGCTCGGGTACCACTCCGCGTAGAGATCGAGGTCGTGGCGAGTGTGGCAGAACGCGAGATCCGCCTCGGCCAGCACGCGGCCGTAGTAGAGCCGTCGAAGCCGCGAACTCAGCCCGCGCCCGTTCTGTGCCACGATGAAGTTCACGAGCGCGACCCGCGGGCGGGCCCCGCGCACCAAGCGTCGCCGAAGGGTGAAGACGAGGAGTTCGAGGTGCGTGTTGACGAAGAGGAAGTCAGGCCGCGGACGCTCCGAGAGCGTATCCCCGCTCTTCTTCCAGGCGCTCCAAATCAGCCGCCACCACCCCACCACCTGCTCAAGTCGGGTGCGATGCGCCATATCCGGGCCGCCGGGAACGATGCGAAACCCGGCCCCGATCCCGTCGAGTTCGGCCCGGAAGAATCGATTCTCGTGGGCAGAGAAGCGGTTGTGGATATCGATGCGCAGCTGCAAGGTGACGTACCACCCCTGATGATGCGCGACGAACCCAACAGGCGGCATCTACCCGGGCGGTCTGACCTGAATTACGCAATCCGAACAAGCCCCAGGGCCCGGTAGCCGCCCACGGCCTAATCGGAAAGCTGCGGAGCGAGGAACGCCCGAACCTCTCCGATCGCTCCCTGCACCTCCACCGCCGTGATCTCGCCCGCCTCGAAGGGAGTGAGCGACAGGACGCAGATCTTCGACACCGGCTCCCTGAAGGTCGCGCGGACTTCGCGCTCGACGCCATCCGGCGTGACGCCGCGGATCAGCACGTCGATCTCCTCCGGACTGCCCGTCCACTGGATGGTGACCACATCGTGGAGCCCGACCGACACCGCCTCTGATGCACCCTGGAGCCCGTGGTCTCCGCTCGGCTCCAGCGGGATCTCCACGGCATGTTCGAGGTCCGCGTCGACCTCGACCGTGACGGTCACGGTGGCGGTGGGTGCCGCCCCCTGCGCCGCCACGATGCCGACCTCCGACCCATCGGGCAGGGATTGAATCACCGGCAAGAGGACTTCGTGCTCCCCCGGCCCGAGGACCCAGTACTGAAGAGCGCCCGTGGAGCGCAGCTGCCACTCCGTCGAGTCGTCGCCCCATGTCTTGATACGCAGCTGAAGCACGCCGTCGCCGCTGGAAAGCAACGTCCCCTCCGGGAAGAGGACCTTCCCGCCACGCCGCGGCTTCTCCGCGAAGGTGAACGGCCCCAACAGGTCCACAGGCAACGGCAGGGTCCCCGCCTCCGTGGTGCCCGTGAAGAACGCCGCCAGACTCTGCTGCGCCGAGTGAGACCCCGCGCCGATCTGAAACGCCTGATGGATCGGGAACTCGTACAGCACGCGGCTCGGGAAACGGCGCCCGCTGAACTTGCCAGCGAAGTACGCCAGCGAGCCGCCGAAGGGCGTACCGGCGATTCCGCCCGGGTAGACCACTCGGCCAAGTGCCACGGCGACCAGCTCGGCGAAAGCAAAGTTCCGGGTGAAGCTGGAACCGACCACAGCGACGTCGACGTCCGTCGGCAGCTTCTTCATGCGCTTGAGCACCTCGCGCGGCCGAAGGTAGGGACGGATGGAGACATCCCCATTGATCCAATCCACCGCGGGATGGTCGCGTTGGATCGCGGCGAAGTCGAGGAGCAGTGCAGGCGCAGCTGTCGGTGCCTCTTGCAGCCAGAGCTTCGTCTCGTGGGTCACGAGCTCCGGATAGGTCTCGGCGATAGAGCGCGCCAGCGCCTTCTCGCCACCAAAGGCCCAATGCGTGTCTCGGCGGAGATAGCGCCCCTCCGCCGGAACGTCTTCCCAGGCCCGCGTCACGTCGAGCAGCGTCACACCGCGCTCCCGAAGGGCTTGAACGATCCCGGCGTCGTATTCAGGGTCAGACTTCATCCCGCGTGGAAGCTTCTCGGCGCAGGCGACGGCCTTGCGTGGAACAGGAATGAACGTCACCGCGGAGCCCATACGGGCCAGGCGCCGCTGGATCGCCGCGCCAGTCTGGCCCATGAGGCGAATGCCGCGGTCACGGGTTGCAGCGGGTGGCTGAATCCTGTCCCTGAGAAACAGCCATCCGTCCTGGCCCGCCACGAGGTCCGCAGGGACGGTGTTCAAGACCTTCATGACGAAGGCCGACCAGAAGGGCGCAAGAGAACGACGCACGCGCGATCGCGCCTTGAGGTGGGTCTCCCACCCACTCGCAAGCGATCCATCCCACGGATTCTGCTGTAGCTTGGCCTGCATGAGGTCGCGGGCTTCCTGGCCGATCGGCTTGACGACGGGCGCTGGAAAGAGCGTGTCCATGGCCGTGGTGCCGAGGATCACCAGGGCGCCGAGTAGCAGGAGGGCAAGCGAGATCTTCCGCACGCCCGGCCCCATGGCAACGGGTCCACCGTCCTCTTCGCCCGGTACGTGAATCAGCTCGTCCATCAGAATTGGAAGTACAGGAAGGGAACGTTGGCCGCTCGATGCAGGTGCATCAAGGACACGAGGAAAAGCAGGAACACGACCATCATCCACCAAGCCCTCGGGGCGGCCGCTTGCTCCTGCGTCGTGCGGAACCCCCAGACCACGATCGGCGCGGCGATCATGGCCAGGGTCTGCATGGGCGTCCACTCGATGAAGAGCCCCGCGCCCGCGCCGCTGGAGGCACCGACCATCGCCCCCATCATGCGAAATGCATCTCCCATGGAGTCCGCGCGGAAGAAGACCCAACCGAAGACCACGAGCACGAAGGTCAGGAGATTCTGTGCAAAGGCTGGCAGTCCTCCGAAGAGACTACGCTTGCCCGAGAGTCGCTCCAGGATCAGCCAGAACCCCTGGTAAGCGCCCCAGGCGATGAACGTCCAGGCCGCACCGTGCCAGAGGCCCCCGAGGAGCATCGTGAGCGCGAGGTTCACGTAGGTGCGCACGGCCCCCTTGCGGTTCCCGCCGAGCGGTACGTACAGGTAGTCCCGCAGGAACGACGACAGCGAGATGTGCCAGCGCCGCCAGAACTCCGTGATGCTCCGCGAGATGTAGGGCCGGTTGAAGTTGACCGGGAACCGGAAGCCGATCAGCAGCCCGAGGCCGATGGCCATGTCCGAGTAGCCCGAGAAGTCGAAGTAGATCTGGAAGGTGTAGCTGAGAGCCGCCACCCAGGCCTCCAACACGCTGAGCGAGTCTGCGCCGAAGCCAGCGTCTGCAGCGATGGCAAAGGTATCGGCGAGCAGCACCTTCTTCGCCATGCCGGCCTGGAAGATCAGGGCTCCGATGGCCGCCTTCTCCAGGCTGTGCGTCCGCGTGCGAAGCTGCTCCGCCACCGACCGATAGCGCACGATCGGGCCAGCGACCAGCTGGGGGAACATGGACACGTAGCAAGCGAAGTCCCTGAAGCTCGACGCGGGCTCGGCATCGCCCCGATACACGTCAACGGTGTAGCTGAGGGTCTGGAAGGTGTAGAAGGAGATACCGACGGGCAGCACCACGGCCGTCCAGGACACCTGATCATGCCCCATCGAGGCGAGGATCCCGTTGAGCGTCTCCACGCCGAAGTTGGCGTACTTGAAGTAGGCCAGGAGCCCCAGGTTGGACAAGCAGGACAAGAGAACGAAACGCTTGCCGCTCCGCTCTCTCCTCCGGTCCCGAACGATGCCCTTGCCGCACGAGTAGTCGACTAGCGTCGACACCCACATCAGCAGAACGAAGTCCGGCCGCCACCATCCGTAGAACACGTAGCTGAAGAGCGCGATGATCCAGGACCGCCATGCCCTCGGAGCCAGGTAGTAGGCGGCCAGGAACGCCGGAAGGAAGACGTAGAGAAAAACGTAGCTGGTGAGGAGCATGGGGACGCACCTCCTTTCTAGCGGGCTCTTCGGGGAAAGGCCATCGGTTGCGGCGCTTCCTCCGGCCCGGACGCCAGTTCACCGGCGAACGTCCAGCTCTGAACCATCGCGGGTCTCGTTGGGAGATCAGAAGCCCGCCCGGATCTCCACCTCACCGCCCGGCCACGCCTCACTTCATCGTGGCGAACACGATGTCGTCGATCCCCACCCAGAGCCCATCAGCGGTGGCATGATCCACGATCTCCAGCACCGCCTGCTTCCCACGGAACTCCGACACGTCCCAGAAGATCCCGAGTGAGTCCTCGCTCTCGTTCCCCTGCTCCGTCCGCACGGCCTGCCCGTCGACCAGGAGCGTGACGGACGTGAGTTCGTCCCCGAAGTCGAGCATGCGGAAGCGAATCTCATCATGCTCGATCACGAAGGGTTCGCTCACCTGCTCCAGTTCCCCTTCGAGGCCCCGCGACATCGCCGCGTGCTCCGAAGAGTAGATGTGCAAGCCGTGGGCGCGTGCGGCCTCCCGAAGCGAGGCGGGCTGCTCCGTGAACGACTTGGCCCATGCGCCCACGGAACCGCCGCTCTCGAAGTCATCGAACACGATTCGCTCGGCGTCGGTCCGTGATCGCACCTCGTTGAAGGCCACCGCATGCTTGGCGCCCGCCCACTGCGTGAAGCGAATCGAAGCCACCCGTCCGCGCCAGGGCGCCAGATCGAAGACGACGCGCTCGAACCGGGGATCCTCGGCATCGAAGTGGCCGATGGACGAGAGGACCGCCTGACCATCCACGAGAAGCTGAGCGCCCGTGAGAATCTCCGACTTGGCCGCGAGAAGGAACTCGAGGGAATCGAAGTCGATGCGGAAGGACGGAGACTCTGCGCCGTGTTCCCCGGGTCCCACCAGCATGAACTCGTCTTCGTAGGGCTGACCGTCGTAGTCAAGTTTGAGCAGGGCTCCGACCCGCGTCGCGATCCCGCCCTGCTCGATCCAATGGTGCCGTCCCCTTCGGTCGAGACGGAACTCGAAGGGCGACGCGATGTCGGGTGCATCCGAATCGCCCACGTTCCGGGCGCCGCCGAGAATGCTGTCGAATCGCGCGTCGAGCACCTCTTTCCGCAGCCCGAGTTCGAAGCGAGTGCCGGCCGTGAAGACGGTCAGGTATCCCTTGGGCATCCGGCCGTTTCCGCAGACGAAGAGCCCGGGTTGGCGCTCCTCGAGGATCTCTTGCAACGTCGTCCGCCGCGAGCTGCTGCCGTGGAAGTAGATGCCCTTGGTGACGAGCCCTGCTTGATCGATCGCCGGGTTGTCCGAGAGGTAGGCGAAGTAGCCGGGCTCGAGGGTCAGCAGGGCCTGGTCCGAAAGACCAGCGCTGACGACGAAACGCGCCATGGTCTCGTACGCCTCGACGCGATACCGATACTGGCCGCCGTCCGAGAACATTTTCTCCTTTTGCTCGACGTGGGGCACGACCGCAACCGCGACGAGATAGAGAACGGGGAGAAGCGCTACCTCCGTGAGAGGGAGAATTCGAAGCCACTTCAAGAGGCTTGCGAGTCCGAGCATCGACAGGAGCACGGCGCAGTAGGTGGCGGGCGCGGGATACCAGAGAAACTGAATGCTCGGTCCGATCAGCGAATAGCCGGCCATCAGCGCGAGCGGATAGAGAGCCAGGATTCGGGTGCCGATGCTGCGCTCCCTCAGAGCGACGACGAACCCTGCGATCACGCCCGCGCCGAGCACCAGGGCGAGAACGAGGCTCGCGTGGTCGCCGAGAACATCCCAGGGCCCGGGTCTCTTGAGCCAGCTCGTCGAGAGCTCCCACTGCCGCGCCGACGCTGCCGTGAGGTACGTCAAGGGCCCCGTGTCCCCTGTCTTGGCGCCGAGGGTGTTCGGAAAGACGCTGCCGAAGTACCACTGAGCGAACGCCAGCCAGGGCAGGACGAGCGCCGTGGAGAGCAGCCCGAGACGAACGGGGACCCGGCGGTCCCGCCAGGCGAGCAGCCCGAAGTAGAGGATGGCGAAGAGAGCCGCGTCGTACCGAGTGAGGAACGCGAAGGCCACCAGGACGGCACCGAGCCTGAAGCGCTCGAGGGTCGCTGCCCAAACGGCTCCCATCAGGAGGGCGATCAGGAACGGCGTCTCCAGCCCGAAGAATCGGTAGAGTTCCGGACCGCCGGCGCTGCAGAACACCGCGAACGCAACGCCCAGAATCGGAGCTCCCCGCCCCCGCAGCATGAATCCGCCGAGCAGCCCGACGGTGGCGATGGCACCGACGAAGAGGAGCCCCGACGCGGTCGGAATGTCCGCGCCGAGGAAGCCGAGGAGGGCCAGGATGAGCGTGTAGAGCGGCGCGGTCGTGCCGAGCACCCTTTCGCCCTCGGTGAAGACGAAGCCCCGTCCGTTCGCGATGTTGTCCGCATACCGGTACGTGATGTAGGCGTCCTCGAAGATGTACTCCGAGAAAGTCCGCCAGATGAACACCGCGCCGAGGATGGCCGTCGCCCACAGGAGAAGAAGCGTGATCGCCGAGATTCCTCGCTGGATCGGGCTCTTCTCGGCGGCTTCACTCACCGGGTTCGGCACCGTCGATATGGGACTCGTCAGGGCAGCTGTCATCGGGAGATCTCCCTGGTCAGCGTCCGGGCCGAGCGAGCTCGATCAGGGCTCGAAGGGGCCGGAGACCCGGCGTGTTCGATGGTTTCTTCTACGGAAGGGTGGAGCACGAAGAAACCTACCTTGGCAGCGGGAGCTGGGCGGGCGGTCATGGGACAGGAGCTTGGAGGCCGACGAGAACTCGGGGAACAGCAGACGCGGGGGGGCCTGCTCGGGAAGGCGTGAGGGCGCTGGTATTCGAACCGCTCACGCATCCATTCGGTGCTGAAAACCGAGCAGAGACCCCAAAACGGGCCTTCGCGCGTCTCGGGATGCAGCCCGCTGGCACCAACGGAAGACGCGGCAGCGCAGATCCCCTGGATCCACGCCGCCGCGTTCATTCACCTGACGGTGGGTGCTCAGTAGCTGTCGTCGTAGCCGCCGCCCGAGCTGCTGCCCGTGTCGGCCCAGCCGCCGCCGTAGCCGCCGCCACCACCGCCGCCGCGGCGCGCGCCGCCGCGTCGGAAGCCGCCGCCGCCGCGACGGGCTCCGCCGCCGTAGCCGCCGCCGCCACCGCTGTCGCCATAGCCGCCGCCACCGCCACGGTAGCCACCACCGCCGCCGCCGCGGTAGCCGCCACCACCGCCACCGCCGCGGTAGCCGCCGCCACCACCGCCGCCGCGGTAGCCGCCGCCACCGCCGCCGCCGCGGTAGCCACCACCACCGCCGCCGCGATAGCCGCCACCACCACCGCCGCCGCGGTAGCTGCCCTGGCCTTCCGCTGCCGCGTTATCCATGTCCGGAGCCGTCGCGAGACGGGCCGTCACTTCACGGCCGCGCACCTGGGCACCCGACATCGACGAGACCACGCGATCGCTGTGACGCTCGGGGACCTCGACGAAGCTGTAGCGGGAGAAGATGTCGATCGAGCCGATCGCCGACCCTTCGATTCCGGTCTCGCCCGCGATCGCGCCGACGAGGTCGCCAGGACGGATCCCGTCCATGCGTCCGGCGCTGATGAAGAGACGCGACATTCCATCCTCGACCGGCTTGTAGGAGCGGCCGCCCGAACTGGGGCGCGACGACTCGTAGCCGCCACGGCTCGGTGCTTCCTCGAAGCGGGGGCGCGACGCCGCCGCCGGAGCTGCAGCGGCCGCCTGAGCCGGCGCCGCCTGCGTGTTCGTGTCATAGCTCGCGCCGCTGCGGCGCGCGCGGGATCCAGGCTTGGCCTGCTCCACCTCGTACCCTGCGATGCGTTCCAGCACCTCGGGCTCCTGGGCACGGCGCGCGAGGCGCGCCAGCGCTGCGGCGATCTCTGAGGGATCGCGATCGGTCTCGGCAACCACCTCTTTCACCAGGTCGCTGTACATCTCCAGCCCTTCCTCTTCCTGAAGGCTCAGGATGATGGCGGACTTGAACTGGGCCAATGGCACCTCTTCAACGGCGTCGGTCATTTTCTCTTTATCCTTTTCTGGCCAGGCCTCTCGGGCCGGCACGATTCATCGGGGTTCGCCAAAACGGTGGCGCCCTCGGGGCTCACATGGCCCTCGGTATCCGCAGGTCCAACGGACCTCGGGGGAGAAAAGGCTACCCGAGCCATGGGGCCAGCGCCCATTCTCGCGTCACAATCTCCGCATACGGCCCCGAACCGCCAACCCAGGGCCCCACATTGATGACCGAATCCAAGGAAGCCCAGGGCGCGATTCTGCCCGACGAGCCGTCGACGCCCCCCACTCGCCCCTCCGTCCGCCAGTCCCTGCGGGGCTACTTCCGTGGCCTGGGTGCTGCCCGGCGAGGTCTCCTCCTCGTGCTCTTCCTCGCAGTGGCCACGCGCCTCGGATACGCGTTCTCCAGGAGCCTCGTCCTCGACGAGTTCCACAGCTACTACCACGCGACCGCCGCGAACTGGGACGCGTTCCTGGAGGGCCTCTACCGGGACAACCATCCCCCGCTCTCGTTCCTCGTCATCGGGGCAGCGGCCTCCGCGTTCGGCCGCGCGGAGTGGGCCTTGCGCTCGCCCGCGTTCCTCTTCGGGCTGCTCGAGATCGCGCTGGTCGCCTCGTGGGCGGGGAGCCTCGTTCGCAGGTCGGAGGAAGAGCCGCGCGGCTCCGCCTGGAGCCGCGCCCATGCCCCGATCTGGGCGGCCGCGATGCTCGCCGCGTCGACCCTGCACTTTGACTACGGTACCCAGGCTCGCATGTACGCGGGCCTCTCCCTCTGCGTCACGATCGCGACCTACGCGGCGATGACGATGCTCGTGCGGGACGACGAGGAGACGGGAGGCCAGCCGATGCTCGGCGCCACCTTGGCCTTCGCCTTCGCCGCGGCGGCCGCGTTCCACATGCACTACTTCGCCATCCAGTACTTCGGCGTGCTGACCGGCGCCTTCGTGGTGGTCGCGCTCGTGACGGGCAAGTGGGTCGCGCTGAGCATGTACTCGATCGCCGCCTTCGTCGCCTTCGTCGCTTCCTTGCCCTGGGCCGTGACCGGCTTCTTCCATCAGCTCAGGCACAACCTTCCGCCAGGGGGCGACGACGTCCGCTTCCAGTCGCTCGGCGAGGCCTTCGTTCAGCTTTTCTTCCACAACATCCGCTTCGGCGGGCCGATCGGACGGATCGCTTTCATCGGCGGCGCGGGGCTCGTGCTGCTGATCGCGCTTCGCGGCTTGGGCCTCGCGCTCGCTTCGAAGAAGCTGCGCGCGCCCGTGCTCTTGATGGCGACCACGGCCTTTGCCGTACCGGTCCTCAGCTGGGCCGTCGCGCTCTACGTGCCGCGCGCGGGCTTCACCTGGCACTACGTGCTCCCTTCCGCCGGCGCCATGGCCGTGCTGTTCGCCCTCGGGGCGCGCGGCCGCGTCGCGGGCGCGATTGCCGCCGTGCCGCTCTTCCTCGCCACGGTGCTCGTGGCGCTGCACCTCGCGAACCCGGCCACCGAGGACTTCCGTGGCGCCGTCGCGCACGCGCTCGAAAAGGTGAAGACCGCTCCCTCGGAGGAGGTCACGCGCGTGATCTCCGTCGAATGGCAGCCAGCGCTCTTCCCCCAGGGCCAGCCCTGGGACTACTACGCGCCCAGGCTCGCCAGCGGCACGCCGCCAGAGCGCGAGCCGATGCTGGAGGGGAAATTCACGGTCCAATCCGTCGAGCGACTCGACGACGCGGACCGCGTCATCGTGATCTGCCGTTCCATGCCCGGAAACCAGCACCTCATGCAGGTACTTCGGAAGCGCTTTCCGCAACACACCTCCACCCCCTTCGGCTTCGGCCTCGACGTGCTCGTCTACACGCGGTGAATCCGGTCGATCGGCGCCAGACGAGTCAGCGATCGCCGGCGAGCGCCCTCAAGCTTTCATCGGACTGTGCCCTGAGCCCTCCGGCCGCTGCTCCTTCGGAGCCCTGATTCCAGGCTCCCACCAGGCGAAGGAACGGTGATTCGATCACCGCTCCCTGACCGACCTTGAGCCGGATCACCGCGAGCGCTCCCTCGAAGTCCGCGCCGAGGTTCTCTCCTCGCGCGCTTTCGAACGTCGCGGCATCGTCGGCGAAGGCGAATCGATCGCCGGAGAAAGGCCGCGAGTCCTCCAGCAACCGCTTCCGGAAACCCCGACGCGCCGCGCGCAGCTCGGGCGAAAGGGCGCGGCCCTCGGGCTGCAGAAGTTCGTCCGATTCGAAGAGGATCATCCCGTCGACGAGCGCCTGCTCCGCCAGCCAGGAAAGAGCCTCGACGCGGCGCCCGCGCGCCACGCCAGCCGCCTCGATCGCTGGCGCGTCGAGTGGCGCCGCCGAGGTGGGAAAGCGCGGAGCCAGCACGACGGAGAGGCCAGAAGCACGAGCGAGCCGCGCGAACGAGATCAGGACGCCGTCGCCCTCGCTCGTGATTGGATCCGAAGGTCCGCCGAACGGCTCGACCGGAACGGTCACGCCCAGGAGGATCCCTGCGAAGCCGAGGTCACCGAGCCGCGCGAGGTCGCCCGCGAGTTCGCGTCCGATCTCCGCCGGAAGGTCGAGCGACACGTACGCGCCCTCGGTCACGGAGCGTGGGTACGCGAGCCTGGGCTCGATCGGCGACTGATCGAAGCTCTTGTCCCACGCGGCCTCGAGTTTCGGCAGGAACTCCGACTCCGGGGTCGTGGCCAGGGGCCAGACCGCCCGAACGTTCTGACCCGTGGCGACCAGGAGGCTGCGCGCGAGCCGGGTTTCCGCTGGCGCCATGGGAAGGCGACCGCGGGCTTCCACGAACCCGAGCACTTCCCCGGGCTTCACCTCGGCGGTGCGGCTCTCGATCTCGGAGAGGCTGAATCCGGCGCAGCTTCCCATCAGGCCATGGATGAGACCGCGCTCGAACCAGGGCGAGGCTGGCTCGCCGAGCCTCGACCGTAGCTCGGCCTGAACCATGGCGAAGAGCGCATCATCCGTGCTGACGGCCAGGCCCGGCTGGACGATCAGCTCACGCGAGGTCTCGTCGAACCATCCCGAGCGGTCTGCGCCCGCGCGGACGGCGCCTGCGCGCGCGCGAATCGGTCCTGCGTCGACGGCCTCACCCGCCAGGGAAGACACGACCTGGATCAGCCGGGCGGCGCGGGCCTCGAGGTCCGCCTGCGCGGGATTGGATCGCCGCAGGGGGCCACTCCCCGGCGCCAGCGCCCCGGGCGCCGAAGAAAACCCGCCCATCCCGGCGGTCCACGCGTCCGCGGTGCCCATCCAGGGTCCCGCCGTGCAGGCGAACGGGAAAAGGCAAAGGTGCACCAGCGCGTTCAGTCGACTCACCATGGACAGCAGCCTACCCCATGGCCAGCGCCCCGGGCACGTCCATCCCCGCGCACCTGCTCCGTTCGACCCCGTGACCTGGCGGTGACACATTCTCCGCGTGTTTCGCTGAACGTGGACCCGAATCCACCGTACCCCCGACCATGATCTCGCTTCACCGTCTCCGCGCCGCCGCCTCCGCCGCCATCTTGGCTTCCGCCGTTTGCATGGTGTCGGCCCTCGCCGTTCCCGCCGCCTCCTCTCCCATGCCCCAGACCCCCGCCGCGCCCCACTCCCCGATCGACCCGGAGGCCGCTTCGGACCGCTCGCTCGTGTCCCCGTCCGACGAGGTCATCGACGCTCTCCTCCTCGGCGACACGGAAGCCGCTCTCCGGGCACTCGACGCGCTCGGTCTCTCGGCCCCGCAGCACGCGGACGCCTGGACCGTCTACCGCGGGGAAGCCTGGAAGCAGAAGGGCGATCTCCAGGCCGCGAAGGGCGAACTCGATGGATTCGAAGCGCGCTTTCCGGAGAGCCCCTGGGTGGCGAAGGCTCGCTTCGAGCGCGCCGAGATCGCGCGCGCTCTGGGCCAGCAAGCCGATGCCGAGGTGATCCTGCGCGAGGAAGCGACGGCCCTTCGCAGCGCCGAGCGTCGGATCGAACTGGGCGGCGAACTCGTCCAGGCCGCCGAAGCGCTGGGCGTGCGCGCAGAGTCGGCTCCGACGGACGAGGCGCGCGGGCAGCTGAGGCAGAAGGCTCGGCTGCTCCTCGAGGAAGCCCACAGGCTGAAGACCTCGCCCGAGTTCCAGCGCAGGACGGCGCTCGCGATGGCGCGGCTCGTTCTCGCGCAGGGCGACTGGCAGGCAACGGTCGAGTGGACGACCGCCGTCGGCGAGCTGGAAGAGCCGAAGTCCCCCCTCGCCTTCGAGGCCGAGATCGTCGCCGCCCGCGCGAAGCTCGCTCTCGGCCGAGCCGCTGAGGCGCGCGACTCGCTGATGAACTCCGGGGCGTCGGGCGTGCTTCGCGGGTACGCGCTCGCGTTCCTGGGCGAGGCCTGGCACGTCGAGGGCCAGAGCCTTTTCGCCATCGATGCGTGGGAGCGGCTTCTGGTCGAGCAACCACAGCATCCAGCGGCGCTTCGCTACGCCATGCGCATGGCGGAGGTTTATGGCGAGATCGGGAGAACGGACGAGGCTCTCGCCGCCTGGAGACGCGTGCAGGACTTCGGGGGCAGTGACCCCGCGGACGGCAGCCCGGCCGAGGAGACGGCCGACGAGCTGGTCTTCCTCGAGCCGCTCCTGCGCATGATCGAACGGCACACGAACGAACCACGGCTCGACGCGCCCGCCATCGGGCGGCGCGCCCTCTTCCGTCGAGCTTCGCTGCAAGCGAGCGTGGGACGCCATGCGGAGGCGATCGCGTCCTTCGAGAGCTACGTCGCCTCGCACCCCGGCGCAGAGGACTGGAACGCCGCGCAGGAAGGTCTCGTCAGCGCTTCGTTCGGACGCGCTTCGTCGTGGCTGGACGTCAGCGCAGACGCGAACCCCGAGGACCTGGGGGCGGCGGAGAACGCGCTGCTGGCGTTCGCCGACGCGCATCCCCTCGATCACCGCGCGAGCGACGCGCTGTTCCAGTGGGCGACCCTGCGCGAGACGTACGCGAACCGCTTCATGGCACTCGAGCCGAGCGACGCCCGACGCCCCTTCTACGGCGCCACGGTCGAGCGACTCGAAGACCTCGCGAGGCGTACCGCGAACTCGGACCCGGAGCTGAGCGGGCGGTCGCTCTTCCACGCCGCGGAACTCGTCCAGAACCGGCTGGAGGATCCGCGCCGCGCCATCGCCCTCTACCAGCGCGTCGTCGGAAGCTCCCGCGGTAGCGCGCTCTTGCGGCTGCGAGAGATGCAGGAGACGCTCCTCGTCGTCGGGACCTCCGGCCTCGTGCGTCCCGGGGAGCCGCTCGTCGTCGACGTCGACGCGCGGAACATCGAAGAGGTGTCGGTCCAGGCGGTGCGCCTCGATCTCGGCCAGTACTTCCAGCGCCATGGAACCACCGAAGGCATCGAGCGACTCGACCTCGACCTGATCGCACCGGACGTCGAAGCGACGGTGCCCATCGAGGGCTACGCGGCGTACGCGAATCTCTCTCGTAAGATCAGGGTGCCGGTCGGCGGGGACGACCGGGAGCCTGGCGTCTACGCCGTCACGGTGGTCGCGGCCGGCAAGCGCGCGACGACCCTCGTCCTCCGAAGCGAGCTCGACCTGATCGTGAAGCGGTCGAAGGCCGAGGTCTTCGTGCTCGTCACCGAGACGGATCGAGACGGGAACTCGCGGGTGGCCCCCGGCGTCGAGGTGACCGTTTCCTACGAGAGCGACGGGAAGCGTGAGACCGCAATGATCACCACCGATGCCGACGGAGTCGCCTCGCTTCGGGCGCCCGAAGGGAATCCGTTCGGTGCCGATACCAGGGTCTTTGCGGCCCGCGGCGGCCATGTCGCGGCGACGCGCCTCACGGGAGAACAACGGGGGACCGCCGTGGTGCTTCAGCCGCGGGCCGATCTGCAGCTGGACCGGACCGCGTACCGGCCCGGCGATGAGATCAGGTTCCGCGCGGTGCTTCGCGGTGTCCAGGACGGCGCCTGGCAGATGCCGGCGCTGACGCCGAGTCAGGTGGCGGCGGGCCAGCGCTTCACGACCGAACTGATCGCGCCGACGGGCGTTGCGATCGCGCGGCTGCACTTCGAGGAGACGAGCATTTATGGAACGCTGAGCGGCCGCTTCGAGCTGGACGCGGCGGCACCGAGTGGAACGTGGACGATCCGCACGACCTCACCGGTCGGAGCCAGCGCCGTCCGGCAGTTCACCGTCGGCGAGATCGAGGTGCCACGCGTTTCGCTGGCGCTGACCTCCGCGCAGACGGTCGTTCTACGCGGTGAAATGCTGGAGATCGTGGCGACCGCCGAGACCGCCTGGGGCGCGCCGCTCTCGGGGGCCTCCGTCGTCTGGACCGATCCGAGGGGCATCGAAACGCGTTCGGAGACGGATTCGAACGGCCGAACCACGCTCCCCTACTCGACCGAGCAGGCGGTGTCGGGCGAGACCCTCGGCTTCCGGGCGCAGCTCCCCGAGGACGAGGGGATCAGCGCGTCGATCGCGATCCAGGTGGCCGTCTCGGCGCTCTCCGTCCGCGTCCACGTCGAGCAGGACGTCGTGCTGGCCGGGGAGACCTTCAACGCCACGCTGGGCGCCGTCGCTCCGGACGGCAAGACCGAGCCGACGGAGGTTCGCCTGGTGGGCACGCGTCGCTACCCGACCCGCCCAGGGCGATTCGCGGAGGAGCGCTTCCTCGACACCACGGTCACGACGGACGCAAAGGGCGAAGCGAACGTGGCGGTCTCGGCGGAGGCTGGCGGCCACGTGACGCTGGTCGCGACCGCCCGGGATCGCTTCGGGCGCGAGGTAAGCCACCAGTGCTCGCTGGAGGTCGCGGGCGCGGACGACGTCGAGCCGCTGCGCGTGCTGGCGACGGACACGTCCTTGCGCGCGGGAGACCGCGGCGTGGTCCGCGTGGTCGATCGCTCCGAAAGCGGCGGGCTCGCGCTGATGACGATCACGGGATCGAAGGTGCTGGAGTACCGAGTCCTCTCCCTCGCATCGGGTGTCAACGAGCTGGCCTTCGCGGCGGACGCGACGCACGTCCCCGACGTCCAGGTTTCCATCGCGGCGATCCGCGGGAGAGCGTTCCACGAACGGAGCGCGACCTTCCGCGTGACGCGGCCACTGGAGATCACCGTGGAAGCTCCGCGTTCCGTGGCGCCCGAGGGCGCGGCCGAGATCGTCGTGCGCGCCACCGACGGGCTCGGGAATCCGGTGCAGGCCGAGCTGAGCGTCGCTCTCGTCGATCGGGCCCTTCTCGCGGCGTATCCGGATCGTTCGAGTTCATTGGAGGACGTGTTCGGAATCCGAGGGAGCCGGACGCCCGCGTTCGTGTCGGCGGCCAGCTCCACGTTTCGCTATTCGGCGATCACGAAGGAGATCGACGCGGCCATCCTCGAAGAAGGCAGGCGCGCGGAGGCGGCGGCGGCGCTGGATGACATGCGCCTCAACGTTGGCCAGGCGCTCGAGGAAGCCGAGGACGCGCCAATGGCCGCCTTCGATGTCGAGGGCCTGGAGTTTGCGCCGTCCCCCGCACCCTCCATGCGGAAGCGCATGAGCAGTGCGGCACAGGGCGCGGGCGGCGGGGCGGGAGGTCGCCATGGTGGCAGATTCGGTGCTGCCATGGCTGGCGGCGCGGTCGCGCCCGAGGTGGGACTGGAGAACCCGACGGCGTACTGGAATGCGACGATCCTGACGGACGTCCACGGAGTCGCTCGGATCACCATCCCGATGCCGCGACTCGAGGCCTCCTGGCGACTGCGAGTCGCCGGGGTGACGGTGGACCATCGCTTCGGCACCCACGAGTCGGCGATCGTGACGCGGTCCCCCATGGTCGCGGTGCTGGATGCGCCTCCCTACCTGAGGGAAGGCGATGAGCCGCAGCTCCGTGGGGTGCTCACCCTGGAGACGCCGCTCGAAGCGGACGCCACCGTCGATTTCGAACTCATCGTGACAGGCCCGGTCGGCGCACCGGACAGCAGCGGGGCCATCGAGGCTCCGCGCGCGTCCGTTCAGCGCGGCAAGTCGGTGCTGCGTGCGGGGGAATCGAGGCTGGCCTACACCTTCGAGAAACTGGCGCCTGTGTCGGCGGGCGGAGGACTGAAGCTCGAGTTCAGCGCGGCGATCGCGGGCGGGCCCGAAGGCGCTGCGCGTGATATCCGGGGCTGCGCGGTGAGGCCCGCGGGCTACCTGCTGCGCGATACGGCGGCAGGCCGGCTGACTTCGGAAACAGCGGTGGACCTGGAGCTGAACGGAGCCGCACCCGTTGAGCTGACGCTCGTGGCGGGCGCGACGGAGGCCCAGTGGCTCGTCGATACGGCGCTCGGTCGAGGGATGGGTTGGCGCGCTGTTCCTGGGGACGCGAGCCCGATGAACCGGATCCGCGGTCAGGGCGCGCTCGCCATCGCGAGCCAGCTTTACGGAGCGGCGCTGCTGCTGGAAGCCGCCGGTCGAACCGGGGGGCTCGCTCCGGCCACGATCGCGGCGCTCGGCGCGCGCTGCGACGGCCTCGTCGGTGCGCTCGTGTCGCGCGTTGGCGCCGACGGCGGATGGAGCCGAGACGCGGGCTGCTGGCGCGGCCGAGCCGAAGAGACGAGCGACAGCCAGACGACGGCGCGCGCGATCCTGGCGCTGGCTGCAGCGCGGAGGGCTGGACGGGTGATCCCGAAAACGATCTGGGGCGGAGGCCTCGCCATCGCGGAAACCAAGCTGTCGGCAGCTTCGAACGACGAGGAGCGGGCGCTTCTCTGCTGGGCGCTGGAGTCCGGTGGTAAAGGCAACGACCTCGTGCTCAATCGCTTGCACCGCGAGCGCGCGCGGCTCGACGGGAACACGGGTGCCGTTCTGACGCTGGCGCTCGTCGCGGCGAACAAGAAGGCGATGGCCGCGGAGGTGGCGGCGAGCCTTGCCGCCCCTGGGTCCGGAGGCGGATCGAGGATGGCGGCGGCGTCGCGGCTCGATCGAACGGCCCTCTTCGTCCTGGCCCGCGCTTCTGCAGGCGCGCTGACGGAAGCGGATGCCGAGCTCCTGCGCGCCCAGCTTCCCTGGATCGATCCTGTGGGTCTGGGCACTGCTGTGGCGGCCGAGGTGAGTGCGGGGGCGCTGGCCAGCGCCAGCGACCGCCCCGTCACGTTCGAGGTCGCGGTGGCCGGTGGGAAGCCCCAGGTCATTCAGATCCGTCCCGCGGACGGCGACGGTGGCACGAGGGAGGTTTCGCTGCTGCTTCCCGAGGGCGCGAAGGGCGCCGTGCAGGTCCAGCTGAAGCTCATCAGCGGGCCCGCGCTCGACTACGCGCTCGTGCTGGAGGGTCACGCCGACGCTCCGCCGGAGCCTGCCGAAGGGTTCCCCTATCGGATGGGAGCCGTCGATCTGCGCGGGCCGCTGCCGCGCTGGAAGGGCCGGGCGCTCGCCGAGGGTTTCGGCGCGGTGGAAGCTCCGGCGACGGCGCGCTGGGAAGATGAGATCGAAGGCCTCGGATTCGGCGAGTCCGGGCGAGTCCTCGTGAGGTTCCAGGTGCCAGCCGGCTTGGGTGAGGAGCAGCGTCACGACCTCTTCCTGGAGGTGCCGCTTCCCGCTGGCGTGGTGGCCAGCGTGGCGCCGTCTGCGGGTCGCGACTTCTTCTCGCCGGAGATCCGAGACGGCGTGCTGATCGCCGGCATCGGCTCGACGACGAGCACGGCGCAGATCGTCATCGAGATCACCGGCACACGGCCTGGCGTTTGGACACTAGGGGCGCCGGTGCTCCGGAGCGCCGAAGATCCTGCGTTCGTCGTGTACGGAGAGGAAGCGACGCTGACGGTGTACGCGCCGGGTGAAGCGCCGGGTGGCGCCTCTGGGCGAACGTACCGCCCGACGCCGGACGAGCGTCTCTCGCGGGGTCGCCTGGCCTTCGAAGACGGTGATATGACGGAGGCGCTCGATGCGCTGATGCCGCTGTACTCCGAGTGGAAGCCTCAGCTGCGGCCGGCGGCGCTCTCCGAGGTCGCGCGGCTGCTGCTCTTCGCGTCGCTCAAGGCCGAGGCCGCGGGTGGCAGCAGCAACGAGCGGAGTCTCGTGGACTGGTTCGAGATCCTGAAGGAGCGCGACCCGAACCTCTTCGTGTCGTTCGACGATACGCTGCGGATCGCGGCGGCCTACCGGAGCATCGGGGAGCCCCTGCGCTCCAACTTGCTCTACAAGGCGGTGATCGATGAGACGCTCGGTGAGGACCTGCGCGTGGCCAGCGCCCTGGACGGTGCGGGTGAGTGGATGCGAGCGAGCGAACTCGCGGCCCGCATCTGGCGACGTTACCCGGACTCGCCAGCCGCCGACGATGCGGACCTCGCGCTCGCGAACCGGCTGATCGAGCGCGGGCTCGACGCGAACGGCGAGCCTGCGATGACAGCGGCTCAGCGGAGCGCGCTCGTGCTCCAGGGCATCTCGCGGATGCGGCGCAAGGTGGCGATCGGCGATCGGCGGGGCACCGTGGCGGCGGACGCGGGGCTCGCGCTGGTGGCGACGTACGCCCAGGCGGAACAGTGGGATCGCGCGGCCGATCGGGCAGAGCTCTTCGGGCGTGCGTTCGAGGATCCCCTCTATCGGGATTCGTTCCGCTATTCCGAGGCGGTCGCGCGCTGGTCGAACGTCGGAGCGGGCGACGCGCAGGGCGAAGAGCGCCGCGCGGTCGAGATCCTGGAGAGCATCGCCAGCGAGCCCTTCCAGTCGAAGGACGGTTCGACGCGCTGGTCGCCGAACCGTGATCTCGCGCTCTATATCCTGGCGCAGATCTTCCACGCGCGGAGGGAGCCTGGGAAGGCCGAGGCGTACTACGAACGCGTGGATCAGGCGTTCGCGGACGCGCGTGCGGCGCTTCAGGAGCTTCGCGCCGAGCGATTGAAGCTGGAGGAAGACGTGGTGCGAGTCCGCCCCGGGGAGGCGGCGAAGATCCGCTTCGACCACAAGGGAATCGAGCGGGTGAACGTGCTCGTCTACCCGGTGGATCTCTTGACGCTGGCGCTGCGCGAGCGGGACCTCAGCAAGGTCACCACGGTGGATCTCGCGGGAGTCACGCCGACGCTGGAGTCGTCGATCGAGGTGAAGCGCTCGGTCCTTCGGCCGGCGGAGGCCGAGATCGAGGTTCAGCTGGAGCGTCCGGGTGCGTACCTGGCCATGCTGCGCGGCGGGGAGATCCACCGATCGGCGTTGCTGCTGGCGACGGACCTGGAGCTGGACGTGGTCTTACCCGGCGACGGTTCGGTGCGTGTGCAGACGATGCTGTCCTCGACGGGTGGTTTCGCGGAGGGGGCAGCGATTCGAATCCTGGGCGAGACGTCGGGCCAGGTCGAGTCCCTGAAGACGGACCGCCGAGGCGTGGCGACGGCAGACGGCCTGCGGGGCCGAGTCACGGTGATCGCCAGAGCCACGCGACCCGCGCGAGAAGGAGCGCCCCCGGAGCACCACTTCGCGTTCGAGGGCAGCACCCACCCCGCGGGCCCAGAAACCCCCTCCCCGAAGCCACTCCCAGCCCAAGCGAGCAACACCAACTACCTGAGCAACGTCCTGGAGCAAAACGACCTCAACCGAGTCCAGCGCCAGCAGCGAGTCGACGAGGACGTCCAAAGAACCCGAATGGGCGTCCAAGTCCAGCAAGCCAAATAGCCCCAACCCGACAAGCCCACACCTGGTCCGTCCGTTCCGGAACGTCCGCACCTGGTCCGTCCGTTCCGGAACGTCTGTACCTGGTCCGTCCGTTCCGGAACGTCTGTACCTGGTCCGTCCGTTCCGGAACGTCCGCACCTGGTCCGTCCGTTCCGGAACGTCTGTACCTGGTCCGTCCGTTCCGGAACGTCTGTACCTGGTCCGTCTGTTCCGGAACGTTTGTACCTGGTCCGTCCGTTCCGGAACGTTTGTACCTGGTCCGTCTGTTCCGGAACGTTTGTACCTGGTCCGTCCGTTCCGGAACGGTGGGGGTTGGTGTGGACGTGTTGGGTGGGGAGGGGCTACTTTTTCTTCGGGTTCAGGAGTTCGGTGGCGCTGGCTGTGCCTGTGGACTCAAGGTAGCGGGCCAGGGGTTGGCGCAGGTCTAGCTCTCTCGAGCTTGGGGTGGGCAGGGAGTGGAAGGGGTCGGACGGGCTTGGGCGGGTGTGGTAGGTCAGCGTCAGCGGGGCTAGCTGGACGCTCACGGCGCTGTTGCCCTCGATCAGCGTTCCGCCGCGCACTCCCTTTCGGGTCATCGCGAAGGTGGCACGGGGTTGAAAGGCCGCGCCTGGGAACAGGGAGCGGCCCTCCAGGTCGTAGCGCGGCTCGAAACCCAGCGCGTCCAGGACCGTCGGGGTCAAGTCGATCAGGCTCGCCTGGATTTCCACGTCTCCGCGAAGCTCTGCCGCACGGAGCGCGATGGCCTCGGGGGTTTCGCCCAGCGGCTCCGGGAATCGGATCAGCATCGGGACCTGAAGGGCGTTCGGCATGAAGGACGGGATCAGGCCGTAGCGGCCCCCTTCGCCCAAGGCGGCAGGGCGCAGGCCGATCACGATCAAGACCGGTGGCGTCTCTCGGCGCTGGATCATCGCGCCCGCCAGACGGCGGAACGCCTGGTCCACCATCGCCACCTCCGTCGCGTGCAGCTCGGCGAGGCGCTGGCGATCCTCGTCCGTGAACTCATCCCGCATCCGCAGAAGCTCGGCGTGGCTCAGCCCCGCCTTCATCGGGCCCTCGTAGGGGATATCGGCCGCGGGGACGAGTCCCCGATAGAGATGGTGCGGCGGCCTTGGATCCCCGAACGTCGCCAGCAGGAACGCGGGCTCCGCGTGGCTCTCGAGCCACTCGATGCAGGCCGACACGACGTCGTCGGCCCGCGCCCCCACCACGGACCGCGCCTCCTCGGGAAGCAGCGTTCGCTCGAACCCGGGCACCGTAGGAACGGGCTCTCCCTCCCGGATCGGCGCCGCCGCCTCGAGGACCGTGGCCTGCGCCCGCGTCACCGGAGCGACCCCCGAGGGCAGAAGGTGCGGCAGGTGCTGCTCGTGTCCGAGAACGAGGGCCGTCCGATAGCCGTCGTGCTGGAGCGTCTCCGCCAGCGACGGCGTCCAGGGCTGCCCGTCCAGGTGCGCCGCAGTTCGCCCGGTCAGGGCGCCCGCCAGCGCCTCCTCCGGCCAGGGCGACGGCGCGAACGTATCCACGTACACCGCGCCTTCCTCACTGAGCCTGTCGAAGCCCACCGTATCGGCCAGCGCCCCGCCGAACGCCGAGAGGTCCGACAGCGCCAGCCCATCCACCGCCACGAGCAGCACATCGGGCCGCGGCACCAGGGCCCGGCCGCCCCCATCTCCTCTGGACTCGGCGGAAGCGGCGGCCCGGGTCTCGGAACCCGGCCCGCAACCCACCAGCACCGCCGCGACGGAGAGGAAAAGGAGGTGAAATCCGGCGCCGGTACGGGACGACGGGCCATGCAAAAAAAGCGCGGGCGACTCGGAGTGACGAGTCGCCCGCGATGTGGGATCTGATTTCGTCACGGACGTCAGGATCCATCTCCGCGGGCGCGGAGCGTCACCTTCTTCGTCATTTCTTTTCCATCGCGCTCGATCACGATCTGGATCTCGTCGCCGGGCTTCGCGCCGCCCAGCAGCCCGCCGAGGGCTCGGGCTCCATCGATCTCCTCGCCGTTCCAGCTAAGGACGCGGTCCCCAGCCTTGAGGCCGGCCTCGGCGGCCGGGCTCCCGGCCGTCACGCTCTCCGCGAGCACGCCACCCGCCGTATCGCCGTAGACCGGCCGGATGCCGAACATGACCCGGGAGCCCGCACGCGGCGAGTTCGAAGCGGCCACGGACGCCTGCGGCTCCGCCGTGGGCTTCGCCGGGGACTTCGGCGTGGACGAAATTCCGCGCGCTTGCAGCGGCACGGACTCCAGCACGACGCGCTGTCCCTCCCGCATCACCGTCAGCGCGACCTCGTCACCCACCTTGGAGGCGCGAAGCAGCGCGAGCAGGTCCGTCACCGGCGCTCCGTTCCACTCGACGATCGTATCGCCGGCGCGCACGTCCGCCTCTGCCGCCGTCGAACCGGGGCTGACCCCGGTGACCACCAGGTCCGAAGGGTTGCTCAGGCTCACGCCCAGTCGCACCGACGGGCCGACCGTCCGCCCCCTGGCCCTGTCCGACTCCTCCACAGGCCGCTCGGAGCCAGGCTTGAAGAGGAAGGTGTCCGGTCGCTCGGCCGCCGCCATCGCGATGTCGTAGAAGAGGTTCGCCGCATGCACGGCATCGACGCGGTTGATCAGCGAGGAAACGTCCTGGGGCGTGTGGTAGTCGCCGTGGAAGTTCTCGATGATCGCGAAGAGCACCGGCATGCCGACGCCCTCGAACTTCGTGTGATCGCTCGCGCCCTTGGGGTTGCCCTTCGCCACGACGTTCAGCGGCGAGCGTTCCACGATCGGCATCACGAACTCCGCGAGCCCGTGCCCTGTCTCCAACCCGGAGAGCGACAGCGACTTCTCCGTGATCCTGCCGATCATGTCGAAGTTCATCATCAGCATATGCTTCTCCAGGGGAGCGACCGGGTTCTCCACGTAGTACTGGGACCCATGCAGCCCCGACTCCTCGGCGCTGAACCCCAGGAAAACGATGGAGCGTAGATCGCCACCATGCTGCGCGTAGGCCTCGGCCATCTTCTGCGCGATCAGGAGAATCCCCGCGCTGCCCGAGGCGTTGTCGTCCGCACCGGGATGCAGCTTCTTTCCAGCCTGCGCATTGTCACGTGAGCCGAAGAGCCCCATCCCGAGGTGATCGAGGTGCGCGCCGATCGTGATGTACTGATCGGCGAGGCGCCCTTTGCCTGGAAGCACCGCCACGATGTTCTCGGCCCGCGTCTGTTCCTGTTCGATCTTCGCCTCGATGTGCATCTCACCGGGGAACGGAAGCGCGAACTGGCCCGCGTCGGCCGATCGCCTGACATCCTCCAGGGTTCGATCCCCAAAGGCCTGGGCGATGAGTCGCTCCCCTGCCTCGGTCGTCATGTGAAGGACGGGCACGTTCTGAAGACTCGACGCCGTCCCGCCGGGCGGGCGCAGCTGCTGCGCGCGCTTGTCCTGCGTCCCGGGGGGGTTCACTATGAGGATCCCCGCCGCGCCCCGATCGGCCGCCGCGCGGATCTTTCCGGTGAAAGCCGTCCGACCCGTCCAACCTTCCTCACCGTTGCGCCACTGACTCCAGCCGTTCGGGCCGATCGGCTCGAAGCGCAGCATCACCGCGATCTTCCCTTCGAGATCGAGGTCATCCGGAAAGCTCGTGTACCCGTTCGGCCCGCCGTCGATGCTGTAGCCGATGAAGACCGCGGGCGCCGTGACGGAGCCGCCGCTCCCCAGCGTCGTCACGGTGAAATCCTTCGCCGCGCCGTGTTCGAACTCCGGCTGCTCAATACCAGCGCCGCCCCTCACCTCCAGCACGGCGCGCTTCACGGTTGCCACCGCGCCGAGGCGGAACGGCTGCCGGTAGCTGGCATTCGACTGGACGGCGATCGTCCCGTCCGAATTCTCGACCTCCTTCGGGAAGGGAGCCTGGAGCCCGTACTGATGGAAGTAGTACTCCATGTACTCCATGGCGCGCTCCATCCCGGGCGTTCCGGGGAGCCGCCCTTCCATCCAGGGACTCGCCAGGATCGTCAGGTGGTCGTTGTAGGTGCGGACCTCCTCGGAGACGTTGGCGAGAGCCTCGGCAATCCACGGCCGCTCGTCGCCAGCGATCGAGTCCTTCGGCATCGGCGTGAGCGGCTTCTCCGCCACGGCGTCACCGCCCTGCGCAGAAGCGGCCGGGTACCCCGTGGCTCGGGCCATGGACATGGTCGCCGAAGCGGCCGCCGCCATCGAGACGAACGCGAGCGCCAGGCGCCGTGAAGGAAAACGGTCCGAGGTCGTCACGACCCCCGAGGGGAAGGAAAGAGAAGTCAACGTTTCGGAGAAGGTCAGGGACAAGGGATGGGAACCCGGAGCCAGCTCGACCCACAGTTGGGGACAGGTGGCAGTCGCGGGCAGAAGGCTCCGTGCCTATCGTAGGGCGAGGTGTCCCCGCTCCAGCCCCCGGCAGATGGAACCAGCGTAAGTTCGACGTTGGCCAGACGCGTTTCGTACCGTTGGCGCCCCTTCGTCCCGACCACCCGATGCCCTCTCCCCCTCCACCGCTGTCCTCGCCCGTAGGGCCACGCCCCGCGCCCGTCGCCCTCTGGATCCTCATGGTCTGGATCGGTGCGGCGCTGGCCCCCCTCGCTGCGGGCGAACGCTCCGCGAAGGCCGTCGACCCCAAGGACGGCCCGGACGTGGACCTCCGGATCGCGGTAGAGGACGACGAGATCCGCTTCCAGGTCATCACGAACCTCGCGTTCCTGGACGCCACCACCGCGGCCTCCCGCGAGGACCCCGCCACGCTCGCGGCAGCGGAGGCGCCCGACGCCATGACCGCCCTCTTCGATCTCTTCCGAAGTGAGAACGAGGTCACGATCGACGGCACTGTCGTCCAGCCGATCGCCCCGGATCCGGGCAGGGACTTCGAGTTCGACCCCGGCGACCCGAGCCTCTTCCCCCACTTCGTCCGGTACGGCGCCACCGCCGTGGCCAAGACGCGCCTGACCCTGCGCTACCCCTGCAAGAGTCCGCCGCGCCGCGTCTCCGTCACCTGGGGCATCTGGCCCGCCAACGAGCAGATCGCCGTCGAGGGTCGCGAGACCCCCTCCATCGAGATCCTCGCTCGCTTCGCCGCGGGCGGCGTCGATCGGGTCATCACGCTCAAGGAGAGCGAGCCCCAGTACACGTGGCACCGCGAGGCCGATGCGGGTCGCAATCGCATGGCCGCCGTACCGCCGATCACCGAGAACGAGAAGCCGAGGCTGCCCTGGGGTGCCGGCGCTGGCGCCGTCCTTTCCCTCCTCTGCGTGCTGAAAGGCCCGCGCGCCCTGCGACGGACGCTCTTCGGTCCTCTCGCCGTCGTGTTCACCGCGCTCGTCGCCCTCCAGCTCAGCGCGCGCGACGTCGACCTTCCGACCGAGGCCGAGGCCCTCGCGATCTTCGAGCCCCTGCACGAGAACATCTACCGCGCGTTCGACTACACCGACGAGAGCGCCGTCTACGACGCACTCGCCCAGAGCGTCGACGGGCAGCTCCTCTCGGCGCTCTACGACGACGTCTATCGCAGCCTGGTGCTCCAGGAAGAAGGCGGCGCCGTGGCCAAGGTCACCGCCGTTCGCCACGACCGTATGACCGTCGGCGACATCGGACTCGTCGGCCGCCAGAAGCGTGTCGGCTTCCGCCTCGAGTGCCAGTGGCAGGTCGATGGCGCCGTCTATCACTGGGGCCACGCCCACACGCGCACGAACGAGTACATCGCGCGCTACACCGTGCACGCGGGCGACGACGGATGGCGGATCGCCGCGAGCCAGCCGATCGAGCAGCGACGCGTGGACTCGGCTCCGCTGAGTGACCTCGACATGGGGAACGAAAACCGCTGGCGCGCCGCCACCTCGGGCGAGACCACGATCGAGGAAGGCCCGCGTGAGTACTGACACAGCGCTCGCCGCCGAGATCGAAGACGTCGTCTTCCAGCGCAGGACCGGAGGCGACGACGCAGCCCCCTTCGAGCTGCGTGTGTCCAGCCTCCGGCTGCACGCCGGGGAGGCCGTCGCCTGCATCGGACCCAGCGGCTCGGGGAAAACGACGCTCGTCCACCTGCTCGCCGGCATCCTGACGCCCCATGCTGGCGAGATCCGACTGGCCGGCGCGCGCATCGACGGGCTCCACGAAAGCGCGCGGCGCGCGCGCCGCGCGCGCGAGATCGGCCTCGTCTTCCAGGAATTCGAGCTGCTCGACTACCTCGATGCGCTCGACAATATCCTGCTGCCCATCCGACTCGGCCGAGGCGACCTCGTCGCGGGCGCCGCGCGTGCTCGCGGGCTGGCGCACGCCCTCGGGATCGCTCCGCTGCTCCGCCGCGTGTCCGCCCGACTCAGCCAGGGCGAGCGCCAGCGCGTCGCGATCGCACGCGCGCTCGTGACCTCGCCCTCGCTCGTCCTCTGCGATGAACCGACGGGCAACCTCGACCCGGAGAGCGCTGGCTCGGTGCTCGACCTGCTCCTCGAACAAGCGCGCGAGCACGAGGCCGCGCTGCTGATGGTCACCCACGACCACACTCTGCTCGGGCGATTCGATCGCGTGATCGACGTTCGGGAGCTGGCCCGACCGGCGCGGCGCGGGGAGGCCCAGCCGTGAGCGGCCTCCTGTACCTGGCCTGGCGACACGCGCGCGCGCACGGCGCGCGCACCGCGCTGCTGATCCTCTGCATCGCACTCGCGCTCTGGGTCCCGCTGACCGCGGGCGTTCTCGCCCGGCGCTACAACACCGACCTGCGCGCGCGAGCCAACTCCACGCCGCTCCTGATCGGTGCGCCCGGGAACCGCTACGACCTCACCCTCGCGGCGCTCTACTTCCGCCCCTCCGAGCGCATCGAGACGATCAGCTACCGCGCCCTCGACGAACTGCAGGCCGAGAATCGAGCCACCTGCATCCCCCTGCACCAGCGCTTCACCGCCCGCGGCTTTCCCGTCGTCGCCACGAGCATCGAGTACGCCGAGTTCCGCGACCTGCGCCTCGCCGAGGGCAGCGACCCGCTTCGCATCGGAGCGTGCACGCTCGGCGCGACCGTCGCCGAAGACCTCGGTTTGAAGAGCGGCGATTTCCTCTACTCCGACCCGACAGAGCTCTACGACATCGCGCGCCCTCCGGCGCTGAAGATGCGCATCTCGGGCGTGTACGCGAAGACCGGCGGCCCCGACGACGGCGCCGTGTTCTGCGACGTTCGAACCGCGTGGGTCCTGGAGGGCATCGCGCATGGCCATGTGGAGGCCGAGGAGATCGACGAGGCGCTCGTTCTGTCGCGCACCGACGACTCCGTTTCCGTGAGCGGCGCACTGATCGAGTACGCAGAGGTCACCGAGGCCAACGAGGCGTCGTTCCACTACCACGGCGACACGTCGCTTCTGCCGCTGACGGCCGTGCTCGCGGTCCCGCGCTCGACGAAGGACGCGACGCTCCTGAAGAGCGGCGTCAACGCGCGCATGCCCCTGCAGGCCGTGACGCCCAGCGCGGTGATCGACGACCTCCTCGGCGTGGTCTTCAGGGTCAAGGCGTTCTTCGATCTCGTCGGCCTCTTCCTCGTGGTCACGACCGCGGCGCTGGTCGGTCTCGTATTCTTGCTCTCGTCCAGGCTGCGCACGGCCGAGATGCGAACGCTCGATCGAATCGGAGCGCCGCGCAGCGCCGCCAGAACCTTGATCGCGCTGGAGGTGGTCGGGACGCTCGTCGTCGCCGCTTGCCTCAGCGTTTCCGCCACCGCCCTCACGCTCCGATTCCTGCCCGACCTCGTCGCTTCGTTCTGATGCCCGTACCCCGCTTCGCTCTCCTCCTCGCCGTCGCGCTCGATGGTCTCTCCTGCGGCGGCGCTTCCGCTCCCGGCGCCGAGCGCGCCGGAATCCGTGAAGTCGTGACCGTCGCCTCCGCGCCCGCCGAGCTCATCGCCGAGGTCAGCGTGGGGCCGGGGCTCGTGGAACGGCTGGGGGCGGACGCGAGCGCCGGGGGCTGGTCACCGAGCAACGCCGACCTCGTCTCCCTCGTCACCGCCCGACGGGTCCTCCTGATGGGCGCCGAGTTCGAGCCCTGGGCGCAGCGCGCGGGGCTTCCGCCGAGCCGCACCATCACGCTCGGCGACGGTCTCTCCAGGGACGCCTTCATCGCGACGGCGACGGTCTCCCACACGCACGGGCAGGGGCCGTCCCACAGCCACGGGGGCGTGGTCCTGACGGTCTGGACGGATCCTGCGCAGCTGCGGGCCATGGTGCACGGGGCGGGCGAGATGCTTGCGGGGGTCCTCGAGGCGCCCGAGGCCCCGGACGCCGCGACGCAGGCTGTGAAGCGGCACGAGGCCTTCGAGGCGGAGGTCGCTGCGTACGAGGCTGCCATCGCCGATTTGAAGGAGCGGGTCGGCGGCCGAAGACTGTTCGCGGTGGCCCACGGGCTGGAGTACGTGGCGAGGGCGGCGGATGCGCCGCTCCTTGTGACGCTGCTGGAAATCGAGGCCAGCGGGGAGCGCAACGACCATGCGGCGGCCCTCCTGGAACAGGCGGCGGCCGAACCGGGGCACGCGGGCGTGCTCGTCTGGCTCGGGCCGATCGACGCACCGTTTGAGAAGATCGCGAAGGAAGGCCTGGGCCTCACTTCGGTCCGGGTCGACCTGGGGCTGGAGGGCTCCGGCGCGACGCTCCTTTCGAGGATGACGAAGAGCCTCGAGGGACTCAGCGCAGCAGTTGCCCCGCGCTGAATCGCGGGCGCTCGGGTAGTCTGGTCCCACATGGATGAATCAGCGGATTCGCGCGGCCCGATGGAATCGAACGCGGAGATGCGAGCCCTCGACGCGGCGGCGCGGGGCGACACCACGCTGCTGGGTGATCTCCTCTCGCAGCACTCGGACCGGCTCCGCAGGATCGCCCAGGCGAGGATCGACCCTCGGATCGCGGCGCGCCTTGGCCCGGACGACGTCCTTCAGGAGGCCTTTCTCGACGTCGCCCGAAGGATCGGCGAGTACCTGGAGCAGCGGAACGCGCAATCGGAAGAGCGGCTGCCGTTCTTCCTCTGGGTTCGGCTCCTGACGCGCCAGGTGATCGCTCGGCTCCACCGGGAGCACCTCGGCGCTCTCAAGCGCGACGCAGGTCGCGAGGCGCGTTCGCCCCGCCAGGCCCTCGGTTGTACCACCGTTCTGATCGCTCATCAGCTGGCGTCGTCGCACACGACGCCCACCGGTGCGCTGAGGAGGATCGAGCAGAGGGAGGCGGTCGCCGTGGCCCTCGAACGCCTGAGCGAGGACGACCGCGAGGTCTTGATGCTGCGGCACTACGAGGAGCTCTCCAATCAAGAGATCGCGACACTCCTCGGCGTGACGGAATCGGGCGCCAGCATGCGCCATCTTCGGGCCTTGACGCGGCTCAAGGCCATCACGGCGGACCTCGAACTTTCCCAGTAGTGGCCAGGGAAGAAGAGCTGGCGAAGTACGTGGACGAGGCGGAGCGCCGCGTCGCCGCGGAGGGGACTCTGGACCTGGAAGCCTTCCTGGCCGAGGCGCCGGACGAGTTGAGGGACGAGCTTCACAAGCTCATCTCGATGATCCTGGTCCTGCGCCCGAAGCGTCCTGGCGGGCCGCCGTCCGCGCCGCGCGCGCCACTCGACGACCTCCCCGGCTACGATATCTACCGGCGGCTGGCTCCGGGTTCGAAGGGCGATGCCTACCTCGCCTGGTCCGAGGCGTTGGAGCGCTGGGTGACGCTGCACGTCCTTCCGGCGCCCGAGGGCTCTGGCGAGTCCCGCCTGACCGAGCGCGTCCGCGACCTGGAGCGCGTTGCGCAGTTCGATCATGCGAACGTCGTGCCTGTCCTCGACGTGGGGCAGTTCGGAGAGCTCATCTACGTCGCCACGGAACCTATCGATGGCGAGACGCTTTCCGAAACCGTCTCGCGAATGCGTGATCAGCGGGGAGGCCCGGGGCGGTCCGCCAGGGCGGTAGCGGCTGGCGCCAGTGGTCCTCTGACCTTCCAGGACCTGGCCCGTATCGTTCGGACCATCGCGCTCATCGTCGAGGTCGCCCGCACCCGTGGACTTCGCCTCGAGGGCCTGAATCCTGGCGATGTTTGCCTGGACGGGTCCGGGAAGCCGTGGCTGCAATCCCTGGCCTTCCGGTTGGCCACCCCCCCGCCCGCTGGCGCGTACCCTCCTTCCGATGGGGCGCGAGAGGATGTCCAGCAGATCGGGCTCTTCCTCTACGAGCTCTTGACGCTTCGTCCGGCGATCGAAACAGCCCGAGACGCAGGGGCAAACCACCTGACCGGGCCCCGCCAGATCGACAGAAGCATCCCCAAGGGCCTCGAGTCCATCGCTCAGCGGGCATGCGCCCCCGAGCCCGCGGGTCGACAGGCTTCTGCCGCTGTCCTGGCCGAGGAACTGGACCATTTCGCGAAACGCGTGCCTCCGAGGGGGCTATTTCGAGGTCTGCGTTCGTGGCTGAGAGCCTCGCCCCGCTGAGCGGGGCGCTGCTCTGAAGCGCTCTCCGAGGGGACCAGGTGGCCAGGAACCACCCTTCGGATTCTTCTTCGACTTTCTGCGAACCATCACGAGAGACTGTCCGCCGTGTACGTGATGCCCCCGCCTGCCGCCTCCAAGTCCCCCCCCATGACCGTGGATCCACGCAACCAGTTTCCCGAGGAGTTCTAGCGCGAGCTGGAGCTGGCAAGGAAGGCCGATCCAGCCGCCGTCGACCATTTCGTCCGTCGCTTCTACCCGACGGTCGAGCAGATGGTCCATCAGCAGCTGGCTGGCGACATCCGTATGCACCGCCCCTGGCTTCGATCCCGATTCAGCACCGGGGACGTGGTCCAGGAGGTCTTCCGAAGCGTCGTCCAGGACCTGAACGCCTTCGGCGGCAAGACGGCGGACGCATTCTGTGGCTACCTGGCGATGATGGTCCGGAATCGCATCATGGACGCGATCCGCTTCCACCAGGCGGCCCGACGGGACGGACGGCGCGGCCAGCCGATCGACCACACACCTGTGGCCGAAGGCAACCGGACGCCCTTCGACGAGGCCGCGAGCCAGGAGGAGCTGACGCACTTCCTCGACGTTCTGTCCACTTTCCCAGAGCGCGAGCAGCTGCTGCTGCGGGCGCGACTCGAGGACCAGGAGACCTTCGATCAGCTGAAAGACCAGCTCGGCTACGGATCGATCTCCGCGGTCAGGCGGGCGTTCTATGCGGCGCAGGCGAAGCTTGCCGTGCAGCTTGGAGAGACCGCGTGACTTCCACGGGAGACGTCGACAACGAGCTGGTCACCGACCTCGTGGCGGAGGCCATGGAGCAGCTCGCCGACCACGGCGAGGTGGACCTCACGGCCCTGTGCGCGGAGCATCCGGAGGCTCGCGACGCCGTCGAGAAAGCCGTCGGGATCGCGAACCGCCTGTCGACGGTGAACGCGCTGCGCCACGGCGCGGACTTCCTGCGGGGTTCGGTGCTGGGCACGCGCTACGAGCTGGTCCGGCGCATCGGCGCTGGGGCCATGGGAACCGTGTACCAGGCGCGCGATGCGAGCCTGCAGCGGAACGTGGCCGTCAAGATCCTCCACGGAACACTCGTCTCCGCGGACGAGGGAGCGGCGCGCTTCGAGCGCGAGGCGACCGCGCTGGCCGCGATCCAGTCCCGTTCGATCGTGGCCATCCACGACCGCGGATTCACGGAGGGCGGCGCGCCGTTCCTCGTGATGGAGCTGATCGACGGAGTGGCGCTGTCGGAGCTGCTCGAGGAAGCGGAGCGGCGGAGCGAGACCGAAGTGGTCGTCGATACAGCCTAGATCCCCGAGTCGTTCGCGATCGCGTCGCTCCCCGAGGAGAGCTACGTGCGCCAGGTCGTTCGCTGGACGATCCAGATCGGCGAGGGCCTCGAGGCCGCGCATGCTGCGAAGGTGATCCACCGGGACATCAAGCCATCGAACATCATGCTCCGAGCGGACGGCGAGGCGGTCCTGCTCGACTTTGGAATCGCGGCACTCGATACGGAGGACGACCTGACGCGCACCGGGGCGTCGGTAGGCACGCCGCGCTACATGGCGCCCGAGGTCCTCGGCGAGCGGATGCCGTGGAAGCCGGGCCTCGACGTCTACGGACTGTCGGCGACGCTCTACCACCTGCTTGCGATGCGAGCGCCGTTCGACGGAACCCATTCCAAGGTACTGCGCGCCCTCTCGACGCGGGAGGTTCCGCCCCTCGCGAGCGTCCGTTCCGGTCTGCCCAGGGACCTGGTCGCCATCGTCGAGCACGGCGTGGAGCGTGACCCGAAGCGCCGCTATCAGTCCGCCAGCGAACTGGTCGAGGACCTCAAGGCCTTTCTGGACCACCGCCCGGTGAGCGCACGCCCGGTCACCCGAACGATGAGACTGCTACGCCAAGCGCGGCACTCGCGGACGGTCCAGGGCGCGGTGGCGGCGACGGTGCTGTTCGTACTGGGAACGACGGGTTTCCTGGTGAAGCAGGCGTCGGACGCAAGGGCCGTGGAGCGCGGGCGGATGGCGTGGCAGCACGTGCCTGCTTCCCTGGACTTCGTCAGGCCGATCAGCAGAGAGATCACGGACGACGCGAGGCGCGCATCCGTCATGCGGAAGCTTGACGCCCTGATCGAATCACCCGTGGACCCGATCCCAGCGCGAATGCTACGAGCTGCGTTCGTTCTCGATCAAGGGGACCGCGCCGCTGCTGCCCGCGACATGGCGTGGATTGCCGACGAGACGGAAACGCCGCTCGCCGTGGAGCTGGCAAAGCGATTCCAGGCGATCGCGGACGACGCCGAGGCCCCACCGGCTATCAGCTTCGAGGATCTGCCCGAGCCGCGAACGGCTAAAGATCACTACCTGCTCGGATTCACTCTGCAACGCGTTGACCAGGGCGGCCCGGCCTACGAGCAGTTCAGCTCGGACGAACTCCAGGATGTCCGGCACGCGCGGGAGATAAGCCTGATGCTCGAAGCGTTGCCGGTGAAGAGGATGAAGCGTGACACCCAGGAGCAGCGAGATGACCTGTTCCGTGCCGCCGATGTCATTCTCGCGAAGGCGGAAGAGCTAGACAACGAGTTCGGGGGTCCAAGCGCCATGAGCCTTCACATTCGAACGCTGATGCTGCTCAATCAGGAGCTCTACTCAGCGACGATCTCGGCGGCGCGCAAAGGCCTCGCGCTGGCGGACGAGACGCACCCGACGCTGGAGAACGCAGGACTCGCCTCCCACCGCATCGGCGACGCGGATCTCGCGGGCATGTTTCTGGGAGAGGCGGCGTTGCGCGCTCCGGGAAATACGACGATCTGGGAGTACAGAATCCGCGCTGAACTTCTCGCGGGCAACCACGAAGCGGCGCGTGCACTTCTGTCCAGGCCACCGGAACCTCCCACTTCGACGCTCTCACGAACCTCCTTGGTGCTGGCAGCTTTGATTGACATCGATGGCGCGCTTCGCCCTTCCGAAGTTGGCAGAGAGGACACAAGCCTCAGGCTCGCAAGCCGAGGACTCGCTCATCTGCAAGAACTGCCCCCGGACTCCCGTGAGGCGCGTTCGACGGAGGTCCAGTCCCTGAAGGCCATCGCGGAAGCCATCTCAGAAGACAATGCGGATGGAATCATCAGCGCTCTCTTCCACATGCTCAAGGGCAACGCGCTGCACCCGGGGCGAGTGGAAGACCTTGCGCACCACCTACCCGATGATCTGAATTCAGCCGCCACGACGAGCCTTCGTAAATGGCTCGATGCGATGGCGCTGGAACTCAGACGTCGAACGGGATCAAGCGGTGTCGCGTCTCTCCCCCAGACCTCGGCACTCAGCGTAGAGCCCGATACCCACGAATAGACCGCTCCACAGTACCCGTACTCGCTTCCTTTACGACACCCCGAATCCATGCCAGAAAACCCCATGCTTCCCCGTCCAGTCCGAAACATCGCCGCAAAGTTCATGCTATTCGGAGTCACCGTGTCTCTTTCGCTCGCAGCGCAGCAGGAGCCGATGGAACCTACCGTCGCCCGAGGAAAGTTCTCCGCTTGGCCCTTTGCGCTGGTCGAGAGGGGTGACAACGTCGTTCGGCTCAAGGGCCCAGGTGACCAACCGGCCACTTCTCCCCCTCAGGCCTGGCAGAGCCCGTTCACTCTTACCGCAACGGACCCCATCTACTCGACCGGCGTGCTCTTTCCGGGGAGCAATCCACCCACCATCGATGCCATGTCGACCGGCAACGACGTCATCCCGGCTGCGAATTCGGTCGGCACCCCAGCCGTTGGGCTTGCGAACTTCAACTGGCTGGCGTTGGCCGTCACGGTAAAAAACGGTGGCACGGGCAAGAATCCGAGCATCCTCTGGCAAGAGCAGGGCAAGTACGGCAGCCGCACCGGCGCCAGCGTGCTCTCGTACTACTTCGACGGGAGTATCGGCATCAACCCGCGACTCGTCGACAAAACGGTTCTCGAGGCGAGCCGCAATCATCTGGGATACGCATCGACGTCATCGAATGACATCAACGCGATGGATTACGGGATCGGACTGATGACGTGCAACGAAGGCCCCAACCTCGACCCTCTCATCTACACGACGAACGAATTCTTCTTCTCCGTGACCCGGGAGTGGGCGAACTCCAACAGCACCGTCGCGTTCGCAAGGCATCCAGGCACGACGGCAGCGCCGTCGCTCCCCCCGCACGCAGGCACGATCTATCGGCTCGAATGGAATGAAAATGCCACAGCCACCGCTGGTGCATGGTCCGCACCCGAGGAGTTCGTTCCTGCATCAGATCTCTTCTGGAACGGTTACGTCGAAGAGAGCGTCAATGACTTCGACGTGGATATGCTCGCCGTGTGCCCCCTGACCAACACGATCATCTACTCCACGAGCAGGGAAACGCTGGGCGCGCCGAGCCAGCTGATGATCTACACCATTGGTGGGCCCAATCCACCTGTATAACTCACGGCCGGCACGCCTACGCTGCAGGTCACCAAGAAGCTCGGCCTGGGTGACAACGACGACATCACCGGAGGCTGCGGCTTCGACCCGCACGCCGGCACTCTGAGTGGGCTCCGCGGCTATGCCACGGATCGCCCGGCTGAGGCCGACCAGATCATGGGACTGAGCGTCGTACGGGCGACGCCCCTGGTCGACCAGACGGCAGATCAAACAGGTGCACCCGAACACGTCGACAGTCTCTGGCTCCAGGCGACTGGCTGGGGAAAGGCAACGGGCGCCGCGTCGATGCCCGGCAGGGTGAACTTCTTTGTCACCTTCGCGAACTTGCCGCCCATCCCACTCGGAACGGTCGATCGCCTTCCCTACGAGTCAGCCTGCCTTCAGGTTCCGGTTCCGGTCGGCGTTCCCCATGGATTCGCCGCCGCGTTCCATGCGGAGCTCTGCGCGCCGCCCTACACGGGCTCCCCGAACGTCATCGCGAAGTCGTGGTTCTGCGAGATGTACCTTTGACCTCGGTCGGACCGGGTCGCCAGCAGGAGGATCCGTTATCGTGCTCCCATGAGCACGATCTTCGACAGGATCCTCGACGGCGACATCCCCTGCCACCGCGTCTTCGAGAATGACCACGTCCTGGCGTTCATGGACATCTCGCCCATCAGCGCCGGACACACCCTCGTCATCCCCAAGGAGCGGAAGGCGAAGCTGCACGAGCTTTCTGACGAGGCGGCCGCCGAGCTGGGGCGGGTGCTTCCTCGGATCGCTCGCGCGGTTTGCCGCGTGACCGGGACCGACGACTACAACGTGCTGCAGAACAACGGAAGGACCGCCCACCAGGCGGTTTTTCACGTTCACTTCCACATCATCCCTCGGCCGAGCCAGACCGTCGGGCTCGGGATTCACTGGGAACCCATCGACGGGGTACCTGATCCGGCCGAGATGGCCGAGCGGCTGCGGACGGCGCTCGCGGAGGACCAGGCATGAGCGGGCAAGGGAAGCAAGGTGCCGGCTCGGGCGGCTCGATCCTGATCCACGGCGGGCGCGTCGTCGGGGCGGAGGGTGTCAGCGAGGCTGACGTGCTCATCGAGCACGGCCGGGTCACCGAGGTTCGGCCTGGGCTCCTGGGGAGCGCTCGTCTGCGCGCGGCCGAGGAGGCAGCGCGCGGGGCCGGGGGGCTGGCCGGGGGACTGGAGCGGCTCGATGCCGCAGGTCAACTCGTCTTCCCCGGGCTGACGGATCCCCAGGTTCACTTCCGCGAGCCCGGGATGCCGCTGAAGGAAGACCTGGGCTCGGGGTCGCTGGCGGCGCTGGCGGGCGGGGTGACCGGCTTCATGGAGATGCCGAACACCAACCCGAACACCGACAGCCCGGAACGCCTGGAGGAGAAGCTGGAGCGTGCGGCCGCGAGCGCGGTCTCGGACTACGCCTTCTTCCTCGGCGGGACCCACGAGAACGCGGACCAGATCGGCGAGTGGGAGGACATGCCCGGCTGCGCCGGGATCAAGGTCTTCATGGGCTCGTCGACGGGCTCGCTGCTGGTTCCGGACAATCCGACGCTGGAGAGGATCCTGCGATCGGGCAAGCGGCGCGTCACGTTCCACAGCGAGGACGATGACCGGCTCAAGGAGCGCTACGCGGCCGTCAAGGAAGGGACCCACGTCCGGGAGCACCCGCACGTCCGCGACGTGGCGTGCGCGGTCCAGGCCACGACCCGGCTGCTGGACCTGGCTGAACTCACCGGCAGGCCGATCCATATCCTCCATGTGTCCACCGCCGATGAGATCCGGCTGGTTCGCGAGCGCGACCTCGGTGAACTCGTCACGGTCGAGCTGACGCCGAACCACCTGTTTCTCACGGCGCCCGACTGCTACGAAGGGCCCCACGGGACCTGGGCCCAGATGAACCCGCCGGTGCGCGACCGCGCGCACCAGGAAGTGCTGCGCGAGGCCGCCGCCGACGGCACCGCCGCCTGCATCGGGTCGGACCACGCGCCGCACACCCTGGAGGACAAGGCCAAGCCGTTTCCGGCGAGTTCGTCGGGCATCGCAGGCGTGCAGACGACGTTACCCCTGCTTCTGACGGCGGTTCGGGACGGCTGGCTGCGTCACGAGGACATCGTGCGACTCTGCGTTCAGGGGCCGAGTCGGGTCTACGGAGCGCGTGATCGTGGCCCCCTGGCACCGGGCGCCCTCGGTCACGCGGTGCTCGTCGATCCGAGCGCCCGGGGTACGATCGGCGAGCGCCCCTTCCACAGCCGCGCCGGACACACGCCGTTCGCCGACGTCGATCTGGCGGGCTGGCCGACCGCGACGGTCCTCCACGGGCGGGTCGCTTACCAGGGCGGCCAGCTCGTCGGCGAGCGAAACGGCCAGCGAATCATCTTCCGGTAACCGCCGGGGAAGCCCGATCGAAGATAGTCGCTCACCCCGATCTGCCTCGGGGATGTTGAGCGCTGCGGAGAATCCGTCGATTGTTCCCGTGAAACACCGGGGTCGTCGTCGCTTGCCGCGCTCGTCCCCGGATAGAATCTTCCCCAAATTTAGAGCGGAAAGCCGTCTGCCCGACGCGCGCGTACGAACCCGCGCCTGGGGCGTCCGGCGGCTCTCACATGCTGCTCTCCACTGGGCCACCTGACCTTCGGTCGCCCACTCCCGAGGCCCCCCCAGGGGCTCCCCACTCCGGGGCTCCGACAGGGGACCCGACTCTCGGAACGAACTCCTTCAGTCCATGGCCACGATCAAAGCCAAGCGAGGTCTCGATCTCCCGATCCACGGTGCCGTCAGCACCTCGGAAATCGTCAGTCGACTCGATGTGACCCGCGTTGCTCTCCTGCCCCAGGAGTGCTGGGGCGCCAAGGTGCGCCTCCTCGCCCAGGAAGGTGACGAGGTCCGCGTCGGAACGCCCCTCTTCGCGGACCGCCGCGACGAGAACGTCGTCTACGCCTCCCCCGCCGCAGGCAAGGTCTCCCACGTGTATCGCGGCCTGCGCCGCGCGGTGCTCGCGATCGAGATCGAAGTGAGCGGCTTCAAGGAGGCCGAGCCCTTCGAGCCGATGGACGTCGACCGCTCCTCGGCCGAGGACATCAAGAACGCGCTGATCGGCTCGGGCCTCTGGCCCTCGCTGCGTCGTCGCCCCTTCGACAAGGTCGCGCAGACCACCGACGAGCCCGCGGGCATCGTCGTGATGGCCTACGACTCGAGCCCCCTCGCGCCCGACCTCACGAAGGTGGTCGAAGGTCGCGACCAGGACATCGACGCGGGCCTCACGGCGCTCGCGAAGCTCACGAAGGGCAAGGTCCACGTGTGCGTCAAGAAGGGCGTGCAGTGGGGCAAGTTCTGCGAAGACGGCGTTCTCGTGCACCACATGGAAGGCCCCCACCCGGTGGGCACCGCCGGCTTCGCGATCCACAAGCTCTGCCCGGCCGGCGCGAACCGCCCGGTCTGGTACGCCGGAATCCAGGACGTGGCGGATATCGGCCAGCTGCTCCGGAGCGGCAAGCGCCCCACCGAGCGCGTCGTCGCCATCACCGGCCCGGCCGCCAAGACGCCGCAGCTCGTTCGAACGCGCCCCGGGGCCGATCTGACGCAGCTCTGCAAGGACGCGTCTACGGCCAAGGTGACGCGCCTCGTCAACGGTTCGCCCCTCTGGGGCAAGAAGGCCGCCGAGGACAACCACTCGAACTACCTCGGCCGCTGGAACCAGCAGATCACCGTCCTCGAGGACGACGTCCAGCGCGACCTCATCGGCTGGGCCCTCCCCATCAGCGGTCGCTACACCCAGACCAACACGGTCTTCGACAAGTTCTTCCGCAAGACCTTCAAGTACGACACCGACACGAACGGCAGCCTCCGCGCCATCGTTCCGATCGGTCAGTACGAGTCCGTGATGCCGCTCGACGTCCTCGCGACCCAGCTCATCAAGGCACTGGCCTCCAACGACATGGAGAGCGCCGAGAAGCTCGGCGTCCTGGAGCTCGCCGAGGAAGACCTCGCGCTCTGTCAGTTCGTCGACCCGTCCAAAGTCCCGATCACCGACATGCTCCGTGACATGCTGACCACCATCGAGAAGGAAGGCTAGCCACATGAAGTTCCTACGCAACACGCTCGACAAGGTCGAGCCGCTCTTCCACAAGGGCGGAAAGCTCGAGAAGCTGTACCCCGCCTACGAGGCCGCGGACACCTTCCTCTACACGCCGGGGCACAAGACCGCCTCGGGTCCCCACATCCGTGATGGCATCGACCTGAAGCGCATGATGATCATGGTGGTCATCGCGCTCATCCCGGCGACGCTGTTCGGCATGTGGAACGTCGGATTCCAGCACTACCGCGCGACGGTGGACTGGAACGCCGCGCCGCTGGACCCGAACATCCTCTCGATGCTCTTCTACGGAGCGCTGAAGTTCCTGCCGGTCTACGCGGTCACGATCGCGGTCGGTGGCACGATCGAGGCGATCTTCTCGATCATCCGCAAGCACGAGATCAACGAGGGCTTCCTCGTCACGTCCCTCTTGTTCCCGCTGACCCTGCCGCCGGACATTCCGCTCTGGCAGGTCGGCATCGGCATCGCGTTCGGCGTGATCATCGGCAAGGAGATCTTCGGCGGCACGGGGATGAACATCCTCAACCCGGCGCTGACGGCGCGGATCTTCCTGTACTTCGCCTACCCGGTGGAGATCTCCGGTGACCGCGTGTGGATCTCAGGCGCAGGCGTGCCCGCGGGCACCGAGGGCGCGTGGATCGACGGTGCGACCGGCGCGACGCCGCTGGGCTACTTCGCGTCCAACGGCGCGGCCACCGACGCGATGGCCCAGGCGAACGAACTCGGTATCTCCTGGTTCGACGCGTTCATGGGCTGGATCCCCGGCTCCATGGGCGAGACCTCGACCGCGATGTGCCTCATCGGCGCCGCGGTCCTGATCTTCAGCAAGGTCGGCAGCTGGCGCATCATGCTCAGCTGCGGTCTCGGCATGGTGCTCTTCACCCTGCTCCTGAACGCCTTCGCTCCGGCCGCCGAAGCCGGCGCCGCCAGCCACTACATGACGCTTCCGCCCCACTGGCACTTCGTCATCGGCTCCTTCGCCTTCGGCTCCATCTTCATGGCCACCGACCCCGTCTCCGCCGCCCAGACCAACACGGGTCGGTGGATCTACGGCTTCATGGTCGGCGCGCTGACCGTTCTCGTCCGGGTGCTCAACCCCGCCTACCCCGCGGGAATCATGCTCGCGATCATCTTCATGAACGTGTTTGCCCCGCTCATCGACCACTACGTAATGAAGGCGAACATTCGCCGTCGGGAGGTGCGCCTTGGACTTCAGTAACAAGTACGTCATCGGCTTCGCCGTGGGCATCTGCGTCGTTTGCTCGGCGCTCGTTTCCTTCTTCGCCGTCTCCCTGGGCGCACGTCAGGACGCAAACAAGGTCCTCGACCAGCAGCGTCAGGTCGTGACGGTGGCCGGCCTGGCCGCACCGGGCGAGGCGCTGACCCAGGAGCGCGTCGACGAGATCTTCAAGGACATCCAGCCCCGCGTTATCGATCGAAAGACCGGCGAGTACATCGACGTTTCGGTCGAGGACGTGGATCCCATTCGCATGGCGAAGGACCCCGAGACGTCCGAGGAGACGCCCGAGGCCTTCAAGGGCGCTCAGATCGCACGCCTCCCCGACCAGCTCGAGGTCTTCGAGGTCACCAAGCCCGGCTCGGAGTCCATCGTGCTCCCGATCCACGGCAAGGGCCTCTGGTCGACCATGTACGGCTACCTCTCCATCAAGCGCGACCTCTCCGGCGTCGTCGGCATCACCTTCTACAGCCACGGCGAGACGCCGGGCCTCGGCGGTGAGATCGACAACAAGGCGTGGCAGGCGAGCTGGATCGACCGCGCCATCTACGACGCGGAAGGTGACGTCGAGCTCGGCGTCGTCAAGGCGAACGCACCGCGAAACCCCGACTACCAGGTCGACGGGCTCTCGGGCGCCACGATTACCACGAAGGGCGTCGACGCCACCATCAAGCTCTGGCTCGGTCCCGCCGGCTACGGCCCGTACCTCCAAAGGATCCAAGGCAACTGATTCGCAGGGGCCACGGAGTTCGCTCCGCCCCCACTTCCATCATGGATAAGAAAACCAAATCGATCCTGCTCGACCCGCTGGCCGAGAAGAACCCGATCACCCTCCAGGTGCTCGGGATCTGCTCTGCCCTCGCGGTGACGACCAAGCTGGAGACCGCGCTCGTGATGAGCGCCGCCGTGACGTTCGTGCTCATCTGCTCGAACGCCATCATCTCGATGCTGCGGAACAAGATCCCCGGCAGCATCCGCATCATCGCCCAGCTCGCCATCATCGCCTCGCTGGTGATCGTGGCGGACCAGATCCTGAAGGCGTTCCTGTTCGACGTCTCCAAGGGCCTCTCGGTCTACGTCGGCCTCATCATCACCAACTGCATCGTCATGGGCAGGGCCGAGGCCTTCGCCATGGGCAACCCGCCGGGCAAGTCCGCGATCGACGGCTTCGCCAACGCGATGGGCTACAGCGTCGTGCTGATCTACGTGGCGCTCTTCCGCGAGCTTCTCGGCTCGGGCAAGGTGCTCGGCTACACGGTCTTCGCCAGCGTCCGTGACGGCGGCTGGTACGTCCCCAACGGCCTCATGGTTCTCGCCCCCGGCGCGTTCTTCCTGATCGGGTTCCTGATCTGGGTCCAGCGCTCCCTCACCCCGACCCTTCAGGAGGCCGAGTAGTGGATCTCATCAACCTCGCGCTGAAGGCGATCTTCGTCGAGAACATCGCCCTCGCGTTCTTCCTGGGGATGTGCTCGTTCCTGGCCGTCTCGAAGAAGGTAGACACCGCCATGGGCCTCGGACTCGCGGTCGTCTTCGTTCTCACGGTGACGACGCCGCTGAACGCGTTCATCCAGAACTACGTCCTCAAGGAGGGCGCACTCGCCTGGGCCATGGGCGAAGAGGCCGCGTCGAAGTACGACCTCTCCTTCCTCGGGTTCATGACCTTCATCGCGACCATCGCAGCGACCGTCCAGGTCGTCGAGATGGCGATCGACAAGTTCGCGCCCGCGCTCTACACGGCGCTCGGCGTGTTCCTCCCGCTCATCGCCGTGAACTGTGCGATCCTGGGATCGTCGCTCTTCATGGTCGAGCGCGAGTACGACGTCGTCGAGTCCGCTGTGTTCGGTTTTGGTTCTGGCGTCGGATTTTGGCTTGCGATCATCGCTCTGGCCGCGATCCGCGAAAAGCTCAAGTACAGCAACGTCCCGCCAGGCCTCCGCGGCCTCGGGCTCACCTTCATGGTCGCCGGTCTGATGGCCATGGGTTTCATGATTTTCGGGGGGATTCAGCTCTAGGGAGAGCCGAGCCGATGTCCTCCGACAGGCTTCGGTTCAGCCATCACTAGCTACCAACAACCATGTCTACATTCTTCCTAGGCGTCGGCGCATTCACCCTGGTTGCGCTCTTCATCGTCAGCATCCTTTTGATCGCGCGGTCCCAGCTGGTCTCCAGCGGTGCCGTCAAGATCATCGTCAACGGGGACGAGAGCAACCCGATCGAGGCGAAGGCTGGCGGTACGCTCCTCGCGACGCTCGCCGATCGCAAGATCTTCATTCCGTCGGCCTGCGGCGGCGGTGGCACCTGCGCCCAGTGCCTCGTGACCATCAGCGAAGGCGGCGGCGACCTCCTCCCCACCGAGGAAGGTCACATCACCCGCGGCATGGCCAAGGAAGGCTGCCGCCTGTCCTGCCAGGTCAAGGTGAAGAACGACATGCGGATCCGCGTGCCGGACTCGGTCTTCTCCGTGAAGAAGTGGGAGTGCGAGGTCGTCTCGAACGGCAACGTCGCCACCTTCATCAAGGAGTTCAAGGTCCGCCTGCCGAAGGGCGAGAAGATCGACTTCACGTCGGGCGACTACATCCAGATCGAGATCCCGCCCCACGACATCCAGTACAAGGACTTCGACGTGGAGACCGAGTACCGCGGCGACTGGGACAAGTTCAACCTCTGGCAGTTCCGCTCCAAGACGGACGAGATGGTCGAGCGCGCCTATTCCATGGCCAACTACCCGGCCGAGGGGGACGACATCGTCATGCTCAACGTCCGGATCGCGTCGCCGCCGCCGCGCATGCCCGACGTTCCGCCGGGTAAGGGCAGCAGCTACATCTTCGCGCAGAAGCCCGGGGACAAGGTGACCGTCTCGGGCCCGTTCGGCGAGTTCCACATCAAGAAGACGGACCGCGAGATGATCTTCATCGGCGGTGGCGCTGGCATGGCGCCGCTGCGGAGCCACATCATGCGGATGCTGGAGACCGAGAAGACGGACCGGAAGATGTCCTACTGGTACGGCGCCCGTTCGCTCCGCGAGATGTTCTACGTCGAGGACTTCGATCGTCTCGCCAAGGAGAACGACAACTTCCAGTGGCACGTCGCGCTCTCGGAGCCGCAGCCCGAGGACAACTGGGAGGGCTACACCGGCTTCATCCACCAGGTCGTTCTTGCGGAGTACCTGTCGAAGCACCCGGCGCCCGAGGAGTGTGAGTACTACCTCTGCGGTCCGCCGATGATGAACCAGGCCGTTCTCAAGATGCTCGATGACCTCGGCGTCGATCCGGAGATGATCGACCTCGACGACTTCGGTGGATAGAGGTACCCCCAGGGGGGGCACCTCTACCCACCTCAGATATTCATGGGACATCCGCTGACGCGGATGTGCCGTGGGGGGTCTCGGGCCTTGCGGCTTGTGCCCATGTCGGCTGGCTCCTGCCTGGGGGCTGGCCGTTCTTTTTTGGCTTCACCCCGGCGCGTCCCGCTCTTCGTCCATGGGTCGATTGTCTGTCCTCGCCTCTGTCCGTCCGTTGGCCCTGTCATGAATCGATTCTTCGTTGCTGCTGGTCTTGTCCTGGCTTCGTCCTGTTCCAGCGAGGTGGAGACCTCTGGGTTTGTCTCCCTGGGTGGGAAGTGCATGGGCACTTCCTGGTCGGCGGTGGTTGAGGTGCCTCGCGGGACGTCTGGAAAGGGGCTTGGGGGGCTGATTCAAGGACGGCTCGACGCGGTGGATCTCGCCATGAGCACCTGGAAGGAAGGGAGCGATCTCAGTCGGTTCAATCGTGCTGGGGCCGGAGACGAGGTGGCGGTTGGCCAGCTCACCCTCGACGTCATGGCGCTTTGTGGCCCCCTCGTCGAAGTCACCGGTGGGGCTTTTGACCCTACCGTTCGGCCGCTCGTCGAGGTTTGGGGGTTTGGCTCCTACGACGACGTCGAGGATCCCTCCCCGGAGGAGATTCAGGCGGCGCTGGGCCTCGTGGGGTGGGGCGGGGTCGAGGTCCGCGACGGGGCTCTGGTGAAGGCTCGGGACGGCATCGAGGTGGATCTTTCGGCCGTCGCCAAGGGGTATGCGGTCGATCTCGCGGCGGCGGCTTTGGTCCAGGCCGGCGCTTCCCACTTCTTGCTCGAGTGCGGCGGCGAGATGGTCCTTCGCGGCAAGAACACCTCCGGCGAGATGTGGCGCGTCGGGATCGACGATCCCCTGCTGCCCGAAGGTGCGGATCCCCTCTCCCCCATGAACTTTGCGCCACGGCCGCCTTTTGCCCGGCTCTCCCTGACGGGCAGCGCGGTGGCGACCAGCGGCGATTATCGCAACGTTCGCAAGGTCGAGGGTCGGATCGTCGCGCACGCCATCGATCCGAGGACGGGGCAGCCGATCGATCACGACCTCGCTTCCGTCACCGTGGTCGCCGATTCTTGCGCGCGGGCGGATGCCCTGGCGACCGCAGCGCTCGTGCTGGGGCCCGACAGGGCGCTTGCGCTTCTGGAATCCGAGGCTGGCGTCGAAGGCTACTTGCTGACCCGGGTTCGCGAGGGCGAGAAAACGACCCTCGCCGTCACCATGACCCCGGGGATGGAGGCGCTCGTCATGCCTCCGATTCCCGGCCAAGGGAAGTGAGGACCGCGGCCGTGAAATCGGCCTGGAGTGTGGTCCAGAAAGCTCGGCCCGCGTCGGAGTGGTCCTGGGCGAAGGCTTGGGATATCTCCAGTTCGATCCCTGCGTAGAGATCGTCGGGGTAGCGCTCACGCAGGACGAGCGCGATGCAGTCCGACGTGCCGAGGTAGGGCTCGTTCCAGCGAGTCCTGAGGTCCGGGCGCCTCGACTGGAGCGCGTGCTGGAGACGCTCGGCGAAGGCCCGCTCCCTCGGCCGGGCCGGGTCGAAGAGAAGGCCAACATCGACGTCGCGAACGACCCCGTGGAAGACCGGCGTGAACGAGTGAGCCGCAAAATGGAGGACCGGCCGTCCCTCCGCGATCGGGGCCTCGGCGGCAGCCAGGACGCGGTCGCGGTGCGGCTTCCAGAAGAGCTCGATCGCCTCCCGCTGACGATCAACAGGCATCGCACGGCTGAACTCGGACAGCCGCTCGGGGTGGTCCGCCGAACGGTTCGTATCCACGAGGAGCCGCGTCACCGGCTGGACGATCGGCTCCACGCCCAGGGCGGAACCGAGGGCCTTCCCGTAGTCGAGCGAGCCGAAATCGATCCCCCTGTGCGAATCCAGGATCGGCTCCGGCACCGTGAAGACGTCCGAGAACGCCTCCGGAATCTCACGGCCCGCGTGCTCGCAGGACACCACGATGGCCGGCGCTCTGGCCAGGACCGGCGGAGGGCCGGCGGAAGGATTCGATCCCACGGAAGATTCGACCCAGGATTGGGTATTCGGTTGATGACGCTGGAGTGATTCGACACTACATAGCGCGCAACGCACATGAAACACCGCCTCGAGATCGATATTCAGAACCAGCCCGATCTCACGACCTGCGGGCCGACCTGCCTGCACGCCGTGTATCGGTACCACGGTGACGAGCAGTCTCTGGAGGAAGTGATCAGCCGTGCGCCGCGCTTTGCAGAAGGGGGCACGCTGGCCGTTCTGCTGGCCCTCGACGCGCTCCACCGCGGCTACACCGCCACGATCCACACGTTCAACCTCGCCGTCTTCGACCCGACCTGGTTCCTGGACGGCACGACGGACCTCGTGACGAAGCTCGAGGAGCAGGCCCGCCGCAAGGCCGACAACCAGAAGCTGGCGATGGCCACCCGGGCCTACGTCGATTTCCTGAAGGCGGGCGGCAAGATCACCTGGGGTGACCTCACCGCCAAGCTGCTGCGCAAGCACCTCAGGGCCGGGCACCCCCTGCTGACGGGCCTGAGCTCCACGTACCTCTACCAGGAAGCCCGCGAGCGCCTCGACGACGGTGAACCCGACGACGTCCTGGGGGTCCCCGCGGGCCACTTCGTCGTCCTCTCCGGCTACAACCAGAAGACGAAGACCGTCACCATCGCCGACCCCCTCGGCGACAACCCGATCGGTGACGACCACCACTACTCCGTTCCGATGACACGAGTCATCTGCGCGATTCTCCTGGGAGTTCTCACGTACGACGCCAACTTCCTCATCATCTACCCGCAGTCCGAAGACTCGTCCGGATCCCCGTCACCCGCGCCCCCGACATGACCCATTACCTCGCCGTCGTCGACGACCCGAAGGACTGGCCGCTCGACTCCCCTGGAGTCGACGTCCTCGCCGCTGACGACTACCTAGCGAACGATCCGATCGCGCGCCGCCCGCGCACGCGCGTGATCAATCTCTGCCGCTCGCTCCGCTACCAGACCAAGGGCTACTACGTGTCGCTCCTGGCCGAGGCCAGGAAGCAGCGTCCGCTCCCGACGGTCAACACCGTCCAGGAACTGAAGTCGGCCGCGATCCTACGCGGGGTCTCCTCGGACCTCGACGACCTGATCCAGAGCCAGCTCAAGCCGCTCGTCGGCGATTCGTTCGAGCTCAGCGTCTACTTCGGCCGCAACGTGGCGAAGCGCTACGACCCGCTGGCCGCCGCGATCTTCCGCGCCTTCCAGATCCCGCTCATGCGAGCGCACTTCAAGTGGAAGGCGAAGGCGAAGAGCTGGACGCTCGCTGGCATCGACGCTCTCGAAGCAAAGGAAGTCCCGCCGGAGCACGGCGAACTCGTGGCCGAGGCGCTCGCTGACTTCGTCGCGGGCCGCTCTCCGCGCCCCAGGCGCAAGCCGGTGGCGCGCTACGACCTCGCGATCCTGCGCGACGAGGACGATCCCGATCCGGCCTCCGATCCCAAGGCGATCCAGAACTTCGTCAAGGCCGGGGAAGCCGTCGGCTTCGCGGTCGAGGTCGTCGACCGCAACGTGTACTCGCGAACGGCGGAGTTCGACGCCATCTTCATTCGCGATACGACGGCGATCAACCACCACACCTACCGCATCGTGCTCAAGGCGAAGGCAGAAGGGCTCGTCGTGATGGACGACCCGGACGCCATCATCAAGTGCATGAACAAGGTGTTCCTCGCCGAGCTCATGACGAAGAACAAGATCGCGAGCCCGAACTCGATGATCGTGACCAAGCGCAACGCGGACCAGGTGCTGAAGCAGCTCGGCCTCCCCTGCGTCCTCAAGCAGCCCGACAGCGCGTTCTCCGCCGGCGTCTCGAAGGCGTCGACGCCCGAGGAGCTTCGCGAGGGCCTCGACCGGCTCCTCAAGAAGTCGTCGCTCGTGATCGCCCAGGAGTTCCGCCCCACCGACTTCGACTGGCGTATCGGCGTACTGGACGGCCAGCCGCTCTACGCCTGCAAGTACTACATGGCGGGCAAGCACTGGCAGATCGCCCACCACCACGGCACGGGCGGCTCACCCGACTACGGACGCGTCGAGGCGCTGCCCGTCGAGCAGGCGCCCGGCGCGGTCCTCGACATCGCCGTTCGCGCGGCCATGCTCTACGGCGACGGCCTCTTCGGCGTCGACGTCAAGGAGATCGACGGCAAGCCCGTCGTGATCGAAGTGAACGACAACCCGACGATCGACGCGGGCGACGAGGACGGCGTCCTCGGCGAAGAACTCTACCTCCGGATCATGCGCCACCTCATGGCGCGGGTCGAACAGAAGAAGCGTGCAGGGAAGGTCCGATGACTCCAGAACCCACATCATCCAAGGGCGAAGCCCCCAAGGTCCTCGCCCCGGAGGGCCCCCTCGCACTCGGCTCGGCCTACGGCATCGAACTCGAGTACATGATCGTCGACCGGAAGACGCTCGCCGTCCGTCCGATCGCCGACCAGCTCCTCTCCGTCGTCAGCGGCGGTGAGCCGGTCGACTTCGAGGAGGGCATCGTCGCCTGGTCGAACGAGCTCGTCCTGCACGTGATCGAGCTGAAGACCAACGGTCCGACGCCGAGCCTCGCGGGCTGGGCCAGCGCCTTCCAGGCCGCGGTCACGCGCATCAACGCCGAGCTGGAGCCCATGGGCGCCATGCTGCTGCCTGGCGCGATGCATCCCTTCATGGACCCGGCCCATGAGACCGTGCTCTGGCCCCACGACTACGGCGAGGTGTACCGCACCTACCACCGGATCTTCCACTGCTTCCGGCACGGCTGGGCGAACCTGCAGAGCACGCACATCAACCTGCCGTTCGCGAACGATGCGGAGTTCGAGCGCCTGCACGCGGCCATCCGCGCGCTCCTGCCGCTGATGCCCGCGATCGCGGCGAGTTCCCCGGTCGTCGAAGGCGTGGTGACCGGCGTGCTCGACCGCAGGCTCGACGTTTACTGCACCCACCAGTCGAGGATCCCGGAGGCGATGGGCCTCGTGATCCCCGACACCTACCTCGACCAGGCCGAGTACGACGAGAAGATCTTCGTGCCGCTGCGCAAGGCGGCGGCGGCGCTCGATCCGGACGGTCTCCTGGTTCCGGAGTTCCTGAACGCGCGCGGCTCGATCGCGCGCTTCCAGCGCGGTGCCATCGAGATCCGCGTGCTCGATATCCAGGAATCGCCGCGCATGGACCTCGGCGTGGCGCTGCTCGTCACGAGCGTCGTCCAGGCCCTGGCGGAGGAGCGCTGGGCCCCCATCGAGATCCTGCACGCGCTCGAAACCGAGGATCTGCGCAAGACGTTCGACGCGTGCATCGCGAGCGGCGGGGAGGCGATGATCGAGGACTCGGTGCTGCTGACGGCGCTGGGCCGCGGTGGTCCGATGACGGCGGCAGACGTCTGGCGCGAGCTGCTGGAAGAGGTGCGCGGGAAGAGCGCTGCCTGGAAGGAACTCGGCCCGTCGATCGAGGTCATCCTCGACCACGGGCCGCTGGCGCGAAGGCTGCTCGCTGCGCTCGGCGAGGCGCCCGACCATGAAAGGATCGAACTCGTCTGGCGGCGGCTCAGCGGTTGCCTCGCCGACGGAGAGGCCTTCCTTCCGGCCCCTGCGATCCCGGCTGGCGGTCCATCCGGCCGCGGCGACGGCTGAGGCCCTTTTCACGCTCACCGGGAGCGGCGTCCCCGCGTCGCTGCTCGGTGCGTGCGCCGCGCCTGCGAGCGATCTTCCGCACGGTCATCTGACGGCGGAGCTGGCCCAGCTCTGCCGCGTCGAGCTTTCTATCGCCGTCCAGGTCGAAGCGCTGAATGAGGGCCTCGATCAGGCGCGGTCCGCGCTCCTCGTTTGAGGCCGAGGGACGACGACCGTGAGGCGCTGACTCCTCCGAGGCGGGTCGTTTAAGGCGGACCTCTTGACCCTGCCGGCCTTCCACCTGGGGCCCGCGCTGGAGCTCTCGCTGGGGCCCTCGCTGGGGCCCTCGCTGGGGCACGGCCGAAGCCAGCGAAAGCGAAGCGGACGAGATCAGGACAAGGGCAAGTGTGCGTCGAAACATGGCGGTTCTCCGTGGTGATTCAGGATGTTCGCGGCGGAGGACTTCTGCCGCCGACAGACTCTGAAACGCACGAGCCCCCCCAACGTTTCGCACGCAGGGGGGGCTCGGTCGCGGATGGAACAGACTGGGTTGCCAGCGGTCGATCAGCGGCTCACGTCGTCGCTTTTTGGCGCAGTCGATCCCTCTCGGCCTTGCGCTTCGCGAGCGCCAGGAGCTCTTTCCGCGCATCGCAAACGGGCGCGTTCTGCATCTCGCAGAGACAGTCGGCCAGGGACTCGCCGTCCGGTCCGACGCCGCCGCACGATCCGGACAGAGCCTTCCCACGGAGGAGCCCGACGGCCATCGCGGCGACGCCGATGCCCATGAAGAGGAAGACGAGGAGGAACGTATCCATCAAATGGGCCCCCTGGCCTACTTGCCCGCGATCTCGAGAGTCGCGACCTGGATCTTGCCGTCGGCGGTGCGCTCACCGGCCACCGTACCCTGGGTCTTCTGGTTCGCGGGGACACCGCACCACTCCATGTTGTTCAGCCCGTGGTCCTTCGGGTTGGCGATCTCCAGCCACTCGTCGCCCACGGCCACGTAGTTGCCGCAGTGCCCGACCGAGTCGATCTTGCAGCCGCAGCGCAGCTCGCGGGTCGCGGACTCGATGGCCACCGTCTGGGCCTTCGGGGCGCCCGCCGCAGGGGACGCCGTCTCAGCTCCGGCGGCTGGGCCGGCTTCGGTGCTTCCTTCGGAGGCGCCACAGCTGAGAACGGGGAGGATGAGAGCGAGAGGCAGAAAGAACGTCTTGAGCATGGGGTGGGTCCTGGGGGCGGTCGCCGGGGTGTGAGATCTGTCCATTGTCCGGGGAAGACAGAGGATGCCCCACAGGATAGCGGCTAGGCGCCGAGCCTGCCTTCTCAGGAGGGCATGATCCCTGACTGGCGGCGCTCGCCCCCGCTCCGTACCCTCCATGGGCTTATGGGTACATGGTTCAAGATCGATTTGTGGAAGCGCGTCATCGCGGCGCTGTTCCTGGGCGTGGGCGCGGGCCTGGCACTCCGCTACGGAATGGGCCCCGAAACGAGCGGCGCGTTCGCCATCAAGTGGATTGGCTGGCTCGGGGACCTGTTCCTGCGGATGATCAAGATGCTGATCGTCCCCCTCGTGTTCTTCACCCTCGTTTCGGGCGTGGTCGCCATGGGAGATCCCAAGCGACTGGGGTCCCTCGGCGGCAAGGCGCTGGGCATGTACTTCGGCACCACGGCCATCGCGGTCTGCCTGGGTCTGCTGATGGGGACGATCCTGAAGCCGGGAGCGAGTCTTTCGCCGGAGATGTTCGATCTGGTGGATGCGAGCGCGATTCAGTCCAAGGCCCAGGCCGCCGAGGCGGCGGGCGGCATCGTCGACCGCCTGCTGAACATCGTCCCCACCAATCCCTTCGAGGCGCTGGCGAACGGCGACATCCTCCAGGTGATCTTCTTCTCGATCCTCTTCGGCGTAGGCATCCTGCTCGCGGGCGATGCTGGCAAGCAGGTCGGCAGCTTCTTCGACAGCGCGGCCGAGGCGATCATGAAGGTCACGGTGATCGTGATGGAGATGGCGCCCTTCGGCGTTTTCGCGCTGATGACCGTCGTGATGGCCGACAAGGGCCTCGGCATCCTGCAGAGCCTCGGACTCCTCACCATCGCGCTGTACCTCGCCTGCGTGCTCCACATCATCATCACGTACGGCGGGATCATCAAGGTGCTCCTGCGGCTGCCGCTCAAGCCCTTCATCCGCGGCATCAGCGACGCCCAGGCCGTCGCCTACTCCACGTCATCGTCAGGGGCCACGCTGCCGGTCACGATCACCTGCGTCCACGAGAACCTGGGGATCGACAAGTCCGTGGCCTCGTCGGTGCTGCCGCTCGGCGCGACGATCAACATGGACGGCACGGCCATCTACATCGGTCTCGTGGCGCTCTTCGGCGCGCAGGCCCTCAAGCTCGACGTCACCTTCAGCCAGTACGTGCTCGTCGCGGTCATGGCGACGCTCGTTTCGATCGGTGCTGCGGGCATCCCGTCGGCGGGCCTGCTGCTCTCCGCCGCCGCGCTGACCCAGGTCGGCGTCCCCGAGGAGAAGGCGATCTTGATTATCGGCTTCATCTATCCTTTCGATCGCCTCCTCGACATGATGCGCACGCTCACGAACGTGACGGGCGACGCGGCGGTCGCCACCGCGGTCGGCAAGTGGGAAGGCGCCATGGACGAGGCGGTCTACCTGGCAGACGATAGGTACTGATGGCATCGTCCGAGCCCTCGAGCGATCGAGCCATACTCCTCAACAGCCCGTCGTATCGGCAGGCCGACCAGGATCCGGAATTCCTGGCGCACGGACATACGCGCGGGGTTCGGCTACACCTCGACTACCTGAAGGCGCAGCTCCTCCTGGAGGAGCACGGGATCCAGCACACGATCGTCGTCTTCGGGAGCACGCGGATTCCCGACCCCGAGATGGCACGGCGGTCGCTCGACGAGGCCCGCGCGGCCCACGCGTCGGCGCCGGATGACGAAGGACTCGAGCGGAAGGTGGCCGTCGCGGAGCGGCTACGAGCGAAGAGCCGTTACTACGATCTCGCGCGGGAATTCGGGCGGCTCGTGAGCGTCGCGTCGGGTGGCCCGGACGACTGCTCGGTCGTGATCGCCACGGGTGGAGGGCCCGGCATCATGGAAGCCGCCAACCGTGGAGCCTTCGACGTGGGGGCCAAGTCGATCGGATTCAACATCACCCTGCCCCACGAACAGTTCCCGAATCCCTACATCACGCCAGGCCTCTGCTTCCGCTTCCACTACTTCGCCATCCGCAAGCTGCACTTCCTCCTGCGGGCGAAGGCGCTGGTGGTCTTTCCTGGCGGCTACGGCACGCTGGACGAGCTGTTCGAAACGCTCGCCCTGATCCAGACGCGGAAGATCGAGCCGGTCCCCGTGGTGCTGATCGGAAGGAGCTACTGGCGCGAGATCTTCAACGTGGACTTCCTCGTGGATGAAGGCGTGATCGACGCGGAAGATCGAGACCTTTTCTGGTTCGCAGAAACGGCGAAGGAAGCCTGGGATGGGATCCTTCTCTGGCACGAGAGCGCCGGTACGCCGCCCTGCGTGACGCCCTGACCCTTGCATACGACATGGCGAACTCCCCACCTTGGCGAACCCGAACGATCCCCGCCCCACGACTGGAAGCCCACAGCGCTTCGCACGGAACCAAAGCATGAGCCAAGAATCCAACCAAGCGACCCCCATCCAGAAGGGCCGGGCCTGGACCGCCCTTGCGGCCCATTGGAAACAGATCGAGCCGCTCCACCTGCGCGAACTCTTCGCCAACGACCCGAAGCGCAGCGAGCGCCTCAGCCTCGAGGCGGCCGGGATCTTCCTCGACTACTCCAAGAACAGGATCACGGACGAGACGCTGCGACTCCTCGTGCAGCTCGCCGAGGAAGCCGGGCTGCGGGCGCGCATCGACGCGATGTTCGCGGGTGAGAAGGTCAATCCCACCGAAGATCGCCCGGCGCTCCACGTCGCGCTCCGCGCGCCGCGCGGCGCCGTTCTCACCGTCGACGGTGAGAACGTCGTGCCCGGGGTGCATGGGGTGCTGGACCGGATGGGCGAGTTCTCGAACGAGGTTCGAAGCGGAGCGTGGAAGGGGCACACGGGCAAGCGCATCAAGAACGTGGTCAACATCGGCATCGGCGGGTCCGACCTGGGCCCGGTGATGGCGTTCGAAGCGCTGCGCCACTACGCGGATCGCAGCCTGACCTTCCGCTTCGTCTCGAACGTCGACGGCACCGACTTCGCCGAGGCGACGATCGATCTCGATCCCGAGGAGACGCTCTTCATCATCGCCTCGAAGACCTTCACGACTCAGGAGACCATGACGAACGCGCACACCGCGCGTGAGTGGTGCCTCGCCGGCATGGGCGGTGACGCCAAGGCCATCGCGCGTCACTTCGTGGCCGTGTCGACGAGCGCCAAAGAGGTCGCCGCCTTCGGCATCGACACCGCCCACATGTTCGGCTTCTGGGACTGGGTCGGCGGCCGCTACTCCATGGACTCGGCCATCGGCCTTTCCACGATGATCGCCATCGGCCCGGAGGCGTTCGCCGAGATGCTGGAGGGATTCCACGGGATGGACGAGCACTTCCGCACGGCCCCTTTCGAGCGCAACCTCCCCGTTCTGAAGGCCCTGCTCACCGTCTGGTACACGAACTTCTTCGGCGCAGCGACGGTGGCGATCCTGCCCTACGAGCAGTACCTCAAGCGCCTGCCCGCCTACCTTCAGCAGCTGACCATGGAGAGCAACGGCAAGCACACCACGCTGGCCGGCGAACGAGTCGGCGTCGACACGGGCCCGATCTACTGGGGCGAGCCGGGAACCAACGGCCAGCATTCGTTCTACCAGCTGATCCACCAGGGCACGCGCCTGGTCCCCGCGGACTTCATCGCCTTCGCAAGGCCCTTGAACGCGCTCGGGGACCACCACGATCTCCTGATCGCCAACGTCTTCGCCCAGACCGAGGCCTTGGCGTTCGGCAAGACCCGGGCCGAGGTCGAAGCAGAGGGCGTTCCCCCAGACCTCGCGCCGCACCGGGAGTTCGACGGCAACCGCCCAACGAACGTGATGCTGTTCGAGCAACTGACGCCCACCGCCCTCGGCCAAATCATCGCGCTCTACGAGCACGACGTATTCACCCAGAGCGTGATCTGGAACATCGACCCCTTCGATCAGTGGGGCGTCGAGCTGGGCAAAGTCCTCGCCAAGAAGATCGTGCCCGAGCTGGTGAGCCAAGAGGAGCCTTCCCTGGAGCACGACGAATCCACCAACGCTCTGATCCGGCGCTACCGGTCTCTCCGCGGCCGGAAATGACCCCCTCCCCGTGACGGACCACGCCAACGCCCCCAGAACAAGGTCCCCACGCCCCTGACCCAAGCAGCTCCTTCAGGGGGGGCCCCGGGGGGGATCCTCCCCCCCCGAAAATCGCTCCATCCGCGTCAGCGGATGGGCCAGAGACACCTAAATCCAAAAGAAGAGAGGCTCGTTCCGTCAGGAACGAGCCTCTCTTCTTTTGGATTTAGCGGGGGCAGGATTCGAACCTGCGACCTCCGGGTTATGAGCCCGACGAGCTACCAGGCTGCTCCACCCCGCGTCGCTGGCGAGGAGTATAGGGAAGCAGGGAGGGGATGCAAGGGGTGGGTCCGAGAAGTTGATGGGAAATCAACGGCGGCCGGACGTACTGACGATCTTCCACACCGAAGCTGCCCGCTCCGCGTCCACCTCTTCGAGCTCCTCGCGCATGACTGCGCTCGTCGATGCACTGGCGACGGCGGCGAGTAGCTCGGGCTCCAGGTCGTCGCCCTCCAGCATCGACGCGATTTGTAGAGCGCCTTCCAGGTCGGCGAGGCGCACGTCCGCCGAGTCCGTCGACCAGGTGGGTCTTTGGAGAAGGTTCATGCAGAGGTTCGCCGAGCGCTGCGCCCGGGATCGGGATCGGCCCGAAAAGGGGTCCGCGGCCAGGACCAGTTCGGTGAAGAGGCGGATCGTGGGCGCGGGGATCGCGGAGAGGTCGGGCGCGGTTTCTGGCGAGATGAGGCGCTCGATTCTCTGGAGCGCGGCGTCCGGTTTGTTCAAGGCGCGCAGGAGCGACACGCTTTCCAGCGTGATCGCCGAGGGCGTCCATCCGAGGACCGGCGCGTTCGCCAGGGCGAGGTCGAAGCCTGCCATGATCTCGGAGAGCTTTCGGTCCTGGTCGGCCGCGCTCGTCGGGGTGACTCCGGCTTCAGCGGCGGCGCGGGTCAGGTCGGCGCGCATCAAGGAACGAAGGAGCGCGAGGGACGGCTGATCCTTCTCGGCCACGGAGGGGCCCGCCTGCGAACTGAGATCGTGCAACTTCAGGGCCAGCGGATCTGGGCCGGAGAAGTACGTCGACATGGGACCCGGCATCACGAGACGAAGCTCCAGCGCGCGCAGGATGATCCAGGTCAAGGCGCGCGTGCGCTCCACCTGGGGCTGCAGGGCGGCCACATCGACGCTCAACATCAGGTCCAATCCCTCCCGCGTCCGGATCGGCAGGAGCGCGTCCGAGGGCTCGGTCAGCGAACCGGGGCCCGCGATCATGTAGGCGGAACGGGCCCTGAGGGTCGGGCTGGAAACGGAGAGCGCGCGCGCCAGCTTCGCAGACGCAGCGACCAGTTCTTCGCTCGTGGAGGCCAGCTGCGCGAGCGGCGCCAGCGCAGGTGGAGTCCCCTCCTCGCTGGCCACCGGCGGCCCGGGATCCAGCAAACGCTCGAGCGACGCCTTGTCCCCCACCAAACCGAGGAGTTCGGCGAGGCGGATCTGAAGCTCCGGCGACGGCTCTGCGAGCAGGCGCGCCTGGGCCCACCGCGACTCGGTCTTTCGGGGCCTGGCGAGGAGGGCCGGGCGGACGTCTTCGCTGAGGAGAAGCTCGAGGGCGCGGGCGCGGCTATCGAACTTCGGCTCGGCCGCCGCCTCGAACAGTTCGTCGATCACCGCCTCCGCGTTCGCGGTTCCCGGCTCGACCACCGCGATCACCGCGCGCAGGGCGCCGAGGAGCTCGTACTCCAGCTCCGGCGTCTCCATCGAACGCACCAGCGTGACGAGCTCGCGGGCGTCGCTCGCCTGGACCGACAGGGCGAAGGCCTCGGCGGCGGCGCGGCGCACGCGGAGCGGAATTGCGGCGCGGCGGCTCATCCCCTCGGGGCCGACCACCATCGGACGAACGAGTTCGGCGAGCGGGCGCGCCGCCTCCATCGCGACCGACGCGTTCGAGATCGAACGCACCAGATCACTCATGGACGTGATGGCGCCCTGGAGGGCATCGGGATCGAGGGCCCGGACCTCCCCGCGTCGCATCGCACGCTCGAAGAGCTGCGTGGCGAGAGCGAGCGTCTCGCTCCGCGCCGGATCCCCTTCCGGACCCAGGGGCTGGGCGAGGCGCGTGAGGGCTCCGATCATCACCCAGATCTCTTCGCACGAACGCGACTTCGCGCGCTCGGCCACGTCGAAGACGAGTTCGCGGACGGAGCGCACGGCCTCGCCCTTCGGATCCGCGCCCTGGACCAGATCGAGCAGCGTGCGCAGACGCGCGGAAAGCGCCTCTTCGCTGCGCTCCTTTTCCAGCCCCTCGACGAGGGACTCGCGCGCCGCCGCCGGCGCGAGCGTGCCCGCCGCCACCGCCCGGCCGATCGCCCGCGCCGCGTTCGCACGCATCCTCGGGCTCGGCCAGTCGATCAGCGAGTGGCCCAGCCGCGTCGGCGCGAACTCGATCAAGGTCAGCGCGCGCTGTTCGGCCGTGTTCGTCGCCTCCAGAAGCTCATTGCGTCCGGTGCCATCGGGTGTCCGCCCGCGCAGGATCTCCCACTGCGCGCGGAAGGCCGCAGCGTCCTCGAACCAGCGACCGTAGAGCTGATAGAGAGCCGACTGCGCGCTGAGGCGCATCCGCGGCAGAGGATCGAAGGCTCGATCGTTCGGCGGGAGAGGATCGGACGCAGCGTCGACCGCGCCCGGCTCTTCCAGCCAGCGCGCGACCTCCAGCGCATGCGAGACCAGATCGAGCTGGGCGACCACGCGCATCGCCGCGACGCTCAGCTCGGGCGCGGGCGACGCGACGTCGAGGGCGGATGCGATGGCGTCGGTGACCAGCTCGGAGCGCCGGGGATTGGTGAGCGAAAGGCGGATCCAGGAGAGCGCTTCCTTCGAGCGCTCGGCGCGCTGGGTCCGTCGCGCCGTCGACAGGCCAGGCGGCATCGGACGTCCGGCGCGGAGAAGGACGGCGAGGACGAGGTCGGCGCTGGCCGCGCCGGTTTTCTGCTGGGCCGCGGCGTCGAGCTGGGCCGCGTCCAGCTCCGAGATCTCATCGACGAGCAGCGCGATCCGGGCGCGCTGGGCATCGTCGAGCACGTAGGGCGACGCGTTCGACTCCGCGGTGCGGAGGCCCCCGGTGAATCCGTTCGGGAACTCGACGGCCGACTCGGCGAAACGGGCCGACGCATGGACGGGGCTCGCCAGGATCAGGAGCGCACTCCACAGGCACACGCGCTTCGCCGATGGGCCTCTTTGCGCGTGTTTCCCCATGTAATCCACCGTTTGAATCCTAGGGCTTCGATCGGGAAAACCGAAGGGTTCACTTGAGAAGCCCGCGTCTATCCCCGCCAGATTCGTTCGATGCGCCGGGCTATTTCGAGCGGGGACCCGAACTCGACGTCGATGGCTCGACGCGAGACCTCACGGTACAGCGGCGCGCGACGCTCCTGGAGAACGGTGAACTCGTCGTGGTCCAGGGCCTCAGGGCCAGCGTCGTCCGAGCCTGCCCCCGGCGGCGGAACGATCGCTGGCCGCAGTGGAACCGCGCCCGCCGCGCGCCCTCGCTCGTCCCTCGCCACCCTCTCGCGCAGGATCTCCAGCGGCGCGCGAAGCCAGACCGTGAGCGCCTCGGTTCGCAGCAGCCTGCGCGAACGAGGATCCTCGACCGCGCCTCCGCCGGTGCTGACGATCAGCCGTCGCGGCTCGGCCAGCACGGCGGCCAGCTCATCGCGCTCGAGTTCGCGGAAGGCCGGGAGGCCGTGCGCCGCGATCAACTCGCCGACGTGCCCGAACCCGGCCGCCGCCGCGATGCGTTCGTCGAGGTCGACGAACGGCAGGCCGAGGCGGGCCGAGAGTTCGCGCCCGACGGAAGTCTTGCCCGCCCCGCGCAGGCCGACCAGCGCCAGCTTCGTGGAGAGACAGAAGCTCATGGGTTCTGCGAGGACGTCTCGCCGGAAAGCCAGCGGCCAAGCGCATCCCCCATCGCCCGCTGCGCGGCTTCCTCGAGTTCAGGCGTGAGCGTTCGGCCTGCGTACAGGTCCTGGAAGAGGGTTCCGTGCTGGAGCCACGCCTGGAGGAGGAACCAGCGCTCGCCCGAGATCGGAATCGCCCCGGCGGCCGCTGCCCTGCGGAGCAGCGCGGTCTCCCGCGGCCGGTACACCGCGTCGAGGACGGCCACGCCCGGGCGCAGGTGCTCGGCCGGGACCTCGGGCTCCCCGATGCCGTCGGTGCCGAGCGGCGTCGTGTGGACGATGATGTCCGGGCGAAGGTCGCGGTAGGCGTCGCTCCGGAGGTCGGCCGCTCCGACGCCGACGTCCATCGAGGCCGCCATCTCGGTGGCGAGGGCGCGCGCCGCCTCGATCCGGCGGGCCGCGACCGTGACGGCCGCGCCGCGCTTGGCCAGCGCATGCACCGCCGCGCGCGCCGCGCCGCCCGCGCCGATCACGACGGCCGAGAGGCCGGCGAAGTCCTCGGCCACGACGGCCTCCGCGATGACGATGCCGATCGCGGGGGCATCCGTGTTCGACGCGGTGAACCGGCGCTCCGGCTCTGCGTCGAAATAGAGCGTGTTCGCGGCGCCGATGACCGAGGACGCCGCGTCGGCGCCTGCCCCGTGCTCGCCGGTCGCGAGCTCGATCGCCTTCAGCTTGAACGGCGCCGTCACCGACAGGCCGACCCAGCGCGGATGCTGGCGCACGGCGTTGGCGAAGGTCGTGAACGACGTGGGCGCCACGGGGAGGAACAGCGCGTCCGCGCCGAGCGCACGGAGCGCGGCCGCGTGGGTCACCGGGGAGGCGGAGTGCCCGATCGGCCGGCCGCAGACGGCGGCCAGGCGGGTGGCGCGCCCGGGAACGCGGGCCTGGGATCCGTCGCGGCCGCCCCACACGGCGCGCAGGTGCGACACACGAAGCTGGCCGGGCGCGGCGCTGGCGAGCAGCGGCGAGGAGGGTCTTGGCTCCTCGATCCGGGCGGGGGCTGCGTACACAAGGACCGACCCGAAGGCAGGGGCCGCCATGCGTGAGAAGGCGGAGGCGTGGCCGGAGGCGAACGCGATCGTCGAACCCGCGGGCCGGCGCTCCAGCCAGTCGAGCAGCACGATGACGTCCTCCGCGCGCTCGGTGGCGGGGACGATCTTGACGAGGTCGCCGGCCCCGGGCCGGACGAGAGCGTCGAGTTCGTCGGCGACCGCGTCGAGGGAGGCGTCATCGATCGCGGGCAGCTCGCGGTGGGTCGAGAGGATGCGCGGCGTGGCGAGCCCGTCGAGGCGCGCTTCCCCGAGGAGAGCGGCATCGATGTCGAGGTAGGTGACGCCCGCCCCTGCGGCGGCCGCCAGCACGCGGCCACGGTCGGCGGAGCTGCCGCCGTAGGTGCCGAAGCCCTCGCTGCCGTGGATCGCGGCGATCGTCGGGCGGCCCGCGAGGTCGACCAGCGCGCCGAACGCGAGCGCGCCGGGGCCGAGGAGTTCACGCGCCACGTGATCGAGGCGGAACTCGACGACGTCGGCGTCGGCCGCGGCGCCGAGATCGAGCGCCTCGCGGAAGGCGGCGAGCGTTCGGCAGAGAAGGGAGACGACGATCGGGCCGGGAATCGGCCCGGGGGCCGGCGCCGGGGACGGGAAGGCGCTGGACGTCATGATGGATCGGGCGTCTCGGCCGTGGGTTCGTTCAGCATCCGACGCGCGGCCGATTCGACCGCGCGGTAAAGTGGCTCGTTCGGAGTGCCAGCGAGCGCCGCCAGATGGCGATCGACGAGCGCGTCGTCGCCGCGGGCGATCGCGCCGGTGAGCACGCTGGCGCCGCGGTCGCGCAGGACGTTCCGGGCGGCGCTGCGGGCGAGTTCGCCGTAGGCGCGGCGGAAGCGCTCGCGCTCGACGGGATCGGCGCTGGCCATGGCGGCGGCGGCCTGGTCCACGAGCGTCACGACGCCGGTGGCCACCATCGTGGCGAGGGCGTGGTAGCGGGTTTTCTGCTCACGGGCAGCGGAGCGGCTCGGCGCGGCGGGGAGTTCGACCTCGAAGCCGCCCATGGCGCCGACGAGGTCGCGGGCCAGCGCGGTCGCCTCGGCCGTGGTGGCTTCCACGGCGAAGGGCATACCGGCGAAGAGTTCCGGCGCGGGCGCGGCGTCGCCCGAGACGGCGACGAGCGGATGCAGGGAGCCGAGCGCGGTGTCCAAGGACGCGAGCGCGGCGAGCGCGTCCTCACCCGTGCGCGCGCCGCCCGTGTGGAGAATGGCCTGCGGGAACGAAAGGCTGCCCGGCTCCTGGGTGGTGAACTCCGAGAGCAGGAGCTCCCCCACGGCTTCGATGGCGGCGTCCGAAACGGCGACGAGGATCACGTCGCAGTGACGAAGCTCTCCGATCGACGCGGCGGCGCTCGCGCGGCCCTGCACGAGCTGGCCGGATTGGGCGAGCTGGGCCACGGCGGCCGCGGCTTCCAGGCGCCGGGCCCAGACGAGGAGGTGAAACTCGGGGGCGCCGCGGCGGGTCAGCGCGGCAGCGAGCGCCCGGGCCACGGCACCCGCGCCCACGATACCGATGGTCCGGGTCATGGCCGATCCGGGGAATGAAGGACGCGGAGCAGGTGCTCACCCGCCGGTCGATGGACGGAGGCGTGGCGGAAAGCGAGGGAGCGCTCGGCCGCGGCGCCGCGGAGCGCTTCGAGCGCGGACGCGGCCTCGACGGCCTCGTCGAACAGTCCGAAGAAGCTGGAGCCACTCCCCGCCAGAAGAAAGTGTCCGTGGCCCACTCCCTCGAAGAGTGCGCGCCATTCGCCCAGCGCGGGGAACGCGCGAATGGCCGCGGCTTCGAGGTCGTTGAGAAGAAGAGCTCGGGCGGGGCTGGCCGTGGCGGAGAAAAGGTCCGCGGGCCGCACTTCGGCGCCTCTGGGTTCAGCGGCTGCCCGGAGTTCGGCAGCGCTCTTCGGTTCGAGGCCGAGCGCGCCGTAGACGGCGGGCGTGGCGCAGTCGATGGCCGGGGTCAGCAGCGCGACGTGCCAGGGAGGGTCTGCTGCGATGGGTTCCACCGCCTCGCCGCGGCCCGAACTCAGGGCGGCTCCATGGTGGCGGGCCGCAAAGAAGAACGCGCAGTCGGCGCCGATTCGGCCGAGCGATTCGGTCACCGCGGCATCGACGGCCACGCCGCGATCGGGCTGCAGGAGTTGCAGGGTCGCCAGCGCTGCGGCTGCCGCGTCGGCGCTGCCGCCGCCGAGGCCCGCGCGGCTCGGGATGCGCTTCTCGAGTTCGATGAGGAGGGCGACGTCCTCTCGGCCCAGGGCCTGGAGGGCAGCGCGCGCACCGCGGGCCGCGAGGTTCGTCTCGTCGGTGGAGATATCGGGGGAAGCGAAGGGGCCGCGCGAGGTGACCGTGATCGGGGCGCGCTCGCCTGCGCGAGGCGTGCCTGCGACAAGCTCGACCGTGACCTCGTCGACGAGATCCAGGCCGAGCATCAGCGTCGTCAACTCATGGAAGCCGTCCGCGCGCCGACCGTGGATGACGAGGCGCGGGTTCACCTTGGCGCCTGCGGCCACGCTGATCCGGCCCTCGGTCATCAGGCGCCAGCCTGGACGGCGGGAACGGGCGCATCCGAGAGCAGCATGTTGTCGATGAGGCGCACGCCGCCGACCTTGGCGGCGACCAGCGCAACGGCCTCTTCGATAAGGCCAGGCGGCGCGTCGGCGGTCCAGTTCGAGGGGTTGCGGATCTCCGCGTATTCGAGATCGACGCCGGGCGCATCGAGGGCATGGATCAGCATCTCGGTAAGGGTGCTGGCGTCGCGGAGGCCGCCGCGCCAGGCCGCCCGGACCTCCTTGAGGCCGCGCGAGATCGCGAGGGCTTCCGCCTTGGCGTCCTCGGAGAGCAGCATGTTGCGCGAGGAGAGCGCGAGGCCCGCGGCGCTGCGCACGATGTCGCAGCGGACGATCTGGGGGCGGCCACCGCGGTGCGCGGCGAGGGCCTCGACGACGAGGCACTGCTGGAAGTCCTTGGCGCCGAAGTAGGCGCGGGTCGGATCGACCACGTCGAACAGGCGATCGACGATCGTCGCGACGCCCTCGAAGTGGCCGGGACGGAAGGCGCCTTCGAGGCCGAGGGCGGCGGGGCCAGGGTCGAGGAGATGCTCGGGGCGAAGGGCGCCGGCGCTATCGAGTTCGTCCGGAAAGAACTCCGGGAGCGTGCCGGTGAAGACCATCGAACAGCCGACGCCCGCGAGCTTCTTCGCATCCCCCTCGAAGTCGCGGGGATAGCGCTCGAGATCCGCCGGATCGTTGAACTGCAGCGGATTGACGAAGATCGAAACGGCGACGCGATCGTTCTCGGCCGCGGCGCGACGGACGAGGTCGAGGTGACCCTCGTGCAGGGCGCCCATCGTCGGGATGAAGCCGAGGGTGCCGTCGTCGGAGCGGGCGGCGCGGCACCAGGTTCGGGCCTCTTCGACCGAGGTCAGGCGGATGAGGCCGCCGCCGGCCTGCAGCCGCTGGAGCTGCGCGGCCACGGTGACGCCGGAGCGCGGCAGGACGTGATCCGGCGCGATGTCCGCGAGGGGTTCGAGGACGAAGGCGCGCTCCTCCATCCGCGGGTGCGGCAGGACGAGGTCGTGGTTGCGGATCTCGATGGACGCGCCGTCCGCGTCCTCCATGTAGAGGAGATCGAGATCCAGCGTGCGTGGACCCCAGCGCTCTTCGATGGACCGGTCACGTCCGAGGTGGGTTTCGACCTGGCGCAGGGCCTCGAGCAGCGGGGTCGGGCCGAGCGTCGTCTCGACCAGGATCGCGCCGTTCGTGTAGGGGTCCTGGCCGCGGGCACCGACGGGGTCGGTCGTCTTCCAGTGCGAGCGGCGCAGGAGCGTGACGTCGTGATCACGCTCCAGTAGGCTCAAGGCGCGCTTGAAGGTGCGCTCGGGCTCCCCGAGGTTGGCTCCGAGGGCGATGGCTGCGGTGTAGCGCTGGGTCTGGCTCATTGAATCGCGTCGGAGGGAGTCGCGTTGCGGTTCACGGCGGCCTTCCAGATACCGAAGCCCACGTAGCCGAGACCGAAGAGGAAGAGCGACAGCACGGGCGCGAGATAGAGGCCGAGGACGATGAAGACGATCGGGATGAGGCCGCGCTTGGTGCCGTTCCCCGAGATCTTCGTCGCGAGGTGAACGTAGCGGACGCGACTTACCATCAGGAGCGCGAGACCCGGCAGCATCACGAGGACCATCGGAAGGAGGAGCGTTTGCGTCATCGCGGTTCGCCAGGCGAGCGGGATGAACTCCAGGCCCCGCCCGAGCGGGGTAGGCTCGCCCCCCACCGTCTCGATGGCGCCGCCCAGGGAAAGGAACATGAGGATCACGGCCACGAGGGTGCCGGCAGCGGCAGGCGTCGGGAGGCCGTCGAAACCCGAGTGATCGTCTTCCTCGTCCGTGTCGACGTTGAAGCGCGCGAGACGCAGAATCGCCATGAGCGCGAACGCGGCCGCGGCGATGAAGTTGATCCGCGGATGAGCGAGCCCCTCGTGTTCCAGGAGGACCTTGGCGATGATCGCCGGAGCCACGCCGAAGGTCAGGGCATCGGCGAGTGAGTCCAGCTGGGCGCCAAGATCGCTGAAGCTGTTGGTCATGCGGGCGACCTTGCCGTCGAGGGCGTCGAAGATGCCCGCCGCAAGAACCAGCCAGCAGGCCGTCTCCAGGTTCTGCTCGAACATCGCCTGGTCGGCACCTCGGGCCAGCGCGTCGATGGCCTTGGAGATCGCCAGCAGACCCAGCCCGGCGTTTGCCAGGGTCAGGGCGTTCGGGAGCTGGGAGATCTTGCGGGTATGCTTCTTCGAGTCTTTGGCCATGGGGTCGCTCTGGTTCGCCGTTCGGGGCTGGAATTATCCGCGTATCGGCCCGCGAGGGGGCCTGAACAAGGGCGTTATCGGCGGCGCTTGCTAGGATTCCGACATGAGCGAGATCGTTAGCATCCACGGACGGGAGATTTTGGACTCCCGAGGCAACCCCACCATCGAAGCCGAGGTTCTTCTGGCCTCTGGCGCGTACGGCCGCGCCGCGGTGCCTTCGGGCGCCAGTACAGGCATTTACGAGGCCCACGAGCTGCGCGACGGCGAGGGCCGATACGGCGGAAAGGGCGTCCTGAAGGCCGTGGAGGCGGTGAACTCCGAGATCAGCGACCGGCTCGAGGGCGAAGACGCGCTCGATCAGGGCGCGATCGACCGGGCCATGATCGAGCTCGACGGCACCGAGAACAAGAGCCGCCTGGGGGCGAACGCGCTCCTCGCGGTCAGTCTCGCGAACGCCTACGCGGCAGCCGACGAGTGCGGGCTTCCGCTCTATCGATACATCGGTGGAGCCCAGGCGCACGTTCTGCCCGTTCCGATGATGAACATCCTGAACGGCGGCGAACACGCGGACAACAACGTCGACATCCAGGAATTCATGGTCATGCCCATGGGCGCGACCTCGTTCCCTGAGGGCCTCCGCATGGGCGTCGAGATCTTTCACGCGCTCAAGAGCGTATGTAAGGCTCGCGGATTGAACACCGCGGTCGGCGATGAGGGCGGATTTGCGCCCAATCTGGAGTCGAACGAAAAAGCGCTGGAGCTGATCGTCGAAGCGGTCGAGCAGACCGGGCTTCAGCCCGGTCGCGACATCAAGCTGGCGATGGACGCCGCCTCGGCCGAGTTCCACAAGGACGGCAAGTACACGATCGATGGCAAGGCACTGTCCAATGCCGAACTAACCGCTTACTACCAGGGCCTTTGCGAGCGCTACCCGATCTTCTCGATCGAGGATTCGCACGACCAGGACGACTGGGAAGGCTGGCAGGGCATCACAAAGGCCATGGGTGACAAGCTCCAGCTCGTCGGCGACGACCTGTTCGTGACCAACGTCAAGCGACTGCGAATGGGCCTGGAGAAAAAGGCGGGCAACGCCATCCTGATCAAGGTCAACCAGATTGGAACGCTGACCGAGACGCTGTCGACCATTGCCCTCGCCCATCGCCATGGAATGCGCTGCGTGATTTCCCATCGATCCGGTGAAACCGAAGATACGACGATCGCGGATCTGGCCGTGGCGACGAATGCAGGCCAGATCAAGACCGGTGCACCGTGCCGGAGTGACCGGGTGGCGAAGTACAACCGCCTGCTTCGAATCGCGGAGGAACTCGGGGCGAGCGCCCGCTATGGCCCTCGGGATCTGACGCAGGGATAGTTCTCCCCTCCATTGCGGACGGCTCGTGTCGGCCGCAGTTTCGAGCACGACGAAGGCCCCGTGACGTCCGTTCAACCCAAGAACGGACGTCACGGGGCCACTTCATGGTCCAGACCTCAGCCCAACGCTCGCCGATCGGCGCAGGTCTGCTGAGCAAAAAAGAACACGCCCCGGCAGGACAATGTCCGGCCAGGGCGTGTTTGGAAGAACCCGGCAATAACCTACTTTCGCGCATAAGCACTATCATCGGCGGAGCCTGCTTGACGACCGTGTTCGGAATGGGAACGGGTATGGCCAGGAACCTATAGTCACCGGGAGTTTTGTACCAGGCTGGCCAGAGCTCACGCTCCGGGCCAGCCCGGTGATAGAAAGGTGAATCGATTGAACATGGCTTGTTGCACTTTCTTAGTTGCAACTTCCTCTCACACCGCCTGTTCACGAACCACAAGGGCTCAGGGGACAGACGACAAGAGAGAAAGTAGTTAAGCCGTTGGTCCGATTAGTACAGGTAAGCTAAACGCATTGCTGCGCGTACACCGCCTGCCTATCAACCTGGTAGTCTTCCAGGGGACTCATTGGGATGACTCGTCTTGGAGAAGGCTTCGCGCTTAGATGCATTCAGCGCTTATCCGTTCCGAACGTAGCTACCCAGCTGTACCACTAGCGTGATAACTGGAGCACCAGCGGTTCGTCCTCCCCAATCCTCTCGTACTAGGGGAAAACCTCCTCAATCATCCTACACCCGCACTAGATAGGGACCGACCTGTCTCACGACGGTCTAAACCCAGCTCACGTACCGCTTTAATTGGCGAACAGCCAAACCCTTGGGACCGCCTTCAGCCCCAGGATGCGATGAGCCGACATCGAGGTGCCAAACCTCCCCGTCGATATGAACTCTTGGGGGAGATCAGCCTGTTATCCCCGGAGTACCTTTTATCTGATGAGCGACGGCCCTTCCACTCGGAATCCGCCGGATCACTAGGACCTACTTTCGTATCTGCTCGAGCTATATCTCTCGCAGTCAGGCACACTTATACCCTTGCGCTCTACGCGTGATTGCTAACCACGCTGAGTGTACCATCGCGCTCCTCCGTTACCTTTTCGGAGGAGACCGCCCCAGCCAAACTACCCACCTGAAACTGTTCGCGCAGCCGATTCAGACATGCGCGTTAGAGACCTAATACATAGAGAGTGGTATTTCACTGATGGCTCCACAAAGCCCGAAAGCTCCGCTTCGACGCCTCCCACCTATGCTACACACTATGCATCAAGCACCAATATCAGGCTGCAGTAAAGGTTCACGGGGTCTTTCCGTCTTAATGCGGGAACGTGGCATCTTCACCACGACTACAATTTCGCCGAGTCTGCTGTTGAGACAGTGCCCAACTCATTACGCCTTTCGTGCGGGTCGGAACTTACCCGACAAGGAACTTCGCTACCTTAGGACCGTCATAGTTACGGCCGCCATTCACCGGGGCTTCAATTCGCAGCTTCGCTTGCGCTAACCGCTCCTCTTAACCTTCCGGCATTGGGCAGGCGTCAGTCTGTATACTTCCTCGTTAGGAGTTAGCACAGACCTGTGTTTTTAGTAAACAGTTGGTTGGGCCAATTCTCTGCGGCCGCCAAATGCTTCGATCGCGAGGACCTACACACTCAACGGCACCCCTTCTCCCGAAGTTACGGGGTCATTTTGCCGAGTTCCTTAACAGCAGTTATCTCGAGCGCCTTAGGATTCTCACCCCACCTACCTGTGTCAGTTTTGGTACGGTTACTAACAAGACTCCCTAGAGGTTTTTCTCGGCGGTTGATCAGGCAACTTCGCGCATACGCACTCGGCATCAACTCCGGGCTTATGTGTGCGGATTTTCCTACACACCACCCTCGGCCTTACACAGGGACATCTGTCACCCTGATTGCTATCACTCCCGCGTCACCCCATTGGTCAAACGTCTGTCAGCAGTACGGGAATATTAACCCGTTACCCATCGACTACGCCTTTCGGCCTCGCCTTAGGGACCGACTAACCCTGGGCGGATTTACCGTGCCCAGGAAACCTTAGGTTTTCGGCGAGCAGGATTCTCACCTGCTTTATCGCTACTCATTCCGGCATAATCACTTCTAAACCGTCCAGGACTCGTTACCGTATCCCTTCACCCAGTTAGAACGCTCCCCTACCCCTGCACAGAATCAACGATTCTGCACAAGCCGCAGCTTCGGTTGTGCACTTGAGCCCCGTTCATTTTCGGCCCAAAGCCTCTCGACCAGTGAGCTGTTACGCACTCTTTAAATGATGGCTGCTTCTAAGCCAACATCCTGGCTGTCTTAGAGACTTCAGTTCCTTTTCTGCACTTAGCACACATTAGGGACCTTAGCTGGCGGTCTGGGCTGTTTCCCTCTCGACCACGGACCTTATCGCCCGTAGTCTGACTGCCAGGATACCACACATGGTATTCGGAGTTTGGCTGGGTAGGGTACCCCGAGGGGCCCCTATCCCAATCAGTGTCTCTACCCCCATGTGCTATTACCTGACGCTAGCCCGAAAGCTATTTCGGGGAGAACCAGCTATCTGCAAGTTTGATTAGCCTTTCACTCCTATCCACAGGTCATCGGAACAGTTTTCAACCTATACCCGTTCGGGCCTCCACGGACTGTTACATCCGCTTCACCCTGCCCATGGATAGATCACTTGCTTTCGGGTCTACGCCGCATGACTTAATTCGCGCTATTCACACTCGGTTTCCCTTCGGCTTCGAGCCTGAGACTCTTAACCTTGCCATACAGCGTAACTCGCCGGATCATTATGCAAAAGGCACGCCGTTAGCCGTTACTCCGAAGAGTCATAGGCCTTCGACAGCTTGTAGGTATATGGTTTCAGGTACTATTTCACTCCCCTAACAGGGGTACTTTTCACCTTTCGCTCGCGCTACTATTACGCTATCGGTCGTCCAGTAGTACTTAGCCTTACGGGGTGGTCCCCGCGAATTCACACCAGGTTTCTCGTGTCTGGCGCTACTCGGGATTACATCAGGAGGATCAAAGCTTTCGGTTACAGGACTGTCACCTTCTACGGTTGGCCTTCCCATGCCATTTACCTAGCTTATCTCTTTGTAACTCCTTGACCCTGTCACAGTTGGATCAGATGGTCCCACGACACCGGTGAAGCAACGCCTGTGAGCTTGACACTACACCGGTTTAGGCTGGTCCCCGTTCGCTCGCCGCTACTGAGGGAGTCGAGTTTTCTTTACTTTCCTGCGGGTACTTAGATGTTTCAGTTCTCCGCGTTCCCATCGAACAATGTCGATAATGGAGGTTTCTCCATTTGGTTTCCCAATGTCGGTCATCTCCGGATCAAAGCCTGGTTAGCGGCTCCCCGAAGCTTTTCGCAGCTATCCCACGACCTTCTTCGGCTCTGGACGCCAAGGCATCCACCATACACCCTTTGTAGCTTAACTACGCTTCTTTGAAATTGTGTTCGCCACGTTCTCTCGATTCACCTTGTTTTAAAAGAGCTGCACGGTCACCCGGTGACATCCCGGAGGACGTCGGTGAGTACCGCACGCTGTACGTTTTCTATTCAGTGTGACTCTGTCCCACTCACCCACTCGAGCGGCCTGACCTTTCGGATGGCCGCGAGTGCGGTGTAAGTGGTGGAGGCTAACGGACTTGAACCGTTGACCCTCTGCTTGCAAAGCAGATGCTCTACCAACTGAGCTAAGCCCCCATCGGATGCCCGGTCTTTCAACCGGAAGTCGTCGGGCTTGGAAGCCAGCGGATAGAGTGGTGGGCCTGAGAGGATTCGAACCTCTGACCTCTCGCTTATCAGGCGAACGCTCTAACCAACTGAGCTACAGGCCCGAGGTTCCGTCATGCTCCAGGACAGACACCGCTAGCCAGAGCCACCCGAAGGCGGATCGGCGCGGCGCCTGTCCAGGCGCACACTGAATAAAGTAGAGTGACTCTCGTCCTTGAATGCGGCGTCCTATGCTCGCTCATGGAATTTCGGCATCAGCTATCGACGAATCTCTAGCTGCTACGATCACTCCATGAGTCTAACGCATCCGTTAGAAAGGAGGTGATCCAGCCGCAGGTTCCCCTACGGCTACCTTGTTACGACTTAGTCCCAGTCACGGATCTCGCTTTCGGCGCCGTCCCCCTTGCGGTTAGACAAAACGACTTCGAGCGCTACCCGCTCCCGTGGCTTGACGGGCGGTGTGTACAAGGATCAGGAACATATTCACCGCGTCATGGCTGATACGCGATTACTAGCAATTCCGGCTTCATGCAGGCGAATTGCAGCCTGCAATCCGAACTGGGGCCCGCTTTGATGGGATTGCCTACACCTCGCGGCTTCGGAACCCTTTGTACGGACCATTGTAGCACGTTTGTAGCCCAGGCCATAAGGGCCATGATGACTTGACGTCGTCCCCACCTTCCTCCGTTTTGACAACGGCAGTCTCGCTAGAGTCCCCGGCATAACCCGCTGGCAACTAACAATAAGGGTTTCGCTCGTTACGGGACTTAACCCAACACCTCACGGCACGAGCTGACGACAGCCATGCAACACCTGCACATGTTCCACCTCCGAAGAGGCGTCACTTCCCTTTCAGGAAGCTAATCCATGCATGTCAAGGCCTGGTAAGGTTCTTCGCGTTGCTTCGAATTAAACAACATGCTCCACTGCTTGTGTGATCCCCCGTCAATTCCTTTGAGTTTTACCCTTGCGAGCGTACTCCCCAGGCGGGGTACTTAACACATTAGCTGCGGCAATGAAACACATAGGTTGTCCCATTGCCTAGTACCCATCGTTTACGGCTAGGACTACCGGGGTATCTAATCCCGTTCGCTACCCTAGCTTTCGCACCTCAGCGTCAGAAATGGACCAGTGAGCCGCTTTCGCCACCGGTGTTCCTCCAGATATCTATACATTTCACCGTTCCACCTGGAGTTCCACTCACCCCTTCCATCCTCGAGCTCGCCAGTATCAGATGCAGTTCCACGGTTGGGCCGTGGGCTTTCACACCTGACTGAGCGAGCCGCCTACGTGCTCTTTATGCCCAGTGAATCCGAACAACGCTTGCACCCTCCGTATTACCGCGGCTGCTGGCACGGAGTTAGCCGGTGCTTCCTCTCGCTTTGGTCAGACTGGCAGCTATTCACTACCAGCGGTTCCTATAGCGTGACAGCAGTTTACAACCCTAAGGCCTTCATCCTGCACGCGGTGTCGCTCCATCAGACTTTCGTCCATTGTGGAAGATTCTCGACTGCAGCCTCCCGTAGGAGTCTGGGCAGTGTCTCAGTCCCAGTGTGACGGATCATCCTCTCAGACCCGCTACCCGTCATCGCCTTGGTAGGCCGTTACCCCACCAACAAGCTGATAGGCCGCAACCCGCTCCCTTAGCAACAGCCGAAGCCGCCGTTTACCGTCCAGCAGATGCCTGCCGGCGGACCATTTGGCATTACCCACCGTTTCCAGAGGTTATTCCAATCTAAGGGGTACGTTGGTTACGTGTTACTCACCCTTTCGCCGCTTTACTCGTCCGAAGACTTTCGCGCACGACTTGCATGCCTAATCCACACCGCTAGCGTTCGTTCTGAGCCAGGATCAAACCCTTCAGTTGAGTTGATTTGGCTTTTGTTTTTTGTTGAGTCCGCGCTGACCCGCCAACCCTTTCCCCCGCCCCGACACGATGGTCACAGCAGGAGAGGTATTGACTGATACGAAGCGCAGACACGCTCGCACTCAAATTCAAGAGTCACTCTGTTTTCAAAGAACTGGATGCCGTCGTGACCGAAGTCACTTCCCCGGAGGTCACGGCACGAAGGCGCCGAGAAGACTCGTGGGGCACAACGCTCATTCGACCCCGGTGAAGGGAGCGGCCTCCGGAGCAAGGCGCGCTGGCCAGGTCAGAAGACGTCGAACGCCCCAGACAGTTCAGGCTGGGGAAGCTTCAAGCCAGCGTCGCTAGGCGGGCTGGCTTGGTGTGGGCTGCGTTGTGAGGCGCTCGCTGCGGCGCTTGGCGCTGCTTCGAGGGGGGGGAGTATATGGATCTTGCTCCTCCCGTCAAGGGGCTCACACGGTTCTTTTGAAATTTCTCTCCAAGCTGCGTTCAAGGCGGCCCAGAACCCGCCTGGGAGGCCCGTGAGGGGCGATCGGGGCTCGCAGAACGCTCGCGGAGAGGACTCTGTCTCCCTGAAAGAGCGAGGACGCGAAGAAATGAGGGTTGCCGGTTCAGGCCTGGGGACCCCCTACCGATGGCGCGCGCATGGCTCAGGCGCGCACCCTCTCCAACGCTCTCCCGCTCCGTCTGCTGCGCACCGCGGTGTCGTGGGCACCCGTCTGGGTTCCGCTTGTCCTTATATGGCAGCTCACGGAAGGCGGCCTGAAACCAGCCCTTCGAGAGCAGCATCGCCTGCAGTACGAGCAGCCCACCGTCGTGGAGCGGAACGAGCGGACCCAGCGCGAGTTCGAGCGTCTCACCGCGCAGCGGGAGGCGTGGGAGGATCCGCTCTTCCGGGAACGCGTCCTGCGCGAGAAGGCTCGCGCGGAGAAAGAGTCGCACGCGCCATCCGCCCGATAGCGTCCTTCCTGGCCGAAAACGGCCTTTCCCGCGTTCCTGCGGGTGATTCGCACTCGCGCCCGCAAGCGACACGTGGCACGGTTGATGGCCCATGCAAGCGCCCACCGCTCCGTCCCTCGCTCCCCCACGCCTCCCCGTCACCCTCCTTTTCGCCGCGCTGACAGCGACGAACGGCCTGGCCGCCCCCATCGCCACCGCGCGCGCCGATGAGGAAGGAGCGATCCAGAACTCCGCGCCCCTTCCAGCCCAGCGCTCCGCCGAGGAAGCGCTGGCCGCAGGTGATGCGAACTGGGCGAGGGCCACGGATGCCGCCGATCGCAACCGATCCGGTCCCCGCAACGCAGCCTTCGACGCGTGGCGCGAAGCGCTGACCACCTCGTCCGCCGGCGATGGCGTCCGACTCGCCCCCGCGGCCGACGCGTTCCGTTTCCCCGATCCGGACGACACCCACTCGCGCCGCGCGGAAGGCGTCGCCGAGGCCGTCAAGCGCCGCCTGTTCTCCCTTTCCACGGAGGACCGCAGCGCCTGGCGCGATCGATTCGACTCGCTCGCCCGTGCAGCCTGGGAGCGAGCTCTCGCCAGCCGCGATTCACGGCTCGGAGACCTCTCCGAAACCAGCGCTTCTCTCCAGCGCGTCGAGCGCGACTTCCCCTTCACCCCGTCAGCCGCACGGGCCGCACTCGCCCTCTTCGACCTCTCCCTGGAGGCGGGACGCCCCAGCGCCGCGGGCGCGTGGCTCGCTCGCGCCAGCCAGCATGCGCCCGACGGCGAGCGGGAATGGCGACGGGCGCTGGAGTCTCGACGCAGCGCACTCGACCTCGCGCTGGCGCGACGCACCGGCCAAGATCACACGCGAGCCACCCAGGCCGTCAGCCCCACGCTTTCCGACCAGGAATCGGCCGCGCCGGGGAACTTCGCCCCGCGTGACACCGACGACCAGGCGTCCTCGGGCCTCCCGGACGACCCCCTCCTGCACGAGGTGACCATCCAGCGGATCACCGGCCTCACCCGGCGCTCCGACGAGCCCTTCGGCCTGGGCTTGACCTCCGGAATCGCCTTCTTCGAGGACGGAACGGCCGTGATCCAGGGCGCCCACGGCCTGCTCTCTCTCTCCCCCACCGAGGACGGCAAGGGCCTCGTCCTCGGCCTCCTCGGCCCCACCCGCACGCTCTACGAGGAGCTGTTCGGCATCCACCAGCCCGTCGCCCGCGCCGCGCCCTCCGCCGGGGGCTGGCCGTCCCTCCCCGCGACCGACGGCCAGCGCGTCGCCCTCGTCATGGGCCGCGGCGAACCCGGACGAAGCTTCCGCGATATCGAAACTCCGGCGGTCGGAAACGCCCTCGGTATGTGCTTGCAGGGCCCCAAGAGCCGCCCGCTCCAGCCGCTCTGGGTCGTGCGGGACGGGATCGTCGCCTACGACCCCTCGGGCGACCGCCGCTCGCGGCGAGACGACGATCGGATGCGGTTCGGGACCCTCACGGACACGTTTTCGAGGGATGGAGGCCGGTTGAACAGCTGGGACCTCGGCACCGGCTGGGAGTTCCAGCCCGGCCCGGTCATGGCCGACGGCACCCTCTTCGTCCTCGCGCGCGGCCTCGGCTCGAGCGGCGGCGAGAACGCCGAGGACCACACGGACGAGGTCCGACTCCTCGCGATGGATGCCAGGACCGCCGCCGTCCGATGGTCCGTTTCCGTCACGAAGGAGCGAGGGCTCCTCGACGGCACCGCCCGGGGTGAAGGCGGCTACTACGCGAGCACCACCATGCCGCTCATGATCGAGCGCACCACGGGAACGCTGCTCGTCGGCACCAACTCAGGCCTCCTTGCGGCCTACAGCGTCGCGGACGGGCGCCTCCTCTGGGCCTTCCGCAACCAGCGGCGAAGGGTCAGCGAGGGCGGCTGGCCGGGCTCGCGACCGCCCCTCGTGGTCGAGGCGCCGGAAGACAGCGGAGCGCCCGGGCGGGTCGCCTGGTTCACGCCGTTCGATTCCGGCTTCTGCTACGCCCTGCCCGCGGGCCCGGCGCCGCTCGACGGATCGCTGCTTCGTGAGGCCCCGAGGCGACGCGACGACGCCCTGGATCTGGCCGCCGTCCTGCCCCTGCCTCCGACCCGCCAGAACCCACTCGGCGCCCACCCGTCCCTGGAGGAGCGTTCGACCCTGGTGCTTCTCGGCCGCCACGGGCGCCATTCCGCCCTCCTGGTCGACCACCCGGGAGGGTTGCGCCAGCCTGCCGCCTACCTCGCCCCCGACGATCGCTTCGCCGGCACCGCTGCCCTGGACGCCTCGGGCACCCGCCTGTGGCTCGCTGGTACCACCGAGGTGAGCGGATTCGCCGCGGCCAGGGACTTCAGCCTGTTCAGCGCAGCCCCACTCGCCAGCCAGGGCGCCGGCACCGGCGGCAACACCGTCCGCCGCGGTGAACTCCTCTACATCCTCGGCCGCGATACCGTCTGGGTCTTCCGACTGCCGGGCCGATGAAGCGCCCCCCCGCGCGGTGGCGCCCCCTTGGGGAATGGCCCGGGAAAGCCGATGAGCCCCCCGAGGAGCGTGTAAACCTCGCGTGGCAGTGCAGGACGGACCGCGTATCCCGCTACTGTGCGTCCTATTCCTACGGGGAAAGCCCACCGAATTGGGGTCCTGGCCCGTAGCAGCCCCCTGGGACGGCACCTATTCCTGGTGCCGACCGTCCATAGCGCCCCCCCCACTCCTATTTCCAGCCAGCCCACCGCTCACCGCGCCAGGCGACCCGATCCATGCTCGAAGCCAAGCTCGAACGACTCCGCGACGTCCACTCCAAGATGAAGGCCGAGCTGCGCCGCGTGATCGTCGGACAGGACGAGGTGCTCGACCAGCTGCTCCTCGCCATCCTCACCCGCGGCCACTGCCTCCTGGTGGGCGTCCCCGGCCTCGCGAAGACGCTCATGATCTCGAGCCTCGCGAAGACCATGGACCTGTCGTTCAACCGGATCCAGTTCACGCCGGACCTCATGCCGTCCGACATCACCGGCACCGAACTCCTGTTCATCGACCCGGAGACGAGCGCCCGCTCCTTCCGCTTCGAGAACGGCCCGCTCTTCGCGAACGTCGTCCTCGCCGACGAGATCAACCGGACGCCGCCCAAGACCCAGGCCGCCCTCCTGGAGGCCATGCAGGAGCGCCGCGTCACCTCCGGCGGCAAGACCCACGAGCTGCCCCAGCCGTTCTTCGTCCTCGCGACCCAGAACCCGATCGAGCAGGAGGGCACCTACCCGCTGCCCGAGGCCCAGCTCGACCGCTTCATGTTCATGGTCAACGTCGGCTACCCCGACGCAGCCGAGGAGCGTGAGATCCTGAAGCGCACCACCGGCGGCAGCGGTGATGAGGTCGCCTCCGCCGTCAGCGGCGAGGAACTGGCCGAACTCCAGGCCGCCGTCCGCGAGGTCCCCGTGGCCGACGAGATCCTCGACTACGCCCTCGCCCTCACCCGCGCGACCCGCGTTCGGGGCGGCGAGCCCCTCGGCTTCATCAAGGAGAGCGTCGACTGGGGCGCCGGCCCGCGCGCGAGCCAGTTCCTGATCCTCGGCGCCAAGGCCCACGCCGCCATCGCCGGCCGCAGCCACGTCTCGCTCGACGACATCAAGGCCGTCGCGCACCCCGTCCTGCGCCACCGCATCGTGACCAACTTCCAGGCCCAGTCGGAGGACATCACGTCGGACCACCTGATCGACCGCCTTCTCCAGGAGATCGATCCGAGCAAGGTCGGCGCGGGTCTGCCGGGCGTTCGCGTCTGACGCGGAACGGCCGCCCTGACCTTCGGCCCCCGCTACCCGCCGTCCATCCCCCCCACGACCTGAAAGGCTCACAGAGCCGAAGAAACCTTGGCGCGTCCGCTCGGAACCCTCGACCCCGCGATCCTCGATCGACTCTCCGGCCTCGAACTCGTGGCCAGAAAGGCGGTGGAGGGCTTCATGTCCGGCATGCACGCCTCGCCCCAGCGAGGCAGCTCCGTCGAATTCGCCCAGCACCGCGCCTACGCGCCCGGTGACGAGACGAAGAAGATCGACTGGAAGGTCTTCGCGCGCTCCGAGCGCCTCGTGGTGAAGGAGTACGTGGAGGAGACGAACCTCTCCCTCAACATCCTGGTCGACGCATCGGAGTCGATGGCGTTCAGCTCGCTCCCCTGGAGCAAGTTCGACTACGCCCGCTGGGGCGCAGCCGCCCTCGCCCACCTCGTCCTGTCGAAGCGCGACACGGCGGGCCTCGTCATCTTCGACACCGAGATGCGCGCCAAGGTTCCGCCCGGCAACGGCGGCCCCCAGGAGGTGGCGATCCTGCGCGAGCTGCAGAAAGCGACGCCCGGCGGCCCGACCGGCGTGGGCTCGGTCCTCAAGGCCCTCGCTCCGCGCCTTCGTCACCGCGGTATCACCGCGATCTTCTCGGACTTCTTCGACGAGATCGACACCATCATGGACGGCGTCAAGCGCCTCGTTCACCGCGGGCACGAGATCATTCTCATCCAGGTGGTCGACCCGCTCGAAATGTCCTTCGACCTCGACAAGCTCGTGAAGCTCGAAGGACTCGAGGGCGCGGGCGATCTGAAGATCGACCCCAAGGCCATCCGCGAGGCCTACCTCGAGGAGATCCAGGCCCACTCGAAGGAACTCGCGCGCCAGGCCCGCTCCCTGTCCCTCGACTATCTGCGCGTCTCGACCGACGAACCGCTGGACGCCGTCCTCTCTGCTTACCTCGCACGTCGATTCGCCCGCGCACGCGGCGGAGCTTCCTGACTCTCGCTGCCCCCGACTCCCCCGTGATCGAAGGATTCCAAAACCCCGGACTGGCCATCGGCGCCGCGCTCTGCGTCGTGCCGCTGATCATTCACCTGCTCAACCGCCAGCGCCACAGGCCCCAGCGGTGGGCGGCGATGCGCTTCGTGCTCGCGGCGTACAAGAAAACGCGCCGCCAGGTCCAGCTGGAGAACCTCCTGCTGCTGCTCCTGCGCATGCTGGCGGTCGCCGCGCTCGCCTTCGCGATCGCGCGCCCTTTCGCCTCGGGCGATAGCCCCCTCGCGGCCCTTCGCGAGGAGCGCCGCGACCTCGTGCTCATCATCGACGGATCGGCCTCCACCGGCTACCGCGAGGAGGTCGAGACCGTCTTCGAGCGCATCGTCGCCCGGGCGTCCGAACTCATCGAAGAACTCGACGCTTCCCGCGGCGACCGCGTGCGGCTCGTCTTCGCGGGCGCCGTTCCGCGCAGCTACCCGATGACGGATCCGACCGACGCCGCGTCGATCCTGGAGACGCTGGAATCCCCCCTCGACGAGACCGCCGACCTCGCCGCCGCCATCGCGGACGTCACGGAAGCGATCTCGGACGACATCAAGAGCGGCGTTTCGAGCGCGACCGACGTGCGTTGGCTTACCGACCTTCAGGCGTCGACGTTCGCCGCCTCCACGGCCCGCGGGAGCGACCGTGAAGGCTCCAACGAGGCCGCCGAGCCGCGCGCTCTCGCCGAAGAACTCGCCCGCCTCGACGAGCTGGAGATCAAGGTCCTGGTCGAGGACCTCGGCCCACGCGTCCTTCGCCCCGACAACCTCGCGGTCCAGTCGCTCACCATCCTCGGCGAAGAACCCCGCGCCGGGGTCCCCTTCGAGGTGGCCGTTTCGATGGCGAACTTCGGTGACAAGGATCTGCTCGCGGAGCGCATCGCGCTCAAGGTCGGCGGCGAGCGTCTCCCGAGCCAGCGCATCGATATTCCTGCGCGCGGCAGCGCCGAGGCCGTCTTCACCGCGGAGATCGCCGAGGCCGGACACCATGCGCTCACGGCGTCCCTCGAAGGCGATCGCCTCGGCGTCGACGACGAGCGTTCGCTCGTGATCTACCTCCCCGAACCCCTCGAGATCCTCGTGGTGAACGGCGCGCCCGCCGACCGCCTCGAAGACGACGAGGTCGGGTTCCTCCTCGCCGTGCTCGAACCGCCCGACGATTCGCTCGGCGGCGACACGACGAGCCCGTTCTCGGTCCGCACGATCCGCCCCGCCGACCTCGACAGCGCGGACGCCCCCATCGACGAGGCCGACGTCATCATCCTGGCCAACGTCCCGACGATCCCCTCGTCGGCCGTCGCGAGGATCGAAGAGCGCGTCGCCGCGGGCGCGGGCCTCCTGATCACCGCGGGCGATCGCATGGGCAGCCTCGCCGACTGGAGCGAGAGCCTCCTCCGCGAGGACGGCACCGGCCTCCTCCCGGCCGAACTCCAGCGCCGCGTCGCCGCTCCGCGCCGCACGACCTACTACCGCGTCAACTCCTTCGACGAGACCTACCCAGGCCTTTTCTACTTCTCGGACGAGAAGCGGCGCCCGCTCCTCACCGAGGTCCCGTTCTACGAGTTCGTCGCCGCCATTCCCCTGGAGGGCGCCCGCGTGCTCGCTCGCTTCGACGACTCGGCGGGCAGCCCGCTGCTCGTCGAGCGCGCCTACGGGAATGGCCGCGTGCTGCTCTGGACGAGTTCGATCGACCCCGCGTGGAACCGCGTTCCGGACTCGGGCAAGACGTTCGTGCCGCTCGTGCTGGAGCTGCTCCAGAACCTGCGCGCCCGCGACGAGGGCAAGCGCACGGTCAGCGTCGGCGAAGACGTGACGGTGATCGTCAACGAATTCCCCCGGGAGGCGGCTCTGGTGCGACCCTCGGGCGGCCAGCAGCCGATCGAAGGCGACGCCACCGAGCGACCCGACCAGCGCTGGGCCCTCCCCCGCCTGCCTGGCGCGTGGCTCAACGAGGTCGGCGTCTACGAGTTGCGGGCCCAGGGCGTGCGCCCCCAGCCGATCGCCGTCCAGTTCGAGACCTCGGAGAGCGACCTCGCGCGCGCCACTCCCGCCGAGGTGGAAGCGATTCACCCGGCGCTGATCGTGGCCGAGGTCACCGCCGAAGGCGACCGCCGGGCCGATGCCGCGAGCCAGCCGCGCAACGGCGAGATCTGGCGCTGGCTGGCCATGGCCGCCCTTCTTTTCCTCGTCTTCGAGTCCCTGTTCGGCGCCTACATCGGCCGTCGTCGCGGAGCGATCTCATGATGCCCTCGCTCCTCACGATGAAGATCGCACTGCTCGAATCACTCGTCCAGGCCCAGGAGTCCGCCGTCGCCTCCAGGGGCGCGGACGCCGTCCAGGAGACCTGGCGCTTCCTGGAGATGCCCGCGCCCTGGATCGTCGCGCTGATCCTGGTCCCCGGCGCCCTCGCCATCGCGACGATCGCGTACTGGCGCGAATCGCTCTCCCGGAGGATGCGCTGGTCCCTCGTGACCCTGCGTGCGCTCAGCTTCCTGCTGCTGCTCGCCGTCATCTTCCGCCCGGTCTTCGTGCGGCAGGAGCAAAGCGTCATCCAGCCGGAAGTGCTCTTCCTCTTCGATGACTCGGGCTCGATGGCCAGCCAGGATCCGTACATCGGCGCGGACGAGGCGCGCCGGGCCGTCACCGCGCTGACCGGCAAGTCGCCCGAGACCGCGAGCCGCGCCGAGATCGCGACGGCCCTTCGCCCGGGCCTGATCGAGGCCGCGACCGAGCGGGGGTACGTCCCCCGCACCCTACGCTTCGCCGACGATCTCTCGACCCTCGGCGACAACACCACGCTCTCCGGTCGCGGTGCCGCGACCGCGCTGGGCGACGCGATCCGCGCGGCGCTCGCCGGCCACCGCGGCCGCTACGTGAGCGACATCGTCGTGGTCTCGGACGGCCGCTCCAACGTCGGCGCACTGCCCGAGGAAGCCGCGCTGGCGGCCCGCACCAGCGGGATCGCCATCAACACCGTGCTGATCGGCGACGCCCGCACCGAGGTCAACGTCCACGTCGAACTCGTCGATGCCCCGGAGTCCGTTCTGGAGGGCGACCAGGTCGAGATCGCCGCCCGCGTTTCGGCGCGTGGGACGGAAGGCGGCGACGTGACGCTCTACCTGGAGGAACTCTCCACGAACGGAAGGGACGAGGTCCGACTCGTCGCGTCCGTCGAGGTGCCGCTCGTCGAATCCGGCGACCGCGTCGTCCTCGTCGCGGGCCGCGACGCCGTGGACTTCGGCTCCACCGAGCGCCGCTTCCGCCTGCGCGTCGAGCCGCTCCAGGACGAGCGCGTGATCGACGACAACGTCGCGTTCGCGACCGTCGCTGTCAGCCGCGAGAAGGTCCGCGTCCTCTACGTCGAGGGCTACCCGCGCTACGAGTACCGGTTCCTGAACACCGAGCTGCGCCGCATGGACGAGCGCATCGACGTCCAGCTCTATCTCCTGTCGGCCACGCCCGACTTCCAGCAGGACCGGACGAAGGGACTCGCTCCGCTCACGAGCGTTCCGACTTCGCGCGAGGAACTCCTGGAGAACTACGACGTGGTCATCCTGGGGGACGTCAATCCCTACGACATCTCTCCGGACCCGGCGAAGGGCGAGGAATTCGTGCGCTCCCTGACGGAGTTCGTCGAACGGGGCGGCGGCCTGTGCCTCATCGCAGGCCCCTACGACATGCCGCGCTCGATCGCGGGCACCGAATTCGCGTCGCTCCTGCCGGTGGAACTGGATCGCACTGGATTCGGTGCCGTCGACGCACCGACCGAGGACGAGTACCGCTACACCCTGGAGGAGCCCGCCGCGCCCCACGAGATCGTGAGGCTGGAGGGCGACCTCGAGGTGAACCGCACTCTCTGGGAAGCGCCCCGCGGACTCAAGGGCTTCTTCTGGCACTTCCCGGTGCTCGGGGCCAAGCCTGGCTCCCAGGTGCTGCTCCGTCACTCGACGATCTCCACGGCCAACCCGGGCGAGCGCGATCCGCTGCTCGTCGTCGGCTACTACCCGTCGGGCCGGACGATGTTCCTGGGAATCGAAGCGTCGTACCGCTGGCGCAACCGCTACGGCTATCGATACTACGAGGCGTTCTGGCGCAACGCGCTGCGGTGGCTCGCCCTGGGGCGCATGCGCAGCGGCGATCGCCGCTTCGAGCTGGAGGCCTTGCGCAGCGAGTACGACATCTCCGAGCGCGTCACGCTGGAAGCGCGGGTGCTCGACGAGGACTTCCGTCCGAGCGACCAGCCTTCGCAGGAGATCGTCATCGCAGGCCCGGACGGCGAGCCCGAGAACCTCGTGCTCGCGGGCGTCACGAATCGGCCGGGCCTCTATCGGGGTACCTATCAGCCCGAGCGGCCGGGCCGCTACACGGCGAAGATCGATTCGGGCGCGTCCGCCTCGGGCTCCGCATCCTCCAGCACGGGACGGGTGTCGACCGAGTTCATGGTGACCCTCCCCTCGCGGGAGAGCGCGGACCCGAGCCCGGATCCCGAGGGCCTCGCGCGACTCGCGGGCGCCACCGGCGGCGTTGCGCTCACCATCGATACGGCGGACGAGATCGCGCAGGCGTTCCCGCCCGACCAGGAGCGCCGCGAGCCGGTCTCGAGCCAGCTCGATGATGCCTGGGACCGCTGGGCGACCCTGCTGCTGGCGCTGGGCATCCTCGGCGTCGAGTGGATCCTCCGGAAGAAGGCGGAACTGGTTTGATGAGCTGGATGAAGATGGAACTCCAAAGGAACCACGGGATGCCTCGACAGGTGCGTCCTTCGACTCACCGCGCCGTCCCGACCTGGCTTCGGGTCTGCACGGCTCTGTTTCCGATCTTCGCCACTGGCTCGGTCGCGAACGCGGTGCAAAACCCCGGCGCGGCAGGCGTCCAGGAAGAAGCCGATTTCCAGCCTGCGCCGTTCCACCTCTACGACACCCAGGCGGCGCGCGTGAAGGCCGCGGAGGCCACCGAGCACATCGCGGCGGGCCGCTGGTCCGAGGCGCTCGCCGAACTCCAGGCGCTGATCGAGGAACACCGCGGCGAGGTGCTCGGCGCGGCGCGCCCGCAGCCTGACGATGCGCGCAACCCGTCCCAGTCCAACGTCCATGCGGGCGCGGGGATGTGGGCTGTTCGCCAGCTCTTCAGCCTCCCGCCCGAGGGCAAGAAGCTCTATCGAGAGCGCTTCGGACCCCGGGCCGAGGACAACCTGCGCCGGGCCATCGCCGCGAGCGACCGCGGCGCCCTTTCCCGCGTGGCGCGCCGCTGGCCGCTGACGGCCGCCGCGGAGCGCGCCTGGTGGGCCCTCGGCGACCTGGAGGTGGAACTCGGCCACTCCGCCGACGGCGTCCGGGCCTGGGCCCGCGCCGCCGCGATCCACGTCGGCGAACCGATGCGCTCGACGATCACGCGCGACGACTGGCTGATGCTCCGGTCGGACGTGGCCAGCCTTCCCGAGAAAGCCTCGCGGGCGGGCGCGCTCGCGCGGCTCGACCTCGCCCTCGAGCTCGCCGAGTCCCTCGACGGCTCGGCGGGAACCCGCAAGGAGACGGAGGCCAGCTTCGTCAGCGGCCCGGCGACGGGCATCGCCGCCGAGTCCCTCGTCATCAGCACGCCGTTCGGAAGGTCTGGCGTCGGCACCTCGGCAGAGGGCGAGGCGCCCTCTGGATGGGAGCACCCCTACTCGATCCCGGAAGGCCCCTTCCACGGCATCACAGGCTCGAGCCGGCTCTTCCCCAAGCGCGAGGGCGACACGATCTTCTTGAACACGAGCCGCAGCGTCCACGCGATCGATGCGTTCGATGGAGAGGAGCGCTGGTCCATGAACGCGGGGCGGCTGGGATGGAACCGCTACACCGATCGGGAGCTGCGGGACTTCGAGCAGGCCATCGACAAGAGCGAGCATATCGTGAGCCTGGCCGCCAGCCGCGGTGTCGTCGTCGCGCCGCTGCAAATTCCCTGGGTCTACCAGGAGAGCGAGCAGTACAACGATCTGCAGATCATCGAGGTCATCCCGGAACGCAGGCTCGTGGCCCTCGACGCAGCGACCGGCGAAGAGCTCTGGAACACGCTCCCGCCCAAGGATTGGAACGGTGACTCGGGCAGCTTCGCCGAGCGCATGACCGTCGTCGGCCCCCCCACCATCGTCGGAGCGCGCGTCCTCGTTCCGATGGCGCAGCTCCGCGGCAGGATCGAGCTGCACCTCGGCTGCTTCGACCTCGCGACCGGCGACGTCCTCTGGTCGGCTCCCCTCGTCACGGGACAGCGCACGCTCAACATGTTTGGCCGCGCGAACGTCGAGTTCTCCGCGCCGCCCGCGGTGGTCGTCGGGGATACCGCCGTCGTCCTGACCCAGCTCGGCATCGTCGCTGCCGTGGACATCTTCACGGGCGAGACGCGCTGGGACACGGTCTACGAGCAGGTCGTCGTGGCCCCGCCCCAGTACTACTCGCCGGGCTACATGGACAACCGCTGGCGCAACGCTCCGCCGGTCGTCACGGGGAACACGATCGTCGCGGCGCCCTACGACGGCAAGGAGCTGTTCGCGCTCGACCTCGACAGCGGCGCGATGCTCTGGAGCTACGACCAGCGGCGCCTTTCGCTCGACATGAACGTCGAGGTGATCCAGCAGCGCCGCAGGCGCGTCGGCGGCCTCGATATCCTGCTCGGCGCCGACGACCGCCGCGTGATTCTCGGAGGCTCACGGATCGCGTCGATCGAATTCGTGAACGGTGTCAGGAGCGGCCCACCCGCGCGGCTCGACTGGGTTTGGCCCGCGAACGCGCTGCACCAGATGGAGGACGGACTGCCGGTGCTGGACAAGGCGCGGATCTACGTCCCCGCCGGCCAGCGCATCCTGGCGATCGAGCGGGATACCGGGCTCGTCGTGGAGGAATTGGCGGGCCGCATCGGCGTGGGCAACCTGCTCGTGGCGGACGGCATGCTCTTCAGCGCGAACGGGTCGAGCCTCGACGCGCGCTTCCAGTGGCGCGCCATGGTGGAGCGTGCGCGCTCGGCGCTCGCCGGGCCCGGTGCGACCCTCGACGACGCCGCCACGCTCGTGCGCCTCCTGCTGGAGCGAGCGGAGACCACCCTCGGTCGCGGCGGGAACGTGCGCGACGCCCTCGTGCTCCTCGACGAGGCCCGCACGACCATCGTGGATCGCGCCGGTATTCGGACGGAGAGCGCGGGCTCGGCAGCCCCGGAAACTGCGGCCCCGGAAACTGCGGCCGTGGGTGGCGATGCCATCCGTCTGCCGGGGAGCCCGATGGCTGCGGATTCGCTGCGTTCGGACCGCTTCGAAACCCAGGTACTGCTCGGGCAGGCGGAGCGAATGCGCGGGGACGTCAACGCGGCCCGCCAGGCCACGCGCGCTGCCCTCCCGCTCGCAGTCTCCGACGAGCAGGAGCGTCGAGCGCTCCTCACGCTCCACGAGATCGAGCGCTCCCGCGACGTGGCGGCTCGCCGCGAGGTCCTGGGGAGACTGCTGGCGACGCCCCACAGGAACGCCGAGATCGGCGTCCGGACCGACGTGACCCGATCCCGCTGGTCGGAGGCCGCCGCGCTCGGCGCCGTCCTGGACGCGATCAAGACCGGCGTCAGCCCCGAGGCCGTCTGGCACGACCCGTGGTCGGGCCCGGTGTTCGCGATCGATGCCCAGGTGCGCCCGCGCCCGACGCCAGGAGCCTTCCCGGTCCCGGGCGATCTCGCCGAAGCGCAGATCGAATGCGGGCTCTTCGCGAGGATCTCCGAGGTCGAGATCGCGAGGAGCCTTCCAGCCGGCAGCGTCGCGGCACTCAGCCAGGAACTCGAAGCGCTCCATCGAATCCTCCGTGAGTCGCCGAGGGAGAACCTCTTCGGCGTCCAGAGCGGATCCTGGGCGCGCGCTCGAATTCTCGCGCTGCGCGCGATGTACCCCGAGTCGACCGCTCTGGAAAAGTTCGAGGCAGACGCGAGCGTGGCGCTCACCCGCGCGATCGATCAGGCCCGATCGGCCTCCGGCAACACGACGCTGCTCGACGCCATTCCGGAGCTCTACCCTGGATCGAGCGCCGCTGGCCGCGCTGCGGATGTCCGCATCGAGGTCGCGCTCGAGAGTGGTTCCGCCATCGACGTGGCGCAGATCGTGGTCGACTCTCTCCCCGCCAACTGGCACCCGGCGTGGACCACGTCCCGCCAGGCAGAACTCCTCGTCCAGCTCGCCTCCACGCTCGGTGGCGAGGGCAATACGGAGCTGAAGGTCGGGGTGGTGACGAACCTGGCGCGCTACTCCCCTGGACTCGAAATCGAAGGGCCGGGAGGGACGCGCACGACGCTCGCCGAACTGCGGGATCGGTGGACCCAGGAGCGGACCGCCGCGGTCGAGGCGAGCCGGCCGACGGCCCAGGAGCGCGGCTTCACGAGCTCCGCGGTGATGCGCGAGCAGCTGAAGGGAGACTTCACGCTCGTCGAGAAGGGCCAGGTGCTACGACGCACGGACGGCGCGGCTTCGGAGAGCCTCGGGGAGATCGGATACTTCGCCTCCAGCCTCCGGCTGGTGGCTCTGCGCTCCGGCGACGGCGGCGAGCCGCTCTGGCAGCGCTCCGAGTCCCTGACTCTCACGGCTTCCAATCGGCCGCGCCGCGTCGCGCTCTGTGGAGGCTCGTGGCTGATCGTTCAGCGGAACGACGAGGTCGCGTGCCTCGACGCCGCGACAGGCGAAGAACTCTGGACCTTCCGCCAACCGAACCGAATGATCGGCCGGATCGAAGTCGGCGGCGGGATGGTCGTCGTCGTGACGGACCACGCGTCGTCCCGCGACGTCGCCGACGTCCACGGGATCGACGTGGTGAAGGGACTCGAACTCTGGCGGCTCGGTGAGATCGGCGGCAGCTACCACCAGAGCCTCAAGATCGAGACCGGGCGGGTCGTGATGCTGCCGCAGAATCAGCTGCGAGCTGCCGTTCACGACCTCTATACCGGTCACCCGGTCGCGGCGATCGCGACCGGACGGATCCAGGAGAGAATGGCACTCGCCGCGTGGACGGACCGTGGGCACCTCGTCATCCCCCACCTCGGCGGCGCGCACAGCAACGACTTCGCGAACGCCATCGTGGCCTACAACCTCGACGACGGTAAGCCGGCCTGGGCCGTCGACCTCGACCAGCACGGCGGTGGCATCCACGATCTGCTCGGCATCATCGACATGCCCGCTGCCGAGGGCTCGGAGGAGCGCGTTCGGATCGCGATGCTGGAGTCCGTCGAGAAAGGCCGGTCCTCGGGCGGCCTCCTGTACTCGACCTTCAGCCTTCACATCCTGAACGAGCGCCTCGGTGCCCTCGACCAGCGCCCACTCGCCACCATCGACAGCGGTGAGCGACTGGTCGGCATTCGCCATCACAAGCGCATGGAGATCGACTCTCCGCTCCTCGTCGTGCTCGCCGAGGGGGACGCCACGCGCCGGCCGACGATCCGGGCCATCGACCCCAAGCTCGGCCGCATCTGGGAGATCCCGGCGCTCCGGGACCTGCGCATGACGGCGGCCGGCGGGCTGCCCGCGCCCCTCGTGGGCGACGGAACCATGGCACTGATGGTTTCGGAATCACGGCAGAGCGGCAAGCGGTCCACCACCACCGAGACGAAGCTCATGTTCCTGGATGCGCGGTCCGGCACCCTTCTGGAGACCCGCGGTTTCCAGGCGGGCGGTGACATGACGAGTGCCAGGGAGATGGCGGCCTTCGGCTCGTCGCTGGCCATCAGCGGCAAGAGAACCATGGAGATACTGGAATGACCAAAACTTCCCAAGGCGGCGGCTTTCAAGGCCGACTGGCTGGCCTCTTCGGCGGCCTCTTCCTCCTGTCTCCGGGCGCGGCGCCGCTGGTGGCGTCGATCCCAGGTCCTGCCGAGCCGACGCCCTCGGGGGGAGCGGTGGTCGCGGTCGCCCAATCCGATTCCAGCTCGCGCGGAACGTCGTTCGGCGTGCGCATCACCGAGGAGCAGGAGGCGGCCACCGAGAAGGGCCTTCGCTGGCTCGCGGATCACCAGAACGAGGACGGCAGCTGGACGGGCAACATCGGCTACAAGCTGAACGACCGCTACCGCTCGACGCGCGACGGCGACGGGCATGTGGGCGTCACGTCACTCGCTGGCATCGCATTCCTGGCGGGCGGGCACCTGCCTGGCCGCGGCCTGCACGGCCGCACGCTCGACAAGTGCATCGACTACGTTCTCTCTTGCGTGAACGACGACGGCTACATCAGCCGCGGCGGCACGCGGATGTACAGCCACGCGTTCTCGACGCTCTTCCTGGCCGAGGTCTACGGTATGTCGCACCGCGAGGACGTGCGCATCCGTCTCCAGAGGGCGATCGACTTCATCGTGGCGGTGCAGAACGACGAGGGTGGCTGGCGCTACGAGCCGCTCGCGCGCGACTCCGACATGTCGATCGTCGTGTGCCAGGTCCTGGCGCTGCGCGCAGCCCGCAACATCGGGATCCGCGTGCCGAAGTCGACCGTGGACAAGGCCATCCGGTACGTGGTCGATTCCGCCGTGACCGGCAGCGGCGGACAGCGAGACGCATGGATCGGGCTCGGCACGTTCAGCTACCAGCGCCAGGCCCGTTCGCGGACGACGTTCCCGCTCACGGCCGCGGGCGTCACGGCGCTGAACGGCCTCGGCATCTACTCGGACGATCTGATCGATCGCGGCATCGACTTCTTGAACGCCGAGATGGGCCGGTTCAATCATCAGTACGGGATGAACGGCCACTACTTCTTCTGGTACGGCCACTACTACGGCGTCCAGGCGATGTACACGAAGGGCGGAAGCGACTGGGAGAACTACTTCAAGGAGATCCGGTCGTTCCTTCTGCGGCACCAGCAGAGCGACGGTAGGTGGAGGAACGGGGTGGGCCCAGGCGAAGCGTTCAGCACCGCCATGGCCTGCTTGATCCTCGAGATCCCCTACGATTTCCTGCCTATCTTCCACCGCTAATGCCCACCTCGCCTACCTTGCCCTCCGCGCCCCCTGGCACCTCCGGCACCTCGCGCGCGCTGACCCAGGCGCTGACGCCGAACCTCGACCGCCTTCTAGGACGGCTCGGGGCCACGCTGAAGCGCAACATCTGGCTGCACGGACTCGGGACGACGATCGCTGCTGCCGCCGCGTGGCTGCTGTTCATGTACGTCGCTGACCGCATGCTCAAGCTGCCGTCTGCGATCCGCCTCATCCACCTCGCGGTCCTCGTGGGAGGCACGGTCTGGCTGCTGCGGCGAGCTCTGTTCCAGTACTCGCGGCGCGTGCCGAATCGAGCGGGGCTCGCGATGCTCGCGCAGCGCGCGCTGCCGGACGATGTCCCCCACGACGACCGTTTCGTCAGCGCCATCCAGCTGCGCCAGCAGATCGCGGCCGATTCCCCGGGCGCGCCGCTCGTTCAGCGCGTGGCGCGTGATGCCGAAGCCCTCGTTCCGAGGGTCGATCTCGGCAGGGTCACGGACAGCCGCGGCCCGATCGGCCGCGTCGCCGCCGGGCTCGTGGCGGCGAGCGTCGCCGTCGGTGCGCTCGCGTATCAGCCGGCGATGGCGTCGATCTTCGGCCAGCGCCTCTTCGGACAGAACGTTCCGTGGCCGCGCTCCACGACGCTCATCATCGACGTGCCCGAAGGCAACGGCGGCCTCGACGTCCAGCGCCCGTCGGTCGACGTGATCCGGGTGCGCGCGGCCCGCGGGAGCGACGTTCCCATCATGGTCCTCGCGGAGGGCACGGTGCCGGAGATCGTGACGCTGAAGTTCAAGAGCGGCGCCGCGATCGACCTGAGCCCGAGCGGCAAGGACACCTTCCGAACGATGCTGCCGTCCGTCCAGGAGAACATCGAGGTGCGCGCCTACGGCGGCGACGACCAGCGCGGTGCGCAGACGATCGAGATCGAGGTCCTGCAGCCGCCCGACCTCTCCAGCCTGGCGTTCGTGGTCGAGCCGCCCGCGTACTCCGGCCTCCCGGCTCGCACGGAGCGCGACACCGCCATCTCGGTGCTCGCGGGCTCGCGGGTCTCTGTCATCGCGCGCACGGACCCCGAGAACGCGACCGGGCTCGCCCGCACGTTCCCGAACGACGAGGAGATCCAGCTGGAGCGCGTGCCGTTCCCTGTGGCCGAAGCGGCTTCCTCTGGCGACGATCCACCCGCTGCGGCGGTGCTGGGGCTCGGGTTCACGCGCACGGTCGCGGAGTCGATCCGCTTTCGCTTCGAGCTCACCGACGACTCCGGCCTCTCGAACCCGGACCCCGCGCTCTTCGGCATCGAGGTCGTCCCGGATCGCAGGCCCGAGCTGATCACGCTCGAGCCCGGGCGCGCCGAGATCGAGACCATCGCCGGCGGCGCCGTGCCGCTGCGCGTGCTCGTCCGCGATGACTTCGGGCTCGGAGCGTTCCGCTACGAGATCCGCGAGGTCGCGACGGACGAGGTGCTGCGCTCGATGGAACTGCCGCTCGCGGGCGCGCCCGAAGCCCTCGAGGGCCAGGGGCGCGTCGTCCGATCCGCCGGCCTCGCGAGCACGCTCCTCGAGATCAACGGACTTCGTCCTGAAGGCCCGATGGAAGACGGTCAGGTCGTGACGCTGCAGACGTTCGCCCTCGACGCCCGCAGGCCCGAGCCGAACGAGACCCGCTCGGCCCCGGTTCGCCTCCGCGTCGTGAGCGCCGACGAGTTCCTGCGCCGGCAGCGAGACGGCCTCGGCCGCACCGCAGAAGACGTGGGACAGGTCGACACTCGCCTCTCCACCACGCTCACGCGGATGGACGAGTTCACGATGGCGATGGACGGGGACGACGCCGAGGCGCCCGCCCCCGGGGATATCACCGGCCTGGAGAGCGACGCGCGTCGGATGCAGGGCGACCTGATGTCGGTCGGCCGCGAGCTCTCGGGGCTCGCGTCCTCGATGGTCTACGCGCGCATGGATGACCGTGCGGGCGCACTGGAGTCGCGGCTCTTCGAGCTGACGTCCGGCTCCATCGAGCGCAGCTTCCAGCCCGAGATCTGGGAAACGCTGAGCTCCGAGGTGGCATCCGGCCAGCTCGGATCGCCCGACCGGGCGGGGGAACTCGTGCGACTGGTCGGCATGGCGCTGCGCGCGGCAGGCCCCGAGTCCGAGGGCCTCCTGGCTGCCCTGGAAAAGGCGCGCACCGCGGCGGAAGCCGAGTCCCCATTGAATGGCACGCGAACGAGCCTCAAGGAAGCCGTGGCGCGCGCTCGCGCGCTGCGCGCTTCCATCGAGACGCTCATGAACGATCTCGGGGAGTGGGACAACATGCAGGCGATCATCTCGCTGACCCGCGACATCGCGAACCGCCAGAAGAACGTCCTCGAGAAGATCCGCACCGGAGCTGAGTCAGGCAAATGAAGTTCGAACCGCAACGCCCCTCCTCGAATGCGCCCGTGTCCATGACGCTGGCCGCTTCGCTGCTCACGCTGGCCTCTGGCGTTCTGGCACCCGCCGCTGCGGCCCAGGACGGGCCGACCGACACGCGCTGGATCGCGGCGCGCGCCAGCGAGCAGGAGCTCATCCAGCGCCAGATCGTCCAGCTCCGAACGCGCATCTCGAAGCTCGTGCCGCGCTTCGAAGCCGACGGTCGCCCGGAGGCTGCCGCCCTCCTGCGCAAGGCGATCGAGCTGCTCGACGAGCGACCCGAGGACGCGGAGGGACGGACGCTGGAGGAACTCATCGGCACCGCCAACGACGACCTGAAGAGCGGGCGCTACCTCGCCGCGATCGAGCGCGGTGAACGCGTCGTCGCGCGGGTCACGAAGCTGCTCGACATTCTCCAGCGGCGCGATTCCGCCGACAACATCGAGGAGAACCTCGCCGATCTTCGCGAAGTGAAGGAAGCGCTCCAGGAGCTGAGCTCCGAGGAGAAGCAGCTCAAGGAGGACACGCAGAAGCTCCGCGACGAGTCCACCACCGCCGAGCAGCGCGAGATCCAGGATCGGATCCAGGAAGCGCTGGAGGCCCAGCGAGACGAACTCAGGAAGAACGAGAAGTCGGCCCAGGAGTCCGGGCTGTTCGACGCGGAGAAGCTCCTCGACGAACTCCAGGGGCTCACCGAGGAGCAGCGCGAACGCGCCGAGCAGCTGACGAAAGCCAGCGCGGCCGATCGCGCAACGTTGAGCGAGATGCGCCCGCAGCTCGCGAAGGCGCGCTCGGACGAAGCGCGCGCGACAGACCTCGACTCGGCGGCGGAAGCGCTGCGCGAGGCGGCCGCCGAGGCGCGGAGCCAGGCCGGCTCGCAGGAGGAGGCGCGGGCGGACGCACGCGCGTCCGCGGGCCAGCTCGACCAGATGGCCGACAGCCTGGAGCGGAAGGCCGAGATCACGCAGGACGCGGGAATGCGCGCGGCGGCCGAAGAGGTGCGCGAGGCAGCGGCCGCGATGGCCAAGAGCGGAGCGGCGGAGTCGAGCCAGGAAGAGCGCGCGGCGGCAGCGGCGCGGGCGGACGCGAGCGCCGAGGCGCTGGAAGCGATGGCGCGTGAGCGGCGTGAAGCCGCGGACGCGGCGCGCGAGTCGGCGCTCTCGAAGGCGAACGCGCTCGCGACGAAGGCCACCGCGGGCGATCGCACGGACGCGGCGCAGGCGGCGGCCGAGATCGCGGACGACCTGAAGGCGGCGCAGAACGCCTCCGAGGCGCGGGGCCGGTCGGAAGAGCAGGCGGCCGAGGCACAGGCCGGTTCGGAGGCCCAGGCGCAGGCGGACCAGGCGGCCGAGGAGAGCGCAAAGGAAGCCGCTGCGGCGACGACGGAAGCGCTCAGCGCGCTGGACCGTGCGCTCGGTCGAAGCGCGCGCGAAGCGGACGACCTGATGAGCGGGCAGAAGTCGGCGGCGCAGGCGGCGGAACGGCTCGCGGAGAACGCACAGCGCGCGGCGGAGGGTTCGGTGGGCTCGGATCCGCTGGCGGGCGCGGAAGAGGTGGCATCGGCGATCAGCGAGGCGCAGGCCGCGATGGAGCGCGCGTCGGCAGCGGCCGCGGCGGCTTCGAAGGCGGCGCAGGAGGCCGGGCGTCAGGCGGAGCAGGCGGCCAGCGCGGAGAGTTCCAGCGAGCAGGGTTCGCCGCAGCAGGGTTCGCCGCAGCAGGGCTCCCAGCAGGAAGGATCGCAGCAGCAGGGCTCCCAGCAAGAGGGATCCCAGCAGGAAGGATCCCAACAGCAGGGCTCCCCCTCCTCCGAGTCAGGCCCGACAGAACAGGCTGCCGAGGCCCAGGAGCGCGCAGAACAAGCGGCACAGGAAGCTGCCGAGAAACTCGAGCAAGCCACCCAGAAGCTCCAGGAAGCCATCGCGCAAGCGCAGTCCGCTTCGAGCCCCCAGGGCGATCCGGGCCAGAAGGCGCAGGACGCGGCCAAGGCGGCGCAGGAAGCCCTTGCCCGGGAAGCCCAGGCCATCGCCAATGCCACCGAGTCCGCGGCCATGGAACCACAAGCGGCCCAGGAAACCACGGAAGCCCTCGAACGCGCCGCCGAAGCGATGCAGAAGGCCGCCGAGGCCCTCGAGCAGCCCGCCGGGCGCACCGACGCCGCCGAGGCGCAGCGGGAAGCGCTCGATGCCCTGGAGGACGCGGCGCGGAGCGCGGCCGAGGGGGCTCAGCCGCAGACCGAAGCGCAGAAGCAGAAGGCCGAGGAACTCGCTCAGCGCCAGAAGGAGATCGAGAAGAAGCTCCTGGAGCTGGCGCAGCGCAACCAGGAGCGCGAGGGCCTCGACCAGCCGAGCCAGGCGCTCCAGCAGGCCGCGTCGGAAGCCGCGGAGGCAGCCGAGTCCCTCGATCAGCAGCAGCTCGACGAAGCCGTCCAGAACGAAGAGGAGACCGAGCAGAAGATCGAGGAAGCGCTGAAGGACCTCGAGGACGAGGAAGAGAAGTACGAGTCGCTGCGCCAGGAAGAGCTCCTGTTCCGCATCGCCGAAGAGGTCCAGGAGATCCGTGGACTTCACCAGAACGCGATGAACGAGACGCGCGAGGTCGATGCGTCCCGCGAGGGTGAGTCGAAGGTCTCGCGCTCGATGCGGATTCGACTGCGCAACATCGCGCGGGAGGAAGAGGCGCTCGCCAGCCGCATCGACTCGATCGTCGAGGCGATCACGGCCGAGGGGACGCTGGTGTTCGCGGAAGTGCTCGATCGCGCTTCGCGCGATCTGAAGCGCGTCGCGAAGGACCTCGGCGACAGCGGCGACTACGACTCGGGCGAGCGAACCCAGGCCCTGCAGTCGGACGTCGAGAACGGCCTCGGCTGGCTGGAGGACGCGCTCCGTGAGGAACTCGACCGCCGGGCCGAGGAAGAGAAGAAGAAGGACGAGCAGCAACAGCAGCAGGACCAGGGGGAGCGGAAGCAGCAGCTCGTCCCGGACGTGGCAGAGCTGAAGCTCCTGCAGAAGATGGAGACCGAAGTGCTCGATCGCATCGACCAGGTGCGCGAGCTCTATCCGCAGATCGACGCGGGCGAGGACCTCGATCCGCTGATCCGACGCGACCTCCTGCGCCTGGCGACCCGGAGCGAGCGCATCCATCAGCTCTTCAGCGAGATGCGCAGCCGCCTCGGGATCGGCATGGAGGGTCCGGGTGGCCCGAAACCCGATGCCTCCGGCGACGACGGAGCAGAAACGGACGAGCAAGGAGACGACCGATGATCCATAGGAACACCATGGGCAGCAGAACGATCACGAACCGCATCCTCGCCTCGGCAAGCCTGGCGGCGCTACTGTGCGGAAGCGCGGCGGCGACTCCGCAGGACTCCACCGCGCCCCCCATTCAGCCACCGCCTTCCCTGCCCCCTGTGCCACAGGAGAAGGAGAAGCCGGTCGAGCCCCCGAAGGAGAAGGACAAGGACCTGCGCGACCTCGACCCGCTCAAGAGGTCCGAGCCCGCGGGCGCGAGCGAGGAGGAGATGAGGGAGCTGTTCATCAAGGTGGACAAGCGCCTCCAGCGCGTCAGTGAGCTGCTCTTCGAGGCGAGCACCGGCGATAGCTCGCGCTCGTCCGAGATCGGCGCAGCGGGCATCGACGAGCTGATCCGAGAGGCCGAGAACGCGTCCGGTGCCAGCGCGAGCGGCATCGGTCAGATCCTGGAGGCGAGCCGCAGCCAGTCGGAGGCCGCGCGCACCGAGATCGATCGCATCCTGGAGATCGCGGCGCAGCAGGGTCCTCCGGGATCGGGCGGCGGCCAGGGCGGCCCTCCCCCGCCTTCGTCCGGCATGCCGAAGCAGGGCCAGACGCCCGGCGGGAGCCAGCGTGAAGAGAAGGGCGCGTCGCCGGAAGAACAGGGCAAGAAGCCCGGGGAACAGCAGCAGCAGGACCAGCAGCCTGGCGGCAACGAGCCGAAGGGCGGCCAGGAGCAGAAGGGCGGTCCGGATGGGCCGGGCCAACCCCAGCCGAAGTCGGAGACGGGTGAGGCCTCGAACGCGACCGGCAACGAGGAGTGGGGCGACCTGCCGGTCCACCTGCGCAAGACGTTCCAGAACGGAGTGAGCGACGACGTGCCGCCGCGCTACCGCGACTGGGTCGACTCGTACTACAAGCGATTGAACCGACGATCCGGCAAGTAGACGCGCGCTGCGCCCGCTTCGACTCCCCCATGCAGCTCTTCGCTTCGGTGCTGGTAGCTTCGCTGCTGCTGGCCACGACTTCCTCGATGGCGCCCGTGCCTGATCGTCCCCTGATCGCGGGGGTCCAGCGCACTGGTTCCGTCACAGGCTCCTTCACGGAACCCATCGTCGTCGGCCCGAAGATCCAGAGCGGCGCCGACGATCCCGAGCTTCGCCCCTATCCCTCCGAGGGCGACGGCGAGCGCGTCGAGTCGATTCGCCGTGCGCTCGACTGGCTCGCCTCGCGCCAGGAATCGCGCGACGGCTCGATGGCGGTCGGTGACGCGAGCGCGGACAGCCGCGCGCCCCTCGCCATCACGGCGTTCACGGCGCTCGCGTGGATGGCGGGCGGCTCGACGCTCAACCGCGGCCCCCACCAGCAGAACGTCACCCGGGCCATCGAGTACCTGCTCGCCAGCGTCCAGGGCGACGCCGACCCCTACCCCGGCTTCATCGAGGACCAAGGGGACAAGCTCTCACGAACGCACGGCCATGGGCTGGCGACGCTCGCGCTCGCCGAGGCCTACACCGTCTCTCCGGGCACGCCGCTCGGGCGGAAGATCGGCGAGGCGCTGAAGGCTGCGGTGAATCGGATCGAGATCTCCCAGGGCGCCGAGGGTGGCTGGTATTACGAGGCGTACCGTTCGATCCAGCACGAGGGGTCGGTGACGGTCGCGCTTCTGCAGGCGCTGCGTGCCGCCGACGACGTGGGCGTCCACGTGAATCCGGACACGATCGCGCGCGCCGTGGACTACATGGGCAAGCTCCAGATCCTGGAGCTGCGGCAGGGCGAGGACAGCTCGAAGCTCGGCGGCTTCCGCTACGGCCTCGGCGACCCGAAGACGAGCGTGGCCCTAACGGCCGCGGGCCTCGCCACCCTGCAGGCCGCGGGCGTCTACTCAGGTCCCGCGTTCGAGGAGGGCTACGACTACCTGTGGCGCCAGCTGCTGGTGCGAAGCGAAAACCCGATCGGCAACGAGTCCCCCTTCCCCTACTACGAGCGCTTCTACCTGAGCCAGGCCCTCTGGCACCTGCGCGACACGAAACGCTACCGCGCGTGGGCCGAGCCGGAGATGCGCGAACTCCTGGGCCTGCAGCTCGCCAACGGCTCCTGGCAGGATGTGCGCTACGCGAACGGCATGGCCCAGAGAAACCTCTACGGAGCCGTCTACGCCACGGCGTGCAACGTCCTGTTCCTCGCGCTGCCGGACGACACGCTGCCCGTTTTCCACCGGTAGCGCTGCGCGGAGAGGAGAGGATGTACCGCCCTGTTCGGTACCTCCAGGGTCTCACAGCCTGAGCAAAATTCCATTTTGCAGGCTGTTCGTCGTCGCTGGCGCATCCGCTTACGCGGATGCGCGTCGAGCCAGAGCCATTCTTGCTCAGGATCTCAGGCGATCGCGGCCTCGCGATTGATCGCTTTCGCCAGTTTGGTCAGCTTCTTATCGGTCGACTCTTCCTGATCAAGAACCTCCCCGAGGAGCTTCTTCACGTCGGTGAGTCCCAGAACGTCCGCCCACTGGCACATGGTGCCGTAGGTGGCGATCTCGTAATGCTCGACCTTCTGGGCAGCAGCGATCAGGAGAGCGTCGCGCACGCAGCCGGCCTCGTTCTCTTCGATGATCTCTTCGCCTTCTTCGATGAGTCCCTTGATCGCCTCGCAGGTCTTGGCCCGGGGCTTGAGATCAAGAAGGCCGAAGACCTTCTCAAGGTGCTCGACCTGGCCGCGCGTCTCCTCGACGTGGCCCTGAAAGGCGGCGGTCAGTTCTTCGTTCTCTGCGGCTTTCGCCATCTTGGGAATGGCCTTGGTGAGGTGCTTCTCAGCGAAGTAGATGTCTCGGAGGAGGTCGACGAGTGCGGAGTGGAGGTTTTGTGCCATCCCCTAACTGGAAGGCGTGCGGCTAACGCGACCCTCACTCCCCGGTAAATCCCGCCACATCGTCAGACATCGGCATGCTCCCGAACTCTCGTCCACGTGACAGTTCGGCGGTACCGCCAGGTGCGATACCGCCAGGGCAACGCGGGACACGACGGTCGTAATTCCGTCGATTTCTGTCCGCTGACCGAAGCCGGTGGGTATTCTATCGAATGGATGGAAGTCAGCACACGCCTCACCCTGACCCTCCTTATCGCTGCCGCCGCTTGCGGGGCAGTGCTGGTACTCCTGACCAAGGACGAGCTGGCAGATCCCTCGATCCCTGCGCCGCGCCCCGAGCGAGCCAGGGCCGCCGGCGACGAACAGTTCGCCGTCCCGGTGGTCAGTCCGCGCGTTTCGCCGTCTGTCGTCGCAGTTGACGCGGACCCCACCAAGGCCGTGAAGCCGACGCGTGCCGTGACGGAGCCACCGAAACAGAAGTTGACTCGCCTGGAAGAGACCCAGCTCTGGCGGACTGAATTCCTCGACCGGGGCACGCCGAGCGAGCGGAAGATCCACCTGCTGCGCCTGCTGCGCCATGGAGAGATGACCGACGGAAGCGATCCTCGCGACGCCGAGGTCATCGCCGAAGCCCTCTGGCTACTCGATCAGCCCATCGAGGGCGAACGTCGCGAGGACGTCATCGGCGGCCTGCGCGGCCTCTCGGAAGAATCCATCCTCCTCAAGGCGACGGATCTGCTGCGCAACGACTCCAACCCGGAGATCCGCGGCGACGCGGCGAAACTACTGGGCGAGATGGACAACGAACGCGCCATCGCTGCACTGAAGTGGTCGGCAGAGAATGATGCCGCCGAGCGCGTTCGTTCTGATTGCCTGGAAGCGCTTCGCTGATCCCGTCGCTGCCGTCGGAGTCCGCTACTTCCTCAGCGCCAGGTTCGCCTCGAACAAGCTGCGCATCAGTTCGGACTTCTGTTCGAACTGCTCGTCTTCCGGGCCGAGGCCCTGGACCTCGTCGTAGATCGAACTCACGCCGGGGTCGACGCGCTTGCCCGCTCGAATGCGGCGGAGCGCGTCCTCCGTTTCGCCCAGGAGGGCGGAGAGCTTCGTGATGCGGCGCTCGAGGGTTCCGATCTCGCGCTGGTGTTCTTCGAGTCGCGCCATCCGCGCCCGGCGGCGCGAGGTGCGGAGCTCGCCCAGGACGAGGTCCAGGACCTCGCGCTCCAGCAGGCGATCGTCGACGCCCGCGTGCTCGGCGAAGAGCTCGCGCATCATGTTGCCGAGCTTCGAGTCCTCCGCCTGATCGAGGTCGCCGTCCGAGAGCTGCTTCTCGCGGTCGGCCAGGACGCGGCGGCGGTCGTCGAGTTCACGGCGAAGTCGGTCGAGGGTCGAGGTCGCGCGCTCGTGCAGCGGCTTCTCTTCAACGAGATGAGGGAGCAGATCGGTGGGCTGGCTCCCCGTCACCTCGGCCTGCGTGAGACGGACGAACTGTTCCCGCGCGGTCGTCGACAGGGTGAGCGCCTCGTCCGTATCGCTCTCCAGCGTGCGCTCGATCAGCGCACGATTCACGGCCTTCTCCAGGAGCGCGCCGACGCGCGACATGCTGATGCTCCTGAGGTTCTGGACGCCTCGGTTCTTGAGTTCCTCGATCGTCGTAGGCCGCGCCCAGCGGCGGATCGTGTCGCCGAGGACCTCGCTCGTGCTGCGCTCCGCTTCGGCGGGCTTCGCGATCGCGACCGGCTTCGAGACGCCGATCGGGGTCACGTCCGCGTGGGGCTGCGCGGGCAGGGAAACGGCAGCGAGCGCGGCTGCGGATGCGCTGAGGCCAGCCTGGACGCGCTCGCGCGCCGCCCGCGCGGATCGGAAGGCTTCCGGGCCACGAACGGGACTGGAGAACGGCACGATGACCGGACCGGCCGGCTTCGTGGTCTCGAGGGCCTGCCCCGTGGTCTCGAGATGATCGTTCAACTGGTGCTGCTGGTTCATGTGCGCTCCCCCCGTGGGTGCCCGATCGTAGCTATCCCCATTCCAATCTCGATGGATGAAGTCATGGACAGAAGTCAATCCCGGGGCCAGCGCTGAACCAGCCGAACGGCCGCGTGGGTGCCTCAACTCTGACGTAAGCGGGGTTCGATTCCCCGGGGACGCCCGCGTAGACTCCTTCCGATGCTTTTTCCTTTCGTCCTGGCGCTTTGTGCCCCGTTCAGCGCGATTTCCGCGATCCAAGAGTCCCACCTGGGCGAGTACATCGGCACGGTCGACGCCCTCGCGCGCCCCGTGGCAGCGGCCTTCGGGCCCGCGGGTGACGAGGAGAACGCGCTCTGGGTCGCCGAGGCCGGAAGCGCTGCCAGTCCTGCGGGCCTGCGTGCCCTCAGCGGCATCGACGCGTCCTTCTCCGGCCAGAGCGCCGGCCGGACCATCGCCCGCGCGGGCGTCGGCGTCCTCACGAGGCCGACAGGAATCGCCGTCGACGGGAAGGGCAACGTGTACGCCACCGATGACGTCCAGCACGCCGTCTGGCGGTTCGCGCCGGACGGGACCTCCACTCGCCTCGCCGGAAGAGGCACCGGCGTTGGCGAGGTTCTGTTTCCAACCGATGTCGAGGTCTGGCCGCGGCACTCGGGTGCGCCGACCCATCTCTGCGTCGCGGACACCGGGAATCGGCGCGCTCAGCTCCTCGATCTGAAGTCCTCGGTCTGGACCGAGTTCCGGGCCGACGCGGCCCTGAACGAGCCGCTGGCCGTCGCGTTTCTTCCCTCGGCCGAGGCCGCTGCCGGCGAGGGCGAGGCCCCCGTCGGGCTGCTGGTCGCCGACGGCGCGCGCCACCAGATCGATCGCTTCCAGCTCGACGGCACCTACGTTTCCAGCTTCAGCGACTGGGGATTCTTCCCTTCGCTGATCGCGTCGCCAGGCGGCATCGAGTGTGCGGACGGTCTCATCTTCGTGGCCGATACCGAGAACCACCGCGTGCAGGCGTTCGATCAGGAGCGGCCCGGCGACACGAACGATGGGCTGCGCTACCGCTTCGGCGTCCACGCGATTCGGCCCGGCGAGGGCGATGGCTCCTTGCACTACCCGCGCGACATCGCGATCGACCGTGACGCTGTCGTCGTCGCGATCGTCGAGCCGCTCGACGACCGCATCCAGATCTTCGGGCGAGGTCCTGGCCCTGAGCCCAAGGCCGACCCGACCCGCGCCGGCCTCGGTGCCCCCAGCGCTCACCTCGGGGAGCTGATCTCGACGAGCGGCCAGTACCTCGCCACGCTGTCACCCGAGAGCCATCGCGTGCTGATCCATGACATGCGCGGCGATGGACCGGTGAAGATCTCCGAGGTCTTCGGCTACGGGGAGCGGCTCGGCATGGTTCGCACCCCCATCGGCGTGCACCTCGCGGACGAGGGGCGAAGGCTCCTCGTCACCGATCGCGGGAATCGCAGGCTCACGCGCGCTCGGCTGGACGTGAAGCCGAACGAGCCGCTCAGCCAGAACCCCGAACTGGAGATCGTGCTGGACGCGATCGACCTCGGCGCCCTCGGGGTCCTGCCCGGCGACGTCACGCTCGTCACGCCTCCGGGAGAGCAGGCGGCTCAGCCCTTGATCGCAGTGGTCGACATGGCCACCGACACGGTGGTGCTCCTCGATGATGACCTTCAGATCCTCCGCCGCATCGGCGCGTCCAAGGATGATCCGATCGTCGGGATCGTCGGCTTGACGGCCACGCCGACTGGCACGCTTCTCGTCCTCGATGGATTCGGCGGCGCCTCCCAGGCAGCTACGTCCTCCGACTCTCTGCAGCATGGCCGGGTGCTCGAGTTCGACCTCGATGGCAAGCGCCTCGGCAGCCTCGGTGAAGGACTCCTCGTCGCGCCCGCCGCTGCCGTGGCCCACGGGTCACGGGTGTGGGTCACCGACGCCGCGCGCGATCGGGTCGAGGTCTTCGACCGATCCGCCGCGACGGGCCTCTTCGAACACACGGGCGGCTTCGGCGAGACCGGGCTCGGCCGGTCCCAGTTCCACGAACCGCGCGGTCTCGGGATCACCTCAGGCGGCCGACTGATCGTTCTGGACCATGGCAACCACCGCGGCCAGATCTTTGGACTCGAAGGGAACTTCCTGGACGGCTTCGGCGGTCGACTCTATACGGCGCCGCTGCGGGCTGCCGGAGGCAAGACGAGATGAACCAGCTCTACCCGACTCCAGACGGCGTGACTCCGAGCGGCCCCACTCCGAGCGAAAGGGCCGCGACCCAGCGCCCCGCTAGCGCGGCGGGCGCGTTCGGGGCTCTCGTGCTGACCCTTGCCGCCTGCGGCGGATCGAACGACGCCAGCGTTGCACCCACCAGCACCCGGGCCGCCGCCGACCCCGCGACACCAGCCGCCTCGCCCGATGGCCCGACGATGACGGCCAGCTCCAGCCGCGAAACCTTCGACATCGCCATCACCCCGAAGGGTGGCCCCATCCCGCTGAACGAGCCGTTCCAGGTCGAGCTTCTGGTCACGGAGCACGCGACCGGCGAGCCGCTCACCGAGTTCGACGCGATCACGCTCGACGCGCGCATGCCTGCACACGACCACGGGATGACGCGGGACGTCGCGCTCGTCGCCGCGGGAGAGCCAGGGCGCTACACCGCCGAGGGACTGCTCTTCCACATGATCGGACACTGGGAATTCCACGTCGACGTCACCCGAGGGCCGCGCATCGAGCGCGCGCAGGCGAGCACCAAGCTCGAATTTTGAAAGGCACGAGCGCTCTTCTCCTCACGCTGTTCCTGGCGGCGGGGTGCTCGGATCCCAACGATTCGGGCGCCCGAAGTGACGCCAACGACGCTTCGGAAACGTTCTCCGACGCAGGCCAGGCGTCGCCGCTCGATGCGCTCGAGTTCGAGGTGACGGACGCGCTGCTCGGTCGCGTCAACGCGCTGTCTCCGCTGCCGCCGCCGCCCGTCGATCGGACGAACCGAGTCGCCGCGGATCCCGCCGCCGCCGCGCTGGGGCAGCGCCTCTTCTTCGACGAACGCTTCTCCGCGAACGGGGCGGTCTCCTGCGCGACCTGCCACGATCCGAAGACAGGCTTCACCGACGGGCGCCAGCTCGCCTTCGGGATCTCAGAAGGCAACCGCCACACGCCGACGCTCTGGAACGTCGCGTACCATCGCTGGCTGACGTGGGACGGGCGCGCGGATTCCCTCTGGATGCAGGCGCTCGACCCGATCGAGGACCCGCGCGAGATGGGGACGAACCGCGGACGGGTCGCGCTGGAAATCGCCGCCGACGAAGGCCTGCGCGCCGCCTACGAAGCTCTCTTCGGCGAGATCCCGGCCCTCGCGCTGGAGTGGGGCGACGAGGGGCAGCGCGCGCTCGGCGCGCGGCCGCGTCTGCGCATCGATGGCGCCGACGAGGAGGCCTGGCCGGAGACCGTCGCGCACTGGGAGGAGCTCCCGCCCGACGTACGAGACGCGATCGACCTGGTGTTCGTGAACGTCGGCAAGTGCCTCGCCGCCTACCAGGCGACGCTGGTGCGCGGGGACGCGCCGTTCGATCGTTTCGTGGAGGGACTCAACGAAGAGGACCCGGAGAAGCTCGCCGCGCTCAGCCCCGCCGCCCAGCGCGGGCTGGCGCTCTTCCTGGGAAAGGGCAACTGCACGCTCTGCCACAACGGCCCGAACTTCTCGGACGGCGAGTTCCACAACAACTCTCTTCCGACGCTGCACGGGGACGAGCCGATCGACCCGGGGCGGTACGCCGGGACCGCGGTGCTCAAGGCGAGCCCCTTCAACGCGGCGGGGCCCCACAGCGACGATCCCGGCGGGCCGAGGGGCCCGGAGATCCAGAGCCTGTCCGAGTCCTCCACGAGCTGGGGAGAATTCCGCACGCCCAGCCTGCGGAACCTGGCCGATCGGGCGCCGTTCATGCACCAGGGACAGATGCCGGATCTGGCCAGCGTGCTGGAGTTCTACTCCGAGCTCGAAGGGGCCTCGGGAAGAAATCATCACCAGGAACAGATTCTCGTCCCCCTGCGTCTCTCTGACAGCGAGAAGGTGGACCTCATGGCCTTCCTGGAGTCCCTGGAAGGCCAGGCGCTCCCGGTGAGCCGTACCCGCCGGCCTTCTGCGCAGTATCCGTCTCGATCTGGCACGCGCTGAGCGATCGCCAGCCCCTCTCTCTCTTCGTCACTCTCCCACTGGTCCGCCCAAAGCGGGCTACCTTTTCCCGGGGTCTTCCGCCACCGCTCTGGCCGTGGCAGGCTCCAGGAGCCCGGATCCCCCCTCTCCCTCTCCCATCGACCATGACCGCATCTCCAACTCACCGGTCGTCGGGCCGAACGGCTCTTCGCTACTCGCTAGCGCTGACCGGGCTCGGCCTGACCTTCGCCGCCTCCGCGGTGGCCCACGAAGACGATCCCAAGATCCTGGATCGCAAGCCTCCCGTCGCGGGCAGCGGCTTCCAGGCGGGCGTCCCCATGGGGGCCCTGCTTCCCGGTGGCGGCGCGAACACGGCGGCCTCGTCGGGCTTCCCGGCCTCGGGCGTTCAGCTCGAGTCATGGCTCACCCTTGGGGACCTCGGAAACGGCAATGACAACGGCAACGACTGCTGGGGCTACGTCTCCCCATCGGGCCGCGAGTACGCGCTCATGGGAACGACCAGTGCCACCGTGGTCGTCGAGATCACGAACCCGGGCGCTCCCGTCGTGATCCAGCGCATCCCTGGTCCCTCGAGCACCTGGCGGGACATCAAGACCTACCAGGACCGCGCCTACACGGTTTCCGAGGGCGGCAACGGTATCCAGGTGATCAACCTTTCGAACGTCGACAACGGTGTGGTCAGCCTCGAGACCACCATCACCGGCAACGGCACCGACGCTTCGCACAACGTCGCGATCGACGAGGACTCCGGCTTCCTCTACCGTTCGGGCGGCGGGTCGAACGGCCTGCGTATTTACAGCCTCGCGAACCCGGGCAACCCGGTGTTCGTCGGCCAGTGGAACACCCGCTACGTCCACGACGTTCAGGTCGTGACCTACACGACCGGCGCGTTCGCGGGTCGCGAGATCGCCTACTGCTGCGCCGGTCTCAACGGCGGATTCCAGGACACCGGACTCACCGTCGTCGACGTGACGAACAAGGCCAACCCGGTCGTGCTCTCGCAGATCGCGTACCCCTCGCGCGAGTACAGCCACCAGGGCTGGCTCTCCGAGGACCGCACGCGGTTCTACCTCGGCGATGAGCTGGACGAGGGCAACTCGGTCAGCCTGACCACGACGCACATCTTCGACGTCTCCGACCCGGCCAACGCCACGTACATCGGCCAGTTCGACAACGGCGACCCCGCGATCGGGCACAACATGTACTCGCATGACGGGAAGCTGTTCCAGGCGAACTACACGTCGGGTCTCCGCGTGTTCGACCTCGCGAACCTCGACAACCCGACGGAGATGGCGTACTTCGATACGGCTCCGACGAGCACCTCGGCCTCGTTCAACGGCCTCTGGAGCTGCTACCCGTATTTTCCGAGCGGCGTCGTCATCGGTAGCGATATCGAGAGCGGTCTGTTCGTCTGGACGGTCGAAGAGCCCGAGCTGGAAGTCCAGCTCGTCGCGGCGGCGCCCGAGCTCATCGACCCGAGCGGCGCGAGCGTGGACGTGACGATCACCGAGCTCCTGCCCGGCGCCCTCGACCCGTCGTCCCCGGTGCTCGTCTACGACATCGGTGCAGGCGCGACCTCGGTCGCCCTCGCCAGCAACGGCGGCACCAGCTACACCGCGAACTTTCCCGCGCTTCCCTGCGGAACCGCCGTCAACTGGTACATCCAGGCGGGCTCCATGAGCGGGCAAACGGCGACGGCTCCCGAGGGCGCACCGACGACCACGTTCGCGGGTCTCATCGGCGATCAGCTCATCGTGGCACGCAGCGACGACATGGAAACGACCGCAGGCTGGGTCGGCGGCGCCGCTGGCGACACGGCGACCACCGGTATCTGGACGCGCGGCAACCCGATCGGGACCGGCGCCCAGCCGGAAGACGACCACACGCCCTCCGGCACCAGCTGCTGGTTCACGGGGCAGGGCGGGGCAGGCGGCGGCCTCGGCGACAACGACGTCGACGGCGGCACGACCACGCTGCTCACGCCGGTGATCGACATGGCCAGCCTGGACGCGCCCATCGTGTCGTACTTCCGCTGGTACTCGAACGACCAGGGCGGCGCGCCGAACGCGGACGTCTTCCGGGTCGAGATCTCCAACAACGGTGGCTCCTCCTGGACCCTTGTGGAACAGGTCGGACCGTCCGGTGCTGGCACGTCCGGCGGCTGGATCGAGCACTCCTTCGAGGTCAGCTCGCTCGTGACTCCGACGTCGCAGATGCGCATGCGCTTCATCGCGTCGGACCTGGGAACGGGCTCGATCGTCGAGGCGGCCATCGATGACTTCAAGGTCACGGACATCGCCTGCGGCGACGGCATCGGCTCGCTCTACTGCGACGCCAACCAGAACTCCGCGGGCCGCGTCGGCCTGATCATCGGAAGCGGCTCGAACGTGGTCGCGAACAACAACCTGTCGCTGCTCGCGATCGATCTGCCCCCGAACGTGAACGGCTACTTCGTCGTGTCGCCGAACCAGGCGTTCGTCCAGAACCCGGCCGGAAGCCAGGGCAACCTGTGCGTCGGCTCCAGCACCGGTCGGTACATCAACCAGATCGGCAACTCGGGCCTCTTCGGTGAGATCCCGGTCGTGATCGATGCGACCTCGATCCCGCAGCCGACCGGAGCCATCGCGGTGGCGCCGGGCGACACGCTGAACTTCCAGCTGTGGCACCGCGACGCGAACCCGGGCGTGACGTCGAACTTCACGCGCGGCTACTCGGTGACGTTCCAGTAAACACGCCCCCCCCGGCGAGGCCGACACCCGTTCGGTTTCGCCCCACGGTTCAGAACAGAGCCCCTCGACCTGTTTTCCAGATCGAGGGGCTCTTCTCTAACTCCAAGGGCGAAACCGAACGCCTCCCGAGCCTCTTCCTACCAGCTCACCACGGCCTTGGCCGACACCGCCATCGGCGAGAAGGGGGGCAAGCCCTGGATCGAGTTGAACGACCGGTCGTACTCCCAGTTTCGCCGGGGTGCGGTGTAGCGGTCGGCGCCATAGCGCCAGTCGCCCGTCGCGTGCTCGCTGTCGTAGATGTTCACGAACGATCCCGAGATGTTGCAGGGGATGTTGCTCCAGTTCTCGTGGAAACGCGGGAGGTTCTCCAGGCCGCCGTTGTACCGGTCCTCCTCCGAACCGTAGCTCCCCGTGATCATCGCGAAGTTGTAGGTCGTCTCCGAAGCACCGGGCAGGCTGCCCGCCTGCTTGGAACCGTCCCAGCTGTTCGAGAGCAAGTTCACCGCGTCGCCGATCACCGCCGCCGCCTTCTTGTCGACCGTGTTGTAGTCGCCGTGCACGTAGACCGGGCTCTCGGAAGCGACCGTCAGGTTCGCCGCAAGCTCCGATCCGTTCGTCAGCATCACCCCGTGGGCTTCGGTGCCCTCCCCCATGTTCATGTGGGCCGCGTAGATGAGCCCGTTCGGCGGGAAGTACGAGGTGGCGTTCAGGATGCCCATGTCGATCTCCAGCACCCGGGTCCGCACTGCGTCGCCACCGGACTGGCGCGTGTCCGCGATGTCCGTCAGGGTCAGCGCCGGAGCGATGAGCGCCGTCACGTCGTGGCCGTCTGCGTCGGTGACGGTGATCGTCGTTCCGTCGACGAGGATCGAGAGCCCGGCGTTCTCGTGGAAGTAGCCCTTGGAACCGTCGGGTTCGAAGGCCGCGATGGAGCCGACGTTCGGCGTCACCGCTTCCTGCACGCCATGCTGGCCCGTCATGACCGTCTGGCCCGAGCCACCTGCGTAGCCAGCGGCCTCGCTCCAGTACTCGGCCGCGCCGAACTCGAAGGGCAGCCAGTCGCCGGCATCATTGAAGTCCCCGTCCCCGTCGGCGTCGAAGCCGTCACGGAACGCGCTGTCGTAGCCGCTGAGCGACGAAACAGGAAGCTGGCCCTGACTGAACATCCGGTTGAAGTCGGAGGGCTCGGCCGGGTCGAAAGGGTTCGCCACCCAGCGACGGATATCGACGTTGCCGCCCGCCGCCGAGCCGTCCTTCTTCGACCTGAAGATCCCTCCGACGGCACGGACATAGTTCGTGTCCATCGTGATGGTCGACCCGCCGCCCAGGAACATGTCCCGGTTGGAGTGAACGCGCCCGCTCAGCGTCATGTCCGGACCCGCGTGGATCTCCAGGTCCTGGTCGTAGAAGACGGCGAACTGAAACAGCGGCGTCCACTCGACGTTGACCATCTTGTGGGCCGACGCGACGACGCCATCGACCCGTGCGCGCGTCTGCAGCTCATAGGGCTGGACGATGCGCAAGATACCCGATGGATCCGTCAGGGTGGCCTCGTCGCCGATCGCGTCGACCCGGAAGTCGACGTCCACCCCGCCCAGTGTCCGGGTGCCCGCGCCGAGCGGCGAGTCCCAGTTCGCGAGCGCCGTCTGCACGTCCTTCTCGACCGTGCTCAGGGCACCTTCCGCAAGCAGCCTCGCCTTCGACTTGCCGCGCTTGATGTCCGCCTGCTTGTCGCTGACGCCGGCCATGGTGAACATCACGGACACCATGCTGGCGACCACGAACGTTCCAAAGACCGCGTACGCGAGCGCAATGCCCTCGCGACCGCTTCGCGGGCCGCCATGCAGCGACACACTGGATCCGTGGTACGGACCCGAAAATTGACTTCTGACCTTCATCGCTACTGTTGCTCCCCTCAGAGCTTCGAAATCGAAGCCCCGCATTGTTTGGCCTCGCGGCCTGCCTCACCACCACCCCGATCACCGGTCGCGCCACGACCAGCTGCGATCAGGAGTTCCGGGGCCGCACGATCACCTCGCGGCGGCTCCGGTAGATATGTCCTTCCTCGTCGGCGACGCGGAAGAAGAGTCGCACGCGGATCGAGCCCGTCGGGATCGTGAACCCCGCGCTCGCCGGCGTGTCGAACTGGATGCGCTCGACGCCGCGGGCGAGCACCTCGGTCCCCTCGGCTCCGTTGGAGACGAGCCGAACGAGCTCGTTCTCTCCGGTCGGGCCGACGCGAACCTTGTACGCCACGTCGCTGAAGTCCCAGACCAGACGCGACTCCGGATGCACCATGGCCTCGGCCGGATTCCAGGCCGCGATGTCCACCGGATCATCCGAGGGCGTGCCATCGCCGTTGCCGTCGAGTTCGGGCACTCCATCGCCGTCGGCATCGATCTCCGGTCGACCATCGCCATCGAGGTCGCTGGGCATGCACAGCACGATCGAGCGCATGATGCCGAAGTCCGCCTCCCCTGGCTGCGCCGCCATCGGCGCGGGGACATAGGCGTAGGCTTCGAAGCCATCCGCTGCCGCACCATTGTCGAAGACGTAGGGGTACTCGCGGCCGTTCAGCGTCTGCGCGCCCGACATCCGCAGGTCCCAGGCGATCCGGTCCATCGCCTTCTCGCTGGCGCGGATCATCCGCGCCTCCATGTTGCCCACGGAGGTCATCGTGCTGCTCGCCTCGCTGCTGAGGATCAGCATCTTCGCGAGGACGGCGATGACGGTCACGCTGATGACCATCTCCAGAAGGGTGAAGCCCCCGCGCTTGCCAGGGGCGAGCCGCCTGGACCCTTGAATCGAGCGCTTCATCGGGACTTCGCCGTGGTGAGAGTCTGCCGCTGGATGCGGCCGGAGCCGTCGAGCCACGTGGCCACGAGCTGGATCTCCAGGGGATCCGGGATCGGCTGGCCCGCGTCCCAGTTGACGTAGGTCGGGACCAGGTCTTCGTTGCGCAGGTGGAGTCCCTGGTAGCCTGGCACCGGCGCTCCCTCCGGATACACGATCGGCATGTTGTCGGCCGACTGGAGCAGAAGCTCCTCCATGCACATCTCGAGGTCGTTCACGGCCACCGTGACGTCCCGACTGAAGTCGATCATCTGGCCGCTCGTCACCTGGGTGCCGAACGCCGCCAGCGCGCCGATCAGAAGCACCACGATGGCGATCATGAGTTCCACGAGGGTGAAACCGGCACGCGCGATGCCTGCGCCCCCCACGGAACGGAGGCGGGACCGCCGAGTGCGCTCTCCGCACCCGGCGACCCGGCTCTCAGTTCCCTCATCGCTCCGAACGTCTCTTGCCATGCCCTACGCCCCCTCCCTGTCGGGGTACCCCTGCCGGTGACTGGCACCGCGGGGACTCGCGTCCTGCGACGGCGCATCGCGCCGTCGAACCAGCTTGCGCCGGGCCTCCCGTGAAGTTCCGCGGGGACGAGCGCCAACCCGGCCGCGGAGAGAGGCGGGCAACACTACCCCACTTTCGAGGCTTGTCAAAAAAGAGTGGGCGATCGAGCGTTCGGTCCGCCCGAAAGCTCCCGCAGTCGGACAGTTACGTAGCGCCGTAAACCGCGAGCTCGACGCTCTCGAAGCCGTGTTTCGCGAGGAGCGTCTCAATCAGCGCCAGCTCGGCGCGGGCGCGATTTTCCTCCGCCTGGCCCACCTCGAGACGCGCCTTGCGGCCATGGTGGCGGACGCGTAGCACGCGGTAACCGAGAGCCTTCAAGTCGGCCTCGGCCGCCTCCACGGTGCTGAGCCGCTCGGGCGTCACCTCGGTGCCCACGGGGATACGCGACGCGAGGCACGCCGACGCGGGCTTGTCGGCGACGGGCAGGCGCCGGTCCGAGGCGTAGCGCCGCACGTCCTCCTTCGTGAAGCCCGCGGCGCTCAACGGCGCGACGACCCCGTACTGCTTTGCCGCCCTGGCGCCGGGCCGGTCGTCGCTCCAGTCGTCGACGATCTCGCCGAAGGACAGAAACGGGAAACCCTCGGCCGCGGCAAAACTCTCCATCGCGCGGAAGAGCGCCGCCTTGCAGAAGAAGCAGCGGTTCCCGACGTTCGCGCGGTAGCGCTCGTCGTTTCCCTCGTCCGTTCGAACCTCGATGAGACGCGCGTCCATGGCCGCCGCGATCTCGCGGGCTTCAGCCAGCTCGGCCCGGGGCAGCGAAGGCGAATCCGCGATCACGCCCACGCCGTTCTCGCGCCCGAGCACCTCACGCGCCGCGTGCAGCAGAACGGTGGAGTCCACGCCGCCCGAGAACGCAACGGCCAGCCGCCCGAGCTCCCTCAGCCCCGCATGCAGTCGATCGACGCGCTCCCCGTGGGAGCTCGTGGGTGGAGAGAGGTCCGTCACAGGAGGTACTGCTGGACCTTCGCCACGTAGCCAGCGGCGCTCGCGCGAATCGCCTCCAGCTGCTTCTCGGAGACCTCGCGAACGATCTTGCCGGGGATGCCGACGACGAGCGACCGCGGTGGCACCACCATCCCCTCCTTGACGACCGCGCCCGCGCCGATGATCGAGCCTTCGCCGATGACCGAGCCGCCGAGCAGAATCGCTCCCATTCCGATGAGGCAGCGATCCCCCACGGTCGCACCGTGAAGCACGCAGCGGTGGCCGATCGTGACCTCCTCACCGATGACGTTCGGCACGTCGATGTCGGCGTGGATCATCGTGAGGTCCTGGACGTTCGTCCGCGCGCCGATCCGGATCGTCGCGTCATCCCCGCGCAGGACGCAGCCGAACCAGACGTTGGCCTCGGCCCCGAGTTCGATGTTTCCCGTGAGCATCGCGTTCGCCGCGGCGAAGGCGCCGCCCTCGAGAGCGCGGAAGAGTCCTTTCTGGGGGAAGTGCGTCATCGTGACCAGACCGAAGCTGGGGCCGGGGTTACTGAACCGGAAGTAGGGTGCTCAGCCAGAGCAGGAAGGTCGTTCCACCATTGTGCAGTCCGTGGACGAACCAGCAGGCGCCCAGGCTACGCGTACGCAGCTTGACCAGCGAGAGGATGATAGCCAGTCCGAAGATCGGCAGGGCGGCCTCCTTGCCGTGGAGCACCGCGAAGGCGCCTGAGGACACCAGCACGCCTGCGACCGTGCCGAAGGTGCCCGCGACGAGTTCGAGCAGAAAGCCGCGGAAGAGGATCTCCTCCATCAAGGGCACGATGACGGCGGCAAAGAGCAGGATGCCCCAGGGACCGTCGGCTAGCCCATCGCGGATCAGAACGGCCACATCTTGCTGGGCCCCTGGCTCGCCCAGCCAGGTCATGAGCGCCCCGGAGAGCAGAGCGAGACCGAAGAACATCGGAAGGCCCGCCAGGTAGCGAACCGTCGAGAAGCTCAGGCGATAGCCGGGCGTTCGCGCGCGGACCCCGAGCGCCTCCCACCCGTTCGGACGCATGCCCGCGGCGACGAGCACGTAGAGACAGGGAAGAACGAAACCGGCCGCCGTCAGCGCGAGCGCTTCGACCGACCCCAGGTCCTCCAGGCCACTCATGTCGGGGTGTTTCCAGTGCAGGTACGCGGCGATCGTGAGCTGCGCGATGAGGAACGCCAGGATCACGGCGGGCAGATCCAGCCAGAAGAAGGAGCGCGCGGGCTGGCGCTCTTTCCCGAGAAGGCGCGGCGCCACGAATCGTGCCACCGGGATCTGGACGAGGCCGATGACGAGGAGCAGGCCGCCGTAGCCCAGCTGCTGCTCCACCGAAAGCGGCGAGGGATCCGTGGCCTGGAGGAGGAGAGACACGGCCACCCTACTTCGGGGCCGGGCCCGCTTCCTCGATCAATCCTTCTTCGGGCGACGAAGCGTTGGCGTAGAGCTTCTTCGGAATCCGGCCCGCCAGGTACGCGTTGCGGCCCGCGCGGCAGGCGTCGCGCATCGCAGCCGCCATCCGCAGCGGCTCGCGCGCGCCCGCGATCGCCGTGTTGAGCAGCACGCCCTCGGCGCCCAGCTCCATGCACAGCGCGACGTCCGAAGCCGTCCCGACGCCCGCGTCCACGAGGACCGGCACGTCGACCAGCTCCATCATGATCCGGATCGCATTCGGGTTGAGAACGCCCTGGCCGGAGCCGATCGGCGACCCCGCCGGCATGACCGCCGCGGCACCGAGTTCGGCCAGCCGCACGCCCATGCGCGGATCGTCCGAGCAGTACACCATCACGGTGAAGCCCTCGTCGACGAGGGTCTTCGTCGCCTCCAGCGTCCCGATCGGATCGGGCAGCAGCGTCTTGGGATCGCCCAGGACCTCCAGCTTCACCAGTGGGGTGTCCAGGAGTTCCCGCGCGAGACGTGCGGTCCGCACCGCCGATTCGACGTCGAAGCAGCCGGCCGTGTTCGGCAGGATGTGGTAGCGGTCGCGGTCGATGTAGTCGAGCAGCGACTCACCCTTCGACGGGTCCATGTTCACCCGCCGGATCGCGACGGTCACCATGTCGGTGCCGGTGATCTCGAGCGCGGTGCGCGTCTCCTCGAAGGAGGCGTACTTGCCCGTTCCCACGAGCAGCCGCGATCGGAGCTCGAACTCGCCGATCTTCAGGACCTCGTCGTGCGTGTACTGGTCTTCGTTCGTCATGGTCGTTCTCCTTTTCCGATTCAGCTCCGATTCAGCCGCCGCCCACCATCGTGACGATCTCGACGCGGTCTCCCGCGCCGAGCGTCGTGTCGGAGTGCTTGGCGCGCGGGACGATGGACCTGTTCAGCTCCACCGCCACCTGCTGCGGTTTCAGGTCCCGGCTGGCGACGAGGTCCGCCACGGTCGAGCCGGCGGGCACCTCGGTCACCTCACCGTTCACGTGGACCTGGATGTGAGCCGTTTCGTTCAACGCGGGACGCTCCTTTGGATCAGCCGATGCGCAGGAAGGCGCACTTCAGATAGTCCGTCTCGGGCAGCGTCACCAGGTGCGGGTGATCCGGCGAGGCCTTCTTCATGTCCTCGAGCCAGACCTCGCGCCCGGCGCCGTGCGCCGCCTTGCCGATCATCCGGATGAACTCCTCGGCGCCCACGTTGTGGGAGCAAGAAGCGCTCACGATCGAGCCGAGCGGCACCGTGAGGTCGATCGCGCGGCGGTTGAGTTCCACGTAGCCGCGGGCGGCTCCCTCGATCTCCTTCTTCGAGCGCGCGAACGCGGGCGGATCGACGATCACGAGCTCGTAGCGCTCGCCGGCCTCGGCGCGGGCGCGCATGTCCTTCATGCAGTCGACCTTCTCCACGCGCACCTTGTCCGCGACGCCGTTGCGCTCGGCGTTCTTCATGATGCGCTCGCAGGCGGCCTTGTTCTGCTCGAGGCAAAGGACCTCCTCGGCCCCCGCCAGCGCCGCGTGCAGACCGAAGAGCCCGTCGTAGGCGAAGGCGTCGAGGACGCGGCCGCCCACGCCCAGCTTGGCCGCCTCGCGGCGGTTGAACGACTGGTCGAGGTAGTGCCCTGTCTTGTGGCCGCCCGTCACGTCGACCTCGTAGGAGAGCTGTCCGTCGCGCACGAGGATCGGGCCCGTGAGGGAGCCCTCGATGACCTCGACGCGGGGATCGAGGCCCTCCAGCTTCCGCACGGACGTGTCGGAGCGGTCGACGATGCAGTCGGGGGCGAAGGGCAGCACCTCCTTGAGGAGGCCCAGGAGGAAATCGCGCATCGTATCGGAGCCCTGGGCTCCGGACTGGACGACGAGCGTCTTCGCGTAGCGGTCGATGACGAGACCGGGGAAGCCGTCGGCATCGCCGCCGATCAGCCGGCAGGCACCTTCGGGGTCGAGCATGGCCAGCTTCTGGCGCCGGTCGACGGCGCTCTGCATGCGGGCGAGCCAGAACGCGCGGTTCGGCTGCTCGGTGCTGCGGGTGACCATGCGAACCGCGATCCGGCTCTTGGTGCTGTAAAGGCCCCAGCCCATCGGGCCGCCGCTCGGGTCGTTGACCGGGATGAGTTCACCCATGGTCCCTTCGACCTCGGCGAAGTCATCGCGATAGACCCACGGGTGTCCCTTGAGCAACCAGCGTCGCCCCTTTCCGGTGAGGGTGGCTTTTCCCATCGTGTTTTCCTCTTCTGCTTACCCGGACCGCCGATCGTGCGGGGCCCGATGACCTGACGCTGGAGAGGCCCGTCCTGGGCTCCCTCGCGCCGACTTAAACCCCTGCGTCGGAGCCTGGCCGGATCGGTTCCGGCTGGCTCCCACGCGGGGAACGAGGCGAAGAGAATAGCCTCGGTCGACCCCTACTTGTGGTCGTGATCGGCGTCTTTGTGATCCGCGCCGTGGATGTGCTCCAGATCGGCCTTGGAGAAGTAGGCGCCCTCGAGACCCTTCAGGCTGTCGCGGAGGCCCTGGACGTTGGCCAGATCGGTGGTTTGCTTGCACTTCATGGCGAAGGTCGTGAGGCGGTGCGCCATCACCAGCTGGGTCATGTAGGACCCGTTCTGGGCGGCGTACTCCTCGGAGCCCTGGGGGGCCGCCGGGGACTTGATGCGCTGGGCGAGCCAGTAGGCCGAGACCTGGTCCTGGATCTTCTGGGCGTGCTCGTCCTTGGTCGTGATCCAGCGCACGAGCTGGTTCCAGTTGGGCTTCTCGGCCGCGCTGAGCTCGGCGATCTGCTTCATGGCCTTCTCGATGGTGGCGGCGTCCTCCGTGATCATCTGCACGCGCAGGTGGTCGCCGTAGATCCCGCAGGGGACCTGGCAGTGGACCACTGCGGGGGAGGAAACGACTGCGGCGGCCCCGGCGGCCGTCGGAGCGGCAGCCTCGGGCGAGGGAACGAGGAGGGCGGCGGCGAGGGTGATTCCAATGAGCATGATGGTGGCGCTTCGGTGGGACGTGGGACGAGGAGGTGAGGGGAATAGTTTAGGACAGGGCGAGACGACCTGGGAGAGGTTCGCGCGTCAACCCTGCCCCCGATCCGGTAACGTACCGCCCCATGGACGGCCCCAGACTCAGATCGGAGATCGCTCGCAGGCGAACCTTTGCGATCATCTCACACCCCGACGCGGGTAAAACGACGCTCACCGAGAAGCTACTCCTCTATTCAGGAGTCCTCCAGAGCGCCGGCATGGTGAAGAACCGGAAAGGCAAGCTCGCGACCTCCGACTGGATGGGCATGGAGCAGGCGCGCGGGATCTCGATCACCTCGTCCGCCATGCAGTTCGCCTACAAGGACTGCATCATCAACGTGCTCGACACCCCGGGCCACGAGGACTTCAGCGAGGACACGTTCCGCACGCTGATCGCCGCGGACTCGGCGATCATGGTGCTCGATGCGGGCAAGGGCGTCGAGGCGCAGACGCGCAAGCTGTTCGACGTCTGTCGGCTGCGCGGCATCCCTATCCTGACGTTCATCAACAAGCTCGACCTCCCGGGCCGGGACCCGCTCGATCTGATGACCGAGCTGGAGGAGGCGCTCGGCATCCAGTCCTGTGCGATGAACTGGCCGGTGGGATCCGGCCGCAAGTTCCGCGGCGTGGTCGATCGCCGCGCGGGCGAGCTGCAGCTGTTCGAGAAGACGGCGGCCGGCGGCTCGAAGCGCTCCGAGATCGAGCGCATTCCGCTGGACTCTCCGAAATTCGATGAGCGTCTCGGCGCCGAGGACGCCGAGCAGGTCCGCAATGAGCTGGAACTCCTCGAGATCGCGGGGAACGAGTTCACGATGGAGCGTTTCCTCGCCGGGGAAGTCACCCCCACGTTCTTCGGCTCCGCGCTGACGAACTTCGGACTCGGCCCGTTCTTCGATGCGTTCGTGGAACTGGCGCCGTGCCCGTCGGGTCGAACGGTCACCCGCAAGGACGGCACGAAGGAGAAGCTGCCCGCGACCGAACCCTTCAGCGCGTTCGTCTTCAAGATCCAGGCGAACATGGACCGCCGCCACCGGGACTGCGTCTCGTTCATGCGAATCTGCTCGGGCAGCTACACGCCCGACATGCAGGTGCACCATGAACGACTCGGCAAGAAGGTGCGGCTCGCGCGGCCGCAGAGCATCGTGGCCCAGGAACGTCACACGATCGAGGAGGCCTTCGCGGGCGACGTCGTGGGCCTCGTCGGAAAGGACCTCTACCACATCGGCGACACGCTGTCGCTGGAAGGGGGCTTCGTGCACGAGGCGCTCCCGCTCTTCCAGCCCGAGCTGTTCGCGCGCATCGCGCCGAAGAACACCTCGGACCGCAAGCGCTTCGACAAGGGCATGAAGAACCTGATCACGGAGGGCGCGGTCCAGCAGGTCTGGGCGGATGTGGGCCCCAGGGATCCCATGATCGGCGCGGTCGGCAAGCTCCAGTTCGAGTCGCTGCAGTATCGACTGGAGGACGAGTACGGGGTGGAGACGCGCCTGACGCCGCTCCCCTACGAGTGCAGCGCGTGGCTCGCGGACAACGAGGAGACCTTCCGCGCGCCCGTGAACTCGCTCCTGGCCAAGGACAAGCGCGGCCGGCGGGTCGTGCTGTTCAAGAGCCAGCTGGACAAACGAATTGCGGCCCAGCAGAACCCGGAGCACAAGCTCCTGGACTACGCGTAGGGCTCTTGGACTGCGCGTAGGGCTGCGAGAGCGGCTTCCTTTCCGCATTGGCCTTACCGGGTCGGCGGAAATGAAACCCCCTTGAGGTACCGGGGATACGCTTGGAACACCATGTTCCACCGGCGCCACCCCAGTCTCACTTCGATCCTCGTCCTCCTTGCTGGTTCGACAGCCGCCGCCGCGCCCCAGCGACCCGAGCCCGTCCTCGTCGCTACCGCGCCCGGGAGGCCGACCTCGATCGCCTTCGCTCCCGGGGTGACCCATCAGTTCTACGCGACCGACAAGACCGGGCGGATCTGGGTGATGCGCGGTGGAAGCTACCTGCAGACGCCGTTCATGGACCTGCGCTCGCTGGTCAACGACACGGGAGAAGGCGGACTCCTCGGCATGGTGTTCGATCCGGACTTCGCCTCGAACGGGTACTTCTATCTCTCCTACAACGTGGGAGTCGGAACGGGAGCCTCGCTCATCGCCCGGTACTCCGTCGTCCCGGGCTCCGTCGACGTCGGAGACCCGATGTCCGCAGAGACCCTGTTCGGCCCCGTCCCGCAGACCACCGACCGGCACAAGGGCGGCGACCTCGCGTTCGGCCCCGACGGAACCCTCTACTTCTCGCTCGGAGACGGCGGCACCGCCGACGCCGCCCAGGATCTCGCCTCGCCGCTGGGCAAGCTCCACCGCATCGACCCCGACCTACCCTTCCCCCACGTCCCCGCCGACAATCCGTTCGTGGCGGTGAGCGGCGCGCTCCCCACGACCTGGGCCCTGGGGCTCAGGAATCCCTGGAGATTCGACGTGGATCCAGCGACCGGCGACGTCTTCGTCGGTGACGTCGGAGAGAGCACGTGGGAGGAGATCACGCGTCTTGCCCCGGGAGCCAACGGCGGCTGGCCGTGCATGGAAGGAGACGACTGCGCGTTCGGAACGTCCTGCGCCTGCAACGCAGGCGGACTGACGCTCCCCATCGCCCAGCTCGGACACTCCGCGCCCGACAGCGCGTGCGCGATCACGGGCGGCATCGTCTACCGCGGCTCGGCCATCCCGAGCCTCGCGGGCCAGTACCTCTTCACGGACTTCTGCTCGGGCAGCTTCTACGGCATCGAGAACCCCGGAGGCCCGCTTCCTCTGCGCCTCGACCTCTCGGCCGACGTCCAATCGGGCGGCCAGGCGCTGCGCTTCGTGGTCGACTTCGCCCGCGACGGAGACGGCGAGGTCCACTTCGTCGAGCACTACGGAGGCCGTGTCTGGAAACTCAGTCCCCGCAGCGGATTCGACGCCTATTGCACCGCGGAACCGAACTCCTCCGGCGCGGCCGCAAGCCTCGTCGCCAGTGGGTCCGCCTCGATCGCCGCTGCCGACCTGACCCTGGAGGTGACGCAGCTGCCAGCGCAGGCGCTCGGCTACTTCCTCATCGCAGGCCAGCGCGCCAGCGTCCCGGGATTCGGCGGCTCCGAGGGCGTGCTCTGCCTCGACCAGCCAATCGCGCGCTGGTCCTCGGTGGTCCTGTCATCAGGCTCCGGTGGCCAGGTGAGCCTCACCACCGACCTGACGAATCTTCCGCCCACCGTGCAGATCGCGCCGGGCCACACCTGGAACTTCCAGTACTGGACTCGGGACGCGAACCCGGCGCCGACCTCCAACACGTCGAGCGCTCTCTCCGTGACATTCCGTCCCTGAAGTTCGGGCGTGCGGGCCTCGCCTAAGCGGGAGCCAAGGCGACTTTAGGGCACGCATAGGCTCGATGCGGAGGCTCGATGTCATCGCAGGGCTCGTGCACCGGAATGCTTTCGGAGTCGGCTGCTGCGCCGCCCCATGGACGGCACCAAGACCGCCTCTGGGGACCACCTCCCGCACCCCCAACCAGGAGCACCGATGTCCCTGACGTCATCCATCGCCCTCACAAGTCTCTCGCTCGCTCTCTCCACCGCTGCTTCGGCCCAGTCGGGCATCGGGGAGACCGCGCTCGGTTCGACGAACTTTCTCACCGACGCGCAGCTGACTGCGATGGAGCTGTCGACCCGCATGGGCGAACAGCTCCGGCAGTACGCACCCATCGGCCAGATCGCGGACCTCATCGTCGATGGAACGACCGGCGAGATCACCTACCTCGTGATCGAGGAAGAGATCCCGCTCGCGGGCATGAATCCGCAGCGGATCATTCCCTGGGACAAGCTGATCTGGCGCAACGACCCCGACGGCGAAGGAAAGATCGTCGAGATCCTCATGACCGAGGAGGAGTTCCTGGGATTGCCCTCCTTCGTCGCAGCCGAGTCGGAGCTGCTCACCACGGCCCGACGCCAGCGCGAGGGCGACGTCGCCCCGCCCGTCAGTCATTCGAGCGACAAGAAAGAAGAGAAAGAGGAGCCGCACCCCATGTACCTGACGTCGTCGTTGACCGAGCTCGACGTCTTTCCGGCCGGAGGTGCCGCTCCGCTGAGCGCGATCGAGAGCGCCGTCTTCGACCTCGACGAAGGGCGCCTCGCCTTCTTCACGATGGACATCGCCGGAAAGAGCTATCTGGTCCCGCTGGAGACCCTCTCCTTCGATGAGGGCAAGAAGGCCGAGGACGCGACAGGACATGAGGAACTCGTCGCCTTCGTGCCGTTCGAAGAGTCCGAACTCGGGGACGGCCCCACCCTGGCCGACGAGGACCGCCGGAACGCGAGGAACCCGAAGTTCCGCGAGGAGTCGATCCGCTTCTTCGATCAGTGGAAGAAGGACGACGGTCAGAAGAAAGCGCGGGCGAAAGACAAGGGCGAAGGAGAGAGGAAGGGAGCGGAAAAGCCGGACGGCAAGTAGATCACGGCTGCTCCGCAGCGCGATCCCGCACGCTGACGTTCGGGTTCCCCTTCACGTAGTAGCGCAGGGGCTTCTTGGCCCACTCACCTGCGTAGTCGACGCCGATGCGCGGGCACACCACGATGTCCCGCGCTGGGAGCGCTCGAACGCGGAGGCGCTCGATGAATAGTTCTTCGCTCGTGACCAGGTCCAGCGCGTCCTGATCTCGGGTGACGGCGAACGCAGCACCGACCTTACCGGGGCCCGAGCACAGGTCGCGGTCACGCTTCGCGCGGGGCCGCCTGGCTCGCATCGTCTCCAGCCCCTCGGTCGGCTCGACCGCTCGAATGAGCACCGCCTGCGGCACCTCCACCTCGCCCACCACGACGTTGAGCAGGTGATGAATCCCGTAGTTGAGATAGATGTAAGCGGTGCCCCCATCCATGAACATCGTGCTCGTCCGTTCCGTTCGTCTCCACCCGAACGTATGGGCCGCCCGGTCTTCGTAGCCGAGATACGCCTCGGTCTCGACGATGATTCCCGCCACGCGCTGGCCGCCCTGTATTCGCACGAGCCGCTGCCCGAGCAGTCGCCGCGCCACTTGCTCGGGCCCGCGCCGGAACTCACTCCGGCCCAAGCGATCGATCGGCGATTCTTCCAAGTCCTGATTCAGATGGAGCGATTCCTGATACGGCGCTGACTCCACCGCTCTACGGAAGGAACAGAACCGACGCACCGTTGGATGCGTTGCTGGTCGGCAGCGGGTTGAGGTCCCGGTGCCAGTACTGAAAGTACCAGGTCTCCCCGGGCGCGATCGAGACCTGAGGCGGCAGATCGGTCAGGTCCGACAGGTAGCTCACGGTACCCGACCCGCTCGCCGCGCCGCCCGCGCTCCACCGGTAGATCGGCAGGTTCACGCAAAGCGTTCCCTGCGAGCCGTTGAAGTTCGGAAGACTGAGCGTGGACTGGGAGAGAATGAAGATGCCGGTGGCTGCCGGGGGCAGGTTGGTCACGTCGATCTGGAGCGCTCCTCTGGAGATCGACGGCGACCCCGAGAGCACGATGGACGCAGCAAGCCCCGTCGAGTTGGAGGCCGCCTGGCAATAGGTTCCGAAACCGCCGCGGGGTTCGAGCACCCAGACCTGTGCGCCGTAGTGGCTGCAGAAGTAGACGAGGCCGTCGTTCCCCACGGTGAAGTCGACGACATACCGGATCGGGCTTCCGCCTCCGGCGTTCAGGACGTCGCTGATCTCGACGACGCTCGCCGCGCCGGAAGGATCATCGATGCGATAGAACCGGCCGCTGCAGAAGTCGGTGAAGAGGTAGCTCCCTTCGAGGCTCGCGACGGGTCCTCCGCGAACCACCGTGCCGCCCATGATCGCGCAGGCGAAGTCAGGGCTCGTATGGCCGAGCACGGCGATCGGATCGATATCCGTCGTCCCGGTGCAAACGCAGCCCGGAAAGTTGCGGCAGTCGAAACCCTCGCGGCACGGCCAACCAGCGAAGCCGCCGACGTCGGTCGCCACGGAGATTCGCGTGATCTCCTCCGCGGTGCTCGCACCCACGTCGCCCACGAACACGTCTCCGGTCACCGGATCGACGTCGAGTCGAAAAGGATTCCGGAAGCCCGAGACCCAGATGTGCGGATCGTTCGTCGTCGAACCCGCGTAGGGGTTGTCCGCGGGAACGTGCGGATGAGGCGCACGGACGTCGAAGCGCAGGACCTTGCCGCGCGGGTCGGAGAGGTCCATGGCAGTCGGCAGGTTCAGGGCGCTCCCCGCGTCGCCGTCGCCGATCGCATGATAGAGCATGCCGTCCGGACCGAACTCCAGGTCGCCGCCCATGTGGCCCTCGGTCTGCTGTGGGATCGGCCCCTTGATGATGTGCTCACTCGCAGGATCCGCGATGTCCACCGAGCCCGGCATCATGGTGAAACGTGAGATGACCGTGGCGCTGAGCGCGGTCGTCGACACCATGTTGTAAGCGAGGTAGAAGTATCCGTTCATCTCGAACTCGGGATCGAAGACGAAGCCAATGAGTCCGCCCTCTCCCGTGTCATCCACGCTGGCTCGAATGTCGAGCACCGGCGTCCCCACGTAGTTGCCGTCACGGAAGCGCCAGACCCGCCCCTGCTTGTCGGAGAGGTAGAGCTGATCGTCGACACCCGGCGCGAATTCGATCGCCGTCGGCCGTCCAGCCGCGGTTCCGAGAAGAACCGGTTCGAAGTCCTGGGCCGAGGCGACAGCGGGAGCCAGTGCGAACGCGGGCGCTGCGAATCCAGCGAGTGCTAAAGCGATCGTGCAGAGGACGGGCGATGGATGCATGGCGGTCGAACGTTGGGGTCGGGAAAGCGCGGACCCCTAAAGTTATTCTGCTGGGGACCGTCGGGCCGACGAGATCCACCGGAGTCGGCTTTCGCGCCAGGAACCGATGGGCAGCGTCCCGATCTTGGACCGGCCCAAGGTCCCGCCTCCGACCTCCCATGCGGTCGATCAGAGCACGCGCACGAGACGCTGGAACCGTGCCTCGTTCCGAAGCGAAGCCAGATCGGGATCGTTCGCCGCCCACTCTCGCTGGCGATTCGCGGACTCCACCGACGCGTGGTTCTGCATCAGCTCGGTTTCCAGGTAGTCGAGCGCCCGGGAGGTGTCCCCCAGGAGAGCGTGCGTGCACGCGAGGTTGTACCAGGTCCCCGGCCCCGGGCGGATCGAGCGCAGGAGCGACCGAGCCTCTGCTTCCGCCCCGGAGCGCGCGCGATAGCACGCCATCAGAACGCGCATGAACTCATCCTTGCGGAGCTCGTAGGCACGCTCGTAGTACCCAAGCGCCTTGTCCTTGTCGAGCAACCGCACGTTCGCATTGACCGCCAGACTGACGAGGGCGGTCGAGCGAAGCGCGCGGAAGCTCGAGAGGTCGTCGAACGTCGCGCCGCGGCCCGCGAGATCACGCTCGATGTCTTCGATGCGCTCGACCGCGCGGAGGAGCACGCGCTCCGCTTCCTCCCCGCGCCCCTCGTCGGTGAAGGCGCTGCCAGCGAGAAGCTGCGCCCGAACGATGCGCTCGTGCCCGATGACGAACCACCAGTCGGAGATCCCATCATCGGTGAGATCCGCCTCCAGGCGCGTCGCGATCACGCGCGCCTCCGTGCCCCGGCCTTCCTCCTTCAGATCCTGCGCGTGCCAGAGCGCCGCGCTTCCGGGGATACGCAGGTCGCGCATCCACTGCCTGTCCGTACTTCGGTTGGCCTCTTCGGCCGCTTGGCGCGCGGCGAAGCGCCGGCGCTGCAGGTTCTCCAGGGCCTGGATCTCGGGCTCGGGAATGATCCCGAACGCTCGTTCCTGCGCGCGCGTCATGAGCTGCCGCGCCGCGTCGATCGCGTCGTCGATACCGCTGAGTCGAGCCGCACGGATGCGATCGAGGTAGCGTCGACGCGCTGGATCCGCGAGCGGATCCGTGAGTCGCTCCACGACCTCCGGCGGCCCCGCGGGCTCCAGGAGCGCGAAGCCTGGCAGCTCCCCGGGTGACACCGACGCGAGGACGCGGCCGAGCCGCCCCTGCAGCTCCACGATCCGCGCGCGATCCAGAGGCCCGCCCTTCGAACCGTCCGCCTGGAGCCGTGGGCCGCCCCCGCTCGCAAAGCCGCGGCGACCGAAGAAGATCTGATACACCGACATGTCGCTGCCCAGCAGAGCGTCCCATCCGGTCATGACATCCCCGCGGATCTCGGCGTAGACGGCCTGCGCTTCGAGGTGGCGTTCGTGGGCGGTGCGGGCCCTCTCCAGCGCCGGCCCGAGGGACGCAGGATCGGCGGCATCGCTCCGGACGAGGAACGCGAGCGCGCGCGCGATCTCCAGCACCGCGCGCTGATGGAGCAGGTCCACGTGCACGAGCCGTTCCGACTCGGCGAGCAGATCACGTCGCTCGGAAAGAGCCGCGTCGAGCGCGCTTGCCGCCAGTTCGAAGCTCCGCTCGGCGTCCTCGACGTGGCCGAGCGCGAGCTCTGCGAGCCCCGCGAGGTAGCGGCCGCGGAACACCCAGAGCTGCGACTCGTAGGCGTCGAGTCGTAGCTCGCCCCCGAGCTGCAGGCCGCTCGCCTCGGTCAACGCCTGGGCCGCCCGCAGCGCGGCGCCCGCGTCGCCCTCCGCGCTCAGCGCGATCCGGGCGGACTGATACAGGGTCACGTCGCGGGAGATGCCGAGGTCGGTGAGCCGCTGGAGAAGTTCGGCCGCTCGCCCTCGCACCTCGGAGGCCGCGAGACGGTCGAGCGCTTCCTGGAACGCATCGCCGGCGGCAGCGCGCACGATTTCCTCCGGCGCCTTGAGGCCGACGACGAGCGGCATGAGGTCGAGCGTGCTGAGTTCGTTCGCGTCCCCGAGCCACTGGCCGTAGCGAGGCAGGAGAACGGCCAGTACGTCGGCGTCCGGAGCCGCGCTTCCCCGCGAAGCTCCCTCGGCGAAGAGGCCACCGTCCACGAGGGACCGGACCAGGCGCACGATCTCGGTGTCCCCACCGGGTGCCTCGACCAGCGCCGTCGCGGCCCGCACGCGGAGGGCCGCATCCGGCTCCTTCACGGCCACGGCCGCGAGCACCTCGGCGGCGAACCGATCTCCGATCCGCCCGAGCGCCGCGATGGCGTCGCTCCTGGCTTCCTCGGGGATCACTCTCGCGTCGGCCCCGGATCGCGGGCTCACGAGGGTCGAAAGCGCCCGCACGCGTTCGGGCCGGGCCAGGTCCCCGAGGTCGGGACGGGCCATGAACCCGATGGCGAGCCCCTGGATGACCGGGTCCGGATCGGCGACGAGCGCGGTCGCCTCGAGGACGAGCGACGTCTCGGGATCGAGCGACTCGACGACGATCCGCGTGAGCTCTCGGCGCTGGAGGGCACCCGCGGCATCGGAAGGATCGAGGATGCGGGCCAGGGCGGCCGCCGCATCCGACCGGACGGCCTGCGAGGGATCCGCCGTCGCGACGGATCCCTGCGAGAGCGGGGCGGGAGTGGACAGGCCAGACGCGAGGGCCAGGCTCAGGGACAGAAGAAGCATGGTCAAGGGAGCGCCATCATGGGCCATCCGGACGGCGCTCACGCACCATCGAGCTTTTTCCGACGATAGCTGAACGCGCGCCGCGACAATCCGACGCACCTGGCCGCCGCAGAGACGTTCCCCTTCTCCTGTTCCAGGGCGGCTTCGAGGACGGCCGCCTCCAGCTCCTCCAGCCCGACGCCGCTGGCGAGCGCCTCGAGCGCGATCTCCTCGGCCCGTCCAGCCAGCCCCTCGCCCAGGAAGGCGACCTCTTCGGCGCGGACGGTCTCACCCGGTGATCCGAGCACCAGCACCCGCTCGATGGCGTTCTCCAGCTCCCGGAAGTTCCCCGGCCAGGGGTGGGCGGCAAGCGCCGCCAGGGCCTCCGGAGAGAGCGCCCGCGGCGCCACGCCCGCCCGAGCCGCCACGTGGGCCATCACCCCCTGGCAGAGGCCCTCGAAGCCAGGTCCATGGGTGCGGGTCCGGAGCGGCGGCACCTGGAGCGGCACCACGGCGAGGCGGTAGTAGAGATCCTCTCGAAACTGCCCTTCTTCGACCGCCCGCGCGAGGCTCCGCCCGGTGGTGGCGATCACCTGGACGTCGACTTCGACGAAGTCCTCCGACCCGAGGGGCTCGACCACTCGCTCCTGCAGCACGCGCAAAAGCTTCACCTGGAGCGCCAGATCGAGGGTTTCGATGGCCTCGAGCACGAGAGTCCCGCCGCTGGCACGGACGAATCGCCCTTCCCGCGCGCCCACCGCTCCGGTGAAGGCGCCCGCCTCGTGGCCGAAGAGTTCCCCCTCCAGAAGGGTCGAGGCGAGCCCGGAGAGATGCACCGAAACGAAAGGTCCGTCGCGCCGCCCGGACAGATCGTGGAAACGCCGGGCGGCACGGCTCTTGCCAGCGCCGCTCTCTCCGGTGAGAAGCACCGTGGCCGGGGCACCCAGCGAATCGTCGGCCGGATCAGGGGTGGGGACGCCCGAGGCGACGCGGGCCAGCCGTTCCTCGAAGGCCTCCCACTGGTCGGGACCCCCGGCGAGTTCGTCGCTGGCTTCGGCTTCTCGGCCGAAGCCGTCCGAACCGGCCGGCGGCAGGGGGTCATTCTCCGAATCCATGGGTCGAAGTCTAGGAGTCCGCACCACCTTCGCCCAGCGGAGGTCTCCTTCTAGACCTCAATAACCGTGCGATTCAGCCCATAACAGGGCCATCTGAGGTTGACTCCCCAGCGGCTCCGGCTCAAACTACGTGGCGAACGTAGACCCGACGAACACTCCTGGACAACTGCGCGAAGAGAAGCTGAGCATCCCCGAAACGAATCAGGGTCGAGCTGATCTGCGCCGATGGAAGGAGCGGGGCCCTCCCCCGCTCCTTTTCTATTGCCCTCCTCGCGAGCCATGAATCCCGACCAACTTCTCCAAACGATCGACGCGCTCCACGCGATGAAGAACATCCCACGTGAGGTGATCTTCCGCGCGTTGGAGGAATCGATGGCCGCCGCCGTGCGGAAACGCTTCGGCGAAGGGGAGGATCTCGTCTGCACCATCGACCGTGAATCCGGCGAGGTGACGATCGAGGACGACGAAGGCGTCTACGAGTTCGAGATGAGCGAACTGGGCCGCATCGTGGCTCAGACGGTCAAGCAGGGCTTCACCCAGCGCGTGCGCGAAGCCGAGCGGGACGTGTTCTTCGACAAGTACGAAGAGCGCGTGGGCCAGCTGATCTCGGGCGAGGTCCAGCGCTACGAGGGCCAAGATCTCGTCATCAGCCTCGGCGACGTCGAGGCCTACCTGACCCGCGAGGACCGCGTCCGCGGCGAGACCTACGCCCCGGGTGACCGGACGCGCGTGATCATCGTCGAGGTTCGCAAGGAAGGCAGCCGCGTCAAGATCTTCGTCAGCCGCACCCACCCCGACCTCGTGCGCAGGCTCTTCGAACTCGAAGTGCCCGAGATCGCGGACCAGATCATCGAGATCAAGCGCGTCGTGCGCGAGCCCGGCTACCGCACCAAGATGGCCGTGCTGTCCAGCGACCCGAAGATCGATGCGATCGGCGCGTGCGTCGGCGTGCGCGGATCGCGCATCAAGGCGGTGATCGACGAGCTGCGCGGCGAGCGCATCGACATCATCCGCTGGAGCGACTCCCTGGAGACGCTCGTCATGAACGGCCTCGGCCCGGCCAAGATCCACCTTGACAACATCTACCCGAATATCGAGCGCCACTCTGTGACGGTTCTGGTGGACGAAGAACAGCAGTCGCTCGCCATCGGCAAGCGAGGCCAGAACGTTCGCCTGGCCAGCCGCCTTTGCGGCTGGGACATCGATATCAAGACACGCGAAGAGTTCTTCAAGGACTCGGAAGCGGAAGCCGCCGGCAACGCCCAGCGTGAAGACGCGGCGAAGAAAGCGGAGCTGGAAGAGGCCGAACAGGACTCCTACGACGACGACAGCTACGACTCCGAGGATGACCTCGAAAGCGAGGATGGATCGGCCGCAGCCGACGACACCTCGGAAGCCACTGCTGGCTAGAACTCTGCAGGCCAGAGCGATCCCGAGCAGAACCCATCAGGTCCGAACTGAACCCCGCCCACGGGGTCAGGTTCAGTTCGGGCGCCTGGAGACAATCCCCCTTTGACCCCTTCCGAGCTGAACTCCGCGGACCCTCCCGCGGCGCTCCAGCGAGGACGAACAAGGACTTATCCGTGACAGCATTTTCCCATGCAGGTTGAGGTCACTGAGTCGGGCATCACTGCCCGCCCCGGTCATCCCCTCTGCCTCAGCCCCCACAACCTACTCCCCGCGCCATCCCATGGCGCACTTCCGGCTTAGCGCTACGACCCTTCGGGTCGCCGGGCTGAATCGGAATCCGATCAAGCCCCCCCGACGCTCTCCCAGCAAGGGACCGGACCCGCGAGTCACAACGACGTGACTCCCATGGATCCGCCCTGGTGAGCGTCCAGCACAGCCAAGACAAGGAAGATTGAGCGACAAGGTACGTATTCACGATCTCGCAAAGCAGTACGGCATGCCGGGTAAAGACCTGGCCTCGAAACTGCGCGACTTCGGATTCAGCAAGGCGAAGAGCCACATGTCGGCGCTGGACCAGTTCGAGCTGGTTCAGGCCCAGGGTCTGCTGGAGGCCAACGGCATCATGCCGACCTCCTCCGACTCGTCGGACGATGGCGGCGGAGACGGCGAGAGCGGAGGTCTGCGCGTGATGAAGCGCAGGAAGCTCAAGGCCGACAACGACGATTCCGTTAGCGGAATGCCTGGCTTCAAGCGGCGGAAGAAGCTGCCTGAAGAGGGTTCGGCCCCGGCGGTTCGTCCCGCAGGCCAGCCCCAGGCGACATCCGCGGCCACCCCCTCGGCGGCTCCGGCAGCCCCGCGCGTCACGCCCCCGGTGGAGGAGATTCGCCCCGCGGCTTCCGCGACGTCGGAGTCCGCTGCGTATCCCGCGGGAGCTGGGTCCCCCGCGGCAGCTGGGTCCCCCGCGGCAGCTGGGTCCCCCGCGGCAGCTGGGTCCCCCGCGGCAGCTGGGTCCCCCGCGGCAGCTGGGTCCCCCGCGGCAGCTGGGTCTCCCGCGGCAGCTGGGTCTCCCGCGGCAACTCCAACAGCAGGTGCTGCTCAGCCGGTTGCCCCCGAAGTATCCGCCAAGGCGCCCACCGCCGCGGAGCCCGTCAAGGCACCTACCGCCGCGGAGCCCGTCAAGGCACCTACCGCCGCGGAGACCGCGCGCGCGAAAGCGATCGCGGAAGAGGACGGCATGGCCCCGATCAAGCGCTCGATCGCCAAACGGAAACGCGAGGCAGAGGAGGCGATCGTGGCGGAGAAGGCCGCGGCCAAGAGGGCTGCGGAGGCTCCGGCCGTCGTCACTCCTGCCGCGGACGAGAAGCACGCGACCAGCGACGCCGCCGAGTCGGCGGGGAACGCCGCGGCTGAAGGCACGTCTTCGGGCGCAAAGGCCGGCGAATCCGCCGGGAAAGCGGGTGAGCCTGCGGCGGCTTCGTCTGCGGGCGATGGCAAGAGCGCCGCTGCGAACGAGACGTCCGAAGCCGGCTCCAAGACGTCTCCCGCGCCGGCTGGCTCTGATGCGGGCGGGGCTGCCACCCCGACCGCAGAGGCTCCAGCGAGCACCGATGCCGTTGCCCCAGAAGCGCCCGCGGCCCCGGCCGCCAAGGAAGACGACAAGCCCGAGCGACGAGGCAACGTCGTCGGCTTCATCGATCCCTCCAGCTTCCAGCAGAGCACGCCCGCCCGTCGCCGTCCGGACTCGCGCCGCATCCAGGGCCGCGACGACGCGACGCCTGACGTGCGCCCGACCTTCGGTCGCGACCGTGGTCGCCAGCAGAGCCCGACCGGGCCCCGCGGCAAGATGACGGCGGCCGAGCTCCGTGAACGCGAGCAGGGACGCTTCCTGCGGCGTAACCGCGCCGCTGGCGGTCCTCCGGGCCGCGGTGGCCCAGGCAGCCAGGGCGGCGGCGGTGGTCGCGGAGGCGGCCGCGGCGGATCGCGCGATATGGTCACGCTCTCGCCCTACTCGGGCCAGAAGGTGACGGTCGACGAGCCGATCACGATCACCAAGCTCAGCGACGCCCTGTCGCTCAAGAGCAGCGTGGTTCAAAAGCGCGCTCTGGAGCGTCAGTACGGCATGTTCACGGTCAACCAGACCCTGGACCACGATACGGCGACGCTCCTCGCGTCGGAGTTCGACGTCGAGCTGGAGATCAAGGAAGAGGTCACCGCGGAGCAGCAGCTCATCGAAGAGGTGGCCAAGAAACGGAGCGAGATCGAAGAGGAACACCTCACCGAGCGCGCCCCCACCGTTGCCTTCCTCGGCCACGTCGACCACGGGAAGACGACCCTCATCGACAAGATCCGCAGCTCCAAGGTCGCGGACAAGGAGTCGGGTGGCATCACCCAGCATATCGGCGCCTACCAGGTGCAGACGAAGAAGGGCCACTCGGTCACGATCGTCGACACCCCGGGTCACGAGGCGTTCACCGCCATGCGTGCCCGCGGCGCGAAGGCCGTGGACATCGTCGTGCTCGTGGTCGCAGGTGATGACGGCGTGAAGCCGAGCACCGTCGAGGCCATCAACCACGCGAAGTTCGCCAAGACCCCGATCGTGGTCGCCATCAACAAGAAGGATCGCGAGGGCTTCAACGCCAACTCCGTCATCCAGCAGCTGATGGGCCAGGAACTCGTTCCCGAGCAGTACGGCGGCAACACCGCGATGTTCGAGACCTCGGGTATGACAGGCGAGGGCATCGAGGAACTCCTCGAGCACATCTTCCTGATGGGCGAGATGGAACTTGGCCTCCGGGCTCACCCCGAAGGCCCTGCCAGCGGCGTGGTCCTCGAGGCGGAGATCCAGCAGGGCCGGGGCATCGTCGCTCACCTTCTCGTCCAGGACGGCACGCTGCAGCGCGGCGATGTCATCCTGGCCGGTGAAGGCTACGGCAAGGTGCGGCAGCTCCTCGACGACCGCGGCAACACGCTGAAGGTCGCTGGACCGTCGACGCCGGTTTCCGTGACCGGTCTCGACGCCCTTCCGGGCGTCGGCCAGCCGTTCCACGTGATCGATACCCTGGCCCAGGCCAAGGAGATCGCCGGCGAGCGCGAGCGCAGCAACCGGGCCGTCATGCTGGCGTCCAAACGCGAACCGAGCCGCGAGCTGGAAGCGATCCTTGGATCGGCTCCGAAAACCGAGCGCGAGAACATCAACGTCATCATCCGGACGGACGTCCAGGGCTCGGCCGAGGTGCTCCGCCAGGAGATCGAGGCGCTCGAGCACGACGAGGTCCAGGTCAAGCTGATCCACTCGGGCGTTGGCCCGATCACGGAGAGCGACGTCGACCTCGCTGCGACCTCGAACGCGATCCTGATCGCGTTCCAGGTGTCGGTGAACCCGAAGGCCCGCCAGGAGGCGGAGCGCAAGGGTCTGACGGTGCGTCGCTACAGCGTGATCTACGAGGTGCTCGACGACCTCCGTCGGGTCATGGAAGGCGCGCTCAAGCCGGAGTTCCTCGAGGAGATCACGGGTCACGTCGAGATCAGACGTCTCTTCAAGTCCTCGAAGATTGGTCTCATCGCCGGTTGTATGGTCCTGGACGGCACGATCAAGCGGAACAGCAAGTGCCGCTTGCTCCGGGACGGAAGCGTGGTCTACACCGGTTCGATCGGGTCGCTGCGGCGCGAGAAGGACGAGGCGAACGAGGTTCGCTCGGGCTTCGAGTGCGGTATCGTGCTCCGGGACTTCCGGGATATCCGCGTCGACGACGTGGTCGAGACGTTCCGCATGAAGGAAATCAAGCGGACGCTCTGATCGGCTGACCGTCATGGCGAACCCACGAACCGTGGCTCGACTGGAAGTGCAGATTCAGCGCCGTATCGCGCACTGTCTCCAGTTCGAGCTCGCTGACCCGCGGTCGTCGTTCATCACGATCCAGCGGATCGAGCTGAACAGCGACCTGAGCACGGCGAAGGCCCACTACTCGGTGCTCGGCTCCGAGGCCGATCGCTCGAAGGCCAAGCACATGCTGGAGCATGCGAACGGATTCATCCGGAAGCAGATGGGCTCGATCCTGAGGACCAGGTCGATCCCCCAGCTGCGCTGGGTCTACGACGAATCGATCGCGGGCGCCGAGGCCATGGAAGACCTCCTGGAGCGGACGATGCGACGGGACGCCGAGATCCGGGGCGAGGCGGTGCAGCCTCCTCCCCCGCCAGGGGAAGCGAGCGACGAGGCCGAGGAAGCCGAAGACGACCCCTCCGACGAAGAGGAGTAGGCAAAGGGAAGGGGCCCGCATCCACGAAGGATGCGGGCCCCTTTTCGATGAAGCGCGCTGACCTCTCGTCCCTATCGCCTGCGCCAGACGACCCCGTCCGGGGTGTCCTGCAGCTCGATCCCCATGGCGGTGAGCTGATTCCGGGCCGCGTCCGCCGCCGTCCAGTCCTTGGCCGCCTTCGCTGCATTGCGCGCCTCGATGAGGGCCTCGATCTCGGCGTCCGCCGTCTGCTTGTCGACCTGGATGAAGCCGAAGACCTCGTTCGCCTTTCCGTAGAACGCGAGCGTGTCAGCAGCCACCGCAGCCCCGACCTGACCTTCCAGGAGCGGCTTCCGCAGGCTCTCCAGCGCGGCGAGCGCCACCGGCGCGTTCAGGTCGTCGTTCATGCCGCCCTCGAACGAGGCGATCGCCGAGTCGAGGAGCGCGCGCCCTGCCTCGGCGTCCGCTGCCGCGGGTCCCCCATCGAGGATTCGGTGCAGCATCACGGCGACCTCGTCGAGGTTCTCCAGGCGCGCCCGGATCTCGTCCATGATCGGCCAGGTGAAGTTGATCTGGGTCCGGTAGTGGCCGCGGAGGAGCGCGAATCGCAGGTGGCGGGGCTCGAAGCCGCGCTCCTCGATGTCGGACAGCGTGTAGACGTTGCCGATGCTCTTGCTCATCTTGCCGCCGTCGACCTGGAGGAACTTCGCGTGCATCCAGACGTTCGCGAGCGGCACCCCGTTGGCGCAGGCGCTCTGGGCGATCTCGCACTCGTGGTGCGGGAACACGTTGTCCTCGCCGCCCGTGTGAATGTCGATCTGGTCCCCGAGCAGCGCCTTGGCCATGGCCGAGCATTCGATGTGCCAGCCCGGGAAGCCGTCGGCCCCGAAGGGCGTCTCCCACTTCATCAGGTGCGCGGGGTCGCTCTTCCAGAGAGCGAAGTCGGCGGGGTGGCGCTTCTCGTCGTTGACCTCGACCCGACTCCCGGCGACGAGGTCCTCGACACGGTTGCCCGAAAGCCGCCCGTAGGCCGGGAACGTCGACACGTCGAAGTAGACGTTGCCGCCGACGCGGTAGGCGTGCCCCGACGCGATGAGCTGCTCCACCATCGTGACCATCTCCTCGATGTACTCGGTGGCCTTCGGGCGCGCCTCGGGCTCGCGGACTCCGAGGGCGGCCATGTCCTGCAGAAACATGGCCGTGTAGCCACGGGTGATCTCGAAGGGGTCCTTCTTCTCCCGTCGGGCCTGGGCCTCGACCTTGTCGTCTCCACCTGAGTCAGCGACGTCGTCATCCGTCAGGTGCCCGACGTCCGTGATGTTCATGACCTGGCGGACCTCCAGGCCCGTGTACTCGAGCCAGCGGCGCAGTAGGTCGGCGAAGAGAAAGCTCCGATAATTCCCGATGTGCGGACGGCCGTAAACGGTCGGTCCACAGTTGTAGACGCGCGCCACGCCCGCCTCCATCGGCTCGAAGGGCATCTTCTCTTTGGTGAGCGTGTTGTAGACGTGGAAGGTCACAGGCAACGGGTTCGTTCGAGTCCGATCGGTCGTAGAATGCGCAGGGGCCCATACGTTACCGGGCGTCCGCGCAGATGACCCCGCTTAGTCACGCACTTGGTCAAGAAGGACCTGAATCCGCTGAGCGGCCCGGTCCGGAAGTCCGCCTTCTCTGCCCCCTGGGGGTTGGGCGAACGAGCCGGGTCTGGCGCGGCGTCCTCGGCGCCGAGTGGACCTCGGACGGGCACACCCTGGAGGCCGGCACCGAGGTGGCGATCAAGATCCTCCGCGCCGACCTCGTGGGCGAGCCGGACGCACGCGAGACCCTGGCGTTCGAGCGCGAGGCGTCCCGCGCCGTCCACCACCCCTCGCTGGCCCGAACGCGGTACCTGTCCGTGAACGGTCCCACGCCCTTTCTCCGGGACGGGGTGACCGGGCTCGACCCTGCGGTGCTCGAAGACGTGGGCGCGGCCCGTCCATGGCTGATGCTCGACTTGATCCCGGGTGCGTCGCTGGACGAGATGATCCGGCGGGACCGGGGGCTGCCGGAGCCGCTCGTACGTTCCATCGGCAGCTCCGTCGCCCGCGCGATCGGCGCGCTCCACGCGGCGGGCTGGGTCCACGGCGACGTCAAGCCCGCGAACATCCGGCTGGACGCCCACGGGCGGGCGATCCTGGTCGATCTCGGCTTCGCCCGGCGCACCGGCGCCGCCGGTGCCCCCCACGGGACACCTGGGTACCTCGCACCAGAGCGCTCGGGCGTCGGGCCACCCCGAGCCTCCGCCGACCTGTTCGCCCTCGGCGTCACCCTCTACGAACTCCTCACGGGAGAGCATCCGGCGGGTGCGCTCGACGGCTCCGCGATCGACGCCCGCACGGAATCACGCCTCAAGGCGCTACGCCGCGGCCAGATCAAGCCCCCCTCCGACGTGACGCCCCGCGTCTCGCCCCTCTTCGACGCGCTCGTCCGCGTCCTGCTCCAGCCAAGCCCCGCCGCGCGACCGACGGCCTCGGAGGCCGCCTCCATTCTGGAGGAAGGCGAGAACGGCGAGTGGTGGCGCGCGCGCATCACCTTCGACGCGAGCGTTCGCCGCGACACCGTCGCGTGGTCGGGCCAGCATGGGATTCCGCTCGTCGGACGGGACGACGAGCTCGAAACGCTCGCCGCCGCCTGGGAGCAGGCCAAGTCCAACGGTCTCTCGGTCCTCCTGGTCGGGGAGCAGGGCTCGGGAAAGTCACGCCTCATCGCGGAGTTCGCGCATCGCGTCCGCCACAGCGACCCGAATCCCCCGCTGTACCTTTATGCCCGCTGCGATTCCGTCGGCGACTCGCGCCCGGGCGCGCCCCTGATCTCGCTCCTACGGCGCTGGCTTCACCTGCCCTCGCCGGGAACGCCGGGGAAACGTACACGAGAGCTACTGGAGAGGACGGTGTCGCCCGATACCGCAAGGGCGCTCGAACAGGTGCTGCGGCCGGGGTCCGAGGACGCCCCCGCCGTCGACATCGCCGAGTCGGCCGCGCTGGCCGAGTGGATCACGCGACTCACCCATGACGTACCCACGATCATCTTCCTGGACGACGTGAACTTCGCGGGGAAGTCGACGCTCGGCGCGCTCGCCCGCGTCGCCCGCGAGCTGGAGGGGTCGAGGCTGCTGCTCATCCTCGGCCTTCGAAGCCGCGCGGAGGTGCGCCATCCCGCAGAGCTGTCCGAGCTCCGCGGCAGGCTCGCCGCGCACACCTCGCGGATCCAGCTCGGACCGCTCGACGAGCCCGCCGTGCTCTCCCTCGTGGAACACATCTTCCACCACTCGGTGCCGCGGCTGCGCCTGGCGCGGACGCTCCTGAACCGGACCCAGGGGCTACCCGGAAGCATCGGGGAACTCCTTCGACTGGCGCGTCAGCGCGGCTGGACACGCCAGGCACCCGCGCCGGGCCTCGGGCTTCAGCTGCTGGTGTCCCCCGAAGAGCTGCCTCGCCCCGAGAGCCTTCGAAAAGCCGTGGGCGAACGCCTCGGCGACCTCGCACCGAGGGAGCGCATCTGGCTGGAGCGCTTTGCGATCGTCGGTTCGCGGATCGACCCGGCACTTCTGAGTCAGGCGTGGCCGAAGGCCAACGTGAACCATCGCGAAGCGGCGATCGCGAGCCTCGTCCGCAATGGATGGCTCGTACCCGCGGGCAGTCGCTATCGCTTCGCCCATCCCGTGGATCGCGAGGAGACCATGACGCGCATCCCGGAGCGGCGGGCGCGCCGCATTCATGCCGCGCTGGGCCAAGCGCTGGCCACGGACGAGAGCGCGCGACTTCGCCGCCCCAGCTACCGCAGAGCGTTCCATCTCCGGGGCGCGGGCCTCAAGGAGGACCTCCTTGCCATCCTCCCGGCGCTGCTAGACGACCTCAAGGATCGCGGGCACCCGTATCGCCGCGCCACGGTCGCCGGCTGGGGACTCGAGGCCCTCGACGACGGTCCGCGGGATCCGAAGCTGATGAACCTGCGCCGTCGTCTGCTGGAGGAACTCGCCGACGCGGCCGATCGCCTGGGCGAGCGCGAGGAACAGCGCGCGGCGCTCGAGGAGCTGAGCGAACTCGACATCGATCTCGACAAGGACCCGCGTGCGGCGGGCCGGATCTATCTGCTGCACGCCCGTCACGCCGTGAGCAGCGGCCAGTTCGGGATCGCGCGCGGACTCCTGCGCAAGGCTCGTCAGCTGATGGAACGTCCGCCCGGGGAGGACGCCACGGAAGGCGAGCTCTCCCAGCAGCCGTTCGACCGAGCAGAGATCGAGCGCCTCGCGGCGCGGATCGAAGCCGAGCACAGCGAGTTTCGCCAGGCCTCGAAGTACGCGGCGGCCGCGCTCGAACTTGCACCCGACCCGGTGGCCCGGGCCGAGGCTCACCTCCTCCAGGCGGAGATCGAGATCCTCGACGGCAGCGTGGAGTCCGCGCTCCGGCGGCTCAGCTTTGCGCGCCGAGAACTCCGCGCGGAGGAGGGCGGACTGCGCGCCCGCTCCACGCGAGCATCGATCAGCATGGTGACCGGCCGGGCCTGGCGCCTCATCGGTCGACCCTATCGCGCATTGCGGGCGTTCGAGCGCGCGGCCGAGCTGGCGGTGCAGGCGGGCGAAGGCCGGCTGGAGGTCGAGGTCACCGCGCGGCGTGGGCGCCTCATGGCCGACATCGGTCGCGAGCATGAGTCCGAGCTGATCCTTCGGGATGCGCTCTTCAGCGCGCGTCGCATCGAGGACAAGCGAGGCGAGGCGCTGGCCGCTCTGTTCCTGGGCATCCTCCTCGGGGAGAACGGTGAGGAGGGCGCCGGCGACCTGATCCGGCGCGCGACGTCGCTGGCCGAGGAGCTCGGGCAGGGTCGCATCGAAGCTGTCTCGTCCGCGATCGAAGCGCGGATCGCCTTCGGGAAGGACCAGGTCAAGCTCGCTCTGGAACGATCCGCCCACGGCTGGGACCTCGTGCGCCGCCACGGCGCGGAGCTGCCCGACCGCATCGTGATCGGTGGAACGCGGGCGCTCACCCTGAAGCTGGCCGAGCGGGATCGCGAGGCCGAGCGCATGGTGAAGTCGATCCGCCGAAGGATCGAATCGGACAACGCGCAGCTCAAGTCGGGGATCATGCAGCAGCGCCATCGGCGCTGGTCCCTGTCCCTCCTGGAGCGCACCCTGGACACGGACGGGCCGCTCTATCCGCGGGTGATCCTGGAGAACTGGAAGTAGCCGTAGGGGGCTGCGGTTCGAGGATTGCGGGGTTAGCGTGGGTAGCGGTGCCGCGCCCGAATCCATGAGCTCTTCCGAACCACGCCACTCGGCTTTAGCCGCAGCGCTCGCCTGCGCTGCGCTGGTCCTTGTCGCCGCTTGGTTTTCGGGAGCGTTCGAGGCGCCAGCCGACGTACCTGGGCCGGCGCTGGGTCCGAAAGTAGCCGATGTCCCCGAGCCAGAGCTCGACCGACCCGAGGGTGAGCGCTCCGAGATTCGCGTCCCGGCTCCGGAACCGGATCGAGTCAGCCCTGAAGCGGCGGAGTCCGTCGTGTCTCCAGCGGCCCTTCGCGGGACGGCGGCCTTGACCGTGCGCGTGCAGCGACCAGGTGGTGCCTCGGCCGAGGGCGTCGAGGTCCTGCTGGAGTCCTCCCCGGTGAACGCGCCGCCGAGCTTCGACTTCACGGACCGGCGTGGTATCACGCTTCGGATGCCGTGCGATGCGGACGGACTTGCGATCTTCGAAGAGGTATCGTTCGGCAACTACCGCGTGTCGGCCAGGGACGGGGACGGAGCTGCGGATGCCCAGGAGTTCGTGTTCACCGGGGAGACCGAGCGTTCCCTCGACCTCGTCAAGACTGGACCCGATGACGGACTCGTGGTCCGCGTGCAGGATGCGCAGGGCGCAGCGGTCCCTTTCGCAGAGGTCAGGGTCGCAGGTGGGATCACTCGGACCAAGGTGGTGGGCATGCGAGGCGAGCCCAGTCTTGAGTCCAGGTGCGACGGGGAGGGTCGAGTCACGTTCCCAGGTGTCGACTTGAGGGAAGCCGTGGTCCACGCCGAGTCTTCCGATGGGCGCCGGGGCTGGGCCATCGTTCGCGGTGCCGCATCAAGGCGCTCGGAGGAACCAGACTATCGTGAGGTGACCGTGACCCTGGAGACTCCGGGCGTTCTCGAGGGTCGGCTGCTGGGGCGGCCGGAAGGTTGGCCCGGCACGGGCCGGGTCAAGGCCTGGGCTCTGACCCGCTCCCATCCGCACCACTCCTCGTTCGGGCTCAGCTTCGAAGGCCGAGCCGAGGGCGACCGCTACTCCATCGAGGGTCTGGGGCCTGGCCAGTACTCCCTGACGTTCGAGGACACCCACGGCCTGCGAGTCGACTATCCGAACATGGGCACGCCACCGCACTCGATGCCGAACTCCCTGGCCCCGATCGACGTGACGATCGAGGCCGGCAGGACCACGGTGCAGAACTTGACCGTGGTGCGGGGCGCGACGCTCGCGGGAGTGGTGCGAACCGCCGCCGGAGCTCCCATCGCAGGGGCACTGGTCAAGACCACGTACACCCCGATGACCGGCAACTTCCCCGATGGCTTCGTCCTTCACGGGGTCAATGTCTGGCGCCTCGACTCGGACTCACGCTCGCTGGCGAAGCACCCGCTGACCCACCGGGAGACCCGGACGGACGAGGAAGGGCAGTACCGGATCGAGGGCTTGCCGGATGGCAAGCTGCGAGTGGAAGTGATCGTCGCGGGCATGTCCTACGATCGGCGGGAAGCCGTGGAGCTTTCGACCGCGGAGGTGCAGGAACTCGAGCACGTGCTCGTGCGAGCCGGGGCCATCGAGGGTCTCGAGCCGGGGGGCGGGTACCTCGGCGTTCGGCGCAAGGGCCAGTCCGTTCCGGAGCACCTCGCCATCCTCCCGCAAGCCGGCGATTTCTACTTCCCGGGGCTCGCCCCCGGCGACCACGAGGTGCTGCGCTATCACAGCGTTCGATCCATCCCCCCGGTCCTGCTGGCCGAGGTCGAGGTGAGGGCCGGGGAAACGGCATGGGTCGACCTGCGAACGGCGACTCGGCCGATTCGATATGAGCTGCGGCTGACCCATCCCTATGGACCCATGGTGGGCGCCAACGTGCGACTCGGCGACTCCGGCTGGCGAAAGACCGATGCTCTCGGACGCGTTGCGTTCGAGAGAGCGTTCCCCCTTCGCCTCCCGACGTGGGCCAACGTCATGCGCGGTCCCGTCAATTACCAGGTGAGGCTTGCCGATCTCACGGAGGATCGCGGAGTCTCGAAAGGCGAACTCTTCTTCGGAGACGAAACGCTGGGGGTGCGGACCCTCGATGCCAGGGGTGCCGCCAGCGCTGCCTCGCTGGTGATCAGCTCGAACACGCTCGAGGGCGAGTCGGTGACGTCGGCCAGAACCAAGGCGCTCGATGTGGGACCCGAAGGCACCCTCGATCTGGAGCACCTCGTGCCAGGCTCCTACGACGTCATCGCCACCTTCCCGAGCGGGGCCGAAGTGGCGGGTGTTGCGAAGGTGCCCAGCGCTGGACGCCTGGAGCTGCGAGAGTACCCCGCTGGCCAGCTCTCTCTCCTGGTCACCGACGCCTCAGCCAGGCCGTTGAAGGAAGCCCAGGTCCATGTGGCCTGGTGGAGCGGCGAAGGCGCCGCCCCTCTCGACCTCTCTACCGTCTCCGCAGGAAAGAGCTCGCGCCGCGCAGAGACGGACGCCGAGGGTCGCGCGACCCTGCGGGGACTCCCCGCCGGGCGCCTCTCGATCCGAGTCGGAGCCAAGAGACTCAGCTGGGCGCGCCAGGGCCCAACGGTCGAACGGAGCGTGGAACTGAACGTGGACGAGGAGATGCACCTCGCCGTCACCATCGAAGAGGAGTAACGCGCGACGGAAATCGGTGATTCGCCCGATTCCGCCTGTTGATGGCAGGCGAGGCGAGCAGTTGAGCCGGAGTGAGGCCGCCGAATGGGCGGCACCGCGCTCCCGTCCCTGCTCCCCCATTTTTTCCCTGCGATGTCACGACTCACCCTGACCCTTCTCTCCCCCATCACCTGTCTCGTTCCGGCACTCCTCCTCGCCACGCTCGCTGGCTGCAGCTCGTCCGACGACGGCGGCAACCAGGACGACATGACCCCGATGGCCAGCGTGGGCAACCTGATCAGCGGCATCACCCTCGACGGCATCCCCGGCACGGTCACCGTGCGCTCGGGCTCCGCTCCCATCGGCGATGCGAACGGCGCCGTCCTCCAGTACACCGGCGGTGGCACCGTGGCCCAGGGCAGCACCGCGCAGACGCTGCTCTCCTCCATCGACGCACTGGACGCCGTCCTCGTGCGCCTCGGCGGCGTCAGCGGCTTCTACGAGATCGCGCTCGATCAGCCCGAGACCGCCTTGAGCCTGCTCCTCTCGCTCTCGCCCGACGCGCCTGCGGGCATGGTCGACTGCATCTACCAGGGACGGCGCGACGGCGAGACCACCTGGGGCGAGCCGGTGACGATTCCGATCGAGATCCTGAACGTCGGCTCCGGCGAGCTGCAGATCAACCTGACCTGGAACAGCGACGCGGACCTCGACCTGCACCTCTTCGAGCCGGACGGCAACGAGATCTACTACGACAACACGACGTCCGCGACCGGCGGCCAGCTCGACCTCGACGCGAACGTCGGCTGCGGCAACGTCGGCGTCGAGAACATCTTCTACAGCCAGGTGCCGCCGGTCGGCATGTACCGCGTGGCCGTCGACAACTACAGCGAATGCGCGCAGACCTCCAGCGACTACGTGATCACGGTGACGCTGCCCGGCCAGGCGCCGACGATCCTGAGCGGCTCGATCACGGAGGCCGACGGCCTCGTGGACGTGTTCACCTTCGACCTGTAGCGGGCGATTCGCGAACTTGGCCATGCGCTCCGCTTCCCACGCAAGACCCATCGTGCTCGTCACCGCAGCCCTTGTGGCCGCGGCCGCGCTGGCCGTGGTCCTTCTGGGAACGGCGCCGCCGAATCCGCCGGAGCAGGGCGTGGCTCCCGGGTCCGCGGCGCACGCAGCGGCGGATGTCGTGACAGCGAGCGCCGCCGTTCTGGCGCCGCTCGCTGACGAGCAAGAGGCGGCACTGCTTCCCGAGCAGCGCGCAGAGTCGCGGGCGGCAGCGTCGACGCCGTCGCGAAAGATGCGCCCACACGCCTCGCCCATCAGCGGACGCGCCATCGACCTGGAGGGCCGCGCCGTGATCGGCGTCGATGTGTACCTTCCTTCCGATCGCGAGCGCTTCGGACGATCGGATGCGAGCGGCCGCTTCGAGCTTTCCACCTCACGAGGGAACGACCTCTTCCGGGTGGCGCCGTCGAGCGGCTACGTGGCCCTCGCGTCGACCCGCGCGGGCTCCCCGGGTGAGGCTTCCGTGGTGGCCACTCGAACGAACGGTTCACTCCGTATCGACGTCATCGACGCCTCGACCGGCATGGCGCTCCAGCACGCGACAGTGTCACTCGACGCGGCGGCCCTGCTCGACGCCTCCGCGTTACACGGGCCAGCGCTTCATCCGATCCCCTTTCAGACGACGAGCGACACGACCGGCAGCGCGGCCTTCGATTTCGTACCCGACCGCGCGGGCCTCACGATCTCGGTGCAGCGCGAGGGCTACCTTCCGGCGACGATCTCGGTCGATCACGACCCCGCGGCGCCCCTGCAGGTGGCCCTCGAACCCATACCGTCCGACTCGGTCCTGGAGGGTCGCGTGATCAGCGCATCCGGGATTTCTGTGGCAGGCGCCGAGATCACGGCCCAGGGCCAATTCACCCGGTCGCGCCAAGACGGGAGCTTCACGCTTCGGCTGGACCCCTCTCTCGATGCGGCGACAGGACCGATGGTCTTCGCCCATCATCCTGTCCACGGACGAGCGCGACTCCAGCCCGCAGAGAGAACGACGATCGAACTCGTGCTGGAATCCCGCCCCCCTGACCCTGTACGCCCCATCCGTCTGGAGTCAGGCGAGTCACTCGATTCCGTACGGGTCGTCCCGCTGGACTCACAGGGAGCTCCAGACCCCTTCGCTCCACACTGGCGGTGTGCCCAGTCGGACGCCGAGGGGAGGATCCCCTTGAACGCCGAGGCGGCGAGCAGCGGCGAGGGCACGCGGATCGCTCTCGCCAAGGACGGGACCGCGCTGGGGCGAGTGGAGCTCAGCGCAGCCGGCGATGCGTGGGTCGTGATTCAGGATTGACGGCGGCGCGAGTGCCTGGAGCCTTGCGGGGATGACCCGGCAGCGGGCATCCTCCAGGGTCCCAACCACCTCCGGGTTCGGTCGCTCTCTCCCTCCGACTCTCCTCCAGCCCCCAATGAACATCCCCCGGCTCCAGCTTCCGCGCACCGCGGCCTTCATCACGATTCTTGGAATGGCGGCTGCCGCGCTCACGTCCCACGCGTCGGCCCAGACGAAGGAATGGCTGAAGGAGCAGCAGAGCTTCCTCGACAACAGCGAGGAGTCGCCGGTCTACATCGGAGCGCGCGCTTGCGCGGAGAACGGCGGCGAGGGCGCCATCGAGCTCCTTCTCGATCTTCTCGGCCTGGAGATCGACCGGGGATTGCCTGCGCCGCACTACCGGGACATCGCGTGGGATTCACTCGTGCAGGTGAAGTCGGACGAAGGCCGCGCGCTGGTCGCCACGTTCCTGAAGGACGCCGATTCGGAGATGGTGCGCGAGTGGTGCGCTGACCTCCTCGGGCTCTACGGCGACGACCAGTACGGAGACGTCGTCGTCGACGCGCTCCGCGATCGCGAGGAGAACGTCCAGCGCGCCGCCGCCCGCGCCGCGGGGCGCCTCAAGTTCGAGCCCGCCACGGAGAACCTCCTGAAGCTCGCCAAGTCCAAGGATCCGCGAACCCGGGGGAACGCGATCGGCTCCCTCGCCCAGATCAACATCGAGGAGCACAGCAACCTCTTCCTCTCAGGGGTCGAGAAGGACAAGGACCCGAGCGTCCAGTGCGCGCTGCTCTCCATGGTGCCGGAACTGCTGCCCGATCGCTGCGAGTCCCTTTCGATCGTGGCGATGAGTCACGAGGACTGGAGCCCGGCGCTGCAGGCGGTGCGCAACCTCGGCGGCATCGAGACGAAGACCGCCATCGACGCGCTCGTCGCGGCGGCGACCGCCGCGCGCAGCCGCATCTCCCTGGAGGCCGTCGACATGCTGGTGCAGCTGACGGGACTCAAGTACAGCCGCCCGGATCAGTGGGCGAACTGGTGGAAGGACAACCGCGAGACGTTCGAGTTCCCGAAGAAGAAGGGCCAGCGCCAGAAGCGCGAGGCCGACGCGAGCTCCGCGACCTACAACGGAGTGCGCGTCGACAGCAGCCAGGTCGCGTTCCTGATGGACGTCTCCTCGTGGATGGACAAGGAGCTGGCGACGCGCCAGGAGAAGCGCATCGACGTCGCGCGCGATGAGATGGAGCAGGCCTTCGACGCCATCCGACCGCCGTTCACATTCAATGTCTTCCTCTACGCGGAGAACATCGAGGCGCTGTCGCCGAAGAAGCCGCTGGAGCTTTCGAAGAAGACCACCAAGAAGGCGCTCAGCTTCGTGGAAGACGCGCGCGCGACCGGACACAAGGACATCTGGAACGCGCTCTTCACGAAATCATGGACGGGCGCTACGACACCATCTACCTCCTTTCGTCCGGCGAGCCGGACGTGGGCTGGGTCGTGCATCCGGAGCACCTCAACTATCACCTCGCCGAGCTGATCCGATTCCATCCGGTGGTGGTGCACGTGATCGGGTACACCGATAAGGAAGGCTATCAGTCGCAGCTCGACCGGATCGCCAGGACGACCGGCGGGGACTCGCGGCAGGTGAAGTAGGCAAGAAACGTGGCGGATTTGGGTCGGGTTCGGTACCGCCAGGATTGGTACTGCCTCTCTGTTTCCGTCCCCTCTCAACGCCTGCCGGCTAGACTGCACGGTCCCATGAAACACGCCGTTGCCGCCATGCCACATCGACTCCCAGGAACTCGCGGATGGATCGCCCGCTCTCTCGCTGCCTGCACTCTCCTCCTGGCGGCATGCTCGACCGAAAGCGGAGTGGAAACCGAGGAGTCCTTCGAGCTCCCGCTCTTTCATTCGATCGACTCCGGTACGCGGGACGCCAGGAACGCGAGCAGCACCTTTGTGGTCCACTTTCACGAGGATCACCTCTACACCCTGTCGGATCGAGTGCAGCGCTGGGACTGGATGACGGGTGCCGAGGTCCCTCTCGACGGAGCGGATACCAGCGAGAACGGACCGACGGGTGGAGGCCAGCTTCACTTCTCCTCGAAGGACGGCCTGGTCGGGCGTAGCCAGGGCGGCCGCGTCTACCCGGGGGCAGCGACCGATCAGCCGCTGCTGACGGCCGAGGGCACCGGCTACCTCAACGTCACGTACGTGGAGGGCTACGACCAGTTTGCGGCCTACGATGCCACCGCCCTCATGTTCCACGACCGCGCCACAGGCAAACTCGCGCTGCGCATGCCGGTCGAGGCGGGCATCACGAAGGCGGTCGGCGGCAAGCGGTCCTACGTCACCGCGCTTCCCGACTTCCGGATCGTCGTTTGGCCCGTCGAGCCGGACGGCCAGGGGCTTGTCCTCAGCGGGCACCGAGGCAAGGTGATCGAGATGGTCTACAGCGCCGATGAAACCCGGTTGGCGTCGGCGGACAGCACCGGCCTGGTGCTGGTCTGGGAGCTCGCCGGTGGCACGGAAGTACAGCGCTTCGAGATCGAAGTCAGCCAGGCAGTCCCAGCGGCCTCCCTGGCCTTCTTTCCGGACGGCGCCACCCTCGCTGGCAACGGCAAGGGCGGAGACATTCATTTCTGGTCCGTCGATACGGGCGAACGAATCTCGACGTTCCGCGCGACGCACCGGGGGATTATCGACATCGACATTTCGGACGATGGCACTCTCCTGGCCGTGGGAACGTCCTGGACCGGTCGCTACGACAAGAACCGGATCACCGCGAAAGAGAACTTCTTCGAAGACCCGAACCTGCTGTCATCGGGGGGAACGCTCGTGTTTGGCGTGACGTCCGTGCCGGTTGCCCGGACGCCAGCGACGAACGGTGCCGATGCCACGCCAGATGCGAGCAACGGCGCCGAGCCGCAACGACCCGCTCGCAAGAGCGACTCGCGTGATCCAGCGCCTCGAGCAGCAGAGGACCCACCCCGCGACGAGCACGGCGAATCGGCGGTAGGTGGGCGCCGTGAAGCAAGGCTTGAATGACTCCAGTAGCGCTGCCACTGACTTCGGGATATCCTGCTCGAGCACGTTCCCTCCTCTGGATGCTTTGGCTTAGACACCTCCAGCTTTCAGAGTGGGGACGTGCGATTCACGCTTCGCGCGTCAGAAGTCGCGATCGAGTGCTGGGCCGAGGGAGGCCGAAAAAAGTGCGAAACACGAGGCTAGGGGCAGCGCGGGCACGATCGACCGGTCGATTGTGACCCGAGACGGAGGTGCGTCGGCGCGCACGACCGCGGAGAGTTCCGTGGTCAGCATGGGGTTGCCCGAAATAGCTGCGCGCTGCCATCGGGTCACAGCTCCGTCAATGAAGCGGCGATGATGCTCAGCGGGGCGGTACGGCTTTGTGGCGGAAGGCAGCCTACCAAGTGGTGGTTTCTTGCCAGGCTGCCTTCCGCCACAAAGCCGTACCGCGCGAGTCCAGGTCACCTCGGCTCAATCCTCCAGAAGTACGCGCGCGATCACGGTGTCGCCCTTTCCGTCTTTGTCCGTGATGCTCTGAACCGTCCAGAGGTCCAACAGATTGTCGCCGTCAACGCACGAGCCGCTGTAGTCGCCCCACGCCACGCCGTCAGTGGCCCCCTGGCCCTCGCCGAGGCTCACCACAGGGCGCAGCGTTCCGGGCTTGTCACCGCTGCGCCGCCACGCAACGCGTGGGCTGATGAACTGGTCCGGGCTCGTCTCCTGGAATCCCACGAGCAGGTCGAGGTTCTTGTTCACCGCCAGGGAGGTCTGGATGTAGCTGGATGTCTCGCTGGCGATCAGACCCGTCTGAACGATCGATCCGTCCAGGCGAATCTGATGCCATTGAACAGCGGCCCGACCGCGGCAGTTCACCGTATGCGAGAACCAGAGAAACCCGCCCTGGAGCACGACGTTCTTCGGACGGCGATCGCCCGACGAAGTGAGCTGGTCCGTTCCCTTCTGGGGGGACTTCGGAGGAAAGCCCACGAACTCCAGACCGTGGGCGGTGGCGCCCACCTGTCGCCACGTAGCAGAGAGGCCCTGGTCGACCCCCGTGTCGCGCGGGTCGATCACTACTTCGAAGTCCAGCTCCACGACGTTGACGATGAACTCCTCCTGCGTGACCTTCAAGAAGTACAGCGGGTTCACCGGGTCCTGGCAGAGCACAGGGTGACCCAGGTTGCCCTCGAAGTGATAGGCCGTAGTGGGCTTGCCCGCTTTCATGGACGCTGTTGGGAGCACAAACGTCTGCTCCTTTCCACCTGGAAAGCTGTAGCCAGTCCAGAACTGACTCGACCCAATCGCCCCGCCGTCCACGCCGCCCGGAGCGTCGATGGAATAGGTGTTCCAGGCGCCTGTCGGATCATCGGTCTCGGAGATCGAGATATTCACGGGCTTGCGCTTCGCCTCGTCCCAGTACACCCAAAGATCGAAGCCGAAGACGCCGTTGTGCCGGTCGAAGAACACCTTCGGGTCGATGCCGTTCCTGAACGCCAGCTGGTGTACGCCGAGGACGTACTCGCCCGCTTTGTCGTAGACGATCAGACCTCCATTGGTCGCCGTCAGAACATGCTCGCCGCCTACTGCGATCTGGGGGTCCACCTGACGGTTCCCGTCATCCGCGCCGTCGAAAACAAGGAGGCCGTCCACCCGTCGAGGGTGCCCACCGAGCTTGCGCGCGGGCACCTCGCCCTCGCGGTCCATGGTTGCGATGCGCTCAGGCACGATGAGCTCCGTTCGGGACGGGGGCGTCTTCACGACCAGAACGGCTTCCTGTGGACCGGTGGTGAGCCATAGGCCTGCGACGATCAGCGACGCGGACGTGAGTGAGTTCAGCATCCCAGCAGCATAATCGCGAGAGGCCGTAGCTTGTGCAGTCGTGGGCTGTACAACGCCCTGCGGTACGCCAGCGGGCGGTACGGCTTTGTGGCGGAACGGATAGGAATTCCAAGCGGGGTGGCACATCAACGCACTTCTCCTGCGAGGAAGGAGGCCCAGGTTCTCTCGCCCAAACCTCGAAGCGCCTGTCCATCGTCTGTGGGCGCCCTGGACGTGATCCTCAGTGGCCTGAGCTGGGAGGAAGTCGCCGGGGATTCAGGGGTGCGCGATGAAGCGAGGTCTGGATCGGCGGGGAGACGTGAGAGACGGAGGAGCGGCGCGCCGCCCCTGGCGTTTCTCTGGATCGAGGGGCACTACGAGGGCCAGATCGGGACCCGCATTCGAGAGCTGGCGACCTCCTTCGCCAGCGTGTCGGCGTTCAGCCCGCGCAGGCTGGAGTAGTCGACGCAGGCAGCGGCTCCCGCGAGGAGCCACATGCCGGGGACCAGCGCCGCCCTTGCGGTAGCGAGCTTCGCGGCCGGAAGCACGAGGGCCGACCCATGCTGATCCCGGGCTTCGTGGTATGGGACCTGGGCGCTGGCCCCTTCTCGGAGCCCGAGGCGCCCCACCAAGACCTGCACGCGTCGAGTTCTGCGTCCGAGAACTCGATAGGTCGACCCTCTTCGTCGTGTGCGGTTGTCCGGAGCGGGACGAGGCGTCGGAGCGCGACCTCGACCGATCCGACGGCCAGGTTCGTGTTCGTGCTCAGTCTTACTCCGCGGTCGGTGATTCCTTCGACCTGGGTGCCCTTCTGGTCGACCAGGACGACCAAGACAAAGGGAACCGGGAGCGGACTCGTCTGGTAGATGACCCGGATGTCCACCCTGGTGTACCCCTGGGAAGGGCTGCGGGCCAGGCCTCGCTTCGACGGTCAACGCCTCGAGGGTGTCCTCCGTGCCCGCGACGCCAGTTGCGCCCGCTGGCAGCGGGCCGAGCACCGCCCATTGCCCACGTCGCGATCCGCCGTGCGCAGGGTCCAGATCAGAAAGAGGCCGGCGAGCCCCGCCACCACGAGCCACTTCCCGTGCGGACGCGTTTTCGCATGGTATCCGCGAGCCCGCCGGCAGGTGAGGCTCAGTAGCCGCTACCGAAGGCGTTGACCCAGTAGGTCACGACCTGAAAGGGCGTCACGCCCGGCTGCGCTTGCCCCGACGTCGCGTCCATTCCGTAGTGGTACATGCAAAGGCCCGCTTCGTATTGCCAGCGGAAGTAGTCGCTCGGGTCCCCGATGGCGCCCAGGGTCCCCGAATACTCGGCGGTCTCTTCGACGGAGACCGAGTACATCGACCCACCGGTCACGGAGGCACTGGAGCCGAAGGACGCGAAGCCCACGCTGAAGTCCGCGTCGATTCCGATCGAGAGCGAGCGCTCCTCCTCGGTCGTTTGCCGCTCCGTCAGCGCGAAGCCGAGACGGGTCGACCCACTCTGGGGCACGGTGACCACCGAATGATCGCGCCAGCCGACGAAGGGCTGCCGGTGCGCGTCCAGTTCGACGAGCGAGCGGTAGCTCGCGGGGTCCCCCACCGTGTGCGGGCGCAGGTCCGTCGGGATCGCGAGCGCTGGGCCCACGACCTGGTTGTAAAGGTCGGCGGACCACTGGTACTCCCGTGTTCCCACCGGAATGCTGAGGACCATCCGCTTCCCCACGTCGTCCGGGTCCGAGGCGCTGACGACCTCGTACTCATAGCCGTGGAAGAGGGTGCCCTGGAAGACCATCACGTCCTCGGCGTGGCCTGCCGTGTTGGTGCGGAAGACCGTCGTGCTGCTGGTGGACACGTCATTCTTCGTCAGGACCTGCTCGAGGGTCTGCTTGACCTCCGCGGAAGCGAAGTCGGAGAGCGGCCCGGTGGTCACGCCCGTGTAGAACGAGAACGCCGCGCTCGTGGTCACGCCAAGGCTGACCTCCTGGGACGTGGAGTTCTGGTAGGAGGTCTCGCAGCTATCGTAGTCCTGATCGATTCCCCCGCGCGTGGGAGGCGCAGTCAGGAGCACGAGCGGGATCGGATCCGCGAGCGTGATCTGTTCGATCCCCGTGGATCGAATGATGAGGCCGTCCCCGTCGAAGTCCCCGACGGCCAGTGACGGGGGATAGACGCGCTGGTTCAGGCTGATTCGTTCCGGAAGCTCGGTCGTGCTCACCGCTCCCTGGGACCAGTCGAGGATCCGGGCCCGCAGGATCCCCTCTCCGCCGATGGCGAACTGACTTCCGACGACCACCTCATCCGCGCCGTCCGCATCGACATCGCCCGCCTCCAGCTTGATCCTCAGCGGGCCACTTGCGAAGAACACGTTGCCGGAAGGGGTCGTGCTCCAGGATGCGGTGGCGGAGTTCCAGCGGTGAGTATCAGGGCGAAACGCGCCGCTTCCGAGGACGGCCACCGTCACGATCGTGTCGAGGGAACCGGGTCCGTCCGAGCGGGTCACGGCGTCCCACGAGCGGTGGAGTTCAAAGGCGCCGCCCAGGGAGTGCTGGCCCCTGTCGCTACTGTGAAGGCTGACGGTTTCCAGCTGGCCCGCGCCGTTGAGAAAGACCCCGCGGATCCCCATGGTGAGCCGCCGGCCACCACCGCTCGGGTTCGCCACCATCGAGACGACCGCGAGTTCCTCGACCCCGTTGCCGTCGTAGTCTCCGGCGGTCAGCCGCCCCTGGATCTCGGTGATGCCGAAGGCCTCCGCCCGGAACCAGTCGCCGAGCTGGGCAAAGGGAGCAGCGGCGGCTGCGTCATCGAACGGGAGGATCCAAAGGTCTCCGTAGTGGGAGTTCTCGCCAAACATGGCGACCTCGTCCACTCCGTCACCATCGATATCCGCGGCGACCGCCGTCACGTCCGTGTTTCGGAAACCGTACGCGGTCTCGAACAGCAGCCCGCCGCCGTCTTCCACGTCGTCGTAGACGCGGAGCCAGCCCGCGTACTCCGGTATGCCGAGGAGCTGGGGCCGTCCTGTGACGAGGATCTCGTCCCGGCCGTCGCCGTCCACGTCCCCCACGCTGAGACGCCCATCGACGCAGTCTTCACCGAAGGGGCGCACGATCTCCACGGTCATGATGGCGGTCGCCGTGGGCGCCGGGCTGTCGAATACTTGAAGGTGGAAGCGATCGAGGGCGGGGTCCTGCATGAGCACGATGAGTTCGTCCTCGACGTCGGAGTCGACGTTGCCCGCGGTGGTCGCGCGTATGCGTCCCGTCGCGAGGACGAAGTCCGTCTCCGTCGCGCGGATCGCATAGGACGTCCCCGCATCGTCGAGGAGGTCGGCGACGCTGTCCCCGGGCCCGCGGTCGGGCTGCGCGATGAAGATCTCGCTTCGCTGGAGAAGACCGACGGTGTCCTCGCCGAGGGGGTGGTAGCCGGGCGGATGGGGGTCGTCGTAGCCGAAGGCGTCGACCGTGTAGTGAAGCCGCTGCAGGAGGGCGCTGGGTGTGGGGCGTGCTGGCGGCTGCAGCTGGGAGCTCACCTGGCAGAACGCCGGCGCTGGCGAGGCGGACAGCACGCCGAGGGTCGTGAGGGCGAGCAGGGGCAGGAAAGGCGCATTCATGGGGATCTCCATCGGGTTCGGGGTCTGTGGGAACCAGGTGGGCGCCCATGGGCCGGCCGGACTGCCACGATTTCGCCAGATCCGCGAAATCGCCCCATTCCTGGCAGTCCTGGCCCGAAGGCGGCGCCTCCCTCCCCATGCGAACGGTCCCACGCACCCGAAGCGCCCCGTGCCGGGGCAGCTGGCGCCGCCCGCCTGCGCCTCCGATCCCGGAAAGGCCCAGGGCGATCCGCACCTATACTCGAGCCATGGCATCCGAAGCGAACCGTCCCCACTTCCTGAGTGAATTGTTCGAGCAGGTCCAGGTGGAGCTTCGTCGGCTCAGCACCGCCGCCATGAACCAGGAGCGCAGCGAGCACACGCTGCAACCCACGGCGCTGATGAACGAGCTCTGGATTCGCCTGCAGACCGGCGGTGCCGAGATGCCCGTGGACAAGGGACCTTTCCTCGGACTCGCGGCGAAGGTCATGCGTCAGGTCCTCGTCGACCATGCGCGCGCGAAGAATCGCCTGAAGCGGAGCGGCGGATGGCGTCCCGTGACGATCGCCGTCGCAGAGGGCCTGGCTGCCGGCGAGGGCGGCGACGGCGAAGAGGAAATCGACGTCGTCGACCTGGACCTGGCACTGGCCGACCTTCGAGAGGTTTCGGAACGCCAGGCCGAGGTCGTCGAGCTCCGCTTCTTCGCGGGGCTCGAGGTGGACGACGTGGCCGCCGCCCTCGGGATCTCGCCTCGCACGGTGGCGCGGGAGTGGCGCTTCGCGAAGGCCTGGCTCCACAAGCGCATGGGAGAGCTGGAATGAGCGGCGCAGAGCGGCACCAGCGCGTCCAGCGGTGGTTCGAAGAGCTTTGCGACCTGGACGATGCGGCGCGAGCCGAGGCCCTGGAGCGGATCGGGGATGAGGCCCTGGTGCAGGAGGTTCGCGGCCTCCTCGACGCGGACGGAGCAGCCGACGGGCTCGAGCGTCCCGCCGCCGAGCACATGGGAGACCTTTCCTCGGAGGCCCCGCTGAAGAGCGATGCGCTGCCCGAGGCGATCGGGGAGTTCGAAATCCTGCGCGTCCTCGGCGAGGGCGGGATGGGGATCGTCTACGAAGCCGTCGCGCGATCGCCGAGGCGCAAGGTGGCGCTCAAGGTCATCAAGCAGGGTCTTCTGAGCGAGGCTTACCTGCGCCGTTTTCAGCGCGAGGCCGAGGTGCTGGCGCTGATCGAACATCCGGGGGTGGCGCGCATCTACTCCGCCGGGACGTCGCCCGTGGACGGAGTCGATCGGCCGTTCATCGCGATGGAACTCGTGCGCGGCGTGAACATCGTCGAGTATGCAGAGGCGCAGCACCTGGACCTCGCGGGACGCCTGGGTCTCGTGGCTCAGCTCCTGGAGGCCGTCCACTTCGCCCATCGCCAGGGTGTGGTCCATCGTGACCTGAAGCCGGCCAACGTGCTCGTCACGGATAGCGGGCAGATCAAGGTCCTCGACTTCGGGGTGGCGCACATCGCTGACCCCGACAGCTCGCTCCTCACCAGCGCCACGCAGGTCGGGGAGGTTCTCGGAACCTTGCCGTACATGAGCCCCGAGCAGATCGTGGCGGACGAGGGGGACGTGAGCATCGACGTGCGTTCCGATGTCTACGCGGCCGGAGTGATCGCCTACCAGCTTCTGTCGGGCAAGCTTCCCCTGGACGTTCGTCGGCGGACGCTCGTGGAGGCCGCCCGCATCATCGCGGAGGAAGACCCGGTCAGCCTCTCCAAGCTCGACACCCGGCTGCGGGGCGACGTGGACTGGATCATGCAAACCGCGCTCGCCAAGGACCGGCGCGACCGCTACGAGAGCGCTGAGGCGTTTCGCAGCGACATCCAGCGCTTCCTCGAGAACGAGCCCGTTCGCGCGCGACCACCCAGCAAGCTGGATCAAGTCGCCAAGTTTGCGCGCCGGAACCGCGGCCTCGTCGCCGGCCTTTGCGCGGCTTTCGTGGCGCTCGTGGTGGGACTCTTCGTGGCGCTGCTGCTCCTGGCACGCACGTCGGAGCTGCTCGAGGCAAGGGACGAGGAGGTGGCCGCGGCCGAGGAGGCGATCCAATTCCTGGAGGACGTCTTCGCGCAGTCGGACCCGCTGGAGACAGGCCGGGTGCTCCTGTCGGAGGTCGCCATCCGTGCCGCCGAACGCTTCGAGAACGAACTCACCGACCGCCCCATCCAGCGCGCCCGACTGCTGAACTCCATCGGAAAGACCTTTCTCGATCTGCAGATGGCCTCGGAGGCGGAGCCGCTTCTCGAGGAGGCGCTGGAGCTCCGCGCAGAACACCTCGGGAAGGAAACCGTCGAATACGCGCAGACCCTGGAGCGCGTCGCCCGTGTACGTCAGCTGGACGGAGAGTGGCAGGCGGCCTACGAACTGCAGGCAGAGGTGCTCAGGATCCGGCGGTCGAAGCTGGGTCCCTCTTCGCTCGTGGCCGACGCCCTCGGCAACCTGGGCGCCTCCGCGGGCAGGCTGGGTCGCTTCGAGGAAGACCTGGAGTGTCGCGAGAAGGCCGTGGAGATGTCGCAGGAACTCCACGGCCCGCTGGACAGCCGAACGATCGGACATCGAATCGGCCTGGCAGGAGTGCTCGCCTTCAGCGGCCGGGCCCAGGAGGCGCTCGCGCTCACGGAGGAGCTCCTGCCGCTCGAAGCGTACGTCTCACCTCCACTTCGAATTCGGCTGCGCGACCAGAAGGCGTTTGCGCTTCGCTTCGAGGGACGCCTCGAGGAATCGCTCGATGCCCTCGAAGAAGCCAGGGCCATCGCCGTGGTCCACTACGGAGAGGAGTCGGGGATTTTGAGGGAGATCGACACGGGTCGCGCCATGGCGATGTCCGGTCTCGGACGGCAGGACGAGGCCATTGCCATGCTGCGCCGGGTCCTGGAGGGAGCGCGTTCGATCGAGAAGGAGGATCCCATGGCGGTGGCCCTCTGCATGCACAACCTGGCCTACGTGATCCATGACCTGCCTGCTCCGGACAACGCGGAGGCGGAGACGCACTATCGCGGCGCCATGCGGTGCGTCGCAGGGGAAGGCGCGGGTGTGGCCGGGTTCACCTTCATGGCGCAACACAACCTGGCCATGTGGCTGGAGAGAGTCGGACGAGTCGAGGAGGCCGAGGTCGAGATGACTGCCGCCTACCTGGGCCGAAGAGAACTCCTCGGCGAGGACGACCACAACACGCTTGCGTCGCTGCGCAGCCTCGCGGGGATCCTGGCCACGAGGAAGCAGCACGCGGACTCTGCGGCGCGCTACCGGGAATTCCTGAAGCACGGCGTCCCCGTGATGGGGCCGAGTTCGTTTCCGATCCAGACGGCGCGCCTGCAGCTCGCGGCGGAACTGGCGCGGGACGGGCGCCCCGACGAGGCGCGCGTCGTGGTAGAGGAAGCGAAGGCGCGCACCTCCGAGATGCTCGATCCAGAGGGGTTCCAGGCGCGGGTCGAGAAGACGCGGGAGGTGATCGAGCGCGAAGACAGGCGCTAGGAGTGCGCGCCAGACCCTCGCGACGGGATGGGCTCTAACTCCGGATCTTTGGAGGAATCTGTGGGACGGATGCGCCTCTTTCGCTTGGGTGACAAGGGCTTGGGGGTTTCGGCTTGGGGATGGAGGCAGTCTGTTGGGCGGCTGGGCGGCTACCAATACAACCAAGGAAGCGGGAGGAGCGGGAGCTTGGGAGGCGCGGCGGCCTTGGGAGACATGGAGAGTTGTCAGGGTGCGAGCTTGGCCCTGGCCCACGCGTTGTGACGGGGAGGCAAGAGTGAGAGGTTCGGGGGCGCGGAGTGCGAGTCGGCCGGTGGGAAAGGTCTGCCGAGTATACTGTTTCAGGGCGGATGGGGAATTTGGCTAGAGTGCCGAGTTTGGGCTTCAAAGTGTAGTTTGGAGGGCGTTTGGGGTTGATGAATTGGATCGTTTTGGCTATGATCTTGCATGGCGAAAGCGCGCATGGGGAGGGCGGTTGTTTTGCAGGCCGTGTTTGGTTTTGCGTTGCCGAAGAAGCGTCGTGGGCCGAAGAGGACCAAGGATTCTCGGGTGGCCCATGGGAGTCGGGAGGAGATGAAGGGCGGTGTGGCCCATGTCACGATCAAGCTGAAGATGGGGCTTCGGTCCCTTCGGAAGAAAGAAGAGATGGCGGTGCTGAGGGCGGCGATTGCGCGCGTGAATCAGGGCAAGCTGGTTCGGATCGTGGAGTTCTCGGTGATGAGCAACCACGTGCACCTGATCGTGGAGGCGGAGAACTCAGGTGACCTTTCGAAGGGGATGGCGAGTTTGAATACCGGGTTGGGGATGAGGCTGAACCGGCTTTGGGGTCGGGTGAGGCAAGGGAGCGTTTTTGCAGAGCGTTTCCATCTGGAGGTGATCAAGTCGCCGACGCAGATGCGGAACGTTTTGAAGTACGTGTTGCGAAATGATGTGCACCACGGGCTCGGGTTGGGGATCCTGGATCCTTGTTCGAGCGCGATGTCCTTTGGCGGTTTTGCGGAACGGCAGGGTGCAACCAAGGTCGATTGCGTGAGCGTGGAAGCGCAGACATGGCTTCTGCGAACTGGATGGACGAAGGGGGGTCAGAAGGGATTGCTCACGATCCACGACCTCCCGCGTGTCACCGGGGTTCTTCAGGCGTAGCTCGCGCCTCCGTGGCGACCCGTGGCGAGCCGTGGGGGAACGGCTTCGCGACTCCCACTCTTCGCCTCCGCGACTCGACCTCTTGCCTGCGTCTCTCAAGGCGGAGGCCAGGCCCAAGCTCGCGTACTTTCATCCCCCCATCCCTCACAGGGGCTCCGCGACCCCTCGACCCTCCCGCCTCCTCCGCTTCCTTGGTTGCATTGGCCGGAGTTCCAGAGTTCAACGGATTCAACTCCAGGCGCAGAGCTCCTTGTTCGCCGCAGGTCGGGAGCGTTTCAGGCCCACAGATTCCTCTGAAGACCCCTAACTCCTGTGGCGGAATCAGCTACGGGTCGGCACCGCCAAGAGGAAAGCGGCTAGTGTGAATGCCCGGCGATACGCAGCGTAGGCCTGGCCTCTCCCTTCCCCCCGCCTCCCTCCGCCATGAAATCGAAGCTCTTCGCCCTCCTCACCGTTGCCGCACTCGGCGTGCTCGCTCTCTGGTACATCACCCGCGCGCCAGGAGCTGAGCCTAGAGCCGATCCTGGAGTCGCCGGAGAGGGATCGCCCAACGCGGGCGCTGCGAAGGACGACGAGCAGCCAGAGGTGGCAGAGCTATCGGCTCCGGTCGCACCCGAGGGGCCCTCGCGCGAGTCGATCGCTGAGGTCGAGGCGCTCGCCGAAACGGACGGGGCTGAAGCGGCCCTTCCCACGTGGGACGTCGAAGACACCCTTTGGATCGAGGCCACCGTGGTGCTCCCCGAGGGAACGCCGAACGACGAGCAGGCTTTCGTGCTCGCCGCCTCCGAGCCGATGCAGCGGGCCCTGGCCCTCGGAGACGCGGGCCCCTTCGCCGCGCTGCGCGACGGTCGCGAGCCCCGGCGCATCCCCGGCGTGCTCGCCGCGGCCCAGGTCGGCGAGGAGGGAACGGTCCGCCTCGCGCTTCCGCCCGGCACCGGGGAAGCGTGGATCTCGGTCGGAGGCTCCTACCTCTACTCGCTGGAGCCCTATCACCTCGTGGACGTGAACAGCGCGAACCCGCTCACGCTGCGCCCGGCACTCGGCGCGCGGATCACCGGCGCCGTGCTGACCCAGGACGGCCGCACCGGCGCGGAAGGCGTCACGGTGTCCCTCGACTGGTCGCTCAACTCGCGGCTGCAGCTGGGCTCCCCCAACGCCGGCTCGCTCGGGCGCTCCACGGAGTCGAAGGAGCAGGGGCGGTTCGACCTCTTTGCACTACCGACCGGCCGCCCCCTGGCGATCCAGACGCGCAGCGACACCTTCGCCAGGTCCTTCAGCGACGACCTGCAGCTCACCCCAGGGGAGAGCCGCAGCGTGACCCTCACGCTCGCGACGGGAGGCACGGTCCATGGACGCGTCGTCAACGAAAAGGGAGAGCCCGTGCCGGGCACCACCGTGACGGCGCTGGGCCGCGAGTTCTTCGGCAACCCGACCGAAGACCTTCGCGAGGCGGAGACCGGGGAGGACGGCCGCTTCGAGCTGGCCGGGGTGACCCCGGGGAAAGTGTGGGTCAGGGCCGAGCACGACGACTACCAGGGGAAGCTCGGCAAGCCCTTCGACCTCGGCGCAAGCGAGCGCTTCCACGCCGAAGACATCGTCCTCGACCGCGGGCTCGTGCTCTCGGGGAAGGTCGCCTTCCCGGACGGCCGCCCGGTGAGCGGCGCCATGGTGAAGGCTGACCCTGACCTCGGCGAGAACGCGGCCGGGTCTCCCGTGGACCCGCGCTCGTTCGCGGGAGCGGGAAACGACGCCCGCACCGACGAAACCGGTGCCTTCGAGATCGCGGGACTCGGCGAAGGACCCTGGGCGGTCACGGTGGAGTACGACGCCAAGGAAGGGGCCCAGCCGGAAGAGCCGGGTCGCTGGACGGCGTTCCAGTCCCTCGTTCACGCTCCGGCGGCGAACCTCGAATTCACGCTCAACCCTCCCGTCCGCTTCAGGGGCTCCGTGCTGAACAGCGCCGGCGAGCCGCTCACGTCCTTCGAGGTGAAGGGTGAGCGCTCAGGCAGCCAGTGGTACATGCCGCCCAGCGAAACCCGCACCCGGACGTTCGAACCAGAGGACGGGCGCTTCGTCTTCGCCGACCTCAGGTCCGGCGACTGGACGTTCACGGTCGAGGCCGAGGGCATGGCGCGGTCCGAGAAGGCCAGGGTCACCCTTCCGTCGACGGAAGAGTCCACGTTCACGCTCTTCGCCCCCATTCGTCTCGCCGGAAGGGTCGTGGATCCCAACGGACTCCCGGTGCCCGGCGCCGAGATCGCCAAGGAACTCGAGGGCCAGGAGAGCATCCAGGCCATGCAGGGCCTCGGGGACTGGCCCAGCACCCACTCCGACGGGGAGGGCCTCTTCGCGCTGGAGAACATCGCACCGGGCGCCGGCTCCATCGTCGCCAAGAAGGACGGCTGGGCCGCCAGCGAAGGCCACGCCTATGAGCTGGCCGAGGGCGAGGCCCGGGAGGAGATCGTCCTGGTGATGCGCCGCGGCGGGACCATCTCGGGGGAGGTCTTTGGCGCGGACGGTGAGCCCGCGGCCGGCTGCGTTCTGATCCTGCAGATGCCCACGCTGGAGGAACGCCGCTTCGCCAACGCCGACGGGAACGGGCGGTTCGAGGAAGCTGGCCTCACGCCCGGCACCTGGCAGGTGCAGGCATTCCCCGGCATCCAGTCCCTGCAGCCCGAGGACGGCGGCGCGCTGGATCAGACCGCGCTCATGATGGCGCTCAAGATGACCACGGTGAAGCTCGAGGACGAGGCCAAGGAGCACGTGGTGCTCGGGTCGCCGCCCGCTCTTCCCGTGCGCGTTCACGGCACCGTCTCGCTGGCGGGCGAACCCGTCGGGGACCTGATCATCAGCTTCATGACGGCCGAGGGCGGCGGATTGGAAGGCCTGAAGATCGGAAAGACCGCGAAGGACGGAAGCTATGAACTCGTCCTCGACGAGCCCGGCGACTACCTGATGACCGTTCAATCCCCGGGCGCGGCGGGCATGCAGAACAGCGTGGAGTTCAGGCGCCGAATTCCGGAGGCGGAAAGCCATGAGCTCGACGTCTCGATGCCCATGGGACGCATCGCAGGGCGAGTGATCGGCCCGGACGGCGCGCCGTCGGCGAACACGCGAGTGACCCTCTCGATGCAGTCCGGCCAGGTCTTCGGCACGGTCATGGGTGGCCAGTACAACGAAACGCGCACCGACAAGGACGGCCGGTACGAGATCCTCTTCGTGCGCCCCGGCGCCTACGCAGTCGCCGCTGGAGGCTCGTACCTGGGCGGCCTGCTCGGCGACCAGTCCAGCCCGGGACGCGAGGTAAAAACGCTCACCGTTTCCGAGGACAGCTCGGCCACCCTCGACTTCGAGCTGGAGGCTCCCGGTGAACTCCACGGGGTCGTCCGCGACGCGGCAGGCAAGCCGGCGGCGGAAGCCTCCATCTTCCTGCGCGACGAAAACGGCCGCCTCCTGGAGCTGTTCTCCTTCCAGGCCACCAACGCGAGCGGAGCGTTCGAGTACGACGGCCTCGCCCCCGGCGAGTACACCCTCACCGCGCGGGCCGAAGGCATGGCCTCCACCACCGACACGCCGCTCCGCATCCGATCCGGAGAGGTCACCGAGACCTCCATCACCGTGGACACCGGCACGATGCTCCTCGTGTCTCTCCAGGACAAGACAGGCGCCGACATCCGCTCCCGGGTGAGCGTGCGGGATGAGCACGATCACGAGGTCAACGGCATGCTGAGCCTGAACGAACTCATGGCGCGCATCTCCGGCGGCGTCGACGGCAAGGAGCAGCGCGTCGGCCCGCTCCCACCGGGTACCTACGAGGTCAGCTGCGTCGCCGAGGACGGCCGCACGGCCACCCGCAGGGTCCGCCTCACCGGGAAGCCAGAGAAGAAGCTGAGGCTGCGCCTGGAGTGATCTGGCCTTCTCTCTTCCGGAGAGCCGGCCCGAAGGGGAAGTGTCCGCGGCCGACATGGACCTTGGAGCGTGTTGCGCCTTGACGAAACCGCGTAGCACGTTTCCCGAATCGCCTTGTCTTGCGATCCGGGCAACGCACGACTCGAATCCGTCAATGCGTAATACGCTCCTTGGCGTCCGTTCGGCGCGAGCCGCAAAGCGTCTGGTCGCAGCATTCAGTGACTCGAGGCTGAACGAATGCCATGCATGCTTCTAGCACTTTCGGGGCTCAGATATCTACCTCAAGCAGGAGCGGCTTGCCCGGGATCAGGTCCACCCGACGCGAGGCCCGAGACTCCCCTGCCTGGAGCTCGACCGGAGTACCGACGCGAAGCTCGTAGGTTCCCGCCGGAGCATGATCCAGGCGGAAGTCCCCGCGCGCGCCGACGTCGACGATCGTCACCATCGACTCGCGCCACGCGTCCATCGGAACGAGACGACCGTCGTCCATGGCGAGGGCCACAGCGAGCCCCGCGCCTTGATAGTCGCCCCTGACCACGCCGCTGAGCGACACGCGGGCGCGCATGCGTAGGCGGACCCTGTGATCGCCGGGCTGGATGGAAACGAGGCCCGTCCCCATCTGCGCGAACATGGTGCCATCCGCCGCCTTGGCCTGGGCGCCGATCCAGTAGAGGCCAGGGTCGAGTTCCAGTCGCTTCAGAGGCTCCTTGGACGGGGTCAGAGAGAAGAAGGAAGACCCATTGCCACCACCGCCATACCAGAGCCCCTGCATATCCGCAGGCCAGCCGAAAGGTTCGTCCAGCGTCTGGTTGTCGAGAAGTAGAGGCGCGCCCTTCACCTCTGCGCTTCCTGATCCGTACCTGCCCACGAGCGTGACGTAGGTGTCCATAGGAACGCCGCCTGTGTCGACGAAGACCTCGACGCGGGCTGGCGGCGGACCTTCCATGCGAAGCTGGAGGCCCTGCGTGCCCGCCCGCACGCCTTTCGCTACGACCCTCGCGTATCCCTGGCACTTGGCGACGATGTTGAAGTGGCCATCGGGCATGCCCGCGAGACAAAACTGGCCGTCCTTGCTGGCGCTCACGCTGGGCCTGAAGCCCGTCAGCATGTGGCCGGCGACAAGATCGCCATCGACAGGCTGAGCCTCGACGCTGCCCTTGAGCGGTGCTCCCTCCGGGTCGAGCAGGCGCCCGCTGATCTCCAAGGTATTCGCGAGAGTGAGAACCACCGTCTCGCCCGGCGGCTGGTCGAGGTTCACGCGCAGGGTGGCCGCCCGGGGTGACTCTCCTTCGGGCCATCGAAACATGTGCGTTCCTGTGTCGCTAGCCGTGAGGATCGCTGGCCCAAGAGCCCTTGAGCTCACCAGACGTATCTCGCAGCACCCTTCTTCGTCTGCCTCACCTTTGAAGAACAGGCCCTGTGACTTCCATGGTACGTAGTTCGCAGAGATCAACCGTACCGATGCCCCAGGGAATGGGTTGCCGCTCGAGTCGAGCACCAGGCATCGCAGGGAACCAAGAGCCTCGAGTTTGAGACTGAGCTTTCGCTCCCTATCCGGTGAGACCATGATCGGAGACCCAGCGCCGCCGCAGGGTTCGGGCAAAAGAGAGCCCTCCAGCTCGCGCTCCACGGTGACGAGTATCCCGTCCGCGAACAGCCGCATGCGCAGGTTGAGGTCGGCCCACGCTCCCCGGAACCAGGCGACTCCGTCGGCGCCGGTCGTGCCGTCGGCTATCACCTGGAAGCTCCCCCAATCTGCGTGCGGTCGTTTGACGCCGTACGCCTCGGCCGGCGCCCCCTCTAGAACGATCCGAACGCCAGCGACGGGCTCGCCGTCTCGGCCGTGGAGGTGAATGCCCAGCGCTCCCGTCCGGCACATGACCACCTTCGCTGGCAGCCACTCTCCTGCCTCGTTCTTGGCCGATGCCTTGGAAGAAAGCGTCGTCCAGCCAGGCAGCTCCGCCAGCACGTAACCATGGGTGGTGCAGTGCGGGAATCGGAACCGCCCCGCGTCATCGGACGTGGTCTCGGGCGGGGAGTCGCTGCCGTCCTGGAGGGTGAGCCTCGCGCCGGGGATCGGAGTTCCGGAACGATCCACCACCTCGCCGTCGAGGGCGCTGAAGGCCAGACGGTATAGATCGATCGCAGGCGGCTGGGGCTGCCCGACCTTCCACTGGACCTCCTCCCCTGCTCCGGCGAACTCGTAGTCCCCGGGCACCGTGACGTTCATCAAGACGTGCTCGCGCTTGACGGCGTACTCCAGGCGGAAGGCACCGGAGTCGTCGGTCGTCGCCGTAGGAATCGCCTCCTCGCCGAGTCCCAGCATGCCGAAGGAGTGCATCGCCACGTGGACGTTCACCGCTGGTACAGCCTTCGCTCGATCACCCCCCACGGGCACGTTCCAAACGCGCCCTGTGGCGACGAGAAGTCCCTCGGGGGGGCCTGCCGCAGTGAAGACCGCCTCAGCGGGGCTGGCAGCGATCCGCGTCACGACGGGGTCACGATCCGACTCCTGCGGGGGAGCGACCTCGCTGAGCCAAGGCTCTCCCTCCGTGACGGCCACCGTCGCGATCTCAACTGCAGCCTCCGGGATCTCGGCTTCCTGAGGCGCGACCGCCACCAGCCAAGCTGTCCCGATCCCGATCGCCACGAGGGCCAAGACCACCACGGCGAGAATCTTGTGAGTGGTCATCAGCGCACCGAAGGAAGCCAGCGACCCGAGGCCCGCCCCACCCCGCGCCACCTGGGGAGCCATGGAAGGAATGGTGAGCGCACTCAGCCAGGCCTCGCGCCCGCCCGAGTCATCAGGTCCGTGAGAGTTTTCGTCAGAGTTCCCTTCAGACATCCGCGCCCGCAGAGCCGCGAGCGCCCGCTTCTGGCGCGTCTTGACGGCCTCGACCGACACCCCGAGCCGCCGGGCAATGGCCCGCGGCGGAAGCCCATCCCAGAATCGCAGGCACACCACCTCGCACTGCGCCGGCGGCAACTCGCGCACGAGCTCCAGGAGCTGCGCCGCGGCCTCGAGCTGCATCAGCCGCTCTTCCGGCGCTGGGACGCTCTCCGTACGAGCGCCAAGACGCTCCCGCTCACGGCGCCGCCCCTCGGACCGCTGCCGCGCCCAAAGGATCCGCCGCCCAGCCCCCGCAAACCAAGGCAGCCAGGAGACCGGCGCCATTTCCGCACCACGATCCGCCTGCTCTTGCGCAGCGAGCCAGACCTCCTGCGCCACGTCGTCAGCATCGGCGTCTCCCCGGCACATGGCGCGAGCGATCCGCTGAATCGCAGGCACATGCTGCGAAATGTCGTTCAAGGGCGATTGGGTCATGGGCGGGCCTCCACGACCAGTGTCCGCCAAACCCATTCAGGGGTCATCTTTTTGCGCAATCGACGCCATCCGAGCTTCCAGGGCGCGGACTCAGGCCCCTCGGCCTTGAGTAGCGGAATCAGCGACGAGTCGGTACCGCGAGTGGTGTTCGAGGGATCGATCACTCTCGTTCAAGCACGATATCGAGCGCGGGCAAAGTGGTAGACAGTTCGAACTGAACCCGGTGCGTCTTGGCGCCCGTCGCAAACACCTCCACAGGATAGGTGCCTCGGGCGAGCGGGTCGAGGCGCAGGTGGCCGGCCTCGAACCCGAAGCTCTCTCCCCAGTCCGCGCTCCCGACGAGTTGCACCCAGCCGCTCGAAACAGGCGTGCCGTCCTCCCACATCACGCGGACCTCGAGGGCCAGCGCATGATCGCGCCAGCCGGGTCGCAGGTCGGCGTGGCTCTCCCCCATCTCCAGGGTCACGGGAACAGTGACCAGAGGCTGGCGAAGACGATCGACGAGCTGCACGCGGACGTCACGACCCGGCAACAGGCAACCGATCAAGAGGTCGCCGTCCCTCGGAAACGGGAACGATGCGTCGCCTGGCGCGCCCGGCTTCGCATGACTCCAGCCGCCGCCGAGGAAGCCCGCGCTCTGGAGCCTTTGGTGAATGCTCAACGAGTAGGGCTGACCCTTTCGCTCTTCATCCAGGTACGCCGTCTCGAAGGGCGTGTCGTCCCATTCCAGGAGGACGAGCGGCTGCGCGGGCCCCCTCGGGAGCGAAGGCAGCGACACCCGAAGCGTCGTGCCGGGTTGCATTTCCACCAGAACTTCCTGGCCCAGCAAACCCGGGGAGAGCGGCACCGACGCGGCGCGGTAGCCGATCGCGAAGACCTCGAGAGCCCCGTCGGGATCCATGCGCACCGTGGCGCGGCCGTCGGCTCCTGTGGAGACATGGGCCCCTCCAGCGCGGATCGCAGCCCGAATCGGCTTCTGCTCGGATCCGTCGGAAGCCGCTTCCCGAACGAGCACTTGGAACTCGGGATGCCGCTGCACCCGAATCGTCCCGAGGTCGAGGAAGAGGTCCTGTCCTTCTAGAACCACGAGGTGCGAGAACTCCGGGGCACCGGATTCAAGAGACAGCTCGATCTGATGGGCTCTCGCCAGCGACCCGAATGGCTCCAGGTCGAGGAGCTCCAGGTCTTCCGGCCGGATGAGCGCCGGGATGGCGAACTCACCGCTGGGCGTGAGCGGCTCCCACCGCATTCCATCGAGCGTGGTCCCCCGGGCGTCCTCACGCATGAAGTGCATCAACCCGGTGACCGGCGAGCCATCGTCGCTCCATTCTAACCGACCTGTGACGGCGGGAAGCTCGGCCAGATCCATCGTGATCTCCGCCACGTCGCTCGCCCATTCCACCGAGTCACCGCCGGTTATCTCTCCATTCAGGGACCGCAGGACGAACCTCGACGGCAGCCTCAGACAGATCGTCTCCTTGGCCCAGAAGAGCTCCATCCGGAAGTGCCCGTTCTCGTCGGCCTCCGGCATCGGGCGGTCCTCGATCCCGAGCCAGCGCTCCAGCTTCTCCTCGCCGGACTCGTGACTCTTGAGCCCAAGGTGCTTCGGCAGCCTCCACTCCCAGAAACGAACGACGCGGCCGGGCGCAACGCCGTCCACCGTCACACGACCCGTGAGCACGGGAGCCACTGGCAGCATCACGACTCGCGCCTCCCCGCGTCCACGTCGATCGCTCTCCTCCAGCTCCAGCCAGCGTCCCTGGTAGCCCGGCGCCGCCACGAGCAATCGGCCAGCGCCTGCATCCGCCGTCGCCGCGTAGCCGTCTTCATCCAGCGTCATCCGGGTCTGAAGTCCGTCCTTTGCGATCCAGACGGCGCGCGCCTCCGCCATGGGAAGAAGGCCTTCATCGACGATCCGGACGAAGCGGGAGGGTTCGATCGCCGCCTCCTCGGTCAGCGGAGCCGCCGGATCGCCCTCAGCGACGGTGGCCTCGCGCATCGACACCGCCGCCGCCGGTGGCTCCATCCCCGCGCGATCCACCCCCGCGCGATCCACCCCCACCGTGGCCGAAGCCGCCGTTGGCGCGGGAATGACGGAGTCGGAACGGAGCGAAGGTGCCTCCAACGGCCACAGCCAGAAGGCGACGGTGGCCACGGCCACCAGGACGAGTGCGAACTTCATGAGCGCAGCGAGAAGAGGGATCGAGAGGAAGAGAGCTGGAGTCGCGAGAGCCGGCTTCGCCGCCGCGACGGGCCCACCCCCTGTTTCCACGGGAAGCGGAACGGCGGAGCCTGTGAACTCGCGACCGAGGAATCCCAGAGCCAGCGTCCAGCCCTCGCGGCCACGCTCCGACGCGTCGAGTCGCTGACGCAGCCGAGTTCGCGCCCGCGACAGCCGCTTGCGGAGCGCCGCCGGCGCAAGCCCCTCGGACCGCGCTAGATCGACCTGGGTGCGTCCCTCCAGGTAGTGCGCGACGAGCAGCCTGCGATCCTCGGGCGCAAGCCCCTGGATCTCGGCCGCGAGGTCCACGTGGAGCTGAACCCGTCGCGCCGCTTCGTCCGTGTCGCGAACCTCGGGCACCGCGGCCTGTTCCTCCACGTGGGGACGGGCGCGCTCACGCTCCAACCGCCGCGCCACCTTGCGCCGAGCCACGGTCACGAGCCAGGCGCGAAGCCGCGGGCCCCGGAGCGCTGGCCGCTTCACCACCGCGGCGTGCAGCACATCCTGGGAGAGATCGAGCGCAGCGCCCTCGTCGCGCAGGAGCGAGCACGCGATACGCCGAACCCAGTCCGCCTCGGCGAGGAGGGCTTCCATGTCGGGGGAGAGATCGGAGTCCGGGGTCATTGGTTCGTTTCCCGCGAGCGGGCCTCACCCGGGGAGTCACGTGGCTCTCCGATGCGTGACCTGGAAAATGGGCGAATCCAAGGCGTGCACAGGATCACGCTACGGGGCGGCCGCGCGGCGATCGGGGCCTCGGCCAAGGTAGCGCTCGATCCACCACCCGATTCGATGGCCCAGCCCCTTCGATTCCGCAGCCGACGCGATCGCCGCGCTGAAGGGCGCGAGTTGATCGCGCGGCACGCCGTAGGCCTTCAGGAAACGCACTCGATCCGCGCGCGACAGGGTGGCGCCGTACTCCGCCTCGCGCCTCGCCACATGCCGCCAGAGCCGGCCGAGGTTCTTGTGCACGAGGGACTCGGGTAGCGGCTCGACTGCGCCTTCACCGCCCCTCCCATCTCCGGCCTTCACGAAGGAAGAGCGATCGAGATCGATCGCCGTCGCGGGAGCCGCCGGGTTCGCGCTCTCGATCAGGAGATTCGCGGGCTGCAGATCCGCGTGCAGGAACCCGACCCGATGCAGATCCGCGATGAGGCGCCCGGCCGATTCGAGAGCCTGCTGGAGCGTTCGATGTGACGTTCCCCCGCGGCGAACGTCGCCCAGCATCCAGCCGAGATCACGAACGCCGTCCATGCGCTCCGTCACGATCGTGAGCTCGTAGCCCACCGGCGGCACGGCCACCGCGCGTGCCGCGATGACCCTCGGCGTTCGGATGCCGAGGGCGCGCAACCGCTCCGAGAGCACGAGTTCCTCGAACGGCCTCGCCGGATCCCGAAAGCGCGCTCCCGTCAGAGCGCGCGCGAGCCCGCCGTGGGTGAAGCGGCGGGCCAGGCAGGTGACGCCGCCGACCTCCAGCAGGCCGAGCGGCTCGCGGCCCGATTCCTCGGCATCCGCGAGGGCTTCCGCGCTTCGCTTTCCATCGGCCGTGAAGCCCGCTTCGGCGAGCCGCGGCTCGTCAGCGGCGCGGCACGCCATCGCGCCACGCACACCCCGAACGAGAACGAACCCGTCCGGGAGAGTGGGCAGCTTCACGTGGAAATCGATGGACCGAAAAGGACCGGGCGTTCACTCGGCCGGAAGGTCAGATGCCCGCGCCGAACCCGAAGCCCGGAGCCGACGCCTTCTTGTCTTCCTTCTTCTCTTCTTTGCGGGGAGCAGGCTCTGGCTTCTTGGCGGCAGGCTTCTCCTCGCGGGGCGTCGTGCTTTCCCCCCGGGGCGCCGGGCGCTGCTCGCGCTTCGGCTTGTCCGAGTCGAGCCCGAGTCCGAATCCACCGCGATCATTCGACTCGCGCTGGGGCTTCGTTCGAGATTCTTCGCGGGGCGCCGGCTTGCGGGGAGCCTCTTCACGGACGGGAGCTTCGCGGCGTGGCTCTTCCCGGGGCGGCTCTGGCTTCCGTGCTTCCTCACGCGGAGCAGCCGGACGCTCGTCCCGCTCGCTGCGATCCCCGCGGCCTGCCCGGTCCCGATCTCGCGGTCCGCGATCGTCCTCTTCGTAGTGACCGCGTCCGCGGCCACGGCCGCGCCCACGGCGTCCGCCACCGCCGCGCGGTCCCTCGTTGCTGCGGCGTCCCCGGCTCCGGCGCGCGTCGCGCTCGATACCGTCGTGCTGGATGTCCCCGACCTCGATGAACTCGGTCGGAACCTCGTCCGCGAGGAACAGCGACCCACGATCGTAGAAGTCGATGCCCTCGTCGTAGGCCTCACCCGCATAGACCGTGATGACCGCGTAGTCCTTGGCGGCACGACGGCCCGCTTCGCGCGCCTCCTCCTCGGTGCGCGCGAGATGCAGGAAAGCACGACGGCCGCTGCGCAGGCCGTGCTCCTCGGCGCGCTCCGCGTCGCGGCTGCCGACGCCGATGAAGAGTTCGTCCGGCGGCTCCGTCGCCTCGCCCGGATCGATCGGGAAGGAGTGCCCGTAGAGGGCACGGATCTTGTCGCCGTCGACTTCGTAGCGGGGACGGTCGCTCGCTTCGATGGCGTCGAGGACATCGTCTTCGTCCACGCTCGACCCGAGGCGTTCCTGGAGGGCGTAGAGCACGTCTTCCAGGTCGCCCCAGCCGAATCGATCGAGTTCGAGATCGAAGTCCTCGGGCTGGTGCCGAAGCATGAAGGCGAGGGCGCGTGTGATTCGTTCGTGCAGGGATCCGGAGGTCATTTTGGCTGGATGCCCAGGGCGTGAGCCGTGGGCGCTGTGCGGGTGGTGGCCGCAGCGAGGCGTCCGCTGCGAGCGACGGATTCTAATCGAAGTTCGGAAGAAGGGACCCCGCGTTGCGGGTTCCCCGGCGAGGCGATGGAGAAGTTCGGGGTCAGGGAGTGGAAGCGGTCAGCGCCGCCCGGGCCGCCCGGACCCGGCGGGTGGCCTCCTCCGTGGTGTCGGCCACGGCGGTCAGGTGGCCCATCTTCCGCCCGGGCCGGGCCTCGGCCTTGCCGTAAAGATGCAGGGAAACGCCCGGCATGGCCAGAGCCGCGGCCCAGCGGGGCTCACCGCCTTCCCAGAGGTCCCCCAGGAGGTTCGCCATGGCCGCAGGGCGGCCGATCCGCTCGCCGCTGCCGAGGGGCATCCCCGCGACCGCCCGCGCCTGGTTCTCGAACTGGCTGCAGACGTGGGCGTCGATCGTGAGGTGGCCCGAATTGTGCGGCCGGGGCGCGATCTCGTTCACCAGGACGCCGCCGTCCTCCAGCAGGAAGAGCTCGATGCAGAGAACCCCCACCACCCCGAAGCCCTCCAGGACGACGCCGGCGATCCGATGGATCTCCGCGAGCGTCTTCGGGTCCAGCCGGGCCGGGCAGACCGTCACGTCGAGGATGTGATTCACGTGCTCGTTGGAAAACGGCTCGTAGACCGAGACCTCTCCGCCTGCGCCGCGGGCCGCGACCACGGAGACCTCTTCCCGGAAGGGAATCAGCTCCTCCAGCACGGCGGGCACGCGCCCGAGCGACTCCCAGGCGGCCGGCAGTTCAGCCGCCGACGCCACGCGCACCTGGCCCTTGCCGTCGTACCCGAAGCTCGAGGTCTTGAGCACGCCGGCGCCGGGCATGGCAAGGGCGGCCGCCTCCAGCTCGGCCTCGGTCGTGATGGACGCGAACGGCGCCACCCGAAGACCCAGGCCGGAAAGGCCCAGCTTCTCGCGCAACCGGTCCTGAACGGTGTGGAGCAGCGACCCATCGGGCCTGACCGGTACGAAGCGCGCCGCCGTCTCCCCCGCGATCGCGGGCACGTTCTCGAACTCGAAGGTGACCGCGTCCACGCGGCGCGCGAAGTCGGCGACCGCGGCCTCATCGTCGTAGGCACCGGTGACCGACCAGTCGGCCACCTGGGCCGCGGGCCCGTCCTCGTCGTCCGAGTAAACGGCGAAGCGATAGCCGAGCTGGCGCGCCGCGAGGCCGAGCATCCGGCCGAGCTGACCGCCGCCGAAGACGCCGAGGGTCGCGCCCGGCGGGAGAGCGGCTGCCTGCGCTGTGCGCGCTGCGGCCGCGGCAGCCGAGGAGGAAGAGAAGTCTGACGTCATCGTGGAGTCCGTGCGTGTCATCGATCCAGCGGCGCCTGCAGGGCGCGCTCGCCGTGGCCGCGGGCGTATTCGTCGAGCTTCCTGGCGATGCCCTCGTCCGTCGAGCCAAGGATGCGCAGCGCGAGGAGCGCGGCGTTCTTCGCCCCGGCGTCTCCGATGGCAAGCGTCCCCACGGGAACGCCGCCCGGCATCTGGACGATCGAAAGCAGCGAGTCGACGCCGGAAAGCGCCCGACTCTTGATGGGCACACCGAGCACCGGCAACGTCGTCCAGGCAGCGATCATCCCGGGCAGGTGGGCCGCGCCGCCCGCCGCGCCGATGATGACCTTGACGCCCCGGCCGGCCGCACCGCGCGCATACTCCGCGAGCCGGTCCGGCGTTCGGTGAGCCGACACGACCCCGTGCTCGCAGGCGACGCCGAAGTCCTCCAGGATCTCGACCGCGGCCTTCATGGTGGGCCAGTCCGACGCGCTCCCGAAGACCACGCTGACTGCGGGTCCCTCGGGGCTCAAATCGGCCAGGTCGGTGGGCAATGCGGCGCTCTTCGGCTCGTCCATCCGGAGAGGTTAGCAGAGAGCTCTACCCCGCGGATCGTGTGATCTTGCCTTCGAGGCGGAAGCCTTCGGACTCCAGGCGGCGAATCATCTCGGGCGTCGCCATCATCGCGATCCGGAGAGCGTCCCCCGTCACCGGATCTTGCCAGACCAGCCGGACCGAGCGGGCCTCGCGGATGGCCCCCGGGATCATGCGGCCCACGGCGGGGGCGGAAAACTCTTCCGTCGGCGAGGGCGGACGGGACTCTTTCAGGGTCGTGGCGGGAAGTGCTTGGTTCATGGCGGCTGGCAGGGTGAGCGGGTGGGCTCCCCCTTCGTCGACCTACCGCGCCCGTTGTTTCCCATTCACCCTGATTTTGACCGCCTGCGAACCGGACCTTTGCCAATCGCTGTGGTTGACGGTGTCCACCGTGCCTCGATCAGTATCTCCGGGCGGAAGGATCCACGTCCGTCGACCACCGATCCATGCCGCCCGAGAGGTTCCAGAGCTGCCCGTCGAAGCCGATCTGCTGGAGCGCAGCCGCCGCGTGGGCGCTCCGGATCCCGTGGTGGCAGATGCAGACCGTCTCGGCGTCGAGGTCCAGCTCGGTGAGCCGGACGGAGAGCTCCCCCAGCGGGATGTGCAGGATCCCGGGAAGCGCGCAGATCGCCACTTCCCCGGGTTCACGCACGTCCAGGAGGACGAGTTCGTCGCCGCGCTCGAGGCGGGCGGCGAGTTCTTTCGGAGAGATCGGTTTCGGTCCGGTCGCGGTCATTGGAAGCTGAGAGGCTTGCGATCCAGCTGCGCCGGGAGCGGAGCGCCCACGCGGTCCAGCACGGTCGGGGCGATGTCCATGACCGAGAACGTACCGTCCTCGCTCGTGACCTTCCGGTTGCAGAAGAAGATCCCCGTCACGAGGTTCGGGTCGTTCGACGCGTGGTCGCCCGACCAGGGGTTCGTGTTGTTCAGGTAGAGTTCCCCCGGAACGATGCGGGCCGCATCGCCCTCACCTTCGGATCGGAGCGAGATGTTGCCCGTGGTCGACGACCAGGACACCCGGTAGAACTCGGCGAAGCCCAGCATGACGTCCGCGCACGGGTACTCACGCGTACCCCATTCTTCTGCCCCCTGGTAGAGGTCCCGCACGACGACCGCGCTGGAACCCACCGAGGCACCGTCGTCCTTCGCGGCGAGGAAGCTCGCGCAGATTTCCTCCATCAGCGCCTGGGAATTGGCGGCCTTGACGATGCCCTCCGACTCGCGTCCCTCGAGGTTCAGGTAGACCATGCCGAGCCCGAGCGAGTACGCGCGGGTCCTGGACCAGTCGACGCACTGGAAGCCCCCGCCCTCGTCCCTGCTGGCGATATCGTCCTTGAGCACGAGGTAGCCCTCGCTCTCCAGCCAGTTGTTCACGTTCATGCCGCGTCGGTAGCTGGTGAAACCGTGATCTGCGCAGAGGATCAGCGTGTCGTCGGGCTTCAAGGCCGCGACGACCTCGCCGACGATGTCGTCCATCTGGCGGTAGATCGCGGGGATGGCCTCGGCCAGCGTGATCTCCTCGCCGAAGAAGGTCACCTTCTTCTGCGCTTCCTTCTCCTGGTACTGGGGATGCAGCGGATCGTAGTACCGGTACATCATGTGCTGGACGCGGTCCGTGGTGCTGAACACGCTGTAGAGCACGCGCCAGTCGCCTTCCTCCAGCATCCGCTGCATCAGCTTGCGGCGGTAGGTCATCGTGAACTCGACGTCCTGGAGGAACATGACCGGGTCGATCATCTTGTCCTTGACCTGGTTCGTCATGCAGCCCCAGCCGAGCGTTTCGAAGGGGCTACCGATGGCCTTCGCGAGATCGGCGGCGAAGCCGATCGGCTCCGACGCGGGCTGCCAGGACGGAGCGTTGCGCGGGTCGATCTGAAGCGTATCGACGTAGACCGAAAAGCCCTCCGGCGTCGGGTCCGCGATCCGGGCCCGCGTCGTCGCATGGACGCTGAGCGTGGGCCCCATGTCGAAGGTGACCGAGTAGAAGTCACTCCACGCGCCGGGGACGAGGGTCTGCGTCTCCCCATCGATCGTGACGTCCCAGGCCGGCCCTTCGCCGCCCTCCTTCGCCACGATGCGCAGCGGCACGGTCACGCGGTGCTTGTACTCCTTCGGCCCGACGCGGGACCCGGGAGGCGGCGCGCCCATCTCGGAGAGCGTGCGCTCCAGCTCGGCCTGCTCCGCGTAGAAGTCGCGGCTCTCCTTGAAGCTCATGCCCGAGCGGTCTCCTTCGAGCATGCTCGTCAGTTCGTCGAAGCGCGCCTTGGCTTCCCCCATCTTCGCGAGATCGACGGGGCCATAGATCTTGGCCTCGATGGCGGGAGGCCCGGTCGCGCCGTCCTTGGGCTTCGTGTAGTCCACGCGGAAGACCGTGCCCGTTCCGGAGTTCGAGTCCTTCGTGTTGCCCTTCGGCTCGCGTCCGGTCTCCAGGCTATCGGTGGTGTAGAGGAACCAGTCCCCGTTCAGCGAAGCCCGGACGTCGGGAAGACCCAGCCCGTAGAGCGTCTGCGCCCCGTCCGCACCCGGTCGCCCCAGGGAAAGCGGCGCCTGGAGCGCGACGCTCTTCTGACCGGCGCGGGCCGCCTCGATCCAGAAGCCGTCCTGCCGGACCTGGCTGGATACGACTCCCGCGATCTCCACGGAGCCGCCGCCCCCCACGGACGGGCGCGCGTCCGCCTTCTGGACCGCGAAGGCGGCGGCGCCGCCGAGGACCACGCCGAGGACCAGCGAAAGCAGGGCGTGGACCTTGAGCACGAGGCGCAGCACGAGGGTGGCCAGGAAGAACACCCCGACGCCCAGGAGAACGTTCGAGGAGCCTGAACCGAAGCGATCGACGAAGCCAGCGGCGGCGCCGCCGCCGCCGCCCGTTGACACCTCGCGCGTCACGGTCTCCTGGTTGACGTGACCGATGGCCGGGATCGGCGGCCCTTCGGCGCCGAGGAACTCCCGCTTGAAGAAGCTGGAAACTCCGTTCTTCAGGGGGTTGGTCCCGGTGTTGATCGCGGCCCAGCCCGCGGCCGATTCGGCCGGCTGGGTCGAGACGAGCGGTCCTGCGGTCCCTGCGTCACGCAGCTTGGCCATGTTCGGCAGCTCCCCCGCGTCCATGAGTTCGGAGGTCTTGCGCCAGTCCGCGCCGTCGAAACCGACGACCAGCACGCGTCCGTCAGCCGCCCGGGCGAGCGCTGGCTGCGAGGGGCCGGGGTCGGGTCCACTCACCAGCCCGGCCGGCGCGGTGGATCCGGCCAGAACGGCCGCGGTCGAAAGGACGAGAGAGGAACGCAAAACGCGCAAAAATGGCTTCATGGGATCGAATCTGGGCGCTGGATGCCCCCAGAAGCGGGGCATACACAGGGGATGCACTGTTTTCGGCGGTGCGAGCCGAGACCTTGTCCAACTCCCGGCGATCCGCTGCGGATATCCTGCTCGACGAACATGGACATGCGACAACACAGCCAGGGCCCGCGGGCGAAGAGGGAATTCAAGTTCGCGCGGCAGGTTACGGGGCGACAGCCCGATCGTGGGAGCGCGAGCCCGCTTCTCTTGGCCAGCCTGGCGATTCTACTGGCCGCGGGGGTCGCCGCCTGGTTCCTGATGGGACCCGAGCGGTCCCCATCCCCTGCCCAGACGGTCCAGCCGGAGGCTTCGGCCGACGCGGGAGCCGATGATCGCCCGAAGCCGCCGCCCGGGATGATGCGGGAGTCCGACCTGATCGCCCTGGAAGCGAAGGGGCCTCGGACCGTCGGCGGGATCGAGACCCGTCCGGCGGGAGGCTACGAGAGCTTCGAGAAGGTCTTTGGAGCGCCCGGCGGCACCGTGACGGGCGAGATCCGGGTCGCGGGGGCCGAGTACCCCGAGGCGTGGACGGTCACGATCGAGCCCTCCCTGGTCGCGGAGGGACGCGCGGAAGCCATCACGAAGACGTTCGTCTCCGAGCCAGGTATGCGGACGTTCGAGCTGCGGGATCTGCCCCTGGCCGCCTACAGGCTCAGCGCCAGCGCCCCGGGGCTCACCACGTCGAAAGTGGAGGTGGCTCTCTACCAGGTCGCCGAGCGCCCGGGCCAGCGCGGCCTCGACTACGTGACCGTGGACCTCACGCTCCGGCCGATGGCGCGGGTCGAGGGATTCGTTCGACAGCCGAGCGGAGAGCCCGCGAGCGATCTGGCGGTCTACCTCGTCCCCTACGTGGTCCCTGGCGCAGACGCGGGCACCCCGGATGTGCTCGGTGAGGCGGGTGGAAACGAGGCCGGGGGCACTGCGGCCGCTGGCAGCATCGAAACGAAGTGCAACTCCGCCGGCTCCTACGCCTTCGAGAACGTGCCGCCCGGCCCCTGGATGCTGCACGTCGGTGATGCGATCAACCCTCTGGCGTCGCCGATTCCCGTGGGCGTGCAGACCGCGGACCAGCGCGTGGACGATGTGGTGCTGCCACCGCTCGCCACGCTGGAGCTGGTGGTGCTCGACCATCTCGCGCGCCCGTGCCCGGACGTGATCCTGACCGGCTACCTCCGCGGGAAGGGCGCAGGCCACTTCAAGGTCACCACGGATGCCACAGGCCGGATCAAGGTCCCCTACCTGACGCCCGGCCCGTGGCGCATCGATGCCGAGGATCCCCTGATGAACCAGAAGGGCCGCGGCGACTATTCGCTGACGCCCGAAGGCCCCGCCGACGGGCGCATTCGGGAGCTGCACATCCGGTAGCCGACAGCACATCCGGCAGCCGACGAGTGCGACTACCCGAGCGCCTGGACGAAGTCCGCGACGAGATCCGCCGCGTCTTCGATCCCGGCGGCGATCCGCACGCAGCCGGGTCCGATCCCGGCGGCGAGCCGCTCTTCCGGCGAGAGCGCCACGTGGGACATGTACGCCGGGATGCTGACGAGGGTCTCGACGCCGCCGAGGCTCGGCGCGTCGATGGCGAGGCCGAGCCGCTCCACGTAACCGCGCGTGGCCCCGTCGCCGCCCTCCAGTTCGATGGCGAGAACGCTGCCATGGAGCCCGGACCGCAGCATCTTCTCAGCCAGTCCGTGGCACGCGCTGGACTCGAGTCCCGGGTAGTGCACCCGCGCCACGCCGGGCGCGCTCTCCAGCGCGCGCGCCAGGGCCAGCGCGTTGTGGCATTGGGCTCGCACGCGGAGATCGAGCGTGGGGAGACTGCGCGCCAGAAGCCACGCCGCGCCCGGATCGAGGATCGCTCCGGTCACCTTCCGGTAGCCAGCGATCGCGGCCATGTCGTCCGAGCGACCGAGCACGACGCCGGCGGTCACGTCCGAGTGACCGCTCAGGGCCTTGGTCGCGGAGTGAACGACGAAGTCGGCGCCGAGTTCGAGCGGCCGCTGGACGATCGGCGTCGCGAAGGTGGAGTCGACCGAAACGCGCACGCCCTGGGCATGGGACTGCTCGGCGATGCGCGCGAGGTCCGCCACCACGGCCGTCGGGTTCGAAAGGCCCTCCACGTGCACCAGCTGGACCCCGCTGTCGAGGACGCGAGCCAGGTCGCCTGGATCGGTCACATCGAAGGAGACGGCTTCCACGCCTCTGCCTCCATCAGCGCCCAGCAGCTGGGCGAAGAGCGCGGTCGTACCGCCGTAGATCTGCCGCGCCACGGCGACCCGGCCCTGGCCACCCGGTACGGCGTGGACGAGCAGCGCGTGAATCGCTGCCATTCCGCTCGCGAAGAGCACCGCGGACTCGGCGCGCTCCAGCGCGGCGATCCGGATCTCGGCATCCTCGACGTTCGGGTTGCGATACCGCGTGTAGACGAGCGGCGAGACCCAGTCTCCGGCGTCCGTGGCCGCATGGGTGCCCGGGTGCTGCAGGAACGTGCTGGAGCGCCGGATGGGAGGTGAGACGTCAGGATCCGAAGGCGTCGGGCGCCTGCCGCCATGGACGGCGACCGTCGAGTCCCCTGGAAGCTGGGAACCGCGCGTGCCGGAATCGGTCGAGGCCGGGGAGTTTGACGCCATGGGGACGATTCGTCTGGAGGGTTGGGGGTCGGGCCCATTAGCATAGTCGCCCCGTTGGCCGTCCCCACCCCCCACGCACACAATCCCCCCACTCCCGAGCCATGGCGAACGAACCCATCATCGACCTCTCCACGATCGACCTGACCCAGGTGGTCGCCGACCGCGCAGAACTCGACAGCTACCTGCAGCAGCGCGGCACGTTCACGATGGTGGACTCCCTCTGCCACGTGGACGAGGAGGCCGGGATCCTCGTCGGTGTGAAATCGATCCGAGAGGACGACTGGTGGGCGCCGGATCACGTTCCGGACCGCCCGATGTTCCCGGGCGCGCTGATGATCGAGACGGCCGCGCAGATCGCCTCGTACGACTACTCGAAGCACCGGCTCTGCGGCGACGTGAACCGCTTCGTGGGCTTCGGGGGAGTCGATGACTGCCGCTTCCGGGGCATCGTTGCACCGCCTTGCAACCTGATCATCACCGTCAAGCTGGTGCGCGCCGGCAGCCGGATGTTCCGCTACGAAACGCAGGGATTCATCCAGCAGGACGGCGAGGTCTCCGACAAGCGCGCGTTCGAGGCAACCGTGCTCGGCGTGCTGATCGGGTGAGCCGCCGCCTCGAAGATAGCCTCTAGAGCCCGGCTCCAAAGGGCGAGGGCGGCTCGGCGATCACCTCGCTGGACTCCTCGCCTACTTCGTCGAGAATCGCGAGGACGTCGAGTTCCAGGCAGCGCGCTTCGGCCACGCCGAGCTGCTGCGCCACCGATGGGTCGGTCATCCCGTCCTCACCGCTGATCGCCTCCTTGACGTACGTTCCCGCCTGGGTGCGCATGGTGACGAAGAGGAACGGCTCGTCTTCGCCCTGCTCTTCAGGTACCTCGATGTCGAGGATCTCGATCCAGCGCTCGCGCACGAGGTCGGCGCGCCGGTGCGCCACGCGGCTCGGCGTCTTCTGGGCGACGACGTAGCGCTGGCCGATGAGCGCCTTCACCCTGTCCGGGGAAGGAAGCTCGCTGACCGCGGCCTTGGCGCGGTAGTCCTTGGCGAACTTTCCTTCCTTGAGGAATCGCACGCGGGATTTCTGGGTCCAGTGCAGGCCGCGGACCTCCAGGCGCCCTTCATTGCGGCTGTTGATCGTGGCCTCGACCTCCGCCAGGTCGATGCGCGTGAGCCGGGGCGACTCCAGCTCGAACACGAACGGGCGACCCTCCCCCAGCATCCGGACGTCGAGATCCTCACGACCAGCGCCGTGGAACTTGTGCTTCCGGGTTCCCGCCGCCTTGCCGAGCACCCAGCCGATGAGCTCCTGCACCGAGTCCTTGGTGAGCTTGCCGAAGCCCTCGCAGCGCTCGCAGCCCTGCCTGCGCCGCGCATGGCCCTTGCACCTGGGACAGAAGAAGATCGTCTGGGGCAGATCGCGCGTGTGCTTGAGATAGCGCCCTTCGATGAAGAGCTTGGTGCTGGGCGGCGGATTCATGAAGTCGCTCTGTAGTCTCCGTTGAGCCGGCTCTGGGTCTCCGTTGAGCCTGCTCTGGGCAGCCAACGTGATAGGTCAGGGCGCGTCGCCCGGCCATGACCGTTTGGGGGGCAAAGAGCATAGCGACCGGACGGGCGCGGGGCGTAGACTCACCCGCTATGCATCCGATCCTCTTCGAGATTCCGGGCCTGGGCTTCCCCGTGCGAGCGTTCGGCCTGATGGTCGTTCTGGGCTTCCTGCTGGGTAGCTACCTGTTCGGGAGGCTCGGCCAGCGGCACTCCAGACTCGAGCCGTCGGGCCTCAGCGGCCCCGCGCTCAGGGACCTCCAGCAGACCGAGGCGGCCGGTTTTGCTTCGGTGCCGATGTGGATCCTCGTGGGCATCCTGGTCGGTGCGCGCGCGATGTACGTCATCGTGGAGATCTTCCGGAAGAGCGAGACGGGCCAGCGCTATCTGGACGATCCGATGACCGTCTTCTACTACTGGGAAGGCGGACTCGTCATGTACGGCGGGACGTTCGGCGGGATCGCCCTCGGCCTCTACGCGGCCCGAAAGTACCGGCTGTGGCTCCCCCATGCGCTCGATCTCGGGCTCGCTTCCGGCTTCGTCGGCCTTTCGGTGGGCCGCATCGGCTGCCTCCTCGTCGGCGACGACTTCGGCAAGATCGTACCGGAGAGCGCGCGTGACCTGCCTTTCCCGATCACGGTGCACGTGCCCGAAGCCCTTCCGGAGGGCAGCCTCTTCGGCGCGGAGAACGCGGGTCAGGTCCTCTGGGCCACGCAGCCATGGATGAGCGTCAACGCGCTCCTCATCGGCCTCCTCGGCATTTTCCTCATCAAGCGCCGACGCTACGCGGGCCAGGTCACGCTCATCCTGCTCGTGCTCTACTCCATCGGACGCTTCACCATCGAGAAGTTCCGCGGCGACAAGATCCGCGGCATGTGGTTCGACGATTCGATCTCGACGTCCCAGCTCGTCTCGCTGGTCCTCGGGTCCCTCTCGCTCGTGCTCCTCATCGCGTTCGCGAAGCGGCGCGACCCCGAGCGCCCCACGGCGGGCTGAGCCAGCCGTGGACCCCCTGGCGTTCGCCGTCCACGGCGGCATCGACGAGGCTGGCTACGGGCCGATGCTCGGGCCGCTCACCTTCGGATTCTCCGCGTTTCGTCTGGAGGATCGCGCAGGCACGCTCGACTGGGCGCGCCTCGGCGGCGCGGTTTCGGAGCACCCGAAGGACGACGCCGTGCGCCTGATCGTCGCCGACTCCAAGAAGGTCTTCACGCGCAATCCGCGCGGGTCGCGTCGGCTGGAACTCACCGCGCTTTCGTTCCTGCGCGCCGCGGGCGCGAGCGTCACCGATGGGCACGCGCTCCTCGCGACCGCGCCCCCCGCGGTGGCTCCGACGGAGGCGGACCTCGCGGCTCACCCCTGGTACGCGGCGCTTCCCGGCGAGCTCCCGGTCCACGCCGACCGGGCCGCGCTCGACGATCATCGCGACCGGCTCGAAAGCACGCTCGAAGCCTCCGCGACCGGCGTCGCGGCCGCGGGCGCCGTCGTGATCCCCGCGGGCAAGCTGAACGCCTCGTTCGCCGCCACCGGCAACAAGGGCGCGAGCCTCTGGGCCTTCCATTCCGAGATTCTGCTCGACCTCTTCGAGCGCTTCGGACCCGAGGGCCTCCACATGACGGTCGATCGACTCGGCGGGCGCGCGCGCTACGGCCCGCTTCTCTCGAGCCTCATCCCCTTCTCGACCGTTCGCGTGCTCCACGAGTCGCGAATCGAGAGCCACTATCTCGTGACGACGCCGGGGCGTCGCATGAAGATTCGCTTCATCCAGAAGGGCGACACCCTGTCCCTTCCCGTTGCGCTCGGCTCCTGCCTCGCGAAGTACGCCCGCGAAATGGTCATGGACGCCTTCAACGAGCACTTCTGCGCCGCCTGTCCCGATGTGAAGCCCACGGCGGGCTACGTCACGGACGCGCGCCGCTGGCTCGTGGATCTCGAAGCGAAAGCGCCGTCTCTATTGCGGTCAACAGAGTCGCTCATCCGCACGCGCTGACCCCGGGAACCCGGTATCCTTCGGCGCTCCCGTCCCCCACTCTCCAGCCTCAGCACGACGTGAAAATCGCCATCCTCGGCGCCGGTATCTCCGGCATGGCCCTCGCCCGCTTCCTCGAGCAGGGCGGCGTTTCCAGGGATTCCCTGCACCTCTTCGAAGCGGGCTCCGTCGCCGGCGGTCTCTGCCACTCGAAGACCGTCGACGGATTCACCTACGACGTCGCGGGCGGGCACATCCTGTTCAGCAAGGACGCCGAGGCGATGCAGTGGATGAAGGACGAGGCCGGCGGCGACGACGCGTTCGTCACCTGCGACCGGAACACGAAGATTCGCTTCGACGACAAGTGGGTTCACTACCCGTTCGAGAACGGCATCGGCGACCTGCCGAAGCAGGCGAACTTCGAGTGCCTGAAGGGTTACGTCGATGCGTGGCACCAGCGCCAGCTGACGGGCTCGCCCGCGCCGAAGGACTTTGCGTCCTGGATCCGCTGGCGCTTCGGCGACGGGATCGCAGAGCACTTCATGGATCCCTACAACGAGAAGATCTGGAAGCGTCCGCTGGAGAAGATCACGAGCGACTGGGTCGCGGGACGCGTGCCGGACGCGCCGATCGAGGACATCCTGAAGGCCGCCATCGGCGTGCGCACCGAGGGCTACACCCACCAGGCGATCTTCTACTACCCGAAAACGGGCGGCTTCCAGGGCATCACCGACGGACTCGCCGCGACCCTCGGCGATCGCGTGCGCCTGAACACGCCGGTCACGAACGTGCGCAAGAAGGGCGACCGATGGATCGTGAACGACGAGGAGTTCGACGTCGTCGTGAACACGATCTCGCTGACGTACATGCCCGACCTGATCGAGGGCATGCCCGCCGATGTCGCGAAGGCGATGCGCGAACTCGAGTACAACGGCCTCGTGACGTACCTGATCGCGCTCGATCGGGCCGAGCACCCGAACCTCTCGTGGATCTACCTTCCGCAGAAGAGCCAGGGTCCGGCGAACCGCGTGACGTACATGTCGAACTACTCGCCGGGCAACGCGCCGGAGGGCAAGACCTCGTTCCTGATCGAGATCACGACGCCGGGCGGCCAGCCGTTCCCGGGCCTGGACCTTGAGGAAGACGTGATCCAAGGCCTCGAAACGGCGGGCCTCCTGAAGCGGAACGAGATCCTCTTCACGGACCGTAGCCAGGTGAACCACGCCTACGTCGTGTTCGACCACGAGTACCACAGGCGCCGCGATCTGGCGCTGGGCTGGATGACCGAGCAGGGCCTGCATCCGCTGGGCCGCTTCGGGCGCTTCGAGTACGACAACTCGGACCAGTGCGTCATCAAGGCGCGGGCGAAGGCGGCGGAGATGCTGCCGGACCTCTTGGGTTAGCCCGGGCGTAGCTTCTCCAGGCGGCTACCTCTCCAGGCGCTTGGCCGGGCTTCCCACGTAGACGCCCGGCTCCTCGATATCGCGGACCACCATCGCGCCCATGCCGATGGTGACGTCGTCGCAGAGGCGGATGCCCTGCCGGACGGCGGCGTTCGTGCCGATGTAGACGCGATCTCCGAAGTGGCACGAGCCGCTGAGCTTGGCCCCCGGAGCCGTCGTCAGGTAGTCGCCTGCGACGGTGTCGTGCCCCACGGTCGTGAGCAGATTGAGGTGCGTATGGGCGCCCAGCCGAATGTCGGTGGTCACCACGCAGCCGGCCGTGATCACGCTTCCCGCGCCGATCTCGACCCAGTCCGAAACGCAGGCCGACGGATGAATCAGCGTCCGGAAACGCGTTCCCTCCGGCAGCCCCTCCACGATCTTCCTGCGCGTACCGGGATCTCCGATCGCCACGACGACCTCGTAGAGCTCCGGATCGAACTCCGCGTCCGAGATGACCGGCACGCCAAGAACGCTGCGGGTCGTCTCGCAGAAGGCAAGGGTCTCCAGGAAGCACGCGACTTCCGCCAGCCGCTCGGCGGGGAGACCGAAGCAGTCCTTGGCGCAGAAGAGCACCTCCTTCCCGAAACCGCTGGCGCCAGCGATCAGGAGCTTGCGGCCACCGCTCAGTTCCAAAACGCGCTCACCTTGCGATGGAACCGCAGCAGCTTCCGCTGCATGCGAGTCGGCTTGATCTCTTGGCCCTTGAAGGCACCTTCGAAGAGCCCGTCGGGCTCGAAGAAGCGATACGGGATCCCCCGGGTCGCCTGGTAGTAGCCGTAGCGGAGCGCTCCATCGCGATCCGCCACCGGGAGCGACCTGTCCACGAGCATCGCCATGAGCTCCTCCATGGAGGCCGGCTCGTACGCCGCGCCGAGGCCTGCGTAGAGCCCCCGTCCCGCCAGCACCGAGGGGCGCTGCCAGAAGGTGGCTTCGATCCCAGCGGTCGAGCCGCTCGTGACGACCACGTTCGCTTCGCGCATGAGTGCGTAGGTCGACACGGCCGAGTCCGGCGGGATGACCGTGACGTTGCGCAGGTTCCAACCCACCATGTCGCTGACGTTCGAACTCTTCGCGCCCTCCGGGTTCGGGTGGATCCGAATCGTCAGGTGCACGTCGTCGCCAGGGAGCTCGGAGATGGCGCGGGCGATCGCGACCGTGGCCGCGTGGGGCGACTCGAAGAGCGGGCTCTCCCACTCCTTGCCGATCGAGACGAACTCGTGCTCCGTCGTGGTGAAGAGCGCCACGTTGTGACGCGCGGGATCCCAGGTGTCGGGCAGCTCGTTCTGGGACTGGCCGCGAACGAAGGAGATCCAGGAGCCCATCTGCCCCCTGGGGCGCCCCTCGAACCAGCCAGCGCCGAGGGTCCTGCGCTCCTCCTCGCTGTGCTCGCTGCCCGCCCAGACCGCCTCGACCCGCTCCCGGGTCGCGGCGATGTCGTGGGGCATCGCGTTCTCGAAGAGCCCGTAGTGCTGGAGGTCCTTGCCGCGCTCGTGGATGAAGCAGTCGACGCCCATGGAGCGGGCGCCGCGCAGGATCCCCCGCATCGGCGCCATCCTCCCGTTGAAGGCGTAGACCCGGTCGATGGCGTGGTTCTCCAGCAGCCGGCGCGTGCCGAGATAGGCCGTACCCGCGGTGCGGAGGAGCCGGTCGACAAGCTCGCCCGCGGGGTCGATGTTCGCGTCCTTGGCGAGCCAGACCGCGCTGGAGAGAGCTCCCCAGCCGATGTCGCACTCGTCGAGGTAGAGGCCCTTCAGCTCCTCCATGGAGCCGATCCCGATGGGAATCCCCTCCAGGCGGCGGCGATCCTCGTCCGTGAGGAGCTTCGAAAGCTCCAGCACGCGCACCTCTCCGCCCAGGAGTCCGAGGCCTCGCTCGACCCCCATGCGGCAGGCCCGGCACTGGACCGCGTCGTGGCCTGGGTTCGGCTCGCACGAGGCAAACGCGGCGTCGCAGAGGACCCAGGTCACCTCGTCGCCCGCCTCGAGGTGACGCTCGGCGATCTCCAGCTCGGTGCCGGTGTGGTGGGCCCAGAGGCCAAAGGTTCCAAAGAAGGCAACGTGCATGATCTGGCCCTCCCGGGCCGTCCAGACGATAGCAAAGCGCCCTTGCCGAACAAGCTCCCGGCCCATGGAGGTTGAGTTCAGGGCCGCTGGCTGCGACCATGGCCGCTCACCTCCGCCCCTCCACCCGGCTCCAAGGAGCGGGGCTCCAGGGCCGTCCGGTTCCGCTCACCACCTCCTTCGTCAGTTGAAACTCAAGGGCAAGAAAGTCGTCGTCACGGGCGCGGACGGATTCATCGGCAGCCACCTCGTGGAACACCTGGTGCGCTCCGGGGCCGACGTCACCGCTTTCGTGCTCTACAACAGCTTCGGGCACTGGGGCTGGCTCGACGATTCTCCGGCGGAGATACGGGAGTCCATCCGCGTGATCGCGGGCGATATCCGTGACCCCCACGGCGTCCGGAACGCGCTCACCGGCGCCGACGCGGTGATGCACCTCGCGGCGCTGATCGCGATCCCCTACTCGTACCACTCGCCGGACACCTACATCGAGACGAACATCCGCGGCACGCTCAACGTCGTGCAGGCCGCCCGCGATCTCGGCATCGAACGAGTGGTGCACACGTCCACGAGCGAGGTGTACGGGACGGCGCGCTTCGTCCCGATCACGGAAGAGCATCCGCTCCAGGGGCAGTCCCCGTACTCGGCGTCGAAGATCGGCGCCGACCAGATCGCCGCCAGCTTCCACGCCTCCTTCGAAACACCCGTCGCCACGATCCGGCCGTTCAACACCTACGGCCCGCGCCAGTCGGCGCGCGCCGTCATCCCGACGGTGATCGGTCAGATCGCCTCCGGCTCCCGGAAGATCCAGCTCGGCGCGCTCTCCCCGACCCGTGACTTCAACTTCGTGGCCGACACGGTCCGCGGCTTCGTGGCGGTCGCCGAGGCGGACGCTGCGGTGGGCGACGTCATCAACGTGGGCAGCGGCTTCGAGATCTCCATCGGCGACATGGTCAAGCTCATCGGCGATGTCATGGGAACGGAGGTCGAGGTCGAACTCGATCCCGCCCGCGTGCGGCCGAAGGGCAGCGAGGTCGAGCGCCTGCTCGCCTGCAACCGCAAGGCCCGCGAAGTGGCGGGCTGGACCCCGGAGTACGGCGGCCTCGAAGGCTTCCGGCGCGGACTCGAGGCGACGAGCGCGTGGTTCTCCGAGCCGCAGAACCTCGCCAGGTACAAGACCGGGACGTACAACGTATGACCGCTTCCACGGACGCCTCGAAGGCCGAGATTCTGGGCGCTCTGGGGCGCGTGCTCGGCGCGCCCCAGAAGATGATCCCGCTGCACGAGCCGGAGTTCCGGGGCAACGAGCTGGCGTACGTGAGCGACTGCATCGAGACCGGCTGGGTGTCCAGCGTGGGCGCCTTCGTCACTCGCCTGGAGAAGGATCTAGGGACGCTCTTCGATCGGCCCCACGCGGTCGCGACGAGCACCGGCACGGCGGCTCTCCACGTCTGCTTGCTCCTCGCGGGCGTGGAGCCAGGGGACCACGTGTTGCTGCCCACGCTGACCTTCGTGGCGACCGCGAACGCGGTCAGCTACACCGGCGCGGTCCCCCACTTCGTGGACGCCGAGCCGCATTCGCTCGGCGTCGACGCCAGCAAGCTGCGCGAGCATCTCCGTGAAACCGCGCGCATCGAGAACGGGCGGCTCCTGGACCGCGCCACCGGCGCTCGCATTCGAGCGCTCGTCGTCACACACATCTTCGGCCACCCCGCCGACCTCGACGTTCTCGCCGAGCTGGCCCGGGAGTTCCACCTCGTGCTCGTGGAGGACGCGGCGGAGTCGATCGGCTCGCTCTATCGCGGCGAGCCCACCGGTCGGCACGGGCTGGTCTCCGCGGTCAGCTTCAACGGCAACAAGGTCGTGACGACCGGCGGCGGCGGCGCGATCCTGACCGGTTCGAAGGAGCTGGGCGAACGCGCGAAGCACCTGACGACGACCGCGCGCGTCCCGCACCGCTGGGGCTACATGCACGACGAGGTCGGGTTCAACTATCGTCTGCCGAACCTCAATGCGGCGCTGGGCTGTGCCCAGCTGGAGCGGCTGGACGACATGCTCCGACGAAAGCGCGAGCTCAGCGCGAGCTACCGCGCCGCCTTCGCCACCGTGGAGGGCGCCTCCTTCCTCGAGGAGCCCGCGAACACGACGAGCAACTACTGGCTCAACGCGATCGTGCTCGATGAGGAACTCGCGGCGCATCGCGACGAGCTACTCGATGCACTCAACGCGGCCCACTACATGTCGCGGCCGCTGTGGACCTCGATGCACCGGCTTCCCATGTTCGAAGGCTGCCCGCGCATGGACGTGTCCGTCGCCGAATCGCTGGAGGCGCGCGTGATCAACATCCCGAGCAGCCCGCGCCTCGCGGACCTGAGTGACACCGCGGACCCAGGCAGCGGCGGAGCGCCGACGGCATGAGCGCCCCGCTGCACGTCGCGGTCGTCACGGGCAGCCGCGCCGAGTACGGCCTCTTGTACTGGCCGATCGTCGACATGCTCGCGGCCGAGGACCTCAAGATGAGCCTGGTCGTCACGGGCTCCCACCTCTCCAGGCGCCACGGCCACACGGTCGATGCAATCCGCGCGGACGGCGTTCCCATCGCGGAAGAGGTTCCGATCGACCTGCACGCGGACGACCGTTCGAGCACCGTCCGCGCCCTCGCGCAGGCGACGGAGGGCTGCGGCGCCGCGTTCGAGCGGCTCCGGCCGGACCTCGTGATGGTGCTGGGCGATCGCTTCGAGATCCTGGGCGCGGTCCAGGCGGCCTCGCTCTCGGGCATCCCCGTGGTGCACGTGGGCGGCGGCGACGTCACGGCGGGCGCGTTCGACGATTCCATCCGGCACGCGATCACCAAGCTCAGTCACCTCCACCTCGTCACGAACGAGGAGTCCGCCGCCAGGGTCCGCCAGCTCGGGGAATCTCCTGAGCGCGTGCACGTCGTGGGCAATCCTGGCCTGGATCACATCGAACGGCGTGAGCGCATGCCGCTCGCGGAGCTGGAAGCGTCCCTTGGCGTTCCGCTCGGACCGCGCAATCTGCTCTTCACGTTTCATCCCGTCACGATGGAGCGCGATCTCGGGCGCGGACAGCTCGAGCGGCTGCTGGAAGCCCTCGTGACCGAACTCGCGCCCGCCGGCGAAACGGACGCGCGGCTCTTCGTGACCGGAGCGAATGCCGACCCCGGGTTCGCGGCGATCGGCGCGGCCCTCGATCGCTTCGTCGCGGCGAACGCCCGCTGGGTCCATGCCTATCCATCCCTCGGGCAAGCGCGCTACCTGAGCCTGATGGACCGCGTGGACGCGGTCGTCGGGAACTCCTCCAGCGGGCTGACCGAAGCGCCATCCTTCGGCGTCTGGTCGGTCGACGTGGGCAACCGGCAGGCCGGGCGGCTCGCCGGCGAGACGGTACTGCACTGCGAGTCGGACGTGCCTTCGATCCGCGAGGCCCTCCAGGTCGCACTCGCGGGCCCGCCGCCCGCCGGGCTCGGGAATCCCTACGGCGATGGTCACACGTCTCCCCGTATCCTGCGGATCCTGCGCGACGCGCCCGCTCCGCACGAACTACTCCAGAAACACTTCCAGGACCTCCCATGAAAAACTGGAAGGAGACGCTCGTCGCGCCCACCGCCACGCTCTTCGAAGCGCTCGCCGCGATCAACCGATCGGCGTGCCAGATAGCGCTCGTGATCGACGAGGACATGAGGCTCATCGGCACCCTGAGCGACGGCGATGCCCGGCGCGCGATCCTCTCGGGGCACGCGCTCGATCAGCCGATTCACGACGCGGCGAACCCCTCTCCCACGTGCGCGCGCCCCGGGGATAGGCCGTCCGACCTCCTGCGCTTGATGCGGGACCGCGGCCTCCACCAGATCCCGGTACTGGAAGAGAGCGGTATCGTGGTCGGGCTGGCGACCATCGACGAACTCCTTCACGCGACCTCCCGCCCCGAGGAAGTCGTGATCATGGTCGGCGGGTTCGGACGTCGCCTGCGCGACCTGACGCGCAACGTGCCGAAGCCGATGCTCTCCGTGGGCGGCCGGCCTATCCTGGAAACGATCCTCACGAACTTTCGCGCCCAGGGCTTCAAGCGGTTCTGGTTCGCGGTGCACTTCAAGGCGGAGATCGTGGAGGCGCACTTCGGCGACGGGTCGAAGTGGGGCGTCGAGATTCGCTACCTCCGGGAGGAAGAGCCCCTGGGAACGGCGGGAGCGCTCGGGCTTCTGCCCCATGTTCCCGAGCGCCCGTTGATCCTGACCAACGGCGACCTCCTGACGACCGTGGACTACACGCATCTAGTGGACCGGCATATCGCTTCCGGCTGCGACGCCACGATGGCGGTGCGCGACTACGAGGTCCAGGTGCCCTTCGGGGTCATCAAGGACGTGGACGGCGCGATCGAAACGATCGAGGAGAAGCCCGTGTATCACTCGACGGTGAACGCGGGCATCTACGTGCTCTCCCCGAGCGTCCTGGGCCTCATTCCGAAGAGGGAGCGTATGGACGTCACCACGCTGTTCGAGCTCGCCATCGAAAGCGGGCTCCGGGCGCGCAGTCACCGGATCGACGGCTACTGGCGAGACATCGGACGCGTCGACGACTTCCAGCGCGCCAACACCGACTACGACGAGGTCTTTCCGTGATCGGCGACCGGCGCGTGCTCGGGCTGATCCCTGCGCGAGGTGGCTCGAAGGGGCTCCCCCACAAGAACGTCCTGCCCCTGGGTGGCAAGCCGCTCCTGGCGTGGACGGTGGAGGCGGCGCTCGCGTGCCCGGCCATCGATCGCGTCATCCTCTCCAGCGATGACGAGGCGATCGCGGCGGTCGCCCGGGAGTACGGCTGCGAGGTACCGTTCGTTCGGCCCGCGAATCTGGCGACGGATACCGCGGGGGCGATCGACGTGGCGCTGCACGCGCTGGACGAGGTGCCGGGCTTCGACGTTCTCGTGCTGCTCCAGCCGACGTCGCCGCTGCGCACGGCGGAGGACCTGGCCCGCGCCGCCGAAGTGCTCGATAGAAGCGGCGCGCCCTCCTGCGTTTCGGTTCGCCCTGCGATGGAGAACCCGGCGTGGATGTTCCGGCTCGGCGGCGCATCGGAACTCGTTCCCTTCGTGGACCCGAGCCAGCGACCCGCGCGGCGCCAGGACCTCGACCAGGCGTACGTGCTGAACGGCGCGCTCTACTACGCCACCACCGAGCAGCTGCGCTCCGCTCGCTCGTTCGTGACCGAACGCACCGTGGCCTACGTCATGCCATCGGACCGCTCGATCGACATCGATACGGCCGCGGATCTGGCGCGAGCCGAGGCGATCCTCGGCGCGGGCGAGCGCGACTCAGGGTAAGTCGCTGGCGTCGATGGGCTCATCGATGCCGTAGCTGCGCCCCGCGCGGCGACCGATGGCCTCATCCCAGCGCATGGGCGACACGCCGGTGCCGGGCCGCTTCGCGCCGAGGTTGGCCTCGGTCAGCTCCTCGCCCTCGCGAATCGGAACGCGGGCGACGAGGCTGCGGCGTGCGATGGCGCGGTTGTCGATCTCGCTGGGCGTCGCGCGCTTCTCCGAACCGCCCAGGGCGAGTTCGATGCGCCGGATGCCGCGCACCATCGCCGTCAGCTCGTCCGGCTCCAGCGACGCCGAATGGTCGGGGCCTTCGAGCGTGGAGTCGAGCGTGAAGTGCTTCTCGATGACGGTGGCGCCGAGGGCGACGGCGGCGATCGGGACCTCGATGCCGAGCGTGTGATCGCTGTAGCCGACGGGGACGCCGAACGCTTCGCGCAGCGTCGCCATGGCGCGCAGGTTCACGTCTTCGATCGGAGTCGGGTACTGGGTGTTGCAGTGCAGGAGCGTGATCGAATCGCGTCGCGCGCCGGCGGTCTCCAGTGCCCCGAGGGCGGCGCCGATCTCCTCGAGGTCGCACATGCCGGTCGACATGATGATCGGGAGGCGCGCCGATGCGATGCGGCGCAGGAAGGGCAGGTTGGTGACCTCGCCGGAGGGAACCTTCATGAAGTCCACGCCCAGCTCGCCGAGGAGGTCGAAGCTCTGGGAGTCGAACGCGGTCGAGGCGAAGCGGATGCCGTGGAGCGCCGCGTGCTGAACGAGGGCACGGTGGTCAGCAGCCGAGAGCTCCAGCTTCTTCACCATCTCCAGCTGCGTCTCGGCCGGATCGCCCGCGTTCGCCTTCTGGTACGCGGCCTTGGGCGCCGAAGCCGAAATGACCTTTTCCGCGATGAAGGTCTGGAACTTGACGTAGTCGGCGCCCGCTTCCGCCGCTCGCTCGATGAGCTGCCGGGCGAGGTCGAGGGAGCCGTTATGGTTCACGCCCGCTTCGGCGATGATGAGGGTGCGGGGACTGGTGCTGGGGGCGCTCACGGCAGAATCGTACCTGGCCACCGACCGTCGCTAGCGATCGAGGATCGGATCTCTTCGCATCACATCGGGCTTGAAGATGTACACGAACGCCGCGGTCGCTGCGGCCACCGGGATCGGGCTCGTGAACGGCACGACCCAGTAGACGCCGACCAGCGCGGCGATGATCACTCGCCACGTCGGCGGCGCGTCGAGCCACCTCGCGAAGATGTAGCCGACCACCATCCCTAGCGGCAGGAAGATCGGCGCGAGCGCTGGCATCGAGAGGATATCGCACAGGTCGACGAGGCCGCCGAGCATGATGGGCTTCAAGACGCTCACGGCGCGCGTCTGAATCACCTCGATGCGCGACGGCTGAACACCGAGGCGCTCGACCTCGACCTCGATCACCTCCCGCGGAGCGGACAGCGTGTCAGGATTGTGTTTGCGAAGGTTCATCAGCGTCCTGGATCCAGCATACGCGCTCGGCGCCCCGGCATTCTAAGCTGGGCACTCCCGTTTGCTCACCACCCAGCCCTGGCCCTCTCCATGACGACCTTCCGCCCCACCGCCGCCTCCGTCTGCCTGGTTCTCGCCGCGACCACCGCCTGGGCAGGCGACCGCGTGACCGGCCGCTCCTTCGCCACTCGCTCGGAGGTCTACGCGCAGAACGGGATGGCGGCCACCAGCCAGCCCCTCGCCACCCAGGTCGCCCTCGACGTCCTCAAGGCGGGCGGCTCGGCGGTCGATGCCGCGATCGCGGCCAATGCCCTCCTCGGCCTGGTCGAGCCCACGGGGAACGGCATCGGAGGCGACCTCTTCGCGATCGTCTGGGACCCCGAGACGGCCGAACTCCACGGCTACAACGGCAGCGGGCGGTCGCCGAGGTCCCTCACCCTGGAGAAGCTCCGCGAGGCCGTCGGGGAAGACGCCAAGATCATCCCCCCCTACGGCCCCCTCCCCGTGAGCGTCCCGGGTGCGGTCGACGGCTGGACCAGCCTGCACGAGCGCTTCGGCAAGCTGCCCCTCGGCGAGGTCCTCGCGCCTGCGATCGAGTACGCGCGCCAGGGCGCCCCGATCACCGAGTTGATCGCCTACTACTGGAATCTCAGCCTCCCCTCGCGAGGGAAGTACCCGGGGTTCCTGGAGACGTTCGCGCCCGGCGGGCACGCACCGCGCGTCGGCGACGTGTTCCGCAACCCGGGGCTCGCCAACACGCTGCAGCGGATCGCCGAGGAGGGCCGCGCGGGCTTCTACGAGGGCGAGGTCGCCGAGACCATCGGCGCCTACATGGCGGAGAACAGCGGGTTTCTGACCGCCGACGACCTGCGTGAGCACCGCGGCGAATGGGTCGATCCCGTGTCCGTCAACTACCGCGGCTACGACGTCTGGGAGCTGCCGCCGAACGGCCAGGGCATCGCGGCGCTGCAGATGCTCCAGGTCCTCGAGCGCCACGACGTGGCGCGCATGGGATTCGGCTCCGAGGAGTATATTCACCTGTTCACCGAGGCCAAGAAGCTCGCCTTCGCGGACCGCGCCAGGTTCTACGCGGACCCGACGTTCTCTCGCGCGCCGATCGAACGACTGCTCTCCGACGCCTACGCCGCCGAGCGCAGCGCGCTCATCAAGGAGCGCGCGATGAAGAGCACCGAGCCGGGCAACGCGGCGCTGGAGGAGGGCGACACGATCTATCTCTGCACGGCTGACTCCAGCGGGATGATGGTCTCGTTGATCCAGTCGAACTACCGCGGCATGGGATCGGGGATGACGCCGCCTGGGCTCGGTTTCTGCCTCCAGGACCGCGGCCAGCTCTTCGACCTGACGCCGGGCCGGGCGAACAGCTACGAGCCCGGGAAGCGCCCCTTCCATACGATCATCCCGGCGTTCATCACCAGGGGCGGCAAGCCGTACATCGCGTTCGGTCTCATGGGCGGCGCGACCCAGCCCCAGGGGCACGCGCAGATCGTCGTGAACCTCGTCGACTTCGGGATGAACCTCCAGGAAGCCGGGGACGCGCCGCGCATGGTGCACACGGGATCGTCGCAGCCGACGGGCGAGACCATGGGCGACGGCGGACAGCTGCACCTGGAGACCGGGATCAGCTGGGACGTCCTGCGCGGGCTGCAGCGACGCGGGCACAAGCTCGAATCCGCCAACGGCATCTTCGGCGGCTACCAGGCGATTCGCTGGGACGCAGAGCGCGGCGTGTACGCGGGCGCCTCCGAGTCGCGCAAAGACGGCCAGGCCGCGGGCTACTGAGCGGATCGCCAGCCGCGGTGCCGGACATGATGACCGATCTCTTCCTCTCCCTCCTGTCGCGGCGCGCGTTCGACGTCTCCGCGGATCAGCTGATCGTCGGCGCCATCGGAACGGTGGTCGTCGCCGTTTGCGCCGTCCTCCACTACGAGGTGATGCGCACCGCTTCGTGGGCCCTCCCCAGGCTCAGGATCCGGCGCCAGGCACGCGTCCTGGGCGTCATGTTCGCCATGCTGGTGGCCCACATCGCCGAGGTGTGGATCTTCGGCCTGACCTACTGGGTCATGGACGGCTGGCCGGAATTCGGCCGGCTGGAGGGACCTGTCGATGAGGGCGCGCTGGACTTCATCTACTTCAGCGTCACGAGCTTCACGACCCTCGGGTTCGGCGACATCGTCCCGACGGGCGCGATCCGGATCCTGTGCGGCGCGGAGGCGCTGGCGGGCCTCGGGCTCATCACCTGGTCGGCGTCCTTCGCGTTCCTGGAGATGCAGCGCGACTGGGCCGAGTTTCGGCGGCCTTCCAAGTAGCGCGCGCCGCGCACGTTGGCGAAGCTCTGGCCATGACTGCTCCGAAGAACGCCGCGAGAACCGTCTGGGAAGCGCTGGAGTCCGGCGCCGCGCTGCAACCGGGCGCTCCCGCGATCGGGGGCGAGCGACCGCTCGACTATCGCTCCCTGCTGACGACGACCCGTATGCTCGCCGCGGCTCTTCAAAGGGCCGGGATCGAACCCGGCGACCGCGTGGCCTTGCTCCATCGCAACGCTCCGCTCTTCCTCGTCTGGACGTTCGCGTGCGCGGGGGTCGGAGCCGTGCTGGTGCCGCTGAACTACCGGCTGAGCGCCGCCGAGATCCGAGACGTCCTCGAAGACTCCAGGACGCGCATGCTGGTGGCGGAAGACTGCTTTCGCGAGCTGGCGGAGAGCGCCGGTAGCGGCGTCGATCTCCAGTTCGTGGGACTATCCGCGAACGATCCGCCCTTCGGTTTGCCCCTCGAGACGGACGCTCTCCACGGCTTCGTCGCCCATGCCTCCGAGGAGGACGATGTCGCGCACCTCTACTACACGAGCGGCACGACCGGCAAGCCCAAGGGTGTTCCCCTGACCCAGCGCAACGTCGTCCAGCACGCACTCGCCGCGATCACCGAACTGGACCTCGCGAACGATGACCTCTGGGGTCACGTCGCCCCCATGTTCCACCTAGCCGATGCGTGGGCCACGATCGCCATCACGCTGGCGGGCGGCTGCCATGTGTTCCTGCCGGACTTCGACGGCCGCGCGGCGCTCGCTCTCTTCGAGGAGAGCGGCGTGACGGTGAGCAACCTCGTGCCCACGATGCTCCAGCGCATGCTCGCCGCGGCACCCGCGGCTGGCTTCGACGGCGGCTCGCTGCGGCTGGTGCTGAGCGGCGGCGCGCCGATCTCACCGGCGGCCGTGGCGGCCGTGCTGGACACGTTTCACTGCGAATACGTGCAGACGTACGGGCTGACGGAGACGAGCCCCTACCTGACGCTGGGCATTCTGGAGCCGCGCCATCGTGAGGAGAGCGAGGAGCGCCAGCTCGCGCGGCGGTCTCGAACGGGACGGCCCTTCGAAACGGTCGAGCTGGACGTGATCGACGAAGGGGGCCGCTCGGTGCCGCGCGACGATCGCACGGTCGGCGAGATCGTGGCGCGCGGTTCGACGATCACACCCGGGTACTGGAATCGCCCGGCGGAAACGAAGGCGGCGTTCCGGGGCGGTTGGTTCCACACGGGGGATCTCGCGACGATCGACGCAGAGGGCTGGGTCAACATCGTCGATCGGAAGAAGGACATGATCCTGACCGGCGGCGAGAACGTGTACTCGATCGAGGTCGAGAACGCGCTGTACTCGCACCCCGCCGTGCTGGAGTGCGCGGCCTACGGAGCGCCCTCGACGGAGTGGGGCGAGGAGGTCCGGGCGGCCGTCGTGCTCCGCGACGGCATCGAGCGCACGGAGGGGCTCGAGGCCGAGCTGCGCGAACACTGCGCGGAGCGGCTGGCTCGTTACAAGCTGCCCCGCGCGTTCGTGTTCATGCGCGAACTTCCGAAGACGGGCTCGGGAAAGATCGCCAAGCGGCTACTTCGGTAACGGTGACTGCGGTGGCAGTCAGGCCGCCTACTGCCGCTTCCAGCCGTCCATCTTCTCGAGCAGATACGTCGGCAGCTCGGAGATCTTGACCTTCTCCTGCTCCATGCTGTCGCGATCGCGGACGGTCACGACATCGCTCTCCAGCGTGTCGCCGTCCACGGTCACGCAGTACGGCGTGCCGACCTCGTCCTGACGGCGGTAGCGGCGACCGATGGCGCCCGCCTCGTCGTAGAACACGCTCATGCGCGCGCGGCGGAGCAGCTTCTCCACCTCCTTCGCCTTCTCGGGCATGCCGTCCTTCTTGACGAGCGGGAAGATCGCGCACGTGATCGGCGCGATCTCCGGGTGGAAGCGCAGGACCACGCGGGTGTCCTTCTCGAGCTCTTCCTCCTCGTACGCGTCGATGAGGAACGTGAGCGCCATCCGGTTGATGCCGCCCGCGGGCTCGATCACGTACGGGGTGTAGTGCTCCTTCGTCTGGGGATCGAAGTACACGAGGTCCTTGCCCGACGCCTCCGAGTGACGCTTGAGGTCGAAGTCGGTGCGGCAGGCGATGCCCTCGAGCTCGCCCCAGCCGAACGGGTACTCGTATTCGATGTCCGCCGTGGCCGTGGAGTAGTGCGCGAGCTCTTCCTTGTCATGCTCGCGCATGCGAAGCTTCTCGGGACGGATGCCCATCTCGACGTACCAGTCGAAGCGCGCCTTACGCCAGAAGTCGTACCACTTCTGCTCCTCGTCGGGCGGCACGAAGAACTCCATCTCCGCCTGCTCGAACTCTCGCGTGCGGAAGACGAAGTTGCCCGGCGTGATCTCGTTCCGGAAGCTCTTGCCGATCTGCGCGATGCCGAACGGCGGCTTGATCCGGGCTGACTCCAGGACGTTCTTGAAGTTCAGGAAGATTCCCTGGGCCGTCTCCGGGCGCAGGTAGGCCACCGAAGACGTGCTCTCGACCGCCCCGAGGTTCGTCTTGAACATCAGGTTGAACTCGCGGGGCTCCGTCAGCTCGCCCTCGCACTGGCCGGGCTGCTTCGAGGGCTTCTCGGGGCAGCGCGCGTCGTCCAGCTTGTCCGCGCGGAAGCGTGACTTGCACTTCTTGCAGTCCACCATCGGGTCGCTGAAACCACCGACGTGACCGGACGTGACCCAGGTCTGCGGGTTCTGGATGATCGCCGAGTCGAGCCCGACGACGTCCTCGCGGCTCGTGACCACGCGGCTCCACCAGGCGTCCTTCACGTGGCGGAGCAGCTCGACGCCCAGGGGACCGTAGTCGTACGTGTTACCGATACCGCCGTAGATCTCGGAGGCAGGGAACACGAACCCTCTGCGCTTGCAGAGGGAGACGATGGTATCCATCGGGCCAGACTTGGGCTTCGCCATGGGATCGGGGGGCCGCTCCGGATCGAGCGGCGGGGCTGGGACGCTGTGAAATCGGGCGCCAGGGGCGCCTGTCGAGGGAAAGAGTCTATCGGATCGAGTCGATGGGACGAGACCCTGGAGCGGATACAATCGCCGCACACAAGCGGGCCCGGCCCCCGGCCTCCTCCCACGTCGCCTCCACGCCCCTTCTTTCCCGACCGCCTTGGCACAGTCACGCGAATCCTCCAGCGGTCGTTTCGGGACCTTCGGGGGCGTTTTCACGCCCTGCACGCTGACCATCCTCGGCGTGATCATGTTCCTGCGGTTCGGCCAGGTCGTGGGCAACGCGGGCGTCCTGGCGACCCTCGGGATCGTGGCGCTTTCGAAGGCGATCACCACGATGACCGCGTTCTCGGTCTCGGCGATCGCCACGAACACTCGGGTCAAGGGCGGCGGCGCCTACTTCATGATCAGCCGCTCGCTGGGCGTGGAGTCCGGCGGGTCCATCGGGGTCGTGTTCTTCCTGGCCCAGGCGATCTCGGTCGCCATGTACGTGATCGGCTTCACGGAGGCGTTCACGGCGACGTTCCCGGCCTTCGCCCCACACCGCGAGTCGGTGGCCAGCACGATCAACCTGCTGGTCTTCCTCTGCGTCTTCATCGGCGCTGGCTGGACGATCAAGCTGCAGTACGGAATCCTGGCGATCCTCCTGCTCTCCATCGCGTCGTTCGCGGTGGGAGCCATCGGCTCGTTCGATCCCTCGACCCTGTCGGAGAACCTCGGCACGGGATTCCTGGAGGGTCAGAGCTTCTTCACGATGTTCGCGCTGTTCTTCCCGGCCGCCACCGGGATCATGGCGGGTGCCAACATGTCGGGCGACCTGCGTGACCCCGCCAAGTCGATCCCCCGGGGCACGCTCGCCTCCATCGCTTTCACCGGGCTCGTCTACGCCGGCATGGCACTGCTCCTCGGCGGCTCGGAGCCGCGCATCACGCTCCAGACCGACAACATGGTCGTGCGCGAGGTCGCGGCCTTCGGCCCCCTGATCACCGCTGGCATCTTTGCAGCGACGCTCTCCTCCGCCATCGGTTCGATGATGGGCGCGCCGCGGATCCTCCAGGCCCTCGCTCGCGACCGGATCTTCCGCCGCCTCAATCCGTTCGCCCAGGGCTCCGGCGCGACCAACGAGCCGCGCCGCGCCGTCGTCGCCACCTTCGTGATCGCCGAGCTCGGCATCCTGGTGGGCGACCTCGACCTCATCGCCCCCATTATCACCATGTTCTTCATGGTGACCTACGGCTACCTGAACCTCGCCACGTTCCAGGAGTCCTATACGCGCAACCCGTCCTATCGTCCCACGTTCAAGTGGACGCACTGGACGATCGCGCTGCTGGGCGCCGTGAGCTGTGCGCTCGTGATGCTGCTCATCGCGCCGCTCTGGGCCCTGGCCGCCGTGGCCCTGATGGCGATGCTCCACCGCTACATCGGGCGCCGCCAGATCCGGTCGACCTGGGGCGACGTACGCAGCGGGGCCGCCTTCGAACGCGCGCGCAAGGAGCTCCAGCGCCTGGAAGAAGAGAGCTACCATCCAAAGAACTGGCGCCCCTCGATCCTGGCCTTCAGTGGTGGCGCAGGCGCGCGCGTCGAGCTGGCGGTCTTCGGGCACTGGCTGTGCGCGGGACGCGGCATTCTGAGCCTCGCGCAGGTCATCACGGGTGACGTAGAGAACCTCGTCGAGCGTCGCCTTGCCCAGGAGAAGGCGCTGCGCCGGTTCATCCAGGAAGAGGGTCTGGAAGCGTTCCCTGCCGTCGTCGTGAGCCCGGACCGCAACCGCGGGATCGAAGCCCTTGCCCAGTGCCACGGCCTCGGCGCCTTCCGCCCCAACACAATCCTCGTCGGCTGGTCGAGCGATCCCGAGCAGGCGGAAGAGCGGCTGGAGACGCTGCGCACCATCCGCAACCTCGGGTACAGCATTCTGATGCTGTCGACCAAGAACACGGAGGACAGCGACCCGCGCGAAGTTCCCGACGGCACCATCGACGTGTGGTGGCGCGGCAAGGAGAACGGCCCGCTGATGGTGATGCTCGCTCACCTGCTCGTCCAGAACGAGGAGTGGCGCGATCATAAGATTCGGCTCCTGCGCGTCGTCAGCAGCGAGAGCGGCGTCGAGGAGTCCGAACGCCACCTGCGGGAGCTTCTGGGTACCGCGCGTATCCGAGCGGAGGCCAAGGCCATCGTGTCGGAAGATCCCCTGGGCGCTATCCGCGAAACCTCCAGGAACGCGGCCATCGTGATGATGGGCTTCCGGCTTCCCGAGCATGGGGAGAACGCAAGCTACCTCACGGAGAGCACGAACCATATGCTCCACAAGCTCGGAACGGTGTTCCTCGTGCACAGCGCGGGGAACGTGGCTCTTGACGCATGATCTGAAGTACCGGCAAGCGATGAGAAATCGACGATGATTCCCTGGCCCGATCCCACGCCAACGAGCGCCTGCAACGAGGCGCTGGAGCACCTTCGCGCGCACGCGACCGCCTGGGTCGAACTAACGCTGACGGACCGAATCGCGCTGCTTGAGGAACTCGAGGTCACCGTGGCAGAGGCAGCATCCGAGTGGGTTCACATCAGCGCGGAAGCCAAGGGCCTGGGGGCCAGCCCGGACGTGCTTCCGGACATCCGCGCCGAGGAGTGGCTCGCCGGACCGTGGACGGTGTTGAGGCACCTGCAGCTACAGGGGCGGGCGCTCCGTGATATTCAGGTGCACGGGGCTCCGCGCCTGCCGGGGACAGCCCGTGAGGCAGAAGACGGCCGGGTCAAAGCGCCCGTGTTCCCGACGGACCCGCTCGACAGGATTCTCTTCCGCGGCATGAGCGCCGAGGTGTGGATGGAGCGGGGCGTCGAGCTGGAGCACCTCGAAGAAACGATGGGGTGGATGCATCGCCCTGGCGGCAAAGGTGCACGCCCGGGGATCACGGTGGTCCTCGGCGCTGGAAACCACTCTTGCATCGGCCCCCTGGATACGCTCTTCGAACTCTTCGCACGCGGGCACTGCGTGATCTTGAAGACGAATCCCGTGAACGCGTATCTCGGGCCAGCCTGGGAGCGCGCGTTCGCGCCGCTGATCCGAAAGGGAGTGCTTCGAATCGTCCACGGCGGCGCCACGACCGGCGAGTATCTCTGTGAACACGATGCGGTGGATCACATCCACATCACGGGGTCGGACCGGACGTTCGACGCCATTGTGTGGGGTACGGGAAAAGAGGGCCAGGATCGCAAGCGAACCGGCGAGAAGCGCGTGAGGGTGCCCATCACGTCGGAGCTGGGCAACGTGAGCCCCGTGATCGCCGTGCCCGGGCCCTGGAGCGCCTCCGACCTCGCGTTCCAGGCTTCCAACATCGCGTCGTCCCTCGTCAACAACTCCGGCTTCAACTGCCTCGCCACGCGCGTGATCGTGACGGCCAAGGCGTGGGACCAGCGCCGTGCTTTCCTGGATGCCGTGGGCCGTTCCCTGGAAGCGGCGCCGACGCGGCCGCCCTACTATCCGGGCGCTCAGCTTCGGCACCGCGACTTTCTCGCCGCCCACCCCAACGCGAAACGGTTCGGAGCCAAAGGGCGAGAAGCCAATGGAATCGACACCGTCGGCTGGACCTTGATCGAAGATGTGGATCCAACGAAGACGGATGATATCTGCTTCCAGACGGAGTCGTGGTGCGGGTTGATGGCGGAGACGGCGCTCGAAGGCGAGGATCCCGTCGACTTTCTGCGCAACGCAACGGAGTTCTGCAACGATGTGCTGTGGGGCACGCTGAACGCCACGATCCTCGTGCACCCCACTTCCATGCGTGACCCGCGAATAGCACGGGCCGTCGAAGACGCGATCGGGCGTTTGCGCTACGGGACCGTCTCCTTGAACCTCTGGGCGGGCGCGGCCTTCGCGATCTGCTCCACGCCGTGGGGCGCCTTTCCGGGACACAAGGCCGAGGACATTCGGAGCGGCCAGGGCTTCGTTCACAACACCTATCTCTTCGAGCGACCCGAAAAGACCGTGGTGCGCGCTCCGTTCAGGATCTGGCCTCGCCCCGTGTGGTTCCACGATACGAAGCACAACGATACGACGGCGCGCCGGCTCTTCGATGTGACCACCAACACCACCGCCTGGCGCATGGCCCGGCTGGCGTGGAGCGCGGCCCGGGGCTGAGCTGCCTCCCCGGGGGCTTCCATGGAGGAGGCCGACTCCGAGGAGAATCGAGTTCCTTGTCCGGAAGCGGCGTGGGAGTGCATTTGGGGGTAGCGCGGCGCAGGTCGCCCGCCACGCCTCTCCCCCACATGCCGCCCGCCTGGGCCTCTCACCATGCTCACACGCCTCTTCTTCGCCACCTCGGGAGCCCTGATCCTCGCCGGGTCCAGCGCGGCCCAGGGCCGCTACTTCTTCTCCGTGGACTGGCAGAGCCCGCTCGTGGGCGCGGCCGATCCGTTCACGACGATTCCGATGACGGAGGGCGACATGCTCCGGCCGCAGACGATCACGTCGCGCCCGATGCTGGGACCGCTCCCGACGCCGAACGTCACCTGGAACCACGACACGAACCTCGGGCTTCCGCCGATCTGCATCGGACACCCGGGCGGAACGCCGTGCATCGTCGAGGTCGACGCGTTCTCGACGGGAGCCGACCGACCGTTCCCGCCGAATCTGGAGATCGAGCCGGGCCAGATCTTGTTCTCGGTCGATGAGTTCGCGCGCGGCTTCGGGGGCGGCCCGCTCCCCAACGTCCGCTCCGAGGCCATGGCCCGCGAGGCCGCCGCCGACGTCTTCACGACGATCCAGAACATGCCTCCGGGACCGGTCGGAGCGTTCAGCCCGGGCCGCAACATCGGCGTCATCGACGGTGACGGCCTGCCTTCGACCAGCGGCTACGCGTACCCAGGTGTCGGGCTCCGCGAGCCGATCATGGTGAACGCGAGCCCCTTCGAGACCGGCGACAACAAGGACGCCATCGAATACGCGGACGCAACGTTCAGCGGCCTCTACTACAGCCTCGACGCGGGCTTCGTGGATCCCCTCGAAGGCCTGGCGCACTCCGGGTCCGCGGCGGCCAACGGCTTCGTCGGCGGTGACGTCCTGCGCGCGACGGCGATCGGAGTTCCGGCGGTCTACGCCCCCGCCATTGCGCTCGGCCTCGACCTCGTCGGCGGCCCCGACAGCGACGACCTCGATGCCCTGATCCTCTGGGACAACGGCAACGGCGTCTACGATCCGTCCTTCGGTCTCTACGACTGGGTCACCGGCGGGTCGGACATGCTCCTGTTCTCGGTTCGTCGCGGGTCGGCGATCATCGGCCAGCCCGACAGCCACTTCGGCATGCCGATCGAAGAGGGCGACATCCTGATGCCGCCGCCCATGGGAGGCGGCGCGTTCCTGCCGGGCATCTTCGTTCCGGCGGAGCAGCTCGGTCTCCTCACCCGCCGCTCATCGAGCTTGCCGCACGGGGATGACCTCAACGCCCTCGACTCCTTGAACCAGACGCTGCTCGACTGCAACGGCAACGGCATCGAGGACGCCGTCGACATCGCGATCGGCACGGCGCTCGACGCGAACATGAATGGCGTTCCGGACTCGTGCGAGGCGCCGGTCGTGATCGGCACGCCCTTCTGCTTCTGCCCGCTGCCCTCGAGCCCCTGCGGCAACGCCTCCCCCACGACCGGCTGTCTCAACGTGGCGTCGACCGGCGCTTTCATGACGGGTAGCGGCTCGACGAGCGTCGGGCTCGACAACCTCGTCCTGACGACGGCCGGGATGGTCCCGGGCACCTTCGCCATCACGTTCATGGGTCCAGGCTCGGTCCCGCCGGTGACGGTCGGCAACGGTCTGCTGTGCCTCGCTGGGCCCCTCTACCGCTTCCCGCCGTTCTCGACGGGCGCCGGTACCGGGTCGGTCGGCGGCGGCCTCGCGGCCTACACGGTCGCGAACAACCCGCCACCGGGCCACATCCTCCCGGGATCGAGCTGGAACTTCCAGACCTTCTACCGCGACATCGGTGGCCCCTGCGGCTCGAACTTCAACCTGTCGAGCGCCCTGGCCGTGACCTTCACGCCCTGAGGACGTGGACACCCCGAGACTTCCACGCCCGGCGATGACAGACGTCGGGCGCGGAAGAGGGAGAGAGAGCCCCCGGCGCGATCCATCGAGGATCGCGCCGGGGGCGCCTTGCGTTTCACAGGCCCGACTTCTTCTTGGCGGGCGGAATCAGACGGGCCGCAGGAATGGACTCTCCGGTCGACTTCTCGGGCTTCGCCGCTTCCGACTCCGGAAGAGGGGCCCCTTTCATCTCGGCGAGCAGGGTGTCCACAGCGCGGTCCATCGCCTCGTTTCGCACGCCCTTGAAGCGGATCCTGCCCTCGTGATCGAGGACGTAGATCGTGGGCCATCCGGTCACTCCCCACTGGCTGGCGATCGGTCCACCGGTCGCGCCGCCGTCGAAGAAGCTCGGCCAGGTGACCTCCATCTCGACGCGCTCCTTGCGATAGCGCTCTTCGTTGTCGCTGTTGATGCCCACCAGGGCGAAAGGCTGGTCTTGCAGACGCTTCACGAGCGTCCTTTCGTGCGGAATCATCGCACGGCAGGGGGGTCACCAGAATCCCCAGAAGTCGATGACGGTGACCTTGCCGCGGAAGTCGCTCAGCTTCATGTCGTGGCCGTCCACGTCCTTGCCAATGATGTCCGGGGCGATCATGCCGATCTGGAGGTTCTCCTGCTGGAAGACGAAGCCGCCCGCGCGCTTGGCTTCCCGGGTCTCCGGGTAGCGCTCGGCGAGGGCTCGCATGGCGGCGAGCTTCTGGCCTGCCGCGGTCTCCTCGTCGACGCCTTCTGGGGCGGGCATGCCCGCCAGAGCGTAGGCCGAGGCGCTCCGGGCCGCCTCGCTCGAGGCGGTCGTTTCGATGAGCGTCAGCATGGCGCGGCCCTCCTCGATGGAGAGCAGCGAATCCGGTCGTGAGCTGCTGGTGCTGGAGATGATCCGTGGCAGAGCCGCGTGATTCGCGTCGGGGTTCATCAGCAGACCCATGACGCGGCGGGCGAAGTCACGCTTCTGCTCCGCCGCCTCCTCCGACCCGGCCGCCAAAGAGGAGTAGTTCGCCAGGCACCAGAGCTGAGCCTTGCCGACGCCCGCAGCCGCCAGACGATCGAACCGTGGGAAGAACGAAGGCTCGACCCGCTCCGGCGCTTCGAACGCCAGGTCAGGGTTCTCTGCGGCGGCAGCACGGTAGGCCGCGTTCGCCTCCGAATAGGCCGTGCGCCACGCGTTGTACGCCTCGGTGTACTCGTCTTCGAGCGCGATGAAGGCGGCTTCCAGGTCGGCTTCCGAGCTCGTCACCGCCTGGAAAGCAGGCGGTGCAGGCCGGGGTGAGGCAGCGGCTCCTCCGAGGAGGAGCAGGGCTGCCGTGGCAGGGATCCACATGGAGATTCTTGGGGCTGGGGAAGGAGATCGGGGGTGAGACCGGACGGGCATCGGTGCCGGGCCGGAGGGCTCCAGTCTACGCCGCCCGAACCCTGCTGGCGGGGGTTCGTAGGGACTTGCGTCCCGGGGCCGCACAGGAGTTCACGGCCCGCCCCAAGAGGTCGCGATCTACCGGTTCGAAAGGCCTGTGTATCGCCTAGGATCTCTCCGCCATGATCCAGACGAAAGACGCGGGCTCCAGCGCCGGCCTCGAGCGCTTCGACACACCTTCCGGCCGCCGCCCCCAGGACTGGCGGGCCCCCCTCGCCCATGCCCATGCAGGGGACCGTGAGGTCGCCCGGATTGCGGCGCTCGTGGAAGACGGCGAGCGCATCACGGCGGAGGACGCGCTCGTGCTCCATGAACGCGCGGATCTTCTGACGCTGGGCCGCCTCGCGGACCTGGTGCGTCTGCGCAAGCACCCGAGCGGGGTCGTCACCTACATCATCGACCGGAACATCAACCCCACGAACGTCTGCCTCACGGACTGCGGGTTCTGTGCGTTCTATCGCTCGCCCGGCGACGTCGACGCCTACGTGCTGTCCCGCGACGAGATCTACGGCAAGGTCAAGGAGCTCAGTGATCTTGGCGGCCGCCAGGTGCTCATGCAAGGCGGCCATCACCCGCGCGTCCTTTCGGACTGGTGGGGCCAGCTGATCAGCGATCTGCGCGAGCGCTTCCCGAACGTCAACAGCCACGCGCTGTCGGCGCCCGAGATCGACCACTTCAGCCACTACGAAAAGCGGCCCGTCGAGGACGTGCTTCGCGACCTCAAGGATGCGGGCCTCGGCAGCGTGCCGGGTGCGGGCGCAGAAATGCTGGTGGAGCGCGTGCGCAAGATCATCGCGCCGAAGAAGACGACGACGGATCGCTGGCTCGACGTGCATCGCAAGATCCACGAGGCGGGGCTGCGCTCCTCCGCGACGATGATGTTCGGCCACGTCGAGACCGCGGCCGAGCGCGTCGAGCACCTCGTGCGCGTGCGCGACCTCCAGGACGAGACGGGCGGCTTCACCGCGTTCATCTCGTGGACGTGCCAGCCCGATGGCGTGCCCCAGGAACAGGACTATCCGGAGAAGGCCACGCCCGCCGTATACCTGCGCGTGCAGGCGCTCAGCCGGATCTTCCTCGACAACGTCCAGAACATCCAGACGAGCTACGTGACCCAGGGCATGAAAATGGGCCAGATGAGCCTGCGCTTCGGCGCCAATGACTTCGGCGGAACGATGATCGAGGAGAACGTCGTTTCGGCGGCGGGCTGCTTCAACCTCGAGTCGGTCCAGAAGGTCGAGCACCTGATCCAGACGGCGGGCTTCACGCCGCGTCAGCGCAACTCCTGGTACGGCATCGTCGACGAGCGATGCGAAGAGCCCGTGTTCCCTGCAACGCGCGAAGACGCGGCGGTGAAGGCATGATGACCACGCTCGGATCCATGGCCGCAGCCGCCGGCATCGGCGACATCGCGGAGAAGGTTTTCCAGGGCCAGCGGCTCTCCCGCGAGGACGGCGTGCGGCTCTACCACGCGGACCTGCACGCGGTCGGCGCGCTCGCGAACTGGGTGCGCGAAGAGAAGCACGGCGACCTGACGTACTTCAACGTCAACCAGCACATCAACTACACGAACGTGTGCAACAAGCTGTGCAGGTTCTGCGCGTTCCAGCGCCTGCCGGGCCAGGAAGGCGCCTACGTGATGAAGCCGGAGGAGGTCGCCGAGAAGATCGCGGCGCAGCTGCACGAGCCGGTGACCGAGGTGCACATGGTCGCCGGGATCTACCCGAAGCTGCCGTACGAGTACTACCTCGACATCCTGCGCGCGGCCAAGGAAGTGCGCCCTTCGATTCACATCAAGGCGTTCACGATGATCGAGCTGATGCAGATCGCTCGGCGCGCGAAGAAGCCTCTGGCCGAGGTGTTGCCGGAACTCATCGAAGCCGGGCTCGGGTCCTGTCCGGGCGGCGGCGCGGAGGTGTTCAGTGACCGCGTGCGTGACCTCGGGTACGACAAGAAGAACACGGGTACCGAGTGGCTCGACACCGCGCGCACCGTGCACGAGGCGGGCCTGCGCTCGAATTGTACGATGCTGCATGGGCACATCGAGACCATCGAGGAGCGCGTCGATCACCACGATCGCCTGCGCAAGCTCCAGGACGAGACGGGGGGCTTCCAGACGTACATTCCGCTGAGCTTCCACCCGGCGAACACCGAGTGGAGCCATCTGCCCGGGCCGACGGCCATGGACGAGCTGCGCGAAATCGCGGTGAGCCGACTGCTGCTCGACAATATCGACCACATCAAGGCGTACTGGATCATGCTGTCGATCCCGGTCGCGCAGATGGCGCTGTCGTTCGGCTCGGACGACGTGGACGGCACGGTCGTGGAGGAGAAGATCTACCACGAGGCGGGCGCGACGACGCCGCAGGAAGTGAAGCGAAACGAGCTGGTGCAGTGGATCCGCGATGCGGGCCGCATCCCGGTCGAACGTGACACTCTGTACAACGTGATCTGGAGCGCGGACGAGAATCTGGCGCGCGTGGGCGCGGCTGCGCCCGTGGCGACGGTCGGCGCGAGCTGACAAGGGAAAGCCCGGGCTCCCGCTCGCAGCGTTCGGGGCGATAGGATCTTCGCGAAAGCCCTTCCGTTTCGACCGATCCTCCCCAGAACCGCATGTCAGATATCACGCTCGAACAGGCCCGTAAAGCCGTTGAAGCCGCCGAGAAGAAAGCCATCGAGATCGGCACCAAGATGAACATCGCCGTCGTCGACGCTGGCGCGAACCTCAAGGCCTTCGCCCGGATGGACAGCGCTTGGCTCGGCTCCATCGACATTGCCCAGAAGAAGGCTCGCACCGCACGCTATTTCGATATGCCGACGGGCGATATCGGCGGACTCTCCCAGCCAGGCGGCTCGCTCTACAACATCGAGCACTCGAATGGCGGTTTGATCACGTTCCCGGGCGGGATACCGATCAAGAACGCCGCCGGCGAGATCATCGGCGCGATCGGGGTCTCGGGCAGTTCGGTCGAGAACGACCATACCGTCGCCGAGGCGGGCGTGGCGGCCATCCAGTAGATGCGCTGAAGTCGCGGATTCGCGATCACGAAAGAAGCGCGCACGGGAAGAGTCCTTCCCGTGCGCGCTTCTTTCGTGGCAAAGATCGATGACTATTTCACCCGCGTGAGCTTGAAGGCGGCGACGTCCGTTCGCTCCTGGCCCTGGATCGAGGTCCAGTGCTGCTCGATGTGGTCCTCGTCGATGAAGACGAGGGTCATGTCCCCCATGTAGCTCTCGCCAGGGCTTTTGAGATCGCCGACGCGGACGCACTTGAACTCCAGGCGATGGCCGTCGAGGCCGGACGCGCGCATGTAGGGCTGGTTCCCCGCCCCGCAGTAATGGGTCATCGCCACGTCGTTGCCGCTCAGCGTGTACATGTTCGTCATCTCCGCTTCCGTCCCCGGCGACATGATCTCACGGATCACCGAGCCCATGGAGGTCACTTCGAAGACGTGCTCGCCTTCGCCGAAGGGGGTGACCGAGGTCCAGCGCCCCTCGAGGCTCCGGAGCGTGTCCCAGACCGAGGCTCTGATCTGGGGGTCCGCTTCGACCATGCGCATGCGAGTTCGATGCATGCGGCAGCCCACCAGACCGAAGACCAGGGGGCTCAGGAGGAGTGAGATGAGGAGGACGTCTTTTCTCATGGTGCACGAATCTACCGCGGAACCTGCCAGGGGAGCAGGAGGAAGTCGGCTACCGAAGAGTGCCGCCGTAGCTGCGGCGCTTTTTCAGTCGAGCCACTTTCTCGGCCAGGTCTTTCGCTGTTTGTTCCTGGACGGAGCTGGTGAAGTCGAAGTGCAGGTTGTGCTTGTGGACGTAGGCGTCCGGGTTGGCCACGTCGGACATCATGCAGGCAACGCTCCCGATCATGAGGACGTTGCCTGCGCACCAGCGAGACAGGTCGGGGACGCTGGTCGCCACGCGAACCTCGCCGGGGCAATCCGGGTGCGTCGCGCTCAGCTCGACCTCTTCTCCGTTGCGAAGGGTCAGCTCGCAGGGCGTCAGAACTTGATCGCCCGCCGAAGTCACCACAGCTGCACCGGTGGGGGTCGAAGTCAGGAGGATGGTGGACTCGGTGCCAGCCATCATCGAGGCGCACGAAGCCAAGAGCCCCAGGGGCAAGGCCAGCCAGAGTGATCGAAAATCGGTCGTCATGGGAAGGTCGGGTCGCGGATGCCGCAGCGATCGTCGCCAGAGATCATAAACCGAATCCCCGAAGGCCGCTCCCCCCGATCCCCCCCCACCCACCCCCTCCCTGACAAACCCGTCACCCACCCCGTGCCCACCAGCGACATGGCGCGCGAAAGCGACACAAACGGACCAGGTCCATCCGTTCCGGAACAAACGGACCAGGTGCATCCATTCCGGAACGAACGGACCTGGTCCGTTTGTTCCGGAATGGATGCACCTGGTCCGTTTGTTCCGGAACGGATGCACCTGGTCCGTTTGTGTCGCTTGGAGGCGGTCAGGGTACTGGAGTCGCCTTTGTTTCCAGGTGGATGGGGTCTTTGGAGGGGGTCGTCGTCAGTTCGAAGCGTTGGGTCGGCACTTGGATGAGTGGGCCTTTGATGAGGCTCCATTCCCCTGCGGGGAGCAGGGCGCTGAAGATCGTTCGGTCGCCGACGCGGCCCGCACGTGTCAATGGGACCTTGGCACCGTCCGCTCGCTCCGCCAGCAGCGTCGTGTTCATCGTTCCCCACACTTCGTTGAGGCCCGTCACAGCCACTTCCACGCGCTTCCAGGGTGGAACGGTGCAGCGGACCGAGCCCGGTGTAACCGAGGTCTCGCTGGCGGGCTCGACAGGTACCTCGATGCTGGCGTGGTGGGCGCCATCCGGTCCCTGAACGTGAATTCTTGTCGGCGGAACCCCCGAATGGAACAGGACGAAGGTGCCGTCCTCCTGGGAGCGCGCGCTCAACGTTCCGAGCTCTGGGTCCTCGTAGTGGATCCAGCGCCGCTCGGCGAGCGGCTCGCCCGTTCCCTGGACGAGCTGCCCCTCCAGGCTGTCGAGGCGCTCCAGCGCGATCTCCCCGAGGTCGATCTGATCCGCCGGACCGATCACGAGCGGATCGAGTTCGACAGCGCGCCGCCCTTCCGCCGTCAGCTTCCAGTTCCCCACGCCCGCCGATGCAATCGCGTGGAGCTGGCCGTCTTCCCGGGACTTACCATGGACACTTGCGGCCCCCCCCTGAACGACATCCTCGTCACGGGCCCGCAGGACCGCATCCTGGATGGGCGAACCGTCCTCCGCTGCCACCACACGGAGGTCGACCGTAGCCGCTCTCGTGTCCAGCAGTGCGCCAACTGGCGCCGCGGGGCTTCGGGTCCGTTCCTCGGCCAATGCCGACGTGAGATCGAGCGTCAATGGGAGCGCAGGATCCGTGAAGGGCCCGAAGACCAGCAGCGGCAGCCCCGTTTCCGCCTGCGACGCCTGGGGCTTCACCTGAATCCAGACGCGCTCCGTACGGCCCCAGGAGAACTCCACCGGCTCGTTGAGCGGCAGCCCGAGCGCCACCTGGGAATGATGGTCGAACGGCGATCCGAAGAAGACCGTCATCGAGTACTCGCCCTTCCAATCCCGGGACGGCTCGGTCGAACTCACCGCGACATGGGCGGTACCCGCAAACTCCTCGCCGTCCGCCAGGAACGTCGCGTGGGCCACGGGCAGGCGAACGAGCTCCACCTTTCGCGATCGCTCGCCCGATCCGAAGTCGACGCGCGCGGGCGCATAGCCCGGAACCAGGACAACCCCGGGGACCAGGCTGCCTCCGAACATCTGCGCGTTCACCCGCACGAGGCCCGACTCCCGGACCTTCGGCTGGACGTGGTCCGGACTGGCGACTCGCTGGCCCGCCGGGATGTCCGGAAGGATCACCACGGCCAGTTCGCCGTCTCCGGATCGCCAGAGCTCACCGCCCGGCCGAGCCGGGTCCACCAGCATCAGCTCGACCGCTTCCTCCTCGCGGATCGCGAACTCCACGGGCGTGTGGGTCGCCCCCGGCTTCAGGTAGTCGAGCCGCATGGAAGCTGACCCGCCCGATGGCGCCACGGCCGCCAGGTCGTAGTCCGTCCCGCGGAGAAGCAGCTCGAAGGAACCGTCCGCCTCCGTCAACGCCTCTTCGTGCGCCAGAGCTCCTCCGGGACTCCATGGAAGCGGCCGAGGCTTGCCTTGCGCCCGACGGCCCTTGGCCTGCGCCACGCGATCGAAGGCCGTCGATACGAGCGCCCCTTCGATTGGCTCTCCAAGCTGGTCGACCACGCGGCCCGCGACGTGGATCGGCGAGCCGAGAACGATGTCCTTGATGACCGGCTCCGCGTCCACGCCCGGGAAACCGATGCCGCCGTACTGTCCCGCCCAGGGGTTCCGCAGCGTCTTCGTCCAGAGCTCCGACGGCACCGCCCAGATCAACACTGCGTCGCTGCGGCCAGCCATGGGCCGGCCGTCCTTGTCGAGCACGAAGCCACGCGGGAACGAAGCCTGATGCGCCACCTCGAAGATGCCGCTCGTCTCCGGGCGCGCCAGGATCTCGTACTCGTCGTAGAAGTTCCGGCCGATGATCACACAGTCGGTCACCGGCCTGCCGTTCTCGTCCATGACGCGGCCGACCGCCGTCTGGCCCTCGGGAAGCAGAAACTCCACGGGAGCGTCGATCGCCTCCTCGACCAGAAGAGGCAGAGATCCGCGCGCGTGGCTCTCGGTACCGAGCGTCACGAAGTGCACCAGCGGATCTTCGGGGATCGCAAAGCTCGCGACTCCGTCTTCGGCGGTCACGCCCTCGGCGATCGGCTTCGGGTTCGGCTCCTCCGGACCGAGCCCCTCCAGTCGCCCACGGTCCGACGCGCCCGTCCGGATCACGAGCCAGCGCACGCCGGGCACCGGCTCGCGCTCTTCCCCGCTCACGAGACGAACCTGGATCTCGTGCGCGACGGCAGGCGGACTCACCAGGGACGCGACGCGTCGGCCCTCGGTCACCGAGTTCTCTGGCATCGTCAGTGCGTCGGGCCACCCGGGTTCCCGGGCCGGTGCGACCGCTGCCAGCTCGGGACCCGCCGGCGCCGAAGCGGTAGCCGCTTCCCCGGGCCCCAGCGTGAGGTAGCCGATCGCCGCCACTGCGGCAACGAGCAGCGGAACCAGCACCGCCGCCGACAGCGCATTGCTTCCCTTGCCTGCCAATCCGGACCGGGCCGCCAGCGCAAGCGCAGGGAGCACCCACGACCGCTCTTCGCTCTCGGCGTCGAGCATCGTCCGAAGGCGCGCGAGCCCGCGGCTGATCCGCTGGCGCACCGTGGCCGGGTCGACCTCCATGCGCTTCGCGATCTCGGCCGTGGTGAGGCCCTCGTAGTAGCGCATCACGAGGCAGAGCCGCTGGGATTCCTCCAGCGCCATCACCGCGACTGCCACGCGGCTCCGGAACTCGGCGTGCGCGAGGATCTCGTCAGGCGCCGCCGCCGCGTTCGACTCTCGCGTCGCCACCTCTCGCTCGCGTGCCACCCGATGAACGGCGCCGCGCTTCGACTCCTGGCTCACGTGACGCGCGGTCTTCGCGAGCCAGCCGCGCGGCCGCTCCGTCGGCAGCCCGTCCTCGCGCCGAAGCGCGCGCAGATAGGTTTCCTGGACGACGTCCTCGGGCTCGTCGATGCCGGCGACGAGGTGACGGGAAAGGCCGATGAGCCAGTGGCGTTCGACGAGGAGGGTCTCTAGCTGGGATGAGGTCATGGGATCGTGGTTCGAGAGGTTCCCCCGTCCATGGCTCCGCGACCGGAAGTGTGACAGCGATTCGGCAGGAGAGGCCGAACAAAGAGGGCTCCAGCGAGTCCTCGGCCCTCCAGGTAGGATGGACCCGACGTCCTTCCCCCACGACCAGCCTCCCATGAAGTCCCCGCTGTCCCTGATCTCCGCCGGCGCGCTCGCGCTCGCGCTCACGCTCGCCCCGAGCGCCCTCGCCCAGTCCTTCAACGTCGATATCGGCATGAACCTCGCGTTCTTTGCCGGGATCCCCAGCGACACCTATGGGGCCGCTGCCGGTCAGCCAGGGACGTGGAACGCGTTTCTTCCCAGCTTCACCGCCGCGCCGCTGGTGGACCTTCTGGGTCAAAGCTCCACCGTGACCCTGCGCTCCGACGCGACCTCGACGTTCAACGTCTTCCCCGGCGTCATGACGCCGGGCGACGATCAGCGGCTGATGGAAGACTTCCACATCACGCCGAACCTGAACCAGAACTCGACCTGGACGTTCGAAGGGCTCGACGATGGCGAGTACGACGTCTACACCTACGCATCGGACCCGAGCCTCTCCGGACTCCAGACGGTGATCGAGGTGACGCAGTCGCTCGATCCCCCACAGCAGATCGGCGCGGGCTGGCCCGGCGCCCACGCGCTCGGCCAGACCTACTCGCTCCACCGTGTGACAGTCATCGGCGGCACCCTGGAGCTCCAGGCGGGCACGCCCGGCGGAATGCTCGACAGCGGCGTTCTGAATGGAATCCAGATCATCGGGCCGGGCGGCGGCTTCACCCTCAATTACTGCATGGCGAACGCGAACTCGACGGGCCTCGCCGCCAGCATGGGCGCCACGGGCAGCCCTTTCGTGGCGAGCAACGACGTCACGTTGACCGCCTCGCGCATGCCCCAGTTCTCCTTCGGCTTCTTTCTCACGAGCCGCATGCGCGGCTTCGTGCAGAATCCGGCAGGCAGCGCGGGCAACCTCTGCCTCTCCGGCGCCATCGGACGCTTCGTCGGGCCAGGGCAGATCCAGAACACCGGCACCGCCGGCGCGATGTCGCTGGCCCTCGACCTCACCTCGCTGCCCACGCCGACGGGCTTCGTCGCCGCACAGGCGGGCGAGACCTGGGACTTCACGGCCTGGTTCAGGGACGTGTCGGCGGCCGGACCCACCAGCAATTTCGCCGACGGCTACGAGATCGTCTTCCAGTAGCGCCCGACGATTTGCGGTTTGCCGCGGGGTCTGCCAGACTTCGCGGCATGCCCCAAGCCAAACCGAAACTCGTTGCCTTTGCCGGTTCTCACCGCACGGGATCCTGGAACGTCAAGCTCATCCACGCGGCCGCCGAGGAAGCGCGTGCCCAGGGAGCGGACGTGGAGGTGATCGACCTCGGCGCTCTCCCGATGCCGATTTTCGACGAGGATCTCGAAGCAGCCGGGACCCCCGAGAACGCCGCGACGTTCAAGGCGAAGCTCAAGGCCGCCGACGGCTTCCTGATCAGCTCGCCCGAGTACAACTCGGCCTACCCCGCGCTCGTGAAGAACGTGATCGACTGGGCCAGCCGCCCCGCGCCTGAAGAGGCGCCGCTCGCTGCCTTCAGCGGCAAGGCCTGCGGGCTCTTTGCCGCGTCTCCTGGCGCGCTCGGAGGAATCCGCATGCTGCCACAGCTACGGAATCTACTGGCCAACATCGGCGTGCACGTCGTGCCGACCCAGTTCGGGCTCGGCAAGGCCCACGAGGCCTTCGGGCCAGGCGGCAAGCTCACCGATGAGCGGGCGCTCGGCATGGTCAAGCGAGTCGTGCAGCAGACGATCGAGATCGCGTCCCGCTGATCGCAGTCGCCGCGGGCTCGGCTCCTACCAGACGCCGTTCGAGGGCAGCGGCGCGGTCACGTCCACGACCTCGTCCCGCGTCGGATGCGGCACGACGAGGCGTCGCGCGTGAAGGGCGATGCTCTTGTCGGGGAGAGGCCGATCCGCGCCGTACTTCAGGTCGCCGAGGATCGGCGTGCCGAGGCTCGCCAGCGCGACGCGAAGCTGGTGTGATCGGCCGGTGACCGGGCTGAGTTCTACGCGGTTCCGGCCATCCGTGAAGCGGTACTCGGAGCGCGCCAGCTTCGCACCCGGCGTTCCTTCCGGGACGACCTTCACCATGTTGCGCGACGGATCCTTGAGCAACCAGTGCTCGACGACGCCCGCATCGGCCAGCCCCGACGGCTTCGGACCCGACGTGATCGCCATGTAGGACTTCTGCGCGGTCTTCTCACGGAAAGACGCCCCCAATCGCGCCGCGCCCTTGCTCGTCCTGGCGAAACACACGACGCCGCTCACCGGTCGATCGAGCCGGTGAACCACACCGAGAAACACGTCGCCGGGCTTCTGGTACTCGCGCTTGATCCAGGCTTTCGCGAGGTCGAACAGGCTGTCGTCCTCCGAGCTATCCGGGACGACGGGCAGGCCGGGGGGCTTGTTCACGCACAGGACATGATTGCAGACGTGCAGAACCTCTAGCTTCATCGGTCGTGGCCGCAGCCCCGTGCCCAGCGTGCGCAGAATCCGGCGGGCAAGAAGCGCGGCGCCAGACTGGCATCGGAGGGGGCTTCAGGGATGGCGAGTTCTCCTGCGTGGGTCGTGCCGGCGCCGAGGTCCGCGAAGAGGTTCTGGAAGGCCAGCGGCGAATAGCCGACCGCATACGTGGAGAGGATGATCATCGACGTCGGTGCTGCGATCGCGCCCGCGGTCTCCACGAGCTCGGCGAGGTGATCCTCGAGCTGCCAGACCTCACCCTTGGGCCCGCGACCATAGTGCGGCGGATCCAGAAGCACGGCGTGATAGCTGGATCCACGCCGCGCCTCGCGCCGTGCGAAGCGCATGGCGTCCTCGCAGATCACGCGCATGCTGGTGCGGCCCAGCCCGCTCGCCTCCGCGTTGTCGACCGTCCAGGTGATGGCGGTCTTGGAGGCATCGACGTGGGTGACGTCCCAGCCGGCCTTGGCGGCGAGCACGCTGGCGGCTCCCGTGTAGCCGAAGAGATTGAGGAGCCTCGGCCGGGACTCGCCCGCCGCTTCGAATTCGGCTCGCAGGGCCTCGATCGCGGCCCAGTTCGAGGCCTGCTCAGGGAAGAGTCCCACGTGCTTGAACGGCGTCGGGCGCACGAGGAACGTCGCGTCACCCTCGCGGATCTTCCAGGACGGCGACTCCCCGCGGGCCTCACGCGCGGCCCCCTGGCGCGCCTCCCAGCGGCCTCCGCGGTCGGACTCCCGGACGAAGGAGAGATCGGCCGCATCCCAGGCACCGGGACTCAGGCGCGGGCGCCAGAGGGCCTGGGGATCGGGCCGCCGCAGCAGCACGGGACCGAACCGTTCGAGCTTTTCCGCGCCGCCCGAGTCGAGCAGTGCGTAGCTGGAGAGAGGCGGGGATTCGAAGATCGAGGGATGCACGGGGCGAAGAGGATAGCCGCGTCCGGAGGTCCCCGTGATGCAGCGAGGGCCCGACTCTCGAAAAAGAGTCGGGCCCTCGCGCATTCTCCAGGGCGCAGAACCGGGCGGGTTCAGCGTTCCCGAGGGAGACGAATCAGTCCTGGACCTTCTGGGAAACGGTCTGGGCCTTCACGGCGTCGCAGCACTTGCCCGACTTCGTCGAGACGGTGGCAGCCTTCTTGGTGGTGCTAGAGCAGCAATCGCCTTCTTTCTTCGTGGCGACCGTGGCGGCCTTCGCCTTCGTGGCGCAGCACTCGCCCTCGGCTTTCACCGAAACGACCGAAGCCTTGGCGGCGCTGGAGCAGCACTCGCCATCTTTCTTCGTGGCGACCGTGGCGGCCTTCGCCTTCGTGGCGCAGCACTCGCCCTCGGCTTTCACCGAGACGACCGAAGCCTTCTTGGCGTCGGTGGCGCAGCACTCACTCTCTTTCTTGACGGCGACCGTCGTGGCCTTCGTGGCGCAACGCTCACCGTCACACTCGGCAAGGGGCTTTGCGGCAACGACAGAAGCCTTGGCGGCGCTGGAGCAGCACTCGCCTTCTTTCTTCGTGGCGACCGTGGCAGCCTTCGCCTTCGTGGCGCAGCACTCGCCCTCGGCTTTCACCGAAACGACCGAAGCCTTGGCGGCGCTGGAGCAGCACTCGCCTTCTTTCTTCGTGGCGACCGTGGCGGCCTTCGCCTTCGTGGCGCAGCACTCGCCCTCGGCTTTCACCGAGACGACCGAAGCCTTCTTGGCGTCGGTGGCGCAGCACTCGCTCTCTTTCTTGACGGCGACCGTCGTGGCCTTCGTGGCGCAACGCTCACCGTCACACTCGGCAAGGGGCTTCGCGGCAACGACAGATGCCTTGGCGGCGCTGGAGCAGCACTCGCCTTCCTTCTTCGTGGCAACCGTGGCGGCCTTCGCCTCCGTGGCGCAGCACTCGCCGTCGGCCTTCACCGAAGCGACAGCGGCTTTCGCGGTCGAGGCGCAGCACTCGCCGTCCTTCTTCGCGGCAACCGTGGCGGCCTTCGCCTTCGTGGCGCAGCACTCGCCGTCGGCTTTCACCGAAGCGACCGCAGCCTTCGCGGTCGAAGCGCAGCATCCGCCGTCGGCCTTCTTGGCAACGACCTGGGCCTTGGTCGTCGGGCAAGTCGAGCCGCAGCTCGCCTTGTCGTCGGCCTTGGCAGCAACGGTCGCGGCCTTCGCCTTGGAAGCACAGCAGCCACCGGCGTCCGCTTTCTGGGCAACGGTCGTGGCCTTGGCCTGCTGCGCGGAGCAGGAAGTCTTGGCCGCGCTGGTCGCAGCACAGTCTTGGGCCATCAGCGGCGAAGCGCCCAGCCCGAGGGCGAGTGCAAGAGCGGCGAGGCCTTGGAGAAGTTTGTTCATGGTCAAAAGAGGTCAGTGAGAAAGCGGTGCTTTCGAATCGAGGGCCAAGGTAACGGATCGAGGCGCTCTGCATGGGCGGGGAGCCCTGGCCGAGCACCCCGGCGAAACCCGGGATGGTCTGTTTTTGAGAAACAGCAACGTCAGGGACGCTGCCGATGGCGACGAATCGAAGTAACGGGTACTTCGACCTTCTCGTTCCACAAGCCTGACGGCTTGTGACGCGGGAGGCTTGATTTCTGCGGAGAAATGGTCCTGAGGATCCATCTCCCTTCCGGCTCATGGTAGCGGTCCCAAGGCGGTTTCTGTGGTACGACGATAGTAAGCCATTGTGAGGGGAATCCGAAGGACCGCATCCAACCGGACTTCCTGCGCTATAAACAGGTGAGCCAGAGGCGCAAACGTGCGGCCCCCGGCCTGCCTCCCCCGTCCACCCAGCTCCGACCAATGACAAATCGTCGCATCTCGAATGGAGGCGCCCGCCCCGCTCCGAGCCCGGCAATGGGGTGGAAGATCCCGGCCCTCGCCGCCCTTCTGGCCGCAGCCTTCGGAGCAGGCAGGCAGACTTCCATCCTCGAACCGGGCCCTGCTTCCCAGGAACGAGCCGCCTCAGATCCCCTGGATCCACGCGCGGCCGCCGAGCAGGTCTCGCTGGCTTTTCAGGCCGCGTCGGCGGAAGCAGCCCAATCGGTGGTCCAGATCCGCTCCTATCGCCAGCGCCGGGACAGCTGGCGCCCCCACCAGGAAGGCTCGGGCGTGGTCGTCTCCGATGACGGTCAGATCGTGACCAACCACCATGTGGTGGACGGCGGAACTCGCTTCGAGATCGTCTTCACCGATGGCTCCAAAGCGCCCGCCAAGCTCCTCGGCTCCGACGACTCCGTCGACCTCGCTCTGCTCCAGCTCGAAGGTCCTATCCCGTCCCCGAACGGTCTTCCCCTGCGCCCGATGCCGCTGCGGACCGAACTCCCGCCCGTGGGCGAACTGGTCCTCGCCGTGGGCAACCCGCTCAGCCTGGGGCACACCGTCACCCTCGGCGTCGTGAACGGCCACGGCCGCTCCAACCTCGACATCGCCGAGTACGAAAACTACATCCAGACCGACGCCGCGATCAACCCGGGCAACAGCGGCGGGCCCCTCGTCGACGTCCAAGGCCGCGCGATCGGGATCACCGTCGCCGTCGGGCTCGAGTCCAACAACGACGGAGGGCTGGCCTTCGCCATCCCCGCCTCGATGGTCCGACGCGTCATCGACGATATCGTCGAACACGGCCGCGTGCGGCGCGCTTACCTCGGCGTGCAGACGGTCCGCAGCTACCTCGTCGAGCGGACCCTCGAAGAAGATCGCCGCAGCGGCTACGACGGGTTCAGCCGCGTCAAGGTCAAGGACTCCATCGCCAACACGCCCGCAGCTCGCGCAGGGATCCGTGCGGGCGACATCATCCTCAAGCTAGGCGACAACGAGATCCGCGGAACCCAGACGTACTTCAACGCGCTCATCGAGGCAGACCCCGAGGACACGATCGAGATCACCCTCTGGCGCGCGGGCCGGACGCTGACGAAGAGCGTCAAGCTCGCGGAGCGGTAGGCTGCGGTCAGCGCTGCGCGCATCGCTTCAGTCCACCCGAGCCGCGCCCGCCGCACACCCGCCCTGGCCAAGGCAGGCGGCGCTGGATCCCGGCTCCCCCACGATCACTCGCACCTCCCCTGCCGCGCCGGTTCCGTCGAACTCCGACGCGGCGGCGATCGCGACTCCAAATTCGGCGCCCGCATTCGGGCATGAGCCCTGCAGGGCGCCAGCGCGCTGCCATCCAATGGAGGATCGCTGGAAGACCTCCACTCGCCCCGCGCTCACCTGGCCGAGATCCCCCGCGGCGAACGGCGCTCCCACGAAGAGCCGGTCTGCAGCGCCAGCGACGCGCAGCCCGAAGCCCTCGGTCGGATCGCCCGTGAGAAGAGCCTGGTGAATGGGCTCGCCGGTGCTCGAGAGCCGAAACACCTCGACGATCGCCCTGCCCCAGCCCCCCACCGCGAAGGTCGTGGTATCGATGGCGGCGATCGACTCGCCATAGCGGAGCCCGGCGGCGCCATCGGTTCCAGCGGGCGCCCCCAGGTCCCACGCGAGGCGCCCAGCATCGAGCCCCACTCCGTGGAAGCCGAAGACCCGCCCGGCCGCCGGTGCGATCGCACCATCGCCGGGCGCCCCCACGATGAGCATCTCTCCGGCCCAAGCGAGCGACTGACCGAACGTCGCCGCCACGCCCGGCTGAGGCGACTCCACGCTGAAACGCAGGGACCACTCTCCGCCAGAGCGATCGAACACGTGCACGCGTCCGGCGAACGCCGCGCCCGACGTCGACCGCGCCATGGGTGCCCCGACGGCGATCTGGAGGCCGTCCGCGCGGAAGGCCAGCGAATGGCCGAAGGCCGCCCCATCCGCGCTCCCTGGTGGATGGAGCTCGACCAGCTGGAGGATCGGGAGCGGACCCGGGTCTCCGACGGAGCCGACCCGGTAGAGGCGCACGAGTCCCGCGCGCGATCCCGCGGCGGAGTCGGCTCCCGGCGCCCCCACGGCGAGAAGGTCGGTACCGTGAAACGCAAGAGCAGCACCGAAGCGCGAGTGCGCGGAGAGATCCCCGGGGCGCAGCGTCCCCCGGACGGCGGAAGCGCATACGCCCGTGGACGGACCCAACGCTCCCACGGAGAACAGCCGCACACCTCCACGGGGGCTCCCGGCCTCCATCGCTTGAGGCGACCCCACGGCGCAGAGTCGGCCACCGAGCCGCTCACCGAGCCGCTCACCCGGAAGATTCGCCCTCACCTCGCGCACCGTGATCGCGACCGCCGCGCCGAACTCTCCGCGCTGGCCGAACGCCGCCTCCGCCACGGCCTGACGGGACGGAAGCAGGGTGCATGGAAGGCCCGCCGCGGTGCGGTCCCAGGGATTCGAGCCCGTCGAACCTCCGGGCCCGTGCAGAAGGGCACCCGCCCAGGTGAATGCAGTCAGCGCGCACAGGGGAAGCGACAGGAGAGGCATCATCGTCATCGTTCGAAGCCCCGGGGCGGGGCGGGTTCGACTGCTGGAGTCCAGGAATCGGAGGCCTCCTCTCGCGGGTGCGGGAGTCGAGCGCCATCCAATCCAGACGACGATCGGGCCGAGGGGCGGTTACCGCTCGCCGCGCGGTTCCATCGTTCTCCGCGGGTCTCCTCCTTTCTGAGGCGAAATCGAGGGCCGACCGACCGATGATCACCCCCATGAGTGCGTCCTCCTCTGAGCTCCGCGTCGGGAGCGTTCCCTACCTCGTCGGAAGGCCCCTGGACCATGGCCTGGGCCGAGAGCCCGGCATCACGCTGGAGCACGACGTTCCGGCCCGTTTGATCGAGCGGCTGAGAGGCGGAGAGATCGACGTCGCGCTCGTCTCTTCGATCGAACTCTTCCGGCGCCCGGGCTACCGGTACATCGACGGGATCGGGGTGGCAGGCAACGGCTACGTGGGGAGCGTCCAGGTGTTCCTGCGCAAGCCGATCCAGGAGGCCGCGTCGATCGCGATGGACCCGGCGAGCCGGGCAGCCGCCGCGCTCACGCGCTCACTCCTCTACGAACGGGAGGGCGGCGCGCCGGAGTTCATCGAGGTACCGCTCGGCGCCGATCCTCGCGAGGCGAAAGGCGCGGACGCCTGGCTGCGGATCGGGGACGCGGCGCTGCGGGAGACCCTCACCATCGACGCTCCGGCGTGGAACCCGAGCGAGGAGTGGCGGAAGCGGACCGGGATGCCGTTCGTTTTCGCGGCCTGGATCGTGGCGGAGGACGTCGACATCGAACCCCACCTGGAGGCCTTCCGCCGCGCGCGCGAAAATGGCCGGAGCGCGATCCCGGCGCTCGCCCGGGAGGCTGCCGAGACCTGGCGCCTGCCGGAAGCCCAGTGCCTCTCCTATCTCGCCGAAGAGTGCAGCTACGACCCGGGCCCCGCGATGGCGCCGAGCCTGCGTGAGTTCCAGCGCCGGGCCGCGCTCGCCGACCTGTGCGCGAAGGATCTGCTCCCGGAACCCGTCCACCTGTGACAAAATGCCCAGACTGATCGATCAAAATCACTGCCCCCACTGCGGAATCAAGCTGGAGGCACCTCTCCCGCGGGTTTGCCCGGAGTGCGCAGGTTCGCTCCAGCAGCGCTACCTGAAGGCGGGCTGCCTGAGCTCCGGTCCCGCGATCTTCCTGGCGGGGCTGGCCTACCTGGCGTGGCAGATCGCCGCATAGAGCCAGCCCGCCGGCCCAATTCTGTGAACGAGATGAAATGCGACCCGCCGCAAGGAGAACAAGACGGCGATGGTTTCCTTCAGCCTCTACCGAACGCCCACTGATGCGCCCGCCTCCACGGGCTCGGCGGGCAACGTGATCGCCGCTCTCGCCTCGTTCTTCGCGCCGGGCCTCGGCCAGCTCATCCAGGGCCGATTCGCAAGCGCGCTGGTGCTCTTCCTGGGCACCTGGATCGGCTACTCCCTCTGGTTCCTGATCCTGCCCGGGCTCTTCGCGCTCGCCCTGCACCTGGTTGCGATCCTCGACGCGGCGACCTTCACTCCTGGGAGATCTGCCGGCACGCCCGGAAGATCCACGGGGCGCTTCACCCAGCGAAACGAGGAAAGCGCCTTCTCGCAGGGCCACCCTGGTGGCCATCGCGTCCACTTCGCCGAATAGTCAGCGCGTACTCCGCCGGATCGGTTGTATGCGCCAAGCGCGCGCCCTATCGTGCCGGTCCGGGGGTCGCCGAGGGGCGTGGCGCAGGTGCGCGTGCAGGAGTGTCCGCCGGTTGGACATCGATCGACCCGCAGGGTTCCGAATTTCGTGGCGCAAACCCGTTCGTCTCTGAAGAAGAAGACGTCGAAGAAGACTACCTCCGAGAAGCGTGCCGCAGGCGCGCGTGATTCTCTCTTCGAGGATGTGCCGACGGGCGGAGGCGGAAGTTCCGGCAGCCACTCGGGCGGCGGGGCAGGCGGAGGTGGTGCCTCGGGCGACGGTGTCTCCGGAGACGGCGAGGAAGCCGTGCCACTGCACGAGGCCGCGCAAGCGCGCTACTTGAACTACTCGCTCTCGGTGATCACGAGCCGAGCGCTGCCCGACGTGCGCGACGGCCTCAAGCCCGTGCAACGGCGCATCCTGTACACGATGTTCCGCGAGCGGCTCATGCCGGACGCCAAGCCGCGCAAGTGCGCCGGCGTCGTCGGCTCCGCTCTGCGCGACTTCCACCCCCACGGCGACACAGCGCTCTACGACGCCCTCGTGCGCCTCGCTCAGCCCTGGGCGATGCGCCATCGCCTCGTCGACGGCCACGGCAACTTCGGCTCGATCGACGGGGATTCGGCGGCCGCGTACCGCTATACCGAGTGCCGTCTCGCTCCGCTGGCCGGGCCGCTTCTCGACGACATCAAGAACGGCACCGTTCCCTTCCGTCCGAACTACGATGGTACGAACGAGGAGCCCGTCGTCCTGCCGGCCCGCTACCCGAATTTGCTGGTCAACGGCGGCACCGGTATCGCGGTCGGCATGGCGACGAACATCCCGCCACACAACCTCGGCGAGACGCTGAAAGCCTGCCTCAAGGTCCTCGCCGATCCCGAGATCAAGGACTACCAGCTGGTCGCCAACGACGCGATCCAGGGACCGGACTTCCCGACGGGTGGCCAGGTGCTCGCGAGCCGCGAGGCGCTCCGTGAGATCTACAAGACCGGCTCCGGCTCGATCAAGGTCCGCGGCATCACCGCGATCGATCGCAAGCTCGCGACCCGCACGACGAAGACGCTCGTCATCACCGAGGTCCCCTACGCCGTCAACAAGGCGACGCTGGTGGAGCAGATCGCCCAGATCGTCGTCCAGCGCAAGATGGCGCTGCTCCTCGACGTCCAGGACCTGTCCACCGATGACATCCGGATCGAGCTCACGCTCAAGAAGGACGCGGACCAGCAGAAGGTCCTCGCGTACCTCTACAAGCACACGAGCCTCCAGGTCAACTACAGCTACAACCTGACCTGCCTGATCCCGACCGAGAACCCGGCCGTCGGTGCGCCGGCGCGCCTCGGGCTCAAGGAGATCCTGTGGCACTTCCTCCACTTCCGCCTCCGCGTTGTCACGCGCAGGCTGGAGACGGAGCTCGGCGTCCTCGAGAAGCGGATTCACATCCTGGAGGGCTTCGCGCTCGTCTTCGATGCGCTCGACGAGATCATCCGCATCATCCGCGCGTCGGATGGCAAGGCGGACGCTGCGGCGAAGATCCAGAAGCGGTTCAAGCAGCTCGACGCCGAGCAAACGGACGCGATCCTGGAGCTCAAGCTCTACCGCCTCGCCAGGCTCGAGATCAACCTCGTCAACGAGGAGCTCGAGGGCAAGGTGGTGCGCGCGAACGAGATCCGCGCGCTGCTCGACGAGGACGACAGCGACACGCGAAACTCGGGCCGCTGGGGCATCGTGCGCGAGGAGCTGGAGGCGATCTTGAACGAGTTCGGCAAGGCCAAGGAAGCCAAGCGCCGGACGATCATCGAGCTGCCCGAGGAGGAAGTGGAGTACTCGGAAGAGGACTTCATCGTCGCCGAGGACACGCACCTGCTCGTCACCAAAGACGGCTGGGTCAAGCGCCAGCGCGAGATCAAGGAGCCCGCGAAGTCGCGGATCCGCGACGGCGACAGCGTGCTCGCCTGCGTGGCGGGCTCGACCCGCGCGACCGTCGGCTTCTTCTCTTCGCTCGGAACGTGCTATACGGCGCGTTTTGCGGATTTGCCTTCCTCCACCGGTTTCGGCGAACCCATCCAGAAGCTCTTCAAGCTGAAGGACGGCGAGCAGATCATCACGGTGATGTCCTTCGATCCGCGCGCGCTCCCCGCGAGCATCCACGAGGATCCGAAGAAGCCCGACGTCTGCCCGCTCTATCACGGATTCGCGGCCACGAGCGACGGCAACGCACTGCGCTTCGGCCTCGACAAGTACATCGAGCCTTCGACGCGCTCGGGTCGCCGCTACGCACGCCCCTCCTCCGGAGACAAGGTCGTGGGCATGACGCCGATCCACGGTTCGGAGATCATCCTCGCGGTCACGGAGCGCTGTCGCGCCGTCGTCTGCCCGGCCGCCGAGGTGAACTATCTCTCGGGGCCCGGCAAGGGCGTCCGCCTCATCAAGGTGGCGAAGGAAGACCGACTCATCGGCTTCAAGGCGAGCACCGGTGACCGGGACATCCTGACCGTCGAGACGAACCGCGGCGCGAAGAAGAACATCTCGGTCGTCAAGTACCGGGTCACGGGGCGCGGCGGCGTCGGCACCGAGATCCAGAAGAACGGCCGGATCAAGTCCGTCATGGAAGAGCCGCCCGAGATGCCCGTGCTGAAAGGCCGCGCTCCCAAAGACTGATCGTCATCGGAAACATCGAACAAGAACACCATGGCGAAGACCTATAACGCGGACCAGCTGACCGTGCTCCAAGGACTGGAGGCGGTGCGCAAGCGTCCGGGCATGTACATCGGCGGCGTCAACAGCGCTGGCCTCCACCACTGCGCGTGGGAGATCCTGGACAACTCGATCGACGAGGCCATGAACGGCCACGCGAGCGAGGTGACGTTGACCCTCCACAAGAGCGGCGACACGATCTCGGTGGCCGACAACGGCCGCGGCATCCCGGTCGACAAGAACAAGAAGACCGGGAAGACCGGCCTCGAGCTGGTGCTGACCGAGCTCCACGCGGGCGGCAAGTTCCAGAACGACGGCGAGGGCAACTACAAGACCTCGGGCGGCCTCCACGGCGTCGGCGCGTCCGTCGTCAACGCGCTCTCCAAGAAGCTGGTCGCCGTCGTCAAGCGCGACGGGGCCCAGTACAAGATGGAGTTCTCCCAGGGCAAGCCCGTGACGAAGCTCCTGCGCGCGAAGTCGACGGACGTCCGCGGCACGGGCACGACGATCACGTTCACACCGGACCCCGCGATCTTCCCGCGGACGACGTTCAACGCCGAGACGCTCCTGGCGCGCCTCGAAACGGCGTCGTTCATCCACTCCGGCGTGAAGATGGTCTTCGTGGACGAGGCTGCGAACAAGCGGCACGTCTTCCGGCACGAGAACGGCATCAGCGACTACCTGAAGCACGTGTGCCAGGAGCGCAAGGCGCGCTCGATCCACGACGAGCCGTTCTACCTCTCCAAGGAGACGGCCGACGCGCGCGTCGAGCTCGTGTTCCAGTGGACCGAGTCCACGGACGAGCACATTCGCTCCTACGTCAACGGCATCACGACGGCCCAGGGCGGCAGCCACGAGAACGGCCTGCGGGCGGGACTCAACAAGGCGGTTCGCAACTACCTGGAAACGCACAAGCTGACGCCGAGGGGCGTGAAGATCAGTCCCGAGGACATCCGCGAGGGCGTCGTCGGCGTGCTGTCGGTGTTCATCGCGGACCCGCAGTTCCAGGGACAGACGAAGGAGCGACTCAACAACCCCGAGATCCAGTCCGTGGTCGACGCCGCGCTGCGTCCGGCCCTGGAGCAGTGGCTCAACTCGAACAGCTCCGTGGCGGAGCAGATCGTCGCGCGCATCATCGCGGCCAGCCGGGCGCGAGCGGCGAGCCGCGCCGCTTCCGAATCGATCTCGCGGAAGTCCGCCACGAACAAGCTGACGCTGCCTGGCAAGCTGAGCGATTGCTCGGCCAAGGACCGCGCCGACACGGAGCTCTTCATCGTCGAAGGTGACTCAGCAGGCGGGTCGGCCAAGCAGGGCCGCGATCGGAAGACCCAGGCGATCCTGCCGCTCCGCGGCAAGGTGCTCAATACCGAAGAGGCAGGCCTCAAGAAGGTCCTCGACAACCGCGAACTCAACGATCTCGTGATCGCCATGGGCTGCGGAATCGGCCCCGCGTTCGATCTGGCGAAGCTGCGCTACCAGCGCATCATCCTTCTCGCCGACGCCGACTCGGACGGGCACCACATCACGACGCTGCTCCTGACGTTCTACTATCGTCACCTGCCGCAGCTCATCACAGCGGGGCGCCTCTACATCGCCGTCCCGCCGCTCTACCGCGTCGACCTCGGCAAGGAAACGTACTGGGCCGCCGACGAGGCCGACCGCGAGCGGATCCTGAAGACCCATGGCAATGCACGCTCCAACCCGCAGATCACGCGCTTCAAGGGCCTCGGTGAGATGATGCCGAAGACCCTCTGGGAGACGACGCTCGATCCGAAGACGCGCAAGCTCCTGCGCGTCGAGATCGCGGATGGCCTGATGACCGACCGGATCATGAACGACTTGATGGGCAAGGACCCGTCCGCACGCTTCCGCTTCATCATGGAGCGCGCCGAAGAAGCGGAAGAAGTCGATCTCTGAGGTCACGCCAGGACAGCCTGGATGAGAAAAGCGCCGCCCGCCCCTGACAGGGCGAGCGGCGCTTTTCTCATCCAGCGGGGAGAGGGGTCGAACGCCTCATGCCGAACTCTTCCCCGTCGCCGCCCTGATCACTGAAACAGGATCGAGGTCCCGTTCGAGAAGTTCGACGTAGGACCCGTGGCGCTGGAGTCGCGGTGCCAGGCCTGGAAGTTCCAGGTGTCGCCGGCTGCGGTCGTCCGGAATCCCATCGGACCGGGGATCGCCTGAAGGTTGACGCCGAGCGAGATCATGCCGCTGGTGCCCGTGTTCTGGATCTGCCCTGGCCCGACGTAGCGGCCGATCGCGCCGGTCAAGCAGAGGTTGCCCGAGCTGCCCGCGGGGTTCATGACGAAGCCCTGCACATCCGACACGATGAAGAACCCGAACGAGAGGAGCGGGAGGCCTGTCACCGAGAGCGTCACGTCGTTGGTGGCGACGATGCGCGAGCCTACCGCGGTGATCGAACTCGCCCCGCCTGTTGAGTTGGCGTTCGGCGTGCAGTAGGCCGTACCGATGCCGCCCGGTCCGATCGTTCCGTCCGAGACGAGCAGGTCGTACTCGTTGCATCCGCTGCCGGAGAACATGTCGACTTCGATGATCAGGTTCTGACTGGCGCCCGTCGTGTTCGTGTAGGAAACCGTTTCGTTGTCCGTGGTGGAGAAGCCGACGGAGAGCGCGCCGGTTCCGGTGCCTTGACCTGCCACGTTCGTGTCACAGGCGACGTTTGGATCCCAGAGGTAGAGGTCCACGTCGGCGAAGAGGTCGATGAAGAAGATGGTCGCTTCGATCGTCTCGCCGTTCGCCACGGTGACGGCGTAGTAGTCGTTGTCCCCGTCCTCCACGCTGAGGCCCGTGTAGGTGCCGTTCGTGACGGCCGCAGCCGTCGTGCAGTCGTCGCTGTCTTCGAACGCGTCCGGGAAGCTGCAGTCCGGGTCGAAGGCGAGCCTGACGTTCATGTCATAGCTCAGGCAGCCGACTCCGGCCGCGGCGGGGTTGACGAAGACCTCGAAGCGGACCTGTTCGGGAGAGCCCGTGACGTTTTGATAGGTGAAGCCGTCGGCAAACCACGTCGTCACGAGGTTGCAGCTCGAGTCGAACTGATTGAGGTCGAGATCGACGGTCGCCTCGTCGACGAGCGAGACCGACAGGTACTGGCTCGGCTGCACCGTGATCGAGTAGAAGTCAGAGTCGGTGGTCGACGCGACGAGACCCGGGTAGTAGCCGGCTGGAACGGCGACCGACGTCGCGCAGGTATCGTTGTCTTCGAAGGCGTCGTCCGGCCCGGTGCAAGGATTCGCGATCTCGGTGGCGAGGAGCGTGCCCGCACCGGTGGCACCGTTGTAGCCGCCGACGCGAACGAAGTAAGAAGTGCCGGCCGCGGGGGCCAGGGCGGTGAGCGTGCTCTGGAGGCCGCACGCATCGTCATTGCACGAGAGGGACGTGAGAGCGCCGCAGGCGCCGCTGAAGATCTCCAGGGAGGTGTCGTAGCTGGAACCGCAGGTCTCGAAGGAGATCAAGCCACCGCCCGCGAGGGTGGAGGTGTACTGGAACCAGAGGTCGGGCCCGCCGCTGGCGGCACAGGGCCAGACCTCGGCACTGAGCGTGGCGATCGTGGTGTCGAAGGCGACGGCGGCGCCGGAGGTGAGCGGGGTGGCGCCGACGCAATCGTCGGTGCCCTGTGCGAGCGCTGGGCTGGCCAACATGGCGGCCAGGAGGAAGGAAGGAGTCTTCATCATCGAAGGGGGAGAAGGAGCCGGGAGCAGAACAGGAAGGGCCTGGCCAGCTGCGGAGAAACCGCGGGACCTGGACCCGTCCACTGTAGCTCTGCGAGGGGGAATTCGCGCCTCGCGGCATCCCTGGTCCTCTCGATCCGTCGGTCCCCCGATGGGATCGGCTCCGACGATCACCGAAACGAAGAGCGCCGCCCACCCCCGGAGGGGCGAGCGGCGCTTCCTATCCTTGAATGGTGCCCGGAAGGGGTCAGGTCAGGCAAGCCTGGCGCATCCCCCCATCACGCCACCGAATGGATCACTGGAACGTGACCGAGGTGCCGTTCGAGAAGTTCGACGTGGCGGTCCCCATGTTGGAGTCACGGTGCCAGAGCTGGAAGTTCCAGGTGTCGCCGGGCGAGGTGGTCACGAAGCCGGTCGGCGTCGGGATCATGGTGAGGTCGATGGCGAGCGAGATCATGTCGGTCGCGCCGCTGTTCTGGATCTGGCCCGGGCCCACGTAGCGGCCGATGGCGCCGAGGACGCAGAGGTTACCGGAGCTGCCGGCCGGGTTCATGACGAAGCCCTGGGTGTCCGAAACGATGAAGAAGCCGAAGGCGTTCGTCGGAAGGCCCGTGACCTCGAGGGTCACGTCGTTGTTCGCGACGACGTTCGAACCGGTCGCGATGATGGAGCTGGCGCTGCCCGTGGAGTTCGGGTTGGCCATGCAGTAAGCCGAGCCGATGCCGCCCATGCCCATGCCGGCGCCAGCGACGTCCATGCTGTAGTCGTTGCAGCCACCCGTCGTGAACATGTCGACTTCGATGATCAGGTTCTGATCAGCGCCCGACGTGTTCGTGTAGGTAACCGTCTCGTCGTCCGAAGCGGTGAAGCCAACGGCGAGAGCGCCCGTACCCGTGCCGGCGCCGGCGACGTTCGTGTCGCACGCAACGCTGGGATCCCAGAGGTACAGGTCGACGTCCGCGGTGGCGTCCACGAAGAAGATCGAGACGTCGATCGTCGCGCCGTTGGCGACGGTCACGGAGTAGTAGTCGTTATCCGTGTCGTCAACGTTGAGACCCGTGTAGCTGCCGCTGCCGATCGCCGTTGCGCTGGCGCAGTCGAAGTTCGTCTCGAGCGCGTCGGGCATCGAGCAGGGGGTCACGATCTCGTTCGCGACGATGATGCCAGCGCCGGTAGCACCGTTGTAACCGCCCACACGAATGAAGTAGGTCGTGCCAGCGCTCACGCCGGAAATCGAGGCACCACTCTGGAGGCCACAGAAGTCATCGTTGCAGACTTCCGAGACCAGTGCGCCACACGTGCCGGAGAAGATCTCCAGGGCCGTGTCGTAGCTGGAGCCGCAAAGCTCGACGGTGAGGTCGAGGCCCGACGCGGTCGTGGTGTACTGGAACCAGAGGTCCGGGCCACCGCTGAGGGCGCAGGGCCAAACCTCGGGGCTCAGCGTGGCGGTCGTGGTGTCGAAAGTGGCGGAAACGCCTGCGGTGAGGACCGTGGCGCCCGTGCAGTCGTCGGTGCCCTGGGCGAAGGCCGGGGCGGAAAGAACGGCGGCTGCCAGAAGAACGGAAGTCTTGTTCATCGAGAGTGTCTGTAGGAAGGAGTGGTGACAGGAGAGAAGGTCCGCGGGCGAATGGCGTGAGCCAGCAGCCCTTGAACGTTCAGATCCTAACCGGCTCCAGCGGTCAGGGACACAATCGAGGAGCAATAGCGAGAGACCCCGTTTCCGCCGGGGCGCTCTCATTCTGAGAGCCTGCATCAACCCGGGTCACCACGAGACGCCAAGCGCCCCGGGCTGCCGCCGGAATGGCCCTGATGGGCCAAAGCCGTGACGGGTGCCGACCCCGGCCCCGGGGTCTCACATCGGAGCCCCGCGCCGGAATTCCCAGAGCCGTCCCTATCCCTTGGTGACGCTGGTCATCGATTCACTCGCCTTCGACGCCGCGTTGCCCTTGGTCCCTGTCTTGTGGCCCGGGTCGACCCAGCTCCGGACCGAGTCGACGCCCCCGAAGAGTCTGCGTGAGATCTTGTCGTAGACGCCGAAGGCCCTCGCCTCCATCCGCGCGGCCTGGTAGCTGCCGTCCTCGAGTCGCCTCTGCGCGCGGCGCTCCCACCAGCCGATCTTCCCGCGGGCGAGCCCGTAGCTGAGCGTGGCGTGGTGCTGGTACATCATCCGCGCGCGGCCCACCGCCTTCGGGATGTTGCCGGGCCACGTCTCTTCGAGGTGATACTCGCCGATTGACCCCCACTCCGGAATCGTCCGCGGCCCCTGGTAGCCGAGCGCGATCGCCTCGTCCCACATCACGGTGCCGGGAATCGGACGGAAGGGCCAGACGTTCGGCCGCGCGAGGGGCGCCGCGTTGTGAAGCCTCCGGCACTGATCGATCGTCGCCATCATCGACTCCTCGCTCTCACCGGGATAGCCGATGATGTAGGTGATGGAGCCCTGAACGCCGCGCCGATCCATCTCGACCGCGGCCGCGATGTTGTCATCGCCTTTGATGGGCTTGCCGATGCGCTTCATCATCTCGTCCATGCCCGCTTCGGCACCGATCTCCGCGATGAACATGCCGGACTCGGCCATCATGTCGAGCGTGTCGGGCTTGTACTTCAGGATGGAGTTGGTCTCGATGAACGAGTTCCAGCCGATCTTCAGGTCGCGGTTCAAGAGCCCCTCGGCGAACTCGCGCGTCCGCTTCTGCATCACGCCGAAGTTGGCGTCGTGGAAGCGAATGGCGTCGAAACCCCAGCGTTCGTGGAGTTCCTCGATGTCGTCGAGCATCCGGTCCGCCGGCATGCACTTCCAGCGGCGCATGCTGATCTCCGGGCTGCAGCAGAACCCGCACGGCTCAGGGCAGCCGAAGCTGGAGAAGTACGTGATGCCGAAGTAGGGCTTGTTGTGCCCGATCCACGGCGGCGACGGAAGGCGCAGCACGTCGCTGGCCGACTGCGGCCGCATCTGGTGCTCTCGGTACGGCTCGATGTCGAGGATGTGCCACGGCACGTTCGGCACCTGGTCCCAGCCCGCGACCGCCCTTCTCGGGTTGCGGATGACCTCTCCGTCGCGCATGAAGGCGATGCCTTCGAGTGCGTCGAGCGGCTCCCCCGCGTCGATCGCCTTGACGACGTCGCGGAAGGTGAGTTCCCCCTGGCCGATCACGACGCAGTCGTACAGACCTGTCTCCAGCATGAGGTCGGGCTTGACGCTCGCGAACCATCCGCCGATCACCGCCGGGATCTTCGGATGCCGCGCCTTCAGGTGCTGCATGGCGAGCCAGCTATCCGTCACCATGTAGCCCAGGATCGCCGTCGTCCCGACGAGCATGGCGCCGTCCGCTTCCTGGGCGAAACGCTCGTGCCCTTCGGTGCCACCGTAGAGGCTACCGTCGACGATCTTGACGTCGTAGCCGTCTTCCAGCGGGAACGCCGCGATCGTCATCAGCTCGAGCGGAATCATGTCCTTGCTCGACTCCACCCCCAGCGAGTCGTCGACCTGCTTGGGCTGATAGAGAACAATTTTCTTCTTCTGGCGCTGAATCATGGGGAGCGACGGGGGGAGAGATTTCGAAACGGCCGGCGGGATACCGTCCTGACAGTCTACTCGGCCCGGCGGGCCACCGCAGTCAAGGCCGCCTCTAGTGCCGCCACCAGATTGCCGGGATCCGCGAGAGGCAGGCCGTCTTCGCCCTTCCGGCCGACGATATCGAAGGCCGTCCCGTGCATCGGACTGAAACGCCCATAGGGCAATCCCGCGATGAACGTCACGCCGCGGCCTGCCGCCATGAGCTTCAGGGGGATGAAGGCCTGATCGTGGTAGAGGGCCAGGATCCCCGTATATTTGCCCGCCACGCCCTCGGCGAAGATGGTATCGGGGGAGACGGGACCTGCGACCCGCAGTCCACGGGCTCGGGCGACGTCGACCGCCGGGGCCAGGATCTCACCCTCTTCCGACCCGAGCAGCCCCCCCTCCCCCGCGTGGGGATTGAGCCCGGCGAGACCCAACAGGGGATCCGGGTGCCCGAGATAGCGAAGTGCCTCATCGAGGAACAGAAGCCGGTCGATCACGTGCTCGACGGTGATTCGATCGATCGCCTGGCGCAGGGGCATGTGCCGAGTCGCCAGCATGACGCGCAGATTCCCTGCCAGGCCGATCATCTCGGAGCGCGTCACGCCGCACCACTGGCTGAGCAGCTCGGTCTGCCCCTCGACCTTCGTGCCCGCCGCACGCAGCGCAGCCTTGTTCACCGGCCCTGTCACGAGCGCTTCGACCCGGCCTTCGAGCGCCCATTCATGGCCCTGCCGGAGCGCGGCCACGGCCGCCGCACCACAGCTCGACTGCACCTCGCCCGGCGTCCAGACCCCGGGACCGCCGGTATCCATCCAGCCGACGGGCGCCGCCTGCGTCACCGCCTCCGGAGACGACACCAGGGGCACGTCGTCCGGCCGAACGCTGGAGGGCCCCAAAACCACGATGCGCGCACGCCCGCTCAACGCGACCAGAGCGGGCGGAGTGATCTCTGGCCCGATCCCCGCCGGATCACCGACCGTGAGGGCGAGCAGCGGAAGCGCTTCTCCATCGGCTCGCCGAGGACTCTTTGCGTTCGACGAGTTCATGGATGAGGGAGCTTAGCCCGCCTCCCGGACCCGTAACATCCCCCCCATGCTCCAAGTTCGACTCCTTCCGTGGGCCGCCGCCATTCTGGGCGCCATCGTCTTCTCCGGTCTCGCGATCCGCTCGGGCAGCGCCTCGCTGTACGTCCTTGGTGGCCTCTGCACCCTGCTGGCGGTGCTCGGGTTCCACGACTTCGTCCTTCAGAAGAAGCACACGATCCTGCGCAACTACCCGATCATCGGACACGGCCGCTATCTCATGGAAGCGGTGCGACCGGAGATCCGCCAGTACTTCATCGAGGACGATCTCGACGGCCGGCCCTTCAATCGAGAGGAGCGCAGTCTCGTGTACCAGCGGGCGAAGGGCGACAAGGACTACGACCCCTTCGGATCGGAACTCGACGTGCGCGAGGTCGGCTACGAGTGGATCGGACACTCGATGGCCCCGGCCCACCCCGCAGAGCATCCGCCCCGGGTCACGGTGGGCGCCACGCACTGCAGGAAGCCCTATGACATCAGCCTCCTGAATATCTCGGCGATGAGCTATGGGAGCCTGGGCCCCAGCGCCGTCCAGGCCATGGGTCGCGGCGCGAAAGAAGCCGGCTTCGCCCACAACACCGGCGAAGGCGGCGTCAGTCCGTACCACCTCTCCACCGGAGCCGACCTCATCTGGCAAATCGGAACCGGATACTTCGGCTGCCGTGACCAGGCAGGCAACTTCTGCGAGGAGAGGTTCCAGGAGCGCGCCTCGCACGATCACGTGAAGATGATCGAGGTCAAGCTGAGCCAGGGGGCCAAGCCCGGTCACGGCGGTATTCTCCCGGCGCACAAGGTCACGCCCGAGATCGCGGCCACGCGCGGCATCGAAGTGGGCAAGGCGTGCCTCTCGCCCCCGGGCCACACGGCCTTTTCCTCGCCCGCCGGCCTCGTGGCTTTCGTCGACCGGCTTCGGGAGCTGTCGGGAGGCAAGCCCGTCGGCATCAAGCTCTGCGTGGGCCTACCCCATGAGTTCATGGGCGTTCTCAAGGCCATGCTCGCTTCGGGCACGGGGCCCGACTTCATCACCGTCGACGGTGGCGAGGGCGGGACCGGAGCGGCGCCTCCCGAATTCGGCGACCACGTCGGGATGCCGCTCGAGGAAGGGCTCGCCTTCGTCCGCAACGCTGTTTGGGGAGCGGGGCTCCAGAACCGCGTGAAGATCGCTGCATCGGGCAAGATCACGAGCGCCATGGACGTCCTGCGCTGCATCGTCCTGGGAGCGAGCTACACGAACGCGGCTCGGGCTTTCATGATGTCGATCGGCTGCATCCAGGCGCAGCTCTGCCACACGAATCACTGCCCTGCGGGAGTGGCGACTCTGGAGCCGATGAGGAACCGTGCGCTCGACCCGAAGCTCAAGGGCGTGCGCGCCGCTCGATACCACCGCGAGACCCTGCACTCCCTGCTGGAGCTGGTGGCGGCCACGGGGTTCCAAAGCCCCCACGAGATCCCGCTGGACCGAATCCGGCGCCGCGTCGAGGTGGACGAGATTCGCTCACTGGCGGAACTCTATCCAGCGGAGTCTCCGGGAAGCCTCCTGGAAGGCACAGCTGCAGCCGACCTTCAGGACGCCTTCGATCGGTCGAACGCCGACACCTTTGCGGCCACGCCACCTTCGCTGCAGGTGTCCTGAAGAACGCTGCGGCCCATCAGAAGGCATCAGCACCGGGCGCCGGAGATCCGATCAGACGTCCTGGCGAATGACGACCGTGCCGTCGGCGGCCATGAGTTCGAGCGAGGTCATGGTCCGCACCCCGATCTGATGGAACCCTGCGACGAACAGCGTCCGCTGGAGCAGACCTGCATTCGTCAAACGGACGGGGTCCAGACGGATCACGCTGCCGGTCGGCACGCGACGAACGCTCCCGAACCCGATGGCCTGCCCGACGGTGTAGGAGAGTCCCTGTCCCTCGAACCCTGTAAAGATCTCCACGTCGACGTCGGCGAGCGAGGCAAGGTCCAGCTCGAGCTGAATATCGCCGTAGTAGCGAATCCAGGACGTTCCGTTCCCGAGATCGATGGACTCGTACGCCCCATCTCCCCCAACAGATACCACCGCGTGGCGCAGTGCTTCGGAGGATCCGCGAAGAGTGACCGTCTGATCCAAGAAGTCGACGTCCGAGCCGCCAACCGAGGGCAAGGTCCCGACCGTCGGGTCACTGCCTCCGTCGCCATCCCTGCCACCGGACGGAGGCATATCCGCCGCGGCCGTGCTGGCCAATCCGAGCATCCCGACACCCAAGTAGCCTGCGACGAGCAAGGCCAGACCGACCAGAGGAACAACGGTACCAACGCGTGCGCTGGCGAAGCCACTTCTAGATGAGCGGGGCATGATGGAGGGAGAAGCCACTTCAGGCTTCACGATCGCGTTCGCGGGAGTGCTTACCGGGGAAGATCCCGGCTTGGTGTGTACGGGAGCATCGAGATTCATGACTTGCTGACCTCATTCGCTTCGAAGAGTTCCGGCAGCTGCTTCATGAGCTGCGCCAGGAACCCGGGGCGCGCCTCGAAGATCTTTCGAGCATCCGGGTTCTCGACGAAGAGCGCAGCGATGTCGGAGGCCTCACCACCCGCTCTCAGCTGTGCATCGAGAAGATCCCGGAACGAGTCGAGAGCGCGTTGATCGCGCCCCTGCTGGGCATAGGCGACGCCGATGTTGAAACGCACGACGTTGAATCGTGCCTCGTCCGAGCTGAGCCCGGAGATGTTCATCCAGCGCCAGAGGATCAACGCTTCATGAACGTCGCCCTCGAGGAAATGGAGTCGGCCGAGCTGCATGGCGGCATGCCCGCGGTTCGAAAGGCTCAGTGCCGTATCGAAGACGTCGCGATACAGGGAGGCCGCCTTGAGCTTCTTCCCCTCGCGCGAGTAGACATACGCCAGGTAGATCCGCGCCTCTTCGTGGCTCGGGTCGATCTCGATGGACTGACTGAGCAGCCGGCGGCCCTTCTCCAGGGGATCCGCGATCTGCTCGAGCCGCCCGTTCAGAAGGTGCCGGGCCTCCAGCCAGTCCGACCGACCACCCCAGGTCGAGCGCTCCTCCCCCATCTCCATCGCACCGACCGCTTCCGCGGAGTGCGCCTCATCGGCGCGGCCGGAGGAGACCACGCCGTCGACGAATCCGCGCCCCTGGGTCTTCGCATCCTGCACCGGGACGGCCGCTTCGAAGACACGCTCTCGGAAGCCGGGGCCATCGATGGCGGAAAGCGTATAAGCCTTGCCCAGCTGATAGAAAATCGTGGCGAGGCGGTGCGCCAGATCGATGTTCTCCGCTGCCTTCGCGATCTCGCCTGCGCCGAGCATCGCGATCCTGGCCTCGAGCCGCTGGGGGTCCGACAGGTCACGGTGCAGCCGCGCGAAGCGCCGGATATCGTCCAGGAAGATCTGGCACTCGGCCGAATCCTCCAGGCGCACCATCGCCCGGGCCGCGGCGACCTCGTCCAGCTCCCCATCGACCAGGCAGGAGAGATCGGCCTGCAGAGCGACCTGTGAGTCCGTCAACCCTTCACCCCACGCATCGAAGTCCCAAGCAGCGCCTCCCAGGGGGCCCCCGCTGGAGCCCCCGCTGGAGCCCCCGCTGGAGCCCCCGCTGGAGTTGCTGGACGCTGGTCCTGATGAGTGGTGAGAAGTCATGGCAGTGGAGCGTGGGAACACCGCGAGTTCGTCGCGGGGTCGATCACAGGTCTTGGGTGCTGTGCAGGCGGAGTAGCGCTTTCAGCTCGGGTGGCTACAGAAAAGTTCGGTGTTCAGGGTCTCGCCAACGTTGATCTTTCGATGCGCGGCGGCGGGCCAAAAATAAGGACGTCCGGGTGGGTCGGGAGGTTTCAGCGAAGGGAGCGGAATTCAGGAACGGAGTGCATCGGAAGGAGACCCTCCACCCGGCAGATCGCCCTCGTGTCCGACGGGCCGCCCGACGCGAGCGGGCTTGCAGTCAGGGGGCAGCCCATCGAAGACCCGGCGCATGGCACGGTGAATCTTCTTGCGAGCCCTGAAGATCACCATTTTCAGGTTCTCCAGCTTGATCCCGAGGGCGGCCGCAGCGTCGCGATAGCTGACGCCATCCACCTCGACGAGATGGAGCGCACGACGCTCTCGGTCGGAGAGCATGGTGTAAAATTCGATGTAGAGCTGCAGGTAGGTGACGTACGCCCGGCTGCACTCGAGGTTGGCCTCGTCCTGGAGAACACCCGCCAGCGGCGTGTCGCCGTGGGAAACGGGCTGATCCGAGAGATCCTCGAAGGGGATCTCACGTCGGTTGCCGCCCCCCGTACTCCTCGACCGAAGGTGCTTCAGCACCGTGTTCCGGACGATCATCGCCGTCCAAACGCGAAACGCATCGTCGCGAGAGGAATCGAAACGATGCGGGTAACGGTAGACGTTGAAGAAGACTTCCTGGAGGACATCGCCGGCGTCGGCCTTGCTGTTGTAGCGGCGGAGGCGCCCGGCGACCTGGACGAGGAGGTGGGCGGCGTTCAGCTCGTACAGGAGACCGAAGGTGCCCCGTCCCGTGCTCTTGCGGAAACCATCCATCAGCGCGGTGCTGACGGCGTCCCGGAGCTGCTCCGAGTTCAGCGTGTCATCCGCGAAGGCAGCGCCAACCCGTGCACAATCCTCGTCGTCGAGTTCGGGCGCCAAACGCCCGCTGGAACCCGCCTGACCCATGGCAGCGCTCGCCATTTTCGATCCTGACTTCGCCAGCTCCGCGATCCTCTGCTCCAGCTTGGCGCGACCACCAGGGGTCGTCAGCGGACTGGCATGAAGGAGGTCGGAAACTTGCATGGATTGAGAGGGGTCGGGTGCATCGTAGCCAGCTTCCTCCGATTCGTGTTCATCGAAAACTGCCCACCCTTCCGCGAGTCCTGAATCGAAAGAGTGAATGAGAGCGAGAGCGCCTTCGGGACGGTGAACGGGGTGGTTGTCCTGAAGGAACCTTGGATGCCGCAGGAAAGAATCGTCCTCCCGTGGACCCATGACGGATTTTCCGGGAACCGTCGGGGCTGACCCCACGTCCCTGAGGGCGACGAAAAGATCAGATGACGGACGAGCCTCAGCGGTCTCTCCGAACGAGCGCGCAAGCAGCTCCTTCGCTCCTCCTGAGGGAGGTCCTGAGAGAGGGCGAAGTGAGCGGCGAGTGGACGACGCCTGAAGAACCAGCGGCCTGGCGAGTTGGCGATCCGAAGGGGAAAATTCGGATCGAAGAGCTACGGCCGGAATCATGGCCGCCAAACCAGGTGTGTGCTGGTTCATGATGAGTAAGCGTCGGGGGAACGCTGGTTTCGGGAAGTCTTGGGAAAAAGTGTGCGGTTTCGGATCACCCAAGTGAGCGAATGCGCACAAGGCATTGCAGCACAACCACTTACGTCAATTGTGCGCGTCGCGAGTCGTGTGGAGCGTGAAGTCGTGTTGAACCGAACGCCGCTTCTCTCGAAATCGCACTATCCTCCCGGCGATGCGATCCCTGGACGTAGCACGGACCACCACGCTCGACCTGGCCCGCGAGGCCGGCTTCGATCTCGCGGGGATCGCGCCCTTCGGACCGCCGCCGGACGCCGCGCGATTCGAGCGCTGGCTCGACGAAGAGCGCCACGGCTCGATGGGCTTTCTGGAGCGCGGGCGCGGTGCGACCGTCGATCCTGCGACCCAGTGGCCCCGGGGCAAGAGCCTCCTGATGGTCGGCCTGGGGCACTCCCGCCCCGCTATCGAACTGGAGGGCGGCGGACGAATCGCACGCTACGCCGCAGGCCGCGACTATCACAACGTCGTCGGCAAGAAGCTCACGAAGCTACGCAAGCGCCTGATCCTCGAGGGCCTCTGCGCGCCGGGATCCCTGTTCGTGGACGCCACGCCGCTCCTGGAGCGAAGCCACGCGACCGCCGCCGGGCTCGGCTTCCCGTCGAAGGCCGCCAATCTGCTCCACCCTCGCTTCGGCCCATGGTTCTTCCTGGGCGAGATCATCCTGGAGACCGACTTCGAGCCGACCCCCCACCAGGTTCCCGCGGGCTCGTGCGGAACCTGCACCGCCTGCATCGACGCGTGCCCCACGGACGCGATCGTGGCGCCCGGCGAGGTCGACGCGCGCCGCTGCATCAGCTACGCGACGATCGAACACCGCGGCCTCCTGGAGCACGCTCTCCGGGAACGGACGGGCCCCTGGGCGTTCGGCTGCGATATCTGCTCGGAGGTTTGCCCCTGGGGGTCCAAGGCTCCGGACCTCGCGAAACGCTTCGGGACCCGGCCGGAGTTCATGGACGAAAGCGCGGCCGATGGTGAGGTGCTCGCCAGCATGCTCACGACGGCGAACGACGGAGAGGAAGGCCACGCGGTCCGCTACCAGGGCTCGCCGCTGAAACGGCCCGGTCGCGTCGGCATCGCGAGGAACGCTGCCATCGCCCTCGGCCATGCGCCGAGCGAACGGGGTCGCGCGGCTCTGCTGGTGGCCCTCACCGACGACCCGTCCCCCGACGTCAGGGCCGCTGCCGCCTGGGGCCTCTCGAGGGCCCACCTGGACGACGTGGGAATTCGCCAGAGTCTCGGGGAGGCCCTCGCGCGGGAGCCCGACGCTGCGGCGCGCGAGGACATCGAGTCCTCGCTCGATCGCACGTCCTGATTTCTGCACGCGGACGTCGCGCCAGATCGACGCGGCGGGCTCGTCGACGTCGATTCCGCGCGACACGCCCCCATCGCCGCGCATGTCGCCCCATGGGACATCCGACGCAAACCCCTGCGCCGTAGCCATCTACAGTGGCCTGAGGGAGCGCCCCGGCTGCATTGGTACGCCCTGTGCTTCCTCGAGTTCGATGGAAAACATCCGCAACCAGTTCGAGTCCGACCGCAAGTGGTGCCCCGCCTGCAACGAGTACGTCCCCTACCTCATGAGTCTGGACACGTCCTACTGCGCCAGCTGTGGCGGTGAGGTCCGGCTCTTCTCCAAGGAGCACTGGGAAGCCTTCACCGAACAAATCAAATCGCGCCGGCCCGCCGTGAGGCGCAGGCCGCGACGCGACACCGCCTGACCCTTCGAGTGACTCCTCCCCCCCCCGGCTGGTCACCCCGAGCACTCCCAAGGCGCTTCGGGCCAGCCACGAGTCGTGCTCCCCGCCGACTCCCCGTGAAAGCACCGCGACCCTGCCCCGGGGTCGCGGTGCTTTCTTTGATTCGGGTACAACCTTCGAGTCATGACGATCGACTCCTCCTCGCCCGTTTCGGCCGGCGTCAGCCCCGCGTCCTCCGGATCCCTCCTCGACTCCGTGAAATCTCGCTACAGCGAGGGCGCCCGCGACGTCGTTCCCGAACTCTGCTGCCCCGTCGACTACGACGCGTCGCTCCTCGAGGTTCTCCCCCAGGAGATCATCGACCGCGACTATGGCTGCGGCGATCCGAGCCGCTTCGTCCGGCCCGACGACGTCGTGCTCGACCTCGGCTCCGGCGGCGGCAAGATCTGCTACATGGCGAGTCAGATCGTCGGCGCGGGCGGCCGCGTGATCGGCGTCGATACGACGACCGATATGCTGGAACTCGCGCGCAAGCACCGCCAAGAGGTCGGCGATCGCATCGGGTGGCACAACGTCGATTTCCGCCGCGGGCATATCCAGAACCTGCGACTCGATCACGACGCGCTCGGTGCGTGGCTGGAAGCGCATCCGGTGCGGGACGTTGCCGGCTACGAAGCGCTGGAAAGGGAGCGTGCTCGCCTGGAGCTCGAAGCTCCCATGATCCCGGACGAGAGCGTCGACGTGGTGCTCTCGAACTGCGTGCTCAATCTCGTGGACCCGGCCGAGAAGCCAAAGATGTTCGCCGAGATCCACCGCGTTCTGAAGCGCGGCGGGCGCGCTGCGATCAGCGACATCGTCTGCGACGAGGACGTGCCGCAGGAGCTCCAGGACAACCCCGAACTCTGGTCCGGCTGCATCTCCGGCGCCATGCGTGAGGATCGCTTCCTCCAGGCGTTCGCGGACGCAGGGCTTTACGGCGTCGAGATCGCCGTCTATCAGTCGGAGCCCTGGGCGATCGTGCAGGGCATCGAGTTCCGCTCGATGACGGTCACCGCGCACAAGGGCAAGGAAGGGCCCTGCTACGACCACGGCGAGGCCGTGATCTACAGGGGCCCCTGGAAGTCGGTCGTCGACGATGACGGACATACCCTCCACCGTGGTCAACGCACCGCCGTCTGCCGCAAAACGCTCGGCCTCTACGAATCGGCGCCCTACGCGGACGACGTGATCGCGGTTCGACCACTCCAGGAAATCAGCGCCGAGAACGCACCGCTCTTCGACTGCTCGCGCGACAGCCTCCGCGCGCCCGCCGAGACCAAGTTCGGCGCCGCGCGTGCGGACGTGGCGCCGGGCACGAGCTGCTGCGATCCTGCGGGCGGGGCCGATGGCGCCAGCTGCTGCTAGTCGCGGGGAGCGCCGCGTCCGCCTCGGCGACGCGAAGCTGCTCCTGATCTTCACGCCCGATCTCGCCGCCGCCGATCCCCTGGCGGCGCTGGAGGCGGCGATGCCCTACGTGGACATCGTCCAGGTGCGGCCCAAGCCGCTCGGCGACCGCGCGGCTGGATCGGCCGCCCGCGCCACGATCACGGAGGCGCGGGCCGCGTTCGAGTGGTGCCAGCGGGTGCTGGACCTCCGTGCGCAGCTCGACCTGGACGCGCCGCCGCTCGTCTTCGTCAACGATCGCGTGGACGTGGCCATCGCGCTCGCGGAGGCCGGGCTCGACGGCGTGCACGTCGGCACGGACGACATGCCCGCCAAGGCGGCGCGCCGCGCGCTCGGCGAGGACCAGCTTCTGGGTCTCTCCTCGCACACGACCCGCGACCTTGGTCGCGCCTGGGACGAGCCGATCGACATGCTCGGCTTCGGTCCGATCTTCGCCACGGCCACGAAGGGCTACGGAGCGGGCGACGCCCCTGCATCGACCTATGCGCCGAGGGTGGTGGGGCCCGAACTCGCCTGGGTCGCGTCCGAGACCGCGCCGGTGCCGGTCTTTCCCATCGGCGGGATTCACCTGGGCAATATCGCAGAGCTCGATCGCGTCGGACGGGCGGCAGTCGGCAGCGCCATCCTGGGGGCCGAGGATCCGGGCCAGGCCGCGCGTCACCTCAGGGAAGCGCTGCTCGGCGGCATCTGATCCGAAGCGAAACGCCGAGGGCTACGCCGCCTTGAAAGCGCGGCGCGCCAGCATGATGTTCCTCGAGTACACGAAGATCCCGGTCGACTGGCCGGTGACGCCGACCACGTCCCTGCGCCAGATGAAGTAGACGAGCAGCAGCAGCCCGCCCGCGAGGCTGCCGTACCAGAACGCCAGCGGGACGACGCTGCGCCCCGCGCGCTCGCTCGCGAACCACTGGAGCAGCATGCGGAACGTGAACGCGGCCTGGCCGATGAAGCCGATCGACACCCACAGGAAGCCCACGGGCTTCGTGATGTTGAAGATGACGTAGAGCGGCCCGGCGCCGCGCTGGAACTCCTGCTCCATCGCGACGGCCTCCAGCCAGCGCTCGCCGGAGAACTCGCGTCCGAGCTTGTCGACGACGATGAGGCCGTCGCCCGTACGGCGCAGGTCCAGCTTCTGGAGCGGCGCCTTCAGATCGATCTCGACGCGCTCACCGCTCGACTGCTGCTCGCTGCGTGCCTCCAGGAAGAGCGCGGAACCGACCAGCACGAGAATCGTCACGAGCACGATCAGAAGGCCGTAGTCGTGGCGGCGGGTCGACACCGGCGGCTCGAAGGACTCGCGTGACTCAGTCACGCAGGACCTCCCCGATCGGGAGGAGCAGACGACGCTTTCGCATCCAGCGCACCGCGACGAGGTCCTTCGTCGCTTTCCACGCACGGTTGCCGATCCCGTACTTCGACACGCCAGCGGTCCGCGGGTGGTGCCCGACGGGCGTCTCCGCGACGTCGAACCCGTGGTAGCGCAGAAGCGTCGGCAGGAAGCGATGCATCCCTTCGAAGAGCGGCAGCGCCTGGATCGGAGCGCGCCGGAAGACCTTGAGCGAGCAGCCCGTGTCGCGGATCGAGTCCGCGCTGATCGAGTTGCGGACGCGGTTGGCGACCCTGGAACTCGCCCGACGCACGAAGCTGTCCTGACGCTTCTTGCGCCAGCCGACGACGGCGTCGTGGCCGCCTTCGCGGAGCATCGTCACCATGGCGGGCAGGTCCATGGGGTCGTTCTGGAGGTCCGCGTCGATGGTGGCGATGAGCTCGCCGGCGGCGACCTGGATCCCGGCGGCGATGGCGGCGGTCTGGCCGCAGTTCCGCTGGAAGAAGACGCCCTTCACGCGCGCGTCCTTCGCATGGAGCTCCCGGATGATGCGCGCCGAGCCATCGCGACTTCCATCGTCGACGAGCACGAGTTCCCAGTCGGCCTCGGATCCGAGCGCTTCGACCATCTTCGCCAGCAATCGCGGGAGGTTCTCCTCCTCGTCGTAGACCGGCGCGACGACGGAGAGGCTCACCGACCCATCGGCGGGCCAGTGCTCGCGCACCTGAAACGGCAGCAGGTCCGTCTTCTCGGGATTCATGATTCGTAAGGGGTCAACACGCTGGAAGGATCACTATCTTCGGGACCCAGGACCCCAAATGCGAACATCTCCCTCCAGTGTGCCAACTGCCGACAGCCTCACTCCACTCCCCAGGACTCCACTCTTGGGCGGCTGGTGGCTCTTCGTGCCGCTGCTCGCCTGGGCGGCCTTCCGGGGCTGGTGGGCGCCGGACGAACCTCGCTACGCCCAGATCGCGCGCGAGTGCTGGGACCGCGGGGAGTGGCTGGTGCTCCACATCTGCGGGGATATCTATCCGGACAAGCCGCCGCTCGTCTACTGGATCGCGGGCGTGTTCGGGCGCTTCAGCGACTGGTCGGAGTTCGCGATGCGGATCCCTTCGCTCCTGGCGACGCTCGGATCCGTGCTCCTGGCGCAGCGGATGGCGCGGAGGCTCTTCGGCGAGGCGGCGGCGCGCTGGGTCGTTCCGCTCTACCTCGGGACGGCGATGCTCCTGGAGATCGGCGGCCGGCTCCAGCTCGACCCGATCCTCTCGTTCTTCACGTTCCTGGCGGCGGAGCGGCTGACGGCCGCCACCGAGCCCTCGGGTTCCCGGGCCGCGGTCAGCGGGCTGGCGCTGGGGCTCGGGGCGCTTTCGAAGGGTCCCGTGGCCTGGCTCCACGGCGGTTTCGCGCTGGTCGCGGCGCGACTCGCGCTCCCGAAAGGCCAGCGAACGGGCATCCGGGGCCTCCACTGGGTCTTCATCGTGTTGCTCGCGATCGCACCCGCGCTCCTCTGGGCGATCTTCGCGAGCCTGTCCGAGCCGATCCTCGCCGATCACCTCTTCTTCGGCCAGCACCTCGGGCGCCTGTCCGAGAAGGCGCCCCACGAGGGGCCGCCGTGGCAGCATCTTTTGGAGATGCCCGTGCTGCTCCTGCCGACGACACCCCTTGTGATCCTCGCCCTGTGGCGGGCCTGGCGCACGCGCAGCGACGGAGAGCCCGCGTCCCGGAACCTCCGCTTCCTGGCGCTCTGGTTCGCGTTCACGTTCCTCGTGTTCAGCATCATGCCGCCGAAGCGGCCGCTCTACCTGCTGCCGATCTACCCGGTGGCGGCGCTGCTGGCGGCCCAGGAACTGAGCCTCCGATGGCAGCAGGGCGCGTGGCGGCGCTGGATCGTCCGGGTCCCGGCGGGTCTCTTGCTCTTCCTCGGCGTCGCGGTCGGCCTCGCGCTGATCGGGGCCCGGATCCCCGCGGTCCTGGAGAAGGCGCCGAAGCTGGATCAGGTCCTCCCCTACGGCCTCGCAGGCGCGGCGCTTTCGCTCACGCTGATCGTGTTCTCGTGGCTGGCGTGGCGGAGGAGCGATAGCCCGCGCGGCATGGATCACCTCGTGCAGGCGCTGGGCCTGACGTTCCTCGCCGCCGGATTCTTCGTCGCCCCTGTCCTGGACGAGATCAAGTCGGCCCGCTCCCTGGCGCTCGAGATCGCCGCGCTACCCCAGAAGCCCGAAGCGATCCCGGTACGCGGCGTCCAGCCGGAGGGCTACCGTTACTACGGCCGCGTCCCCACCGTCCGTTCGGGCGATCTGATCGAGGCGCTGAACCGCGACGGCGACCAGTTCCTCGCGCTCGTGGAGACCCGCCAGTACCAGACGCTGAGCCCCGAGGTCCAGGAGCGGACGGTCGAGCTGCTGCGGGGCCGGGTCGGCTCGCGCGAGGTCATCGTGCTGGGCGCGAAGCCCTGAGTTCACTGCCCGGCGAGACCGCCGGGCCAGTGGGCCGCCAGGAGCCTTCGCGTGCGCGGGGCTCCGCCGGACCGGGCCGCGAGCGCAGCCTGGAGGTCAGGCAGGGCGCTCGCGTCGTCCACGTCGAACTCCTCCTCGAGTTCGACGACACGGAGGCGCGCGCTGGCGCAGCGCTCCAGCGTGGAGGTGTGGACCCTGTCCGTGCTCCAAGGGATGTCGTGGAAGACCTCGGGATGCTGCCCCCTCATTCCCAGCAGGTAGTAACCGCCGTCCCTCGCAGGCCCGAGGCAGACGTCCGCGTCATCGAGTGCGGCGAAGGCCCGCGCCACCACGTCGCGGGCCAGGTGCGGCGTATCGGTTCCGATCAAGACGCAGCGATCGGCGCCTCGCCTCGCGCCTTCCTGGATCGCCTTTCTCATGCGATCCCCGAGATTGCCGTCGGGCTGGCACCAGCGCTCGGCCCACGGAACGTACTCCTTGAACCATGAGACGGCGTCCGCGGGTGCGAACGCCACCATCGTCGGAACCCCGCTCGACTTCGCGAGCGCGAGCGTATCGAGGACGAAGGCCTCGGCCAGGGCCTGCGCGAGGTCAGCTCCGATCTCCGCGGCCAGTCGGGTCTTCGCGTAGCCGGAGCGAGGCTCCTTCGCCATCACGATCAATCGGTCGTTCAAAGTGCGTGGCCCTCGGAGAGGGGTCTGTGGGTGGAGAGGCGAGTCATGACGGAAGCATCTTACGACGGTTAACCCTCATTTTGATCCTACTCGGCCGCAGGCGCGCCGGTTGTGAACGCTCGATCGCCGCGGGCGGCTCCCCGTTCACCGAGCGGTAATGAACCAAAGAGCCGACGGCCGATTCTTCCCACTCGTCGTCGAGCATCGACAGACGAGGTCCCTCGAGCCGCGGATGGCGGCTTGGCCGGGTCCTACCTCCTCGACCATCCATTCCCCCAGCATCCATGAGATTCCCGTCCGCGTCGGTCGTCCTACTGGCCTCCCTTTGCCTCGCATCGACGGCTTGCAAGCAAGATCATGGGGAGGAGCATGAAGGAGAGCACGAGGTCGCCCACACCGTCGTCGTGACCACTCCCGTGGCCAAGAGCGTCGTGGCGACGAAGAAGTACGTCTCCCAGATTCACTCGCAGCGGCACATCGAACTCCGCGCCCTCGAGCGCGGCTACCTCGAGGAGGTCCTCGTGGACGAGGGCCAGTCGGTGAAGAAGGGGCAGCTGATGTTCAAGCTCCTCCCCGTCGTCTTCAAAGCGAAGCTCCACGGTGATGAGGCGGAGCTGCAGCGCGTGGAGATCACGCTGAAGAACACCGAAAAGCTCTTCGAGCAGAAGGTCGTTTCGGATCAGGAACTCGCGCTCGTTCGGACGGAGCTGGAGAAGGCGAAGGCCCAGGTGGAGCTGGCGACGGCCGAGCTCTCGTTCACGGAGATCCGCGCTCCCTTCGACGGCATCATCGATCGCCAGTACGAGCAGCAGGGAAGCCTGACCGAGGAGGGAGACATGCTGACGACGGTGTCCGACAACAGCGTGATGTGGGTGTACTTCAACGTTCCGGAGGCGGACTACCTCGACTTCAGGGTCATCCCGGGCGCCGTGGACCCGGACCATCAGCAGAGGCTCACGCTCCCGAACACGCAGATCGAGCTCCAGCTCGCGAGCGGCCGGCTCTTCGACCAGACCGCCGACCAGACCGTCACGGTCGAGTCCACGTTCGACAACGAGACCGGCAACATCCAGTTCCGGGCCGACTTCCCGAATCCCGATGGACTGCTTCGTCACGGGCAGACGGGCACGCTGCTGATCCACCGAACGCTGGAGGACGCCGTCGTCATCCCGCAGCGGTCGACCTTCGAGATTCTCGACAAGCAGTACGTGTACGTGATCGACGAGGACGGGCATGCACATCAGCGCAGGATCACCACCTCCCACGAGATGGACGATGTCTTCGTCATCGACAGCGGCCTCGAAGGCCACGAGAAGATCGTCCTCGATGGTGTCCGACAGGTCCACGACGGTGAACACGTGGAGTTCGAGTTCCGTGACCCCGAAGTGGTCCTTGGCCAGCTGAAACACCGCGCGGAATAGCGGGCAGCGAGACCCTCCAGCAGGTCGTTTCCTCTACACGACTCCCCTAGCCAGCATGTTCACCAAGATTCTCACGCGGCCAGCCCTCGCGCTCGTTACCGCCATCATCATTCTGTTCCTGGGGGGCCTCGGGATCGGGACCCTTCCGATCTCGCAGTTCCCCAACGTCGCGCCGCCGACGGTCTACGTCTCGATCGCGTACCCAGGGGCCAGCGCGAACGTGTTGATCGACTCGGTCATCATTCCGCTGGAGCAGTCAATCAACGGCGTGCAGAACATGCGCTACATGGTCTCCGACGCAACGAGCGCAGGAGAGGCCACGATCCGCGTGTTCTTCGAGCCGGGAACCGACCCGAACATCAACGTCGTCAACGTTCAGAACCGGGTCAACATCATGCTGAGCAGGCTACCACCGCTGGTGGTACGCGAGGGCATCCTGGTCAGCCAGGTCGTGCCCAGCATGCTCATGTACCTGAACCTGTACAGCACGGACGCGAACACGGACCAGAAGGACCTGTTCAACTACGCGAACGTGTACATCATGCCGGTCCTCAAGCGGATTCAGGGCATGGGCATCCCGACGAACCTCGGAAACCGCAGCTTCGCGATGCGCGTGTGGCTGAACCCCGAGCGCATGCGGGCGTACGACATCTCGGTCCAGGACGTCATGGACGCACTGGCGGAGCAGAGCATCATCGGTTCACCCGGTCGACTCGGTCAGGCGACAGGCATGACCTCGCAGTCGAAGGAGTACGTTCTGACCTACCAGGGGCGATACAACAAGGCGGAGCAGTACGGCGAGATCATTCTCCGAGCCAAGCCGGACGGCGAGATCCTCCGACTCAAGGACGTCTGCGTGCCGCCGAAGTCGCACTCGCCGACGCCGGGGTCGAGCGTTGCACTGGGCGATGAGTCCGGCTCCCCCGGCGAGGCGGCGGCGGACGACAGGGAGTCCGCTGACGTGGAGCACGCGGGTATCGAACTGGGGTCCGAGTTCTTCGACATCTACTCGGACGTCGACGGCCACCCCGCGGCCTCCGTGGTGCTCAAGCAGGCGCCCGGTTCCAACGCGGCCGAGGTGATCGAGGAGGTGAAGCGGACGCTCGAGGAGCTGAAGCCGTCCTTCCCGCCAGGCATGGACTACGAGATCGCCTACGACGTATCCAAGTTCGTGGACGCCTCGATCGAGAAGGTGCTCCACACGCTGCTCGAGGCCTTCATCCTGGTCTCGCTGGTGGTCTTCATGTTCCTCGGCGATCTGCGTTCGACGCTGATCCCGACGCTGGCGGTGCCCGTGTCCCTGATCGGCACGTTCTTCGTCCTGAGCGTGATGGGCTTCTCCATCAACCTGATCACGCTCTTCGCGATGGTGCTCGCGATCGGGGTCGTCGTCGACGACGCCATCGTGGTGGTCGAGGCCGTGCACGCGAAGATGGCCGAGAAGCACCTATCGCCGTATCGAGCGACCATGGAGGTTCTGCACGAGATCAGCGGGGCCATCATCGCGATCACGCTGGTGATGACGTCCGTGTTCGTGCCGGTGACGTTCGTCCCCGGGCCGGTCGGGGTGTTCTACCGGCAGTTCGGCGTCACGATGGCCACGGCCATCATTCTCTCCGGCGTGGTCGCGCTGACGCTGACCCCGGTTCTGTGCGCCATGATTCTCAAGCCGCATGACCATGGAGAGGCGGGCGAGAGCGGCACGGTGCCGGCGAAGGAGCACGTTCGGAAGAGCCGGGCGCGCAAGATCGCAGCGTACCTCCTGGTCGGACTGCCCATCCTGGCGGGTCTCACCTACCTCGCCTACCTCCTGTGGGGTCCCCTCGGCTTCCTTCTGGTTCTCGCTCCGTTCGTGCAGCCCGCCTTCAGCCGAGCGATCGATGGCGTCACGAATCTCTATGCAGGGATCCTGAAGCCGATCGTCACGCGCCGCGTCCTGACGCTGGCCGTCATTGGAGCCTTCGTCTTCGGCATCGTCGCGGTCAACACGCGAATGGCCAGCGGCTTCATTCCCGGCGAGGACCAGGGCATCATCTACGCCGTCCTCCAGACGCCCCCGGGTTCCACGCTGGAGTACACCAACGCCAAGTCCCAGGAGCTGGAGAAGATTGCCAAGAGCATCGAGGGCGTGACCTCTGTGACCTCGGTCGCGGGGTACGAGGTGCTGACGGAAGGCCGAGGCTCGAACGCGGGCACCGCGATCATCAACCTGAAGTCCTGGTCGGATCGCGAGATGACGGCCGCCGAGATCATCGAAGAGCTCGAGGTGGAGACCCAGCGGATCAGCGACGTGAAGCTGGAGTTCTTCGAGCCGCCCGCCATCCCCGGCTTCGGTGCCGCGGGCGGAATCTCGGTTCGCGTGCTCGACAAGACCCAGTCCAGTGTCGCCGACTACCAGCGGCTCGGGGAAGTGAACGATCAGTTCATGGAGGCCCTGGAGGAGCGGAAGGAGATCAAGAACCTGTTCACGTTCTTCGCCTCCGACTATCCGCAGTACGAACTCGTCATCAACAACGATATTGCCATGCAGAAGGGCGTATCGATCGACAACGCGCTCGAGAACCTGAACATTCTCATCGGCAGCACCTACGAGCAGGGCTTCATCCTCTTCAACCAGTTCTACAAGGTGTACGTCCAGGCGTGGCCGCAGTTCCGCCGGATGCCCCAGGACCTCGACGACCTGTTCGTCAAGAACGACGCGGGCTCGATGGTCCCCTACAGCGCCTTCATGGAGGTCAAGAAGCAGCAGGGGCTGAACGAGATCACCCGCTACAACCTCTACCCGTCCGCCGCCATCCAGGGCGTGCCCGCAAGGGGCTATTCGAGTGGTCAGGCCATCCAGGCGATTCAAGAGGTCGCCGACGAGGTGTTGCCACCGGGCTATGAACTCGGCTGGGAAGGCCTTTCGTGGGACGAGGCGAAGCAGGGCAACGCGTCGCTCTACATCTTCTTCGTCGTCGTCGCATTCGTGTACCTGGTGCTCGTGGGCCAGTACGAGAGCTTCTTGATTCCGCTGGCCGTGATCCTGTCGCTGCCCATCGGTGTATTCGGGGCGTTCCTGTTCCTGCAGGCGGTGGGACTGGCGAACGACGTGTGGGCCCAGCTCGGGCTCATCATGCTGGTCGGGCTTCTGGGCAAGAACGCGATCCTGATCGTCGAGTTCGCGGTGCAGCTGCGTCGGGAAGGACTCTCCCTCAAGGAGGCGGCGATCGAGGGCGGCAAGGTTCGATTCCGGCCGATTCAGATGACGTCGTTCGCTTTCGTGGCCGGGCTCATTCCGCTGGTCGTCGCCACGGGTGCTGGCGCGATCGGCAACCGGACGATCGGGACGGCGGGCGTCGGCGGCATGCTGTTCGGCACCATCATCGGCGTGCTGGTCATTCCTGGCCTCTACTACGTGTTCGGGAAGATGTCCGACGGGAAGAAGCTTCTCCGCGACGAGACCGACGAGCCGTTCAGCGAGCTGTTCGAGCACAAGTAGCGCGGGATGGTTCGGTCGGCGTATCATTTCATGATTCGCTGACGTGGCTCGGGGCGGCCGGGACAAGGGTCGGGTGAGGATGAACACCATGAACCACCTGCCCCACCACCCCGTCGCCACGGGCCGAACCCTGGCCGGGGCGGAAGTCGCGCTCAAGCGTGGAGCGGCCCGAACGGTGTCGCTGGCCGACGGTCGGGCAAGCGACGTCGAGGCCCTCGCCAATAGCGCCCATCTCCAGGGCTGGCCAAGCGACTTCGCAACCAGGTTCCACCCCAAATCCGTCAACGGCCTTCCCCCCACGGCCAATCTCCCATGAACGAACACTCTCTCCCACGCCGCGCCAACCGACACAAACGGACCAGGTGCAGTTGTTCCGGAACAACTGCACCTGGTCCGTTTGTATCGGAACGGATGCACCTGGTCCGTTTGTGTCGGTTGAGGCGTTGGCGTCGACTTTTTTCTTGGCGCGGCGCCTGGACTCGGCGCATGGGGGGGGCTCATTTGAGGGCTTCTAGCCGGACCACCTGGAAGAGCTCGTGTCGTGATGGAAGTCCTACGAGTAGCAGGTCAAATACGGAGATCCTGGAGGAATGGACCTTCCCTCACCCCTCGATGGAGCCCAGCAACCGCTCAGAAGGCCATCATTCCAGCCCCGCCAGCAGCGCCTGGAAGCGCGCCTCCGTTCGCATCGCCGCAAGGCCCTCGTGCGTGGAGAGATCGTTCTTGTCGGCGTAGCCGCGAGCGACCGCTCTTTCGAGGTGCACGTAGATCTGCTCCTTCGCGAACGCTGCGGTATCGGTCTCGCCTGCACCCTTGGATCGATAGCCTGCGTAAAGCTCGCACCAGGCATCGGCCAGATAGCGCTGCACCATCGCCTGGTTCGCCGCGTTCCCTTCCGTGAGACGCATCACCTCTTCGAGATCCGAACGAGCTCCGTCGACCTCGCCGAGCTTCGAGCGCAGGACGGAGCGGTTGTAGCAGAACATCCAGTACGCCGTCCGGTCGATCTCCTGGGAGGGGCTATCGTCGAAAATGGCCATGGCTTCCGTCGCCATCGCCACGCCCTCGCGCAGGCGCTCTTCGTCCTCAGGAGCAAAGAGCGTCACGTTGTTCGCCGCATTGCCGAGCGCCATCGCCAGCCCCGCGAGTCGAAGCGGATCCGACTCGGGCCGCGTGCGCCAGTTCTCGACGACCTGGGCGGTCAGCTCCAGCGCCTTCTCTCCGTCCCCGGAAGTCGACGCGAGCTGCGCCCGCAAGGCGAGGATGTTCCCCGCTGCAAGGGTCGCTTCCCGCCACTCCGGATAGAGTTCGCTCAGCTCGCGGTAACTCGCGCTGCAGCGCTCCAGCAGGGCTGAGGCGGTTCGAGAATCCCCGCGCTGCATCCAGTCCAGCGCCTGACGTCGCCACGTCTCCGCGAGCCTGTAGGTCGCTCGCCGGTGCCGCGGCCGCACCTTCAGGACAGCCTCCAGGAGCTCGGCGCCTCGCTCTTCTGCCTGGATCGCCTGCTCGAACGCCCGACGTGAGGCGGCCGCCTGCGCGGTGACTCGGTAGCTCTCCGCCAGCGCCATGCGCGCGTTGGGCAGGGAGCGCACCTCGTCGGGCCAGGCCTCGATCTCCGCGATCAGCCCATGCGCCTGCGCCTCTGCCTCGACGATCTGGCCCGCGTCGAAGGCGTCGAGGATCCGGTGGACCCTTACCATCGCATGCGTCGCATCACCGATGCCCGGGCGCCAGCCCTCGCGTAGCGCCCCTTCGATGAGCGGCAGCCCTTCGTCGTAGAGCGCAGCCGTCTCCGTCGCGCGCCCGAGGTCGCTCAGCGTCGCCGCTCTCTGGGCGAGAAGCGTCCCCAGCTCGGCGCGTGTCCCTACATCGTCGGGTCGAGCCAGGAGATTCTCTCGCAGCCGCTTCTCCAATCGCCGGTAGACCTCCAGCGCGCCCGTTTCGTCCCCCATCGTTCGAAGCAGGTCTCCGCGCGTTCGGAGCAGCGAGCACTCGACGACGGATCGGGCGTGCACCAGCCTCGGAACCGTGGGGATCTCCTCGATGAGCTGGAACGCATCCTCCACCAGCTGCCGTCGTATCTCGATGCCGCCCGGCGTGTCCTCCAGCCCGAGCTTCGCCACTCGTCGCAGCTGAGACTCGATCGCCTCCAGCGCCTTCTCCGCGGCGACGGTGGCTTCTTCCTCCGCCGCCGCCGCAGCCGCGAGACTCCTCTTCAACTCCACGTTCAGACGGCCGGTTTCCCTGGCACGGGCCTGCTGCAGTGCTCCGTACGATGCAGGCGCAACGACCAGCGCAATGCCGAGGGTCACGGCCGCGGTGGCGCGAGCGGGATGCGCGCGGAACCAGCGCCTGGCCTGCTCCAAGCTTCCTGGAGCACGGACGCGGGCGGACCGCCTCTCGATGGAGGACCCGCCGGCGATCGAGCCGCGGAGCACCTCCATCTCGCGCGGAAGACCGACCTCGCTCAGCTTCTGAAGGATGCTCTCGAGCGCTCTCCCCTGGTCCGAGGCCTCCCGACGATGGTCCTCCAGGAACCTCCGGGCTTCGTCGACGGACCGCCCGTGGGCCTCCAGGTACTGGCAGACCAGTCGATCGAGGCTCGTTTCAGGGTTCGAATCGGGGACCGGCATGGGGATCGAGGGGCGGGGAACGCGCCCGGATGATAGCACCGACCCCATCACGGACGACCGAGACCAACGGTTGGCAAGTTGCGATCTCGGCGCGAAGAGCGCGGTATGAAGCGTTCTTGGCCCAGCTTTGAGGCCCTCGAACGGTCCTTACGTCTCACTGGGCCGATGCAATCCTCGATGTCGCACTCCATGGCCCGATCGGACGCGGCTGCCGCCCCGCCGGGTCGTGTCCACGTCCTCATCAACCCGGCTTCCGGCAAGGAGAAACCAGTCCTGGCCATCTTGCACCGGGTCCTGAGGGACCTGAGGATCGAGTGGAGTGCGACCGTTCTGGAAGCGACGACCGACTTCGAGAGCGCGCTCGACGGTCTCCTGGGCGCGCGGGACGCGCCTCGCGAGGGACGGCCCGACTGGATCGTCGTATCGGGCGGCGACGGAACCGTCTCTGCGGTCGCAGGAGCCATGGCGGGACGTGACGTCCCGCTCGCGGTGCTTCCTGGCGGAACCGGGAACGTCGTCGCCCAGGAACTCGGCCTCCCCCTCGATTACGAGACGGCGGCGCTCCGCCTTTTCTCCGGTCCGGTGGAATCACGGTCCTGGGACCTCATCGATGCCGCGGGTACCACGTGCATCCTGCGAGCTGGACTGGGGGCCGATGCACGGATGATGGCGTCGGCCGACTCCGAAGCCAAGGCCACCCTCGGCTGGGCGGCCTACGTGCGTGCCGCCGTCGAGCAGGTCACCGACGAGGCCCTCACCAACGTCAAGATCACGTTCGAGACGGAGCTCGGAGGGCCGGTCCAGGAGCTGCGTTGCTCGGTGCTGACGCTGCTCATCCTCAATCTCTCGCGGCTCGGGCGCGGTGGAGCGGTCCTTTCCGAGGACGTTCGGCCGGACGACGGCTGGCTCGACGTCGTGCTCGTCAAGGCGGCCTCCGTGCCCGCCGTGCTGACCTTTCTCAAGTCGATGGTCGATCGATCGACGACGCTTCCCCGCGCGGACCCCGGCCAGCTCGGGCATCCAGATCTTCCGGTCGAACTCTTCCGAGCCCGGCGCGTCATCCTCGAGCCTTCCAGCGATCTCGAACTCCAGATCGACGGCGACATGCAACCACCCCTGGGCGCTGGCTGCCAGGCCGCGTTCACGGTTCGTCCCGGAATCGTAAGGTGTATAGGCTTGCCCGTGATCTGAGCGAAGCGTTGGGGGGGTGGCTCAAGCTATGATGGGAGGGTCGACGGACGTCGTCGACGCGACGTCCTGTCCCCTGCAACCCTTCCTGCCAAGTGCCCCCAGCCCCTCGACGATGACACCGCCCATCTGGGGCGATGCGCCCCTCCCCACCCATCCCAGCGATGTACAGGAGATTACGTTCAGGTCCGGCGTGCCGCTGGAACCCGACGTCCGGTCGACGCTGGCGGTCGGACCGGATGCTCTGGCGACGTGGCGACTGAACACGACCAGCGGCGTCGTGGAAGGGGACGACGCCATGTTGCGCCTCTGGGGATTCGAAGAGGGCGAAACGCTGACGCTCGATAGGGTCCTTGCCCGCGTTCACCCGGAGGACGTCGACGCACTGCACGCGACGTTCGAGAAGAGCCTGCGGGACAAGGCCTTCTACCGCGCGGAGTATCGAATCGTCCTGCCCGATGGCACCGTTCGCCACATCGCTTCGAGCGCCAAGCCCCTCTACGATGAACAGCAGACGATCTACCTGAGCGGTCTGCACTGGGACGTCACGGAGGAGCGCCACCACCAGCGCGCACTCGCGGCCAGCGAAAGGCTTCGGCGCGTCGCCCTCGAGGCGGCCGAGATGGGAGTCTGGGAGATCGAGCTGGCCACGCAAACGGTTCGCTGGGACGCCTACTGCCGCCAGCTCTTCGGATTCGAAGGCGACGGTCAAACCCAGCTCACGATGGCCTGGGCCTTCGAGATCGTTCATCCGCAGGACCGAGCCGCCGTCCTGCAGACTCTCACGCGCGCCACCCAGTCGCCAGAGTCCGCGCGGTACTCGATCGAGTACCGCGTCCGGGTCCGCGGTGAGGAACGCTGGATCCGCACCGTTGCTCGATGCGTTTTCGTGGAGAGCCCTGACGGTCCGCGGCCGGAGCGCTTACTCGGCGTCAACCAGGACGTGACCAGCCGTCGGCGCGAAGAAGAGCGCGCGTTCGCCTCAGCCGAACTCAGCCGGATCGCGCTCGAATCTGCCGAACTCGGGACATGGGAACTGAACCTCGCCAACGACACGGTCCGCTGGGATACGCGCTGCGCGAACCTCTTCGGCTTCCCGCCTTCCGAGACCATTCACGTGGACGAGACCCTGGATGTCATGCATCCTGACGACAGGCCTGTGGTCGAAGCTGCGCTGGCGCAGGCCCTCGACCCGGCGGGAACGGGCCACTACCAGGCGTTCTTCCGGTCGAAGGATTCGAACGGTGGCGAACGATGGATCCGCTCCGTCGGGCAGGCCCACTTCTCGACCGACACGGTCGATGGTGAGCGAAAGGCGGAGCGGTTCTTCGGTGTCGTCATGGACGACACCGCGCGACGCCTCAACGAGGAGTCGATTCGGCGGTGGCACGGTGTGCTCGAGGACGGGGGCTGGGGCGTCGCCTCGATCCGCCCCGAGGTCGAGTCGGCGGTCATCCTTCCACAAACGGTCCAGGCGAGGGCCAAGCAACAGTCTCTCGGGGACCCCGATCGACTCGCGGAACTCGAGGCCAGCGGCCTCCTCGATGCCCCGCCGTCCGAGGTGCTCGACCGCATCACCGAGATGGCCTGTCGCCTCCTGAAGGTGCCGATCTCGCTGATATCGCTCGTCGATGACCGCCGCCAGTTTTTCGCGGGTCAGGCAGGTCTTCAGGGCGAGGTCGCGTGCTCGCGCGAAACGCCGCTGACGCACTCCTTCTGCCAGCACGTGACGACTTCTGGAGCGCCGCTGGTCGTACCCGATTCACTGGTGAACCCTGTGGTCAAAACGAGCCGGGCCATCCAGGACCTCGGCGTGCGGGCCTATCTGGGCGTTCCGCTGACAACGCCCCAGGGATATACCGTGGGCGCGCTCTGCTCGATCAGCGACGAGACGCGGGAGTGGAGCAGCGACGACCTCGCCGTGCTTCAGGATCTGGGTCAACTCGTGGTCACGGAGATCACGCTCCGCACCTATGTCCGCGAGAATCAGCGCGCCCAGGCCGCCGCCGAGGCCGCCAGCCGAGCGAAGAGCGAGTTTCTCGCGAACATGAGCCATGAGATCCGAACTCCGATGTCGGCGATCCTCGGCTACGCGGACATCCTGGCGAACAACGAGAGCGATCCGGACAACCTGGAGCTGGTCGAAACGATTCGTCGGAACGGACGTCACCTCCTGGAGATCCTCAACGACATCCTCGACCTCGCGAAGATCGAGAGCGGAAAGTTCGAGGTGCGATCGGACTGGTTCCAGGTCGATGATGTCATCGAGGAGGTCATCTCCATGCTCGGGGTCCGCGCTGCCGAGCAAGGGCTAGGGCTTTCCGGGCGCTTCCTGACGGAGATTCCCGATCGCATGGTCGGCGACGCGACTCGCCTCCGCCAGATCCTGATCAATCTGGTGGGCAATGCCATCAAGTTCACCGACTCCGGCAGCGTGTCGATCGAGGTGTGCTTCGATTCACAAGCCCAGGGCCTCGTGATCGCCGTCGTCGATACGGGTAGCGGGATCCATCCCCATCAGATCGAAAGGCTGTTCGAGCCGTTCACCCAGGCCGACAGCACGGCCCAGCGAACGCACGGTGGAACCGGTCTCGGGCTCACGATCTGCAGGCGCTTCGCGGCCGCGCTCGGAGGTTCACTCACGGCGACGAGCGAGCACAGCACGGGCAGCCGATTCGAACTGCGCATCCCCGCCGGCGACCTGCAGGACGTGGCGATGCGCAAGGTGAACGAAGTCCATCCAGGCTCCATGGCGACGCGAAGCGGAAACGCCAGCGTCTCGAAGCTCCAGGATCAGGAGCCTCTCAAGGGCCACAGCATACTCGTCGTGGACGACCGGCGCGAGCTTCGCACACTCGTGCAAATGCTCCTCGAAGAGGCCGGGGCGAAGGTCTCCACGGCCGCCAACGGGGCGGAGGCGGTCGAAGCCTACAGGCAATCACCCGACAAGTTCGGAGCCGTGCTGATGGACATGCAGATGCCTGTGATGGACGGGTACACGGCGTCGACTGCGCTGCGCGATATGGGAGCCACGATCCCGATCGTCGCCGTGACCGCCCACGCGCTGAGCGGTGAGCAAGAGCGCTGCTTCGCGGCCGGCTGCAACGCCTACGTCACGAAGCCGCTGGACGGCGCGGCGCTGCTGCATCTTCTCTCGGAGTTTCTGAACGTAGAACAGGAGGAAGCGGAGCGTGGGTAGTGCGTACTAGCTTCAGCACGCTCGGGAACACCCTACGCAGCGAATGGCCGCGCCTCGTCTGCGAGTTCTTCATCGTGCTCCTGGGCATCACCGGCTCCCTCGCGCTGCAGGATTGGCGCCAGAACCGGAGCCACGCCGCCGAGGCGCAAAGACTCCTCCGCGGGTTCGCAGACGAGATGAAGCTGAACCGAGCAGAACTCGAGCGACGCATCCTCGCGATCGAGCAGTCCCTCGAGCACATCCGCGCTCCCCTCGACTCCGAGTCACGGCCAGAACTCGACGAGGGCGATCTCGACGCCATGATGGACGTGGCGCTAGGCTACAACAGCTTCTCGCCCGTCACCGCGACGTACATCGAGATGCGTCAGTCCGGGGGCTCCGCCCATCTGGAGGACAAGGAGCTTCTCGCCCGCGTGATCGCCACGTACGAGCGCGCATTTCCCCGGGCCGCCGAGTGGGACGGCATCAACCGGAACTTCGTCCTCGAGCGAATGTTCCCCTACGTCGACGAGCACGGACCCTGTTTCGAGAGCCAGGGCGAGAACGCCTTCGCCGAGGGCTACCACGCCGCGTTCCTCGCGCTCGAGCACGACCCGCACTTCCGGAACCTCCTGCGGAGCAATTTGATCTTCAAGACCGGCCAGCTCGCCGCCTATCGGATCGTCCTGAAGGCCGTCGCGCAAACGGCAGACGACGTCGAAGCAGCGATCAAGTAGGCCTACGCCAAAGGAGCGACGCGTCGCCGTAGCTGTAGAAGCGGTACTCGCGCTCGATGGCCGTCCGATAGAGCTCCCTCATCTCCTCGACGCCGATGAACGAGGCCACGAGCATCAGGAGCGTGCTCTTCGGCAGGTGGAAGTTCGTGAAGAGGCCGTCGCAGACCCGCGGCCCCGACCCCGGGTGCAGGAAGATATCGGTCGAGCCGGCACGCGCCTCGACGATGTCGCGCTCGAAGTCGGGGTCCCTGAGAGCACAGGACTCGAGAACCCGCGCGCTCGTCGTGCCGACGGGAACCACGCGTCCCCCACGCTCGCGACAGGCACGGACTTCGGCCGCTGCTTCCTCGCCGAGTTCGAAGCGCTCGCTATGCATCCTGTGGTCCTCGATCCGATCCGCCGTGACCGGCAAGAAGGTCCCGGCCCCCACGTGCAGCGTGACCGTCGCCTGCCGCACGCCCATCGCATCGAGCCTCTGCAGCAGGTCCTCCGTGAGGTGCAGCCCCGCCGTCGGTGCCGCCACGGCACCTGGCTTCCGCGCGTAGACGGTCTGGTAGCGCTCCGTATCAGCCTCCGTGGCAGGCCGCTCGATGTAAGGCGGCAGCGGCATGGCGCCCGCGATGGCCATGAGTTCCTCGGTCGTGGTCCCGACGTGCCCGCCCTGGCCTGGCTCCAGCCGAGCCAGCCAGTACCCCGACTCGGCCTCGCGCTCCAGGAATCTTGCCACCACCCCGCCCGAGCAGGCGACGCATTCCCCCGCCTTGATCTTGCGTGCTGGCTTGACCATCGCCCGCCAGACGTCGGCTCCCGGGGCCACCTCCGTGGATTCCGGGGTCAACAGGGTCCCTGGCAGGACCGGTTCGAGGAAAAGCAGCTCGACCTGCCCCCCCGTCTCCCGACGGCCCTGAACGCGGGCGGGAAGCACGCGGGTGTCGTTCAGGACCAGGAGGTCACCGGGACGGAGCCAGTCGGGAAGATCTCGCACGAGGGAATCCCGTGCCTCGCCACCGCCGGTTGGCCTGACCAGCAGGCGGGCCCGGTCCCTCGGCTCGACAGGGGCCTGGGCAATCCGCTCGCGGGGCAGTTCGAAGTCGAAGGCTCGGGTATCCACGCGGGGAGTATGGTCACCCTGGACCGGATGTCGAGACCCGATACCCGGCGCGCCCGGCAGCACCGATCCACGGTTGCCAGGAAATCATCTCAGATTGCGTCCAGGTTGTTTCAAACCGAGAGATCGTAGGCATGTCCCCGTAGCGAGAAACCCTCAGGCTAATTCCCTAAAACACGCCCTGGAGAACCAGGAGAGGGGGTCGATCGGCCCGGGCGCGGGAACGCTCCCAGCGGGCCCGTACAGGGCGTGATTTGTCGCGCGAAAGTCTTCACAGGTCGCGTTGAGTCAGCGCGCTGAGCTGCCGTAATAGACCTCAGAGCAACTGCTCAAACACTCGCTGCCGTGCCCGGGGGGGCCTCGGTGGCGGGCAACTGTTTCCTCGAAGGGAAGCAAACTCAGGAGGCCCTGGACGTTGCACACCGTCCGGGGCCTCCGCCTTTCTGCAGGGTCTCCGCCGGGTTCAGGATCGGTCCCCGATCGGAGCGTACGTCCTGGCACCGGAGGATGCCCGGAGTGCGCTCATCACCTGCTCGAGGGACTTGAGGCCGTGGTCCTTCAGTCGGGCCGCCAGCGTGTTCGGATCCCAGCCCAGGTACATCGCCGCCCGTGTCTTGTTGAGCCGCTGCGTCGCCGTTCGCGTGACCCAAAGTGCTGCCAGTAGATCGGACTCCCGGGGAGCGCGGGACGGAAGCCGAGGCACGATCTCCAGTCCCGCGTCGAGGATCGCCGCCAGCGTCTCCTCCACCCCCACAGCCACCGCCCCCCCCGCTTCGCCGCAGCCCGGATCAGCGCCCCAGCTCTCCGCCACCGGATGGCCAAAGCGAAGGAAGAGCCCGGAGAGCACCGCCTCGAGGCCCGCGATGTTCTCTGCCCACGGCTGGCGCCACAGAGTCGCCATCGCCGCGTCGTCGACCTCGAGCCTGGGGCCGCCCTCGCGATCGACCATCCGGCGTAGCAAGAACTCCGCGAGCACCGGGATCGCATGCCGCCGGTCCCTTAGCGACCGGCATCGAACGGTCACTCGCCCGAGCTGCCTGACGAGATGCGGATGGAGCCGCGACTCTCCGCTCGCGTCGTCGCGCGAACCGATCGTGGCCAGGACTCTCGGACGCTGCCCGAGGGGCTTCGCGCACACGTCGGTCAGCGCGGCTTGTGCCGCTGGCGAGAGCCATTCCAGATCGGCCACGGCGAGCGTCGAGACGTCCTGGGATCCCGCGATCTCTCGGATCTCCTCTGGCTCCAGTCCGAACGCGGCGCGGACTTCGACCGCCGGACACGGTTCGACCGTCGACGTCACGCCCGTGAGCGTCCCCGCTTGATGAATCAGGCGCGCGAGCGTTCTACGCCCCGCCCCCGTCTCGCCGCCGATGAGCACGTCGGCGCGGGATCGCCCGAGCGCACACAGCGCCTCGTACTCCTGAAGAAAGTCGGGATCCTGCTCGGAGAAGGCAAAGCCCCCGTCGAACCCACGTCGATCGAGCGTCGATAGGATCGTCGCCTCCACGAGCGGCCCGGCCGCCTGCAGGGTTTCGAACCATCGGTCGACGTCCTGCTCCCGCGCGTCACCGCGGCGAACCGACTCCAGACTCAGAACCGCCATCACGCGACCGTTTCGATGGAGCGGCAGCGCGACTCCCGAGACCGCCCCCCGGTGGAGCATCGCGGGCAGCGACGCGGGCAGCGGGCCAGCGTCCTGGTCCTCGCCTTCGCCCTCGCTCTGATCGAGGCCGTAGCGAATCGCGCCCCCGGTCCGGAGGCAGCGCCGAATGGCCCACGCGCCATCGATCCTCGCCGCCCCGAGTCGGTCCCTGGCTTCCCCTCCGTCCGCGACCATTCGCAGGCGAAACGCGGGCGCTTCCCCTTCCACGTGAAACGCGATCCAGCGCCGCTCGGCCGTCTTCAGCTGAAGCGCGGCGAGCACCTTCTCCCAGGCTGCGCTCGTTTCCGCCGCAGCCGCCGCCGCGCGCGGGCCCTCGTCGCCTGAGAGTCCGCGCTCCTCCGGCGCGGCGAGCTTCTCCAGCAGCCCACGCGTCTCCGACAGGCGGTGTTCCTCCGCCTTGCCGTACCGTTCGAACAGGGCGCGCGCCGCGGCCGCCCGATGGACGCTCGCTGGAACGAGGCGAGTGGAGAACTCCAGCCAAAGAAGACCGGCGACCTCTCCATCGCCATCGAGGATGGGCTCGACGACGAGAGCCATGGGCGGCGACCCGGAGACCTCCAATGGGCCGCGCGATTCCCTGCCCGCGCGGGCCAGCGACGCGGCGGCGATCCGGTTCGCCATCTCCGGCCGATCCTGCGTCGCGATGAGCACGAGCGGCACCGCACGGCAGCCGACCTCGTGCTCTGGCGTGCCTCGTTCCGCCAGCGCGTTGCGGTGGTGAGCCGTCCACCGGGGAAGAGAGTCCATCAGACCCGGGGCCACATCCTCGTGGACGATCTCGAGCCTCCCGTTGGGCCTGACGAGGGAGACGATCAAGGCGCTCGCGCCCCAGCTCCGCCGGGCGGCAGCCGCCTCCGCCGTCCATCTCGTTCGGCCCTCCTCCGCCGCGGCCATTCCATGCCGCCGAGCCTTCCTGGCCGGATCCACGTGCTGCACCAGCTCCGTCCAGCCCAGCGGCGCCGCGCCCGCTGCGCTGACGGTCTGGAACACTGCTTCGAGTGCGGGCAGACCGGGATCGCCCATCATCCACTTCACGGCGAGCGCCAGAAGGTCCATCGGACTCCGCGCATCGGCGGGATGCTGGGCCGTGGGCCCCGCGCGGCGCACGGTTTCCCGGGCCGCGATCATCTGACCTCGGTCGAGATGAAGCGCAAGCAGATCGCTCAGCACGGTCGTGCGCAGGGATCGAGCGCGCGCCCCGCGCTTCTGGGAGAGCTGGCCGAGAAGCGCCTCCAGAAGAGCCTCCGTCTGCGCGGCCGCGGGCTCTTCCGCCAACCGCTGGTAGCGAACTCGCCAGAGCTGCGCATGAATCTCTGCGACCGTGGAAGGCCCTTGGCCGCCTTCGCGGCGCTCCTCCGCCCTGGATGACGAGCGACGCTCCCGACTCCACCGACCGTGCCGCTCCAGCGCCTCGACCAGGGTGCGCAGGATCTCCAGCGGATGCATCCCTGGCACCGGCACCTCCAGACCGAGGAATCGCCGCTCCTCTTCGGTCGTGAGCGCGAACGCGTGACTCCACGCCTCGGCGTAGGCGCGGCGCGGCGCCGGCAGGGTCAGGTAGGTGGCGGGCGGCAGCGACTGAAGCGCCACGTGGATCAAGAGGTCCTGAAGGAGCCTGCCCACCGTGCCCGAGTGATAGTGATCCAGCTCCTCCCGCGCGCTGCCCATCTGCACGCGAACCGACGACGATCCCGAGTCCACCGCGTCACTGCTGAGGAGGCACAGGGCCCGCGTGAGGCGCTCGGCGAAATCGACCTCACTCGCCGACGCACCCGGCATGAGAAGCGTCACGGGATCCATCGCCGCGCCTACCACGGGAGCCCCTCGACGGACCGCGAGCTCCCGGCCTTCGACGCTTCCCCGCGCGAGGATCCGGAGGGCTCGCTCGCAGAAGCCGACGTCTCCCCACGGCCTTCCTCTTGCGATCCGGCGTGCGCCAGAGCCAGGAAGCGCGCGATCCTGCGGCGTTCCTCGCCGTCGATCGGAACCGTGAACTCGTCGCGCACCGCGGGCCGCTGCTCCAGCCCGCCAGCTCCGCTGGCTCTTCGCCGGAACTCCGCCGCGGCGCGCATCGCCCCCATCGATGCGGACCGGTCGAGCACCAGGGGCGACGTCTGCGTGAGCGCCAGCGCGGCCTCGGCGTCCCCCTGCACGAAGTGCACCAGCGTCAGGAGACGATGGCATGTTTCGCGAAGGCTCGCTTCGTCGTCGGTCTCGACCTCGTCCTCTTCACCCTCCGCGTCCCCGGCGACTTCCGGCAGCGAATCGAGCACCGCCTCCACGGTCGCGCGCGCAGCGCCGACGCTCCCGAACGCGAGTTCCACCTCGGCCTCCGCGAGATACGCCGCTTCTCCGGGCCAGAGCCAGCGCGCCGTCATCGCGAGGGCCGCCGCGATCGATCCCGGCGCGTTCTCGTCACATGGCACCGGCGACCGCTCCACACCCAGGGAACGCATGGCGGAGTGGAGACGCTCGCTCCGGGCCCGGCGTCCCTCGCGCTGCAGTCGCTCGACGAGCGCCTCGCGGGAGCTGGCCGACGGCGGAAGGAGCAGCGTGAGTCCCGCTGCACCCGGAGTGGCGGCACGCCGCGCGAGTCGGGCCGTGACCTCGCGCAGCAGGGTGGCTCGCGCCTGCCTTTCGAGCTTCTCCAGTTCGCGGTAGACCTGGACCTCGAAGGCACCGCTGCCCGAGGCCGTCGACAGGCTCGGCGTCGCCTTGGCCACGCTCCCCAGGGGTAGCTGCGCCAGGGTGATCGAATCCTCGAGCCATCCGCGGGCCTGGGCCACACTCCAGCCGAGTTCGACGAAATAGCGCGCGCCCGCGTGAACGCTACCCGCGGGTGCAGGGCCAGCAGCGTCGGGCCTGATCGGGGCCCCGGAACTGGAGGGATCGGGAGTATGGGAGTTCATCGTTCCTCGCGGGGACTGACAGAAGAAAGAGTGGAGGACGTTTCGGCCTGGAGCGCTTCCGCCCGACGACCGGCGGACTTCACCGCGGCATCCAGCGTCGCGTTCAGAGCGGTCCGCGCCGAGCGCGCGAGATCCACGCCGGACAGCCCGCAGGCGCGCGCGGCTTCTTCGAGGCCGAGCCGCTCGACGAAGAGGGCAAAGAAGGCCCGGCGCTCACCCGCCGCCCTGCGGTTGAACGCGTCGCAAGCGACGCGAAGGTCCGCGCCTTCGAATCCCAGTGGAGCCGCAAACGCGTGCAGCGCTTCGAGTTCCGGGTCCGACCCGGAGTCGAGGTTCGCGCGCTCCCCATCGGCCACGATCGCTCGTCGCTCTGCGCGAAGCACATCGCCCAGGGCGCCGTCGACGTGCCCCTGGACCCACGACCCGTCGGCGGGAGGCCCATCGATGGTGACGTCATGGGCGATGCGCGCCAGCGCCCGAAGATGAACGCGATCGGCGTCGAGGAAGAAGCTTCCACCGCGGATCGCGCGTGCGACCAGCCCGCGGAGCCGAAGGGGATCGCCGTCCAGAAGCCGCGCCAGGATCACGTCCGGCTGACGGCCCGAGAGGAGGTCCCGCCAGCCAGCCTCCGGGCGCCAGCCCGTTGGGACAGGACGAGACAGGGCTGCTTGATCGGAGGCTGGTACGCCGGAAGCCGTACCACCGGAAGCCGCATCCGTACGGGCCGCGGTCCTTGCTTGGGTCGATGATTTCATGGGCAGTTTGGCAGGCCAGGACGTGGGCCTGGTCGATCGAGCGGGCCGTCCTTCCGGAGCATAGGCGCCAGGGCAAAAAACCGCGGCCCACGGGCTCCCCTGGGACCGCAGCGGCCGTTTCTGGCCCTCTGAGGCCAGCCGCGGCCCCTTCCGGCCCCGATTCTCCGTGCTACTGCTGACGCACATGCGCAAACTGTCGCACCAATTCGGGGCCTTCGCGATCCTCCAGCCGAGTTCGGTGCGCGACTTCCGACCGCCCGCGGTACGCGTTCGCGAATCAAGGCACTACCCTCGCTGCCCCCTACCGGAGCCAGCCTCCGCCCAGAAGCCCACTTTCCGGGGGTCACACCACCGGAACCCCCTCGAGATCTCCATGCCTGATCCCGCCCCCAAGCCCGCCCGAATCCTTGAAGGAATGACCGGCGTCATCCTCGGCGTCGCCAACAAGCGCTCCCTCGCGTGGGGCTGCGCCAAGAGCCTTTCCGACGCGGGCATGCGCCTGGCTTTCACCTACGCCAACGACCGCCTCAAGGACGCCGTCGTGAAACTCGCCGCCGAGTGCGAGGGGTCCATCGTGATCCCCTGCGACGTGACGATTCCCGAGGAGATCACGGCCGCCTTCGACGGCATCAAGGCCGAGTTCGGCACCCTCGACACGATCGTTCACGCCATCGCCTACGCCAAGCGAGAGGAACTCCAGGGCAACTTCTTCGATACGTCGAAGGACGGCTACATGCTCGCCCACGAGGTTTCCGCGTACTCCCTGACCGCCGTCACGCGCGCCGCGCTGCCGCTCATGGAAGGCCGCGCCGGCTCGATCGTGACCCTCAGCTACATCGGCGCCGAGCGCGTCGTGCCGAACTACAACGTGATGGGCATCGCCAAGGCCGCCCTGGAGGCCTCCGTGCGCTACCTCGCGGCCGACGTCGGACCGCGCGGCATCCGCGTCAACGCGATCAGCGCGGGCCCCATCCGCACGCTCTCGGCGTCCGGCGTCCGCGACTTCAGCTCGATCCTCGACCAGATCGCCGAGAAGTCGCCCCTGCGCCGCAACGTCACGGCCGAGGAGGTCGGAGACGCCTGCTTGTTCCTCGCAGGCCCCCACTCCCGCGGCATCACCGGCACCACGCTCCACGTGGATGGCGGATTCCACATCATGGGTGTGTAAGAAAGGGAGGTCACTTCTCCCCCCGGCCGCGTTCCCCTGATGCTATTCGTGTCTCGAACCGGCTCGAGTCTTCCCCCAAGAGACAACGACACGACTTCCTGCTCTCCGAAGGGTCTTCTCTCCGTATCCACGGAGGACCCATCCACGGAGACCACCACTATCTGACCCCATGGCCATTCTGATCTCGCCGCTCGTCGCGGCCGTACTGGCCGCGGCAACGCCCGCGGCGATCTCGCCCATCCTTCCCTTCCCCGTCGCGCAAGAGACTGCCGGCGACGAGGATCCCCCGATCCCCGAGTGCCCGGCTGGCACCGAGCAGATTTCGGCCACGGGCCTGAAGTACTGCGTTCTGAAGGAGGGCGGCGACGGCGAGCATCCCACCAAGGGGGACCGGGTCAAGGTCCACTACACCGGCTGGAACCTCGACGGATCGGTCTTCGACTCCTCGCGGAAGGCGCGCTTCCCCGGCGCTCCGGTCGAGCCCGCGGTCTTCGCGGTCGGTGGCGTGATCGAAGGCTGGAACCAGGCGCTCGAAATGATGTCGCCGGGCGATCAGTGGCGCGTCTACATCCCGTCGAACCTCGCCTACGGCGAGCGCGGCGCACCGCCCGACATCCAGCCGAACGCCGACCTCATCTTCGAGATCGAGATGCTCGAGATCCTCGAGCGGGCGCCGAAGTTCGTCGCGTGGGACGCCGAGGCCGAGGACATCACGACGCTCGAGAACGGGATGATGTACCGCATCCTCGAAGCGGGTGAGGGTCTCTCCGCCAACGAAGCGGACCTCGCGATCGTCGGCTTCGGCGTGTTCAATCCCGGCGGCGGTCTCGCGTTCGCCCACACGATGTCCCAGTCCGGCTCGAAGATGCCGATGAAGCCGGGGCGTCCGCCGCTTCCCTTCATGGGCGAGCTGATGCAGCACATGAAGGCGGGTGCGAAGATCCAGGCGAACCTTCCGTCCACGATCGGTATCGGCGCCAACGCGCAGATTCCCGAGCTTCCGCAGGGCTCGAACGAGATCTGGGTGTTCGAAGTCGACTCGGTCGAGCGGTTCGAGAAGCCGGCCTTCGTGATGCCGACGGACGAGGAACTCACCACGACCGAGAGCGGCCTGAAGTACAAGATCCTGAAGCCGGGCACCGGTCGTCAGCCGACGGCCGCCAACACGGTGGTGGCCCACTACAGCGGCTGGCTCACGGACGGAACGCCTTTCGATAGCTCCTACGACCGCGGCGAGCCCACGAGCTTCCCGCTGCGCGGCGTGATCGCTGGCTGGACCGAAGGTCTGCAGCTCATCCAGGAAGGCGGCGAGATCATCCTCGTTTGCCCGGCGGACATCGCCTACGGCGCGTCCGGTCGGCCGCCCACCATCCCCGGCGGTGCCACCCTCGTCTTCTTCGTGAAGCTCGTCGGAGTCCAGTGAGCGGCAAGGCGCAAGAAGCGGCGGGGCTCCCCCCGGGCGACGACAAGCGCGTCTACGACGCGTACATCGCTGGCAGACAGAGCGCGGCCATGGCCGTCGCCGTCCGCGCGGGTCTCTTCGATCTTCTTGCGCACGCCGAGAAGGAAGCGGACGCAGGAGAGGACTTCGAGGGCCTCTCCGCGGACGACCTTCAGTCCGAGATGAAGTGGAGCGCACGCGGCACGCATTCGATGCTGGGCGCGCTCCACGCGATGGGCCTGATCCAGCACGCACCGCGTGGTTACCGCGCGACGGCGGAAGCGCTGCGTTCGCTGACCCGCGATACGCCGGGCTCGCTGCGCGGCCTCATCGATATGGAAGTCGACCACTTCCTGTCGCCGAAAGCCCTCCAGGAGGCGCTCCAGGAGGATGGCTCCAGCGTCTACGGCGGCGAGGATCCATGGGAAGCCCACGAAAAGGACCCGGCCAAGGCGCGCGCTTTCACCGAAGCCATGCACAGCGTGAGCGAGCGGCCCGCCGCGGGCTTCGCCGATCACGTCGATCTGTCCAAGACCCGGCGCCTCCTCGATGTGGGCGGCGGCAGCGGCGCGCTGTCGATCGCGCTGGCGCACGTGAACCCCGGGCTGGAGTGCGTCGTCTGGGATATCGCAGCGGTCCGTCCGCTGGCGGAAGAGTATGTCGCGAAGGCAGGCCTCACGGACCGCGTGACCGCCGAGGTCGGCGACATGTTCGCGGACCGCTATCCCGAGGGGTACGACGCGATTCTCTTCAGCCAGATCCTGCACGACTGGAACTACGAGACGGGCGCCGAGCTCCTGCGCAAGGCCTTCGAGGCGCTGCCCTCGGGCGGCCAGGTCCTCGTGCACGAGAAGCTGATCGAGGACGAGGACAGCGACGGCAAGGTCCCGCTCGCCAACGTGCTCGTGAGCCTCGACATGCTCGTGTGGACCGAGGGACAGCAGTACGGCGTCGCCGAGCTGAAGAAGGCCCTGCGCACGGCGGGCTTCAGCCACGTGAAGCGCCGCAAGACGACGGGCTACTGGAGCGCGGTGAGCGGCGTGAAGCCCTGATCGCGGCTCGAAGCCCCATCGCAGCGCGGAGAACGGGGCGGATCAGCGCTCCTTCTTCGCGATGATCAGGTGCTGGAAGCCGCGCAGGTAGAAGTTGCCTTCCGCCGCCGCCGTGTGGAACGCGGGCTTCTCCAGCTTGCGATTCCCGCGCACGACGGCGATGTGATCGACGATGCGAAAGCGCTGGCGGAGCTGCTCTGCCAGGCGCGCGCCGATGGGCACGAAGCCCTTCTTCTTCTCGAAGGAGTCGCTGACGTAGAGCGCGAAGTAGCGGCGGTCGCGCAGCACGCGATCGGCCTCGGCGAACGTCTGCTCCATCGCCTCGAAGTAGCCGTCGTCGAAGGCCGAGAGCTTGCCGATGCAACGGGGGTCCTCGGAGTAGTCGATGTGCGTCGAGTAGGGCGGATCCATGAAGACGAAGTCCGCCTTCTGGTCCTCCAGCGGCAGCTCGCGCGCGTCCGCCTTGAAGATGTCCTCGCGCATCGGACGCAGGTCGTAGCCGAGGGCGCGGCGCTTCTGGTCGCGGGCGACGTCCAGGGTTGTACCGCCGCCGCAAAAGGGATCGACGACGAGGTCGCCCTCGCGCGTGTAGCGCTCCAGGAGGTTCCAGATCACCCATGCGGGCGTGCGGCCCTCGTAGCCCGGAAGGCCCATGGGCTGGTCGGAGTACTGCTGGGACGGGTAGTACCAGAGGGTGGTCGTCTGCAGCTTGAGGGCGGGCTTCTGGGGGCGGCCGTAGGCGCCACGCGCAGGTCCCCCCCCACCACGCGCTGACCCGCGCGCTGGCCCGCCGCCTGGGCGCGCGCCCGGACGGCGCCTGCTTCCGCCCGTTCTGTCTTCCTGATCGCTCATTCGACCGGAAGCATAGCCGGAACGGGATTCGGGCAGGCGTGCGCGCTATGGTCTCGGCGTGGCGAAACGTGAAGAGCTAAAAATCGTGGTCCCCCACCAGGGCGTCGAACACGTCGCGGCGCGCCTCGACCTCCCCGGCGGGGATCCGGTCGGCGTGTACGTCATGGCCCACGGTGCGGGCGCGCCGATGACCTCCGACTTCATGGAGGCCGCCGCTCCGCGCATCGCCGACGCCGCGGCACTCGCGGTCGTGCGCTTCAACTACGCCTACGCCGAGAAGATGTCGCGCACGAGCTCCCGCCTGCCCCCTGAGCCGCGCCGTGCCCTGGAGGTGATCCATCGGACCGTTCTCCAGTGGACGCGGGATCGCTTCCCCCACCTTCCGCTCGTGGGCGGCGGCAAATCGCTGGGCGGGCGGATCGCGAGCCTCATGGCCGCGGAGGCCGAGCCCATGGACGGTCTCGTGTTCCTGGGCTATCCGCTGCATCCGCCCGGTAAGCCCGAGAAGCTGCGGACGGAGCATTTCCCGAAGCTGGACCTGCCGATGCTGTTCCTCCAGGGCGACCGGGACGCGCTCGCGGACCTCGATCTCTTGCGCCCTGCCCTGGAGGCGCTGCCTCGGAAGGCCGCGCTGCACGTCGTCGCGGGCGGCGACCACAGCTTTTCGGTACTGAAGCGCTCGGGCCGTACCCCCGAGGAAGTGCTCGACGAGATCGCGTCCGCCGTGGCTGACTGGAGCGCGAAGTCGCTCCCCGGGCGCTCGCAGGCCTGAGACAGGCCCGCTATTCCATCGCGTGGTCGAGCGCGTCCCGCACGAGCCGGGCCACGTGATCGTCCGTGAGCCTGAAGTACACGTGACGCCCGTCGCGGCGCCGCCGCACGAGTTCCGCGCCCTCCAGTAGCTTCATGCGGTGCGAGACCGTCGAGAGCGGCTCGTCCAGGGTGGCCGCGATCTCCGACCCGCAGGCCTCGCCTCGACCGAGCAACTCCAGCGTGCGAAGCCGCTGCTCGTCCCCGAGCGCCTTGAAGAGCTGTACCGCCCCCCGGAAGGCTCGATCCGGCAGCGCCGACCCGGGCCGCGCGGCGTGCTCGTGGGGCGTCCAGGGTTCGTCGTCGCTGTGATCGTGGGCCATGCGTTCATTGTCGGGACGCGGGCTCCAGGGGGGAAGCGAAACCCACACTTGCACGGTTGTCGAAGCGTCCAAGCAGGGCCCTGGGCCGAAAGGGAGACTTCTGCCCATGCAACCCACTCCTCCACGGATCAAGCGACCTCTTCCGGCCATCCTCGCCGCCGGTGCGGCCACCGTCGTCGGCTCCACGACCGCCTTCGCCCAGGGCGCAACCTTCCAGACCCCCGGCATGCCGATCTGGGCCGCGTCCGGCCAGATCGACCGCTTCTCCAACGACTTCAATCCCGCGATCGGTGCACTGCTCGACGGATTCGGCGACTACATCGTGACCGATGACGACGAGGCCGAAGGACTCGACCTCTACCTGCGTAGCTTCGAGATGACCGTCAACGGGCGGGTCGATCCGAACTGGTGGGGCTACGCGGTGATCGTGTACGCGGACGAGGAAGTCACGCTGGAGGAAGCGGCCGTGACGTACTCCGGTTTCGAGGACAACACGACGCTCCGCTTCGGACGCTTCTTCGTCGACTTCGGCAAGCAGATGCAGGCCCACCTCCACGACCTGCCTTACCCGGATCGTCCGGGCGTGCTCGCGGAGTACCTCGGCGAGGAACTTCCCGGCATCGGTATGCAGGCCGATCACTGGTGGGCCACCGGCGAGTCGTCGGCGCTGCGTGCCTCGCTCGGCCTCTTCAGTCAGTTCGAACTCGGCGGCCACGGCCACGGAGACGAAGGCGAACTCTCCGACGAACCGACCGTGGGCCAGCCGGAACGCAAGGAGGCGAGCGAGCTCGGACTCACGGCTCGCATGACGCAATTCATGGATGTCGGCAAGACCGGCGTCTTCCAGTGGGGCGCCTCCGCGCGCCACATCGGTTCGTACTCGTTCGAGGACGAGACGAGCGGCGGGGCCATCGAGGACCTTTCCACGACCACCTACGGCGTCGACGCGACCTACGGCTTCGACTCGAACGATGGCCTGTCTGGATGGACCTTCGGCGCGGAGTATCTCGTGGCCACGGGGGAACTGGGCGCCGAGTTCGACGCAGGGACGGGCGTGGCAACCGTCCTCGACGATACGAAGAGCGGCTACTACGTCTGGGCCGAGCACCGCGCGGATATCCAGAACACGTATGGCCTCCTGGTCAGTTCCTTCGAGCATCTGGAGGATCCCACGGAGGAACTTCAGCTCACCGCATACTACACACGCTACTTCTCCGAGTTCGCGCGACTGCGCTTTGCCGTGAGCCACGCGGACATCGAGGACGCCGAGGACTCCACGCGCTTCCTCGTCCAGCTGACGACCTTCTTCGGACCGCACGCCCACGGGGTGAACTGGTGATACGACTCTTCCACTGCTTTCTCTTCGTCTTCGCTGCCGCATCGTTCGTTCCTGCGTCCTTCGCCCAGGGAACGATGGAAGCTCAGCCGCGTGACGAGAAGCTCCGCGTCGTCGCGACGTTGCCCGATCTCGCCGACCTCGCGCGCGCGATCGGCGGTGAGCGAATCGAGGTCGAAACGCTCGCCCGGCCGGGTCAGAACCTGCACGCGGTGCGCGTCAAACCCTCGCACCTCGTCGCGCTCTCGAAGGCGGACCTCTTCCTCCAGGTCGGACTGAGCCTGGAGCACGCGTGGGTTCCAGGCCTGATTCAGACGGCGCGCAATCGCGAGGTTCTACCGGGCACGGACGGCTTCGTCAGCGCCGGCGAGGGCTTCACGATGATCGAGGTTCCCGTCACCCTGGATCGCGGCCAGGCCGTGGACGTGCACCCGCTCGGGAATCCGCACGTGAATCTCTCGATGAACGGTGGACTGCACATGGCCGAGCGCGTGCGCGACGGATTGATCCGCGTCGACCCCGAAGGCGAGACGGTCTATCGCGCGGGCTTCGAGACCTGGAAGAGGCGCCAGGACGAGGCTCGCTTGCGCTGGAGCAAGATCGCCGAGGCGATCGCGGCGCAGCACCGGGAAGCCTGCCTCTACCACCGCGAGTTCGACTACCTGCTCGGGGAACTCGGGCTTCCGATCGCGGCGTTCCTGGAGCCGCGCCCGGGCCTTCCGCCGACGCCTTCCCATCTCGCCGACGTGATCGAGACGGTGAAGACCGACCGGATTCCGGTGGTCCTCACGGCGCCGTGGTCCAACAACAAGAACTGCGCCCACGTCGCCCGTGCGACGGGAGCCAGCGTGCTGGAGCTGCCCGTGATGGTCGGCGGAGGCGAAGGACAGATGACCTGGATCGACATGATGGACCGCTCGATCCGGCTGATCGCGGAGGCGTACGGCGTCGACGTCGAGGCCGCCTTGGCAGAGCCTGTGGGCGCCGACAAGCAGCGAGCCAGCCGGCCTTGAGTCGGGCCCTCCACCTGGCGCTCGCCATGCGCGGCGTGTCGCTCGGCTACGGCGACCGGACCGTGCTCTCGGGGATCGACCTTGAGCTGGAGCGGGGTGCTTTCGCCACGGTCACCGGTCCGTCGGGCAGCGGCAAGTCGACGTTCCTGCGCGCGGCCGCAGGGCTCCTGCCCGCGGAGTCGGGTGCGATCGAACGCTCTTTCCAGCGCGTGGGCTGGGTGCCACAGGCTGAATCGCTCGGCCTCCTGCATCCGGTCAGTGCGCTCGAAGTGGCGAGCGCGGGCTCGGCGCGCCGCGGCCGCGCGGCGCGCACCGAGGCCGAAGCGGCGCTCGAAGCCCTCGGTCTCGCGGGGCGCGGCGCCAGCCGCTTCGTCGAACTCTCGGGCGGCCAGCGTCAGCGCGTCCTCGTCGCGCGCGCGCTCGTTCAGGGCGCGGAGCTGCTCATCTTCGACGAACCCACGAGCGCCCTCGACGACGCTTCGAGCGTGCTCGTCCGCGAAGCGGTCGCCCGACGTGCACGTGAAGGCGCCACGATCCTCTACGCGACGCACCAGCCCGGAGAACTCCACGGGCTCGAAACCCATCGGATCACCACGGGCGGTGGCGGCATCCAGTGTGAGGTCCTGGCGTGGACCTGAGCACGTTCGTCCAGCTCTTCACCTGGCCGCTCATCGCGCTCGGCCTGGTCGCGCTGACCGCGCCGGTCGTCGGCGCCTTCCTCGTCGCCCGCGGGACGGCGTTCCACGGGATCGCGCTTCCCCAGGTGGCGGCCTTCGGCGTGGCCGTCGGCTTTGCACTGCTTCCGTTCGTTCAGGACCTTCCGTGGACCGTCGCGGGCGACGGGCATTCCCACGGCTCGGCGGAGCCGTCGCGGGGCTACCTGGCGCTCTGCGCGGCCGTGTTCGTCGTCGCTGCGCTCGGGCTCTTCGAGACCCGGCGCGGTCGCGGCGGCCGGGGCGATCAGGGCGCGACCGTCGCCGCAACGTTCGCGATCGCCAGCGGCGGCACCGCGCTCGCCGCGCAGCTCTCTCCTCTCGGAGGCATCCACGTCGGCGCTCTCCTCGGAGGCGAAACGCTCAGCACCGGACCGTTCGACGCGGCCGTCCTCGGCGGGGTCGCGTTACTCGTGCTCGCCGCGACGATCGCTGGCTGGCGTCCCATCACCCTGGCGGGGCTGGACCCCGAGTACGCGCGCGCCGCAGGAAAGCGGCCGCGGCTGGCGGACCTCACGCTCCACGCCATGACGGCCGTGCTCGTGATCGCGGGCTCTCTCACGGTGGGCGCGCTCCCGATGTTCGCGCTGCTCGTGATCCCGGCGATGGTGGTCCGAGACCGTTCGGCCTCGATGGCGCGCTTCCTCGTCGCGGCGCCGGCGCTCGGTCTGGCGAGCGCTTCGGTAGGGGCAGGTCTGGCGTTCCGGTTCGATCTGTCGATGGACGCCTCGGTGGTCGCTGGCTGCGTGCTAGCCGGCGGTGGAGCTGGCCTGGGAGGTGCGCTGCTTGCAGTTCGCCGCCGCGCACGGTCCAGCGTCTCGAACTCCAGCGCTTCGGACTGACGCCGGCTCGATCACGCTCACGGGAATCGCCTCCGCCGCCACCGGGGTCTCGGCGTCGAGAATCATCTCGGGAGTGACCTCAGGCGAGCAGCAGACAGACTCCAGCGGGACCAAAGTCGCGCGGTCCCCCACGCTCGTCCTCGCGGTGCTGACGAGGAAAGCCGAAACCGTCAGCGCCGTCCCGAGGAGCACCCCGGCCACGGCCAGAAGCAGGCCCGCGTTGACCTCCCCCATCCGGGAACCTTCATGGGAGGAGCCTTCGCTCGGAGACGCAGATCCTGAACGGGTGAAATGCTGCATGGGAATGATGAGGGAGGGGCCCCGTGGAGCCGGCGGCGAGAAGGCGTGCGTGGGAAGAGACCGTCACGCCTCATTCTTTCTTTCGCTAAACACGGCCTCAGATTGCCCGCATTCAACGATTTGCGCATCAGGACTTTTCCTATCAACGACTTAGGACCGGACGCCTGCGACCGATGGGGACGCGGGGCTCCTATCTCTCGACGCTTCACCGGTAACGCCCCCTCAGGTCCAAGACCGACTTTCCGCGCTGACGAAGCGTGAGCTTACCTTTCTCGAACGAGAGCTCCTGGATCGGAGGCTGGCGGTAGTGGGACTCGACGGTGAGACCCCCCATGCCCTGCTTTGCCAGGGAGACCTCCATGGCTCGCGCCATGAGCGTTTCTGCCTTCCGCGCGTACTCCGCGGTCCCTTCTTCGGTAAACTCCAGGAGGAGAGGCCCATCACCTCCCAGAAGCGCGGCCCAGGTCCCGCCGCCCACGAAGCGCATGTCCCCGCCCGCGCGAGCGACCTCCACGTAACCATCTTTGTCCGCGAACGAGAGGACCTGGGTCAGCCTGACGCCCCCGTCGATTTCCTGGAGAAAGACCCGCGTGAATTCGCCCGCGTCGCGATCGGGCAGGTCCCGGCTGGTCTGGGTCCGCTGAACGCGAGGCATCCCGGAGATCTTGCCCTCCACCTGCTCGACGCTGCGGATCTTCGTGAGTTCATACGTGAGGAGCCCGGGGAGCACGGCATCGACCTCGGGCCATTCCATGGGCTCGTAAACCTCCATGGAGTCGACCACCGTCAGGGTCAGGTCAACGCGTTCGGATGACCTGCGGCCCGGATCGGGCTTTCCAGCGTCGCCGGGTTTCAGGTTCTTGACCGCATCGGTCGCCGTCTTGACGTTCGGGATCTGCCCGGCGGCTTCCAGGGCGAGGTCGCCAGGTGACGGAAGTTCGAGGGTTCGACCGGTCGCTGGAGGGAGGTCCGAAGCGGCCTTTCCTGCGCCCCGAGCGGCAGACGCCACCTCGTCCGCGGACCGGGCCACGCCGCGGGCGACGTTGTCCGCGGCGGGCGCCACGGATTTCCCCAGCCGCGCGCCCGCGATGCCAAGGATGATCAGGACACCCGCGATCTTGCTCCACGGGATCTGCCAGCCAAGGCGCGGCCTCACCTGCGTGACGGAAGCTGGCGCGGTCGCCTTGGCGCCCGTATCCGTGGGTGCACCGCCGGAGCGTGCTCGCCGCTCTGCCTGGTAGCGCTCCATCCTGCGCCGCGTCTGCTCCAGCGCTTCGCGACGATCGCGTCGCCACGACCGGAAGAGCTTGACCCCGAGCGCCAGGAAGAAGAGTGCGGCGATGCCATAGACGATACCCTCGAAGCGACTGATGGACGCGACCGTGCCGTCCAAGAGGACCATCTCCGCCCCGTTCATGAGGCCCGTGATGCGCGCGATTCTCGACGAGGGCTTCAGCGACCTCACGCGCCGAACGCCCTCGAGCACGTAGGGGATCGCGCGCGGTTCCGAAGTTCCAGCCGGAGGCCGCGCGAACGCCTCGACGGGGAGGGACGCCCCTTGGACGGTCGCCACCACCGGAAGCCCTGGTCCAGAGAAGGCGAACTGGCCCTCTGCGACGGTTCGATCGGCCGTTTCGCGGTCGACGAACGGGAACACGTAGTCCTTACCGTCTCGAATCTGTTTGGGAGAGCCGAGTCGGATCAAGAACCCTTCGACGCGCACGCGGGATTCTGGGCCTCCGTCCGGAGCAGCAAGGGCCTGCAAGGTGGTGGGGACGAACTCCGCAGAACCGGTCCTCAGGCCGACGATCGAGAGCAATCCCGTGGTGGGAAGGAACAGAAAGAAGATCAGCAGGCAGAAGAACGGTTTCACGGCGGACATTCAGGGGTTCGCGGCGGGAGCGGGCGGCTCGGAGCGGAGGGAAGACACCCGGTTCAGGGCGAGACAGAGAGTAGGTGCTCCTTCGCTCGGAGGAAATTCAGACCGAAGCAGAGATTCTCACGATTCGCTCGTCTCAGGCCGCAACCCGCATGCCACCCGATCGTGGATCCCTGGGAGGCGGCACTTCGCAGCCTCGACGACGGATCTTGAACACAGGAGAGGCACGTGCAGGGAAGCGGCCCCAATCACAAGGCGAACGCGGATGATTCGGAACGGGAGGTCCTCCTCGACGACTGCGTGCTGGATCTAGAGATCGACCTCGAAGAGGCCGGCGTGCTGGCGCTCTTCGAGCGTCCGACGATGATCTCGATGCAGCTACCCGACCGGTCTCACCCGGTCGCATGCACCTTCTTCCCTGGTACAGGGGGCCCCGGGGGAATCACGCTCGATCTGCAGATCGGAGGGCTCAGCTCCAGGGCCTTCGCCGTGCTGGGTCGAACGACGATGGCGGAGGCCGATATCGTCGGGACGACGCTGACGCTGACGCCGCCGCCGGACTTCGAAGAGTTCGAAAAGGATGAGTGCTGTGCGATCTGCGCCGCGGAGAGCTTCCATCCGGATGATGGCTGGGTGCAGACGAAATGGCGCACCGAGTCCATGGGACGTCACCCGGGCAAGGCCCCGCACCAGCCGGACGCCGAGGAACTGCAAACCCTGGCCTTCGCGTTCCACGGGATCCTGACGGCGTTCAACGCGTCGGAACTCTCGCCGACCGACCTCTCCCGTCGGGACGAGGGTATCCTGGAGATCCGCGTTGAAGGCTCGATCGATGCGCTGATCGCCGGGAAGGACCTCGACGTTTCCTGGGAGCGCGTGCCCTTCGAACCCATTCGCATGGCGCCGTTCCCTGCAGCGCGCCTCGATCGCGAACTCCGCCGTCGTCCGCTCCGTAAGAAGCGGACCTGGATCCTGCACCTCCGTCCGACGTGCGTTTCGATGATGGATACGCGCGACACGATCCAAATGCTCCTCGTGATGGATGCCGGCGCGGGCGACATCCTCCACCATGAACCCTGTCTCAACGGAACGGCAGACTCCATCGGCCGCGCCATGGAGAAGCTTCTTCGGGAGATCGGCTATCGGCCCGGCTCGGCCATCACGACCTCCCCTCGACTGGACGAGATCCTCGGTGACGGGCTCGAGAGCCTAGGCATCCACTACGTGAAGGGCCGACGGCTCAAGGCGTCGGACCCGAGGATCCGTGCCGTCGAGCACTTCATGCAAGAGGCCGAGTCCACCGTTCTGGCGCAGATGGCGGCCGACCCGAACATCCCCTTCCAGGATCCGACGAAATGATCCCTCAGGCCTTGAGCCAGCTTTCCCAGGCTGCGAAGCCAGCCTCGCGCCCAAGGAAGGACTTCACCATCTCGGAGGCGTCCTCGGCACCGCCTTGCGCCAGCACCTCGTCGCGGTACCGGCGCGCGGTCGTGGTGTCCATGAGGTCGCCTTCGAACTGGCCGAAGAAGTCCTTCGAGATCACGAGCGACCACATGTAGGTGTAGTAGTTCGCGGAGTAGCCGTGCAGGTGGCCGAAGGCCGCATGCATGGCCGTGCCGGGGACCTTCTCGTAGAGCGTGAGCTCCCGCTGCATGTCCCCCATCAGCTCGCCTGGCTCGACGCCCGCGGGATCACGGTCGTAGAGCGTCAGCGAGAAGAGCGCATAGAGCATCTGGCCATTGACGCCGAGTCCCTTTCCGTACTCCTCGGCCGCGCGCAGGCGCTCGACGAGCTCCGTGGGAATCGGCTCGCCCGTCTCGTGATGGGTGGCGAACTTCTGGAGGACGCTCGCGCTCCAGGCCCACTCCTCGTAGAGCTGCGAGGGCACCTCGACGAAGTCCCACTCGCACGCGATCCCCGCGAACCCGTTGAAGGTGCTCACGGCGAACAGGTGGTGCAGCAGGTGCCCGAACTCATGGAAGAACGTGGTGACCTGATCGTGCAAAAGCAGCGCAGGATCACCGGGCTTCGGCTCGGGGAAGTTGCAGACGAGGGCCGCCTCGGGTAGCTGACGCCGCTCCCCCTCGAGGCCAGCGTAGAGCTGGAACATCGCCGCGTGCTTGAACTTTGCGTCGCGCGGAAACATGTCGAGGTAGAACCGCGCCGTGCGCTTGCTGTTCTCGAAGACGTCGTAGCATTCGACCGACTCATGCCAGAAGTGAACGTCCCCTTGCTCGTCGCTCGCTAGCCGGATCTCGACGCCGAAGAGCGCCTCGGTGGTGCGCAGAATGCCCTCCTTGACGCTCGTGTAGGCGAAGTAAGGGCGCACTGACTGGGAGTCGAAGCTGTGCTTCTTCCGCTTGACGCGCTCCATGAGAAAGCGCGATTGCCAGGGGCGGACCCTCTCGGCGCCGGGGTCCAGCGTCCGCAGCTCTTCCAGAAGTTCGTCGTACTCGGCCCGCGCCACGGGTCTCGCCAGGTCAGTGACCTTCATCGCGAACTCGCGGGCCGCCTCGGCCGAGCCGATCATCTTGTCCTCGCAGCTGAACTGAGCCCAGTGCTCGAAGCCGAGCGTTTGGGCGAGTTCGTGCCGCTCGGCGAGCAGCTGCTTCAGGACCGGATCGTTCTCGGGGAACGCCCGCGTGTGGTACACCATGAAGAAGTCATGGCGGGTCTCGTCGCGCTCGGCGTAGAGGAGCACCGGCAGGAAGTCGGTGGGATCCGTCGAGAGCGTGACGGAGCCATCCGCATCTTCTGGGTGCGCGTCGAGGAAATCCTGGGGCAGCCCGACGAGGTCGGCGTGCCCGCCCTCCAGCCGAAGCTTCTTGCCACCGGTCATGATGTTGCGGTCGAACAACTGTCCGGTCTGAACGAGCTTCTCCTGTAGGGCGCGGATCTTCTCGCGGGTCGCATCGTCCTTGTCCACGCCGCCGCGGCGGTAGTCGCGCAGCGTGTGCTCCACGAAGCGCTGGACCTCGGGCGTCATCGGCTGCGAGAGATCGAGCCGACTGAAGGGCTCGTAGGCCGACCGATCGAGGCTCAACTCCGTCGTAAAGGCGGACATGCGCTGGATCGCGCTCTCCGCCGCAGTGCGAACGCCCTCGTCCGGGTGTACGGCCGAGAGAATCTCGGCGAGACCCGTGACGGCCCCGACCTCCACGCCGATGGCGTCGAAGGTCCGCGCGACGGTCTCGGCCGTCGCGTCCGTCGGCAGACCGCGCAGGGTCTCGAGGTGTGTTTTCGCCGCCGCCAGATGCCGGTCGACGAGCGCGGAGAAGGAGTCAGCGGTGTGCTTGATGGTCATGGCCGTGCGGTAAGGAGAACCGTGCGAGGAGGAGAGCCGTGCGGGGATTCCGTTCGTGGCTACCGGGCGGTGTGCTTCTGGGCGTAGGCGTAGAGCGCTTCCATCTGGCGATGAAAATCGTGCTCACGGCTCTGAAGCGGCGACTTGAAGTAGCAGCCGAGGTGCGTGAGCGCTCCGCTTTCTCCGGAGCGCGCCGCCAGATCCGCGAAGCGCGCGAGGTCGATCACGAGCGGGGCCGCCAGGGCCGAATCGCAGCCTGACCAGGTGAACTGCATCGACATCTTCGCGCCGAGGAAGCCCTCGAAGTGGATGAAGTCCCAGGCGGTCTTCCAGTCGCCGAGGGACGGCACGTAGTCGATGGAGACCTGCGTGTGAGGCCCATCTGTCGCGCCGGTGGCGCCTCCGAGAATCGAACGCAGGGCTGCGTCCTTCGACTCGAGCTTGGCCGCCTTGTGGCTCGGGTTTCGCAGGACTTCTCCGTCGCGGTTGCCGAGCATGTTGTAGCCCTGCCACGCCAGCACCTGGAGCGCGCGCGCGCGGAACATCGGCGCAAGCGCCGTCTTCACCAGCGTCTCGCCCGTCTTCCCGTCGTTGCCTGCGATCGGCACGCCGAGCGTCGCCGCCATTTCCATCAGCGCGGGAACGTTCGCGCCGATGCTGGGCGTGAAGTTCACGAAGGGCGATCCTGTGCGAATGGCGGCGTAGGCGTAGAGAAGCGAGGCGGGCTGCGGAACACCGGCGGCCACGGCCTTCTCGAACTCCGGGCCTGAGTTCCAGGCTTCCTGGCGAGCCACGGCGGCCTCCGTGCTCGCGAGGTAGACCACGACCACGCGATCGAGGTCATGCTCCTCTCGGAAGGCGACGAGGTCGGCCTCGATGGCCGCGCTCTGCTCGGCGGGGGCGAGACTTCCCAGCGCGGCAGCCCGGGGATCGAGATCACGGAACCCGGTTTCAGCGACGTCGAGAATGCCAGGTCGGATGGCGGCCTCGAAGCGCGCCGCGTCATCCCGGACCATCGAGACGAGATCAGCGGGAAGAATACCCGCGGCGACCAGCTCGCCCGCCGAGGCCGAGAGGTCCCGGGTGCAGACATCATGGCCCCCCAGCACGAAGTCATCGAGGGAGACGAGGTCCAGCCCGGACAGCGGCGGGTAGGCGCTGGGGAGCCCGACCGACGGGATCAGGTCGTGGCGGATACCAGCGATGCCGTAGGCGACACAGGTCGAAATGGCGCCGCGCGCGCCGACCAGCCAGAGCCCCGTGCGTCCGCGTGAGCCGGGGTCGAGATTCGACGGAGCCTGCCCTGTGGCTGTGGAAGGGGGCCGATCGGAAGAGGCGGGCATCGAAGAGGAGTCGCTGGTCACGTCGGATTGGGTAGCAGTCGCCGGAGTAGGAGGGCGAACATTGTGGACGATGGCCGTCGGAAGATCCGCCAGGGACGGGTAGAAAGCTGCCGTTGCCAGGAGTCTGCGCCCGCGCCGTCGCTCCCCCCCTGGCGTCGGGACGGAACGGTTCACTGGCGGGCGAGCCACGCCCTGACGATCGCGTCGTCGCGACCCGACCACCACGGGCGCACGGGCAGGACCTCCTCGGCCGCCCTCGGGCGCTCCTCCCCCGACTCGAAACGATCCGAAGGCGCCGCCGACTCCCCGGGAAGACCCTCGGAAGGCGGTACCGCTCCCGCGATCTGGCCGGGCAGACCGCTGCCCGCCCCTTCCTCGGAGGGCCTCGCCACGGTGCGTGAGGGCGGCACGGTGCCTGGAGCTGGCTCGATCCCTTCCCCGCGGGGCTCCGCCGCCTGTGACAGCGGAGCATCACCTGGCGGTCCGCTGTCTTCCCACGCCGCCATCGCGGGTTCCCCCACTCCGACTTCGCCCGAAAAGGAGTCAGTCGAGGAGTCAGAAGAGGAGTCCGTCGGCGAACCGCTTCCCCCGCCTTCGGCCTCGCCGGCAACGGCCCCCTGCTGGGCACCTTGACCGGCCAGGCCCTCTGGTCCCGTTGAATCGCCGGGCGTCGGGACATCGGGCGAGCTGGCGTCCATCGCAAGCGCCGCTGCTGCGGCAGACGCCTCGCTCAGGTCGTCTGCGACCTTCGATCCGGAAGGAGCCTCACGCGCGAGCGCTTCCAGTTCGTCGGCGATCTTTCTCATTTCCTGGCGCCAGTCCTCGATCGCGGCGGCTCGCTCCTCGAGGCTGTCGAGAGACTCGTCCGCCGCCTGCTGGGCGGCTTCCCTGGCCTTTTGCTCGACCTCGGCGAGCTCCGCACGCTGCTCCTCGGTCAACGTCTCCGCTCCGGAGTCCGCGATGTCACCGATTTGATCGGCGACGGTGCCCACCTCCACGTTCCGGCGACCCGCAAGCTCACGCCGACCGTCCCTGGACTGAACCGTCTGCACGAGAACGAGAAGCCCGATCAGCGGAAGGACCACGAAGCCGAGCGTGTGAGGCACCGCCGCCTCGATGGCCTGGCCAGGCCGGATGCGCTGGAGCAAGCGCGCTGCGCCGAGCTGGGCGACCGGGGACTCCGGCGTCCGCGCGCAGCTCTCGTGGGCGGCGAGGAATGCGCCCGCCAGATGCAGACGCTGGTCCACTCGCTGGAGAACGTCGCGACTCTCCACCGTTTCGGATCGAACCCAAGCGCCGACCGCGAGCAGCCCCAGCAAGGCCGCAAGCCCCAGGGCTTCGCCGTTCCCGAGACTGGCGCCGCGCTCGATCGCGAGAGCCAGCGCAAGCGCCGCCACCCCGATGCCGCCGCAGATCGCCCGGGCCCACTGCGCCTGACGCGCTCGCCGGAGAACGGAGCGTCCCAGCACCGCCATCGAGCGCACGGCGCGAGACTCCCCTGCCAGCTGGAGCTCGCCAGCCGTTTGCGAAGGAGCTGAACCCAAGCTTCCCCCTGTCAATCCCCTTCTTCCCCGGTCCCCGACGCTGGCCGCGGATCCGCGTCACCAGGCGGGATCAAGGGGACGGCCAGCTCGAACGACTCTGGCACCGCCGCCAGCTGCTCCGTGGAGCCCATCAGCAACATCGGAGCACCGGGCGCCGGAAGGAGCCAGCGATTCGCGACCCAGGAGGTCTGGGACTCGCACTCGGGAAGCGCGGGTGTCAGGAGCGTATCGCCCTGGGGGAAGAAACTCACGCACGCCAGGTTTCCGGTCACGTCAGCGGCAAAGCGCTCTGGCAGTCCGTCCTTGGCGGGCGGCAGCATGCGCGATCCGAGCCATACCCACCCGTGGCGCCTGAGAGTCCGATCCCGTTCGAGGTCGACGATCAGGTCTTCCAGGCGATGGAAGTGCAGCGTCTCCCCGGGGAATTCGCCGGTGACCGGGTTCGGCACCCCCGCGCTCTCGCGCCAGGCGACATAGAGGTAGAGCGGCTTCCCGGAAGGTGGAATCGTGTCGTGGGTCCTCGCGCCAGCGCGCGCCTCCTCGGGGGTCGGCGGGGGATCCTTGGGGACATATTCGACGTTCTTGCCCGCCTCCGTCCCGATGGAGAGGAACGCAGCGCCGAGCACCTGGGCCCCGACCGGGGTGACAAGCAGCGACTCGTGGATGGCTCCGTGGGGATTCACGAGCACGTACTCCAGGTACTCGCTTCGCACCTCCGCCGATACGGGGAAGGCGACGGCGGAAGCCTTGCGGTCCACGTAGATCCCGGCCGCAGCAAAGGCGGTCTCAAGCGCCGCTTCGGCGGTCTCCACCTCGTCTTGAGGTGGCGGCGATTGGCTGTCCCCGATCGAGGAGAGCGTCCCTGGCGACGCGGCAGCCCAGGAAATGGCCATGCCACCGGCCAAGAACGTGCCTGTGAGGGTCACCAGCGCGTTCACTCGAAGAGCCCGTTTTCCCACGCTTCGCCGCTGGATTCCAGTTCTGTCCATGTCCTTCATCTGCCCTAGAACGTAGCTCATTCCAGGCGGTTCATCGAATCCTCCTGCAGAACAGATACGCTTCGCGCGCCACCAGTGCTCTCCCACGGCTCCCCTACCGAACATGCCCGATACCTGGACCCTCGCCGGACTCCTGATCGCCCTGTTCCATGGCGCAGGCTTCCTCACGTCCGTCCATGTCCTGATGACAGGTCGGACGCCCCAGGGAGCCCTGGCATGGATCTTCTTCCTGGTCCTGCTCCCCTACCTGGCAGTCCCTCTGTACTGGGTCTTCGGGCCCAGGCGGTACGACGGTTATATCGACTCCAGGCTGACCAGCCCCACCCCCTTCGACAGCATCGTCGGGGAGCTGCACGAGACGGGTGCCGAGTACATCTGCGATCGCGACGAGGGGCGATCCTCGCTCGTGGCCCTGGAACGAATCGTGCGGCTGCCGTTCACGCACGGCAATGACGTCGAGCTGCTGATCGATGGCGAGGCGACGTTCGCGGCTTTCTTCGACGCCATCGATCGAGCGGAACGCTACGTCGCCGTGCAGTTCTTCATCGTCCACGATGACGGCATCGGACGGGACATGAAGGACGCGCTGATCGAGCGCGCGCGCGCCGGCGTCGAGGTCCTCTTTCTCTTCGACGAGGTAGGGAGTCGCCACCTTCCGGAGCATTACAAGGCGGAGCTCCGGGGCGCGGGCGTCCAGATCAAGCCCTTCTCGACGACGCGCCATGCCAACCGCTTTCAGCTCAACTTCCGCAACCACCGCAAGCTGATCATCGTCGACGGAGAAACGGCCTTCGTCGGCGGCCTCAACTGCGGCGACGAGTACATGGGGCGAGACCCCAAGATGTCGCCATGGCGCGACACGTTCACGCGGGTCCAGGGACCGTCCGTCCAGGCCCTGCAGCTCTCGTTCGTCGAGGACTGGCACTGGGCGACGGACGAGATTCCCGAGTGGAACTGGGAGCCGAAGCCCGCACCGTCCGGAGTCGACTGGAACGCTCTCGTCCTCCCCACAGGCCCCGCGGATACGTTCGAATCCTGCAGCCTCCTGTTCGTCGCGCTCTTTCACTCGGCGGAGACGAGGCTCTGGATTTCCACGCCCTACTTCGTCTTCGACAACCAGGTGCTCTCTGCGCTTCAGCTCGCGGCACTACGCGGCGTGGACGTACGGATCCTCGTGCCCGAGCGCGCGGACTACGAGACCGCGTACTTCGCGGGCTGGTCGTTCCATGACGACGTGCTCGAGAGCGGCTGCCGGATCTTCCGATACAAGGAGGGCTTCCTGCACCAGAAGGCCGTGCTCGTGGACGACGACCTCGCCCTGCTCGGCACGATGAACCTCGACAACCGGTCGATGCGCCTCAACTTCGAAATTGGCATCCTCGTCGAGAACGAGACCTTCGCGAGCCGGGTCGAGGAGATGCTGGAGGAGGACCTCGCCCGTGCCTCCGAAGTGCGCCAGAAGGAACTCGAGGAAGCGGGGTTCTTCTTCCGCCTGAAGGCCCGCCTCGCGCGGCTCTTCGCCCCCATTCTCTGACCGGATCCGGCCATTGCACGACGACCTGACCCTGCGCACCGTCGATTCGTTCGACGCGCTCTTACGGACTCCCTTCGAGGGCGCCTGCAACGCGCTCCGCTGGCGGCGTGAGCTGAAGGGAGACTTCGACGAGGTACTGGCGGCGCTGGACCTCACGGAGGATATCCAGCCCGTCGACGAGGACTGGCTGCGGGACGCCGCACTGAGTCCGAACGGCCGCCTGGCCGCGAGCGTCCTCCTCGAGGACCTTCGCCTGCTTCAAGACGCTGGGCACGAGCCTGAGCTCAATGCCATCGGCGCCTACCCGATGGACCCGGACGAAGAGCTGCCCACGGACGTTTACTCCTTCCATGTCGATAGCGCGACCGCCCCGACGGACACGTTCCTCTGCTGCTACGCGGGCCGCACGAGCGAGGGCCTGCGACGGGCCGACGCGATCCGAACCGTCGACGTACCCGAACTCAGGGCCAGGCTCCTGGCGTCATTCGGAGGCGCCGACGGCGGCTCGTTCGAGGCGTTCCTGAAGGAGACGCACCAGGACCTTCACTTCGTCGAACGCCCGGGCGCACGGCCCTTCTCCTTCGGTCACGGCCAGCTCTGGCGACTGGCCGTTCAGTATCCCGGCGCACCCGTCGAGGCATTCATCCATCGCGCGCCGCGGCACGAGCCAGGCGACGGAAGGCGGCTCCTCCTCATCAGCTGAGCCACCCCGCCATGGAGAGGGCGTCCCCGTCCCTTCACCGCGTGGTGATGGGACGGGGACGCCCTGGGCAGACTCTTCTCCGGGAAGGGACTGCTTCCGCTTCCGCTACTCGAAGATGAGGCAGGCCGCGCTCGAGAAGTTCGACGTCGGGATGGTGATGATGCTGTCGCGGTACCAGTACTGGAAGCAGCGCGTATCACCGATCATCGCGGGCTCCGTCCCGGTCGGAATCGGGATGGCGGTCAGGTCGATGCTGAGCGTGACGCTGCCGGTCGAACCCGAGTTCTGGATGTTCGCCGCGTACCGCCCCATGCTCGGGCTCGCGATGCAGAGGTTGCCCGTGCTACCGCCCGGGTTCGCCACGATGCCGATGTCCTTCGACGTCACGAAGTAGCCGAGCGAGTTGAACGGGAGGTTCTCCACGGAAAGCGTCAGGTCCATGTCCGCCAGCACGGGGCTGCCGTCCATGACCAGCACGGCGGGCACGCCCGTCGAGTTGATCACGCCGCTACAGATCTGCGAGACGAAGCCCGACAGGCCGCCGACGATCGCGAGGCCGAAGTCGGCGTCCACCGCCGGCGTCTCGACGTGGTTGTCCTCGACGACCGAGGTCGCCATGACCTCGATGCTCCACATCCCAGGAGCCGGGTTCTGAACGAAAACGCACTCCAGCGAGTTCACCGTGTCCTCGCTCCCGCCGGTCGTGGACCACACGCCGCTCTCGAGGTTCGAGTTGCCCCAGTAGGATTGCGTGCCGTCCGGGGACGTGACGCGGAGCGAAAGGTTGTTGATCAGCTGAGCACTCGCCGCCGGGTTGCCCGCCGGCTCGTTCCAGTTGAGACAGACCTTGAGGGCCGGCTCGTTGATCCCGACGTTGGCGGTGTAGAAGCTCGACTGGCCCTGGGTCAGCACGTCCGTCTCATCGACCAGGATCGTCTTCGTGCGGTTGTCCCACATGTTCTGAAGGCTCGGAAAGCCCCAGCCCTGATGCTGCCGACGGTTGTTCGAACTCGTGGCGGTGAAGGCGTACTGATTGGCGCTCACGACCTGCAGTGCTTTCAGCGTCGTGAAGTGCGGGCGGTTCTGGTGGGCGGTTCCACCGGGCACGCGCAGTACGTTGCCGAAGGGTCCGATCCCCGGAGCGACCTCATCCGTGAACATCTGGATGGCGAGCACGTTGTGCCCGGCGACGATGGGCGTGGCGCCCGACGTGCCGCCGAAGTTCGCGTACCAGCTCCCGCTGGAGTAGCCGCTGCTGCCCGTCCGGTCCGAAGTGCCCGTCGCATCGTAGTAGGCGCAGAGCGTCGGCTTGATGCGGCCGTCCGAGGCCGGGCCTGTGCTGCCGTTGCCCGCCGACCAGGAATCGTCGTTCGGGTTGCTGTTGTTGAAGTGCTGAACCGCGCCGATCGAGAACACGTTCTTGGCCCATGCCTCGGGGCGCGAGTCCTGGTTGCCCGCGTTCGACTGGCTCTGGGTCCATGCCAGATCGTGATCGAAGACGATGTCGTCGGACTCAGCCGACGTCGCGGTATAGAAGAACGTGCGACCGCCCCCCCACGACGCGGTGGTGTGGCTGACGTTGTGGATGTTGACGAGGTCACTCACGACCTGGTACCTCGAGGTCGACACGCTCGAGTAGTTCGTGAAGAACTTGCCCGCGTCGGGCGCCATCCCGCGAACGGCCGGGTTGCTGGAGCCGTTGCCGAACACGATGCCCGCGGTGCAGTGACCGTGCGACTGGGCTTCACCGCCGCTCCGGACGTTGACCACTCCGCCGGTGAAGTCCGGGTGGCTGGCCTCGACTCCCTCGTAGACGTGCGCGTTCACGCCCGCCCCCGTGTAGCCCGCCTGGGTCTCCACGTAGTTGCCGCCGCCCTGGATACGGGCGTTGTCCATGTCCTCTTCCGGCGCGGTCCAGCGGTCGATCCAGAGGACCTCGTCCATCGCGGCGACCTGGAGGAGCTGCGGACCGGTGAGCGTGACCTCGAGCAACAGGCTACCGACCTGCTCGCTGTCGACGCGGCCACCGACGGCCTCGACCCGGGCCATGAGGCCGGGCTTGTCGGTCCGCTTGTTGGCGACGACGATGTTGTAGCGGACCGGCTGCGGGTCCACGAAAGCCTGCTCGTCGAGGAGTTCCGGCTGAAGGCGATAGGCGGGATGGTATTCACCCACCCAGCGCACCGCGGTGTTTCCGCGCAGGACGCTCGCACCTTCCGGCTGAACCCGAACGAGATAGGCGTTGTCGGGGAGATAGCCGATCAGCTCTCCGCCTGCCGCAGCGATCGCGTCCCGATCCGACTGGGTCGGGGTACTTCCCAGCTGAACGATGACGAGGTTCTGCCCCGCTTTCGCCCGAAGCGCCTGGCTCACCGCAGGGACTTCCCCGAGCGGATCGAACGAGGCGTACCGAAGCCGGATCTGGCTCGATTCAGCCGTGGCGGCAGTGGCTGGCGTGGCCGCTTGCGCGAAAGCCGACGCACCCGGAAGTGAAACCGGAGCGAGGACCGCGAGCGAGAAGGAGAGGAGCGAACCGTTCATGGCGGTCTGGGGCGAGTGGATGGGAGAAGAGAAAAGAGGAGGGCCGATCATAGCCCTCCGTACCGATTCCGACGGGTTCGACTCCCGAGCGGTTCCGTCTCGTCTTCGTCAATCGCCCTCTCCGCCCCAGGGAGTCGCCCCGGAGTCCCCATCTGGTAGCTTCCGGACGGTGCTACCTGATGACCCGCATCAGCGGCTCGATCTCCCGTCGCATCGGATGGGTCGGGGCCCGCCGAACGGCCTCCTCCAGCGCCGCCTCGGCTTCGGCGGCCTGGCCGGCATTCTTCCTCGCGAGGGCCTCCAGGAAGAAAGGATCAGCGGCGCCCGGCGCCGCGAGCTTCCATTCGTCGATCCGAAAGAGAGCCTCGTCCCAGCGCTGCAGCGATCCGAGAGCCGTCACCCAGGCTCGCCACGTCGCCCCATCGAGCGAACCTGATTGCGACGCCCTGGCAAAGTGCGCGATGGCCGCGTCGAACTGTCCGACCTCGGTGTCGAGCTGGCCCATCATGGCGTGGGCATCCGGGTCCTTCGGGTTCGCCTCCAGAAGATCCGCCAGGGCGTCGCGGGCGGCTTTTGACGCTCCCAGGCCGATGCGTGCCTTGGCGAGGAGTAGCCGCGCGACGCGGTTCTCCGGATCGAAGCCGAGCACGCGCTCCATCTCTCGCGCAGCGCCCTGGAAATCACCCGCCCGCAGCTTCCCTTCGCCGCGCTGAAAGTTCGCCGCCGCCGTCGCCGACAGCGAGAGGATCTCCGCGCGAAGCGTGTCGCGGACGGGCACCGTTGCCCTGCCCCCACCCGCCACGGCGGCAGCATGTGACTCGGAGATGCTGGCCGCTTCGTCGCTTCGACCAAGGAGGGTCAGTGCCTGGGCGTAGGCCGTCGCCACGGCAGGGTCCGCCGAGAACGTCGCGAAGAGTGAGTCGAGCGCCTCGCACGCGCGAGCCCAATCGGCCTCGTCCGTTCCCGCGAGCTGCGTTCGCGCGAGTCCGAGTTCGGCGTACGCGTACGCCGGCCAGATGGCCAGCGCCGCGCGGAAGCTCTCGGCGGCTTGCTCGACCTGCCCGGCCGCCAGCAGGTAGTCCCCTTGCCTGACCAGCGCTGGAGCGTAGTCCGGCTGCAGCGCGATCGCGCCCTCGAAGCGCGCCGACACGTCTTCGAACTCACGCGGAAGCAGCGTTCCGAGAAACGCGTGGTCGTAGGCGGCGGGGAAGAGATCGCCGTCGAGTTCCAGCGCTTGCCCGAGGCAGGCCTCTGCCTCCTCCAGGAACATGTGCGCATCCAGCGCAAAGCCGAGATCGGCCCAGGCCCGAGCGTTGCCCGCGTTCGATCGAACCGACGCCATGCGACGATCGATCAGCTCGGCGACGAGCGGCTCGAGCGCAGAGGTATCCAGGCCGGGAATCCTCGCCTCGGGCGACGAAGAGGAGGCGCCTTCACCCGACGGAGGTGCGTCCGCGTCGCCGCACGCGGGCAGTCCGAAGAGCAGCATCCACGCCATCAGCACGAACACGTGTCTCATGGGGTCTCTCCATTGCCTTTCGAAATTCGGTGGACCTTGCCGACCGCCAGCGAGCGGAACGACTCGCGCGCCCCGTCGGTCCAGCGCGCCTCGACGTCCACCGCTCCCACCTCGGCCGGAACGCCGAAGTGCACGCGCGGATCGCGGCTCGACTGATACCCATCCGAGCTGCGAGAGGTCCTGCGGAAGGTCCGATCGCCCGCGTGAATCGTCAGCTCGATCCCGAGAGCCGTCGCCGCGGTCTCCGTGGTGCGCGGATCCAGCAGGATCCAGGTTCCCCCCCTCTCGGCGTCGTTGCGAAGCACCTGGGGTCCGCCTTCGACGCGACTGAAGATGAGATCGATATCGCCATCCCCGTCGATATCACCCGAGACGACGCTTCGATCCACCATCAGTGGCACGGAAACGGAGAGGGCACGAAGCGCATCCGACGAGAACCTCCCCTTGCCGTCGTTGAGCAGCAGCAGGTTCGGCTCCGCCAGCTGCGCCCACGTACCTTCGAGTTCGCAGCCATCGTGAACGTCCCCGACCTGCACGCGACCCTGGGCCACCGCGAGATCGAGATCGCCGTCGAGTTCGAGGTCGAAGGCCGCGATGCCGAACCCCGTTCCCGGTCGTGTCGCCACGCTGAGCCCGGCGGGCGTGGTCCTGTCGCCGAACAAGCCCGACCCGCGCGCGCTGTACAGCGTGTGGGTCTCGCCTCCGAGATGCGTCATGAAGAGATCGCACCTGCCGTCGAGGTCGAGGTCTTCGGCGATGATCCCCATGCTCGCCTCGGCGACACCGTTTCCGTTCAGCGCGATCCCGCGCTGCATCGCCTCGTCGCGCCAGGTTCCGTCGGCCTGCCGAACCCAGAGCTGATTCGCCGCCTGATCGTTGGTGACGTAGAAGTCCGCCCTCCCGTCCCCGGTGATGTCCTCGACGACGACCCCGAGCCCCGGCGCCGGGGCGCGGTCGAGCCCCAGCTCGGAGCTCACGTCCACGAAGCGATCGCCGTCGTTTCGAAGCAGAAGGTCGTGGACGGCAGGCCCGCTGGAAGGCGGACAGTAGGTGCGCCTGCCCGACGAGTCGTGGCACTTGACCCCCGCTCGCTGCTCGATGTAGCGAACCACGAAGAGATCCAGGTCGCCGTCCCCGTCGTGATCCGCGAAGGCCGCCGAGGAAGACCACTCGCGCGAAGCGACGTTCCATGAGTCCGAAACGTCCGAGAAGCGCCCTCGGCCGTCGCCGACGAGCAAAGCGTCTCGACCGAGCTGACTGATGAAGAGGTCGAGCGCGCCGTCGCCGTTCACGTCGCCAACCGCAGCGCCCATGGCATAGCCGCGGAGTTCGCCGAGACCCGCGCCCGCAGAAACGTCCTCGAAGTGCCCGGAGCCGTCGTTGCGGAAGAGGCCGTGCCCTGCGCCCGACTGCGGCGAGTCCGGGTCGAAGGGCCGCTTGGCGCCGGCGAGCAGCAGCAAATCGAGGTCTCCGTCGCCGTCCATGTCGAAGAGAGCCGCGCCGCCGCCCATCACCTCCGACAGAGCCCACTCACCCGTGGCGCCCGCCGCGTGAAAGAAGTCGACCCCGGATACGGCGGTGATGTCCGTGAATGGATCCTTCGGGGGTGGCGTCGGACGCCCAATAAGAGACTCGGCAGGAGGCTCGGTAGGAGGCTCCGCGCTCGGCTGCCCGCAGGAGACGACCACCCCAAGCATGAGGACGGGCGGAGTGAGCGCTCGGAAGACACGGACGGGCTGAATCACGCGGAAGAGGCTAGCAAAGCCAGCGCGGTCGTTCGCTTTCTTCCACCCTCCTCCGTTCAGGTCTTGTTCAGCGCCAGCGGTCAGCGCCAGGTCTCCACCAAAGACCCGCGTTTCCCAGGGCGCCAGCGCGAGGTGCCCCACAGTAGGCTATGGGGACCTGTCCACTCCCAGCTACCCGAGCCCACACTCCATGCTTCAGCTCACCCCCGCTGCTCTCTTCTTCGTCGCGCTCGCCCCTGGCGGCGCCGCGCCCACCCAGGACGCCCGCCCCGTCTTCAAGGACGGCGAGGCCCAGATCGTCGACGCCTTCAAGGACAGCAAGGAATGGCTCCAGGAATCGCTCTGGGTGGAAACCGAGTTCGACTCCGACCGCGACGGTGAACTCGACCGCGTGTACGTCGACGTGACGCGCCCGGGCCAGACCGCGACCGAGGGCCTCAAGGTTCCCGCCGTCTACGAGACGAGCCCCTACTACTGGGGCGTGAGCGGCGCGGACTCTTCCTTCTTCTGGGACCCCAACCACGAGATCGGCGCGACGCCGCCCGAGCGCCCGAGCCCGCCCGAGATCGAGCGCCCCGAGTTCCGCGCCCTGAACTCAAGGAGCTACATCCGCCAGTTCGTCCCGCGCGGCTTCGCCATGGTCCACTCGGCCTCCCCGGGCACCGGCTACAGCGAAGGTTGCCCGACGATCGGCGGCATGAACGAGGCCCTCGCACCGAAGGCCGTCATCGATTGGCTGAACGGCCGGGCCAAGGGCTTCACGACGATCGACGGCGACGAGGAGATCCGGGCCGACTGGTGCACGGGCAAGGTCGGCATGATCGGCACCTCCTACAACGGCACGCTGCCCCTGGCCGCCGCCACCACCGGCGTCGAGGGCCTGGAGGCGATCATCCCCGTCGCCCCGAACACCTCGTACTACCACTACTACCGATCGAACGGCCTCGTGCGTCACCCCGGCGGCTACATGGGCGAGGACATCGACGTGCTCTACGACTTCGTGCACAGCGGCGATCCCGCCGGCCGCGCCAACTGCAACCAGATCGTCCGCGAGGACGACATGGAGAGGAACCAGGACCGCGTCACCGGCGACTACAACGACTTCTGGGCGGGCCGCGACTACGGCAACCAGCTCGACAAGGTGAAGGCCGCCGTTCTCATGGCCCACGGCTTCAACGACTGGAACGTGATGCCCGAGCACAGCGTTCGGATTTACGAGGCGCTCAAGGCCAAGGGCCTCCCGACGATGTGCTATTACCACCAGGGAGGCCACGGCGGCGATCCGCCCCTCTCCATGGTCAACAAGTGGTTCACCCACTACCTCTACGGCGTCCCGAACGACGTCGACGACATGCCCCGGGCCTGGATCGTGCGCGAGGACGCGGCCAAGAACGAGCCGACGCCGTACGCCGACTACCCGAACCCGAACGCCGCGCCCGTGACGCTGCGTCCGAGCGGCGACGGCAACGCGATCGGCACCCTCTCCATGGCCGCCGGTACCGGCACAGAGGACATCGTCGACGCCCGCGCCACGCTGAGCGCCACCCACGCCATGGCGGCGGAGTCGAAGTCCCGCCTCCTCTTCGCCAGCCCGGTTCTCGAGGCGCCCGTGCATCTCTCCGGCCACTACGAGGTCAAGCTGCGCGTCGCGTCGAGCACGCCCGCGGCGAACCTGTCCGTCTACCTCGTTTCCCTGCCCTGGGTCGAAGACGCGAAACAGATCACCCAGAACCTCATCTCGCGCGGCTGGGCCGACCCCCAGAACGCGAAGTCCATCCGCGAATCCGAGCCCCTGAAGCCCGGACAGTTCGTGGACCAGAGCTTCCAGCTGATGCCCGACGACCAGATCATCCCGGTCGGCGAGCAGATCGGCCTGATGATCTTCTGCACGGACCCGGAGTTCACGCTTCAGCCGAAGGACGGCACCGTCCTCTCGGTCGACCTCGCGGGGTCCTCGATCTCGCTTCCCGTGGTCGGCGGCGAGGCCGCGTGGAAGGCCGCCATCGGGAAGTAGCTCTCCTTCCGTTTCAGTCCAGATCGAGCTGGGCGCCCACGCGCTCCAGGTCGTCCTTCACGAGTTCCGCGATCCCGCGCGCGAAGGCGCGGATCTCGAACTGTGCGTCCTTCTTGAGGCGCTGATCGAGGAAGTGAAGGACGCCCTGGAGCGACACCGTCCAGTACGCCTGGGTGTAGAGATTCTGGGGCAGGAGCATCCGCGCGATCTCCTTGGCCACCCCGCGTTCGATACGCGCCTCGTAGCGTTCGAAGGCCTCGTGGCACTCGGCGAGCATCGCCGCGTGCTCACCCCCGTGGTCGAAGTCCGCGGGGAGATCCACCGACGCCTGCTTGTTGCCGTGGGGCGGGTTCGCGCGCATCGTGCTGGGCACGTAGAACTCGGGCGTCCACTTGACGTAGCGCCCGGAGACCTCGTTCCAGGAGCAGCCCTTGTCGGTATCGAACATCACGTCGAAGACCTCCAGGGATACCTCGTTCCCGTCGACCTCGTAGGTACGCCAGCCGCTTCCGACCTGGTACTTGAACGCCTGACGGAAGACGAAGAGGGGCGCCTTCCAGTGGAAGGTGTAGAACGAGTGCCGGTAGGGCGAGGTGTGTCCGTGCTCCCAGAGGAAAGAGCAGAGCTTCTTGTCCTTCTCGTCGAAGCCGTCTTTCTGCTTGTCGTAGGAGATCCGCGCGCTGTTGACGACCTTGAGGGCCGGGTCCTGCTGCATGCGGTCGACGAGAGCAACGAAGCCGATGCCGTCGCCGAGGGCGTCGACAGCGCCGTCGGGCTGATCGATGGCTTGTGTGGTCATGGTGGGACTATACGTGAGCGCACCGCCCGGTGTCATCGATGAGGTGTCATCGATGAGGTGTCATCGACGAGGCGGCATCCGTGGACGCGCTACTCCAGCCGTCTCCACGCGCTGGAACGGGCTGTCTCCAGCGGGTTTCCTGACGGCCCGGCCATCGCTCGCCGGTAGCGCGCATGGGCCGACGCCACCGGCCGACGAATCGAGGGCAGCATCGCGCGCAGGACGCCCCGCCCGAGGTCGCCCGTTCGATAGGAGCCCAGGAGCGCGCGCAGAGAGCGGGCCGCCTCCGCCTCGCGCGATCCCTCGAGCGCCAGCCACGCGTGGAGCCACCGCGCCTCGGCGAGCCTGCGCTCGTGGTCCTGGGCGACCCCCTCCCCTTCCAGCGCGATCGCCGCCGCCCCGCTCAGGTCCTGCGCCAGAGCGGCGCTACCGGCCTCTGCGGCCACGTGCGCGAGCGCGAGCAGCAGTCGCCCATCGAGGCGCCCCCATCGCGGTTCGGGCCCGATCGCCTCCTCCAGAAGCTCCGACCTCCGGCCCAGCGTCCTGAGTGCCGCCAGCTCCGAGGCCCACAGGAAGCTCGCTTCGATCCGCCGCTGGCGACCGAATCCCGCGCTGGCCGCCGTTTCCTCGGACCGGATCGGCTCCCGGAGGAAACGCGCCAGGAGCGCCCGGCGCTCATCGTCCGGGACGAGCGTCGGATCGAGCCCCGCCACGAGCAGCTCTGCGAGCGCCTCGAGCAGCGCGCCTCGCACGGTCTCGAGCTGCGTGGCCCGGCGCGCTCGGTCTTCGATCTTCCGGAGCGTTCGTGCACCGAGCTGGAAAGCAGTTCCCGCAGCCGATCGACCGACCGAATGCCGCAGGGCGCGCGCCGCGAACGCCGCCGCATCGATCGTCGCGGCGTCAGATCCAACGACTTCGACCGCGGCGTCCAGCACCGCTTCGAGCGCGCGCAGATGCCCTCGACGTCCGAGCACGTCGATCGCCGCCGTCCTCTCGGACTGATCGATGCCGGCTCCAGAGAGCGCCGCGAGGAAAGTTTCCACCGACGGAAGCGCGCCAAGAACCTCCTCCCCCAGTGCATCCAGCGCCCGGAGCCGGAGCGCTCCATCGACGCCGTCGTAGTCCGCCATCAGCCGCTCCGCGCTCGCCTCGTAGGCGCGGGAGGCCCCGGTGCCTCCCGCACCATGGCCACGCTTCAAGAGCTGCAGCGCCGCCTCGAAACGCACGCGTCGCGGGACCGAATCCCCCAGGTACGAAACCAGCCGCTGCCGTCCACCGGGCGTCAGCCCGAGCAGCCCGGCCGCCGACTTCGGAAGCTGCGGCCGCGCATCCTCCGGCGTCTCCGGCCCGTGCATGAGGTGCATCGAACGTCGAAGAGCGCCGTCGATGATCTCCTCGGCGGCGCCGGGATCGACGCGCTGCAGGATCCGGATCGCGCGCGCTGCGGCCGAGTCGAACGGCAAGCGCGCCCCCAGATCCCGGGCAGCCTCCAGTCCGACGAGGCTGCGCTCCGCCAGCAGAGAGACGCGAGCGAACACCTCCTGGTCGCCGACCAGCGCCCCGAGCAGCTCCAGGCTGCCCGCGCCGATGACCTCGGTCGAGGCGCCGGACAGCGAGAGCAACCCGAGGAGCGCGTCCCGGTAGTGACGCGGGTTCCGGTCCCGCGGGAACTGCGCGAGCCAGCGGGCCTGCCGCTCGGTCAGCGCGGGTCCCTCGCCGCCGTGGCCTTCGGCGTCCCACGCCGCGCGCAGCACCGGACCGAGCGCGTCCTGGGGCGCGAGACGACGATCGGACTTCACGAGCCACGCGAAGCTGAGCGAGCGCAGCGTGGGATCCGGATCTTCGAGTGCGAGGACCAGGAGCGGCTCGAAGTCGCCGCGATCGCCATAGGCGTAGCGCGGGCCGACGGCCCGCACCACGGCGTCCCGCACGGCCGACGCGGGATGCTCCAGCCAGAGCGCGAGGGCCTCGACGACCTCGGGACCGCCGCGCCAGCGCTCCGCTCGATCGAGCGCAAACCAGAGTTCCAGCGCCTCGTCCTCGCGGTAGCCGAGACCGAGTTCGAGCTGGCGCGCCAAGGGCAGGATCCGGGCGGCGGCTCGGATCAGGCGATCACGCCGCTCCGTTCCGCCTGCGCCCTCCGACTCCGTCGCCTCGCGGACCGACCGGACGAGCGCCTCGCCGAGCGCGCGGACCGTCTCGTCGCCCAGGTGCCGCGCGTCGATCACGAGCGCATCGAGGAAGGCCTCGACGGTGGCGTCGAGGTCCCGCGATCCATCGCCCATGGATGAGACGATCACCTCGACCGAAGGAGCTGGCACCTCCAGCCCGTCGCGCACCCGTGCCACGAGTTCGAGGCAGGCCAGCGCTCCCGGGTCCGCTCCGAGGTCACGCAGGCTCGCGAGCTCCGCCTTCGTGAGCGGCACGCCGAGTAGATCCTCCATGAAGCCGAGCGCCGGGTCCCAGCCGCCTCGATCGAGTCGAATCAGCGTCTCGCCCGCGATCGGAAGCGCGAGGAGGACCCCCAGCCGTCGCCCTCCCGCCGAGCGAAGCGCCAGCTCGAACAGGTGGTCCGTGAGGTCCGGCTCGAGGCCGCCGAGGGACAGCTCCCGCGCCAGGAACCGAGCGGCGGCCCCATCGAGTGCGCTCGGCTCCAGCGTCCATAGCGCCGCGCGCTCGAGGGCGGCCGCGCGCATCGCCGCGAAGGGCGAGCGCAGTCCGCGGGCGAGACGTTCCTCGAACGCCGGGCCGTCCGAGGCCAGCACGCGGAGCCGCGCGGCGAACAGCTCGATGCGCTCGTCGGGTCGCTCCGCGGCGAGCGCTGGGTCCGCTGTCCGCCCTGCGCGAGACAGGGCCTCGAGCCACGCCAGCTCTTCCATCCATGGGGGCCGCCCGGGGAGCACCGCCTCGACGTCGCCGCGTTCGGCCGGTCCGGAAGGGCCGGCCGAACGCTGGAGCCTCCGGGCGGCGGCGCGGATCCACATCTCCTCGTCGACGTCCGAGGCCTGCGAGCCCATCGCCGGGGAGAGAGTCCCCAAGAGGGCCCCCAACGCGCAAGCGACGAGGACACGCGCGCAGCCGGCTCGCAGAACGTGAAGGATCACGGCAGCGTGATGCGACCGATCACCAGGCCGTCCCAGTTCCGAAGCGTCGTCTGCGCATAGCTCTCCAGCGCGTCGGCGACGGATGCCTCCAGAAGGTCGAGGCGCCGGAGGAGTCCGATCACCACGGCGTGCAACCCGCGCATCCCGCCGTCGTCCATCTTCACCGCGAGCCCCAGGTCGCGGCCAGGCACACCGATGACGTACACAGCTTCGGCGCCGATCTTCGGGAACAGCTTGCCCCCGGACGCCTCGACGAGCGCCGTGCAGATCCGCTTCGAACGACCGGCGAGCAGCACCGGGTGCTTCTGAACGGCGGCGACGACGCGCTCGGCGGCGGCGCGCCGCTCGGGCGCCAGGCCGTCCGGCGTCGTGTAGCGCGCGAAGGCGGTGGCGACGGCGCGCAGCGACATCCGAAACGTCGGCGCGCTGCATCCGTCGGTCGCCCGTCCGAGGCTCTCGGGAGCGACACCGCACATCTCCGCGACGGCCGCGCGCACGAGCACCTGGGACTCCGATTCGAAGTCGAGGTAGCGCGCGGGGTCCGCGCCGAGGTGGCGCGTGAGCGCGAGGAAGCCCGCGTGCTTGCCCGAGCAGTTGTTGTGGATCCGAGCGGGGCGACCGCCGCTCGACTTCAGGGCGAACCGCGCATCGGAGTCGCCGGGAGGCTGCGGCCCGCAGCCTAGCGACTCCGGCCCGAGGCCGATCCGGGCCAGGAGTCCCAGCGCCGTCTCGACGTGGCACGGCTCCGCGTTGTGCGAGGAGACCGCGAGCGCGACCTCCTCGTCGGTCAGGGCGTAGCGCGCCGCGGCCCCGGATTCGAAGAGCGGGAGCACCTGAAGGGCCTTCACCGCGCTCCTCGTGAAGAAAGGATGCTCGATCGTCCCCGCCTGCTCGAGGACGTGCCCGCTCGAATCCACGAGGCACCAGGACCCGCGGTGGACCGATTCGATTCGATCCCCGCGCCACGCGGAGGCGAGCACGGGGTTGTCCGGGTAGCGATCGGGCGTCATGGCGGAAGAGTGTCGCCGCCGATGGCCCCGTCCACAAGGGATGGAACGTCCGAAGGTCCTCCCGAGGAGCCCCCAAGAAGATCCGCGGGGACGGGAGGTTGCAGGTTGCCCGCGCCCTCGCCATGGTCATACTCAAAGGAAGCCCACGAGCCGCCCCTCCACCATGCCGACCTCCGATCCATCGTTCCCCGAGGGTTCCCACCCGAATCCCACGCTGATCCCGCTCCGGCTGGTACGCGTGGTGCTGCGTGAGCGCTCGGATCAGCAGTGGATCTTCCTGGAAGAGAACGACCCGGAGAAGCTCGGTCAGCAGCGCGGATTCCCGATCGTGATCGGGACCGGCGAGGCGGCAGAGATTCACCGGCTGGTGACGGGCGTGACGCCGCAGCGCCCGCTTACCCACCAGCTCACGGTCAGCGCGATCAAGGCGCTCGGGAGCCAGGTGCTCGGCGTGGACATCGTCGACCTTCAGTCGAACACGTTCTACGCCCAGCTGCGGCTCGCGGTGCCCGGGACCGATGGTTCCCTCGAGCAGGAGGTCCTCGTCGACGCGCGCCCCAGCGATGCGCTGGCGATCGCGCTCCGCGCGGGCGCACCGATCCGCGTGGCCGAGTCGGTGCTGGAGGAGGTCCGGAGCGACAAGTCCCAGGACCTGATGCCGGACGAAGATCCGGACGAAGATCCAGACGGGGAGCAGGACGTATTCGGCCTGGAAGGCGACGATTCGGAGTCCGAGGACGACTCTGATCTGGCCGAATGACCGGGGTCGATTCGTCGCCGTCCGCAGCGCCGGGCCAAACGCCCCGGCGCGGACAGCTGGTCGGACTGCTGCTCCTGCTCCTCGTGGTTCCGCTGGGCTTGAGGCTCTGGCCGATCGCCCACGGCGCGCCGCGGGCCGCGTACGTTCCGGACACGCACATCGTCAAGAACGCACTGAACATGGCGAAGGACAAGAACCTCGTCCCGCCGGCCGGTGCGTACTCCAGCTACCCCTACCTGCTGCCCTATACGCTGCTGCCGATCTACGCCGCCGAGTACGCACGCGGCCGGGTCATGGGCGACTGGGCGGGCAGCGGTGAGTTCGGCGCGAAGCTCCAGGAGAACCCGTGGCGCGCGCACCTTCTGGCGCGGATCGTGTGCGCCGTGCTCTCGGCGAGCGTCGCCATCTTTCTCTTCCTGGCCGCGCGCGCCGCCGGGTTCGGGGTCGGAGCCTGGATCGCGGGGTGGTTCGGCGGCACGAGCCTCCTACACGTGCAGATGTCCACCCACGAGCGGCCATGGGCTCCCTTGACCGCGATGCTGGCGGCGACCGTTTGGGGCGCGGCGGTTCACACGCGAACCGGCTCGCTGCGTTCACTGCTGCTCACCGGCGTGATCGCCTCGATGGCGTTCTCCACCCTGCCCGTCGGTGGACTCGCGCTCCTCATGGCCGGTGTTGCCTGGGCACTGGCGCCGAGGCCCGAAGGCGAGCTGCTGGCGCCTGCCAGGACGGCGTTCCTCAAGCGCGTCGTGCGCGGCTTCGCCTGCGTCGGTCTCTTCGTCGCCCTCGCTGCCGTCGTCGGCTACCCGTTCTATCTCCGCTACGGAGAAGGCGCGGTGACCGGCGTCGCGGCGGGTGACCTCGTCACCGAGGACATGTGGACGATCCAGTTCGGAGGAACGCAGATGCGCGTCGGCTTCAGCCTGGCGACGCTCCAGGGGCTGATGCGCACGTTCTTCGGCTACGACCCGGTCATCCTGGTGCTGGGTGCACTCGGCGTCTTCAGCGCCTTCCGCCGGCGAGCGCTGATGCCCCTCGGTGCGTTCCTGCTCGTATGGGGAGCGCTGTTCCTCGTCGGCGTCAACGAGCAGGTGCGCTACATCATTCCTGTGGTCGTTCTGATGGCGATGCCCGCGGGCGCCTTCGCGGAGGCGCTGGCGAGGAGGCCGCTGGGCAGGGTGATGGTCGCCGTGCTGATGGTGCTGCCGCTGGTCCAGGCCCTGCGTCTCGGCTACGTGCTGCGCCAGCCCGACACGCGCGCGGTCGCCGAGGAGCTGATCGCCAGACTGCCCGCGGGCGCGATGGTCGCCATCGATGTCTACGGACCGGTGCCGCCCCAGACCCTCGGCGCCCTCGGGACGACGAAGCGCCTGCGTGAACGGGTCGGCTCCGAACTCTACGGCCGCGAGGCGCACCGCCTGATGATGCTGGAGGCCAGCCTGGAGCAGCCGCAGGGTCTGCCGGTGCTCCGACTGGAGGACGTGTTCGAGTACTCGCTCCACAACGGCGAGACGTGGATCCGTGAAGCCTCGTCGGCGACCTCGCCCGCCGCCCTGGACCTCGGTGAGACAGCCGCGTCCGCCCTCGCCGCGATGGGCGCAACGCACCTCCTCCTGACGGATCGCTCCCCCGAGAACGGAGTCCTGCCCCCGCTCCTGGACCCGATGCCGCCGCTACCCCTCCCCGGGCGAGTCGACCCGTCGACGGGCGAGGTGCTTCCCGGCGGGCCCGGCAGGAAGCTGGCGCCACTGGAACTCCCGGCGTCCCCCGTCTGGACGGTCCACCCGGCGTGGAGCGTGGCCAGCGTCCCCGAGGACGCGGCGCCGGTTCCGGACGCCCATTTACCCACCACGCTCGACTTTCCGCTCCTGGATCTGTGGCGCGTGCGGCGACCCGGACCAAAGCTGGAGCTTTACGAGCTTCCGCGCTAAGCTTCTCGGCGTCCGAGCGAGGCCGAGAGCGGCGCGCGCGGATGGAGGAGGCGTGGCAGAGCCTGGCTGAATGCACCGGTTTTGAAAACCGACGTGGGGCAACCCACCGGGGGTTCGAATCCCTCCGCCTCCGCCACTTCGTTCCGGATCGGGTCGCTACAGGCTCGCCATCTTGTCGATCGCCCCGCGCAGCTCGGGCCCCGTGGGCTTCGCCTTGCTCTCGAAGAAGAGGGCGGACGTACCGTCCTTGGACACGACGTACTTGCAGAAGTTCCAGCCCGGGCGCTTGCCGGTCATCGTCGCGAGCGCATCGAAGATGGCGCTGTCCCCTTCCTTCGTGCCGACCTTCTCCAGCATGTCGAAGGTCACGCCGTAGTTTTCGGAGCAGAACGCCTGGATTTCCTCCGCGGTGCCCGGCTCCTGGCCTCCGAAGTCGTTGCTGGGGATCCCGACGAGGGCGAAGTCCTCTCCGCCGAGCTCCTCGGAGAGCTTCTGAAGGTCCGCGTACTGGGGCGTGTACCCGCACTTGCTCGCCACGTTCACGAAGACCGTGACCTTGCCAGCGTACTTCGAGAGATCGACGGGCTCGCCGCCGAGGGTGTTCATGGAGAGGGCGTAGACGGACTCTGACGGGATCTCGGGGAGGGTCATGGAGGCTTCGGTTGATCGGGCTTCGGGTTGGGTCGCTTCGGAGGAAGCGGGGCTGGATGCACCCTCGGTCTCGCCGGGGGAGGCGGGGGAGCCGCAGGAGGCGAGGATGAGGAGAGCGGCAGGGGCAGCCAGGGTGAGGTAACGCATGGTGGAGGGAGGCCTTGGAGGGGGTGCTGGGAGAGCCGGAAGAGAATGAAATCCCGGAAACGGCGTGGCGTCAGGCCACAGGTGTCTCCATCGGGCTTTTCGCGCGAGCTGAGTCCCTGGATGCTCCAGTATGGGGTCCAGGCCGCGTCATCGGGCTCCAGGGTGGTCACGAGCCTCTGGTAGCTCCTGGCGACCGGCATCATCGGGACGTCGAGGGAGCGGATTCTGTCCGAGGACAAGACGGTGACGAAGACCGCGGAGCCGGGCTGACCGGTCTCCCGAGAGCCCTCCCGAGGATTGGGCGGCCAATGTTTTAAGGTCCACGATCGAACCCGGTTCTCACTACGCCGCCACGATCGTCTCCTGCCCGGCGCCCGGAAGCCAGACGATCAGGCACTCGATCGACGCCTCTTCGAGTTCGAAGAGCTCCCCCACCGCCCTGCGGTAGTCCTCGAGCTGGGCCCGATGTCGGCGCAGGATCTCGGCGGAGTCTCTCGCGGGCTCCGTCTTGAAGTCGACGATCTGCGCGCCGACCACCGTGTCACCTTCCATTCGCAGCAAGAGGCGATCGATGGTTCCCCGCCAGCGCATCGGATCGCGGTCGAGGTCCGAGATCTCCACGTCGAACATGCGCTCGGTGGCGAGGCGGTACTCCGTCTCTGGCTCGACGAAGAGGTGCGCCAGCGCCTTGGACTTTCGCGCCGAATGAAAGCGCGCGAGCGCCTCGTCCACCTCGGCATCGCCCGCGTGCATCCGAGGGAGACGGCGCGTGCAGATCTGATGCAGCTCCTCGTCGCTGCGCGGATCGTCGTTCGACCAGTGGTAATCTTCGAACAGGGCGTGCACGAGGACACCCAGCCTTCGCCCCTCGTCGTTCACGGGCGCGAACAGGTCGAGCGCTTCCGCCGCGACCGGAAAGTCCTCGCGGCTGCTGAACACGTGGTGCTGACGCGAGGCGACCTTCAGCTCGCCGTCGTGGTGGCCGTGGCCCGCCTTCAGCTCCAGCGGACGCTCCTCCACGAACACCCTGGGCGTCACCGGCTCGTCCCCCGAGCCGGCCGACCAGCTCGGATCCGAGTCCGGATGCTCCCACAGGAGCGACGCCTGCCCCTCCTCCGACTCCGCTTCGGGATCACCATCCCGCGCGCCCGTTCCGAGCTTCATCAGCGGCTCCGCCACGAGGCTCGCGTGCTGCAGCGACGGGGTCTTGGCGGACTTCGACGGTACCGGCACGATCAGCTCGACGCAGTGCACGGCCCGCGTGATGGCCACGTAGAGGCCTGAGAGCGCGTCGGTCATCGAACGCTGCTCCTCGCTCCTGTAGAGTTCACCGAGCTGCTCATGGTGATGCGCCACCTCCTTGGTCGGACACGCCGTCGCCACCGTCGGCGGATCGACCTCGTTGCGCCGGCCTCCGATGAAGCCCGACGGCGCCAGTCGAATGCCCTTCCCGAGCTCCGGCAGCACGACGATGTCGAACTCCAGGCCCTTCGACGCGTGGATCGTCATCACCTTGACCGTCGACGCCGTGGGGTCCGGCACGCGGGTCTCGCGGATCTTGTCCACGAAGTCCACGGGGCGCAGGCCCGGGCGCTCGTCGAAGGCGAGCGCCAGCTCGACCAGCTGCTCCAGTCGGCGCACGTCCCAGGCGGAACTCGTATCGCCCAGGAGCGCCGCGTGCTCATCGACGAACGCTCCGTAGCCGCGGCGCATCAGCTCGTTCCTCACGCGGTTCGACGCGAGCTGTGCGGCCTCCCGCCCCTCCGCCGTGCCAATGCCTTCGGGAAGAACCCCGTAGCGCGCGGCGAACGGAGAGCGCGCGACCTGGAGCGCCGCCACCCCGTCGCCGGGGTGATCCCCGAGCTGCAGGAGCGCGAGGATCCACGTCACCCCCATCGCATCGGTCAACGGGTTGCCGCCCTCGTCGCTCGCCTCGATGCCAAGTTCGCCCAGGAGGAAGCGGAGCCGCGCGATCTGCGCCCGCGCCCGCACCAGGACCGCGATGGATGCGTCGGGGTGGGCTTCACGCAGCGCCGCCACGCGCTCGACCGCGAGCCTGATGCAGGGGTCCAGCGTCTTCTCGACGTCCTTGATCGCGGGCCGCGCCTGCCAGAGCCGCGCCTCGCCCGCGAGCTCCGTCTTGGCGGTCGTGTGCTCCGAAAAGTCCGCCGCCCACGCGAGCGTGGCCTGGTACGCCGAGCGTCGATCCGGACCCTGCAGGCACGCCGCCTCCGCGATCGACTCGAAGATCCTGTTGGTGGTATCCATCACGATCGAGGACGAACGGTAGCTCTGCGTGAGCGTCTCCGGCTCCAGCACCGGGTGGCGCTGCGCCATGCGCTGGAGCAGCCGCGGTTCGCCGCCCCGCCAGCCGTAGATCGACTGCTTGACGTCGCCCACGCAGAAGAAACTGCGCTCGCCCGTGCCGTCGCCGAGCACCTCCTGGGCGAGCGGCAGGAGCAGCTGCCACTGGCTCGGGGCCGTGTCCTGGAACTCGTCGAGGAGCAGGTGATCGAGTCGCGCGTCGAGGCGGTAGCCGAGCTCGGTCGTCCAGGTCTCGCTGGCCTGGCGCGCGGGCCCCTCGAGAAGCGCGCGGGGAAAGTCCTGGAATCGGTAGGCGCCGAGTTCGGCGCGCAGGTTGCGATCCGCGTCCGTGAAGTGCGTGAGGAAGGCCTCGGATGCGAGGTTCCGATCGATCAGCTGCTGGACCCGCTGGACGATCACCTGGCGGCCTAGCAGGACGAGCGCGTCCTTCAGCTCCGGATCGATCTCCCGGCGGTCGTAAGGTTCGTCCGCGAGCGCCCTTTGAACGAGTGAGTTCCCGAGCAGCGCTTTCGGCAGCTCTGCTGAATCAGCAGCCTCGAGCAGATCGCGAAGCTCCGCGAGCGTGCTCTCCCAGCGCTTCATCGGCGTCTTGCTCTTGGTCAGCGGCACGGGCGCTTCGTTCGTGGTGCGAATGGCGTCCTGGAGCTCGGCGGCCGACGGTCCTTCGAGGGGCAGGATCTTCCGCCAGGCCCCGGGAACCGCGTCCCGCGCGATCTCCTCGGCGCTCTCGACCGTCTCCACCAGCGCTCGCTCGGCGCCGAGCTGCTCGGCCCCCCGCGTCATGCCCCGCAGAAGCTCGAGCCTGACAGGAAACTCCAGCCCGTCGAGGACCCGCGCAACCGCTTCGGCCACGAGCGCGCGCTCCTCCACCACGTCCGTGATTCGCCACTCGGCGGCGATCGCGAGCTCCATCGCGAAGAGCCGCGCGAGACGCACGAAGAACGCGTCGAGCGTGCGGATCTGAAAGCGATCGATGCGCCGCACGAGGGCCGCGAGGACCTGGGTGCAGTGCGCAGCCGAGAGACCGGCCGCCGCCGCCTCGGGGTTCATGCGCTCGATCGTCTTCAGAAGAAAACCGCGCGCCTCGACGCCCGTTTCGTCGTCACGCGCCGCCTCTCGAACGCGCCCGAGCACGCGGTCCAGGATCTCCCCCGCCGCCTTGCGCGTGAACGTCGTCGCCAGCACCCGATCCGGCTCGACCCCGCACACGAGCAGACCCGCAAAGTGGTTCGCGAGCTGGAAGGTCTTGCCGGTGCCCGCCGACGCCAGCAGCAGACGGTGCGGATTCACCGCGTCCGAGCTGAAGAGATCGTCCACGAATAGCTGCCCTTGACCGCTCATGCTGCACCTCCGTCCGAGCCGAAGCTCTCGTCTTCATCCGCGCCCGAGTCCGGCGGCACGACGAGACCGATGCCGAGCAGCTCCTCTTCGATCGGCTCCAGTCCGCGCGGCTTGCCGAGATCGCGGAAGTCACCCTGGCGAATCTTCGCCGCAACCTCGCGCGCCGTCTCGAGCGCGTCCGCGATCACCGCGGCGTCCCAGCGCACGGGCTTCAGCTCCACGGGGCCGCCGTTCCCGGGAAGGTTCAGGTAGCCGAGTTCGGGCACCTTGCCGCCCTTCTCGAGGTTCCCGGTCAGCTCTTGGGTCATGTGCGCGTAGAGCGGCAGCTGAAGGTCGCGCCACTCCGTCGTGCCTTCCTTGCGGCGGATCTTGCGGTGCACGGACTCAGGCTCGTTGCTCTTGTGACTCGTCTTGTAGTCGAGGACGCGCCAGCGCCCGTCCGCGTGCTGGTCGATGCGGTCGATCTTGCCCTTGACCCAGATCGAATCCGCGCCCTTCATCGTGAGTTCGACGCAGCCCCTGCGTGCGCCCTCCGACTTCGCGTTCGGGCTCCACTCGACCTCTCGGATCCGCCAGCCCTCGGCGGCCGTCGCCGCCTGCCACTTCGCGAAGCTCTGCAGCCGCAGCTTGAGCTGTTCGATCTGCAGCGGCACCGCGGGCAGCACCTCCTCCGGGAAGAACCGCTGGCGCAGGCGCACGACCGTCTTCTCCAGGAAGCGGTAGATCGTCGCCTCGTCCTCAGAGTCCTTCACGGGTCCCCGCGCAAACTCCTCCAGGATCTCGTGCGTGAACGTACCGAAGCTCCGCGGATCCATCTCGCCCAGGCGATCGTCAACGCTTTCCGCGCGGAGGATCCGGCGGATGTGGAACATCACCGGCGACTCCATGTACGCCTTGAACGCGGTGACCGCGAGCGTGTCCGGCGCGGGCCGGTCGAGCACGTACGGCGGGAACTCCTCTTCCCCGTCGTGGTCGACACGCACCACGGGCGCGAAGACCTCGGGAGCGAGCGCGTGATCGACGCGCTCGCCCGCTTCCGCCGGGTCGCACAGGAACGCGAGCCGCGTCGGGAAGATCGGATCGCCATCGCGGGTCTGGCGCCCGCTGACGAACGTGACGCGCTCACCCCGCGACGCGAGCAGCGCGGTCGTGATGTAGATGTCGCGCGCGGTCCGGCGCTCGTCGTCTTCCAGGCCGAGCGCGCCTCGCACGCGATCGGGGAGGAACGAGTCGCCCTCCGCCGAAGCGGGCACCCGCCCCTCGTTGAAGCCCGTCACCACCAGATGCGGCGCCGTATCGAGGAGCAGCTCCAGCCACCCGAGCAGCTCGACGGAAGGCTGATCGGTCGGAACGGGCGCGGGCGCGATGAGCGCTTCCGCCTCGCCGATGCGCAGAAGCAAACCGATCGCCGCCGCGGGCGAGGCCTCGCCGGCGACCTCGGGCGGCGTCGTCTCCAGGGTGACGAGCGCGCTGGCGGCGCCCTCGAGCGAAGCGCGAAGGACGCGGGCGTCCTCCGCGTCCTCGGGCTCGACCTCCTGCAACAGCAGCGGATGGTCGGTGTAGATTCGCCGCAGCGACTCGCGCAGATCGTCGGCGGCGCGCGCCAGGGAGCGGGGCTCGTTCAACGCCAGGGGTCCGAGGATGCCGTGGAGGGCTTCGAGCAATGGCTCGACGTCGCGCCTGCGGCGCGCCGCGTCGGCGACGTCGGGCTCCTGGAGGTCGAATCGTCGGGGCAGGTGCTCGGGCCGATAGTCGTCGAGTCGAAGCACGGGATCGAAGTCCAGCCGTGAGCGGAGCGCTCGCTCCAGGTCCGGATGCCGAACGAGCGCGGCCAGGGACGCCGACGAACGCGTCTCCAGGAACATGCGAAGCTCGGCGAGCAGTCGCGCAGGTGCCGTCCGGGAGAAGGGCGTGCCGGCGGCGTCTCGCGCGCGAACGCCAGCCGCCTCCAGGCGCCGGACGAGGTACGGCACGACCTCGTCGTCCGCCACGCCGATCGACAGGTCACCCGCGTATTCCAGGGACTCCGACGACGCGGCGATCGCGACGGTCAGGCGAGCCTGGTCCTCGGGCGTTCGCACGACGCGCCAGCGCTCCAGCGGCAGGGGCACGCTGCGACCGATCCACGCCTCCGGGCGCAGCGCGCCGAACTCGTCGAAGCCGCCGGCCTCCGATTCGGGCGCGAAGATCAGCACCTCTGTCGTGGTCTCCAGCTCGGCCAGGGCTCGCCGGAGCAATCCGCTGACCTCCACGATCCCGACGAGCATCACCTCGGCGTCCCGCTGGACGCTTCCCTCCGTGAGCGCGGCGAAGCGCCCCTCGTGGGGATCGATCGCTCCGAGGGCGCGCAGCTCCTCGCGCCAGGTGGCCTGGACCGACGCGAGCGATTCCCAGCGCTTCAGCTCGGACGCGGGCACGGATCCGCCGGCGAGGTCAGAGCCCATGCGCTCCCGCACGCGCAGGAAGTCGTACCCCTCGACCGCAAGCTCCGCGTGGACCGTGCGGAGGTCCTCGGCGATGCGCCACCACGCCGAACGATCGGTGCGCGGCGGGACCTGGGCCACGAGTCGGGCGAGGGTCTCGGCGTCCGCCTCTTGGAGCGCGCGCTCCCAGGCCAGCGTCCGGGTCGTTCGGTCGGCGCTGGGCTGGGTGGTGCACAGGAGCTCGTCGACGAGTCGCCCCTGGGTCAGCACGCGCGGCGGAAAGAACCCCTTCCATCCGCGCTCACGCGAGGCCGCGGCGAGGTAGCCGAGCAGCGTTCGCCCGGCGCGCGCGCCGGGCACGGCGACCAGCACATGGGCGAGCCCCATGGGCTCATGGATGCCCTGGACCATTGCCCGCGCTGCGCGCTCGAGCAAGGGCCCGTCCCAGCCAAGAAACCTGCGATTCGTCGAGACCGATGCTGCGTGCGCCATGGGGCAGCAGCTTACTCGGTTCGCGTCCGATCCCGAGGCGAAACCGAACGAGCGCCCCCTCGGGGGCTGCTTGCTCAGAGCGCTCCGAAGAGCACCAGCATTCGCTGGAAGGCGCGTGCCGCCGCCTCCTCGTTCCACGCGGGCGAGTCCGGCACGCACCAGCCGTGATCCGCGGGGTAGACCTCGATCTCGGCCGGGCGATCCGCAGCGTCCGCCGCTTCACGCAGCGAGACCTTCGCCTCGGGATCGCGCTCGTCGTCGTTCTGCGCGATCGCGAAGAGGAACGAGGCTTCGGTCTTCGACAGCAGGCGGTGAGGGCTGTCGGGCGCGTCGGTCGCCAGCCCGCCGCCGTGGAACGACGCCGCGGCGCGAACGCGGCCCGGAGCGGCCGCCGCCGTTCGCACCGTGAAGGAGCCGCCCATGCAGTAGCCACAGCTGCCGATTCCGCGGTTCTTGTCCACGTGCTCCTCAGCGTCGAGGAAGTCGACGAAGGCCCGGGCATCGCGGGTGATGGCCTCGGGGTCGAGCTGCTGGCGCAGGGGCGCGATCTTGGCCTTGCCCTCGGGCGTGCGCCAGTCGGCGAAGGTCTCCAGGAGCGGCGCGGGCTGACCGCGGTAGTACTGATTGACGACAAGGACCGCATGGCCCTCGGCCGCGAGCGCCCGCGCCATGACCCGCTTCGACTCGCGCAGGCCCGCCACGTCCGGCCACATGATCACGGCCGCATGCTGCCCCGTCGCCGGGTGAACGAAAAAGGCATCGGCGATACCGTCCTGCGTCGAGATCTCCACGGTCTGCTCGGTCAACTCGGAGCTCCCAGAACCGCGGAGCGATGCCGCAGAACAGCCCGCCAGCGCAGCGCTGGCGCCAAGGGCCGCGAACTCGCGGCGCGTGAGACCGCGGCGAGAGAGGTTGGCTTCATCGGACCGGGAGGTGAATTCGTCACACATGCTGGGGTCTCCGAGCTTCTTGGGGTCGAACGCGGGCGTCAGGGTCGAAACTGCACGGACAGCGCATCCGAGAAATTGTAGGGCTGGCCGAGCGGCCCGCCCACGTCACGGTACCAGCACTGGAACGCCCACGTCGTTCCCACGCTCACTTCTCCCGCGCCGGCCGCCATGGGAGGCACGCTGGAGTCGACGTTGAGGGTCAGCACACCGGACGCATTCGACTGGGCCACGGGCAGGCGGAAGAGGCCGCCTCCGACGCAGAGGTAGCCGTTGCCCGAGCGAACGTTCGTGACCTCGGAGCCGTAGAAGTAGAGGCCGAAGGACGCGGGTGGGAGTCCATCCACCCGGAAGGAGAGGTCATTGGCGGCGAGGCTCGTCGAGCCAGTCGCGGTGGCGCGCGCGCCCGCCTGACCGGCGGCGTTGGGCGCCGCCACGCAGTAAGAGGTGACGTCCTCATCGCGGCCCAGCCGGTAGAGCTCCTTGTCCGCGTAGTCGATCAGGTAGAGTTCGCCAAAACCGTCCTCGCCGAAGGCCACAGGAGCGGAGAGGTGGCCGCCGCTCGCGGGCTGGAACTGGGCCGTGCGCTCGGTGAAGGCCTCGATCTGACCGCCGGGGCCGCGCCGGAAGCTCCACACACGGCCGCTGCAAAAGTCTGCGTACACGTAGTGCCCCCGCAGATGCGGCAGGTCGGAACCGCGGTAGACGAAGCCCCCGGTGATCGAGCACCCAAGACTGTGGTCATATTCGTAGAGCGGCGGCGTGTAGGAAGCGTCACCGCAGGGCGCGACGCCGGCCGCACAACCGCTCGCGTTGAAGCAGGCCGTGCCCTCCATCACCTTCCAGCCAAAGTTCAGCCCGCCGACTCCCGCTGGCACGAAGTCAATCTCCTCGCGGGTCGCCTGTCCGACGTCCGCGATCCACAGATCACCGGTCACGCGGTCGAAGGACCACTTCCACGGGTGACGGAAGCCACGGTGCCAGATCTCGTCGCGGATCGCTGGGTCCCCGACGAACGGATTGTCCGCGGGGACGGCGTAGGGGAACGCGCTATCGACGTCGATGCGCATCAGGGATCCCATGAGCGTCGACGGATCCTGGGAGTTGCACCCGGGATCGCCAGGGTTGCCGCCGTCCCCGAGGAGCACGTAGAGGTAGCCGTCGCGGCCGAACTCCAGCGACCCGCAGGCGTGGCCGTAGTTCGCCTGGGGCGCGCGCAAGATCTCGACGAGGCTGGCTGGATCGAGGGATCCAGGCTGCGACGCGGAGCGCGTCATCCGCCCGAGCACCGCGTCCACGATCGCCCCCGAGGTGCTCGGCGCGTCGTACCAGCAGTAGACGAAACCGTTGCTCGCGTAGCTGGGATGGAAGGCGACAGCGCGCAGGCCCGTCGAAACGGTGAGGGCAAGAGGAGCGGGAAAATCGAGGAAGAGCGCGGGCTCGATCACGCCGTTCCGAAGGACGCGGACCTGGCCCTCGCGCTCCACCAGAAAGAGTCGATCGTCGCCCGGGATCGACGCCATCGAGATGGGATCGACGAGGCCGTTGGTGGTATCGGCGATGAGCTGGAGGGAGGGCGTCGAGGTCTGGGCGAGGGGCGCAAGGGCCACGAGGAGCAGCTGGGAAGCGAACATCAGGTCAAGGATAGCCGGATCGTATGAAGGATCCGCGATCCATGGTTTTCTCCCTTTCGAACCCAGCGTTCAGCGAGGGCCCGGTGTAACGGAAGGGAACGGGCACCTCGCTCGTCTGCCTCACCCCCATGCACCCCGCCCAGCCCACGACAGATGCTCCCGTCGGATCTCCGACGGACGAGAACGCCGAGATCGAGGCGGTGGCGCGGCGGCTGCGCGAAACGGGCGACGACCTCGGGCGCTGGTACGCCGCCGTCCATCCAGGAGTGCTGCGACTCTGTCGCGGTTTCCTGGCGAGCCGTGCGAGCGCGGAGGATGTCGCCCAGGACATCATGCTGAAGCTGCATGATGCTCTTTCGACCTGGAGTCCCGATCGGTCCTTCGGGGCCTGGTCCAGGGCCGTGGTGCTCAACCACTGCCGCAATCAGATGCGCGCCGATGCGCGGCGGGACGAGCACGAACGCGCGGCTGGCGCGGGCTGGGCCCTGGAGCACGCGCCGAGTCCCGAGGTCGCCGCCGAGAACGGCGAGCTGAGCTCCAGAATCGACGCGGCGCTCCAGCTGCTCCCTCCGCGCGAGCGCGAGGTCTTCGTGCTGGTCGACCTGGAGGGGCTCACCTCGACCGACGCCGCGAGCACCCTCGATGTCTCTGCGTCCACCGTGCGCGCGAGCCTCTCCATGGCACGCCGCAGGCTGCGTGAGGCCCTCACCTCTGGAGACCACCCATGAGTACCGGCGAAGACCAGGATCCGGCCGGCGAGGGGCTCGGCAAGGAGCTCGCCGAGCTGCGCAACCTTTGGCGACAGGAGGCCGCGGAGGCACCGACTCTGCCCGCGGAGCCGCTGTCCGACGCGGACCCCCGGTCCCAGGCCGTCGTGCACTGGCTGCAGGCAGCGTGGGCCGAGGAATCGAAACGGACGGCGCCCGCGGCCTTGCCCGGGTGGGCGAAGCGCGCGACTCCAGCCCGCCCCTCCCGGCCCAAGCGCTGGCGGCTTGCGCTCCATTCCCTCGAGCTCATCGCCGCGCTTCTGATCGTTCACTGGCTGACGTCGCACGCAGTAGAACCGGCGAACGAGCCGGAGCAAACCGTTGCTGGTGTGGTCCAGCCTCCGGCGCCAGTGGAGAACGCCGCGACGCGGTTCGAAGGCGACCGCTTCACCGCCAGCCGCGATCGCATCGAACTCGTCACCGGCAACGTTCGAGTCGTGCTCGTTCAGCCGGGGGCTCCGGCGCGCGCTGAGCGCTGAACGCTGAGCTCCCCCCATCCAACCAAACCATCCCTCCCGTCCCTGACCCAAGACCTCACCATGCGTATTCCAAAGACTGCCTTGGCCCTCGCCTTCTCGCTCATCCCACTCGCGTCGAGCGCCTCACCCACCGCCCCGATCTGGCAGGAGCCCGAGCAGGTGCGCGTCGATACGAAGAAGGCCTCGGAACTGGTGCTCTCGTTCTATCGTCCCGAGACGTCAGCGAGCCGGCTGATCGGGTACTCCGCGGCGCTCACGCCGACGATCGTGATGTGGAAGGAAGTCGATTCCCTGGGGTTCATCGACGAGAAAGTGAGCGACCGTTTCGTTCTCATGGGAGACACCATCGCCGTCCAGGACTTCCCGGAGGGGAGCCGCCAGGCGATGGAGCTGCTCCGGCGCCTCGACCAGGAACTCAAGCCGTCGGAGGAAGCCGACGCGTCCACTCCCGAGGGGTTCGGACAGGCCCGCGTTCGACTTCAGTTCCTGGATACGATGGCCGCGGTTCAGCTCCTTCAATCCAGCGTTCCGGGGCTTCAAATCGGCTACTCCGATGGCGTCCCCGTCCTGACCCTCGGCGGCGCGACCCGCTTCATCGACGACGCCAAGGCCTTGATCGAAGAGGCCGATCGGCCGCTTCCCCAGGTCCTTCTGCACTGGTCCCTCATCGAAGCCGTGGAGCCCGAGGACATGGGGATGAGCGAGCCTGCGTCCGAGGAGATCGGCCAGGCGTTAGCCCAGCTCGCCCCCGGCAAGGTCTTCCGAAAATCGGGCGACTTCCTCGCCCGGGGAACGGCCGGTGCCAACGCGCGCTTCGAGCTGAATAGCTCGATCGACGCGATCCAGGGCACGTCCACCGCACACCCGGGCCAGCTCTTGATCAGCGGTTCACTGAAGAGCTGGTCGCCTGCCGTCCGGGAGCTCGGCATCGACAGATGCGCCATCGAAATTCATCGCATGACGACGGCTGATCCAGGTGGCCTTCGCAAGGTAGAGCAGCTGATGACCGGCCTCTCGATTCGCGCAGGAGAGACCACCGTCGTCGGCTCGATCGGCGGCCAGCAGGTATTCATCGCGGTGACCGTCACCGCCGTGCCGTAGCCACGCCCCCGGGAAAGCGCGAGAGCCCGCGCTCCTCTCATCGAGGAGCGCGGGCTCTTGCTCGGCGGAAACCGCGGGCGATCAGATCTTCGACAGCCAGGTCAGGAAGCTGCCTTCGAGGTCATCATCCTCTTCAGGATCCGCCGCCGTCAGCGGCTTCCCGTAGATCTCCTCGATGGTCTTCTCCAGCGCTCCGTCCGTGGGCTCCGCCTGGGCCAGCTTGATCAAGAGATCCGCGAACGCTTTCTCGCCCTTCTTCTTCGACATGGCTTCGGTCTGCAGCCAGTAGGCGAAGGCCGTGCGATAAGCGCGGAACATCTCTTGGGCGTCGCCGAAGTAGGCGTCGGGAATGATGAGGTTACGCTCCGCCGCCAGCGACCCGAGGAACGGCGCCTTCAGGTACATGCTGTCGTTCTCGTCTTCGTTCTTGATCTCGAAGAACTCGTTCCTGGCGTTGCGCTTGCCCTTGGCCTCCGACTCACCGGCCGACTGCGACATCTGGAGACCCACGAGGTAGTGATCCGCCCCGTGTCCGGCACGCCAGCGGCTGTCCGCCATCAGCGGCGGCAGGATCCCGCCGTCCGGGTTTCCGCCCGGAACGAAGACCTCGCGCGCTTCCGTGCGGCGCGAATTGAGGTCCCCGTCGACCCGCGTGTTGCACTCACCGAAGACGTCGATCACGAGGTTCACGGCGAACGCGCCGGCCAGCGAAGGCGGGATCTTCGAACCGTAGAGGTTGTCGAGCATCGCGACCGCGGACAGCTGGGAGATCTGCTGGGCCATGCCCGTCGACGTCCGCGAATTCATGCTGACGCCACCGAACGCGCCCGAGGTCGAGCTTCCCAGCTCGGCGAACTCCAGCGCCACGACCGTGAGGTCGTTGCAGTAGGTGTTCGTCCAGTCGAGCACATCGTTGCTGTGGTAGATGTACTCCTGGTCCGGGTACAGAAGTCCGAACGAGCTCAGCAACTCGAGGAACTCGCGGCGATCGGGCGCGAGCAGGATCGGCTCGACGAGTTCACCTTGGCGCTCGAGGCCCAGGGCCTCGCCACTCGCCATGTACTTTCCGAAGCGCTCCTGCGCCTCCAGGACCTTGTCACTCGGCGGCATGAGCGCCGTGATCTCACCGCGGCCGTCCTTGTCCACGCCCGCGACCGCTTCCTTGCGCAGGGACTTGAGGTAGCTCTTCAGGGTGGCCATGTCCTTCTTGGCCTGGGCATGGCCCGGTGCCTTGTCACCGAGCCACTTCAGGAACGCGGCCTGGGTATCGAGCAGCGCGTGGCCGAGCTGGATGAAATGGTCGGCCTTCTCCCTGTCCTCCGACGCGTGCTTGGAGATTCCGAGATCGAAGATTCCGAGTCGCAGCGTGAGGAAGGACCGCTCCAGAAGGTCTTCGGGCGTGATCTCCTCCAGGGGCTTGTCGGCGAGGCCAGCGCGCTCGATGACGTTCATCCCGAGCGCCTTGAAGTCGACGTCGTACTTGGACTTGTCATCCGGTCGGCTGGCAAAGCCGGAAACGGATGCGCCGGACGAAGAAGCGAAGGCGGACAGACCGGTCAGCGATAGCGCGAGCGCAGCGCCGCAGGCGAGCGCACTTTGTAGGCGGTTGGGCATGGTGGGAGAGACAGACGTGGCGAGTCGATGGGCTGAAAGTGGAGATCAGCACCGGTGGGCCGGGGAGCCGTGCGCTTCTTAGTGCGAATCTCAGGAGGAGGTACGCTCGGGGAGACGGCTTTCCTGTAACGAAAGGGAAAAATTGGTGGTTTCGGGGACCCTGAGGTGGCCCAGAGACGTCGCGGCTGCCGCGATGCAGAGCTCAGTGGACCAGGACGGTCCGGCCGGTCTCGACCGCCGCGGGCGGAATGCTGACCACCGCACGTGAACCGTCGATAAAGACCTCGAGGGAAAGCACCGGCGACGCCTCCACCAGGCTGTCCGGTGACGCATACGGGACGCGGAGCGTGAGCGGACCGACCTGGCCCGGAACCGCGGTCGCCGAGGCCTGCCAGCGCACCTGGGTTCCGTCCTCGCCCTGCAAGGTCGCCACCACCTGGAGGGACCTCGCCCCCACGGCCTCCAGATACGCGCCCTCGACGCGCCTGTAGAGTTCGATCGTTCCCCAGGCCCCGTTCGACGCGGCCGCCACCAGCGACAGAAAGCCCGGAGCGGGAAGCGGCGCCAAACCCGATCCGTCCCGAAGGAGCCGCGCCGCCATCGTTTCTCGCCAGTACGCGGGGTCGGTCATGATCGGTACATCGAGGGCCGCCGCCATGGCCGCGCGGTTGCGATCCCCGTCGATCAGCACGTACTCGACGCCGCGCCGCACGAGGATTTCCTCCGCGGCCTCAGGATCCGTCTCGGTGAAGAACCGCCAGGGGTCGAGGAAGGCGTCCTCGCCCACGTATAGCCCGAAGTTCGTCGCGACGGTCGCGAGGCCCGCGCGCCACTCGATCGAATGGCCGAGGTCCCAGTGGGCCAGCACGCCCGGTCGCGGCGCTTCGGGTCGCGGGACCGCGGAGTCCGCGTTCGAGCCGAGTTGCGCGCATTGATTCTCCAGGAACGCTGCCAGCGCCGCCTCCGCCTTCGAGACCCGAAGCGTGTTGGGGAAGGCGAACCCTCCGGCGGCCGCATTCGCGCGATAGAGCCACGTGTTCCGAATCGTCCAGGGATGCAACGCAGCGCCGAGCAGAGCTGCCACGAGGACCGCCACGCCGCCGCGTCGGAGCCAGGACGCGCCTGCTGCACCGCGGGCGACCCACGCCCCCACCATGCTGCCGAACCCGATGCCGAGACAGATCGAAAGCGGACCCGCCAGCGACTCGGCGAACCTGCGCTGAAGAAGAGCCGCGACCGCGCAGAAGGGCAGCGTGAACACGAACGGCAGGAGGCTCGGCTGGTGCCGGACCGCGAAGAGCCAGCCGAACCAGACGACCGGAGCCACCAGCACGCCGACGCCGCAGTACTTCAGGATCGGCGCGAGCCCGTCTCCAGGAACGAGCGGCCGCGACTCGTTGATGGACGACATGAAAGAGTTGCTCGCGGACGCCCAGCTGAAGGCGCCGGTGAGCGAGTGGCCGACTGGCGTCAGGGCCAGGACGGCCGCTGAGAGCAGGAAGGCGGGACCGAGCGCGACGAGTCGGTTCTTCACCGCCGTCTGCGGCATCAGCGCGTAGGGCGCGAAGACGAGCCAGCCTGCGCTGAGCCACGCGAGGTGCAGCCACGAGAGCTCGACGAGGCTCCAGGGTGCGAGGTCCGAGAACGGACTTTCGATCACGCAGGGCACCACGCCGAGGAGCGCCGCCTTGTGGAACGACGTCGCGAAGATCGGGAGGCCGCGGGCGGAGAAGCGGCGGCCATCGGCGGCACGGAACGGCACCAGCAGACGGATGACCATGGCGAGCTGCACGAGCGCGACCCAGAGGATCGAGGCCGTCCACGAGGTGATCATCGCGGCGGCGAAGAGGCCCGCGCCGGTGCCACGCGCTGCGCTCCAGAACGGCTGAACGATGCGCTCGTGATCGAAGGCCCGCGCGGTCAGCCCCAGCATGGCGACGTGCAGGAGCGAGATGAACGCGTGATGGTCGCCGTTGCCGAGGTGTGAGTAGCGCACGTGACCGTAGGTCAACGCGAGAGAAACGCCCGCGAACGCAGCCGCTGCCAGCCCCGCAGCGCCGAGGCTCGGACCGGAAGGATCGCGACCGGCCTCCAGGCTCCGCTGGCCGGAGAGTCGGCGCGCGCGCCCGGCGGCGATGAGCGCCACGAGCATGGCCGTCAGCGCGCCGAGTACGCTCGGGACACTGGCGACGAAGCGCTCGATCCGATTCTTCTCCGGCTGACCGAGCGGCGGCTCCGGCGGATGCTCTTTCGGATGCATGAGGGCATCCGGCGAGGGAATGGAACGCCTGTACACCGCCGTCAGCAGAAGATCGTAGAAGGGCGGCCAGGGGATCGGAACGCCGAGCGCGGGGTCGACGTAGGTCCGCAGCTCGCGGGGGTCGCCACCGTCACCGCCTGGAGCGGACCGGTCGAATTCGGCGCCATGGGCCAGCAGCGGATCGTAGGACTCGATCCAGCCGTGATCGCGCACGCCGCGGGCGACTCGGCGCGCGTGATAGAGCGTGTCCGGGTCGTAGGAGCCCCAATCCTCGGAGGCCACAGAGCCCTCGACAGAGCGACTGAATCCCACGGCGTTCTCGACCCGTATCCAGTACGCGAAGAGCCCGACCAGCAGCACCAGCAGCACGCGCCCCACCGCCTGGAACGATGCGCGCCGTTCCCCTTCAGCGGACGACATGAGGCGAACAGTCTAACGGGCGGATCAGTGCGGCACGTCGAGGAAGCGGACACACTCGACCGCCATCTGCTCGAGCGCCTTCCGCTCGGCGCGGCAGCGCGCCGCCAGGTCCATCAAAGGGTTCCACTGGCGGTCGTAGCAGTCGATCTCTTCGACCCAACCGCCGAGGCCGGGCGCGGAGAGCGGCAGATCGAAGATCCCCGAATCCGTCCAGAGCCCGATGTCGCTCCAGCCTGCGACGACGCGTTCACGCTGCTCGACCGGATTCAGGAGGTCCATGCCGAGGCTGTAGTCCGCGCGGATCGACGGATCAGCTCCGAGCAGCTCCAGGAGCGTGTTCGAAACGTCGAGGTGCGACGTCGGGCGCGTCTCCAGGCCGGGATCGATCCCGGGGCCACGGAACAGGAACGGAACCTGGACCTGTTCCGGCGAGAAGCTGGAGGTGTGGCCCCAGAATCCGCACTCGAAGAACTCCTCGCCGTGATCGCCCGTGACGATCATGTAGGTGTTGTCCGCCTCGCCCGAGCGCTCGAGCGCCTCGAGGAAGCGCCCCGCCGAAGCATCGGCGTGATGCACCGAGTTCATGTACGTGTTGCGCACGCGAAGCTGGAGATCGCGGAGCTCGGGCCCCTTCGTGGTGCGGCCGAGCTGGATGTAGTCGAGTTCCTTCACCGACGGCTGGTACGGGCCGCCGGGGTTGGTGTAGGGCTGGTGCGGCGCGTCGAGCAGCACGAACGTGAAGAAGGGACGATCGTCGTGGCGGGCCTCGCGGGTCTCCAGCCAGCCTTCGAACGCCTCGCTGAGCAGCTCGTCCTTTTCCCACGCGACCATCTCGGGCGGGAACTCGTCGACGATGTTCGCCTCGGGCACGGTCGACCACGCGGTATCGCGGAACTCGGGGAAGTTCATCGACGCGCTGGAGAACACGCGCACGTCGTAACCTTCTTCCTGCAGCGCCTCGATCATCACGGGCGCGCGACGCTCGGCGAGCATCGGGAACCAGTACGAGCCGTGGAGCCCGTACATCATCGTGAAGAGGCCATAGCGCGTCCCGTTGCCGCCGGAGAGGTGATCGTCGAACACGCGCGCGTCCTTGGAGAACGCATGGATGTTCGGCGTCAGCTCGGGCGTGTACATGTCCCGTCGCCAGGAATCGAGCACGCAGATGAAGACGTTGCGGCGCGGCGCATCGGCGGCGAGCTTCGGATGCTCGTGCGGCCAGTTCACCTTCGCGTTCTCCGGGAGGAGATCGAGTTCGGGCGGGCGGGGCTCGCTCGGCTCCAGGAAGGGCTCGAGGACCTGGCCGAGGCGCACGCGCGGAACGACGGGGATCGGCTGGATCGCGCGCAGGGCCTCACGGTTCTGGGCGACGTCGGCGGCCGCGCTGACCGTCTGGCTGAAGAGAAGAGACGGGAGGAAGCCGACGAGCACGACGGTTCGCGGCCTGAGGAGGAAGTGCGGCCGCTCGCCTTCCGCTTCCAGGCGCTGGACTCGACGCACGAAATAGATCGCGCAGGCGGTCTGGGCCAGCGTGATCGCCGTGATCACGAGCGCAGCGGTCGTCCAGATGTAGCCGCCGAGGATGATCGAGTCGCCGCTGCCCTCGGTGAACGCGACGTTGAGGACCGCGCTATCGAAGAAGTGATAGCGCAGCAGCCGGTAGACGATCGTGTCCGTGTAGAGGACCGCGAGAAACCAGGCCCCGGCGAGACCAGCGAGGAAGCAGGCCACGCGCCAGTGTTTCACCCATCTCAGGATGCCGAAGTAGATGGCGCCCGGGATCAGCGCCAGGACCGCCACCGAGGAGACGAGCGCCAGGGACACGTACACCCTGATCCACGGTGCCCGGTCGGCCGGCGCGTCGAAGAACCAGAGGGAGCCGACGAGGGTGCCGGCCAGAACGTTCAGCAGCCAAAGCCGAAAGAGACCCTGGGCCAGGGCGGGCCGGGTCGGCGCTGGGGAGGCTGGTTCTTGTTGACGGAACATGGCAGGAAGGGACTCGGGGCAGTTGACGCCCTATTGTGACGATCTTGAAGGGGGCTTGACGACCTCCAGGGCCGAGTTCTACGTCACATAACCGTCATCCTTCGCGATCCGAGTCAGACTTTGGCGCGATCCCCGGGGATGAGTGGGCGTCGCCGGCGACCTTTCGCACCCCGTGGATGAGAAAAGTTGGGCTCCCCCCTGGGCAGAGGCCTCCCTGCATCGCTATCCTTCCCGCCCGCGCGGAGAGGTGGCAGAGTGGCCGAATGCGCCGCCTTGCTAAGGCGGTGAGCCCTCACGGGTTCCGTGGGTTCGAATCCCACCCTCTCCGCCATTCTTTTTCTCGGGGTCGATGCCCCGACCCGGGTGAAGATGCCGCCGACCCAGCAGGAGACTCAGCAGGAGACCCAGCAAATGGCGAGGCTACTTGACGTCAGCCGCTGCCGGGCGTTGGGAACCCTGGTGCTCCTGGCGCTCCCTGTCCTCGCTTCGTGTCGAGGCGATCGCCTTCTGCTCATCGAGTCGGTGCCCCCCGGGGCCACGGTCCGGCTGGACGACAAGGTCATCGGTCGGACGCCGCTGGAGATCGACTTCGAGAACTACGGCCAACGCCGGCTCTCGCTCTACAAGGAGACCTACCGAACCTACTCCGAGCCGCTGGTGATCCGCGCTCCCTGGTGGGCTCGGTTTCCCGTCGATCTTCTGACCGAAGTCCTCCTCCCCCTGGGACTCGACGACGTGCGCAGCGAGCGGATCGTCCTCGTGCCCGACGCCGGGGAGGTCGTGGCGACCGTGGCGACCCAGGAGTTCATCGACCATGCCCTGCGGGCGAGAAAGGGCGACGAACTCCAGGGCGTTCCCCTAGCGGGTGAATCCCCCGTCGACGCAGACGCCGAAGCTGCCGTCGTGGACGGCCCGTGAAGTGCAGTGAGAAGAGCCCTTCGGGATGAGCCTGATTGGACCGGGAAGTCGGTGACGATCATGGGCCTCGGGCTCTTCGGAGGAGGGCTCGGAGCCGCCTCTTTCGCCCTCCGAAAGGGCGCGAGGGTCACGGTCACGGACCAGCGCGACGCCGAGACTCTTCGCGATGCCGTGGAGGCTCTGCGGGCGCTGCCAGGGTCGGAGCGCGTTCATCTGGTGCTGGGCGAACACCGCGAAGAGGACTTCCGCAGCGCTGACATCGTCATCGTGAATCCTGCCGTGCCGCCGAAGGCGCCGTTCATCGGCATGGCGCGGGAGGGTGGCGCGCGCGTGACGACGGCGATCGAGCTCCTGCTCGGCGGACTCGGCTGCCGCGTGGTCGCCGTGACCGGCACCCATGGAAAATCGTCGACGGTCCACTTCACCGCGCATCTCCTGCGTGCCGCGCTCGGGCCCGACGTACGCGTCGCGCTGGGCGGGAACATCGGCGGCTCGCTCCTCGGCGAGCTGGAGTCCTTCGGGCCGGACGACGTCGTGGTCCTCGAGCTCTCCTCCTACCAGCTCGAGCACCTCAGCGAGTCGTTCGTCGCCGAGGCCGCGCGGACGCGCGTGCTGGACGTCGCCGCGATCACGACGCTCGGCGTCGATCATCTCGCGCGCCATGGAACGATCGAGAACTACCACGCGGCGAAGCGGCGGATCGGCGAACTCACGGGACAGCTCGGACCCGATCCGGGAACCGTGATCGTGCCCGCTGCCACGGCGGGCAGCTTCACGGGCGTTCAGCGCCTCATCTTGCACGACGAGGAGTCGTCGGGACCCCCGAGCTGGAGACGCACGGCGACCGAAGCCCTCCGCGTACCAGGGGCCTTCCAGAGGGAGAACCTCGGGCTCGCGCTGCGGATCGGGTCGGCCCTGGGCGCGGACGAGACGGCGATGGCGCAGGCGATCCCTGGATTGACGGGTCTGCCCCATCGGATGGAACGACTGACGGAGATGACGACGCTGCGTGACGGTCGGGTGCTCCTCGTGCACGACAACGGCGTCTCGACGACGCCGGAGTCGACCGTTTCCGCGCTGGAGAGCCTGGGTTCGCCAGCCGGAGAGCGGGTGGTCCTGGTCGGAGGGCAGGCGAAGGAGGGCTGTGATATGGCGGCGCTCGTGAGGACCGCGGCGCGCCTCGACTGGGAGATCGTGCCGTTCGGCGCGGCAGCCCGGGAGATCGCGGAGGCCGGCAGACTCGCGGGGGCTCGACTTCGGGGTCCAGGGGCGGCCGGTGACGGCCAGAAAGGAGACGCCTGGCCTGCGGGCGCAGAAGCAGCGGTCGACGCCGCCCTGGAAAGCTCCTCCAGCGGCCCTGCGGCCGCCGCCTGCGTGGGCCTGGCGCCGCTTAACGTGCTCTTTTCACCGGCCTGCGCCAGCTTCGATCGCTATCCGAACTTCAGCGCGCGGGCCGAGGCATTCCGTCGCGCCATGGCCGCACATCTCGCCTGACGAGCCGAATTCGAGTGCGGGGAAAACTCACCGCCCACCGAACGCCCGCAATCGAAGGATTGACCAAGACCGAACTTACGTCTACATAAGGTCCTGCGCGTTCTGGCCCGGTCGGCTGGCTAGCGCGCCATCAAGTCATACGTCACCGAACCCGATTCCTGGCACGCCCAGGACTCTCCCGGACCTCGCGCCAGTCGACGGCCGCGAACCGTGCCGCCCGCGAGCAGTACCCAGAGGGACCACACCTCGATCTGCCGGCCGGCGCCCTGGAGAGCCTGAGCGCTGCAATTCCCCTAGTGTCCATGCTGTGCCAGCGCTGCCAGAACGCCCAGGCCACCGTCCATATCGACGAGGTGACCACCTTCAAGGGGGCAGGACATCCGGGGAACGAGGTCGACGAGCATCACCTCTGCGAACAGTGCGCACAGGAAGCTGAGATCCCCCATATCGCCGTTCAACAGAAGACCATGGACGAAGTCTGGAAGCTCCTTCAGATGTCTGCGATGAAAGCGCCGAAGAAAGAGGCCCCGAAGAAGACGCTGACATGTGTGGGCTGTGGGACGACCCTCGAGCAGCTTCGACGAAAGGGACGCGTGGGCTGCCAGACCTGCTACACGACTTTTGCCCAGTACCTCCAGGGGCTGCTCGAGCGGATGCACGGCTCGACGCACCATGTCGGGAGGCTTCCCGGAGTGGACAACGAGGAACTCGAGCGCCAGCGACAGATCGAGGCCGCCCAGGCCGACCTGGAGCGCGCGATCTCGGAAGAGAAGTTCGAGCGCGCCGCCGAGCTGCGGGATCAGCTCAATCTGCTGACGCGATCGGCCAACGCCCCGTCGAAGGCCGCGTCTTCCAGCCGAGAAGACGACAGCGCATCGGCGACCTCCTGAGCAGATCAGCAACTTCCTACGCGATCGGGAACTCCCGAAGGCTTGGGGAAGGAAAAAAGCTCTCGCTCCGTAAGATGCGCCCCTCTGTCAGCGCCCCCAGGGCCGCTCGGCGCTGATCTCGTCGGCATACGCCAAGCCGGGGTCAACTCCTTTGCCTTGAAGGCCGATGGATGAGAGACCACAAGCTTCCTGCGCGTTCGGACCTGTTCCGTGCGCGGCACACGGCACCGCACGCCCGGGAAATTCCTTCCCGGAACTCCGCCTCTGACGGCCTCACGGCAGAAGAGGCTCCACGAATCCCCACTTATCTATGTTCGATCGCTTCACAGATCGCGCCAAGAAGGTCATGAACCTCGCTCGCCAGGAGGCGCAGCGGTTCAACCACGAGTACCTCGGCACCGAGCACATCCTGCTCGGCCTCGTCCAGGAAGGTAGCGGTGTGGCCGCCAACGTCCTGAAGAACATGGGGATCGATCTGAACAAGATCCGCATGGAGGTCGAGAAGATCGTCAAGACCGGCCCCTCGATGGTGACGATGGGCCAGCTGCCCTTCACGCCGCGGGCCAAGAAGGTGCTGGAGCTTTCCATGGAGGAAGCCGGCAACCTCGGGCACAACTACATCGGCACCGAGCACCTGCTGCTCGGCCTCATCAAGGAGAACGAGGGCATCGCTGCCCAGGTGCTCCTGAACCTCGGCGTCAAGCTGGAGGACGTTCGCGAGGAGGTTCTCGACTTCCTCGGCGCCGACTCCGGTGACGAGGACGATGACGACACGACCGTGGGCGAGGAGAGCCCGAGCGGGCAAGCCTCGAACTCGAAGTCCAAGACCCCCGCCCTCGACAGCTTCGGCCGTGACCTCACCGAACTCGCCAGCGAAGGCAAGCTCGACGCGGTCATCGGGCGCGAGAACGAGATCGAGCGGGTCGTCCAGATCCTCTCCCGCCGCACGAAGAACAACCCCGTGCTCCTCGGGGAGCCGGGCGTGGGTAAGACGGCGATCGTCGAAGGTCTCGCCCAGCAGATCATCGACAACACCGTGCCCGAGATTCTCCGGGGCAAGCGCATCGTCGTGCTCGACCTCGCGCTCATGGTGGCAGGCACCAAGTACCGCGGTCAGTTCGAGGAACGCATCAAGGCCGTCATGACCGAGGTGCGACGCGTGAAGGACGTCGTCCTCTTCATCGACGAGCTGCATACGCTCGTGGGCGCAGGTGGTGCTGAAGGCGCGATCGACGCTTCGAACGTGCTGAAGCCCGCGCTGAGCCGCGGAGAGATCCAGTGTATAGGCGCCACGACGCTCGACGAGTATCGCAAGCACATCGAGAAGGACGGCGCGCTCGAGCGTCGCTTCCAGTCGGTGGCCGTCGAGCCGCCGACCCCCGAGCAGGCCGTCGCGATCCTCAAGGGACTGCGCGACCGCTACGAGGCGCACCACCGCGTCACGTTCTCGGACGAGGCGCTGGAGATGGCGGTCGAGCTTTCGGTCCGCTACATCAACAACCGCTTCCTGCCGGACAAGGCCATCGACGTGATGGACGAGGCCGGAGCGCGCGTGCGGATCCGTTCGATGGTTCCGCCGCCCGACCTGCGCGAGATCAGCCAGCAGATCGACAAGCTGGACCTGGAGAAGGACGAGGCCGTCGCCGGCCAGGACTTCGAGCGCGCGGCTCAGCTGCGTGACCAGGCGTACCAGCTCAAGAAGAAGAAAGAGACGATCCAGGAAGAGTGGCGCTCCGAGCAGCAGGAGAAGGAAAGCGTCGGCGAGGTCGACGTGGACGTGATCCAGGAGACCGTGTCGAAGATGACCGGCATCCCGCTCACGCGACTCGAGAAAGCCGAGGCCGAACGACTCCTCCAGATGGAGGACGAGCTGGGCAAGATCGTCATCAACCAGGACGACGCCATCAAGGCGATCGCCCGGTCGGTGCGTCGCTCGCGCTCGGGTCTCAAGGATCCGCGCCGCCCCATGGGTACGTTCCTGTTCCTGGGCCCGTCCGGTGTCGGCAAGACCTACACCTGCAAGCAGCTCGCGAAGTTCATGTTCGGCGACGAAGACGCCGTCATCACCATGGACATGAGCGAGTACATGGAGAAGCACAACGCCTCCCGCCTCGTCGGCGCGCCTCCGGGCTACGTCGGCTACGAGGAGGGCGGCCAGCTGACCGAGAAGGTGCGTCGTCGCCCCTACGCGGTCGTGCTCCTCGACGAGATCGAGAAGGCTCACCCGGACGTGTTCAACATGCTCCTCCAGATCATGGAAGAGGGCCGGTTGACCGACTCGTTCGGCCGCCACGTGGACTTCAAGAACGTCATCCTCATCATGACGAGCAACCTTGGCTCGCACACGATGAAGGCGGGCTCCCAGCTCGGCTTCGGCCGCTTCGACCAGGCCTCGTCCGACCAGGGCGACCGCCGGAAGAAGATGAAGTCCGACGTGATGGTCGAGGTCGAGCGCCACTTCCGTCCCGAGTTCTTGAACCGAGTCGATGAAGCGATCGTCTTCAACCCGCTGACGAACGAGGACCTCAAGCGAATCGTTCACCTGCAGCTCGCGGAAGTCCGCGGCCGCCTGGCGGACCACGACATCACGATCGACCTCACGCCCGCCGCCTTCGAGTTCCTCATCCAGAAGGGGTTCCACGAGGACTACGGCGCGAGGCCGCTTCGCCGCGCCATCGAACGCTTCATCGAGGACCCGCTCGCCGAGCAGCTCCTTCGGGGCAAGTTCGAGGAGCAGAAGAAGGTCTGGATCGATCGCGACGACACGATGAACGACGGCGAGGGCGGCCTGGCCTTCCTCGACGAAGCCCCCATCGTGCGCGAGGCCATGAAGGCCGCGAACGACTGATCAGGTCTTCGACAGCTCGACTGTTCCCAAAGACGCCCCGGCATTCCGCAAGGAATGCCGGGGCGTTCTGCTTTCCGCCCCGCCAGAGACTCGGGCGTCGGGCGTCGGGCTTTCGACGCCCCCCCCACGCCCGCGCTCTGCGGAACAAGGAGCGATCAGAAGGGATCTTCGCCCATGGCAGGAACGACGATCAGAACGAGGAAGACCGACAGCGCTGTCCCCGCGATGAACAGCGTCGGACGGAGCCAGCACTTTCGCCAGCCAAGCCAGGCCACGTAGGTCTCCACCATCGGGCCCGCGAAGTAGAGCAGGTTCGCGAGCACCGCGCCTTCCCCGATGAGGAAGAGCCCCCTCCCCCGATCGGGCGGAGGGTAGTGGAGCCAAAGCCCCAGGGTGAGCGCGCCGAGGATCGCGACGTAGAGGAGCCGCAGCTTCTCCCAGGCGAGGAACGTGGGGCGCGCCAGGGCGAGCAGGCCGGGGAGGGTATCGGGCTCAGCGACCGGCGCCGGGGAAGGTTTCTCTGGTAGGCGGACAGAAGGCTGCGCAGGGTCCATCCACCGAGGATAGCGAGCGATCCGCGCCTACGGGGTGATCTTCGCCGCCGACAAACGGAGCTCATCTTCCACGCAGCGTAGCTCTGCCAGCTGGTAGCGCTTCAGCATGTGGCGGACGAGGAACGAGTGGGAGGTCCGGGCCAGCTCCGGCAGGCGCAGGGACACGGTAGCCCCCGGCGTCGTGAGCTGGCGCACCAGGTTCGCGAGCGGCTTCGGGAGCTTCCACAGCGAGAGGATCCGCGGCACCGCGCCGAGACCGAGGGGCTTGCCGACCTCGAAGGAGATCGTGCTCGGGTCCGTGAGGCGCAGGTGGAGGATCTCGACATCGATGACGGACCGCTGGAAGAACTGGATCACGCGGTGGAGATCGAGGTCCAGACGAACGCCGGCGCGGCCATCGCCGAACGAGACTTCCGTCGAGCGAAGGCCCGCGAAGCGGGTCAGCGGGCGACGGACGACCTGCGCTCCCGCAAGCGCTTCGGCCACCGCGCCGTGGAGCATCTCGGTCGCGAACTCCGACGACACGCGAAGCTCCAACGGCGGCGCGGGGCCGCGAACGACGAGCGCGCGCTCGTCAGGTTGGCGCTTGGCCGGCCCCGAGGGCGCGGGCTGGATCTCACCCACTCTGCTTCTCCATTTCGGCGCGAACAGCGACCGTACCCCAGAGACGCTCCAGCCTGCGGATCATGAAGTGCCCGCGCGCAATGCACTGGAAGTGATCCATGAAGATCGAGTTGATCGCGCCGCCCGTGACCGCGCCGATGACGGGCACGGCGGTGGCGGCGATCTTGGCCGACACCTGGACGCCGAAGCGCTCGGCGATCATGGCGACGAGTCGGACGAGGGCGGGCGCGCTGCGGCTCGCGAGCGCGGCCTCGGACGCGAGGTAGCTCGCCGCCTGGGAGACCGCCGAGGCCAGCGCCGCCCGCGTGGCGAAGTAGCCGGTCTCGGCCGCGTCGTCGGCGTGGCTGGTGCCCCCGAGCGCCAGGACCGACAGGCACTGCATGCGCACCTCCGGGTCGTCGAGCCGCTCGCCTTCTCCGCGGGCGATGTCCGCGATGCTCCGCAAGATGATGCTGGTGGAGATGGGCAGTTCGATGGCCAGAGCCGCCCAGCCGAACGCGCCGCCAGCGGCTCCCGCCGCGGACGCCGCCGCCATGTGCAGCCGCGGGCTCGGGGCCACGGCTGCGGAGACGTTGAGGGTCTTGAGCGCCGCCGAGAGAGCCTGGTCGAGCGCCTTCTGCGTGAGCTTGTGCACGCGGGCCGCGTTCTTGTCCCCCACCGCCCCGATGAGCGCCTCGATCGGCCCGCCGAGCAGATCCGCCAGTCGGGCCGCCAGGTGCGGGGATTCCAGGAGCAGCTTTGCCCTCACGATCTCCTGCACGGCGTCAGCAGGGAGCGCCACGTCAGCGCCAGCGTTCTCGTCGGGTTTAGCCATCTCGGGCATCGTAGTAGGTGCCGGATGTGCGAGGCTCCACCCCCGGCTTTTTTGGAATGTGCTTGGGCAGTTCTCCGAACACGCGATACCGTCCCGAAGCGATGACCACTGCCCACGACCTCCGACTCAAGAGCCTCGCGCTACTTTCCGGGTCGGCTCTTCACTTGAGCCGCCCGGGGATCCTGAGTCGATTGGCGTAGCGCAGCACCGCAACGCACAAGAGGCCAGCGGCTCCCCTTCGGGAGCTGCTGGCCTTTTTTCATGGCCACTCCCGATCGGTCTTCCGGCCTCGCTACTCCCCCAGAGAGACAGCGATGGAACCCATCAAGATTTTCGACACGACGCTGCGCGACGGCGAGCAGGCCCCCGGCTTCACCATGCGGATGGGCGAGAAGCTCCAGCTCGCGAAGGCGCTCGCTTCGATGGGCGTGGACGTCATCGAGGCCGGGTTCCCCGCTGCTTCGCCCGACGACTTCCGAGCGGTCCAGACCATCGCCGACGGCGTCGCCGGGCCCACGATCGCAGCGCTGGCGCGATGCCATTCGAGCGATATCGACGCGGCGAGGGACGCGCTCGCGAACTGCAAGAAGCCGCGTATTCACGTCTTCCTCGCCACCAGCGCGATTCACCGCGAGCACAAGCTGAAGCTCGCCAAGGACGAGATCCTGACTCGCACCCGGATCGGCGTCGCCCGAGCCCGCTCGTACTGCGCCGACGTCGAGTTCTCGCCCGAGGACGCGTCGCGCACCGAGCGTGACTTCCTCGGCCAGGTCATCGACGAGGCGATCCGCGCGGGCGCCACGACCATCAACATCCCGGATACCGTCGGCTACACGACGCCCCAGGAGTTCGAAGACCTCTTCCGCTGGATCGGGGAGCACGTACCCGGCGCCCGCGAGATTACGCTGAGCGCCCACTGCCACGACGACCTCGGGCTCGCCGTCGCCAACTCGCTGGCCGCGATCCGCGGCGGCGCTCGCCAGGTGGAGTGCACGCTGAACGGCATCGGCGAGCGCGCGGGCAACGCCGCTCTGGAAGAGATCGTGATGGCGCTCAACGTCCGTCCGGAGGAGTACGGCGTCACGAGCGCGATCGACACGAAGCGGCTCGTCGCCGCCAGCCGACTGCTCTCGCGAATCACCGGCATCCCGGTCCCGCCGAACAAGGCGATCGTGGGCAAGAACGCCTTCGCCCACGAGGCGGGCATCCACCAGCACGGAATGCTGGAGCACGCGTCCACCTACGAGATCATGACGCCGGAGTCCGTCGGCTTCGACGGCGAGCGCTTCGTTCTCGGCAAGCACAGCGGACGTCACGCGCTCAAGAGTCGTCTGAACGAGCTGGGCCACGGGGTCGCGGACGAGGACTTCGACGCCGTGTTCGCCGCGTTCAAGGAACTGGCCGACCGCAAGCGGGAGATCCTCGATGCGGACCTCGAGGTCCTCGTGGTCTCGAACGCGAGCGGCGCGACCGGCCCCTGGACCCTCTTGAGCTTCCATACCAGCAGCGGGACGGGCCGACTCTCGACCTCCACCGTCAGCCTCACCCACGAGACGGCGCCCGAGGTCGACGAAGCGGCCACCGGCGATGGCCCGGTCGACGCCACGTTCCGCGCGCTGATGCGTGCCACGCAGCAGACCAGCGGAGCGCTCACCGATTTCCACGTGGCCAGCGTGACGCTCGGCGAGGACGCCCAGGGCCAGGTCACGGTCGACTGCGAGCGCGGCGGCCGCACCTATCGCGGCGTCGGCTACAGCACCGACATCGTCGAGGCGAGCGCGCATGCGATCCTCGATGTGATCAACCAGTGGGAGCGCGCCTCGGTGACGGCCCCCGAGCAGGGCATGGCGACGGCGGGAGAGACTCACTAGTGGGTATTCAGGCCACCGAGCGCATCTGGATGGACGGCGAGATCGTGCCGTGGGAGAGCGCCACCGTCCACGTCATGACCCATGCACTTCACTACGGATCTTCGGTCTTCGAGGGCATTCGCGCGTACAGCACCGACGCGGGCCCGTGCTTCTTCCCGCTCGAGGCGCACGTCGATCGTTTCTTCGACTCGGCCGCGATCTATCGCATGCAGCTCCCCTTCGATCGGAGCGAGATGAGGAACGCCTGCCACGCGGTCGTCCGCGAGAATCGCCTGGAGGCCGCGTACGTGCGGCCGCTTGCCTTCCACGGGTACGGCCAGATCGGGCTGAATCCCGGCACCGCCCCTGCGCGCGTCGTGGTCGCGGCGGTGCCGTGGGGCTCCATGCACGGTAAAGCCGCCATCGAGCACGGCATCGACGCCTGCGTTTCCTCCTGGCAGCGCATCGCGCCGAACACGATTCCTGTGCTGGCCAAGGCGGGCGGCAACTACCTCTCGGGCCAGCTCATTCACATGGAGGCCTTGCGCAACGGCTACCACGAGGGCATCGCGCTCGGGCCGGACGGAACCGTCAGCGAGGGCGCCGGGGAGAACCTGTTCGTCGTCAAGAACGGCGTGATTCGAACGCCGCGCGTGAGCGGCTCGCTTCTCGCGGGCATCACGCGCGACGCGGTCATTCAGCTGGGGGCAGACCTAGGGTGTAAGATCGAGGAGGCCACGATTCCGCGCGAGACGCTGTACACCGCGGACGAGGTCTTCATGACCGGCACGGCGGCCGAGATCACGCCCGTACGTTCCGTCGATCGCGCACCGATCGGAACCGGACGCCCCGGGCCGATCACGCAGCGAATCCAGCAGGCTTTCTTCGGCCTGTTCGAAGGCACCACGCCCGACCGTCACGGCTGGCTCGAGACGGTCCACGCGGAGGTCGCGGTATGAGTTCCCCCACCACGCTCTTCCAGAAGATCTGGGACCGGCACGTCATTCCCCGGGCAGAGTCGACCCACCCCGACCTGCTCTATGTCGACCTGCACCTGATCCACGAGGTCACGTCTCCGCAGGCCTTCGCCGCACTCGATGCGCGCGGGCTGCGCGTGCGGCGTCCCGATCGAACGCTCGCCACGATGGACCACTCGACGCCGACGAAGGCGATCGATTCCGCCGGTGGCTGGGAGCACGTGAGCCCGACCGTCTGGCACCAGCTCGATACCCTGCGCCGCAACTGCGAGAAGCACGGCATCGAGCTCCTCGGGCCCGGCGACTCGCGGCGCGGCATCGTCCACGTGATCGGACCGGAGCTGGGACGGACGCTGCCCGGCTCCACGATCGTTTGCGGTGACAGCCACACGTCGACCCACGGCGCGTTCGGAGCGCTCGCGTTCGGCATCGGGACCACCGAAGTGGGTCACGTTCTGGCCACGCAGGTGTTGATGCAGCGAAGGCCACGCACGCTGCGCGTGCGCTTCGAGGGCCGGCCCCCTGCGGACACTTCGGCCAAGGACCTCGCGCTGTTCATGATCTCGCGCCTCGGCGTCGAGGGCGGCACGGGGCATGTGATCGAGTATCAAGGCGAAGCGGTCCGCGCGCTCTCGATGGAAGGCCGGATGACGCTGTGCAACATGTCGATCGAAGCCGGCGCTCGAGCGGGCATGATCGCGCCGGACGAGACCACGTTCGAGTACCTGCGCGGACGCGGAGACCTGCCGGACGGCGACGCCTTCGACCTGCTCTGCGAGGGCTGGCGGGCGCTCCGCTCGGACCCGGACGCGACGTTCGATCGGGAGATCACGATCGACTGCCGCGGGCTTCGGCCGATGCTGACCTGGGGCGTCCAGCCTGCCCAGGCCGTCGCCGTCGACGAGCCGCTGCCCGCACTGGATGAGGGGAACCGCGCGGCCTACCGCTACGCACGGCACGACCCGGGGCGTCCGCTCCTGGGCTCCAGCATCGACGTCGTCTTCGTGGGAAGCTGCACGAACGGGCGCCTGGAGGACCTCCAGGCGGCTGCCGACGTGCTCCGCGGCCGGAGAGTGGCCCCCTCGGTCCGCATGCTGGTCGTCCCCGGGTCCGAGGCCGTCAAGCGAGAGGCCGAGGCCCGCGGGCTCGACCGCGTCTTCCGGGCCGCGGGCGCCGAGTGGCGCGAACCGGGGTGCTCCATGTGCATTGCCATGAACGGGGACCTCGTGGGGGACGGCCAGCTCGCCGTCAGCACCAGTAATCGCAACTTCGCGGGTCGCCAGGGCCCGGGTTCGCGCACACTGCTCGCCAGTCCTCTCACCGCCGCCGCCTGCGCGATCGCCGGTGAGGTGGTCGATCCGACTGCTTTCCTTCAGCCCGAAACCGTCTCTACATGACCCCCGCTCCCTTCGAACGGGTCCGCTCGCGTTACGTCACGCTGGCGGACGCGAACATCGACACCGACCAGATCATCCCCGCGCGCTTCCTCACGACGACGGAGCGGAGCGGCCTCGGCGCCCACGCGTTCGCGGACTGGCGCGGCCGGCCGGACTCGCCGCTGAACGACGCGCGCGCGATAGGCGCGGAGGTCCTCGTCGCAGGCGACAACTTTGGCTGCGGGTCGTCCCGCGAGCACGCTCCGTGGGCGCTCGTGGACCTCGGCTTTCGCGCCGTCGTGTCGACGTCGTTCGCGGACATCTTCCGTCAGAACGCGCACAAGAACGGACTCCTCACGGTGACCGTGAACGAAGCGTTCCATGGCGCGCTGCTCGACCAGCCCTGGGGCGAGATCCAGATCGACCTCTGCGGCCGCACGATCATGGGACCCGGCGAGATCTCGGCCACGTTCGCCATCGACGACTTCGCCGCCGATTGCCTCGTCCATGGGACGGACGAACTCGGCTATCTCTTGAGCTTCGAGGACGCGATCACGCGCTTCGAAGAGGAGTGCCCGGCATGACGCATCTCGTCACAGTTCTCGGCGGCGACGGCATCGGTCCTGAAGTCACGGACGCCGCCGTCCGCGTGTGCCAGGCTGTCACGACGGCCGACCAGATTACCTGGACGAACGCCTCGTTCGGCGGCAACACGTTCCTCGAGGAAGGCTCTGCGTTTCCTGACGACACGCAGGCAGCCTGCAAGGAATCGTCGGCGGTGCTGCTTGGTGCGGTCGGACTCGGTGAGACACTGCCTCCGGGCGCCAAGCGGCCGGAGCTCGGCCTGCTGGAACTCCGCGGAGCCCTCGGCACGTTCGCGAACATCCGTCCGGTGAAGCCGTTCCCGTCGCTCTTCGACATGTCCCCCATCCGCCCGGAGCTTCTGGAAGAGGTCGATATCCTCTTCGTGCGCGAGCTGACCGGCGGCATCTACTTCGGAGAGAAGACCCGCACGGCGACCACCGCGAGCGACCTCTGCGTCTACACCGAGGGCGAGATCGAGCGAATCGTGACGATGGCGACCGAGTTCAGCCGCGACCGTCGCAAGAAGCTGACCTCCGTCGACAAGGCGAACGTGCTGGAGACCTCGCGCCTGTGGCGCGAGGTGACGAGCCGGACGGCCAAGGCGGTCTGCCCTGAGGTCGAGCTGGAGCACCTCCTCGTCGACGCCATGGCCATGTACCTCCTGAAGCGCCCCGCCGACTTCGACGTCATCGTGACGGAGAACATGTTCGGCGACATCCTCACGGACGAGGCGTCGATGCTCTGCGGTTCTCTCGGGATGCTGCCGTCGGCGAGCATCGGCGAGGGCACCGGCCTCTACGAGCCGATCCACGGCTCGGCGCCGGACATCGCGGGCCAGGGGATCGCCAACCCGTGCGGAACGATCCTGAGCGCCGCGATGATGCTGCGAATGTCGCTGGGCCAGCCCGACGTGGCCAACGCCATCGAAGCGGCGGTCGAAGCCACGATCGACGCGAAGGTGCTGACCCCGGACCTCGGGGGCAAGGCCACGACGAAAGAGATGACCGACGCGATCATCAAGCGGCTCGGATAAGGCCGGAACGCCCCCTGTCAGACTTTCTGGAACCCACAGGCCCATTCGCGGCAGAGCTTCTCCAGTTGCGCCCGCTGGATGCCATCTGGATGGTTACTTCAACGCAGAGAAGGCGATTCTGCTCGGCTATTCGAAAAGAACGGCTGAGGGCCCCGCCGTGAGAGGCTGCCCCGACTGCGACCGGCGGTAGATGAACTGGAACGCTGTTCCTGGCAGGAAGGAGCCGTTCGGGTGGGAAAGCCGGACGACCGCGTTGTCGCTACCGGCCGTCAGAGGAATCGCTGTGGTGACGCGATGGGGCTGACCCAGGCAAACATTGGCGAGACCCCCAAGCTGTGGCGCCACCGGCAGCCCGGATGCGAGGAGGCCGTAACCATCGAAGGCAACGCCCCGGATAGACACATCCAGCAGGTGCTCCACATCGTCCACTCGGCAGATGTTCATGGTCACCCCGCCGAGTTGATCTTCGCACAGCCCCGCAGCACTCGGGATTTCCCACAGATACGTTCGCCCCGTCCAGACGCCTGCGGGATTGGTCCATCCAGAGTCTGACACGAGCACTCTGCCGTTGGAGACCCCGACGGCTCGACCCAGCGCCTGACCCCAGAACAGCGTCGGGGGAGGTATGAGTCGCCCGGAGAATCGCCAGCCGAATTCGCCTCGGCGATAGATCTCGCAGGCACCCTCACTCTTCACTTGAACCGTCTGCCCCGTGGATCCGATGGCCAAGATTCCGTCCGACACAGAAAGCGCCGAGCCAAACTTGGCAGGGTTCCCCCCCAGTCCTCCCTCCGTCGGCCGCAGCGTCTTCACCAACAAGTAGCGGTCGCTTGCTCGGTCCAGTTCGTAGATGTATACGCTTCCACTGCCCTGAACTCCGGACAAATTCTCATCTGCGACGGCAAGTACTCCGTTGTCCGTGTCCAGGGCCAAACGAGCACCGAACTCCCGGTTGAAATTCGGGCCACCTGGCCGGTAGATGAGCTGGTGGAGGCTCCAAACGCCGAGGACCTCGCGGTAAACGTACACCCGGCCACCAGGGCCAGGCTCGCTTACGGCGAGAGTTTGCCCCTCAATCTCCACCTGACTGCCGAATCGGAACGCACCAGAGGCTGTTTGAGCAACTGGAAGTAGCGTCTGCGCGTGCCTCGATGTGCCCCCGCCATGAAGGTCGTACAAATGAACTCCACCGAGGGCCGCGTAGCCAGGAGCCCCCACGGCGAGCCAATCCCCGGAGATAGACAGCGCACCTCCGAAGTTTGACCCGTCGTTTGAGGGATTGGGAACTGCGCGTATCAGTTCGCGCAAGCCCCATCCGGATTGGGTCAGCGAGTAAAGGTGAACCAGTCCACTGGATTCCGGGTGGTTGAAGGGATCGCCGCCCCATGATCCTACAGCCGCGTGACCATCCCGAAGCGCGACCCGGTAGCCGAAGCCACAGATCGATGTGGTCGGCAAGTAGTGGCATCCGATCGGATAGAACGTCTCTCCATGAACGAAACCCGTACCTGTCTGCTTCCAAAAATCGACTCGCCCGACGGATTGCCCACCCACTCGATAGTTCTGCGTGCCGATGAGCAGGTGCTCATCGTGGAGAGCAACATCTGCACCAAACAGCTGGTTACTCCCCACGGACCCAATCTCGAAAACGTCGTCAGGCGAACGATCAATGAAACCGACTTGAGAGACTAAGACCGCACAGAGCAAGAACGCCATAACGAAAGACCAAAGGTGCTGAGGAAAATGTAGCCGCAGAAGTGCCGTGGAAGCGTAAGCGTTCACGGGGTGTTGGGCCAGATCTGGAGTGCCTCGGCCGATCGTAAGCCATCGGTGGAGCGCGCGGGGGACCTGCCTCATTTCGCTCATCGATCAGCCGCCGTGAGGGCGAAACGCCAGTGCGAGAGCCTGAGCAAGAATGGCTCAGGCTCGACGCGCATCCGCTTTAGCGGATGCGCCAGGGGCATTGAACAGCCTGCCAAATGGAATACTGCTCAGGCTGTGAGCGGGCGCTCGGCTACTCGAGCACGCCCGATGAGAGGTCCACCTTCGTGAGTTCACCGCGGCGGATCTCGAATGGCCAGACTTGCGCGGGAGGAGTCGGAGCACGATCCACCAGACTCCGCACTTCCAGGACGTGGGACCCCACGGGAAGCGCTTCGTCCTTGCTGAGTCGCTGATGGGAGGAACGCTGGACCTCCAGCGCACCGCCCCATTCGGAGGCTCGCAGCACCACGTGGCGGGACGCGCTACTGGAGAGCGTGACATCGCACGCGAACGGCAGCGCGAAGGACGAGGCTTACGGTCGAACCTCGACGCGGAATCGTCCGGGAGGAAATGGATTCACTGCCTACCCGCGGTGGGTCAGAAACGGCAAGGCGACACCGGTCGAGGCATCGTGGACACGAAGCTGGAATGCTCTCACCGCCTTCCCGGAAGGATCTAGCACGTCCCAGGTGATCAGGAGAGTGGGTACCTCGTCCAGGACGATCTCGAACGAAGGGACGCCCGCGCCTACCTGAACCTCCGCCTGGCCGACCAGCATTCGGTTTCCACGCCGCGCCTGCCCCACGACCCAGAGGCCCATGGGCGCGAATTTGCTGGCATCAGGGCTGCGCGCCCAGAGGTCATACGGTCCGAAGCGAGTTCTCTCGAGCCAGTGAACCACCGCCGCGCGAGGGTCCATCGGTTCTATATGGACCTCAAGCCCGGACACCGGTTCGCGCGAGCGATCGACGAAGTGGAGCCTTGCTCCAGCTGCGCGGGACTCCAGCACCAGGCCGACCTGGGGCAGGGCGAGCGTCACGGAATCGATGGAGAAGTCGCCGTTCTCATCGGTGGCCACGCGCGTGCCATGGCCGTAGAGATGCCCCACCACGCGAACACCGCCGATCGGAGCGTCCGCGCCGGCCACCAGGCGGCCCACGATCCTGTTCGACCCAGGCCCATCCGTTCGAGATGGCTTCGGATCCAACACGGTGATGGGACTGCGTTCTGCGCTGCACGAACCAGGTGGCCCCTGGACGTCGGCCGGCAGCAACTGCTGCTGCTGCTGCTGCGGCTGCGCTTGACGGACTGGGTGTCCAGGAGCACCTCCGACCGTCGAGGGTGTACCGGGGAAACCCCGACCCTGCGCCGCTTCAGAGCGACGAACCACAAGGATCGCCGCGCCAGTCACGAGTAGCATCAGCGCAAGGACAAGGCCAAGGCGAAGCTCGGGCCAGCGGAAAGGTCTTGGTGCAGTTGGGGGCAGGTGCATGCGGCGTGGTCGTTCCAGGCTCTGTACCCCCTTCTCGTTGGCTGGTCACTCCATCAGCTTCTCGATCGTCGGCTCCATCGCCTCTGCCCAGAGGCGGTAGCCCTCGAGCTCGGGGTGCAGGAGGTCCGGCATGACGTTGCGCGGGAGCGTGCCGTCGCGTTCGAGGAATGCCTTCGAGAGATCCTGGTACCAGACGTGCTCATCGTCCGCGAATCTGGCGATGAGCGCATTGATCGCGTCGTTGCGCAGGCGCAGCGAGTCTTCGCCGTTCGAGCCGCGGGGGAAGATCCCGAGCAGCAAGATCTTGGTGTCGGGGAGTCGCAGGCGCAGCTCCGAGATCACCCGACGGATGCCGGTGGCGGTGTGCTCGGCCGACTCCTCCCGGTGGCCCGTGTTGTTCGTGCCGATCATCAGCACCGCGAGCTTCGGCCGGATGTCGTCCACCTCGCCGTTCTGCAGGCGCCAGATCACCTGCTCGGTGCGGTCGCCGCTGAAGCCGAGGTTCAGGGCGCGCCGGTCGGCGTAGTACTCGTCCCAGACGGGACGGCCCACGTCCTGCCACTGGTGCGTGATCGAATCGCCGATCATCAGGAGGTCGACCTCCCCCATCGCCTTGCGCTCGGCGATCTTCGCCTCGTGTCGCGGCATCCACCAGTCCTGCGCCCAGGAGGCCGTCTGGACCTCCGGGATGATGGCGAGGTTCGGCTCGACGCCGGGCGCGTCCTGCCATAGCCAGCGCAGCGCGTCCGGCAGGAGCGCTCCGCCATGCTCCGGACCGTGCCCACCAAGACCCCGATCGAAGTGAACGTCGTAGCCCTTGAACCGCAGCGCCGCGTCCATCTGGAGGTTGCCCAGCCACCAGTTCCCGTGCTCGTTGTCGAGATCGTTCGACCCGTCCTGGAGGTACACGCGGATCGGCTTCGGCTCGGTCTTCCGGATCATGCCCGGATAGGTATCCCCGTGCCGGATGTCCGTGAAGCTGCCGACGTGGCTCATGACCTTGCCGAAGCGATCCGGCCGCTCCCACGCCGCCGTGAAGGCGCAGATGCCGCCGCTGCTGATCCCGCCGATCGCCCGCAGCTCGGGGTCCTCGCTGATCGAATACTCCGACTCGATGCGCGGGAGCAAATCCTCCAGCAGGAAGTTCACGTAGTCGGGACCGAGCGAGTCGTACTCGACGCTCCGGTTCTCAGGACTCGGGCGCCAGCCGCGTTCCGGAGGAAGCCTGGCCTTTCGGTGTCCGGGGTCCACGAACACGCCGATCGTGACCGGCATCTCCTGGCGATGGATGAGCTGATCGAACATGACGGGCACGCGGAACGGCCCGCCCTCCGCAAGGTACGCGTGACCGTCCTGGAAGACCATCAGCGCCGCAGGCGTCCCGGGCTCGTACTGCGCGGGGACATAGACGGAGTAGCGGCGTACCGTGCCGGGGAACGTCTTGCTGTCCAGTAGCTCGTGGTCGGTCACGGTTCCGACCGGAACCCCCGGCTGCCGCACGTGGTCTGCGCCGAGCGGAAAGCTCGCGGACTGGCGCGCGCTCGCCGCGGGGACGAGCAGCAGAAGAAGAGTGAGCCCGAGAAGTCGTGTCGTCATGGAAGTGCGCCTGGGGGGAGGTGGTCGAAGTCGAGTCAGGCGCTGCGCTCGTCCACACCCAGCGTCATGCCTTGCTGGCCCGCGGCAGGCTGCGCCTGGTAGGTCCGGAACAGATGATCCCAGGCCACGACCGCAAAGCCATAGTTCCGTCGCGACTCTTCCGGATCGACCGAATGATGAACGCGATGCATATCGGGCGTCACCAGCACGAGCCGGAGCACGCGGTCCAGCGCCAGCGGGAGCCGGAGGTTCGCGTGATTGAAGAGCGCGGTCCCGTTGAGGACGATCTCGAAGAGAACGACGGCCCCGACGCTGGGTCCGAGGGCGAGCGCCACGACGGCCTTCCAGAGCGTCGACAGCCCGATCTCCACCGGATGGAATCGAACGCCCGAGGTCGCGTCGAGGTCCACGTCCTGGTGGTGCAGCCGATGCAGCCGCCACAGCCACCGCCAGTGATGGGACAGCACGTGCTGGCCATACACCGCGAGGTCGAAGAGCAGCACGGTGAGGGTCCACTCGATCCAGACCGGCCAGTCGAGACGCGTGAAGAGGCCGAGCCCCTGCGACTCCGAGTAAGCCGCGGCCGCGACCGCCCCCACGGGCGCGAGGATCCGCCCGACCAGCCCCCCTGCGGCGGCGAGTCCCAGGTGCAGGGGCCAGCGCTTCTCCCGAGACCTGCGCCGCGCCCGCCGGGGCGCCAGCGCCTCCAGCGCGGACATGGCCACGAGAATGCCCACGAAGACGCCGAGGCGGACGCTCCCCGCGTGGTCGATCAGGAAAGACTCAGGCACGACGCAAGCGTAGGCCATCCTCGCCTGCTCCCAGAGATCTCAGGACGCAAATACGCTCGTACAGATGGCCGAGAACGAAAAGGGGAACGCCACCTGCCGATGACGTTCCCACATGGTGCGTGTGAACCGCAAGCGCTCTCTCTCGCAGCGAGCGGCCGCACGTGCCTGCCGACTTGTTCGTGACCCGCTGCCAGGAAAGGGCGCATCGTTTCCGGCGATTCCCTCGCCTCTAACGCTACTCGAACGTGGAGGCCGCGCTGAACCGCACGCCATCCGCGTCCTTGGCCGACAGCAGCGGCTCCTCGCGGTTCACGAGCGGCCACTGGATCCCGACCTCTGGATCGTTCCAGAGCAGGGACTGCTCGTTCTCCGGCGCATAGAAATCGGTGCACTTGTAGACGAACTCCGCGGTGGCGCTTGTGACGTAGAAGCCGTGCGCGAACCCCGCCGGCACCCAGAGCATGTGCTTGTTCTCGGCGGAGAGGATCTCCCCCACCCACTGACCGAACGTCGGCGAACTCTTGCGCATGTCGACGGCCACGTCGAACACCTCGCCCTCCACCACGCGGACCAGCTTGCCCTGGGGCTTCGGGTTCTGGTAGTGCAGCCCGCGGAGGATCCCCTGGGCCGACTTCGAGTGGTTGTCCTGAACGAACTTCACGGGCGCGCATTCGCGCTCGAACTCGTCGGCCCGGAACGTCTCCAGGAAGAAGCCGCGGTCGTCGCCGAAGACCTTGGGGATGCAGAGGACGACGTCAGGGATCGAGGTGGGCTGGTACTCCATGCCGCGGAGGATACGCCGATCCCCCGCGCCGGGTCGAGCCCTCGTGGACGGCTCTTCCGGTGACTTCCTCGGACTCCCCGGGCCAGACGCTATTTCGGGACCGCGGTGAACCGCAGGAGGTAGTTCTCTTCGAAGCCCTCGACCTCGACCTCCTCGTCCAGCTGGAATCCCGCGGCCGTCACCTCGACGATGACCGTCTCCTTGGGAGCGCGGACGTGACTCAGCATCCACTCGCGGCTGACGCCGGGGATGCGCTCGAAGTCGACGATCACGAGACGGCCCCCGGGCCGCAGCGCAGAGTGGATCGAACGCAGCATGTCCTCGTGGTACTCGAAGTGGTGGTAGACGTCGCAGGTGAAGGCGAGGTCGATGCTGTTCTGCAGGAGTCCGGTGGTGTGCATCCCGCCGAGAATCGGCTGCACCTGGGTCCAGCCGTGCTCGGCGACCCGGTTCCGAACGTGCTCCAGGAACGCGACCGAGATGTCGGTGGCGAACACCTTGCCCGTCGGTCCCACGGCCTCGGCGATCGGCTCCAGGAAGAGCCCGGTCCCGGTGCCGATGTCGGCCACGCGTTCCCCGGGCTCGAGTTCCAGCGCCGCCACGATGCCCTCACGCGACGCGTAGACCTCGCGGCTCTCGATCTCCCAGCGCTTGACGAAGTCCTCGGCGCTCGCCGTCGGGTCGAGGAACGACTCGTTGATGTTCTCCGGGACGGCGGTGCGCTGCTCCTGCTGGGGGATCTCGGGCGCCGCGTCCGTGGCGCGACAGCCACCGAGCACGGCCAGGCCGCCAGCGAGGGCCACGAACATGGATGCGGTGGAGGAGTGCCCGGGGTGAAGTCTCTGGATTCGCATGGGACACAGGGTAACGGAAGTCCGCGCAATCCACCTCTCTCCGCTCGACGGAGCGCCCCTGGCACTCCAAAGTGAGCGCGTTCCATGGTTTTCAGCCAGCCCACCTTCCTCTTCGCGTTCTTGCCGCTCGTGCTGGGGCTCCACCTCCTGGCTCCGCGGTGGGCCCGGAACGGGTTCCTGCTCCTCGCGAGCCTCCTGTTCTACGCGTGGGGTGAGGGCGGGCTCGTGGGCCTGCTCATGGGCTCGGCGGTCCTCAACTACCTCGTCGGCAGGAGAATCGTCCGCGCCGGTGAAGAGTCCGCGGGCGGCTCCCGCAGGCGCTGGACCGCCTTCGGCATCGGCGCCAACCTCGGCCTGCTCGTCCTCTTCAAGTACGCGGGCTGGCTGACCGGCGGCGCCCTCGCCTTCGACCTCCCGCTCGGGATCTCGTTCTTCACCTTCCAGGCGATCTCGTTCCTGGTGGACATCGAGCGCCGCGATGCGGAGCCGCCGCGCAGCCTCGGCGACTTCGCCCTCTACCTCGCGCTCTTCCCCCAGCTCGTCGCGGGCCCGATCGTCCGCTACCGCGACCTCGCTGCCCAGATCCGCGAGCGCGCCGTCACCTCCGAGGCCTTCGGCGAGGGCGTCCGCCGCTTCGTCTTCGGGCTCGCGAAGAAAGTCCTGATCGCCGACACGCTGGCCGGGCCCGCGGACGCCGTCTTCGCCCTCGGCCCCGAAGCCCTCGGCCCCGCCATCGCCTGGCTGGGCGTCGCCGCGTACACGCTGCAGATCTACTTCGACTTCTCCGGCTACAGCGACATGGCGATCGGCATCGGGCTGATGCTCGGCTTCCGACTGCCCGAGAACTTCCTGCACCCCTACGCCTCGCGCTCGATCACCGAGTTCTGGCGGCGCTGGCACATCTCGCTCTCCAGCTGGTTCCGCGACTACCTCTACATCCCGCTCGGCGGGAGCAGGCGCGGTCCCGCGCGAACCTACCTGAATCTCTGGATCGTGTTCCTCTTCTGCGGGCTATGGCACGGAGCCGCGTGGACGTTCGTGCTCTGGGGCGCCTACCACGGGCTCCTTCTCGTGGTCGAGCGGCTGGGCGCGGGCGCGGCGCTCCGGCGCGCGCCGGGAGGGCTCGCGGTGGCCGTGACCGTGCTTCTCGTGGCAGGCGGCTGGGTGCTCTTCCGCGCTGCGGACGTCACGGCGGCCCTCGACCTGTACGCGGCGCTCGCGGGCCGCGCGGGCGCGCTCGCGCAGCCCCTCGCGCTCCACGCGAACGCCCACGTCTGGACCGCGATGGCCGCGGGAGCGCTGCTGTCGCTGCCGGTCTACCCGGCCCTGGAGTCGCGCCTCGTCGCGCGCGGGATTCACCCTGCCGCAAGAGCCGCCGGCGCCGTCGCCACGCTCGCGCTCCTCGTGCTCACGATCGTCGGCATCAGCGGCCAGACGCATTCCCCCTTCCTCTACTTCCGCTTCTGATGCGCTGGATCGATCGACTTCTCGGAGGCGCGTTCCTGGGAGCGCTCGCAGCCCCCGGGCTGCTCTCCCTGCATCACGGCGAGCGGAACGCCGAGCGCACCGCGGCCATCATCCGCCGCAGGCCCACGCCCACACCGAGCGCGCCGCGCTCACTCCAAGCAGCCGCCGCGTTCCCCCACGGGTTCGACGCCTGGCTCAACGACGCCTGGGGAGGCCGCGAAGCAGCGCTCCGCACGAACGCGCGGCTCTCGATGGAACTATTCGGCACCTCGCCCGCACCGGATCTCTTCTTCGGAAAGGACACCTGGGTCTTCTCGGGCGCAGCGCGAGCCATGGAGAGCTTCACGGGGACCGATCCGCTCTCGCCGGAGGATCTCGCTGCGTGGCAGCGCGCCCTGGAGGACCGCCGCGAGTGGCTCGCCGCCCGCGGCATCGACCACCTCGTGGTGCTGGTCCCCCACAAGTCGACGATCTATCCCGAGAAGCTGCCGAGTGGACTCCAGGAAGCACGCGGCACGTCGCGCCGCGAGCAGTTCCTGGCCTGGATGCATGAGCACTCCGACCTGCGCATTCTCGACATCGCTCCCGCGCTCCTCGCAGCAAAGCCCGCGCCGAGCACGGGCGACACGAGCCTCCGGGACCTCTACTCGCCCCACGGCGTCCACTGGGCCCAGGTCGGCGCGTTCGCGGCCTACGCGCAGATCGTCGGCTACCTGGCGGAGCACCACGGCGCACCGCCCGCGCATTCCCTCGCGGACTACGAGGTCCGACTGGAGGGCGGCGAAGGCGACAGCTGGGCGAGCCGGATGCTCCTCGACGGCGTCATCGAGATGAAGAATCTTCGGCTGGAGCCGCGCGCCGAGACCGGCGTGAGCCGACGCCCCGCCCCAGGTGGAACGGCGAAAGACTTCCAGTTTCAGCACCCCGACGCGACGCGGCCCCGCATCGTGATCGCCCATGATTCGTTCGGACCGGACATCCGGGAGCGGATCGCCGAGCACGCTTCCCTGATGGAGACTCGCTGGCGCGCATGGCTCGAGAAGGACGTCGTCGAGCGAGTGAAGCCCGACGTAGTGATCGAGCTCTACAGCGAGCTGAGCCTCGTGACGAGCCGCCCTTTCCGCCGGCCCGAGTTCCTCGGACCCGGGATCGCGGGGCGATTCGAAGAGGGCGCGTTGCTGCAGAGCCTGGACGTCACGGAAGACCTCGAATTCGAAGGTCGCCCGGACAAGAGCCAGGTGCGAATCGAAGGCGGTGCGGCCAGGATCGAGCTATTGCGCGGCGTCTGCAGGCTGCGGCTGCCTGCGCTCGCGCGACCGGCACCCGCCGACACCGAACTCATCCTGCGCGTCGATCTTCGGTCGAAGGTCCATGGGTCCGTGGGCCTCTACGCGGCGAAGGAGCTGACGGGGCCTCCCGAGATCGGCGACATGGTCTCGGTGGAAGTCGGTCCAGGGACGCGCTCGATCCACGTGCCGCTCCTCGACTTCGACGCGGGCTCCAGGATCTGGTTCTTCCTGCCGCCCAACCTCGAAGAGGTGACGCTGCGCGGCGCCGAGATCCGGGCATGCCCGCGCTGACCCGCGGCCTCACTCGCCCACGACGACGTCACCGCCGACGATCACGCAGCTCACCTGGCCGAGCGCCGACACGTCCTCGAACGGATTGGCCTTGAGAAGCACGAGATCCGCGACGCGACCCGGCTGGACCGAACCGCGGAGCGACGCCTCTCCCTGACAACGTGCGCCGTTCAGCGTCGCCATCCGGAGCACCTCCAGCGGCGAGTACCCGGCATCGGCGAGGTGCTGCGCCTCGATGACGTAGCTCTTCCCGGGGACGTAGAACGGAGCATCCGAGGGCGAGACGAGCAGCTCGACGCCCGCCTTCCGAAGCGCCGGCGCGAGTTCGCGGAACACCTCGACCGTCTTCTGATACGTCGCACGCCGCGGGTTCGGGAGTCTCCGTTGCTCCGTCCATTCCTTCACGACCTCCGCGGGCAGCAAGTCGATGCCGTCCCTGGCGAGGAGCACGTCCAGCGCTTCCATTTCGGAATTCGCGAAGTACCAGTCGATGTCCGGGCAAACGAAGATGCGATGCTCGGCGAGCCGCGCGAGATCGCGCTCCAGCGTGTCGGGCGAGACGGCCGCCATGCGCTCGAGCGCGCTGGCGTGCTCGAGGCTCGCCATGGACTCGAGCGGCCAGTCGGTCAACGGGCCCATGGGTTTGTGCCCGTACCAGCGCAAGCCAGCGCCTTCGGCGGCGCGCGCGTACCCCGAGAGTTCACCCGCGGGCGGCCCGCTCAGGAACTTGACGGCGTCGAAGCCCTGCGCCTTCCAGAGGGCGAACTGCAGAGGCGCTTCTTCGATCGCCAGGAACCGGTTCCGGGCGAGCGGCGGCGCCGCCACGAAGAGACGCGGCCCCGGGATCTCCCCCCGGGCGATGGCGCGCTTGTCCGCCAGGAGTTCGTGAGCTCCGCGCCCGACGCGGGCCGTGGTGATCCCTGACTCCAGCATCATGCGCAGTGCGTCGCGCCGGAACGAGGCCGGGATCGGAGAGTCCACGCCCGGGAGATGCGTGTGCATGTCGTAGAAGCCGGGCGCGAGGTAGCGCCCGCCCCCGTCGATCACGCGCGCGCCGACGGGAACGGGGGACTTCCCTTCGGCGTCGATCCGGACGATCGCGCCGAACTCCACGGTGACGCGCCGCTCTGGCTGAATCTCGCTCGCCGTGGGGCAAGCTACCTGGACGTTCCGAAGGACCAGCGTGTCTGGTCCTTCGGTGTGGAGGCCGAGCAGGCTGGCCGAGAGCAGAAGCGTGAGGGATGGGATCATCCCGGGGCTACGCCGCCAGGCCGATACTGTTGGCGGGGAGCATCACGACCTCCGCCCACCTCGACGGGAGCACCGCCCGGTGACCGATTTGTGACGCCTCGGCGCTGATTTGGCCTTCCGCTTTCGCATGATGCGAGGCGCGATGGTCATCCTGTCGCCGTCATGATCAGTGTCTCCGCCGCCTACTGTCCGAACTGTGCCGCCCTTCTGTCCTTCGAGCAGGGTCGGGCCCACGTGAGCTGCGCCTACTGCGAAGCCACCCTGGTACTCGATACCGGTCGCGTCACTCACCGGCGCCCCCAAGGTGCCAGTGGACCCGCTGCGCTCAGCGCCGAGGCCTCGGTCGAACCCATCGCACAGCCCGATCCGAGCCTCTTCGTTCGCGACGCCCCCCGGTTTCGGACGCGCATCATCGAGCAGCTCGCCCCCCACGCCGCGGGCGTGTCCCACGACCTCTTCCGCACGATCGAACTGGAGGAGGAGCGATTCGGCATCGTCTCGATGCGCAGCATCGCCTCGGACTCGAAACCTGTCGCCATCGACCTGGGCCCGGCCTGGGACATGCTTTCGGAATCGCTCGAAGACGACGGCGATCCGGGACTCGCGGCGAATCTCGCCCTGGAAGAGCTGGCGCGAAATCCCGCCTTCCAGCGCCTGGAGTGCGTGATCGCCGTCCTGGATCCGAAGCGCACCACGGCCCTTGTCTACACGGCCGGAGCGAGCCACGCCGCGCTCTGGGTCAGCACCGAGGAAGCGCGACCGATCCTCGCGGGCACGAACCACCAGCCGATGGAGCGCGCGGACCTCGCCAAGGCCGGCAACCAGTTCGAGAACGGCCGCCTCTTGAGTCTTGCCGCCCAGGACCTTCTGGTCATTGCGTCATTCGGCTTCTTGAACGATCAGGGCATCGGCAGCGGCTTTCCGAGGCTCATGACCCAGACCCTCCGTGACCACCTGGGAGAGGACCCGCAGCGGATCGTCACGCTCATCAAGAACGAGTTCTGGAAGCAGCGGGAAGCGGGCTACAACCCGGCGGCGCCTCTCACCGGTGACCTGCGAATCGCCGCGGTGGGAGCGCGTCTCGCGGAGATCGACGAATCAGCGGCGTCCGAATCGCTGCCCATCGAGACGGCCGAGACGCGTCATTTCCAGGTTGCGCTCCTGCGGGCACCCCGAACGGGAGACGAGGCCGTGGACGGCGTGCGCTTCTGGCCGCTCGAGGGAGATCGGCACGCGCTGCTCTGGCTCCAGTACGACGGGGCGCTCCCCGCAGAGATTCTGAACTCCGCCCAGGCGGGAGCCAATGACGTCCTGAGTCGCACGGACCACGGCGACTTCGACAACGCGCGCGCGGCTGGACGCAGCGCCTACACGCGCATCGTTTCGGAGCATTCCCTCGATCCGGGCCGTTTCCGGATGCTCGTCCTCCATCTCTCCGACGAGTTCAAACGGGTGCAGTTCTTCGCGCGCGGGTGGAAAGCGCCCATCACCCTCGGCGCCCGGGGCCTCAGGCCGGACGCCGAGCAGCAGCAGTTCGACGAGGGAGGCCATTGCACGGTCAAGGATCTTGGCCGGCTCTTCTTTCCGGGCAGCCTCGACTACGAGGGCAACGTGATCCAGGCCGCAGACCTTGCAGGGCGCTGGCACGGAGGCAAGTCCTCTCACCTCTATGAAGCACTGCGTCTCCACTGGCGCACGCGCAAGTGCGAGAAGGCCCTGACGAAGATCGCCAGGGCCGCAAGCGCGGACGCCGGCCGGTCGAACACGCAGGGCCTCCTGCTCATCACCGGAATGTGAAGCCCCGCAGTAGCGCGTTCCGCATGCACGAATTCGCGTAGCACGCCGCCCGAACCGCCATCCTGCGTTGAATGGAGCGTGCCATTCGGCAGCGCCTACTCCCAGTGCAGGTACGGGTAGCTTGCGCCCTCGTCTATCTTCCAGGGGTACGGGAACGTCCAGCCCATGAAGCTCGATTGCATCATCATCTCCGAGGTGGAGAGTCCGGCTCCAAGGGCACTCTTAGGGCGCCCACGTTCTCGAAGCCGAATACCTCGGAGTTCCGGAGCCTGACCTTCTGGATCGTCGCTCCGACGGCGGTGCCGAAGAGCCCCACGCTGTCGGATTCCACCAGGTCGAAGACCTCCAGATCCGAGAGCGTGTGGTAGCTGCCGTCGAACGTTCCCGTGAACGGATCGGCCGCCGTTCCGATCGGCATTCAGTCGAAGCCGCCGAGGTCGAGGTCTGCCTCGAGGACGTGGTCACCGTCGAAATCGCTGGAGATCGCGATCAGGTCCGCGTCCGAGGTCACGGCGATGAACTGCGCAGTGGCATTCGATGCGACGGCGAGCGCTGCGAACCACATCGTCGGCGGAGACGCGGACCTCGACCGGCTCGTCCGCCAGGCGAATGCTGGCGAGGCTACCCCGAGGGGCCATTCCCTGCACGGCGAAGTAGAGTTCGCGAATCGCCCGGGGGACACCGTTCTGGAGGGCATCTGGTAGGCTCGTGGCCATGGTGGAAACAGGCTGGCTCCAATCGATGATCGGGCTCTTTGCCGCCGTTGGCTCGATGCTCCTCGGGATCGGCGACGCGCTCGTGGCACTGGCGGGCGGGGACGCCGGTCCTTCGGTGGAGATACGACTCCGCGTTGACATGGAAGAGCCCCGGGCGCCCGGGCTCCCCATGGAGGAGACCCTTGCCGTGCTACAGGCGCGGTTTCCGGAGGCGAAGGTCACCCGGGTGCCGAGCGACAACGGGATGGCCGCGGAATTCAGCGTGATCGGGAAGCTGCCGGGGACGGACGAAGAACTCGGTGAACTGGCCGTCGCCACCGGCGAGTTTCACCTGCGGATGACGGCCACCGCCGAGGACGCCAGCGAACTCGGCGTGGACCTGACCGCCGAACAACAGCGCGTCGAAACGTACCTGATGCGCCACTCGGTGAAGGCGATCGACAGGTACAACTCGCTCACCCCCGAAGAGGGCGGCTCGCCTGCGCGCCTCGTGTTCGCGCTGGAGGAGCAGGACGGGACTCTCACCCCCGTTCCGCTGATCATCGAGACGGAGAAGGCCTGGCACTTCGACGAGACCGCGCTCGCACGCGTCTACCGAACCGAAGACCGCAACCGCAACGCCTGTATCGGCTTCGAGATCGCGCCGGAGCGCCAGCGGGACTTCTTCCATTTCACCGATACGCACGAAGGTCAGCAGCTCGCCGTTACCGTGGGGCATCGAATCCTGACGCGCCCGAACCTGAATCAACCCCTGGAGACGGGTGGCATCATCACCGGAGGCACGTTCGGGGATTCGGGCGAATGGACGCGAAGCGTCGACCGGTTCGTTCGACTGCTGTCCAGCCCGAGATTGCCCGTACGGCTACGGCTCGTCTCCATCGAACGAAGAGGTCGATAGCCGGCGGGTTTCCGCGGCGCGATCGGCGGAACAGGACACACTTCCCCGACGTCCCATCGGGTCGTCATGCTTCTCCCGCACCACCACCTCTCCGCCATGCGCTTCCGCGTCGCCTCGCCTCTCAGTTCGGGGCTCTCTCTCCTTTTGGGCCTCGGCGTCTTCACCCTGACGGCTTGCGACGATTCGTCCAGTCGCCTGGGCTCGCCTCTCGACGGCGCAGAAAGCCGCCCCGCTCCCACCGACCCGCGGCAGCTGGAGGAGTCGCTTCGGGAAGGCGAGGACGAGTCGGAGGAAGGCGAGAGCCGGAGGCAGGAGGAGCGCCAGGCCTGGATCGAGGAGATGCACCGCACCGCCGACGGAGTGGACTGGCGGGAGATCGAGCGGCAGAACCAGAACGCGGAGCGCGTGCGCCGAAACCAGGCCGCGCGGGATGCCGCCGCACTCGGTGGATCCGGCGCGGCGCGCCAGCCGGGGTCGGGACAGCCCTGGTTCTGGGAGGAGATCGGCTCGCGCAACCAGGCGGGTCACACGCGGTGCGCGGCCTTCGGCCCCGAGCGCAGCGGCGGGCGCTTCCTCTACGTCGGCTCCGCCCTCGGCGGCGTCTGGCGCGGATCGATGACCGGCGAGAACTGGACGCCTCTTTCCGACAGCATCTACGGCGGCGTGGACGACCTCGCGATCGTGACGCCGGCGAACCTCGCCGACGACGACATCGTGCTGCGCCGTAGCGGCTCCAGCTTGCTCCGCAGCGACGACGCGGGCGCCACGTGGACGGTCCCCCAGGGCCTCGACTCCCTGCGCTCGGGCCGCCGGATGCTGAAGGCTGCCGATGCTCTCCAGACGATCTACCTCTTCGGCACGGCCACCATCCCCGGCGCGGGCGAGCGCAGCGCGCTCTTTGCCTCGATCGATGGCGGGCTCTCTTTCACCCTGCGCTACTCCTTCGGCATCCGCTGGAGCGGCGATATCTGGGTTCCGCGCACGGCGGCCCTCGGCGGCTCCGCGGTCTACGTGCTTCAGGCGGGCAGGATCTTCGTCTCGACCGACGACGGCTTCACCTTCGGTGCTCCACTCATCCTCGACGCTAACGCCACCTCGGGCGACCTCGTCGGCTCGGAGTCGGGCGGCCCGAGGCTGTACGCTGCTCTCCGTGTCGGCAGCAACGACGAACTCCACGTCTCGAACGACGGCGGCGTGACCGCCAGCTACGTTCGCGCCCTCGACGGGCTCTGGGCCAGCACCACCTCCATGGCGGCGTTCGCCTTCGATCCCCAGCGCCTGATCTACAGCGGGGTCGAAGCGCGCCGCTCCACCAACGGCGGCGCGACCGGCACGAGCATCAACACGTGGGGCTCGTACTACGGTGACCCCGCGAACCGGCTGCACGCGGACATCCGCGGCATCAGCCCGCTCGTGATCTCCGACGCCCAGGGCGAGCGCGACGTCGTCTTCATCAACACGGACGGCGGCACCTACATCACCGAGGACGGCGGCATGACGGTTCAGAACCTCAGCCTCGAAGGACTCGGCGTCGGCCAGTTCTACTCGACCCACACGTCGACCCTCGATCCCGACCACATCAGCGGCGGCACCCAGGACCAGGGCTACCAGGTCGGCACCCTCACGCCGTCGACGGGCCCCGGCCCCTCCACCGACTTCGACCAGACGATCAGCGGCGACTACGGGCACCTTTGCTCCGGCGACGGCACCCACCGTTTCGTCTACTCGAACTACCCCGGATTCACGCTGGTCCAGGTGGGCGAGACGAACCCGCAGATGCGCCAGGTCTCGTTCCCCGCGAATGTGGATCGCCTTTGGCTACCGCCGGTGATCGCGGACCCCACGGACCGTGAGGCGTACTTCTTCCTCGGCAGCGAGCTGCATCGCTTCGTCAAGACCCCTTCGAGCTGGACGGGAACGCGCTGGTCGAACCAGGACTTCGGCGCCGGATCCAGCCGCTACCTGACCGCCATGGCGTTCGCGCCGAGCGATCCGAACCGCGCGTACGCGCTCACGGACGCAGGGGCGATCTTCCGCTCGACGGACCGCGGTGTCACCTGGACCCAGAGCGCTGGCGGCGGCCCGGGCACCCACTACTTCTACGGCGCGAGCCTGCTCGTGGACCCGACGAACCCCGATCGCGTCTTCGCCGCCGGCTCCGGCTACAGCACCGCGGGCGTACGGGAGAGCGTCGACGGCGGTTCGACCTGGCAGGCGCGCGCCTCGGGCCTTCCGCCCACGCTGGTCCACGACATCGAGTGGGCCCCCGATGGAAGCGGCGACCTGTTCGCGGCCACCGAGGCGGGCGCCTACCACTACGACGCCGCGACGCAAACGTGGTCCAACGCCATGGGCAGCGAGGCCCCGATGACGACCTACTGGTCCGTCGAGGCGGTCCCGTCCCAGCAGCGCGTGCGGTTCGGCACCTATGGGCGCGGTATCTGGGACCTCCGACTGCTGACGCTGGACGACACGATCAGCACCTCCTACTGCGGTCCCGCCATCCCGAACTCCACGGGAGCCAGCGCGACGATCCGGGCCATCGGTAGCCCGTTCGCGAGCGCCAACGATGTCACGCTGGTGGCCGAGTCGCTCGCGCCGAATTCCCTGGGCTACTTCCTGGCATCGCCCGGCGCGGGCTTCGTGGCGTCTCCGGGCGGATCCCAGGGCAACCTCTGCCTCGGCGGAAGCATCGGACGCTACGTGGGCCAGGTCCTGAACGCGGGCGCGGCGGGCGAGTTCTCCCTCCCCATCGACCTCACCGCGCTCCCCCAGCCCGGCGGAAGCGTGGTGGCCGCGCCGGGCGACGTATGGCACTTCCAGGCCTGGTACCGCGACGCGATCATCGGGATCCCGACGTCGAACTTCACGGACGGAGCGGCGCTGCTCTTGCGCTGATCGAAAGGTCGGCCCCTATGGATTGGACCCGGCGGGTTGGGCCGAGCGCTGGTTCTCCAGGGCTCGGCCCTTCCGTACCTGGACTTTACACCTTTCGTCCCATCGCCCGGGCTCGCCTGGACGAACGTCTCTCCAGCCGACGCATGAGGTCGGTTCCAATCCGGGCGCCAGCCGCCCATGATCTGAGACCCGTCCGGGATCCCCAGAACTTCCACCGCCCACGACCATGCTGCCCCTCCGACTCATCACGTCCTTCGCACTCTCGGCCGCCGTGGCGGCCGCACTGACCGCCTGTAGCACCGACTCGATGGAGTCGACCGCGCGTGGCGGCGGCGGCACCGGCGATTCAGGCGGCAGCAAGTCCGCGCCCGAGGCCCCCGCGCTGACCGAGGAGGAGGCCGAGGAAACCATCGCTTCCCTCGACGCCCTCATGGATGAGAGCGACGCCGAGGCCGCTGAAGCCGCCATCACCGGCGCCCCCGCCACCCCCGAAGACGCGGCCGACGTCGCGCAAGCAGCCACCACCCCCGCCATGCAAAAATCCGTCACCGCCTCGGAGTACAACGACCTTTCGAAAGAGGAGCAGTACATCCTGCTCGACAAGGGAACCGAGCGCCCCGGCACCGGCGCGCTGCTGAACAACAAGGCCGAAGGCACCTACATCTGCCGCCGCTGCAACGCCGCGCTCTACACGTCCGAGGACAAGTTCGAGAGCCACTGCGGCTGGCCCAGCTTCGACGACGACATCGAGGGCCGCGTCAAGCGCGTGACGGACGCCGACGGACGCCGCACCGAGATCCTCTGCATGAACTGCGACGGGCACCTCGGCCACGTGTTCATGGGCGAGCGCATGACGGCGAAGAACACGCGCCACTGCGTGAACTCGGTCTCGATGAAGTTCATCCCCGAGGGGGAAGAGCTCCCGGCGATGATCCAGGTCGACGGCGACGTTCAGTAGCGCACAGCGATTCCGGAGCGCCCCTGCTCCAGTTCACCGGCGGCGCCGGGGCTTCCTCTTCTCCTTGGGGCCCTTGGCGCCGCCTTTCTTGATCCCGGAGCCGCGGCCGTACTCGGGCTTCACCTCGCTCGGCTTGACGCGCTTCCCGGTGTTCGCCTTCTGGATCAAGTACTCGTCGTCGAGTTCCGCGAACCCCTCCAGGAAGCGGCGCGGGATCCGCTCGCCGATGTTGTTCTCGATCGCGCGCAGCGCTTCGAGGTCCCCGCGCGAGATCAGCGTGAACGCGATGCCCTTACGCTCGGCGCGTCCGGTTCGACCGATGCGGTGCACGTAGGTGTCAGGGTCGAGCGGAATGTCGTAGTTGATGACGTGGCTGACGTTCTCCACGTCGAGGCCGCGCGACGCGAGGTCGGTGGCCACGAGCACCTGGAACTCGCCGCTCTTGAAGCCATCGAGCGCCCGGCCGCGCGCGCCCTGCTTCTTGTCGCCGTGTAGAAGCGTCACGGAGATCCCACGCTTCTCCAGCTGGAAGGTCAGCACCTTGCCGCGCTGCTTCGTGCGCACGAAGATGATGGCCGAGCGGAACTCCTCGCCCTTGAGGATCTGCAGCGTCAGCTTCGTCTTCGCGGACGAGCGCACGGGGAGCAGCGCGTGATCGATCGTGTCCGGCGGCGCCGCGTTGCCGAGGTCCAGGATCTCGGGCGCGCGCAGGATGCGCTGGGCGAGCGCCTGGATCTCCTCGGGCATCGTCGCCGAGAACATCATCGTCTGGCGCTCCTTCGGCACGAGCTTCAGCACGCGGCGGACGTCCGGGAGGAAGCCCATGTCGACCATGCGGTCGGCCTCGTCGAGGACGAGCACCTCGACGCCCGCCAGCGAGAGAGCCTCCTCTCGCACGAGGTCCATGAGCCGCCCGGTGCACGCGACCGCGATGGTCGCGCCGGCGCGCAGCGCTTCGCGCTGGCGCTCGATCTTGAGGCCGCCGATCAGGAGGGCGACGGCCTGCCCCGACGTGGAGCCGAGCTTGTCGATGTCGGCGCCGATCTGGATCGCGAGCTCGCGGGTCGGAGCGAGGACCAGGGCACGGATCGAGCTGACGGGCGGCACCTCGGCCTCGTCTGCCGCTCCTCCCTCGACGGCCGGAGGCGCATGGGTCACGAGCCGCTGCAGGAGCGGCAGCGCGAACGCCGCCGTCTTCCCGGTCCCGGTCCGCGCGAGCCCGAGGATATCGCGCCCCAAGAGCGCAGGGGGGATCGCGCTCACCTGGATCGGCCGCGGCGCGTCGAAGCCCGCCGCGCGGACCCCGGCCAGCACCGACGGAGCGAGTCCGAACGACTCGAACGTCACGTCTGCGGCCGGCGGCATCGCCGTTTCGTCGATTGGTTCAGGATCCATGGGCGATGACGATGACCGGGGAGGTCCAGATCACCAACCAGGAACCGGCGCAATCGGGGCCCCGGTGTTCTATTCTGCCCCCCATGCCCCCATCCAAGAAAGTCACGCTCGCCCTGGCGAGCTTCATGGACTCCCCCCACGCCCAAGGCCTGGACGTCCCCGAGCCCGATGTCCGCCAGATCGTCGGCCGCTTCCTCAGCACCTGCTACGACGACGTCGGGATCGAGCCGAAGAAGCTCGACGGCCAGGACATGCACGGCGCCCTCGGCCACGTCCTGCCCGGGAAGTTCAAGCGCGGCGAGGCTCTCGCCGAAGAGGTCCCCGACGTGCTCCGCGCGTACTTGAAGCACCTGGAGGAGAGCGAGGTCCTCTCCAACGCCTTCGAGATCAAGCAGGGCTTCGAGACCACGATCGAGGAGTTCCTGCACACCGTGCGGACCGGCACCAATCCCCACGGTCACGGTCACCACGCCCCGGCCGAGCCCTTCGAGCACAAGGCGGAGAAGCTCGGTCGCAACGACCCATGCTCCTGCGGAAGCGGCAAGAAGTACAAGAAGTGCCACGGGAAGAACGCATGAGGATCGCCGCCGTCATCCCTGCCAGGTACGGCTCGACCCGCTTCCCCGGCAAGCCCCTCGCGGACGTGGCGGGGCGCTCGCTGATCCGCCGCGTCCACGAGATTGCCGCCGCGGCCGAGGGCGTGAGCGAGGTGCTCGTGGCCACCGACGACCGGCGCATCGCGGACCACGTGGAGAGCTTCGGCGGCACCGCCGTGATGACGCCGCCGGAGTGCCGCAACGGCACCGAGCGCGTCCACGCGGCCATCCAGTCCCTCGATGAGCGCCCCGACGGCGTGATCAATCTCCAGGGCGACGCGGTGCTCACGCCGCCCTGGGTCCTGAAGGCCGTGGCCGCCGAGATGCGGGCCCACCCCGAGCTGCCGATGGTGACGCCGGCGGCGCGGCTGGACGCGCGCTCGCTGGAGCTTCTGATGGAGGCGAAGGCCGCGGGCGAGGTCGGCGGCACCACCGTGGTCTTCAACCGCGCGGGCGACGCGCTCTACTTCTCGAAGGCCGTGATCCCCTACGTGCGCGATCCGAAGGGCGGCGCGCCGACCTTCCGGCACATCGGGCTCTACGGGTACCGCACCGAGGCCCTCGACGAGCTGATCGCGCTGCCGCCGAGCGCGCTGGAGCTGACCGAGGGGCTCGAGCAGCTCCGCGCGCTCGACAACGGCATGCGCATCCGCGTGGTCGAGGTCGACTACCGCGGCCGCCGGCACCTCGCGATCGACAGTCCCGAGGACCTCGTGCGCGTCGAGGGAGTGATCGCCGAGGACGGCGAGCTGGTGCCGCGATGAGCGTCGAGCTGGTCCTCGTGCGCCACGGCAACACCTTCGGGCCCGGCGACCGGATCGTCTGGGTCGGCAAGGGCGAGGACCTGCCGCTGGTGCCGAGCGGCAGGGCCCAGGCGAAGGCGCTCGGCGATTCGCTCCTGGCCGCTGGCTGGACCCCGACCGCGATCTTTTCGGGCGGGCTGAAGCGCCAGGTCGAGCACCTCGCCCTCGCGGCTCCCCCGGGTTCACCGGAAGCCGTACGGCTGGAGGCCCTCGACGAGGTCGACTACGGCGACTGGGGCGGGCTCACCACGGAGGAGATCGTGGAGCGCTTCGGGGCCGAAGAGATGATCGCGTGGAACGAACGCAGCGTTTGGCCCGGCGGAGCGAGGTGGCCCGAAACCGAGGCCGAGGTCCGCGGGCGCGTGCAATCGTTCCTCGACGACGTGAGCGTAGGCGCGTTCGGAGAGCGCGTGCTCGTCTGTAGCAGCAACGGGCTGCTTCGCTGGTTCCTGGACGCCGTCCCTGGCGCCCTGGAGCGCGCGCGCCAGGAGGGCACGTTCAAGGTGAAGACGGGCGGCGTCGGGCGGATGGTCTTCGAGCCCGCCGCAGCCGTTCCCGGCTGGACCGTGACCCACTGGAACTGCCCGCCGTCCGAATTTCGCCCCTGACCCGTAACCCTTGCCGCTCTCCGATCGCTCTCCAAGCATGGAACCAGCAGACGAGAGCGAGATGGTCGAGCTTTGCCGCGGAGAACTCGGCTGGCCCGAAGGACTGGCGACGATCGACGTGGAGCCCGCGCGGCTCTGGCTGCGTGGCGTGCGCGAACTCTTGCACTCGACGCACTGCGTGGCCATCGTGGGCAGCCGCGCCCCCACGCCCTACGGAGTGGCCCAGGCGGAGCGCTTCGGCCGTGAGCTCGCGGCGGCGGGCGTGTGCGTGATCAGCGGACTGGCGCGTGGCGTCGACGCGGCCGCGCACACGGGGGCGCTGGACGCGGGCGGCGGAACGATCGCCGTGCTCGGGTGCGGGGTGGATCGACCGTGGCCTTCCGGCCCGCTGGCGGATCGCGTGGCCCGTCAAGGGCTGCTCGTCTCGGAGTTCGCACCGGGGACGTCGCCGCGGCGACATCACTTTCCGCTGCGGAACCGGATCATCGCTGGGCTCAGCCAGGCCGTGCTGGTGATCGAGGCGGCGGAGGCGTCCGGGTCGCTGATCACGGCGCGCTGGGCGGCGGACCAGGGCCAGGAGGTCTTTGCGCTGCCCGGCCGCGTGGACCATCCGATGGCGCGCGGAACGCTTTCGTTGATTCGCGAAGGAGCGACCCCGGTGGGCTCACCGCAGATGCTCCTCGATGACCTGTTCAGCGATCGAGAGCTGTTTCCCATGACGCCCGGGACCGGCGCAGTCGCGGCCACGCGCACTCCCCTGGAAATGGCGATCCTGGAGTCGCTCACCGGGGAGACCCGAACGGCCTCCGAGGTGGCCAGCATCGTGGAAGAAGAGGTTCCAGCCACGCTGGCTGCGCTGACGACGCTGGAGCTGGGCGGAGCCGTCCGGCGCGCGCCCGGGGGGCTCTATCACAGGGGATAGGGCCGCCGGCGTCAGGAAACGGACGCGAACGTGTGCTCGACGGCGAGCATCACCACCACGACGACCGTCGAGACGAGTACGAAGGTCAGGTAGCGGCGCGGGAAGAGCCGCAGCGCCTTCTGGTCGTCGGCTTCGGTGAACATGCAGCTCACGGCGACGATCACGAGCGTGGAGAACAGGAACAGCCCGATGTGGAATCCGAGATCGTTCATGGGGCTAACCGAGGGAGGCGTCGAAGGGGCCGGATTCCGTGGCGGGGTCCGCCACCGCTTCGGTCGCGAGCGGGCGGCCGAGGCGCTTCGCCTCGCTGTAGCCATAGACATCGAGCATCAGGAGCACGTTCAGTATCCCCGCGACCGAGGCGAGAACGACGCCCGCGTCGGCGTACTCGACGTTCCTGGTCATCATCGGATGCCCGTGCACCATCTCGACGGCGAAGGCGATGGGCCCGAGGAGGCTCTGGCCCGCCCAGTAATAGAAGTGGCGCGTCCGATCGAGGTTCGTGCCACCGGCGAGGTAGCAGCCGATCCCGAAGAGAGCGACGACGAGAACGAACGCCAGGATCCCGCGGGCCTTGCGCCCCTGGAGCACGTGCCCGGCCCCCGGCAGGAGCCAGCCCACGAGCGTGGCGACGCCAGGGTGCGTCGCCTCGTGGTCCGCGTCTCCGGTGGCCGCTACCCGAGCGTCGTAGTGCACGCGGCTGCACAGGATCAGGTTGGCGATCCCCGCGCTGGCCGTCAGGATCATGCCGATGTGCAGCGTGCTCGGGAACGCTTCGGGGAGCGCGCCGCCGAAGCCGTACTGGCGCACGTGCAGGAGCAGCGCGCCGAGGTTGCCGGCCTCCGGCGTCAGGGCGGCCGCGAACCGGCCGCGCATCTCGGGCGGCAGGATCTGGAGGAACATGCCCTTGGACAGCAGCACGCCGGCGAGGTAGAGGCCCTCGATCAGCACGAACGCGATGATCGCCGTCCTGACCTTGCCGAGGTAGAAGTGGCCCGCTCCGGGGATGAACCAGTTCAGGAACGCCGCCACGGTGGGGTTCGGGCCCTCCTGGGACGTGGACGATGGGGAGTTGGGGCTGGACATCGGTCCGGAGGTTCTAACAGAGAGGGGGTCACTTCGGCTATTCCTTACTCGCAGCCATGCAGTCAGCCTCACCCTCCGACCCCCGAAGCCGTCCCCGGGAGGCCGCCGAGCGCCCCCAATCCTTCACCCATCCGGCCACGGTTCGGTACGCCGAGACCGACCAGATGGGCGTCTGCCACCACGCCAATTTCCTCCTCTACCTGGAGGACGCGAGGACGGCGATGATGGCCGCCCGGGCCGTCCCCTACGGTGAGCTGGAGAAGACCGGGATCGGCCTGCCCGTGCGCCAGGTTCAGGTCCGGTACAAGAGCCCGGCCTTCTACGAGGACCGCCTCCTGGTCGAGGTCTGGATCGAGCGGATGCGCTCGGCCTCGGTCACGTTCGGTTACGAGATCCGGCGCGAGGACAAGGAAGCCGTCACCGTGCTGGCGACGGCCGAGATCGAACTCGCGTGCATGGACATGGCGACCCGTCGGCCGCGGATCTTTCCGAAGGAGCTGAGGGCGGCGTTCAGCGCGGACTGAGCTCCCCTTCATCGAAGGCGGCGCGGAGTTTCTTCGCGTCGGGGTGACGCTCGCCCCGATAGGTCCAGTGCACGGCTCCGTCGCCCGACACCGGAAATCGGAAGAGCGCCACATCGTTCTCCACGGCCAGCTCCTCGAGCCCACCCAGAAGAGCTCGACCGAGGGCAGCGGTGCTCCCCTTCGGATCGTCCTCGGCGAAGCCCTTCAGCAAGATCGCGAGGTCCGCGGGCGTCATCGGCACCCGTACCTCCAGCGACTTCTCGGAGAGGGTCAGCCAGCGCCCGCCTGCCTCCAGAAAAGACCGCAGATTCTCCCTGGACCGCGCGGATGCGAACATCTCGGAGACATCGTCGCCAGAACTCGCCACGTCCTCGATGCCACGTCGAACTCCGAGGGAGATCACTTCGTTCAGAGCGGCGACGCACGCGTCGGCTTTGTCGATCCGAAAGCTCTGCGCGACGCTCACCTCACCCTCGGCGTCCAGATAGACGCGGGACGATTCCACCCGCACGTTCTCGAGGAAGACGGCGCGCAAACGCGTTGCGTCCTCCGCGGAGATCCAGTCCTCCTCGCCCGGCCGCTCCTCTCTCTCTTGCCCCGGCTTCGCGTCCAGGTCGAAGATCAGCGGGAAGGACAGGAGGTGCAGGTACCTCTCCCCCGCCGCCATGCGGCGAACCCGGTCGCGGGCACGCTTGACGATCAGCTCGTCGGAGTCGGACCAGTCGAGCGACGTGCCGTAGAGGCCGCGGGTGTCGACCTGGAGAGAGATCTGCTGGCTATCGGCGAGGTACCGAACCCCGAGGTCCTGTTCAGCAAACTCGTACTCCGAGCAAGCGGCACTGAAGAGGCCAAGTCCGATGAGGGAGGCGCGGGCAGCGAGGGTCGTGGTCGTCATGGCAAGAGAGCGGAGGGAATCGAACGGCGAGATCCTGGACCGTACGGCCCTGATCGAAACTATTTGGAGCCACTCGCGTTTTCTTGCGTCGCATCGGAAACCCGCAGCTGATTCCGCCGCTCGAGCCCTCAACCAGGCGGCGATGGGCAGCCCCGGGGCTCCCGATCAGCGCTCGCTCCATGCAATCTCGATCTCTGGATCCACTTCGGACAGCTCGAACCACTCGGGCTCGAAGGTGAAGTCGTCCGGGAACGAGCGAAGGGTGTACCGGCCGGCGCCAGTCCGCTCACGTGGGCGACGCCAGGGTCATCGAAGCCCGGCATCTGATTCATCAGCGTCGGGGACTCGAGCCACATGTTGACCTTCCCGATCCTCATGTTCGACGCGCCACTCCGATCGGGGAAGGGGCCCCGCACGAAGTCTGCCTGGTCCTCGCGCAGGACGAACCAGCGGCGTAGCCCGCGGCGCTCGTTCGTCATCGGCTCGGGGCCCTGGAAGCTCAGCTTCGCCTCGAAGCCGCGCGCCAGAAGGATTTCCACGGGCGTGGCCTCGGATTCCGTGGCTCCGAGCGCGATGCCGGAGACGGTCGTGGGGCGGTAGCCCTGGTCGGCGAAGTGCACGCACAGGCTGGCCGTGCTCGACGGCGATCGGGCGGCGACCTGGAGAAGAAACGTATCGTCGGGCAGGGCCTTGCCGCTGCCCAGCGACCACCGGTACGCGTCGACGGCATCCGTGCTCCACGCGATGCTGGTGTGCTCGGCACCGCGCTCGAGCGAGATCGGCGCGTTCATCTCGGCGTCGGTGAATCGAGCGCGTATCCAGCCGCTCGCATCCAGCACCAGTTCCAGGGATGGGTCGTCGGGCGCCACACCGTCGCGGGCGATCCTCACGCCTTCGTGCTTCGCACTGACCGTGTACGGGTCGCCGGCGCGCGTCTGGAGCGAGAACGCTCCCGTTTCATCGGTCGTGGCCGTGAACGACTCCGACCATCCGTAGGCGTTCGAGCGCAGGGCCCGGACGTGGCACCCGACGGCGGGTGAACCGTCGAAACACACCACGCTGCCACGCATGGTGACGAGCTCCTCGATCCAGTCGATGTCCTGAGTGGCCGTCGCCCCGGCCACGACCTCGACCGGCTGCGGGGCAGGACGCGTGTTGCCGTTGCGCTGGTCCAGCTGGACCAGCACCTCGCCCGGTGGGACGTCCTTGGCGTGGTAATGTCCCTGGTGGTCGCTGCCAACGCGAAGTGTCTCTCCGTCGACGAGGGTCAGCGTCACCAGGGCCCTGGCCATGGGCTCGCCGTTGTAGCGCACGACTCCCTCGACGCTCCCCACGGGCAGGAAGGTGACGACGACGCGGGTGCGCGCGCCCGGCTCTCGGACGAAGAACGGGACCGATCGGGCGCGGGAGCCGTCCTCCCGCGTGGCGGACACGATCTGCGGATCGTCGGACGGGTGAACGGGGAGCGTGCAGGTCCCCTCGAGCGCCGTGGTGCTGGCGAGATCCCAGGCCAGCGTGTGTCGAATCTGGCCCGGATAGCCCGCTTCCGGGTCGTCCGAGCGCTCGGGATGCTCGTCGCCCAGGCGCCCATCCTCGAACCAGGCTCCGACCTGGGCGCACGGGGTCAAGAGTCCGGTCTCGTCGATGACGCGGACGTCGACCCAGCCGAACGCGGTCATGGGCAGCACGATGCTGGCGGCCTCCTCGACGTCGTGAATCGTGCACCACCACGTGAGGCCGACGTGGCCCTCCCGGCTCGCCACGAGGCAGATCTCCTGGCCGGATTCGACCCGCAGCTCCAGCTGGCCCAGGGCGTCCGTGACGCCCAGGGGAGCGCGATCCTCACGCCGGAGTTCGACGCCGGCGATCGGTGCGCCCGACTGACGATCCCTGACGGTGATCAAGGCCGCCGATCCTCGCCGGAGACCGACGTTCCACTCGGTCTCCGGCTCGATCAGCCCTTCGATCGGCTCGAAGAACTCCACGAAACCCGCCTTGAAGATCTGTAGCCGCGGCGGATGGGAGACGGGCACGTCGGGGATCGCGTACTGGCCCGACCCGTCGGTAAGGAACTCAACCTCGTCCATGGCGACCGTGGCGCCCGCTATGGCGTCGCCCGTGGCAGCATCGAAGACGCGACCTCGTCAGCTATTCGCAACGCCCCCCTAGCGCCACGGGCGTCCGGAGCGTTTCAAGAAAGGCTACCTCGAGAGTGTTCTCTTCGGAGTCTTGGCAGGCATCCGCGCGAGAGCCTGCGAAAACGCATCAACGCGCCCCGATCCCGAAGCTGGTTCGTCCACTCAAATCCCCATCAGATGGCGCCAGCTCCTGCCCCTACCCATCGCCATCACGGTCCCCCAGAGGAGAGATGGTCGGGGTAGCGGAGCCAGGGGCCGGCCCTGGTTTAGTTAGGCGAGTGGGGTGACGCTGGTCTTGCTGGGTTGTGGGTCTGTGGGGTGATGTAGGGAGTGTCGGTCGGGGTGGGCGGCGAGTACCGCCACGATCTATGCGGCCGCAGCTGAGGTGCTGCCGGACCAGACTGACCAGGGCGTCTGGTTGTCATGAGACTGGTGCGGCCGCTCGTGGTTGTAGAAGATGATCCACTCACCGACTCCAGTGCCTAGAGCGACAAGGTCGACGTACTCGTGGAGGTAGATGTCCTCGTACTTGAGACTCCGCCAGAGGCGCTCGACCATCACGTTGTCGATCCAGCGCCGCTTGCCGTCCATGCTGATCTGGACGTCCGCTTTCTTGAGTGGGTCGGTCCAGGCAGCGCTCGTGTACTGACAGCCTTGGTCGGTGTTCATGATCTCTGGCCAGGTCCCGGCCACTTGGCGCGCCTCCTCGAATGCCTCGACGCAGAAGGCCGTGTCCAGGGTGTTCGAGATCCTCCAGCTCAGCACGGCCCGGCTGTACCAATCCATGATCACGACGAGGTAGGCGAAGCCCCGCTTCATCGGGATGTACGTGATATCGGAACACCAGACCTGGTTGGGGCGGCAAATGTCTAGATCCCGCAGAAGGTACGGATAGACCTTGTTCTCGAGCGATTTGATGGAAGTGCGTGGCCTCGGGTAGATCGTCCTGAGCCGCATTCGGCGCATCAAGCGACGTGTCCGTCCACGGCCGACCGTGAACCCTCGCCCCACCAACTCATGCACCATTCGTCTGGTGCCGTAGTACGGTCGATTCATGTGGATACGATCGATCTCCGCACAGATCTCAAGATCCTCTGTGGAGAACTTCGACGGATCCGATGAGAGCCGGTTTCGATTGACGTCCAGCAAGCAAGATTGGCGACGCAGACTGAGCTGAGGATGACAGTGATCGATGAGCTGCTTCCTCATCAGTCGATCCCCAGCTCCTTGGACTTTTTTGCGAGCCAGTCTCGCTCGATCACGAGTTGGCCGACCTTCCTCTCGAGCTGCTCGATCCGGATCTCGTCTTCCTTCGCCCCCTGGTCGGAGGCGTTCTTTCGTTCGAAGATCTCGGACATCTTCTCCTGGAGCTCCTTCTTCCACTGCGAGACCTGGACCGGATGGATCTCGTTGGCGGAGGCGATCTCATGGATCGGCTTGATGCCCTTCAGGGCCTCCAGGGCCACGCGGGCCTTGAACTCGGGGCTGTGGGTTCTGCGCTGTCGTTTCGTCATGGGTGGGTGCCAGCGACCCTACCCTCCTAACTTATCCACGTCCTGCGGCTGGCTCCGAATTCTGCGACCACTTCTGAGGGGAAACGTGGCGGATTTGGGTCGGGTTCGGTACCGCCAGGTTCGGTACCGCCGGAGGATGGAGCCGGAAGGCGGAGCCTGGCTCACCAGCGGAGTCCGAACGCGCGCGTCGTCTGCTCGATCACCTGCACGGTGCCCTCGTCCCGGGTGTCGAACTCGGCATCAAGTAGTCGGTACCGCCAGACGCCCCGTGGAAGGAGGAGCGTCGCCGATCTTGGCTCGACTCGGGAGTCATGGGACCAGCGGATGACGCCTTGCTTCCATCGGCCGAAGAACGTCAGGTCGGTGGTGCTGTCTCGGGTAAGCACGAGCGTTCGATAGGCCCCGTCATGATCCTCGGTTGGAGAGCGCGGCGCAGCGCGAAGTCGCCCGCCGATCCCAGGGGATTCGAGAACGAGCTTCTGGGTCCCTTCCTGGCCAACGTCGATGCGAGCGCTGGCCGGAAGATCGAATCCGCCATCGAGGCCATGGGCGGTGACGTCGCACAGATTCCGGGGCCAGCGCGGACGGCTGAACTCCAGTTCGTAGCCTTGGGCGAGGCGGTGGCCGGTGTCTGACATTTGAATGAGTCGATCCCGCGGCGGCTCCAGGCCAACGTTCATCGACCAGTGAGGCACGGGTTCGCCCGACGCGTTCAGGAAAGTCACATCGACATTTTGGCTGCTGGATGGCGCCTGCTGGAGAACGATGTGCACTACCGGGTGGGTCTCGCCGTCCTTGACCTCGATGATCTGCTGGTCGGCCCAGACTTCGTAGTCCGCCCCCCGGGACGTGACTCGAATCCGGTAGTGGCCCGGACCGACCACCGGCACGCACCAACGGCCGTCGCCGATATCGCCCTCGAAGAGCCATCCTTGCGACCACGGGGGCGAATCCTCTGAAGGAGCGAGCGTCTGTTCAGATTCCGCTTCGCTCTTGTCCACCGCCGAGACCTCTACCGAACAGTCCCGCACCGGCCTGCCGTCCGTGGACTTGACGCTCAGGTTGACGATGGGATGCGTCAGCACGATCGGATTCGTGAACGTCTCGTCGAGTTCGATCCACTCCATGCTGTCGTCGCTCGAAGCAGCAGGCCTGCTCGGAGCGATAACCCATTGGGTATCGCTCCAGGTTGGGAGCTGAAGGACTCCATCCGTGCCGGTAAAGCGGTCGAAGCCCCAATAGTGGGGAACGTCGGGTGTACCGCGGACGAAGGCACTGAAGGGCACAGAACAAGGGGACGCCTTGCCTGCAGGGACGAGCTTGACGGTCTGCCAGTCTTCGGGGGGATCCAGTGCCAGAACAACCACTTCGGACAGGTGGCGTTCCAGCCTTGCGCCGCTGAGCACCAGCAAGCCGCGCCCCACCGATGGGTGACACGCGGCGAGCGTCAACTGATCCCGATCGCCCAGGTCGAAGAAGAAGTAGCCCCCAGGGCCGGACTCGAGGGAGTCAGAGGTGCCATCCAGCCGGTCGACCCACTCCTTGGACTCCTCCTCCCAGCGGCCCGCCAGCAGGGTGGCTCCGGCGACAGCCCTCCCTTGCTGATCCACGACTCGTCCAACGATCGTGCGGCCAGGGACCATCTCTACATCCCGGCCAGTCAGCTCCAGTTCATCGAGCGCGTCAAGGCATTCGAAGAGCGCGTAGTAGCCAGAGGACTGGTCCGCAAGCTGATAGCCCGGCTTGAAGATCTTGGCTAGCAGGTCCACCCCGGCCATCTCAGCAGGGTTGAGCTCGAGGATCTTGGTGAGCGGAACTCGCGCCTCACCGTACCTATCTGTGACCGCGGAACCCAGAACATGGTCGAACCGCCCGAGGCTCCCCATGAACGAGCCGAGCCGGTAGCTCGCCCAGACCCTCACACCGGCGATCGGGGTCCCATGCTCCTCATCGAACGCCCGAATCAGCCAGGTGGGCTCGTCGGTCGTGGCGGATACCGAAGGAGCGAGGAGGCTCGCTGTCTCCTTTGGCAATACGGAGGGACTCTCCGGTCCCTGGGTGAAGTGAGGGGCCACCGGCCCACAGAGCGTTGCCAGGAGAAGCAGCATGGCGAGAGTAGGCGGCGAGACCGCCTGAGTTGCATCGTGCAGGTCATCTTTCCGCACTTGGTCTTCCCTCGGACCACCAGGCCCGGTGGCGGTACGAACCCCTCGCTGATTCCGCCACTCCAGCGCGCAGTCAGACGGCGTCAAATCTGGCCCCGACCCAGCGCCGCCATGGCGTCCTGGCGACGAAAACGCCATGAAGCGCCGATGCGGATCATTCGGCAGCGCGCAGACGGTCGAGCGGCACGATCTGCTCGAAGGCCACCTTTCCCTCCACGGTGCAGGCTTGCATGCGCACCTGCGTCTCGTCGGCGTCCCAGTCCAGTCGAACGAGCCCGAAGTTCTCCCCCACGTGCAGCATGCCGGGGAGCCGATACCGATTCACCGCAGCCGGCCAGGTGGGATGGGGCGACTGCGTCAGGCCACTCGAGGTGAAGTCGTACAGGGGGTACGGGCCTTCCTCGGACCGGGAGATCTCGGCGAAGTGAACGTCGCCGCTGAGGAACAGGACGCCGCCTGCCCGGGTCGACCCGATGAGGTCGAACAGCCTCTGGCGTTCGTGCGGCATGTTTCCCCAGCACTCCATTCCTTTCTCCCACGGGACGGCCTGGATGGTGGAGACGATCAGCCGGACCTCCGCGTCCTTGCGGAGCTCGGCCTCTAGCCAGCGCCACTGCGTTTCCCCGAGAAGCGTGCGAGCGGTATCGTCCGTCGGCTCGTACCAGCCGACGACGTTGGCCTCACGGCGCTCCTCTGCGTTGAGGGTGCCGCGGTCGATCGGGTCGCGGAAGTAGCGGGTGTCGAGCAAGATGACCTGCACGCGCCTTCCAGGATCACCCATGATCGTGGCGCCGTAGATCCCTTCGTGTTCCCGGCGCGGGTCGTCTTCGGGAACACCGAACACGTCCAGGCACATCTTCGCCGACTCCGCCCGCATCGGGTACTCCCGGCCCCCATCGTTCTTGCCGTAGTCGTGATCGTCGTAGACCGCCAGGACCGGGCAGGTCCCGACGAGCCGCTGGTACCCTGGCACCGACTCGAGCTGACCGTACTTCGCCCGAAGAACGGCCATGTCCTCGGTATCGCCGTAGATGTTATCTCCAGCAAAGACGAACAAGTCCGGCTCTGTCGCCACGATCGCGTCCCAGATCGGCTGCTCGCGATCCTGATCGGAGCATGCTCCGAAGGCGATCGTGGTCGGCCCGCTGGGCTCCTTGACGGGGAGTGCGCTGCAGCCGGCGAACAGCACGCAAAGAGCGGCAGGGAAAGCACTGGAGGTTGGATTCATGAACTCATACAGGTGGCTTCGAGGCTCTTTCCCAAGGCCTCGGTCTTATCGGGGGCGTAGGCCTCTGTCGTCCGACCGGGCCACGCGGAAGGTCAAGTTGATACGGCATGGACCGGTCGCCGGGTGGCGTCCGGCCTCGATCGGGCGCACGCCGTGAAAGCACAGCCGAGCCGGTCCGCCCCAGACGACGACGTCTCCGTGCTCCAGGGTGCGCCGCACGGTGGGGTCGCTGCGCTCCAGGCCGCCGAATTCGAAGACCGCGGGCAAGCCGAGTGAGACAGACACGATGGGGTGCCGGAAGTCCTGCTCGTTGCGGTCCTGATGCAGGGTCATTCGCGCTCCCGGCTCGTAGCGATTGATCACGCAGGCGTTCGGCGTGAAGCCCGCGAAGCCCGCCGCTTCGGCCGCGCTCCGCGCGACGTCCTTGAAGAGGTCCAGCATCGGCGGCCAGGGCCGGTCAGTCATCGGATCGCGTGAGGCGAAGCGGTAGCCGTGCTCATCCGTCACCCAACCGGCGACCCCGGCGTTCGTCATCCCCACCGACATCGGCCGCCCGCCTGGGGTGCTCATGCGCCGAAAGGCCGCGTGTGCCGCTATGGTCTCGACCTCCGCTAGCAGCTCGGGCGCGACAATGAGCGCGCGGCGCGGCATATACGCTGCCCCGGGTGCGAGGTCGATCCTGGGTGCGTCACCCTTGCCTGCCGCACCATGGTGATCGAAGAGGCCCGGCGTCAGGCCGGCCAGCGCTTGTCGTTTCGACTCCCCCATGTTGGAAAGACTCTAACCGAAAGGCGACAGCCGCCTCGAAGTGCGCCTGGTGGCAACCTTCCAACGACCCGTGCGGGCCACCGCTCTGCCACCGTCGACACCTGCCCCTGGCTCCCCTACCCCAACGATCTCTCACGTCGTCGCCACCTCCGACCCCGACCCAGCGCCGCCACGATTGTGAAGATGAAAAACGCGGCGGCTTTGGGTCGGGTTCGGTACCGCCACACTTGGACTTCCGATCCGTCAGCGGCCGGGAGACTCGTCAAGGAACGCCAGTACCGTCGACCGCCACCGGTAGCGGCCCTTCTCCAGATGCACGGCATGCCCGCCGCCGGGGATCACGGCGAGTTGCTTGTCCGTCGAAGGGAGCGCCTCGAACAGCGCCGACATGTCTCCGATCGAATGGCTTGCCTCGTGCTCCCCTGCGATCACCAGGGTGGGTGCGAGGAGCTTCTCGGGATCGATGAGGGGGAGGTTCGCGTAGTAGTCGCGGAAGACCCCGTTGGGCGAATCAGGGTCCGCGGCGATCGCCGCCCTGGCGTACACATCGACGAGCTTCGGGTCGAAGCAGCCCTCGACGAAGTCCGACTTTGCATCCTCGAGCGTACTGATCCGAAGGCGCTCGTCGGGGAGCTCATACTCGTACTCGAGCGGCTGCCATCGCGTTCCGTAGAGCACGACCCGCGACACGAGCTCCGGATGCTCCTGGGCGAAGAGCGCGGCGACCTGGGAGCCCCAACTCCAACCGACGAGGGACACTTCCTCCACCGAACGAAGCTCGCAAATTCGCTCGACCACGACCCGCAGATCCTTGACCACGTCCGCAGCCTCGCTCCAGTTCTCCCCCTCAGGATTCGTCGATTGCCCGTACCCGCGGGCGTCCACGGCGAACGTATCCCAGCCCTTGCGCGCGAAGGACTCCATCGTCGAGTAGTCCTCGAACTGCAGGTCGAAGTCTGGACGCCCCGACCACGTGCCCCCATGCAAGAAGAGCACGACAGGAGAGCTCACTCTCTCCAGCGAATCGTTGACCTCGAGCGCCACCTCCCAGGCATGAACGGTGCCTCCGTCGACCTCGAGCGGATGATCTCTCCTGCTGAAGTCAGGAAGCGAGCCCGTCTCCTCGCCTGCCAGCGTGGATGCGACGATGGAGCAAGCACTGGCCATGACGAATCTCGACTTGAAGTGGCTCATGCAGCTTAGTCCACGGGATGCCGAGTTCCGGGCACGTGTGCAAGCGGAGGTACCCGCTCAGCCGTGGAACGACGCATCACGCTCGCCCCTCGGCGGGCTTTGCGAACTACTCCTCGTAAGTCGAGCGCGCCAGGCTATTCTGTGCCGCCTGGCTCACGGGATGGCCCGGGTCTGGCCAGCTTTGTGGCACGCGGCGCAGGTCCGAGAGGTCATATCCGAGGGCCTCGACGCGTGCGGCGAGCCGGTCGTAGCGCTCGTCCGAGATTTCGGCGTCGCGCGTCATGATCCAGGCGTAGTCGCGCTTCGAGCGCGCCACGATCGTCTCCGTGTACGCGTCGTCCACGTAGGCGATCAAGTACTCGGCCTTGAAGGGCCAGATGAAGCGCATGCTCCATTCGGCGCCCGTCTTCTCGTCCTCCACGAAGCCGGTGGGCTTGTTCGTCTTGATCGAACCGTCGAAGGCGCCCTCGCGGAACGCGTAGATCGTCTGGATCTTCCCCTCGTCGTCGCGCACGTAGCTCTCGACGGCGTTGTAGGCGTCCTTCTCCGTGAAGATCGGGACGTGGCCCTGGACGTACCAGTCACCCATGAAGCGTTCGACGCTGACGTTCTGCTCCGTGGGGAGCGGCTCGTCGGGAGAGGAGAAGAAAGTCATGACGGCAAAGGCGATGAGGAGGGCGATGGCGGCGAGCGCGAGCAGCTTGCCGGCGGATGGAAGACGCGGGCGATAGGGAGCCTTCACGAGGTTTCCGAATCGCTGGAGGGAAGCGACGCGAGCGCGTCGACGATCTCCTGGAGCGTGCCCGCGCTCGTCGCGTTCGGATGCTCGGCTTCATCCCCCTTGGCCGTCATGCCCTCGTTCTGGGCGCGGAGATGGGCTTGTTCGTCTCCTTTCCACTGCTCGAGAAGCTCGCGTCGCCGTGCAACGGGCAGAGCCTTGCACTCCGCGACTTCCTGGGGAGAGGCGTCTTCGGTGAGCGGCGCGGGGAGGTCGACGGATCGGTGGGTGGCGTGGTGTTGGCTCATGGTGGTTCACCATGGGCGCGCGAGCTAAAGCGCGAGTAAAGAAGCGGATGAGAAAGCGCTGAGCTCCCCCACCCCTTGTCCTGATCGATCAGCCGCGGTTCTCTTCGTCCACGTACGCGAGCGATACGAAGGGACCGTTCAGGAACTCCTGGGTCGGCACCTGCGACTGCAGCAGCGAACCCGTCAGCTTCTTCTCCAGCGCGATGCGAAGCACCTCCGCGATGCCGGCGGAGGTCGTCGACTGGATCGCGCGCAGCCGCTGGCCCGCGACTTCGATGCTCGGGCAGAAGAAGGCCCGACGCTCTGCGCGCAGCACGCCGCCGCTGTCCTTGCCCTCGACCGCCGCGTAGATGATCACGATGTCGTCCTCGACGTTCGGAATGGCCGCTTCCATCTGCTCCTGGAGCACCGCCGGACGATCGTCGCCCTCCGGGATGTTCTTCAAAAGGCCCTCGATCCACTCGTAGTGACCGGGGTAGCGCAGCGTCTTGTAGTCGAGGTCGCGCACCTTGCCCGCGAGGGCTTCCGGGAGGTCGGCCGCGCCGCCGGAGGTCAGCGCTTCCTCGTAGGCGAGACCGTGCATCAGGAGCGTCTTGCGCTCGGTCAAGGACGGCAGGTTCACCGTCTTGTAGTCGCGCACTGCGATCGCGTCCTTCACGTACTCGGTCGCGACGCCGACAGGGCTCCACGTCCAGCCATAGAAGTGCGGCTCGGCCGCGTGACGCGTCAGGGCGCCGACGCGCATCTCCAGCTTGTCGACCTTCGTGACGCCCCAGTCCTTCGTCGCCTTCAGGTACAGGTCGTGCCCGAGGATGTTGATGAAGCCGGGGGCAAGGCCGCACTGAAGGCCGAAGCAGGTGCTCGCGCCCTCCGCGATGCCCATGACCTCGTTCGTCTCGGCGACGTACTCGGTCAGGTTGAAGTAGTGGCAGCCGTGCTCCTTCGCGAGCCGCGCCATGCGGGGCGCCTGGGCTCCCGGGAGGCAGTCGAGGATCGCGTCGGCCTTGGCGAGGATCGCGTCGAGTTCGGCCGAGGAGCCCTCGCCGGGCATCGTGATCCCGCGGGCCACGGGAGCGTCTGTCGGGACCTTCACGTTCGCGAAGGCGGCGGCCTCATCGGCGGCGTCCTGGGAAAGGTCCCCGAGGACGACCTCGGCGGCCATGCTCTTTTCATTGCGGAGAAGGAGCGCCAGTGCGCGGCCAATGCCGCCGGAGCCAGCGATGAAGATGGTCGGTCGTTGCGCCATGTCGGGCTTGCGCCTCGGGAGGCGCGGGAGTCAGGGGTCGTCGAACAGGATTTTGGCGCAGCAGGGTATCCGGGACGACGTTCGCGGATCAGGCGGATCCGCGGGGTTCCCCGAAGGAATCCCCGAAGGACTCACCCCCGCGCCTCGAACTGGCTTGTCCGCGGCCGCCCGACCGGGGCGGCGGCGTGCCACCCCCGGGCTCTTCTTCCCCCTGCGCCAGCGCCGTCTCGGCGTCTGCGTCTTCCAGCTCGGCCGCTTCCTGCCCCCACGGAGCATGGAAAACGCCGGGCAGGGTCTCCAGGAGCCGCTCCGCGCAGGCCACGCAAGGATCGCCGTGCTCGTCCTCGTTGAGGGCATTCACCGGACCACCACACTCGATGCAAACAGGAATTCCTTTCGTCATGACCCTGCTTCATCGAGCCGTTCGGCGCGCCTCCTTGAGGCTCAAAGCGTGATCCGGACCGACGTCCCGCTCAGGGAGAGCCCGAATCCGGGCCAAATCTCCCTCCGGGGCTTGCCCTCCCTCCAAATAGCACTAATCTACAGCCAATCGAAAGAGCACTCACGCGGTGCCCTTTCCCGCGCCGATAAGCGCCCTTGCCCACTCCCTACCGTGCTCAAGCTCAACAAACGCACCGAATACGGCCTGATTGCCCTGGTTCACCTGGCAGAACAGGCAGCCCGATCGCCCGAAGGCGTCGAGGCACCGGTCGTGAGCGCGCGCGCCATCGGGGACCTCTTCCCGGTCCCCCGCAGGCTGCTCGCCGAAGCGCTCAAGCAGCTCCAGCAGGACGGCCTCGTGACGTCGACGCGCGGCGCCCAGGGCGGCTATCGCCTGGCCCGAGCCGCCGAGGAGATCTCGCTCGGCGAGGTCGTCTCGAGCCTGGAGGGCGAACCCTCCCTGACGAGCTGCGCGGGCCTCGGCGCCGCTGGCCTGAACAGCAGCTGCGACGTCGAGTCCGTCTGCCCCATCCGATCACCGCTGGCGCGCCTCCGCACCGGCATCTGGGCCCTCCTCGAGGGGGTGTCCCTCAAGTCACTCACCGACCGAACCATCGAGCCCACCGCTCTATTCGCCGGGGAATCCCTCTCCGGCCGCTCCTCCAGCCTCTGATGACGAACCCGATCTATCTCGACTACCAGGCCACCACGCCGGTCGACAAGCGTGTCCTCGACACGATGCTTCCGTACTTCACGGACGCCTACGGCAACGCCGCCAGCCGCAACCACGCCTTCGGCTGGGTCGCCGAAGAGGCCGTGGACACCGCCCGCGCTCAGATCGCCTCCCTGATCAACGCGTCCGAGAAGGAGGTCGTCTTCACCTCGGGCTCGACGGAAGCCATTAACCTCGCCATGAAGGGCGTCGGTGAGATGTACGGCTCCAAGGGCAAGCACATCATCACGTGCCTCGCCGAGCACAAGGCCGTGCTCGACACCGCGAAGCACATGGAGAAGCTCGGCTTCGAGATCACCTACCTCCAGCCCGACAAGAACGGCGCGGTCTCGGCCGAGTCCGTCCGCGATGCGATCCGCGAGGACACGATCCTCGTGGCGATCATGTGGGCGAACAACGAGGTCGGGACGATCAACCCGATCCGCGAGATCGGCGCCGTCTGCCGCGAGAAGGGCGTGCTCTTCTTCAGCGACTCGACCCAGGCCGTCGGCAAGATCCCGGTGGACGTCGAGGCCGACAACGTCGACATGATCTGCTTCTCGGGGCATAAGGTCTACGGGCCCAAAGGCGTCGGCGCCCTCTACGTGCGTCGCCGCAAGCCGCGGGTGCGCCTCGTCGCCCAGATGGACGGCGGCGGCCACGAGCGCGGCATGCGCTCCGGCACGCTCAACGTCCCCGGAATCGTCGGACTCGGCAAGGCCTGCGCCGTCGCAGAAGCCGACCTCGAGAAGGACATGGCCCACAGCAACGCGCTGCGGGAGCGCTTCGAGAAGAAGATCTTCGACTCCCTCGACTATGTGTTCATCAACGGCGACGAGCACAACCGCCTCCCGGGCTGCTCGAATCTCTCCTTCGCCTACGTCGAGGGCGAGTCGCTCATCATGGGCTTCAAGGACCTCGCGGTCTCCTCGGGCTCGGCCTGTACCTCCGCGAGCCTCGAGCCGAGCCACGTGCTCCAGGCCATGGACGTCGGCGACGAGCTCGCCCACAGCTCGATCCGCTTCGGCTTCGGCCGCATGACGACGGAAGCCCACGTGGATTTCGCCGCCGACCAGGTCATCACGGCCGTCAAGAAGCTCCGCGAACTCTCCCCCCTCTACGAAATGGTCCAGGAAGGCATCGATCTCTCGACGATTGCCTGGACGGGTCACTAAACACACCAACGCCTGACAGCACCTAGAACCATGGCATACAGCGACAAGGTCCTCGACCACTACGACAACCCCCGCAACGTTGGCTCCCTCGACAAGAAGTCGAAGGACGTCGGCACCGGCATCGTCGGCGCACCCGAGTGCGGCGACGTGATGAAGCTCCAGATCCAGGTCGAAGGCGATACCATCGTCGACGCCAAGTTCAAGACCTTCGGCTGCGGCTCCGCCATCGCGTCCTCCTCCCTCGCCACCGAGTGGATCAAGGGCAAGAAGGTCGACGAGGCGCTCGCGATCTCGAACACCGCGATCGTCGAGGAGCTGGCTCTTCCGCCCGTGAAGATCCACTGCTCGGTCCTCGCAGAAGACGCCATCAAGGCGGCGATCAAGGACTACAAGGAAAAGAACGCCTCCGCGGCTCCTGCGGAAGCGCAGAAGGCCTAAGCCCCGGCTTTCCAGACCCCTCCCAACAGGACAAGACACTCCCATGGCTATCGGCATCACTGAGCGCGCGAAGAAAGAAGTCGAGCGCATCCTCGACGACCAGAACATGCCCGACGGCACGGCGCTCCGCGTCGGCGTCAAGGGCGGCGGTTGCTCCGGCTTCTCGTACACCCTTGGATTCGACGACGAAGTTCGCCCGACCGATCAGATCAACGAGGACGAGGGCGTCCGGGTCGTCTGCGACCCGAAGAGCTTCCTGTACCTGAACGGCACGGTCGTGGACTTCGAGGAGAGCCTCATGGGCCGCGGCTTCAAGTTCACGAACCCGAACGCCAACAAGAGCTGCGGCTGCGGCGAGTCCTTCAGCGTCTGAGCCCGAAATGATCAGTCAGCCGGGCAGGCAGCCGGGGAGTCAGCGGAATAGCCAAGAGGGCGCTCCGCAGGGTCTCTGCCCGAGCTGCAGCGCCCCTCTCCAAACGCCGCTGGCCTGTGGGTCCTGCGGCGTTCTGATTGACGTCAGCCACGACGAGCCTTCGCCGTTCGCCATCCTGGGGCTGGACGTCACCTTCGACGTGGATGCCAAGGACGCGCGCAAGCGCCTTCGCCGCATCGCGCACAAAGTCCATCCCGACTTCTACGCAACTGCGGGCGAGCAACAGCTGGACCTCGCCGAGCAGAACAACGCGCTCCTGAACCGCGCCTACGAGATCCTCGTGGACGACGTGCGCCGGGCCGACTGGATCGTTCGAAATTTCGGCGGTCCGGGCGAGAAGGATCTCGGCTGCATGCACCAGGAGTTCCTGATGGAAGTCATGGAGTGGAACGAAACCCTCGACGAGAACGAACCTGGCTCGGACGAGTTCCAGGCTCTCGAAGCCGAGCTCCAAGCCGAGCGTAAACACCTCATCGAATCGATCCGGGGCTACCTGACGCCGCTCCCTGACCCGAAGACGCCCGAGGGTGCCCTCGCGCTCAAAGACGTCCGCAAGGACCTCAACGCCCTGCGTTACATCGACCGCGCGCTGACGCGCGTTTCCGGCCTCCCCGCCCCTCTCTGAACCCAAACCGAAGCGATCCCCCGTGGGCTACATCGAACTCGACGTCCTGGACAACCAGCCGAAGCGCATCGTGATCGGAATCGATCTCGGTACGACCAACTCGCTGCCTGCGATCTGGTCGAATGGCCGGCCCGAGGTCCTGCGCGTCGAGGGCGAGCCCGCGCTCGTCCCCTCGGTCGTGCACATCCAGGAGGACGGCACGGCCATCGTCGGCCGCTCGGCCCGCGCGCGCTCCCTCGAGGACCCCGAGCACACGATCCACAGCGTCAAGCGCTTCATGGGCCGTTCGCTCAGCGATATCGACCAGGCCGACCTCGACCGCCTCCCCTACCAGGTCTCGGAGACCGAGCGCGGCCTCGTCCAGGTCGAGGTCCGCGGCAAGAAGCTCACGCCCCAGGAACTCTCCGCGCTGATCCTGCGCGAGGTTTGCGCCCAGGCGAGCGCCGCCATGGGCGGCGCCGAGATCATGAGCGCCGTCATCACGGTGCCCGCCTACTTCGACGACGCCCAGCGCCAGGCCACCCGCGACGCCGCGCGCCTCGCCGACATCGAGGTCCTGCGCATCGTGAACGAGCCGACGGCGGCTTCGCTCGCCTACGGCCTCGACCAGCGCAAGGAGGGCACCGTCGCCGTCTACGACCTCGGCGGCGGCACGTTCGACGTGTCGATCCTGACCATCGAGGAGGGCGTCTTCGAGGTGCTCAGCACGAACGGGGACACGCACCTCGGCGGCGACGACATCGACGCCGTGCTCATGGACGTCCTGAAAGCAGAGATCGGCGAGGCCATCGACCCGGCCGTGCTCGCGGATCCGGCCTTTCGCCAGGCCGCCCGCCTCAGCGCCGAGAAGACGAAGATCCAGCTCTCCAGCTCGCCCGAGGCCGACCTCACGCTCTCGCTGCCCGAGCACAAGATCCACGTCCGCCGCCGAATCACCCGCGAGGAGTTCGACGCGCTCATCGCGCCGCTCGTGAAGCGCAGCCTCGACTGCGTGCGGAGGGCCATGGCCGACGCCAAGCTGGCACCCTCGGAGATCGACGAGGTCGTCCTCGTGGGCGGCTCGACCCGCGTGCCGCTCGTGCGGTCCGAGGTCGAGGCGTTCTTCGGTCGCAAGCCGCACACGGAGCTCGACCCCGACCAGGTCGTGGCCCTCGGTGCCGCGGCCCAGGCCGAGGTGCTCATGGGCGGCAGCCGCGACATCCTCCTGATGGACGTCACGCCCCTCGCCCTTGGCCTGGAGACGGTCGGCGGCGCGGCCGAGAAGCTGATCCAGCGCAACAGCCGGATCCCCTGCTCGGTCAAGGAGGGCTTCACCACATACGTCGATGGCCAGACCGCGATCGACTTCCACGTGGTCCAGGGCGAGCGCGAGATGGCGGCGGACTGCCGCTCGCTCGGCCGCTTCAAGCTCAGCGGCATCCCGCCGATGGCCGCGGGCATGGCACGGGTCGGCGTGAAGTTCCACCTGGACGCCGACGGCATCCTCACCGTCACCGCCAAGGAAGAGAGCACCGGCGCCACCGCGTCGATCGAGGTGCGTCCTTCCCACGGGCTTTCCGAGGAAGAGGTCGAGACCATGCTGGAGGCGTCCCTCGCCAACGCGAAGCACGACTTCGAGCAGCGCCGTCGCGTCGAGCTGATCGCCGAGATCGGCACGATGCTGCGGCACTCCGAGGCGAACCTTCCGGTCGCTCGCGAGCACCTCGACCGCGAATCCGTGCAGGACCTCGAGGAAGCGATCGCTGCCGCCAAGGCCGCGCAGAAGTCGTCGGAACTCGACGAGGTCCAGGCCGCGCGCGACATCCTCGATCGCGCGACGATGCCGCTGGCCACCGTCCTGATGGACTCGGTCGTCAAGGAAGCGGTGGCGGGCAAGCGCCTCGGAGACGTCTGAGCCCACGAGAGTCGCCACTTGGGTAAGAAGAAGCGGCAGCCCGGCGGCACCCCCGCCACGGCGAAGCTCGATGCGCTGGGGCTCGAGTACTTGGTGTTGACCTATGACCCCGAGGCTCTCGAGGATCTGGGATCGCTCGGGGAATCGGTGGCCCACGCCCTCGGCGTGGACCCTCCCCGGATGTTCAAGACGCTGATCACTCTCGTCGACGGCGCGCCCACCTGTGCCATCGTCCCGACGTCGAGCGAGCTCTCCCTCAAGGCACTCGCGCGCGCGGCTGGCGGCAAGCGAGCCGAGATGGCCGCTCCCGCCGACGCGGAGAAGTGGACCGGCTACGTGACGGGCGGGATCAGCCCGATCGGGCAAGCGCGATCCATGCGGCGCCTCGTCGACGCCTCGGCGGAGGATCACGAAAAAGTGGTGGTCAGCGCGGGCAAGCGCGGACTTCAGATCGAGCTGCCTGTCGCGGCCCTTCTACGAGCGAGCAACGCGACGACCGCCCCGCTCTGCACGCCATGAGAAGCGCGCCCGCCCTCGATTCCGAGGGCGGGCGCGCCAGTTCAGGTTCTCACCTGATTCGTCGCAGGATCAAGAGATCAGGGGAGCACGAAGCCCGGGGGCAGCAGCACCGTGTCGATCTTGTGAACGATCGCGTTGCGCGCGAACAGATCGGTTTCGACGAGGTCGCCGGTGACCTCGGCGCCCGTGTCGCCGTTCGAGAGAGTCACGACTCCCCCGGTCACCGTGATGGTGATCGTATCGCTGTCGATGTTGTCGACCGACGACGTGGTGATCACTTCCCGTGCCTGGAGCGCGTCGGCGACGACGTGGTAGCGAAGGACCTCCTCGAGGAGCGCGTCGTTCGAGCCGTTCTGGAGAGCCGTCAGCGCCGGATCAGCCCAGGCCGCGTCCGTCGGGGCGAAGATCGTTGCGGCGGGGAGACCGTTCAGAGTCGTATCAAGACCCGTGATTGCGGTGACGTTGGCCGCGAGGGCGGTAAGATCCGTCTCGCCGGCGATGACGGTGACGACCTCGTCACGGGTCGCGATCACGCCGTCGATCTCGTGGATCAGGCTCTGGGTCGTCGGAATGTTGAAGGCCGTGATGTCGATGCCGTCGACCGTCGGCGCCATGCCCGTGACGGCGCCGAAGTAGAGCAGCGATCCGCCAGCGCTGGTGGCGTCACCGGCGGTGACGACTGCGCTCGCGGTGTTGCCGGCACCCGAGACGATGTGAGCGTTCAGCAGAGCGTCCACGTCGACCTGGGCAGCGCCGGCCAGGAAGTCGGCGAAGTCCGCCGCGCCAGCGTTCGTGGCGAAGGTCTCGAACGCGGCGTCCGACGGGGCAAGCACCGTGATCGGTGCAGCGGTCAGGTCGAGCGACGAGGCCGCGGCAGCGGCGAGCAGGTTGTCGAAGCCGCGATCGGTGAGCGCCGCGGCGATACCGGCCGGCGGGAGGAGGACGGAGTCGATGACGTGGATGCGGCCGTTGCCGACGATGCTGTCGGCGGTGGCGACGCGGGCGTCGTTGATGTAAAGGCTGCCGTCGACGGAGTCGATGATCACGTCGGCACCGTTGTTGGTCACCGCGCTGGAGAGAGCGCTGGCAGCCGCCGAGCTGACGTCGCCGGCCACCACGTGGTAGCGGAGCGCGGCCTCGAGGTCAGCCACGTTGAGCGGATCGGTCAGGAACGCCAGGGTGTCCGCGTCGAGCGCCGCGAAGGCCGCGTTGCTCGGGGCAAACAGCGTGAAAGGACCGGTGCCCGCGAGGACGGTGTCGAGACCCGTGTCTTCGAGGAGGCTCGCCAGGGTCGTGAGACCGAGGCTGTCGACGCCCGCCGTGACGTTGGCCGGGTTCATCGGCGGCTGGTTGGTGCCACCGTCGTCGTCGCTGCTGCAGCCAGCCGCGAGTAGCGATGCCAGCGCAATGGCGGGAGTGAGGGTGTTCGTGAGAGTGAGTTTCATGTGCGTGAGTCGGTATGCGGGGAAAGGGATGGGGTCCATACGGACGCGTCCAATTCGTTTCGGTTGGCTCCCCCAGTGCGGATGCAGCAGGCCCCGAGGATTCTGTCTTCCAGAGAAAGCAGGACCTAAGGCAGCCGTGAAGGCATCCTCAGAGGCGGGAGACCAACCGGGGCAGACAGCATTGCGTCCAGGCCGCCGCTATCCTCGTCAATTCCGTGGTAGATTTCCCGTCCCATGAGCAAGCGACAAAAGAAGAGCCGGTCCCCCCAAGCGGGCGGCGCCGCCACCAAAGGTCTGAAGAAGGCTGGCCCGAGTCGTGAAGAGAGCGTCAATGCGGCCCTCAAGGCGTCCTACGAGCGCCTCCAGCGCCGTCAGTACGAGAAAGCCGAGGTGATCCTCCGCAAGGCGCTCTCGGAGCTGGGACGCGACCCCAGGATGCTCGGGAACCTCGTGGCAGCCCTCGAGAACCAGGGCCGCGGTGAAGAGGCGCTCACGGTGGCGCGTTCGGCCGTCGAGCATTTCCCCGAAGACGCCCAGAGCCACAACAACCTCGGCGCCATCACCAAGTTCCAGGGTGATCTGGCCCAGGCCGAAGCCTCGTTCCGCCGCGCGGTCGAGCTGGCCCCGGACTACGCGGACGCGTGGCGGCACCTGGCCGGTCTGAAGACGTTCACCAGCGCCGACGATCCGGACCTCGCGCACATGCGCGATCTCCTCCAGCGCATGCCGCGCAACAATCCCCAGCGCGCCGCCATCTACTTCGCGATCGCCCGCGCCCTCGACGAGATCGGCGACACGGACGAAGCCTTCACCCACTTCGAGCGCGGCAACCGCGCTCGCCGGGGCACGCTGCGGTTCAGCGCACCGGACCTCAGCCGCCTCATCAGCGAGACCATCGAGCTCCAGTCCGCCGAACTCATCGGACGCGGCCCGGCCGAGGGAGCACCCGATGACGCACCCATCCTCATCGTCGGCATGCCGCGCTCCGGCTCGACGCTGATCGAGCAGGTCCTCGCGAGCCACCCCGACGTGGAAGGTGTCGGCGAGGTCCCTGACCTCCCCCGCGCCCTCGATCCGTTCATCGACGACCCGAAGTTCCGGATGCGCTCCTTGAGCCTGCTCAGCGACGACGAGCTGGCGACCGTGGGCAAGGCGTACGCGCTGTCGCTGAAGAAGCGCGCCCCCGAGGCCGGACGCATCGTGGACAAGTTCCTGACCAACTACATCCACCTGGGAACCCTCCACCGGGCCCTCCCGAACGCGCGCATCATCCACGCGACCCGGGACCCCCTCGACAACGCCTTCGGCTGCTACACGACCCTCTTCACCTCCGAGGTCCCGTTCGTCTACGACTTCAAGGAAATCGCAGCCACGATCGCGGAGTCCGGCCGCCTGATGGATCACTGGAAGTCGGTGATGCCGCACGCGATCCACGAGGTGAAGTACGAGTCGATGGTGTCCGATCTCGAGGGGGAAACCCGCAGGCTGCTGGAGTTCCTGGGCCTCCCGTGGAGCGACCGCTGCCTCGATTTCCACAACACCGACCGCCGCGTGAACTCGGCCAGCGCGACCCAGGTCCGCAAGCCCCTCTACAGTTCGTCCGTGGGGCGCTGGAAGCGCTATGAGAGCCACCTCGCGCCGATGAAGCGCGCCCTCGCCGAATACGGCGTCATCGACAGCGCGAGCTGATCGCGCCCCGTTTCCGTGACCCGACAGGCATGACCCAGCGACTCCAGGAAGGATCTGCCCAGTGCCCCTGCTGCGACTACTACTCGCTGCAGGAACGGGGCGGGTTCGAGATCTGCCCCGTGTGCTACTGGGAAGACGACGGCCAGGACCTCGACGCCCTGGACGAGGTCTCCGGCCCGAACCACATCACCCTGCGAACGGCCCGGCAGAACTTCGAGCGCCAGGGAGCGGCCGACGCCGCCGCGGTCTCGCTGGTCGCGAGCCCGGAAGCCCGCTACGGCCTGCGCCGCGAGCAGCGGGCGACCTACTTCTGATCCGACTCTTCCCCGCAGCCCACTGCAGAAAAGGCTGGTAGGGCCGGATGAGCTGCGCTACCTAGACCGGAAGCGTTCCCTCGAGAACCGCGGGCCGCTGATTCGAAGGCGAGTCCCCCGGCAGAAACGCGCATGCCTTCGAAGGCGCGCAACGCCTCCCGGGGCTCGAGCGATCTCCCCTGGTTTGCGGACGTCACCTACGCTTCGCTCCATGGGGACCCCTTCTGGCTGCGCGACGATGCGGCACTTCAGTCGCTCGCCGGATCCGTCCGTGACTGGAGCGAGGTTCTGCCCACTCTCACCGACCCGGGGCGACGTCCAACGCCTTCAGCAGTCCTTCCTCCTGGGGTTCGAGCTCGTCGCGATCGAGGACGCGGACGACTTCTACTAAACCTGGATCGTCATCGAAGACCGTCTTCGTCGAGTCTGTCCTCCAAAGCTCCGGCTGATCGTGGACCACCCGAAGCTTCCAGGCCTGGTACAGGGACTCATCCGGTGGCGCCGCTCGCGACCTCAGGGATGAAGTCGATAGCGGCGGCGTTCGCCAGCTCCCTGGTCCGCCCTACGACTTGGCGCCCGTAGCGGCTTCCGAGCCAGAGTGACGGCACGGGGCGCGATCCAGGGAGGGATCCGTGACTGGTGTCCAGATGACCCCACGGAGTCAGGACCGAAGGGGCCCATAGGATCCCCTGAAACGGCTCGGGAAACGCCATGATGACTTCGCGGATCCATTCTGTTCCGCGATCGGAAGGCGCCTGTGGGCCGACTCCCCCATGGAACGAATCTGTACGAGTGATCGAGCTGGCAGCCAGGCGGCAGGCCTCCAGGGACTGGGCGCCCAGGAAGCCTCCCAACAGCGCCAGCGATTCGGCCGCAACGACGTGGTCGATGCGTCCCCACATCCGTGGCTGACTCTGCTCAGAGAAACCGCGAAGGATCCCATGCTCTGGTTCCTCGTCCTGGCAGGTGGCCTCTACGCCCTCCTCGGGCAGATGTCTGAGTCGATCACCCTGTTCGTCTCGATCCTCCCGCTCGTCGCCATGGATGCCGTGCTCCACCGGCGGACCCAGGCCTCGACCGAAGGCCTTCAGTCGCGAATGGCAGAGAGCGCGCGGGTGGAACGGGACGGCGCTGTCGTTGAAGTGGCGGCTCACGAACTCGTCCCCGGAGACCTCGTCCTCGTTGCGGACGGCGAGTTCTTTCCGGCGGATGGCGTGGTGGTGAAAGGTGAGGGCCTGCAGATCGATGAATCCGCGCTGACGGGCGAAGCGTACCCGGTGGTCAGGTCGCCGCTCGAAGACCTGAAGAAGCTGGGGCGCCCCGAGTTCGCGGTTCCAGACGACCACCTCGGGCTGGCAGGAACGCGCCTCTTGACCGGCGAAGCGCAACTGCGCGTGGTGTGGACGGGCGATTCGACCCTCTATGGCGAAATCGTGAGGCTGGCGCAGCTCGGCCGATTCGAGCGAACTCCGCTCCAGCTTGCCATCGGACGCCTCGTGCGCGTGCTCGTCATTGCAGCGGTCGTGCTCTGTGCCGTGCTGGCCGTGGCAGAGCTCCTACGAGGTGCAGGCTGGGTCGACGCGCTGGTCAGCGCCGTCACCCTCGCCATCGCCGCGATTCCCGAGGAGTTTCCGGTGGTCTTCACCATGTTCCTCGCCGTCGGCGTCTACCGCCTGGCGCACCGCAAAGCCCTCGTTCGTCGAGCCGTGTCGGTCGAGAACATCGGACGCATCAGCTGCATCTGCTCCGACAAGACGGGCACGTTGACCCGCGGGGAGCTGCAGCTGACGCACTGGTTACCGGTGGACGAGGCTCATCCAGAAGGGCTGCAGTCCGCGGCCGCGCTCGCCGCACGCGTGGAGAGTGGCGACCCCCTGGACGTCGCCATCTTCGAGGCGCTTCGCACCGTCGCCGAGAACGGGAACCAGGCCTCGCCGCCGCAGGAGCCGCGGGTGCTCGCCGCCTTTCCTTTCACCGAGGATCGTCGCCGGGAGACGACGGTGGCTGTCTCGGAGGGCATGGTCCACATCGCGGTGAAGGGGGCCCCCGAGACCATCCTGGGGCTTTGTTCGCAGGGCGGCGACGAGCGGATCGCGTGGGCGAAGCGAGCGGACAACCTGGCGGCCGAAGGGCACAAGGTCATCGCTTGCGCGGCGCAAAGTTTCCCTGGTTCGGAATGGAGCGGGCAAGAGCCCTCAACAGGCTTCGATTTCGTGGGATTGCTGGGCCTCGAGGATCCTGTCCGAGAGGGTGCGGCCGAAGCGGTACGACGCTGCCAGAAGGCAGGAATCCGGGTGCTGATGATCACCGGGGATCATCCGGACACGGCCGCAGCCATTGCCCGCGAGCTGGGGCTGGGGTCGCCACAGGGCGCGGACGCGAAGGCGGATGGACACGCCCCGCGCGTCGTCGTGGGCCAGGAGCTGGCGGACGCGGGCGAGGAGGGACTCGATGGGCTGATCGCGAAGGCCGACGTGGTCGCTCGCGCACTCCCTTCCCAGAAGCTTGCCATCGTGCGGGCGCTGCAACGCCAGGGCGAGATCGTTGCGGTGACCGGCGACGGCGTGAACGACGTGCCCGCGCTCCAGGCTGCCGACGTGGGCATCGCCATGGGCGAGCGCGGCACGCGAAGCGCCCGCGAAGTCGCTGCGATCGTGCTGCTCGACGACAACTTCCGAACGATCGTGCATGCGATCGCCGAGGGACGGCAGCTCTTCCGAAACCTGCAGCGTTCGTTCCAGTACCTGCTGATGGTGCACGCCGGACTCGTCCTGTCTGCCACGCTGATCCCACTCGCTGGCTACCCAACGCTCTTCCTCCCCATCCACATCGTCTGGCTCGAGCTCCTCATTCACCCGAGCGCGATGCTCGCCTTCCAGGACTCTTCGGCCGACGGCCAGCTGGCTGGCGGCGTGGATCGATCGCGAGCGACGTTCTTCTCAACCCGCGAGTGGGGACTCATCGTGTTCGTCGGAGCGCTCCTCGTGGTGGGCGTGTTCCTGAGCTACCGCGCAGCCCTGGGAGCCGAACTGGACGTCGAGCGCGCCCGCGCGATGGCCATGCTCGTGATGAGCCTCGCAAGCGCTGGGCTCGTGGCCGGGCTGACACGGCTACGGACGGCCGCTGCCCGCTGGATCGTCGTCGGATCGGTCAGCCTTGCTGCCCTCTTGATCCAGCTGCCCTGGCTGGCAGGACGCCTGCACGTGGAGCCCCTCGGGCCCATGGACTGGGCCCTGGCCCTCCTGACGGTTGCGGTGGCGTGCGCCCCGATCTCGAGACTTGGCGGCACCACAGATGCATGAGCTCCACCGTGCTTCGAGGCAGAATGCGTCCAGCACGTGTCTATCTGAACGAACGGACAGCCCATTCCAGCCCCTGGCACGTCGGTGACCCGATAGACCCATCGCGTGGCACAGATCGAGGCTGAGCGCTCAAGTGCCGAAGGTCACCTGTCGATGCCGCAGTAGACATGACCAAGACCACAGCGCAGAAGACCCATTCAGCCGCCGGCTCCACGAGCCCGGCTACGACCGCGGCCGAAGAAGCGGAGGCCCTCTCGCGAGTCAGGGATCTCCTGTTCGGGGAGACCGCCCGAGAGCACTCGGACCAGCTCCAGGTGCTACAAGAGCAGATCGACCACGAGGTCGAGGCCCTGCGCGCGGAGTACGAGGTGGAGATGGCCAGTCTCCGGGCGGAGATGAAGCGCGAGTTCGACTCACTTCGATGGCAGCTGAACGATCTCGCCACCGCCAAGGTCGCTCGCCAGGATCTCGGTGCCATACTGACCGAGATGGCGGACCGACTGGCGACGGTCGGCTAAGTGAGCCATGGGTCTTAGCGTCGATGCAACGCCTCGAAAGAGGAAGTTCGTCAAGAAGGTCGTGATCCTCGGGCACTTCGGCGTGGGCAAGACGAGCCTCGTGCGTCGATTCGTCCACTCGATGTTCAGCGAGGACTACCACACCACCATCGGCGTGAAGATCGACAAGAAGGTGATCGAGACCGAGGATCACCAGCTGTCCATGGTGCTATGGGACGTCGAGGGAGGCGCGGATCAGGAGCGCATTCCCAGATCCTACTTTCTGGGCACGCACGGAGTCTTCTACGTGTGCGACCTGACAAGACCCAACACCTTCATGGACATTGACAGGAACCTGCAAGTCGTGAAGGAGCGCTCCCCGGCAGCGTCTGTCGTCGTCGTGGGCAACAAGGTGGATCTGCTCAGCTCGACCCAGCGCGCTTCGTTCGAGTCGGGTGAGAAGCTGCTGCTGGACTTCATCAGCAGCGCCGGCACCGGGGAGAACGTGGATCGCGCCTTCGGCGTACTCGGGTCAAGGATGCTCCTCCCTTGAGTCTGGCGCAGCTCAAACTGGCAGCGCTGAATGACCAGTTCCAGATCGTCGTCATCATGCCGGATGGTGAGATCACCGCCAGCTGCGACTCCCTCGTTGACCTTTCGTCACTGGTAGGAAGCAACGCCTTCGAGTGCATCTCCGCGTTCATGGGCCTTGAACCTGCGCTGGCCGCGCTCGATGACCGTCAACCGGAGCTCCTCCTGCCGACCCTCTGCACCCCGGAGTTTGGCACGGAAGTCTCCTACGACGTGAGGTTCCGGTATCAATGCGAAGGGAGTCCGCTCCTTCTGCTCCTCTCGAAGTCCAGCGCGACGGACCCCGGTGTTCGGAGCTTGCAGCAGCAACGCAATGAATCAGCTATTGCACTGGATCACACGCGGGACCAGAACAAAAGTCTGCGCAGCTATGCACACGTCGTCACACATGATCTGAAGGGTCCACTCCGCGCCGTAAAGCACCTGGTTCAGTGGATCGATGAGTCCATCGAGCAAGGGGACCGGGATCGAACCAGTGACTACCTGGCGCTTCTGAGAGAGCGCGCGGAGAGCATGGAGGCGCTGATCGAGGGAATCCTGGGCTACTCTCTCGACGGAGATGAGCGCGCCTCCGCCACGAGCGTGGACACCCTGATGCTCGTGCGCGACATCATTCGCCGCGAGACGACGGATCGCCAGGTGACCGCCACGGTCGACGAGCGGCTGCCAGTGATTCAGGGGGTCCCGTCTGCGGTCCAGCAGGTGTTCTCGAACCTGATCTCGAACGCAATCCACCACGGTCGACCGATCGGAGGTTCCTTGTCGGTCGACGTGGAGCACGAAGAAGACTTCTACCGGTTCAGCATCAGCGACAACGGCCCCGGCATCGACCCTCGCCACTTCGACGGGATCTTCGGGACCTTTACCTCCCTCCCTGCGGCGACGGGACAGGCCGGCAGGGGGCTCGGACTCAGCATCGCTCGGTCAGCCGTCGAAGCCGCGGGAGGAACGATCGCGGTGGAGTCAGAGCCAGGGCACGGCGCCACGTTCATCGTGCGCTGGCCTCGGGTAGGAGCTGCGGACGACGGCCATGACCCCAGGCACGCCGCCCCACCCCCCATGACAACACCGACATAGGGAACGGCAACCCTCAAACCAAAGACCCCGCCCGGTCGAAAGACCTTCCGATGCTCCCCCCCTCTACCGCCATCCACACCGGCGAGACCAGCCCAGCCCTGCCGAGGGCGGACACTCCGGTCAGACTCGTCGTTCTGGACGATGATGACTTCGATATCGAGGTCTTCCGACGCTGCGTTTCGTCTATCCAGGACCTGTCTCTGACTTTGAGATCCTTCCACACGGCCGAAGCCGTCTGGGAGGAACTCGGGCGCGAGCCATGCGACCTGCTCTTCGTGGACTACCACCTCGAGGGAACGACTGGACTGGACGCCAAGAAGCTCCTCAATGCGAGAGGCTTCACCCCCCCCACGATCCTCGTCACGGACGGTCACGGGGACGACGTGATGCGCGACGCTGTGAACGGCGGATTCGCCGACTATATCCCCAAGCGCTCCGTCCTCCCGGTGGTCGTGAGTCAGGTCATTCGAAGCAGCCTGGAGAAGGCGCGCCTCCAGGCCCAGATCGAACAGAACCAGAGAGATCTCGCCGAGACCGTGAAGTCCCTCGAGTCGAGCCGCGAGGAGATCCGGCGGTTCTATCACTCGGTGAGCCACGAGCTGAAGACTCCCTTGACGGGCGCAAGAGAGTTCGTCTCCCTCGTCCAGGACGGCGTGGCTGGCGCCGTGACGGACGAGCAGAGTGACCTCCTGGGTGCCGCCATTCGCAACTGCGATCGGATGGTGACCTGCATCAACGACATGCTCGATTCCTCGCGCATCGAAACGGGCAAGCTACACCTCAAACGAGTCGTCTGTAGTTTCGGCGCCGTCGTGGAAGACGCGGTGAAGAGCCTGCTGGTCAAAGCGGAGGAGAAGCAGATCGAGGTCCACGTGGCGCTGGAGCGCGGGCCCGCCCTCGATGCGGCTTTCATCGACCCGGTTCGTATCTTCCAGGTCATCGGGAACCTTGTCTCCAACGCGATCAAGTTCACGCCCACGGGCGGGACGATCCACGTCTCCGCCCGCGCAACGGAAGGTGGCAGCATCGAAGCCAGCGTGCGTGACTCCGGATGCGGACTCTCCGCATCGAATCAGGGCCTGGTCTTCGAGCGGCTCTTTCAGTCCCGCGACGACGACGCCGCGACCCTCGGCGGACTGGGCATGGGACTCTTCATCTGTCGTGAACTGGTCCGGCTACATGGCGGAGAAATCTCCGTGAGGTCCAAGGAGGGCGCTGGCGCCGAGTTCACGTTCCTGATCCCCGCCCTCGCTCCCGGCGCAGGGCTTCTTTCCCCTGCCGCATGATTCCCATGAGCACGAACGCTCCGCCGAGCCCGAATTCCGAGGCCTCGAATCCCACGACGCCCATCGAATCTGCGCCGGTGTGCCTGCGCGCCACGCCGCGGGTCATCGAGTGTCTCTCTCCGCTGATCTTGGTCGTGGAGGACGACGAGGACATCACTCGATCCCTCTGCATCAGGCTCAAGTACAACGGATTCGAAGTGGAGACTGCGGCCACCATGGACCTTGCCTTGGAGCAGCTGGAGAGGCTCAAGCCGGATGCAGCGATCGTCGACATGTCCATTCCCGGAGGCGACGGAATCATGCTGCTGGAGCACATCCGGTCCCAGGCGAAGTCCCGTGACCTTCCGGTCATCATCCTCACCGCAAGCGTGCGCGGCGAGCTGGAGTCGAACGCCCTGGCAGCAGGCGCCTCCTGCTTCATGCACAAGCCATTCCACGCTCCAGATCTGCTCGGTGAACTCGACCGCCTCACGGGGCGCGAGGGATAGCGCTTATTTCAGGCTAGAGCCTGCATGATTCGCGAGAGGGAATCGCCAGTGCGCCCAAACGCCGCCACGGCGCCGCTTGGGCGCGCTAGGAGTCCACGGTCGTCGAACGTAAGAGGCGGACGAGGTCAGCCGTCGCGGTCGCGACGCTTCCATAGAATCCGCCGCGCTTCTCCATCTGAGCGAGCGGCGCGTTCGTCCATCCGAGGTGTTCTTTGGCGAGCTCGTCGGAGACCCAGGGAGCCCGTTCCACCGATGCCGCCCAGAGGTGCAGGAGCGCACCGAGGTGGTCCACCGGCGCGCCGCGCGCGGCCTCGGGGCCGAAGTCCAGGGCCGCAGACTTCGCCAGCTCTCGGATGCGCGCCACGATGTGGCCCTCGTAGCGGCCCTCGATCCAGAGGGACGCCACGGGCGGCGCGCCGCCGCCCGTCGGGGCGAGTAGCGCGGCGTGGTACTGGGCAGCCAGCTCGTCGAGGAACTCGGGCGTGGCGTCGGCGCCCACGGGCACGTCGACGCCGACCGAGCGGAGCAGTTCGCTCGGTCCGGGCTCCCGGAGCGCCCGAAGGGACTCTGGAGTGAGTTCGTGGAGCAGGAGATCCCCGAAGAGACGGGCCGCTCCTGCCAGCGAGGCAACTTCCTGGCTCACGTGATCTTCCTGACCGTCACCACGGTGTCGTGGAACGCCTGCTGGCCCGAGATCGGGTCGGCCGCGATCGGAAGGACCGCGTTCTGTGCCCAGCCGTTGCCGCGGTTCTTCGTCCACTTGCCGGGCTGGCCGTTCGAGGGGTCTTCCCACCACATGTTCCGCTCCCAGTCGGGATCGCGGTAGCCCGCGAGGTCCATGCCCTCGGCCTTCGAGCCGAGGTTTTCGTTCCCCTTCTTCGCCTGCGCGACGCTGGTGTACTCCCAGTGCCCGAGGCTGTTGGAGATCGCGATCGCCTTCGGGTGAACCGCGGGCGTGATCCAGATGGGGATGCGAAGTCGCTTGTCGATCTCGCCGCTGCCGAGCCCGAGGCCGGGGGTCAGCTTCGCGAGGTAGAGCGAGCGATGGCCCGTGAGTTCCACCCAGTCCCCGTCCTTCAGCCCGAGGCGTTTCGCCGTCGTCGGGTGCATCCACGCCGGGTTCGAGTGCACGATCTCCGAGCACCATTTGAGGTTCGCCGTGCGCCCGTGGTTGTGGACGTTCCACTTGAACGAGGTCATGACGAGCTGGTCGTCCGCCATGTTCTGGTGCTCGTCGATCGGCGAATACTTCGGCCACGGGTGGATGTCGTACTCGTGACCCTCGTGGTACGCGGGCCGGTTCTTGCCCTTGGAGTTCGCGAGCTTGGTCAGCTCGGACGTGTCCTGGTTCTTGCCGGTCATGGCCACGAACCGTGAGTAGACCTCCATCTTTCGGCTGGGCGTCTTGAACCCGACGACCGCGCGGCCGTTGTGCATCACGCCGATGCCCTTGCCGTCCTTGTCGGTCAGGATGCCGGTCGCCTCGTCGAGCGTCGCGCCCGCCACCTGCTCCGCCGAGAGCGGACGCATGTAGGGCTCGAAGTACGTGGCCTCGTCGGGGTCCTCGAAGGCGCCGACCTTTGCCAGGAAGTCCATCGGAGAGTCGTACTTCGACTCGTCGTAGGGCACGTTCTCGACCCACTCCGCCATGTACTCCCTCACCGGAGTCATCGGGTACGCCGCGGCCATCGAGCCTCCGACGCGCCGCGCGATCTCCGGGAAGATCTCGCGGATGTCCTTGGACTCCCCGAGCGGCTCCACCATCGGCCGGCGCATGGAGAGGTACGGCTTCAGGTTGTACGCGCCGCGCGCGTCCACGTCCCAGCGCTCCAGGTAGGTCGACCACGGCAGCACCATGTCAGCCATGGACCCCGTCTCGTTCAGGAACGGGTTGATGCACACGTGGAAGTTGATGGCTTCCTCGTCGAGCATCACGTTCTCGGTCACCTCGGTCTCGGGCCACGTCAGCGGCGAGTCGAGGTTGTACGTCATGTACACCTGCATCTTCGCGCGCTTCGTCTTGAGGTACCAGTAGACGATCTCCCCCACCTTCATGCTGTTCCAGACGTTCGCCAGCGCGAACTCCGGCGGGTCGGCGAGGATCGAGGGGGTCTTCGACTTGCCCGGGCCCTTCGGCGGTTTGAATCGCTTGTTGTCGTAGCCGCCCGTGAACATCCAGTTGAAGCCGCCGTGCTTGCCGACGCTGCCCACGAGGGCGTTCAGGAGAATGATGGCGCGGTCGTTCCAGTACCCGTTCACGTGGGCCGAGGAGCCGCGGTTGCACATGGTCGTGGCGCGCGGCGCGGCCGCCGCGAATTCGCGCGCAATCCGAGCGATGACGGCCGCGGGCACCGTCGAGATCTGCTCGGCCCAGGCGGGTGTACAGTCCTTGAACTCCTCCTTGAGCTCATCGAGCGTGACGTTCGTCCATTCATCGATGAAGGCGGCGTCGTAGAGGTCCTCGAAGAGGATCGTGTGCACCATCGCCAGCGCGATTGCGCCGTCCGTGCCCGGCGAGGGCATGAAGAACTCGTCCGAGTTACCGGCGGTGTTCGACATGCGCACGTCGAAGGTCACCAGCTTGGCGCCGTTCTCGAAGCGGCCGCGCTGAAGCCGCACCGCGCCTGCGATGTGGCCCTGGTGCGCCTCGAACATGTTCGAACCGAAGTTCAGGACGTACTTCGAATGCTCGTAGTCGCCGAGGTCCCAGTCGGATTCGAAGAGGTAGGTGAGATTCGCCGCACGGCGCGCCGCCGAGCAAAGTCCGCGGTGGTTCAGCGCCGTGTTCGTCCCAAACGCATTCAGGAAGTTCGCCACGGCATCCTTGGTGCGACTGCGGCCCTGGTGGAACGCGAACTCCTCCAGCTTGCCACTCTTCTGCACCGCCTGGAGCCGCGACGCGATTTCGCCTGTGGCCTCGTCCCAGCTGATGCGCTTCCACTTGCCTTCCCCGCGCTTGCCGACGCGGCGCAAAGGGTAGAGCAGGCGCTCGGGGTGATACTGGTGATTGAGCGCCGACTGGCCGCGCGCGCAGAGCTTGCCGCGCGAGTTCGGATCGTTCGGGTTGCCCTCGACCTTGATGATCCGCCCGTCCTTGATGATGCCGGTGATGCCGCAGACCGCCGAGCAGAGCTGGCACATGCCGTGCACCTCCTCGACGTTCTTGTACTTGTCCGGGTCCGGGAACCGCGTCTTGCGGTTGGGCCCCGGGAGCGGGCAGACGCCGGGGGCCTGGGCCTCGTAGGGCTTACCCTTGCCCTCGGTCCACACCCGGAGGTTCTCTTCCTCGGTGGGCGGCCGCTCCTTCCAGCGGTTCTCCGCTGCGCTGGCAGTGCCGACCGACTTCCCACCACTCTGGCAACCCGCGAGTCCCGCGGAGAAGAGCGCGCCGAGCTTGAGGAAGCCGCGCCGGTTGTGAGCTCGCACCTCGCCCTGTTTCGGTGAACCTACTTTCAAATCAGCGTCCCTCCCCGTCCATCTGGTTCTTTCTCGCTTCATCCGCAGGGTGCGGCACGCGCCCGTGCGGCGGCGTCGTCTCCTGCCACTCGTACACCGAGTAGGCGTCCGGGTGGTAGCTCTGGCCCTCGGCCGGCAGCTTCGACTCGAAGGCCGCCACGCGGTGGTTCTCGTCGGTTGCGTACCAGGTGCGCGGCTCGGTCTTCTTCTCGGGCCGGATCTGCTCCAGCGCGTCCTCGCTCTCCAGCGTCACCTTCAGCTTCGAGATCTTCGACTCGGGATCGTTCAGGTCCCCGAAGGTCAGCGCGTCGCTGGGACAGGTCGAGACGCACGCGGGCTCCATGCCCTCGTCGACGCGGTGCGTGCAGTTGTGGCACTTGACGGCCTGGTTGGCGACCGGGTCGATGTAGATCGCGCCGTAGGGACAGGCGTCCTTGCAGCTGGCGTGGCCCGAACACTTGTCGTAGTTGACCTGGACCGAGCCGCCGGCGCCCTTGTGGAGCGCGCCGCAGGGGCAAGCCTTGATGCAGGGAGCGTCGACGCAGTGCTGGCACGCCATCGGTACCATGATGCGCGCGACGGCGCCGCTCTCGCGGGGCGCGTCGTGGTAGATGGTCTGGCGGATGAAGTTGCCGAGGGGCACGTCGTTTTCGGCCTTGCAAGCGACCTCGCAGGCGTGGCAACCGAAGCAGCGGCGCGTGTCGACGATCCAGCCGTAGGCCTTGCCGTCGTCGGGCGCGGTCATGCGCTCGCGCCAGTGCTCTTCGGGCATGAAGAGATCCGTGCGGACCTGATCCTTCATGAGCTGGACGTTGGAGAATCCAGCGGAGGCCCCGGTGGAGGTTCCTGCGGCCGCGCCCGCCACTCCGATGGGCAGCGCCGCGCCGCCCTTGAGGAACTTGCGCCGATCGATGCCGCCCGCTTCCGCCTGCCCGCTCGCTTCGCCGCTGGCTCTGCTTTTCTCGTCACCTTGCATGATCTAACTCTTCCGCGCGCCCTCCGACCGGGTGCAAAGGCTGCACCCGGGACAGGTTCTACAGGCGGAGCTTCGAGGTCAGAATCAGTTCGTGGTGGAGGGCGCGTTCAGGATGGGAAAAGACCCCACGAACGCGCGATTCGGACACGCCGCCAAGGAGAGACAGCGTCAGCCGTCGGCGACGAGGGCCGACCGGAGTGGACGGCGGGTAGCGACCGTGGTGAACGAGTGCACCTCGTAACAGTGGCGATCCGTCGCTGATCCGTCAAGGACCGATTCCGTGCGCACGGGACTCAAGTAGTCGGCTCGTCCGCCTCATCGGTCTCATCGGCCTCGTCGGCCTCGTCCGAGCCGCTCAACCGCTCCCGTGCGATCTCCTGCATGTCGTCGTGCTCGTCGAACTCATCGACGATTTCCTGGCCGAGCAGCTGCTCGAGCACGTCCTCCAGCGTCACCACCCCCTCGAAACCGCCGTACTCGTCGACCACCGCGACCATGTGACGCCGCTTCGAGATGAACTCCGACAGGAGCTCATGGGCGGGCGTCGTCTCGGGCACGAAGGTGAGTGGCTGCATGATTTTGCGCAAGGCCAACCCTCCGTCCTCCTGAAGCGCGCTCGTGAACACGTCGCGCCGATACACGACACCGATAATCCTGTCCGGATCGCCGTTCTCGGCGACCGGGATCCGGCTGTGGACCCAGGTCTTCGGGTCTCTCGTCGCGTCCGCGACGGTGGCATCCGCGTCGAGGATCGTGACAACGGGCCGCGGTGTCCGCAGATCGCTCGCGGTCGACTGATCGAGCCGGAGCGCATTTCGGACCCAGCGATTTTCCTCGGGACGCACGCCCCCGCTCGACTTCGCCAGCTCGCTGAAGAGCACGAGTTCATCCTCGGAAGGCCCCGCAGGCCCCTCCCCTCCCGTGAGAAGCTGCATGACCGCCTTCGACGGCCGAGCGATCGGGTAGCTGATCCAGACCATCCACTGGATCGGCATGGCGACCACGGGACCGAGCCGCCTGGCGTACCGCACCCCCATGCTCTTGGGGATGATCTCGGTGAGGCCGAGAACGAGGAACGTGAAGATGGCCGCGAACACCGCGACGGCGTTCGGGTGATCGGCACCGTAGCGCTCGGCGACGAGCGCGCCGCATACCGCCGAGCCGATCGTGTGGGCCACCGTATTGATGGTCAGGATGGCGGCGATGGGCTCCTCGACGTCGCTTCGCAGCTCGGCGAGCCGAAGGGCGCCCTTGCTCCCGGACTTCTTGAGCACCTCGATCTGCGACGGCGTCACGGAGTAGAGGACCGCTTCGAAGAGCGAGCAAAGAAACGAGGCGACGAGAGTCGAACCGGCGACGAGGAGGATCAGCAGCACGGGGATCGAAAGGTGGAGGAAGTGGTCTGCGCCCCCTGCACCGATGGCGAGAGTCGCCTCCCCAGCCTACCGCCTCGAACCGGCTGGCTGGTTCGTGACTGCGCGTTGTCCAGCATCAGTTCGCCCACCCGCAGCACCGCCAGCCACAGCATCCACACGCCCGTGAACCACGTCCGCGTCATGACGCCGTAGGGCCCCTTGGCCGGACGCGGGCGGGAGCCTGTGCAAGAACGGCTCGGGTTCGCGACGCGTCGCCGCCCTGGCGGATGCGCCAGGGACGTCGCCCACCCCGCAGAATGGATGGGGAGCGAGCCGGGAGAAGCGTGACGGTTCTGTGACGAGTCCCGTGAGCTGAACCTCGACCCGCTGATCCCGAACGACATACTCTTCCTCGAAGCGCCCGCGCGGACGCCCATCAGGGCCCCCACCGCGGGGCACCGCTCCAACGAGGAATCAACGATGTCGATGTGGGAGTTCGAGGGTCTGACCGAAATGGCGGTCATCCTCATCAGTCAATCCGACCTGGAGGCTGCGGAGCGGCGCGAGTTCTTCGCCAACCTGTACACATTGCAGGACCGTTTCGACTGCTCGTTCACGCACTTCCGCCAGCACCAGGTGCTCGAAGACGCGCAGTTCTTCTTCCGGATGGACGTCGAGCAGCACCCCGACCACTCGGCGAACGAGGGGTACTTCCGGGCGCTGGTCGCGAAGGGTCAGGACAGCTGGATCACGCTGCCTTCGGACGAGGGGATGAGCTCCGCGTTCTATTGCGCTGGAAAGGGGCGCGACCCCCGATTCGCACAGAGGGAGGGAATCTACTTCGACGTCCGGAGCGACCTCTGGCGGAAGTGCTGTGCCGAGGGCTTCCTCGAAGGACTGGCCGCAGAGTCTTTCGAGAGCTGGAGCCCGCCGGAGCTTCTGGGACGTCTGCTCGAGGTCGCGCTCCAGCAACCGGAGTCCAGCCTGCGCTCCAGCGTCATCAAGGGCTACCACGGCTGGGCGGCAGTGGCCATTCCGGAGATGCTCCGCCCGGAGGTACGGTCGAACGAGCGGTTGCAGCGAATTCGGGAGCTGCCTGAGCTGCGCCAGATACTCGCTGCGCCGGCACCGGAAGACTGGATCGACGAGCGCCTGCTGCCGACCACGGAGGCCTTCGAGTATCTGGGGCCCCAGGAAGCCGATGTCCTCCGGTGGTGGCTCGAGCCCTATCAGCCCTGAGCCAGAACGAGGCGCTTCCCGAGCTCCAGTGGTACGGAACAGAAGTCCCTGGTCGCTACTGCACGTAGTACAGCATCAGGTAGCCGACCAGCAGCACCGCCACCCACACCATCATCACGCCCGTGGGCCACGTGCGCGTCATGACGCCGTAGGGCCCCTGGTTCAGGCGCATGTAGCGGTCGGCGCGCTTCACCTGGTACTTCACCGTCCGCTGGACCGTCGCGATCGCCGGTGAGATCACCCCGTGGGTGGCCCCCACCAGGCGCCGCATGGGCCGGCGCAGGAGCCAGTCGCTGTCCAGGTTCGTCGAGTGCAGCTCGGGCGGGTAGAGGCCGCTTCGCTGGAGCCAGGTGAACGCCAGCGCGCTGAAGAACAGGAGCTGGAGCTGGGTCACCACGTGGGTGACGTCGTAGGGGTTGTAGTCGTTCGGGAACGGCAGCAGGCGGTAGAGCGTCTGCAGCGGGAACGTGCCGATCACGATGCAGAGCGTGGCCGCGATGCCCATGGCGAAGAGCTGGTTCTTCGGCGGGTCCGTGGCCTTGATCTTGGCGTCGACGCCGTAGAAGGCGAAGAACGGGATCTTGATACCGGCGTGGTGGAACACGCCCGCCGCGGCGAAGAGAAGGATGAACCAGACCCAGTCGTGGTGCTCCTCCAGGGCCGCCGCCATGATCATCGACTTCGACACGAAGCCGGAGAACAGGGGGAAGGCCGAGATCGAGGCCGCGCCCACGAGGCAGAACTTCGCCGTCCAGGGCATCGACTTCGCGAGGCCACCGAGGTCCGAAGCATGGATCCGGCCCGTCTGCTGGAGCACCGAGCCCATCGTCATGAAGAGCAGGCCCTTGAACAGCACGTCGTTGAAGGCGTGAGCGACCGCTCCGTTGATGGCGAGGTCCGTGCCGATCCCGATGCCGACCAGCATGAAGCCGATCTGGTTGATCATGCTGTAGCCGAGGACCCGACGCATGTCGTTCTCGATCACCGCGTAGAAGATCGGGAAGGCCGCCATGGCGCCGCCGATCAGGATCAGGGCGTACTCACCCGGGAACATCCGGGCGATGGCGTAGACCGCGCACTTCGTCGTGAAGGAGCTCAGCCAGACCGCGCCCGTGGGCGTCGCCTCGGGGTAGCCGTCCACGAGCCACGTGTGAAGGAACGGGAAGCACGCCTTGGTGCCGAGGCCCAGGAAGATGAACCACGCACCCGGGGCGTCGAGACCGATCTTCTGAACCGCGATCGAGCCGGTGGAGCTGGCGTACCAGGCAATGCCGCCGAGGAGCAGAAGGCCCGAGAGGATCTGCCAGAGCAGGTAGCGGTTGCCCGCGCGCCAGGAGCGCTCCGTGTTCCGGCCCCAGATCAGGAAGGTCGACGAAACCGCCATCACCTCCCAGAAGAGGAACAGGCTGACCATATCGCCCGCCGCGACGGCCCCCACCGCGCTGCCCGCGTAGAGCAGACAGGCCGCGTGCTGGCCCGGTGAGTCCTTGTGGATCGAGAACAGCGCGCCGATGAAGGCCGCGATGTGAAACAGCACGAGGAACAGGAACGACAGCTTGTCGGCCTGGAACAGCGTGAGATCGAAGCCGACGACGCTCGCCTGCAGCGTCGCGCCGTCCGGCATCGACAGCAGCATCAGGAGGCTGAACACCGGCGTGAGCAGCATGATCGGGGCACGCGCTTCCCTGCGCGACACCGCCATCATGAGGGCGCCGGCGAAGAAGAACAGGAACGGCGGAATGACGCTCACCTGTGGCCTCCTGGCTGGTTCGACTTCGTGGACGCATCGAGGGCCGCATCGCGTTCGTCCGCGAGGCGCTCGTAGTAGTCCTCGTCACGCATCACGACCTTGCGCATCTGCTTGGCGACGAGCACCAGCACGACGCAGCCGATGAAGCCGTAGATCGCGTAGAAGCCCGGGATCTTCTCGGCCGGCTGGTGGATCTTCCGGTCGACGAAGAAGTCGGCCAGGAAGAGCAGCGCGGACAGGACGAAGAAGACGCGGATCAGCCGCGCCACCGGGGGCGTCAGCGGGCCGGTGAAGTCGTGCTCGAGGTGCACGGCCTCGTCGCCGTGACCCTCCTGGGCGTCAGGTTCAAGGCTCATGACTGCGCTCCCGCGCCGAGCGCTCCGATCAGGTCGTACACGAGGTCGGGGCGCACGAAGAGCAGCACCGAGAGGCTCGCGGTCGCCACCATGGCGATGCGGCAGGAGAGCGGCGCTTCGCCGTGGCCGTGGTGATCGATGTCGGTCCGCTCCGGCCGGAGGAAGGCGCGCATCGGAATCGAGAGGAGGTAAACGATGTTGAGGAGGGAGCTCACGAGGAACGCCGCCACGAGGAGCCAGTCACCGCTCGCGGCGGTGCCCTCCACGAGGAGCAGCTTGCTCCACATCCCGCCGGTCGGCGGCAGGCCGATGATCGAGAGCGAGCCGATGAAGAAGCAGGCCATCGTGACGGGCATCCGCTTGCCGATGCCGTCGAGCTGCGAGACGTTCTTCTTGTGGGCGGCCACGAGGATCGCGCCCGCGCCGAAGAAGAGCGTGATCTTGCCGGCCGCGTGGGCCGCGATGTGCATCGCTGCGCCCTGGACCGACACGGTCGTCGCGACGAGCGAGCCCAGCACGATGTAGCTGAGCTGACCGATCGTCGAGTAGGCGAGCCGCTCTTTCAGGTTGTCCTTACCCATCGCGATCACCGACGCCGCGACGACCGTGAAGCCGGCGACGTAGGCGAGGACGGTGTGGGCGTCGAGGTCGCGGACGAGGTCGATCCCGAAGATGTAGATCACCACCTTGAGGATCGTGAAGACGCCCGCCTTCACGACGGCCACGGCGTGCAGGAGCGCGCTGACCGGGGTCGGCGCCACCATCGCGTTCGGCAGCCAGCGGTGCATGGGCATCACCGCCGCCTTGCCGGTTCCGAAGACGAACAGGCCGAGGATCACGCCGAGCGTGGCCTTGCTGATCTTGCCGTCGGCGAGCGGCCCGGCGAGGACGCCGCCGGGGGTGAACTCGGTGGTGCCCGCGATCCCGTAGACGGCGACGCAGCCGAAGAGCAGGAGGCCGATGGACGTGCCCATCAGGATCCCGAGGTAGATCCGTCCCGCGCGCCAGGCAGAGCGATCGTTGGAGTGCGTCACCAGCGGGAAGGTCGCCAGCGTCAGCGCTTCGTAGCACACGAAGAGCGTCGCCAGGTTGGCGCTGAAGGCCAGCGCCATGACCGCCGCGATCGAGATGGCGAAGAAGCAGAAGAAGCGCGTCTGGTGCCTCTCGTGGTGCTCCCGCATGTACCCCATCGCGTAGAGGGTCGTCACGGGCCACAGGAGACTCGCGACCAGCGCGAAGAGCAGTCCGAGCGGCTCGACGTCGAACGCCAGGCGCAGTCCTGCGACCGGCTCCAGGATCTGGAGCGAGATGGACTCGCCGGCGTGCAATGCGCGCGCAACGAAGAGCACGGCGCCGAAGGTCACGGCGCCGGAAAGGATGGAAAGCCCCTCCCGGAGGTTCGGCCAGCGGCCGACGATCAGCGTCGCCATCGCGCCCACGAGGGGCGCGACCAGCGCGACGACCATGGCGGTTTCGGCAGCGCTCATCGCGTCACCTCCGCGATCAGGGAAGCAGCCGCCGCGCGGGCAGCGTCGGCTGCCTGGCCGTCGACCGTGCCGTACCAGAGGTTGGACAGGGCCAGGATCAGCGTGGGGATCACCATCCACATGGGCGCCTCTCGCACCTTCTCGGCCCCGGCGGGGCGCTTGCGGATCAGCATGACGTGGAGGATCTGGCCGACGTAGACCACGGCGATCAGGGAGCTGACGATGATGAGCGCCGCGATGACCCAGCGGCCCTGCTCGAGCACGGCCGTCAGGAGCGCCCACTTGGAAACGAATCCGGCGGTCAGCGGAACGCCGATGAGGCTCGCTCCGCCGATGACGATGGAGACCGAAGTCAGAGGCATCTCGCGGCCGATCCCCCGCAGGAACTCCAGGCGGGTCTGCCCCACCCGGTAGACGACGCAGCCGATCGCGAGAAAGAGCGTGCCCTTCATCAGCGCGTGGTTGAAGAGGTGCAGGAGCCCGCTCTCCAGGCCCGCCGCGCTCGCGAGCCCGATGCCGCAGATCATGTAGCCGACCTGGGCGATACTGGAGTACGCGAGGAGCCGCTTGACGTCGCGCTGGTACACCGCCACGAAGCTGGCGATCACCGCCCCCGCGACCGCGAAGGGCACGAGCGTCTGGGCGAGCGGCAGCGACTCGAAGGGAATCGCCTGGCCGTCGATCGTGTAGAAGACGCGCAGGAAGATCAGGATGGCGACCTTGGTGGCGGTGGCGCTCAGGAAGGCGCTGACCACCGAGGGCGCGTAGGCGTAGACGTTGGGCAGCCAGACGTGCAGCGGGAACAGCGCGACCTTCATCGAGATCCCGACGGTCAGGAAGCTCAGGGCCGCCCGGACGGTCGTGGTCTCGTAGACCGGCGTGACCCCGTCGGCGCTCATCTTCGTGAGGCAGACGGCGAGGTCCTCGATGTTCAGCGTGCCCGTCATCTGGTACATGAAGCCGACGCCCAGCAGATAGAACGTCGCCCCCACCGTGCCGATGATCAGGTACTTGAAGGCCGCCGTGAGCGCGCGGCGGTCGCGCCCCATGCTGACCAGCACGTAGGTGCTGAGGCTGCTGATCTCCAGGAACACGAAGATGTTGAACGCGTCGCCTGCGACCGTGATTCCCAGGAGCCCGGAGAAGCACAGCAGCAAGCAGGCGTAGAACCACGCGTGCTTGTGCTCGTCGATCTCTTGTCTGATGCTCGTGAACGAGTACGGCAGAACGATCGAGGCGATCGCCGTCACCACCGTCATGACGAGAGCACCGGCGGCATCGAGGCGATACTCGATCCCGACCGGGGCCTCCCAGCCGCCGATGGCGTAGTAGAGGGTTCCCTTGGCCAGCACGCGCTGGAGGAGGTGAAGCGCCAGCCCGAACGACGTCCAGACCGTGAGAGAGGCCGCGATCCAGGCGAGAACGCCTCGGCCGAGGAGCACGCAGAGCGGCGCCGCGAGGAGCGGCAGCACGACGGCGAGAATGATGGCGTGTTCGGCGATCACGAGAGCACGTCCTGCATGTCCACTTCGTCTTCCTCGATCGATCCGTACTCGTCCTTGATGCGAAGGATGAGCGAGAGGCCGAGCGCGGTGCTCGCCACTCCGACCACGATGGCGGTCAGGATCAGGGTATGGGGCAGCGGGTTGCTGTAGACATCCACGCCCTCAGCCGCGATCGGGACGGCGCCGCCCTTGACCTTTCCCGTGCTGATGTAGAACACGAACACCGACGTCTGAAACAGGTTCAGGCCGATGACCTTCTTCACGAGGTTCCGCGCCGAGAGGAGCAGGTAGAACCCGCTCAGCATCAGGACGATGAAGACCCAGTAGTTGTAGAGACCGAGGAAGTCCATGGCTCAGAGGGCGCCCCCATCCGTGGTGACGACCGTTCCGTCCGTCGCGGGCGCGACGAGCTTCTGGCGGCCCCGCATGTGGCCCGCGAAGGTGAAGATGATCGTCGTGATCACCGCGGTCACGGTGATGCCCACGCCCAGCTCGACGGCGAGGATGCCGTAGTGCAGGCCGTGGATCGGATCGTGGGCGAGGACCTTGTAGTCGAGGAACGCGCCGCCCTTGAGCACCGTGAGGAGCCCCGTGCAGCCGTAGATCAGGAGCCCCAGCGCGATCAGCTTCTCGAGCACCTTGGGCTTGATGACCTTCTCGGCCTCGTCGATGCCGACGAGCAACATGAAGAGCATCAGCGCGCTCGCAAAAATGACGCCCGCCTGGAAACCGCCGCCGGGCCCGAAGTCCCCGTGGGCCTGAACGTAGCAGGCGTACAGCAGGATCGCGGGGATCAGCTGCTTGCCGACGATCCGTAGCACGCGGTGCCGGTCCTGCATGGCGTCGACGCCTTCGCCGGCCTCGACGGGCGTACCGTCGCGGCGGCGGCGCCGCCCGATCAGCGCGAGGACTCCGATGCCCGCCGTGAACACGACGGCCGTCTCGCCAAGCGTATCGTAGCCCCGGTAGCTCGCCAGAAGCGGCGTCACCATGTTCGGGATCTGGGTCTCGACGGGCGAGACCTCGATGAAGTGCCTGGCGATCGGGTGGGTCTGAACGGGAGCATCAGGGTCGCCGATCCTCGGCATGTCGAGCGTGCCGTAGACGAGCGCGGCGCCCAGGAGCACGGATACGGCGATGGCGAGCACGTTGCGTTGCACCGGGCGCGGGCGCACCTTGTGGCCGGTGACCGCCAGCGTGCTGAGCATGAGGATCGTCGAGACTCCGGCCCCCACCGCCGCTTCGGTCATCGCCACGTCGACGGCGTCGAGCACGACGAAGAACGACGCGGAGACAAGGCTGAAGATGCCGAAGAGCATCGCCGCTTCGAACAGGTTCTTCGTCCGGACCGACGCGTACGCAATGGTCACGAGGAAGAGCAGAAGGACGAGATCGATGACGCCAGCTATGACATCACCTCTTCCCTGTTCTTCACCCCATCGGAACTCGGGGCCGCACCCAGCGGCGTCAGGTCAGGCTCGTGCCCGGAGGTCCGGGCGGCCTTCGCGAGCGCGTGCGCAGCGGTGGACGAGGTCATGCTGAGGAGAGCGTAGACGAGCAGCAGCTTGAAGGAGATCACGGAGATCCCCGACTGAAGAATGAGGCCCAGGAGAACGCAAGCGGCGCCCAGCGTGTCGAGCATGCCCGAGGCGTGCATGCGGCTGAACATGTCGGGCAGGCGAAGAACGCCGATGCCTGCGATGACGGCAATCGCGCCGCCGGTCATCAGAAGAGCCCAGGAGAGAATGTCGAGGACGACGCTCATGACGCAGCTCCTCCTTGACCTGGCGCCGCCTTGGGCGTGCCTGCGGTGCTCGCGACGTTATCGTCGGCGGAGTTCTGCTCGACGTCGTACTCGACGAAGCGTAGAACCGCGATGGTGCCGGTGAAGCTGACGAGCGCGTAGATGAGCGCGATATCCACGAGGTCACGGGACGTTCCCATGAACCCGATGACGGAGATCATGAGCACCGTGGCGGTGCCGAACATGTTGACCGCCAGGATGCGATCGAAGACGGTCGGTCCCTTGAGAGCTCGCAGGAGCGCGAGGCCCATGGAGGCCAAAAGGAGAAAGGCGGCGATCTCGTACATCAGCTCGGCGCCCCCTCCACCCGGCGGACACGCCCGCGCATTTCGCCGTCGACGAGGTCCACGGCTGCGGCCCTGGTCAAGGCATGTACGTACATGTGCTCGTCGTCAAGGTCCATCGTGACCGTCCCGGGGGTGAGAGTGATCGAGTTCGCGAGGAGCGCGCGGCTCACGTCCGACTTCTGATGGAGCGTGAACTCCACGACCTCCGGCTGGATCCGGATCTCACGGCTCAGCACCAGCTTCGCCATGTCGATGTTCGTGACGATGATCTCCTTGAAGAGCCACGTCAGATACGGAGTGATCCTCGGGAGCATCCGGATCGGCACGCCCTCGCTGTCGATCACTCCCATGCGGCCGGAAAGCCACATGACGAGCATCACCGATAGCGCCCCAAGCGCGAGGATGATGCCCTCGAAGTGCCCGGACATGGAGATCCAGAGGGCGGTGAGCAGAAGCGCGAGGCTGAGGTGACGCAAGAAAGAAACGGGCAGCAGGACTGACCGGATAACTGAGCTGGGGCGGCGTGAGTCGGGGGGATCCGGGGGAGATCCTGATACCGGGCTGAGTGGGGATCGTCAGGGACTATGCGGGAGGCCGAGGCCGGATCGCAAGGCAGATCGCGGACTATGGGTAGGCCGCTTCCATGGCAACGATCGGCCGTTTACCCGAAGGCCTTGACGCAAACTTTCCGCATGCGGAATTCACACGAAGTTCCTACATCCGCGCCCCCCCCGCGGCGGTCGATCGGCCACGATGCGGAACGATGAAGCGCCTTGTCGAACTCCTGATCATGCCTCCGATGTCGCTCTACCTGGGCGTGCTGTGTGGTTTGTGTATCCGATTCGTGGCGAATCGACTCCCCGAGCCGCGCCCGATGCTTCGCCGGATGGGCACTTCACTCGCTGCGCTGTCTGGCGCGGTTCTGGTGGCGCTCAGTATTCCCCAGGTGGCCTTCTGGTTACTGGATTCCTTGCAGACCAGCCCTGCCATCTCCCCCACGGCGGAATCGATCGACGCCGAGGCGATCCTCGTGCTGAGCGGGGACGTGGACTGCGACCCGCCGGAGTTCGGCCCGGACCAGCCAGGGCCGATCAGCCTCCAGCGCTGCCGGTACGCCGCACGCCTGTCGACCCGCACCGGCGTCCCCATCCTGATCAGCGGCGGTGTGCTTCGGCCGGACCGCCGCGCGGTTTCCCTGGTTCTGCGCGACTTCGTGCAGGATGAGCTACACGTGCCCGTTCGCTGGACCGAAGAGCGCTCCCATACCACGCGCGAGAACGCCCGCTACAGCGCGGAGATCCTCGCGCGCGACGGCATCCGACGGGTGGCCGTCGTGACCCACGCCTGGCATATGCCGCGCGCGATCGAGGTGTGCAAGGCCGCGGGGCTGGTCGTGCTCCCCGCGCCCACGGCCCCGGCCACGCCGCCTGCGAACCTACGCGACGCCTTCGTGCCGCGCGCTCGGTCCTTCCGCGACTCCGCATGGGCGATCCACGAGTGGATCGGCCGGCTCTGGTACCGAATCAGCGCGTGACGGCACGCGCTCTGGATCCCATCTCTGGATCGTTCCTTCCACGCAGAGCCTGGATCGGACGCCACCACGCCACAGAATGCGATCCCACGCGTACCGCCAGGATCCACGCTCGCTACGGCTCGATGAGCACCTGCAGGCCGTTCGAGAAGTTGAACGACCCCATCGGGTTGCCCACATCCCGGAACACCACCTGCATGAACGCCTTCTGCCCGGGCGCGAGGAAGTTCGCCACGTTCGGGTTCGGGTTGGCCAGATCCACGGACATCCGGAAGGTCCCGGCCGCATCGATCAGGCCCGCCCCCAGGCGCTGGGAGCCCGCACCCACGCAAAGGAAACCTGCTCCCGCCGGAACGTAGGCCGTGTTCGAACTCACGAAGACGAGGCCCACCGTGTTGGGGCGGCAGTTGTTGGCACGAAGCTCGAAGTCGTTCCGCGTGATCGAGCTGGAGCCGCGGTAGTCGGCGCCGGCGTAGAGACCCAGTGCGTGCGGCGCCATCGGCCCACAGTAGGCGCGGGGACCATCTTCCAGGGCACAGAGGTAGGGCTCCACGCGATCGCCCAGCCCAACGAGCGAGTTGATGCCGTGCGCCCCGTTCGGATAGAAGAACCCCTCCACGTCAGGCGGACCCAGGCCCAGCGACGAGAGCGCGCCGAGCAGTACCTGGGTGTGGGACGGATCGATCTGCGTGTCCTGCAGACCGTGATGCGCCTGGATCGGCGGCATCGTGTTCGCGAAATAGCAGGGCGAGCGACGAATCCACGCCTGGCGTGCTTCGTCCAGCGAAAGGACTCCGTTGAGCCAGCCGAAGACGAAAGACTCGTAGGCGACGCGCCCGATCCCTGCGGGCTGAACGCCCTGGTTGAGGATGAGGTCGAGCTGCGATTGCACGCTCGGCAGGGACAGATCCGTCCAGCCAAAGAGATCCACCACCCGGCGGATCCGATCGTCGCGCGCCGCGAGGAGCATCGCCACGGCGGCTCCCCGGCTGATGCCCCACGCTCCCACGCGCGCCTGGTCCATGTCCGGTATGTTCATCTGAACCGCCGCGAGGAGGGACGCCGTGTCGTCCACATCGCGGTCCGCCCAGCTCGGGCTACCGCCGGAAACCCACGTCCCCGCGAACTGGGTCACGAGCTGCTCGCCGCGGTAGCTCGGGATCACGAGGAAGTAGTTCTCGTCGACGCAGATCCCCGGCAACGAGAGGAGGAAGTTCGCGCTCTCCTCGGCGGCCACTCCGTTGAGCCCGCCGTGACAAACGACGAGGGTTCCATAGGGCTGCCCCGCCGCGTAGTTCCGCGGGTATCGAACGGCGCCGTAGTGCCGCTGGCCCTCCGAGATGTGACTGACCACGTCGAACCGGACGCCGCCTGCGTCCGTCCCCGAGGCCTCTACCCGATACCCGGCGACCTCGGGCTGTCGGGTGGCCCAGTCGGTCCGCACCCGAGCGATTTCCGACACGGTCGGCGCGTCGAAGAGGACGCTCAGGTCAGCCCTGGGGGAGTGGGCGGACGCACTGATCGTGCACAGGGAAGCGGCGGCCACGCAAAGGAATGAGTTCGAGAGGAGCGCCATGTACAGGGTTCACCGCAGGGAGAAAAGGGCCGGGGTCGCCGAATCTTACCACGTTGGAGGGGGCTTCCGTCGAGGGCCTCCGTTCGAGGCCGTAGCTCGCCCCGTGGTCGTTTCTCATCCTGCGTCAGGATCCAGTGAGGTCGAACGTCAGCGCCCCTCGGATCCGCCCTGGAGGAGACCCCGGGCGAGGACCGCCTCCGCCGTCGCGATGGCCCCTCCGGCGGCACCGCGCACGGTGTTGTGACTCAGCGCCACGAATCGGAACCCCAGCACAGGACACGGTCGAAGCCGTCCGATCGTGATGCCCATGCCCCCGGAAAAGTCTCGGTCCAGGCGGGGCTGGGGCCGATCCGCCGCGCTCGTGTATCGAAGCGGGACAGCTTGGGCAGCGTCCTGCCAGGCACGGAGCACCTCGTCCCGCCCCGGATCCCCCGCGAGCCTCACCGACACGGAGAGCGTATGCCCGTCGATCACCGGCACGCGAAAGCACTGCGGGCTGACGACGATCTGCGCCGCGGCAATCCCGCGGGCGTCCCCCTCGAGCGTCCCCAGAATCTTCGCTGGCTCCAGGGCGAGCTTCTCCTCTTCGCCGCTGATGAAGGGCACGACGTTGTCGATCAGATCAAGCGAAGGAACGCCAGGGTAGCCCGCTCCGGAAGCTGCCTGCAGCGTGGTCACCGCGACCTCCTCGACCCCGAACGCGCGGTGCAGCGGCGCCAGCGCGAGAACCAGCCCGATCGTCGAGCAGTTCGGATTGCAGACGATGCCGCCTTGCCCGAAACGCTGGGATCGCACGAGATCGAGGTGGTCCGCGTTGACCTCGGGAACGACGAGTGGCACCTCCGGATCCATCCGATACGCGGAAGCGTTCGACACCACGAAGATCCCCGCCTCGGCGTAGGTCGCCTCCACCTCTCGGGCCACCGACGCATCGAGCGCGGAGAACGCCAGGCGAACCCGGCCCTCGTCCGGAAGCGCGTTCGCATCCCCCACCACCAGATCCCGAGCCCACGCGGGCATCTCCGTCGGAAGTCCCCAGCGCGTCGCCTCCGCGTAGCGCATGCCTGCACTGCGCGAAGACGCGAGCACCTGCGTCACTCGAAAGCGAGGATGGTCGTCGAGCAGTGACAGGAAACGCTGCCCCACCATCCCGGTCGAACCCAGGATCGCGACCGGGATCTTCTCCGACTCGCTCACGGCAGGATCAGGGACACGCCGTCCATCGAGGGGTCCTTCTCCACGCCCATCAGCCCGAGCAGAGTGGGCGCCACATCGCAGAGCGCGCCCCGCTCCCTCATCTTCACGCCCTTCGTATCCGGACCGATCAGCACGAACGGCACGGGGTTCAGCGTGTGCGCCGTATGCGGCTGGTTCGTCTCGAAGTCCCAGAGCTGCTCGGAGTTGCCGTGGTCCGCCGTGACGGCGATCGTGCCGCCCCGCGCCTTCACGGCGGCGACGACGCGCTGGAGGCATTCGTCCACCTTCTGCACGGCCTTGAGAACGGCGTCGAATATACCGGTATGTCCGACCATATCGGCATTGGCGAAGTTCACGACATAGACCTCGGTCTCGCCCTTCTCCAGGCTCGCGAGGATCGCCTTCGTGATGCCCTCGGCGCTCATCTCCGGCGCGAGGTCATAGGTCGCCACCTTCTGGCTCGGAACGAGCGTGCGCGACTCCCCCTCGTAGGGATCCTCGCGCCCGCCGGAGAAGAAGTACGTCACGTGCGCGTATTTCTCGGTCTCGGCGATGCGTTCCTGGCGCATGCCGATCGAGCTGATCAGCTCCGGGAAGATGCCGACAAGATCCGTCGAGGGGAAGGCCACGGGAAAGCTGAAATCGTCGCGATACTGCGTCATCGACGCGATCTTGATCGAGGGCCGATCGCCGCGGTCGAAGCCGTCGAAGCCGTCCTGGACGAAAACGTCCGTCATCTGCCGCATGCGGTCCGCGCGATAGTTGAAGAGCAGCACGGCGTCGCCGTCCTCGATCCGGAGCCCTTCCTGTCCGCGGATCACGACGGGCTCCAGGAACTCATCGCCGACGCCGGATTCGTACGAGGCCTTCATCGCAGCCACGGCAGAGTCGCGGACTTCACCGGCGCCATGGACCATCACGTCCCAGGACTTCTTGACCCGCTCCCAGCGCTTGTCGCGATCCATTGCGAAGTAGCGACCGACGAGGGTGGCGATTCGACCGACACCGTGGCGCTCGCAGGCATCCTCGAGGGTCTCGAGGAAACCGGCGGCGGAGCGCGGTCCGGTATCGCGACCGTCGGTGATCGCGTGGATGGCCACGTCGTCGCCTTTCAGTCCCTTGGCCGCAGCTAGCTCCAGCAGCGTGCGGAGATGGTGGTCGCTCGCGTGCACCATGCCTGTGCTGAGCAGCCCTACGAGATGGAGCCGCTTGCCGTTCTGGCGCACATGCTGAATCAGGTCGAGGAACGCGGGGTTCTTGGCGAACTCACCGTCCTCGATGGCCTTGTCGATCCGAGTGACGTCTTGATACACGACGCGACCCGCGCCAAGGTTCGTGTGACCGACCTCACTATTGCCCATAACCCCCCTCGGCAGCCCCACTTCACGCCCGCAGGCGGTCAGGAGGGTGTGGGGATGCTCTCCCATGAGACTGGCGAAGTAGGGCGCGCCCTGGGCCACGGCGTTGGCTTCCGTTTCGGCTCGGTGGCCCCAGCCATCAAGGACGAGGAGGACGATCGGGGGTCGCTTCATGTGCATTCAAGGTCGAGAAGTTCAGTTAGAGAGAGCACACTATGCGCAGCGATGCCCCGCCGCGCACCTCTACGAACCCGTAAGGCACCAAGTACGCCCACGTCATGAAATTCATCGCCTCCAGATTCAGAGTTCCTGCCTTCCGGGCTCCCGCCTTCCCGACCCTCGCTGGCGTCGCGCTCGCCCTCGTGGGCCCCGCGGTCCTGCCGTCGTGCGGAGCGATCTCGCAGCTGAACCTGATCCCGGTCAGCCAGGATCCCGTGCTCGGTGCTGAGGCCTACCCGCAGCTCCTTGCGGAGGACCAGACGATCGGGTCCGGCGCGGAGTACGACATGGTGGTCCGAATGACGGACCGCCTGGTGCTCGCGGCCAAGGAGCTCGATCCCGAAATCGCGGATCTCTTCGAGTGGGAGGTGGTGCTCGTCAAGCGCGACGACCTCGTCAACGCCTGGTGCCTCCCAGGCGGGAAGATGGCGGTCTACACGGGGATCCTGCCCGTGGCCGACGATGGCACCGGAAACAAGGAAACGGGACTCGCGGTCGTCATGGGGCACGAGATCGCCCACGCGACCCTGCGCCATGGCACGAAGGCGATGACGCGGCAGATGGGTGCCCAGACCATCATCGCGCTCGTCGGGGCGGCCCTGGGTGGCGGCGACGGGGCGCAGCTCGCCGTGATGGCTGGAAGTCTCGCCGCCAACCTCGGCAGCCTGACGTTCGGACGCGACGCCGAACTCGAAGCCGACCGCCGCGGGCTCCTCTACATGGCCACCGCAGGCTACGACCCCAGGGCCGCCGTGGCCTTCTGGCAGCGGATGCAGGCGGCCAGCGGTGGACAGGCGCCACCGGAATGGCTCTCCACCCACCCCTCGAACGAGAACCGGATCAAGCAGATCCAGAGCCTGCTCCCCGAGGCGATTCCGGTCTACGAGCAATCTCGATCCTCTGGCGGACTTAAGTCCTTTAAACCAAAGGGCTAAGGACGGCGACGCGATCAAGCCTCTAGGGGTTGGAGTGGGAAGAAGCCTAGTGTATGGCAAGAAAGCGAGGCCTCCGGTTTCCCGGATCTCCTTTCTGCCTGTATAAGCGCCGCCGCCGCCAGCGGCAGCGCTGCTTCCCCGTCAGCCCCCCCCTGCCCCCTTTTGGACGTGAAAATCGCGTTCGCGACACCCGAGCTGAAATCGCTCGTCCGTCGCACACAGCTCGCGGAGATCGCAGAGCAACTCCCGCGCACGCTCATGGAGCTTGGCGCCGAGGTAAGGATCTTCATTCCCCACTCGAGGGACATCGATACCGCCGCGCTCGGGCCGCTGGAGGAGAGCGCCTTGCTTCGCATCAAGGACGGGAGCTCGCGCACGCCTGTCACCATCCGGACCGGCTACATCGACGGGCTCACGGTCCATCTCATCGATCACGGTCAGCTCTTTCGAACTCGTCATCCCTACGGTGACGAGAACGGGCCGTACGCGGACAACTGGCGGCGCTTCGCCATCTTCGCGCGCACCGTGCTGGAAGGCTTCGGGCCCCTGGCCTTCACGCCGGACGTGATCCACTGCCTCGACTGGACGACGGGTCTCATCCCGCTGATCCAGAAGCTGGAGTACTCCACGCGGGACCATCCCGCCTCCAAGCCGGGCACTCTCTTTGCGATCCAGAACCTCGCGATGCAGGGCTCCTTCGAGCGCGAGATCCTTCCGAAGATCGGCGTGCCCCACGAGTACTTCCGCTCGGTGTTGGGCGTCGAGCTCGGTGCGCGCGTCAACTACCTGAAGGCGGGGGCAGAGTTCGCCACGATGGTGGGCGCCAGCTCCCCCAGCAAAGCGCGCCAGTACGTGGAAGCGGAGCGCGGCGACGGACTCGAGGAAACGTTCCGCCGCCGGGAGAAGGATATCGTCGGAGTCCAGAGCGGGATCGACTACCGGACGTGGGATCCGAGTTCGGACCCTCTACTGGCGCAGAACTACGCGGCCGACGACAAGGAACTGGCCGGCAAGCGCAAGTGCAAGGCGTCACTCCAGGAAGTGATGAAGCTCGAGGTATCGCCGCGCACGCCCGTGCTCGCGATCGTTGGCCGCTTCGACGCGGACAGCGGATTCGACATTCTGGCCGAGTCGCTCACGCCGATGCTGGAGCGCAACGTCGAGATCATCCTCATGGGCCCGGGCCCGCCCGAGATCATCGAGCGACTGCATACGATCGAGCAGACGTTCGCGGGACGCTGCCGCGTCGTCGAGGGCTATGACGTCGCCACGGCCCACACGCTTCTCGCGGGTGCGGACATGCTGCTCCTCCCCGGCCACTACCACGCGACGAACGCTCTCTGCGCCATTGCCATGCGCTACGGCGTGATTCCGATCGCCTACGCCTTCAGCGGACTCGAGGACACGCTGGTGGACTTGACGGCCTCGCCGAAGAAGGGCACCGGCCTCCTGTTCGAGCGCTACGACCCCGACGCGCTCGTCGACGCGCTCGATCGCGGCCGCACGCTCTTCAAGAAGGCGACGGACTGGAAGGCGATCGCGAAGCGCTGCATGGAGGAGGACTTCTCCTGGGCCGAGAGCGGACGCGAGTACATGAAGGCGTATCGCCGCTTGACGCGGCAGGTCAAGCAGAAGAAGTGACGGCCGTGGGCGAAGGAGACCCGATGGACCAGCCGCTGATGGGTCTCGACTTCGGAGGCACCACCATCAAGGGGGGTGTGATCCGCGCCTCCGGCGGCCCTCCCGTCTGCATGGATTCAGCTCCCTTCGACGAGGCGGCGCCCGCCCATGAGATCTACCGGCGAGCCGCCGAGCTCGCGCGGCGACTCGAGGACAAGGCCGGGCTCGGTCCGATCCAGGGCCTGGGCGTCGGCTGCGCGGGACTCTTCAACCGCGCCACGGGCGAGGTGCTCGCGAGCGCCAACATGAAGAACCTCGTGGGCACGAGCCTTTCTGAAGGCGTGTCGAAGGCCCTCGGAGGGCGTCCCGTCGTCATCGAGAACGACGCCAACGTGGCCGCCTACGGAGAGCAGTGGCTGGGCGCGGGTCTCCACGAACGCGACCTCGTGCTCCTCACCCTCGGCACCGGCGTGGGCGGCGGCATCGTCCTCGATGACCACCTCTTCATCGGGCCAGGCGGCAGCGCCGGCGAGGTCGGGCACATGGTGATCGTCCAGCGCCCGGGCGGCAGCGAGTACGACGCGCCCTACTTCCCCGAACTCCAGTGCTCCTGCGGCTCCTACGGCTGCCTCGAGCGCCTCGTCTCGGCCACCGCCGCCATGCGCCGGGCGAAGGCCGCGGGCGTCACCCCGAACCTCCCGGAACTCTGCCGCCTCGGGCGCGAGCAGGACGGGAAGGAGCGCGCGCTCCTGCACCAGATCGGCCGCGACCTCGGCGCTGGCCTCGCCACCCTCGTGACCCTGTTCGACGTCAACGTCTTCGCCATCGGTGGCGGCTTCGGCGCCGCGCTGGACGTCCTGAAGCCCGGCGTGATGGAAGCGATGGCGGAGCGGCGCTACGGAACGCTGGAGCCGACGGTGGTCGAGGCCACGCTCGGCTCCGACGCGGGCTGGATCGGTGCCGCGCGTCTATCGGGCCGCCAGCCTTAGTCTCGGTTTCGCTTCCATTCGTGCGTGATCACATTCTCTTCCTGACGGACCTGCACTTCTGGACGCTCGTCCGGAATCCGCTGCAGCTCCTCAACAAGCGGTTCATCGGAAACGCGAACGTCTACTTCAAGCGGCGACACCACTTCCCTCTCGAGAACGCGCGGCCCTTCGCTCGCTTCGCGCTGGAGACAGGCGCGCGCACGGTGATCATCGGCGGCGACCTCACGTCGACCGCCAGCCGGCGAGAGTTCGAGCTGGCGGTGGAGTTCATTGAACACCTCACCGAAGACGGCGTGGACGTCCACGTGATCCCTGGCAACCACGACGTCTACACGTTCGAGTCGGTGAGGCAGCGGCGATTCGAGCAGTACTGCAGGCCGTGGATCCCGAAGGAAGGCTTCCCCGCGCGCCGCGCGCTCGCGGGAGGCACCGAGGTGGTCCTCCTTTCCACGGTCCGCGCCAACTTCGTGAGCTCGAAGGGCGAGATGAGCCTGGCCGCGATCACGAGAGCAGGTGAGCTGATTCGCGAGTGCCAGCCGGGCCCCGTGCTGGTCTTCGGCCACTATCCGCTCTTGAACGAAACGGCGGGCTACACGCTGACCAAGAACCGTCGCATGGTGGGCGCCGAGCGACTGCGCGAGACCATGGCCGCCACGGACCGCCAGGTGCTCTACGTCGCGGGTCACGTGCACCGCCACTCCTCCACCCGGGACCCCGAGTTCCCGAACCTGCATCACGTGACGAGCCCCGCGCTCTTCAATCACTGGGGCCCGGTGAAGCGCTTCGGGGGCTTCCTCGAACTGAAGGCGGCGCCCGCGGAGATCGAGGTGCGCCACCACTGGAAAGAGGGCAAATGGCTCTCGGAAGCCGTCGAGTGAGCCCGCGGCGGTCCGATCAACGGACAGCGTTAGAATTCGGGGAGCTTTCCTGTAAGCGCAGTCGCCGCCGACGGGAGACGCGGTAGCTGCCCATGACCCCCTCCGTCTTCCCCACCCGAATCGACGCCTCCTTTCGGCGCTTCCAGCGCAAGGGGGATCCCCGCGCGATCAGCCGTGTCTTCGACGAGGCCGCCCCGGAGCTGCTGCGCGTGGCCAGGGGTTTCGCCCGGGGCGATGAGGCGCTGGCGGAGGACGCTGTCCAGGCCGCCTTCCTCGCCGCGATGGAGAAGTCCGCGTCGTTCGATGGCAAGCGCCGGGTCATGCCCTGGCTCCTCGGGCTGCTCGCCGTCGAACTGCGGCGCGAACGTGCGGACAGGCAGCGGACGCCCAACCCGGTGTGGCTGCGGGAAGGCGCCGCCCTGCGTGCTCCCGCGGATCCCGAGGCGACGGCGGCCGACGCAGAGCTGAAGGAACTGATCGCACGGAGGGTAGAGCAGCTTCCCGACACCTACCGGGAAGCCGTCAAGGAGCACCTCTTCTCCGGCGCGGCCCCCGCGACGATCGCGAAGAAGCTCGGGATCACGCAGGGCGCGCTTCACGTGCGCGTACACCGGGGCCTCGGCCAGCTCCGCAGCCTGCTGCCCGCTGGAACCGCGCTCGGCGCGGGACTCATGGCGAGCGAGGCGCGCGGTCTGGCGTCGGTTCGCGGGGTGGTTCTGGGAAGCAGCGCTGCCGGTGGCGCGGCCGTGGCGAGTGCGGGCGTGAACAGTGCGGCCATGGGCGCAGCTTCCGGTGGAGCCATGGCCGGCTGGCCTCTTTCGCTTGCCGCCGCGACAACCATCGGACTCGTCGGCGGCGGTGCTGCCATGGCGATCTGGCGGCAGCCAACCGCACCCGATGCAGCGATCGCTGGCATGGCCGGTCCGGCGCCCGTCGTCGCCATGGTGCCGCCGCCCGATCCAGTGGAACTCGCTCCCCTGCCGGAACGTCGGGCAGCGTTGACGATCGACGAACCTCCGGCTCCCTCCGACCCACCGAACACGCCGATGGACGCGGCGTTGACGGCCGTGGACTGGCTCGATCTCTACCGCAACGCCAGGGGCTACACCGAGATCTACGCGCTGGGACGACAGCTGATCGCGCTCCCGGGAACGGAGGGACTGAAGATCGCGCGAGAGGTTTACCCGCTACTCGACACCGCCCAGCGCAAGCAGTTTGCCAAGCCGTTCGTTTTCCATGAGGGCGCGCCCTACGGCCTAGATGTCGTCGACGTTGTGGCCAACGATCCGGATCCGCAGGTCAGAGTCTATGGGTGGGCTTTTCTTCGGCCGTTCGCCTTCCGCGACTTCGAGCGGGACGAGCCCGCCTACGCGAACTGGCGTGCGAGCACGGCAGGCCTGGCTCGACGCGAAGTTCTCCTGGGCAGCGCGTTGGACCTGGCGCGGCGCTGCGGCGAAACGAGCGGCGCGGACGTCGTGCCGCTATTAACGGAAGCACAGCCACCGACGACCAGGGTTCTGGATGCCGTCAAGATTTTGCCGCGGGAACTCTTCGGCTCCACAGGATTCGGCGTCCAGCTCCGGCGGTGGCTCGCCAGTTCGAACGAGCCTCTTCTCCTGGCTGCACTGCGTTGGGCGCCGCTCGTCGACCTCTCGGAGTCGGACCTTCGCACGTACGTCCTCCCGCTTCTAGATCACTCGAACGCAGCCCTTTCGACAAGTGCTGCGCGCGCGCTCGCCCGGAGCGGGCACGCCTTTGTCGCAGCCGAACTCGACTTGCGTTTCGGCGACCTCGCCGGGCCGAACGAAGACGAAGCGCACTCGCTCCGCTACTGGATCGAGTGGACGGAAACGATGGACTGAACCCCTTGGCCTCCTACCCATTTCACGGATGACCCCCATGCTCTTGCTCACACTCCGGACAGCTTCCGTTCTCGCGATGACGGCGCCGCTTGCCCTTCCGGTCGTTCCCGCCCCATACGGAGCCAAGGACCTCGCGCGGGCGGCCAGGCAGCGCTGGGAGGCACTCGCGGACGTCACCCTGACGGGCGACAGCTACCGCGACGAGAAGCGGCTCTGCCTCGACCTCGAGGAATATTTCGACGGCGCATTGCCGGACGGCAGAGAGGCGCAGAAGGCGGCGAAACTCGTTTCGAAGATCGTCGAGAAGGACTCCCCCGCCGGCCTCATCTGGAGAGTCGAGGAACTTCGCGGAAGGCTCTTGAACCGCGTCGACGCGAAGAAAGCGGCAGAGGCCTTCGAGTCCGCGGTGGCCGCCTATCCGAACGAAGCCTACACGGCACCGGCGAAACAGAGCTACTTTCATCACCTGGTGGTCGACGCCGTCCTCGCCCGCTGGAGCGCGACGGGCGTCGACGACGCAGAAGCGATGCTGGAGTCGATCGCGAACTTCGACCCGCGATTCGCCGCGTTCTTGCCCGATCGACTGGAGGAGCGCTATCTCACGAGCGGATTGGCCGATCGGCTACTAGCTCTCTACCAGCGCCTCGGCGCATCGCTCGCACCGAGGCTCCCTGACGTCGCAGCCCAGCTGAGCAAAAAAGAGATCCCCGACTTTCGGTCGGTCGGCGGCGACCCCAGGAAACTGTACATCGTCCTCGGCGCTGACCGCCAAGTAGTCGATGCTCCGAGGGATCTGGTGGTCGTCATGCCGGGAGGGAACGGCCAGGCCACCGAGTTCCGTTACTGGGTCGAGAAGATCGCCACGCCGCTCCTCGACCGCTACGTCTTCGCGATTCTCTCCGCTCCGACGTGGAGCGAGGAACAGGCACAGAACTTCGTCTGGGTGACGTCCCGCTTCCAGAAAGAGTACGACGCGGAATTCCCCGTGGAGGAGTTCGCCCGCGAAGTGGCAGCCGACCTCCGAGGGACACTCGCCCTGAAGATCGACGACGCCTTTCTCTTCGCCTGGTCCTCGGGAGGACCTGCCGCGTACGCCACCTTGCTGTCGAACGACGACACGTTCCGCGGAGCCTACGTCCTGGCCTCGGTCTTCAAGGCGAACCAGCTGGATCTGAAGCACGCGAATGGCCGACGATTCTGGCTGGAGCAGGGCACGTCGGACGCGGTGACCGCCATCCGGTATGCCAGGGAGGCAAGGGAAACGCTGGAGAAGAAAGGCGCCGAGGTCCAGCTCGTCGAATTCGACGGCGGACACGGATTCGCCATGCCGGATGCCCAGGACAGCCTCGAGACGGCCTTGAACTGGCTGAGTCGGTAGCGACGTGACAAGGACGCGGGGAGTGGTCTTCGTGGCCGGCTCCCCTGGCCAGCGGCGCCAGGACTCTGGCGCGGCAGTGGGAGCGGATCGGGAGACCCTTGACGAGCGGGCCGCTCTATCATGTCGGCATGCCTTCCTTGAATCGTGCGCAACTGCGCGAACTGACCCGCATCGTCGGCGACCGAGGCGTTCGAAGCGACGCGGGCGCGAGGTCCGCCTACGAGTCCGATGGGTTCATGCTGGAAAGGGCGACGCCCGAGGTGGTCGTCCTGCCGCGAACGACCGAGGAAGCCGCCGCCGCCGTCCGGATCCTGCGCGACGCCGGGCTCGTCATCGTTCCGAGGGGCGCCGGGACCGGTCTGTCCGGCGGCGCCCGCCCGATCGCCGGTGGCGCCATCCTGGGCACCGCCCGGATGCGCGACGTTCTGGAGGTCAACGAGACCGACCGGTACGCCCGCGTCCAGGCCGGTGTCGTCAACGTCCACCTCACGAGCGCCTGCGCCTCTGCTGGGCTCTTCTACGCGCCCGACCCTTCCAGCCAGACCGCCTGCACCATCGGCGGCAACGTCGGGAACAACTCCGGCGGCCCCCACGGGTTCCGCTACGGATCGACGACGCGCCACGTTCTCGGGTTGACCCTCGTCGACTCCGAGGGAGAGATCACGCGCATCGGCGGCCCCTTCCCTGACCCGCGCTTCGGCTACGACCTGCTCGGGCCGCTCGTCGGCAGCGAGGGGATGCTGGGGCTCGTCACGGAGGTCACGGTCAGGCTCCTTCCACAGCCTCGGTGCGTCGAGACCTTGTTGTGCCTCTTCGAGGACCTCGACGCTTGCTGCGACGCCGTCTCCGAGATGATCGCGCGCCGTCTGGAACCGTCTGCCATCGAGATCCTCGATCGGCTCACGATCGAGGCCGTGGAAGCCAGCGTCCTGCGCGCAGGGTACCCCTCGAACGCCGAGGCCGTCCTCCTGATCGAGGTCGACGGCGGCGCCGACGAGGTCGCGTCGACGAGCGAGGATCTGATCGCGGTCGCCACCGAGTTCGGCGCGTTCGATTCACGCCGCACCACGGATCCGGTCGAGCGCAAGAAGCTCTGGACGGGTCGCAAGGGAGCCTTCGGTGCCATGGGCCGGATCGCGCCGGATCTCTACGTGGCGGACGTGGTCGCCCCGCGGACGCGCCTGCGCGAGATCGTTCGCGTGGCGGCGGCTGCCTGCGAGGAGCGCGGCCTGCGGCTCGCCAACGTCTTTCACGCGGGCGACGGGAATCTACATCCGAACATCTCCTACGACCGCCGCAACGCAGACGAGGTGCGGCGCGTCCTCGAGGCGGGCGAGATCATCATGCAGGCGTGCGTCGACGCGGGCGGTTCGCTCACGGGCGAACACGGCGTCGGCGTCGAGAAGCAGAAGGAGATGTGCATGTTCTTCAACGACGAGGATCTCGACGCGATGAAGGCGCTGAAGTCCGCGTTCGATCCGGTCGGCTTCTGGAACCCCGGGAAGATGATCCCTGTCCGCGGCTGCCGCGAGATTCACACGAAGCCCCTCGGTGACTCCGTCGGGGTGACGCCATGACCACGAGCTCCTTCCTGGACACCGCGGTGGAAGTCGCGGAAATCGAGATCCATGGCACTTCATCCCCGGTGGCCCTGCCGCGGACGGAGGCTGAGCTCATGGCGTTGCTCGCCGACCTGCGCCGAGCGCGTGAGGCAGGCTCCGATTTCCGCGCCGCGTTTCTGGGCAGGGGTTCGGCGATCGGCTGGTGTGCTCCCAGCCTCGCCGGCTCCTTCTCCGGGGGCTCATCCTCAGGGGAGGCCGCCAACAACGGCCGCGCGACGGTCTGGATCTCCACCCGCTCGCTCGTGCCAGACGGCGCCACCGGCATCGTCGAATACGTCCCCGGCGACGGCACACTCACGGCGCAGGCAGGCGCGTCCATCGAAACGCTGCGCGCGGCGGTCCGTGAAGGCGGCCACCGCATCACGCCGGCCGGACCACGCTCGGGCTCGACGCTGGGCGGCATTCTCGCATCAGGTATCTCCAGCGTGGACCGCTACGCGTTCGGCCCGGCTCGGCACCACGTGCTCGGCATGCGCATCCAGGACGCGTCCGGACGCGGCCCCACGCGCACCGGCGGCCGGCTCGTGAAGAACGTCACCGGCTTCGATCTGCACCGACTGCACGCAGGCGCCCGGGGTACGCTAGGCGCGATCCTGGAGGCCTCGCTGCGCCTCGCGCCGGTCCCCGAAGCCGAAGTCCATGTGACTTCGACGCCGTTCTCCAGCGCGGCCGAGGCCACGGCCGCCGGCCTGGAGCTGCGGGCCAGCCGAATGCTCCAGCCACGCGCCCTCTTCGTGCGCGATCGCATTCTCCACCTGGTCCTCGGCGGGCGCGCGCGCCAGGTTCACGTCGAGCTGACCGCCGCCCTCGAGCACCTCGATGCGGCGGCCCCCCACCACGGCGAAGACGCGCTGGACCGGGCGGTGGACGCCGCACGGCGGAAGTCCGCGCTCATCATCGCCACCGCACCTTCCGAGGTGATGACCGTGGTCGAGCACATCGAGCGAGCGCTTCCCGGAAGCGCTGCCGGACTCCACATCGAGCCCGATGCTGCGCTGGTCGAGATGGATTCCGAAGGCCTCCGCGCATCCCTCCATGGCCTCTTCGAGTCGGTGCTGCCCGCCCTCGATCCATCCGCCGTTCACGTGAGCCTTCGTGACCCCTCCGCGGACTTCGCCCAGCTCAGGGACGTCCTGCGCGATCGCCACGTCGCTCCACGCGCGGCCTCTGAATGGATGCGGCGCCTTCAGTCCAGCTTCGATCCCGCGGGCGTGCTGAGATCCCCCGACTTTCCGCCGCAAGAGGTCCCCGCGTCATGAGCACCGAAGGCCACCGCCCCCATCCTTCCACGAAGACGAGCCTGATCGATCACGCGCGCAGCCTCGACTGCATCCACTGCGGCCTGTGCCTGACGACCTGTCCGACCTACCAGCTCACAGGCTCCGAGACGTCGAGTCCGCGGGGCCGCATCCATCTGATGCGCGCCGTCGCCGAAGATCGCCTGGAGCCGGACGCGGGCTTTGCTGAGGAGATGGACTTCTGCCTCGTCTGCCGCCACTGCGAGAGCGTGTGCCCCGCGGGCGTCGAGTTCGGCGCGATGATGGAGTTCACGCGGTCGAGCCTGCGTGAGCAGCAGCCTCCCGGCCCCCTCGCGCGGTTCGCCCGATGGGTCGGGTTCCGCCGGATCCTGCCGAGCCGCTTCGGGCTGAAGGCCGCGGTGCTCGGACTCCAGCTCGGGCAGACGCTTGGACTCATACGACTGGCGGCGCCGCTCCTCGGACTGCGCGGGTCGGTCATGCGCCACCTTCCGAAGGTCCCACCACGCAGCGAGCGAAGGCCCCTCCCCGCGGTGACGCCGGCGCAGGGCGAGAAGCGCGATCGGGTGCTCGTGCTCGAAGGCTGCGTCATGCCAGAGCTCTTCGGACGCGTGAATCACGCGGTCGCGCGCACGCTGTCGGCGACGGGCCTCGACGTGCTGAGCGTTCCGAAGCACGTCTGCTGCGGCGCGCTGCACGCCCACAACGGAGAGATGAAGGACGCGGAAGAACTCGCGAGAGAAACGATTCGTCGCTTCGATGCAGTCGATCCCAGCGCGCGCATCGTCGTCGACAGCGCGGGCTGCGGAGCCCACATGCGCGAGTACGGCAGGCTGCTCGCGAACGATCCCGAGTACGCGGCGCGCGCCGCCGCTTTCGGCGCGCGCGTCGTCGACTACTCCGAGGAGCTGAGCCTTCCGGCAGCGCGGGCCCGTCTCCGGCCGCTTCTCCGTGCGGGCCATGGCATCGAAGGGCCGATCACGTGGGACGACCCGTGTCACCTCTGCCACGGCCAGGGAGTCGTCGATCAGCCGCGCCAGCTCCTCGACCTCGTCCCCGGCCTGGAGCGTCGCGAGATGACCGCCGCCAACTCGTGCTGCGGCTCGGCCGGCATCTACTCCGTGCTCCGGCCAAAGGACTCGCTGGACGTTCTCGCGCCCAAGCTGGAGCACCTGGCGAAGTCCGGCGCGAAGACGCTGGTCACCGCGAACCCTGGCTGTCACCAGCAATGGCTCGTGGGCATCGGCCGTGAGGGCATGGACGTTCCGGTTCTCCATCTGGCCGAAGTCCTCGACCGCGCGATCAGCGCCGGAGAATGAGAGCCGGAGAATGAGAGCCTGAGAATAAGAGCGGGGCCCGGAGCAGCTCTCGCTGCGCCGGGCCCCTCGTCGATGTCACGTGGACGGGATCAGTTGAACGTGATCTCGTAACCGTCCGTGAAGTTCGAGGTCGGCGTGCCGCCCGAGGAGTCACGGTGCCAGAGCTGGAAGAAGCGCGTCTCTCCGCTCTGGATCTGAACGAAACCGGTCGGGGTCGGCGTCAGCTGGTTGTTGATCAGTAGCTCGATCGTGCCGTTGAGCCCGGAGTTCTTGATCTGACCTGGACCGACGTAGCGACCGACCGCGCCACCGACGCAGAGGTTGCCGGAGCTACCGCCGGGGTTCGGAACGAAGACGGACGTGTTGCTCGTGATGAAGAATCCGAAGGACAGGTTCGGGAGGCCCGTGCCCTGAAGCGTCAGGTCGTTCGCCGTGACCGAACGGGATCCGGTCGCCCCCATGACGCCGGTGCCTCCCGTCGAGTTCGGGTTCGCCATGCAATAGTTCGTTCCGACCGGGCCGCCGACGATGCCGGCCGTGAGGGAGATGTCATCGACGAACCACTCGGTCGTGTCGTCAGATCCCGGGTACAGGTCGAGCGCCTTGATCTCCGGAACTCCGGTGCCAGGAGCCCAGTCGCCACCGGACATCTCGACGTCGTTGTAAGAGAAGACGACCGTGTTGTTGTTGAGGTCGATCTCGACCTTCAGCTCTCCCCATTGATCGAACAGGATCGGCTGGTTGCCGTTGATCGGGACGTAGTTGGTGCCCCCGATGGCGTCGACGATCACCTGCCCGGAGTCGGAGAAGCGAATCTGCGTCGACCAGTCGTAGGGGCCGCCGCAGTTGTTGTAGGTGTTCATCAGGATCACGTAGGCGTCCCCCGCGAACGTGTTGGGGATCCAGGTCTTGACCTTGAAGGTCCACTCCCCGCTGGTGTACGGGCCGTTGAGCTCGTGCGTGGTGTCAGAGCAAGCGGCGCAGGTTCCACCTGCGGCGGTGGAGCCGAGCAAACGAAGGCTCTTCGTGCCTGTGGCGGCCTGGGCGGTCGTGACCGTGTTGAAGAGCTGGTTGCCGGTGGCGCAGACATCCCAGTTCTGCCAGCCGCCCTGGCCTTCGATCGCCGAGGGAGCCGTGTAGCTTTCGAACGACTCCGAGTACTGAGCAGACGCACCGGTCGAGAGGGAGATGGCAGCCAGGCAGGTGGCTGCGATGGAGAACGTATTTCTTTGCATGAGAGGAGTGATGCTGGACGGAAAGGGAAGAGAACCAGTGGACCAGAGGATCTAAGGGGCAGGGGCCATGGGACGCGCCCGATTCCCCGTCGCTTCAGCCTAGACGCGATCTCCGAATCTCGCGCGTATCCAGATCGAGAACCCGATGAGACTCTTCATCGCAGCCTTCGAAGCGTTGGGGACTGCCCTGATCGACAGTCAGCGTTCGCTCGCCCCTGGAGAAGCGCTGGCTGCCACAAGGGGTTCGAACGAACCGAGAAGCTCTCCCACCGCCGCCACGGTCCCCTCGACGCCCAACGGAAACCGGACGTAAGCGATGATGCAGCGGCCCCCTGTCGAGAGATTGACTCGCACGGTCTCGTACATGGTCTTGTCGGCACGGTCCGTGCCGGACGGCGTCTGTGGGCCAGACTCGCCTTGCGTCTCAGGCAGAGGGACGCTCGCCGCAGCATGCCGCAGACGCGCATAGTTCGCGCTGTACCCCCGCCAGTCCATGAAACCGGCGTCCTGGAGCTTGGGCTTCTTCCCACCGCCTCCCATCCCGCCGCCACGGCCGCCACCGCCGGGTGGGCCGCCCGGCCCACCGCCCGAGCCGCCGCGAGAACCGCCGCCCCCGCCGCCCATCCCGCCACCCATTCCACTGCCCGAGTCGAATCGCAGCTTCTGAAACTGCTCGTCGAGCACCGATTCCGCACGGGCCGCCGGGAACTGAATCATCGTCAACGACTCCGGCCCCTCGCCAGCCTTTCCCTCACCCGCGTACTTCAGAACCACCTCTCCCGAAGGAAGGCGCCGCGCATCCGCACGCTCCAGACCGTACGGAAGGGACGCGGGCACGGAAGCAAACATGAGCGTCTCGGCTTCTGCGGCATCGAGAACTTGCCCCCGCGGCTTCAGCACGAACATCACCCCACCCACGAGCAACAGTAGAACCAGAAGCGTCCCGAGCACCCAGAGCGGAGAGACCGGTCTCGCCCGCGACTCCCGGCGAACCTCGTCCGCAGCGGCCGGAGACGGACCTCCGGGCTCCACGCGCTCACGACCCATGCGAGGGTCGGAAGGCCACTGGGGTTCAGAAGGCTCCATGGCTACTTCTTCGAGTCGTCCTCGGCGTCGAGACTTCCGGGGAAGGACTCCAGATCGAACGGGGCCAGGAATCGCTCGATCTCCTCGTCCTTGATCGGTTCGACCGAACCAGGCCGCTGGAAGAAGGCCAGCAGATCGAAGAGCTTGCCCTCCTCCTCGGGATCCGTGAAGCCTTCGCGCAGCCAGACGACGGCTCCTGCGCCGCTGACCTTGTCGAGTCCGGACAGCTTGATATGGAGTGAGTCACTCACCATCTGCTGCAACACCCGACCTCGCAGAACCCTGCCCTTGACTTCGTAGGTCCGGTCCTCGTGCAACGGAGTCCCCGGCCGCGACCGCGCGGCCATCTCGGCGAGGGACTGCTCTTCCTTGATCAAGGTGACGCTGAGCGGATCGTTGCCCATGACTTGCCCCTGCGTTCTGGGCGACGGCATGTCTCGCCCGAACCAGTAGACCTCGACGCTCCGGTCGAGCGGCATCTCGCCGCCCATCAGAAGCTGGAACTCCGTGGGGCCGCGGGACTCGTCCTCGTTGGTGCTCGGGTCGTCCTCCACGCCCGTCTCCGGGCCGCGCGCGGAATCGTCGTAGCGAATCACGCCCGCCAGGGACTTCCATGCCTCCGACTCGTTGACGTGCTCGCTCAGCGACATCGCGAACAGAGCCACCGCGACGATCACGATGAAGCCAGGGATCAGGCACCCGCAGCCGACCATCACCATCCATCGCGGAGGCCCCGAACGCGCCGCGGGGATGGCCTCGATCTCCGAGTCGAATTCTCCGCTAGCCACGCGCGTCGCCCTCCCAGGAGTAAAATCCCTGGCCCGACTTCTTCCCGAGATCGCCGCGCTCCACCATGTCCCGCAGGAGCTGGGGCGGATCGAAGCGCTCGCCGAGTTCGACCTTCAGGTACTCCGCGATCGCGAGCCGAACGTCGAGGCCCACGAGGTCCGTGAGCTTGAGCGGCCCCATCGGAAAGCCGTACCCGAGCGTCATCGCCTTGTCGATGTCCTCCGCTGACGCGACCTTCTCCTCGACCATGCGGATCGCTTCCATCCCGATGGCGATCCCGAGCCGGGAAGAGGCAAAGCCCGGCGCGTCGCGCACGTCGATCGGGTCCTTGCCCATGCGTCGCGCGAGACCCAGCGCGAGTTCCGCCGCCGCGTCACTCGTATGCGCGGTCCGCACGACTTCGACGAGCTTCATGATGTGCACCGGGTTGAAGAAGTGCATCCCCACGACGCGCTCGGACGCCTCTGCGGCTTCCGCGATCTCTCGAATCGAAAGCGAAGAGGTGTTCGTGGCGAGCACGACGTCGGAGCCGAGCTTCGAACCGAGCGCCCCGAAGATCTGCGTCTTGAGATCCATGCGCTCCGGAACGGCCTCGATCACGATGTCCACGCCGTCGATCGCCGCATCCATGTCCGAGGTGCCCGTCAGATGGGCGAGCGCAGCGTCGCGCTCTTCTTCGGTCACCTTCCCGCGCGCGACGCCCTTTTCGAGGTTCGCCGCCACCTTGGCGCGACCGGTCTCGACTGCATCCTCGGAGATGTCGAAGAGCCGGGTCTCGATGCCCGACGCGCTGAGAACGTGGGCGATTCCGTGCCCCATGGTTCCAGCGCCGAGCACGGCGGCTCGCTGAATCGAGGAGGCGGGGTTGTGTTCTGGGGAACTCATGGCGCAGTCGAGGGTGGGGAAAGAGAAGAGATCAGAACGTGAGGACGAGCTTGCCCACGACCTCACGCCCCTCCAGCATTTGATGCGCGTCCGCGATCCTCTCGATCGGCAGCACGCTGTGAACGACGGGGCGGAACAGCCCGTTCGCCATCCCCTGGAGGATGTCGACGAACGCGGACCGCGGGCCCATCGTGGACCCGAGCACCGACTGATTCTTCATGAAAAGATGAGGCAACGTGATCGAGACCTTCGGGCCGGTCGTTCCACCGCAGGTCACGAGGCGACCACCGCGCCTGAGCGAACGCATCGCGCCGTCCCATGTCGCGGGCCCGATGTGCTCGAAAACCACGTCCGCGCCCTGGCCGCCCGTGAGCGCCTTCAACTCCTTCGGCCACGCGTCATCGCGATGGTCGAGCGCATCGTGGGCGCCGAGTTCGACGCCGAGCGCTCGCTTCTCCGGACTTCCAGCGGTCGTGATCACGCGGCACCCGTGCGCCTTCGCGATCTGAATCCCTGCGGACCCGACCCCCGATGCCGCGCCGAGCACCAGCACGGTCTCACCGGCCTGGATCTTCGCGCGTGTGTGGAGCATGCCCCATGCCGTCAGGAACACCAGCGGGACCGCCGCGGTGTCGATGAGATCGAGCCCCTCGGGCAGGGGTGTCACGTACTGCTCCGGCAAGCACACGTACTCGGCCGCCAGGCCCGGAGCGTGCTCGCCCCGGATTCCGTAGTCGGGCGCGAGGTGATCCATGCCCGCCTGGACCTCTGGCCCGTCGGCCGTGGTGAAACCAGGCTCGATCAGCACGCGCATGCCGACCGTGACCTCGGGGCCCACTCCTTCCCCCAGCGCATCGATGGTGCCCGTTCCATCGCAGCCAGGAATGTGCGGCATCGGGATCTCCACGCCCGGCATGCCGCGCCGGACCCAGATATCCAGATGGTTCAACGAGATCGCCGCGACCTTGACCCGAACTTCGCCAGCGGCCGGTTCCGGCACGGGTAGCTCGACCATCCGGAGAACCCCGGGGCCGCCGTGCTCGATGACATGAACCGCGCGCATCGTCCCGCTCGAATCCGTACCCCGCACCATCTACTTGCCCTGGAAGGTGGCCTTGCGCTTCTGCGCGAACGCGGCGATTCCCTCGCGCGCGTCCTCGGACTGGAAGAGGCGCTGCTGGAGTTCGCGCTCGAGCGCGAGTCCCGATTCCAGGGGAAGATCGACGCCGCTCTGCACGGCGCGCTTGATGAGGCCCACGGACATGCCGGCTTTCTCGGGCGGACAGTAGCCGCGGGCCTTGGCGAGGATGGCGTCGAGGAACTCGTCCTCGCTGGCCGCGTCGACCTGGCCGTTGATGAGCCCGAGCGCTTCCGCGCGGTCGTAGTCGAACGTCGTACCGTCCGCCATCAGCTCGATCGCCCGCGAAGCGCCGACCGCCCGCGCGAGGCGCTGGGTCCCGCCCGTTCCGGGCAGCACGCCGAGCGCCACCTCGGGCAGGCCGCACTTGCCGGATCCCCGGCGGGCGTACCGCAGGTCGGCGGCCATCGCGATCTCGAGGCCCCCGCCGACGCAGTGGCCGCCGAGCGCCGCGATGACGAGCTTCGGCGTGTGCTCCAGCCGCAGCATCGTCTCGTTCGCGTGCAGGCAGAACGCATACTTGTAGGTCGGCGTCACCGCGTCGAGCATCGAGATGTCCGCCCCCGCGCAGAAGAATTTCTCCCCGGCGCCTGCGATCACGACGACGAAGATCTCCGCGTCGAAGCGCGCCCGCAGGATCGCCTCGTCGAGGTCGCGCATCATCTCGTACGAGTAGCCGTTCGCCGGCGCGTTCGTGAGAGTGATCAGTGCGACGCCCTCGGCGGACGCGTAGGTGACCTTGCCGTTGGCGAGCGTCTCGCTCGTCTCGTTCAGTGTTTCGCGCAGGTTCATGGGGCTCCTCGGGGTGGAATTTCGCCGGCATTTTGCCAAACCGGCGCGGGCCGCGTGATCCCCGCGACGCGGTTCCGACGGAATGCGCGGCAAACGGTCCGGTAGGCCTCAGTCGATCAGCAGCTGCACCCCGCCCCAGTCGTCCACGATCGCCTTCCAGCCCTTCCGCAGCGACTTCGCGGCGTCGAACATCACCGCGTGGATCACGACGCCCCGATGGCGATTCTCGTCCTGGAGGAGCGTGCGAATCAGCTCGATGTTCCAGCGATACCCGCCGGAGGGCGCGCCGTCCGACAGGATCACGACGGTGTCGATCTCGGGGTTCTCCAGGACCTGCATCAGGGCCGTCCAGACGTCTCCCCTGCCGCGCTGCGTGTTTCGCTCGAACCACTCGATGGCCTTTTCCACGTTGCGCTCCGTCGCTGGCACGAGTCCGTCTTCCCAGGGTCCTGGAACGGTCGCGTAGGGAACCAGATGAAAGCGCGCATGCTCCGGGAGACCTCGCAAGGCCTTGGCGAGTTCGACCTCGACCTGAACCTTGCGGGTCGAGCCTCCCTTCTCCTCCCACATCGAACCGGACATATCCACCAGGAAAGCCACGCGGTCCGAGACGATCCGAAGGCCGTAGAACGTGGCGGAGCCCGTCTCGCCGGACTCCGTCGCGTCTTCCTTGCCGTCGGCGCTGCGCTTCCAGTCCGGTTCGAGCCCTTCCGCCCAGCGAATCCAGCGCTCTCGAACCAGACCATGCGACAGCCCCGAGGCCTCGCGCAGGCAGGCCACGATCGCCCAGGCGCGTGCGGGCCGGAGGCCGCCCTTTTCCGCATCGCTTCCCTCCGGCGGAAGCGCCTGAGCCAGCGCCAGGAAAGACTCGCGATCCCCGCGCTGACGCAGGAGTCGCAGCGCCATCATCCCGACGCCGTGGGCTTCGTCGCGCAGGGCGATAGCCAGCTCCTCCGTGGTCGGATGGCTGCCGCCTCCTTGAGCGAGCGATGCCGCCCGAAGCGAGGCGGCTCGCACCTGAGCGGCCGAATCGGTGAGCGCGATCGACTTACCGAGCAGCTCCTCCGTCTCTGCATCCACCTGTGCGAGGGCCGCGAGCGCCGAGATCGCGTTCGCTCGGGCGCGCGCGTCGCGATCGCTGGACGCGACCTTCGCGAGCGCCTTTCGAAGCGCGATCACGCCCTTCGAGTCGGCGAGATCGAGCGCGCCTGCGCCGCTTTCGAGCCGCGTCTCCAGCGCGTAGGCCGCGACGGCGCGAACGGCCGCTTCCTTGTCCTTCAGCGCCGTGACGAACGGGTCGGCGGGCAGCGCGCCCTTCATGCGGCCCAGCGCCTCCGAGACACGCTCGCGCACCAGGGCCGAGCGCGCCTTGAGAGCGTGCTTGGACTCCAGCACGTCGCCCAGCCCCTTCGAATAGCTCGCGCGACCGATCCGAAGCTGTGCCTCATCCGCGACGCGCGCTTCCAGATCCCCGAGGCCGCGGTCCGCGACCGCTTCCCAGGCGGCCTCGGTGTCGAGGTCAGCGAGAGCGCCGACCGCCTTCTGCCTTACCTTCTCATCGCGGTGCTTGAGGTCGTCGACGAGCTGGCCGACGTCCTGTGCCGCGGCGAGCGTGGAGCCGAAGATCGCGTGAAGGAACGCGACCGAGACGAGCAGGATGGGACTGGTAGCCTTCATCGAATCACCGAATAGCGCTGTTCGCTCGAAGGCATCAGAGGACCGCTTTCGAAGGCGATCTCCACCATGTCACGAAGAAGCGTGAAGTCCACCTCGCGAACCTCCTGTTCCGCCAGGAGCGTCCAGCCATCGCCTCCGCTCGCCATGTAGCTGTTCGTGGCGAGACGGATCGTTTCGTCGGGTTGAATGGCGCGGCCCTGGGCTCCCCCGAGAAGGACGCGGACGAGCTTCGGCTTCCCCTCGACGAGCCGCGCCTCCAGGGTCACACCGCTGAACTCCACGCCGCTTCGGCGCTCTTCCTCGATGGACGTCCGGAAGAGCTCGATCACGTCGGCCCCTTTCATCGTGAGCATTTCGATGTGGTTGTCGAAGGGCAGCAACATGAAGAGATCGCGGCGGGTGCAGACGCCCGCGGCGAGCGTCGTTCGCGTTCCGCCGCGGTTGTGGATGGCCACGTCGGCGCCGGACCGCTCGCGCATCAGGTCCGTGATGAGGTTGCCGCTCGTGGAGTTCGTGAGCTCCCGCCGGCTCGACTCCAGCGGCCCGCCGAAGACGCCGAGCACGGCGTCCATGCGCTCGGCCGCTTCCGCGGAGAGCGCCGCGCAGGCGGCATCCACCTCGGCGTTCCGGAACTCGGCGGCGGGTTCCCCGTAGAGGTCGACGTGCTGCGCCTCGCTGCGAACGACGTGACCCCCTTCATCGAGCCAGAGATCCACACGACCGATCACGCTGGCCTTCGCACCGGCCTGAACGATCAGCGTATCCCCCTCGCGAACGCCCGTGCGAAGGAACGTGTGCGAGTGCCCCCCCACGATCAGCGGAAGGTCCGGATGGGCCCGTGCCAGGGCGCGATCGTCCTCGATGCCGATATGCGTGACCGGGATCACGAGGTCCACCGTGTCGCCGAGGTCGGCGCGGACCCGCGCGAGCGCCTCCGCGGGATCGGTCCAGAGAAGGTCGCGCGTCGCGCGGTGGGTGATCGAGGGGGTCGACGTGGTCAGGAGTCCCACGAGGGCGATCCGCAGGCCGTCGCGCTCCAGGAGAATCCAGTCACGAGTGCCCGGCAGCGGCGACCCATCCGGCATCCGCACGTTCGCGAGCAGCGCTGGCATGGGAACTTCTTTCAGGTGCTGGAGGAACACGTCGAGACCGTGGTCGAACTCGTGGTTCCCCACCACAGCCCCATCGTGGCCAGCCCGGGCGAGCGCCCCCAGGAAGCTGCGGCCCCGCCCGATCTGCCCCTCCGGGGTGCCCTGGAACCAGTCCCCTCCGTCGCAGATCACCACCGAAGCCCCCGCGGCGCGGGCCTCGGCGACGAGTTCGTTGAGCTTCGCCGTCAGCCGGGGCAGGCCTCCGGAGTCCGGGATCGGGTTGACGTCCTTCAACCAGATGGCGGGGCGGGGCAGGACCTGGCCGTGGATATCGTTCGTATGGAGAACGACGAGGTGGCGTTCCTCCGCCTGCGGGTTGGCCCTCGCAAGGGGCATCGCCAGCCAGAGGAGGAGCAGCCAGAGAGCGTGGAGCGGCGGATGGCTCGGTTTCATGCCCAGATGATAGGGAGCCCAAATTGGGAGCGGGCCCCTCGGAGGCCATTCGTGGTTCAGTCCTGGCCAAACCCAACTCGATGACCTGGAAGAACCCCGAAGGCCTCCCAACATGCCCATGCCCCAGTGCCATCTCCCCCACGACCCCTGGTCCGCTGCCAGGGGGGCGATCCGCCCACGCAGCCGCGCCCTCGCTGCGGCCATCGTGCTCGCCCTGGCCACCGGATGCGGGAGCGAGCCCGACCCTGAGCCCGCGGCATCGGCCGGGGCACGAGTGGCAGGTCCAGCGACGTCTTCCTCGGCGGCCGTGGACCCGGCAGCCGTCGTCGTGGAGGCCGAACTGGAGCCGACGGGCGCCGTGGATCGCGCCGCAGAGCCGCCTCCGGTGGTCTTCGATCGAAGCGAGGCCGACTTCGCGGCCGAGATCCCCGACAACTCGCTCGCGTACTTCGAATTCGAGTCTCTCACGGCGCTGGAAGAGCTCTCGCTGCGCATCTCCACGCTGGTGGAGTTCCAGGGCCACGCCCTCTTCGATTCGACGCTGGCCACGGTTCCGATCGCAGGCGTGGGGATCGATCCGTCGCTGATCGATCGCGACGCGCGCATCGCGCTGGCCTACGTCCCGGTCCCCGGCGAGCTCTTTCCTGCTCCCATGGTGATCGTGCCGGCGCGGGATGAAGGCCCCGTCGTGGTGTCGTTCTCGGCGCTCGCCACCCGTGGCATGAAGGTCCGGAGGATCGGCGGCGGGTACGCGGTCGTCGAGCCCATCGGCATGAACGATTCCGTCGACCGCGGCGACTCCGGGCTGATCAGCGATCTCCCCGAGGCCAACATTCGCGGCCGATTCGACTCGAGCACCTTTCTGCCGCTGCTCAAGCCGTCCCTCGAGCCGCTCTGCCGGGCGCTCAACGAAAGCTACCGACTCGCGCGGCCCAAGACCTCATCGGGAGACCTCTACGAGTTCGAGCCGGAGAGCTTCACCCAGCTCGTGCGTGACTCCCAGGAGGTGGGCTTCGGCTTCAGCCTCGACGGCGATCGCGCCTCGATCTCCTTGCGCCTCGTGGGAGGACAGAAAGAGACCTACGGCACCGGCGTGGGCGCGGGCGATATCAGCGCGACGCTCAACGAGCTGAGCCACCATATCGATCGTGAGGACCCGGTGTCGTTCGTGACGGCCTTCGAGCCCGAAACCGCCGTGAGCACGCTCCGGCACCTCTGGGAGAACCGCGACGACTGGTCGAGCATCGGGCGTACGCGCCTCTTCGGAGCCGAGGACGACGATGCGCGAAATCAGCGGTCCAAGCTGAGTAGCGAAGCGCTCGATAGCATGGAGCGCGCGACCGTGCGTATGCTCGATTCGTTCCAGCCCGGTGCGGCTCTTTCGTTCCAGATGGAGCCGTCCAAGGCGCACGTGGCGATCTATCTTGCGGCTCGCAACCCGGACCGAGCGCGCGAGGCCATCTCGCTCCTGCTCTCGAAGTGCGACCTGGAGACCTGGGGCTTCGAGATGGCGCTGCCGATCCGGAGCATGATGGACGGAACCCTCGTCGAGGACTACAGCGTTCGCTTCGACACCCGCCGTCTCGACTTCGACCGCCGCGCTGCGATGCGCAACGCCTTCAAGACGTACCTCGGGGACTCCTCGCTGCACCTGAAGGTCGCCACGTCGGGGCGCCACGTGCTGGTGATCCTCGGCGGCGATACGATGGCCGTCGACACGCGAATCCGCGAGTTCAGCGAGAAGGGCCTCGCCGAAGTCGAACACGTCCGGGCGATCGACCTGGTCGGCGGCGCGGACGCCGCCACGGTGTACCACGCGGACTTCGTCAAGATCTTCGGTCAGCTCAGCGGGCTGGGCGCCGTCGCCGAGGGCCATTCCGTCGCGGACACCCATCGCGAACTCATCCGTGAGGTCGGAGACAACCGCGCGCCGTTCGTGATCTGGAGCGGCCCGGAAGGAAACGACGTCATTTTCGGAGCGTCCTTCGAGCTGTCGTCCTTGACGACCGCGTTCGACGCGTTCAAGGGGTCGGGGCTGTAAGCGCCGCGAGTCCGGGAAGAACCTCCGAAAGCACGTGATTCGGAGGTCGCCATCCTGGAATCGACCCCCTCCGGATTCCTAAGCTGCCCCGATGCGGCTGGAGAACGGGCAGGCCTCCCTCGGGAGTGCACACAGGATCGGGCTTCAACGGGCTGCGGATGTCGCTGGCCCCGGGGGTAGGCGCACGGCCCCACTTCCTCCCATCGGGCTGCTCGTTGCAGCCACGGCCCTGCGCGAGCACGAGGGCCTGCGACGCGGCGCGCCGCCGCGGCTGCAGCTGACCGACGCGGCGATCACGCCGTCCGGGAAGGACGCGGGAAGCCGCGACGAGGCGACGGAGCGTACGCTGGCCTTCGAGCCGGAAGCCGTTCTGCTGGCTTCCGAGCCCATCGAGCTGCCGGAGCGCGGCGGGTCCCGTCAGCCGGCCGATGGGCCGGCCCCCTGGCTGGACCGCATGGTCGATGCCGGACACCGCCTCGGCAAGGGCCCCTCGGGCGCGCCGTTTCGGATCCTCTGGATCGACGAGACCCAGGACGCCGCGCGCGTCCTGCTGGAGGAAGGCGCCGCCGACCTCGTCGTCCGCGGCGAGGCCGATGAGTTCATGCCGAGTCTCGTGGAGGCCGCCATCGCCGGCCGGACCGACTGGTCGGGGCAGCGAGGCGTGAGCTGGCACGACGGAACGGCCGTCAGGCACGAGCGGATGGGCGCCACGACCCTGAAGCTCGCGACCCCGGCCTGGGATCTGATCGATCTGAGCCGCTACTCCGGGACGAACGAGGCGAGCTGGTTGTCCGGGACGCGGCTGGAGACCTGGGGCCATCAGCTCCTTCGCCACCTTCCGACGAGAGTCCAGGAGGGCGTACAGGAACGGCTGCGCGTCCCGCGGTCGAGCGGCTCCCGGGAAGCGACCATCTTCACCAGCCGCACCTGCCCGCCCGACTGCCCCACGTGCCACGGCAGCTTCGGCTCCCACGGCCGAGAGCGCAGCGTCGCCGAGATCGTCCAGGAAGTCCGCGAGCTCGTTCAGAAGCACCGGGTGCGTCACATCGCGATCGGCGACCCCGCCTTCGACGGCCAGCCCGCGCGGGCCGAGGCCATCGTGAACGCCATCGCCAAGCTTCGCTCGGCGCCCGGGTACGGCCGCCTGACGGTCTCGTTCCCCCGGGGACTGAGGGGCGACGGCTTGACCCCTGGCCTGATCGACGCGCTCCTGCGTGCGGGGGCGACGACGCTTCCGCTCAGGGTCACGACGGCCTCCCCCAGGCTCCAGCGACTCCTCAAGGAGAACATCGACCTCCAGAAGGTGGACAAGGCGCTCGGTCACATGGCCGACCGAGGCGTTCGAGGGCACCTCATGCTGCGCCTCGGTCTGCCGACCGAGACCGTCGGTGAGGCCGCGCACACCATCCGCTGGGCGCGGGCCAGCCAGGCGGCGACCGCGGACTTCGAGAGCGGCCGCCAGGTGGACCTCGGGCCCGCGTGGACGCGCGATCAGTCGGGCGATATCGACGACTTCCCGAGCCTGCGCCGGCGTGCGCTCACCTCGTTCTATTCGTCGCCGGCACGCGCAGGCCGCCTGGCGAAGTCGGTGCCGGCCTCGCTCGCCCACGCGATTCAGCGGCGCATCTGACGCGCCGGATTCTCCCTTTCGTATTCGCAGGCGGGTTGGCCGCGCGCTCCCATGACCGGCACTTCCCACGACACCGTCCTCCTGGCGAGCCGCACGCACTTCGATCTCGACGCTTGCTCGGCCTCGGTGAAGCAGCTCGCCGCGGAGCTCCGCGCGACGAACGGCCTCGACGAAGCGATCCGGTGCGTGCTCGCGTGGGACGGGGCGATGGCCGCGCAGCAGAACTGGTCGGCGGCCGTTTCGATCCGCTTCCGCCAGTACACGCGAGATCCCGAGACGAAGGCCGCCAAGGCCCAGCTCGATGACGCGGCCGCCCTACTGGAGGGCAACCGGCGCACGTTCCTGGAAGCTCTCTTCTCGGACGAGGTGAGCGCAGAGCTGCGGGCCGGCCTCGAGCAGCGCTTCGGCGAAACGTGCATGAAGCGCTGGCAGGCCGAGCTACGCTCGTTCCATCCGTCGGTCGGCGAACTCCTCGCCGAAGAACAGCGCCTCAAGAGCCGGCACACGGCGCTCGTGGGGAGCGCTCGCGTCCTCTTCCAGGGCAAGGAGCAAACGCTCGCCGCCGTCAGCGCTTTCCTCACGAGTGCGGATCGCGAGGTTCGCCGGGCAGCGGCCGAAGCCCGTTGGAACTGGTACGGGAGCACCCGCGAGGAACTCGACGAGCTCTTCGGCGAGTTGATCCGCGTGCGAGTCGCGATCGCGAAGGGCCTCGGGCACGCGTCGTTCACTGAAGTCGCCTACGATCGGATGCGAAGGAGCGACTACGGCCCCGCCGAGGTCGCCGCTCTACGCCGAGGCGTCATCAAGCACATCGTCCCCATCGCTGCCGAGCTTCGACGCGCCCAGGCCGAGCGGCTCGGCCTCGACCAGCTGGCGATCTTCGACGAGGCCGTTTTCGCCAGCGGGGAATCTCCGCGCCCGGCCACGCCCGCGGGCGAAGAAGACGCGCCCTGGCTGGAGGCGCGCGCGCAGGAGCTCTTCGAGGACGTCGATTCTTCGCACAACACCAAGCTCGGGGACCTCTTCCGAAAGATGCGCGCGGGCGGCCTCCTGGATCTCGAAGGCCGCGACGGCAAGGGAGCGGGCGGCTTCTGTTCGTTCCTGCCTGTCACCGGCCTCCCGTTCATCTTCGCCAACTTCAACGGAACGGCGGGCGACGCGCGCGTCTTCACCCACGAGATGGGTCACGCCTACCAGGGCTGGTCCTCGAGCCAGCACGTGGAGCTCACGGACCAGCGCCGCTGCACGTCGGAGACCGCGGAGATCCACTCGATGTCCCTGGAGTTCCTGACGTGGCCCTGGATGGAAGCTCTCTTCGGCCGCGCGGCCGATCGCTTCCGAGACGAGCACGTCGCGGGACAGATCGCGTTCATCCCCTACGGTTGCGCCATCGACGAGTTCCAGCACGAGGTCTACGACCATCCCGACTGGTCCGCCGATGAGCGCCGTGCTGCATGGCGCAAGATCGAGAAGCGCTACCTGCCCTGGCGCCACTGGGATGGAATCCGTCACGGAGAAGAGGGCGGCGCGTGGCAGGCCCAGCTCCATGTCTTCCAGTACCCCTTCTACTACATCGACTACGTGCTCGCGGAGCTGGTGGCGTTTCAGTTCCTCGCCCTCTCCCAGAGCGACGCGACCGAGGCGTGGTCCCGATACCAGAAGCTCTGCGACCTCGGCGGATCACGCGGCTTCCGTGAACTCGTAGGCGAAACCGTAGGCCTGCAGGACCCCTTCACCGAGGGAAGCCTCGAAGCGATCGCGAAGACGCTGAAGGCGCGCCTGGCCGCCAGATAGCGAAAGAACCCCGGGGCCTGCGTGGCCCAGATGAACCGATCCTTTCGTGGTTCACCCCTCCGTGGCCCAGACGATAGATGGTCAGTGGAGAGATCGGCGGTGCCGCCATGCCTCCCCGCTTGGAATTCCCATCCGTCGGAAGACCTACCACGAGGAAGGAACGGAAGCTGCGGCTTCCTCTGGGTCGCCCCCTGGGTCGCCTTGCACTTCTTGCTGCTGACGACCGAGGGTCACTTGTCCGCGGCGTTTGTAGGAGGCAGAGACCGCGCCAATGTGTGCCCGCGTGACCTCTCGGCAGAGCTCCGCGTTCATCGCCATCGCCAGGCGTAGCGGTTTGGGGACCGTGAGTACCCACTGGCGCACATCGACATCGGGGAAGACCCTGTCGACGAGGTGCGCGGCCGTCTGCGCCATCTGGCGCCCGCCGCAGCAGAAAGACTGGCAAAGTCATGTGCGGGGGGTGGCGAGAATGGAGAAAGCTGGGATGATCGAAGACGTGGCATTTGTTCCACACCGTTCTCCTGCCAAGGACATCCCATGCTCTGCTGCCTCTACCTCGCCGCCCCCCCCCCCCCGTTTTGCAGGTAGCCGACCGGCTGCTTGATACCCGGCCCTTTTCGCTCGTGACTGCGCACACCGGAACTCCGGACGCAAGCTACTTCTTCATTGCCGAAAGCGCATCCATTGCGTTTCTCCAGCCTCTGGCGGAAGTGACGACTTCGGGCTCGAGTGCTCCCCCAGCTTCGGTCGCTGAGATCGAGCTGAATTTTGAGGAGCCACTCAAGAGACAGTCGATCGGTCATCTCTGCCCGCACGCAGCCGACCTCTTACTGGACCCGGATTTTGACATTCAGACCACCAAGACGGTCGGAATGCCTGACTACTCCAACCTCCTGATCATCGCAGGCGGTACGAATGGTCTCTGGGTCATGGACGCCGACCCGCACTCCGCGACCAATCGTGTCGCCCGTATCGACGATAGCGGCCCGTCGTTTCCTGACGAGCAGCTCAACAACCGCTACTGCAACTCCCTGGCGCTCGTCACGCTCGAGGACGTCCACTACGTCGCCGCGACCTTCGCCAAAAAAGATGCAAGCCGCGTCAGGTTCTATGCTCTGAGCGATCTTCGAGCCGCTCTGGCAAATGCCGGTTCCAGCGAGACAGGCCACGAGATCCAGGCGCTCAAGGACTACGGGCTCAAGACACACTCGTCCCAGCTGCCTCGCCATCCAGCGCAGATCTACCGCAGCTACGTGACCGATGTCGTGGTCGACCAGGATGACCCGGCCTCCGATGACGCAACGCTCTACTTCTCGATGCTCACGGATGGGCTCGTGAAGATGGACATCGACCGCGCCACGCTACTGGGCGATGTGGGTATGCCAGGAGCACCAACGCCTCCGGCGCGGGTCTGGGGGCCGGTCTTCGGGGATAGCTCCTTCTATGCCACCGATCCAGCCATCCCACACAAGCACCTTTATGACAACTTCAACTGGGTGAACCAGCAAGGAGCTGTCGACGTGACGGAGCGTAGCGACCCTCCGATCTTCCTTTCCCTGGCGCTTCACCGGGATGACACGGCAGGCGGCGTTGGGCACAAGCTCTATGCAGCGGTCGAGCCATTGGGTTGGGTCCAGTTCGACCTGGCTGATGCATGGGGCCCGAGCATGCCCATCCGGCACCACGAGGGGATCGAGGTATCACTCGTGGCCACTTCCCCGTTGACGAACGACGGCGCCTGGCCAGAGACGCTTGTGATTGGCGACCCTCTACCGGCAACGGGCAGGCTGACCAACGTCTTTGATTACGCGAGGAGCATCGAGGTGATCGAGACCCCTCTCGGCTGGCACGTGGCCTTCACGAGCGGCAGTACGGTCCTTCTGATCGATCCGCCGGCGGTCGTGGGGGGCTTTGCCTACGACGACCGTTTTCAGTGGGGCGGCGTGACCTACAACGGTCCGATGCTGCCCGACCAAGAAGGCAAACCCACAGTGCGTATTTTCAAAGTGGCGGACCTCGCCGTGAGCCCAAGCGGCAACCCTGCCCCGGTGTTGACTCCGACGCGCATCACGATCGAGAACGGATCAGAGCGGCTTTTCATTCCTCCCGTTCAATCGAATATCCTCGACTCGGTGGACGGCAACACGGCTGGGATCCGGCTCGAGTACCTTCACTCGTCCACAGGGGACGCTCCCGCCATGGAGGGCCGCACGAACCAGGTCTGCCTCGCCTCCGTACGTATAGACACTCCCGCAACGCCGGAGCTTCTGGTGGCGACGAGGTCGAAAGCGAACACCTACGGGGTGAGGTCCTTCGGCTACCAGCCTTCCCTCAAGTATCCCAACATCCTCATGACCTGCGTGACCGATGGGACGGTCCGCGAGGGAATCCCTTACTTGATGGAGGACCCGGTGAATGGAGAACACACCCTGGAGTCCAACCGTGATGCCGGCGCGCCCGGAGGAAATGACCGCCGTTTCGCATCAGGAGTCACCCAGGGGAAGCAGGGTCAATGGCTGCAGACGTTCGCTGGCCCGCCCGCGGAGGAACTGCAGTGCATGGCTTCGTCCGGCGTGGCGTCCAGTACAGCTGGGGAACTCTCTCAGGTCTCGGTTCAGAGGGTGACGTTCGACCCGGTGACCGGGGCTCCCATGGACTTTAACGAGGCTCGATTCTCGATCCAGACCCCTCCAGATCGGTGGAACCTCAGATCCAGGGCATCTTTCTTCACGGCGACCGTGGATACCGAGTACGACGCCTATTTCCAGCAGTTCGCTGGTGCACCCATGAGCACGATCGGACCCGACGACGAGCTGGTTTTCTTCGCCCTCCAGAACACGCCCGACGGCATTGCTTTCGGCAAGAGGAACGAGATCATGGCGCTGATCGGGCCCACGCCATTGGGAGGAACAGGCTCCATCCTGCCTTCGTCATCGACCGACCCCATCCTCAAGTACCGGCTGAATACTCACCCCGAGTTCGACGGGTTCCCCAGTCGCGGGGAGCCGGACGCCGATATTGCAAAGGCTTGGATGGAGCAGACCGGCAGCACGCAGCCATACAGAAGCCGAATCAAGACGTTCAGCCCAACGTTCGCACGTGTTCAAGGAGCATTGACTGAGGGGTTCGACGGATGGGTGCTGGCCGCCCCCTGCGGAGTGGCGGTGCTTCCATCCGTGGAAGCGCCCAACATGAAGGCGGTCACGAACACCGACTACGACTCCCTCGCGACCCTCAGCGGTGGAACGGATCCACTTTGGTTTCCCACCCCCACGACCCAGGATTCCCAGAACTTCGAAAGAGGCCTCGTGCAGCTTTGGGATTTCACGAACCCTGTCGACACGCTGGCCAGATGCGACACGTCACCACCAGCGACCGGTGAAGTCGGCTCATCGTTGCTCCCCCGGATCTACCTGCCCATCGCGAGCCAAGATCCCGCTTCGGGCGGCGGGATCGGACGCTCGAGCTTCGCGTGGCACTTGGAAGTGCTGGAGAAGACGATCGATGGGGACAATCGAACCTTCCTCTTCGTGGGCGACTTCATCGGAGGAGTGCATTGCTACGAGATCACCGACATCCTCAAGGCCGAGCCGCCCAACACGCCGATCCTCTGCGACTCGTGGTACCCGCCCCTTAGCCTCATGGATGACCTCACCAACAGCATCCGAGCCCTCGACCTTGATGGCGAGAGTATCTCTGTGAACCTCTACGTCGCCGTTCAACGACTCGGCGTTCAGGTCCTCGAGATCGACTTCTCCAGCGGCGCGCCCCAGTTTCAGCCATCCGTGCTACTGAGCGATGCCGCTGAGCCAGTGACCATGTCTCTCGACGTCCGTCCAAGTGGAGAGCGCCTTCTCTACGTCTGCGATCACCGTCGCGGCCTTTCCGTCTACACGAGTGCCGACTGATGAAATTCTCTACCCTCCGAAATAGCACTCTCGCTCTGTTCACGCTGTCCGCTGCCCCTCCTTTCGCTCTCGCCCAGGAGTTGCTGATGCAGATCTATGGGCGACCAGCTGATTTCTCCCAGGGCACCGGGCAAGACGCGCTCATGGGCGTTTTCCACGTCGGCGACCTCAATGGGGACTCCGTCGATGACTTCGTGGTCACGGGCCGCGTGGGACCGAACTACCGGGGATTCTACCAGGTCTACTCCGGCGCCACCTTGTCGCCGCTAAACCCTCGAATGAGCTACAACCAGTTTTCCTTCATCGGCGATCATGTGGAGGCCGTTGGCGACGTGAACGGCGACGGTCGAATCAACCTTGCCCTCTCCGAAGTGATTGGGGACCATAGCCCGATCATCGTCGACTGGGAGACGGGTGCGGTCGTGGCCACCGCGGACTCCAGCATGAGTCCGAGTGCGACTCCAGGCTATCGGGGCGCCCCGCTAGGCGATATCAATGGCGACGGCTACGCAGACTGGGCTTCGGGCACCCAATCCAACGAGGGCGTCGTCATTCACCTCGGGCCCGATGCTCGCGACCATGCACAGATCTATGGCCACGGGTCTGGCGGACTCTGCAGCCCTGGTGACCTGAACGGAGACGGCATCGCCGACCTCGTGATCGGTAGCGGGGCGTATAACGAGATCGTTGCCCTCTCCATGCCCAGCGTGCAAGTGCTGTACACCATCGATGGCGACTACGATCCATCCTTCGGGACCGAAAGGCTGGGCGCATCCCTGGATGCCATCGGTGACATCGATGGGGACGGGATCGGAGACTTCGTCGCAGGAGCTGCCTACATAGGCGCGCCCTCTCCCTCTTCAAGCTTCCCCCATCGCGGTGCGATCGTCCTGTACTCCGGCGCGTCAGGAGAGGTCATCAGGCGCATACCCGGCCCCGTGGGACGCGCCCCGCTGACACATTGGGGCCTCCCAGCCGACAACGGCTCGTTCGGAACCTACGTGCAATCCGAAGGTGACATCAACGGGGACGGCTACAACGACATCCTGGTCGGCTCCCACAACCGCTGGTACTTCGAAGAGAAGCACGGCGCGGAGACCATCGTCAGCGGCAAGACTGGCGAGATCCTCTTCGACCTGGAACTCATGGACCAGCAGGACCCCTTGACCTCGAACTACGGGCTCGGGGGAGCGATCCTCGGCGACCTTACCGGGGACGGCCTGGCGGAATTCGCCATCGTGGGATTCGGAGACTGGACCCAGGGCTTCGACACGGGCGTCATCCATATCTTCAAGGGCTTCCGCACGGATGCTGAGTCGGGCTGCACGCCCACACCGCACAGTGGCGGCGTTGCGGCCAGCTTCCGATTCGATGGCGCGATCAGCCTGTCGAGAGAGCGCCTCTGGGCCCAGGTCTTCGACGCACCCGCGCACTCCTTCGGCCTCTTCTTCGGCCAGCCCGGCGCGTCCGATCTACCCGCAGGCCCCCACGGACTCTGCGTCCACGGCCCTGGCGCCCAGAGGATCACGCCGGTCGTCCCCATCGATGCAGCAGGCAGCATCGACATCGAGCTGGACGTCACTGGCTACGCGGGCAACGGGACCTGGCTCGCGGGCACCCAGTGGACCCTGCAAGCCATCTTCCGCGACGCGGGGAGCCCCAGTGGCGGCGGGACCACCAACTCGAAGATCGTTCGCTGGGCCCTGTGAGTCTGCGCTCCTGGTAGCTGCGGCGCGACTGATGCGCTCTCCAGGTACCGGGGAGTGGATCCCCGGCATCGTCGGAAGAATCTTCCAAGGGACTTCCGGGTGGGCATCGATATCGTGGCGGTACCGAACCCGACCCAAAGCCGCCACGTTTGTGGCGGTACCGAGCCCGACCCAAAGCCGCCACGTTTGAGCAGCTGGATTGGTTCACAGGCGCCTGATGGAAGCCTCGAAGCGATCGATATCACGCGGCGGACGGGACCTTCCCGTGAGCGAGGATCCGCTAAACTGCAGGGGATGCGCCGTCTCATTCCCGCACTGCTCGTCGTTGTCGTTCTGCTCCTGCTCACTTTCATGTGGATGAGGGGAGCGACCCGCGCCACGGCCGTAGTGGGACGTGAAGCAGAGACGGCCCACGGCGCAGGGGAATCCGGGGACGTTGCCCTGGTGCAGGTTCCGAATGACAGGAAAATTCGCGTCAAGGAAGCGCCAGCGGGACGTAGCGCGGCGCCTTCCCATCGGTTGGATCGTATGCCTCACAACGATGGATCCACTTCGGGAACCCTCCTTCCGGTGAACGTGCATCTGGTCGATGAGATCACGGGTGAGCCCGGAGCCTTCGTGACCGTGTCCGCCAAGGATACCCGCATGGTCACCCAGATTGGCGGTACCGAACCCGACCCAATGGCGGTACCGAACCCGACCCAAAGCCGCCACGTTTCCGGTACCGAACCCGACCCGAAGCCGCCACGTTTCTCGGTACCGCCATACCTCCCCGCTTGGAATTCCTTTCCGTTACGTGGTGGTCGTGCACACTCCCGCCAAGTTCAGCCAAGCAGGCCATCCTCTCGGGCTTCAGGCGCACGGGCTTCAGGCGCGACGGGCGTGAGCGCCAGCGTTCAGTCGAGGGCAACGCCCACCAGCCCGAGCGCGTCGACGTCCGCCCCCGCGCGACCGCGGATCCCGACGATACGCAAGTCACGGCCACCGATGAGCTCCTCATCCTCCCGGTGCGTGCCAACCCATGGGCTCATCCGAACGCGGTTGTCCCGGGCGCTGACCGGGACGAAGACCAGCTGGAAGCCGTCCAGGCGATCGCTCCCCGCTGCGACCAATCCGGCCACGCGCCAGCCATCGGGCGCCCGGAGCTCGATCGCCCCCCCACGAGCATCACCGGCACGCTCTCCGACGATGTCCTCGCCGTCGACCCGGAAAAGGCCCTCGACCGACCCGATCACGTCACGTCCCTGGAAGCCCGTCGTCGTGACGCGCACTCCCACGAACTCGGCTCCCGCGGGCGCCTCTTCGAACGGCGCTCCGCCGCCGCCCCCGATGAGCAAGAAGTCGGAACCGACTCCCCCGCCCTCTGCGCCGACGCTCGCGAGTTCCTCGTACCACATCGCAGACGCATCCTCCGCTCGGCCCAGGGCCTCGAGTTCGCCGACGATCGCGCGTACCGCATGCAGCCGCGAGCGGCGCAGCTCCGTCCATTCAGACGTCGTGGGCGTCTCGATGTCGCGCATCAGGCGCGTGAGGAGTTCGAATCGATCCTCGGAATCGGGCGCTCCCGGCACCGAGCCTGCGAGCGCAAGGGCCGCCGCCACGAACGAATCTGCGTGGCTGGCAGCGCACTGACTCGCAACGCCGATCAGAAGGCGCGTCGCCTCCGCCGTCTGGCCATGCGCGGCGAGCGCGCGACCACGCCAGACCCTGGCCTGCAGGGCGCGTTCGTCCAGTCCAGATCTCTCCCAGCGCCTCACCAATCCCTTCAGGAGGTCGTCATCGCCCGCGAACGTCGGAGCAGAGTCACCGGGAAGCGGCACAGCGCGCTCCAGCAGGGGCGACAGGTCGTAGGGTCGATCGCCGAGCGCCTTCGCGGCCAGCTTCCAGCCTTGCCCGGCGACGTCCTGCGGCATCGCTCGGGCCGCCGTTGCATCCGCGAAGGCGGAGAGCGTTTCGTGGCAGAAGGGGTTCTCGCGAAGTGCGTCGACGAGAATCGCCGACGAGCGCGCGCGGTCCGCTTCGGCAACGCGTCCATGGGCCCAGGCGGCGAGACCCGAGCGACGCTGCCCTTCGACGGAGTGGTTGAGCGCCAGAACGAGAAGCCGCAGACGGTCTTCCCACACGTGGCCCTCGCCCAGGGGGTCGCGAATCTTGCCGTTCCTGTTGCCGAGCTCGTTCGTCCGATGGATCGTCAAGACCTTGCCGTCCATCTCGAACCAGTACGGGTAGGTGTGACCGGGCCCCCCCGCCCATCCCGACGGGATGCCGAATGCGTCGAACACCCCGCCCGCGAACTGGACGTTGTGGGTGCACGGTCCTCCAAACTCCAGAAAGCTCATCAGCGTACACGGCGCATCGCCGCGCTTTGGATCGAGCGTGTACGGCACGGCGCCGAACAGATCGCGTAGCCCCTCGGTCTTGCGCGAGCGATAGCGGTCGAGGGCCCATTCGCGCTCCGCCATGGGCACGAGCGAGTCCGCGAGATGCGCGAGAACCTGCCAGGGTGCGTCGCGCAGCGGCATTCGCATGTCCCGGCGATGCTCGACGTGATAGACGAACGACTCCTCCATCGAGGGTACCGCGCGACCGCGGACCAGCCAATCGTCGACCCAGTAGCGGTGCGGTTCGTCGCCTTGCCCCTGTGAAAATGCCGCGGCGTAAGCCACCGCCAGCGCTGGATACTTCTCGACGCGTTCGTCGTCGAAAGCGCGCAGTCGCTCCAGATTGGCGGCGACCTTGGGACCAACGTTCGCGATGGCAAGCGTGGCTGCGCGCTCGAGCCGCGGCGTTCGATCCAGCCACGGGAAGAAGTCGGCCGGCAGCGACTCGCCGCTCGCATGGCCGCGGACGTCCTGTTCGATGACCGCGCGACAGGCCGCCTCGAAGGGCGCGTCGATCCGACCGGCGGCGCACCGGTCCGCGAGAGTCGTAACGGGGTCCAGAGCCTCAAGTACCTCCTGGGCCAGCGCGCCCGGCGCACAGGTCGCGAGGAGACAAAGCGCTAGGGTGTGTTCGACGAGGAACGGCAGCGGCCAGCCCCAAACCGTGCGCGTGACGATCGTGCCCGAGGTCCCGCGGGCCCACGAGTAGATCGAGTCCTGCCAGCGTCGCGGGATCCGGACTCGATGGTTGGGCCCGTGCCCTTGCTTGGCCGTGCCGATGTTGTGGTTGCAGCGTGTGGAGTCGGATCGATAAGTCATGTTGTCGCGTCAGTCGTGAAGCGGATCCAGCTCCACTGCACTATAGCGCCCCGCGTCCTTCTGAAAGTTGCCGACCCGGGCCCGGAGTCGGTTGGCATCTGCGCAGGGTCAGTCGTCCTTCAGGCGCAGCGTCAGCTCCAGTGCTTCCGTCTGCCCCTCCAGGATACGGAAGCGGCTCGTGGCGTCTTCGTGCCCTTGCAGCGTCACCCGTAGATCGTAGTGCCCCGGCTCCATCGGCGGTGTCCGTGCGTCCGGGCCGCCAACCAGGGCGCTGGAGTTCTGCATGATGCTCCACCCTCCCGGAGACTCCTCCCGCGTGATGAGGGAAAGCTCCTCCCACGCGTCGGCTCCGCTGCGGCGGAACTGCACATCGGCGAGCGTTCGCTCCGTGGGTGGCAGAACCGAAGCAACAGAGAGCTGCAACATGCCGCCCGTGAGTGTCGGCAGCGACAGCGTGGCCTCGACGCCCGCCACGACATCCACCCCGTGCCAGCCGCCGACGAGCCTCACGGGATCGGCACCGTCGAGCCTGGCGACGAGCTGAAGGTGACCGGGCAGGAGATGCTCCAGAACCATCTCGACGCGGCCCTCGTTCACGGGCGCGCTGTTCGAAGTGGCTCCACTCCAGGGTCTCGTGCTGCACGGACGACACGACCAGCTCGGCTCCGTCCGGCAGCGCCGGGGACTCCGCGATCAATCGCACGGCCCCCAGCCCGGGGTGATCCTCCAGGAGCTCCAGCGACACCTTCCCGGCACTCTGCCCATGGTCCAAGAGCCCGACGTAGGAGCGACCGTCCTGGCCCTCGGCCTTCAGCAGGTGCGCCACGCCAGTCGACATCAGCATGTCGTGCGTCATCGCGTAGGGATTCAGTGGAAGACGAAAGCCGCTCTCTTCTGCCTCGTGGCCACGCTCCGAGATCGGAGACGACTGCACGAGGCTCATCGGCACGCTGGAACCATCGCGGTCCCGCGCACTGACCTCCACGAGGAGCGCGTCGACCTCGATCCGCTGCTCCAAGTCACTCGTCGCGACCCGCGAACTTCCACGAATGGGAAGGTGGCTGCTCCAGATCACTTCGAGCTCGTACGTTCCTGCCTGAAGGTCGTCGAGTTCGAAGGTCCCCCCGGCGTAGGTCTTGCCGCGCTGACTGTCGAGGCCCACGCCGCTGCCTGCGCCAACCAGCTTGGCGTGCACGCCCACGCCCGGGAGCGGGGTGCCGTCGGGCAGCACCACCCTCCCGCGGATCATGTGCGAGTCCGCGCGCTCCCCCACCGCGGTGGATGGGGCGGCGAATTCTTCCGCTGGCGTCGCTGCGGGAACCTGCGGCACCGTGAGCGAGACGGGCGCCAGCGCCTCGCGCGCCGTTCGGTCGAGCGCCGCAGACCCCGGGTTGAGACGCGGCTTTGTCGCATCGCCCGACACGTCCACGCCGGAAGGCTGAATGGCCGCCACCATGGCGGCGTCCGAAACCGCACTCTCGCGTGTTGTCGAGGCGGCGTGGAACGTCGCCCAGACCGCCGTCGCGAGAGTGGCCACCAGAACCAGCAGGACGCCTGCGACCTTCGCCGGAGCGAACGCCGCCGCCGCCGGACTCACCGTCGCGACCTTCCCAGTCTTCGCAGCCTTCGCGAAGGGGATCAGCCCGATCGCCCAGGCCCGGCTGTCTCCGCCACTGGCTGCGTCGAGCTGGCGCCTGAGTTCCGTGAGCCCCCGATGCAGCCGCGTTCGCACGGTCGCATCGGTCACCCCTTCCCGCGCGGCGATCTCCCGGGGCGTGAGACCTTCGAACCAGCGCAGCAGCATCGTCGTTCGGAATGGCTCGGCGAGTTCGAGTAGCCGCCGCGCCACGTCGGCCATCTGCTCCGATCGCATCAGGAGTTCGTCAGCGCTGGATTCGCTGCCGGCCCCCTCGAAAGCCGCCCGCTCCAGCCCGCGACGCCGCGCTACCTTCCGCGTCTCGTTCCGCGCCAGGTTACGAACGACTCCCCCGAGCCAGGCGCGTATCCCGACGTCGTCACTCCGGCGCGGGCGCCCGGCCTGCGCCGCCAACCATGCGTTCTGGACGAGGTCGTCCGCCGTCGCCACGTCCCTGACCAGCTGTAAACTCAGCGAGCGCACCCAGTCGAGATGAGCCAGCACGTGGTCGGGCGCCTCCCCTGCCTGTTCCTTCTTGCGTTGCATGCTCACAGTGGACGCCGCGGACCCTGGCGTTCCCAAAAAGTACGGGTCGATTCCCGGAAGCCCTTGGGAGAGCCCCGGCGCCCCTTGTCCTGGTGATATCAGACTTGGCGGTGCCGCCCAGCGTCCAGAGGCGGGTGGAGCTGCCGGCCCAGCTTTCTCCTGAGCTCGGGCTCTTCATCCAGGGGGTCATGGCGGTACCGAACCCGACCCAATGGCGGTACCGAACCCGACCCAAAGCCGCCACGTTTCTGGCGGTACCGCCATGCCTCCCCGCTTGGGATTCCTATCCGTCGCCCTGCTTGCGTGCTCGTTGCGATCCGGGACGGGCCTCAAGAACAAGATCCTGCAGTCGTGGGCCATGGGGATCCCGGTCGTGGCCACTCCGATCTCGGTGCCCGGCCTGGGTGGCGTGCACGATGAGAACCTTCTGATCGCCGAAGGGGCGAAGGCCTTCGCGGCCCAGTGCGTACGACTCCTTGAGTCGCCGGAACTCGCCGAGCGTATCGGTCGAGCGGGTCGCCGGATCGCGCTGGAGCGCTATTCCATTCAGGTCAAGCTGGAGGAGGTCGACGGCCTGATCGGCGAGCTGCTCGGCGATCGAACCTGCGTCCCGGCCGCAGGGCAGGGTGCGTAGGGTCTCCCGGTGCTCACTCCTGTTCGGCGTCTCGGTTCTGCTCCCTCAGCTCGGCAAGTTCGGCCTTGAGCTCGCGAACGCGTCTCGCGTGGGTGGATCCGAGGCGGGGTGATGGCGCTATGTCTTCGTCTCGCTCGGGCGAATGGCACCAATCGGTGTAGTGCAAGACGACGAACAGCAGGCCCACCACTCCGATCGACGTGATTGTTCCAATGAGCCCCAGGAGCCCCCAGAGAAACGGTGGGAACAGCGCGGGGCCTGCGTTCTGGTCGCGACGGAAGCGTGCCGCCGCGGTGAAGAGGAAGTACGCCGCGCAAATGTGAGCGGCCACGGTAGCGACCGTGACGGCCACGGCGAGGAAGGCCAGCGTATCCACCCCGCCGGAGTCGACGGAGAACACCTGGAATTCGGATTGGAAAGCGAGCAGCATCTTGGTCCTGGGTAGGGCTCGGCAAGCCTACCATAGGCATCATGTCGAGGAACCGCAGCGTGAGGGCGGCCTCGCTGGCGCTGCTGTCTCTTGTAGGCCTGGTTGACTTCGTCAACAGCGGTCGCGCTGCTGGAGGGACCGCAGCACTGTAACCAGTCGGCCTGGAACGGAGTGGAGCCGCGGAGACGACCCATCTCTCCGAGCTGCCGCCCGCGATGGGCGAGCCGACGAGGGAAGTGGCGACGGCCGCCCGTTGGTCATCTTCGATGTGGACGGGACGTCCGTCTATGGCGGTACCGCCAGGAAGATGGCCTCTACCGATCCTACGTACTATTGGCAGCTCGCTACCCTTGAGCAAGTGGTACCGGTTTGCCGCGGCGGCGCGTGAAACGATGAATCCAATCTGGTGACTGCTTGCTTGGCGGTACCGAACCCGACCCAAAGCCGCCACGTTTCGGTCAGAGGTGTTTCCCCTCCAACGGAAACGTAGCGGCTTTGGGTCGGGTTCGGTACCGCATAGCTGATGCCGCCACAGCAGCCCTTGATCCGTCGGCGCCAAGTCCCGCCCCGAGTCGCTACAACTCTGCAGCTCGAAGGGATGGACAGCGACGGCTCCAGGCCTTCCGTGGAAGTCCTGCGCTTTCGGCTCCTCCGCTGAGGGACATGAGCCCTCGCAGATCGACTCCCAGGAAAATCGCCGCCGTGCTGCTACTGGCCGCGGTGGCGGTTCTGACCCTGAGTGCCTGGAACCTTGGACCGCGCTCGAAGGAGTCATCGGATTGGGTCGAGCGGGACTCGCCGGAGATGATCTTCGCGGCGACGACCAGCGCTGTGTCAGCCGTCGCAGGATCGGATTCCAAGGTGCCCGTCATTTCCGAGTTCGCGTCGTATCAGCGCAATCCACTCGAACCATCCCCTGTTGCCACTTCAGCAGAAGCCGCGGAGGTGAGTCCCACCACGACTCCGGTCGTGGTCGCGGACACCACGCTCCAGGTCTTGGTCCGGCACGCGCTCATCGTTCGTGCCGTCGAAGCAGACGGTACGCCAGCCCAGCTCGAGGCCATCGACTTGGCGCGAAGGGTCCTACCGGCCAGCGCCGTGAGTACCTACTGCTACCCCGTCGCGCTGGCCGAAAACGAGTGGTTTGTGACGCCATGGTCCGCGGCGAGAGGAGCTGCACTGCTGGCCAAACTCGAGCCCGACCGTGACTTCATCGTGGGCGTCCTCTCTCGCCAGCATCGGATCCAAGAGCAGCGCGTTCGCCTCACGCAGGGCGACTATCAAAGCGAAGTGACCTTTCAGCTTGCCTGTGCGCGAGCTAGCGGCGGAGCTGGAGGTGACGGGCGTGGCGCCAGGCGGCGGGGATGTCGGTGCGTCGCTACTGCTCGCGGTGACGACTGTGGAGGGTGTGGTGCTGCTCGAGTCGAATAGCGTCGATAGCCACGGCGTGATGCGGAGGCCCGCTCTGCCGCCAGGGGCGTTCAAGGTCACCCTCGGGGAAGCATGGGGGTCGTCAAACGGCATGTGCCGGTGACCCAGGTGGTCGAGCTCAGGGCCGGGGAGGTGACCCGGCTGACGATGGAGTTGGGCGCGGCGGGTAGCCTTGGAGTCGCAGCCAGCGTGAGCGGCCCCGCGTCGTCGACTACCCAGGGGTGGCACAGTCATCTGGTTCGGGTCGAACTTCTTCCTGCAGACATGGGCGAGGCCTTGCGGCTCCATTTCCCCACCCAGGGACGAGCGACCATGAGTCATCCGCCGCCGGATCCTGGCCTTCCGCCCGGCACCCGGCTGCGTGCCGACGAACGCTTCCGGTCGGCGAATACACCGCGAGGTTGAGCCTGGCGAGATACGTGACCCACGAGCAGCGCATCCTGATCCGCGAGCGAAAGCGAACGTGGCTCAAGGCGACGTTCAAGCCGCTTCCCGCCCAGATGCGATGATTCGCAGACCCTGGCAGAACGAACCGATGGCTGATTCCGTCACTCCAGCCCGTGATACGTCGGCGCCAGCTCCGGGCCCAACCCCATGCCACCACATTTGCGCAGTTGGAAAACGTGGCGGCTTTGGGTCGGGTTCGGTACCGCCACGTTCATTCCGGCTGGAACACCGCCAGCGCAGCACCTTCGGGATCGGTGAGGACGGCAAAGCGTCCGTAGCCGGGGACCGGGGTGCTGTCGCAGAGCATCGTGCCGCCGAGTTCCACTGCCCGGGCCACCGATGCCCCTGCGTCCTCCACGAGCACGTAGGGGAGGAAGTGGTCGGGCGCGTCGGGGACCGGCAGCTGCATCGCGCCACCTACCGCCGCTTCCGGCCCCGTTCCGGGTGCCATGAAGAGGTGCTGGATCGAGTCGCCCATGGGCAGTGCCATCGCGCTCCATCCCACGACGTCCCGGTAGAACGCGACGGACTTCGCGGGGTCCTGGCAGAGGAGCTGGAACCAGCAGAAGTGACCCACCTCTTGCTCCGTGCTCCAGTGCTTGCGCTCGAGGTCCGAAGGCTGAAACGCGGTCAGCACCGCACCGCCCGGGTCGGCGATGGGGCAGAGCCGGCCGGTGTGAGGGATGTCCATGATCGGCATCAGCGGCTTGCCGCCGGCCGCCTTCGCTCGCGCGCAGTAGGCGTCGATGTCCGACGTCCCCACGTGGGCGCCCCACTGTGCAGGGCCGCCTCCCCCGTGCTGGGGCATCACTCCGGCGATGGCGTCGTTTCCGTCGTAGAAGTGCACGTAGGTCGTTCGCTCCTCGGGGCGAGTGGTCCATCCGAAGAGCTGCTCGTAGAACGCGATGGCCGGTTCCAGGTCCGTGCACTGCAGCTGATGCCAGATGATGTGATAATCCATGGTCATCCAAAGAGCCTAAAGGTCGGGAGGGAGATCGCCCAGCAGGTAGCGGGGGCCGGTTCCATGGTCCGCCGCGGCATCGCCCTTGGCGGTACCGAACCTGGCGGTATCGTGGCGGTACCGAACCCGACCCAATGGCGGTACCGCCAAGTGCGGACGGGCGTAAGCGTGCTCGTCGAGAATCTCGTGCGCGGGTGCAGCGACACGGACGAGAGCAATGGGATTACAATGGATGAGCGCCTCAGGGCTCAGGAGCCGTCCTCGACCTTCCTGACCCCCCGGGCGCGATGCTCCTGACCGAGAAAACGCTCTATGACCCACCACATGACCCACCACGCACCTCGCTCGTTCGTCGCCGTTTCGATCGGCGTACTCGCCACGGCACCCCTCGGTGTCTCCGCTCAGCTCGGGGAGAACCACTTCACGAGCCAGGTGCCGGGAATCGGCACCGCGGTGCTCGACTTTGACCAGGACGGAGACCTCGACACCGTCGGATCGGGATGGTTTCTCTCCATCGACGGCAACTGCGCCCGGGTCCACATCGCGCTGAATCTCGGTTCGGAGGGTCACAGCCCGCTGATCCCCGTGGCCGAGCTGAACGTCACCTCGCCCGACCACGGCATCGCGGGAGCGGGAGACGTCGACGGCGACGGCCTGACCGACCTGGTGCTCTACGACGAGAACAGCCTGCACTGGGTGCGGGGTCTAGGCTCGGCGCTCGCGCCCTCCGCGCTCCTCGTGGGCGGGCTCGCAGAGCTCGAAGATGTGCTCGTCGGCGATGCGAATGCAGACGGAGATCCCGACGTCTTCATTCAACGCGCGGGGTTGGGCTGGTCGCTCCTGCGGGGACAGTCCGGCGCCAACTTCAGCGCTGCCATCGACGTACCGCTTGGAGGTGTGTCGCCACGTCTCCTGGACTTCGACGGTGACGGCAATCTGGACTTCTTCTCGCACGCCTCGACCACCAGCTTCCCGCCGCGTAGCCGCCTGTTGGTCGCGAGGAACACGGGCCCGGGCTTTACGGGATCGATGACGATCCAGGGCACCGGCGACGTCAACTACGGCTGCTTCGACGCGGCCGACGTGAACGGTGATGGCCTGACGGACATGGCCATTGGCCGGGCCGACGGGCTCTGGGTCTTCACCCGGGTGAGTCCCACCGTGCTGGACCCGACTCCAGTGCAGCTCTCGTCGGCGGGATCCATGACAGGCGTGAGATTCATGGATGCGGACCACGACGGCGTGCTTGACCTCGTCGCCGTGGCGTCCGGCGCCCGGGGCCGCTGGTTCAAGGGACTCGGAGGCGGCGCCTTTGGAGCCGAGCAGCTGCTTCCTCCTGCCGTCACCGGTGCACGGGAGTTGGACGTCGCCGACGTCGACGGGGACGGATTCGAGGACCTCCGGGTCACCGCGTTCAGGAGCCGGGTCACGTGCTTCGGTACCGACGGCACCTCCGCCCGTCCCTTCGAAGCCGTCGACCTCTCCCTCGAATCGAACGGCTGGGCAGAGCGAGCGTTTGTGGCGGACTTCGACGAGGACGGGCACGACGACTTCGTCGTGGGCAACGTCGACGGCGACGTCTGGCTGTTCCTCCGTCGAGGTGTCCGCGGCTTCGAGAGAGTCGAGGCCGTCCGGCAGAACCCCACGCCTGCGGTCTCCGAGTGGGAGTTCCTCGAGCCGCACGACCTCGACGGAGACGGTCACGTCGACCTCGTACGCTTCGACACCGATTCGAGCGAGCTGCGGGTCTCCCTGGGCCGCGGAGACGGCACCTTCGGCGCCCTCATTCTCTCTCCGACGGGGATCGGGAGCCCCCCGTTCGCTCCAGTGTCCCTCGCGGACGTGAACGGCGACGGTCACCAGGACTGTCTCTTCACGACCTCAGGAATCGGATTCCCCACGGCCGCCTGGTCCATGGCGGGGGTCGGCGACGGAACATTCGCACCTGCGGTCCAGATCGCCACCTGGACCGGCAGCTCTCTGCAGGGATCCTGGGTCGAGGACATGGATCTCGACGGTGTTCCGGATCTGGTCCTCGCGAGCGGACCGATCACGACACCCGAGGTCGCGTGGTACCCGGGCCTGGGCGGAGGAGCTTTCGGCCCGGCAAGCGCTTCAACCCGGATCTCCACCTATCTTTGGCTCCGCGACGTCGACAGCGACGGCGCGCCGGACCTCCTCAGCATCGATTTGACCTCCACGGCCGCGATCGTGGAATGGTCGCGCAACCTGGGCGGCACGTTCGGTGCTCCGATTCCGATCGGCGCACTCCCGGGCGCGCAGGGAAACCTGAGCCTCCTGGCAGAGGATCGTGACGGAGATGGCGATCTCGACATCCTCGTCGCCTTCCGGGCTGACACGAGCGCGAACTTCGACTGCCGGCGACTCAGCACCACGGTCCTCTTCGAGGGCCTGGGCGGAGGCTCCTTCTCGGTCGGGGTCCAGGTCAGCGAGTCCATTCCCTTGCAATCTTGGACTCCCGGCAAGAAGCTCATGTCCTGGATCGACGCAGACAGCGACGGCGATCTCGACCTCGCCTGGGCCTCCATTAACGGGAATTCGGGCTGGCTCCAGTGGGACACGGGTCCCCCGGATCTCGGCGTTCGCTACTGCACCCCCGCGGTGATCAACTCGGCTGGCGCAGCGGCGGAGATCTCCGCCAGCGGCAGCGCTCTCGTCGCGGACAACGACTTCACCCTCCGCGCCAACGACCTTCCGCCGTGGGTACCGGTGATTTTCATCTACGGCCCCATTTCGGGCTCGACGTATCCGGTCCTCGGCTCGCTGGGCCGGCTCTGCCTGACGCCCCCCTTCGTGCGTCTTAATCAGCCCGGACAGTTGCAGGTGGCCAGTCTTTTGCGAGAAGCCTCCCTGCAGCTCGACCTCACGACGGTCGGAGGCGGCGGCATCTCCGCCGGGCAGACCCTCAACTTCCAGGGCTGGTACCGCGACTCCGCCTCCGGAGCCCCGACCTCAAACTTCACCGACGGGCTGACCGTAAACTTCCTCTAGTGGTGTGATCCAAAAGTTCGCGCCATTCCTTCGGCCCCCTTCGCGCTTCGGCTGCGTTGCCGAACCTTGGCGGTACCGAACCCGACCCAAAGCCGCCACGTTTGAGCAGCTGGATTCGTTCACAGGGGCCTGATGGAAGCCTCGAAGCGATCGATATCACGCGGCAGCGGACAAGACCTTCCCTTGAGCCCGGATCAGCTAAACTGCAGGGGATGCGCCGGCTCATTCCCGCACTGCTCGTCGTTGTCGTTCTGCTCCTGCTCACTGTCATGTGGATGGGGGGAGCGACCCGCGCCTCGGCCGTCGTGGGACGTGAAGCAGAGACGGCCCACGGCGCAGGGGAATCCGGGGAGGTTGCCTTGGTGCAGGTTCCGAAGGACAGGAAGACTCGCGTCAAGGAAGCGCCAGCGGGACGTAGCGCGGCGCCTTCCCATTCGTTGGATCGTATGCCTCACAACGATGGATCCACGTCGGGAACCCTCCTTCCGGTGAACGTGCATCTGGTCGATGAAATCACGGGTGAGCCCGGAGCCTTCGTGACCGTGTCCGCCAATGATACCCGCATGGTCACCCAGATAGCCACGAGCGATGGAACGGGACGGCTACGCTTCTCCGAGCCCATGGCCACCGGGGAGCTATTCGCCTACATCGTCAGGGGCGCCCACGGAATTCAGTCGTTCACCGGCGGGTCTCCGCTCGCGAGACCAGGACGGCACGGTTCCGCGGAGCTTCCCCATCTGCCCCACCGCGGCGAGCCCGACGACCCGGACGTCTGGCGCTTGCCCTTGCAGCGCGTCATGCCCGTCACGCTCGTCGTTCCGGAAGGGTACGGCGGCACCACTCGTTTGTGGTTCGGGGAGCGCGGAAGCGAGCAGGTCGAGGCGCGCCACATCGCGAGCGTGGAGAGGTTCTATGAGGGCGTGGTCGGTGACTTTGCTGGCGCAACCCATGTCGTGGAACTTCACGAATGGGTCGAGGACCTCCAGGGTGTTCTATGGATGGAGGTCTGGCGCCACGCCACCGCGGCGGACCTGAGGGCGACGCGCCAGCTCCACGCCGTCATCGTCCACTCGGGTGAGCTCTGGTCCGCTGCCGCGTCCGTAGCGAGGATCCCAAGGATCGGGGAGGCTCCTATTTCCCTCGAGCTTCAGCCGACGAGCCTCAAGTCTCTGCCAACGGAGATGCTCCGCGCCGTGTACAGCTCGAAGCTCGACGAACACCTCGCGGAGCGAGGCGAAGCACGCGATCCGGAGCCGGGGTTCGACTACAAGGTGAGCGGCGTCGTCAGGAGTAACACGGGCACCCATCGCGGCGAAGTCCACGTTCGTGCCAGCCCCGCTGAGCGAAACACCATTGGCGCTTCCACGTTGCGGCACCAGTGGATCACCGTCGAATGGACGAAAGATTCCAAGGGCGAATGGACCGCACCGTTCGAGCTGGATCGCCTCGATGCAACGATTTACCGGATCGTCGTTCTCAGCGGCGAAGGCAAGGAGCTGGACGGCGCCCCGGTCGAAGTGGACGCCATCGAACCGCCAGCTTCGCTGGTCTTCACCGTTCTCGACTGAGAGGCCATCCATGGAGGCCGGGGCGCCCCACGGCTCGGCCGACGCCAGACATGGTCGGGGTGGCGAAGTGACTCGCTGCTGGGCTCGGCATTGGGTGCTCCGGCGGTCAGAGCCGCGCGACGATCAGCTGGAGTGGTTCATATTCCGTCTGATGGAAGCTTCGAAGCGATCGTGAAGTCACTGAAGGTAAGCCTGGGGCGCCAGATAGCGAAAGGAGCTCGGGGCCTCGGTGGGCCGGGTGAACCGATCCGCTTGCGGCTCCCACCTCCGTGGCCCATACGGGCCGAAGGTCCGCGTCGCTCACCGCGGTGATCGCCTTGGACCCGTTGAAGACGCCGACGCCGTCCCAGCCAAAATCTGGCAGGGTCCCCACGGCGCGGGTCTGCTCCTCCGCGAATCCGGAAGCGGACTCTTCTCGCAGGCAGACCTGGTGGATGGACATCACGCCGGACACGAAAGCGAAGAAGAAGCCCTTGCTGTCGTGCTGCCAGACGATCCCCGCCGGCTCCCCCATCCTGCCGCCGCAGTGCTTGCCCTCCCAGGCCAGTTCTCCGGACGACGCCCGCAGCAGGACCGCGTGAATTCCCGTGGTGGTCGTCGCCAAGACAAGAGTTCCATCGGGCGAGAACTGCACCGCGCCGAAGGACAGGGATCGCCACTCTGAACCACGGGGAGTCCCGGCTCGATCTCAGGGACAGTGCCGTCGAGGACCATCGCGCCGGCCAGGAAGAAGCTCAGCTGGTAGGTTTCGCCGTCGTGGATGGAGTGATCTTCCTCGGCAGCGATGGCCTGGACGAGATCACTTCTTGTGAGCTGAGCAGACGAGACCGTGGGTTGCGAGGGGGCGACAAGCAATTGCCGCAATCGGTACTGCTGGGATTTCAGTCCGCGAGCAACAGCTCCGCTGCCCGCCGCCACGTGACATCGAGGCGCTCGGCGTACTCGTCGATCGTGGGCTCAACGAGGACATCTGGATGAATGCCAACGCCAACGAAGTCCGTTCCATTCGGATACAAGTCTCGCTTGACGGTGATCCGAGCCCAGCCCCCGCCTGGAAGATCAAAGGCAAGGGGCTGTCCTGTGCTTCCCCCGGTGGGCTCGCCGACCAAGAGGCCCCGATCAAGCACCTTGAATGCGGCCACAAAGTCCTCCGCGGCGGAGAAGGTGTGGTTGCCGATGAGTACGGCCACCGGGCCCTTGAAGTGTGCGCTGTCGTCTGCCGGCCACATATGACCCGAGTGCTCTTCGTACTCTGTGGCATGGCCCCAGGCGCGCTGCACCGCGGAGTATCGTAGAGTTCGCCAGCTCGTCACTTCGAACGGCCGATCGGTCAGATGTGCGAGGATGTCCCACCCCACTCCGCTGCTCCCGCCACCGTTGTCTCGCAGGTCGATGATGAGAGCCTGCGCCTTGGAGATCTCGGCGAAGTCTCTGGAGAAGCGCGCCGTGACGCTCGCGTCTCCGAAGGTACCTAGCTGGACGTAAGCGATGTCGTCACCGCGCATTTCGAAGGCGTAGGACGGCGGACTCGGATCGCGCTTGACAGGGACTGTCGACCACTCGTCGCCGGCAATCCTACGGCTCTCGACCTGGACCACCTGGCCGTCGCGGCGCCTGAACTCCAGGGTGACCGGACCCACCGGGCCTTCCAGCAGTCTCCAGTGATAGGTGATTCGGTCGAGGTAGTGGGCCGTAGAGCTCGCCTGAAGAGGCTTGATCGCGTTCGCCGCGTACTGGCTGATCGACACCCCGTCGAGGCTCAGCACCTCGTCGCCGCGGCGGATACCAGCATCCAGGAACTCCTGACCGAGCGCTTTTTCGACGACCACTTTGCCCTGAACCAGGTCCGTTAGCAGAGGAGGAATGCAGCCGCTCGCCTCGTAGACTTCTGCTACTCGCGGCGGAGTGACGGAGCAGTGCCCGTCCCTCAGGAGGCCGATGAACTCCTTTAGCAAGCGGTAGTATCGAACGGTCGTATCCGCTTGCAGCACCCGAGGGATCATGGCGACGTACGCCGCGTCCCAATCAAGGTCGGGGACCTGGTCGAAGTTTGGAAAGCCGTACCGTGCTTCCGCCCAGATGAGTGAAAGTCCGGCCAGTCTTTCTGACTCGGTGAGTTCAGGGGTCCACGGAGTCTTGAACGCAGCTCCGCCCCAGCGTCGCTTGTCCTCCCCTGCTCGCGACTCAGCGTCCTTGATCATGGACGCCCAACGCGAATCGTCGCGAAGCGCTGTCAGGTCGCTGTCCACCTCGAGGTGAGCGACGTCGATGAACCCTGCTTGGATCGCGATGCTGAGCATCTCGAACGCCTCGTTCAGGCTGCCGGCGAGAGCAAAGCTGCAGGCCGCGTTGTACGCGTTCGATCGACGAGCCGAGCCGGTGACTTGCTCCAGGCAGCTAGCGTACAGCTTGGCCGAATCCAGGTAGCTGCCAGCGAGATATGCCGCGCTGGCGTCTTGCACGATCTTCTCCGGCGTTGACCGCACCGCCTCCTGGGGCTGGGGTGTCCCCAAGAGAGGGGCCGGAGTCGCGGCTGCGCTGGCGAAAAAAAGCAGTGCAAGTCGTACCCGGCTACTGCCCCGGTAGAAGCGCCAGCAGGGCTTGCCCTGGGTGGGGAATTGGGTTGCGCGCGGCTTCTGATTACGGGCTCTCTGGTCATTCATGGCGGATCTTGGGGAACGGAGTGACTGCGGACCTTGGAGGCTGATGTCACCGTTCAGGCAACGCCTTCAGGATTTCCGAGACTTCTCGCGGCGAGCGGCCTGTCTGGCTCAGGCGTGAGGTGGCCACGACTCCGGCTTGACACTCGATCCGAGGGGAGTCCGGTCGAAGCAGCCCTGCTTGGTCTCCTCGAGATGGATGACCTGCCTGCTCATCTTGGACCTCGGGCACCGCGGGTCCGGCCAGGGGCCAGCGATTCCGCCAGAAACACGAGAACGCTGAAGGCGGATCGGCCGCGGCGCCATCTTGCGTTCGAGGCAAGTGGTGACCAATGGTGGTCGCCTGGGAAGCCTCTTCGACACCATGACCCTGCTAGCATCGCTTCTGGCGACAGCCGCCATGTTTCCTTCGGCTGACGGCGAACTCCATGCGCCCGTGCGCCTCCTCGGTTTTGATGGAGAGCCGCTTGCCACACCCGCCCCGGGCTATGCAGCGCCCGCCATGCGCGACCTCGACGGTGACGGCCGCGGGGACCTGATCGTGGGTCTGCTTCCCGACGGGGCCTTCGAGGTTCGCCGCGGCCTGGGTGAGCTGCGCTTCGGGCCCGCCAGCCCCTTGATCGAGAGCGAGGACACGATTGTCCCGGGCGTTTGGTGATGCACCACCGCGACTCCACAGTTCGTGGATCTCAACGGCGATGGAATCCTGGATCTCCTCTCGGGCTCCTATTCGAAGAACGACGGCGACATGGCGGGCGTGCTGTACTGGCTCGCGGGCAAGGAAGAAAGCTTCGAACCAGCGGAGCCGCTGCGAACGGAGGACGGCGATTTGCTCCTGATCCACACGGAACGTAAGGGGGTCGACCGCTTCGCTGACCGCATCTGCACGAAGCCCTGGGCTGCGGACCTGGACGGCGACGGCCACCTCGACCTGGTCGTGGGCAACATGGTCGGGCACTTCGCACTCTTCCGGGGCCGCGAAGAGGGTGGCTTCGAGAGAGAATCGAGCTTCCTGAAGCTCGAAAGCGGGGAACGGATGTCCGTGGGGCGTCATTCGGATCCGCTGCTGGTGGACTGGGACAGTGACGGAGATCTCGATCTTCTCTCTGGCTCCGATGCGGGGGGCGTCTGCCTCTTCGTAAACAGTGGAAGCGTCGATCGACCTCGTTTCCGCGGAAAGCAGATGCTCCTGCCGGAGTTCAGCGGCGATGGCGACTTCGACGGCGCGAACATGCTGCTGATCCCCGCCGGCGCCACCCTCGACCGGCCAGGAAGGAACACGAGGATCGCGGTCGCCGACGTCGACGGCGATGGGCAACGGGATATCCTGTTGATGGATAGAACGGAGGCCTTGGTCCCGGCGCAGGGGATCTCCTTCGAAGACTGCCAGGCTGACCTCTTGCGCTGGGCAGAAGAAATGAGCCAACTAGAAGCGAATGCCCCTGAGTTCGACATCGACGGAGAAATCACGGCGGAGGTGATCGAGCACGCCGCCAAGGAGGAGGCCCACAGGGCCAAGCGCAACGAGTTCGCGCGGGAGCACGTCCTCACGGGGGCCTGGCTGTTGAGGGGCAAGACCGTGGGCCGAGGAGCCGAAGGGCCCCCCGTGAGGTAGCACCCCATGGACGCCGATGAAGGTTTCGCCGCGTTCGACGTCGAGCGTGAGCTCGCACGGGATGGCGCCTGGCTCCGCCGGGCGGCTCTGGCGCTGACGAATGACCCTGGTACCGCGGAAGATGCTGCCCAGGCCGTTTGGATCCAGGCCTGGCGTCGTCGCTCGACAACGGGCCACGGCGCCAGCCGCGGTTGGCTCATGCAGGTGCTGCGCAACAGCGTCCGTGGCCATCATCGCGACGGCGCTCGTCGTTCCGCGAGGGAGCGCGAGGCTGCCGTACCCGAGTCGTATCACCTGGAGGATCCAGCCCAGAGGATCGAGCTCCAGAGAATCACCCTTGACGCCATCGAGGCCCTCGATGAGCCGTATCGGTCCACGATCGTCGAGCGCTTCTTGAACGGTCGTTCCATCGAGGAGATCGCTCGACGGGCGGGGGCTCCGCGCAAGACCGTCGAGACCTGGTCACGTCGCGGCATCCTGCGGCTGCGTGAGGCTCTTCAGGGACGACGAGATTCCCGGGGCCTTGCGGTGCTCGTCCTGCTGGAGGAGACGGCGCGCCAGCCAGGGCCAGCCATCGCGGCCGGTGCCTCCGCAGGCGCCAGCCTGGGCCCGTGGGGAGCGGCTTCGGCGGCTTCTCTGCTGGGCCTGGCGGCCCTCGGGGCCATGAGTCTCATGGGTACCAGATCGGCTCCGGATGGGGACAGATCGCTCGAAGTCCGTCCCGTGGGCGGGCACTGGCGCCCAGAGCTACGGGAGATCGATCAGCTGCCAAGCTCTGCCGCGCGCCTGGGCGCCGCGGGCAAGGAAGAGGCGTTCCTTCAGCCTGGAGATGGGGCGGATTCGGTCGCTGTTGCCGAGGTGATCACCCTGGACGGGACGCCCGTACCCGGTGCCGAGATCATCTTCGTGGGACCCTCCGAAAGCGCTGGACCGAGATCCAAGCCGCAGTCCACGGATGCGGCGGGTCGGGCTACCTTCCCTTCACCGCCGCGGGGGGCAGCCGACGAGCTCCTGACCGTTGCGAGCCGCGGGACATTGAGCACGGTCCTGCGACCACGCCTCCATCCGGGCGCCGTGGCACGGGTGGTGGTGGCTCACCGAATGGCGCGCGAGCTTCGGGTAGTGGACAGTGATGGCGCCCCGATCCATGGGGCGCGGGTCAGGGCCGAGGTGCCCACGGATCGCCTGGAGCGATTCGGAACCGGTGATGGGGTGGAGTCGGTGCCCCGCTGGAGCGTGACGACGGATGCAGCGGGTGATGCAGCCATTGCTGATTTTCCGCGCCACGACTCGGTCGAGCTGTCCGTGGAGGCACCAGGGTTCGAGCCCTTGTCCTGCCCCAGCGAAGAGCTGCCCGCGGTGGTCAGCCTCCGTCGGGAATCCGATCGAGGCATCGTGGGGCGGATCGTCGATCCCTTTGGGGAACCTGTCCCGAACGCGTGGGTGGGGGTGGGTGATTGCCTCGTGCGAACGGGAGCGGACGGCCGCTTCTCTCTCCAGTGGGCGCCACGGGGAAGGCAGCTCCGAGCGGTCGCGGAGGGATTCCAGCCAGTGCGAAGCGAGATCGACGAGGGTCGCGAGCCCTTCGAGCTGCGACTGGAACGTATGACGGAAACGCTCCCACTCGTGGTCGATGGATCGCCCCCGGGAAGACTCTTGGCAGTTCTCGAGGGGGAAGAGCCCTTCGGGCTGGCCTCCATGGAGGTGGGGGCGTCGATCCTCCACGCAGAGGTTTCGGCCGAGGCCCTCGGGGCGGGACGACACGCAGGCGGGATCGAGCCCGCGGTCCTCGGAGCAGACCTTCGTCGCGCGACCCTGGCGGGTCTTCAATCACGGCCCTATCAGCTTTTCGTCGTCTCCGTGGAGCGTGCTGAGGTCATCGCATCCCTGGAAGTCGTGCCAAACTCCCTCGAGCTGAGGGTCTCCAGTGGAAAGCTCGGCGCTGTGAGCTCGGTAGTGGGGCGAGTGGTTTCGGCGAAGGGAGGGCCCGTGCCTGGGGCCGAGGTCCGTATCGCTCCACGCTCCATCGGGGTCTCCCATGGGCTACTGCGGCGTGCAGTGACCGACGAGGAAGGTGTCTTCCAATTCGAGGGCGTGGGAGGTTCCGGCTGGACGCTCTTCGTCTCGCGCGAAAGCGGCGGCGAACTGGAAGCAACCATCGATGTGGCAGCTGCCACCACAGGGAAGCAGATTCAGATTGAACTATCAGAGCTCCGGCGCGCTCGCCTTCAGGTGGAGGACCCGGAGCTGATGGATGCCCGCCTCAGCCTCCTCGACGAAGCCAAGCTCGCCGTACCGATGATCAGTCGCGTGGGCCGATCCACGTTCCGATGCGAGAGTCTGACCCTCGGTGACGGGCGTACGGGCGTGCTCGAGTTCTCTGCGCGAGCGGTCTGGGCGCGACTGGAGACAAAGGCAGGAGAGGAGCTGCGCAAGCTGCCTTCGGGGGGGCTTGAGGGCGAGGGAGGCGTCGAGGTCCTCCTGCTCGAGTGACTTCATCGAGCATCGGAGGAGCCGTATCCGACGCGCGCCGCTCTGCCACGGCGCTCTACTTCGCGAAGCCCAGACGACCCTGCCGAGGCGGCATCGGGATTCGGACTTCGGACTCCCCTGATGGCGGCGGAGAACGGCTCGGCCCTGGCTAGGACGGGTCTCCCCCACCCATGGGAGCGGGCGATAGTTGGGTGCTCCTTCGATCAGAGCCGCAGGGCGATCAGCTGGAGTGGTTCAGAGGGCGCCTGATAGAAGCCTCGATGCGATCGCGAAGACGCTGAAGGTGCGGCCTGGGAGCGTCCCGCCGCTGGCGCACGGAGTAGACCAGGCTCGCCCCCGGCCGGCCGATCTGCACCGGCGCCTGGACCGCCATCACGCGCAGGATCGTCGGGGGGCGATCCGGCACCTCACCGTTCACCGTGACCGAGATCTCGCGGATCAGTTCCGAGAGGCGAACGCCGTCGACCCTTGGGTCGCGCACCTCCCCGCTGGCAGGGACCTCGATCCCCTCGAACGTCGGGACGGGCACGTGGCCACCTTCGAGCCGCGGCTCCGCGCGGTAGAGCCCTGGCCTGAGCGCAGGGGCCCGGAGACGACCCTGGCCGAGGTTCTCGACGAAGACGTACTCTCCCTCCTCATCCTGAAGCGCGATCTTCACCACCCTCCGCGCGGCGGGAAGGGAGGACGCGTCGAGAGTGGCGAGGAACGTCGCGCCCCGGCCCAGGGTGAGGACCAGCGGCTCCTCCAGCGCGTCAGGGTCCAGATCGACCTGATATGGCCACGGCCCCCACCAGAAGGATCAGGACCTGGCTCCCCTTTACTTCACATCGATCTTGATGACGGAAATGTCCCCATCCCCAACCTTCTCGCAGCGGAAGTCCAGCGAATCGAGGAGCGCGTCGAGGGAGCGAGCGATGCGGTCCCTCGGGATCGACCACTCACCGAGCAGGCGAACCTGGCTCGACTTCAGGAGCGCTTCTGCCGAAGAGCTCCACGTGAACGACTGGTCCGTCGCTTCGGCAAGCCTCTGCACGAGTTCGAAGAGGCTCAGGCTGACGGATTGCCCCTCCGCGTCGAAGGAGCGCCTCGGTCTCCTCGCTCCAGGTGAAGACTCGCCCGGCGGCTTTCGCCGCCATGTGGGCGAATTCGAAGAGCGTGAGGTCAGCCTGTGCCTTGCCGAACTGGAAGGTCAGCAGGTCGTCCGCATCCACCTCGGAGATCGGGGCGCAGGCCCGGGTGGACCCCTGGGCGCCCGAGGCCAAAGCGGCGCCCTGCGACAGGGCAACGGGAACGAGAGCCAGAAGGGTGAGGGTTTGAACCGCACGTCGCGTCATGGCCTGGAGGAGAGGATCTGGATGCTGATGGGAAGTCATGGTCCGCCTGCGACGCCGACGTGGTGCTCCTATTCCACGATTCCCAGGCGGCCGACGCCGGTGGCTCCGGCGCGTCATCGATGCCACCGTCGTCGGCCGCGCCCCGGTCGCCGTGGCGGTACAAGATCCGACCCAAGGCCCCCACGTTTGAGCAGTTGGGAAACGTGGCGGATTTGGGTCGGGTTCGGTACCGGGGTGCGTAGGGTCTCCCGGTGCTCACTCCTGTTCGGCGTCTCGGTTCTGCTCCCTCAGCTCGGCAAGTTCGGCCTTGAGCTCGCGAACGCGTCTCGCGTGGGTGGATCCGAGGCGGGGTGATGGCGCTATGTCTTCGTCTCGCTCGGGCGAATGGCACCAATCGGTGTAGTGCAAGACGACGAACAGCAGGCCCACCACTCCGATCGACGTGATCGTTCCAATGAGCCCCAGGAGCCCCCAGAGAAACGGTGGGAACAGCGCGGGGCCTGCGTTCTGGTCGCGACGGAAGCGTGCCGCCGCGGTGAAGAGGAAGTACGCCGCGCAAATGTGAGCGGCCACGGTAGCGACCGTGACGGCCACGGCGAGGAAGGCCAGCGTATCCACCCCGCCGGAGTCGACGGAGAACACCTGGAATTCGGATTGGAAAGCGAGCAGCATCTTGGTCCTGGGTAGGGCTCGGCAAGCCTACCATAGGCATCATGTCGATGAGCCGCAGCGTGAGGGCGGCCTCGCTGGCGCTGCTGTCTCTTGTAGGCTTGGTTGACTTCGTCAACAGCGGTCGCGCTGCTGGAGGGACCGCAGCACTGGAACCAGTCGGCCTGGAACGGAGTGGAGCCGCAGAGACGACCCATCTCTCCGAGCTGCCGTCCGCGAGGGGCGAGCCGACGAGGGAAGTGGCGACGGCCGCCCGTTGGTCATCTTCGATGTGGACGGGACGTCCGTCTATGGCGGTACCGCCAGGAAGATGGCCTCTACCGATCCTACGTACTATTGGCCCCTCGCTACCCTTGAGCAAGTGGTACCGGTTTGCCGCGGCGGCGCGTGGAACGATGAATCCAATCTGGTGACTGCTTGCTGGCCCTGTCAGACCAGGAAGGGCGTCAACCTCTTGGAGGAGCTGGGCTGGAAGTTGCGGGATGTGGAAACGGGCCACTGGAATGGTTTACGTGAGCTGGCCCCAGAATTGTTGAGGAACGCGGAAATGGAACCACACGATGGACCGCCCGAGAGTGAGGCGCAAGACGAGCCAAATGGGGATTTCGAGACCCGTGTCGAATGGGAGTTCATCTCCTTCCATCGCACCAACGACCGTCTGGACGGAGCGCTGGTGGCTGCCGCTCGCATCACACGGGCAGAGGAGTCTGAATTGACCTCACGCGGTGCGCTCAAGACCCGCGATACCGGCGAGGCGTACGAGACGCTGGACGGTCGCTGGAGAGCGCGCAGGTCGACTCCCTCAGATTGTGCCGCTGCGAATCGAACGTTTGGCCAGGACGCGGCCTGGATTCTCGAGCAAAGGGTGGAGTCGCTGCGGGCGGACCACTGAGATTCGACGCGGCTCGATCGGGCTACCGCCTGATAGAAGCCTCGAAGCGATCTTGAAGACGCTGAAGGTGCGCCTGGCCGCCAGATAACGAAAGGACCCCGGGGCCTGCGCGGGCCAGGGGAACCGATCCTCTCGTGGCTCACCCCTCCGTGGCCCAGAGGAGCCGGAAGTCCGCGTCGCTCACCGCGGTGATCGCCTTGGACCCGTTGAAGACGCCGACGCCGTCCCAGCCGAAATCTGGCAGGGTCCCCACGGCGCGGGTCTGCTCCTCCGCGAAGCCGGAAGCGGACTCTTCTCGCAGGCGGACCTGGTGGATGGACATCACGCCCGACACGAACGCGAAGAAGAAGCTCTTGCTGTCGGGCTGCCAGACGATCTCCGCCGGCTCCCCCATCCTGCCGCCGCAGTGCTTGCCCTTCCAGGCCAGTTCTCCGGACGACGCCCTCAGCAGTACCGCGTGAATTCCCGTGGTGGTCGTCGCCGAGACAAGAGTTCCATCCGGCGAGAACTGCACCGCGCCGAAGGAGAGCGGAAAGATCGAAGGGTCATGCCCCATCCCCATGGAGCCTGTGTTCAGGTGTCTCCAGATCTCTTTCCCTGTGGCCACCTCGTACTTCACGAGCGCGCCACCGTAGCAGCCGGCCACGAGGTGATCGCCCTCCGGACTCAAGGCCAGGGACTCCGCAGAGCCATCCTCGGGTCCGATCCCCGAGGCGAGGAGTCGGCCATCGTCGGTGCTGAATACGGAGCAGCCCCCCTCTGTGATGAGGGCCAGCCGCTCCCCATCCTTCGACCACGACCTGGGAAAGTCGAAGCCCGTCGCGCGGACGGCACGCCACTTCTTGCCGTCCTCATCCACGATACCCGCATCGGCTTCCCCGGGCTGTGGCGACGCGGGCCCCCGGTCGCCGAACGTGACGATCGCCTTTTCCTCGCCGTCGAGCAGCAGCGCCCCTCCCCGCGCATGCCCGACGAACAGCCGCTTCCCCGCGGGCCCGAACTCCAGCGCTGCCCCGAAGCGCCAGCCCTCCCAGGTGCCGAGCTCCCCGGAAAGCGTCGCCACCACGTGGGGCGCGTCCTCGGTCCTCCACCGCCAGTGCCAAACCCGGTTGTCCCGGGTGAGGAGCGCGACGAGATCACCGGATCGATCCATGTCCAGTCGCCAGAGCTCGGCGGCTCCGGTCGCCGCGGGCAGAGACTTCAGCACGTCCTTCGTCCGGGCGTGAAGCAGCAAAAGGCGCCCGTCTGCGAAGCTCGCCGCAACCACGGGAGCCTCGTCCGCGATGCGCACCATCCATGGACCGGCCTGCGGCTCACCGCGGGGCTTCTCCGCGCAGAGGGCTGGGACCGAAATCAGGGACGAGGCGATGGCCAGAAGTGAAAGATGGAGAGAGTGGTGCTTCATGTTCGTCTTCCACACGTCACCGGCTCCCGATCGACGACAGGAAACGATCCCCAGTCGGCGAATTATCTTTCCACGGGAGGAGCGTCGATCCGAAGCGTCGGCGTCCCTTCGTTTCGAACCTCGATGGTGGCATCCGTCGGACTCGCATCGAAGTCGTCGACTCGAACGACAACGAGTTGCCGCCGGCGACGATTCAGCTGAACCATGGCGGCGAGTGTCGGGCCGCGCTATCAGTGGGACTGTTCGTGCCATCACTCACGGCACGCGTCGCGTCGTCGGAGCGGTGCGAACCCCAATCGCTCTGGACGGCGCGCCCTGCCTGCGCGGCCTCCGGCGCTAGCGAGCCAGCCGGGCCGACAGACAGGGCTTCCAAGCGCGATGCCTGCATGAGAGCCACCGCAGCCTGGGGCATGCTCGCGCCCGCGAGTCCCCTACCCCGGACGATGCGCCGTTTCGCCACCCCGCTTGGAAGTCCTATCCGTTCGGCGTGCACTGGCCCACGGACATCCTGGCGGGCTGGGTGCCGGGAGGCTCGGGGGCATGGGCGGCATGGGTGCTGCAACGCTCCCTGCGCCAGCGCGGGCGGCTGGAGCCGATCTGAGAGCTTCGGCGCCCCTCAGCGGCTCGGTCCGAGGTCGTGCCGGCGCTGGCTCCGATTTGCCATACGGACGAGCCAGAGCATGACCTGTGGAGGGTACGGAACCGGAGTCAACGCCGCGGATCGCCTATAGCTATCACCTTGCCAAGGAGTGGCGTGAACGCGACCGCTATCGTCTCGCCATGCCTTGCAACAGTTGCCTCTTACCTCGACTGCATCAGCACCGGAGCCGACGGCCGCGCCTACAGCTCGGGGATCGGGACCTCCACTTCGATTCGGGCGAAGGCGCCGGGCTGGACGCTTACCTCGACGCGGTCTCGCGTGCCGCGGACCGCGATCCGCAGCATCGAGGTATGTGCCGGGAGCCCATCGATGCTAAGGGGCTCTGAGGGATTCCAGCGAATGGACTCCGGTCCGTGGGAGATGTCCATGGGGGCGTCGAGGGCATCCGCCTCACCGATCGAGTAGATCCATGGATGCCTGCTATCGCTGACTGCCGCCGCCTTCCACTCGGCGGCATTGGACGCGCTGATCTCCACCGACGTGAGTGCCACCTGGTAGCGGCCGTCCTCGCGCAGGCGCTGGCTGTCGAGCACGACCGGCGTCGTTCTGCGCGTTCCCAGCTCCATCACTCCGAAGAGGAAAGCGACGGGGACAGGGTCGCTCGGGTGTGTTCGGAAGACTCCGTCCGGGTCACACGGCAACCAGTGATCCGGGGTCCCCATGTTGATGTGCGTTCCGACGGCTCCGTAGAGCGGATAGGCAAAAAGGTTGCGCTCCAGCGGCGAGGTGCACGTCACGCGACCGGTGATGATCGAATCCGAACGCCATGCGGGATTCCACGGGATCTCACGGGTCTCGCCAGCCGCCAGGGGAACCTGGAGAGCGCGGTCCGTTCCCTGCGTGGGGTCGAGCGGAGGGCCGTCCCAGCCGATCTGGATTTGGACGCGGATCCGCATCTGATCCACCCAGACCTCCGGCCCGACCGCGTGGAGGCCGGGACTCAAGTCGCAGAAGACGACGCTGGTCCCCTGACGCACTCCGGCCACCGTCGCTTTCGTCGACCGGGCGAGCAGGGCAGGCGCATCGGGGGGGACGTCCACCACGCGTAGCTCACAGGCGGCTTTCGTTCCGCGAACCTCGACCACCTCTTGGGAGCTCAGCTCCTCCGCTGAGATCCTCGGTGAGGTGCCGTCGAGATGGCTCGAGTGCCGCAGCCACCAGGCGTCGCCTGGCATCCAGGGGAACGGGCCGGCCATCCCGTCCCGACCGGCTCCGAATGCGATGGAGATCCCCGAGCCAAGCTGAAGGGTGCCATGAGCCGCCGTGGGCTGACCGGATCCATCGAGCAGACGAAGTGAGCGATTCTCGGCGGGCTTCAGGAAGAGCTCCGCTCCGGCCAGGTCCCTCGGTCCCTCGACGAAGAGGACCTCGTATCCGGGCACGGCGACGAACCTCCTACCGCGTTCCACCTCGGTGAACCACTTGCCAACGACCAGCTCCCCGTTGTCGATGGGATAGCGCTGATTTGCTGCGACCCCGCTCCACTGCCCGTCGCGCAGGTGCTGCTCATGGCACCAGGCCCGACCCTCGACAGGTTCCCCTGTAACCGCGTCCGTCATCCGGATCTTGCGCTCGTTGCGCGCGACTTCGAGCGCGAGTTCCGTGTCCGCGCGCTCGAGGCGCAGGATGGCTTGAAACGTTCCGTCACGGACGTTGCCTTGCGTTCGCCAGCCCTCATCGGAGCGAATGCGGCAGCCATCGAAGAGCAGGCGCGGTTCACTCTTCGAAATCGAGAGCCGCCCGGCGCCCACCGGCAGATCTACCCGGCCCTCCCCATCGGTCCACACGTAGATCGCCGCGCTGTCCTCGCCCTGATCCCAGGCCAGGGGGAACGCGCGGTTCACCACGGGTGTCCGACCCACCGAGCCGGTGAAGAGCGCGCTGCGCCGCGGCCCGTCCACGCGAATCGTGTTCGACTGCAGCGGGCCCACCGTCGCCAGCGCACACCGTCCGTCGGGGGCCTTCACCCAGAGCGCCGCGGACATCGAGAGCGAAAGCTCCATCATCCCCCTCGAGTCCGTCGTCCCGACGGAGAGCGCCTCGTCCAGCTCGCCCGGCGCCGGCGCGATTCCGCCGCCCTGGACGGCGACGCTCCTGTGGAGAAAGCCCTTCGCTGCTTCCAGAGGCCGGCCGCTCCCGTCGACCACCGACACCGTGACGCGCCCCAGAGGTTCCATCCGGAGCCAGCTCAAATGGAGCGCTCCGTCCGCGTCCCGCTCGGGCGGCAGATCCGCGAGGGAAAGGGACAGAGGCTCGAACTTCGGATGGGTCAGCGTGAGCACGGGGTTCGCCTCGTCCTCGTCGAGACCGCGAAGAGAAAAATAGCCCGAGGACGGGCTCGCCGCAGTGGCCGCGGCGCTGCCCCAACGCACCTGCGCGAGGACCGGTGCGCGCGAGGTGCGGGAGACGACGCTTCCCAGAATCGCGGTCGGAGGCAGCGGTGCGACGGTCGCCTCCCTCGCCTCGTCGGGAGCTCTCGTGCCTGTGACGATCGCGAGCCGCCCGGCGTCGTCGAGCGACCCGGCGGCCTGAAGTTCCAGAAGGCCGTCCAATGGGGAGCGCCCGCCTGGCACCGAGACCGTGCTCACCGGGTCTTTGACCTCACCGCGCACGGTGGTCCAGATCCCTGCGGCGACCAGGGCAATGGCCACGGACGCGAACAGCGCGGCCTTCATCGCAGAGCTCGCCCAGAACGGAGCCGACGTGGACCCCACGGCGCCGAGGCGCGCCGCCGATCCAGGGGGAACGAGCAACACACCGAGCGCCGCGCGCCAGTCGCGCTCCTGCGGGTCCGCCGCCTGGCCGCCGCGCTCCAGCTCCGCGCGGATCTTCCGGAGACCGCGCTCGAGGCGCGACTTGATCGTCGGTACGGGGACGCCGGTCCGCGCCCCGATCTCCGCCACCGTCAGTCCTCCCTGGAAGCGCAGCACGACGGCCGACTGCTCGTCGGCGTTGAGTCGAGCCAGAGCGTCGTGCAGGAGCCGCTGCTGCTCCAGGCGCGCTGCGATCTCGTCCGGTCCCATCGAATCGTCCGTGGCGAGCCCCTCGCCCGCCGCTTCCAGCTCGTCGTGGTGCTCCACTCGGGAGCGCCCCCGCCGCCTCAGTTCGTCGATCGACTTCCGACGCAGCGCCGTGCCCAGCCAGGAACGAAGGCTTCTCGGGGACGCACTTCCGTCGGCCGCTCCGGAGAAGGTCGTGACCGCGGATAGCAGCGTCTCCTGGACGAGGTCCTCGGCGGCGTGCTCATCGCGAAGGAGCGCGGCGGCGAGACGACGCAGGAACGGCTCCTCCTGATGGAGCCGGGCGAGGTAGGGCGTGGGTGCTTGGGGGTACTTCATGGGCTTCGCCGGGTAGGACGCCCACCTCTGGCCCCTGGATGAGGAGAATTTCGATTTCCGAAGGCGCAGCGCACGGGGCGCTGAATCCGGGTCGCTGAAGCCCGAACAAGATCCTACCCTCGCCACATGACTGCCGCGCATCGCCCCCCCCGGACCGTGGCGACCGGATGGTCAGCAGTGGACGCTGTTCTGTTCTCGACCCCGCTCGGGCACGCCGTTTCGTCCTCTTGCCCCTGATCATGGGTAGTACGTGACGGTTCGTGGCGACGGATAGATCGACCACATCAAGAGAAACTGGAACCATGCGGCGTCCTTCGCTGAGTTCACCGCGCTGCTTCGCAGCCACAGGAGAGAGTTCTGACGGAACCCACGGATGAGAGCCGAAGCGCTCGATTCCTTGCGGGAAGTCCTCAATTTCAGACGGGGTTGGCGGGCGGACTGCGGTTAACCGGTGAGCAGCGCTCACTTCGCCGCCCACATCCTGGTCAGGAGCGCAGCGCCGTCCTCTCGGCTGCCAATTCCTCCTCAACGAGCCCCTTCCTCAACCGCCATGAAGTCTCTCTCTCTCCTCGCCTGCGCCTTGTGCATGACCAGCTCTTCGATGGCCCAGCAGCAACAGGTGACCGCCTGGGGCATCGTCGACCTCGCTCCGGGTTCCCAGCCGCCCATCAGGGCTTCCTCGATCCCGACGCTTGGGCAGCTCTTCCCCATGAGCCCCCTGCTCAACGTGGATGCCCTGGGCAACGTGGGCATCGGTACCACGACACCCCAGGGAGCCTTGGAGGTGCTCGGTCAGAGCCACGGTGCGTCCTTCCGCGTCGTCGATTCTCCAGGAAGTGCTGGGACCCAGCTGGTGAGTGCCCACGTGTCGTCGACCGGCCAGGGCCTGCAGGCGCGATTTTCGGGACCGGGCACCGGATACATCGATATCGGTCAGGATGGCGGCGGCAGCTTCGTGATCGAGGGCAACGACGTGCCTCGCTTCGTGGTGGCCCAGAACGGCAAGATGGCCGGGGGCGCTCCGATCTACAACAACGTCCAGATGAGTCTCGGTAGCGACCTCGAGTACGTGCTCTACGGCGACAACCAGAACACGACGAGCAGCTTCTCTACCGGCGTCTTCGGCACCATCAGCACGATCGGCAACGCGGTGTTTGGAGCTGGTGTCTGGGGCCAATCGATGGATCCGAACCGCGTGGCGGTCTTTGCCGAGGGCGATTTCCGTGCCACGGGAACCAAGTCGTTCGTCCAACCGCACCCGACCGACGCGGCCAGGCAGATCCACTTCGTTTGCCTCGAAGGGAACGAGTCGGGCACCTACTTCCGCGGAAAGACCCTCGTGACCGGCGGTACCGCGACCGTTCAGGTTCCTGAGGAGTTTCGGCTGGTCAGCGAGCGGGAGAACCTGACCGTGCAGCTCACGGCCATGGGGAATGCGCGCGTGTGGCTGGAGAGCTACGACCTGAACGAGATCGTCATCGGCTCCACGGGCGATGTCGAGGTTCACTACATGGTGAACGGCGTGCGGCTCGGATACAGCGACCACCAGGCCATCGAACGGAACACCGCCTACGTCCCCCGCGACGAGAGGCCGTTCGGGACCCAGTACCCGAAGGAGATCCGCGAGATGCTCGTCCGCAACGGGACGCTGAACGAGGACTTCACGCCCAACCGGGATACGGCCGCCCGCCTGGGCTGGCAGCTCGACATTGGCCCGGTGGCGACGAACGCCCACGAGGCGCTGGCGCGTCGATGAGAGGAAGCGCCCAGTCGCTCTCGCGCCGTGGCGCGCGATTCGTGGCGGTACTGAACCCGACCCAAAGCCGGCACGTTTCAGCCAGAGGTGTTTCCCCTCCGACGGAAACGTGGCGGCTTTGGGTCGGGTTCGGTACCGCCGGGAAACGATCCCCAGTCGGCGAATTATCTTTCCACGGGAGGAGCGTCGATCCGAAGCGTCGGCGTCCCTTCGTTTCGAACCTCGATGGTGGCCTCCGTCGGGCTCGCGACGCTCGCCGCGACCATCCCACCTTCCCCCGAGAACGGCTCCGACTTTTCCGCGCGATAGAGGCGATAGACGCCCGGCATGGGGAAGCTCGCTTCGAAGGAAGCGGAGGTCTCATCGAAAGATTCGCCCCCCCCACGGGTCAGGGCCGAAGTTCCTGCCGTGGGGGTCCCGGCCTCGCCGCGCAGGGAGTAGCTGAACCCGGAGTCCGCCTGCCCCTGCAGCTCCACGCGCACCACGATCGGCTCCAGGAAATCGAAGTCCACGATGTCCTCGAGTTCCCGCCCGTTCGCCAAGCTGGCCACCCTGCCGTCGTAGGTTTCGAACATCACCGCATGATCCATGCGCAGGGGCAGCAGGAGCGGCCTGGGAGCGTCCCGCCGCTGGCGCACGGAGTAGACGAGGCTGGCCCCCGGCCGGCCGATCTGCACCGGCGCCTGGACCGCCATCACGCGCAGGATCGTCGGGAGGCGATCCGGCACCTCACCGTTCACCGTGACCGATATCTCGCGGATCAGATCCGAGAGGCGAACGCCGTCGACCCTTGGGTCGCGCACCTCCCCGCTGGCAGGGACCTCGATCCCCTCGAACTTCGCGACTGGCACATGGCCACCTTCGAGCCGCAGCTCCGCGCGGTAGATCCCTGGCCTGAGCGCAGGGGCCCGGAAACGACCCTGGCCGAGGCTCTCGACGAAGACGTACTTTCCCTCTTCGTCCTGCAGCACGATCTTCACCACGTCCCGCGCAGCGGGAAGGGAGGACGCGTCGAGAGTGGCGAGGAACGTCGCGCCCCGGCCCAGGGTGAGGACCAGCGGCTCCTCCAGCGCGTCAGGATCCAGATCGACTTGATCGGGAAAGTACTGGCCGCTGCCATGCCGCGCCTTCAGCACCGGCGCAGCCCCCAGCGTCTCCGTGAAGGTGAAGCGTCCCTCGCCATCGGTCCGCGCTCCGTGCTGAATGCGTCCGGGCCTGGCAAGCGTGACGTCGACGCCCGGAATCGGAGTCCCCTCGCCGTCCACCACGGTTCCCTCCAGCCTGACCGGCTTCTCCCAGCGCAGCACGAGCTCGCCGAGGTCGGCGCCGGCGAGGATCTCCTCCGGGGTCAGGTCGAGAATCTGAAGCGCCTCCTCCAGGCCAGCGCCCGTGGTTCTTCTGGCCACCACGGAGAGTGGCGGCGTGATCTTTCCGTCGTCCGGAACCTCGATGCGCATCTCTCCGCCGGGGCCCGTGACGGCGTTGATGAGACCGGCGAGTTGATCTCCGTAGCCCGGGAGCCCGTGGGAAAGCGTCACCTGGGTCTCCGCGAGCGGGCGCCCCTGGCCGTCCACGAGCGTAGCGCTCAGACGAGGCTTCGCTCGCCGTATCGTTTCGATGTGGCGGCGCTCCCCTTCCCTGCCTGGACCCACGTCCTCGAAGGACCAGGTGGCCCCGATCTCGGGCACCGTGACCGTCGCCTCGAAGGCCCGGGAACCGATCACGAATCGTGGAAACAGCGCCACGCCGTCTTCCAGACGGGCGGTGTACAGCGCGCTCGACGCGCCCGAATACGGCGGAGATCGGAATCGAACGCTCACCGACCCGTTGAGCGGATCTCGCTCGCCGTTCGATCCGATGACCACGAATTGGACCGAACCGAACGAGGGCAGGGTCAGCGTCCGTTCCTGGTCGCCGGGCTTCTTCTTGAACGGACGAAAGCGCCGGGCGACCACCGCATCGGGCTCGAACTCCGCCGCGCCGGGGATGTCGAGGGCGACGGCCTCGATCGACACGGCGCTCCACCGGTCAGGACCGATCTCTGCCTGATTCCAGGTCTGTCCGATCCAGCAGTGCTGGAACCAGGCCTCGCCGCGATGGAGTTGGTGGGTGAAGCCCAGCTCGATGTCGTTGCCCTCCGGATAGCGGATGTCCTTCGGCAAGTCGACCCTCGTGAACGCCGTCACTCCCAGGCCCTCCATGGCTGGCTCGTCCAGCGGAGCCCCGAACCGATCCACCACGCGCACCGTCAGCCTGGCGGCGCGCTTCAGCTCGATCTCGGGGTCCACGGCACCGCGGTCGTAGCTCCCGAAGCCGAGTCGAGCCTGGTCCGAGGCCACGACCAGAAACGGAGGACGCACGTCGATCGCACACACCCCAGCCTCGTCCGCGCGGAAGCGAGTGCCCTGGTTCCAGAGCGTGGCCTCCAGCTGATAGAGCGCTCGGACGTCACCCGAAATCTCGGCGGTCGGCAGCGCGATCACGTCAGCGTTCGGCACCGGAACGCCGTCGGCCACGACGCGGACAGAGACGGGGACCTCGGCCGCCCGTGGCGCATCGGCGCGACGGGTCGTCTCCTGCTCAGGTACGGGCTCGAATTCAGCCGCGGCGCCGGGCTCCTTCGCTGCCGCCGAACCGGCGGAAGTGAGTTTGGCGCCCACGAGCTCCAAGGGCTCGGTGGGCGCCACGCCCACGGGCTGCGCGAGCTTCCAGGCCCCCGCCGCCAGCGCCACGAGAGCGACCGCACCCGCCGCCACCACGAGTCCCGCCGCGCCGAGCGCCTGCGCCCTGGGCACGACGCTCCCCATCGGCGCCATCCAGGTGGCCCAAGTCCGGCGATCCCCGAAGCTCCGGTCCAGCTCCGCGCGAAGGGTCTCCAGCCCGCGCTGGATACGCGAGTGCACCGTCGATACGGCGATGGCCTCGGCGGCCGCGATCCTGCGCGGTGCCAGGCCTTCGTAGAAGCGCATCAAGATCACGCGACGCTGCCCGTCGGGCAGCCCGTCCACGCATCCGAGTAGAAGCCGCTGGCGCTCGATCAGGGCCGCGTCGTCCAGGGCGCTCGTCGCCATCGACTGGAGGGGCTTGCTTCTTCATGACTACAGGCCCATGGCCGCCAGAGCAGAATCCTGCTCAGGAATAATGCAGAGCTTCCCTCGCCGAGGCGCGACGCCCCCGAACATCGGACGCCGGACACCGGACGCCAAACGACCCGCGCGCGCTCACCTCCGAGGAAATGAGCGCGCGCGGGCCGTATCGGCAGAACCTAAAGAAAGGATCAGGCCGGCTCTTCGGACAGCATCGCTCGCTTGTCCTCGACGTCCTTGAACTCCTCTGCCTCGGGCAGAGCGTCCTTCTTTTCGGTGATGACGGGCCAGGTGCCAGCGAGCTTCGCGTTCAGCTCGACGTACTCTGCCCACTTCTCCGGGACCTCGGTCTCCTCGAAGATGGCTTCGGTCGGGCATTCCGGCACGCAGGCGCCGCAGTCAATGCACTCGTCCGGGTTGATGGCGAGGAAGTTCTCGCCCTCGGTGAAGCAGTCGACCGGACATACGTCGACGCAGTCGGTGTACTTGCACTTGATGCAGGGCTCAGTGACGACGTAGGGCATGGGATCTTATTCGGGGTCTCTGGCTGGGGCCGGGCACCGACCGAGTCCTCTACAGTGGAGGGCTCCGTACAGGGGGTGCCTTGTGAATGCGTGCAGGGTACGCTCCCTGCCCCGCGGGGTGAAGTGTCAGTGGCCCAAGCCGCCCATATCTCAAGACGACATTTTGGACCCTTCGGACGCGTTTCAGTAGGAGTTATTGAGGAGCTCCCCCACGCCCCCCGCGCCCGGAACGATGTAATCCTCGTCGTCCAGCCCGGATTCCTCCGCCCAGCGGGCGCCAGGGACCTCGGCAAGGACCTCTTGGGACGACATACCGCGGTCGAGCCGCCCGGCGTAGACGCGGACGCGGTCGTCGAAATCGAGGACGGTCCTCAGGAACTCAGGCGTCACGATCAGCGGGAGCATGACGATGCTGGCAGGCTGGCCGTACTCTCCGAAGAGGTGCTCCAGAGCGCGGACCATGGTCGCACCCGTCGCCCCCATCGGATCGGGCAGGATCAGGGTCGCGCCCTCGATCGACCCGCCGACCTTGCTCCCAGAGAGTTCCACGCGCTCGACGTGCCCATCCTCGCCCGGCACGCGCTGCATGTTCAGGTGGTCGAGCCTGAGGGACTCGATGGGCAGCACGAGCGTCAGGAGCTCGAAGACGGTCTGGGCAGGGATCATGCCGCCGCGGATCACGTCGATCACGACCGTCATCGCGGCCGGGTCGAGCGCGTCGCCGCGCCACGTGCCCAGCGCCGCGCCGTGTTTGTCAGCCATGCGCGTCCGAACGGAAGTCGTGGCGGCAGGCAGTTCCGCGGCGAAGGCCGCGGTGGCGAGCCGGGTGCTGACGGCTCGCACGATCGCGACCAGCTCCGTGTGGGTGCAGGTGGGAGCCGAGAGCTTGGCGAGCGCCGAAGCCGTCCAGGGGTCGCCCGCGATGTGGACGCGCGATCCATAAAGGTGCGTGGTGCCAGCGGGCTCACCGATCGCGCCGGATGAGCCAGGAGCGGCCGCGGACGCGCGGGGCTTCGGGATCAGATCCGGCATGTCAGACCCCGGCCCTACCCGAAACACGGCCCACAGCGTTCGCCGCTTGCCCGCCTGCCGCCTCGACGCCGCGCGCCACGTGTTCCACGAGGAAGTCGATGTCCTTCTCGGCCACCGAGCAGAGCGCGATGCGCACCGCACCGTCCATCGGTACCACGAAGACGCCCGCCTCCGCGGCGACCTCGGCCGTTCGCTTTGCGTCCGGCGTGAACACCGAAACGAAGAAGCCGCCTTCGTAGCGCGGGTACCGCAGCCCCTTCGCCCGCGCCGCGCGGTTGAAGGCCTCCACACGCTCGTTCAGGAGGCCGACCAGCGCATCGCGCTCCTGGTCGGTGCTTCGCGCCAGATCAGCGTCCGTGAGCAGCGAGGTGATGGCCAGGAGCCCCGCGTGGTTGCAGTTGGACCAGGACCCGCGACAGCTGAAGGACATCGCGTTCGCGACCTGGGTCCGCGCCGCCTCGTCCGGAACCGCGGCGATCAGAGCGCCGACCCGGGCTCCGTACTGGGCGAACGACTTGGACGCGGTCCAGGCGGCCAGGATCGTGACCTTCGACGCGATGGGCTCCAGCTTGCGAGCCCAGAGGGAGCGGTCCTGCTGGCCGAAGTGTGCGTAAGCCAGATCGACGAGGAGGGCGATCGGCCCCTTGTCGGCGCAGCGGCCGAGCGCGGCGACCACCCCCTCCCACTCGCCCTCATCGAGCGTGTACCCGGTCGGGTTGTGACACGGGAAGTTCAGGATGACGAGCGCGCGGCCCTGCTTCGCGAGAAGCTCCACAAGGCCCGACTCGAACCCCTCGACGTTGAACTTTCCGTCCGCCGTGAACATCGGGAACGTCGCGACGCGGCGGAGGTTGTGGCTCGCGATGATCTTGTAGGGGCTCCAGAAGTAGCTGGAGGTGTAGAGCGCCTGCCCGGGCTCCAGGAAGTTCATCACCGCGTTGACGAGCGCGCCGGTGCCACCCGGCGTCGCCACGGCGACCGCGCAGTCCTTCAGGGTGCTCCCGCCGAGCGCGTCGTCGATCACGGCGTCGAGGTAGGCGCGATCACCTGCGATCGGCGCATAGGCCGCGCCGCGCTCCGGGGGAACGCTGCGGAAGGCCCCGGTGACGGTGTCCATCACCGCCAGCTTGCCGTCGTCGTCGAGTAGAGCCCCGAGGCTCGCGTTCACGACCCTCTCGCCGGCGGCTCGTCGAGCGTTCGCCTGGCTGTTGATGGTGAAGATCGGGTCGTCGCCAGGACGGCCACGCGCTTCGCTGATGAGGATTTCCATGGATGAACCCCGGCATGGGGCGCCCGAAATGGGCGAAACGTGCGCCGCGCGAGCGCGCTTCCCGAACGGGTCAGCCAGTGTAGCCGCAATCGCGGATCCGCGGGTCAGGCGAAGGGGCCGCCGTGGTCCTGGTCCTTCGCGGTGTTCCGGGGCACGGAAACGCCCGCGGAGTAGTCCCTGGACTGGCCGCGGAGAGTGGGCGCCACCGGTTCGACGCGGTTTTGCTCCTGGGTCTTCGGCTCCTCGGGGACGGCCACGGAGCCGAGCGGAAGCGCTGGCTCGTCGACAGGACGGGGGATCTCGAAGTTCCAGCCAAGGACCGTCTGGCCCGTACGGGCTTCGGGCGCGCCAGCTTCGGACGGCCGTGCTGGCCTCGCCGATGACCGGGCGGCAGCGGGCGCCGCCGACGACGTTCGATCGCTCTGACGCTGAAGAGCCGCTGCCTGGGCGAGGCGATCGCCGAATCGGGGGCGGGGTGCGATCTCGGAGGGATCGACCTTGACCCCCTGCTGGGGCGCGGCCTCGGGGACGGCCGTGTCCGCGAGGAACTTGCGCGGCGTCCAGAAGGGCTGACGCTCGGAGGGCTTCGGAGCCACAGGCTCCAAGGGCGCCACGGGAGGCGGTGTGGTGTCCCGGGGGATGGGTACCACGGGAGCGGTGTACGAAAGCGGCGGCTCGGCGCTTTCCTGAACCGCTCGGGTCGGCTCCGCAGAAGGAGCCGCCTTCGGCTCGGGAACGTACCTTCGGACCGTTTCGCGGACGGACTCGACGAGATCGACCTTCGCCTCGACCTTTGCAGCGACCGGTGAAGCGCCACGACGGGCCAGGAATCCCAGCCTGCGAGCCTGGGCGAAGGTGATGCCGAGCGCGCGCGTGAGCTGGAGGCTCTCCGCCTGCGCCAGATCCGACAGCGTCCTGATTCCAGAGGCGTGCAGGTCCTGCAGCAGCTCGGCGTCGAGGCCAGGGAGCGAGTTCGCGGTGAGCAGGCCGGGCTCGGGCTCGGCGACAGACTCGGCGACAGACTCGGCGGCGGGCTCCGGCTCACTCTCCAGCTGGGACGCCGGCGTCCTCTCGACCGCAGCCGCTTCCTCGGGCTCTTCCACGGCCGGTGTCGCCTGACCGACGATCCGCTCCACCAGAGAACGATCCGAATCATCGAGCGTCGACGGCTGCTCACCGGCCTCCGGATGAGCGATCGGAATCGAGGGCGGCATCGGCTCGCCCGCGCCCTCGCCGGACTCGCGGCCGGACCCCGTCGTGACGACGGGCGGTGCCTCCTCGGCCTCCAGCCCCTCTGCTCCCACGCGCACCGCCAGGTGCTTGGCTTCGCGCAGGAGTCGACGTGCATAGGCCGGCTCGACCTCGAGGTCGGCGCTCAGCTCTTCCGCAGACCGATGGATCAGCGTGGCGAGATCCGGGTACCCACGAGCGCGAAGGCGCTTGAGGGTCGCGGGACCATCAGCGTGAAGAGTGCAGAGAAGAGCGAGGGCGTCCATCGATAGGTGCAGGTTACGGGGCGGATGAGCAGACCGGAGAGGCGATCGGGGCCAGGGTGAGCGCGACCTCGAATTCAGGGTCTGCGAAGGGCTCGCTCGCGGATGGGGTCGGCCGCCGAGGCGGAGGAGACGGACGAACCCGGCGAGGAGTCCGATGGTGAAAGCGGAGCGGCAGCAGGGGGCGCCACGGGCTCGAGGACCAGGTCGAGGTTCATCTCCACCACTTCCTCGGCCAGCGCAGCGAAATCGGTGGAGGCCCGACAGTTCGGGTCGAGTTCCTGGACCGGTACCCCAAGGGCGGGCGCCTCGCGCAAACGGACGCTCGTGCGAATGACGGTCTCGAACATCGCCTCACCGAAGCGCGCGTGCAAGGCGACGAGAAGCTCGCGCGCGAACTTGGTGCGGCGATCGAACATCGTGCCGATGACGCGAATGTCGAAGGTGCGGTTCTGGTTCTCCGCCACCTCGTCGAGGACCTTGAGCGCCTGGACCGCTCCCTGGAGAGCGAAGGCCCCGGTCTCGACGATGAGGAACGTACAGGTGCTCGCGTAGAGCGCGTTCGCGCACAAGACGCCGTCTGCTCGCGGCGAGCAGTCGACCAGCACGTGATCGAAGGTCATGCCGCGGCTGGCGGCCTCCGCGAGCGCCGCGCGCAGGCGCTGCTCGGGATGAATCATCCGCCCGGACACTTCCTCGAACTCGGCGAGCCGCGGCTCGGCCGGAAGGAGCGTCAGGCGACCGGGCGCGGGGACGACGGCCTCCTCCAGCGAGGCGTCGCCGAGCAGAACGTCGACCACCGTCGGACGATCCGGCGAGCAGCCCAGCCCCAGGGTCGCGTGGGCCTGGGGATCCAGATCGATCAACAGCACGCGATCTCCGCGGGCGCTGAGCGCCCCGGCCAGGTTCACCGCCGTCGTCGTCTTCCCGCAGCCACCCTTCTGATTGACGAAGGCGTAGACGGGGAATGGGGCGGCAACGAAATCGCCGTCAGGTCCGGATGCGCCAGTCCTTTCGTTCTGGTGGCGGTCCTGTGAGTCGCTCGAGATTTCCATGGGGGTGCGATCAACGGGCAATCAAGCAGGAGCGATTGCCTCTCCATCATCCGCAACGCGACGCTCCACGGCAGGTGATTTGCCGGAAGTTTCCTCGGATCCTGTCGGAACGGGCGCCCCCCACTCCGACCGAGGCACTAACGAAGCGCTCGACGCGCCTTGTCGTAGAAACCGGTCGCAGAGCGCGCGTGATCGATCGGTGGCCAGCCCGCGATTCGCTTGATCGCGCGCGCCGCGCCGCTTTCGGGGTAGGAGATCACGGCGGGCTGGCGCATCTGCACCGCCTGCGGGATCGCCGGGTCGGCCGGAACCCAGCCGATGAGTTCGGGCGTGTGGCCGAGGAACTTGTGCGCCGCGCCGCGGAAGCGCTCCCATGCGTCCATCGCAATACGCTCGTCGGGCGCGCGGTTGACCACGAGCCCCACGCGGATCGAATGGTTGACCATGTGGGCGCGCTTGTAGAGCGCATAGCCGTCCGAGAGCGCGGTGACCTCGTGGTTCGTCACGAGGATCAGCGTGCTGGTCGCAGCGAGGTGCGCGACGGTGCTGTAGCTGAGACCCGCGCCGTGATCGATCAGGATCAGGTCGAACTCGGCCTCCAGGGGACGCAGCGCCTTGAACAGACGATCGAGTTCCCGGCGGGTCGGATCGATCATCGTCTGGCGACCGACGCCGCCCGAGAGCAGCTTGACGCCGTGCGGGCCCTCGACGAGGGCTTCCCGGGCGGTGACTTCGCCCTCCATGACGTGCCCGAGGTCATACGGCGGAGCGAGGCCGAGCAGCAGGTGCGCGTTCGCGAGGCCCGCGTCGAAATCGATGAGCAGCACGCGCTCGCCGCGGCGCGCGCGCAGGATCGCCAGGTTGGTGGCCATCACGCTCTTGCCCGTGCCGCCCTTGCCACTGGCGATGCAAACCACCCGGGCTGAGGTCGCCGCGCGGCCGCCGTCGCGGCGCCACGAGCTGGCGTGGGCGGTGGGGTCGGCCGTGCTGCGCTGACCGGCGGCCGGCCCTGCCTCGACGCCGAGATCGTCGATGAACGTGGAGCTGGCTGCGGCCGCAGCATCCGGCGCTGGCTCCAGCGCCGGCACGGTCGTCGTGCGCGCGTCGGGCTGGCGCTCGGTGGGCGTGGCCTGCGTGAAATCCACGCTGGTGGTCTTGCCGCCGGGAGCGAGCGGTCGAACCACAGGCTCGACCGTGGCGGGCGCTCCGGACGTCGCGGGAGCGCGACCCCCGAGCCGCTCCAGGGCGAGCTGTCGCTCCTCTTCCTGGGCGGCAGCACGCCGCGCCAGCAGTCGAGCGACACGATCGTCGTCCTGCCAGCTGTCATGGACCTGGCTTCCCGCCTGGCCGCTCGGGCCAGGCGCTGGGCCGGAATTCGCGTTACCGCCTGGGTTCTGACCCTCAGGATACCGCTGGGGGTCCTGGCCCTTCCTCGCCTGTTCGGCGCGCGACGGGTCGGACCGTGAGGTTTCGTCTGTCGCCTTGTTCCCGCGTCGGAAAGCGCGGAGGCGTGCGAACTGGAAGCGATTCAGCATGGCAATGAACTCATCATGGGCGACCGGTCAGCCACGTCAACTCAAACCATTTGGGTTCGGTCCGAATGAAGGATCCCCCACACGACGGGACCGAAATTAGCTGACGGAGTCGAAAGGGACTTGACAGCAGGAAAAGCCTCGCGAGGGCCGATTCCTCGGCCCTCGGCGCGCTCCGCGGGCCCGGTGCCCCTCGTTGGAGACCCGGTGCTCCTCGTTAGAGACCCGGTGCTCCTCGTTAGAGACCCCGGTGCTCCTCGTTAGAGACACTGAAGCCAGGCGTCGCAATCCGATCACGCGAAACGCGAGTCCTCCCCGATCCGGTGCAGCTTGAGGACGTTCGTGCTCCGCGCGAAGCCGACCGGGACCCCCGCGACGAAGATGACCCGATCCCCCGTCTCCACGATCCGGCGCGCGACCAGCAGGTCGGCCGCGGTGTCGATCATGGCCTCGAGGCTCGGCTCGCGCCGGAAGAGAAGCGGGCGCACGTGCGCCAGTACGGCCATCTGACGAACGGTGTCCGCGCGCGGGCTCAAGGCGACGATTTCCACGTCCGGTCGGAAGCGCGAGAGCAGTCGAACCGTGTTGCCCGTCTCCGTGAAGCAGACGATGCAGTCCACGTCGACTTCCTTGGCCACGTGCACCGCCGCCATCGCCGTCGCGCGCGAGAAATAGACGCGCTCCGGCGCTGCTCCTAGGCTCGGGCGGCGAGAGTAGATCTCGGACCGCTCGGCCACCTGCGCGATCTTCGCCATGGTCGCCACGGCTTCGACCGGGTGCTTGCCCACCGCGGTCTCCGCCGACAGCATCACGGCGTCAGTTCCATCGAGCACGGCGTTGGCGACGTCCGTCACCTCGGCGCGCGTCGGTCGTCCGGCCTCGATCATCGACTCGAGCATCTCGGTCGCCGTGATCGTGTACACGCCCGCGCGAACGGCGCGCTCCAGGATTTCCTTCTGAACGAGAGGAAGGTGCTCGAGGTCCAGCTCGACGCCGAGGTCGCCACGGGCCACCATCAGGCCGTCGGTGGCCTCCAGGATCTCGTCCAGGTTGAAGAGCGCGGCCTGGCGCTCGATCTTCGAAACGAGGTGGATGCCGGGCGCGAGACCGCGGATTTCCTCCAGCTCCGAAGCGTGCCCGACGAAGCTGACGCCGAGCATGTCGACGCCGAGTTCGCGCGCCAGCTCGATGAGTTCCCGGTCCTCGTCCGTCGGGAGTTCGTACTTCACGTCGGAATCGGGCAGGTGAACGCCCTTCCGGTTCCCGACGGGGCCAGCGCGCTCGCACTTCGCCACGATCGCATCGCTCTCCTTGGCCGTCGCGCGGAGGAGCACCTGCCCGTCGGCGAGCGAGATGCGGTGCCCCACGTGCACGGCCTCCAGCAGGTCGTCGACGCCGACGTACACCTCACCCGGTGCCGCCACGTCCTGGCCCGGTTTGACCCGGACGATATCGCCCTCGTTCAGGGTAATTTTCCCGTCGGGGAACATCCCGGTCCGCATCTTCGGGCCGGGCAGGTCGGCGAGCACCGCGATGGGTGTCATCTTGTGGGCGGAGGCGGCCTTGATCTTGGCCATCCGCCGACGGTGCTCATCCGCGCTCCCGTGGCTGAAGTTCAGCCGTGCGACGCTGAGACCTGCGTCGATCAGTTCCTCGAGCCGATCCTCCGAAGCGGGGCCGATGGTCGCCACGATCTTCGTGAACCGTGTCGCCCCCTTCGAGCGGCGGTGAGGCGGAAGGAGCCTGGCGGGAAGGCGCTGGACACGATCCTGAGGGCGTTTCTCGGCGATCATCGCGCTGAGGCCTTCGCTGTCGATGGGTGTGACGGTTGACATGATTGGGGGCCCATTGTGCACGCGGGGCCCGTGCATTCCCATCTATGGTCACGGTCTTACGCATAAGTCCCCTTGTGCTCGATGCGCCCGCCAGGACGCCCGGGCAACCGCGCGGCGCCCGCAGGGCGCCGCGCCGCCCGCGCGAGGCTCGCCCTCGCGGCCCGTCCGGCGAGGACGCCCGTGCGGCGAGCACGCCCGCCCGGCGAGGGCGCCCGTCCGGCGAGGACGCCTGCGCGGCGAGCGCACAGCGGTGCAACCGCTATTTCGCCGTCAGGCGAAATGCCAGAGATACTGCGCGCTGTCACAGCGATCGTCCGGTTCGGCATTCGATGCCTTGGCAGCCGTCCTGACCGCCGACCGCTGCCCCGGCAGGTCTCCCGACACAGGCCTCCCGACACAGACTGCCTGCCGTTCGCGCGAAGCGCCGAACGCGTGGGCTGGGGGTTCCCGATATCGGCTTGTGGGCTGCCCGCTGGAGCGCTCGCCCGCCAGAGCGAGCTGGGCGGGAGGGTGACTTGCCGGGCGGGTTTCGGGTTTCGGGTTTCGGGTTTCAGACCAGCCCCGCTCCCCCAGCGGGCAGCTCACAAGCCGGTAGCGGGAAGCCTCTGCCCACGCGTTCGGCGCTTCGCGCGAACGGCAGGTAGTCGGTAGCGGGAGATCTCCGGCGGTCAGGCCGGCTGCCAAGGCATCGAATGCCGAACCGAGCGATCGCTGTGACAGCGCGCAGTATCTCTGGCATTTCCTCTGACGAGGAAATAGCGGTTGCACCGCTGTGCGCTCGCCGCGCAGGCGTCCTCGCCGGACGGGCGTGCTCGCCGCACGGGCCGCGAGGGCGAGCCTCGCGCGGGCACTCAGCGCCCTGCGGGCGCCGAGGGGGCCCGTGCGTCCTTCGGACGCACGGAACTCAAAGGCTCAACGGCTCAACGGGTCAGAGCTCAAGGGGCAGGAGTTACGGCGCTTGACGCTACATGGCCGCTTCCATCAGGAGGTCGGGGATCTCCTGGTAGGCCGGGAAACGGCCGAGGGAGGCCTTGGAAAAAATGAGCTTGCCGTCGAGCTGGATCTCGAAACGGCCCCCGCTGCTCTCGATCCGCTCGATGGTGGCGTCGGGAAACGTGGTGAGGATCTCAGCGGCCAGACCGGCCGCTTGCGCGGTGAAGTTTCACTGGAGGCAGTATTCGATCGAGATGTTCATACCGGAAGAAATAGCCGCGCCGGGACGGGGATCCCAGGGGCGCGTGCGCAAAAGAGGGACGAAGGGAGAGATGCGGGGCCGGGGCAACGCACAGTCCTCGTAAACCGGGCAAGTTATGGCGTCAGACTGCGGGGATCTGTCCCTCATTGCCGTCTGGCCCGTACGAGTCCTGTTTTAGAACGGAACCGAAACAGGTCCGCGGAGCGTCCTCACACCAGATTCACGCGACCTCAATCCACGGGGTGGCGGGTCTCTGCCTCTCGATGGACGGGCCTGGGCTTCCGGGCCGGCCATGCTCTCTTCTCAACGACTCTGCCCTGCGACCCCGCGGACTCTGGCGCTCCAAGCGCTGCACCACGGGCTAGCGGCCGATCGGGCGCCCACGGCGCAAGATCTGCTTCACTTCTCCCAACTGAATCCAGCGATGTTTCTACGAACCTCCGGCTCGCTCTTCGTGAGTGCGCTCTTCGCCATCAGCGCCAGCGCCCAGACGGGCTCCTTCGGCGCTCCGGCCCAGTTCTCGTCGAGCCCCGACGTCCAGCTCTCGAACTGGCAGGCCAACCACGGTGATTCGTGGCACATGGCCACCAACCCCATGACCGGCACGCTGGAGATGCTCTACGGCGGCAACGCTCAGTCTCCGTTCGAGCCGAACACCTCCGAGGCCGCTGACTGGTTCGCCCTCGGTCGCTACTGGATCAACCAGACCCGCAACATGCACCTCGTCGACGGTGCCGAGCTGGTCGAGGAGCGCTTCCGCTACCTCCCGCTGGGTCAGGGCAACACTAACGACAAGATCACCGTCCGCTTCCAGCAGGAAATCGGCGGCGTCCCCGTCGAATCGGGCGCCATCAACGTCCTGTTCGACACCTCGGGCCGCCTGCTCTCGATCCACACGACGGCCGCTCCGGAAGTCGAGAGCCCGAACGGTCGCGCCACCATCGGCGCGGGCTTCGCGAACCTCGTCGCCGCCCAGGCCTTCAAGGCCGAGTTCGGCGTCGAGCCGACGGTGCAAGGCTCCGAGCGCCTCGTTCACGCCTTCGTCGACGGCGGCGAAACCCGCCGCTGGGCCCTCGCCTGGCAGGTCGAGGCCATGTTCGAAGCCGAGGGCGAGCAGCCCATCGGACGACTCTACAGCGTCGACGCGAAGGGCAACGGGATCCTCAAGTCCGAGAACACGATCCACAACTTCGACGTCCGCGGCACGATCAGCTCCAACGCGACCCCGGGTCTCACGGCCGACCGCGCCGCCAACCCGCCGGTGCCGCTCGCGATGCCCCGCATCCGCGTCGTCAGCAACAGCGCTGGCACGGTCGAGACCGACCGCGACGGCAACTTCAACTTCGTGGGCGTGAACACGCCGCTGGACCTGACCGTCGACTACTTCGGTCAGTTCACGGACGTCCGTAACGACACGGGCGCCGACTACACCATCACGTTCACGAACGTTCAGCCGAACGTCCAGAACGACCTGCTGATGAACCCGTCCCCGACGCAGGGAGTCACGTCGCAGGCCAACTCGCAGCTGCACATCAACGTGCTGCGCGACTTCATCCGTGACCGCTTCCCGACGGACAACACCGCGGACTTCCGCGCCGTGTCGAACGTCAACCTCTCGAGCACCTGCAACGCCTTCTACAACGGCAGCTCGGTCAACTTCTACAGCGCGGGCGGCGGGTGCAACAACACCGCGTTCTCGACCGTCGTCGCCCACGAGATGGGCCACTGGCTGAACGTTCGCTACGGCACCGGCAACGGCTCGGACGGCATCGGCGAGGGCAACGCGGACGTCTTCGCGATGTACGCCTACGACGACCCCGTCGTAGGCCGCTTCTTCAGCACGGGCGGCGGCAGCGTCCGCACCGGCACGAACACCCGTCAGTTCTGCGGTGACTCCAACCCGGGCTGCTACGGCGGCGTTCACTCCGACGGCGAGGTCTGGATGGGCGCAGCCTGGAAGATCCGCGTCAACCTGAACAACGCCCTCGGCAACGCCATGGGTGACATGGTCGCGGACAACCTGTTCCTGGGTTGGATGAACAGCTACAACCAGACGCAGATCCGCTCCATCATCGAGACCCAGTGGCTCACGCTGGACGACGACGATGGCAACATCAACAACGGTACGCCGAACTACTCGGTCATCGACGCGGGCTTCCGAGCCCAGGGCTTCCCGGGCTTCGACCTGCCGTTCATCACGCTCAGCAACGTCACCGAGCTTCCGAACGTCACGACCCCGGCCGCCGACTACACGGTCCAGGCCGACGCGATGATGAACCTCGGCACGACGCTCACCAGCGTCGAGCTCTTCTCCCGCACCGGCAACGGTTCGTTCGTCAGCGATTTGATGAGCAACGTCGGCGGCATGACCTTCGAAGGCCAGATCGCCGGCGGCATCAACCCGGCCGTCGTCCAGTACTACGTGGTTGCCACGGACAACCAGGGCAACACCGAGACCTTCCCCGAGGAAGGCGCAAACGGTCCGCTGTTCTTCAAGGTCGGCACGCTGACCCCTGTCCTCGTGACGGAATTCGAGAACGGCGGGAGCGGCTTCACGTCGGGCTTCGCTGGCGACACCGCGACGACTGGCCTCTGGGAACTCGGTAACCCGGTCGGAACCGCGGCCCAGCCCGAGGACGACCACACCGCCTCAGGAACGAACTGCTGGTTCACGGGCCAGGGTGCCGTCGGCGGCGCCGTCGGTGCCAACGACGTTGACGGCGGCCGGACGACCCTCGTCTCGCCGATCTTCGACGCGAGCGGCGCAGCGGGCGTGAGCCTCACGTACTGGCGCTGGTACTCCAACGACCAGGGGGGCGCACCCAACGCGGATGTCTTCCGCGTCGGCGTTTCCAACGACGGCGGTGCCACCTGGTCCAACGCGGAGCAGGTCGGCCCGTCCGGTCCTGGCACCGAGGGCGGCTGGATCCGCTCGGACATCGAGCTGAGCTTTGCGGTCGCCCCCACGGCGAACATGCAGGTCCGCTTCGTCGCCGATGACTCGGGCACCGGCTCGATCGTCGAGGCAGCCATCGACGATATCGAGATCACCGTTCTCACGAGCGGCATCCCGCAGCCGTCGAACTACTGCACCGCGAACCCCAACTCGACGGGTGCCGTGGCATCGATCAGCTGGGCCGGAAGCTACGCCGTGGCCGACAACGATTTCACGCTCCTCGCCTCTGGCATGCCGTCCACCTCGTTCGGCCTGTTCTTCTTCGGCAGCATGCAGATCCAGGCATCGATTCCGAGCAGCGACGGCACCCTCTGCGTGGCTGGCTCGACCTTCCGCCTTCCGGTGACCCAGTCCGACCTGATCGGAACCAGCTTCTACCAGCTCGACTTCACGGGTAGCACGAACGCCTCCGTCATCACGGCCGGCACCACCTGGAACTTCCAGCGCTGGTTCCGCGACTCGTCGGGCGGCGCTCCGACGTCGAACACGACGAACGGCCTCGAGGTTCCCTTCCAGTAAATCGGATAGGCCCCTCCAGCGCGCAGCCCGCCCCTCCCTCGCGACCCCCTCGGGTCCAGGGAGGGGCGGGCTGCCTTCGTTCGAGCCCGTGGGACCCCCCGTCTCTGCCCCTGAAACCCTCCTCGGAGCCCCATGAGCCCCACATGAACGCCTCTGTAAGGAAAGTTGCAGCAGATTTATGAGGCGTCTACGGACCGTCCGGCGCAATCCCTGCCGAACGAGGAGCGAGCGCGTGGCACCCCGGCGGGTGCGCCCAGCGTGCTCTCTCCCTTTGCTCTTCCACCCTGTGCTTTCCACCCCATGACACTCTTCAAGACCGCTGCCACCCTGTCCGTTCCGGCCGTGGCCCTCTCCTTCCTCGTCGGCTTCTCGGGGAGCTCGACGGACAAGATCGCCTTCACCCCCGCCGAGGGCGTCACCGTCACCAAGACGTTCACCACCACGACGACCATGGAGATGGACGACATGACCGCCCTCATGAACGGCGGTCCGAGCCCCATGCCGGAAATGGAGATGTCGATGGAAATGGCTCAGTCGGTCACCGTGACCGACGAGTACGTGAGCATGGCGGACGGCAAGCCCAAAAAGCTCGCCCGCACCTTCGATGCGATCGGTAGCGACCTCGAGATGGAGGTGAACGCGGGCGGTCAGGCGCAGTCTCCGAACGGCAGCGGCAGCTCCCCCCTCGAGGGATCGACCGTCGTCTTCACCTGGAATGCCGAGACCGAGGAATACGAGATCGCATTCGCCGAGGGAGAGGAAGGAGACGTCGACCTTCTGGAAGGCCTGAAGGAGAACATGGACCTGCGCGGCCTCCTGCCGAAGGAAGAGCTCGCCGAGGGCGACGCCTACGACATCGATCTTTCGGCCTTCGTCGACATCCTCTCGCCCGGCGGCAACCTCAAGCTGGAGATGGAAATCGACGGTGAGGCCGCAGGCAGCGGCATGGACCCCGAGATGATGACGGACTTCAGCAAGTTCTTCGAGGACCTCCTCGAAGGCAGCGCAACCGGCAAATACGTCGGCACCCGTGACGTGGACGGCGTCAAGGTCGCGGTCATCGAGCTGAACGTGGAGATCGACGCTTCGGCCGACATGGCAGAACTCGCCGCGGAGTCCATGGGCGATGAAATGCCCGAGGGCATCGAGATGAGCATCGACCACGTGGACGTCGAGATGTCCTACTCGGGCACCGGCGAGCTGCTCTGGAACATGTCCAAGGGCGTGATCCACAGCTTCGAGATGAACGCTGACATGGAGATGAACATGGACATGGGCATGAACATGGCCATGGGCGGCCAGGAGATGGAGATCAGCATGGAGATGGCCATGTCCGGCTCCGTGAAGAACACCGTCACGACCGAGTGATTCGAGAGAGTCCAAGAGTGCGCGGGCCGCGCCGGAGATCCCTCTCCGGCGCGGCCCGCTCGCGTTCCCGGGACCTCGCGCTTCAGAGATCGGCCACAAGCCGCTGCAGGAAACCGAGGACCACCGGAAGCTGATCCTCCACGCCGAGGGATTCGACGGGCGGAATGTGCAGGAAGAGCGCGGGCGCGGCGGGAACGTCGAGGCCCGCGCGGAAGACGCGCTCGCAGAGATAGCCGCCCGCATCGCTGGAGACCATCACCGAGGCTGCGCCCGCTTCGCGGAGCCAGGCTGCGCAGCAAGCGAGGTCGAAAGGCGTCTCGCGGATCTCCGGCCCCGGCAGGCGAATCTCCGCCCCCACGAGGCCGTCGTTGTCGGGCTGGCCGCTGCCGAAGCGAGCGCCGGCCCTCGACTCCAGGCGGAACTCCGGGCCGCGATGGACCCCCAGCGAGACGATCGCGACCGGAGGCTCGTCGAGGCGGCGGAGGGCCTCGGCGTGCGCTTCCGGAGCGCGCGCGAAGCTGACGGGGAGGACCGCCCCGTGGATCTCGATGCGTGCGCCGGGGCTCTCCAGAATGCGCCCGTTGAGCCGCCGTGCGATCTCCCCGCTCGGATTGAGGGCCACGTCGAGGAAGGGCTCGAAGCCCGTCAGGAGGAGGGTCTGGCTCATGGCGGTGGCGAGGGGATGGGGCACACCCGTGCCGTACCCCGTGGGCCTTTTTAGGTCTCGAACCCCGGAACTGGTTAGACTCTTCCCCCCGAAACCCGGTTTCCGACCCCGGAGACCGTCCAACCAAGGACGCCCATGACACGCAAGGACAAGGTCCTCATCGCCAACGGACAAGGCTTCTGGGGAGACTCCATCCTCGGCCCCGTACGGCTGATCCAAGAAGGTCCCCTCGACTACCTGACGCTCGACTACCTCGCCGAGGTGACGATGAGCATCATGCAGAAGCTCAAGGGCCGCGATCCCTCGATGGGCTACGCAACGGACTTCGTGCAGCTGCTCGATCGCATCCTTCCCGAGGCCGTCGAGAAGGGCGTCAAGATCGTCGCGAACGCGGGCGGCGTGAACCCGATGGCCTGCAAGGACGCAGTCCTCGAGGTCGTGCGTAAGCACGGGCTGAACGTGAAGGTCGCCGTCGTCGAAGGCGACGACATCCTCGGGCACCTCGACGAGCTCATGGCGAGCGGTGAGGCGTTCAAGAACATGGATACGGGCGAGCCGCTGTCCAAGGTCCGCGACGGCGTGACCAGCGCCAACGTCTACCTCGGCGCGTTCCCCATCGCCGAGGCCCTCGACCAGGGCGCCGACATCGTCATCACCGGGCGCGGGACGGACCCGGGTCTCGTGCTCGGCCCGCTCATCCACGAGTTCGGCTGGACCGAGAAGGACCTCGACCAGCTCGCCGCCGGCACCGTCGCGGGGCATATCCTCGAGTGCGGTGCCCAGTGCACGGGCGGCAATTACACCGACTGGCAGAACATCCCGAAGATGGCGATGATCGGCTACCCGATCGTCGAGGCGCTCGCCGACGGCACCTTCACGGTGACGAAGCACGAGGGCACCGGAGGTCGCGTGACGCGCGACACCGTCGTCCACCAGCTCTCCTACGAGATGGGCGACCCCGCGAACTACATCACCCCGGACGTGGTCGCCGACTTCACCTCGTTCGAGATCGAGGACGAAGGAAACGACCGCGTGCGGATCAGCGGCGTCAAGGGCACGGAGGCGACGCCGACCTACAAGGTGTCGATGAGCATGCGCGACGGATGGAAGTCCGTCGGATCGCTCACGGTGTCGGGCCCGGACGCTCTCGCGAAGGCGAAGCTCGCCGCCGAGATCGTGTGGCAGCGCCTGAGCTACGACGGCTTCGACTACGCGGAGGACGAGAGGCTCGTCGAGTTCGTCGGCGCCAACGTGTGCCACGAGGGCATCGACATCCCGAACGCCGACCAGCCGACCGAGGTCGTCCTGCGCCTCGGCGTCAAGGGCCCGGACAAGGCGAAGGTCGCGCGCTTCGGCTCGGAGCTCGTGCCGCTCGTCACCAGCGGCCCGCCGGGCATCACCGGCTTCGCCGGCGGCCGCCCGAAGGCCGCCGAGATCATCGGCTACTGGCCCGCGCTCCTCACCAAGGACAAGGTGAAGACCCGCGTTTCCGTCTTCAGCGCCTGATCGCCCAGCCCCCTCCATTCCCATGCCAAAGACTGAACTCAAAGCGATCGCGTCGGCTCGCTCCGGCGACAAGGGCGAAGGCTCGAACGTCGGCGTCATCGCGCACTCGGAAGCCGCGTACCGTTTCCTCGTCGAAGCCCTGACCGAAGACGTCGTGCGCGAGCACTTCAAGGGCATCAACCATGGCGGCGTCGAGCGCTTCGAGGCGCCGAACATGCGCGTCCTCAACTTCCTCCTCGAGGACAGCCTCGGGGGCGGCGGCTCGGCCTCGCTGAAGACCGACGCCCAGGGCAAAACCCACGGACTCGCCATCCTTCGGATGCAGCTCGACATTCCCCAGGACGTGCTCGACAGCGTCAGGCCAGCCTGAGCCCCCATGGACGTACTGCGTGAGATCCGCGAACGCGCGCGCCGCAAGAACGCGCGCATCGTCCTGCCCGAGGCCGCGGACGATCGCGTCCTGCGCGCGGCGACGATCCTGAAGAGCGAGGGGCTCGTCCAGCCCGTGCTCGTCGCCGCCCGGGGCATGGCCGCCGCGCCGCCCGGCGTCGACGTGATCGATCCCGAGCGCGATCCGCGCACGAAGGACGCGTTCGCGAAGCACCTCGCCGAGCGGCGCAAGAAGAAGGGGCTGACGCTCGAAGAGGCCCAGGCGCAGATGCTGGATCCGCTGTTCTTCGGCGCGGCCCTCGTGGCCTCGGGCGACTGCCAGGGCGGCGTCGCTGGCTCCCTGGCCGCGACGGCCGACGTGCTGCGCGCGGGGCTTCAGGTCATCGGTCTGCAGCCGGGGCTCAAGACGGTTTCGTCCTGCTTCCTGATGGTGATGGCGGACCGTACGCTGACCTACGGCGACTGCGGCGTGGTGCCGAATCCGACCTCGGAGCAGCTCGTCGACATCGCGATCGCCACGGCGGAGAGCCACAGGCGACTGGCGGGCCAGACGCCGAAGGTCGCGCTCCTCTCGTTCTCGACGAAGGGCTCGGCGGAGCACCCGGACGTGACCAAGGTGCGCGAGGCCTACGAGATGCTGAAGGCCAGGGTGCCGGAACTCTCCTGCGACGGGGAACTCCAGGTCGACGCGGCGATCGTGCCGTCGGTCGCCGAGCGCAAGGCGCCGCGTTCGCCGCTGGGCGGCCAGGCGAACGTGCTGATCTTCCCGGATCTGGACGCCGGCAACATCGCTTACAAGCTGACGCAGAGGCTCGCAGGCGCGACGGCGCTCGGGCCCCTGGTACAGGGGCTCGAGCGGCCGTTCATGGATCTGTCGCGGGGCTGCTCGGCCGAGGACATCGTCGACGTGGCCTGCATCGCGGCAGCGCTGGGCGACTGATCTGGGTTTCAGACCCGTGAGACTACATATCGACGCCGTCGCCGTGGGTCGACCCATCAGTATCGCTCCTGCGCTGCAACGCTCCCGTGACGGGGCATTGCATGACGTCAGGATCGTTGGGGTCGAGCTCCTCGACCACCTCGTCCGTGCTGACCTCCATCGTCTCGGCGGACTCCTGGGAGCGATCCGTCACGCACGACGCCATGAGGAACGGAACGGCAAGGGCGGCAAGGGCGATCTTGATGCGGGTCATCGGACTTCTCGGGTTGGGGGTGAATGCGGAATGCCTGTGGAGAGTGAGCTTACCGAAGACGATATTCCAGGGGAGAAACTCCCCCATGCGATCCCGTCGAAGAAGAGCCAAGTTCGAGCATCATGACGACCTCGAAGACGAGGTTTCGCGCCGGGGTATCCGTAGGAGCGGTCGAGACCACGGGGCTCAGCACGAGATCGACCTCCACGGCTGCTCGCTCGAATCGGCGGTGCGGCGCCTGGGCGCGGGCCTGGCGCGCTGCAGGGCCGGCGGCAAGTCCAAGGTCCTCGTGATCACGGGGAAGGGCTACGGCAGCCACGGAGGGCGCCCCGTCCTCGGCCCCGGGATCGAGCGCTGGCTCAGGGGTTCGGACGCCCAGGGTCTCGGCGTTTCCGGGATTCGCCAGGTCCGAGGCGGCGGCGCCTTCGAGGTCTCGATCCAGCGATCGCGCGGCTGACGCCTCCCGCGCAACGGAGGGCGAAGCTCGACACCGACCCGCGAAGCGGTTGAGATAGCGGCCATGGTCTCTCCCTTCTCGATCGCCGCCGCCCCGATCGCCACCACCCTGCTCCTGGGCGCACTGCTGCTCGGTACCTCGGGCTGTGCTTCGACGCCTGGCGTCGTCCTGGACGCCCCCCCCTCCGAGATGTACAGCGCCATGACGCGCGACATGGATCGCCGCGGAGGATCGGCAGCCGTCTTTGAAGCCACGGCCGGGCGCCAGGAAGAGCGCTACGCCGAGATGATGCGGCGCGCCGAGGCCGGTGAGCTCAAGACCGCCGAGGAGCACTTCTACGCCGGCGCCATCCTCGTGCGATCCAGCGAGATGGACCAGCTCCTGATGGCCGAGTCCCTCGGTCGACGCGCGGCCATCATGGGCGACCGACGCGGACTACCGGTCGCGGGGGAGGCCGTGGACCGACAGGCGATGACCCAGGACCTGCCCCAGAAGTACGGGACCCAGTATTCCTACAGCCCGGTGACGGGGAACTGGCAGATCTATCGACTCGACCCGTCGACCACGGACGAGCAGCGCGCGGAAACCGGCCTTCCGCCCCTTTCGTGGTTCGAAGGGCGGGTTCGGATGCTCAACGAATCGGAGCGATCGGAGCATCTTCGGCGGGAACTGAAGCTGCCGCCGGTGAACTGAAGTCGACCTCGCGCACCTCGGCGTCTTCCAGATCGCTCGCATCGGGAAGGTCGGCCTCCTTCGGTGCGTCGTCGGGCAGAGCAGGGTAGGTGATCTCGATCGTCGCCGGACGCACGCCTGCCGGCGTGATCGGGATGCCGATCGGGCCGCGGTACCCTCCGCCCTCTCGACCCGAACGGGACTCCAGCACGAGCACGATATCGTCCGCCGGCAGCGTGCAGGTCCATACGAAAGTGCCGTCCGGCGCGATGGGAATCATCTGGCCGCGGACCGTTGTCGGACGCGTTCCACCCGCCGCAGCGCCGCGGTTGTTCTGGACGAGGCGAAGGCCGCGGTAGTAGGCGCGTCGGAACTGTTCTTCGGTCAGGAAGTCCCTCCCGCGATCGACGGGCCGAATCGTCTTCTTGAATTCCTGGAAGGCCTCCTCGGCGATCTTGATCTTGCCCGAAAGTCGATAGACGCGACGCACGTCGACCACGACGTCCTCCAGGGTGACGCGCTTCTGGCCTTCGAACGTCAGGATCTCGAGCGGCTCCGGCCGCTTCAGAAGCGTGGTGCCACCCGGTCCCGCGCGATTGATTTCCAGGTCGCGCGCCACCCTCACGATGACGCTTCCGACCGGCACGCTGGTCAACACGTAGTTGCCCGAGTCGTCGGTCTGGGTCATCTCCACGACCTTTCCGTCCGGCGTCTCGGCGAGCACGCCCATGGCCGGGAGCGACTCTCCCCACTTCGAGATGATCCGGCCGCGCAGTTCGACGGTTCCCCGGGCCGAGCCCACTTCTGGGCCCGCTTCCGGGCCGGCTTCCGGGACTACCTCTTCCGGGACTACCACTTCTGGATCCGAAGGCTGGGGTTGGTCATCCTTCGGATGGCCTCCCAGATGAATCTCGTCGCGCCGAAACACGGGCTCCACCGGGACGGAAGAACGCGTGGCATCCTCGGCGAGCATCGGCGGTTCGCCGCCCAGACGAGGCGTCGGGAGCGCGGGGAGCACGATCACGTCCGTCACCGACGCCACCTTCTCGGTGGGAGCAGCCGCTGGAATCACGCTGGAACTCCTCTGGTCCTTCGCTTTCTTGCTGAAGTCCACCGTCTCGAGAAACAGCGCAGATCCGGGCTTGGCGACGATCTCCATGGTCCGCGTCAGGTCCTCGGGTTGTCCCTCCCCGGGCAGAAGAACCTGCAGCTCGTACGGCCCCGGCACGAGACCGATGAAGAAGAAGCCCTCGCCGTCGGTCGACGCGATCTCGCGCTGGCCTTCGAACCCCGGCACTCTAGAGACAGCGCGCACGAGGACATCCGCCGCGGCCTGGCCGCTCCGGCCGAGCACCGTGCCCTGGATCCCGGACGAGAGCGGCAGAACGATCTCTGCCGTCGCTGGCTCCCCCATGTTCGTGACGTCCACGCAAACCGACCCGTAGCCAGCGGGTTCGTCACCGGTGCGGCAGACCTCGACCCCCAATGGAGCCGAGATGCCGAGCGGAACGGACGACTTCCGCACGGCCAGCGCATACCGGCCGGGAGCGATATCCTGCGCGACGAAGATGCCGTCGACGCCCGCATCGAGTGCGCGAAGCACCTCGCCCGTCGATGTGTCGAGGACATCGATCTTGACCCTGGGAACGGCCCGGCCCGAGCTATCCAACACCGAGCCCCGAAGGCCGCTCATCGTATTCAGCAGAGGGCCAGCATCGCCCTCACTCGCGTCCCCCTGACTCGTCTCGGTCCCGGCGGTCAGCACGCCCGCCGGATCTTCGAGGTCGGGAGCGGGTGCCTCCAGGGTTGCCGGCTCCACCGCTTTCTCCAGGTCGACCGCGACAACACTGGAGACGGCAGGCTCTGCCGCGTCCGCTTCCTCCGCGGCGGTTAGATCAGACTCGGTGACCGCGGGTTCGTCCGCGGGGGAGCGTGAGGGCATCACGATCTCACGCACAGGGCGACGCGACGGTTCGATCTTCGGAAGCTCGGCCTCGACGTCTGCTACCTCGGCCACCTCGGGCTCGCTGGACCCATCGGACACGGCCCGGCCCGTCTCACCGCCCGGCTCACCGCCCGGCTCGCGACTCGGCTCAAGACCCAGATCACGACCCAGATCACGACTCCTGCGCTTGAGCTCCGCCGGGAACGCAGTGGGAAGGTCTTCTGCGGCCGATGGCGCCGTGCTCCCAGGGACTCCGGATTCAGCGGATCGAGCGTTCTCCTCCGGGCGACGACCGCCCTCCGAAGCAGCCTCGGCCACCGACATCGCTGGCTCCGGAGCGACCTTCTTGGAGTCGCTCCCGGCAAACCTGACGATGTAGGCTCCCGCCGCCAGGGCGATGAGAATGAGAATGGTGACAATACGCATCGTGCAAGTGGCGTCGAAGAATGATGGGACGGCGGTCGCTGCAAGGAAGCCTATCGCACCCCGGGATCGGGTGCGGCGCTCCGAGTGTCCGGAGGCCCGAGATGACGTACCGTCCCGTCCCATAGGCCCAATATGAGCGCGAAACCAGGGATGAGCACCTGGAACCCCGTGGCCCTACCATGGCGGTCTCCCATGACCGAGATCCAGACTGAATCAAAGAGGGACGGAGCGACCGCCCCCGTCGGCCCGACGGCCGGAGCGGACGCCCTGCCCCATGAGCGCCTTCATGAACGCCATGGCCTCGGTCTGACGCTCTTCGGCGGAGGGGCGCGGGCCGCCTACCAGGTCGGTGTGCTCAAGGGACTGGCGAACTCCCATCCCGACCTGGACGTACCCTTCATCACGGGCATCTCCGCAGGGGCCATCAACGCGGCGCATCTGAGCTCGCAGAAGGGCACCTTCGCCGAACGAACCGCCTCCCTCGCCGAGCTCTGGAACGCGATCGACGTGGATCGCGTCTTCGAAACGCAGGGCTTGCCGCTCCTCTATCGAACGCTCTGTATCGGCATGCGCCTCGCGATCGGCTGGGCCCCGACGCTCGACCCGATGCTGGGCATGGTCGACTCCTCCCCGCTCTCTCGCTTTCTGGAGCAAGCACTCGGCGGCCGCGAACTCGACGGGATCGAGGCCAATCTCGCCTCGGGCTCCCTCAAGGCCGTCGCCCTCGTCGCGCTCAAGTACTCGACCAGCCAGACCATCTCCTTCTGCATGGGCCAGGAGATCATCGATTGGGAGCGTCCGCTTCGACGGAGCCAGCGCGAGCGCCTGACCGTGGATCACATCCTCGCGTCAGCCGCGCTGCCGCTCTTCTTTCCGCCCGTCCAGATCGACGGCGAGTGGTACGGCGACGGCGGCATTCGACTGACCGCCCCCCTCGCCCCGGTGATCCATCTCGGCGCAGATCGACTGCTGGCGATCTCGACGCGCTATCGACCCACGGGCAGGGAGGCCGACCAGAGGCGCTTCGATGGGCCACCTCGCGCGGCCCAGATCTTCGGGAGCCTGATGGGCGCGACCTTCCTCGACGTGCTAGACCAGGACGCGTACCAGCTCGATCGCATCAACTCCCTGCTCGAGAAGCTCCCGCCAGAGAAGCGTGGGGCCCTTCGCCCGCTGCGCTCCCTCCTCATCCGCCCGTCCGCGGACATCGCGCGACTCGCGAACGACTTCGAGCCGCGTCTGCCGGGAACGTTCCGGTTCCTGACGCGGCGCTGGGGAACGCGCAAGTCGCGCTCCCAGGAGCTGCTCTCCACGATCCTCTTCCAGGAGGACTACGTGAAGCTGCTGATGGAGATCGGCGAACGCGACGGAGTTGCCCACGCGGACGCGCTCTCCGCGCTACTGGACGAGACGCCGGTCACCCGATAGCTACCAGCTGAACACGAGGCCCGCGTAGACCGACGCGTCCGGGCCCGACGCCGCCACCGCGTCCTCGTGAAACGAGAGGATCAGCCTCGTCCCTCGAGACAGGTCCCGGCTGATACCGAAGCCGAGATCCAGGATCTCCTTGTTGATCTCCTCGAACGGCAGATCGCGGGTCAGCGGCATCTGCAGCACCGTCTGGAACAGGAGCGAGGTCTTGTTCGACCAGCGGTACTCGACGCCTCCGCTCGCGAGCAAGAGAGAGCGCACCGTGATGCCCGCATCACGGAACCGCTTCGGTTGATCCGCCTGCATCCCATCGAGGCCCCCCGTGAAGGTCCAGCGGCCGATCGACCGCTCGAGAAGGACACCGGCCCCCACGTCGAGCCCACCGCTTCCACTGCCGCGATCCTCGTCTCCGGTGGGTAGTTCCACCGTTACGCGCACCGAGAGGGTCGGTCCGTCCTGATCTTCCTCGCGGATCACCTGAGTCCAGCTCACCGGCAGATCGGCTAGAAGGATCTGATCTTCCTCCAGCGACCATGCGATGACGCCGTCGCGGGCCAACTGCATCTCGTACTGGTCGTTCTCCACCCTGTCCCGGCCACCTCCGGCGAAGCCGGTGAATCGGTGGAAGTCGTTCACGATGTGATCGAGGAAGCCGCTGGAGGCAAAGATCACGCTGGGCTCGATCGTGATCTCGGCGCCGCCACCGACGCCATAGGCCAGCTGTGCGGACGCCCGCGCGATCTCTCCGTCGAACCGTGCCTCGCTGGCGAGCCTTCCGCGGCTCTCGAAGACCGACGAGTAAGTGAGGTCGGTGCGCAGCTCCAGCTCGCCCGAGTCGAGGACCGCTGCCCGGCGAGGCCGCGGGATCGGAAAGATCATCCCGGCGGGCTGCATCACCCGCGTGGGGATCGGGCCTCGAACGACGGCGCGCGGCGAGTCGGAGCGGCCTGGCATCGAACTGACGCACGAGGCCAGGGCAAGCGTTCCCAGGGCAGAACGGGAGACGGTCCACATGTAGATTCAGTCCTTGTCGTCATCACCCGATTCGGGCGGGGGTCCCATGTCAGGCATCGCCGGGAAGGTCACCTCGATCCGGAACTCCTGGCGCCGAAAGATGCAGGTGCCGTCGCTCTGGCACACTGAGTACACCACGTAGGCCGGCAGAACGCTCTCGGGAAGCGCCGCCGATTCGTCCGGCGGGCCGAGAGGAATCGGAAGCGTCGAGATCTCGAAGTCGGCCGTGAGAGGCCCCGAGGTCTGCCCTTCCTTCGGCATCGGAAAGCGGAAGCCCGGGGCCGCCGCATCCCAGCCCTCGGGCAGATCGAGCCAGACGACGGGCGGCTCCGCGTCGAGGGGCCACTTCGCGCCCTCTGCCGGGCGCAGCGTCACGTGAACCCGCGAGGAACCCAGCGGGGATCGCACGCTCCCACCGGCTGACGCCGTGTGCTGGGCCACGGCGAGTTCGAGGCCCACGATCGACTCCAGGTCCCGCGTCACTTCCCCGCGCGGATCAGGCTCCTGTGCGACGGCCTCCGCGCCGTCAGGCGCTGTGCCCACGCGCGAACCCGGCAGCTTCCGCGTCTTGTCCGCCACCTCCGACCCCGAGAGCTGCGCACGCACCTGGACCGGCGTCTCCCCCCGCGCGGTCACCTCGGCCGCAGCGGTCCCGATCCAGTCGTAGAATGGATACGGCTTGTCGAGGCGAGGCCCCCACTGCTGAATCCTTCGTCGCCAGATGTACTGGTTCGGCTCGGCGTGCAGCGCCGAACTCCACAGCGCGAGCGCTCTCTGGAAATCACCGGGCTCGGCCTGCGCGCTGTCGTGGCGCAGACGAAGCGCCACGCCCGCAGAGAACCGATCGAACGGCGTCGCCGAATAGCTGGTCAGTGCCCCGAGAGCATCGAGCGCCTCGTGCCTGAACGGGTGTGGCCCGACGCCCTCGAGAAGAACGCGAGCCATGGCTCTCCCTTGCCCGCTTTCGCCACCTGCGAGCGCGGATACGACGAACCCGCCCGCCGCCGGAGTCTCGGTACTCGGGAACTCCGCCCCCATGAACTCCGCAACGAATTGCTCGTCGAACTTGCGCGGATCTGGCCGCCCGATGCGCACCACCCCGTTCGCATCGATCGCCGACACCACGGGGACGACGTTCAGCCCCGTCACTCCGAACGGATCCCAGAGGAGCGGAAAGTCCAGCTCCTGCCACTGCGCGTAGAGCGCAGCGCGATCGGGATGCTGCTCCTGCACGATCCCGACGATGAAGAGGTCTCCGCTCTCCACCAACGCCTTCGTCTTGGCGTGCCAGACCGGCACGTGCACGCGGCACCCCTGTCACCAGGAGGCGAATTGTAGGAGCAGGAGCCTCTTGCCCTCGTAGTCGCTCAATCGAACGAGGCCCTGGCCGTCGACCCGCGGCAGTTCGACGTCCGGGATGCGAGAACCCGGCGTGGTCCAAACGCTGGGATCGATCGGCGTCACAGATCCCGGCGTGACCGATCCCGGCGTCACCGAGGGCGGCGCACTCGAGTCAGGAACGGCCGTCGGAGCGACTTCCTGGGAGACGATCGCAGGCGCCAGCGACAGGAGTAGAAGCATGGAAAGCATGGACGCGAATGTAGCGCTACCCCTCCGCTCAGCGGATCTCGAAGCCGAGGAACTCGGCAGGTGACGCGTCCTTCACCAGGCATTCATCCACGCGCGCTCCCGAAGGCCCCGAGCGCAGCCAGTCGAGCAGTTCCTGAACCGCGCTCTCCGCACCCTGGATGTGCGCTTCGACGGAGCCATCGTCGAGGTTCCGCACCCAGCCCTTCAACCCGAGCGCGCGCGCCTCGGCCCGCGTGTGCCAGCGAAAGCCGACGCCCTGCACGCGCCCTTCGAGGGTCACGTGAAGGGCCTTCATGGCGCGGCGGGTGAGCCAGCGACCGCGACCGTCCGCAGCGGATCGCCCGAATGCACGGTCGGCCCCGGCGGGAGCGAGCGCATGACCTCGCCTTCCAGCGCCCGCAGCTCGGCGATGCGCTGCTCCGCGTCCTCGCGTCCGAAGAGCTGGCGCGCGAACTTCGCGTACATCCCCTGGTGCGCCGCTTCGGACGGCAGAAGCTCCGCGAAGAGTTCGCGCAGGCGAACATCCTTCGCGTGGTGACTCAGGAGGTGAAAGCGCTCCAGGCTGCGCGCCTCGATCAGGTGCGCGATCACGAGCCGGTCCAGCACGAGGCTCTTGCGCGTACCGGCCGAGCCCTTGTGGAGCCTCGCCGCGTACGTGTTCTCGGACTGCTCCCCCAGCGTCCCGCCGCGCGACTCCAGCTCCGCCAGCACGATGCGAAAGTGCTCCATCTCCTCGATGACCACTTCGGTCAACGCGCGACAAAGATCGTGGTGCTCGGGATTCTTCGCGATGAGCGAGTGAGCGGAGGCTGCCGCCTTCAGCTCGCAGTGCGCGTGGTCGGCGAGGAGCGCGACGACGTCACGCTCGACCTCGGCCACCCACTCCGCGCTCGTCACCGTATCGAGGGGAAACGCCATGGCCCGCCCTCAGCGGTTCTTACCGGGAACCCAGAGAACGTCGTCCTTGCCGCCGTCGTTCGCCGCGCGGGCCATCACGAACAGGAGATCCGACAGCCGGTTGAGATAGCGCAGCACCTCGGCGTTGACGCGCCCTTCTTCCTCGGCGGCCGCCAGCTCCGACACACAGCGCTCGGTGCGACGACAGGTCGTGCGCCCGAGGTGCAGCCAGGCCGCCGAGGCGCTGCCACCGGGCAGCACGAAGGAGTGCAGCGGCTCCAGGTTCGCGTTGACCGAGTCGATCCAGCCTTCCAGCCTCTTCACGTAGCCCTCGGTGATCCGGAGCTTGTCGCCAGCCTCCCCGGGCACGCAGAGATCGGAGCCCACGTCGAAGAGATCGTTCTGGATCGTCTTGAGCCAGCTGACCGCCTCGGAGTCGCCTTCGCCCCCTTGGACGCCAGCCATCGTGACGATCGCGATCCCGAGGACGCTCGAAAGTTCGTCGCACGTGCCGTAGGAGGCGACGCGGAGGTGGTGCTTGGGAAGCGACGTACCGTCCCCGAGCTGGGTCATGCCGTCGTCGCCGGCGCGGGTGTAGATCTTGCTGAGGTAAACCATGGCGTCTGTCGCGACCCCCTCATGGGCTGGGGTCGCCCGAGCAGGTTAGGACGCCGGAGCCGGAAGGTAAGGCGGGATCTTCATTCTCTCGGGGCCGGTCCCATGCCAGGGGCTTCGAACGCCCGCCCGGAGACGCTCAATCCGTCGCAGGCGGCTCGCCGTCGAGCCGTCGCCTGCGCTCCAGCGCCTGCTTCCGCCGGGCGCCCTTTTCCTGGGCCGGGGTCCCGAACTCGGACGGTTCCGCCTCGGACCCCATCGCCCGCAGGATCAGGTGCCAGGCCCGCGCGTCCCGCGGCTCCATCGGCGCCCTCGTGAACATCCGGTCGATCATCGAGCCGATGTCCTCGGCCGCCGACTCCGTCCGCGCCACGCCCTTCGTGAACACGGCGTGCATCTTCTGCTTCAGGAACTCGCGCGAGCCGCTATCGAGGCGCTTCGGCTTCGGCTCGTGCTGGTGCACCTCGTTGCCGGTGAAGAGGCTGTGGAGCACCACCGTCACCGCCTGCGCCAGGTTCAGCGACGTGTGAGCCGGCGCGGTCCGGAGATGCGCGATCTCGGTGGCGGCTGCCGCCTCTTCGCGCGTCAGCCCGCTCTCCTCGCTGCCGAAGACCAGCGCCAGCCGCTCGTCCGGGCTGTCCGCGATCTCCTGGAGCTTCGGCGCATGGTCGCGCCAGTTGACGCGGAGCTGCTTGTGACGCGCCCGCGCCGTGAACGCGACGACGTGGTGACAATCGACGAGCGCCTCCTCGATCGTGTCGACCACCTGGATCGTCTCGCGGCTCCCCTCGCCCCCGTGGGACATCTGCTCGAAGTCCGGGTGGATGAGGAGCGAGGGTCGCGCCGGCGCCACGATGACGATTTCCGCAGGCCCGAAGTTGAGGGCGGCCCGGAGGATCGAACCGATGTTGCGTGGCCCTGCGGGCCGACAGAGGATGATGCGTTTCACTGCGGCGGAGGATACAGCAGGGGAGGACGATGGAGCGGCAGAGGGTCGTGCTTCACTCGCCGGGGGAAAGGCGCACGAGTTCCGCCGCATCGCTGGCGTCCGGGGGCGAGAAGAGCGTGGGCAGGGGTCCGAACTCGACGCGCTCGATCAGGAACGAAGGGCCGCCATCGGGAGAAGCGGCCACGTCGCCGCCCGCGTCCCCGCCCGCACGGAAGAGCGCCGGGTCGAGGCTCGGTAGCGCGGCGGACGCCGCTGGCTGCCAGTGCAACAGCGTGAATTCGAAGGCCTGACGGTCGGCGAGGCGCAGTCCGTGGAACTCCATCTCCGTCGGCGCCAGAAACCCCTCGGGCGTCCAGCAGGCCACGAGGAAGTCCTCCTTCGCGAGCTTCTTGACCCGGCAGACGAGCGGCGCGACGCCGTGGATCCTCACCATGTCGAGGCGGCCAGGAACGGGCTCGCTGCGCGTCCCTCCTCCCGCGCGGACCTCGAGCGCGTCGGACACATGCCGCGGCGGCCAGACCGAAAGCAAGACCTCGGTCTCTGCGCCCCCGTCACCTGAGCCTTGAGCATCCGGGCCCTGAGGACCCGCGCCTTCAGGACCCGCGTCCACGAAGAGCGTCCAGTAGAGCCCGTCCGCGCGCTCGAATCGAAGGCGAGCCGGCGGCGCTTCCTCCGGCGACGCATCGGGCTGAGCCCGGGGTCCCACGTCGTCCAGCGGTGCGAACATCACCGGAAGATTGGCCAGGGACGTCGAACCGGACGAGGTCCCGAGCCGCACCGATCTCGGCCCGAGCGTCGGCGGTAGACTGCCCGGCGGATCGAGGATCTCGCGACCGGGCGTCCGCAGGCGGATCCGCAGGGCGGTGTCGCGCTCGGTCAGCGCCAGCGCCGCCTCCCTCCGCCCGCCATCGGCCCCCGGGAACTCGACCTTCCCGCGCACCGCCGGCCGATCTTCCCCGGGCTGGAGCACGGCGCCGTCGCCCGTCTCCCAGGCCATCTCCATGTCGAGCCTCGGATCCGGATCCCGGAGGCTGAAGGTCACGCGCAAGGCCGTCGCCTCGTCGACGAAGTCCTGAAGCTCCTCCGTGAACTGCGCCACACGAGCTTCGTCCGCCTGGCGAGCCTTGCCGCCCTCGCGATCGAAGACGACGACGTGGCCGTTGCTGTAGCGTTCCACGTGCATGTCTCCGCCCACCGCTGCGAAGAGCTGGCGCTGCGATTCGACGACGAGTGCGTTCCCGGGCAACGCCGGGCCGGGAGCGACGCTCAGATCCGCCGCGCGATACGCCGTTTCGCCGAGATCCAGGCCGAACGCGTCATCGAGCGCGTGGGGCAGATCGAGAAGGGAGGCGGTTTCCTCCACGATCTCGCCTCGCCCCACGCCGCCGGGCCAGCGAATCACCATCGGCAGCCGAATGGCATCGGCCGTGAAGAGCGCACCCGACTCGTGCCGATACCCTGGCGGCAGCGTGCCACGCAGTCCGGTCACGACCACCAGTGCTCGCTCGGCGCGGCCCGCCGCCTCGACGGCGTTCAAGATCTCGCCCACGGCGTCGTCGATGAGCGACAGGTAGGCATCGCGGAGCGCCATGTTCCAGGCAGAGGACGCCTCGCTACCGCGCGCCCGAGCCAGTAGCTGCGCGAGATCGGCCAGCGCCTTCGCCGGATCGACGTCGAGGGAGCGCAGCCCTGCCTCGATGTCCGCTCTCTCGCGCGCCAGGGGACCGAGGCGGGCTCGGACAAAGGGCACGGTCGCCTCCGGGGAAGGAGCGCGGAGAGCGCGCGCCGTGAGGTCGTCGAAGCAAACGAGGGCGAACACGGGCTTTTGCGCCGCCAGCGCGGCCCTCAACGGCACGAGCGCTCCGTTGCCCGTGGCCGCCGCGAGCCTGGACTCCTCCGAGAGCCGCGGCGCCTCGTAGTGATCGAACCCGCGGTCGAAACCGGAGAACCCGCGCGCGTGCAGCGGGCTGCCCGAGCTGAAGATCGTGGTCCACCCGAGGTCGTGGAACCCCATCGCGAGGGTCCGCTCCGACTCGGGCAGGGTCTGTCGAGCCGTATCGCGGAGCGAGACGATCCCGTGCTCGGTGACGTGCCTTCCCGTGAGCAGGGACGCGAGTGCGGCGTTGCCCGCCGTCGACGTGACGATCGCATCGGCGACCTTCATCGCGCCCGCGACGATCGACTCGATATGCGGCGTCGCGACGGCCCCCGCGCGATCGATCCACTCCGAGCGCATCACCTTGTCGAGCGCGATGACGATCACGGTGTCGCACGCGCCGAAATCGACCGCGCCCGACGGTTGATCCTGTCCGGTGTCCGCGAGGCCCCATGGCTCGACCCCCAGAGCGGAACCCAGAGCGGAACCTTGCGCCGCGCCCTTCGAATCGGACGACCCGCCGCACGCGGGCAGCACACCGCCGGCCAGCAGCAGAACCGAGGCGACCAGGCGCCACTGGCCCAGAGCCCCCCTCACGACCGAAGACCCGCGAGCTGAAGCGGCGCCGGATTTCCGCCCGAAATGGTCACGGCGACGCGCAGGCTCGGCGCCGCTGCACGCCGGATCCCGCGCGCCACCATGATCTGACGGAGGCGAGGCTCGAACCAGGAGGCACGAACGACGGCGAACGCGGCGGCCCCGGCCGGCTCGACGGTCTCGGCGGCCCAGCCGATCGCGGGGTCCTCGTTGACGAGGACGCGCTGCGCCGCGTAGATCTCGCCGTCCGGCACCGTCATGATCGCGTCGAGCGCCGACGAGTTGATCGCCACGTTGAGGTGGCCCGCGTACGGCGTCGTGAGTCCCTGGATCTCGCTGGTGATCGTCGCGAGACGGACCGATTCGCCGCGCATCAGCGCCGCCTCCATGGCCGCCGCGCCCTCGGGCTCGGCTCCGATGATGACGACGTGGTGGCCGAGCTTCCGCCGGAGCGCGAGCGCCGTGCCCGCGGAGAGTCCCCCGCCGCCCACGCAGACCACGACGGCGTCGAGTTCTGGCGCGTCTTCCGCGATCTCCAGCCCCACGGTGCCCGCGCCCTCGACGGTGCCCGCGCGGTCGTAGGGGTGGATCCAGACGAGGCCGCTGTCGGCCAGCTCCTTCGCGATGTCATCCGCGCTCCAGCGGTCCTCGGCGAGAACCACCTGGGCGCCGTGGGAGCGGCACGCCTCGATCTTGTTCGGATACGCGTCCTTCGGCATCACGATCGTCGCGAGAACCCCGCTCGCGCTCGCGGCCCAGGCGAGCGCCAGCCCGTGGTTCCCCGAACTGGAGGCCACGACGCCGCGCTGGCGCTCGGCCTCACGCAGCTGCGCGACGTTGTTGAGCGCACCGCGCGCCTTGAAGGAACCGGTGAGCTGACGATTCTCCAGCTTGCCGAGGATCTCCAGCGCCGGGGTCGGACTCGGCAACGGGACGAGCGGCGTTCGCTCCACCCGCCCCGCGATGCGGCGCGCCGCCGCTTCCACGTCGATCAGCGGAAACGCTTCCGCCCAGTTTTGATCCAGCGCCGAGGATTGGGTCCACATGGAGCGGAGTCTAATCGTTCCGAGCCCGGTCTGTGGACTAAGATAGGGGCCGCGTGAGCACCCCATCCGATACCACGGCCCTTCGCGGGGTTCCCGCGGCGAACGCTGGCCTGGCGGCGCCCGTTCAGCTGGCGGCGCAGGTTCAGCTGGCGGCGCAGGTTCAGCTGGCGGCGCAGGTTCAGCTGGCGGCGCAGGTTCAGCTGGCGGCGCAGGTTCAGCTGGCGGCGCAGGTTCAGCTGGCGGCGCCTGTGCATGAAGGCCTTCCGTTCACCGCACCCTGGCTGCTCGCCCCCATGGAGGGCGTCACGGCGCCTTCGTTCCGGGGGCACGTCCTGAAGCGCCACGCGGCCAGCGACCTCGGCGGCGCCTTCACGGAGTTCGTGCGCGTCATTCGGGGGCCGGTTTCCAAGTCGGAGATGCGCAAGCACCTCGGCGCCGATCGATTCCCGATCCCGGTCGGCCTCCAGCTGATGGGGAACGACCTGGAAGGCGTCCGCGGCTCGGTGCGCAACGCGATCGACCTCGGCGTTCCGGTGGTGGACCTGAACTTCGGGTGCCCCGCGAAGGGAGCGCTTCGGGGCTGCGCGGGCGCTGCCGCGCTGAAGGACCCCGTGACGATGGAAGAGACGGTGCGCGTCGCCGTCGAGGGAGCCGAAGGGCGCGCGCCGGTGACCGCCAAGATCCGCGCCGGCTTCGATCACGCGGACGACGTCGAGGTGCTGGCCCGCGCGGCCGAAGCGGGCGGCGCGTCGATGCTGACGATCCACTGCCGCACGCGCCGGGAAGGCTACTGCGAAGAGGTCGACTGGACGCGCATCGAGCGCGCCGTGAACGCCGTCTCGATCCCGGTGGCCGGCAACGGCAGCGCCTGGGAGCACGCCGACCTCGAGCGCATGCGCCGCGAGACCGGCTGCGCGTTCGTCATGGTCGGCCGCGGCGCGCTGAAGAGCCCGTGGATCTTCACCAGCCGCGAGGTCTCCAGGAGAGAGGCCGCGGCCTTCCTGATCGAGTACCACGACACGCTGAAAAGCATGGGCGCGCGGCCCAAGGGCGCCGTCGGTCGCGTCAAGCAGCTGATGAACTACTGGACCGCGGGCGGCCTCATCGCCTCGGAAGAAGACCGGGCCACATGGATGCAGTCGACGGACTTCGAGGCCTTCGAAGCGCGCCTCCGGCAAGAGGCCAGCTGAGACGAGAACCTCAGGGAAGCAGCGGCCCGATCGCGGCTTCCACCCGCTCGACGAGGTAACCGCTGGCGATGCAGTCGCGCGCCGCCTCCAGATCTGGCTGCAGGTAGCGATCGCCCTCCAGTGGTTCGACCGTCTCGCGGATCGCCGAGTACGCAGCTTCCGCCCCGCGGCCCGCGCGCAGGCTCCTGGTGAACTCACGGGCCTGGGCTCCGCAGACGAGTTCGATCCCGAGGCCCGCTTCGACGTTGTCCAGGATCATGCGCGCCTTGCGGGCCGCCGTCACCCCCATCGATACGTGGTCTTCCTGGTTGGCGCTCGTGGGGATCGTATCCACCGACGCGGGATGCGCGTACACCTTGTTCTCCGAGGCGAGAGCCGCCGCCGCGTACTGCGCGATCATCAGCCCCGAGTGCAGACCCGGGGTGGGCGAAAGAAACGCGGGGAGCCCGGAGAGGTCGGGGTTCACGAGCTGCTCGATGCGGCGCTCGCTGACGTTCGCGAGCGTGCACGTTCCCAGCCCGAGATAGTCGAGAATCACGGAGAGCGGCTGGCCGTGGAAGAGGCCCGCGCTGAAGACCTCGCCCGTCTCGGGGACGACGAGCGGGTTGTCCGTCACGGCGTTGAGCTCGCCGCTAAGCACATCCTTGACGTGGGCAAGGCAGGTCTTGAACGCGCCGTGGATCTGCGGCACGCAGCGCAGGGAGTAGGGGTCCTGCACGCGATCGCAGTCGACGTGGCTCGCGAGGACCTCGGAATGCGCGAGGCAGGCGCGCACGTTCGCGGCGGTGCGTCGCTGACCCTCGTTGTTCTTGAGCTGGGCGAGCAGATCCTGGAACGGCCGGATGCTGCCCTTCAGCGCCTCGATCGCGAGCGCCGCGATGGCATCGGCCGACTTCGAGAGGTTGGTGGCGCGGAGGACGCTGCATATCCCAGAGGCCTTCATGATCTCGGTGCCGTTGATCAGCGCGAGCCCTTCCTTGGCCTGGAGTTCCAGCGGCGCGAGCCCGACGCGATCGAGCGCCTCGCGCGCACCCATGATCGCCGACGCCGTGCCGTCGGCGGACACGATCTGCGCGCGACCGAACCCCATCATCGAGGCCGCCATGTGCGAGAGCGGCGCGAGATCGCCGCTGGCTCCGACGGATCCCTGCTGGGGAATGACGGGGACGAAGCCCCGGTTGAACACGTCCACGAGGTGATCCACGAGTTCCCGCCGCACGCCGGACACGCCGCGCAAGAGGCTATTCAGGCGCAGCACCTGGGCGATGCGCACCTCGCGAACGGGCATGGGCTCACCGATGCCGACGCAGTGCGAGACGATCAGATTGCGCTGAAGCTCCACGAGGTCGGCGCGCGGCACGGCGACGTTCTTGAGCTTACCGAAACCCGTCGTCAGCCCGTAGACCACGTCGCCCGCGTCCACGTGCGCCTGGACCATCGCCCGCGAGGCCTCGATGCCGGGGTAGACCGAAGGATCGAGTTCCAGCCGAAAGCTCCTCCCGTGCAGGAGAGGCAAGAAGTCCTCGAGCTGGAGCGAAGTGCCCGTGAGGCGCAGGGATTTCGGAGAGGCCGCGGCGGTGCCGGATGCTGGGGAATTCACCGCAAGAGAATAGCTGCGCGGTCCTGCCGCGGAGCCAAAAAACCGTGCCGTGACCGGGTCTCCGCGGACCCGTTCAGCGCTGCCTGGCCCCGTAGCTCTCCTGTGCGATCTCCTCGGCGGCGAGGGCGCGCTGACGCTCATCCTCGGTCTGCCCCTGGATCGCGCCAGGCGGCAGACTGCCGGTCACCTGCCCCGTGTCGCCGGTCACCTCGACCACCTGACGCGATAGAACCTCGGTACCGCGCCATCGCGCGCGGATGTCCCAGTGGCCCAGCGGCAGGTCTTCGATCAGGAGCGGCTCACCTGGACGGAGCATGAAGGGGTCCGATGGATCCCCGTTGACGCTCACCTCGACCGGCAGGCCCTGGAAGCGCCCCGGCAAAACGAGTTCCAGCGCGCCCGCCTCGTCCTCGATCGGCTGAAGGTCGATGGCGACGTTCGAATCACCCGGCTTGATCACCGCCACTCCGCGGCGAAGCCCGTCGCGGCTCGTCGCCGTTGCGTAGTACGTGGTAATGAGGCCCGGCTGGCTCGTGAACAGGAACGTTCCCTTCGCGTCGGCGGTCGTTTCGTTGAACGCGGCGGGGACCGTCGTGGCCACCATGTTCATCGCGAAGTACGGTCCCTTCTGGCTCATGGCCTGCGACGTCGCATGGGCGCGGTCCGAGGCTTCGATTTCGATACGCGCACCGACCGCGGGCTTCCCCTTGTCGAGCACGAGTCCACGGACGGTCGGCGCTGGCATCAGGTCGATTGCGACCGCGTTCTCCCGCTGACCGTGGATGCGGACGTTGCGCGACTCGGGCTTGGCGACGGCGCCGCGGTGAAAGACGCGGACGCTGACGGAGTCGAGGGGCAGTCCCTCGACGAGCGCGCTACCGCCCGGTGGGATCTCGACGGGGTTGATCTCGTGCCACGGAAAGCTGCGACCATCGCCGCTCCTGCCTGGACCAGCCGCGGGCATCAGGTAGGCGAGCGACGGTTCGACGGCACCGACGGTGCGGTTGATGCTGATCCGGAGGTCGCCGCCCTTCTGCAGGAAGATCACGAAGTTCCCGGGGATGACGGTCTCCCGGTAGCCGACGCCTACGTTCTGGCTGCAGCGGGCGTACCCCTCCTTGCGAACGGTCACCTGCGCCGATCCGGCGGGCACGTTGCCAAACGTGAACTCGCCGTCCGCGTTGGTGAAAGCGGGTCGTCCGTCGAGCCGCACTTCGGCGTTCTCCACCAGCCTGCCCTGCTCGTCCTTGACCGTGCCCGAGATGTACGAGGTCCCCGCGAAGTTGATGTGGAAGTCGCGGTGGGTGCGGGAGGTGAGGCTGACCTCGCGCTCGACGGTCTGCCCATCGCCCGTGGTGAGGCGCAGCACCGAGATGCCGGGAAGAAGGTTGCTGGCCCCGAACCGGCCTCGGCCGTCCGTCGTGAGCACGCGGCCTTCGTTGGGCCCGTAGAGGAACTCGACGGTCGCCGATGTGGGCTGGCCGCCCGCGCCTCGGACGGAGCCCTTCAGCCCGGCGCTCGCCCCCCACTTGATCGGCTGAGCCCCCTCGGGAACCTCGACGCTGCCGTCGATCGCCAGCGAGAGCTCCACCTCGAGGGGCCAGATGACCGTCGTTCCGACGTTGTCGCCCCCGACGAAGTCCGTGTCGCGCTCCGCTGACTTCAGGTCGAGCGGCGCGAGCTCGCTCGAAGCTCCATCGCCCGACCCAGCCGCTGATCGATCGGGTCCGGGGCCCGCGGTGAGCTGGATGGTGACGGGGAGCTCGTCAGCACGCACCTCGCCGCCCCGCAGGAGCGGCCCCTGCACGAGCAGATACGCCCCGATCCCGATACCTGCGGTCAGAGTGAGGAAGGCGATGTTGCGGAAGGAGGTCATGCTCTTGGGAGGGTCCTGCGGATCTTAGCCCCTGTCGCGGAGCAATCCCCTTGCCAACCTGGACCAACCTGGCCCAGCGCGCAACGGCACCACGCGCCCCGGGCGCTGGCGTCCCGGACTGGGTCTCTACCCCCGGTGCAAGCGGAGGTTACCTCGACGATCGAGTGCCCGGTGGGGACGGATCAGGCTTCCCCGGCTTCCCGCTTCATCCGCTCCCAGGTTCGGCGACTGAGCGAAGCCGCCCACGTGATCGGGCGATCCGCCGGGGAGAGCGCCAGAGCGTCCTGCTCGTCCCCGACGGGCTCCCGACGAAATCCATGTCGATCGAGCGCCGCCAGCGAGCGCACGTTCCCTGCCTTGATCTGTGCCGTGAGCGCCCTGGCCCCACAGTGTTCGAAGCCTGCGCGAACGAGAAGTTCCACCGCATCGCTCCCGTGCCCCACGCCGTGGAACTCGGAACCGAGCCAGTATCCGAGGTCCCCCACGCCGGGATGACCATCGAAGCGAAGCGTGCCCTCGCCCATCACGAGGCCGTCTTCCACCCGTTCCAGGACGAAGACGTACACCGGTTCGGCCGGTGTATGCAGGCGCCACGAAACGTAGCGATCGACGAGGTCGACCAGCGTGTCCGGACCTTTCCAGCAAAGCCAGTCGGTGACGGCCGACGCTCCGTGAACGTGCGGGAAGAGCGCTGCGGCATCGTGCGCCATCGAGGGCCTGAGCCGGGTGCGAGCCGTGCTGAGAACGAAGGGCTCTGCCCAGGTGGCGTCTCCGGAAGAATCCAGGCGTGCAGGCGCTGGCTCGCCGGAGTCGGGCCGCGCTCCAGAGCGCCTCTGCGGCTCCCTGTGGCCGGGTTCCTTCATGCCACCATGACACCAGGGAACAGTGGATCCGCGGTTCAACTTTCCAGGTATTGCCGAAGGGACTACCATGGGCGGCCAAGACCTGTCGTCCGCTCGGCCGATCCCTCGCCTGCCCATGAAATTACGAGAGTTCGACTCCCCCGCCGACGAAGTGGAGAATCCATTGCCGGTGGTCGCCATCGCATGCGCTGATGGGCATGGAGCAGCGATCGACGGCCTGATGGAGTCGATCAGGCGGCTGGGACGCGCCGTGGTCTTGGTGCCTTCCCATCTGGTCGCTGCGGAGGCCCAAGGGGATGGGACGCGGCATGGGCAGGGGGAAGGGCCCGCGGAGGCATGGGGGGAGTCCGCCCGGGAAGGAAGCGCCGTCGACCCGATCGACGTGGCGGAGGACGTCCCGGTGCCCGTGGGGGTCGACCACTTGCCCGTGGTCGACGATCGAGGCACCGCAGGAACGTATCTCGTCGAGCCGATGGTCGGAAGCGGCCCCCTGGCCCTCGACGAGTTCGCACGGCGTGTCGCCAACGTGTTCGGAGACCGCGCCGTCTTCATCGCGTGGGGTTCGATCCATCCCACCGATCTGGCCAGGATCGAGGAGGCCGCGGCCCACGCCGCTGCGTTCGTTCGACTCCAGAACGACTTCTCCGGTGAAATGGACGAGGCCCAGGCGCGCATCGTCGAGAAGCACCTGCGAAGGGTGCGGGGCGCGGAGACCTCGGACTTCCACGCCGAGATTCATGCGCTACTTCCTGAGTTTGCGGAAGCAGCACTGCACCACTCGACGCTCGACCTTCGCCACTACAAGCACGGGACGCTGGTGCGCCGCATCGCGCAGCGAATCGGCGTGGTTCGCGCGGGCAGTCCCACCGAGTACCTCAAGCAGCTCAAGGCAAGCGCCTCCGAGTCCCTTGCGCTCGTCCAGAGCGTGCTGATCGGTGTCACGTCGTTCTTCAGGGATCCGGAGGCTTTCGCCGCCCTGCGCCGTCGGATCGAGACGCGCCTCATCGAGGACTCCGCCGCGGGATTGACGGGCACCTTTCGTATCTGGGTACCCGGATGTTCGACCGGCGAAGAGGCCTACTCACTGGCCATCCTCACCGCCGAACTCCTCCGCGTACTCCACTCCGACCGCCCGTTCCAGGTCTTCGCCACGGATCTCAACGCGGCCGCACTCGTCAAGGCCCGGCGCGGTGACTACGCCGAGGGCAGCCTCGAGCCGCTGGACGCGGCGCTCCGCGACCGGTACTTCGATGAGCGCGGCGGCCAGTGGCGCCTGAAAGAGTCGCTGCGCGAGCGCGTCCTCTTCAGCGTCCACAATCTCATCAACGACCCTCCGCTCAATCGGATGGACCTGGTGAGCTGCCGGAACCTGATGATCTACCTGGGGCCGCATCTCCAGAAGAAGCTCTTCCCGCTCTTCCACTTCGCGCTTGCGCCCGGTGGCACGCTCTTCCTGGGATCGAGCGAGAGTCTCCTGGAGCACAAGAGCCTGTTCGATCCCGTCGAGGAACGGTTCAACATCGCGGTTCGTCGTGACGTGGCCCCGCAGCGCCTCGTGCACAACCAGGCCGCCTCCGGACCCTCGCTGGCGAAAGGACGATTGCCGGGCGACGCCGAACCCCGCCCGATCGACCTCGTCGATCTCATGAAGGGCATCGTCCTCGACGAGTTCGTCCCTGCGAGTATCGTCATCGACGGGGACGGCCAGATCCGAGCGGCCTCGCCCGGGATGGACCCGTTCCTCAGCGTGACCGCGGGCGAATTCAGGAACAACATTTTCTGGCTGGCCCGACCGGGGCTCCGTCCCGCCCTGCGAGCTGCGATCGGCCAAGCGACCGCGCACAAACGGCGCGTGGTGGTCGACAGGGTGTGGGTCCAAAGAGACGATGCCCAGCAGCAGATGATGATCACCGTCCAGCCGATGCCGAGTAGCGGCGTCGGGAGCGGACTGTTCCTGGTCGTGTTCCATGAGGTGGGCCTCCCGGTCGAGGCCCATGCGCCCGAGGAGGCGGCCTCGACGGACCACGCTCTCGCGCTGGAAGCTGAGCTTTCGAAGCTGCGCCGCGAGTACGAGGACACGGTACAAAGGCTCGAAGCCGCGAACGAAGAGCTCAAGAGCGGCAACGAAGAACTCATCAGCATCAACGAAGAGCTGCGGTCCACCAATGACGAGCTCAACGCCAGCAAGGAGGAGGTCCAGCGGGCCCACGCGCAGCTGGCCCGAGTGCACGACGAGGTGGAGAACCTGCTCCTCAACACCGAGGCCGCCACGATCTTCCTGGATGGCGAGAACCGAATTCTCCGCTACACGCCCACGGCGACGCGCATCTTCAACATCCTCCCGGCGGACGTGGGTCGTCCCCTTCACCACCTCACGCACCTCGCCGACCAGATGCCGTCCATGGACGCCGGCGAAGAGCATTCGAACCTCCGCCGCATCACGCTGAAGGACGGCTCGGTGATGCAGCGCCGCGTGCGCCCGCTGACGGCTTCCGACGGAACGAAGATCGGTCGCGTCATCAACTTCGACGACATCACGACGGTCGACCGGGCGAGGCGCGAGGAGGCGGCCCGCCTCTCCGAGCTGCGCGCCGTCTACGCGAGCGCGGGCGTCGGCCTCGCGCTCGTGACGAGGGACCTCGTGATCACGAGCGCCAACCGTCAGTTCAGCAGCCTGCTGCTGGCGGGCAAGAAGAACGTCAGCGGAAAGGCACTTGGCTCGGCGGCGGGCCTGGAACTCGATTACGTGCTGCCTCCGGACATGATGGAGGGGATCCAATCGCTGGTGCTCGCCTTGTCGTCGAACGAACAGACGGCCTTCCACGTGGAACTGCGCGGCCGAACCCACGACGGCGAGTGGCGGTCCTGGCGAGTCAGCGGGCGCCGTACGTCTGCTGAACCCGTCGCGAGCGGTTTCAGCCTCGCCGTGGATGACATCAGCGAGCGAGTGGAAGCGGAGAATCGCGCGCTGAAGAGCAGCGCTTTCCTCCGATCGATCGTGGACGCCGTGGAAGCGTTCATCGGCGTTTGTGATTCCGAAGGCCGGCTGACCGAATGCAACCGCCAGTTGCTGGAAGCCATTGATGCGACGTCCGACGAGGTTCTCGGGCTCCCGTTCGAGCAGACGCCGTGGTGGTCCCACGACGAGGCGACGCGCATGGTCGTCAAGGAGCTGGTCCAGCAAGCCCTCGCGGGCGAATCGGTCCGCCGCACGCTCACCTATAGAAACGCCGGTGGCGAGGTGCGGCACCTGGACTTCCAGGCGAGCCCGATGCAGGGCTCGTCCGGAGCGAACGTCCAGGCCGTCGTCTCGGGCTTCGACACGGAGGAGCGCTTCCAGACGTCCGAGAGGCTGCGTCTCTTGAACCGCCAGCTCGAGATCGCGCTGCGCTCGGTCGAGATGGGGACCTGGTGGTGGTTCCTCGACTCCGATGAACTGCTGTTCGACGCACCCGAAAGAGCCCTCTGGGGCTTGGACGCCACCGAGGAAGTCACGCTGAAGAAGGTGATGGCCCTGGTGCATCCCGACGATGTGCAGGGGCTCGATGAGGCGTTGAGCACAGCCATCGAAGCGGAGTCGACGTACGAGCACTCCTTTCGCGTGCTGCGTCCTGACGGAACCCTCCGCCGGCTCGGGGCCCAGGGGGAAACCTTCATCGACGAGGAGTCCAAGCGGCGGGTTCTCGTGGGCGTCAACTGGGACACCACGGAGGAGTTCGAGCGTTCGCAGGAACTCGAGGAAGCGCGACGCCAGGCAGAAGCGGCCAACCGTGCCAAGAGCGAGTTCCTGGCCAACATGAGCCACGAGATCCGAACGCCGATGACGGCCATCCTCGGGTACGCGGACATCCTCGCCAAGCACCTCAAGGATCCGGACAACACCAACCTCGTGGAGACGATCCGCAGAAACGGACGCTTCCTCCTGGAGATCCTCAACGACATCCTCGATCTCGCGAAGATCGAGAGCGGGATGCTGCCCGTCCAGCTCGTGCCCACACCGCCCGAGCAGGTCGTCGAGGAGGTCGCCTCCCTGATGCAGGTGCGGGCCATCGAAAAGGGCATCGATCTGAAGGTGGAGTACGACACCCAGCTGCCGACCGCCGTCGAGTGCGATCCGATCCGGCTTCGCCAGGTACTCCTGAACCTCGTCGGCAACGCCGTCAAGTTCACGGATCGTGGCGGCGTGGCGATCCGCGTCACCGCAAATTCGTCGAGCGCTCTCTTCGAGGTCGAGGACACGGGCATCGGTATCGACCCAATGGATATCCCCACGCTGTTCGAGCCCTTCACGCAGGTCGACAACTCGTCCCAGCGCGAGCGGGGCGGCACGGGCCTCGGCCTCACGATCAGTCGCCGCCTCTGCCAGGCCATGTCGGGTGATCTGACGGTGAATAGCCAGCCCGGCGCGGGAAGCAAGTTCACCGTCAGCCTCCCCATCAAGGACTATCCTCCGGTCCCGCGCACGGTCCTACCCGTGACCCCCTCGACGGCCAGAGCCAGCGAGCCCTTCTCGGAGCGCGCGGTTCTCGACCGCCGCGTGCTGGTGGTCGATGACCGGCGAGACGTCCGCTCCCTCGTGCAGTTTCTCTTCGAGGACGCGGGCGCCGAGGTGCTCCTCGCGTCCCACGGAAAGGAAGCCGTGGAGCGCTACGAGGGATCACGGCGGCCGGGGGCTTCACCGATCGACCTGATCATCATGGACATGCAGATGCCGGTGATGGACGGCTACGCTGCGGCCAGGCACCTGCGCAAGATCGGCTGCAAGCTCCCCATCATCGCCGTGACCGCGCACGCGATGCAGGGGGAACTCGAGAAGTGCCTCGAGGCTGGCTGCACGGACTACACGACGAAGCCGATCGATGGCGATCTGCTCCTGCGGATGGCGTCGGCCCTTCTGCCGGATGGTCCCGCGGGGCTCGGGGCCGAGAAAGACCGCGAGTTGACTTGAGCGACCCCACGCCGACGCGCGTTCCCCGCCGTGTGTTCCAAGCGGCGGGCTGGCTGATCGGCGGCCGACTCGTGGGATCCGCGTGTACGTTCGTCACGCTCTTTCTCCTGGCGCAAGCGCTGGAAGGAAAAGCGTTCGGGCGGCTGACCTTCTGGATCTCCACGTTTCTCGTGCTCGATGGCGTCGTGGATTTTGGCACGGGGGCGACGGCGCTCCAGCGGATTTCCTCGGACCCCGAAAGCGCCGGCGCCGTGCTCCGAACGGCGCGGAGAGCGCGAATGGGCATGGCGCTCCTCGTCGTCGCCGCGGTGGCGACCACGGGGTTCGCGCTGGAAGGCGGTGATGCGCCCTTCCTCGCCATTGCCGCCCTCTATCAGCTCAGCCACGTGCTGGAACTCTCGACGCTGGGGTGGCGCGACCGCATCGCGTGGCGTTCTCCAGTCCTGGTTCGCGCAGGTGCGGCGCTCTGCAGTCTCGCCGCCGTGCTGGCGCTGCTCCAGACCGGCGAGCCGCGGCCCCTTGCCTACCTCCTTGCGATCGCGTTCGGCAGTACGCTGGGAAACTTCGCGCTGCATCACTTCGGGCGCCCCGGGCTGCCGAGCACCCGCGGCGTGGCCCCCGCGCCCCTTCGGCCGTTCCTCGTGGCGTCGATCCCGATGGGAGCCGCTGCGGTCTGCCAGCAGCTCTACTTCCACGTCGACAACGTCTTCGTTCGCGCGAGCGAAGGGGACACCGCGGTCGGGCACTACGGCGTCGCGGTTCGCGTGATGAGCCTCTCCATCATGGGCGGAGTCTTCGCGGCGTCCGCCGCCCAGCCCTGGTTGACGCGCGCTCATCTGCGCGGGGAACTCCTGGGCGCGGCGATGGGACTGGCGGGCCTCAGCGCGCTCCTCGGCGCAGCGGTCGCGGGCCTCGCCTTCCCGTTCCGAGAAGAGATTCTCGGTCTCTTCGGCGAGGAGTTCCGTGTGGCGGCGCCTTCCCTCGCGTGGCTTCTCGGGGCGGCCTTCGCCGTCCACCTCGGTGCGCCGCTCCTGACCGCCGTGGTCGCCGCGGGGCGCGGGCGCTCGGTGCTCGTCGCCGCCGCCATCGGACTTCTGCTCAACGTCGCCGGGAACGCGTGGCTCGTTCCGAGCCACGGCATGGAGGGCGCTGCCATCGCGACCCTCGCGACGGAAGTCTGGATCGTGGTGGCGGCCTTCATGGCACTGGTGCGCTCGCAGCGACTCGGCCCCCCGCTCGCTCCCTCCTGAAGAGCTCACCCTCGTGCGCGATCGTCGCAGCGATCCGTGTTATGGAAAGCCTGCCCGTGAGCCCCGCCGACAACCGTCTACGATGGGTCCATGGATCCCCTCCGCCCACGACTTCGCCTGACCGCTCTCGTCGTCCTCGCCCTTAGCTCGCTGTCTCATCCCGGGTTCGGCCAGGAAACGACCTCGCTCTTCGACGGCTCGACGCTTTCGGGCTGGTCCGGCGACGAGCGCTTTTGGTCCGTCGAAGACGGCGTCATCCTGGGCCGGAGCACGCCCGAGAACCCGCTCTCCGCCACGACCTACCTCACGTACACGAACGGGGAGTACCGCGACTTCGACATCTCCCTGGAGTTCAGGATCGACGGGCAGGGCAGCAACTCGGGCCTGCAGTTCCGCAGCATCCCCGGCGAGAACCACCAGGTCCTGGGCTACCAGGCCGACCTGGACGCGGCGCGCGACTGGACCGGCGGGATCTACGAGCAGGGCGGCCGCGGCGTGATCGCCCGGCGCGGCGTGAGGATGCTGCAGAACGGAAAGCACTCTGCCTACGAGCTGCTCGGCGATCTGGCGGAGCTCAAGAAGCTCGGGGCTCCGGGCGAGTGGCACACGTACCGCGTCCGCGCCGAGGGCACGCGCATCCGGATCTGGGTGGACGGCACGCTGACCTGCGACTACGACGATCGCGAGGCCATGTTCGACGGCGGCAGCTTCGCGTTCCAGCTCCACCAGGGTCCGCCGATGGAAGTTCGCTACCGGAACATCGAGGTCGAGCGACTTCCGGCTTCGACCGTGCCGGAGACGAGGTTCGGGACCGCGCAGTGGATCTGGACGCCGGAGGGAGCGCGCGACGCGCAGGTGGTGCGCTTCGAGCGCAGGCTGCATCCCAAGGGACCCGTCGAGAAGGCCACGCTGCACGCCACGTGCGACGACGGCGTCGAGTTCTCGATGAACGACCGGGTCTTCGCAGGAGGAGACGACTGGAAGGCGCCGTTCTCGGCGGCGCTGCAGCCCAAGATGATCAAGGCCCTGAGCGCGGGCAAGCCCATCGTGCTGCGGGCCGAGGCGTGGAACCTGAGTGGAGCCGCCGGCCTGATCGCCCGACTCGACATCGAGTACAAGGACGGAACGAAGGAGTCCGTCGAGACGAATCGATGGTGGACCAAGCGGGTCGACGGCGAGCCGAAGCCCGCGGAGGAACTCGGCCCCATCAGCGCGGAGTCCACGGACCGCCGTCCCTGGGGCATGCCGAGCGGAGAGAGCAGCGGCGTGCCAGACCTGCCGCTCGCGGCTTCGAAGCTGGAGGTCCAGCCCGGCTACAGGGCCGAGGAGATCTTGCGGGTTCCGCGGGGGTACGGGTCGTGGGTCACCCTCGCCGTCGACGGAAAGGGACGGCTGATCGCGGCGGCCGAGGCGGAGAAAGGGCTCTTCCGCATCACCCTGCGGAAAGGCGGGCTGCCGACCGTCGAGCCCCTCGGCCTCGACATCGAGGGCGCCCAGGGGCTCCTCGTCCACGGCCGTGATCTCTACATCATGCAGAACGCGATGACCGGCGTGGACAACGGGCTCTTCCGCGCGCGCGACACGGATGGCGACGACCTTTACGACGAGCTGAAGCTCCTGACGAAGCTCGATGGCTCGGGCGAGCACGGACCGCACGCGATCTGGTTGACGCCGGACGGTGAACACCTGGAGGTGATCGCGGGCAACACCACGGCTTTCCCCGCGAACGTCGAGCGCTTCCACATGGTGCCGAACTGGCGGGACGACCAGCTCCTGCCGAGCCTCCCCGACACGTTCGGACATGGGAACGCCATGCACGACCATGGCGGCTGGCTCGGGCGCTGCGACCTCGACGGTGAGCACTGGGAGATCCTCTCCACCGGCATTCGCAACGCCTTCGACTTTGCGTACGACCGCGCGGGCAACCGTTTCGCGTTCGACGCGGACATGGAGTGGGACATGGGAGCGCCGTGGTATCGCGCGCCGAGGTTGCTCCACGTGGCACCCGGCGTGGAGTTCGGCTGGCGCCGCGGCTCCGGCAAGATCATGGGGAGCGAGCCGGACACCCTGGATGCCGTGGCCGAAACGGGACCCGCGTCGCCGGTCGGAGTGCTGCACGGCAAGGACGGCCGCTTCCCAGGGGCGCTGGGCGAGGCGCTCTTTCTGGGCGACTGGACGCGGGGCATCATCTACAGCGTGGCGCTGCGTGAGGATGGCGACACGTTTCGCGGTGAGCCGAAGCCGTTCGTCAGCGGGCGGCCCTTCCCGCTCACGGACATGGTGTGGCTCGACGATGGTTCCATGGCCGTCGTGACCGGCGGCCGGGGCAGGCGCTCGGCCATCTACCGGATCGCGGCCGAGGAGCCGCGCGCAGCCGATGCCCCGAGGGGCGTCGCCGAGATCACCGCGGAGCCCGGCAAGCTCGCGGCCCAGGCAAGGCGCGCCGCTCTCGAACTCGACCCGGCCATCGGAACGTGGGCGCCCGCCGCCTTGGCCGCCAAGGATCCGGTCGGCTGGCTGGCGATCGCCCGGGTCGGCGGCCCGGAATGGCAGAAGCCGCTCCTCGAGAACCTGATGGAAGAGCCGGTGCCGATGGGCCACGCGGCGCTCCGGGCGATCGAACTGAGCCTGGCGCGATCGGGTGCGCCCGCTGACGACGTTCGCGCCGCGCTGCTCGCGCGCCTCGAGGCCGAAGTGCCAGCGCACGACGAGCCGATCCCCCACGACGTCAAGCTGACCGAACTGCTCGTGTACCTCGGCTCCGACCGAGCGCCGGCGTTCGCGGTCCCGCGGATGCTGAGCGCCGTAACCCAGGAACGCGCCATCGACTTCGCGCTCCAGCTGCGTCTTGCCGAGAGCGGCTGGACACCCGAGCTGGCGAAGAGCTACCTCGACTTCCTGCACACGGACGCGCGCCGTTTCCTGGGCGGTCGCAGCATCGAGGGCTACCTGAACCGGATCCGCGAGGCCGCGCTCGAGCGCGCCGGGAGGGCCATCGAAGGTGGCTACACGCCGCCGCCGCTCGCGGAGCCCGCGGCACCGCTGTACGAGATGGAGACTCCGCTCTTCGTCGAGCAATGGTCGCTCCCCGCGCTCGCCACGGTCCACGGACAGATCGCCGGAGCCAACGACCGCGCGCTCGGCGAGCGTTCGTTCCGTCGAGCGGGCTGCTATGCCTGTCACCGCGTGGGCGAGGAGGGCGGCGGCACCGGCCCGGACCTGACCGATGCGGGCGGACGCTTCACCTCGCGCGATCTCCTGATCGCCATCCTCGAGCCGTCCCGGGACATCTCCGACCAGTACCTCGACACCGAGGTCTGGACGAAGGACTCCGAGGTCTACGTGGGCCGCCTGGTCGAACAAGACGCCGAATGGACGACTCTCCAGCTACCGCCCTCGGAGCCCGGCGGAACCGACGGAGCGCTCGTTGACGTGCCCGCCGAAGACATACAGCTCGTCCGGGCCCATCCAATCTCGAGGATGCCGAGCGGCATGCTAGATGGACTCCACACCGCCGAGATCGTCGAGCTCCTGGCCTGGCTCCTCGACGACCCGGCTGGCCGGAAAGAACGGTAGATGGTACCCATCGCTTCCACGCCCGAGCCACCCACGCTCGTCCTACTTCCCGGGCTGGATGGCACGCGCTTCCTCTTCGAACCGTTTCTACGGGCGTGGGGTTCGGAGGCCATGGTCGTCACCTATCCGACCACGCTGCCGAGCGACTATGACACTCTCCTGCCGCTCGTTCTGGCAGCGCTCCCCAAGGGTCGCGACTTCGTACTCCTCGGCTGGTCCTTCTCCGGTCCACTCGCCCTCATGGCCGCAGCCACGCGACCCGAACGCCTGAAGGGAGTCGTGCTCTGCGCCTCCTTCGTCGAGAAGCCCCTCCCTTGGGTTCCCGTGTTCGCGCGCCACTTCACCTGGCCGGTGCTCTTCGGCTTCACCGGGTCACTGGCGATCGCCAAGACCGCGCTGGCGGGCTACGGGTCGAAGGAGGTTAACGCGCTGATCGGCCGAGCGCACGATGCGGTCCCCTCGGCCGTGATGGCCGCGCGGGTCCGGGAGGTTCTCACCGTCGACGTCCGCGACGAGCTGGTCCAGTGTCCTGTCCCCGTTCTCTACCTGGAGGCTGCGAGGGACCGGATCGTTCCGAGGCGCAACCTGGAGCGAATCCAGCAAATGCGGCCCGATGTCCTGGTGCGGACCATCCCCGGTCCCCACATCGCGCTCGCCATCCATCCGATAGAAGCGGCTGAGGCAATCCGCCGTTTTCCGTGAACGCGCCAGAAGCCCACGAAGCCAACTCCGTCGATCCGTGCATGAAGAAAGGCACGCTCGCTCTGTCCATCGTTTCTCTCACCACTCTCACCCTCGGCTCCTGCGCCTCATCCGCCCTGACAGCCCCATAGCATCTAGAACGACCAGCGCGCGCTCACCACCGCGTTGCGGCCGGGCTGGTTCTGACCCGAGCCGTGGACGCGGTAGTCCTCGTCCAGAAGGTTCTCGATCGAGAACGTCATGCGGAAGGCTTCGCTGAAGCGATAGCTCGCGAACAGATCGAACACCTCGTAGCCAGGCGTGCCGCCGGGCGGGATCCGCGAGTCGTCTCGCAGGTCCCCTGGCGAAAGGCGGTCGGCCTTGTTCGAGTGCAGCCAGCGCGCCTCGAAGATCCACGGGGTGCCGTCCGGGACGAAGCGAAACCCGAGCTGGGACATGAACGGCATGAGGCGCGTCGGCACCGCCTCGATCACGGGCTCGCCGAGGCCCGCGCGCGTCTCCTCCTGGCCGTCCAGGAACGCCGCGTTGCCGAAGACCGTCCACTCGGGCGCGAAGCGGTACGCGGCGCCGATCTCGGCGCCACCGATCGTCGAGCTGCCCACGTTCTCCTTTGTGATCTCGACGTCCCCGTCCGCGTTGACCTGGCCGGTCGGGAAGCGCTGGATGATGTCGTCGCCTTCGGTGAGGAACGTCGAGAACTGCAGCGACAGGTCCTTGGACTCATGCTTCAGGCCGATCTCGTAGGCGAGGTACCTTTCGGGATCGAGGCCGGGGCTCGGGATCTCGAACTCATCGGTGCGCGCCGCATCGAAGCGCGAGAGATCCGAGAGGTTCGGAGCACGGAAGCCCTGGGAGACGCCGCCGAAGAGAGCGACGGTTCGCTTGCCGTCGTCGATGAGGCGCGTCTCGAAGCGGAGCGAGCCGGTGAGCGCAGCCCAGTCCTCGTCGATGGAGACCTGCGAGTCCGTGACCGGGTCGCGGACCTCGTTCGCGTCGGCGGCCGCGTAGGTCGCGCGCGCTCCAGCCGTGAGAGTCGTGTGGCTGGCCAGGTCCCACGCCGTCTCGGCGAAGAGTCCGCCGAGATCGTAGGTGGCGTCGTCCGCGACCGGGCCCTGGATGCCATCCGCGGGCGTCTGGTCGCCGAAGCGGTCGAGGAAGGAGTCCACGCTGTCGCGATACCACTCGGCCCCCACCGTGAGCGCGCCGAACGAGGTATCGCGGCTCGCGCGCAGCTGAAGTCCGATCGTCCCGACGTCGAAGCCCGAGTCGTCGAAACGGCCGCCGCTGCGCTCCCTCTGGCGTAGCTCTTCCTGGCGGTGGTAGCTGAGCGTCGACTGCGTCTCCCAGTCACCGGAGGCGGCCGCCGCGGTGTCGAGGCGCAGGTACGCGAGCGTCCGCGTTTGATCGAAGTCGTGGCGCAGGTCGCTGCCGACGCTGGAGCCATTGAAGGGCACCGCATCGACCGTTCGGTGGGTCCGCGGCGCGTCATCGATCTCGACGCGGTTCACCGCGAAGGTCAGCTTGCTGAGCGGGTCGAGCCTGTGCTCCAGCTTGAAGTCCCCGTCCCACTCGTCGTAGCTCGTGTTCGGAAGCTCACCGCTCGGGTAGCCAGCCTCCGTATTGCCGAAGTCCTTGATGGTGCCACCGAGATGCCACGCGGTGTCGGACCCGATCACGCCGCCGAGTTCGGCCCGCGTGATCACGTAGTTCGCGGCATCCGCCGCGCGCATGTAGATCTCGCCACCCACCGGCCGATCCCAGATCGTGGGGCTCTTCGTCAGCGCCTGCATGGTACCGCCGATCGCGTCGGACCCGTAGAGGACCGAACTCGGCCCCTTGACCACCTCGACGGCCTGGAGCCCGAGCGGATCGATCGTGCCCGCGTACTGGTTCGGACCGTCGCGGAAGACCGAGTTGTTCACGCGGATCCCGTCGATCAGGAGGAGCGTTCGGAAGCCGGTGAAGCCGCGGATGTAGGGCGACCCCTGGGCGACGCCGGTCGACTGGGTCAACACGCCGGGGACGTCGCGAAGAGCCTCCGGGAACGTTCGAAAGGTGCTGAGGCGCTCCTCCGTGATCCGATCCACCGTGAAGGGTACGTCCAGAATCGTGGCGGGCCGCAGGGTCGGCGTGACCACGAGCGTATCCAGGTCCAGAGCGACCGTCTCCCCGGGCTCCTTCGACTCCCGGACGGCCTTCGCCGAGTTCTTGTCGGAGGGATCCTCCACCTGGAGGGCGGCCCAGGACGGCGTGGTGAGCGCCCCGAGAGAGAGGCAGGTCGCGAGGGCCCCGGAGCGGAGTCCGGAGCGGGTCAGGAACAGGTTGGCACGCGGGCCTGAGGGGATCGCCACGGAAAATTCTGAGACAGAGGGTGGGTGGAAAAGGGCCAGCACAGGCCGAAGGAGAGGGAGCCTGCGCGCCCGTGCGGCGCTTTCGAACGGGACCTGTCGCCTCCGGTTCAGCAATCCCGCAGAATTCATGAGCCGCCAGTGCGGTGCTCCGTTCCAGACGACCCATGCCGCCAGCGCGCACGAACCCACCCACCAGCCAGGCCCTCGCCCCGTCGAGCAGCTCCTCCGCTGGCGTGCCCGCCGGCAGCGCCCTGGGCCCGATGAGCCTCGGGGTGTCCCTGGCCGTCCACGGCGCGGCGGTCGCCTCCATCGTTCTGGCGTTCTATTCCCCGTGGGCCCCGTCAGAGCCGGAAGAGGGCTCCCGCGACGTGGTCGCCGCTCGGATGGAGGCGCCCGACAGGACGATCCTCGACGAACCCGAAGAGGAGCGCCTCGCCGAACTTCAGGAACCCGTCGAGGTCCTGGAGCCGATTCCCCTGGACGACTTCGAGGACCTCTTCAGCGAGGACCTTCCGGATCCGTTCGCCCCCGTCGAGCCGGAGACCTTCGAGGCTCCGCTGGCGCCGCCCGAACTGAATCCGCTGGACCTTCTGCAGGACCTGGAACTCCCGAACCCAGCTCGGCCCTCGGAAGCGGTCGCCTTGCCGGAGCCCGCCGAATCCCAGCCCGTCGAATCCCAGCCGGCCGAAGCCGCTCCCTCGGAGAGCTCGACCGTCGCGGATGTCGAAGCCCCCGTCGAGAAAGAGGGTGAGACGACGGCCGAGGCCACCGCGTCGGAGGCCATGGTCCTGCCGAGCCCCATCCCGAGCGAGTGCCCGCCCCCGATCTACCCGCGCCTCGCGGAGCGTCGCGGCTGGACCGGCACCACCGTGCTCCTCATCGACGTCGCCGCCGACGGAACCGTCACCGGCGTGCGCATCGAGTCCTCCAGCGGGCACGAGGTCCTGGACGAGGCCGCCGTCGCGGCAGTCCGGACCTGGCGCTTCCGGCCAGGGACGCTGGGCGGCCAGACCGCCGCCCTCGTTGTCCGCAAGCCGATCCGCTTCGACCGCTGATTCCGGATCAGCTCGACTGCCTGGCGGCGCGCGTCCGGGACGCGAAAAGCGCGATCCCCAGGATCACGGCAGCCCATGTCACCCAGGTCGTGACGGTTTCGTTCTCCGTCACGGTCACGCTGCTGACGCCCACCGCGGCGAGCGCCGCGAGCCCGACGCCCATGAGAGCCTCACCCGCGATCACGCCGGAGCAGAAGAGCACGCCGCGCTGGGAGCGCGCTTCGCTCTCCTCATCGGACTTCGAGCCGCGCAGCACGATCGCGCTGAGGATGCCGCCGATGAGAATGGGCGGCGCCAGCGAGAACGGAAGGTAGATCCCGACGGCGATCGGCATCAGGTGCGCGCGAAACTTCGCGCCGCTCGCCTTGAGCGCCGCGTCGACGACCAGGATGCCGACGCCGATGGCCGCGCCGATCAGGATCAGGTTCCAGGGCAGGAGCGCCTTGCCCGAGAAGCCCTGGGCCAGGCTCGCGAAGAGCCCCGCCTGGGGCGCCGAGAGGTTCTCGCCGCCGATGCCTCCTTCGACGTTGTTGTTGAGCAGCGTCAGGATCGGCGCCATCACGAGCGAGGCGACCGCGACGCCGCTGATCTGCATGATCTGCTGGCGGAACGGCGAGGCGCCGACGATGGCTCCGGTCTTGAGGTCGTTGCAGACGTCCCCTGATGTGCAGGCGACGCAGCAGATCACCGCGGCCACGCCGATGGTCGCCACCGCCGCCTCGGGGCCGCGGTAGCCCACGAGGTACAGGAGCCCACCCGCCGCCAGCACCGCGGTGATGGTCATGCCGGAGACCGGACTGTTCGAGTTGCCGACGAGGCCGACGATGTAGCTCGCGACCGCGGTGAAGAAGAACGCAGCGACGAGCGCCACGACCACGAGCAGCAGCGTGATCGGCACGTTGCCGCCCGTGAATCCGTAGTAGAGCGCGCCGATCCCGCCCATGGCAGCGAGGCCGAGCACCAGGATGATCGGCGTCGGAAGGTCGCGCTCCGACAAGGCCTTGCCCGCGAGCCCCTTGGCACCGCCGGTCAGGTGCTGAAAGGCCGCGACGAGCCCGCCGCGCACGGCCCAGATCGAGGACATGCCGCCGACGACCATCGCCCCCACGCCGATGTAGCGCACCTTGTTGGACCAGAGGTCCCGGGGGTACGCTTCTACGGTGCCGCCTCCCGCCTGGAAGGCCTCGAAGCCCCCAAACAGCGGGATCGCGATGAGCCAGCCGATCGCTCCCCCGAGGAACAGCAGGATCGAGACGTTCAGTCGAACGATGTAGCCGACGGCGACGAGCATCGGCGAGACGTCCCCGCCGAAGTAGAGCACCCGATCGCCCATGGCGCGCGCGCCCTCCAGCGTCGGCTTGAGCAGCCCGAGGAAGCTCGCGGCCACCTTGAAGAGCCCGCCCATCAGGCCGCCCAGGATCAGCCCGCGCGCGGCGTCGGCCGCCCCGGCGCTGTCCGCGTGTTCCCCCGACTCCAGCACCGCCGCGCAGGCGATGCCTTCGGGGTACGGCAAGTCCGAGGACTCGGTGATGAACACCTTGCGCATCGGGATCATCATCAGGATCCCGAGCAGGCCGCCGGTGAACGCGACGCCCGTGACGGTCCAGAAGTGGAAGTCGGTCCACGTCCCCATCAGGATCAGCGCGGGCATCGTGAAGATGATGCCCGCCGCCAGGCTCTCCCCCGCCGAGGCGCAGGTCTGCACCTGGTTCGCCTCCAGGATCGATCGATCCTTGAAGACGTATCGGAACACCAGCATCGCCATGACGGCGGCCGGGATCGACGCCGACACGGTCATGCCAGCGTAGAGGCCGACGTAGACGTTGGCCGCTCCCATGACGACCGCGAGGATAAGCCCGAGCACGATGGCCCGGACGGTCAGCTCAGGTCGCGGCGCCTCGGGCGCTGATTGGGTATTCACCATGCCAGCAGCATAGCGAAGTCGCCCTCCATCCGAACCGTGCGGACCGTGGCGGCTATCTCAGGCGCTCCCTCACCGCCGAGGCGTCCACCGTCTCGGCCTCCCAGAGCACGCGGCCTTCCATGCCGCCCGCAACGGTCAGGATCTCGCCCGAGACATGACGGCTGGCCGTCGGCGAGAGCAGCAAGACCAGCGCATTCGCGATGTCCACGGCGCGCGCGAGCTGCTTCACCGCCATCGTCCGGACCACCCGCTCGACCACGCCGGGTTCGTCGAGGTTCTTCTCGGTCATCTCGGTGACGGTCCAGCCCGGGTCCACCACGTTCACGCGGCCGTAGGGATCGATGTCGACGATCTCGTTCTTCAGGGAACGCATGAGGCCGTAGAGCGCCGCCTTCGAGGCCGAGTAGTCGCTGTGCCCCTTCTCGCCGAACTTCGCGGCCGTGGACCCCGTGTAGACGATGGAAGCGCCCGCGCCGACCTCGGACGGGCCGGTCTGACGGATCGAGCGCAGGAACGCCCGCGAGGTCCAGACCGCGCCGGCGAGGTTCACGTCGAGGGTGCGGCGCAGCCGCTCCTCGGTCATGTCCGCCAGCGGCGTGTCCTCTGGCGGCCAGATACCTGCGTTCACGACGCAGCCGTGCAGGGGGCCGAAGCGCTCGACGGCGCGCTCGAACGCTGCCTCGATGCTCTCGCTGGCGGTCACGTCCGCCTCCACGGCCAAGGCGCGACCGCTCCACTCCTGCTCGCCCACCCAGGTCCTCAAGGCCTCGAACTGACGATGCCCTTGCAGCACCAGGTTCGCGCCTTCCGCCGCCAGCACTTCGGCCACGGCGAGGCCGATGCCACCCGACGCGCCCGTCACGAAAACCGTCTTGCCCTGGAGTCCGAGATCCATGTGTGGCTATTCCGAAGGAGTGGGAGTCGCGGCCGCTTCGATCTCGACGCGGTTGCTGTAGAGGACGTTGCCGCCGCCGAGGTCCGACACCTCGGGGCTCGTGAGCGCGTTGACGCCGATGCCCTCGGGCACCAGCGACTCGTTGAGGAAGCCGTCGATGCGCACGGTCTTGCGAGGGAGGTCTTCGTCGAGCCGCGCCGTCAGCGTGATCGCGCCGAACTCGGAGCTCACACGAACGCCGCCGCCGTCCTCGATGCCCGCGACCTTCGCGTCCGCGGGATGCAGGTGCGCCAGGGGAATGCCGAGGCGCTCTCGGTGACGCGGCACGTGCAGATAAGTGCTGTTGTGGGTGGCGCTGGATGGAGCGGAGATCAGCTGGAACGTCCCTCGCATTCCTGCGCCGTCGTCCGGGAGGTACGTGGCCACGCGCGGCGCACCTGCCCGCTCGGCGGCTTCGGACACGAGTTCGATCCGGCCGCTCGGGGTCCCGCGGTCCGCGAACACCCGCGGCAGCAGCTTGACCGGCTCGCCCTTGAGCGCGGCGTGGTACTCGTCGCCCGTGAAGCGCTTGCGGTTCACCGCCAGGAAGTCGCCGACGATCACGTCCTCGTCGACCTCGAAGATGGGCCCCTGGCGCTCATCCGGGAAGGCCGCGTCGCCGACGAAACCGAGGGCGCGGCCGAGCGCCGAGAAGCACTGGACGTTGCTCTTCTGATCCGCGGGCGCCTTCGTCGAGCGCCAGCTGACCTGGAGCGTCCGGTGCCCGTAGCTGCGAAACACGTCCGAGTGCTCCGTCAGCGCCGTCGCGGGCAGCACCACGTCGGCGAGCTGCGCCGTCTCGGTCATGAAGAGCTCATGGACGACGAGGAAGAGATCGTCGCGCATCAGCCCGCGGCGAATGCGCACCGAATCGGGGAGCGTCGCGGCCGGGTTGTGACCCCACACGAACGCAGCGCGGTAGGCACCCTCGTCCAGCACGCGCCCGAGGCCCACCTGGCTGACGGGCGGCAGGAGCGGCGCGGTCCGGACGTCCGGCCGCACGATCGGCGATTCGTCGAAGCCAAAATGATCGCCGGTCTGGAAGAACAGCCGATCGGAGTGTCCAAGCGTCGCCGCGAGGCTCGCGATCGCGCGCATCGCCTCGCCGCCGTTGCGGCGACGGGCGAAGCCGATGCCTGCCTTGAGAAGCGGCTGCTTCGCGGCGTGCAGCGCATCGGAAAGGGCCTTGACCTGCTCCTCCTTCAGTCCGGTGCACTCGGCGATGCGCGCCATCGGCCATGCACCGGTGACCTCTGCCCGGAACTCGGCCGCGCCGACGCAGTGTTCCTTCAGGAACTCGAGGTTGGCCGCGCGCTGGTCGAACGCACGCGAGGCGAGACCGAGCGCGAGCGCGGCGTCGGATCCCGGATGCACGATGAGGCCGTGGCCGCCCCACTCCTCGACCTTGGCGATGGTCTCGGTTCGGTAGATGTCGATGACATGGACCTTGACGCCGCCGTCGCAAAGCCGCTTGAGCCGCTGCATCAGGTGCGGCGTCGTGCGCTTGGCATCGCTGCCCCAGAGCACGAAGAGGTCGCAGCTGGCCGGATCCCCTTCCTCGTCGAGATCCGGCCCGACGGACCGCCCCATCACCGTCTGGAAACCGACCTCGGCCGTGGCGTCGCACACGCCGTTGTCGTGGAAGCTCGCACCGAGGGCGTGCATCAACCGCAGCGGGAACTTGCGCTGGACGAGGCCCATGTTGCCCGCGTAGTAGAGCGCGAGAACGTCCGCGCCGTCGATGCCGTCCATGCGCGAGACGATGTGCCCGATGGCCTCGTCCCAGGTCGCTTCCTCGAACCCGGATCGCCGCCGGATCAAAGGCACGCGCAGCCGGTTGGGCGCGTTGACCAGCTCGTGGTAGACGGCCGTCTTTCCGCAGAGGGAGCCGCTCGACCAGGCATGGTCCTTGTTGCCCCGGAGCCTGACGAGCCGGCCCGCGCTGTCGCGCTCCACGATGGCGCCGCACGTATCCGGGCAGTCCAGGGGACAGGCCGTGAACGCGGGCGAGCTGGGGTTGGACTGGATCACGCGTCCATCTTAGTCGGCGCGTGATCCGAAGGGCTACTCGGAGGTCCCGTCGTCGGAAACGTCATCCAAGAGGTCATCATAGATGTCGCGAGGCCGCCGGCTCTTCGGAAGCAGGTCGACGAGATGTCCGGACTGGAGCGAGGTCAGCGTCCACGCCGGGTCGAAGAAGAGCACGAGACCCTCCGTGCGCTCGTCCGAACTGGCGTACTGAAATCTTCCGCGGGCGTTCCCGGGACCGGTGACCTGGACGTTCCAGTCCGTCGTCGCCTGCCAGCCCCACGCGAGCGCCATACCGAGCCCGACCTCGACCACGAAGACAGGAGCGCCGAGCGCATCGAGGGTCTCGGTCAAATCGGACTCCCCTGGCCTCAGACCTGCGACCGCTGCCTCGAGCGGCTCCTGGAAGACACGGAACTGGGAGTAGGCGCCCTGGGCGCAGCCGGTGAGGAACGGGGCCGAGAGGGCCGCGCAGGTGGCGACTCCCCTAGAAAACCGGCAGGTCATACTCGGCCTCGGAAGCCTGAAGAAGCGACCCGATATGGCTGACGTTGTCGTCCTCGTCGAAGAAGACCCACACGCGGTCGGCCTGGGTGTCCGCGCCGCGCAGTCCCAGGAGGATGAGGAACAGCCCTGTCTGCTTCTCGACCGTGTGCTCGTAGCGCCAGGCCGACTTGCGGCCGAGCTGGACCACCTCGTTCGGGGCTCCGAGGAGACGCGCCACGTCGTTGGCGTCGGACTGGCCCGGAACGATCTGCGCCACGGTCTCGGCGGGGATCGAAGGGTTGGTCAGGGAGCGACTGACGAAGCAGCCGGAAGAGAGAGCGCAGAGGCCGAGAACGGCGACCACGCCCGATGGACGGAAACGGAGTGGACGGATAGGGGTGTTCTGCATGGAAGAGAAGGGACGTTGGGCGCGCGGGAAGGCCCCGTGCGGACGGGGAAGTGTATGGTTCTTCGCACGTACCCCGCTGTCCGTTGCGAATCGCCCTGGATCTATCTCCGGTTTCACGTCCTTTCCCGCTCGGGGTCCAGCGCGTCGTTCGCTCGGCCCTCGGGGCGCTGGAAGCGCGTGGGGACGTCGATATCGTGCCGATTCTTCCGCCAGAGGGCATCTCACTGGCCCTTTGGCGACAGACGAAGCTCGTCAGGGAGGCCTCCAGGGGCCGGGCCGACGTACTCCACTCCTGGACGTCGGCGTTTCCGCTGCGGGCCCCCATGCCGGTGGTCCAGACCGTCCACGAGGCCCCGTGGCGCCATGGCGCAGGCGAGAACGCGGGCGCCGTGCACCGGCTCTGGGCCCGGCTCGGCCGGTCCCGGGCGGCCCTCGTGATCACGCCTTCCGCGACGGTGGCGCATGACCTCGGGTCCCACCTCAAGCTCCGGGTCGTGCCCTGGGGCGTCGGGCCCGAGTTCAGCGGACCGGCGACGATCGGACGCGAGGAGCTGGCCACCGCGCTGCCGGGTCTGCCGGGCCGCCCCTTCGTCCTGTGCCTCGGCGGCACGCGACCGAAGAAGCGGCTGGACCTCCTGCTCGCCGCCACCGAGGCCGCCCGCACGCCGGTGGTCTGTACGGGCCTGGCCACGTCAGAGGCCACCGCACTCGGCGGACGCCATCCTCACCTGATCCTCACCGGAGTCGTTCCGGAAAGGCTGGTGCCCGCGCTCCTCCGGGCCGCTGGCTGCGCGGCCGTTCTTTCCACGAGCGAAGGGTTCGGACTCCCCACGCTTGAAGCGCTCGCCGCGGGTACGCCCGTCGTCGTGGCACGGGATTCCGTCCAGGCCGAGACCGCCGCTGGCTTCGGTTTCGAAGTCGACGCGCAGAGCCCCGAAGACGTCGCCGCCGGAATCGCCGCGGCCCTCGAATCCAGCGCGGACGATCCCCGCCGAGGCAAGGGGATGGCCCACGCCCGAACGTTCACCTGGGAGCGCACCGCCGACGCGCTCGTTTCTCACTGGAGGTCCCTGGTTTGAGTCGCGCACCACGACTTCTCATCAGCGGCGTCTGCCTCGGCCAGCCCGCGGGCGGCGTGCGCCGTCACAACGCCGAGCTCCTCCCTCGCCTCGCACGTATCCTCGAGGCAGGCGGTGGACGCCTCGCCGTGCTCGAAGGCCGCGTCCCCATCACGTTCGACCTGCCGGACTCCGTGGAGATCTTCCGATCGCGCGTGCACTGGCTCCCGGCGCCGATGCGCGCCGCGGGCGAGTCGAAGGCGCTGAAGGACGCCATCGAAAGCGCAGCCGCGGCCGGACGACCGTTCGATCTGGTGCACACCGCGCACCAGCCCACGCCGCGCGGGCTCCCGCTTCCCTTCACGCTCACGATCCACGATCTCCGCAGCCTGGATCTCGACCGCGCGCCGTTCGTGCGTCGTCTCATCGGCGGCAAGGTCCTCACCCGGGCGACCCAGGAGGCCGCCGCGATCTTCGTCGTGTCGGAATGGATGCAGTCGCGCGTCGCCGCCGAGTTCCCCTGGACGGAGTCCAAGCTGAGCGTGATCGGCAACGGCGTCGATCACCTGCCCGTACTGGCGAGAAGCCCCGACGCAGCCGCGCCGTTCCTCCTGCACCTCGGCCACATCGAGCCGCGCAAGAACCTCGACCTCGTCGTCCGCGCGCTCGCGCTGGACGCAGGCCTACCGCCGCTGGTGCTGGCCGGCTCGCCCAAGGGGAACACCGGCACCGAGCTGCTGGAACTCGCCGCGTCCCTCGGGGTCCAGGATCGGATCCGGATCGAGGAGGCGCCGGACGATGCGCGCGTCGCCGAGCTATACGCGCGCGCCACCTGCGCGGTCTTCCCGTCGCGCCTGGAGGGCCATGGAATCGGTCCACTGGAAGCGCTCCGCGCGGGCTGCCCCGTCGCGGTTTCCAGGATTCCGGCCCACGTGGAGACGCTCGGGGAAACGGCCGAGTTCTTCGAGGTCGAGGATCCCGAAGGCTGCGCGCGCGCCCTACGCGCCGTACTTCGGGATCTCGGGCTCCGGGATCGCGGAGTGCCGGCCCCGCCCCGGTTCCAGACCTGGGACGACGGCGCCGAAGCCTGGGCGGCCGGGCTCTCGCGCGCGCTCCCGGCCGGGTAAGCTTGCCCGCCATGGCCAAGCCCACCCCCGATCCGTTCCGCGTCGCCCTCATCTCGACGGGCGGCACGATCGAGAAGACCTACGACGAGCTGCACGGCGTGCTCACCAACGAGGTCAGCGTCCTCGATGTGATGCTCGCGCGGCTGGAACTCAGCGTCCAGATCGAGCGCGTGACCTTGATGAACAAGGACAGCCTCGAGATGACCGAGGAGGACCACAAGCTGATCGCCGAGACGGCGCTCCACAAGGCGCGCGAGTTTGATGGCGTCATCATCGTCCACGGAACGGACCGGCTCGCGGTCACCGGCGAGGTGATCTACGCCATGGATCCGAAGCCGCGTGTGCCGGTGATCCTGACGGGGGCGATGCGGCCCTACGAGCTGCGCACGAGCGACGCGATGCAGAATCTTGTCGAAGCGCTGCTCGCGGTTCAGCTGGCGAGGCGCGGCGTGTTCGTCGCCATGCACAACAGGCTGCTGGCTTTCCCCGGCGTGCGGAAGGACGTCGAGAAGGGCATGTTCGTCAAGGAGTGACGAACGTCCCTCACTCCGGCAGCTCTTCGGAAAGGGTCGCTGCCTGATCGCGGGCGGTGCGCGTCAGCGTGAAGGCGCCGTAGGCGATGCCCGCCATCAGCGCGACACCGAGAAGGAGGATGAGGGCGCGCTTGCCGCTGGACATCTGGGCGAGATCGTCGCCGGACGCGGCGTGCTTCGCCGCGGAGTACTGGAGCACGGGACGGCTGCCGCCCGACGGGTTCGCCGTGCCCGCCATGCTGGCGCGGGCAGCGGCCGAGCTTCCCTTCAGGGCTTCCTGCCGGCGCTGGGCACGCTGGGCCGTGGCGCGCGCTCCCTCGCGGCTTCCGGCCTGGCCGGCGCCGGCCTGGCCCTTGGCGTCATCGCGGGTGGGGGGAAGCGTCCGCGCCGGTGGCGGGCTGCTCGACTTCCGTGCGGCCTCCGCCTGACTCGCGATCGCGTCGTCCAGGTCGTCGCCGAACTCCAGCTCGAAGCCGTCGTCTTCCGCGGGTGCACCGTGCTCGTCCGACTCGACCACGCCGGGGAAGATCTCCTCGCCGTCGTGATCCTCCCCATCCTCTTCGAAGAAGTCCTCGAAGTCTGCTTCCTGCTCACCGGCGGAGTCCCCGGCGGTCTCATCGCGCAGCCGAAGCTCGATCTCGCCGAGGCGGAACGTATCGCCGTCCCCCACGATGCCGCTGCTCACGCGCTTGCCGCCGACGAAGACCCCGTTGCTCGACTTCAGGTCCACGACCTTCCACTGCCCCGGTACGGGCCGCGGGACGAGCCGCGCGTGGCTGCGGCTGATCGAAGCCTCCGCGATGACGATGTCGGCTCCATCGCCGCGTCCCACGGTCGACGTTTCGAAGAAGTCGTACGTGGAGCCGATGAGGCTGCCGGAGAGGACGAAGAGTCGAGCCATGGGGCGCAGCCTAACAGCTTCCCGGCGCCTTCGGTATGGGCGTCAGGGCAGCAGGGGCAGATAGATCCCGTTCGACATGGCCGAGCGCGGGAAGGAAGAGGTGCTGCCTGGCTGGCGGAACCAGAACTGCCCGAAGAGCGCGCTACCGGGCTGGCCGCCCGCCGTGAGGATATCTGCTGGCGTGACGAACTTCGTGAAGACGCCGCCGCAGGGGATGCTGCTGGGGCTCGACTGCACCACCGCCGTGCGCCGCACGGCACCACCGACGCAAAGCGTGTTCGGGAGCGACGACCCGGTGCCGGCGACGAGCTGGGCGTTGGGCTGGGTCCCCAGGAAGAAGAGGCCGAAGGTCAGCGAGGGAACGCCGTCCGCGATGACCGTCAATCCAGCGCCCAACGACGCGGGTCCCATGGCGCCCACCGACGCCATGCAGCCTGCCAGCGTCGGCGTGGGCGAGCAGTAGGCAGCGGGACCGGTCAGCCAGCTCGGATCGAAGGGAAGGGCCCCCATGTCAGCACGGGTGCCGTCCGGATCGAGCGGCGCCATGGGCGAGCCCGAGTCGATGCAGGTCGACCCCGCGAGCAGATGGACGTCCGCGCCCGAAGCGGTCACGAGGAGCGGGTCGATCGAAAGGTTGCCGACCCCGGCCGGGAGAAACGGTCCGACGTTCGAATAGCTGAAGGTCGCGTTGCCGCCGATCGTGGCGGGGAGGTTGTGCCAGACGATGCAGCTGTCGTACTGCCCGCCGGTGACGCCGCCGTTCGAGCTGCGCGCGAAGTTGCCCACGATCGAGCAGCGATCGGCGCTGCCGCCGAGAACGCCGCCCGCGTCGTCGGCGATGTTCCCCGTCACCTCGCAGCGCTCGAGCTGGGAGAGCATCGCGCCGCCAGCGCGCGAGACGAAGCTGCCGCCGAAGTCACCCTGGCTGATGTTCCCCTGGATGCGTGTCGCAGTCGCGGTGCACTGGTAGAGACCACCGCCGACTCCGGGTCCGTTGTCGGAACTCCGGGCCACGTTGAACCTCACGTCGCAGTCGACGAGCGTCCCGCCGTAGGCCCCGCCCCCCTCACCACAGGTGGAGTTGCGCTCCAGAACACAGCGAAGAAGCGTCGAGCTGTGGGCCCCGCCCCCTTGACCGCCACCGTCCGCGCAGCCTTGATTGCGTTCGAAGAGACAGTCGGTGGCGCTGCCCGCGCGGAGGCCGCCGCCCAGCTGGCCGCTGTTCCCGATGAAACGGCACTCCGTATACTCACCACCGAAAGCGCCGCCGCCACCGAACACTCCGTCGGGGAAAGCCGCGCCGTTCTCACTGAACTCGCACTCCTCGGCCGCGAAAGGTCCGCGGGCGAAGACGCCGCCCCCCTGTCCGGGCGCATTGAACGTACCGGGAGAGTTGCTGACGAACTCGCACAGCCGAGCGTGCGTGCCGAGGGACGTGGAGGTCGTGTGCAACCCTCCCCCGCCGCCCTGCTCCGTCTCGTTGCCCTCGAAACGGACGGAGTCGAAGTCTGCCGTCGCGCCGCTGCCGATGAAGGCACCACCGCCATAGGCCTGGGCGAACTGAGGGCGCGCAGAGTTGAACTCGAACGACCCTCCCGTCACAGAGACCGAGGCATTCTCCACGAAGAGTCCACCACCGAGCTTGGCGTCATTGCTGGCAAACGTGCAGTCGATGAAGACGGGGGAGCCTGACAGTACGGCGACGCCGCCTCCCGATTCCGCGCTGCCGGTTTCGAACCGCACCTGCTCCAGCGTGGGAGAGGCACCTTCGATGAGAGCGCCCCCCCCGTAGGTTCGTCCGCCGCGGTCGGTGCCCGCACCTCCGCGCACCACGAGGCCTCGAAGGGTGCACGCAGCCGTTTCACCGCCATTCAAGAGGAGGGTCGATCCGACGCCGCCTGCATCCAGGACCGGAAGCGGCGCCGCGGACGAGCCGTCGATCAACAGGTCTTTCCCGAGGAGATCCAGCGACTCGAGGTAGATTCCCGTCGCCACCAGCAAGGAGTCTCCGGAAACGGTGCTCGCTGCGCCCACGGCGACCTGAAGGCTGGAGTACGGATCGCTTTGACTACCCGTTCCTGGCCCTGCGGCCGCGGCATCCACGTACCACGTGGTCTGGGAGAAGACCGGCGTGCCAAGAAGCAGGGCAGCCGCGAGAACCAGCGCGCCTGAAGCGGCCTGGGTGGATCTTTGACTCATGGCGATGCGATTCAAAAGAGTGAAGCGGGGAGACCATCAACGGCCCCGAAGGATATCACAGCGCTCTCTCAGGCTCGCGAGCGTGCCGTGGAACGCAGGATCGCGGGCGCGATCCACCAGCTGGTTCGGGTCTTTCTCGAGGTCGAAGAGCTGCTCGAAGACGGGCTTCTGTTCGTCGTACAACGCGTAGACCCAGCGCTGACCACGGACTCCGTAGCTCTTCGGGATCTCCGCATGATCGAAGCGATGCTCGACGAGAAAGTCCTCGCGCCATGCCGGCACTTCGCCGCGGAGCCAGGGTGCAAGGCTCGCTCCATCGTAGCCACTCGGTGCGACCAAACCGGCGAGATCGAGGAGCGTGGGAGCGATGTCGACATTGAGGGCCATCGCGGCCGAAGTGACGCCGCGACGAGCGGAGTCGGCTCTTGGATCGACGATGATGAGCGGCACGCGGATCGACTCCTCGTAGATGAGCCACTTGCCCGCGAGACCGCGTTCGCCGAGGAAGTAGCCGTTGTCGCTGGTGAAGACGACGATCGTGCGCTCGGAGTGACCGAGCTCCTCGAGCTCGTCGAGGATGCCCCCGAGCGCTCGATCGACGCCGGAGATGAGCCGCCAGTAGTCCCGGGTCCTCTTGATCTGCTTCTCTCGATCGTCGAAGCGCCACGTCCATCGCCTGCGACCGAGGGAGCGCTGAAGAAACTCCGGGAGCACGTCGAATCCCTCGGTCGCCAGCGGTGGCACGGGGACCACGGCGTCGGCATAGAGCTCCGTGAGGTTTTCGGCGGGAAGGTACTGATCCTCGTGTCCGTCTTCGGCGTGGGGCGCCCAGAAGGAAACGGTGAGGCAAAACGGTTTCTCCGAATCGACCTCGCGAAGAAAGCCGCGGGCGCGGTCCGCAATCCGATCGGTCAGGTGCGCCTTCCCCTCTTTGCGATACGGAAGCGACATGGGCTCGCACCAGTCGAACATGTCCGCCCGGAGCCCATCGTCGAAGCGAACGCCCCATTTCCCGACGAAGCCCGTCCTGTACCCGGCCGCACGCAGCCGAGCCGAGTAGCTCTCGTCGGCCAGCACCTTCCCCATCGGCTGCTTCCCGAACGTGTATCCGTGCCGCCCCTCCCGGCGCCCGGTCATGAGGCTGGCCCGACTCGCCGCACAGATCGGAGTGGTCACGAACGACTCGGTGAACCGAACCCCGCGCGCCGCCAGCCCATCCATCGTCGGAGTCTTCAGAACGGAATGCCCCGCCACCCCCATCTGGTCGAACCGCTGATCGTCCGTCACGACGACCAGGAAACTGGGCGGCCCCTCCCCCCCCTGACCCGAGCCGGACGAGCCCAGCGCCGAGAGGCAAAGCAAGAGAACGAGCAAGAGGGTCCAAGAGGTTCGATGCATCCTCAAAATGCTATCGCACCACGCGGGCTCAAAACCAACTTCCTGCGTGAAGGCAAACGTGAGCCGACACAAACGGACCAGGTCCGTCCATTCCGACACAAACGGACCTGGTCCGTTTGTGTCGGAATGGACGGACCTGGTCCGTTTGTGTCGGCTCACGTTTGCCTTCACGCAGGAAGTCGGTTTTGAGCCAGCGTGGGCGCTATCGGGGGGCGTTCGTTTGGGGGAGGGGGTGGGAGGCTGGTGGGGACTCGAGGCGGGGCTCGTGGCCGTAGAGGTTTCGGATGAAGAAGTCGTCTCGGCGGCGGCGGCCGTACTTGGATGAGCCCGCGCCGTGGCCCCCGGAGGGGAAGACGATGAGGTCGAAGTCCTTGTCGGCTTCGATCAGGGCTTGCACCACTTGCATCGTCGAGGACGGGTCCACGTTTCTGTCCATGGCTCCAACCGTCAGGAGGAGGGCTCCGGCGAGGCGCGACGCGTGCTCCAGGTTGCTGCTCGCGAGATAAGAATCGTCGACGGGCCAGCCCATCCAGAGCTCGTTCCACCACACCTTGTCCATCCGGTTGTCGTGGCAGCCGCAGTCGGCGGCGGCGGCTCGGTAGAACGTCGCGTGGTCCAGGACGGCCCGCATCGCGTTCTGGCCGCCCGCGGAGCCGCCGTAGATTCCGACGCGAGTGAGGTCCATCTCCGGGTACTGCTGCGCGGCCGCTTTCATCCACGCGATTCGATCCGGAAAGCCCGCGTCCGCCAGGTTCTTCCACGCCACGTCGTGGAACGCCTTGGACCGCCAGTTCGTCCCCATCCCGTCGATCTGCACCACGATGAAACCGAGTTCCGCGAGGCGCTGGGGCTCGCGATTCAGACGGAAGGTCTTCGGAACATGGGCATCGTGGGGGCCCGCGTAAATCTCCTCGATCACGGGGTAGCGCCGCGAGGGATCGAAGTCGCTCGGCCAGTGGAGAATGCCGTGGATCGGGGTCTTGCCGTCACGGCCAGGCGCGACAAAGCGCGCGGGCAGGCGCGCCAGCACGTTCGACGCAGCCGAAGCGTCGGCGCGCGAAAGCTCCGCGATCAGGCCCCCGTCCGAACTCCGCCGCAGCTCGCGCACCGGCGCATGGTCCACCCGCTGCCACGTCGCGACGTAGGCGGCGCCGTCCGGCGAGAACTCCAGGCTGTGCGTCCCGTCGGCGAACGTCAGCGGAGTCGCGGCGCCCGTATCGATGTCGATCCGAGCGAAGTGATCGTGGTACGGATCCTGATCCGGGTAGAGGCCCCGCAGCCGAAGGCGCACCGTGCGGGCTTCCTCATCCACCGATTCGACCGCGCGCACCACCGTCTCCTCTCCGAGACCTGTCGTCAGTGACGCGACCTCTCCCGTCGAACGATTCACCCGATAGAGATGATTCCAGCCGCTGCGCTCACTCATCCAGAGAACCTCGTCGGTGGCCTCCAGATGACGGACGTACAGCTTGTTCGCGTAGTCGAAGAACGTCTCCGGGCGCTCGTCGATCACCGCGCGCGTCACACCGCTCCGGACGTCCAGCTCGATCAGCTTCACCACCCGATGACCGCGCTGGACGTGAACGAAGTAGAGCCGCGTTCCGTCCTCCGACCAGTGCAGATCACGGATCGACCAGGGGTCGGGGAACTGGCCGCGGTCGAGCTCGACCTCCTCGCCACTCTCCACGCTGAACGCCCGCGGCATCCGCACGTCGAGCGCGTCCCCCGGCTTGTCGTAGCGGAAAGTCTGCGCCCGCGGCTGCAGCTGATCGGAGGGCGCCGCTTCCACGAGCGTCACCTCACGATGCTCCCCCGCCGTCTCGAAGAGGTAGGCCACGTGCTTTCCATCCGGCGCCATCGACGGACGGCCCACGCGGCGCTCCCCCTCGGGCACCTGGATGTCGAGTTCCTCGGCGTCCGGCCCCGACTCCCCACGGCGCGGCCGCCGACGCTCCTCGCCCCGCCCCGCCGGCCCGTCCACGAAGACCGCTCCCCCGCCCGCTGGCGCCTCGATCATCCCCAGGGCCTCGCTCTCCCCTCCTTCCGTGCTGACTCGCCATAGATGCCCCGCCACGGTGTCCTGCACGCGCGACTCCCCCGCCGCGACCGTTCCGTAGCTCTTCGCGCTCCCCGAACCATCCAGCCATTCCAGCTCCAGCGCCCCCTCGGTCCGGTTCACGAAGCGCAGCTGCACCCGCGCTCCGTTGCGACGCGTCCGAGCCCAAGCCCGCGTCGGCTCCAGCCGCAGCGCCCACGGGCTGTCGGCCTCGATCTCGTCCAGCGAAGTCGATGCCACCCTCTCGCCCGTCTTCACCACGATCTCGAAGGCCGCTGGCTTTCCGTCCTCGCCCGGCCGCTCGAACCAGAGCCGCGAACCATCTTCGCTCCATCGATAGCCCAGGTCGGCCCCGCGGACCGCGCCGCGAAGTCGCTCCCCCAGGGAAGCCGCCCGCTGATACTGAGCCTCCGACCCCTGCGCCGCGAGGCAAGCGGACCCGAAGTGCATCAAGCCGAAGAAGACGGCTCCGACCGAGCCAAGAAGGGAACAGAAAGATCTCGTCATGCCGGCGATGCTGAGTGATCGGCGCACAAGTCGCAAGCGCGCCGCTATGCTGCGCCCATGGAGTCCCTCGCAGTCCAGGCATCCCGCGTCGGACGATCGTTCCGCACCGGCTTCTGGATGGCCAAGAAGACCGTCGCCCTCGACGATGTGACCTTCGACCTCGCCCCCGGTCGCACCCTCGGACTCGTCGGCCCGAACGGCTCCGGGAAGTCGACGCTGCTCCGACTGCTCGCAGGCGTCGACCGCCCGTCCACCGGCTCGATCCATCTCTTCGGGTCATCGACCCCGGAAGAGACGTCGATCAAGCGGCGCCTCGCCTTCCTCCCCGACGGCCAACCGTTTCCCGCCGAGCTGCGTGCCATCGACGCGCTCCACCTCATCGCCTCACTCAAGGGCATGCCGCGCAGCGAGCGCCGCACTCGGGTTCCCGCGATGCTGGAGCGCGTGGGTCTCGGCGACCGCGCACGAACCCGGCTCGGCGCCTTCTCGCGCGGGATGCACCGACGATTCGGCCTCGGCCAGGCCTTCCTCACCGAGCCGGATCTCATCCTCCTCGACGAGCCGACCGCCGGCCTCGATGCGCCCGGCTTCGACGTGCTGAACGGCGTCCTCCAGGAAGCGCGCGGGCGCGGCGCCACCGTCATCCTCGCCTCCCACGTGGCGTCGGATCTCGTGGAGCACTGCTCCCAGCTGATGCTGCTCGCAGGCGGCCGCGTGCTCCGAAGGGGCTCTCCGGACGAACTCCTCGGCGATGGCCAGACCCTGGAGCTTCGCGTACGCGGCAGCTCGCCGGAGGCGTTCGCGTCCCTCGAAGAGTCCCTGACCCGGGCCGCGACCTCCGCGGGCGCCAGCGTCGTGACGGCACGCATGGCGCGCCGCTCCCTCCTGGACCTCTACGCCGAGACGGCGAAGGACGAGGCCCACCGTTGACGTCGACGCTGTCCTTTGTCGCGCTCCTCGTCCGAAGACTCGCGACGCCCGGCGCGCTCTTCCTCGTGATCTGCGTGGCCGCGACGAGTTCCGATGCGCGCGCGGCCTGGACGTTCTCCGTGGCGGCCATCGCGCTGATCGCCACGGTTCGCGCGGCGGCGTGGCCGGACGCCTGGCTCACCGGCGAAGGCGACTGGCTCGGAACGGCCCCCGTTCCCCGCACCTGGCTCATGGCGTCCGCCTGGATCGGAGCCGCGCTGGGGACGCTCGTTCTGACGGCGGCTGCCAGCGCGACGATCGCAGCGCGCTCCGCCTGGGATGGCGAGGTCGGGCACACGCTCCTCGAAGCAGAACGGATCGCGGGCCCGGCGCGCTCCATCGTTCTCATGCCAGGGGAGTCCTTCGAGCAGCCGATCGGCGAGCCCGCCGCGCCGGCATCCCCTGGCCGCAAACGCGAGGTGCGCGTTCGCTCCACCGTCACGCTCGGGGGAGAAACGCCGACGACGATCGCCCTCATCGAGGCCGGGGGCGCCAGCCAGAGGATTTTCGTCGCCCGACGCACCTGGCTCGCCGTCGACCTGCCTGGCGCCGCGACTTCGGTTCGGGTCACGAACGTCGGCGAGGGCGCCCTCGCGATCCTCGGACCGGATCCGGTCGAGGTCTGGTCGTCGTCGAACGCCTGGCTGGGCGGGGTCGTTCGAATGTGGGGTCATGCGAGCGCGTGGCTCGTCACGCTGGTCTCCCTCGCCTTGCTACTCGGCGTGGTCATGGGCCCGGGGGTCGCGGCGGTCCTGGCCGCCTGCGTGTGGCTGGGCGCCTGGATGATCTGGAGTCGCGCGGCCGGTGCCCCGCCGGACTGGCTACCTGGAGGGCCCGCGTTCCAGCGTGCGCTGGAGGCGACCCACGAGCAGCGCAGCCCCCTGGCGCCGCCCACGGTCGCCATCGCCGCCGCGGCGGCGACCGTGATGGGCGGCGCGGCCGTCGGAGCCGTGCTGCTTCGCCACTGGCGGGACGAGGTGCGCGGGTGAGGCGGCCGCTGCATGCCCTGCACCAGCGCTGGCCCCTCGCCCTGGGCGCCTGCGTGCTCGCCGCTCCCTTCGTGCTCGCGCACCTCCCTGGCTCGGCGGCCTGGCTAGGTCCGAGGGACGCCGAGGCCCGCGCCGCGATGGGTCCGGTCCAGCGCGCCCTCGGCCCCCTCGCCTCCGTCGCCGCCAGCGTGGAATGGGTCCGATTCCGCGTGGCCCTCCGCTCGGGCGATACGGCCCGCGCCTACGCCATCGCGGATTCGGCGCTCGAACTCGATCCCCTGGGGACGAGCGGCTGGCTCGACTACGCCCAGCACCTCATCTTCGAGCGAGGCTCCTTCCTGGAGAACGAATCCCCGGAGGCCAGGCGCCGCTGGATCCAGAGCGGGCTCGATCTCCTGGCCCGGGGTGAGACCGTCTGCCGGGTGCCCGGCGAACTCGCCTTCCAGGCAGGCCTGATCCGGAGCGGTTACCTCGCCGCGATTCCGGACGAAGACCTGCGCTGGCCAGGCGGCCCGGAGGCGCTGTTCGACCAGGGAAGGCGGGACCTCCTGCGTGCCGTGGCCGCTGGTCGCAAGGGCGCCCGCGAAGTGCTCGAATCCCTCGACGAAGCGGATAGGTAGGGAATCGGATTCCGACACGCTCCTGGCGAGCTGATACCCTGCGCGTGTGACGGTACTCATGTTCTTGACGGAGGCCCAAAGCACTCTTTCGGGCTTCTTCTCGGAGTTCGGGTATCTGGCGCCCTTCACGATCCTTCTTCTGTGCGGCTTCGGCCTGCCGATCCCGGAAGAAGTGACGATGCTCGGGTCGGGCTTTCTGCTCTACCAGGAGCGCGTCGAGGCCGTCCCGATCATCGCGGTCTGCTTCGTCGCGACCCTGATGGGCGACTCGATCCCGTACTTCCTCGGCCGCAAGTTCGGCCGGAAGGCACTGCGGGTCCGGAGCGTGCGGCGCGCGCTCAATCCAGCGCGCATCCGCGCCATGGAAAGGCGATTCAAGAAGGGTGGACTCAAGACCGTCTTCGCCTGCCGCTTCATTCCGGGCCTCAGGCTCCCAGCGTGGTTCACGGCGGGGACGCTCGGGATGCCCTACGGCCGGTTCCTCGCGATGGACGGGCTCGGCGCGCTGATCATGACGCCGTTCTTCGTCCTCCTGGGCCGCGCGTCCGGGGAGAAGATCGCCGAGCTGGAGGCCTCGGTCGAGAACCTCACGCAGATCCTCGGCTTCCTGGTGGTCTCGATAGCAGCGGTCGTGGCGATCCACTTCCTGGTGACCCGTTGGGTCCCCGGTTCCTCGCGGTCGAGTCAGGGGGGGCCGGCCGCCGCCTGTGAGAATCCCCCTGGCGCCCCCCCCACGGCCCCCGGGGGCCCCACCGAGCCAAGGCCGAAGGGACCACCCCAGTCTGACCCCCCGGACAGCGAATTCGACGACGGTGACCGGCCCTGAGGCACGTAGGACGGCCCTCCCTCCAGGGATCGGCTCCTCAAGTTGACCTCTGGGCGCACCCCACTATCGTATTAGGCCAGTTTCCCCGCCGAGCTGGTCCGACCGAAGGGCCCCGGCAAGCACCTCTCCCCCCGCCCGCGCGCTACCTTCGTTCGTAGCGCCCCAGAGCACCATGACCCCTCTTTACGTCGCCGGCGCTGCAGCCGTCGCCGCGCTGATCTTTGCCATCGTGAAGTACTTCGCGATCATGAAGCAAGATGCCGGAGACGCCAAGATGCAGGAGATCTCCAAGCAGGTCCAGGAAGGCGCTGCCGCGTTCCTGAAAGCAGAGTACACGTGGCTCTCGCTTTTCGTGATCGCTGTGGGCGCCGCCATCTTCTTCAGTGACCCCGCGCAAGGCCTCGGCCAGAAGACGGCCATCGCGTTCGTCTCCGGCGCCGCCGCGTCCGCCATCGCCGGCTACTTCGGCATGCACACCGCGACCCGCGCTGCCGTGCGTACCACGCAGGCCGCCCGTACAGGTCTGTCGGAGGCCCTCGACGTGTCGTTCAGCTCGGGCATCGTCATGGGGATGAGCGTCGTGGGCCTCGCGCTCCTCGGCATCACGATCTTCGTTCACCAGTACGCGCCGGACTTCAGCGCGAAGGGCCTCGAGTACGTCCTCGGCTTCAGCTTCGGCGCCTCGTCGATCGCGCTGTTCGCCCGCGTGGGCGGCGGCATCTTCACGAAGGCCGCCGACGTCGGCGCCGACCTCGTCGGCAAGGTCGAGGCTGGCATCCCCGAGGATGACCCCCGCAACCCCGCCACGATCGCCGACAACGTCGGTGACAACGTCGGCGACGTCGCGGGCATGGGCGCCGACCTCTTCGAGTCGTACGTCGGCTCGATCGTCGCGGCGATGACCCTGGCTGCCATCACGTTCAAAGACGACCCGAACATGATCGGCCTTGCGATGCTGCCCCTCGCCGTGGCCGCCGTCGGCATCTTCGCCTCCATCGCCGGCACCTTCTTCGTGAAGGCCGCCGACGAGCACCACATCCACTCCGCGCTGTTCCGCGGCATGATCGTCGCCTCGCTGGCTGCGATCGCCGGCTCGGCCGTCCTCTGCTTCACGATGGACTTCCCCGAAGGCGTCAACGGGATGAAGCTCCTGATCGCGATCGTCTCCGGCGTCGCCGTCGGCGTTCTGATCGGCAAGGTCACCGAGTACTACACGTCGACCGAGACGAAGCCGGTCCACACCATCGCCAACAAGTCCGAGACGGGCGCCGCGACGAACATCATCGCTGGCCTCGCGGTCGGCATGCGCTCGGTGGCACTCTCCGTGCTGCTCATCTGCGTGGCGATCTACGTCGCGAACTGGGCCGGCATCGTGGAAGGCGGCCTGAGCTACGGCGTGTACTGCGTGGCCCTCGCGGCCGTCGGGATGCTCTCGACCCTCGGCATCTCGCTGGGCGTCGACGCCTATGGCCCTGTGGCCGACAACGCCGGTGGTCTCGCCGAGATGGCCGAGCTTCCGCCCGAAGTTCGTGAGCGCACCGACGCCCTCGACGCCGTCGGCAACACCACGGCCGCCATCGGCAAGGGCTTCGCGATCGGCTCGGCCGCCCTCACGGCGCTCGCGCTCTTCGCAGCGTTCCAGCTGCGCGCGGACGAGCTCCTGGCCGCCAAGGGCGCCGCTGCCCTCAACTTCTCGCTGACGAACACCGAGGTCCTCATCGGCCTCCTGCTCGGCGGCATCCTTCCGTTCCTCTTCGCCGCCCTCACCATGGAGGCCGTCGGCAACGCCGCCCAGGCCATGGTCGAGGAAGTGCGCCGTCAGTTCCGCGAGATCCCCGGCATCATGGAGGGCACCGGCAAGCCGGACGCCGCCCGCTGCGTCAAGATCTCCACGGACGGCTCCCTGAAGCAGATGGTCGTCCCCGGCCTCATCGCCGTGGGCTCCCCGATCCTCGTCGGCCTCTGGAGCATCGCCGCCCTCGGCGGCCTCCTGGCGGGCGCGCTCGTCACCGGCATCATGATGGCGATCTTCATGTCCAACGCCGGTGGCGCCTGGGACAACGCCAAGAAGTACATCGAGGGCGGTGCCCACGGTGGAAAGAACTCCGAACCGCACAAAGCGGCCGTGGTTGGCGATACCGTAGGTGACCCGTTCAAGGACACCTCCGGCCCGTCACTCAACATTCTCGTGAAGCTGATGACCGTCGTCGGTCTCGTCTTCCTCCCCTGGTTCGTCTGATCCCTGTTTCCCAAGGAGTTCCTGTCATCGACACGAAGACCATCGCCGCCACGGTCGCAACGATCCTGGAAGAAAAGAAAGGCCTCGACATCGTCGTGTACGACGTTGCTGACGCCATCAAGGTGGCGGACTACTTCGTCGTCGTGACGGGCACCAGTCGCCCCCACGTTCGCGCGATGTACGAAGACGTCCACCACCGCCTCAAGCGGCTGGGCGAAATCCACAGCCGCGCGGAGGGCGCCGACCTCGGCTGGTGGGTGCTGCTCGACTACTCCGACGTGGTCGTGCACATCCAGCAGGACGAAGCCCGCGACTACTACGGGCTCGACGATCTCTATGGGGATTGCCCCAAGCTCGACTGGCAAGCCGTCGAGGTGAAGGACACGGGGGCTCTGGCGGACGCCTGAGACCCGGAATAGGCCCGGAGTAGACCCCGAGGAGCCCCGAGATGGCTGCTGAGGGGCGTTTCCAAGCCTCTTTCGAGGCCCCCTGCCCGCGCACGACGCGGTCAGGGGGCCTTTTTTCGTCCGGGGCGGGGGGGCTGACAGGCGCGTGTCGAAAATTCGCACCTCATGTTTTTGAGACATGGGTCGATACACCGGAAGACCCCCCCCAGAGCGGAGAACCGTGGACCCCCATTCCCCCAACGATCCCCTGGACCATTTGACGATGGGCCAGGAGGCCGCGCGCGGCCTTCAGATTCAGCGCGATCGGCGCCTGCATCGCCACGTCATTCCACGGATGCGTGCGTGCGCCTTGCTGGTCATCGCCGGGCTCCTGTCGCTCCACAACAGCGCCGTCTTCCAGAAGCCCTGGGGCCCGGAGCTCACCTGGTTCACGGTCGCTGCCGCCGTCTACTCGGCCGTCTCGTGGATCATCCTGCGCACCCGCTACGACTCCACGCAGCGCGTTCACCTCGGGCGCTTCTTCCTGCAGGTCGACCTCCTCTTCGCCGGCGCCGTCGTCTACGCCTCGGGAGGGGCGAACAGCTGGCTATTCTTCTTCCCGTACATGCGGGTCGCGGACCAAGTGACCAACGGCGCGCGGTGGTGCACGCGGCTCGTGATCCTCGCCGCGCTGACGCATATCACCGTCCTGGTGATCGCCGCCAAGTTCGGCGGAGCCGAGATGAACGGCGCCGTCGAGACGGTCAAGGTCATCATCTGCACGACCGTCGCGATCTATATCGCGTCCACCACCCGGGCCGGTGAGCTGGCGCGGCGCCGCAGCCAGGCGACGGTGCTCGCCGCCCGCGATCTCGTCAAGGAGCTGCAGGAGCAGAGCGACAGCCTCGCCAGCGCCAAGCTCCTCGCAGAAGAGGCCGCTGCCGCCAAGGGCGCGTTCCTCGCGAACATGAGTCACGAGCTCCGAACGCCGATGAACGGCATCATCGGAATGACCGAGCTGACGCTCGGCACCGACCTCGACGAGACCCAGCGCGACTACCTCACCACCGTTCAGTCCTCGGCGCTCAGCCTCCTGGAGATCCTCAACGATATCCTCGACTTCTCGAAGATCGATTCGGGCCGCATGGAGCTGGAACTCGAGCCCTTCTCGCTCCGCGGCTGCATCCGCGAAGCGCTCATGGTCACGGCGAACCGCGGCCATGCGAAAGGCATCGATCTCGCTTGCGTGGTCGACCACCGACTCCCCGACGGGATCATGGGCGATTCGCTGCGCATCCGGCAGATCATGGTGAACCTGATCGGCAACGCGATCAAGTTCACCGGCGAGGGGCATGTCAAGCTCAAGGTCGTGCCCGCCTCCATGTACGGCGCTCCGAGCGTGCGCTTCGAGATCGAGGACACGGGCGTCGGAATTCCCGCCGACAAGCTCGTCACCATCTTCGACGCCTTCACCCAGGCCGAGCAATCGACGACGCGCCGTTTCGGCGGTACGGGCCTGGGACTCGCGATCTCGCGGCAGCTCACCCAGCGCATGGGAGGTAGCTTCGACGTGCAGAGCACCGAGGGCGCGGGCAGCACCTTCCGCTTCACGATCCCGCTCGTCACGGCGTCCAGCCCCGTCGAGGACGAGGCCGAGTGCGGGCCCGTCCCGGCCGAGTCACGCCGTGGTCCGGTCCTCGTGCTGGAGCCCAAGAGAGCTTCGCGCGAGGCCCTGGTGTACCTCCTGGAGGGCTGGGGCGTCGAAGTCGCCGCCTTCGCCAGCCCGGATGAGGCTCGCCAGGCCATCCGCGCGGGCACCAACGACTACATGGCGGTGATCTCCGACGCTGAGGTCTCGCCGAGCGAGCGCGTCCTCGTGGACGGCGTTCTGGAGCGCCGAGGCGCGCCCCCTTGGATCCTGCTTCAGACCGCAGCCGGCCATCGGGACGGCGGCGTGGCACCCGATCGAGTCCGGAGCCTCCTCGCCCCCATCGTGGGCCCCGAACTCCGCGAGGCGTTCACGAAAGCGACGAGCCTCGCCCCACCGTGCCCGCGCGAAGCCCTCGGTTTCGGCAAGCGCAAGAGCCCGGCCATGAAGCGCGCCGAGCGCCCGCTCGCGATCCTGCTCGTCGAGGACAATCTCGTCAACCAGCGCGTCGCCCAGCTGCTGCTGGAATCCTGGGGTCACACGGTCTCGATCGCTTCCAACGGCGCGATCGCGCTGGAGAAGATCCGAACGCGGACCTTCGACGCCGTGCTGATGGACATGCAGATGCCGGTGATGGACGGGCTCGAAGCGGTGACCAGACTGCGCAAGACCGAGGCCGGCAGCGGCCAGCCCTCGCTGCACGTCATCGCGATGACCGCGAACGCCATGCGCGGTGACGAGAAGCGCTGCCTCGACGTCGGAATGAACGACTACGTCGCCAAGCCGATCAACGCCGCGGAGCTCTTCAGCAAGCTAGAACTCATCGGGACCCGACTCGCGGCGTAGGCGCGAGCTGCCTTGTGACCGAGGCAGCCCGGATCCAGGCCAGGAGCAACGCCAGCAGGATCCACCCGGATCCGCCGAGGGCCGCCTGCCACGTCGGCGGGCGCGGCCCCCCGAGGGACATCGGCGGAAGCACCGCGGCGCACCCTCCGGACCCGTCGTCCACCGGCTCCTCCCCGGTGAAGGTGAAGCCCGCGGTCATCGTGACCGCCTGACCCGTATCGATGTTCTTCACCACCACCGACTTGGTGCCGACGCCACTCTGGGGAGCGATGACGCGCAACGAGCCGCTGGTCAACATCGTGGTCTCGCCGAGTTGCCCGCCCAGTCCGGTGCGAGTGTCCGCCCCGAAGATGACGCGCGTGTTCTCGTTGAAGCCGGAGCCGTAGACGATGATGGGCGCCCCGCCTCCCATGTCCGCTTCGTCCGGTGACAGTACCGAGATCTCCGGGTCCGCGTTCGGAACGTAGGTGAACGCGCTCTCGGAAGAGAGTCCCCCCGGCGCGAGGACCCGCAGCACATAGGGTCCACCGGGCACGCCGCCGGTCGTCACGACGCGCATCCGCGTCGGCGACTCGACGAAGACCTGCGGCTGGAGCATGCCGTCGATCTCCACCTGGAGGTCCGGGACGAGGTCCTGGCCCGAGATCGTGATCTCGGTTCCACCGGACGCCGACCCCACCTGGGGGAAGACCGCGGTCACGTCGGGCACCGCCGAGACCACGAACGAGTCCTGGGAGCGCCCTTCGACGCCGGACGGGTCGATCACGACCACGTCGTGGGAACCCGCGATCGTCGGCGCGGTGCGCAGCGTGATCGTCTGGGAATCGACCACGGTGCAGCCGCCGCTGGCACCGTCACGGTAGATCCTGTCGCCGATCACGACGCGTGAGCCATCGCGAAAGTGCTCCCCCACGATCACGACGTCGACGCCGCCGTTCGGGTCACCGATGGTCGGGTCTGCGCTCAGAACGATCGGGTCTGGAGGCGTGATCTCTAGACCACCGACCAGCGTGTCACGGGCCCCCGAGGGATCGGTCACGGTCAGATCCACGTGCCCGGTCGGAGAGCCCGCGGGCACCGTGACGCTGAAGTCGAGGGCCGTATCCCTGAAGACCACGTTCGAAAGGCCGATGGTCGGGTCGCTGCACTCGAGGGTGGAGCCAGCGACGAGGCCGCTGCCGCGAATCGTACGATTCACCGTGCGGCCCTGGACGATCCGAATCGGGTAGTCATCGCTGATCCGGCCGAGCGCCACGGCCACGTCAGCCAGCGCCGTGCGCGTTCCCAGGTCCCGCGTTTGGCCGCCACCGACGGTCACCGTGCCGAGCGACGTCGTCCCGAAGTCCGTCTGAACGGCCTGGCCACCGCCGAGATTCGCGCTGGAGACCGGCTGGTCCAGCGGGTCCGCGTAGAGCGAAAAGGTCCCCGGCTGGAGCCCCTCCAGCGAGTAGTTGCCCGAAGCACTCGCGAGACTGGCGCCAGCCAGCCGGCCGCTCGGGTCGAGCGCCACCACGTGGGCACCGGCGATGCCCGACCCATCGCCACGCGTGACGCGGCCGTTGATCCGCGCGAAGCTCGACTCCGGGTAGATGTCGCGCATGCCGTTCTGGTCGTCGATCGCCAGGCTTCGGTGCAGGATCACCTTTGGGTCGACGTACGGGTACATCGTGGCTCCGCAGACTCCGCTGTGGTCGAGGCCCAGCAGATGCCCGAGCTCGTGGGAGGCCACGTCCTGGATGTCGAACTTCGCCGTCTCACCGGACGTCGTGAAGTAGAAGTTCTTGCCGTTGAAGACGACGTCGGCGTCGATGATGCGGCCGTCGGTGAAGAACGTCACGGGCGTGATCGCGACGATGCCGCTGGCGCCGGCGAAGTAGCCGGACGATCCCGTTTCGTCGAAGACCACGAGGTGGATGTCGTTGCTCTGCCAGTCGCGGCGCTCCCTGGCCGCGGTCGAATCGTCGATGACCATCCGCGCTCGGGAGCCATTGACCGCGTTCCAGGCCTCGACGGCGCTGCGAATGGCCGTTTCGTGACTGCCATCCGCCACATCGTCGGACCCATCCGAGTTGATGACGAGGGAGATGTTCTCGGGGGAGGTCCAGCGGAGCTCCGTCCCGTTCACGGAGTAGCGCAGGCGCACGTGGCCCGTGACCGAGGCGGCGAGCCCAGCCGCCAGCGTGAAGCCGACCGCAGCACGAGCGCTGGACGCGAGAAGAGACGGCGCCGGGCCGCTCGGTGAAGTCCACATATCAGCGTTTCTCGTCGATGCGGGCGCCGGCGCCCTTGGCTTCCGGCGAGGCCGGCTGGAAGGACTCCTGGAAGCGAAGCGCCACGCGCTTTTGCGACGCGGCTTCGATGCGCGCGACCAGGTCCGCGTAGTCCAGCATCTCGAACCCGTCGATCGAACGGGTCGTCCGCGCGCTGATCAGCGTCACGTGATCGCCGGTCTGCACCGCCATGCGTGAGCCGTCGGAGCCGGTGACGATCCGGTACTTGCCCTGGCTGAGGCCGACGGGCACTCGAATGCCCTCGGACGAAGGCTCGGTGAGGAAGAGCACGACCTCCTCGCCAAGCGCCAGCCGCGGCATCCCCGGGATCATGGTCCCCTTGCCGTTCGCGAGCACGCCTCCGGGGATCCGAATCGTTCGCTGCGGCTCGCTCGGCCCCCAGAAGGTGCGCTCGACGTCGATCGTCCAGTCGGTGTAGATCTCACCTTTCGCCGTCTCACCGCTCATACCGTTCACCACCGTTCCCTCGAGGACGAGGTCCGAGCGGCTGAAGGCCTCGTCGAGGTCCATCCGCAGCGCGGTACCGGCCTGCGAGGACGAGCGGAGGCCTGGAAAGAAGGCAGGGGCCAGGACGCCGGCCACGAGGCCAGCGGTACACGCAAGGAGGGGGATAGGGCGCATCGGTCGGGGGGCTTTGCAGCCGTGGGAATGGATGGACGCGCTGCCGGCCGGTGGGGAAACCGCGGTGCGGGCAGCACGGGTCTCCTCGGGATTCGACGCTCGCGGTCTTGATCCGGGGAGCCGGTTCGCGCGCGCAGCTCTCGAATTGGCCCACTCCCGAATCGAGGCACCGTGGGGGCGACGCACGCACTCGCCGCCCGGTCGCGGTGGCCGGGATACAGTCAAGCATCCCCCACTCGTGCAGTCCCCAGCCCCCGTCCCCTCCGTGGAAGCCGACCGTCTCCTCGCACGCATGTGCCGCCGTCACGCACTCGATCCCGACGAAGCCGCGGATCTTGAGCGTCTCGTCGCGCGCGCTCTCATCTCTCCGTCGAGCGTGCGGAAGAAGATTCTCGCCCTGATCGATGCGGCCCTCGTGCGGCGCGCCTGCGGCGATCCCACCGCGACCCTCGACGCCGTCGAGCGCGACCTCGACGAAGAGGTGCTGCTCGCCGTGGCGAAGAGGGTCCACGACTGGGAACCCGGGGCGAGCCTCGACGGCTTCGGGCTCACCGAGGGTTGAGTTGAAGGCCTTCGATCAGCGCGGGTTGCGCCGGTCCAGCTCGGCGCGCAGCTGATCCACGATCCGCTGAAGCTCCGCGACCTCGGCCTCGAGCTGCTCGACGCGCTCGGCGAGAGCGGAGTCGGCGCTGGCGGGCCGACGCTCGCGGCGGGTTTCGATCTCGATGTAGCCCTCGGGGAGAGGATCAGCGCTGCGCCGCTTCGCCTTGCGGCGTGCACCGCGCTGCTTGCGCCCTTCGCCGCGGACCTCCTCGATCACTTCCGTGGTCACGGTCTCCTCGTCCTCGCCGAGGTAGCCGAGGCCCGTCAACCGGGGCGTCTCTTCCGGTAGGACGATCTCGAAATCGTCTTCCAGATCGACCTCGATCTCGACCGGCTCGCCCCGAAACTCCTCGATCAAGTTCAGGGTGAACGTGCCCGTGGACTCCTCCACGGACGGGTCGAGATCCTCCTGTGCGACGAGCTCCATCGACATCTCGAGCTCGGTCCCGCCCCGCTCGACTTCGATCGTGGCCGTGTCACCGACCTGGAGTTCGATCAGCGCGGCGATCAGGTCCTCGGGTGATTCCACGGGCATCTCTTCGGCGACGACGATGGTGTCACCGGGGAGCAATCCCGCACGGGCGGCCGGACCGTTCGGAGCGACCGTGGAAACCACGGCTCCCACCTCTTCGGACGACATGTCGAGCGAGATGCCCATGTAGCCGCGCCTGGCTTCTGGCGCTTCCACTTCATTCGTCACATCCGTCAGCACGGCCACGCCGAGGATTTCCTCCACCGAAGAAAGCTCAGCCGCAAGCGCCTTCGCGACCTCCGCCTCGATGTCCGTCGGAAGCTCGGGCAAGACGGCCGGCGCGGGCGCGTCGGCCGCCTTGGCGCCGTGCTTCGCCATGCAGTCAGCGCAGGTGCACTGACAACCCTGCGTGTCGGCCGATGGAGCGGCCTCCTGGAAGGAGACGCTCGAAGGAAGAGCGTGGGTCAGGCCGGCGAGCGCCGCGGAGGCGGCGAAGCCGAAGAGAGTGGTGCGGATCGAGTTCATCGGAGCCAGGGAGAGTCGGGGTCTTTCGGTGGAAGCACAGCGGCCGGGCCTCGCCCTGATGCCGCAGACCGCTACCGTACGGCCCGGGCCGCGCCTGGCTACCCGCGGCGCCAAGACGTCCCGTAAAACTACGCACAGGCCCCCCTCGCGTGCTGAAAATGAGGCGCGCGAGGGAGGCCTGGGAGCGAAATGAGGCGTGTCCCCTACCTGCGACGGCGACGGGTCTTCGTCTTCTTCGGCTCGAACTTCACGTCCATGGGAGCGGCCACCTTGCCGTCCTCGCCGACGACGACCTTCTGCACCTGCTTGTTCAGCGTCTCGTGCCAGAAGGTGACCTCGTGCTCGCCCGGCGGGAGGCCGTCGAGGGAGAACTTGCCGTCGGCGTCCGTCATCGTCCAGTGCGTCGCGTCCGCCACGTACACCCAGGAGTTCATCCAGGTGTGCATGTCGCACGTGACCTTGATGGGCTCGGCCTCGTTGAAGACCTTCTCGATGTGCTTGCCCGCCGTGACCGTCTGGTTGAGCGCCTCGTTGGCCATCGTGATGAGGTGCACGTTGTGGGACGTCTCGTCCGAGTTGAGGAACGACACGGTCGCGCCCTTCGGGACGACGAGCAGGTGTGGGAGGAAGCGGCAGCCCTTCTGGTCGAGCAGGTACGGCTCTTCCGGCACCTCGGTCTCCATCCCTTCCACTTTGACCGTGACGACCACGTTCTGGATCCCACCGTCCTCCGAGATGAGCAGCGCCATGTCGTCCGCGTTCACGGTCTCCCCGGACGGGCAGCACCCTTCGGCGGCCCGCGCCGGAATCGAGAGCGGCTTCACTTCCGGTCGTTCTCCGTCGAACTTGACCGTGCCGGAGACCTGCGGCGCCGCTTTCTCCTGCGCGGCCTCTGCGGTCTCTGCGGGCGTCGCATCCTGAACCCCGGCGCCGTTCAGCGGAGCGGCCACGAGAACACCATTGAGAAGGGACGCCGCCAGGGAGCCGGCGCCCACGATTCCGATCCAAGTCTGAAGTCGATTCATGCCCCCATCATAGGGGGCACGCGCCGATCCTCACAGTCGGCGAGTGACCGGATGACTCGCGAGTCTTCCGGGCTGGGGCAGCGTTCCCACGATGGGAGTCGCCCATTCCACGAAGGCTTCCGTGACGTCGTTCGTTCCGTTCATGAACTCTTTCGGAACAAGGCGCGTCGCGGCCGCGACGTCTTCGAGCTTGTTGACGGCGTAGACGGGCTGATAGCTGCCTCCGTCGTCGCCGCGCTGGATCCCGAGCGACCCGTGGGTCACATCGCCCGACGTGGCGACGTCGACCGCGGCGCGCCCGACCTCCCGCGCTTCCAGGGCATCCTGCTCCGAGACGACGCCGAAGAAGCTGCGCTGGAGGTAGCCGAAGGTGTCGGCCCGGACTCGGCTGGCCGCGGAGACCTTGGTCTTCACCAGGTTCGAGAGATAGTCCCCGAGTGCCCCGGTGCCCGAGAGCTGAACGTTGCCGTGGCTATCGACCTCGGACCCCTTGGCGATGTGATTCCCCTGGGCGTCGTGGATGCCTTCGCTGACGGCGACGAGGCAGCGGCCGTGGCGGTGCAGCATCTCCTCCACCGAGTCACAGAAACCATCGCGGTCGAAGGTCGCCTCCGGCAGGTAGATCAGGTGCGGCCCGTCGTCTTCGTGGCGCCGCGCCAGGCGGCTGGCGGCCGTGAGCCAGCCCGCGTGCCGCCCCATGACCACGTTGATCTTGACGCCGCCGAGGCTGCGGTTGTCCTGGTCGTCGCCCATGAAGGCCTGGGCGACGAAGCGCGCCGCCGAGCCGTAGCCCGGGGTGTGGTCGCAGCAGGCGAGGTCGTTGTCGATCGTTTTCGGAACGTGGAACAGCCGGACCTCGTACCCCTTGGCGATCGCGGCCTCGTTGAGGAGGTGGGCCGTCTCGGCGGAGTCGTTTCCGCCCACGTAGAAGAAGTAGCGGATGTCGTGGGCCTCGAAGACCTGGAGGATCCGGTCCGCCGCCTCCGGGGTGGGTTTTCTTCGCACGGACCCGAGGGCGGCGGCCGGGGTATGAGCCACCTTCTCCAGCTCCTCCCTCGCTTCCCGTCCCAGATCGATCAGGCGCTCGTCCATGATCCCCTGAATGCCGTTCAGGGCCCCGTAGACCCCGGTGATGTCTCGATGCTCGACGCAGCGCTCGACGAGCCCCACGAGGCTCTGGTTGATGACGGCAGTCGGGCCGCCGGACTGTCCGATGAGGGCGTGTCCACGAAGGGAGGCCATGGTTCTTGGGGGGTGGGACGAAGGGCGATGGGAGTGCAATGGGCGGCGAAATCTGCCGCTTCATCCAATGTACCGACCCTTTCCATCCCCACCTCCGCAGAATTCCTCACTCATCCAGTTGCTCCCCGCCCCCAAGATCCCTAATCTTCCTCGCTCGCAGCCACCTCACGGTGACTCGAGTGACAACCGATGCGGCCGGGGACTACCAACTCCGACAACATGCCGCAACTTCAGGAGCCCGGGTGGCGGAATTGGTAGACGCGCCAGACTAAGGATCTGGTGGGGTAAAACCCGTGCTGGTTCGATTCCAGTCCCGGGCACCACCTCTTGTAGTTCAAAGCTGCAGAGGGGTGCGAAGTGAGAGATGGTTGACCGCTTGTGGCTTCGGCCTGAGTGACCTCGGGCTGAGCATCCTCGGCCTGTGCCCTGTAGCCATGCGCGATCAGCTCTGCGCGTCCGAAGGACGCCCGGGCCCATCTCGGCCCCGCAGGGGCTGAGTGGCCCGCGCGAGGCTCGCCCTCGCGGCCCGTGCGGCCCGTGCGGCGAGCACGCCCGTCCGGCGAGGACGCCTGCGCGGCGAGCGCGCCCGTCCGGCGAGGACGCCTGCGCGGCGAGCGCCAAGCGATGCAATCGCTATTTCGCCGTCAGGCGAAATGCCAGAGATACTGCGCGCTGTCACAACGATAGGACGGTTCGGCATTGGATGCCTTGGCAGCAGTCCCGGCCGCCGACCGCTGCCCCAGCAGGGCTCCCGACACAGGTCTCCCGACACGGACTACCTGCCGTTCGCGCGAAGCGTCGAACGCGTGGGCAGTGGCTTCCCGCCGACGGCTTGTGGGCTGTCCCCTGACCGACACCCCAGCAGACTTACCGACACAGGTCTCCCGGCACAGACTGCCTGCCGTTCGCGCGAAGCGCCGAACGCGTGGGCGCAGGTCTCCCGCTGAAGACTTCGGTGCTGCCCGCTGGAGTGCTCGCCCGTCAGGGCGAGCTCGGCGGGTCTGAGATCTGAGATCTGAGATCTGAGATCTGAGATCTGAGATCTGAGATCTGAGATCTGAGATCTGAGATCTGAGATCTGAGAGCCAAGCCAGACATCCGCCCAGCTCGCCCATGCGGGCGAGCGCTCCAGCGGGCAGGACCGAAGCCTTCAGCGGGAGACCTGCGCCCACGCGTTCGACGCTTCGCGCGAACGGCAGGCAGTCTCTACCGGGACACCTGTTTCGGGAGACCTGCCAGGGCAGCCGTCAGCGGAAAGCCCACAAGCCGCCAGCGGGAAGCCTCAGCCCACGCGTTCGGCGCTTCGCGCGAACGGCAGGCAGTCTCTACCGGGAGACCTGTGTCGGGAGACCTGCTGGGGCAGCGGTCGGCGGCCGGGACTGCTGCCAAGGCATCCAATGCCGAACCGCCCTATCGCTGTGACAGCGCGCAGTATCTCTGGCATTTCGCCTGACGGCGAAATAGCGATTGCATCGCTTGGCGCTCGCCGCGCAGGCGTCCTCGCCGGACGGGCGCGCTCGCCGCGCAGGCGCCCTCGCCGCGCAGGCGTGCTCGCCGCACGGGCCGCGAGGGCGAGCCTCGCGCAGGCCGCTCAGCCCCTGCGGGGCCGAGCCGGGCCCGGCCGTCCTGCCGGACGGATGGGACGGATCCCCCCCGCCCCCCCACACCAATCAGTCCCCGTACGGCGTATCCACCCGAATGGACAGCTTGAAGTCCTTCGGCGACAGTTTGATCATCGTCAACCCCGCCGCAATGCCCCTGAGATAAGCCACCATCCTCTCTGCCGCCGCCAGCTCCCTCGGCAGGTTCGCCTCGATCACCTCGTCGCGGAACAGTCGAACGTTTTGGTCGACCTGCTGGTCCAGCCGAGCAGCCTCGTCCGCCGTCAATCCACTGCGGGGCTTGCCGCCAAAGACCGTTTGGAGGACCTTCCTCTCTTCCTCCCGGCGCTTCGTGGTGTAGTCGATGGAACTCTCGATCTTGCCGCTGGCCCCGCGCTTGGCCTGCTGGAGCAAGAGGTCCGTCCCCGTCCTCGGGTTGACCCAGGTGAGAAGGTTCGCCGTCGCACTGGAGTCCTGGAGCATGTACTGGAAGGCCGGCAGGTTCTTCAGAAGCGGCGCGTTCGAGCCTCGCTGCACCCGGTTCTCCGTGAGCTCGTTGATCATCGCATAGCGGTTCGAAATGATCATGGTGTCGCCATAGAACAGCACCGCGATGTGGCCCGTTCCGGGAATGAAGGGCGACCAGAACTCTCGAACCTGAAGGCCGCCGCTGATTCGCTTGAGGTAGTAGCCGTTGGAGCCCGGCTCGCGGCCCTGGATGCCGATCTTCGAACCGCGCTGGGCGATCTGCTCACGGATCTCCTCCAGCTTCTTCTCGTCCTTCATCCACACGATCACCGCCCACGCAAAGACGGGCGTATCGTCGTGGGGCGGGCCGACATAGACGCCGTTGGCGTCGATATCGTCGTCGTCACCCCAGTCGTTCGGTCGCGCGACGAAGGCCACGCGATCGTAGAGGGAGCTGTCGAGCGCCTGGATGAACTCCGACGTCGAACCGTAGCCGATCGCACGAATCACATCGTTCAGGTTCTCCGCGGCCGCCGGCTCCAGCGACGCGAGCACCATGTCCAGAATCGTCGCGATCGGACCGCGCAGGTAGCTGAACAGCGTCGCGTCGTCCGCCACGAAGCCCGCCACGTCCATCACCTCTTCCTGGTCGAACTCCTTGGCCCGATAGACGCGCTCCTGAGCGGCGGTCATCAGCTCCGACGAGAACTCACCCGAGAGATCGACGCTGAGGCCATGGTCGAAGTCGATAATCCCCAGAAGGCGACGAACGGCAGCCACCGGAAGAAGCCTGCCGAAGAACGCGGGCGCGAACTGATTGGACGCCGGATCGGGCCACGGCTTCGTCATCCCACACTGCTCGCGCATTTTCCGCAGGTCGAACTGCACTTCGATGTCGCGCTTGTCGTCATTGCGATCCACCGACGCGATCGAGTCGGCGTACGGAGCCGCGAGCAGAAGCGACCCCTCCGAACGGGCCGCCTCCAAGTTCACGGCCTCCTGAACGAGCGCCAGCGACGTTCCCGCGACGATGACGTCCAGGATCCTTGCGATGTGAATCGGCTTCGCGAGCTGGCCGCCCGTCAGCGTGATGATCTCACCTGACTGCGAGGCGCTGAGCCCCTGCTTCTCCAGGCCGATCAGACCCGGGTGCTTGAGCGCCGAAACCGCCAGCTTCCCGTAGCGCGACGCGCGCGCGTAGACGGCCCACTCGGTCCCCTGAATCCCGCTGCCGACGAAGTTGGCCGCCAGCGCGAGGTCCTCACCACCGGCGATATCGAGCAAGTCGATTCCGAGCGGGAGCTGCGCGAGCTGAGACTTGACGTCCTCGAACGTCTTCGTGATGCCCTTCTCCGCATTCAGTCTCTGCCACTCAGGAGACTCCAGGTACGTCCTGAGCGCCGTGTTGTCCTTCAGCTCCTCGGCCACGGCGAGGGTCGGGAAACCGTCGAACGCCGCCTCCAGATCCTCACGGGCCAGGTAGACATCCACCGTGCGCGGAATCAGCCCTGCCACGTCCGCCTTGAACCGCCCCTCGAACAGGGGGAAGAAGAAGGTCGAGAAGGCGAAGTAGCCGACGAAGCCGAGCAAGAGCAGGCTGATACAGCCCACGCGGAGGACGCGTTGTTTGGCGCTCATGGATCAAAAGGGGAGAGAAGGCGCGAGCCCTGGCTTCGCGGAGACCAGAACCAGGGGCGAAGCATTATGAACGACCGCGGGGCGCGGCACTTCCCGGAAATCAGAACCAGATTGCCCCGCCGAATTGCGAAGATGCCGCCATGGACCTCTCCCAGCGCGCCAGAAGCCTGACCGAATCCGCCACCCTGGCCCTCGCGGCCCTCGCCAAGGCGATGGCTGACAGCGGCCGCGACGTCATCAACATGGCGGTAGGCGAGCCCGACTTCCAGGCGCCCCGCCTCGCCCGCGAGGCGGCCCACACGGCCATCGACAGCGGCAAGGTGAACTACACGCCCGCGGCGGGCCTCCTCTCGCTCCGCAGGATCCTCGCCCAGCGAGTCGGCGAATTCCGCGGCGTCACCTACGCCCCGTCGAACGTCGTCGTGTGCCACAGCGCCAAGCACGCGCTTTCCCACGTCCTCCTCGCACTCGTGGACCCTGGCGACGAGGTGCTGCTCCTCGCGCCCGTCTGGGGCAGCTACGACGAGGAGGTCCGCTTCGCCGGCGGCATCGCCACCCACGTCGCGCCCGTCCCCGGCGGCTCCTGCGCACCCGACCTCGACGCCATCCGCGCCGCGATCGGCAAGAACACGCGCGGACTGATGCTGACCTCCCCCAGCAACCCCTCCGGCTACGTCTGCACGCCCGCGGAGATCGCCGGGATCTGCGAGATCGTCATCGAGCACGACCTCTGGCTCATCTCCGACGAGATCTACGCCCGCCTCGTCTTCGACGGCGCCGAGCACGTCTCCCCCGTCTCGCATTCTCCCGAGATGCTGAAGCGCACCATCGTCATCGACGGGGCCAGCAAGGTCTTCGCGATGACCGGCTACCGCATCGGCGCGATGATCGGTCCGGAGAAGGTGGCCAAGGCGGTCGGCGACATCCAGAGCCAGCTTTCGGGCTGTCCGAACTACATCAGCCAGATGGCGTACCAGGCCTGCCTGGAGACCGAACCCGAGGAGGTCGCCGCGATGATCGCGGAGTTCGATCGCCGCCGGCTCGTGATCCAGGAAGGCCTCGAACGCCTCGGGCTGCCGGGCCCAACGCCCCGCGGCGCCTTCTACGCCTTCCCCGATATGTCCGCCCACTTCGGCGAAGGCGGCGCCCACCGTTTTTGCGCGGAACTCCTCGAAGCCGAGGCACTGGCGACGGTCCCGGGCGACGTGTTCGGGACCCCGAACCACGTTCGGTTCTCCTACGCCTTGTCGGAGGACAAGGTGCGCGAGGCCATCGAGCGCCTCGGGCGCTTCCTCGCGTCGCGCAAGTAACCCGTCGCGCGAGTAACCCGTCGCCGAGGCAACCCCGACGCGCTACGAACCGCCGGGCGCGACGGTGTAAACATTCCGCGCGCCCGGGAACTCGGTCGCCGCCACTTCCTGGACCTTCATCAGGACGTCGCGGTCCGACGAGTCGCAGAGCACGTAGAACTTCCAGAGCGCCTGGTACGAGCGCTCCAGGTCCTTGAGCCGCGGCACCCGCTCCGAGAAGTCCGAGAGCCGGTTGACGCCCTGGACACCGGGCCAGCGCACGTGGATACGCGCTTCCTTGAGCTGCATCTCCTTCGCCGGACAGTAGACGATCACCTTGACCGAGCGCCCGGTCGCGAAGCGCACCATCTCCTCGATCCGGCCCTCGACGAGCGCGCGCGCCTGGCCTCCGTCCTGGGCGAAGTACTTGTTCACGAGCTCGGACTGAATCGCCTCGTTCTCGTAGGCGGGGAACACGCAGGCGCGCTTGTAGAGCCGCCGCGTCCGGAAGCGATCCACGAGGTCCCGAACGGTCGCGCCCGTCTCCGGAGTCGCCCTCGCGGCCGCGCGCACCAGCACGTCGAGCACCGAGTGATCGGTCGTGCCGTAGAGATCGTCCTCGAAGAGCACCTTCTCGCGCACGAGCAGGTCGATGGCCCGCGCCACGAGCGCGCCCGCGGCGACCTTCGCGTGGTGGTAGTAAACGCGCTCCGAGAAGAAGTAACGCGCCTCCAGCATCCGCACGATCTCGCTCAGGATGTCCTCACGCAGCAGATCGTGCTTGGCGAGGTCGATATAGAGGTTGCCGGACGCGCGGTCGATCTTGAAGTAGCTATGGACGCGCTCGTCGACCTGGAGCCGCAGCCCCGTGAAGTACGCATCGCGCGCGAGGTAGTCGAGGATATCGGCCGCGATCGTGCCCGAGAGCACCTGGCTCCAGTACGGAGGCACATCGCGCCGCCCCTCGGTCCCAGGCTTCGTCAGCACGCTGAAGACGTCCTCGCGCAGGCCGAGCGCTTCCAGTTCGCGCCCGAGCGGCGTCTCCTTCGAGAACATCCGCTCGTAGCGGTAGGCCGAGTCGTGCCGCCGGAATAGCGCGTCCTGGTCCTCGATATTGTGCCCGAAAGGAATGTGCGTCACGTCGTGGAGCAGACCGGCCATGCGGATGACGCGCGCCTCTTCGTCGCTGATCTTGATCCCGCGGGCGGGGTCGAGGTCGAACGACAGATTGATCGCATCGATCATCTTCTGGGCGATGTGCACCGTGCCGATCGAGTGATCGAAGCGCGTGTGCAGAGCGCCAGGGAAGACGAGGAACGCGGGACCGAGCTGCTTGATGCCGCGCATGCGCTGCATCTCCGGCGTGTCCAGGATCCGCAGTTCTTCGTGCGTGAGGTAGATATCGCCGTGCACGGGGTCGCGCATGACGCTGTAGCGTTTCCGGGTAGCCATCGGGGCCGCCATCATCGAGGAAGGGCATTCCGTCGACAAGGAGCATCCGCCAGCCATCGCGAGAAGTAGTCTCTCCGCATGGAAGTCGTGTTCTTCGAGCCCTGGTACGGGGGCAGCCACCGCGCGTTCCTCGACGCGTGGACCCGGCGTTCACGGCATCGGATCACGGTCCACGGCCTGCCGCCGCGGCACTGGAAGTGGCGCCAGGAGGCGAGCGCGTGGGAGCTGGCCCGTCGCGTCCAGGACCAGCCCGCCCCGGACGTGATCGCGTGCAGCGACTTCATGGACCTGCCGCGGCTCATGGGCTTCCTCCCCGAAAGCTGGCGCTCCGCGCCGACGCTCGCCTACTTCCACGAGAATCAGCTGACGTACGAGCCAGCGCCCAAGGACGGAGGAGAGCGCCAGCGCGACTTCACCCACGGGTTCAGCAATATCCTGACCGCGGTGCGCGCGGAGGCGCTCGTGTTCAATTCAGGCTTTCACCGGGCCGAGTTCGGGGCGGCAGCGACGGAGCTCCTGCGGCGCCTGCCCAGGCCCAATCCGCGAGCGGCGCTGGCTGAGCGCCTGAAGGCGGCGCGCGTGGTCGCCCCGCTGCCGGAGCTCGCCGCGGTACCGCTCGGCGCTGGCCCGCCGCCGGGTTCTCCCCTGCGCGTGGTCTTCCCCCATCGGCTCGAGCCCGACAAGGACCCTCGCACCTTCTTCGGGGCGATCGAGAAGGCGAGCGCGCGGGTGCGACTGGAGATCGTGGCTCTCGGCGGCGCCCTCGATCAGGCGACGCCGTCGATCCAGCACGCCGCCAGCGCCGTGGCGGGCGTGACCCTGCACGCCGGGTACTGCCCGAGCCGCGAGGACTACATCGGTCATCTCGGTCAGGCCGACGTCGTGGTCTCGACGGCCCGGCACGAGTTCTTCGGGATCGCGTTCGCCGAGTCGATGGCGGCGGGCTGCACGCCGCTGGCGCCGGATCGCCTGAACTACCCGGCGCTCGTGGCCGGCTCCCCGACGGTCGACGAGGCCCGTTTCACGGAAGGAGCCGACCTGGTCGAGCGGCTCGTGGGCTGGGCCTCGGACGCCGAGCTGAAGCGGCTGAGGTCCCCCGCGAACCGGGCCGCCCAGCGCTCCGCCGTCCTGGATTTCGATGCGGAGGCAGGCGCGCGGGCGCTCGACGAGATCCTCGAAGGACTCCCGCACCGGCCCGTCCGGGCGAAACCCTGATCCTCCGCGGTCGATCCGGAAAAAATGGCTCAAGGAGATTGGACGACCGCGGCGACGAAGGACCCGGAGCCCCGCTCCCCGTTCACCATGAAACTCCCCCACCATACCACTCTCCTCGGGCCCGTCCTTCTCGCTCTCCTCGCCGCTGGCTGCGCCCACACGGGCAGCCGCTCGCGGGGCAAGCTCGACGACGGCCTCCTGCAGTTCGTCGATCCGATGGCGAAGCAAGAGGTCCAGGAAGCGCGCGTCGCTCACATGCAGGCGAAGGACGAACGCGCGGCCGCGGAGTACCGGGTGCAGCACGCCGACAGCAACCGCCGGGTCCTCAACGCCGAGAAGCGCGCCGCCGCCGAGCGCGTCAAGCTGGAGCGCGAGCGCGTGGCTTCCCTGACCGACGTGGAGACGGGAACCGAGGCGCCCGCCGAGGTGCAGGATTCCCTCGCCAGTGCTGCCCGCGACCTCCAGGCTTCCGAGAACCGGATCGAACTGCACGAGGCCCAGCTGGAGGTTCTGCGAGCAGAACTGGCGCTCGCGAAGGCCGAGGAAGCCCACGCCGCCGCCGTCGTCGACGTGTGGAAAGCGCGTGCCCTCAAGTCCCTGAACAACGAACAGTCGGGCGCGATCGATATCTTCGCGTACGAGAGCGAAGAGCACGACTGCGGCACGGAGATCGAGATCGCGAAGATCCGCCTCTGGTCGGCGCAGTCGAAGGTCCAGACGCTCGAAGACCGGCTGGCGAACGGGGAGTAGCCCCCCGCCTCCGGCCGCCCGCAGTATCGGCTCTACAGAACTGTCTGCGTCGCCCAGCGCGTTCTCGCGCTGGTGCCGAGATCGCGGATGTGCCAGCGGAAATGCATCTGGGTTCCCACGAGCGCCGGATCATCGGGCAGGCTCGTCTTCCAGGTCGCGTGGCCTTCGCCCGCGCCGACGCCCTTCAGCGTGGTGCGGTGGATCAGTTGCGTCGGGCCGCCGTACTGGATCGGGTTCGTGCTGTACTCGAGGAAAGCCGCCGCTCCCCCCATCGCATCGTGGACTCCGACCCGGAAGGTCGCCGCTCCCGGAACCGGCGGACAGTAGGCGTCGATCCTCGGGCGGATCCCGCCTGAACCCGGACGGCCCGTGCCGCTCAACACCGCGATCGGGCCCAGCTCGCTCCGGAGCGTGGGACGATCGAACGGCGGGAGTTCCGCGGCGACGCGCGGGTCCGTCAGGCCACCCTCCAGGAACGCCTGCATCGACGTGGCCGCCGCAGGTGAGAAAAAGATCTGGCTCAGGATCGGGTCCTTGTTGTCCGTGAAGAACCCCGCGCCGCCGTTGTAGAGGAAGACGCCGAGGAAGACCGAGTTGAAGAGCGGATCGCCGTGGTGGAAGAAGCGCTTGCGCAGACCGACGTTGCGCAGCGTCGGGACCTTGAACTTCCCGCGATCGCTGAAGTTCCCGGTGAAGCCCTGACGGCCGCTGTCCTCCGCGATGTCGCGGAGGCCGAGGTTGCGGTAGGTGCCGTCCGAGAAGAGCGGGGGCGGGTGGCAGTCGACGCAGTGGTTACCGGCCGCCAGGAAGGTGTTCATCCCCTGGCGCTGGGTGCTGGTGAGCGCGTTGGTCTGGCCGTTCTGGAAGAGGTCCCACGGCGTCTGGTCGGGGTGCAGCGTGCGCTGGTACGTGGCGAGCGCATACGCGATGCGCTCCGCCGTGATCGCCGGATCGCCGAAGGCCGTCGCGAAGAGCGCGGGGTAGTCTGGCGACGCCGCGAGGGCCGCGACGAGGTCCGGGTTGAGGTCCTCGGCGAGCGCGAGTGGGCGCACGTCTTCGAGTTTCTGGATAACGTCGTCCCAGGTGCGCCCCTCGTCCGCCATCTCCACGAACGAGACGATGGGACCGAGCGACTGGGACTCGAGCGCGCCGCCGCTCGGGATGCTCACCAGCCCCGTTTGCGGATCCACGAAGGTGCTCGTCGCGCGGCCGTCCCAGAAGAGATCGTCGAAGAAGGCCGCACCGATCATCGTGGGTGCCCGCCTTCCGGTGACCTGGGCGTCGAAGCCCTTGATCGGGTCGGCCATCGCCTCGCCGCTCGAGTCGTGATGGCGCACGCCCGCGGAGGTGAAGCGGTCGTCGGCTCCGCCGTAGACGCCGTCGAGTCCGGGGTGGCGGCTGCCCATGTCGAGGCGCGGGTCCGAGCCCCCGGCCGACGGGATGTGGCACGTGCCACAGGCGACGGTGCTGTCGCTGGAGAGCTGCTCGTCCCAGAAGAGCGCCTTGCCGAGGATTCGCTTCGACTCGGTGATCGGGTTCTCCGCCGGCACGGGCGGCGGGCCGAGGGCCTGGGGCGCCGCGGACGCGCTCGCGCCGGTGAACACGGTCGCGCCGAGGAGCGCAGAAGCAATGAGGGGGAACCTGGGTGTTGCCATGATGGAGCGGCGGGCGTCGAAAGGGACGCGTCCGGGCTTTCCAAGACTACCGGAGCCGCCCACGGGAGGCCACCTCCGGGCCCCACTGCGCGCGTAACGCTCCCGAAAGGCCGCAAAAGGGCTTGTCCCACCCGGGGATGCCTGCTCCCCTGGCCCCATGAACCAGCTCGACGGTCTGAAAGTCCACTCCCTCGTCGTCGCCGACACCGGCGACTTCGCCAGCATCGAGAAGTACAAGCCGCGGGACGCGACGACGAACCCGAGTCTCATCCTCAAGGCTGCCGGCATGCCCGCCTACGAGGGCGTCGTGACGCAGGCGCTGCGCACAGCCGCCGAGAAGGACGGCGGCTCCGGCGCCGCGCTCCTCGACGCCTCGCTTGATCGCCTCGCCGTCGCCTTCGGCGCCGAGATCCTGAAGATCGTCCCGGGCCGCGTTTCCACCGAGGTCGACGCGCGCCTCAGCTTCGACACCGCGGGCACCGTGGAAAAGGCCCGCCGCCTCATCTCGCTCTACGACGAGATGGGCATCGATCGCGAGCGCGTCCTGATCAAGATCGCCTCCACGTGGGAGGGCATCCAGGCCGCCGCCCAGCTCCGCGCCGACGGCATCCACTGCAACCTGACGCTCCTCTTCAGCTTCGCCCAGGCCGTCGCCTGCGCGGAGGCCGAGGTCCAGCTGATCTCCCCCTTCGTCGGCCGCATCCTCGACTGGCACAAGAAGTCGACCGGACGCGATAGCTACCCCGCCGCCGAGGACCCCGGCGTCGTCTCGGTCACGAGCATCTACGAGTACTACAAGAAGTTCGAGTACGCGACCGAGGTCATGGGCGCGAGCTTCCGCAACACGGGGGAGATCCTCCAGCTCGCGGGCTGCGATTTGCTCACGATCAGCCCCGCGCTGCTCGAGGAGATGCAGGCCACCGAAGGTGACGTGCCGCGGCAGCTCACGAAGGAGTGCTCGGCCGCATCCGACCACGAGAAGATCTCCCTGGACGAGAAGGCCTTCCGTTGGATGCACAACAGCGACGCGATGGCGACGGAGAAGCTGGCCGAGGGCATCCGCGCCTTCGCGGCGGACACCCTGAAGCTGGAAGCGCTGATCACGGAGCGCCTCGCGGTTGGCTCGGGAGCCTGACCTCCCTCCAGCGACGGGCGCGATCGGGGGAGCCCATCTCGACCACGAGCAGCGGGCCGCCGTCCACCGGGGCGGCGGCCCGACGCTCGTGGTGGCGGGACCGGGCTCCGGCAAGACGCGGGTCATCACGGAGCGCATCGCGCGACTTCTGCGCGAAGGAACGCCCCCCGATCGCATCGCCTGCATGACCTTCACGCGGCGCGCGGCCGGCAGCATGGCGGAGCGCGTCGAGAGGCTCGTTCCAGGCCGCCGCCATCAGCCCTGGATCACGACGTTCCACTCCGTCGCGCTGCGGATCCTGCGCCAGGAAGCGGACTCCATCGAGGGGCTCACGCGCTCGTTCTCGATCTACGACGGCGCGGCCCAGGCGCGCGTGATCCGGAAGGCCCTGAGCGCGTGCGGCCTCGAGGTGCGGCTTCACCCCGCCCATGACGTGCTCGACCGGATCCAGCGGGCGCGTCGCGCCGAGAACCCGGCGACCCATCCCCTGGGCCCCTACACGGAGGTGGCGCAGCTCTACGAAGAGCATCTGGCGAAGGCCAACGCCGTGGACTTCGACGGACTTCTGATCCACTCGGCTCGCCTGCTGGCGCGCGAGGCGGAGGTCCGAGAGCGCTGGGCCGGCCGCTTCGAGCATCTCCTCATCGACGAGTTCCAGGACACGAACGAGGTCCAGCTGCGGCTCGCGAGTCTTCTCGGCAGCGTCCACGGCAACGTCTTCGCCGTGGGCGATCCGGACCAGTCGATCTACGCCTGGCGCGGCGCGACCCCGGACGTGATGCTGCGCTTCCAGGCGCTCTTCGAGGGCTGCGCGACGATCAAGCTCCAGCACAACTATCGCTCCAGCGCGAACATCCTCGAAGCCGCGGACGCTCTGATGGCCGAGCACCAGAAGCTGCCGAGGCGTCTGCTGCCGACGCGCGAGAGCGGCGAGGCCATCCTCTCCATGGCCCTGAAGGACGCGCACCACGAGGCGCGCGCCATCGGCAAGGTCATCCAGAACCTGAAGACCGACGGCCAGAGCCTCTCAGGGATCGGCGTGCTCTACCGCACGCACATGCAGCAGCGCGCCATCGAGTCCCTCTTCGCGCGCTGGAAGATCGCGTTCCACGTCGTCGGCGCCACCGAGTTCCTGGAGCGGCGCGAGATCCAGGACCTCCTCGCCTACCTCCGCCTCATCGACAACCCGCGCGACGAGGACGCGTTCTGGCGAGCGATCCAGGCGCCGAAGCGGGGCGTCGGTGAGCTCTCGGCGAAGCGCCTGCAGGCCGTGGTCGACGAGGCGAACATGGATGTGTTCTGGAAGGATCGCACGACCCTCCCCGAGGCGATCCAATCGACGCGCGTGACGGGCGGCTTCAAGGGGAGAACGCGGGAGGGCCTGGAGTCGTTCTCGCGTCTGCTCGAAGACCTCGCGCCGCTCGCTTCCGAGACGGCGGCGCGTGCGCTTCGCGCGATCATCGACGCCCTGGAGCCGCTCGGCTGGATCGACGCGATGCCGGGCGGCGAAGGGCGCGGCGATCGGCGCTCGAGCCTGGAGGAGCTGCTCAGCGCCGCCGATGACTTTCACGAACGCTACCCGGATGACGGGATCTCCGGTTTCCTCGGCGACGTCGCGATCGTGCGCGACCTGGAGCCGGACGCGGACGGCGAGCCCCACAGGGACGCGCGCGCCGCGGCCAGGGACGCGGTCCAGCTCATGACCCTCCATGCTGCGAAGGGCCTGGAATTCAAGACCGTGTTCATCACGGGCCTGGAGGAAGAGCTGCTCCCCCACCTGCGCGCGCTCCACGTCCCGGAGAACGGCGAGCTCGAGGAAGAGTCGGACGAGATCGCCGAGGAGCGCCGCCTCTTCTTCGTCGGCCTCACGCGTGCGAAGGATCAGGTCTTTCTGACCCGTGCGCGCTCACGCGTGATGTACGGCAACGCCCGGCCCAGCCGGACGTCGCGCTTCCATCACGAACTCCCCACGGACCTCGTGGACATCCTGGACCCCGAGCACCTCGACGCCCTGGCGATCGAGAAAGACGCGCCCCCGGGCGCAGGCTTCGCGGTGGGCGACGCCGTGTCGCACGGACACTACGGACCTGGAAGGGTGGTCGCCTTCGCGGGCCGGGACTTCGACGCACGCGTTCTGGTGCACTTCGAAGATCACGGCGTGAAGGAGCTCTTCCTGCAGCACACGAGCCTGCGGCGCGAGCAGCCCTCTGGAGAAGCCTGAGGGTATCTCCTCGGCGCGGATCCGTGGTCGTGGTCGGGATTCTGACATTCGCACCCATCCAGGATCGCGCGGCGGGCGTACCCCCAGCGTCGCGGCAGCTCCCAGGCCTGTCACGGTCCTCTTCCGGGCCAGTCCCGGGCGTGATCTTCTCGCCCAAGTGGCGTGCTCCTCCAGTCTTCTTCCATCCCGCCATGTCTTTCTTCTCCGTACCCTCCGCGACGGGTGTCGCCGGCGTCATCGGTGTCGCCGCAGTCCTCGGCTCGGCCGCCACCATGGCACCGACCCCCTCCACCGCTCTCCCCGCGCCTTCGAGTCACCGGGAAGCCCCAGGGACGGCGTCGAATCCCCAGGTGGACGCGACCGACTTCTACATGTTCCGGAGCTACGAGGCCGGCAAGGACGACATGGTCGTACTCGTCGCCAACTACTATCCGCTCCAGGACCCCTACGGCGGGCCCAACTACTTCGCGCTCAGCAACGACGCGATCTACGAGATCCACGTGGACCAGGACGGCAACGCGGAAGAGGACCTCACGTTCCGCTTCCAGTTCGACTCCCAGCTCCAGCCGATCGCCCTCAACATCGGCAACCCTGGCCAGGAGGTGTCGGTACCGATCCCGCTGATCAACGCCGGCGCGATCACGGCGGGTGACACGAGCGCCCTCAACCGAACCGAGACCTACACGCTGGACGTCATCCAGGGCGATCGGCGCACCGGAACCGTTTTTTCGAGCCTGAACCAGGCGGACAGCTCGCCGACCTTCAAGAAGCCCGTCGACAACATCGGCACGAAGTCGATCGCCGACTACGCGACGTACGCGCAGGCTCACCAGTACTCCATATCGCTTCCGGGTGGCATGACGGGACGGGTGTTCGTCGGTCAGCGCAAGGATCCGTTCGTCGTCAACCTCGGCGAGGTGTTCGACCTCGTCAACTTCGACCCGACCGGCGCCGTCAATTCGCAAACCGACGACCTCGCGGACAAGAACGTCACATCGCTCGTCCTCGAGGTGCCGATCGCCTTCCTCACCAATGGATCCGAGGACGTCATCGGCGCCTGGACCACGGCCAGCCTCCGCCAGGCCCGGGTGCTCAACCCCGAGCCGAACGCGATGAAGGGAGTGGCCGTCCACGGCGGCGCCTTCACGCAGGTCTCGCGCCTCGGCCACCCGCTCGTCAACGAACTCGTGATCGGCCTGCCCGACAAGGACCGTTTCAACCACTCTGACCCGACCGGCGATGGTCAGTTCCTGACGTACGTGACGAACCCGTCGCTGCCCGAGCTGCTGGAGATTCTGTTCCCCGTCACGGCTCCGAACCTGTTCCCGCGCACCGATCTCGTCGATGTGTTCCTGCTCGGCGTCGACACGCTCAACCGCCCGGCAGGCGTTGTCGGTTCGGAGATGCTTCGACTCAACACCGCCACCCCCGTGACCGCCATCGGTGCCCAGAACAACCTGGGCGTCATCGGAGGCGACCTCGCTGGCTACCCGAACGGCCGTCGTCCAGGAGACGACGTCGTCGACATCGCACTGCGAGCCGTGATGGGTGTGCTGCTTCCCGTCGCCGATGCGCCGAACGGACAGACTCCGTTCACCGACGGCGCTTTCGTGGACGAGACCGCATTCGACACCACGTTCCCCTTCCTCCGGGATCCGATCCCAGGAGCACCCAACTGATGCAGTACGATTCAAAGTCGGCGACCTTCGCCCGCGGCCGCACGGTCATGCGCTGCCTCACCCTCGGTCTGCTGTCCCTCTGCGGCGCCGCGTGTAGCAGCGACGACGACAGCAACGGAGGGGGCGATCCTCCCCAGGAGGCCACGTTCAACACGTTCGTGCTCCAGCAGTTCAGCGACACGGCGGACGACACGGAACCCGTGAGCATCAACGACACGACCTTCACGTTCAACGAGGACCCGAACGCCTTCGATTCGCTCCTCATGGACTGAGCAAAGGCCAGAAAGAGGCCCGGACTTGAGAAGGGCGCGTTCCTCCAGGAATGGGCCCTTCTCTCCCTCAATAGACACCTCGCTGCGATCCAAAGCATGACCTCTTCTTCACCGCTTCGCCGACTCTGCCTCGCCCTCCTTCCCTTGCTCGCGGTCACCGCCAGCGTTGGCTCGGCCCACGATTTCTGGCTTCGCCCGAACACGTGGCAGCCCGAGGTCGGGAGGTCGATCCTCTTCGACCTGCGGGTGGGCGATCACTTCGAAGGAGAGGTCGTGCCGCGCGAGGAAGCGTACCTCGGGCGCTTCGTAGTCAGAGGCCCCGAGGGCGTGGCCGAGGTGCCCGCGCTTCCCGGACGCAACACCCCGGCTGGCTACGTCAAGCCCGCCGTCGACGGTCTGCACGTGGTGGGCTACGAGAGCAAGCCGCGTTTCCTCACGCTCGATGCCACCAAGTTCACGCAGTACCTGCGCGAGTCCGGGCTGGAGGAGGCGATCAACGAGCGCATCAAGGCCAAGGAGACCGAGAAACCTGGCCGCGAGGAGTTCGTGCGCTGCGCGAAGTCGATGCTGCTCGTGGGCGACGAGTCGAAGTGGGAAGGAGCCGAAGGGGATGCGTCCAGGCCCCTCGGGTTGACGCTCGAGTTCGTTCCGCTCACCGGGCCGAACGACTCGGGCCCTTTCAAGGTGAAGCTGCTTCGCGACGGGAAGCCTGCGGCAGGCACGCGCGTACACGTGGTCGCTCGTGATGCGAAGGGCGACGCTCCCGAGCTGCAGGGCGGTGTCACCGATGACGAAGGAGTCGTGGAATTCAAGCTCGTGCCCGACGCGACCTGGCTGTTCACCGCGATCCAGATCCGTCTCAGCGAAGGGCATGTCACGTCCGACGAGGCCGCCAAGGGCGAGCAGGTCGACTGGGTCAGCCACTGGGCGTCGCTGACGATTCGCTCGTAGTCCTGAACTGGCTGGCGCTTCGGGAGATGTGCACTCCCTGGTCCGTTACCGTATGGTGGTTGAGTTCGTCCCGTCCGATCGTTGCCACGCGCCCTCCGGCGCGCCGCGACGAGGAGATTGGATCCCCTCTCCGCCGTGCCGTCGATGACGGCTCCACTGCAAGATGGTCACGTCCCCCACCGTCCTGTCCCGCATCACCGCGCTCTCGATGGGCCTCGTGCTCGTCGGTGGAGCGGCCCTCGCCCAGGTCCAGCCCGCACCCGAGAAGCGGCCTGACGTCTCGCCCGGCCTCCAGGTCAAGATCAACAGCGCGATCGACCGGGGCGTCGAGTCGCTCCTCTCCCATCAGGCCCTCGACGGCTCCTGGACGCAGCAGATCGAAGGGTATGGCCCGGGGATGACTGGCCTGGCGCTCTATGCACTGATGAAGTCGGGGCTCTCGCCCGGGCATCCGGCGATCGAGCGTGGGTTTGCGTTCCTGGAACGACAGGAGGCCACCAAGACGTATACCCGCGCGACCGTGATCCTCGCCCTGACCACGCGGGGTGAGAAGAAGGATCTGAAGCGCGTCGAAGAACTCGTCGAGGAGCTGGTGCGCAGTCAAGACGTCGCCGGCTGGGCCTACCCGGAGGGACCTCCGGATCTATCGAACACGCAGTTTGCCGTGACGGCGCTGAGGGCGGCAGCCGCCCGCGGGGTCTCCGTTCCGACGAAGGTCTGGACGCGGCTCGTCGAGTCGACGCTCGAATGCCTCGTTCCGGAGTCCGGTGCCCCTCCGAGCAACGATCCGCCGCGCGGGTTCCTGTACCGAGCAGGCCACGACCATTCCACGGGGAGCATGACCGCCGCCGGCGTGGCGATTCTGACGATCTGCGAGGAGCAGCTCCGCAGGGCGAAACCAGATCACTCGCGCGCCATCAAGCGCGGCCTCGCCTGGCTGGGCGAGCACTTCAGCGTCGACTTCAACCCCTCGCCTACGGCCCAGGGCGGACAGAGCGGTGTGCCTTACTACTACCTCTACGGCATGGAACGAATCGGTTCGATGCGCGGCATCGAGACGTTCGGCAGCTATCCCTGGTATCAGCTCGGCGCCGAGAAGCTCGTCGAACTGCAGAAGGAGGACGGGAACTGGGACGGACAGTCGGATACCGCCTTCGCCCTTCTCTTCCTCAACCGCGCGACGGGCTCCGTCGGCCCCTCTTCGGGCGTCGAAGGGGCCGCTTCTCTCTGGACGTTCGGAGAAGATCACCCGGGCCATGACGTGTCCCTCCGGGCCAGCGGACGCAAGACCCTGACGATCTGGATTTCCTCGTTCGGCGAGAAAGCGACCTTCAAGTACGCGAGCGGCGATGACGGAAAGGGCCCTGTTCCCGTCGAGCGAGTGGAGTACTGGCGCGTTGTGCCGGGCGCAGAGAACGAGCGATTGGGAACCCTCGCGATCGAGGACCCGGCCGAGGGAATGCGGCGGCGCTTCGCGATCCAGAGCCAGCTCCAGGGACCACTCTCGTGCGAGGTCTTCGCCCAGGTGTTTCTGTCGGGGCGCGAGAAGCCCCTGGAATCGAAGCCTCTCAAGGTTCGACTGGGCGTCAGCGATCGCGACACCTGGGACGAATACTCCACGGACCACGAGCGGAACCTGCTCGTGGATGCCGACGTGGAGGTCACGGCGTCGAGCGCGAGCGAAGGACCCCGGGCCCAGGCCATCAACGTGATCGACGGCATGGTCGGCCTCGGGTGGAAGCCGCTACCCGACGATGCGACCCCGTGGATTCGACTCGAAGTCTCACCGCCAGCGAGCGCGAATACCGTGCTCCTGTCCCACGGCGAACTCAAGGGAGCGCTCCTCGGCCGCTACGAGGTGGTCATCAACGAGAAGCCGAAGGACGCGATCACCGGAGCCATGGGGAGGGACGTCCGCGAGAAGACCGTTGTCACGCTTCCCAAGACGCTGCGCGTCCGCACGATCGAGATTCGCTTCCTGGACCCCGTGGCCGCCAACTGCACGGGGCTTGGCGAGGTCGAGCTGCAGCGCAGGCGCTGAAAGCTGGTGCGCCTTGGCGGCTGCCCTTCAGGGGAGAAACCGGATCGCCTCGATCAGCACAGGCGCCGTCGTGGGCCCGAACTCGAAGGTGACTCGATCTCCCTCATCGAACGTGAGCGGCCCGGGGAGCGCGAACATCAGCTCCCTCCATTCGCGTCGCGTGTTCCCGCCCTCGATGGCGGGCACCTCCGTCGCGCCGAGCTGAAGGCCGACGCGGTAGCTGAAGTCGCTCATCACACGGAGCGCCACGAAGCCCGCACCGCGAGCCTCGGTGGGGATCCGGTGGCTGATCTCCTTCTCCGCCTCGGAACGATCCAGGAACAGCACGATCCGATCCAGGAAGTTCTGAATGCGCGCCTTGCCCTCGGGCAGCGTCCAATCCTCCGCGTGCTCCTCCGACATGGCAATGGTCACGAGGGGCTGGATTCCACCTTCGGGGGCCTCGGAGGTCGGAGGGATGGGCTCACCGCAGCCCAGGGCTAACGCGAGGACCATGGCTGCGGCGAAGCGCTGGGGCGCGAGCGTGGACCGAAGCATGGTCAGTTGACGGGGTAGGAGAATTCGCTGCTCGGGTCTTCCAGCAGGAAGATCACGGCGATCACGATCACGGCGATCACCACCGTGAAAAGGACGATCCTGCGGACCGGGAGGGAAGAATCAGACATGGCGTGGGAGAAGTGGAGTGGCCCGGTAGAGGTACGCTCAGCGCTCCTCGCCGAGCATTTCGTCCAGACCGGCCGCGCTGGAAGCCAGGAACTCGGCCAGCGCGATGGAGCCGGGCGGGAAGAAGTGGCACGCGTCGCGGTAGAGAGTTTCGGTGCTCTTGGCGAAGAGCCTCGAGCCGTCGACGAAGTGAACGCCGCGCTCGCGAAGGCGCTCGCCCTCGGCGCGGAGGCGGGGGTACCCCACGTCCACGCCCTCTTCCCAGTGGGTCGAGATGCGGCAGTGGATCTTCTCCTGCTCCGACATGGGCTTGGCCCCTTCGTCGTGGAGCGTGGGCTGAAGTACGTGCAGGAGCGGAACGCCGTGGGCCCTGCAGATCGCGTCGACCGCGATCGCGGACTGAGCCCAGAACTGAATCATCCCGTCGAAGGCGGCCTCGGTATCGCCGGGCAGCTCCGGCCCGCGCAGGGCCACCGGCATCCCCGATGCGTTGCGTCGAGCCGAGAGCGCGGCCTTCGCGCCCGCGTGCCGCGCGCCGGGCCTGGAGAGCAGCGCATCGAGAACTCGCGCGCCGAAGGCGCTCCGATAAAGGCCGCTTCGAAGGCCCCCTTCCAGGAGCTTCCTCGATCGGCGCTGGGCCAGCTCCATCTCGACGAGGAGCGCGATGTCCTGGGCCGAGTAGTCCACCTCGGGGGTCAGGAAGGACCAGGTTCCGACCGGCGGATAAAGCGGATGCGCGCCCGCGTAGCGGTTCTCATTCGCGAGAGCGACCTCGTTGAAGCCGTCGAGCAGCACGACGAGATCAGGCTTCCACCCGAGCTGAAAGAGGAGATGGCAAAGGATGGAGGTCTGCGGCGCTTTCGTGCCAGCGCGAGCCTGGTTGTGCAGCCGCACCTGTCGGCCCGCGAGCCGCGGGTCCGCCGCAAGCGTCGCCTCGAACCGCTCCTGAGCCGCCTTCTCTTCCCCCATCAGCATCGCGACCGAACCGCCCAGGAGAACGACGTCGAAGACGTCTTCCGACTCGGGGGTGGCGAAGTACTCCGCGGAGGGCTGGTACTGGTCCAGAAGCTCCAGGAGATCGATGCCCATGTACGGCGATAGAACGGGCGTGCCGACGCGCGGAACGTCCGTGTCCTCGTTGGCTTCCTGGAGGTCCACGGCGCCCATGGCGATCGGCCCGTGGGGCCTTCGAATCCAGTCGAGCTGCCCCAGCCAGGCGTCGCGTACGACGCGTGAGGAGAACCCCTCACCCGTCACGGCGAGGTACGCCCGGTAGCCTCCCTCCAGCACGCCGAAGAGCAGGACGAGCACGAGGGCCGCCAGCCCGATGGTCCGGAGGAATCGCTTCATGGCGACACTCTACAGGAACGGGAGCTCAATCGCCGCGCGCGACGATCCGGACGTCGACATCGATTTCCTCACCGGTGGGTCCAGTGACGGAAACGCCCTCGAGAAAGCCGCCTCGAAAGCGCGTGAGGCCGAGGACCGCGCCGGGAGCCTGGACGTCCTTGAAGGACCAGACGGCCTCGACCGGGTCACCCTCGGGGGTCCGGCCGGACGCGCGGATCTCGATCGGTCCGGGTCCTGCCCGGGAGATCCACTGCAACTGAGCCACGTCGTCGCGTGCGATGCGCTCGGGGCCGCGCCAGGGACGCGCGCTCGCCGCTGGAGCCTCGAGGACCGGCACCATGTGGACCTTCGCAAGGCGCCCAGGAGGGTCGAGCGCGACGAGTTCGATGGCCCTGCCGATCTCTCTACCCTCGACGATGGGAAGGTAGGTGATGCTGCGCCCAGGCGCTGCCTTCCAGGTGAACGCGATGCCGTCGAGGCGAAGCTCCCAGCGGCTGGGCGCTTCGCTTTCGATCTCGATCTGAAGCGCGACGGCACCGTCGCCGCTGGAGAGGATCCGGCCCGCCGGGTAGCGGAACGACCCGCCTCCAGCGGCCCGGCCCGGGGGCGACGCCCACTCCAGGGGCTGGGCGGTACGAAGCGGCAGGAGCGCGAAGACCTGGGTGATCCCGAGCTGCACCCGCTGGAGCCCCTTCCCGACCATGAACATCTCGTGCAGAGGAAACTCCACGAAGATCGTCCCGGGGAGCGGACGCCCGGCGTACTGCGCCAGCACGAACGCGAGCGACGCGCCGAAGGGAGTCGCGGCCATGGCGACCTTGCCGAGCCTGGAGGCCGTCGCGAGCGACAGATGCGCGTGGAAGTCGAAGTCCGCCGTGAAGCTCGTGCCCGCGAGGACCGCCCAGGGACGGTCGGCAGCCTGCGGGATGTCCTCGGGCGCCAGGATCACCCGCTCGACCTGCCCCTTCGGAAAGAGGGCGCCGGGCGGATAGGTCTCGCCGATGCCGATCGAATCGAGCAACGCGGCTCGGGCGGGCTCCTCGCGGCGAGTGACCGCAAAGCCCTCGAACCGCGCTTCCTCCGGCGCCGGGTAGAGCCTCGCCACCTCGGCCGCCAGGGCCGCCTGGCCGACGTCGCTCCAGTGGGTATCGAGCGGCAGGTACGACGCCCCCGACGGCAGCTCGCCCCAGGCACGCCCCGCATCGACGACCCGCGCGCCGTCCCCGAGGAGTCCATCGATCAGCATCCGGTCGACCGAGGGATCGAAGTCCTCCAGCAGAGAGAATCCTTCGGGCAGCAACGCCTCGGCCGCGGTCGCCTTGCGAGGCACGGGGATCCAGACCAGGCGAGTACCTCGACCGGAAAGCCGCCGGTCCATCGCCAGACAGAGCCTTCCCATGAGGGCCACCGATCGCTCGGCTTCCGCCGCCGAGATCATGGCGCGATCCCGAAGGAAGAGCCATCCCTCGCGCCCGACCACGACGTCCCCGGTGGCGCTCCCGAGGTAGCGCGTGACGAAGGCAATCCAGTAGGGAGCCACCCGACGTCGAACGCGCGAGTTCAGGCGAAGGTGCCGCTCGGCGAGCTGGGCCAGGCTTCCGTCGGCGAAGTGCGCGGATCCGGCGAGCGCCTTCTCGCGCGCGCGCTCCTGCCCGACGAGTCGCGGCGGCCCCAGGGGCGCGACCTGATCCGCCAGCGCGGTCGCCAGCAGAAGCGCCAGGAAGAACGCCCCGGGCCAGGTGAGCCCCCGCGTCCGCTGCGGCGTTTCTACGAGCTCCTCCATCGCCCCCATGGTATCGCCGCGCGGTCTCAGTCCAGCTGCTTCACGCGAATCTGCCGCGGAGTGGCGTGGGCGCGGGTGTACCGTTCACTGAGCACGTTCTCCATGTCGGCACGGGAGTAGCCCGCCACTCCTCGCTCCCAGGCTCACCGCGCGCGGATCTGGCCCGCGACGACTCCGCGAGCCCCGGGCCCCGCTCCCACGAGCTCCAGTCGCTCGAGCCGGCCGCCTTCGAAGGGGCCGAGGGTCACGATCAAGAATCGCACGCGCCGGGCCCCGGGGAACTCCCACCGAGCTTCCGCTGGCTCGCCGTTCGCATCGGTCCCCTGCGCGATCAGCTGCACCGCTCCCGACGTGAACTCGTCCCACGTGAGAGCCAGCGCGTCGAGGGCGGCGATCCCGAGGTTCGGAGTCGCCGTCCAGCGACCCGGAACATGGTCTTCCCCCTCGAACCGGACCCCCTTCGCGAGATCCGCGTCCGTGACGACGTGCGCTCTGACGGACGTACCGAACGACGCCTCGTTCTTCGGACGAAGCGCCACGTGGAAGTCCGGCGCGCCCCCCTCCACGATGGGAAAGGCCCGGCTCCGAACGCCGCGGTTGGCGCCGATCTCGATGTCGACGCCGCTCGTCACGAAATCCCACCGCGAGTCTTCCTCTCCGTCGAAGTCGAAGCGAATCCCGACGATGCCGTCCCCGCTGGACAGGATCGAACCTGCGCCGTAGCTCAACAGAGGCTGTCCCACACGCGGCTTCCCTACGTGGGGCGCCGCCAGGTAATCATCGAGCACCTCGCTCGCTCTTTCCAGGTAGTTCGACTGCCGCGCCATACCGAGCACCGCCCGGATCGTCGGGCCGGAACCGCGGCTGATCATCGGCGCCTGGTGAATCGGAAACTCCGAGATGACGAACGGCGGAATCGAATCCGGAGACCGCGGGAGGATCGTGTTCTGGAGGGAGATCAGCGGCATCTGGCCCGGCTGGCTCGCATCTTCGACCCGCGCCTGAAGCTCCTGCGCGAGCAGCGCACGGACCCAGAAGAGCGCGCTGAAGCTGGTGCCCACATGGAGGATCTCCGACCCGATCTCGCGGCTGTCGATCTGCTGCTCGAGCCCCGGAGGCAAGAGCTCCAGCGCGGGGCTGGAGACGACCTCGAACCAGTCGTTCGCGGGGTGCCCGCGGTCGACGCCCGCGAACCGGAGCGAGCTCTGGTAGGTGCGCTCGTCGAGTTCGCGGATCTCGATCGGACTCGTGTTCGTCGGGAGGCTCGTGGCCTGACTCCTGATCGCCTTCACGTAGGCGAGGCGCGCGGGGAACGCCCAGTGAGAGTCGAACGGTAGGTACGTCTCCTCTGGAGTGAGCTCGATCCAGGCCGGAGCCACGTCCACGGTCGTCACGCCGCGCCGACGAAGCGCCCTGACAACGAGCGGATCGTAGTCGAGGCCGGGGTCGATGCCATCGGGCAGACGCTCGACGCACGTCGAGGCTTTGCGCGGCAGCGGCACGCAGATCAGCTCGGACCCGTTCGCGGCCAGCGAACGCCGAACGAGCCCGTAGAGATTGGCGAGGTGCTCGTGCCCGGTGAGCCTCTGCTCGGGATCGAGCACTACGCGCTCCCGCAGGAACAACCAGCTGTCCTTACCGACGATCACGTCGCGGTTCGGCGTATCCCCGAGCTTCAGCATGGCCGCGGCCCAGTAAGGCGCGAGCCAGCGCCGGACGCGGCCGCGCAGCCGAAAATCGGTCTCCACGGCCCGGGCGAGCGAACCGTCCCACAGCTCCAGGTCCGACTCCGCCGCGAGCTGATCCCGTCGCTCCTGGCCGACGAGCTGAAGGGGCTCGGGTGCAAACAGGACCTCGGCCGCGCCCGTACAGACGAGGACCGCCAGGAACACGGCCGCGACGAAGGCGCGAACGGGCTGGCGGCCGACGGCCTGGTCGGGTTCGATGAGGTCTTCCATGGGGTGAGTCGCGGCGCGCGGCCGCGGTCCGACATCCTACGGGAACCGCATGAAGCCTCCCGGGGGACTTCCGCCAGACAGATCGCGCCCGGATTTCTGAAGGGTCCAGGCAGATCATGGACACTCCTGTGCGGACCTCCGCAGAACCGCACCTCTGACTCTCCCCCTCGCCGTGACCCTCTCCCCTACAACCCATCGCCCAGGCGACGACGACCCGGCCGAATCCTGGCTCGGGCACCTCGACTGGATCCGCCGCCTGGCCGTGCGCCTGGCGCGGGACGAGGCGGCCGCGGACGACCTGGTGCAGCGGACGGCGCTGGTCGCGCTCGAGCGCAAGAACGCCCTGCACGCCGCCAGAATGAGCGGTGGCGTCCGCGGCTGGCTGCGCGGGATCCTGCACAACGAGGCGCGCGCGGGCTGGCGCAAGGATCGGCACCGGGCGAATCGGGAGCGCGACCACGCCCTGGCCCGCCCGCCGATCGCGCTCGTTCCCGGCGACGACGACGAGCGACTCGACCTCACGAAACGCGTGGTGTCCGCCGTGGAGCAGCTCGACGAGCCGTACCGCTCGGCCATCCTCGCGCGCTACTTCGATGGTCGCGGTGTGGCGGAGATCGCTGGCGCCATGGGGGTCTCCCCTCGCACCATCGAAACGCGCCTTCGTCGCGGGCGCGAGAAGCTCCGGGAGGAGCTGAGTCGCCACGATAGATCCCACGGCACGGACACCTCCTGGGCCGCGTTCGCGCTGGTCAGCTGGACCGACAGGCCAGCGACGTCCCTCGCCGCTGCATCCACCGTTTCCAGTGGTCTCTCACCTCTTCCCTGGCTCGCCCTCATGAATGTCAAAGTCCTTGTCGGAGCAGGCGCAACGCTCGCGGCTCTCCTCATCGGCGCAAGCTGGTGGAACCTCCCCCGACCGGAGCCCGTATTTCCGTCCAGAATCACTGCTGAGAGCGCTGACCTCGCTGCCCCCACACCGCTGGCCAATGTCTCCAGGCCAGTCGTCGCGCGCGACTCGCTTCCCGAGTCTCTTCCGGAGCCGGGTCCCGCGCCGACGGAGAGGCTCCGGCTTGAAGACCTTCCGCCGCCGCCGGCTGGAACCCTCGACGTGTGGATCGTGGACGAAGACGATCACCCGATCGCAGGTGCCAAGATCACGCTGGTCCAGGGCAGCAAGATGTACTCCGGGTGGGCGCCTCCCAGAATTCCCGACGACGCGCTCCGGACGGAGCGCACGGTCCCGGAGGCGGTGCCTGGCCGGCCCTTCGAGCCCGTGCGATTCGAGGAACTCGAGAGAGACAGCTGGCACCTCGAGGTCGTGACCCCCAAGGGAACGAAGCGGTCCGGTTCCGCTCGGCTGGAAAGAAACAAGGGGACGTCCCTTGTCTTCCGCTTCGGAACCGCGGTCGTGTTCGGCACCGTGGTGGATCCGTCGGCGGGCCGTCAACCGATCCCTGACGCGTACCTCACACTGTCCGGCCAGCATGCTGAAACGGACGATCAAGGGCGCTACCGATTCGAAGAGCTCACCGCCGGGCAGCAAGATCTGTGGCTGATGCCAGGCGTCTGGAACGACGTGACGGAGACTGCCCGGCAGATCCCACGCCGCTTCGTCAAGCTCCACCTCGAGCACGGCGAAGCGCGACAGGTCGACTTTCCGCCCTCCCTCGAGAACGGTGGATCGATCCTGCGTGGCCGTGTGGTCGACGCCGACGGTGAGGTGGTCCAATCCACTGATTTCCTGTTCCGCAGCGCCGAGATCTGGGTCAAGACGCGGAACGAACCGCGGATGGAAGTGACCGAGCCTCCTCCCTTGGAAAGCCTGGAGCAGAGAACGACCTATGGACTGGACGGAACCTTCGAGTTCCACATCCGATCAGGAGTCTACGAGGTTCAGATCACGTCACCCAACCACGGCAAGCGCATCCATGTCACGGAGACCGCGCCTCTCCTGCTGCGGCCGGGCGAGGTCACGACGGTCGACTACACGCTTCCTGGTATCACCCTGCGCGGCCAGCTTCCAACTGGCGTTGCAGGTCCGTCGATGGGCGAGGTCCAGCGCACCGTCGGCGCGCGCAAGCGCCACGTGACCTCGGGCGGTGGAGTCCTCAGTGGTTTTGCCGAAGAGAGTGGCGCCTTTGTGATCTATGGCCTTTCTCCCGGAGACTGGATCGTCGAGGCTTGCCGTGGAAGTTACGAGGCCGAGCTGACGATCCATGAGGGCGACCGCGCAGCCTCGGTGCAGCTGCAGAAGAAGTAGCGTGAGAGGACCGGGCGAAGAGACCACGACGGCTACCGATGCGTCGCCGGCAGCAGCGCCGTGAAAACATCCGGGGCCCGGAAGATGAGCCACTGGAGCGACCCGAGATAGACGAGCCCCAGAAGCGCTCCGGCGAAGTGAGCGCGCCGCAGAGTCGCGTCGCGCCTCCGGGAAAGATGCAGTTCGCGGGCCAGTAAGCCGGCCAATAAGAGATTCAGAATCGTCAGCCCGGAGCCAAGACGGTCCCACCCAGAACCGTAGTCAGGGTCGCCGCCCACCTCGGGAAAGCGCAGGGTCGCCAGGAAGTAGAGGCTCGCAAAGCGCAGCAGCGTGCCATAGACGAGCACGGCCAGCACGACGGGCCTCAGGACCCAATGGGCCTGGTGGAAGCGATGGGTGGAGGCGGGAAGTCTCATGTTCAGAGGATACGCCTGCCCGAGCCGGCCATTCAGTTCCGCGGACTCTACTCCGATAGCGCGAAGCCCGCCCCAGTGCCGCCGGAAGGCAGCGCCCGTGGCAGCTTTGGGTCGGGTCCAGTACCGCCAAGAATGGCGGCCTTTCGTCAGCGTGCTACGATTCGAAGCTCGAAGGCCGCGCCGATCCGGGGCGTGGCTTCAGGTCTCGTTTCCGGTCCGCTTCCGTCGAATTCTGCCATGAATCTTCCGCTCGTGCTCGCCGCCGCCGTCTCCGCCGCCTTGGCCACGGGCCAGGAACCTGAGCTCCTCGTCACCCTTCCCGCGACCGGTGGCCAAAGCGGGTTCGGGCTTTTGATGATTGCGACCCAGGACCTCGACGGTGACGGCCGGTCGGACGTGGGCATTCCGTCAGCGCTGGGTCGTTCGGGACGGTTCCAGGCGGTGTCCTCCGTCGACCTGAGTCCGTTGCTCGACGTGGCGTCCGATCGCTTGAGCCTCTTCTGCGCGCAGGTCGGCGATGCGACCGGTGACGGTATCCGGGATCTCCTCTGTTTCGATGTGGAAGGCACGACAGGCCGTCTCTCGATCGTGGACTCGGCGAACGGAGACCTCGTCACGAAAGTAGATCCCCTTCACAACCTCGGTGGCACCAGCTTCCAGGCGATCAACCTTCCGTTCGGCCCGGCTCCGGATGTGAACGGTGATGGCCGCCGAGACTTCTGGATGCAATCGAAGAGCTCAGGATCGGGCTCCACCAACTTCTTCGAGGTGAGATCCGGTGCAGCGCCCTCACAGACTCTCTACGTGGTGACAGGGGACAACCGCTTCGAATCGGTGGACGTGATCGGAGACGTGACGGGCGACGGAGTCGAAGAGTTTGCGGTGGGCGATACGATCACCGAGGCGGGTCCGGGGTTCTTCCAGCGAGGCGAAGTTCGGATCGTCTCCGGAGCCACGGGGGCCACGCTCACCAGGATCGCGGGGACCAGCGATACCTTCGACTTCGGATCGTTCGTTCGCAGTGTGGGCGATGTCGATGGCGACGGACTGCCGGATTTCGGGGCGGCGCTTCGGGAAGTCGCCACCCCCCAGGTCCGGATCTACTCGGGCAGCAATGGAGCGTTGATCCATACGCTCGTCGATCCGATCAACACGCTCAGCTCGGACTTCGGTGACGCCATTTCTGGCGTCGGAGACGTCGACGGAGACGGGGTGAACGACATCGGGGTGGGCTCACCCGGCTACAGCGAAACGCTGGTGAACCAGGGGGCGGCCTACGTTTTCTCCGGAGCGACCGGTGATCTCCTCGCGGCCACCTACGGCACGGCGATCTCCGACTCCATGGGCTCTTCCATCCGCGGCGCTGGGGACGTCAACGGCGACGGAAGGGAGGATTGGCTCGTTGGCTCGCCTTCCAACTTCACCATGCCGGGCCGCATCGAAGGCTACGGCCTGGTCCAGACCGAGGTCGTCATCGACTTCGAGGTCGCGGACGACTTCTCGACCCCCATCGCGAACGGGGCTGCGCTCGAGGAAGTGTTCAGCACGCTCGTCTCGATTCGTTCGATGGGCCCGGGTCAGGTCGGCCCTGCCGCGTTCGACTCGTCGATCTCGGGCCCCAACGACGGGGGTGCCGATCCGGACCTTCTGGTCGGACGCGGCAATCTCCTGATCCTGCAGGAGGATGCGACCCAGTCGACGCCTGGGATCTACGACTTCCCTGACGACGCGAGCCAGGGGGGAACGCTTCAGATCCAGATCCTTCAGCCGGCGGAGCCGCTCTCCCTGGTACTGGTCGACATTTGCCCTGCCCCGACCCCCCAGGACGCCGTGGTACGGCTCGTGGACGCCAGCAGGCGGACGCGAACCTTCAGGGTACCGACGGGCTTCACGGCAGACGGCGAACTCGCGCCCAGACTGGCGGCACGGACACTGCAACTGGACACGCTGGCCGATCAACCGGGCTACGTGGCCACCGCGACGGCGACGGAAGACCCGGGGTTCGATTCGACCCGCGTCGTCCTGATCCTGGTCCAGCTCCGCGGCTCCGGGGCCGTGGACGACCTGCGCTTGCGCTTGCGATAGCCTGCGCGATTCATGAGATGGAGCCACCGTCGAGCCCCCTGGCTCTGCTGCGTACCCGGCGAGCTCCACGACATACGTAGCCGAAGCCAAGAATCTCGATGACACCTTCGAACACCCCCCCTACACGGGATCCGAGGCCGTATCCACTGTCACTCGAGCTCCCCGCCACCATGCGCGCGGCCACCTATGCGCGCTACGGCACGCCCGAAGTGATCGAGCTGCGCGACCTGCCGCTGCCGACCATCGGGGAAGGCGACGTGCTCATCCGCACGCGCGCGGCGGTGGTCGGGATGGGCGACTGGCGAATGCTGATCGCCGACCCGTTCGCCGTGCGCTTCTACCAGGGACTGTTCACGATCAAGCGACCCGTGCTTGGCTGGGGCCTCTCAGGCGAGGTCGCGGCGGTGGGTGCGAGCGTTCAGCGCTTCGCCGTCGGTGACGAGGTGTTCGGCGAGTCTCCCGAAGCCGGAGGCTTCGCGCAGTTCGCGGCCGTGTCGGAAGCGCATCTGGCCCTGAAGCCCGAGCGGATCACCCACGGCCAGGCCGCTGCGACGCCCGTGGCGGGCCTCACCGCCCTCCAGGGCCTGCGCGATGTGGGCCAGCTCGCCAGCAGACCGTCCGGCCCTCCACCCCGGGTGCTCGTGATCGGCGCGGGCGGTGCGGTGGGCTCGGCGGCCACCTCGATCGCGAAGATCCTTGGCGCCCACGTGACAGGTCTGGATGGCGCCGCCAAGCATCCCTTCGTCCTCGCCCATGGAGCCGATGCGGTCCTCGATCGCGCGACGGACGACTTCACGGCGAGCCATGAGCCCTGGGACGTCATCCTCGACATGGTGGGCCGCGCCCCCATCGCCGCCTGCCGACGCGCGCTCACCCCGAACGGGCGCTACGTGGCGGTGTCCGGCAAGCTTCGCCGCACCGCATGGCTCTCCATGTTCGGAGGACCGCGAATGGCGGGCATGATCGCGAAGCCGAACCCGGCGGATCTCGAGCAGCTGCGCGTCTGGCTCGCGGACGGACAACTGGCCCCGATCGTCGCGCGCACCTACACGCTGGAGCGAACGGCGGACGCGCTGCGCCAGGTCGGCGCCGGGGGCAACCTCGGTGCGATCGTGGTCGAGGGCTGAGACCGACGAAGGCCCACGGGCGGAAACCCAGGAGCTCAGAAGCCGCTCGCGCCCCCCATCTTGACGAGGGGAAGCTCCCGCTGGGCTTCGCCCAGGGTGACGAGGACCCAAGAGTCTTCGCGACGTTCCGCCCTCGCACTCTGGAAGGACACGATGAGCTGGGCGGTTTCCTCTTCCGGTGTGAAAGTCACCGCTCGACCGTCCAGGGCCCAGGATCCACTGGATTGCCCGTCGCCTGCGAAGGGCCCGGCGCAGCCATCGACCGCCATGGTGCCCTGGAAGAACCGAGCGACGTAGGTGCCGTCCAGCCGAAGTTCGAGGTCTCTCACCAAACGGCAGCCCGGATGCTGGACCTCGTAGTTCCCTGACCAGATCGAGGCGGCAGATCGCGCGCTCTGGTCCCCGTCCGAAGCGGGCGCCCGTGGACCACATCCTCCGACCCAGGCGCCCAGGAGACAGATCGTGGAGAAGACCCTTCGTCTGGCCTGGATGAAGGGGTGCTGGGACATGCCATGGACTACGGATCGGCCTTCTCGAAGTTGGCCGATGTTCCTGCCAGCGCCGAGCCCCCCTTACCGCCCTGTGGTGGCGACCTCCCCCGCCCCCAGCGTCAGATCCTCGAGGGCGTCGATCCCGTCGAAGTCCTGCAAACTCTGCTGGACCATCACCTCCAGCGTCGACACGCGGCTCACGCTTCCTGCGGGGAACGGGCGGGTGCTCCCCTCCGGAGGCAATGGGGCGATTGCGAATGCACCGCCCCCGCCGCGCCACAGCAGGCTCTCGGTCTCGGGGTCCGCGCTCGGCCCCGTCCGGATCTCTCCGAAGCCCAAGGTCAGGTCCCGGTCGTTGGTACCGGCGCCGAGGACGACGGGGATCGCCATGCGCAGCGCGGTCGTATCCTCGCCCGAGGCCGCGTCCGTGAGGAGCAAGAGGTACGAGCCAGGAAGACCCGCGGGCAGCTCGAACGTGCCGTCCACGCCCACGCGCACCTCCGCTTCGTAGCTTCCGTCCTGAAGACCGCTCTCCGATGCGTTCAAGGAAGCGCGCAGCCGCGTCGGGTCGAAGCCCTTGAGATCGAGCCGGCCCCGCAGCCTCGCCCGGGGTAGCGCTCCGCCGACGGCGATGTCATGACGGGTGACGGCTCCCTCCATCACCCGAGCATCCCCCTCGATGGTTCGGTACGGTCGGCCCCACGTGGACATGGAGCTCCCGATTCCTGTCGGGATCATCTCCGGTACGACCCGTAGGAAGCAGGGCCCCGGGGTCACGTGGTCGAAGCGGTAGTCGCCGTCGAGATCGGTGCGCACCGTGCGCACCAACCCATCGCCGCGGGACAGGAGCACGACGTACTCCTGGCGGAGCGTATCCCCGTCGAACACTCGACCTTCGACGGCGCCGCCGGGCGTGAGAGCCAGCTCCACGCCAGTCAGGCCTTCGTTCTCGTCGTAGTCGAAGGGCCCGAACTCGGCGGCGGCGTAGCCCTCCCCCTCCGCTCGAAGCACGAAGCGGCCGCGGGCCTGCGGCGTCAGCGCGAAGCCGCCGGCCTCATCGGTGACCCCGGTCGCCTTCGTGTCCGTGTCCACGAGCGACGGAAGCCCGACGATCTCCACCTTCCCGCTCGCGATCTCCCGCACGCTCAAGCGCGCGCCTTCGACCGGCTGGCCGCCTGCTTTCACCGTACCGGTGAGCTGCGGGATCGGACGAAGCTGGATCGGCAGCACGGCGGGAACGTCTGGATCGATCGGAAGCGCCTCGTAGTCCTGTGAGAAGTCCGCGTACCCGTTGCCCTCGATGGTCAGCAAGAACTCGGCCAGAGGGCGCGCTAGCTCGATCATTCCGTCGCTGTCCGTGCGCCCGTACGTGCCCAGCGAATCGCTCACCATCACTCCCACCTGCGCGTCAGCCACAGGCTCCCCGCCGCGCCCCTTGACCACGATCCGGAACGACGCGGGCGGCGCCAGAGAAACGACCATGTCGAGCGTCCCTGCGGCCACATCCCCTCGAAACGCGCCCGGTAGTCCACCGCTCCTTTCCGTGAACCACATATCCACCGACACGCCCTTCGGAACGACGACGACGAAACGTCCTTCCCCGTTGGTGACTCTGGCGCTCGAGCTGTTCGAGAAGAACCGACTCCACTCCAGTCGGATCCCGGCGTACGGCGCGGGCGCGCCCTCGGAGTCCAGCACCACTCCCTCGATGCGCGTCTCGACGGGGATCTCCTCGACGGTGATCACGACGTTGTCCAGGAGCTCACCGGGTGCCGCCCTCTGCGAAGAGAGCCCGCCCGTCCAGATCCCGTCATCGCTCTCCACCTGAACATCGACCTCGCCCGCGAGCACGCCGCGGAGTCGGAATCGACCGAGGTCATCCGTCCTGGCCTCCGTTCGACCGAGCCCGGTCCCTGAGAAGCTGCTGATGCCGCCGCCGGAGCTCACGCGGCGCATCTGCCCTTCTGTGGAAACGGTCAGGCCGGGCATCGGCTCGCCCCGGGGATTCACGACGCGACCCGCGAGGTCGCCGCCCGGTCGCAGCACGAAATCCCCGACATCGGTGGCCTCGCCGCGGGCGCCCTTCACGTTCATCCGGTCGGCCGCGTGACCGAAGTGACGGACCACCAGGGTCGCGTCCAGGAAGGGCGATCCCAGGAAGACGTCGATCTCGGCGCGGCCATCGGCGCCGCTCAGCACGGGCTTGCCGGTGCGAGCGCTCACCTCGGCTCCCTCCACCGGACGCGCTTCTTCGTCGACCACTCGAACGCGGAACGTGCCGATCATCGAGTCCGGTTCCACGGGGGCGGCGGCGCTGACTTCGGGGCTCTCTTCGACGAGACCCACTCGATCCGCCTCCCCCGACCTGCCCGGCGCGCCCGGCTCCGCCAGCGTGAACCCGGCCCCAATGTCGGCCTCGGTGGACCCCACCGAACGATCCAGGTCAGCGACTTCCGAAGCCGAGAGCAACGGCGGCGCGACCCGGCGTTCGAACAGTTTATCGGGCGAGCCCAGCAGAACGAAGGCGACCAGAGCCACCGAAGCCAGCAACAGTCCCGCGACCCACTTCATGCCCCAGGACAGCCCCTTCGCCGACGCGGTGGCCGCGTCGACGCCCGGAGCAGGCAAGCCCAGCCCTGACCCACTCCAGCCCAGCGGCGCCACCGCCGCGAGCCACGCGCTTCGATCCCCGCCGTGCTTCCGGTCCAGCTCTTCGCGCAGGTGATCCAGCGCCCGCTTGATCTTTGACCGCACCGTGCCCGCGCTGCGATCCGATCGACGCGCGATTTCGGCCGCGGAGAGTCCCTCGTGGTAGCGCAGCAGCACCAGGTGCCGCGAGTCCTCGTCGAGGGTCAGAAGCGCGCTGAGAAGGAGCTTCTGCCCCTCCGCGAACGTCGTCATCTCGAGCGCCGAGGGCAGAGCCTCAGCCGGCGCCGCCTCGCGCTCCCGGTAGGCACGCCGGCCCTCCGCGCGCCCGCGCTGTCTCACCACGTTGCGCACCACGCTCCCGAGCCAGGACCGCCGGGCGCCGGCCCCCTCGAACCCGCGCGGAGCCCGCTGCAGCGCGAGAATCATCGATTCCTGAACCACGTCATCGGCCGTTGCCTCGTCCGCGACAAGGTGCCTGGCCAGGGAGCGTGCCCAGCCGTGGTGGTGAAGAAGGTCCTCGGTCGTCCAGGTGGTTGGCGGTTGCATGGTCGTCAGATGCCGCCCCTCCCAGAAGCGTGGCACCCTTTCGTGGATTTCACACGATCCAGCAGGACCTGCCTACCCGGCGGTCGCGGTGGGACCGTCTGGGTGGAGGTCAGCTTCGACGGTTCGCAGATCCGCCGTGTCGATCCACTCGCCATCTGGACGGAGAGGCCGTTGCGAAGTGGCCACGGTCGGGACTCACCGACACGGAGCGAAACCGTGGAACGACCTGGGACTCCCGGAGGACCAGCATTGGCCCGTCGAGCCTGACCGACGAGGACCTGCTGCGGAAAGCTCGTGTCGAAGATGGCGGGGGTCAACCAGCCGCCGAGGGGTCCAACCAGGAGCTTTCGAAGGGCCATTCATCGCGCCACGATCGAGATCGAGTTCGAGAGCTCGGTCGCTCCCGACGCCATCGTTCTCGAGACCTGGGCGTGGAAGACCACACCCAGGCTCCACGGCGGCTGCGGGAAGGAGAGCTGCTCCGACCCTTGGATGGACTCACCGAGCGAGGCAAGGCGATGGGTCGTCACCAGTCGGCCGATCGTGAGTCCGGGAATCGGCGCGAGCACCGGCTGGCGGCCGACGATCATCCGGCGGCTCGAACCCGGTTCGGCGTCGAACGCGAGCGTGATCGAGGTCTGCTGGGGGCCAGCGTTCGTGGCCGATAGCGACGGGTACGGCACGGACTCGTCCGCGGATCCGCCGGGGTGGACGACGTACGAAGGCGAATAGTTCGAGCCCGGGGATCCGAGATCGGTTTGGTTGTCCCAGAGTTCGGCCCGTCCTTCGACGACGAGCGGGTCGCCGCTCACCGCCAGGAAGAACTGGCACGCGCATGCATCGTCGGTACCGTACCACCCCGCAACGAGGTTGCTTCGGACCGCGCGCAACGTGGCGTGCGGCCCGACCTCGACGCCGTGCCCGCCGCTGCCAGCGCTGATCTGCTGCATGAAGCAGCCGCCCGGATCGTAGCACGGATCTCCCTCGGCGCCGACGGCGACGCAGTGGTCGAGGTGCACGAGGAACGCGCCCTCGATGCGAACGCCGGACTCTCCGCGGCCCGGATACGGATTTCTGTCCCGGCCTGCGAAGTAAGAGGCGCTCGCCTGGACACGACTATCGGTGACCACGAGCGTCGGGAACTGGACCCTGGCCATGCGAACGTCACTCGAGTTCTGGACGGTGAGGTCCCCGGCCCAGGTGCCTGCCGGCCAGCTGAAGACGAGGTTGTCGAGGAGCACCGTGGGTCCCACGTCGAATACGTCGACGTCGTTCTCCAGGGTCAGGCGAGAGAGCACCGTCGTCGCTCCGATGCCGAGCCCGTGAATCTCGACGAGCGAGGTCACGCGGACGGACCCCGGGCTCTCGCCGATGATCGTCATATGCCGATCCAAAAGGAAGCCGTCGTAGGACCCGGCGCGCACGTCGAGCACAGACCCGGAGGGAACGACGGCCAGGGCTGCCTGGATCGAGGGGAAATCGACGCCCGCGCCCGGCGTGTCGTCGATGATGAAGGTCTGGGCGGCGGCGGGCACGGAGGCGAGTCCAGCGAGCAACGACCCAACGACCGCGCCCATGGGCGCAAGGGGGAAGATGGAGGGTGTCATGGTTCGTCCAAGATGCACCGGGCGCGAAGACGCAACGTGAAAATCGGGGTCTTCGGTCTCGCGGTGGACTCGGTCCGCGGCGAACGTCTTCTGAAGAGACTCTCTGCAAGAGATCTGGCCCGACGGATGCAACTCTCACGCTTCGACGGCTCCCCCGAACCCATCGAGACGTCGCTACCGGCTGAAGGGTGACTTAATTTGCGCTCCAGGGGATACCTTTGGAGAGGGCACTTTCCCGGCCTTTCCCGCGCTTTCTGCCATGAACACAATTTCCATGAGCGCCGCCATCGGCGCACTTGCACTACTCGCAGTTCCTTCCCGTGCTGATGTCCTGATCGTCGACACCGACCATCCCGCCCCGTTCCGCCAGATTCAGGAAGCCATCGACGTCGCGCAGGATGGCGACACGATCGTGGTCCGTCCGAGGGTTGACTACCGCGCCCGAATGGATGGGTTCGTCATCGACGGAAAAGCACTGACGATCCACGGAATGGACGCAGAGTTCCTCCTGACAGGAAAGGCGACCATCCGGAGCATTCCGGCGGGAGGGACCGTCGTGCTCCGCGGCCTGGACATCAATCGCCGCACGCGCGACGATCCACATGCCCATGATGTCGACCCGCTCTCCCCCGGCGCCCCTGGCATCGGACTCGTGGTCGCAGAATGCGCGGGCGCTGTGAGTCTGCAGAGCTGTTCCGTCGAAGGTGGTTTCATCAGTGGCTGGACAGGTGGCCCAAGCCAGGGCGGCATCGAGCTAGTGGACGTTTCGAGCTTCTCAGCCGTCGACTGCAGACTCCGCGGCGGGGCGGTGAGCACTGGCATGCGAATCGTGCGTTCCCGCGCGACTCTCTACCGCTCGGACGTCTTTGGCGGCATCGGCCTGGGGGATACGGGTTACAACCCGACCAGCGGAGACGGCGCTCTGGGCGTTGACGTCCGGGGCAGGAGCTTCCTGTGGATCGGCGATTCGTCGATCGAGGGTGGCCCTGGCGGGATTGCCTATTGCATAGGCACGGGGTCGTGCCCGGCCACTGTCGGTGACGGCGGGACCGGGATGACCGTGGAGTCCGCCTCGCAAGTCTACTCGCTCGCCTCGGTGGTGAGGGGGGGGCCCGTCGGCTACACCGACCCGAGCTTCGGGTGGATCGACAACCCCCCGTCGATCGGCGTGGCGCTCACGGGACAGATAGACATCATCCCGGGCGCGCAACGCTCCGTGCAGTGCGCACCCATGGTGGCATCCGGTAGTTCCCTCCCGATGACCTTCACGGGACTCGAGGGCGAAGAGGTGCAGCTCCTCGTCGGTGGCGGCACCGCGTTCCGGTTCTTCGGATCGTTGACCGGCGCATTCATGGTACGCGACCTCCTTCAAGTCAGCCCACAAGGCTCTTGGCCCACGATGCCCGGGTCAGGGTCGCTCGCTCGAGACATCACCCTTCCACAGGTCGCGGCGGGAGAAGTTCGAACCATGACGGTCCAGGCGTTCTTCCGCTCGCCTGGAAGCATGACGCGCTTCCGAATCTCCAACCCACAGACTGTGACCGTCTTTGGTGCGGGGGTACCGATTCCCTGAGAGCCTGAGAGCCTGAGCGAGTACAGAGCGTGTATCTGCTTCGCAGGTACGCGCTCAGTTGGCTTAATAGGTGCTTCCACCCTCTCCGGCCGGCGATTCGGCCACGATCCAGCCACTACCCGGTTCTCCCTGATCCCATGAAGACTCCTCTCCGTAACGCCGCTCTCGGCCTCGCCGTTCTCGGCCTCGCCACCCTCGGCGCCTCCTGCGCCTCTAGCTCGACCGCCAGCGACTCCGGCCAGCACTCCTCCGGTGCCGCCGCCATGAACGCGGAGTTCACCGACGCGTCGACGACCGTCACCGACAGCGAGCCCGCGAGCCCGCGCAAGCGGCTGGACGCCAGCCTCGGCGATGTCGAGATCACGGTCGACTACGGCAGCCCTTCCGCGAAAGGCCGCGACCTCTGGGGCGCGCTCGTCCCCTACGACGCCGTCTGGCGCATGGGTGCCAACGAGGCTACCCACATCGAGACGAGCGGTGACCTGATGGTGCAGGGCAAGCGGCTCCCCGCTGGCCATTACTCCATGTTCGCCATTCCCACGGCCGGTGAATGGACCGTGATCTTCAACAGCCAGCCCGCCCAGTGGGGCGCGTACAACCGCGACGCGGCCCTCGACGTTCTCATCGTCATGTCGACCCCCACGACCTCCGAGATGTCGGAGTCGCTGGAGTTCACCGCGGGCAAAGGCGGCACGCTGATGATGCGCTGGGGGACGCTCGCGCTGCCGCTGATGCTCGCACCTGCGAGCTGATCACGCCGCAGCCCACCCGTGGGCCCGTCCAGCTAATCGTCCTCGCCGCGCTCTCGCTCTCCGATCTTCATCCGACGCAGAGCGTGGCGACCCACGAACACGTCCTCCATCTCGCCGCCGCCGAGCCCACCCATCAAGCCGATCTCTCCCATGTCGTCGACGATGGGATCTTCCTTCGATGGCCGGCGTCCGCGGCGCATCCCGCCGCCCACGGCCTGACCGAACTTCTTCGGTGAACCGCTGCCGATCCAGGCGAGCAAGAAGAACGCGCCGCCGAGATAGGCCGCCATCTTGAGAAACTCGAGAAGAGTGGACATGCGCCTATTGAATCACAGCAGAACAGACCCCGCTGCCGATTCCGGAAGCGCGGCCCCAGGAAGTCAGTTCTTGCGGATTTCGGCCGCGATCATGTCGCCGACCTCGTTCGTCGGATGGGTTCCGGTCGACGCGCCCTTGAGGCGGCCGTCCGCGAAGAGATCGGCGATCGCCTTGTCGACCGCCTGGGCCGCCTTCTTCTCGCCGAGGTAGTCGAACATCATGCCGACAGCCATCGCGGCTGCGATCGGGCTCGCGACGTTCTTGCCCGCGTGCTTCGGCGCCGAGCCGTGGATCGGCTCGAAGAGGCTGACCTTGCCCGGGTGAATGTTGCCCGACGCTGCCATGCCCATGCCGCCCTGGATCATGGCGCCGAGGTCCGTGATGATGTCGCCGAAGAGGTTCGGCGTGACGGCGACGTCGAACCACTCGGGGTTCTTCACCATCCACATGCACGCGGCGTCGATGTAGGCGTGGTCCGTCTTGATGTTCGGGTGCTCCTTGGCGACCTCGTAGAACGTGCGCTGCCACAGGTCGTGAGCGCGAACCGCGTTCGCCTTGTCGACGAGCGTCACCTGGGCTTCCTTCCCGGGCTGACGCTCCCGCGTCTCGGCGAGATGGAACGCGTAGCGGATGGCCCGCTCGACGCCCTCGCGCGTGTAGACCATCGTCTGCGTGGCGACCTCGAGCGGCTGCCCCTTGTGCGCGAAGCCGTGCATGCCCGTGTAGGCACCCTCGGTGTTCTCGCGCACGATCAGCATGTCGATGTCGGCGGGGCCCTTGCCCTTCAGCGGGCAGAGGCTCTCCTGTAGGAGCTTGACCGGGCGCAGGTTCACGTACAGATCGAGGTCGAAGCGGCACTTCGCGATGATCCCGTACTCCACCTTGCCTGGCTCGCAGCGCGGGTCGCCGATGGCGCCGAGGAAGATCGCGTCGCCCTGCCTGGCTTCCTCGAACATCGCGTCCGGGAACGGATCGCCGTGGTCCAGGAAGTACTGGCTGCCGATCGGCAGCTCGTTCTTCTTCAGCTGGAAGCCGAAGACCTCGCAGGCCGCGTCCGCGACCTTGAAGGCCTCCCTCGTGACCTCGGGGCCGATCCCGTCGCCGCCGATGATGGTGATGTCGTACTGACTCATTCTATAGCTCTCGAACCGATGCCTTTCGGCGGATCATCAGGCGTTGACGGGCTGCCGGAACATGCCCGGCGTATAGGCGACGATGCGGCCCTCGATGGCGCTGGCCGCCACCGTCAGGGGCGACGCCAGGTACAGCTGGCCCGGGCCACTTCGGCCCCGGAAGTTGCGGTTGATGGCGCTCACCGTGACCTCGTCCTTGGTCTCGCTGACGCCAGGGCCGCAGCCGATACAGGCACCGCATCCGGGCGCGATGACCTCGACGCCTGCGGCGCGGAAGATCTCGTCGTAGCCCTTGGCCTTCGCGTGATCGCGAACCGCCATCGAGCCGTATTGCACGACCATCTTCACGCCCTCCTTGACCTTGCGGCCAGAATCGAGGGCGTCCTTGAGCACGCGCGCGTAGAACTCGAAGTCGTCCTCTTTGCCCGCGGTGCAGGAGCCCGCGTAGGCGATGTCGATCTTGACGTCGCCGAGGTCCGCAATGTCCTTGCCGTAGGTCGGATCGCCAGGCTCGGCGACCATCGGCTTCAGCTTCGAGAGGTCGATCGTGTGGGTCCCGCCGGCGTACTCGGCGCCCGCGTCTGGCGCCACGAAGCTGGCTTCGATCTGCTCGATCGTCTCCCCGCTCCGGCGCGGCTGGAGCCACTCGGCGAGGCGGCGATCGCCCTCGCAGATACCGGACTTCGCCGAGCACTCGGTCGCCATGTTGCAGAGCGTCGCGCGCTCGTCCGCCGAAAGCGAGGCGAGACCCGGGCCACCGAACTCCATGACGCGATCGAGCGTATCCTCGCGCTTGGCGTAGGTATCGAGGATGTGCAGCATGACGTCCTTCGCCGTCACGCCCGGATCGAGTTCACCCGTGAGCTCGAAGCGGATCGACTCGGGCACCTCGACGAAGGTGAAGCCCGCCGAGATCAGTCCCGCGTACTCCGTTGCACCGACGCCGTAGGTCAGCGCGTTGTTGCCGCCGCCCATGCAGGTGTGGCTGTCGGTGGCCTGGATGAAGTCGCCCGGATCGACGAACTCCTCGCGCGCAACCTGGTGGCAAATGCCCGGCGAGACGCCGTCTTTCGCCGAGTAGTCGCGGACACCCGTGTGCTTCTGGAAGGCGATCTGTAGATCGCGCAGGAGCTGGATCTCGGCCGTGAACGGCTTCATGCGCTCGACGCCGGTTGCGTAGAGCAGGTGATCCTCGAAGACGCCGAACTTCGCCGGGTTCGGGATCGTGTAGTCCTCGCCGTACTCCAGCTCGAGGAAGTGATGCACCTGGGCCGTCGTGAACTCGTGGCTGTAGCCGCCGTCGACATTGACGAGGCAGACGTTACCGGGCTTCAGGTACACGCCCTCGGCGACCTCGCCGCCGGGGCCCACGACCTTGGCGCTGAGCATCTTCTCGGCCATCGTCATCGGACGCTCCGCCGTGTCCGGAACGGGCACGTTGACGAGACCCTCCTTGTAGAGCTTCGCGAACGGAAAGAGCCCGCCGGACTCCAGCATCACCCGCGTGATCGGGTCGAGGTCCTTCGTGATCTCGTCGAGCGGCACGTCCTCGCCGTTCTGCAGGCGAGTGAGCACGCCGTAGCCGGCCATGAGCTGGCCGAGGTTCAGGTTGTTCCGCTCGTGAATCGGCGCGAAAGAGTGCGCGATCACGAGGTGAATGCCCGACCACTTCTCGCACTGCGGCGCGGTCTCGCGGGACGAGCCCGTGCCCTTACGCTTGCCGCTGACGATGACCTCGAAGCCGCCGTCGAGCAGATCCCGCGTCTCGAAGACGCGCTTTCCGTCCGAGTCCAGAAGCCCCGCGTACGCGTCGAGCGCGATGTCCTCGGGCTTGTGCCGGAAGCAAACCCACGCCGGCGTCATCGTGTCGGTGTTGATGTCGTCGAGGAGGTCCGCCGGATCGACGTCCTCCATGCGCATGTTCAGCTCACCGCGTAGCTGCTTGCGAATCAGCTCCAGGTCCTTGGTCAGGAAGAGGACACGCTTGCCCTCGGAGAGGCGCACGACGCGCTCGCCGGAGGGAAGCTCGTGGATCAGTGTATTCATCGCAGATACTTGGGTCGGATCAGGTCGGATCGAGTCGGGACCAGATCCATTCGGAAAGAGTCGGATTCGATCAGGCGTTCGGGTTCTCGATCAGCATGGCGATGCCCTGCCCGCCGCCGATGCACGCGGACGCGACGCCGTACTTCTTGCCGGCGCGGCGCATCTGGTACATCAGCGTGAGGACGAGGCGCGTGCCGGTGGCGCCGAGCGGGTGCCCGAGGCTGACGGCGCCGCCGTTGACGTTGCAGCGATCGCGATCGAGGCCGAGTTCCTTCTCGCAGCCGAGGTACTGGGCCGAGAAGGCCTCGTTGATCTCGTAGTAATCGATGTCGTCGGTCTTGAGGCCAGCCTTCTCCAGCAGCATGCGGATCGCGGGGACCGGGCCGATGCCCATCTCTTTCGGATCGACGCCGACGGTGGCGTAGGCGCGCACGATGCCCATCACGTCGAGGCCATCGGCCTTCGCGCGATCGGACGTGGTGCAGATCACGGACGCCGCGCCGTCGACGATGCCGCTGGCGTTGCCGGCGGTGACGGTGCCGTCCTTGCCGAACGCCGCGCGGAGCTTCGCGAGGCCCTCGATCGTCGTCTCGGGCTTGATGTGGTCGTCGGTGTCCACGGTCACGTCGCCGCGGCGACCGGGGATCACGATCGGCGCGATCTCCTCGGCGAAGCGGCCGGACTGAACGGCCTCGGCGCCGAGCTTGTGGCTGCGGAGCGCGTACTCGTCCTGCTGCTCGCGGGTGATCCCGAGGCGCGCGGCGATCTTCTCGGCCGTCTGCGCCATGTAGGTGTCGCCGTACGGGTCGTAGAGGCTGGAGAACAGCAGATCCTCCAGCGGCGGCTGAACGCCGAGACGGAAGCCCTCACGCGCTCCGTGCAGCACATAGGGAGCCTGGCTCATGTTCTCCATGCCGCCTGCGAGCACCGTCGTGGCCTCACCGAGCTGGATCAGCTGCGACGCGCTGATGATCGACTGGATGCCCGAGCCGCAGAGGCGGTTCACGGTCAGCGCCGGGACCGACTGCGGGACGCCCGACTTCAGCGCCACGTGGCGCGCACCGTAGATCGCGTCATTGGAGGTCTGGAGCGCGTTGCCGATCACGGTGTGATCGATGGACGCGGGGTCGATCCTGGCGCGCTCGATGGCGGCCTTCGACGAGTGAGCGCAAAGGTCGATCGCGCTGATCCCCTTGAGCTTTCCGTAGCCGGGGGTGCCTGAGTATTCGGCCATCGGGGTCCGTGCCCCGCCGACGATGACGACGTCTGCGCTCATGATTGCTGGTGTTCCGGAGTCGAAACGAGTGGGTAGGTGTTCTTTGGGACCGAGCCGCGCTCATCGCGCGGCTCGGTCCGGGGTCGCTCGGGGTCCCGAGCAAGCTGGGTGGGAAACGCGCCGGAGGGCTACTTGCCCTGGAAGGCCGCGCGCCGCTTCTCGACGAAGGCGCTCATGCCCTCGCGCATGTCCTCGGTCTCGGCGGCCTTGCCGAAGTACTCGGTCTCGAGCGCCTCACCGGAGGTCTGATCCATGTCCCATCCACGCAGGACGAGTTCCATGCCGAACTTCACGGCGAGCGGCCCCTTGGCGAGGATGCTCTTCAGCATCTTCTGGGTGCCTTCCTCGAGGTCCTCGGGAGCGAACAGGCGGTTGATGACGCCCACCCGGTGGGCTTCTTCGGCCGGGAACATGTCACCCGTCAGGATCCACTCGCGCGCGACGCCCGGACCTGCGATCCGCGCGAGGCGCTGGCTGCCGCCGTAGCCCGGAATGATCCCGAGGCTCGTCTCGGGGAGGCCGAGCTTCGCGTTCGTCGAGGCGGTGCGCAGCGTGCAGCTGAGCGCCAGCTCGCACCCGCCGCCGAGCGCGAAGCCGTTGACCATCGCGATGGAGGGCTTGCCGAGATGCTCGAGCTTGCGAAACACGCCTTGGCCGAACGCGGCGAGGTCCGCCGCGCCCTTGGCGTTGCCAGCCTGCGCGAGCAGCTCGGTGATATCCGCACCGGCCACGAAGGCCTTCTCGCCGGAACCCGTGAGGATCACGGCCCGAACGCTTTCATCGGCCTTGGCCGCGTCGAACGCGCTCCCGAGCTCGGTGATCGTCGAAAAGTTCAGCGCGTTCATCTTGTCCGGTCGGTTCACCGTGATGCGCGCGACGCCGCCTTCGACGGCGTACAGGAGGTTCTCGTAGCTCATGGGAGAATCTGGGCTCATGGGAGAAATCAGGCTTCCTCGACGATCGCCTTGTGAACCGTGACGGGCTCGAGCGGCTTGGAGTTCTCCCCGCCCGGGCTCTGCATCGTGTCGGCATTGGCGATCGTGTCCAGCACGTCGAAACCATCGACGATGCGACCGAACGCGGTGTACTTACCGTCGAGGAACTCGGCCTCGCCGTGCATCAGGAAGAACTGGCTGCCCGCCGAGTTCGGATCGGACGAGCGCGCCATCGACACGACGCCGCGCTCGTGGTGCATGTCGTTGAACTCGGCGTCCACGGTCCAGCCCGGACCGCCCGTCCCCCAGGACCGCTCGTTGCCCGTCTTGGTGTTCGGGTCGCCGCCCTGGATCATGAAGCCCGTCACGACGCGATGAAACTTCGTCCCGTCGTAGAAGCCGTCCTGGCTCAGCTTGACGAAGTTCTCGACGTGCTTGGGGGCGATGCTCGGCAGAAGCTCGAGCGTCATGTTTCCAGCGGAGGTTTCGAGGCGTACGCGGACGCCGTTCTGTGATTCAGTCATGGTTTCGTGGGTGGACGCGCGGGGACGTGCTACTTGCTGCTCGGGCGCGACTTGGAGGCCTTGACCACCAGAGCCTGGGTGATCATCTGGGGCGGATTCGGACGGTTCATTTCCTGCTGGAAGAGCGCGTTCTGCGAGTCCATGCGCACCTGATTCGCCGCGAGACGGTTGATGAGGGAGTAGTTGCCTTCGACTCCCTTCACGATGCTTTCGACGGCGTCCATGCCGATGATGACCTGGCCGAAAGCGCTGTACTTGCCGTCGAGGCCCGACGACTTCCTGTGGACGATGAAGAACTCGGAAGTGGCCGAGTTGATGTCGTTCGGGAGGCGCGCGGCCGAGAGGACGCCCGCTTCATGCTTGCGGCTGTTGAACTCTGCATCCAGCTTGCGAGGAGCGACTTCACCGCTGGCGGCCTTGCCGCCCTGGACCATGAACGTCGGGATGACGCGGTGGAATCCGGAGCCGTCGTAGAACCCCTTCGACGCGAGATCGAGGAAGTTCCTCACGTGATTCGGCGCCACGTCGGGCCACATCTCGAGCCAGATCGGACCGCCGGTCGTCTGAAGGACGACCTGGTAGTTGCCGAGCTGCTCCTTGGGAAGCTCCTCGAAGTTGATGCCGCGCTCGGGCAGTCCGAGGTAGATCACGTCCTTGGGATCGACGCCCGTCTCGGCAAAAGAGAGACGGAAGTCGATGGGATCGCCTTCGAACCGCTCGGTCAAAAAACCCGAGAGGTCCAGCGACACCGACAGCTTCTGCCCCGGCTGGAGCTCGACGTTGCCCTCGGCCTCGCGGCGCGTGAGCGGCTTGTTGTTCACCAGCCAGGCGGCGGGTGTCATCAGCCAGACGGGCATCTGGCACGGTTTCTCGCCCACCGCGAGAAAGTCGACCGTCACGCGGTACGGCTCGTTCTGGATGAAGAGTTCTGGCGCGGTGAAGCTCGCCTGGTAGTCACCGGCGCGCTTCTGCGCCGCGCCGCCGCCGAAGGTGATCGACGCGACGAGCGCTGGAATGAGGATGGCCTGGATCATGCTTTCTTATCTCCGTCCCACTTGTAGTACCCCTCACCGGTCTTGCGACCGAACTTCCCTTCGGCGACGAGGCGCTCGAGGGACGCGGGGATCTTGAACGCGGGCTCGTCGGGGTAGCGCTCGGTCCAGCCCTGAAGAATGGAAAGCGTCGTGTCGAGACCCACGTAGTCCGTCAGCGTGAGCGGACCCATCGGATAGCCGCAGCCGAACTGCATGGCGGCGTCGATGTCTTCCTTGGAAGCGTCGCCGCGGTCGAGCATGTCGATCGCCTGGACCATGTACGGCACGAGCAGACGGTTGACGACGAAGCCCGGGGTGTCCTTGCAGGAGACCGGGTGCTTGCCGCAGGCCTTGCCGAACTCCAGCGCGGCTTCGAAGACGGCGCCGTCGGTGTCGTCGGTGCGAACGACCTCGACGAGGCGCATCAGCTGAACCGGGTTGAAGAAGTGCAGGCCGACGAAGCGGGAGGGACGCCCGGAGGCTTCCGCCATTTCGCCGATCGGGAACGACGAGGTGTTCGACGCGAAGACGGTCTCGGGCTTGCAGATGCCACCGAGGTCCTTGAAGAGCTCCTTCTTGACGTCGAGGTTCTCGACGATCGCCTCGATGACGAGATCGCAGTCAGCGACGTCGGCGCGCTGGATGGTGCCGGTGATGCGCGCGCGCGTCTCCTTGACCCAGGCATCCGCCGCGGCCTGGTCCATCTTGCCCTTCTCGACGTTCTTCGACGCGAGCTTCGCCAGGCTCTTGTCGACGCGGGAAAGACCCTTGTCGAGGAAGGCCTGATCGGACTCGAGCGCGATGACTTCGCAGCCGCCCTGGGCCGCGACCTGAACGATTCCGTGGCCCATGAGGCCACAGCCAACGACGCCGACTTTCTTGATGTTCATGGAAGGATGGGGAAGCGAGTAGAGAGGGTAAAACAGGAGAGTGAGCGGGAGTGGCGGGGGCTGCGGGGGCGCAGCCCATCTGGAACGATCAGAGGCCCGTCCGGTCGAAGGCGACCGCGAGCCCCATACCGCCGGAGATACACAGGGTGGCCAGCGCGTGCTGGCCGCCCCTGCGATGAAGTTCGTGCAGCATCGTCGTGGCGATGCGCGCGCCCGTGGCGCCGATCGGGTGGCCGAGGGCGATGGCGCCCCCGTTGACGTTGAGGCGCTCGTGGTCGAGCTTGAGGTCGCGATCACAGGCGAGAACCTGGGCGGCGAAGGCCTCGTTGAGTTCGACGAGGTCGTAGTCCCGGGCGGCACGCCCGGTGACGGCCTCCAGCTTCGCGGCGGCGGGCACGGGGCCGAGCCCCATGACCGTCGGATCGACGCCGGCCTGGCGCGCTTCGCCGACCCATGCGAGCGGCGTCCAGCCGTGCTTCTCACAAGCGGCCTCGGACGCGAGCACGAGCGCACAGGCCCCATCGGTGATCCCGCTGGCGTTGCCCGGCGTTACCGTTCCGTGGCCGTCGTAGCGCTTGCCGAAAACGGCGGGCAGCTTCGCCATCTGCTCGAGCGTCGCGTCCGGTCGGACGTGCTCGTCGGCGTCGACGACGAGATCGCCCTTGCGCGTCTTGACCGTCACGGCGACGAGTTCGTCCGCGAAGCGGCCCGCTTCGATCGCGGCACCGGCCTTGCGCTGGCTCGCGATCGCGAAGGCATCCTGCATGTCGCGGGTGATGCCGAACTCCTGGGCGAGCTTCTCCGCGGTCTCCCCCATCACCATGTTCGCGAGGGGACAGTCGAAGCCGTCCTTGTACATCGAGTCCACGACGGGCGCGTGGCCGAGGCGATAACCGCGACGCATCTGGGGCAGGAAGAACGGGAGACCGCTCATGGATTCGGTGCCACCGGCGACCGCGACGTCGATCTCGCCGCGGCGGATCGCGTCGGCAGCGAGGACGATGGACTTCAGGCCGGACCCGCACGCCATGTTGATCGTGGTCGCGCAGGTTTCGACGGGGATCCCGCTGCGAACCGAAATCTGCCGCGCGACGTTGGGTCCGCCGCCGGCCTGGCGGCCATTCCCGAGGTACACCTCACCGACCAGCTCCGGCGCAACACCTGCGGTCTGGAGCGCAGCCTCGACGGCGATGACACCGAGGTCGGCGGCCGTCAGGTCCGCGAAGGACCCGAGGTACTTGCCGATCGGCGTCCGCTTCGCCGCGACGACGGCGACGCGGGGGCGGAGGTGGGATGTGTCGGTGGGTGCCATGGGTTACGGTGGGGCAGGTGGCCCGGCCGGAGACCTCCGGAGGGACTTTGAGGGCAAATAGAGTAGTGAGCCCTGTCCCGCGCGGCAATCCGGGAGGGGCAAGCCACCCCGAGCCAATTGCAACTTCGAAAGAGAGAGGGCTGTCCCGGCGGGATACCGCGGGGAATACCTCCCATCACTGCCTCTGGAGAGGAGGCCCCCGACGAATTCTCCGCGTACCGATGGACCACTCACCACAGATGGACGACCCCTCTTCCTCCATCGGCGCGTTGATCTCGTTGCTGGCTGATGAATCCCGATCGACCCAAAAGGCTGCGGTAAAGGCGCTTACAGAGATCGGACCCGCAGCCGAGGCCGCGCTGGAGTGGGCCGCGGCAGGGGATGAGCCCAGGGTCAGAGCAAGGGCCAGACGCGTCCTGGCGGCGATGGCGCGGGACCGCGGCCAGCGGGCCCTTCGACGGATCCTCGTGGACGACGGGGGGTATTCTTCCGAGGAGGCTCCTCCCGAACCCGGGCCGCTCATCGAGGGCCTGCTCGCGATCGACGACATCCTGGGGTTCAGGCGCTCGGGGCCGTCTGAATGTACGGGTGGGGACGCGGGCGCGCACGCCGCTGGCTCGGGCGCAGCCAGCTCGGAGGCAGAGAGGTGGATCGTCGAGCGCGCAGAGGAGCTTGGTTTGGCGGAGGCATGGCGCGAGGGCCCCACGCTCGCGGTGGCCGGGGCCCTGCGCCGGATCCTGGCCGAACGGGAGGGGCTCCGCGGCCCGGAGCAGGATTTCCATAACCTCCAGCACGTTTCGCTCACCCGGACCATCACGAACCGGGAAGGGCTGCCGCTCACCCTCAGCGCGATCTACGCGTCCGTGGCGCGCAGGAACGGCGTGGAAGCCTGGCTCCTTCCGTTCCCCGGCCAAGTGCTCCTGGCACTCGGGCCGCTCCAGGACCGCGTCATCCTCGACCCGTTCCACGGCGGAGCGCTCGTGTCTCTGGAGACCTGTCGCGCCAGACTGGCGGCCATGGGAGCCCCTGACTCGACGGTCTGGCTGATGCCCGCGACCGACCGCGACATGCTGGTGCGGCAGGTCCGAAATCTCGGCGCTGCGATGTTGAGGCACGGCCGGGATCGCGAGGCGCGCCTCTTCGCGCGACTCGTGGACGACGTCACTTGACCGATATAACGGACTGAGGCCTTACCCCGCGCCGGGGCACGTCCTACCTTCGGAGAACACCCATGGATGAGATTCCTGACGTCTGGCCGCCCGAAGAGGATCCGCGACCCGCGCAAACGATCCCGATGTTTCCGCTGCAGGGAGTCTTTCTCCTGCCGCGGCAAATCCTGCCCCTGCACGTCTTCGAGCCGCGCTATCGGCAGATGATCGACGACGTTCTCGATGGTCAGGGGCGACTGGCCATGGGCACGGTCCTGGAGGGGCAGAGCCCCCCGACCGACGAGCTGGAGGGGATTCCGCCGAGGGTCCTGCACGTGGCTGGCGTCGGCGAGATCGCTCGCCACGAGAAGACGCCGGACGGGCGCTACTTCATCTGGCTCTTCGGCATCGGACGCTTCGACGTCGAGGAAGTGCCCTCGGATCGACTGTATCGCCAGGTGAAGGTCCGTCCGCTGGAGGAGACCGAGATCGCGCCGGGCTCGGTCACCGCGCTCACCCACTCGCTGCGCGAGGCGCTCGACTCGCGCTCGGAGTCGCCGCTGGAACTCCCCGAAGACGTTCCGCCGGAGCTCCTGGCCGACGCGCTGGCCCAGCGGCTTCATCTCCCCCAGAGCGCGATGGAGCCGATCTTCGCGGAGCCCGACGTGGCCAGGCGGGCGCGGATGACGCTCAAGGCCCACGCGGCGTTCCCAAAACCGGACCTGGACGACTGAACGCGAGAGAGTCGAGACAGGAGACGCCAAAGGTGACGAATGAGGGAGCGCCCCGGACCTGAACTCCGGATACCCTTCGGCGAAATCAGTCCCCCACCGTCTCCTCTTGATCCAGATCCTCAAAGGCCTCGCGCACAATCGGCATCTCCTGCGCGACTTCGTCGTCCGTGACCTCAAGGCGCGGTACGTGGGGTCGAGCATGGGGTTCTTCTGGTCGGTGGTGTACCCGATCATGAACCTGTTCGTGTACCTGTTCGTCTTCCAGATCGTGCTGCAGATGACCTGGTCGCCGGACAAGTCCTCCCAGGAAGTGGTGCTCCTGATGCTGGTGGGGATCGTGGCCTGGACCGCGTTCTCCGAGACCCTGAGCCGCGCGACGAACACGCTCGTCGACAACGCGAACCTCATCCAGAAGGTCGTGTTCCCCTCGGAGATCCTGCCGGTCTACATCACGATCTCGGCGCTGATCAACCTCATCATCGCGCTGCCGGTCGTCGGGCTCGCGCTCGTCTACGGGATGATGAATCCGCCCACGGATCCCGCCACCGTCGCCGCGGCCCAGGCCTCCGGCAACCTCGGCATCCAGGTGGGAGCGGCGCTCGTGTGGCTGCCGGTGCTCCTCGTCCTCCAGGGAATCTTCACGGCGGGCATCGCGTACTTCCTCGCGACCTTCAACCTTTTCTGGCGGGACACGATCCACATCATCGGCGTCGTCGTCACGGTCTGGATGTTCCTCACGCCGATCTTCTATCCGGCCGACCGCATGGTCACCGAGGGATTCGGCTGGATGCTGACCTACAACCCGATGCACTGGCTGCTCGACATGTACCGCGGCGTGATGGTCAAGAACATCGCGCCGGACCTCCAGCAGCTCGCGCTCTTCGCCGGCGTGGCGCTCGTGTCCCTGTTCCTCGGAGCCACGTTCTTCTCGTCCCAGCGCGAGCGGTTCCCCGACCTCCTCTGATCCATCATTCTGAACCATGTACGAGAAGAAGAGCCGTGAGGCATCGACCGCGAGCGCGGCTGGCGGCTCCGCGATCATCGCGCGAGGCGCGGGCAAGGCGTACCGCATGTACGAGAAGCCGGTCCATCGGCTCTGGGATCTCATCCTTCCGGGCGGACCGCGCGGCAAGGAGTTCTGGGCCGTGCGCGACGTCTACCTCGATATCCCCCAGGGCGCGACCGTCGGGATCATCGGCGAGAACGGCGCGGGCAAGAGCACGCTGCTCAAGCTGCTCACCGGCATCACGCGCCCGACCGTGGGCGAGGTCAAGACCAACGGGCGCATCGCGTCGCTTCTGGAGCTCGGCGCGGGCTTCCACCCCGAGTTCTCGGGACGGGAGAACATCCGCCTCAACTGCTCGATCCTCGGCATGACCGAGGAGGAGACCGAGGAGCGCTTCCATAAAATCGTGGAGTTCTCGGAGCTCGGTGAGTTCATCGATCGCCCGGTCAAGACCTATAGCTCCGGCATGCACGTGCGCCTCGGCTTCTCCGTTGCGACGACGGTGGACCCGGACATCCTGATCATCGACGAGGCGCTCTCGGTCGGCGACGAGCACTTCAAGGGCAAGTGCATCAATCGCCTCAACGAGTTCCAGGAGCAGGGCAAGACGACCCTGTTCGTGAGCCACGACATGGGCTCGGTGAAGTCCATGTGCAAGCACGTGGTGCTGATGCACGAGGGCCGCGTTCTGGAGCAGGGAACGGCCGAGGATGTCGCCGACGAGTACCTGAAGCGCGCCCACGTCCGCGGAAACGAGCGGATGTCCGCGATCAACCGGACCACCGACGAGTACCCCCGCTGGGGTTCGGGTGAGATCCGTACCGGCCAGGTCGAACTTTTCGGGCCGGATGACAGCGCGACGAACGTCTTCCAGCCCGGATCACCGTTCCGCGCGCGCATCCACTTCGAGGCCAAGGAGACGTGCAAGCAGCCGGTGTTCGGGCTGGGCGTGTATCGCTCGGACGGCACCTACGTGAACGGCAGCAACCACCTCTGGCGCCGCTCGCCGATCGAGCTGGACGAGGTGAAGGCCGGCACGAAGGGCTACGTGGAGATGGCGTTCGAGAGCCTGCCGCTGCTGCAGGGCGCGTATTATCTCACCGTGTTCGTGTACGACCACAACAAGACGGCGCCGACGCCGATCGACCACCGCGAGCACGCCGTGTCCTTCGAGGTGATGGACGCGAACCACATGCAGCACGGCCTGCTGTTCCTGCCGACCCGCTGGAGCGTCACGGTGGACGGCGCGGAGGAGCGCGTATCGGCGGAGTAAGGATCCGAGCTGCATCCGCCGCGCGCGGACCTGCGAAGGCAGGGGGTCAGGCCACCCGCCCCATGTCCCTCCGCCAGCCATGATTCTCAGCACCATCCTCTCCGCAGCCTTCTCCCTCACTCCCGCCCCGCCGACCTCTCCAGCGGTGTCTCCAGCGGTGTCTCCGTCGGGGGCTCCCGCCGCCGTGGCCCGCGACGGTGAGGCCCCCACCCTGCCCGCTGAAGCCAAGGCCGAAGCCGAGCGCCGCTCCGTGGCCCTCAAGGCACTTCAAAGCCCTCTGCCCGAGGGCCTGAGCGACGAGGACCAGGTCCGCGCCCTCGCCCGCCGCGCCATCGCGGCCACCGTGGCCCTCGGCAAGGACTCCGAGACCTCTCGCCGATTGCTCGAGGCCTCGAGGAACGCCATGGAGTCCGTGAACGCGAACCCGAAGGCAGCCGCCCTGCTGATCGACCTCGTGACCGATGCGGCGAAGCGTGACCTGGCGTTCCAGCCGACGATGGAAGCCCCTCTGCCCAAGGGCTTCCCATGGCCTGTCCCGGCCGGTGAGATCCGCGTCCAGACCTACCCCGGCTATCGCAAGGTCGTCACGGACATGCAGGGCAACGCCCAGAACGGCGCGTTCTTCAAGCTCTTCCGGCACATCACCAGCAACGACATCGCGATGACGGCACCGGTGGAGATGACGATGGGCGACAGCCAGGACGAAATGCTCGACATGGCGTTCCTCTACGGCGATCCCGAAATCGGCGAAGCCGGTGACGCGGGCCGCGTCGAGGTCACCGACATCGAACCGATGAAAGTCGTCTCGATCGGCATCCGCGGCACCTTGCGAAGCTTCCAGGAATCAGGCGCCATGGAGGCCCTGAACGCCTGGCTCGAGCGCAACGATGGCGAATGGGAGCGCGCAGGGAACGCGCGCCTCATGGGCTACAACGGGCCGATGGTCCCGCGGAACCAGCAGTTCTGCGAGATCCAGATCCCGGTGCGCAAGCGCGCGAAAGACTGACATCCAGTAGGGTGGGAGGATGGCACTCCGCTTTCTCCCCCTGCTACTTCTGATCACCGCCAGCTGCTCCGCCCTGCGCCTCGGCGCGGGCGACGACCCCACTTCCCTGCGGGTCGTGTCCTACAACATCAGGCACGGCGTCGGGATGGACGGCGAACTCGACCTCGAGCGCACCGCCGCCGTGCTCGAGGCGCTGCGCGCCGACGTCATCCTTCTCCAGGAAGTCGACGAGCGCTGCGATCGCAGCGGCGGAGTCGACCAGGCCAGCGCCCTCGGCGAACGGCTCGGCATGGATCCTGCGTTCGCGCCCTTCATGGACTTCGGCGGCGGCCGCTACGGCCTCGCCATCCTCTCGCGCCTTCCGATCGACTCGTCGGAGGTCATCACGCTTCCGCCGGGCCAGCGCGAACCCCGTTCCGCGCTCGCCGTGGTGGTACGCAAGGGCCGGCAGCCCGTCCGCGTGGTGAACGCTCACCTCGACTGGCTGGAGGACGACACCGAACGCTTCGCCCAGGCGACGCACCTGAGCGACGCCATCGCCGCCATGGATCCCACGATCCCCACCGTCTTCGGCGGCGACCTCAACGACGCGCCGAAGAGCCGAACCGTACTCGCCTTCGAGCGGGCCGAACTCCCCTGGCACGCGCGCTTCCGCCGGATCGGCCCGTTCGGCTACACGTTCCCCTCCGACGAACCGGCCAGGTCGATCGATCACTTTCTCGTGGCGCCGTCGAACCTCTGGAGCACCGCGGAGGTCCAGGTCGTCCGGGAACCGATGGCCTCGGACCATCGCCCCATCGTCGCGGACCTCGTGCCCTAAGAGTCGCCCCGAGCCAGTTCCGCGAACCGCCGAAGCGATCGCTCGATCCCGTCCTCCAGCGCCGTCTTCGGCACGCCCGGAAAGCGCTCCCTGATGGCCGTATCGTCGAGGTCGCTGACGAACAGGTTGGCGCTCGCGTCATCGGCGATCCCGAGGTCGACGAAGTCCCCGAGGCCCATGCCTGCGGCCACGCGCTCGACCTCCCTGAGGAAATCGGACACCTCCATCGTCTCACCGCGAACGTTGAACGCTTCGAAACCCGAGAACGGATCGAGCGCCGTCCTCGCGAAGTGCGCGCCCACGTCTTCCACGTAGTGGTAGTTCTCGCGGCCCTGGTATGGCATGCGGAACGCCACGCGCTCGCCGTTCACCGAACCGTTCGCGATCGCCTTCATGGCGGTCGTCGGAGCCGACGTCATTCCCTGGTCGCGCCCCGGCCCATAGGTCGAGTTCAGTCGCAGGCAGACCGTCGGCACGCCGGTCCGTTCGTGGAAGAGGCGAGCGAGCTGCTCACCCGCGAGCTTCCACACTCCGTAGAGGTTCGGAGGAACGAGCGGATCGCTCTCCCGCACGACCGGTCCCGGGTAGAGCGCGCGCGGGCCGTAGACCGCCGCCGAGCTGGCGAAGACGAACCGCTCCAGCGGCTTCGCGAGCCGCTCACACGCCTCCAGGAGCGCCTGCGTCCCGCCGACGTTGATGTGCATGCCGAGCTGGGGATCACGGGCGCAGTCGGGGCTCTGAAGCGCACCGAGGTGGACCACGTGCGTCGGCTGCTGGGCCTGAACGAGCGCCTCGACCGCCGCCGAATCCCCCACGTCCGCGGCCACGAATTCGATGCGCGGGTCCAGCTCGCCGCGGCCCTGCTCGCCGCTGCCCTGCTCGTCCATCCAGAGCCGCAGTCGGCCAGGGTCCGACGAGCGCGTGACGATGACCACCCGCTCGACGTCGCCGCGCAGAAGATCCCTGACCGCGACCGCGCCGATGCAGCCGGTGCCGCCCGTGACGAGAACGGAGCTCATGGGTTGATCGACATCACGGCCTTCGGCGTGCGCGCCTGGATCGAGTCGGACATCGCTTCCATCGCCGAAGCGAACGGATACACCTGGGTGTAGGCCTCGACCGGGAACGTGCCGCGCTGCAGCAGGATCTGCGCGTTGTCGAAGTCCTCGCGGCTCGAGCCCATCACGCCCCGCATGGACTGCCCCGAGCGCGTGAACGCCGTCGCGCCGAACGACACCTCGCACGGGTAGGTCGCGATCACGCAGATCGTTCCCTCGGGCTGAACGCTGAGCCCGGCGTTCGCGAGCGACGGTGGCGCGCCCGAACACTCGATCAAGACGTCGCAAAGCCCATCGTCGAAGTCGTCGCCGAAGCGCGTCCCGTCGAGGAAGTCGATGCCCTTCGCCAGCTGCTCGTGCAGCGGCGCGTCTTCGCTGACGGCGATCGGCAGGAACCCGCGCTCCTCGGCGAGCTTCAGGCGCACCTCGCGATCGCGCTCGACGCCGGTCACCGCCACGCGCGCGCCGGCGGCCCGCGCCAGCTCGGCCGCCATCAGCCCCATGATCCCGCAGCCGCTCACGACGACGTCCATGCCCGGCTGGATCTCGCACTTGCGCAGGACGCCCTGGGCCACGACCGAGAGCGGCTCGATCAGCGCGCCCTGGAGCGGCGTGATCCCCGCGCGCAGGGGCAGGCACCGGTCGACCTCGATGATGGTGCGCGTGGACAGGCCGCCGTCGCGGTGGAAGCCGAAGATCTGCTTGCGACGGCAGTAGTTCCAGCGCCCGCGCTTGCAGCCGCGGCAGCGCGGATCCCGGCAGCCGCGCATCGCGAGGGCGCAGATGTGGTCGCCCACCTTCAGTCCCGCGTAGCCCTCGGCGCCCGGGCCGAAGGCGACGATCCGCGCGCTGAACTCGTGCCCCAAGGTTCGCGGTCGCTGCACCCAGGAGAAGTTCGCCTTGCCGAGCGAAGCGCTGTTGTCCGAGCCGCAGACGCCGGCGAACAGTGGCTCCACGAGCACCTGGCCGGGCCCTGGCTCGGCGAGATCGATTTGCTCGATGGCAAGGTTCCGGGTCAGCTCGCCCGCGCCCTGGGCGGGCACGATCAGCTCATCGCCCAGAAGGCGGAGCGCGGTCACGGTTTCGGTCATCGGGATCTCAGGAGTGAGTCGTGGAGGGAGTCCGGGGCACGTATCGATCCGGATCGGTCGGCGGGAGGTTGTTCTCGGGACGCCCCTCGAACCACATCATGTTCTTCACCGGCGCGACGAGTTGCTCGATTCGTTCGAAGAGTTCCTCCGGAATATCGAGGGTCATGGCGGCCACGTTGGCCTCGACCTCGGCGCGGCTGCGCATGCCGACGATCGTCGTCGCGATCGCGGGGCGACGGACGGCGTAGGCGACGGCCACGGCGGCGACGTCGAACCCCGCCCCGCGGCAGAGCGCGGCCACCCTCGGCGCCATCTCCAGGACGGGCTTCGGGCTGCGGTGCCACGCGGGCGGCTCACGCTCCGTGAGGATCCCCTGCAGCACGGGCGAGGCATTGATCAGCCCGAAGCCGCGCTCGGCGGCCAGCGGAACGAGCTCCTCCTCCAGCTCGTCCTCCAGGAGGTTGCAGTGCCCCCACGACAGCAGCGTGTCGATCTCGGCGACCTCGGCGAGCGACCGCAGATAGCGCACCGGCAAGCCCGTGATGCCGACGAACCGGACCTTCCCGGTTTCCTTCAGCTTCCGGGCCGCGGGCAGCGCCTCTTCCAGCACCTGGCGTCGCGTCCCGAACTCGACGTCGTGGATCTGCAGGACGTCGATCCGGTCGGTGCCGAGGCGCTTCAGGGACTCCTCGACGCTAGAGATCACGCGGGCGCCCGAGAAGTCGAACTCCTCGAACCCGTCGCGGCAGCACTTCGTGGCGAGGACGACATCGTCACGTCGCCCCTTCAGCGCGCGCCCGATGCGCTCTTCCGCGAGCCCGAAACCGTAGAGCGGAGCCGTGTCGAAGTAGTTGATGCCGCCATCGAGGGCCGCATGAACGGCATCGAGCGCAGCCGACTCATCCAGCTCCCCGAAGATGTCCCCGAGCGGCGCGCCACCGAAGGCGAGCGTCGAGATCGAAAGGCCGGTCTTCCCGAGCGTGCGGTACTCCATCGAAGAGCTCAAAGACCCTCGACGTCGTGCCACTGGCCGTCGGCGCCGGATGCGAGGACGGCCTCGCAGACCTCCTGGGTCTCCTGGGCATCGCGGAACGTGGGCGCAGCGCTCTCTCCGCTGCCCAGCCCGATGAGGAAGTCCGCGAACTGGTGCACGAACGAGTGCTCGTACCCGATCTGGAGTCCCGGCACCCACCACTTGTCCATGTACGGCATGTCGTGATCCGTCACGTGAACCGAGCGCCAGCCGCGGGTCAGCGAATCATCGCCGTGGTCGAAGTAGCCGAGCCTGTGCAGGTCATGCAGGTCCCACTTAATCGAGGCCTTCTCGCCGTTGATCTCGAAGGTATAGAGCGCCTTGTGGCCGCGCGCGTAGCGCGTCGACTCGAAGGTGCCGAGGGAGCCGTTCTCGAAGCGCGCCAGGAACGCGCAGGCGTCGTCGATCTTCACCGGCTCGACCTTCCCGGTGATCTGGTGCATCCGCTCCTTCACGAAGGTCTCGGTCATCGCCGTGACCTTCTTGACGCTGCCGTTCAGCCACAGCGCCGTGTCGATGCAGTGCGCCAGGAGGTCTCCAGTGACGCCGCTGCCTGCCGCCGCCGCGTCGAGGCGCCAGAGCCCGGCGCCGCCCTGGGGCAGCTCGCTGGAGATCGTCCAGTCCTGGAGGAACTGCGCGCGGTAGTGGTAGATCCGGCCGAGCCTGCCGCTGTCGATGAGCTGCTTCGCCAGCGTCACCGCGGGCACGCGGCGGTAGTTGTACCAGACCATGTTCGCCACGCCGGCCTTCTCGACGGCCGCCACCATCTCGGCGCCCTCGGCCGCCGTCCGCGCCAGCGGCTTCTCGCAGAGCACCATCTTGCCCGCCTCGGCCGCCGCGATCGCGATGTCGCGGTGGCTGTCGTTCGGCGTGCAGATATCGATCACATCGATGTCGTCGCGCTCGATCATCCGGCGCCAGTCCGTCTCCGCCGACTCGAAGCCCCACTGACGAGCGAAAGCCGCGGCCGTCCCCTCGCTGCGGGCGCAGATCGCCTTCAGCACCGGCTCGTAGGGCAGGTCGAAGAAGTTGGGCGCGCGGCGATAGGCGTTGGCGTGGGCGCGGCCCATGAAGCCAGCGCCGATGAGACCGATGCGGAGGGGCTTTTTTGGTGTGGGTTGCGTCATCTGTTCGTGAGAAGTGTGGGCTTCGGGGAGGGGAGGCTCAGGCGTGCCGCGTGAAGGTCACGCACGGCCGTGCGCCGCGCGGACATCGAGCATCGCCGCCAGGATGTCGTTCCACGTCCCGGGGTTCTCCATCACGTCGTTCGGGAACATGCAGCCGTCCCAGCAGAGGTGCTCGATCGTATGCCCGGTCTCCCCGGCCGGAGCGTTGAGCCACGACCCCGCGAAGTGCGCGATGTCGAGCTTGCCGTTCGGATCCTTCGGCAGGCAGTGGCGGCCGGTCTTGTCGTGGGAGCCCGAGCCGAACACCGTCGCGTCGTTCTGGGCGACGTGGAAGTCCATGGTCCAGGGGCGCAGCGCCGCCGTCATCGTGGCGTACGCCTCGTCGAGCGCGGCGCGGTCGTTCCAGTCGTAGCCCTCGGGGAGGAGCCTGTCCTCCGGCGCGTTGTAGCCCATCGTGTAGAGCAGCGTGTGGGCCATGTCGGCCTGGAAGCCCACCGTCTTCGGGCGATCGACGAGCTCCAGGAGCTCGACAATGCGCTTCCAGCTGTGCATCCCGCCCCAGCAGATCTCGCCCTCGGCCGCCAGCCTCTCGCCATGGTCCTCGGCGATATCCGCCGCCTGGCGGAAGGTCTCCGCGATCTTGCGCTGGTTCCCTTCCGGGTCCTCCTGCCAGCCGCTCACGCTGCACGCCGAATCGATCCGCACGATTCCATACGGGCGGATCCCGATCTCACGCAGGTCGCGCGCGATCCGGCAGGCCTTCTTCACCTGGGTCAGGAATGCGGCGCGCTCCGAGTCGCTGCCCATGGCCGACCCGCCGCCCGTCGGCTCCCAGACCGGCGCCACGAGCGAGCCGATGACGAGGTCCCGCGAGCCGATCTTCTCGGCGAGGGCCTTCAGATCGTCCTTGGTCGAATCGATGTCGACGTGGGGCGCGCAGAGAAAGAGATCGATCCCGTCGAAGCCGACGCCGTCGACGCGGGCGGCAGCCGTGAAGTCGATCATCTCGTCGAGGCCGATCGGAGGGTGATCGGTCCCCGGCTCCTTGCCGACGAGTCCGGGCCAGGCGGCGTTGTGAAGCTTGGGGTGAGCGTGGTCTTGCGGGCACATGGGAGCGTCTCCTGCCGAGGGTGGTGATCAATCGTGAGGACCACCTTAGGGCGCGTGGTCACGATGCGTAAGTGCTCAGCGGAAACCGCCCCGGAACCGCCGACGCTCCGACGACCTCTGAGCTACCCGTTTCGAAAGTCGCCTGCCCGATCTGACGAGGCACTCGCACCCACACTCTTCCCTCATGACGTCCACCGAACACAAGGACAAGGGCTCCGCTGGCCTCCTCGGCGCCGCGTCCATGGGCACGGGCAGTCCGGTGGAGTTCCTGCGCAAAGGACTCGAGGGCAACATGCTCAGGGCAGGCTGAACGTGATGCCTTGGTTCAGCTCTCTGGTTGCCCTCAGCGTCGCTATCGAGTGGGCCTACCAGCGATTGGCGAGGGCTCGCCACACGCCTTTCAGGTAGCCGGTCAGCTGGCAGCCACAGCGGCAGCAGCATCGCTGGTCGCTTGCTCAGCGAGGGTCATCATCCCGCCCTGCTGGCAGGACCGCTCCGTGGCCAGGTATACGAGGCCTTTGCCCAACCCGGGCATCTCGTTCTGCCACATGATGCGGCCATCCTCTGGGTCGAGGGCAAAGGTCCTTCCGCCGGAGGCGCAGAAGAGAAGTCCGTCCTCGAGAAGGATGGAGACCACCGAATAACCGGTGCGCGGCAGGGAGGTGTCCCAGACCTTTTGGCCGTCTCGCTTGTCAATGGCGACGACGTGTCCGTGGGTCCCCGCGAAGAGGAGATGCTGTGTCATGGCTGGCGTCCGTAGGGGCTGGCTCCCCCTTACTACGCCGAAAGCCCGGGAACATTCAAGCTGCGACGCGCGGAACCGATCCCCTGGCTGTGCGGGCCTTCGCCAGGAGATCCTGAACCGCGACCCGGTAGGCTTCGGCCATCGTCGGGAAGTTGAACGTCCGATCGACGAAGACCTCGGGCTTCAGGCCGCCGAGCATCGCCATCTCGCCGAGATGCACGAGTTCCGCGGAGCCCTCGCCCAGGGCGTGGCAGCCGAGGATCTTCGTGCCCGTTGGATCCGCGATGATCTTGAGGAAGCCTTCCTCTGCGCCCTGGATCATGCCGCGCGCCAGCTCGACGAACGACGCCCGGCCCACGAGCACCTCGCCGTGGGTCTCGCGCGCCTGGGCCTCGGTGAGGCCCACGCTGCCCATCTCCGGGATCGTGTAGACACCCGACGGGACCATGCCGAAGTCCTCGTCGGGCACCGGCTGCCCGAGGGCGTGACGGGCGGCGCGGCGCCCCTGCTCCATCGAGGTCGAAGCCAGCGCCGGCGGGCCGATCACGTCACCCGCCGCGTAGATGCCCGGGACGCTCGTGTGCCCGTGGGCGTCGGCCACCAGGTAGCCGCGCTCGGTCCGCGTGAGACCGGCCTTCTCGACGTCGAGGCGGTCGAGGTTCGGCAGGCGACCGAGGGCGCAGAGCACCTTCTCGCCCTTCACGACCTCCCCGTCTTCGAGCGTCACGTGGACGGATCCAAGGCCGTCGGCGGCCACGTCCGTGTACTGGCGTCCCCCGAGGAACCGGCCCCCGCGCGCTTCGAACGCCCGGACGAAGCCGCGCGAGAGGTCCTCGTCCATGAAGCCGACGGGGAGAGTGTTGCGGTCGATGACCGTGACCTCCACGCCGAGCGAGATGAAGATCGACGCGAACTCGATCGCGATGACCCCCGCGCCCATCACGACGAGGGAACGGGGCAGGTAGACGAGGGACAGGATCGAATCGCTGTCGAGGACGTTCTCGTGGTCGATCGGCACATCGGCGGGCTTGCGCGGACGCGATCCTGTGGCGATGAACACGGCGTCGGCGCTCACATCCTCGGACGCACCGGAGGGCGGCTGGAGCAGCAGGGTCTTCGCGCCCGTGAAGCGCGCGCGCGCCTGCCGGAACGTGACGCCCTCGCGCTCCATCTGGGCCGACAGCGTGTGCGCGTGGGCCTCGCGCACCACGTCGAGGCGCGTCATCAGGCCGGCGAGCTGGACGTCGGGCGTCACCTCCACGGCCAGCGTATCGGCGGAGCGACGGCGCACCTCGGCGAAGTGCCGCGCGGTCTCGCGGAGTGTCTTGCTCGGGATCGTGCCGCGGTTCACGCACTCGCCGCCGGGCGCGCGCCCCTGGTCGACGAGCAGAACCCGGCGTCCCTCGCGGGCGCCCTGGAGTGCGGCTTTCTGGCCCGCGGGCCCGCCGCCGATGACGATCCAATCGTGGTGCTGCATGCTGGTCAAACCGCCGCCTCCTGGGTGATCTCCACGCCCTTTTCGCAAAGGCGGTCGAAGTCGTCCTGGTACAGATCGAGCGGCGGCAGGTGCTCGAGCCCGGGCGCGTCGCCTTCGCCGCCGTCCTCCAGCAGCCAGTGGGCCAGCGCATCACTCAGGGCGACGGTGTGAACGAGGTCCTGGTGCGAGGAAGCCGACTGCGGGTCATGGTGGTTCAGCGTCACCTCGTGAACCCAGTCGGGCAGCTTCCAGTCCTGGACGAGCCGCGCGCCGATGGTCGAGTGCAGGGCCTCGACGGCATCCTCGATCGCCGCTGCGTCGAGCGTCGCGCGGTTCACGCGAGCGAGATCGACGAGTCCCTGCAGGATCACGGGAGCGCCGATGTCGTGCAGGAGCCCGCACAGGAACGCGGCCTCGACGTTCGAGCGTCGCGTCCGCGCCACTTCCTGGGCGAGCCGCCCCGAAGCATGGGCCCGGCGCCAGAGCTTCGCCACGTACGCTTCGTGCCCGGGGACGTTGAACACGGCGCCCTTGACGGCGACCGTCAGCGCAATCTCCCGCAGGGTCGCGAGCCCGAGCCGCCCGATGGCCTGCGTCAGGGAGACGATGGGCTCGTTCGGCGCAAACCGCGCCGAGTTCGCGACCCGGAGCAGGTTCGCGGCCAGCGAGGGATCCTTCTGGATCAACTCGGCGAGCGAGCGAGCGTCGCAGTCTTCCCCATCGATGCAGCTCAGCACCTCGGCCGCGACGGCAGGAAGGACGGGAAGCTGAAGGGAGCCGGACTCCGCCCGACGGGCGAGTTCCTCGGTGAGCGGCAGGGAGGCTGAAGAGTGAGTCACGATGGTCGCGGGGCTGAGTGCGGTGGAAGCGCTACCCCCTTTCGATCGACAAGCGCACGGCCGCCACTAGACCGATTCCCGTATGCATGTTCGGGAGAGCCCGAAGGGCGACGCCGTAGGTACGTCCAGCCGGGAAGAACTTTCCTGCTGAGACAGTCGTCACCTGACGAGCCTCACGCTCGCAGGCTCACCCGGGCGAATCTCGACCAGCGCAGAGGCCACCTCCCCGTCGAAGGTCCCCACATGAATGCGGTAGGTCCCCGGTACGGAGTGAACCACCAGCGCGCCGGCTTCGAGATCAGATCGAGACAGATTCTGGCTCCATGCCTGCCTCGAAAGCTCTGGCTTCTCGGGATGGATCCGGGTCAGCGAGAGGTAGCTGAGCCCCGGCGTCGACTTCACGGCACTCAGGTCCACCTGAACGGCCTGTGGCTCACGGATGACCATGGAGAAAGCGGTCACGCCGGGCGGTACGAAGCACTCGTGTTGGACCTGATCCCGCCAAACGGTGAGTCGGACCTCGTCGCCGGAGAGCCCTGCGATCTCGTATCTGCCGGTCCCCCGTGCGCGCACTCTGGAGCTATCGCGCCACTGGCCTCGGTCGTTGATCTGCTCCGGCCGCACGCCGTCGGCTTTCACCGGTTCGCCCGTCGAGGAGATCAGCTCGAGGGTCAACTTCCGGATCTCTCCCATGACGATCTCCAATCCGCCGAGCTCTCGAAAATCAGGGTCCGAAGGCGGAGGGAGAAAAACGGTCTTGACGGGAAAGCCCATCGCCCGGACGTCGATCATCAAGCGCTCCAAGCGCGCGTCGACCTGTACATCGAATCGGCCGTCCGCATCTGTTCTGGGAGCCATATGGTCGCCGCCGATGATGCTGACCAGGGCGCCAGCGACCGGCTCGCCATCCTTCGTCAACACGCGCCCTCGAAGTGGGACACGCCCCTGTGGTATCACCGTGAGTTCTCCCCGGAAGACTCCATCAGGACCTGGAAGGACGGTCATCGGGGCCCTTGCCCAGGTTCCGTCAGCCTCCAGGAAGCCGCAGGTGATACTGGCATCCATCGGAAAGCCGACCAGCGCGACCTGGCCTACCTCGTCCGAGAGCTGCGAGTCACGCTCGGCGTGGTCTGCGCCTGGGTTCATGACCAGGTAGTCGACCCGCACTCCGATGGCAGGCTCGCCGGCGGAATCGACCACTCGCAGGTCGATTTCCTGACATCGTTCGAGTTTCAGCTCGAGAGTCTCCCTCGAGCCCGGAAGCGGAAGATCGAAGTGGCGCCTCGCATGACCCTCGGCGGAAACGCGTAGACGCAACCGACCGTTCGGTGGCCCCCACGCAGTACATCTGCCCGCGGAGTTCGTGACGACGCTACTTGGCTCCCAGTCGAACTCGTAACCTACGCTCGCCCCCTCCATTGGATCCCCTTTGGCATCGAGAACCATGAGATCGGCAGGGATGGCCGACGCGAGCTCTAGATCACCGAGATCTGTCACATGAGCACTCGAGGCATCGATCGGAGAGAGCTCGCGCGCCACAAGCTCGGGGTTGATGCCGAGTACAAGCTCGGTCCAGACGCCAGGAGTCGCGATCCACTCGAAGCGTCCCTCGCTATCCGTCAGGATGGATGGATACCCGGTGCCAAGGGAACCATCCTGCTCCATGACGCGAATTCGCGCCATGGGAAGGGGCTCACCAGACTCCGACGACACCAGTCTTCCAACGATGCGCGGCATTCTCTCCACACGGAGATGCGACAGCGTCACCGCTTTCGATGTGAATATGCCGGACGTCTCCGACAGCGTGTCGAACCACCACCCGCGATCGAGCTTCAACCAGCCGCGCCAGTCCTCGGGAAGATCCAGTATCGTGAAGGACCCATCCGAAGCCGTCACGACTTCCATGGGGAGCGGCTCGGCCCTCGTATCCAGAGCCAAGGCCGTCGGTCTTCCGGACCAGCCGATGTCGCGTCCCAACCTCATGCGGATCGGTTCCCCCGGAGAGCGGCCCTCTTCCAGCAATCGACCGCTCACCGTCCGGCCTGCTGGCCATGCGAGCGTATGCTCACCCGGGCGAACGGAGGCTTCGAACGTACAGGGCCAGGCGTTCGATCTGCAAACGACGAGGGACGCCCTCGCCTCGTGCGCCCGTGCGAGTTGCGCTGCGATCTCGTCGTTGACGAGGAGCAGCCCGTCGACAGCAGAGCCAAGCTCCACCCTATGTCCATCGATCTCGGTCAAGGCCTGCGTCACCGCAAGCGGCTGGCCCTCGGTACCCACGAACCGATAGATCAGCCGGCCGGCACCTTCCATCGTGTTCGTCAGTGTCATCGCGGGAGTACGCTCTCCGCTCCCGGCAGCAGCGACCTCAAGCATCGGCGGCGCTAGCGCGCTGCTCGGAGCGATCCACTCTGGCGTTGCCGAAGTCTCCGCCTTCGACCACTGGATCCGGCTCACCCACGCGAAACCGAGCAGCAAGAGACCAAGAACCATTGCGAGTTTCTTCAAGGCGGCCAAACTGGTAAGAGAAAGAGCGGCAACCGAAGGCGCCTTGGCGAGCGAAGCTCTGGAACCGAGCAACACCGGTCCCCAGAGAAGCTGGCCCCCGAAGCGCGCGTTCATCCGCTCGCGCAGCTCGTCTAGGCCCGTCTTGATCCGGCGGCGGACGGTGCCGTCGGGAACCCCCGTTCGGCGCGCGATCTCGGCGGCGCTCAGGCCCGCCTGGAAGCGGAAGAGGAGCGTGCTTCGGATCGGTTCGCGCAGCGCGAGCAGTTCGGCCACCACGTGGCGCTCCAGCTCGGCGCGTTCCGCGAGTTCATCGGCGGCGCGCGCGTGCAGCGGCGGATCTCCGTCGAGCGCGTCCGCTGCGTGGATCCTCTCCCGCGCGGATCGCGCGCCGTCCCTCCGATGCCGCCGAAGCGCCATCTTCCGCGCCACGCCGGTGAGCCATCCGCGGTTCGACGCGATGACCGGACCGCCGCGCCCCTCTGCCTCCAGCGTCTGGAGCCAGACGTCCTGCGCGAGATCGTCGGCGTCGCTGGCACCGACGAGGCGGGCGCTCAGGCTTCGGAGCCAGAGGCGCTCGGCGAGGAGTTCTTCGGGGTCGGGTGGCATGGAGGAGGAGGACATTGGATCCGGGGGACGGGAGACAGGTCGCGACTGCACTCCGAACCGTTCGCTGGAATGCGTGATTTCGGGGTTCCAGGCGTCTCGGACCGGCGCTCGTTCCTTCCAGTTCCGGGTGAACCTTCTCTGGCGAGCCCCGTTTCGGTCGGGCATGAGGTTTCTCCAAAAGGCCCTCGTCCTGAGTGCGGCGGGACTGGTCGGGCTCTACGCCTTCGCGCGGGCCGTGATTCCGCCGACGGTCTACGTCCTCGTCTCCGTCACGGATGCGGAGGGACGGCCCGTCGAGCTGCCGGATCGCTGGGGATCCACCCTCTTCATGGACGACGGAGCCCTGAGACCCGGGCTCTCGATCCGGGGAACGGATGACCTCTCCTCGGAGAGACGGCCGCTGGACATCCGTCGCTGGTCCGTCCAGCTCCCCGGCCTTTCCAGGGGAGGCTCGGAGTACGCGTCCTTCGGCTGCCGCCCCGGCGCCGAGGCGGCGTTCGCCGCCATGGACGATGCCGGTGGATCGGACGAGGTTCTCCTGCGGCTACCTGCGGTCACCGAGCTGATCCCGTGGACCATCAAGAGGGTGCGACTGCAGCTCCCGCAGAAGAGCCAAGAGCCCCTCGGAGAGCTCATGGTGACCGTGCTCGATGCCGACGGCACGTGGCCCGACACCCATCCGGGCCTGAGTCTCTCGTCGCCCGAGGGACGCCTGCCGCTCCTCTACAGCTTTGGTGAGCCCTTCGGCACGGAGAATCGCTGGGACTGCGGGCCCGTGAGGCATTCTCTTCCAGCGGGTCGGTACAGAGTGGAGATCGATCAGTGGTTCGGACTCACGTGCGGGAACATGGCACCGTCGATCGATCGACACCTGCGACCGGATCTCGTCGTCGACATCAAGCCGGGGAAGCTCACCCAGGTCACGCTGGAAAGGCCGCGCGGCACGCGACTCGACCTCGACCTCAGCTTCACTGGCGACGGAGGAGAATTCGCCGCAGCGCGAGCCGACTTCCTGGAGCAATGGGAGCAGCAAGCCTTCGGCCATTCCGTGCTGGCCCCACATCGCTGGCGAGCCCAGGCCACGCTGCAGCGGCTCGATTCGCACGGCGTACCGGAGGATCGAGAGGAGCTCTACGCCTGCCGCTAGGACGAATGTCGCTACATCGCCGACCGATTCAGCTTCCCCATCAGCGGCAGGATCGAGGGCCTGCGCCAACTCCGCCCGGGCCGCTACCGGCTGGAGATCGAAGGCGAAGGCATCGAACCCGTCGCCGAGGAACTCTATCTTCCCGATCTGGACGGCGGGTCCGTCGTGCTCTGCTTCGGACTGCGGCCCGTGCGCGAACGCGCGCATCAGTAGCCCAACGCGGGCTTCGCGGGGCGTGCTCCATCCGTGCCCGGCAGCTCGACCCGGAGCTGCTCCGCGGCTCGCACTTCGATCTCGACCGTCGCCACCACCTTCACCGTTTCCCTCGAGTGGCCGGTGAAGGCGACGACCTCGTACTGGCCAGCCGAGCAGCGAAAGCTGGTGCTTGTCGGAGCGTGGCTTCCGCTCTGCATGGTGAGGCGGTCGATTCTTTCGCCGTCCGTGGGTCCCTGGCCCGCCAGGAGTGGTCGGCGCAGCAGAATATGACTCGGCTCCACTTCTTTCTGGACCAGCGCTGACCAGTCGACCACGACCGTCGCTGGCTCACCGAGCTCGAGGGTCGCCTCGACCGATTCGGCCGGGAGAACGCGCTGATAGCTGACGCCGTCGCGCCTCGCGGTCAGGCGGAGCTCCCCTGGTCCGAGCCCCTGGACACGGCAATAGCCCGCGGAGTCGGGGACCTCGGACCCGGCGTGGGACCATTGTCCGCCTCCTGAACTCACCGCGACGGACAGCGTGGCGTCGGAGACAGGCGCGCCGTTCGCATCCATGAGCCGCACGGTCAGGGGGCGCTCCTTCTGAAGCGTCAGGCGAAGCGGCTCCGAGTCCAGCGTTTCTCGCTCTAGAATGTGGCGCAGCTCTGCGAAGCCCGGAGCGGTCACGAGCAGATGGGATCGCCCCTGGCGCCATTCAGGCTTCACCGCGAAAGCACCTGCCTCGTCCGTTCGGACGTAGTTCGCCATGAGCGACGAGGGGAACTTCACGTTCGCATCCGAGATCGCGACGCCGTCCGCGGTGGTCACCACACCGGTCACCTCCGGCAAAGGCTCGCGTCGATCGAGGAGCGTCCCTTCCCACCGGCCGCGCCCGTCGGCACGGATCACGAGCGGTGGCTCGGCCCATTCCCACCCGTCCATGAACCCGACATGGAGGGAGAGGTCGCGCGGAAGACATCCCACCTCGATCCGGCCCTCTTCGTCGGTGGAGAACCCGAACACCCTGCGTCCATCCGCGAGCCCACCGTGTCGAGTGACTGTCCCGGCCGCCAGCTCGGGCGCCCGCATGCCGAAGATGTCAGGCGCAGTGGAGGGAGGCCCGATCGGGATGAACGTGACCTGGCAATCCGGGACGGAATTCCCATCGGCGTCCAGCACGCGTACGACGAAGCGCAGCTCCGGCCGGAGCGCGATCACGGATTCCGTCGCCGCGGATAGCGCCAGCGAGGGATAGATCGCCTGTTCGTGGCCTTCCGCGCGCACCTCGACCGAGGCCGAATCGAGCGCCTGTACCGGCAGCAGCACCTTCCCATCGACGGAGGACTCCACGAAGTTCTGCGATCCTTGTTCGTAGACTCGGGCGCCGGCAACGGGTCGCCCGTCGGAGTCGACGATGCGCAAGGTCGCGAGCTCGATCTCCTCGAGCGCGATGTCGCCGAGGTCGAGGGTGCCCACGAGCGGCGGCTCGAGGCCCTCGAAACTTCGGGTGCGGAATTCGCTCTCCTTGCCGAACCGAAGCGTGACCGCCGTGGCTCGTGAATCGAGGAAATGGGCGAAGCGTCCGTGCTCGTCCGTCGTGCCATGGAAGTAGTAACTCGAACCCTCGCCGCGTGTTTCGATGATCTCGATGGAGCGGGCGGCCAGGGCCTCTCCTGTCCTGCCGTCGAGCACCCGCCCGATGATTCGGGGCGAGCGCTCGATCGCGAGATCGAATGCGCCGGCACCGCCCGCTTCGATCAGTGCGCTCTGACGCAACCCGCCGTCGAAGCGCCAGGCTTCCTCGATCATCAGCCATCCGCGCCAGTCCGCTGGCAGGTCCGACAGAAGGAACGTCCCGTCCTCCTCGGCGGCAAGACTTCTGGGAACCGGATCGGCCCGCTGGTCGATCTGCGCCGCGTACGGGCGCTCCGACCAGCCCACGTCCCGCTTCAGCGTCAGGCGCACCCGCTCGCCCGGGCGCTGGCCCCGTTCCAGCAGCCGCCCACGCAACGTCACGCCTTTCGGCCAGACGAGCGTGTGCAAGCCGGCCGAGAGCGGCGCTTCGAACGTGTGCGGCCAGGCTCCGTTCCTGGAGACCACGAGGGGGAGTGCGGCGAGGCCCTTCGCGAGTTCGGCTGTCTCGTCGTCCAGAACGAAGGCACCGTCCTGGACCGCCTCCAGCGTGCGGCCCGCATCCCCCGGGACCGCGCTCATCCGTGTCACCGCTACGGGCTCGCCGTCCTCGGTCACCACGCGATAGCGAGGAGAGGAAGCCCCTGGCGCCGGCTTTGCCAGTGCCTTCCTTGCAGGATCGTCCATCTCCGGTGCCACGACGAGCTCCGCGGGTTCCAGGAAGGCTTTCCGAGGCTCCACGCCGCGCGCCACGATCTCGACCTGGCGAGACTCCGGCTCGACCTCCCAGGCGGAACTCGCCAGCCAGCCAGCCCCCGCGAACAACGCCACGACCGCGAGCCACATCAGTTTCTTCATGCCGAGTAGCGCCGTACCGGCGACGAGGCCTGAACCGGACGAGAGAAGAGACGATTCGAGCGCGCACGGCAGGACGCCCATCAGCGCAGGCGCCCACGCGCTCCGCCCACCATGGTCCGCGTCCATGCGCTCACGCACGCGATCGAGGCCCTCCTTCAGACGGCGCCGCACCGTGCCCGCGGGATCCCCCGTTCGACGAGCGATGTCCGCCGCGCTCAGGCCCGCTTGATAGCGGAGCAGCAGCGTCCCGCGCACGGGCTCCTTCAGCTCGAGCAGAAGCGCTACGACCTCCCGCTGAAGCTCGGCCTGGGCCGCCAGCTGGTCGACGGCCACCTCTGATTCGAGGCGACCCGAAGCGGCCAGCTCGCCCGCGTACATGTGCTGGTGCCCGAGGCGGCTGGCTTGCTTGCGACGGCTCGCCAGTGCCAGCCGCCGGGCTGCGCCGGCGAGCCATCCCCGCGGCGCTTCGTGCACGCGCCCCCCACTCTCGCGCCGCTGTCTCTCCAGGAGGGCCAGCCATGCATCCTGCGCCAGATCGTCCGCATCGGCCGGTCCCACGAGGGACACGCTCAGACGGCGGAGCCAGGCTCGATCGCCCAGCAGGCGATCGGGGTCGGGATGCGAGGGCAAAGAATCAGCGGCCATGACAGGTAATGTCACGGGCCGCTGGGAGTGTTCACGTCAAATCCGAGTTTCTCGGACATCGTGGTCGACGCCATCGGCACGGCCTGCTTTCGCAGCGCGCGCACAGTGGCGGCGATTCATGGGCGAGGTGCGCCGGATCAGCTCTCCTTGAGCTGCGAAAGGAGCGAGTCGAACTCTTCCTTCATCTCCGGGAAGAGGGCGACATCGCCGTCGAAGGACTTCTGGGAGACCTTGAGTTCTCGCAGAGCGCCCTGGAATCGCGTGGTGGCGAGCTCCACGTTCGTGCGCTCGTCGCGCACGTCCGCCTCGAAGTCGGCCACGTCGATGCTGTTGGCGTCCTTGCGCTGGAGGCCGCTCACGGCTTCCGCCATACGCAGCTGCACGATGGACTGGGCATGATCGACCCGCGCTTTGGCCAGGTCGAGTTCACGCTCGCGCGCCTCGATCATCTGCTCGTAAACCTTGACGCGATTGCGCGCGGTGCGAAGCTCGGCCTCGCGCTCGTTCGCCATCTCCGCGGAAGCTTCGACGACCTGGTTCCGACTCGCGATTTGCTCGCGTCGCTCCGCGACGTCGAGCTGCTCCTCGGCCACGTGCTCGCGCTCGTTCACGAGCTCACGCATCTGGCGCGCGTCCTTCAGCTTGAGGCGCACGGCCTCCAGAGCATCTTTCTCGGCCGCGACTTCGAGACGCGCCTCGCGAACGGCGTCGGTCGCCGACTCGTCGGCATATTGCAGGAGACCGGCATCGACCTCACCCGGTCCACTGTCGCGCAGACCGGCCACGGTGGAGCAGCTGGTGGCGAAGCTCAGCAGGGGAAGGGCAAGGGCGGCAGTCAAGAGGTAGGGGTTCTTCATGGGGGCCAGAATGCACGCGGGGCCTATGGGCGCACCCAAGCCCGCATCAATTGGTCCTCATGTCAGATATCGAAGCGAACCGGGCCGCGCGGCTCGAGCCAACCGCCGTCCAGCGCTCTGCGCCCGATCGTCCGGCCGATCCGGTTCCAACCCCGGCGCGCATCTTCCGCCAGTGCCTCCGCGCGCGCCCGCTCCTCCACCAGGAGCCCGCGTGCCTCGTCCCGCTGGGCGATCAGGGCTTCCCGCTCCTCCAGCAGCACGTTGCGCGCATGGATGATCCGCTCCACCTCCTCGGCAAGCGAGCGAACGTCGTCCTCGTCGGTCTTCGGCAGTGCGCTCTGGATATGGGAACGCGCTCCCCCGATCACCTCGTTGAGCCGGGTGATCTCCCCGTAGACGTCCGTGAGCTCCTTGCTCCGCGACTCGAGCTCCGCGAGCTCGGCCGTTCGAAGCCTCGTGAGCTCGGCGATCATCTCCTTGTGGCCCGCGAGGTCCGCCGTCAACCCGCCGATCTGCTCGTCCTTGACCTTCGCCGTGACCTCTGCGCCCTCGCGCTCCAGGCTCAGCTCCTTGCGGAGCGCTTCAATCGTCTCGCGGTGGCCCGCAAGGTCGTCCACCACGGTCTTGAGCGACTCCGCCGACTCGCGCGCGTTCTTGGTGGCAGCGGCCACCTCGGCGTGCATTCGCTCGATCTCGGGCTGGTAGGTGTCGCGGAGCGCGTCGTAGCGCAGCAGCTCCGCCCCCATCTCGATCATCTTCTGCGTCGCCTCCTTCGGCGCCGAACCCGGGGGATCGAGCGCCGCCTGGAGATTGGGCATCGGCGCGTCGCCGAACACTCCCACGATGGCGTGTCGGTAGACCTCGCCGCCGTGGTCGCTGCGGAAGAGATGCTCGTTGTAGAAGCGGTAGATCCTCGGCGCGATGCCGTGCAAGAGCCCTTCGTGCTCGACGTAGAGCTCGAGCATCATGAGAAGCAGCCAGCGGTCGAGCGCCCCGTGACCGAAGACCTCGACGCGTGCGCCGCGCGAGCGAAGGATGCTGCGGGTTTGGACCGCGTCAGGAAGGCCGTTCTGCCGGTGCTCCGCGAGATAGCGATGCTCCCAATCGAGCCGCACCTTCAGGAAGTCGAGCAGGTTCTGTTCGGCCTCGGCGACCCGTGGCGAGTCGTAGGGGCCCGCGAGCATGACGTAGCGCCGGGCCACGCGACCGCACTCGTCAACAAAAGCGCCTCGCAGTCCAGGCGGGACGTGCTCCAGCGTGTCGAACGCCGCGACCACGTCGAAAGAATCGTCTTTGAAGGGCAGGTTCGCCCCGCTCCCCAGGATCAGCCCCGGCACGTCGGAGGGGTCCACGTCCACGAGTTCGACCTGGTCGTCCGGCAGAAACTCCCGCAGAAGGGCGGTCCGGCCGCCAACGTCGAGGACGCGGAAGCGCTCCCCCTCGCCCCGAACGCTCGCGAGAAGGGCCTTCACGAGCCCGTAGCGCTGATACTGGTCGAAGGGAAGGTCGAGAATGTCAGACATGACAGGTGGGATCGTGGACACAGGCTGTCTTCTTCGACCGCCCAGGCGAGAGTCTCTTCATCATTATGGGGACTTCAGCGCGACCCACGCTCGGTCGGTTCTATTCAGGTCGTCGAGCCGACCTGACCGATAGTGGGACATCGGTCGGGCGTCCGCCTGGCCTCAAGCCCGAAACGACGCGCGATTCAGGCGATCCAGAACCCATCATCCGCTCCCCAGGCCTCCCCTGCCCCACACCCATGAAGGTTGCCATTCTCGCTGGCGGCGTCGGCTCTCGCCTCTCGGAAGAGACCGTCGCCAAACCCAAGCCCATGGTGGAAGTGGGCGGGCGCCCGATCCTGTGGCACATCATGAAGAGCTACTCGGGCCAGGGCTTCCGTGACTTCGTCATTGCCCTCGGCTACAAGGGCGAGGTCATCAAGGAGTGGATGATCAACTACGCGCCGCTCAGCGCGAACCTCACGGTTCACACCCAGAGCGGCACGGTGGAGCACGAGACGCCCGAGGAGATCGAGGACTGGCGCGTCCAGCTCATCGACACCGGCCAGAGCACCGGCACCGGCGGCCGCGTCAAGCGCCTCAAGGACTACATCGGCAACGAGACGTTCATGCTCACATGGGGCGACGGGGTCGCCGACATCGACATCAACGAGCTCCTCAAGTTCCACAGAAGCCACGGCAAGCTCGCCACGGTCACAGCGGTACGCCCGCCCGCTCGCTTCGGTCTCCTGGAGATCGAAGGCGACGCGGTCAAGAGCTTCACGGAGAAGCCCCAGCTCGGGGAGGGCTGGATCAACGGCGCCTTCTTCGTGCTGGAGCCCGAGGTGTTCGACTACGTCGACGGAGATGAGACCATGTGGGAGAAGGCCCCCATGGAGACCCTCGCGCGAACGGGCCAGCTCATGGCGTACAAGCACCCCGGCTTCTGGCAGTGCATGGACACGCTCCGCCATCGCAAGATTCTGGAAGACCTCTGGGACGGCGGTGACGCTCCCTGGAAGAAGTACTGGCATTAGCCGCTCGACCGGCCACGCCGCTCCCCCCCAAGCTCACACAGCCCCGCCAACGAAACGTCTGCCCCCCGTCCCACCCATGAAAGTCCTCGTCACCGGCCATGAAGGCTACATCGGCTGCGTCCTCGTCCCGCTCTTCCAGAGCGCCGGCCACGAGGTCGTCGGCCTCGACAACGGCCTCTTCCGCGGCTGCGACTTCGACCCGCCCGTCCTCGACTGCGAGACGCTGACCCTGGACATCCGCGACGTCGAGCCGAAGCACCTCCAGGGCTTCGACGCCGTCGTGCACCTCGCGGGCATCTCGAACGATCCGCTCGGCGACCTGAACCCCCGCGGCACCTACGACATCAACCACGAGGCCTCGGTCCAGGTCGCTCGCGCCGCCAAGGCGGCCGGCGTCCCGCGCTTCATCCACTCGTCGTCCTGCAGCCTCTACGGCGCCGCGGGCGACGCTCCGATCGACGAGACCGGCGCCTTCAATCCGGTCACGCCCTACGGGGAGTCCAAGGTCTTCGTCGAGCGCGACGTCACGCCCATGGCCGACGACAGCTTCTCGCCGACGTTCCTCCGGAACTCGACCGCCTACGGCGTCTCGCCGCGCCTGCGCGGCGACCTCGTTGTCAACAACCTCACGGGCTACGCGCTCACGACCGGCGAGGTCCTGCTCAAGAGCGACGGCACGCCCTGGCGCCCGCTCGTGCACATCCGCGACATCTCCCGCGCCTTCCTGGCGGTCATGGAAGCCGACCGCAGCCTCGTGCACGGAAAGGCCTACAACGTGGGCGCGACGAAGGAGAACTACCAGATGATCGACGTGGCACGGATCGTCGCCGACGTCGTGCCCGACTCACACATCAAGATCGAGGAAGGCGCGGGTCCCGACAAGCGCTGCTACCGGGTCGACTGCGACCTCATCACGCGCGAACTCGGCTTCGAGTGCGAATGGACGGTGCGCCAGGGCGTCGAAGAGCTCTACGAGGCCTACAAGGCCCACGGGCTCACGCTCGACGAGTTCACGAGTTCCCGCTACGTCCGCATCCGCCACGTCAAGAGCCTCATCGACGGCGGCCAGATCGACACCAACCTGCGCTTCAAGGAGCGAGGCGTCGCATGAGCCCTTCCCCCCAGAACCGCCCCCGCGTGGAGGCCATCGATGGGTGCCGCTCGTGCGGCTCCACCGACCTGCACACGTTCCTCGACCTCGGCCTGATGCCGCTCTCGGACGGCCTGAAGAACGCGGACGAGATCGATCAGGAGGACGAGCGCTTCCCCCTGGAGGTCGCCTTCTGCGCGGCCTGCACGCTCGTACAGATCCGCCACACCGTCGCGCCCGAGGTGCTCTTCGCGGACGACTACCCGTACTACTCCTCGTTCTCCGACGCGCTGATCGCGCACTCGAAGAAGAACGTGGACGCGCGCATCGACGAGCTTCGACTCGGCCCCGACGACCTCGCGATCGAACTCGCCAGCAACGACGGCTACCTGCTTCAGCACTACGTCGCACGCGGCGTCAATGTCCAGGGCATCGACCCGGCCAAGGGCCCCGTGGAAGCCGCGCGCCAGAAGGGCATCCCGACCCACCACGAGTTCTTCACCGAGGCCTTCGCCGAGCAGCTGGCCGCCGACGGGGTCCGAGCCAGCGTCATCCACGGCAACAACGTCCTCGCCCACGTCGCCGACACCAACGGCTTCGTGCGCGGCATCAAGGCGCTGCTCGCCCCGGATGGCGTCGCCGTGATCGAGGTCCCCTACCTGCGCGACCTCATCGAGCACGCCGAGTTCGACACCATCTACCACGAGCACCTCTGCTACTTCTCCGCGCACGCGCTGGTGGAGCTGTTTCAGCGCTCGGGTCTACACCTCAACCGCGTCGAGCGCCTCTCGATCCACGGCGGTTCGCTGCGCCTCTTCGTCGGCCACGAGGACGATGCTGAAAGGTCGATCACCGAGCTGCTCGCCGAGGAGAAAGCCCTCGGCATGACCGGCCTCGACTACTACCGCTCGTTCACGGACAAGGTCGAAGCCGTCCGCGACGGCCTTCGCGCCATCGTCGCGAGCCTCAGGGGCGAGGGCAAGCGGATCGCCGGCTACGGCGCCGCCGCCAAGGGCGCGATCATGCTGGAGTACGCGGGACTCGGCACGGGTGACCTCGCCTGGGTCGCCGACCGCAACGTGCACAAACAGGGCCGGCACATGCCGGGCAATCACATCCCGATCGTCAGCCCCGACCGGATCCTCCAGGACCGCCCGGACTACCTCCTGATCCTGCCCTGGAACTTCAAGGACGAGATCATGTCCCAGCAGGCCGAGTTCGCGGCCGGCGGCGGGCAGTTCATCGTGCCCGTTCCGAAGCCGGAGATCCTCGCGCCCGCCCCGGCCGCCTCCCCGGCCGCCGCCCCTGAACCTCGAACCACCAAGGAGGCCAGCTGATGGCATCCACCGCCTCCACCACCACGAGCTCCGTGACGCACAAGTCCGCCCTGACCCACTGCCAGGCGTGCGGCTCCGAGTCCCTCGAGTCGTTCTACTCGCTGCCGTCCGTCCCGGTGCACTCGTGCCTGATGGTCAAGTCCCGCGAGGACGCGCTCGCGTTCCCGAGCGGTGAACTCAACGTCGCCGTCTGCCACGACTGCGGCTTCATCCAGAACCGCAAGTACGACCCGACGCTCCAGAACTACTCGCCCGAGTACGAGGAGACCCAGGGCTTCTCCGGCACGTTCCGCAAGTTCCAGACCGAACTCTGCCAGGACCAGGTCGCGCGCTACGGGCTCGGCGACAAGCTGGTCCTGGAGATCGGCTGCGGCAAGGGCGAGTTCCTGACCGAACTCTGCGAGATCAGCGGTGGTCGCGGCATCGGCATCGATCCCGGCTATCGCCCCGAGCGCAACACCTCGGAGGCCGCCAGCCGCATCGAGTTCCGCAACGAGTTCTACGCGCCCGAGCACGCCTCGCTGCGCGCCGACTACATCGCCTGCCGCCACACGCTGGAGCACATCGGCGACGTCAAGGGCTTCATGGAGATCGTCGCGAAGTCCGTCGAGGGCCGCGACGACGCCATCCTCTGCTTCGAGCTCCCGGGCACCGAGCGCATCCTCGAAGAGCGCGCGTTCTGGGACATCTACTACGAACACTGCTCCTACTTCACCCTCGGCAGCCTCGCGCGGCTCTTCCGCCGCCACGGCTTCCAGCTGCTCGATCTCTACAAGGGCTACGACGATCAGTACCTCCTGATCGAGGCGCGCACGGGGGATCCGAGCCTCGGGCGATGCTTCCCGGCCGAGGACGACCTCGCGGAAACGCTGCGCTCGGTCGAGGACTTCAAGTCAGCGATCCAGACCAAGTTCGACTCGCTCCGCGCAGACCTCGCCGAGGCCGCCGCGCGCGGTCCCGTCTTGCTCTGGGGCTCGGGTTCGAAGGCCGTCAGCTACCTCACGACCCTCGGCATCGGCGACGAGGTGACTGCCGTCGTCGACATCAATCCGCACAAGCACGGCAAGTTCCTCGCGGGCACGGGTCACGAGATCGTGGCGCCGGATGCCCTGAAGGAAGTCCAGCCCGCGCACGTGCTCATCATGAACGCCATCTACGTCGACGAGATCACGCGTGATATTCACGCGATGGGCCTCGCCCCCACGATCGCCGCGCTCTGATCCGAGCGTCCTTCCAGCCGTCCCCCAGGAACCGTTCCTTGCGCTGTCTCGTCTGCCAAACCGCTGACCTCGCTGTCTTCTTCGACGCGGGGGAACAGCCCGTCTTCGCCAACGTCCTGTACGACACCCGCGAAGACGCGCTCGCCGCGCCGCGCGGACGCATTCGCCTCGGCGGCTGCCCCGCGTGCGGCTTCGTGCACAACGTGGACTTCGATCCCGAGCTCGTCGCGTACGCGCCGGGCTACGAGAACTCGCTGCACGGCTCGCCCACGTTCCAGGCCTTCGCCGAGGAGCTGGCGCGTGGACTGGTCGAGCGGCATTCGCTGAAGGGTGGCCGCGCCGTCGAGATCGGCGGCGGTCGCGCGGAGTTCATGGCCCTGCTCATGGAAGCGGGCCTCTCCGAGGGGCTCGTGATGGACCCGAGTTCGCCGGACGACGCTCTCGTCACCTCGGACTCGCTGCGGATCGAGCGCAGGCTCTTCGAACCCGCGGACGCGGGCGGAGGCGAGCACGCGACCCGGCTCCTGCTCACTCGCCACGTCCTCGAACACGTCGAGGCGCCGCGCGACTTCGTGGAACTCCTCGCGAGCGCCGCGCGCGCCGCCGAAGCCGGCCTCTACGTCGAGGTCCCGAACGGCCTCTGGACGATCCGCGACCTCGGCGTCTGGGACGTCATCTACGAGCACTGCTCCTACTTCACCCCCGGCGCGCTCCGGGCTCTCCTGGCCGGCGCGGGCGCCGTCACGGAGCCCCGCGAGGCCTTCGGCGGACAGTTTCTGTGCGCCGAGGCCGCGAGCATCGGCGAACCGATTTCCTTCAGTACGGAGGCTTTCGGAGCCTCTGGGGAAGAGGCCGACCTGCGCGCCGAATTCGGGCGAACGTTCGGCGAGATCCAGGCCCGCTGGGCCGAGCGCCTGACGGGCGCCAGGGCGGCAGGCGACCGCATGGCCATCTGGGGCGCTGGCTCAAAAGGGGCCACGTTCCTGAACATGACCGGCCAGGAGGATGTCATCTTCTGCGCGATCGACGTGAATCCTCGCAAGCTGGGCCGCTTCATTCCGGGAACGGGCCACCCGATCGTCGGTCCCGACTCCCTCCGAGACATCGAACTCGCCGAAATCGTGGTCATGAACCCCCTCTACCGTGATGAGATCGCCTCCATGGCGAAGAGCGCGGGTTCCTCGGCCACCGTCACGGTCGTCTGACCCCATGCATTCCACCAGCAAACCGATCCCCCCCGTTTCGATTGGCCTTCCCGTCTACAACGGAGAGGCCTTTCTGGAGGAGGCGATCCGCTCGGCGATGGATCAGACGTTCGGCGACTTCGAACTCATCCTCTGCGACAACGCCTCGACCGACGGCACCCGCGAGATCTGCGCGGAGTGGGCGGCGCGCGACCAGCGCGTACGCTGGGCGCGGAGCGAGGTCCACACGGGCGCCGCGGGCAACTTCAATCGCGCATTCGGGCTCGCCCGAGGCCAGTACTTCCGCTGGGCTGCCCACGATGACCTGACGGAGCCGACGTACCTGGAGCGATGCGTCGAGCGCCTGCGGGGCGATCACGAGATCGTGCTCGCGCACTCGGAGATGGTCGAGATCGACGAGCAAGGGCGCGTGACGCGCGAACTCGGCTGGCCGATCCAGAACGCGAACTGTCCGAACCTCGTGGAGCGCTTCGCCGGCGCCATCCACCTCGATCACGGCTGCTTCGACGTCTTCGGTCTCATCCGCCGGAGCGCGCTCGCGAAGACGCACCTGATCGCGCCGTACCTGGGTTCCGATCGAGTGCTGCTCGCCGAGCTTGCGCTGCAGGGACGCCTGGTCCGCGTGGATGAAGTGCTGTTCCAATCGCGCGAGCATCCTCAGCGGTCGATCCGGATGCGCTCGGACGCCGCCCGTGACCAGTGGTTCGCCTCGGGTCGTCCCGCGGCCAAGTTCCGCCCGGCGTGGCGTCGACTCGGCGCCATCCGCGATGCGGTAAAGCGCGCGGACCTGACGATGGTGGAGCGCCTTCAGTGCCAGGCTGCCATCACGAAGTGGGCCCTGCGCCAGCGCGGATCGCTCTATCGGGAACTCGTCGGTCAAGGCCGCCCGGGCGACGTCGACGAGAAGATCCCGCCGGAGCCCATGGGTGAGACCGCGACGCCTGGGCCCGAGCTGAGCTGATGCACACGTTCGGCGTAGCCGAATGGGCCACCGATCCAGCGATGGGGCCTGGCAGGGCGCGGCGCGGACTGGTTCTGTGGTTTCTGGTCACCACCGCGTTCATGCTCCTGCCGTTTCGGTTCGAGTATCTTGGGCCGCGACGAGTCCACAACGGCCTTCGTTCGCTCGACGGCGTCGGAGTTGGGTTCCACGGCCCTTCGGTCCTGCGCACGGCCGGGCCGCCGGCGTGGCTGGCGGCGGCGCTGGAGTCGCGCGAGCTCGACGTCGCCCTGGAGCTCCGCACCGACCGCGCCGAGCAGAGTGGCCCTGCCCGCATCGTCACGCTCTCGGGGGGCTCGCTGGTTCGCAACTTCACGGTCGCCCAGAAGGGCCCGGACCTCGTCGTGAGGGCGCGCCGCGAGGGATCCGATGCGAACGGCATGGCGCCACTGAAGGTCGATGGCGTCTTCGCGGTGCCGCAGGACCTGCGACTCGAAGTCCGGTTCCGGGAGCATCTGATCGAGATCCTCGTGGATGGCGAGCCCAGGTTCCGGGAGAAGGTCGCGACCAGCGTCTTCGAGGACTGGGATCCGACGTACCGGCTCGCGCTCGGGGACGAGGTGGACGGCGCACGCGGCTGGGAGGGGGAGCTGCATACCGCCGTCGCCACGGTGGCGGGCGTCCCCCACGATCTGCTCGCCGATCCGGAGCTCGAGCGGCCAGAGACGTTCTGGGAGATCCCGGAGCAGACGAGGAGGCTCTGGCGGATCGAGACGTCCCACGCGTGGCTGGTCGAGCCCTTGCACACGCTGATCTTCGTCGTGTTCGGCGTGCTTCTGAGCCTCGGCCAGCGGAGGTTCCGCGCTGGAGGGGTCCTTCGCGCCGCCCTGCTGGCCCTCGTGCTCGGCACGCTGTTCCAGCTGGCAAAGGTCTGCTTTCCGGGCCGTCACCCGTCGCTCATGCATGTGCCGTTCAACGCCCTGGGAGCGGCCCTGGGCGCCTGGCTCGCGTCACGCGTGGCCGTGCCTCTGAAGCAACCTGGGCCAGCGAGCGAGTGAGCGTACGTGCATGCGTCTGCCTGCCGCGGGGCGGATCGCATGGAGCAGGGAATTTGACCGGGAATGTCGGTCGCCGAAAGGGACGGTCTCGCAGGAGGCGCAGAGGGGCCGACTCGGGTCCCCTACCGACTCCCTACCTCTCCTTTCGATGCATTCACTCCAGCGACTCCTGCTCCCGCTTGCGCTCTGCTCTGTCGCGCCAGCGGCTCTCTCCCAGGGACATCCGTACTCGTTCGAAGACCCCAGCGCGGATCCGTCCGCACGTTTTCCGCGCCCGACCGTTGCGGGAACGGATGACGCCATCCCTGCACGGTACGGCCCCTGGTCGCCGGTGATCGGCATGCCGGACGAGGGCGGCGTGCAGCGAAGCGACGAAGAACTGGCGCAGATATTCGCGAGCGGCGGGTCGCAGGCAGAAGCTCCCGACCCGAGGGCCACCCTCTATTCCGAAACCGTCGACGGGATGACGTGGCTTCGGGCCCGGGCCTTCAAGGCCAGGGTGGCAGCGGACGGCTTCCAGTACATCCCGTTCCTCGGATCCGAGGCCCCGCGCAACTTTCCCGTCTCCTTCCGCCTGGAGCGCGCGACGCTCGGAGGGCGCGAGATTCCACTGAGTCCTGAAGCGGAGGTCACCCGCGAAGGGGATCGATTCATCCTCGACCGCGGCGCCGTCGACGTGATCTACGACGTCGAACTCGACTCGGTCGAGCAAAGCTTCGCGCTCGACGTGGCAGGGGCCTCCGGCGATCTCGTCCTGGACATCGACGTCGAAACCGACCTCCGCTTCGAGGTGGCGCCGGACAGTAGCTTCCGATTCGCCAGCTCCTTCGGTGGCATGAGCTACGGCACGGCGATCGTGCTCGACGGCGCGGGCCGCAGGGCCGACGTTCCCGCGACCTTCGACGGCCACGCGATTCACCTCACCGTCCCCGCGACCTTCGTGGCAGCAGCCGATGGGCCGATCCTCGTGGACCCCTTGCTGGGCACCTACGTGGTCTCGGCCTACGGCGGCGATCAGGAACGGCCCGACCTCGCCTACGATCGCAACACGGACTCGTTCATCCACGTCTACGAGGACGACTTCTCGGGCAGCGATGGTGACGTCTTCTTCCGGCGCTGGGACAGCACCGGCGCCTATATCGATCAGGGCTATGTCGATCTCACGGGCGACAACTGGCGCAGCCCGAGCGTGGCCAACATCGACTTCCTGAACCGAAGCCTGATCGTGGCGGAGCGCACGCCCGCCGGGACGACGGATAACGAAGTGGTGGGCCGCTTCTTCCGCTACTCCGTGCAGGCTCTGGAGCCCGTTCTTCTGATCGGCGAGTCCGCTGCAGGCTGGGACAACTTCATCCCGGACGTGGGTGGAAGCTGGGCACCGAGTACCGACGGAACGTTCTGTGTGGTGTGGCAGCGGCGCTTCTCGAGCGGGAATCAGCTTCGCTACCGCATCGTTCGTGGGAACAGCACCCTGGAACCGATTCAGTTCGTCAACACCGGCACGAATCTCGACGTGTACGAGACGGTCATCTCGAAGTCGAGCGGCAACCCCACGTCGGTCAACACCTGGAACGTGGCGTTCCGAACGGTGAACCAGGCGGACTCCACGGAGGGGATCTGGAGCATGCAGGTCAACGGCGACGGAACGATCCTGAACGGGCCGGTCGAGGTCTACGGGCAGCCTGCCGGGACGCTGATTCGCGAACTCGATGTTTCCGAGGGACTGTCGCTCGACGGCCTCGATCCAACGTACCTCATCACCTACGACCAGTTCTCCTCCAGCCCCGAGAGCAAGCCGATCCTCGTGTGCCGCGGAAGCGTTCGCGAGCGGATCGTTCAGCTCACGAGCCTCGAGCACAGCTTCGACCTCGGCACGAACTCGACCGGCATCCGATTCGGGACCACGGCGACGGACTTCCTGATCAGCTACCTCGAGTCGCGCAACGGCAACCCGTTCCAGGCCTACCTCACGGCCGTCGATCTCCTTCCGTTCGACAACCTCGGCGTGTCCGAGCGCCGGACCGACCTCGGCTCGGTCAGCACCGTCTCTGTTCGAGGGACCGCCTCCATCGCTTCGCGACAATCGGGTGGCCTGACGAGTTCCTTCAGCCACATCAACTGGTCGGGTCTTGGCACGCTGACCGCCTGGGACGTTCGCGCCGCATGGCACTCCGCGTCCAACGGCGACGCGACCGGCCTTCAGTACTGCCAGAGCGAGCCGAACAGCACCGGCGACTACGGCTTCCTGGCCATGTACGGTGACGTGTTCCTCGGGACCACCAAGCAGCTCGTCGCGACGGCCCTGCCGCCCAACTCGGTGGGATTCTTCATCACCGGCAACGGATTCAACGTGGTGATGAACCCCGGCGGCAGCGTCGGCAACCTCTGCGTCGCGGGCGGCACGCTGCTCGGGCGCTACTCCAGCCTCGCGGCCTCGTCGGGTCCGAGCGGCCGTCTCACCCTGAACGTCGACCCGCTCAACATCCCGACGCAGTTCGGTGCGACGGCCGCCCTGGCCGGACAGTTCTGGCAGTTCCAGTGCTGGCACCGTGACTCGATGGGCGGCGCGGCGGTGTCGAACTTCACCAACGCCGTGACGATTCGGTTCCAGTAAGGAGTTCGAGAACGCAGGCCCCGGTACGCTGTTCAGGCCACGGAGACGCCCTTCGTGGATCGCCCCTCCCCTTCGGACTGGACATGCATACCCCGGACTACCGTGCGCTCGTCGCTTCGTCCATCCTCGCCGCGGGGCTCAGCTCCTGCGGCGAGCCGGATCGCCCGGTCGACGTCGAGGTCTGGCACGGCGCCACCCAGCGGGTCGGGCACCTCGGCGACGCCCAGGACGACTTCAACCTGATGGGCGTCGTGAGCGGCACCGAGTTCGCCTACACCGTGAACGGCGGCCCGCCCGAACCGCTCGTCGTGTCGTTCGACGACTTCGGCTTCCGAAGGCTCGGCGCCGCGGGTCACTTCAACGTGGACGTGCCGATCACTTCGCTCGACCCCGGCGACAACCTGATCGAGATCTCGGTGAAGAGCGACCAGGGTGAACTCACCGCCCGCACGACCGTCCATCGGGCGCTCGAAGGCAGCGCCGAGTTGCCTTACCGGATCGACTGGTCGGAAGTCGCCCACCCGCAGGACGTCGGCCAGATCGTCGATGGCCGCTGGCAGCTCGAAGCCGACGGGCTGCGCTCGGAGGAGCCGCTCTACGATCGCCTGTTCCTGATCGGCAATCGGACCTGGGAGGACTACCGGATCACGACGACCGTGACCGTGCACCGCGTACCGGAAGTGACCGGCCCCAGGAGCGGCGGCTCGGGCCTCGGATTCATCTTCCGCTTCACTGGACACACCGTGTCGCCGCCGCGTTTCCCCGAAGCCCGGCCGAAGTGGGGCTACCAGCCGTTCGGCGCGATCACGTGGCTGCGCTGGTCGAAGGCGCAGCCGGCCGCCGCTCCCGTTCGGCAGTTCTACCGCGGCGACAAGGACGAGTCGAAGGACGCCGGCCCGCTCTCACCGTTCGAGATCGGCGCCGCGTACGGCATGACGGCGGAGTGCGTGACGAGCGAGAAGGACCCGAACACCACCACCTATCGGCTGCGCGTCTGGCCGAGCGACCGCACGGAGCCAGCGGGCTGGGACTACGAGATCGAACAGACCTCGGAGACGGCCCTGCGAGCCGGCGGCGTGGCGCTGGTCGCCCACCATGTGAACGTGACGTTCGGAGACGTTTCGATCACTCCGATGACAGGGACCCGATAGGCGCCCGACGTCATGGGCTCCGCTCCGGGCGGCACGGCAATAGACTCGGGCGAGACGGCGATCCGCACGGCTCGCCGCCTCGCATCGACTCACCCCTACTGGATCGCGTGACTCCGGACCACCTGGAGGGTCCGGGGAACCGATAGCCTTAAGGGCCGCCCCCCATTTCGATAGCGCGTGATCCATGACGAACTCGGGCCCGCCAGGCTGGACCTACCCCGCGTTCGAGGTGCCTGCGGAAGGGCTGCACGGGCCGCCCGCGACCGATCTCCCCCCGCAACGTCACCTTCGAGATCGTGGGTCCCTCTGGCGATCCCCTGGACGTCGACACGATCATCGTCCACGAGCAAACCGTGGACGGCCCCATCGCGGTGAGTCCCTTCCGCATGCCCGAAGATACCGGGACGTGGCGCTTCGGCGTTCGAGGTCTGAAGGCAGGCAACAGGGCCTCCTTCCGGGTCCATGCGGAAGTGAACGACGCACCGGTGGCCGGGACCCTGGTGCTCGAAGCGCTCGGGATGTCGGTCGATGTGGCCGCCGGACAGGTGACACTGCAGTAGGAGCCGGGATCCGGAGCTCCACAGCCGGGAGCGACTTCATCCTCACTTCCGGGCTCTTGATCCAACGACTCGACCAAGGCGAGCGGTCACGTCCCTGTCAACGCGCTCGAAGCCATCGGGGGTTTGGCGCAATGCCGCGGGCGCGGATGCGCCAATGACAAGGTCACCAGGTCGACTAGCCCGCAAAATTCACGAGGTTGTGCCACCAGTGCGTTCAAACCGCGTTGTGGCAAGGAAGATTCGCGCACGGCGCGGAAGCGGGCCCGTAGGCCCGCTGAGCACGCTGTGAGCGAACCCGCGAAGCGGGCGAAGGCTGTAGGCCTTCGTCTGACGCAGCCACGGCGTGGTTTGGGCGTGCTGGTGGTGCAACCTCGTGAATTTTGGGGGCGGGGCCGGTGGACGGAGAGTCGGCGTCCCGTGCTGGCAAGTCCGCGCCCCTACTGAAAGTCGACCTGGATCGCGCTCGTGAAGTTCGAGGTCGCTTGCCCCATCACCGAGTCCCGGTGCCAGGCCTGGAAGTAGTAGGTCATGCCTGGCTGGAGAACCACCGTCCCGGCGGAGGAGGGGACCCCGCGGAGTTCTAGCTGCAGCGATACCGTGCCGCTGGCGTTGGTGAACTGCACCTGCAAGGGCCCGACGTAGCGGCCAATCAGGGGACTCGCTATGCAGAGGTTGCCCTGGGCGTTGCCCGGGTTCGAGACGAAGCCCGCCGTCGGCGACGCGAGGAAGAGACAGACCGAGTTCACCGGGAGCTGGCTCGCGCGGAGCGTGAGGTTGTTCGCGGCGACCTCTGCGGAACCAGCGGCATGGAGTTCGCCGACCTGCCCCGTCGAGTTGGCGAACACCTGCACGCACTGGGTCGCGGAGGGATCCGATGACGGGATCACTTTGGCGATTTGCGCAGCGTCGGTGAACCCGTTTCCCACCCGGAGGCTCGCGCCCGCCCACACGTTGCCACGGGAGTCGATCGCAGGCGCCGTCATGCCGCCGAGCTGCCCCAGAAGCGTGCCGAGCTGAACCAGGTCGCGCTGGTTGCCCGCGGCGTCCAGGTACTCGATCGACGGATCGTATCCGCCGCCGCTCGCGATGTTCACCCGCGCGGCCAGAACGACGCCGTCGTCGCCATCGGCGGCGATTCCGGCGTAGTCCCGAATGGGTGCGGGCGCAGCGCGGTCCCAGACGACGTTTCCGCTTCGGTCGAACCTCGTCACGCTGCCGTTCAGGGGAAAGGGCGCCATGTACACCACGTCGCCCGTCGTCGTGTAGGCGGACGCGCCGGAATTTGCGATTCCAACCAGCGGCGCGGACCATGCCAGCTGGCCCTGTGGGTCCAGTTCGATCGCCCCGTCTACCTGCTGAGCGAAAAAGAAGCGGCCATCGTCGCTGACCGACGCGGCACCGAGGGGCCTCTCGAAGGACTGCAACCCCGCGGCCGAGTAGACGACCTGGCCAGCGCTATCGATGCGCTCCGCCGTCAGAAATCCCCCGCCGTAGTACGCCATGTAGGCATCGCCTCCGCCGAAGGCGGCGGTCATGGGCATCAGGGAAGGCGCCTCGTGAGTCCAGAGAATGCTGCCCGTCGAGCCGTCGATCTTGCGCATCGACGCACGTCCCGTGAAGACCGGGAGAGTGAGACTGTCCATCACCGTCGCGACGTAGATGTCGCCGTTCGGAGCTGGCCCGTGCTCGGCCCGCACGACGGGCGCGAAGGGGACGGTCGAAGGGATCTCCACATCCCAGTTGAGGCTTCCCTGCTCATCGAAGGAGAGCATGCGAAACTCCTCGCCGATCGACACCAGCACGACGGCATCGCGCGCCGTCGTGACGATGACATCCTGCACGGAGAGGTAGCCCGTGAACGTGGGCGCGATCGGGTAGGTACGGCTCCAGTCCGGAAAACCATCTTCCGTCCAGCGACGAAGCAGAAGCGCGTCGGACCCTCCGCTGGTCGGGGAGCTGATCCCGAAGGCGGCCACGCAGCCGCCGCTGGCGACCGGTGCACTGGAGCCCAGGGATTCATAGGTCGCGATCCCGCCGAACTGGACGGTCTGGAAGACAGCCTCGTCGATGGGCTGGATCCAACCGAGTTCGTACTGGGCTCGCGCGCTGGTCGGGAGGGCCGCGATCGGTGCCAGCAAGAGAGCGAGTCGACCGAGTCCGGGAAGGGGGTTCTTGTCTTGAAACATGGCCAGATGGGGGAAGGTGCGAGCGCTGTGTCTGGAGCGGGCATGCCCTTTCCCAGCATAGTCGAAGGGTAAAAATCGGGCTCAACCTCGTCACGAAGCCCTTGCCTCACTTCCAACGGCGCGATCGAGGAGCCGAGTCGGCGGACCAAATGAAACTTTCGGGTCTTCAGCCGAATTCTATGGGCCTGAAACGCTCCCGTCCTGCGGCGAACAAGGAGCTCTGCGCCTGGAGTTAACTCCGCTGGACTCCGGAACTCCTGCCAATGCGACCAAAGAAGCGGAGGAGCCGGGAGGATCGAGGGGGCGTGGCGCCCCTGTGAGGGATGGAGGGATGGAGGGATGGAGGGATGGAAGTACGCGAGCTTGGGCCTGGCCTCCGCCTCGAGAGACGTAGGCAAGAAGTCGAGTCGCGGAGGCGAAGAGTGGAAGTCGCGAAGCCGTCCCGCAACGGGTCGCCCCGGAGGCGTGAGCTACGCCTGGAGACGCCCGGTGACACGCGGGAGGTCGTGGATCGTGAGCAGTCCCTTGGCGCCACCCTTCGTCCAGCCCGTCCGCAGGAGCCAACTCTGCGCCTCCACGCTCACGCAATCGACCTTGTCCACACTCTGACGCTCCGCAAAACCGCCAAAGGACATCGCGCTCGAACAAGGATCCAGAATCCCCAACCCGAGCCCGTGGTGCACATCATTTCTCAGCACGTACTTCAAAACGTTCCGCATCTGCGTCGGCGACGTGATCACCTCCAGATGAAATCGCTCTGCAAAAACGCTCCCTTGCCTCACCCGACCCCAAAGCCGATTCAAACGCATCCCCAGCCCGGTATTCAAACTCGCCATCCCCTTCGAAAGGTCACCTGAGTTCTCCGCCTCCACGATCAGGTGCACGTGATTGCTCATCACCGAGAACTCCACGATCCGAACCAGCCCACCTCGATTCACCCGCGCAATCGCCGCCCTCACCACCGCCATCTCCTCATCCATCCGAAGACACCGAAACCCCTTCTTCAGCTTGATGGTGACATGGGCCACACCGCCCTTCATCTCCTCCCGGCTCCCGTGGGCTACCCGAGAATCCTTGGTCCTCCTCGGCCCACGCCGCTTCTTCGGCACCGCAAAACCAAACACCGCCTGCAAAACAACCGACCTCCCCATACGCGCTTTCGCCATGCAGGGTCATAGCCCAAACGAGCAAATCAATCAACCATGAATAGCCTCCAAACCACGCTTTAAAGCTCAAACTCGGCACTTTAGCCAATTCCACCATCCTCGCTAAAACAGTATACTCGGCAGACCTTTCCCACCGGCCGACGCGCACTCCGCGCCCCCAGGTCTCCCAGTCTCGCCTCGCTCTCACAAGGCGTGGGCCAGGGCCAAGCTCGCACCCTGACAACTCCCCATCCCTCCCAAGGCCGCCGCACCTCTCGGGCCTCCCGCTCCTTCCGCTTCCTTGATTGTCTTGGTAGCCGCCCAGCAGCCCAGCAAACTCCCTCCCCGCCAAGCCCCAAGCCCCAAGCCCCAAGCCCGCGACAGTCATGTGAATGCGGCGCATCCGTCCCACAGATCTCTCCAAAGACCCGAAATTTCGAAGATCGAGAGGGTGGCCCGGCTGACTTCTCGCCTTGGGATCGGCCACGATTTCTCGGACCCCTCCCCCTGACCTACCTCCCATGACCTCGCTTCGCCTCTTCACCTGGACCTCTGTCCTCGTCCTCCTCACCTCCAGCTCGAACGCGCTGGCCCAGACTGGCCCGATCCCGCCGTTCGTCGGCGAACAGTTCGAGGGGTTCGAGACCCAGTTCGTAGGCGTCGGCGGCCAGCACCCCCCCGGCGGCACGACCTCGCTCATCGGCGGCCTCTTCGACGGGACGGCCTCCCTCTCCACGTCGGGCGGCTCGATCCTGATCCAGCTCAGCGGATCGACCTTCAGCACCTGCTCGTCCGTCCATCGAACCGGCAGCTTTCAGCTCGGCTGCTTCCTCGGCGGATGCTCGATCCAGTTCACCTCCGATCAGGCGGCCCTCGGCGGGTACTTCGCCACCGACAACAGCACGGCCCAGGATCCGTTCTCGCGGGAATGGGACGTTCGCTTCTTCGACGCGTCAGGTAATTCGATCGGCATCGAGACCTTCCTCATCTCGAACCAGTGCGGCCAGTACGAGTGGCAGGGCTGGTCACTTCCGAGCGGCACCCGCCGCGTCACCTTCGAAGGGCGCCTGCCGAACAAGACCTTGCTCATGGATGACCTGATGGTCTCCCCCACGCTGCCGCTCGGACGCGCGCACTGCGTCTCCGAAGAGACGAGCCTCGAAGAGCGCGGCTACTGCGGCGCGACCGGCTCCAGTAGCGCGGCCAGCAACGCGGTGAGCCTCCACGCCACGCAGCTTCCACCGAACGCCTTCGGGTTCTTCCTCGCCAGCCGCGACGCGGGCCTCGTCGTCCATCCCGGCGGCAGCGCGGGCACGCTGTGCCTCGGCGGCTCCATCGGTCGCTACGTGGGTCCCGGTCAGATCCAGAACTCCGGCGCGAGCGGGAGCTTCTCACTCCCCCTCGACCTGACCGCCATCCCCCAGCCCAACGGCGCCGTCCCGGCGCAGGCCGGGGAAACGTGGCGCTTCCAGGCGTGGTTCCGGGACGTCACGACGACCTCACCGCCGATCCCGACGTCCAACTTCACGAGCGGACTCGAGATCACGTGGGATTGACAGATCCCGCCGCCCCGCGCGAACGCCCATCGAAGATCAGTCGATCGTGCAGATCACGGGCGCGTGATCGCTCGGCTTCTCGCCGTCGCGCGCTTCGAGATCGACCTCGACGCTCGAGCAAGCGTCGAGAGCTGGCGGCGAGAGCAGGAAGTGATCGATCCGTAGCCCGTTGCCGCGCTTGAAGCCGCGCGTGCGGAAGTCCCACCACGTGTAGATCCCCGGCTCGTCCGTGTGCTTGCGCAGCGCGTCGCCGAGGCCGGGCTCCATGATCTTCGCGAGGGCGTCGCGCTCCGGCTGACTGCAGAGGATCTTGCCTTCCCACTTGGCCGGGTCGTAGACGTCGCGATCGTCGAACGTCACGTTGAAGTCGCCGGTGACCACGACCTTCTCGGTCATGGGGAAGCTCTCCTTCACGTACTCCGCGACGTCCGCCATCCACTTCAGCTTGTACTCGTACTTGTCGCAGCCGACCTCGCGCCCGTTCACGACGTAGAGATCGAGCAGCATCACGTCCTCGACCTTCGCCGCGATCACGCGCGCCTCGGGGTGGTGATCCTTGCCCGGGATGCCCATCACCACGTCCTCGATCGGGGCCTTCGAGAGGATCGCGACGCCGTTGTAGGTCTTCTGCCCGTGGAAGGCGATGCTGTAGCCGAGCCCCTCGATCTCGTCCCTCGGAAAGAGCTCGTCCACGACCTTGGTCTCCTGGAGGCAGACCACGTCGGGGCTCTGGCGCTCCAGGAACTCGAGGACCCGGGGCATTCGCGCGCGCAGGGAATTGACGTTCCAGGTGACGATTCTCATGAATCCGATTCCTTTGGGGTGAGGGGAGGCGCCGGGGGCCTTCCAGGTCGCCTTCGAGGGCGGCCACCGACCCGGAATTCCTTTCCTGGGGGCCGTGAGGGCCGAAATAGGCCCCAGGCTGAGGCAGGGCCAACCCGACGCCGGGAGTCTACCGAAAGGCCTGCGGAGGCCCCATCAGAAGCCCGGGAAGGCCCTTCGGCTCAAGGAATGTCTCCAGAATCCCGATGGACCCCTACGGAGCGGCAGCCTGACGGCTTACCCTTCCGACAACGAAACTGCAGCTCCCGCGCGCCAGCTGTGCCCGACCCACGAGAACGAACGGTCCCCCGCACACACGCCGAGGTCCAACGTCCGGCCATCGAAACGATATTTTGCCGGCGCCTCCCGCGCGCACCATCGACCCTGAGCTGCAACGGGCGTCCTTTTGAAAAAGTAGGAAGCCGGGCGCCCAGAACACGTGCCTGATAGAACCAGAACCCGAAGCGCCGGTGGATCGAAATCCCCCCGCGCCTCACGCAGCGGCGGCTCTCGCCGCTCCTCCGGATCGCGCTCAGCCAAGTCTGACTCCTCCGGAAAGGGACCCACGAAGGTCTCGAACATCAAGCCCCTGACCCCCACCCTCGACCCGCCCGACATCCAGTCGTTCGCGGAGTTCGACCTCGGCGACGAGATCCAGCAAGCGATCCAGGGCATGGGCATCACCAAGCCCACGCCGATCCAGGCCCTTTCGATCGACCCCGTGCTGAAAGGCAAGGACGTCATCGCCAAGGCCGAGACCGGAACCGGCAAGACGCTGGCCTTCGGCGCGCCGATGATGGCGAAGATCGACCCGGCCCGCGCCAGCGTGCTCGGGCTCGTCATGTCCCCCACCCGCGAACTCGCGGAACAGGTCCACAAGGTCCTGGAGACCCTCGGCAAGGCGCGCGGCATCAAGACCGCGCTCATCGTCGGCGGCGAGCCGCTCGGCCCCCAGGTGAAAGCCCTTCAGGCCGGCGCCCAGGTCGTGGTCGGAACCCCGGGCCGCGTGCTCGACCTTCTCAACCAGAAGTTCCTGCAGTTCCCGTGGACCGAGTTCGCCATCCTCGACGAGGCGGACAAGATGCTCGAGATCGGCTTCATCGACGATATCAAGAAGATCCTCGACGCCTGCAACGAGTACCGCCAGACGCTGCTCTTCTCCGCGACGTTCCCGACGCCGCTCCTCGAGCTGGCGCGCAGCTACACGACCGATCCTGCGGAGATCGCGACCGCCTCCGGCGTCGCGACCGTCGACACGATCAACCAGTACGTGTTCCGCTGTGCCCAGGAAGACTACGCGAAGAACCTCGCGTACCTGATCGAGGACTCCGCGCCCGAGGACGTCTTCCTCGTGTTCTGCGAGAGGCGGACCGACGTCGACATGCTCATGCGTAAGCTCGAGCGGAAGCGCTTCTCCGTGAAGGCGCTGCACGGCGGCTACGACCAGGCGGCGCGCTTCCGCGTGATGACCGCTTTCCGCACGGGTGACGTCAAGTGTCTCGTGGCGACCGACGTGGCCTCACGCGGCCTCGACGTGGCCCACGTGACGCACGTGGTGAACCTCGGTCTGCCGCGCGAGTTCTCTGACTACACGCACCGCATCGGCCGGACCGGCCGCGCGGGCCGCCACGGCGCGGCCGTCACGTTCATCTCCGGCCGGAACGAGCGCGACTTCGAAGGTCTTCTGAAGCATACCGGCTTCGACATCGAAGAACTGGAGCGCCCACGCGACCTCTTCTCCCAGGAGAAGAAGGCGAAGAACGTGCGCGACGCCGAGGAGCGCGACGGCGAGGTGATCGACGTGGAAGGCGGCGAAGTGAAGCGCGCGGAGCGCAGGCCGCGCCGCGATCGCAAACCGCGTGAAGAGCGCGGTGAAAGGAGTGGACGCAAGCCACGCGAAGAGCGTGGTGAGGCCAAGCCCCGCGAGGAGCGTGAGCCGCGCGAGGAGCGCAGCGAGCGCAAGCCGCGCGCCCATCGGGCGGAGCACGAAGAACGCCCCGAACGAGCCGAGCGTCGCCCGCGCCGAGCCAAGAGCACGGAGCGTTCGCGTGACGTGGAGCCGGAGCCGGAGCCTGAGCTGGACGTCGACATCGACGTGACCGCCGAGGTCGAGGTCGACGAGCGCCCGCGCCGCAAGCGCAGCCCCCGTCGCTCCAGAAGCGCGGAGACCGTCCGCGACGAGCCGGAGACGATCGAAGCTCCGAAGGCCGCCGCGGCCGAGGACGTCGAGTCCCGGCCGCGCCGTCCCCGACGTCGCACCACCCGCGGTTCCAGCGAGGAACCAGCGCTCGAGGCTCCCTCGAGAGCGGAGGCCCCCTCGAGGCGCACCAGAACTTCGGCCACCGCCGAGGAAGAGGAGCCGCGCCCACGGTCGCGCAGGTCGCGCGAGGAAACCGAGGAGGCGCCCGAGCGCAGCCGCGGCGGCCGACGCCCTCGACGGACGCGCACGGAAGCTCCCGTAGAGGAGGCTGCGGCCGAACCCGTGGAGGAACGTCCCCGGAGAGCCGCGAGGACTCGAACGGGCGCCAGGCCCGAGAGGACCGCTCCTGAAAGCGCGACTCCTGAAAGCGGCGGTGACGCCGAGCCGCGCCGCCCGCGGCGCTCTCGTCGCGCTGCTGCCTCCAAGTCCACCGAGTCCACTGAATCCACTGAGTCCACTGAGTCCACTGAGTCCACTGAGACGACGGACCGCGCAGAGCGGCGCGAGCGGACAGAACGGGCCGCCAAGGGGCCGACCCGAGATTCCCAGCGGGAATCGACCGGGAAAGAGCGGACGGAACGTCCCAAGAGAGCCCGTCGAAGCGAAACTGTTCGCGAAGACAAGGAGACCACCCGGCCCGCACGCCCGACCCGACAGGGCGGCTTCGGCGCCGGCGTCTAGATTGGAAGGGAGGCCGCGCCCCTCCGGTCTTACCACCGGCAAGGAACCGCGGCCCCAATCCGAGGCCCGCCAAGGGCCCCAGCTCCACCCATGGGCGGAATCAACCCGTACCAGAGCGCGTCTGAAACCGTGCTCCCGACCAAGCCCTACACCATCACCTTCATGCCCTTGGGCAAGAAGGTGACCGTCGACCCGGCCGCCCTCCCGCTCTCTCGGGAAGGCAAGCCGGGCTCGATCCTCGACATCGCCGACGGCAACGGGATCGAGATCGACCACGCTTGCGGCGGTGTCTGCGCCTGCTCCACCTGCCACGTGATCGTGCGCGAGGGGTTCGACTCGATCCCCGAGGCGACCGAGGACGAGGAGGACATGCTGGACGAGGCGCCAGGCCTCGAGCTGAGCTCGCGCCTCGCGTGCCAGGCCGTTCCGGACGGCTCCACCGACCTCGTGGTGGAGATCCCGGCCTGGAACCGGAACCACGCCCAGGAATCGCACTGATGGCAGGTCCGGAGTTCGCAGCCAGCGGCGTCGAATCCGACGCGCCCGAGGTGCTCCTCGCCAATCCGCGCGGGTTCTGCGCGGGCGTCGACCGGGCGATTCAGATCGTGGAACGCGCGCTGGAGATCCACGGCGCGCCCGTCCACGTGCTGCACGAGATCGTGCACAACAAGCACGTCCTCGAGGGGCTCCGCGCCAAGGGCACCGTGTTCGTGAAGTCGCTCGACGACGTTCCCGAGGGCGGCGTGACGGTCTTCAGTGCGCACGGTGTTTCCGACGCCGTGGTCGAACACGCGAAGAGCCGTGGACTGCAAATCATCGATGCGACGTGCCCCCTCGTCACCAAGGTGCACCGCCAGGCGATTCGCTACGAGTCCCAGGGCCGCGAGGTCATCCTGGTCGGCCACCCCGGGCACCCCGAGGTGGAAGGGACGCGAGGGCGGATCCAGGGCGAGGTCTACGTGCTGTCGACGCCGGAAGAGGTCGCCGCTCTGGAGGTCAAGAACCCCGAGCAGCTCGCCTACGTCACGCAGACCACTCTCTCCGTCGATGACACGCGCGATGTGATCGCGGCGCTGAAGGAGCGCTTCCCTGCCATCCAGGGTCCGGACACCAAGGACATCTGCTACGCGACGCAGAACCGCCAGACGGCGGTGAAGGAGATGCTTCCGGGCGTCGACCTGCTGCTCGTCGTTGGCTCCCAGAACTCGTCCAATTCGAACCGCCTCGCGGAACTCGGAGAACGAGCGGGGATCCCCGCCTACCTCGTCGATCACCCGGACCAGGTCCTGGCCGAATGGATGTTCGGCAAGAAGCGCGTCGGCGTCACCGCAGGCGCTTCGGCGCCCGAGGATCTCGTTCAGATGATCCTCGAACGCCTCGAGGGGCTGGGCGTCACCGCCGTGACCGAAGCGGACGGCGAGCGGGAGACCGTCGTTTTCCAGATGCCCGTCGAGCTGCAGTAGCGGCCCGACGATCCGTTCGGGTCAGTCGGCCGTCAGAGGAGTCGGACCTCGGCTCAGCAGGAGAACCAGGAGATCCGTATCGGCCGTGATCGAGCTACCGGGCACGCCGTCTCCATTCAGGTCGGGGATCGGCATCGGCAAGATCTGGCCACCCTGAAGTTCGCTTCGCTCGCCGACCTCTACACCGAGCTTCGGATCCAACCAGACCAACTGGTAGGTGAATCCGGACTGCCCGCGGAGGTCGAGACTCCCCATTTGAATGGGCGAGTTGGGCTGATTCTTGAGCGCGGGGTAGTAGATCACGATGCGCTCTCCCTGGGAACTGGACGCGACTTCGGGGCGGTCGAATCTCGCCTCCGCCGTCGGGCCGACGAGAATTTCGTCCATATCGGAAAGGGTCCAGATCTTGACGAACTCCATGACCTTGCGGGCGAAGCTCATCTGCCGAAGCGCCTGATCGCGCGTGCGGAAGTCCTCGCATCGCAGGTCTCCCCCGCCGTTGGAGACGGTGTAGTACCCGAAGTAGTAGCTGAGCTGACCGCCGGAGAGGAGCACGTCGTAGAGAACGCGGCGGCGCCGGTCGTCCGCGCTCGACGTGCTCGAGGTCAGATCGGAGCTCAATCCCCCGGAGGGCGACCCTTGCTCGTCGTTGAAGATCGGAAGCCGATGTCCTGCCTGATCGAAGAGGTCCTGGGCCGCTTGCACGACGCCCTCGTATTCGTTGCCTCTTCCGTTCTCGCCGTGAATCTGCAGAGACGTGGCCGAGAGCCACGACGGATCTTCGGGAAGCGCGAGGAGCTCGCCGTATAGATCGAGGCTATTCGGCTCCGTGTGAACGCCGATCGGGTGCTCCATGACGTCCCAGGCCCGGATCCAACGCGCCATTTCGTCGAGTTCCTGGGGTGTGAACTGGGTCGTGAGGAGGGTGGCCGGAGTTCCGCAGCTCGCAGGCCCCGAGCTGCAGCTGGCGACCGACTTGTTCTCCTCACACAGGTTCCAGCGCAGCGCCAGCAGGTGCCCGAACTCCGCCACCATCTGCTTCAAGAACAGGCGGCGGTAGAGGCTCATATGGTTGCGCGGGCCTCCATTCGGATCGTGCTCGCCGAACCATCGGATGTTGCAGGCTTCCTGCTCGGCGAGCATGACCTGAAGCAGGATTCCTTTGCGGTTGGCGTGCTCGAACACCGTCCGCCACTGATCCATGCGCAGGACGTCGTAGTTCAGGGTATGCGCGGGCGAGAAGCCGCTCCCGGAGGAAGGACAGTCCATCCCGCCTCCGTTCGTCATGAAGGGGTGCGTGTCCTTACCGTCGCCGCCAAGGTTCATGACCATGAAGTAGAGGCAGTTCGCTCCGACCACGTCACCCAGGTAGTTGAGCGCACCGATGATGCCGCGCCCTTGTTCTGCCTGACCGTTCGCGTTCCAGTCGGGATCGCCGGGGTTCCAGTCCGACACGTGCGGGGCGTAGCGGTGCAGGAAGTTCGGCGCCCCATCGCCGGCGTTCGCACAGGTTGACTGCCTGCAGTCGTCGAAGCAGTTCTGCTTGCAGCAGCAGATCTGACCGTTGGCCGAGGTCCCGTCTTGGGCGCCGGAAAATCCAGCGTAGCCGAGGAAGTTCTCGGGGCTGCCGACGCCCGCCTGCACGAAGCGCCCTTGACCGCGCTCCGAGTAGCGGAAGTAACTCGATCCCCTCTCCCACGTGACGGCTCCCATGGACTGGAAGCCCGGTGCAGCGGGATCGACCGGGCCGACTTCGAACATACCGGAATCGACCGGCATGGGGATTCTGTTCCCGCTGGTCTCGGGCGGCGCCGCGTTCAGCAGATCTCCCTGCTCGAAAGAGGCGAACCAGATCCACTGGCCCGGAAGCGTCGGGGTGAAATGAACGCGCCAGGTCTTCCCGACCCGGAAGCCGACACCATTGCCCGCGAAGTATCCAGGAACACGGAGCGGCCTCGAAAGCAGCGGATGGTCGAACCAGACGTCCAGCCGCCTGTGGGTCCAAGGATTGGCGTTCGGTGCGTCGCTGGCGCCCGTATCCGCGCTGCCGTAGGCCCGATCTGCCTCGAAGTCGAGGGTAATCGTCTCGTAGAGCGGCGTGATGCCTCCGCCTCGAGCCATCGGGCCTGGCGAGGGCGCCGGAGCCGGGCAGGCATGAGAAGGGCCCCCGAGGCACGCGGTAAGGAGTGAGGCTAGGGCGACGCGAACGAACGCGTTGGAGAAAAGGGCCATGGTCGCAGCCGGCGGGTGAGAGGTTGGACGGAACTGCATCCGGTGAGGTGGACGGATGGAGTGGCGGCGAGCCATGGCGACCGCGCCTGGCGAGCGCGGGGCCGAGTCTGCGAGACCTGGACCTTGAGAGTGTATGCGGCTTCGCATGAGCGATCCTTCAAACGGACGAACAGACATCTCCCCCTTCAGAAGGCAAACCGGGCAAGACGAGGGGCACCAACCTCGCCTCCTGCTACGAAAAAAGCCGCGCCGCTTCGGTGGAAGCAGCGCGGCCTGGGAGTATCACCAGTCGATTACATCGATGTCATCGACCGGAGAAAGTCATCTCAGAACGTCCAGCCGATGTTCAGCAGGTAGAGGTTGTCGAGGCGCTTGAGGTTGACACCCGGCGAGATCTCGGCCGGCGTGTTGTCGTAGACCGCGATCCAGGAGAGGCGTGCCGTCATCCGGGCGCTAAGCTGAGCCTCGACGTAGGTCTCGCCGCGACCATAGATGTCGTTGGCGTCTTCGAGGCTCGGGTAGAGCTCGGCGAAGTGGCCGAAGACGACCGTGTCCGTCAGGCGCTTCCAGATGTCCCACGCGACGCGTGCTGCGAGGTAGTCGTTCTTGGCACCGGTGTCGAACTTCTCGTTGAAGTAGGCGAGACCGACTTCGGTGTTGATCTTCCACTCCTCGTCGTCGCGCCACTGGTGACCGATACCGGAGCTGACACTCCACCGAAGGTCGATCGCTGCCTGCTCGTTGGTCTCGCCGAGGGCGTTCACCCAGATGTAGGTCTTCTCGGAGAAGAACTGGTCGTACTTGGCGCTACCGAGGGCACGGCGCTGGGTCCGCACGTTGTTCTGAGTGGCGTAGTACCAGAGGCCATCGAGCGTGTAGCGGTGGATGTCCACCGTGCGGATCGCCTTGCCCGTGAGAGCGTAGGTCTCGATGTCCGCGTTGCCTTCGGCCTTCGACATTCCGAGGTTGATGCTGCCGTGCCATACGCCCTCTTCGGGCTCAGCGGCGGGTTCGTCGTGAACGAGCGCCGAAAGGCTGGAGAGAGAGGCAACGGCAGGCAGCGCTGCGGGAGCCGGAGCTTCGGCGTTCGCGGCCGCGAGGGCCGAACCGAGGAAGAGAGGGAGGAGGATCATGAAATTTCGGTGTCCCCGACGTGGGCCGGGGCTGAACGGATTGCGGGAGAGGTACGGATCGCCGACCTCGGCGGGGGGAGTTGGGTCCTGCGGGAGGCCTGGGGACAAAAAACGCACCCGGGACCGTCGTCTCGACGAAGAGCTGATCGCTCCGGAAGACGTGGAGACCCCATGGTTTCCGTACGTCCTCCCTGTGGCGGGGCTCACCGCGACAGAATACGAACAGAAGAGCACGGATTCGAGGGCCCCTGACAGGTTCGTCAGAATGTCGGGCCCAAGGCCAGAGGCACGTGCTCCCCGTGCTCCCCGGGGCGCCGCCCGCTATCGGAGCCTCGCCTCGGACACATCCTCGGCGGCGTACCGCCTTCCATCCCGCACGAGCCGCGTGAACGCCCGGTCAGGGTCGTGGTACGACATCCCGATAAAGCCCTCGTCGGCGGCCCTGCCCAGCCATTTCGTCCGCATCTCGAACGACCGCGGCACGTCGATGTCGTAGGCCATGATGTAAGGCGGCTGGATGTGATGCGCGGTCGGGATCAGATCGCCCCAGAAGGCCGCCGTGGCGGAATTCGGGTCGTTCTCCCCGAAGAGCACGATCGTCATCCCGCCGGAGTGTCCCCCGACCTCGTGGAGCGTGAGCCCGGGCAGGAGTTCGATATCCCCCTCGGTGAGGTCGACGAGGCCGGCCGCGATGAGCGGCTCGATGTCGTCGGCCCGATAGCTGGCACGGCGCGGGTGGACGGGCGTCCGCTCCGCCTCGACCTCCGCTTTCGGGAAGTGATGGCGAGCGCGCGGAAAGCGCGGCACGAGCGCCTCGCCGTCCGCCCTGACGAGCGCCCCGACGTGGTCGAAGTGGCAGTGGGAGCAGACCACGTGGTCGATCTCCTCGGGCGCGATGTCGAGCGCGGCGAGGGTCCCCTCCAGAGACGTCTGCTGGGGACGCTCCAGGTGATAGATCCCGCGCATCTTGTCGTCCCAGCGATCCCCCATGCCCCCTTCCACGAGCACCTTCACGCCGTCGCGCTCGGCGAGATAGGGCCGCGCGCTGAGCCGGATCGTGTTGTCGTCCGCGGCGGGCGTCATGCGAGCCCAGAGGTTCTTGGGTACGACCCCCCACATCGCGCCGCCGTCGAGGCGGAAGTACGCATCGAACAGGGTCGTGATACGCCAGCCCCCCGCCTCGATCTCCTGACGAGTCGAGCCGAGGGGCTGGCCTGCGGTTCCTTCCGCTTCGTTCGACGCCGACATCAGAGCGAACTCGCCGCCTTCAGGACCGCGCGACCGATGATCAGGCGCTGGATCTCGCTCGTGCCTTCGCCGATGGTGCAGAGCTTCGCGTCGCGCCAGATTCGCTCGACCGGGTACTCGCGGCTGTAGCCGTAACCGCCGTAGATCTGGATGGCTTCGTAGCTGTTTTGCATGGCGACCTCGGAGGCATAGAGCTTCGCGATCGCGGCCTCGGTGCCGTACGGGGCGCCGGTGTCCTTGAGGCGCGCCGCGTGGTAGACGAGGTGGCGCGCGGCCTCGACCTTGACGCGCATGTCAGCGAGCTTGAACTGAACCGCCTGCTGGTCGGCGAGCGTGCCGCCGAATGCCTCGCGCTCGGTGGCGTACTTCGTCGCGTAGTCGGCGGCGCCGGCCGCTAGCCCCAGCGACAGCGCGCCGATCGAGATGCGGCCCCCCTCCAGCGTCTTCATGAACGTCTTGAACCCTTCGCCCTCCGGGCCGAGCAGGTGGTCGCGCGGAATACGCGCGTCCTGGAACACGAGGCTGGCCCAGTCGGACCCGCGCATGCCGAGCTTGACCTCGCCCTTCTCGACCGTGAAGCCCGGGGTGTCGCGCGGAACGACGAAGGCGCTGATGCCCTTCGAGCCCAGCGACTTGTCGGTCACGGCGGTCACGATGAACACGCCGGCGTGGTTCGCGTTCGTGATGAAGCACTTTCGGCCGTTCAGCACGTACTCGTCGCCCTGGAGATCGGCCGTCGTCAGCGTACCGCCCGAGTCCGAGCCCGCGCCGGGCTCGGTGAGGCCGTAGGCGCCCATGTACTCGCCCGCGATCAGCTTCGGCAGGTACATCTGGCGCAGCTTCTCGCCCCCCCATTTCCAGATCGGGTACGACCCGAGACTGACGTGGGCCGCGTAGGTGAGCGCCGTCGATCCGCAGACCTTCGCCATCTCCTCGACGGCGATGATGTAGCTGAGGGTGCCGCCGTCCGAGCCGCCGACGTCCTCGGGGAACGGAATCCCCGCGAGGCCGAGTTCGACGATCTTGTCCCACGTTTCCTTGGGGAAGTGGTGACGCTCGTCGATGTCGTGGGCCGCCGGCTCGAGTTCCGCCCTGGCGAAGTCCCGCACCATCTCACGGACCATCTCCTGCTCTTCGGTGAGATCGAAGGCGTGACGGATCGGCGGAAGCTCGTAGGAAGCGTGCCCGAGGTCAGGCGAGGAAGAGGTGGAAGCGACGTCAGTCATGGGATCGGTGTCGGAAGAAGTCCGCAGACAGTGGAGACTGCCCGTTGAAGGTGTTCGCGCGAGGAGTCGGCTCTCAGGAGCCGTTGCGCTGGGTGGATTCGGAGAGGCGAGCCCGGTCTTCGCGGTAGAAGTCGCTCGAGCGTCCCCCACCGACCCAGTCGATGAGAGCCTGCCTGGAGAACTTCCACTCGCGGCCGATCTTTCGGGCCGGGATATCCTCGGAGCGCAGGACCTTGTTGAAGGTCTTGACGCTCACACCCAGAAGCGCGGCGGCTTCCTCGATGTTGAGGATCTCGATGTCCTGGCTCGCGGTCATGGTCGTGGAGGGGAACGGCGCTTCGGCGGATCAGCGAAGAAGCGCGCGGGCGATCACGAGACGCTGGATGTCCGTGGCTCCCTCGTAGATCTCGGTGATGCGGGCGTCCCGGAAGAGGCGCTCGACGTGGAAGTGGTCGGTGTAGCCCGCGCCGCCGTGGATCTGCAGCGCCTCATCGGCGCAGTAGTTGGACGTTTGCGAGGCGAACAGCTTCGCCTCGGACGCCTGACGGTTGCAGTCCATCCCGCGGTCGCGCATCCACGCGGCCTTCTGAACGAGGAGCCGCGATGCCTCGAGGCGCGTCGACATATCGGCGATCTTGTGCTGGATCGCCTGGAAGTGGCCGATCGGCTTGCCGAACTGCTCGCGCTCCATGGAGTACTTGATGGAGGCGTCGAGGCAGGCCTGGCCGATGCCGACGGCCTGACTTGCGATCCCGATGCGACCGCCTGCAAGCGTGTCCATGGCGATCGGGAAGCCGCGGTTGACCTCGCCGAGGATGTCGGTGTCCTTGAGCCGCAGGTTGTCGAGGATCAGCTCGACCGTGGCCGAGCCGCGGATGCCCGTCTTCTTCTCGTGCTTGCCGACCTTGAGGCCGGGCGCATCGCCGGGCACGAGGAACGCGGAGATGCCCTTGGCCTTCGGCGCGTCCTGGTCCGTGCGGACGTAGATGAGGATGAGGCCAGCGCGATCACCGGACGTGACCCACAGCTTCGTGCCGCTCAGCACCCACTCGTCGCCCTCCTTCGTCGCCGTCGCCGAAAGCGCGGCCGCGTCGGAGCCGGAGCCCGCCTCGGAGAGCGAGTACGCGCCGATCGCCTCGCCGCTGCTGAGCTTCGGCAGCCAGTACTGCTTCTGGGCCTCCGTGCCGAACTTCATCAGCGGCGCGCAGAGCAGCGAGTTGTGCACCGACACCGCCACGCCCGTGGCCGCACACGCTCGGTTCAGCTCTTCGAGCACCACCGCGAGCGCCTGGTTGTTCATCCCCGCGCCGCCGTATTCCTCGGGAATGGTCAGTCCCCAGAAGCCGAGTTCGCCGATCTGACGGTAGACGTCGTCGGAGATCGCCGCCTCGCGGTCATGCTTCGTCGCGAGCGGCAGGAGCACGTCGTCGGCGAACTTCTTGGCCTCGTCACGGACCAGGCTGAGTTCTTCACCCAGGTCAAAGTTGAGGCCTTCGGTGGTCGCGGCTAGCGCGGGATCGGTGACGGTCATGGCGTGTCGAAGAGTCGCGGAACGAGGTTGAAGGAAGCGGTTGGCTGCCTACGACTTAGGCCGTAAACGTGCCGGTTTCAGGTCGGCGGCCCCGGAACTCCTTTCATCGGTCGATCCGGGGCATGCCTGGACCCGTCATTGGTAGTCGTAGAAGCCCCGGCCGGACTTCCGGCCCAGGCAGCCAGCGGCGACCATCCGCCTCAGGAGCGGGCAGGGGCGGTACTTATCGTCCCCGAGGCCCCTGTGGAGCACCTCGAGGATGTCCAGGCAGACGTCCAGACCGATCAGGTCGGCCAGCGTGAGGGGCCCCATGGGGTGCGCCATCCCGAGCTTCATCACGGTGTCGATGCCCTCGCGGGTCGCGACGCCTTCCATGAGACAGAAGACCGCCTCGTTGATCATGGGCATCAGCACGCGGTTCGAGACGAAACCGGGATAGTCATTGGCGGCGACCGGCTCCTTGCCGAGGGCGCGGCTGGCCGCCATCACGGCGTCGGTCGTCGCATCGCTGGTCTGGTGGCCGCGGATGACCTCGACGAGCTTCATCACCGGTACCGGGTTCATGAAGTGCATGCCGATCACCTTGTCGGGGCGCTTCGTGTTCGCGGCGATCTCGGTGATCGAGATGGACGACGTGTTCGAGCCGAGGATCGCGTCGGGGTGCGCGACGGCGTCGAGCGTCTTGAAGACCGAAGCTTTGATGTCTGCGCGCTCGGAGACGGCTTCGACGATCAGTCTCTGATCGGTCAGGTCCTCCAGGCGCGTCGACTTCGACAGCCGAGCCATGGTCGCGTCGGCATCGGCCTGCGTCATGCGCTCCTTCTTGACGACGCGGGCGAGGCTCGATTCGATCGCCTCCATTCCGCGCTTCAGCGCGTCCTCGTTCAGGTCGACGAGGGTCACGTGACTGCCGCACGATGCGAAGACCTGGGCGATACCGTTGCCCATGGTCCCCGCGCCGATGACGGCTACCTTTTCGAAGAGATCACTGCTCATGTTGAATGGCTATTCGTGGGTGGTTGTGCGGTGGATGAACGCCCGCGCTACATGCGCTCGACGGAGAGCGACACGGCGTTACCGCCGCCGAGGCAGAGCGAGGCCATGCCGGTCTTCGCGTCCTTCTGCTGCATCGCGTGCAGGAGCGTGATGAGAATCCGCGCACCGGAGGCGCCGATCGGGTGCCCCAGCGCCACCGCGCCGCCGTTGACGTTGACCTTCGCGGGATCGAGCTCCAGCTTGCGCGTGAGAGCCACGGCGGCGGCGGAGAACGCCTCGTTGATCTCGTGCAGATCGAAGTCGCTCGGCTTCATGCCGTTCTTCTCGGAGGCCTTCTTGATCGAGTGCTCCGGCGCCATCATCACCCACTCGGGGGCGCATCCGCCGGTGGCGTACTGCGTGACCTTCGCCAGCGGTTTGAGGCCATGCTTCTGCGCGAACTCGAGGCTCGTCACGACCAGCGCCGCAGCGCCGTCGTTGATCGCCGAGGCGTTCGCCGCCGTGACCGAGCCGTCCTTGGTGAACGCAGGGCGCATGCCCGCGATCGAATCGGCCGTCATCCCAGCGCGGATCGTCTCGTCCTCGTTGAAGGTGTAGGGGTCGCCCTTGCGCGGCTTGATCTCGATGCCGAACTTCTCGGCGTCGAAGCGGCCCGCGTCCCGCGCGTCCGCGGCGCGCCGGTGGCTCTCCGCGGCGAACTCGTCCTGCGCCTGACGGCTGACGTCCAGCTCGTTCGCGACCTTCTCACCGGTCATGCCCATGTGGAAGTCGTTGTAGATGTCCCAAAGGCCGTCGTGGACCATCGAGTCGATGGCCTGGCTGTGGCCGAGGCGCATGCCTGCGCGCGCGTCCGGAAGAAGGTACGGCGCGTTCGTCATCGACTCGAACCCGCCGGCGACGAGGCAGTGCGCGTCCCCGGCGCGGATCGCCTGGGCGGCGAGCATCACCGACTTCAGGCCGGAGCCGCAGACCTTGTTGATCGTGACGCTACCGACCGAATCGGGGACGCCCGCAGCGCGCGCCGCCTGGCGCGCGGGGTTCTGGCCGAGGCCCGCCTGGAGCACGTTGCCGAGGATCACTTCCTCGACATCGGACGACTCGATGCCCGCACGGCGGATGGCCTCGGCGACCGCGAGACCGCCCAGAGCCGGGGCGCGGAAGGACGACAGCCCTCCCTGGAACTTGCCGATCGGGGTGCGCGCTGCGCTGACGAGGACGACTTCTTGCATGGGTATTCCCGGAGGATCGAGACCAATGAAAGGAGGGTGAGAAGCCATCCTCCTGGCTGTTTGGGCGCAAGAGTCTAAGCCGAACGATCACGGCGGGATAGCCCGGAGGTGCCCCTTCATGGCCGCGCACGGAGGGACGGGAAGCTCTGCACTCGCCTCCAGACAGCGCGCAGAGCCGCACCCCCATGAATCCGCAAGTCATTGACATCAAACACTTTACAGCCTCAAATCTGCTATTCCCGGGATGCCGGAGCACCGGTATTGCATCGCTCCGCGCCCTTCTTTATTCCTCGGTACGGAGGGGTCCAACGGCATCGGATGAGGGACTCCCCGAACTCCATTGGACGACCTCACCCTGATCGAAGGGCTGCGCGCACGCCGCGAGCCCGCCGTGACTGCGTTTCTAGAGCGCTACAAGTCACTCCTCCACCACTGCATCGGGCACTTCGAGTCGGATGTGGGAGCGCGGGAGGACCGTTACCAGGACCTCGTCCTCTACATGCTTCAGCGCCTCGACAAGGACGCGTTCGACCCCGAGAAAGGCTCGTTCGGCACCTGGCTCTATCGCGTGGCCTGGTGCCGATGTGTGGACATGAAGCGCCGCGAGTCCGCGAGCGGTCGCCCGTTCCTGCGCACGAGCGGTGATGACCTCCCGGATCGGGCCGACGAGTCGCCTGGCCCCGAGGAAGTCGCGGGCATCGAAGAGGTCGGCGGCGTGGTCCGCGAAGCCCTGGAGGAACTCACCCAGGAAGAGCGCTCGCTCCTCGACCTCCGCTTCGTGCAAGGCGAGACCCTCGGCGAGATCGCGGCGGAGCTCTCCATCTCGCTGGAGCAGGCGAAGTACCGCTTGCGCCGCGCCACCATCAGCCTGCGCCGCGTTCTCGTGCACAACTTCGCGCACGAAGAAGCTCTGACCGAAATCTGACGTGACCTGCGGTGCACCAGTGCGCTGCGCGGCGATAGGGAACTCCCCGAAAGCTCTTCGTTCCGTCGTCTTCGCTCGCCAACATGGTGACGAGCTACCACCCATGACGTCGACGCCCTTCCCCACCGATGCTGAACCCGACTCCGCTCCCCAGGGCGCGTCGGATTCACCGCGCCTCGCGAGTCATCGCTCCGCGGGTTCCCTGAGTCCTTCCACCATCGAGACGCTGGTCCGCTTCGACGAACTGGACAGCGACGCGATCGCACGACTCAGCGGAGACCCATCGACGAGCCGTGTTTTGCAGCAGCTGCGCGCGGCGGACGACTACCTCCACAGCCAGCTGTTCCGCGACCGGTTCTCGGGCTCCAGGAAGGAGCTGCGCGCTGTTCCTGCGTCCGTGCCCGCGGAGTCGCTCTTCGCGTTCGGGCGCGGAGAACTCGATGCCACCGAAGCGGGCGTCGTGCGCGAACACCTCGAGCAGGTGCCGGAGGAGAAGTCCTGGGTCGAGTCGCTGCGCGAATCGCCGCCCCCCGCGACTCTCACGTGGGACGCCATCGATCCGCAGGAAGAAATCGAGGTCTCCTCCCCCATCCTGGCCGGACCGGGTTCGAACGCTGGCATCGACCTGCTGACGACGTCCGAGAACGAGACCCCTTACGCCAGGGTCGGCTATACCACGGGCGAGAAGCGTCGCTCCATTCCCGGATGGGTCACCTGGACGCCGCTCGCCGCCGCAGCCCTGGTCCTCGCCATGGCCATCGGTGGCAACGAGCGACGAAGCGTCCTGGACGGTGGCCTGCCGAACTCTCCGATCTTCCGCAGCGCGGGCACCGAGGCACTTCTCTTCCCGCGGGGCCGCGTCATCGACAGCACCACGGCGGTCACGACCTACGCCAGCGAGCCTCTCTTCGAGGTGACCCCGGTGAAGGGCGCCTCGCAGTACCGCTTCGAGCTGCGTGATGTCACCCGTCAAGGTGCATTTGCCGAAGGCGAAGTCCTCTGGGAAGGCGTCGCCCCGACGCACCAGGCCACCGCGCCCCCCATCCACGCAGGCAGCTACGTATGGCGGGCTTCGGCGACCGTCAACGGCATCGACCGCGACCTGGGCTCGCTTTCGTTCACCGTCGTGCCAGCCACGGCCGTCGATCGCTCCCTCGTGGTCCGCGCGGCCCTGTCTCCGAAGGAAGCGGCCCTGTCTCCGAAGGAAGGAGCGTCGGAAGAGCAGGCCACGATGCCGCGCATCCTCCGGGAGGACATTCGTCGACTGCACGCCTCGGGCTTCCTGACGGACGCGCGCGCGAAAGCGCGCGCCCTACCACCTGGCAAGGATCGAGACGAGTACCTCGCCGTCCCGGGCGATCGCTGACATGCGGCGTGGTTCGCAGTGTGCGCTGGCGCTGATCTTCAGCGCACTTCTCCACGCGACTCACGCCAGCGGCCACGGGACGCCGCTCAGCGATCCACCTTCGACGACCACCGCGGAGAGGGACGGCGCCGCCGACCTGACGGTCGCGGCCACCCGCTTCATCGAATCACTCGACGCCTACAGGCGCGGTGATCTCTCCGCTCGCACGGCGCTCCTGGCCGCTGCTGAAGAGCTCAGAAGACGGCACCAGCGCGCCGACCCTGCCGAGATCGCGGCGTTCTACCAGGGGCTGAATGCCGCCGCGCTCGCCCGGGGAATCGCGCTGGAAGACGAACTCGATCTTCTTCGCGAGGAGGCAGCGGAACTCAGTACCGACGATCTCGAACGTTTGCCGATCGTGCGCCAGAAACTGGAGGGCTTCCTTCTTCGATGCGAGGGGCTCGAGGATGTCCCGGTGCACGCGCACGCGCTCACTCTGGACGCACGCCTCGGCGTCAGGCCGCTCGAGCAGGGGCGCGGGCCGGAGGGGCCCGCCTTCCGCGCGGAACTCCGCGCCCTCGAAGAGAAGGCCGCGAGATCGCTCGAACTCTTTCGTCGCGCAGGCCAGGTGACGCCGACGCTGGAACCGCTCTGGATTCTGGCGCGCTGCGCCCTTCTCCGCGCGGACCTCGACACCGCGGAGGACCGCTTCATGGAGATGGACGTCGTCGCCGAACGGGTGCATCAGCTGGCATGGAGAGAGCGCGGATTGCTCGGGTTGATCGGCCTCGCGCGTGAGCGCGGTTCACTCTTCATCGCCGAGGATCTACTCGACCAGCTGGCCACCTTCCGCGCTCCCGAGAGCTGCTGGGCACTCGCCCGTGAAGTTGCCGCCCAGAAGCTCTTCGTCGACGACGGAGAGAGTGCGCTCTCTTGGCTGGCGCGTTTCCCCCCCAGCGAACTCGACGAGGAGCTGGCGGCTGGGGCGGGCTCCGAGCGAGCCTGGGAAGAGTGGCGAAACCTCGTGAGCGCCGCCGAAATGCGCTCCGGAAGGTTCGATCGAGCGAGGGAGCGAATGGAGCTAGCGGACGCGGCCGCGAGAGGGTCCACGGGTGAATCACAGGGCACGATCGCTGACCTGACGCGGGCGACGATTCATCTGGAGACGAACGAACCCGAGCAGGCGCTCGCCCTCGTCCGCGCACTTCGATGGGAGGAAACGAGTGCCGTCAGCCGCGCGGAGCGCCTGACGCTGGAGGGTCGTGCGCTGCTCGCCCTCGGTCGCTGCGACGAGGCGATCTTGCCGCTGGAGGAAGCGCTGGCCGCGGCACGGTCCGATGCGGAGGCCCCTCCCGACGGCCACCGGGCGAACGGCAGCCGCCACGCCACCGTCACGAGCGGAAGCCGAGTCGGGGAGTGGCTCGGCCTGTCGGCGGTGGAGACCCTTGGCCGCGCCTACGTCGAAGCCGGATCGCCGCTGCGCGCCGCCGGGCTCTTCGAGTCCGCCCATGCGCCGATTCAGCGGCGCGGTGACTGCGAAGCGGCCATCCTCGACCTCGCAGGGAAGACCGATCTCGGGTACGTGACCTGGATGGTGGGTGCGGACCAAACCCTGGCGGTTCATGTCGCGCCCGACGGCCGCGCGAGCGCCGCCTCCATCCCGATCGGACGCCGCGGACTGGAGCGCGGGATCGAGCGCCTTCGCGATGCGCTGACGGCAACCTCGAACAGCGCCTCGGATCCAGCCTGGCGCGCGCTCGCGGTCGAGATGGGAGAAGCGCTCCTCCCAGCGGAGCTCAAGTCGAGGCTCGCGTCACGGGCCGGGAGCAGCGCGACGCTCGTACTCGCGCCGCACGGTGTGCTCGAGCGGATGCCCTTGGAAGCGCTTCTGGTGGGACACGATCCAAGGCCGCTCGGCGTCAGCACAGCGCTGACCGTGATGACCGCCCTGCGAAACGGCGAGGACCTCGCGCCTCCTCTCGACGGTCAGCGCGCACAGTGGATGGCGCTCGGCGCCCCTACGACCCGCGATCACGCCCTGCTGCCTGGCGCGCGCCGGGAGATCGAGCGGATCGGGGCACTTCATCCTCGCTGGCGAGCGGTGACGGGCGACGCGCTGACTCGGTCCGCACTGGAGGCCGCTCTGCGCGGAAGCAGCCCGCTGCACCTCGCGACCCATGTGGCGGCGGTTCCCCGGGACACCGGGCGCGTAAGCGTCGCCCCCTGGGCCTTCGTCGTCTCCAGTGATGAACTCGTTTCGGCGCATGACGTGCTGCAGCTGCGGCCCAGATTGCCGCTCGTCACGCTGACGGCCTGTGGATCCGCAGACGGCGTGAGCATCGACGGCCTCAGCGTCCGGGGCCTCGCGCAGACCATGCTCGAATGTGGCACGAGGGCGGCCATCGTGACCCTGTGGCCGATCCAGGACCACGCCGCCGAGCGTGCATCGGTTCGCCTGCACGCGGCGCTCCTCGGGGGCGCCAGCCCGGCGGAAGCGACACGGAGAGCCCGGGAGTTCCTGTGGCAGCTCGGCGCCGCTCCTTCGGAGTGGGCAGCCTATCGGGCTCTGGAGTAGACCCAAGGCCTCGAGGAACCAAACATGGGTTCATCCGTCGAAGTCGCCATCCTTGCGATTCCATGGGCTCGCGAGACTGCGGTCTGGAGCGTATCGCCCCGGGGGCCGCGCCTCGGAGCACTCCGTCTCAGCCACCGGGGCTGCAGACACCGACCGTGCGGCAGTAAGCTCCCACGATTTGGCAGCTGAGTCCACCGTTGGTGTAGCCGTCCGGGCAGGTCTGAACCACTCGGTCCAGCTCGATGCTGTAGATCGCCATACATTTGGCGCAGCCGGACGCTGGACTCGGCGAGAGAAAGGGACCAAGAGCCGGAGGCCAACGAGGCCAGTGAGAGCACCCTTCATCTACTGGCTCAGGTGCCCAGCCAACCTGGCGTAGATCTCATCGAAGGCCGCCAGATTGGAATAGCCAGGATGAGCCTCGGCGTCCACATTGCCCAGCCTCCCGATGGACCACCCCTCCGACTGGCCCAGGAACACCGCCTCTGTGGGAGTGAAGGTGCTTGCGCTTCCGTCGCTGGAGAGAGACCACCCGCAAACGAAAGGCTCGTTCCCCGCGGGTGGGGCTGGTGCGTCCTGGAGGGTGTTTGGGTGGTGCTGAATCACCGTGGTGCCGCCGATGACGCTCCCCTCCTTCGTGTTGAGGCTGACATCGAAGGCCCGCATGAAGAAATGGCCCTTCTCGACCATGCGGACCGGGATGCTGATTCTCGGGGCTCCTCCATCCATGGTGAGACTGCCCGTCAGCTCCGTGCCCTCTATGGTCACGCGGCCTGCCAGGAGCGTTCCATTCTCGCTGTATTGGAGCGATGACTCGTCGACGGTGATGCCGTCGGCGACCCTCTGCAGAACCTGCTCCACCTCGGTGAGCGTCGGCGGGGTTTCGTTCAACGAGGAATCGAACAGCGTCTTCAGGTCGAACTCCAGGTCTTGACCCCGTGAGTCAAGTTCCTCTTGCGCCGTTTCCGACGCGGCAGGCGCCTCGAGAAGTCCAGAAGCTAGCTGGTTCTCGTGGACTTCCCGGGTGACCTCGAGACGGTCTTGAGTCTCAGGACCGGGATGGCCCAGAGAAGCAACGTCCTCGGTCATCCCAGATGAATGGACCAGGCTCTGCGTTCCTGCAGGTTCAGACCCACCAACCTGAATCCACCAATAGCTGATCGGAAGCAAGAGCGCTCCCGCGGTGAGTGCAGTGGTTTGTTTCTTGCCAAGCATGGGGGCGTCCCACGAGTGAGTTGGAAGGCCAAAAGAGCGCCACGGATAGCGCATCCTTGAACACTGCGCTGATTCGATCCACAGGGTTGCGAGCCGCGAACGAGTCCCGCCAATCGGACCTTCCCATGGGTGGTCGATGCCATCTCGATGCGAGGTCAGCGGGACTCCAGTCAGAACGAAAGTCGCCACCCACCGTACCCGTTGCCTCAGTCAGCGAGAACGCGAGGGAAGAAAATGGACCGCCAGTCAAGCCATTTTTTTTGCCGCGAAAGGTCAAACTTCAGGAACGGAACCGCAAGCCGCTTGGCATACAGCGCCTCATGAATGGGGCTGAGAGCGTCTGGGCCATGGGCCTATCCACGTTGCCAGTGCCGTGGGGGGCGATCCACGTGGCTCGGTCCAGGGGGGCGATCGGCAGCCGTCGCCCGCAACGCCGGCCTTGCCGGGTCCACTTCACCACTGACCGGAGAAAAAACTTCCCGTTGACGCGGAAGGGCCCTCAAGCGAATCCGGTCCCGCGACGATACAGGCGGCATGCCGGGTCAAGACCCGCCCACCGCCATGCTGCTCACCCTGCTCCACTCCATCGCCCTTCTCGGCGCCGCCCCCCACTCCGCTCCCTCGATCGCACCCCAGGTGCCGTCGCCTGAGTCGAGCCTTCCGGGAGCGATCCGCTCGGCCGATGTACCGGCGCAGATCCAGATCACCTCGACGCATTTTCAGGCGAAGAGCCTCGTGAACGAGCCGCAATGGATCGTCTTCACGAACAGCGAGCGCGGTCTCGTTCGCGTCCGCGGCCTGCGTCCGTTCGAGTGCGCGCTGCTTCCGATTCCGGTGAGCGGTGCGAACGGCATGTCGATCGAGCTCATCGCACGCAGCGTCGACGGGATGCTCCTCTCCACGGGGACCTTCGACTGCGCCCAGGTGGAATCCGCGACGACCAGCGTCTTCATCGAGCGGACGAAGACCACCCTCGCGGGCTGGATGCCGCGCCACGGCGGGCGCTCGCTGACGAAGGTCACGACGAAGCGATCCCTGATGGTGCCTGCCATGAACACTTCGACCGCACCTGCTGCGGTAGCCGCACCGGCGCCCCACGTCCCTGTCCCGGTTCCCGCGGAAAACCGCACGAGGGACAAGAGCCGCCAGCTCGGCAAGAAGAAGCTGCCGGTCATCTGAACACGGAGCGGCCGCTCCGGGGGTCCGCGTTCGCGCAGGGCACCGCGGCCGATCCGGTGGTTAGTGAGAAGAAGAGAAGAGAAGAGAAGCGGATGAACCGGTGAGTCGCTCAGCTGCGACTCCGGCGAAATCCAATGGGAAAGAACGCAGGGGACGTCGCGCAGCGACGGCCCCTGCTTCTCAATTCCCGCTCCAGTGCCCTGAACCTGAAGTTCGTCGTATTGGTTTCAGTCTGTTTCGTTTCGTAGCAAGGCGTCCGAACCGCAGTGCGTAGCCGTAGTTCCGTCCAAGGTTCGGCAACGCAGCTACGGAGCGAAACAGGCGAAACCAATGCGACGAAATTTTGATTCGGGGCACTAACTGCCGATCCAACCGGGGAAGAGCTCGGGACGGTCATCGCGAAGCACCGGCACGGCGCGCCGGAGCGCGCGCGCTTCCTCCACATCGATCTCGTGGACCGAGAGCCGAGAACCGCCGCGGCCGATGGTGCTCGCGAGCGTCCGAGGAACGTCCTCTCCACCTGGCCCGACCACGGCGGCATCGCCCACGAAGTTCAGCTTCATCCTGCGCCGTCCGATCTCCGCGGTCCCGATGCGATTCGACGCGACCACGAAGCCCTCCAGCTCCGCCGCGCGACCGCGCAGGAGCGCGCGCCAGTGCGGGGCCCGCGACTCTGGCCACTGCGCCACCACCACAAGGATCTCGGCGCCGCGGCGGAAGGCCGCCCGCGCCACTTCGGGGAAGCGGAGGTCGTAGCAGATGATCGGAGCGAGGCGCACGTCGCTTCCCGGAAGCTCCACGACGGGCGGCGGATCGTCGCCCGCCCGGAACGCGAGGTGCTCGGCCGTCGGGGAGAAGAGGTGCACCTTGTCGTGGAACGCGAGGACGCGGCCCTCCCCCAGCACGTGAGCTCGATTGCTCGGAAGCGGCGCCTCGCCGCCCACTGGACCGAACGCGGAGCCGACCACCACGATCCCCAGCTCTCCCGCGAGCTGCGCAAGCGATTCCACCGCGGCAACGCTCTCGCGCAGGTCCTGCGCTGATGCGCCCGGCACGAAGGAGGTCGGCCACATCTCGGGAACGGCGACGAGCTGGGCCCCGGCTTCGGCGGCAGCTCGTACTCCGGCCATGACGGCCGCCAGATTGGCGTCCACGGCTCCGGTGAGGATGTCGATCTCGAGAGTGGCGACTCGCATGGGCGTCATGCTGGCCGGACCCGCGGGCCACGTAAAGGTCGCTGTCGCAGAACGACGCTGTCTCCATCGGTTGAGCGCATGCGGCTCGCCCTTTGATCGCCAGAAGCCCATCATGCGTGGGTGCCCGACCCACCGAATGAACCCGAGCTCTCGACTGAACTGGCCGCCGGCCTGCGAGAGCTCGTGGTCACGGCCGATACGCTCTCCTTCAAGACGCGACTGGAGCGGCTCGTGCATGAGCTGCCGCCGAACGAATCGGACGCGCTCATGATGCTGATGAAGGAGAGCCGCGGGGCCTGGGCGCTGCTGCTGGAAGCCGCGCAGGGGCGCGCCCTGTTCATCGGCGACGCCCTCTCCGGGACGCCGCTCGCGCTCGCCACGCTCGGCTTCCAGGTCACCGTGCTCGATCGGTCTTTCCTGCGCTCCTCGTTCGCGGTCCACCGCGGTGACGCGTTGGCACCGGACACGACGACCGCGGTCCTCGGCGGCGACCACTCGACCCTTCCTTTCCGTGATCGCGCGTTCGAGGTCGTCGTGCTGGAGGGGGGCTTGCCTTCTCCGAAGACGGGCTGGCCCTTCCGGCTCGAAGAACTCCGGCGCGTGGCGGCGGCCGAGCTGGTCGTCACGGCGGACAACCGCATGGGCTACAAGCGCTCGACCGGGCGGCGCGGCGACTTCCGCCGGGACCCCCGTGTGCTGGTCCGCGAGCTGCTCGCGCCCTCTCGCGGCGAGGCGACGCTCCCCACGACCCGTGCCCTCGTGCAGGGCGCCGTAGGGTCGGCTGGAAGGCCAGCTGCAAAGTCAGCTGTAAAGTCCACTGGGAAACCAGATGCGTGGCCCAGCGCGCGCGCGTTCTCGCTCTACCCCCACGCCCTCGAGTTCAGTCACGTGGTGGCGCTGGACGCGGACGTTCCGCGGCTCACGATCGGCCCGCGCGAACGCAAAAATCGGCTGAAGATGATCGGCCATGGCCTCGGCCTGTTCCGGTGGCTGACGCCGTCGTTCGCGATCCATGCGAGGCGTCGGGCCGAGCCCCCGGTGGATCGACTCACACGGCTGCTGGAGCGGCTCGCCGGGATCGTGGGCGAAGAGCCGCCGGTCGCCGACATTTTCGTGGCGACGAGAAGCAACGACGCGCTGATCCACACGGCGCCGCGCCAGGACGAAGGGGCGTGGGATCCCCGGGGCGCGCCGGGGCGCTGGACGCTCCACTTCCCGCTGCAGCCCGCGAAGCGCAAGATGGTCGCGACCCACCACGATTGGCTGGCACGGCTCCGCCGTGAGTTCCCCTCGATCCCCGTCCCGGAGCCCCTCTTCGTGGGCGAGCTGGAGGGCACCCGTGTCGCGGTCGAGCGGCGCCTCGGGGGGCTCAGCGGAACGGACGTCACGGGAGACCTGAGGCTGACCCGGCGAATGTTCCAGGACGCGGCCCGCCACATGGCTTGCCTCCTCGACGAGACGCCCACCCACCTGGACGAGGACTTCCGCGCACGGCTCCTGACGCCGCGCTTCGATCGGGTCGAGCGCTTGATCCGCACCGAATCCACCGCGCGGAAGCTGAAGGCGCTCCGGGCCCGCGTCGAGGAGCGGCTGATCGGGTCGGACGTTCGGCTCGGGGTCTACCACGCGGATCTTCGGGGGAAGCACGTCCAGGTCGACGAGACGGGCTCGGTGCTCGGCTATCTCGACTGGGGCGCGAGCGAAGAGAGCTTCCTGCCGTTCGTGGACCTCCTGCACCTCGTCGTGCACCAGCGCAAGCAGGAGGTCGGCGGTGCCTTCGGTGACGCGTGGCGCGCGCTGCTGGACCCTCGGGAGAGACGGCCCCACGAGCAAGAGGCCTTCGATGCGTACCTTCAGCACTCCGGGCTCGGCGTGAACGATCTGGCGTTCTACCTGGAGGCCTACCCGCTCTTCGTGGCGGGCATGGCCGAGCGGAACTGGGACTACTCGCGACCTGATTGGGTCCGACGACAGTTCGGAATCTTCTGAGGCGGTGCAACCGGTCCGCGATTCGAACGATCGTTTCATGCCTGGGACAGGCACCACCATGAAACGATCCAATGAACCATCGACGGGCTTCGGCGGCATGCCGGCGCGGGCCTTCACCCTGCTTCGATCCCTCGAAGAGAACAACGAGTCCGGCTGGATGCGCGAGCATCGTCCTTCCGTGATCCAGGATCTCCGAGCGCCCTTCATCGACTACCTGGAGGAGACCACACGCCGCCTTCGGGAGGAAGGTTTCGATCTCCGTGGTGGTGAGGAAACGGTCTTTCGCATGCAGCGGGACCTGCGCTTCACCGCCGATCGACGCCCCTTCCACGAGCACGTCGAGGCCGTGTTCTCGAAGGGCGGCGCGCGGATCGGAACCCGGGCGTCCATTCATGTGCGCCTCGATCGCTCTGGCGGATTCCTTCGCGCGGGTTCGTTCCTCCAGCCTGCGGCGTCGCTCGCTGCCTTGCGCGAATCGATGATGGCGCGGGAAGCACGCTTCCTGGAGATGGCGAGTGGCCTGGAAGCGGCGGGCTGCCCGCTGGTGGCCGAACGCTCGCTCAAGCGCCTTCCTCGCGGGTTCGAGGAGGCGGCCGATCGCCCGATCGCCGCGTATCTTCGACAGGTCGATCCGGTCGCCGAGCGGCCGATGCGGGTCGAGGAATGGCGCGACGGAAGCGTGATCGAGGAGACGCTGAACTTCGCGCAGGCCGTCCGTCCCTGGCTTCTCTTCATCGAGGAAGCGCTAGTCTAGAGTTTCGCCATCCGCGGCCCCCCTCCGCCGACAGGAATTCCCCGAGTCGAGAGCAAGGAGCACGGCCCCTCCCGCGATGAATTGCTTGTGAAAAACAAGTACCGCGTAAACGGAGGGGAACCGTGCGTGACCATCGTATCTCGAGTGAACTGGAATCTGTACTGCGGCGTTTCGAGGACTGCTTCAGCAGCAGCAGCTACGCGAACTTCGTCAGCTTGGCGATCGGCTGGATGATGTCGGTTGGTCGGCGCACCATCAGTCGAGTGGTGATGGCGAGCGGATCGCTGGAGAGATGCCACTTCTCCACTCTCTATCGATTCTTGAGCCGAGCTATTTGGGAGCCGGATGCCCTGTCGAAGAAGTTGGTGCTCCTGCTTGTGGAGATGATCGACTCCAAGGAGATCGAGATCTCTGTGGACGACACACTCTGCCACCGGACTGGCGCACGCTTCTTCGGCGCGGGCATGCATCACGACGGCGCGAGTTCATCGAGAGGTGGGATCAACGGACCATCACCCTGCTTTGCGTTCGGCCACAACTGGGTCGTCATGGCCATCAAGCTCCCCTTGCCATGGGGCGAACGTCGAGCGATCGCGATCCCGGTTCTCTTCCGGTTGTATCGATCCAAGAAGCTCTGCCCAGAGGAGAAGTACAGCAAGCGCACTGAGCTGGCGCGAGAGATGCTGGAGTTGATGCGCGCGACCGTTCCGCGGCAGAAACGACTCATACTTGCAGGAGACAGCGAGTACGCGTGCCAGACGCTCTTGAAGGATCTTCCATCCGGCATCGACTTTGTCGGACCCATCCACAAGCGTGCCGCGCTACACGGCCCAGTAAAGAAATACAGAGGAAAGGGGCGTCCTCGCAAGAAGGGAGCTCGCGAAGCATCGCCCGAAGAACGGTTCGGCAGGAAGGGCGGCAAGTGGAAGAGAGCCAAGGTGTGGATCTACGGTCGCACTGTCACGCTGGAGTTCAAGGTCTTCACGACCCACTGGACGAAGGCACTCGGGGATCGTCCGATCAAGCTCATCCTGACTCGTGACCCCTCAGGTCGACTGGCGGACAGGGCGTACTTCACAACGGACCTGAGAGCATCAGTCAGGACGACGCTTGAGAGAATGGCCGGACGTTGGTTGATCGAAGTCAGCTTCCGGGACCTCAAGCAACTCTTCGGCATGGGAGATGCTCAGAACGGATGGGGTCGAGGGATCGGACCCCGAGAGAAGACTCCGGGCGCCGATCCACTGGGGACCAAGGGCGAGCATGCGATTCGGCGAACAGCTCCGCTCGCTGGCTTTGTCTACGCGATCGTGGTCATCACGTACATCAAGATGGATCGAGCAGACAGTGACGTTGCCGAAGCGCGGAAGGCTGCGCCTTGGCACACGAGCAAATCTACACCGAGCGTCGTCAACATGCTTGCAGCACTCAGGCGCGACCTTCTGGCGCGGCGACTTTCTCCGCATCCTGAGGATCGCTCAGCACGCGCCAAAATTCTGCGGCTGCTACCTTGGGATCTGATGGCCGCTGCCTAGATGGCGAAACTCTAGACTAGTGCCCCGAATCAAAAGTTCGTCGCATTAGTTTCGCCTGTTTCGCTCCGTAGCTGCGTTGCCGAACCTTGGACGGAACTACTGCTACGCACTGCGGTTCGGACGCCTTGCTACGAAACGAAACAGACTGAAACTAATACGACGAACTTCTGATTCGGGGCACTAGCTCCGCTCGGAAAATTGGCCCCGCAGCGGCCCCCCAGTCCTCCCGGTCCCCCCGGTCCCCCCGGTCCCCCCAGTCCCCTGAGGACCCCCAGCCCCCCTGCTCGGCCTTCCGGCGAGTCAGCCTCATCGTCGTGACCTCGGACCGGCCAAGACGTTAAGAAAAGCCTCATGGCCAGGACCTACGCTTCGGACATGGAGTACTGGGTTTCCGCTGCGCTAGCGCCGCTTCTATGGCTCGCCCTCCGGTCCACGGTGGCCCGGACGGAAGTGCACGAGGAAGACGTTCAGGCGATGTCGCCCTCCGTGTCGGGTCCGCCCGAGGCGTGGAAACGGATGTACGAACAGAGTTCGGGCGACCGGCGGAGCCGTGATCCAAAGGCCTACCGCGGTCGACTCCTTCAGTTCCCCCGCTGACCGGTCCAGCGGAAATGACCCCGCGTGATTTGACCTTGGCGTCGATTGTGTCGATAGCCAGCGGGAATCATGTGGATCACGCTCTCTCTCGCTGGACTGACGACCGTCGTCCTCGCCGCCCGCGGGCGCCCCTGGCACGGTCTGGTGGCAGCGACCCTGGGCTTCTACCTGGGCGATGCGGCCTGGTCCCTCCTCGCTGATGGCACGGGCGGCTTCATGCGCACGGTGTCGTCGCCGACGTGGTGGCAGCCGTCGCTGGCCCTGGGCACGATCACCGTTCTGACGGGCGTTCCGTCCCTTCGAAGGCGGCTCTTCGGGCGACGCACCTGGGCGGACCAGTGTCTACTGGAACCGGAGGTGGTGACGCGTAGCCTCGTGTCAGCTCCGGGATGGCAAACCACGCTGCTAGACGCCTCCCTGAGCGGTCGCACGGATGCCTGGGGGTCGGCTACCGACCTCCTGGTGAGTCCCGGAAGCGTGAATCGTCTGATCCATCAACACGGGCACTTCAGCGCCATCGACCGGCATGTCCCGGGCCCCCTTGGGCAGGCCATCGCGTCGCTCGATGCGGCCCTCGACTCCGTCGCTGCGACCCACACCTCGGAGGCACCGAAACTCTCCCCCGATGCCTGGGCCGCCCTCCTCCAGCTCGGTCAGCCGATCGCGGAGGCGGACGGTGATCCGCAGGGGCTGACCCTCGCTGATCGCGCGGATCTCGTGCTGCGAGCCGCCAGTCATTCGATCGATGCCGCGCTCGGGCTCGCCTGGCGATGGTTCAGCGGGCTCGACGAGCTGGTCGCTGCCCTGGGAACCGACGATCAGAAAGTCACGCTGGGATCGCCTGGCACGCGCCATGACGCGACCACCGGCGGTGAGCTTCTGGCCGCCGCCTGGACCGGCCGTGGAATGGAGCGAGCCACGGCGCGGGTCGTCAGGGAAGACCACGGAAGCGGGGAGGTTCTCGGCCTCCGGATCTCCTGCCGCATCGAGGACGTCGTCGGGGTGGGCGCCGCGACGCGGATCGCGCTCCTCGTTCCGACGGAAGACCCCGATGGGCTGATCGCGGGACCGGACGAGGAAGCCAGCGAGCGCCTGCTCGGTAGGACGTGCGTTCTGCTGCGCGCGGAAGGCGGACTCTCGGTCCTCGACGGCGCCAGGCCTGCTGACAGGCTCGCAAGCCAGCCGCTGCGCGGGTCCCTGGAACTCGTCGATACCTTCGTCGGCCTGGAAGAGGTCCTCGGCGGTGAGGCTGGCATCGGATCGGCCGACGAACCCGCCGATCGGCTCGTTGGAGGGCTCCATGCGGTCGGAGCGGCAGCGCTACTCGCAGGCCAAGCTCAGCGACAGGCCGCGATCGAAGGCTCCAGCGCGATCCTGAAGAACGTGATGAACGGCGAGACCATCGAGGCCTGGCGCCACGCCGACCTCGGCTCACTCACGCTGAGGGCGACCGCGCTTCCCAAGGCAGCGGCGCTGATCCTCGACGAGCGCGCCATGTCCCCTTCCGAGGCGATCGCCATCCACTCCGGCGCCCTCCGACTGGCCGCTGAGCTGGAGCATGCCCTCGGCTGTCCCGGCGACGCCAGCGTCGACGCTCCGCTGGTCCCGAGCCGCTGGGCCACGCTTCCACCTTTCCCGTTTGCCTGCGGGCACCCGGCCTCCTCTGGATGGGCACCTGGCTGGTATCGCTCGAGCCTCGAGGCCGTACAGGAAGCCTCCTTCGCGGCCTTCGATCGGGCACGAGCCAGGAGCCTTCGGGAACTCTGGGTGTCCGTGACGCTCGGGGCGTGCCAGCTGGCGTCTGACGCGCTTCCTGGTGGTTCCAGCGCCGCGAAATCCGATCCCAACGCTCGGTTCGTCCGCCTCGGACGAGCGTATTCGGTTCTGAAGACCTCGGCGCTCCGCCGTGGGACCCGGACGTCCGGCGCCTCGCCCGTCGAGGTCCACCTCGCCCACGTGGAGGAGCACCTCACCGTCTGTGCCGCGCTGGCCGTGGCCGACCGTCTGATGGGATGCCAGCCGGTGGAGCGCGATCTGTTCGAGTTCGCGGCACGGACCGAATTTGCCGACGCGGCGACGGATCTGGCCGCCGCGCGCGGCTCGCTCACGGGCACGCTGGCTCGACTCGCGGCAGGCATCGCGCTCAGGGCGTCGCACGTCGCTTGCGAAGGCCCCTCGGCGGAGCTCGCCGAGTCCGTCGCGGCGTCCATGGCGGCCACGCCGGAGATTCTCCGTCGTTTGACGGCCGAGTCCTATCCGGGGGATGCCTCGAACGGAGGCACGGCGCCGATTCGCCAGGCGTCTCGCCTGGCCGCCGCGAGTCGCGTTCCGATCGCCTGCATTCAGCGCGCTCAGTCCCTGGGCCAGCTGCCCCACGACGACTTCCAGTCCGTTCTCGACCTCGCGGTCGCGAGGCGGATCGTCTCCGCGGCGGACGTCGCCAAGATCCGCGGATGCATGGCCGTCGCATCGGAATTCGTTTCCAGGTCCACGGCGCCCTCCACCGACGCCGCCCTTCGCCCCACAGGCTGAACCTCGGTTTCGAGACCAAAGCCAATCCAAGCTCTCAAGAACCTCAGCTGTACCGGTCGATGACTCGCATCGGTGCGGTTACCGCGCCTCTCCGCCATGTCTCGCCCCTACAAGCGCCGCAAGAAGCTCATCAAGCCCCGACTCCAGCTCCGCATGAGCGGGATCTTCGTCGGGCTCGTGACGCTCATGCTGCTCCTCCAGTCCGCGCTTCTGACGGCATCGCTGCATCACGTGGCGAACACCATGCCCAACGACAGCGCTCTGCTCCTGGGGCAAACGAACGACCTGGCGATTCGCCTGGTCCTGATCTCAGCGGCCGTCTTCTTGCCGCTGACGCTGATGGTCGGCGTGCTTTCGACCTTCCGGATCGCAGGCCCCCTCTACCGCTTCGAGCGGTTCCTCCTGGCGGTGCAGAACGGGGAGAACCCCGGCGACTTCACGCTGCGAGATGGTGACGAGCTGAAGGACCTCGCGGCCCTGATCAACTCGAGCACGGCTCCGCTTCGTCAGGACGGAGCCCACGATGCCAGCGAGAGCGACACGACCACGGCAGACCACTGCGAGGAACGTGCCGCCTAGGCGTCCTTCATGTCGCTGTCGACCAAGATCGCTGCCATCCTGACGGCACTGATTCTGTCCCTCTCCATCGTGGGAGGATTCGTGCAGAATCGAGCGTTCAGCTCGCTCTTCGAGAACATCGAGACGGCAGAGGCGGACAAGGATCTTCGTCGAGTGAAGAACGCCATCCGTTCCGAGGTGGACGAAGTCTCGCGCATCGCCCAGACCTACGCGGTCTCGGATCCCGCAGCCGAGTTCCTTCAGGACGCCCGGAGTCGCCCTGGGTTCGTCCAGGAGCACCTGACGCCCCGAAAACTGCAGGGGGCCGCCATCGACCTCCTGTTCTTCTGTGATCTGGATGGCCGGGTCATGGCCAGTCAGGTCATCGAACCCAAGACGGGCGAACCGATCGATCTACTCGAGTTCCCTCGCTCGGAGCTGAGCCCTTCCCACGCCCTCTTGAGCTACTTCGCGGCGGGCTCGCCCGACGTCAAGGGCATCGATCACTCGGGCATCCTCTCCACGGAGAAAGGCCCCCTCCTCGCGTCCTCCCAGGTCGTCACGGGCGAGGGCGTGAAGAAGCGCGGCTACGTCATCGTCGGCCGTTTCCTTCGCGATGGGCTTTCGGATCGCGTCGAGCAGCGCACCGAGGTCGAGTTCGCCGCGTGGCAGCTCGACAGGAAAGCCGCTCTCCCGCCGGACGTCGCGGCTGTCTTCGACGAGGTCACGTCCTCGCCCGCGCCGATCCTCGAGACGAGCGGCGATGGCAAGAGCCTCTCCATCTACGCCTCGATCGATGGACTCCGCGGAATCCCCGAGCTCATCATTCGGGCGAAGGTCGATCGCGACATCACGGCAGCGGGTAAGACCGCGCTCCTCTCGGGCGCGATCACGGACGCGACGCTCGGACTCGTCATCCTCTTGGCGCTGCTCTACATCGTCAACCGGGTCGTGCTCAAGCCCGTGAAGGCTTTGACGGACCACGCCGTCCGAACCGGGCTGGACGAGAACTTCCGCGCCAAATTCGGCATGGAGCGCGAGGACGAGATTGGCGTCCTGGCGTCGGAGTTCGACCAGATGATGGCAAAGCTAGAGCAGGCTCGCTCCGCCCTGGTGGAGACCGCCCGAACCGCGGGCATGAGCGAGATTGCCACCGGTATTCTTCACAACGTCGGCAACGTGCTGAACAGCGTCAACATTTCGGCATCGCTGGTCTCCCAGCGCGTCGATGGCCTGTGCATCGACGATCTGGAGCGCCTCTCCGAGGTGCTCACCGAGAACAAGGAAGACCTCCCCCGCTTCCTCGCCGAGGACCCGCGCGGCCAGCACATCCAGCCTTTCCTTTCGGCCCTCGTGGTCCAGCTCGCAGAGGAACAGAAGTGCATCCGGACCGAGGTCACCTCGCTCTCGGACGGAATCGATCACATCTGTGAACTCATCAAGAGTCAGCAGAGCCTCGCGAAGGGTACGAAGCTCGTCGAGCCGACCGATCTATCGGAGCGCGTGGACGAGGCGCTTCGCATCACCCAGCGAGTCCAGGGCGTCGACCCGGAACTCGTGGTGGTCAGGCGCTACGACGATCTGCAGAACATCAAGCTCGACAAGCACAAGCTGCTGGAGATCCTCGTCAACCTCGTGCAGAACGCCAGGCAGGCGATGTACTCGGTCAGCGGTCCCCGCGAACTCATCCTGGAGATCCGCGCCAAGGGCGAGGATCAGGTGTTCATCGCTGTACAGGACTCCGGCATCGGTATCGAGAAAGATGACCTGACGCGGGTGTTCAACATGGGCTTCACCACCCGCGAAGAAGGCCATGGATTTGGCCTTCACTCCTCCGTCAACGCCGCCACCGAGATGGGTGGAAGGCTCTACGCAACGAGCGAAGGGAGAGGCCGCGGCGCCCGCTTCGTACTGGAACTCCCCATGAATCCCCCGGGTGCGAGTAGTGAAGAACGAGAAGCCGCAGAGCGTAGCTCCGTGGGTTCAGGCCTTGGATCAGGAGGCGCAAAGTGAAGAAGAACAAACGCATCCTGCTCGTCGACGACACCAAGTCGATCCACGACGACTTCCGCAAGATCCTGTCGCCAGCGACCGCTGAGCCGACCGATCTCCAGAGCGCGCGTGCCGCCTTCTTCGGCGCCAAGGACGCGGCTGCGGGCGCGGCGGGCGCCGAGCCGATCTCGGCCAAGCCAAACCCCGCAGCACCCATCAGCTACGAACTCGAGAGCGCCTTCCAGGGCATGCACGCCCTCGATCTCGTGAAGGCTGCCATCGCCGAGGGCAATCCTTACTGCGTCGCCTTCGTCGACGTTCGGATGCCACCGGGCTGGGACGGGATCCAGACGATCAAGGAGCTTTGGAAGGTCGATCCCGACCTCCACTGCGTCATCTGTACCGCCTACTCGGACTACTCGTGGGACGAGACGGTGGCGCAGCTGGGGCATACGGACAAGCTCCTCATCCTGAAGAAGCCTTTCGACCCGGCCGAGATTCGCCAGACGGCTGCTGCGTTCTCCGCCAAGTGGAACGCCGCTGCCAGCGAGCGAAGCGCGATGGAAGCGGTGCGCCAGAAGGAAACCGAGGCGCGCGCCTACGCTTCCTCTCTGGAGACGCTGAACAAGGCCCTCGCGACCTCGAAGGCCAGCGCCGACCGCATGTCGACCATGAAGTCGGAGTTCATGCTTCGGCTCACCAGCGAGATCAGCACCCACCTGAACGCCATCCTCGACCGACTCATCGAGGACGGCCGCACCGAGGGCCTCGACGACGCTCTCGATCGGAGCCAGCGCCTCCTGGAGACCGTCGACAAGGTCATCGACTTCACCCACGTGGAAGCCGGCACGCTCGAGATCAAGCCGCGCCTCTGCAGCGTGCGCGAGGTGATCGACGACGTCGAGCAGACGTTCCGGAGCCGCGCCGAAGCCAAGGGCCTCATCCTCGAGATCCGGATGAACGAAAGTGTTCCGGCGACGGTCAAGACGGACCCGGCGCGCCTGTCCCAGGTGCTCTGCCAGCTCATCGACAACGCGATCCGCTACACGGACGACGGGCGCGTTCACCTTTCCGTGGGCACCGAACCGACGGAGAGCTGGGACCGCGTGCGGCTCCGCTTCGACGTGACCGACACCGGCCGCGGCATCGGGCAAGAGCGCGTCGGGCACGTCTTCGAGCCGTTCTCGTCGCGCGCCAACGGCGACCTCGCGGAAGGCAGCGGGCTGGGCCTCACCGTCGCCAAGCAGATCGCGAGGCTGCTGGACGGAGACGTGCACTTCGACTCCCTGCCCGGCGAGGGCTGCACCTTCACGCTTCGCCTGGAAGTGAAGCGCGAAGACCGCAGCGTCGAGACCCGCTCCGACCACCAGCCCTCGGCCTTCGAGAACTGGCCCGGAAGCGGAAACCAGCGCGGAACGGGCTGAGGACCTATCGCGATTCCCAGCGCGCGATCGGCGGAAGCTCCGGAGCGCGGAGCGCGAGGATCGACATCGCCGTCGAATAGGACGACGTCCGCGGGAAGATTCGATCGTTCCACGTACCGTCCGCAGCACGGGTCTTCTGGAGCAGAGCCGTGAGTTCCTCCCTGCGCGCCGCACGCTCTGCCTCGGGCAGCGCCTCGATGGCGAACGCCGCGTAGGTATGGCCGAAGAAGAAGTAGTAGGGAGCGATTCCATAGGGTGCCTTGTGGGTGCCCTGCTGGCTCTTACGGACGAGCAGGTCGTCCCAGCCGTCGAAGAAGCCCTGAATCGCGGTTCTCAGATCCCCTTCCGTCCTGCGTCCTGCCAGGAAGAGCGCGAGCGTCGCGACACTGGAGCGCGCGGCCGAACCGGGCATCGCCACGTCCCCACTCGCCCGGCCCGAATAGGCGTAGCTCTGCTGCTTCGTGACACCGAGTTCCAGGCCATCGAGAGCCTTCTCGATCAAGCTCGCCTCCACTTCGAAACCGTGCGCCTTCGCATCGAAGAGGATGAGCAGCGTGGCTCCGGTCATGAAAGGGCTCACCGCATCCTGCGTGGCATAGTTCCAACCCCCTTGCTCCGTCACGTTCGCCCTCAGCCTGTCGATCAGATCGTCAATGGCTCCTCGGACCTCGTCGGCTTCCTCTCCCTCCACCAGTCCGTGATCGAGGGCGAGCAGCAAGAGCTGGACTCCGTACGCATGACCCCACCCCCGGACGTCGTAGCCTGATTTCGGTCCGCGGGCGAGCTCGGGGTCCTCGTCGATGGCCTTCATCACGAAGTCGACGGACCGCTTGACCGCCGCGCGCGCGGCGACCAGGTCCTCTCCCTGGAGCCCGGCGCCGAGCAGCGCTTGGGCCACGATGGCGCTGCCTCCCACGCGATACCCCGACGGAATGTGTCGGTCGCGGCCCACGCGATAGACGCCCTCATAGGGCCACTCGGCCGCATCGTCCCCGCCCTGCCGTTTCGAGAGCCGGTCGGCCTCTTTCTTCTGCCAGTCGGCGAGTCGATCCTCGGGCAAGACCCCGACGGGTGGATCCGGAAGATAGTGTTCCTGGGTCCCGAGCAGGTACAAGGCCGCGACCCGGATAGCAGCGTCCACAGCCATGGGCTCGCGAGCGTCGGGGTTCGCCGTTCCCGCTCCTTCCTGAGCCGGGCTGCCGAGGGCTGCGAAACTGACGAGTGCAAGAGAGAGGAACAGCATGGGCGAATCACCAGAAGGAGAGGAGACAGGCACATCAGCGTACACCGAAGAGTCCGATGGCGTATTCTCTCAGCACCCCGTCCCCCACGGAGTGCCCCATGACCGCTGTCCACACGATCGACGAGCTGTTCGATCGGTTCCTGGAACTTCACAACGAGGAAGACCTGGGTGTGGTCTTCGATCTCGCTGCCCCCGAGCTTGCCGCCATGGCCAGGCGCGCTCGACTCGATGCAGCGGGCTGCGAAGACGCCCTTCAGGAGACCTTCCTCACGATCCTGCGACGGAGCGATAGCTTCATCGCGGGCCAACGCTTCATGCCCTGGGCCCAGGGCATCATGGCGCGTCAGATCAAGGTCGAACGGCGTCGCCAGAGCAGGCGCCTCGAGGCCCTCGGCCTCGACACCTCCGACGTGAACCCCGACCTCTCTCCGGGTCCCAGGCAGGTCCTCGAAGACAGCGAACTCCGCAGGCAGGTCGAAGACGCCATTGCGGGCCTCTCCATGGCCCAGCGAGACGTTGTCGAAAGGACGCTGCTCAAGGGTGAGAGCCCTTCGGACCTGGCGCTCGAGATGGGCCTCTCCGCGAACACGGTGGCGGTTCGATTGCACCGCGGCCTGAGTCGGATTCGCAAGGTGCTTCCGAAGGCCGCCGTCCTTGGCGTGGCCGGACTCCTGACGAGCCGCGTGCGTGGGGAGGCAAGCGTCCGCTCTTCCATCCAGGGAGCCTCCCGTCGCGGCGGATTCGAGATCGTCAGCACCCAGGCCTGGTGGCTCACTCCTGGAGCAGCCATGACAGCAGCGGGGCTGGGAGCCGTCTTGACAAGCGCCTGGCTCCTGCAAGGAGATGCCGACTCGAAAGGCCCGCACCATGTCGACGCCAGCGTCTTGATCCCTGCCAGGAGGATCGTCAGCGCAACCGGCGCCGTCACGATGCCCCGGGAGCCCGACCGGTTCGACCGAACGTTGTCGTCCTCCCCGACGCCCGAGGCGTCGGGCGGAGACGAGGGCGCCGCGGCGCGGAAGGCCGGGGTCCTCCTTCACGTGCTGGCACCGGACGGTCGTCCCGTCGGGAAGGGCACGGAAGTCTTCGCACTACCGACCGAGCCCCAGCTCTTGCTTCCGACCGAGCCGATGGTGGCCTTGGCCGTCACGGATGAGAATGGCGAGCTCCACCTTCCAAACGAGAGCGAGATCGGGGACCGGACGCCGCTGCTCTATGCGCGCGCTCCAATCGGCGCGCCCGCCTGCGCGGGCGTCCTCGAGGTCGATCTCTCGACGCCTCCCACCGAGGGATGGACGCTCCAGCTGACGGAGGCGCTGACGCTGGAGTTCGAGGTCAAGGACGAAGCCGGACAGGCGGTCGCTGGCGCAGAAGTCGCGGCCCTCGGACTCATCGATGAGCTCTTCTCGGAGGAGGCACAGCGCACCCTCGAAGAGGGCATGCTCTGGCCGATCGGCTACCGCCACCTGTTCGGGGGAGTGACCGACTCCCTCGGTCGCTGCACCGTGAGGGGTTTCCTCACCCAGGGCTACAACGGCCAATATGTCGGCTCTGCGGCCAGCTGGAAGGACGGACATGCGGCCTACGCGGAGCTGTTCGAGTTCGCCCCCGATGACCCCAAGCGACTCCGGTTCATTCTCCCGCGGCTCTCGTCGGTCCAGCTGGCGGGAGAGGTCGTCGACGAGCGCGGCCTGCCGATCGCCGACACCTCCGTATCCTTCAATTTCCGGGGTCTCGGCGGCTTCGACGACTCGGCCGCTTGCACCACGGGGAGCGACGGGCGATGGAGCATCGACTCCGCCATGCTGGAGTGGTTCCCGATCGAGCTGCGCTTCGAGCGCGAAGGCTACGTGACGAGCGAACTCGCCCTCCGTAGTCCTGGCGAACTCGACGGAGAGCCGCCCTGGATCGTCCTGTCGCCCGCGGCCACGCTCAGCGGTCACCTCATCGGATCCGATGGCCAGCCCACGGCCGGCGAACTCGAACTCATCGTGCTGGGGAAAGAGAGCCGGGCCATGGCGGACGAGAACGGCCAGTTCACCTTCACGGGTCTCCGGACCGGCGCCAGCGTTCTCACCGCCATCGGATCTGGACCGACCCATGAGATGAGCTTTCAAGACGTCGAGTCGTTCGACCAGCCGATTCGCGTGACCCTCCGCGCGACCGATCTCGCTCCCGATGTCAACGTCCGCCTCGTCGACCCGGAATCTGGGGATCCGATGCCGATCTCGAGGCTCACGCTCCTCCGTCACGGTGAGACCAGCGGGGCGTGGCCTTTTGTCCGTATCGAAGGAGGCAGCGGCCTCGCCGAAGACGTCCCGCCAGGTAGCTGGTCCGTGATCGCTGAGGTCGACGGAGACGGCAGAGTCTTCGGCCAGGAGATCCTGGTCCCCGCGTCCGAGGAGCCCCAGCTGGCAGAGATCCAGGCCGCGCCTGGTGGGTCCCTCGAAGTCACGGTACACGGCGCTGTCGGCCTCGACTTGAGTTCCAGAAAGGTGATGATTGCCCGCGCGCTCGGGCCCGAGATCCCGTTCTGGGTGCGTTCTTCCAACGAGCTGGCTACCCACGAACTCAGCGTTGATTACTTCGGCAAGGACGACGAGAGGGCCGTCTGGGCCATGCCAGGCCCAACGGACGTCACGATGTCCGGGCCAGGGTGGGTCACACGTCCCACGCGCTGCGAGATACGTCCGGGCGAGACCATGCGCCTCGACCTGGAGGCCGTCCCGTCAGGACGGGTCATCCTTCGCCACCCCGCCCTCGACTCACCGGGCTGCGTGACGTTTGAGGTCTGCTCCGAGACGTCCGAGTGGATGAGGGTTTCGACGGCGATGTACTCGGCCGAGGCCGTCGGTGAGCACGAGGTCCAGCTTCCACCGGGCCACTGGAAGTGGCGCGCCACGTGCAGCGCCATCCTGGACGAGGCCAGGGCGAACCGCGCCATCCCCCAAGAAACCGGCGAGATCCAGGTGGTCGAAGGCGAGACCGTAGAGATCTCCCTGGGGAGTCATTGAGAAAAAGGACAGGCCCGCCGGAGTACTCCCCCACTCCGGCGAACCTCGTCCAGCTGCGCGCACGACGGGTGCACAACGCCCGTCACGGAGCGGCATGTAGGCGCAACGCCAAGAGCTGCGCTGCGCGCCGCTCGATCGCTTCCATACCCAACCGCGCAGGAGCCAGGGGACCGAACCGCCGCTGGCGACCCACCGCATTCCCCTCGCTCATGGGATGGAACGAACGAGCCCCGCGCGCGGTTACGAACGCCGCTCGAAAAGGCGCGCGACTACCGGAGAACTTCGTCGTACGGGATGCCGAGGCTGGCGCGATAGTCGGCGACCGCGCGGAAGTGCTCCGCGATCACGTCGACCAGCATGGAAGCCGCCGACGCCGTCTGCTGCTCCCGAAGGTTGACCCGCAGAAGATCGCTCTGCCCCTCGGCCAGGAAGATCCGCTCGGCCTCTTCGAGCTGCCCGGCGAGCAGTGCGTTCTCACGCACCTGCGCCAGGCGCAGCCAGGTCTGCAGCACCGCCGACTGACCGTCCTGGACCTCGGCGATGATCGACTCACGCGCGAACTGGAGCTTGCGCTCCACCTGGATCGCCTTGGCATCGAGGGAGCGCAGCTTGCCGCTCGCCTCGCGCCGCTGGACCGGCACATCGAAGTTCACGAAGACGTCCAGCTCGAAGGGCCCCTTGTCGTCCGGCGACGAAACGGCATCCCCCACGTCCTTGGAGCCCGCCACCGTCAGATCCAGCTTGGGCAAGAGATCGTTCTCGGCCTTGGCCACGTCGAGGCGGATCTGATCCGACAGGAGCTCCAGCGACCGAACCTCCGGGCGGTTGCGCAAGGCGAGTTCATGGTCGGCGTCCCCGAGGAAGAGGGCAGGATCGGTGGGCGTCGGCAGCGACTCGGGCAGCTGCGCCTCCAGCGGAATCACCGGTTGACCGGCGCTGGAGCGCCAGAAGAGCGAGAGCGCGATCGCCGCTTCCTGGAGAGCCCGCTCCGAACGAATGACGATGGACTGCCGCTCGACCACGAGGCGCCGGTTCTCCGTGATCGAAAGCTGCGGAAGCTGGCCCTCGTCCACGGAGATGACGATGCCCTCCTGGCGATTCTCGGCGAGGTCCAGGAGCCGTCGGGCGATGCCTAGCTTCTGGCCCGCGGCCACCCACTTCCAGTAGGAGAGCGCGGCCTTGCGGGTGGCTTCCAGGCGCTTCTCAAGCACCATCGGCTCCGCCTGGGCCTGGCCCACGCGGGCTCTCCACAGGTCGAGGCGGCGCTGGTCGATCTCGCGCCCTTTGAGGAGCGGAAGGCGAATACCCGCGCTGAACTCGCCCTCCTCGTTCGACTTCAGGCCGCCTTCCCAGATGGGAAAGTCGCCCGTCCCGATCTTGTAGCCGGCGAAGGGGGTCGCGCCCCAGGCCGTCGTAGGCTGCTCGATCAGCACCTTGGCCGTTTCGTTCCGATAGAAGCCATCCGGCGCCACAGCCCCGTCGCCCTTGATGCGCAGGTCGAAGCCACCCTCGGCGCTCAGCATTTGAGCATTGGCGATCTCGACTTCTTGGAGCGCGGCGAGGATGAGCGGAAACTGCTCCTCGACCGAGCGCAACACCTCGTCGAAGGTGAGCGGCGGCAACGGCGCCTCTGACTCATCTGCCGCAGCGGATGGCGGCAGGACCGAGCCGATGACGGCGACGGCGGACTCCCCTTTCTGGGCGTCCGTCCTGCCGAAGCGATCGAGCAGGGCGTCGTCCGGAAGGACGCGCATGGGAGCCGGGCGCGCGCCGGGCCTGACGCGGCGCGCGTCCTCGGCGGAAACGCAGCTGGCTACGAGGAGGCAGAGCGCAGCGGAGGTGCCGCGCCTTTTCGTGAAGATCTCGAGACGGCTCATTTCTTGCCTTTGTCGCCGCCGTCATCCTTGGCCTTGCCACCGGCCTTCGAGCCGCCATCCATCGTGGGCGGGCCCGTCCGGATGCTCGGCGGGAAAGCGTTGAGCTGGCGCCACACTTCATAGCCGCTGCTGACCGTCTCCAGCTGGATCCAGCCGGAAGCGCGCACGCCCTGGCGCAGGTACTGTTCCTCGGGCCAAGCGGGTTCGGTGGGATCGGGAACCACGAGCACGCGAACGCGCCCGTCTGACGCTGCCTGCGCATCGACCTGGGCCACGACGCCTCCGAAGGTTCCCACGGCCACGGACGGCCAACCCGCGAACTGCACCGCAGGCCAGCCCTCGAACTGCAGGCGCGACTGACGGCCAACCTGGACGAGCGGGGCGTCCACACCACGCATCCAGAGCTCGACGGCGAGCCGCTCCGTGTCGGGCACGATCTCCATCAGCGGCTCGCCGCGGGAGATGAGGTCCGAAGAGTTGGCTCCTGCCGCGCGGAGAATCGTTCCATCCCTCGGAGCCAGAATGACTCGAGTGGCCTGACGAGCGACGTCGCTCTGGATCTCGGTCAGCGCTTTCTTTGCGTCCTGGAGCTTCTGCTGGGCCTCCTGTTCCTTGCCCGTGACCTCGTCGATCTTGGCCTGCTCGCTGGCGTTGATCTTGTCGCGCGAGGCGCGCTTGGAGTCGCGCTCGCTGCGCGCCTGGGCCACCGCCGCGCGAGCCGCCGCGACCTTGGCTCGCTGCTCACCGAAGTCCGCCTCTGCCTTCTGCTGCTTCTGGACGGAGGCCTGGCCCTGGGCGAGAAGCCTCGACTGACGCCCGAAGTCTTCCTGGAGGAACTCGAGCTTCTTCTCCTCCGCTTCCAGCTTGCTCTCCGCCTCGCTCACCTTCTCTATGGCCTGCGAGATGTCGGCGTCCGCGCCCACGAGAGCGGCCGTCCGGCTGCTCTCCAGCGATAGCAGCTGTGCATCGAGGGACTCGAGGACCGTGTGCGCAAACTCGACCTTGTCCCGGGCGAAGCCCTCTTGAAGATCGAGGCGCGCGGCGAAGTCCTTGTCGAGGTCCTCCATCACGGCGAGCTCATCTCCCTTCTGCACCCGCGATCCCTCGCGAACGTTGAGCTTCGTCAGCCGGCCACTCACCGGAGCGGGGATGACCTGGATTCGATCGAGTGGATTGAGCGCTGTGACCCGACCGACCCCCGGCACGTTCTGCTGCCAGGGAACGAAGATCAGCAGAACCGGAAGGATCACCAGGAATGAGCCCAGGGCGATCGCGAGCTTGCGTCCAGCGCGCGACCGACCGATCAGATGCTGAACGGGCAGCTCGAGAGACGGCGCGGATGTGGAAGAACCGTTGGAGCTCATGGATCAGTCGTTCCCCTCGATGGACTCGGTGGAGTGGCCTGCGGGAACAGAGATGTCGAGATCGATGACCCGATCATGCCCATCGAAGGGCGAGGAGTCACTCGTCAGAACCAGCACCGTGCGGCCATCGTTCCTCAGGAGAACGTTCTGGATGGCCTCGTGGAACTTGGAGTCCGCGCCGTGCCCGGAAGCGTCGATCACGAGCACGGCGGGATCACCGGCGAGCGCGCGGGCGAGCATCAGGCGCTGGAGGTCATCATCGGAGAGCCCGCGCGCGTCCGGATAGATCACGGCGTCGAGCCCGTTCTCGAAGTCGGCGAAGACCCCGCGGAGGCCCACGAGGTCGAGCGCCTTCCGGATGTCGTCGTTGAGCACGAAGGGCCGGCCGAGGCGAACGTTCTCACGTACGCTTCCCTGAACCCACTCGACCTTGGAGACCACGGCGATCTCACGTCGGATGAACTCCGGCGCCAGATCGCGGAGGTCGCGGCCATCGAGTCGAATCACGCCGCTCGACGGCTGACGTAGGCGCCAGACGAGGTCGACCATCGCGAGCCGTGCGGCGCCGTCGAGGCCGCGGACGAGCACGCGCTCGCCCCGCTCGATCCGGAAGTCGGCCAGGGGGATGCTCGTGAGCCCGGCGGGTGCGTCGAAGCGAACGCCTTTGAGGTCGAGCCGAGCACCCGAACTGCGTCCCGATGCGTCCGTCACGGAGTGAACGTGGTGCTCGCCCTGGCTGGACTCAATCGGTAGATCGAGCAGGTAGCCGACCTTGGCCACGGCCGCCATGAGGTCGTACCAGGTCTCCATCAGCTTGCCCATCTTGGCGACGCCCGCGAGGACGGCCGAAAGGATGAGCTCGGCGGCGACCAGCTGGCCGAGCGTGAGGCTGCCCTGGATCACCAGCAGGCCCCCGATCGAGAGCAGCGCGGTGCTGGCCACCGCGAGCAGCACAAGCGCGCCGACGACCTGGGTGAAGAGCGTCCGGAAGTGCGCCTGGCGCTTGGCGACCCAGGCGCGTGAGACCGCGTCCGCGCGCTCGTAGATCCACGACTCCGCACCTGCGGCGCGGAACGTCAGCGGGTTGCGGGAGATCTCCTCCAGCCACGCGACGACCTCGTACTTGGCGGTGCTCTCCTTCACGGCGGAGTACTCACCGCGGCGTCGGGGGCCGAACACCAGCGCCGCGATCACGATCAGAAGGACGACGTCGAAGGCCAGGAGAAAAGGGTGATAGAAGGCCAGGACGGTCAGTCCGACGACGACCGTCAAGAGGACGCTCAGGCCCTCGATCAGGAGCTTCGCTGCCGACTTCTGGATGGTGAAGACATCGAAGAAGCGGTTGACCCGCTCCGGGCCATAGCCGTCGTCGTAGGCCGCTGTTTCGACGCGCGGCAGGCGGGCGGCGATGTCACCGACGGCCCGGACGAGAAGGCGCCGCTGGAGAAGCTCGACGACCCAGGTCTGAACGGCGATGAGGGCCGCCGCGAAGGCGAGCGCGAAGGCCAGGAAAATCGCGACGGCGATGAGGGGCTGGAACGTGCCCCCGATGGCCACGGAGTTGACGATGGCCTGAACCGCGACCGGAGTCGCGAGCGTCAGGATGCCGATCATGATCGCAAAGACCAGAACGACGTAGAGATCGCCGCGCTCCGGGGACAGCAGCCGACCGAGGCGCTGGAAGTTCGTCAGCGTCTTGTCGGGGTACGACTGGGACGCAGCCGCTTCGTTGGGCGTCGCCGGGTCGGCCACGAGCCAGTGGATGGCGGTTTCGGGGTCGGCCCCGAGGAGCTCCAGGATCTCGTCGTCCCCCACGGAGGTGAGGCTGTTCTCCGAGGACTCCTCGAAGACCGTGGCGTCGACGCGCTTGCCGCGGCCGGGAGCGAGGAGGAACCAGCGCCCCCCCTGCTCGTCAATGGCAACGAGGGGCTGGCCCGCACGGACGACCTGCAGGGCCTCCCCCACGGAAGCGGTCGCCGTCCGGGTGCGAAGGCCAAAGTCGTGGCCCACGTGGGCGAGGAGCTCGAGGCGCTCCCGCACGGACTCCGCCGGACTCGCATTGGCGAGCGCGACCCGCTGGATGAGCAGCGCCGGATCGAACGGCTGGCCCACGGCTTCGAAAAGCCTTGTGAGCAACCGGGTCGGCATGGAAACGGTGCTGGGGCCTGGGGAGCCGGGCTCCGTGGAATCACTCGACATGCTCGCGGGTGGGGTCGATTGGCGGTGAACGGAATCGAGACGGGCGGAAGTCTAGCGTTTACGCAGCTCGAAAGCGGTGCGCGGTCGCGACATGTAGCATCAGAGGGGCGCGATGGAAGACGCCACCTGGCGCGACAGTCTGTCAAGCTCTCTCCCTTCCCTTCCCCATCCTTGGAGATCCACATGTCCAGAGGCACTCTGCTCCCCATGGCCCTCACGGGTGTTCTTTCCGGCGCGCTCGGCACCCTCGGCGTTGCCGCCCAGACGAGCACCTCGCACTCCCGACCTGAAAGAGCTGCCGTCAGCGCCGAGGGCGACGTGCTGGCCCCGCAGGACAGGTGGTTCCCGGCGCCGCGACCCGCGACGACGCAGGGCCGGCCGATCCTCCAGCAGCTCACGGGCAACTCGAGCTTCGAGACGCTCAACCAGAATCCCGAAGGCGACATGCCGCGCGACGTCGCCTTCACACCGGACGGCCAGCGGGTCGTCGTGGTGAACCGGGACACGGACACGGTGACGGTCTTCGACTTCGCGACCCGGGCGATCCTGGCCACGGTCCAGGTCGGCGACTTCCCGGTGGACGTCGAGGTCTCGCCGGACGGAACGCTGGCGGCGGTGCCGAACGTTCTCGGCGACACGGTCAGCTTCATCGACCTCGCGACCTATGGCGTCGTGGCGACGGTCCCCGTGACGACCGTGACGGGTGACGGTCAGCCCTTCAAGGTCCAGTGGGACAGCGCTTCGACGTTCTGCCTCGTGGCCGTCATCGACGGAGCCACGACCTCGCGCTTCTCGATCATCTCGAGGGCCACGCTCACCGAAACCGCGTCGATCCCCACCTCGCCCCAGGGTGCGGTCGGCGGCTTCGCGACGCCGGAAGCCGGGATCTTCGGCAATCTCTTCTCCGACTTCGAAATGAGCGCGGACGGATCCTTCGTCCTCGTGCCCGACCGGGCCGGGGACGCGCTCAACTCCTACGCCCTGCCGAGCGGCGCTCTCCTCGCGAGCGTGCCCGTCGGCGACCTCCCCGCCCACGTCGATCTTTCCGATGATGGAACGGCCGCCGTGGTCGGCCTTGCGGGAACGATCGACGCCGTGGTTTCCCTCAGCGTGAGCGGCGGCGTGCCGACGGTCCTCACCACCACGCCGACGAACCTGAGCGCGTTCGACCCCCTGGTGCGTATCACGCCGGACAAGACCCAGGCGATCGTCGCGGTGCAGAACGCCGTCGAGTTCATCGACCTCGCGGCGGCCACCGTGGTCGCAACGGTCAGCACCGGCACGGTCGGCGACATCGAGTTCACCTTCGACGACCAGTTCGCGGTCGTGACGAACTTCAACACGCGGGTCATCCGGCTCTCGACGCGGAGCCAGGTCGCTTCCCTGAACATCGCCGCGACGTACGACGCAGCCGTCAGCCCGGTCTCCCATCGGCTGGTGGGCCTGAACAACCGCTTCGGGGAGGACCTCCACTACTTCACGACGAACGGTTCGTCCAGCCAGGCCCTTGGCCGCACGCTTTCCGGCGAGGAGCCCGAGGTCGACGCGCCCCGCCGCGTGACGATCACGCCCGACGGCCGTCGAGCGCTCGTGGCCGCCAACACGTCGCGGAGCATGGCGGAATTCGACCTCGATACGCGTACGGTGTCGAACGTCTACGGGGCGGGCGATCGGGTATGGGAGATCGCCACCGACGCGGCGGGCACGGTTGCGGTCGTGACGAGCACGGGCAGCGACCGCGTCGACGTGATCGACCTCGTGAGCGGCCAGACGGCGGCGACGCTCAGCGTCAGCCAGCGCCCCACCGAGGTCAAGGTTTCCGCGGACGGCACGCGCGCCTACGTCACCACCGTCGCGGGCACGGACCGGATCCACATGATCGATCTCGCCGGAGCCGCGAGCGCGGTGACCGGCACCGTGATCGCGGGTCAGCTCGGAACGATCGGCTACGTGGGCGGCCAGTCGAGCGGCATCGCGCTCTCCCCGGACGGCAACACCCTGGCCGTGTGCGTCTCCTTCGACGATGAGCTGCTGCTCGTCGACACCGTGGCAGAGAGCGTGATCACGCGCGTGCCGGTGGGAGACTTCCCGATTCGCTGCGCCTGGTCGCCGGATGGATCGCAGGTCTTCGTGACCAACACCTTCGGAGACTCCGTGAGCCGTATTGCGTTCAACGGCGCGGCCTCGGCCGTCACGGGAACGCTCGGCGGCCAGGACGGCGCCTTCGAGATCGAGGTCGACGATGCGGGCGCGTTCGTCTACGTGACGAACAACACGTCGGCTGCCAGGGAGCTCCTTGTGATCGACGCGGCGACGTGGACGGAGGCGACGAGCCTGCCCCTCCCGGACGCACCGACGTTCATGGACCGGGCCGGTTCGGCGCTCTTCGTGACGGCGGGGAACGATGTCCACCGCGTCATCGCCGCGGGCGGCTCGAGCGCGATCGCGGACGCGGTGGAGATCACGGGGACGCCGACGCACCTCGCCTTCAGCGCCAGCCGCGGCCTCGTGGTGACGCCCCAGCCGGGCGCGAACGACGGCCTGGACCTCACCGCGTTCGGCGGAGTGCCCACCAACGAGTGCGGCCCGGCCATCCCGAATTCGACGGGCGCTTCCGCGACGATCGAACTCCGCGGCACCTACCTGGCAGGCGGCCTACCGCTGACCCTGCGAGCGTCGAACCTGCCGCTCCTCTCCTTCGGCTACTTCCTGCACTCGAACACGCCGGGCTTCACGGCGAACCCGGCGGGGAGCCAGGGCAACCTGTGCCTCGCGGGGACGATCGGCCGCTTCAACACCCTGGCCATGAACTCAGGCCTCGCCGGTGTGATCCAGATCGACGTCAACACGCAGAACCTGCCCAGCGTGCCGACGTCGGTAGCGATCCAGCCGGGCGATTCCTGGTCGTTCCAGCTGTGGTACCGGGACGCAAACCCGACCGTGACGTCGAACTTCACCGACCGGGTCACCGTGACGTTCGAGTAGGTCGAGTCGTTATTCGGCGGATTTGTACCTGGTACCGTACCGCCGAATAACGCCTCGACCGATCAGCCCTGCGCTGTCGCCCCTTCGGCGTGGGCCGGGAAGTCGGTGTATCCGGCCCCATCCTCTCCGCCGCCGTACCACGCACTCATGTCGGAATCGGCCAGCTCCCAGCCGTTCCGATAGCGCTCCACCAGATCGGGGTTCGCAATGTACGGCCGCCCGATGGCGATCAGGTCGGCGTCGCCGCTGGCCACCGCCTTCTCCGCCGACTCGGCGTCGTAGCCGCAGTTGCCCATCAGCGGCCCGTCGAAGACCTTGCGCGTTTCGGCGAGCGTCACCGGCTCCCCCAGCTTGTGGAAGCCAAAGGCCAGCCCGTCCATGACGTGCAGGTACGCGAGCCCGAAACCATTCAGCTCGCCCGCCGCGTACAGAAACGTCTCCCGGAAGTCCGGCGACCCCATGTCGTTGAACACGCCGTTCGGGGAGAGCCGCACGGCCACCTTCTCCGCCCCGATCTTCCCGCTGATCGCGGTCACGATCTCGCGCAGGAGCCGGAACCGATTCTCGACGCTCCCGCCGTACTCGTCGTCTCGCAGGTTGGTCTTCGACTGCAGGAACGTGTCCAAGAGGTACCCGTTGGCGCTGTGCACTTCGACGCCGTCGAACCCGGCCCGCACCGCGCGCTCGGCCGCCTGAACGTAGTCCGCCACGATGCCGGGAAGCTCCTTCACTTCGAGGGCGCGCGGAACCTCATGGGCCTGCTTTCCTTCCGGTGTGTGCACGCCCTCCCCTTCGATCTTCACCGCCGAGGGAGCCACGATCGCTTTCCCGCCGTGAAAGCTGGAGTGAGACGCGCGCCCGGTGTGCCAGAGCTGCAGGAAGATCTTCCCACCGGCCCCGTGGACCTTTTCCACGACCTTCTTCCACCCCGCCTCCTGGGCACCTGTATAGATGCCGGGAGCGTCGACCCAGCCATTCCCTTGCTCGGAAACCGAAGTGGCCTCGGTAATCACGAGCCCGGCCCCGGCGCGCTGAGCGTAGTACTCGCCCACCTTCTCCCCGGGCACCCGCCCCTCCCCGGCGCGTCCGCGGGTCATGGGCGCCATGGCGACGCGGTTGGAGAGCGGGAGGCCACGCAGGGAGAAGCCTTCGAGGAGGCGCTTTGGAACGAATGGAGACATGTCGATTAAAGGGGTAGGAGATTCCGGGACAACCGCCCCGCTCTGTTTCAGAACGCACGTTCTAGATCGACCATTCCAGAACGCAATGCTCCATCTTCGAAAATCTGTCCCATAGACTGCGTGGGCGCCCCGCGCCCCCTTCCCATGGCCAGACCCAGAACCTTCAACGAGTCCGAAGTGCTCGAGCGCGCCGTCGCTCTCTTCCGCTCGAGGGGTTTCGAGCGCGCGAGCATGCCGGAGCTCACTGCCCACCTCGGCATCTGCCGCCAGAGCCTCTACAACGCCTTCGGGGACAAGCGCGGCCTCTACCTGGCGGCCCTCGACCGCTACGGAGCGCGAGAGATCGACACCAAGCTCTCCCAGCTCTCCACCGCCCCCTCCCCTCTCCAGGGGGTCCAAACCCTGGTCGCCTCCTGGGCCGACTACGGCGCCCAGTGCCCCTCGGAAGGCTGCCTCACGATCACCGCCATCGTCGACTCCACGGACGACGAGGAGGCGCGCCAGATCGTCGAAGGCCACGTCGACCGGCTCGAAAAAGGCATCCGCACCGCCCTGAAAAAGGCGCAGTCCGCGGGCGAACTCACCCCCACCGCCCAACCGACCCGCCTGGCCCGCTCCCTGGTCACGACCTGCTACGGCGTGGGAGTGCTCGCCAAGCTGCCCGGCAGCACCCAGCGAGTGAAGGCCGCGGTAGCCGAAGCCCTGGACCGCCTGAACTCGTTCCAGCCGTAGCGCCCCTTGAAGCTGGCAAGCGAGCGGATCCCCCGTTACCTTCCCTGCCAGCGCGCCCGTAGCTCAGCTGGATAGAGCACCGCTTTCCTAAAGCGGGGGTCGTGGGTTCGAATCCCGCCGGGCGTACCACCCTTGACTGTCTTCGTGGGCCTTCACTTCGTCATGGGGACGAAGCGCTCGCCCTCCAGGCGGAAGACGCCGTCCACCGTGCCGACCCATAGGGTTCCGCTGCGGCCTTCTCGGATGCTCGGGATGCCGCTCTGGTTCAGGCCCTCCTTCACGGAGAAGTAGCGGAAGGACTCGCCGTCCCAGCGATGGACGCCGCCGCCTTCCATCGAGGCGCCGAACCACACGTTACCGGCGCGGTCCTCGTGGATCGCCATGTAGCGGCCCCAGCCCGTGTGCCTGGAAGGGGCGGCACTGCGCAGGTGCGTGGTGAACCGAGTCCCGTCGTAGCGGCTCACGCCTCCGTCCGAGGTTCCGAACCAGACGTCGCCGCGGCCGTCCTCGAGGATCGTGCAGACCCGGTCGCTGGCGAGGCCGTGCTCCTTCGCCGTGTAGACCTCCATGGCCTCGCCGTCGTAGCGGACCGCGCCCGCTCCGTCCGTGCCGAACCAGAGCGCGCCGTCCTTCGCCTCGTGAATGGAATAGACGAACCTGGGCGTGAACTCGAAGCGTCCGGGGGCGCCCTCTACGGGCAGGAGGAACGCGGCGAACTTCTGGCCGTCATGACGGAAGATGCCCGCCAGGGTCGTGATCCAGAGGGTGCCGTGTCGGTCGAAGTGCAGGTCCCAGACGTCTCGATGGTGACCTCCCTCCGAGAAGGTTCTGGTGACCGGCATGTCTTCGTAGTCCAAAAGGGTCGTGAAGGATTCGCCGTCGTAGCGCGAGACGCCGGCCGTCGTGGCGAACAGCAAGCGGCCCTCCTCGTCCTCCACGATGCTCCGGATCATGTCCGCCGCGAGGCCGTCCTTGGTGGTGAACGTGACGAAGTTTTCGCCATCGAAGCGCACCAGGCCCGCCCCCACCGAGGAGAACCAGAGGTCCCCGTTCTTGGCCTCGAAGGGCGCGCCCGGGTACTGGAAGAGCGCAGGGGGAAGGTCCTGGACCGACTGGGATTCGGGAACCGACCCGCAGGCGAGAAGGCTGGTGGACAACAGGAAGGGGACGAGGTGGAGCAGCATGGGGCGACCTGGTAAGGGAAAGGAACGCGACGCTACGGATCACCCGAGCACGTTCGCGTCACGTCCTTGTAACGGAGCTCCGAATCACAGGCTGGCGATCGACCGAGCCAGGTTCTCGCGCGCCTGGCCTTCGTAGCGCTCGCGGAAGAACTCGGTCGCGTAGAGGTGCGGGCGCGCCAAGAACGCCACCAGCATTTCCTTGCGCTTCGACCGGAAGAGCGGGCCCGGAACCCAGCGGTATTCGCGTCTCACGTCTTGCTCGTAGCGATCGAAGCGGGCCGGGTCGCGGCCCAGGATCGACAGGTCGATGTCCACCATCAAAGCGGCATCCGGGAAGGGCGGCTCGGCGCTGTGCTTCGTCGCCAGGATCATCGACTCGACGCGCCGGATGGTGGGCTCCGGGGCGCGGCCCTCGCGCAGGAGGCGCACCGCCCACGCGGCGCTCTCCGCCTCGCTGTCGCCGCCGCGCGACTTGTAGATCGCGTCGTGGAGCCAGAGCGCGAACTCGACCTCATCGGGATCCTGCGCCAGACCCGCGACCTCGTCGAAGCGCTGGAGGCACTCGACGATGTGCTCCGCGTTGTGGTAGGCGCGGTGGCTCTCCGCATGCGCCGCTTCGAGTTCGTCGAAGGCCGCGCGCGCGTCCAGCGCTGGCGCGAGACGAGAACAGAGGGCTTCCCAGCGCTCAGGGTCGAGCGCGGGCTTCCCCTCGGATCGGCGGCTCGGGTCCATCAGAACTCGATGTCGTCGCCGATCGCTCCGCCGGCGAGTTCCTGGAAGATCGCGGTGTACTTCTTCTCGGCCGCCGTGCGCAGGTCGCCGAGGTAGTGGTTGAAGGCGCCCGTTTCGTCTGCGCTGAGCTCGGCGTTGATCTTCTCCATGAAGCGCATGCTCGCCTGGCTGTAGTCCATGATCGTGATCCCGCGCTCCAGCATCGCCGCCTGGGGATCCACGCCGAAGGACGTCGCCGCCGACATCATCTGCTCCAGATCGATGAACGCCTCCACCGTGGGGATCTTGTCGACCGCGTCATCGGCCGTCTGGGTCGCGGCGCCCGCGTACTTGCCCTGGGCCGGGTTCTGGAAGACCTCGCCGAGCTGCATCGCGAGCTTGTACTCGGGGTCGTTCGCCATCTGGTTCTCCCAGTGCGCGGACGCCTCCTCCCACTGGGGAAGCTCGACGCCGAGGGTGGGAAGAAGCTCCTTGATGTCCTTCCCCTGGGCGAGGAAGGCGTTGGTGGCGGCGTAGTCGATGAAGTCGATTCCGTGCATGGGAGGGCTGGAGGCGGGGGTCTAGTTGGAGAACGGGGACGGAACGGGAAGGCCCTTCAGGTGAGCCTCCTTGATCTTGAATTCCCGGAGGTAGCGGTCGAGGTCGCCCTCGTAGGTCTGCGCGAACTCAGGGACCACGGCGATGCGCTCTTTCAGCATCTTCGTGTAGTAGGCGATGTGCGCGGCGCGCAGGGCCTCGACCGCCTCGTCGGGGACGGGAACGCGCGCGCGGCCGCAGCGTTCGTGCTGGGCCTCCAGCTCGTCGTGCAGGTCCAGCGCTCGATAGCGGGCGAGATGATTGGCCGTGAAGTGGAGGGTCTCTCGCAGCGCCGTCGACGGCTCGTAGGTATTGCGGCCGCTGCAGTAGGGGCACGCGACGTAGTGGGCACGGAAGAGGTTCTCGGTCACCTCGATGTCGGCGGAGCAGAGCGTGCAGCGGAACGACGTCCGCGCCTCGCCCAGGGTCCGCTCATGCAGCCGCTCGGCCACCTGGCCGCAGAGCACGGTCTCCCAGCGGAAGATCACGGGGGACGCGCCGTCGCTCTGGTTCGAGCCCTTGATGCTCTCGGCGAGCTCGTCCCAGTGCTTCTCCTCGGGATCCGCCGCGCGGAGCTTGGGCCGCACCTGATCGTGCCAGGTCGTGTGGATACGGCCGATGAGGTCCTGGACCTGCCGCTTGACCGCCGCCGTGCCGTTCAGAAACGGAACGACGCCGCCGTCTTCCGCGAGCGCCAGCTCGAAAAGCGCTGGCCCCGCGTCCTCCAGGGTCTCGTGCATCGTCCCCTCGATCTTGCCGAGGAACGCGTCCCAGCGAGCGAGGAGCGCGGCCGTTTCAGTGGCTTCGGTTCCCATGGGCTAAGAGTCCGCGGACGCGCCGCCCGCGTCAACGCCGGGACCCGCATCGTCTGTCATGAACCTGTCACCGCAGTACGCGCACACGCGGAGGTCCGTTCCCTCGGGCCTGCCCGCGCCGCAGCTGCGGCACTTCCGCGCGGCCAAGGAGGCCGTCTCCGGGGTCGGCCGCGCCGTGGTCGCCTTGGAAGTCTTGATGATCCCGCCCAGGAGTCCACGGCGCCGCGCGGTGCCCTCGCTCCCTGACGGATCGTCTCCCGGTCCCTGATCGTTGGTTTCGCCCATTCTTCTTGCCGCTTCCGGCCGTTTTCTTCGGCATCCTCTGCGCTCAGCCGAAGCTCCATCCACTTGAACCGCCGCGCCTTCCTCGCGCCACTCGCCGTGGCCATCATCTGGGGCGTCAATGTGCCCGTGATGAAGGCGGCGCTGGCGGAAATGCATCCGTTTCTGTTCAACGCAGCGCGGCTGACGCTGAGCGCGGTCGCCCTCGGGATCATCGACCGCGTGGAGCGCGGCGGCCGGCCCGCGACGCGGGTCCCGTGGGGCACGATCCTGTGGTACGGGCTGCTCTCCAGCCTCGCGTATCAGGTGCTGTTCCTCTGGGGCATGCAGCAGACGACGGCTTCGAACACGGCCCTCATCATCGCGAGCGGGCCACTCTGGGCGGCGCTCTTCAGCGCGCTCTATCGCCTGGAGAGGCCGACCGGGCGCGCAGGGCTATCGCTCGCCATCGCGTTCGCCGGGACGCTGCTCGTGACCACCTCGGGCGCCGTCCGGGGCGACGACGCGCCGCCCACGGCTCCGAACGAACTCTGGGGCAACCTCACGATCCTGGCCGCGATGATGACGTTCGCCTGGACGACCGTGCTGAGCAAACCTCTGCTCGAGACGATCCCGGCGACGCGGCTGGCGTACCTGTCCGTGCTCATCTCGCTGCCGGGCCACTGGCTGCTCGCGCTGCCGTTTCTCGGCGCCGTCGAGCCTGCGCGACCCGCGTACCTGGGGGCGGCACTCTTTTACTCGGGCGTCCTGTCGACCGGGGTGGCCTACGCGCTCTGGAACCGCAGCGTGCGGACGCTCGGGCCCGCTCGAACGGCCACGTTCAGCTACCTCGTACCCGTCGTCGCGCTCTCCGTCGCCTGGTGGTTCCTGGGCGAAGAACCGACGCCGCTCCAGCTCGTGGGCGGCGCTCTGGTGATCCTTGGACTGAGCACGCGGCGACGACCTGCGATTCCGAGGGCGCTCGAGAATCCGATCATGGAAGTCCCGAACAGTTCGCGAAATCCAGGTCCGAACTTCGTCGAATAGACGGGGTCTCCCATGAACCCGCTCCATGTATTTCTCGAGGCTCCGACCTACGCGCGCGCTCGGCTGAGGCTGGGCATCACCGGCGTGGGTACGTTCGTCGTCCTGAGCCTGGTTGCCGCAGTGCTGAAAGTGCCCTTGCAGGTGTTCGAGCACAAGGGAGGCGCCCTGTTCACGGACGCGTCGCTCCTGGCGGTGTGGATCTCGGCCGTGGCGTTGCTGGCGCTCCCCTTCGAGCTGCTCGGCGGCTACATCCTCCCGAAGAAGTTCGGGCGCCAGCATCCGGACGGCCTCGGCGAGTGGTTCCTCGGCTGGCTGCGCGGTGTCCTCATCATGATCCTGACGATGAGCTTCTCCGGCGCTGCGATGGTGGTCGCGGGGCGGTACGGCGGGCATCCGGGCGCGTTCGTGATGCTGGCGCTGATCCTCGTTGCGTTGATCTGGCTGCAGACCTGGCTCGCGAAGCTGATCGGTGGGATGAAGAGGGTCCGGCCGCCGTTCGATCTCATCGAGGATGATCTGCGGACCATGGGCGTCGTCGCCCCACCGATCGTCGTCCTCGATGCGAGCGACGAGGGATTCACGGGCGGCATCAGCGGCCCACCGACGGCTGACACGCTGGTGATTCCGGCCCTCTGGTTCGAGCGCCTGGACGCGACCTCGATCGCGGTGCTGGTGGCGCGGCGAACCGCGATCATTGATCGAGGACTGCGAGCGCTGGGCCAGGTCGGCGCGATCGGCTGGACGCTGATCGTGTTCGCGCTCGCGACGCAAATGCCGTCGGCGGGCGTCTACTCCGTCGAAGAGATCCTGATGACCTCGCTCTGGTTCACGGTCTATTCCTTCCTCGGACTCGTGATCCTGCCGACGCCGAGCCGGGCGGCCACGGTGGCTGCGGACGCCATTGCGGCGGCCGAGATCCCGGGCGCCACAGCCGAGGTTTTGAGTTCGGCGGTCGAAGCCCTCGATCGGCTTCAGGACGACGAGCCCTCGCGGGAGCCGCGCGTCGAGACGATCTTCCATCCGATCCCGAGCGTGGAGCGGCGCCAGCAGGCGCTCCTGCACCCGGCGCCCGAGGTGGCGCCGTGGCACATCGCGCGGACGGCGATCTACCTGTCGGTGGCGGGCATGAACCCGCTGAGTCGGCTGGTGCACTGCAACGTGGGCCGACCCGAGCTCTGGGTCTTCCTGCCCGCGGACGGCTGAGGCCGAATCGGTGAGCCGGGCTGCGGTCAGTTCGCAGCGCGCTCCAGTTCCTTCGCGGTGAGGAAGAGGCGGGCGTCGAACTCCAGCTGGTGGTAGTCCGGCTCCATCGATTCACACATACGGTAGAACGCCTTGTTGTGATCCTTCTCGCGCAGGTGAGCCAGTTCGTGGACCACGATCATGCGGAGGAACGGCTCGGGCGCGTCGCGGAAGACGCCGGCGATGCGGATGTCGGAACTCGCGCGCAGCTTGCCGCCGTGGGCCTTCGAGGAGAACGTGTGGAGCCCGAGAGCCTTCTCGGCGGCCATGAGCCGATCGTCGTAGGTCGCCCTGGAAACGGGCGGTGCCGTGCGCATGTAGTGGCGCTTCAGATCCTTGACGTATTCGAAGAGGGCTTTGTTCGTCGTTCGATCGTGGACGCCTTCGTAGCGGGCGGCCACGTGGGCTCCGAGACGCCCCTCGTCGATGAGGCGCTGGACCTGGAGCAGGGTCTTCTCGGGGTAGCCGCCGAGGTAGTGAAGCGGGTCTCTCGCCATCGTGGCGGTAAGACTACAGGCCCGCGCCGCCGGGGCCGGGGGCGGGGGCTGGCTTCTTCGAAACCGGCGGCTTCGCGACCGGTTTGCCCCGTGCGCGCTTCTTCCCGGCCGGCTGATTCTTGGCATCGGGGCCCCGACGCGCGGGTGCCGTGCCTCCGGGGGCCCTGCCTGCAGGCGCCTTAACTGCTGGCGCCTTACCTGCTGGCGCTGCTGGCGCGTCGACCTGGCCGGTTGCCTCCAGGAGGATTTTCAGGCTGGCCAGCTCCTGTTCCATCTTCTCGACGGTCTTCCTCCCGGCATTCACCTGGCGGATGAGCTGGGCTTTCTTCTCCTTGTAGCGGGGTAGGTCCTCTGCGGTCGGCTTGGCGGGGAGGGCGCCGGAGTCGATGGCGAGCCGTCGCTGGTAGGCGGCAAGCTGCCGGTTCGCCTCCTCGCGGGTGATCTCACCGGCGGCCACGCGCCGGTCGAGCGTCCGGCTGACGGCGTCGAATTTGGCGAAGGTGGGCAGCTTGTCGGAAGAAGCCTCGACGGGCTTCACTTTCGCCGGTGCAGCGGGGGTGCCAGGCGCGGACTTCGGCGCAGCAGGTTTCTGCACCGGGGGCTTCCGCGCTGGAGGCGTCGGAGCGCCAGTTTCTTTCCCCTTGGGCGCGGCCGCCTTCGGCTGGGCGTCGTACCACCCTTTGTGAACGATTCCGATCTGCTGAAAGGCTCGCTCGGGCGAGATCTCGCCGGCTTCGAGGGCTGCCGTGATCTGCTTCAGGGCGATGGCAATCCTCTGTGCGTCAGCAGCCACCGCGGGCGGTTTCTTGCCCGTCGCCGGACCGGCGGGTCGTGCCGCGGGTGCGTCCCCCGCAGGTCTCCGTCCAGCCGAGGCCCCCTTGCCAGCTCCCTGCGCGGAGGCGACGCCCAGAAACGGCGAGCCCACCACGACGACCAACATCACCAAGAGACGCGCTCGGCGAGCCAAGACATCGGAAAGGAAGTTCCAGACCATGAGAGAAGCGGAGAGAGGGGCCAGCGCTGCGATGAAGGAAGGAGCCAACCGAGGCCGCACCTTCGCCCCACCAATCTAGGGCGCCCAAAAATCCCCGCCACCGTCACTCCGACCAATCCGCACGACCCTCTCACTCCGAACCTCCCCCACCCCTCCCCGCGACAATTCGCCTCAAATACCGACACAAACGGACCAGGTTCATCCATTCCGGAACAAGCGGACCAGGTGCATCCATTCCGGAACGAACGGACCAGGTCCGTTCGTTCCGGAATGGATGCACCTGGTCCGCTTGTTCCGGATTCAGGGGAGGGGGTGCGGGGTGAGGGCGGGGGTCAGGGACTCTCGCTCGTCGAACACCACGCAGGTGCCCTCGTAGTGGGCGCCGCCCACCTCTTCGAAGTACTTCAGGATTCCGCCGTCCAGCTGGTAGACCTCCTCGAAGTTCGCTTGCTCCAGGTACGGGGCCGCCTTTTCGCAGCGGATGCCCCCCGTGCAGAACGTCACCACAGGAGTGGCCTTGAGGGACTCGGGGAGGGCTTGGACCGCTTTGGGGAAGTCACGGAAGTTCTGAACTCGGATCGGGATCGCGTTCTTGAACGTCCCCGCCGCGACCTCGAAGTCGTTGCGGGTGTCGAGGAGCGTAAACGGACGGCCCTCGTCCAGCCATTGCTTGAGCTCGGTCGCGGTGATCCGCGGCGCCGTATGGCTTCGCGGATCGATACCTTCCACGCCGAAGGCGATGATCTCCCGCTTGATCTTCACCCGCATCCGGCGGAAGGGCTGGGCGTCGCTGAGGCTCTCCTTCGTCTCCAGATCGGAGAGGCCCGGGAGAGCACGGATGTGGGCCACGAGCGCATCGATCGATTCGCGGGACCCCGCAACGACCAGGTTGATCCCCTCCTCGCTCAGCATGATCGTGCCCCTGAGCTGGAGGTCTCTGGAGAGAACGAGGAACGACTCGCGCAGCTCCGGGAGCCCCTCGAGCGTGGCGAACTGATAGGCGGCGATGTTGACGATCCGTGACATGGCTGGGCCCCAAGGTTATCCCATGAAGAAAGCGCCCGCGCCGAGGAATCGGCGGCGGGCGCTCCGGATCGCGCGGGATCAGCGCGCGAAAGGGGTCCTGACCTGCGCTCAGTTGAGCTCGGCCACCGAGGTCGTCGAGACCCAGGGGTGGAAGGTGAACTCCTCGACCATCGAAGTGACGCCCGCGAGCGCCGCCTGGGCGTCCCCGATCGTCGTGCAGTCGAGGACGCAGATCGACTGGTCCTTGAAGGAGCCGCCGAGCACGTCGCCGTAGAAGATCGCCGTCTCGCCGAGCTGCTCGAAGATCACGTTCGCGGCCACGCTCGTCGGGATCATCGCGATGACGTACGGACGCGCCACGACATCGTCCGAGCCGCGCTGCATGCGGAAGCCGCGCTCGATCGGCGGAAGCGCGCGCAGGTCGAAGCGCGTCGCGAACGGCATCGACTCCATCTGGAAGATGCCCGACTTCGTGGCCGGATCCTCACAGGTGCGAGCCTGGGCAGCGCTCGGATCGGCCGCGTCCATGAAGAACAGCCCGCGAAGGTTCGTCTCCGAGCGCGGCGCCACGAGCGGCCCCGACGTCAGGAGGAAGCTCTCGTCGAACATCGACTCCAGGAAGTTCTGGTGAGCGTGGGTGAGCTCGCTGAGCTCGGCACCCTTCGGCAGGCTCATCGAGTCTCCGGCGCGCAGCACGGTCAGCGTGTACGCCTCGCCGCTCTGGACGGCCATATCGTACGCCGAGACAGGAGCGGATGTGTTCACCGTCGAGCTCGTCGAGGAGCAGGCGACGGAAAGGAGTCCGAGTCCGAGAGACATCGGGAGAGCCTGGAAGAGCGTGGGCTTGAACATGGGGGTGTCGATCGGATCGTCGGAGATAAGAAAATCAGCGTTTGCCGGGGGAGCCAGCCAGCGCCCCCGCCGACAGACGTCCCCGCTGAAACGGGGCCCCTGAGTCACCTCCGTCATCGACCTTCCACGCGGATGCCTTGAGGCCCCGGACGCGATTCGTGGCCAGCCAGCCGCATTCCCACTCCAGGGCACCCCGTGGCCCCATCCTCACGCCCAGGAGGTAGCCTTTCCCCCATGTCGATGCTGCTTCTCGCTACTGCTCTGATCTTGCCCCAGGCTGCGACCGTCCGTGATTTGCTCGACGCCGACGGCGACGGTCATGTGAATCGCTACGAAGCCGCGGCCGCCGCGCTGGCCTGGGCGGATGCCCGGGCAGCCACCGACCCCGCCCCTGCGTCCACCGCGCCTGAAAGGGCGGAAGCCGAGCGCCAGGCAGCGGCACGACAGGGTTTCCGCGCCCGAGATACCGACGGCAACGGTTTCTTGGAGCCAAAGGAGATCGAGGCGCCCATGATCGAACTCTACGGCTGGCAGATGTTCGACAGCTCCGCCGACCGGCGCCTCGACCCTGAAGAGTATGTGGCGTTCGATGGCGCCTGCCGCTCCGCAGCGGTCTTCGAGGTAACGAAGAACGTGGTGTCGATGCGAGGGAACCTGCACGCCTCGACCCCGGGTCGCTTCTTGGAGGTCCTGCTCGAGCATCGGGCAGTCGACGAGCTCGTACTCGAATTCGAAGGACCGCGCGCCGTGCCCGAAGTGACGCGGCAGGTCGCCGACCTCATTCAGCGGTCCGGAATCCTCGTGCGTGTCCCCCGCGGCGGCACCGTCCACCGGTCCGGCATGGAACTCCTGCAGGCCGCGCAGCGGCGCATCATCGAGCCAGGAGCTAACCTGCGTCGCGCGGTGGCTGCGGGAGAAAGGCCCACTTCCATGTGGCTGACCGAAGACGAGATCCACGACCTCGGCCTCCGCACCGAGACCGAAGGCCTCGTGCTGATGCAAACCGGCACCCGGTCCAGCTTCCGCGGCCTCGCCGCCGTCAGCCACGAGATCGCCTGGGCGACCGGGAGCGGCGCCACCGTCGTCAAGACGACCGACGCTGGACGCAGCTGGTCCAACGTCGCCCCCGCGTCCATCGCGGGCCTCGACGTCCGCGACGTCTTCGCCATCAGCGCCGACATCGCCTGGATCATGACCGCCGGCCCCGGCAACTCCTCGCGCATCCTCTACACCGAGGACGGCGGCGCCACCTGGACCGAGCAGCACCGCGAGACCGCGCCCGAAGCCTTCCTCGACGGCCTCGACGCCTGGGACGGCGACCACCTCATCGCCTACGGGGACCCCATGGAGGACGGCCGCTTCCGCGTGCTCCTTTCGAACGACGGCGGAGTCACCTGGACGCCGTCGGAGACCGGCCCCGTCGCCCTCGAAACCGGGGAGGCCAGCTTCGCCGCCAGCGGCACCGGCCTCCGCACCCTCGGCGGCCTGCGCGCCTGGATCGTCACCGGCGGCACGAAGTCCACCGCCCGCGTCTTCCGGAGCGAGGACAGCGGCCGCACCTGGACGCCTGCCGACACGCCCGTGGCCGCCAAGGGCGCGGGCGCCGGCGCCTTCAGCGTCTCCTTCCGCGAGGACGGCACCGGCGTCATCGTCGGCGGCGACTTCCTCGATCGCGAAGCCGGCGGCGTCGACAACGCCGCCTACAGCGTCGACTTCGGCAAGACCTGGAAGTCCCCCGACGTCGGCCCGCGCGGCCAGCGCGCCGGCTCCGTCGCCCTCGGCAACGGCTGGTTCATCGCCACCGGCCAGACCGGCACCGACATCAGCCGCGACGGCGGCAAGACCTGGCGCCCCTTCAGCTCCGAGGGCTTCCACTGCGTCGACGCCGCGCTCCTCGACGGCGCGATCTGGTTCGCAGGTCCGAACGGCCGCGTTGCACGCTTGCGGTAGTCCCCACTTCGCGCCGCCTGGCGGGGAGGCCATCCGCTATTCTCTCCGCCGCCGATGGCCTCCCTCTACCGAGCGCTCCGCCCCGTCCTCTTCCGCGCCTCCGCCGAGACCGCGCACCATGCGGGTATTCGCCTGGGGCGCCTCGGCCAGCTCGCGCCGCCGCTCGTGCGCGCGCTCTACGCGCCGAGCCTCTCCGCGGCCGACCGCGCCCGCCTGCGCGTCGACGTCCTCGGCCAGAGCTTCCCCACGCCGGTCGGTATCGCTGCGGGCCTCGACAAGAACGGCGAACTCGTCCGCCTCTGGCCGGGCCTCGGCCTCGGCTTCTGCGAGGTCGGCTCCGTCAGCGCCCTCCCGAGCGCCGGCAACCCGAAGCCGCGCGCGTTCCGCCTCCCCGAAGACGAGGCGCTCATCAACCGGATGGGCCTCAATAATCACGGGGCCGAGGCCATCGCCGCTCGTCTCGCTCGCACGGGGCGCCCGAAGGACTTCCGGCTCGCCATCAACATCGCGAAGACCCACAGCCCCGACATCCTCGGCGACGCCGGCATCGAGGACTTCGTCGCGAGCACGCGGGCGCTGCTCCCCCACGCCGATTTCCTCGTGCTCAATGTCTCCTGCCCGAACACGGCCGAGGGCAAGACGTTCGAATCCCCCGAGGCGCTCGCGCCGCTCCTCGACGCCGTCCTCACGGAGCGCGCGCGCCAGGGGTCGAAAGTGCCGGTGCTGGTGAAGCTCTCGCCCCCCGCGGCCCGGACGTCGGACACGGTCATGGACTCCGGCGCGATCGACGCGCTCCTGGACCTCGTGCTCGAGCGCGACATCGGGGGCTTCGTCGCGACGAACACGGCCTCCGACCGCGCGGGTCTCAAGCACACGAGCGCAGCCCGCATCGAAGAGATCGGCCGCGGCGGCCTCAGCGGCGCGCCGATCCGCGAGCGCGCCAACGCGATGGTCCGCCACCTCTACCGCCGCGTCGGCGACCGCGCCGTCATCGTGGGCGTCGGCGGCATCGATTCGATCGAGTCCGCCTACGAGCGCGTGCTCTCCGGCGCCTCGCTGATCGAACTCTACACAGGCCTCGTCTTCCAGGGCCCAGGTCTCGCGGGCGAGATCATCGAAGGCCTGGCGCGCTGCCTGGAGCGCGACGGCTTCGAGTCCCTTCAGACCGCCGTCGGCTCGCGCGCTTAGCGCAAATCGATCAGACGGGGGCGAGCGCATCCCACAGCGCTCGCCTCGCTTCGAGTGCTGCTTCCGCCGCGAGGATGCCTTCCGAGATCTTCGCCACGTCGCCGCCGAAGATCGTCGCCAGCATCTGCCGGGCGAGCGGTCCGTGATGATCGCCGTCCGCCTGGATGTGTCGCTCGAGGTAGCCGAGCAGCAGGCCGCACGGGGTGCCGCTCGCCTGCAGCTCGCGAACGAGCGGCATGAACATGCGCGGGATCACGTCTTCGCGGCCGTGGAAGAACACGGCGGCGCGCACGTGCAGGGGACGACAGAGAAGCTCGAAGGTGTGGCGGCCGAACTCGGCGGAAGCGTCGGGGAGCGCGCAGCTCCGTAGCACCTTCAGCGGGTCTTCTCCGGCGCGAAGCCGCTCGACGACGCCGCGGATCGGGCCGGTGTCCGCGCCGACTTCGTCCATCGCCGCCAGGTACCATTCGAAGTGGCTTGCGGGCCCGCGGCGACCCAGGCCTGCGGCCGCCGCGTAGCGCGGGAACTCCGCGTCCGACTCCTCGTCGAGGATGATCTCGTTGATGAAGCGCGCCACCTCGGCGTCTGCGGGCGGAAGCCAGACGGGCCCCATCGAAGTGAGGTCGCGCTGGAGACTCTTCACGATCGACATGAAGTCCAGCACGCAGATCACGTGGTGCTCCATGAAGCGTCGGAGACTCGAGAGCGAGTCGAGCGCCTGATAGGCAGGATGGTCGCCGAGCGCCGCTTTCTTACGCTCCAGGTCCGCGAGACTCGAGTGCTGCAGGGTCGTCATGCTGGGGACTCTAACGTGTGTCCGGCGGATTGGAACTGCGCGAATCGGCGCATCGTGATCCATTCGATTCGCTGGCTCAGCCCGCGCCGCGCGCGTTCGTCGCATGATCGCCGCGCAAGGGGTCCGGGAAGAAGAATCCCCGGGAGCGCGGATCCGGCGGCGTCAGCGCCAACCGCTGGGGGGTTCCTGCGGCGAAGCGCTCCGCGTCGAACCAGTTGTACGGCGTCGCGTGGACGAGGTGGTAGCGCTGGACCGCGCCCATGAAGACGATGCGCTCGTGGCCCGCCTTGACGCGGCTACCCTGGTGCAGCGTGGCGCAGGTATCGAGAAGCAGCGCGCGACCGCGCTTGCCCGTCATCTGGACGAACTCCTCCGGCGCCGCATGCTTGCGCACCTCGGCGTCCGTGTAGGGACCGGCCCGCATGTACGATCCGGCCGGCCCCTCGGGCTTGCCGCCGAGAGCGTCGCTCACGCGCGCCGAAACGTCGGCGGGCAAGAAGGTCAGCGGGCCATGGCGCTCGTCTTCGACGTCGCTGAGCAGAACGAAGAGCTTGATCTGGCGATCGTCTTCGCCGTCGTAGTGGAAGAGCTGGCTTCCGCCCCACTCTTCTTCGTGGGCTTCTTCCGGCTGGCCCGGTGAGTACCCGATCGCGACGCGGCGCAGCACCGGCACAGCGCCGAGATAGTCGGACACGCAGTCGAGCAGCTCGTCCGTCACCATCGAGTCGACGAGTTCAGGACGGTCCGCGACGCGGTCATCGCCGAGGAAGTCGAAGGCGATCCGGAAGCGGCCGGGCGCGGCGTCGATGAGTCGCTGGACGTGGGGCCGCGCCTCGCCGATGGCCTCGGTGCAGGATTCGACGATCGTATCGATGCCGGGGAGTTCGCCGGGCTCGATCCAGCGGTAGCCGAGCTTCGGATCGATGCGCAGCGGCTTCGCGCCGGAGGCGACGACCTTCGCCGCGAGGGCGCTCGCGGCGCGCTTGCGACGGAGGAGCTCGAAGGGGTGCGCGGCGCGGCGCTGGGCCTGGAGCAGACGGAAGCCTGCCCTCGAAGAGTAGATGGAGAAGTGAAGACGTGTCTTCAGGCCCACTTGCCGCTCGGAGGCGGCGTTCTCTATGACGGGGTTCTTCATCGGGGGTCGGTCTGACGCGGGTCAGCGTGCTTCCCATAGTCTACCGGGCCCAGCCGCACCGGGTCCGAGTGTCAGTTCAGATAGGCCCCGTCCGGGATCTTTTGGCCGAGGGCCTTCCACTGCTTCCAGAAGAGATCCCGCTGCGCCCAGCCGAACGGGCGCTGCTGCGAATTCGGGAGGAGCGTGAAGTAGGGCCGGAAACGCTCCGGGAGGCGCTCGGCGAGCACGCGCATGCTCTCGACGTGCTTCTCCTTCTGGAGAGTGAACTCCGCCTCCTGTTCTGGCCTGGCCCACTTCGGGGGGCGACGTGCCTGGGCCTGGAAGAGCAGGCTGTTCCCCACCGTGAACAGGATCTCCTCGGCCTCTTCCGAGTCGCGCGTTTCGATCGCCTTCTCCAGAGCGGGTAGGAGGACCTCGGGGCTGTCTCCGTGGCGGTAGATCATCAGGCGTGCCACGCTTCCATGGATGTAGCCGGGTCCGCTCAGATTCGAGCGAATCGCGGCCGGGTTCAAGAAGCTGACGATGCCGGTCAGGAAGACCCCGACGGCGACGGCGACCACGGGGATCTCCAGCCTCGTACGCAGGCGAGTGAAGAGAACGCTGATCGCGATCCAGGCGACCGGGTGCAGCGGCAGCATGTAGCGGTAGCCGGAAACCCACCAGTCCTGCCCGTGGAACGTTCCGAAGGTGTAGAGGAACGTCCAGAGGATCGGATAGAGCGCGACCGCGAGGAGCGCGGTCGGTTGGCCCGTGCGGCGCCAGGCGCGTACTTCCTGAAAAGAGATCGCGATCCACGCAGCGGTGGCCACGACGTAGAACGCCCACTCCAAAACCGGTCCGACGCCGCCCCAGGCAGGGAGGTACATCGAGTGCGGCAGGAAGTGCGTCACGAGTAGCTCGAAGGTGACCTGGACCGACTCGAGTTCGGTCTGGAAGTGCCCGCTGGCGCTCTTGCCGTAGACGCCGAGTCCCTCCCAGTCGTTGGCGAGGTTGTAGCGCCACCAGGGCGCGAGGCCGACGAGGAAGCCGAGGACGCGGACGCCCATCGCGGGCCGGATCCAGGAGCGCCAGTCCCGCGCCAGCTCGGTCAGAAGCATGACCGCCAGCCACACGAGAAGGCCGTAGTGGTACCAGATAGCGAGGCCTGCGAGGACGCCAAGGAGGAACTCACTGCGATAGCTCGCACGATCCGAGAACTCGGCTGGCGTGCCGGCCGCTCGCCCCCGAAAAACGGTGCGGTACCAGACGAAGAGGAGCGCCATCGCAAAGGCGTTCGCCTCGACGTGGGACGCCCAGACGATGGCGCTGACCATCGCGTAGCCGGGTGAGGGGATGGCCGCCAGCACGCCTGCGACCCAGGCCGCTCGGCGCGACACGAGTCGGTCGACGAGAAGGAACAGGAACGCGACCGTCACGCCGTCGAACAGGAGGTTCGGCAGCCGCATGGTCAGCGGTGACTCGCCGAAACCAAGGTAGCTGAGAGCCACCAGGAGGATCGTCAGCAGCGTCCCGCCCTGGAAATGCCCCTGCTGGTAGTCGAACGGCGACAGCAGCGGACCGGTGATCCACTCGTGGGCGGCCATGCCGCGCCGCCACTCTTCGTTGTCGGGGAAGCCGTTCGGCGAGATCGCCGTGGGAGGCATCACCAGCACGAGGAGCTTCACGGCGGCCATCAGCGTCAGCAGCAGCGCGAGGGGCCACAGGACGGAAGGGCGACGGCCGGAATGAGCATTCAAGGCAAAACCATGCCCGATCTGCCCTTCCGTGCCCTCGACAGGCACTGGCGTCGCGGCATCACGGATCGTCGGAATGTGTTGGACGGGCATGGATTCGGTGCAGGAAGCGGGCGTCGCTGTCGCGGCCAAGGGCCGCCACCGAAAAGTATGCCCCTCCCACGGGCGCGGGGCGCGGAGGTCCTCCCTGGAATCAGCTCAGGCTCCCTGTTTCCGCACGCGACCGGTCCATCCGTCGGGACCAGGAGCGGTTGGCGCGTGGGCGAATCCCATAAAGCGCAACACGCTCCCAGGTATAGTTCGGGGGAGGAATTTCCTGCGCTGCCCTACGGAACTTCCTAGCCACCCCACGCCTCTCCCCAAGATGCCCCACCCGCAGCCTCGCGTCCTTGTCCTGGAGGACAACCCTGCCCTCGCCGAATCGATCGAGTTCGCACTGGCGACGTTCGGGCTGCAGGTCGTTGGCCCCTTCGAGGGGAACGATAGCGCGAGTCAGCGGATCAGGGCAGGCGAGGTGGACGTGGCCGTTCTGGACCTCGAGCTGGGCGATGGAACCTCGATCCCGACCGCCAGCCAGCTGCGTGCTGCGGGGCTTCCTTTTCTCTTCATGAGCGGGCACGACATGGACGAGCAGGTGCCGGCCGAGTTCCAGAACGAGATGTCTCTGCCGAAGCCGGTCGAGCCAGAGATTCTGGTCGATGCGATTCGGGAGCTTCTCGCGGCCTGCTCCTCGCCGAAAACCGCGTAGGAGTCTGCGCTGCAGCGGCTGAAGGGGCCGGGCGCTGCCCCCTGGAGTCACGCCCGTTCGGATCAACGCATGGTTGCGATCCGGGCAACGCACGACCTGGATTCGCCCATGCGCGACGCGCTCCTGGCTCAAGGTGACGAGCTCTGACGGTCGATTCACCTCTCGATGGCGCGAGAGACAGGAACGCACACGGGCAAGCCAGAAGGCGATCTTCTCGGGGATCGGCAGGCGCAGGGACGATCGAGGACGGCCAAGCAGGCTGGATTCACGATCGTCGAGCTCTTGATCGTGCTCGCGCTGCTTTCCCTGGCAGCGAGCGTCGGAATTCCGGCCTACTTCGGACGTCCCTCCGTGACACTGGACAACGCCGCGAAGCTCCTCGCCAAAGACCTCCGAGAGGTACAGAACCGCGCAGCCCTCTACGAGGAGATCCTGATGATCCGCTTTCCGGAAGATGGGTCGGGCTACGTGGCCACGGACGCAGCGGGAGACTCCCTGATCTCGCCCTACGGCGCCGGGGAGTTCCGGCGGAACTACCCCGGCGACGCGGTTTTCCGCGGCGTCCGGGTGAAGTCCGTCAGCGCCGGGGGAGACCGCGCGATCTCCTTCAGCCCGGAAGGACGCCCGAGCGAGCCGGCCGAGATCGTTCTCGAGTTCCGGGGCGAGGAACGAGCGGTGCTGATCCGGGAGCGCTCGGGGCTTCTGTCGATCGATGGGCTCGATGAGCCCTGGATCGATCTCGGCGACTGACCCGGGCGGAGAGCGGACGAACGGGCTCGGAGGGAAGAAGGCTCCGGGATCAGGCCGAGGCGCCGTGCCAGCTCTCGAGGCCACCGCGCACGGAGTACACGTTCGTGAATCCGTGCCCCATGAAGTAGCTCGCGACGTCGAGGCTTCGGTCTCCGTTGGCGCAGATGAAGACGAGTCGGCGCTCCTTCGGAAGCGACATGTACTTGTCGGACGCGTCGTAGTCCAACGCTTCCGAGCCGTCGGCCGCAGGGGCCGTGCGCTCGTCCGGAACGCGCACGTCGATGAAGGAAAAATCGGTGCCTGACGTCAGGAGAGCACGGACCTCGTCCGGCTGGATCTGGCGCTCGCGATCGAGAGTCTCCGCCCGGATGATCGTGTTGATCACGTCCTTCATGTCGAGGATGTTGTGATCCTTGGCGACCTGGGCGAGTGTGTCGGAGGGCTGGAACCCACAGGCCGAGCAGCCGCCGACGTGATAACGCTGGAAGAGCGCACGCTGAGCCGCAGGCGCGACGGTCAGGATCTCCTCCATGGTCATTTCTGGCGTGATGGTGAGGCTGGTGTCGGTCATCGGCGGGGCGCTTGGGTCGAAGGGAGGGGCTGGGGTCCGGGCGGGTTGGTTGCACCGGGCCCATAAGTCTAATCGGACGGCGTTCCCAGAAGTCACCGCCTCGGAAACCGCTTTTGCCCAGATTCGGTCCCCCTGGGTGGGAGGGGGGTAGGGATGGGAGAGGGGGGTGTGCGAGGGGGAAGCCGAGGGGATGGACGGGGGAGGGGCGAGGGAAAGACGAAGGCGCGCCCCCCCTCACCCACCCCTGAACCCGACCCCAGGGTCCCCCTCACCCCACGACCCCAGAATCTGCCCCTCCGACTGAAATTCAGCCTCGTTCCGCCCTCGGTCCGCTACCCTCCTCCGCTCGCGGGCTTGAGCCGTCCGGGGACCCGAATGGGCGGGCCCTCGGCGCGAGTCCAAAGATAGGCGGCCCCCATCGGGGCCCGAGATCCCAAGGGGAATCAAAGTGGCCGAGGCCAGAATCAAGTCACGCGCGGAAGACTACGCGCAGTGGTATCAGGACGTCATCGCACAGGCCGACCTCGCAGAGGTCGCTGGCGTCGTGAAGGGCTGCATGGTGATCAAGCCCCACGGCTACGCCATCTGGGAGGCCATGCAGAAGGACCTCGACCGGCGCTTCAAGGAGACCGGTCACAAGAACGCGATGTTCCCGCTGCTCATCCCGATGAGCTTCCTGGAGAAAGAGGCCGAGCACGTCGAGGGCTTCGCGCCAGAGCTCGCCGTGGTCACCCACGCGGGCGGCAAGGAACTCGAAGAGGCCTACTGCATCCGCCCGACCTCCGAGACGATCATCGGCCACTTCTTCGCGAAGTGGATCGACTCGCACCGCGACCTGCCGCTGCTCATCAACCAGTGGGCGAACGTCATGCGCTGGGAACTCCGCACGCGCCTCTTCCTGCGCACCGGCGAGTTCCTCTGGCAGGAAGGCCACACCGCCCACTCCACTCACGAGGAAGCGAAGGAAGAGGTGGTCCGCATGCTCGAGACCTACCGCGACTTCGCCCATGAGATCATGGCGATGCCGGTCATCTGCGGCATCAAGAGCGCGAATGAGCGCTTTGCCGGCGCGCTCGAGACGCTCACCATCGAAGGCATGATGCAGGACGGCAAGGCCCTGCAGTGCGGCACGAGCCACGACCTCGGTCAGAACTTCGGAAAGGCCTTCGACGTCACCTTCCAGAACGCCGAGGGCGAACGCGACTACGTCTGGCAAACGTCCTGGGGCGTTTCCACGCGACTCGTCGGCGCGCTGATCATGACGCACTCCGACGACGACGGGCTCGTGCTCCCGCCGAAGCTCGCGCCGATCCACGTCGTGATCGTGCCCATCTATCGCAAGGACGACGAGCGTGACGCGGTCCTCGAGGCCGCCCACCGCATCGCCAAGGACCTGCGCTCCGACGGGCTCAACGTCGAGGTCGATGCACGCACCGGCATGAAACCCGGTGCCAAGTACTACGACTGGGAGCGCAAGGGCGTCCCCATGCGCCTCGAACTCGGCCCGCGTGACCTCGAGGCCAAGTCCGTCATGTGCAAGATGCGCCTCGCCGAGACCGACGAGAACGGCCGCGCCGTCAAGGAGACTCTCAGCTGGGATGACCTTGGCCTCGAAGTCGGCAAGCGACTCGATGCCTTCCAGGACTTCCTCTACCAGCGCGCCCTCGCGATGCGGGAAGCCGGAACCATCGTCGTCGACACCTGGGAGGAGTTCACCGCCGCGTTCGAAGACGGCAAAAGCTCCTTCGTCTACGCGCACTGGGACGGGACGACCGAGACCGAGCTGGCGATCAAGGAGGCCACCAAAGCCACGCTCCGATGCGTTCCCCTGCCCGGAAATGGCCCCGAGCCGTCCCCGGGTAAGTGCGTCAAGACCGGCCAGCCGAGCGCCCAGCGGGTCCTCTTCTCCAAGAACTATTGAGAGCGCGGGTCGTCTCGATCTCGCGCAACACGAGCCGTCTCGGAGCTTCCAGCGAAACGGGAGCGGGCCCAGGGGGTAAGATCCCCGCCCGCTCCGCGCGTCGCCAGCCCTCCCCGTGACCACCACTATCTTTCTCATCATCGCCGCCGTCCTCGGCCTGGGCTTTCTCTATGAGGCCTGGGCGCGCAGCCGCGATGCGAAGATCTGGACTCACCCTGGCAAACTCGTCGACGTCGGCGGCCACAGGCTCCATGTCAACGCCCATGGCGAAGGCGACGTGGTCGTGGTCTTCGAGGCCGATGAGGGCTGCTGGTCGACCCACTGGGGCCGGCTCCCCGAGGACCTCGGCACCGTCACCGCTTCCCTGGCGTACGACCGCGGCGGCCTCGGTTGGAGCGAAGCCGGCCCCCCACCGCGCGACGCCGAGACTCTCGCGCGCGAGCTCCACCAGCTTCTCGCCCGCCTGGCCCCCGGCCAGCCCGCCATCCTCGTGGGCCACGGCACCGGCGCGCACATTCTGCGCGCCTACGCCCACCGCTACCCCTTCGAAACGGCCGGGCTCGTGCTCGTGGATCCCTTCCACGACGGCATCGGGGATCGCCTGCGGCGCGAGCAGATCCCGCCCGCGACGGCCTCACCTTTTCTTCTGAGCCTTTCCTCGCTTCTGGCCTCGTTCGGGATCCTTCGGATTCTTCAGAGCAAGACGTCTGGGAACGCAGCACTTCCGCTTCCGGAGCGTCAGCGCGCCACCCTCGACGCCCTCGAACTCAACCCGCGGGTGCGCCGCGGCGCCACCGAGGAACTCGTCGCCGAAGCCCAGACACTCGAGTACCTGCGCCGGATCCACGAATCGCACGAGTTCCCCATGCGGATCCTCGCCTCGACCGAGACCCTTTCTCCGGACATGGTCCCGCCGGACTTCCCCCTGGCCACGTACAACCGAATCTGGGCCGAGCAGAGTCAGGCCTTCCTCGACCTCTCCTCGCGCGCCAAGCGCGTGCTCGTCGAGGGGTCGGGGCACCAGCTCCAGCTGGAGCGGCCCGAGGTCGTGATGCAGGCGGTTCTGGACGTGCTGGACGAGGTCCGCGCGCTCCGCATGCGCCCCGAGGGTGAAACGGAATCGGTCTCGTACGGGCGCTGAGCCACGGTCCGCTCTCGGGCGCCGGCCGTGAGCCGTCCCGGTCGATCCAGCGCGACTCCGAGGCCGGGGCCAACGCTCCCCGGAGTCTTCCGTATGCCCCGTCCCCTGGGCGGCTACGATGAGCGGTGCGTCCACGACGACCCACCCCCAACCAGCTTCCATGCTCCACTCAAGTCAGAGGCTCCGCGCCTTCCCGCCCGTGGCTCCATCCAGGCTCTTCGGGCTCGCACTTCTCGGGCTCGCCGCTCCCCAGGCCCTCTCGGCACCGCTCCCGAGCGCCTGGACGTCTCCGCTCGAGACGGCCACCGCGTCGGCGCTCCGTGACGTCGGGCCGCCCCCGCGCGTCGGGGACATGTCCGCCATGGACCCGGCGCTCGTCGCACTCCTCGACGAGCGCATCGCCGCTGTCGAGAAGGAGCCGACCAGCGTCGAGGCCCGCGTCGCCCTCGGCTTCGCCTACGAGTCGAACACGATCTGGTCGCTGGCCGAGGAGTGCTACAGCCAGGCGCTCGAACTCGCCCCCGACGAGAACCAATGGCGCTTCCGCCGCGGCGTCGTACGCCACGCTCTCGGCGAGATCGACGGCGCCCTCAACGACCTCCGCGCGGCCGCGACGGCCTACAAGAACACGCCCGTCGTCCAGGCGCGGCTCGGGGACGTCCTGCGCCTCATCGGAGAACTCGACGAGGCGGAAGCCGCCTGGCGCCAGGCGATCGCCGCCGAGGCGAACCAGCCCCAGCCGATCGAGTACGCGGCCAGCCGCGTCGGCCTCGCCCAGACGTTGATCGACCTCGGCGAGCCCGCCGAGGCCGAGGCCCTGTGCCGCCGCGCGCTGGAGCTCCAGCCGGACTACAAGCAGGCCCACTTCACCCTCGGCGTCGCGCTGAGCGACCAGGGACGCGACGAGGAAGCGCGCCCCGAACTCGTCATGGGCGAAACGTCCTTCCAGCAGTTCCCGCCCGACCCCCACGGGACCCAGCTGAGAGAGGCAACGCGCGGCTTCAGCCGCCGCATGATGCTGATCGAGAACCAGGTCCAGGCCGGTGACCTCGCGGGCGCCAAGCAAGGGCTTGACGAGGTGCTGAAGGAGCGCCCGAACGATCACATGGTCCTCAACCTGGCATCCCGGGTGCTGCTCTCCAGCGGCGACATGGAGGGCGCGCGCGAGCTGCTCCAGAAGAGCCTCGATGTTTCTCCGAACGAGCCCGGCACGCTGATCGATGCGTGCCTCCTCGCGCTCCGTGAATCGGAGGCGATCGTCGGCCAGCTCGGCCAGATGCAGATGGCCCAGCAGCAGGGCCAGCCGCTCGACGAAGCACGGTTCGAAGAACTTCGCCGCCAGGGCACCGTCAAGGCGACGGAGGCCGTCGAATACGCCGCCAAGGCCGTCCAGGCAGCCCCCACCGTCGGGCGGAACCACTACTGGCTCGGCGTGGCCCAGCGCAGCCTGGCGGGCTTCGCCACGGACGCACAGGCCCAGGGCCAGCAGTTCCAGGCCGCGCTGCAATCGATGCAGAACGCGCTCCGTCTCGGCTGCACCGAGCCTGGCTTCAACCAGCAGCTCGCGCAGCTCTATGCCCAGATGGGGCGACCGCGCGAGATGATGCTCCACACCGAGCGTCATCTCTCCGAGTTTCCGATGAACCCGATCGCGCTGCAGATGATGATCGAAAACTCGATTCGCAGCGGGATGCCCGAACTCGCGACTGCAGAGGCCCTGACGCCCTACGTCGAGCGGCTCCTCGCCGTCACGCCCGGTGATGCGGGCGCGGCTCAGTTCGCCGTGCGCGTCTATCTCACGGTCAAGGACCTCGACCGCGCCGAGAGCGCGCTCTCGGTCTTCGAGAAGGCCGCAGCGGGCGTTCCGCAGGCCGCCGAATTCATCACGGCCGTCCAGGCTGCGATCGCCGCGGAGCGCGCTGCGCCGACCGATCCAGATGGCGAGACGACCGACGACCAGACCAGTGACCAGGGAGCCTGAGAGAGACACGATTCGATGATTCACCAGCATAAGATCCTCACCGCGCTGCTCTTCGGCCTCGCGTCGCCCGCTCCTTCCAGCGCCCTGCCCCAGGAAGGTGGCGCAGCCATGAAGCCCTGGTTCACCGAGGTCGCGAAGGAAGCCGGCGTCACCTGGAGCCACGTCTCCGACCGCACCGACAGGTTCCGCTTCCCCGAGATCATGGGCGGAGGCACCGCCCTCTTCGACTATGACGGGGACGGCGACCTCGACCTGTACCTCGTGCAGGGCGGCGTCCTCACGCCGCCGCCACCGCCGGCAGAGGGAGAAGCACCCGCGCCGACGCCGCCGGGCAACAAGCTCTTCCGCAACGACAGCGCGGGCGGCCTGATCCTCTTCACGGACGTCACCGACGAGGCCGGGGTCGGCGACACCACCTACGGCATGGGCGCCGCGTGCGCCGACTTCGACCGCGACGGGGACATCGATCTCTATGTCACCAACGTCGGGCCGAACAAGCTCTACGTCAACAACGGCAACGGCACCTTCACGGATCAGTCGAAGAAGCTGAAGGTCGACGACGCGCGCTGGGCCACCAGCGCCGTGTTCTTCGACGCCGACGGCAAGAACGGACTCGACCTCTACGTCGTCAACAACCTCGGCTGGTCCGAGGCGATCGAGACGCCGTGCGTGAACTACTACGGCGAGCCCGACTACTGCAGCCCGAACAACTACAACGCCCCCAGCGTCGACGTGCTCTACATGCACGGGCGCCTCGGCTACGGCGACGCGACGATCCGCGCGGGCATCGAGGCGGGTTTCGGCAACGGGCTCGGCGTGACCGTCGGCGACTACGACAACGACGGTGACGCCGACGTCTACGTGGCGAACGATGCCACGCCCAACGTGCTCTGGCGCAACGACGGCGCGGGCAAGTTCGAGGACATCGGGCTCGAGGTCGGCTGCGCGGTCAACGGCCTCGGTGCGCCCGAGGCGGGCATGGGCGTTCAGTTCATCGACATGGACTCGGACGGGCACCTCGACCTGTACATGACGCACCTCCGCCGCGAGACGAACACGTTCTACCGCAACCTCGGCAACGGCAAGTTCAGCGACAAGACGAACATGACGGGAACGTCGCGCGCGAGCCTCAACATGACCGGTTTCGGCATGGGCTTCCATGACTTCGACCACGACGGCGTCCTCGACCTGTTCGTGGCGAACGGCGCGGTTCAGGCCTGGAAGGACGATGAGCGCTTCAGCAAGACGGACGCCTATGCGGAGCCGAACCACCTCTACAGGGGCCAGATGCGCGGCAAGAACGTTCGCCTCTCGCTGGTACAGGAAGAGGGCGCGACCGCGAATCCCGTCATCGGCACGAGCCGCGGCGCGGCGTTCGGCGACCTCGACGGAGACGGCGACGTCGACGCGGTGGTCGTGGATCTCGACGCGAACGTCGAGATCCTGCGCAACGACGCGCCCGCAGCGGGCACGCACTGGGTCGGCTTCCGGGTGGTCGAGGAGAAGCGCGGCAAGCTGGCCGACGTCCACGGTGCACGCGTCTCGATCGCTGGAATGGAAGAAGGCACGCGCCAGCAGCGCCAGGCGGAACCGTGCTACAGCTACCTCTCCAGCAACGACCCGCGCGTCCACTTCGGCCTCGGCGCCGGCGAGATGGCCAAGGACGTCCGCGTTCGCTGGCCCGACGGAACCGAACAGGCGTTCGGTGATCTCGCCGCGGGCCAGTACCACGTGCTGAAGCGCGGCGAGTGACGTGAACGTAGCCGCCGTCCTTTTCCGAACCGCCCCGGACCTCGAGGGGATCTACGCGCGCCTCACCCAGCTCTCCGGGCTGGGTGAGGTCGCGCTTCTGAAAGAGTACGTGCGCGTTGACTCGCCCGTCGGCGTCGTGCACGTGCAGGCCTTCAACGCCCAGTGGCCCGACGAAGATCCCGAGTCGCTGGCCGAACTCGGCGGAGTCGCAGCCGGGCTCCATCCCGGCGCGCTGATGCGCGCCGGGGACCAGAACGCGGTCTGGAAGCCCGCGGAACTCTGCGTCCGGGTGCATCGCAGCTTCGTCCACCTCGCCGTCGTCGAGGCGACGGGCAGCCCGGTCGCCCAGACCGAAGAGCTGGAGCGCCTCTCGATGGCGTTCCTCGCGGACCCCGAGGGCCTGTGCGCGTTCTTCCCTGCCGGGGAAGCGCTGCGCGACGGCCACATCATGGGCCAGATCCGTGGTTCCGCCGAGGACCAGGAGGCGCTCCCGATGCAGAACTGGATCAACGGGCGCCTCGCGGACGCCGGCATGGGCACGCACGTCGCCGACCTCGTCGGCCTGCGCCAGATCGGCCAGCCCGACGCGGAGGCCGTGTTCCCCTCGGATCTCAAGGACGTCTCGCCCTACGAGGTCCTCGGCTTTCTGTTCGACGTCGCGCACCATCTCGCGCGCGAGGGCGGCGCCCTCGAGGACGGCGTCATCTACGAGGGCCCCGGCGGCCTGCGCTGGCGCGCGGGCCTCGAGGCCGACGCCCAGATCACACCGGCGCGCAAGGTGACGCGTTGGATTCCCCTCAGCCCCGCGCAGGCCGCGGGAACGGGCGCCGAGGCGCCGCCTTCATGAGCGACTCCGCTTCCCTGGAAGAACACTCCATCCAGCGCTTCGGCGCCGTCCTCGCCGAACTCGACGCGGCCATCGACTGGGAGGTTCTCGCGCCGGTCTACTGCGAAGGCGACGCGTCCGGCTTCTTCGACGAAGAGCGCCGGAACGCGATCGTCGACGCGGGCCTGAAGCTCGCCTCGGAGATCGGCGAACAGCTGAAGCCCGGCGGCAAGTCGCTCTATATCGGCGCGGCGGTCGCGGAACTCGCGCCGATGATGTTCGAGGCGATCGTCCTCGACCGAAAGGTCGCGTGGATCAGCATCGAGGGCCGGGAGGCCACCGAGCTCACGCGTGCGATCAAGAGCGTCGACAAGCACCTCCCGACGCCCCGTACCGCCGAGTGGCGCGGCAGTGACCTGCGTCCCCGCGACCACGTCTGGATGACGAGCGTCCTGACGGACCCCGAGGCCTTCCCCGCGCTCCACGACCAGCTCTACGAGCGCCAGGGAACGCGCGAGGCCGTGGGCGGAGGCCGCCCCAAGCGCGAGCGCCTCGCGGCCGCAGAACTGGTGCGCAACGCGCTCGCCGCCGCGGCCCAGGACACCCTCCTCACCACCACCGACGAGGAGCTTCTCGTCTGGACGCCGATCGTGCACGAAGCGGGCGGAGACCTGAAGGTCTCCCCGACGGGCCGCACGTCGGCCATCGTGGGCGATGTGATCCGCTTCTGCCGCCTGAAGCCGGGCCGCTGAACCTCCGGGTGGGAAGCGGCGGTCCTGCGCTGCGACCGTTCGCTGGAGTCGCTCGCGCCTCCATCACATGACGCGCAACGTCAAGGACTTCGAACACACGGGAGCGCTCCCCAACGATCCCTGGGAGGGCAGGTGGCCAGAAATCAGCGCGACGAATTGCCTCAGGACGAGTCAAGGCGGGCGAGGCCGCCAGACTCTGGTAGGTTTTTGGAGAGCTATCCTCTACCGCGTTCGCCCGGCGGTTCTCCCATGGGGTCGAACGGTCACCGGCGCACCTCGCCCTGCAGCCTCTACTCATAAAACACCTCCCCCAGTTCGTCGGGTCCCTTCTCGTCTCCGCCCCGGCAGCCCTCGCCCAGGCGCCCGAGATCATGCATTTCACCTTCGATGGGATGGACGTCACCAACGTGGCCTCGCCTGGCTACGCCGCCGCCGCGACCAACCAGGGGATGATCTTCACGCCGAGCACCGGCTGCGGAAGAGGCTTTGCCGCCGAGTCCGTCGGCAGTTCCTTGCTGATCGAGACCAACTACGCGGTCGACTTCGGAACCAGCAGCTGGACCATCGGCATGATCGTGGACCTCGAAACGGGCGGGAACGGATTCCAGTACTTCTTCGGGGCCAACAGCGCGTCCACCATGCGGTGCTTCTGCAACGGTGCGTCTGGCCAGGACAATATCATGCTGCGCTCCCCCGGCGGTGACATCGTGATCGACGGCGCCACAACACTCGGCACCCCCCACCAGATCGTCTTCGTCTACGACTCGGTCGCCCAGGAGATACGGGGCTACCTGGACGGCGTACTCACAGAGACCATGCCGCAGAGCTCGGCGCTGGACCTCAACGGGACTGCAGCTGACTTTCAGGTCGGAGGTCACCTGGGCGGCACCATGCTCACGGGCAGCACGATCGACGAGTTCAGGGTCTATCGGCGAGCCGTGGACCAGAGCGAGATCACCAGCTGGGCGGCATGCACCGGAGGCAGCGGCATGAACTACTGCACCCCGGCCGTGAACTCCACGGGGGTCGCGGCCTCTATCTTCGGGACAGGCTCGACCGTCGTGACGAACAACAGCTTCGAGCTGGGCGCCAGGGACATGCCTGTGTTCTCCTTCGCGTTCTTCATCACGAGCCAGACCCAGGGCTTCGCCATGAACCCAGGTGGCAGCGCGGGCAACCTCTGCGTGACCGGATCCGTTGGACGCTACGTGGGCCCGGGCCAGATCCAGCAGTCGAACCTGGCCGGTGAGATCAGCCTGGCCATCGACCTGACCGCGACGCCCCAGCCGAACGGATTCGTATCCGTCCAGCCTGGCGAGACCTGGAACTTCCAGGTCTGGTACCGCGACTCGGCCGGAGGGGTCCCGACGTCGAACTTCTCGGACGGGCTGCAGGTCGACTTTCTGTAAACGGCCCGAGCGCCCGGTTCCAGGTGAACGGCAGACTCTGGCGGTCCAGGGTCAAGATTCAGCAAAGAGTGCGGGTCTCGGCGGCCAGGAGAGCTGCCGCGGTCCCGCACGCCAAATTTCGGCGCGAGAATCACCAGCGAGCTCCCCTTTCCCCTTGGGGAATGAGAAGAATCTTCCGACACGATTCTCACGAGATGCTGGACGACCTAGGAAACACGCCCGACGAGCTGGAGGGGCACCACGAGTTCGAGACCACCGGGCCGCGGCCCTCGCCCGGATTCGCCTCGCCCGAGCTGTTTCTCAACCGCGAGCTCAGCCTGCTGGAGTTCAATCGTCGCGTGCTCGCGCAGGCGCTGGATGACCGCATTCCTCTGCTCGAGCGACTGAAGTTCCTCACGATCTCCAGCACGAACCTCGACGAGTTCTTCGAGGTGCGCAAGGCCTCGCACCAGGAGCGCTCGACCCACGGCTCCAGCATGACGGAGATCGACGGGCGCTCGACGCGACAGGTGCTGACCGACATCGGACTCGGGGCACGAACGCTCGTCGCCGATCAGTATCGCGCGCTGAACGAGGTGCTGCTCCCCGAACTGGAGAAGGAGAACATCCGCATCCTGCGCCGGGACGTCTGGACGGAAGAGCAGGCCGAGTGGATCAGCACCTACTTTCGGCGCCAGGTCGAACCGATCCTCACGCCGGTCGGGCTCGATCCCTCGCATCCGTTCCCGAAGATCCTCAACAAGAGCCTCAACTTCATCGTCCTCGTGAACGGCGACGACGCGTTCGGCCGTGAGACCGGGATCGCGGTGGTTCAGGTCCCCCGAGCTCTGCCGCGCCTCATCGCGCTGCCCCGCACGATCACGGGGGACGACATGGCCTGGGTCATGCTTTCGTCGGTGGTACACGCGCACATCGCCACACTCTTCCCGGGCATGGAAGTGCTCGGCTGCCATCAGTTCCGCGTCACGCGCAACAGCGAGCTTTGGGTCGACGACGAGGAGGTCGAAAACATCCTCGAAGCGCTGGAGGGCGAGCTGCCCGAGCGCAAGTACGCCGAGGCCGTGCGCCTCGAGGTCGCCTCCGACTGCCCCGACGAGGTCTCGACGTTCCTGCTCAAGCGCTTCGAACTTCCGGAAGACGACCTGTACCGCGTCGACGGTCCCGTGAACCTCGGGCGCCTCGGCGTGCTCCACGGCATGGCCGATCGGCCGGACCTCAAGTACCCGCCGTTCACCGCTCGCTTCCCGCGCCAGCTCGCGCGCACCGAAGATCCTTTCGAGGCGATCCGTCAGGCGGACATCGTTCTCCATCACCCCTACGAGTCGTTCGCCCCCGTCGTGGACCTGATCCGTCGCGCCGCGAGCGACCCCGACGTCCTCGCGATCAAGCAGACGCTCTACCGCACGGACAAGAACTCCCCCATCGTCTCGGCGCTCGTCGAGGCCGCGGAGAACGGCAAGCAGGTCACGACCGTCGTCGAGCTACGCGCGCGCTTCGACGAGGCCGAGAACATCGACCTCGCGACCCAGCTCCAGGACGTCGGCGCCCAGGTCGTCTACGGCGTCGTCGGCTACAAGACGCACGCGAAGATGACGCTGATCGTCCGGCGCGAGCCTGACGGCCTCGTGCGCTACGTGCACATGTCGAGCGGCAACTACCACGCAGGCACCGCCCGCGCCTACACCGACGTCGGGCTCCTCACCGCCGATGAGGCGATCGCCGACGACGTCCATCACCTGTTTCACCGGCTCACCGGGCTCGGCGCGATGCAGCCCCTGCGCAAGCTGCTCGACGCGCCGTTCACGCTTCGTCACGAGATGCGCGAGCTGATCGCCCAGGAGGCCGTCAACGCTCGCGCCGGGAAGCCCGCACGCATCATCGCCAAGATGAACGCGCTCACGGAGCAGCGCACGATCCGGTCGCTCTACGAGGCGAGCCAGGCGGGCGTCCAGATCGACCTCATCATCCGAGGCGCGTGCTGCCTCAGGCCCGGCGTCCCCGGCGTCTCGGACAACATTCGCGTGCGCTCGGTGCTGGGTCGATTCCTGGAGCACTCGCGCCTCGTCTTCTTCGAAGCTGGCGGAGACCGCCTCCTCTTCGCGAGCAGCGCGGACTGGATGTCGCGGAACCTCTATCGCCGCGTGGAGACCTGCTTCCCCATCGAAGACCTGAGCATCAAGGACCGCCTCATCGCCGAGGACCTCGAGATCTACCTGGGTGACGACGTGGCGGCATGGGACCTGGAATCGGGTGGGAGCTATCACCGGACCGGTGGCAGCGTCGACCCCCAGGTCGAGCTGCTGAAGCGGATCGCCTCCGTGCCCGAGCCCGACAAGGTCGATCTGGAGGGCGGCGGGCGACGCCACGAGCTTCGGCCAGCCTGACGAGGTGGCCACACGAAGAGGGAGCCCCGGAGCGTAGACTGGCGATCATCATGAAACGCTTCTCCTGTCTCACTCCCCTCTTCCTCTTCCTCCTCCAGGCCCCTTTCCTGGCGACCTCCTGCGCCTCCTCCAGCGCTGACCACGGCTCCCCCGCGGCGGCCTCGATCGAGTCCCGGGAGATCCAGTACGAAGCCGACGGCGTGGCGCTGACCGGCTACCTCGCGCGACCGAGCGAGCATGCGAAGTCGGCCCCCGGCGTGCTGGTCATCCATGAGTGGTGGGGTCATAACGACTACGTGCGCAGGCGCGCCGACGAGCTGGCCGAACTCGGCTACGTGGCGTTCGCCCTCGATATGTACGGCTCGGGCAAGACGGCCTCGCACCCCACTGACGCCGGCGCCTTCGCGGGCGAGGTGATGGCGAACGCCGACGTGATGGAAGCCCGCTTCCGCGCGGCACTCGAGGTGCTGAACTCCCAGGAGGGTGTCAACCCCAACAAGACGGGCGCGATCGGCTACTGCATGGGCGGCGGCATCGCGCTCAAGATGGCGCGTGAGACGGCGACCGTGGACGCGGTGGCGAGCTTCCATGGCTCGGTCGGAGCCGCGCTCGGAGCCAAAGATGCCGGCCGCCTCAGCTACGCGCTCATCGCGACGGGCGGAGCCGACCCGCTGGTTCCGCTCGAACAGGTGGAAGAGCTCGAGGAAGAACTCAGGACCGACGGAATGAAAGAGATCAAGACGATCATCTTCCCGACGGCCGTCCACGGGTTCACCAATCCCGACGCGACCGCCATGGGCGAAAAGTTCCCCGACCTGCCGCTCGCCTACGACGCGGCGGCAGACGAGCGGAGCTGGGAAGCACTCAAGGCAATGTTCGCTGCGGCGCTATAGGCAAGGGCACGGGGCTTGCCGAGGCGGAGTCCTTTAGGTTCCCCTGATGTCCCTGGGCTACCGTTCCTCGGATACGCTGCGGTCTGGGAGTCTGCGCCACAGAATGCGGTTTCGCGAGTGCCGTCAGGATTCACGCTCGCAAAGCGCGCCGGCCCCCCCATGGTTTCGATGCCGTTAGGGTTGGGCGCAACGCCGCGAGCGTGAATCCTGACGCCACTCGCGAAACCGCATTCTGTGGCGCAGACTCCTAACCCCCTCGGATCCCCCACTCTTTCCTGCCTGTCGGCATCGCGCTTGAGCTTCTTTCTTCCGTCTCGCTTCCAGCGTATTTCCCCCCGGTGCGTCCCCGCCTGGCGCAGATCGCTCCCCGGCTCGTGGATCTCCGCGGCGTTCCTCTTTGGAGCGGTATCCAGCTGTGTCTCTCCGTCCCCTCCCTTCGACTGGAGCAAGTACGAGGGGCCAGGTGAGACTTACTTCCAAAGGGAAGAAGTGTCGTTCCCTTCCTACGACGACCCGTTGGAGCCCGTCAACCGCGCGATCTTCAAGCTCAACGAGAGCGTGCTGATCGGGCTGGGTGAACCGATCGCTCGGCTGTACCGAGGGATCGTTCCGCGCATCGTTCGCAGCAGCGCCGAGCGCGCCTTCGACAACCTGCTCTACCCCGGCAGGCTGATCAACAACCTGCTGCAGGGACAGTTCGACGGAGCCTGGCGCGAAACCGAGCGCTTCGCCATCAACTCGACCGTCGGCATCGCGGGCCTGCGCGATCCCGCAACGCGCTGGGGCATCGAGCCCAGCGTCGAGGACTTCGGGCAGACGTTCCAGGCCTGGGGCTGGAAGAGGTCCACGTTCCTGATGGCGCCGTTCTTCGGAGCGATCACCTGGCGCGACAGTGTCGGGTTCTTCGGAGACTGGTGCGTGGATATCGCGGCCTACTACACGCCGGCGGCCCAGGTCCGGAGCCTCAACCGGCTCAGCGATCAGCTCCCGGGCCTCGTCACCGCGCTTCGGTCCCAGTACGACCCGTACGAACTCTCGCGCTTTCTGTACCTGCTCTCGCGGGACGCGATGGACGTGTTCGATCCCGCCGCGGAGTCGAGCCAGGCGAACGCCGTCGAATCAGCTCCCGGCGACGTGCCCGCCGGGACGCCGAGCGGCGCGACCGATACCCTGGGCGCCGTCTTCCTCGTGCCGGAGAGCCCCGAATTCGTATATGAAGCGCAGCGCTTCTCGGTGATCCATCCTTCGACCGGCAAGGAGATCTCCTACTCCGTCTGGCTCCAGCCGGACGCGGCGCCCGTCGACTACATCATCCCCGGGCTCGGCGGCCATCGGCTGGGGTCTTCATCGGTCGCCCTGGCCGAAGTCGTGTACAGCACGGGCCAGTCCGCCGTCACGATCTCCAGTTCACTGAACTTCGAATTCATCGAATCGGCCCTTACCGAGGCCGTTCCTGGCTTCATCCCGTCGGACGCACGGGACACGCACGAGCTGCTCGGCGCCATCGACGCGGACCTGCGGACGAGGTTCCCGGGTCGCATCCTCGGACAGCGCGTCGGCGGCATCTCGTTCGGTGGCATCACGACGCTCTTCATCGCCGCCGCCGAGAAGGATCCGGATCTGATCGACTTCGAGGCATACGTCGCGATCAACGCACCGCTGAGCCTCGCCTACGGAGCCCAGCAGCTCGATGCGTTCTACAACTCGCCGCTGGAGATCCCGGAAGAAGAGCGGCGCGCGTGGCTCGACCAGCTCTTTGCCAAGACGCTGCGCCTCACGAACGGCAACCTGGAGCCGGACAGCACCGTGCTACCGTTCACCCGGGACGAAGCACGCTTCATCATCGGGCTCCTCTTTCGAACCACGATCCAGGACGTGATCTTCCAGACTCAGGTCATCGAGGATCTAGGTGTTCTGCACGCGCCGATCGATTCCGAGAGGCGGACGCTCGTCGAGGGCGAGATCGAGCAGTTCTCGTTCATGGAGTACATCTACGCGTTCGCGCTGCCCGCCATGGCGCAGTCCGAGCGGCTGTCCGGTGAAATCGACGTGACGGAAGCCGGCGCCGAGCACCTTCTGGAACTCTGCAGTGTGCGCTCGATCCAGGCCGAACTCGCCGCCAATCCGCGGGTGCGATTCGTCACGAACCGCAATGACTTCCTGCTCGCTCCGGGCGACCTCGAGTGGATCACGGAACTCCTCGGCGAGGATCGTGTGACCGTGTTCGAGCGCGGCGGGCACCTCGGCAACCTGCACCTCGACGAGGTCCGCAAGGTGATCGAGTCGGAAATCGACGAGGCGACGGAAGTCAGCGGACCGACGCCCTGACCCCCATCGGCAGCCCCACGAGAACGCTGCGGATCACGTCGTGGTACACCTCCACAAATCGGAGGTGAGAACGCCTGACTCGATCGAAGGGTCGGTCATCAGATCCAACGTAGCGGTGGATCCACGTGAGCCTGGTAGCCCGGGGAGTAGCATGTGGCTCTCCCGTTGACCGTCTCTAACCATAGGGTCCCTTGTGAACATACTCACCCGCCGCGATGCCCGTACTCTGCGAATCCGCGGATTCCTTGCGGTATCCCTCGGAGCCTTGTGCTCCGTATCTGCCCAGACAGGTGGCGCGCACTCGAAGCCCGTCACGGCTCACTCCCCATCGCGCGCCTACTACTTCGACTGGATCAACAGCCAGTACGAGGGAAGCACGGAGGCGCATACGCTCGTCAACCTGGAATTCTTCCGGTGGATGCATGACGAGTACGGAATGGAGCTTGACGTGTACTTGCTCGACGTGGGCAACATCGACGATGGACCGTATACGGCGGGCGTCGGTCGGCTGATACCGGACCACTACGGAAGTCTTCAGAGCGAGTCGTTTCTCGAGCAGTTCCCCCGCGGCTTCGGACCACTCAGTGAACGGGCGGCGCAGTTCGGCTGCCGGCTCGGTATCTGGCTTGGCCCGGACGGGTTCGGCGAGACACCCGAGAAAGAACGGATCCGATCGGAGATGTACGTCAGTCTTTGCCGCGACCATGCCTTCGCGATGTTCAAGCTCGACTCCGTGGCGGGTGGACTGCGGCCAGGGAAGCTCGATGTCCTGCTCGAGACGCTCGCGAAGTGCCGTGAATATGTGCCGGACCTCCTGGTGCTGAACGAGCGCGTCGAGCTTCTCGAGAACCGCGAGGGTGTGTCCACGTCCCTCTGGGAGGGAGTAGAAACGTACATCGACGTTTTCAGCTGGAACGAGACCACCGCGCCTCACCACCGCGCGGGTGCGCTCGCCCGCCCTTACCCGCCGAGCCTGCGGCGTGACATCGAGGATCACGGCGTGTGCCTCTCCTCCTGCCTCGAACGATGGGACGACGATCTCGTGCTCCAGACCTTCAACCGAGGCACGATCCTCGGCCCGGAGATCTACGGCAGCCCGTGGTTCCTACGCGACGAGGAGTTTCCGAAACTGGCGCGGCTCTGCAACCTCTACCGTCTTCACGGCGAGATTCTGGTCGACGCGATCGGGCTGCCCGAGGAGCGATTCGGTCCCCACGCGGTTTCGCGGGGCGATGAGCGCACACGCTTCCTGACCCTGCGCAATCTGACCTGGGAACCGGTGACCTACTCGATCCCGCTCGATGAGACGATCGGCATTTCCGGGGGCGGCCCCCTCCACGTCTATCAGTACCATCCCACGGATTGGACCGCCGATCCGTCGTCGTACGAAGGTGTCTTCGAGGTGACGGTCGATCCGTTCCGGGTGTGCCTCGTTGCCGTTTCGGCCGAGCCGCTTGGGTCGATGGCGCCTGCCGGCGCCGAGGTCCCGGCAACGACCCTGAAGGAGCCTTGGCACCGACACCTCGTCACGTTGCTGCCGGCCGAAGTGCCCGCAGACGCAGAGGCTCTCTACGAGGCCACGTGCTTCGCTGCCGACAACAATGCGCTCGAGATCCGCTCGCTCGAGCGCTCGGGCCCGACCGCGATCCCCGAGGTCGCGGCCGCCCGCGCGGCCTTTCTCGACCAACCCATGTTCGTGAACCGCGCCATCTGGGATCGTCAGCTGTTCGACGGCAAGCTGGATACGTTCTTTCGCGCGCGACGGGAAGGAGGCGCTTTCCGCCTCGACCTCGGAGAGGCCCTTCCCCTCGACAGGCTCGTGATCCGCACGATGGGCAGGGAAGCGCACGACGACCATCTGGAGTCGAATCGATGGGCGGAAGATTCGGTCGCGGAGTACTCCGACGACCTGAAGTCCTGGACCGAGGTGGACGTTCCCGGCGGAGTCGGCACCATCGCCGTCCTTCACTTCCCCGAAGGCGCCCGCGTTCGCTACCTCCGTATCCAGGGTGCCCCGCGCCGTCTCGCGGAGATCTACGGCTACGTGGACGGCTCTCGGACGAGCTGCGACTTATGGAGAGCTTCGAACCTGTTCACCCCCTACTCAGCCAATCCAGCCGTCGCCGCTTGGACTGGCTCCTTCATCCTCGAAGAGCTCGCACCCAGGTCTTTTCTCGCCGTGGCCATCGAGGGCCAACACGGCAACGAAGGCGCCTGGGCAGCCCTGCGCTTGGACGGCCAGCTCGTCGGCGCACCGGACCGCGCCGTCTCCTTCCCGAGCAACACCTGGGAGTACCAGAACGTCGAGATGGACCATGGCTACACCTACCTGTTCCCGCTCACGCCTGACGTGATCGGCAAGACCATCGAAGTGGTGGTGCTGAGCCTGAAAGGAGGAGGCACCGATCTCTCCCCCGAGGTCTGGTTGACCGCGCACGAGTCACCCCTGGGCACCTCCTCGATCCGGACTTCGAATGCGCCGCGCACATCGGAGAAGTAGCTAGCCAGACCCACCTGCCTCAACTCTTCCGACATGAATGCACCTGGTCCGTTCGTACCGGAATGAACGGACCTGGTCCGTTTGTACCGGAATGAACGGACCAGGTGCGACTGTTCCGGTTCGTCGACCTTGATGGGGCGCTCTTGGGGTGCCAGCAGGATTCTGGCGCCAGGTTCGGAGGTGACCTTCTCGTAGGAGAACGGGGCTCCGCTGCCGTTCTGGGCCACGACTTGATCGCTGATCTCCAGGTCTGTGGCCCCCAGTTGCACGACGACGTGGCGGCGGTCGGGCAGCCGTCCTGATCGGGTCTGCAGAAGGAGCGGCAGCTCGAGGTGCTGCGTCTTGGCCGCGTCTTCATCCGCGGACACGCGGATCACTCGTCCCAGAGCCCCGCCACCGTGTACGGGCTTCCGGGCTTGGCCCAGAAGTTGCCCGTCACGTAGCGGCGATGATCATCGAGGGCCGCGAGGTCGGACATCGCCTGGGCATCCAGTTCGATCTCTGCCGCGGCGAAGTTCTCCGCGAGTCGGTTCGGGTTCACCGACTTCGGGATCACGGAGGTTCCGCGCCCGAGCGCCCACGCTAGCAGCACCTGGGCTGGCGTGATCGAAAGTCGCGCGGCAACGGCGTTCACCACGGGGTCGTCGAGCAGCGCCTTCTCGTCCTTGCCCTTCATGCTGTCCGGACGATCACCCGACCCCAGCGGCGAGTAGGCGGTCAGGTGGATGCCGTGCTCCTGCCCGTACTTCAAGAGGTCGGGCTGGGCGAGGTACGGGTGCATTTCGACCTGGTCCAACTCCGGCGGATGCTCCATCGAGAGGTGCTGACCCAGCTTCTTCGCGCTGTAGTTGGAGACGCCGATGTGACGCGCGAGCCCGAGCTCCAGCGCCTCCTCCATGCCAGCCCACGTCTCCTCGAGCGGGAGTTCTTCCAGGGACACGAGGTCGCCCGGCTCCGTCGGCGGCTCCGCTCCTGAACGGATCGCGACCGGCCAGTGCACGAGGTAGAGGTCGAGGTACTCCACCCCGAGGTCGTCGATGGAAGCCTGGATCGCGGGCACCACATCCTCGCGTCCGTGCCGGTTGCACCACAGCTTCGACGTGATCCAGAGGTCGTCCCGCGTGATGTTTCCCTCGGCGAACACGTCCGCCAACGCCGCTCCGATCTCGGCCTCGTTCCCGTACACCGACGCGCAGTCGATATGCCGATAGCCGATCTTGATGGCCTCCTTGATGGCGGCCCCGACCTCGCCGGGCGCGGACTTCCAGGTACCGAGACCGAGGGCGGGCATCTCGTCGCCGCCTTTGAATGTGAGGAATCGCATGGGCGGTATTGGAGCAGAAAGGTCAGGCGTCGAGGAGTCGGAACAGGCGAGCTTCTTCGACAGGATCGGTGCGGAAGGCGCCGCGTAGGGTCTGCGTGACCGTGTCGGCCCCGCACTGACGAACCCCTCGCATCGCCATGCACTGGTGCTGCGCTCGAACGATGACCGCGACGCCGCGCGGGCGCAGGACCTCTTCGATCGCGTCGCCGATTTCCGCAGTCAGCGCCTCCTGGGTCTGAAGACGCTTCGCGTAGCCCTCGACGACGCGACTGAGCTTGGAAAGCCCCACGACGCGCCCGTTCGGCAGGTAGGCGATATCGACCGTGCCCTTCATCGGGATCACGTGGTGCTCGCAGTGGCTGTAGAACTCGGTGCCCCGCAGGATCACGATCTCGTCGTACCCCGCCACTTCCTCGAACGTGCGCTCGAGCGCCTCGCGCGGGTCAGTGCGGTATCCGCTGAAGAGATCGTCCCACGCCTTGAGGAAGCGCTTCGGGGTATCGAGGAGCCCCTCTCGCTCGGGATCTTCTCCCATGTAGCGAAGGAGCGTACGAACGCTCTTCAGAGCTTCTTCGCGCGTGACGGGCGCGCGCTCTGCCTGCAAGGAACGGGGGATGGACTGCAGCGTCATGGGAGGACCGGGGCCGAGGTTGGGGTTCGAAGCGATTGCCGCCAGAGCAGCACGAGGTCGATGGCGAACGACGCCACGAGCGCCGCGACGGAGAACGCCGCGACGAAGATCTTCAGTCTGAGGGGAAGGAACGGCACGAGGCAGGCGAGGAGCGAGGCGATCTGAATCACGCAGCAGACGCGACGCCGCTGGGAGAAGGGAAGCGGCGCTCGAAAACGCGGCGCGACGGCGAGGAGAACGAGAAAGCCATAGCGCAAGCCGCCCGCCAGCAGAATCCAGGGACCGACGACGCCGGTGCGCCAGACGAGGATCGAGAGACAGGCGATCAGCGTCGCATCGACCTCCTGATCCAGCCAGCCGCCGAAGCGGCTCGCGGTGCCATCGCGCCGTGCCAGCGCGCCGTCGACTCCGTCCAGAACGAGCGCCGCCACGCCGAACAGCGCGAGCCCGAGCGTCCATTCCACGGCGCTGTCCGCATCCAGAGCAAACGCCAGCAGAACCGCCACGAACGAAGAGCGCGCCATCGTCACCTGGTTGGCACGACCGAAACGAGGCGCGGAGTGAAAGCCCGGGCGCAGGAGCCTCCGGGTCGAACCGAAGAGCAAAACGCCCTGGAGCAGCACAGCGGCGGCGCCTGCGGCCAAGGATAGCCCGGCTCCGATCCAGAGCGCCACGAGCACGCACGCCGACGCCAGGGTCGCGGCGACCACGGATCGACGCGACTCCTGCTGGACCCTGATACGCTCACGAAGCGACTGACCGAACGACAACGAACTACGGGACATCACCGCACCACGGTGTACTATCGCCAGCGAGTCCGAAGGAGAGGAGTCAGACATGTGCAGGAATGATCAGAAGGACCAGATATGACGGCAGCATTCGGGGATCCGGACGAGGCATCGGGACCGCAAAGCTCCCCCACCTGGGCCACGGCGTACTGGGCGACGGGGCCGGGGAAGGGTGAACTGCGCGGAGAGGAAGCCCATGGAACACCGCCGACCTCAAGGCAGGGTGAAGACGTTCTGGTGCAAACACTGTACTCGGGCCTGAGCCGCGGCACCGAGGCGCTGGTGCACCATGGGAGGGTTCCGCATTCGGAGCACGATCGGATGCGCGCACCCTTCCAAAACGGCGACTTTCCCTTCCCCGTCAAGTACGGGTACATGGCAGTCGGTCGCGTGGCGAAGGGTCCCGAGCGGCTGATCGGGCGCACCGTTTTCTGCCTCCACCCCCACCAGGACGTCTTCTGTGTGCCCTCGAACGCGGTGACGGAGATCCCGGACGGGATCCCCGCGCTACGCGCCGTGCTCGCCGCCAACATGGAGACGGCCATCAACGTGCTCTGGGATGGACGGCCGTCCCTGGGCGATCGAATCACGGTGATCGGGGCAGGGGTGGTGGGTCTCCTGGTCGGCTACCTGGCCGCCCGAATCCCGGGAACGGACGTGACGATCGTCGACATCCAGGAATCGCGCGCAGAAGTCGCCCGCGCGCTCGGCATCGCCTTCCGCGTGGGTGACCCCTTGACGGCGCCCGCCAGCGACCTCGTGATCCACACCTCCAGCTCGCCGACCGGCCTCGCCAGCGCCCTGAAGGCCGCCGGGCCCGAGGCGCGCATCGTCGAGGCATCCTGGTACGGGAATCGTGAAGTCAAGGTCGAGCTGGGCGGCGCCTTCCACTCCCAGCGCCTTCAGCTTCGCTCGTCGCAGGTAGGCACCATCCCTCCCCATCAGGCACCTCGATGGGATCATTCACGCCGACTCGAACTCGCCCTGAGACTGCTGGCCGACGATCGCCTCGACGCGCTCATCTCGAGCGTGGATCCCTTCGAGCAGATCGTGCACAGGATCCCGGAGCGCCTGGCCGCCGCCGAGACCCTGTGCGCCGCCTTCGCCTACCCGGCCACTCCATCCTCTCTCCCTTGAGCGCCTCCATGTACTCCGTCACCGTTCGCGACCGCTTCATGATCGCCCACAGCTTCTCCGGCGATATCTTCGGCCCCGCCCAGGCGCTCCATGGCGCCACCTACGTCACCGACGTGACTTTCTTCGCGGCCGAACTCGACCCCGACGGCCTCGTCGTGGACATCGGCGCCGCGTCCGAGGTTCTCTCGTCCATCCTCGAGGACTTCAACTTCAAGAACCTCGACGACCTCCCGGAGTTCGACGGCAAGAACACGACCACCGAGTTCATGGCCCACGTGGTGTTCGATCGAATGCTGGCACGCATGACGGCCGGAGACCTCGGCGCAGCCGCCAAGGCAGTGACGAAGATGAAGGTGACCCTCCAGGAGTCGGACGTCGCCTTCGCCAGCTACGAGCGAGAGTTCCCGCCGATCACCATGTGATGCAGAGGGCAACGCAGGGCGAGGGCTGGACTCTTGTGCTTCCGGGGAGTCTCGGCGCTCGAACGGGCGGCACGATCTACGACCGACGAATGGTCGAGGCGGCGCGCGCGCACGGCGCCCGGGTCGACGTGATCGAGCTGCCGGGCGGCTCCTATCCCCGCCCTGATGCGCGGGCCATCCGCGAAGCCGACGCGGCGCTCGCGCGGATTCCCGGTGGCGAGCGGGTCGTCGTCGACGGACTGGCGCTGGGCGCGCTTCCAGGCATCGCGCGCCTGCACGCCGACCGCCTGAAGCTCACCGCGCTCGTCCACCATCCGCTGTGCGACGAGGAGGCGGAGTCTTCGCAGGAGCTGCTAGCGTCGGAGCGCCGCGCGCTGGCCTGCGTCCGGAACATCGTGGTCACGAGCGAGTTCACCGCGCGGCGCCTGCGTGAGCTCGACATGCTCGTCCCCGGGATTCCGGTGCACGTCGTCGAGCCCGGCGTCGACGAGGCTCCGCCCGGCGAGGACTGGACACCGGGCACGGACCTGCGTCTTCTTTCGGTGGGTTCCCTGACGCCGCGCAAGGCGCACCTCGACGGGCTCGCCGCGCTGGCCGCCCGCGAATTGCCCGGCCCCTGGCGCTGGACGATCGTCGGGCGCGAGGACCTCGATCCGCAGTGCGCGACCGAACTGCGCGAGGCGATCGAAGTCGCTGGGCTCTCGGAGCAGATCGAACTCACCGGCGAGGTTCCGGAAGAGAGTCTCGGAGGCCACTTCCTGCGCGCCCATGTCCTGCTGCACACGGCGCGCTACGAGGGCTTCGGTATGGTCGTGACAGAGGCTCTCGCCCGCGGCTTGCCCGTCATCGCCTCGACCGGCGGCGCACTCGGGGAAACGCTCCGCCAGCACGGGGGCGTGGGGCTCGGTACGGCCGATGAGCGGCTCGCAGGCGCTGGCTACCCTCCCGGCGACGCGGGGGCGCTCCGCCGGCAGCTGGCCGATCTTTTGCTCATCCCGGAGCGATGGAGCGAATGGCGCGGGACGGCGCTGGAGGCACGCCGTAAGCTCCCCACCTGGAACGAATCCGCCCGGTCCTTCTCGGCGGTGCTCGACCCCTGACGCGCACCCCAGCGCGGCTCCCGCCTTCACCCTGCTTGGACAGGACGCCTCTCCCCGATGTCGACATCCACCACCTCCACCTCGACCGAGGGCTTCGAGTCCGACTGGCTGACGCTGCGCCGCGACGCGGACGCCCGCGCTCGCACGGAATCCACGAAGGCCCTGCTCAGCGCCGTCGCGCTGCCTGGCGCCCAAAAGCGCCTCTCGCCGCTGGACATCGTCGACCTGGGCTCCGGCTCCGGCAGCAACGCGCTCTACCTGATGCCGAACCTGGCGGCCGCGGGCATCCATCATCAGCGCTGGGTCCTCGTCGACAGCGATCCGGATCTCCTCGACGAAGCGATGGCGGAGATCGAGGAAGAAACCCATCGCGTCAGCGACGCGATCAGCGCCAGGCTGGAGATCGAGACGGTCACGTGCTGCCTCGACATGTCGACGGACATGGACGACGTGCCGATCAAGGGCGCGCAGCTCGTCACTTCCTCGGCGCTGCTCGACCTCGTGTCCGGGCACTGGGTCACGGATCTTTCCTCGCGGCTCGAGCACTTCCGAGTCGGCGCTGCCCTGATGACCCTCGTGGTCGATGGGCACGTCGAATGGAGTCCGATGGAGCCTCGCCATGATCGTGAGATCATGGCGGCCTTCCAAAGGGACATGCGCCGCGACAAGGGCTTCGGTCCCGCGCTCGGCGCCGACGCGATCACGACCTACGGACGCGCGATGGTGGCGCGCGGCAACACGGTGCAGTGCTTCGACGCGTCGTGGATCCTCGACGATCTCGACACGGAGCTGCAGGAGCGCTACCTCGACGACGTGACGAAGGCGCTGCGTGGCACCGACGTCGATGGCGCGCTCCTGGACGAGTGGTACGAGCGGCGGCGTCGCTGGATCGACACGGACGAGAGCGATCTCGTCGTCGGCCACTATGACATCCTCGCGCTGCGGGCTCCGGTCTGAGCCCCGGCGATTAGCCGAGTTCGAGGTCGAAGAGCACGTCCGCGCCGAGCCGGTAGATCTCGGCGGGAGGCCGAAGCGCGTCGCCGAGGTCGTCGACCGGCGCCACCTGGACGCCGGGGCGGCCCTCGCCGATCAGCAGCGGCGCCACCACGACGTGAAGGCGGTCGAGCGCGCCCGCGCGCAAGAACGCGGAGACGAGCGCGCCGCCGCCTTCCACGAGAACCCGCGGCAGGCCTCTTTCCGCCAGCTCTCGCAAGAGCTGCTTTGGGTCGACGCGGCCGCCGGGCCGAGGGACGGGCACGCGCTCGACGTGATCTGCCGTCGCTTCGCGCACCGGTCGATCCTCCCCGACGACGTGCAAGACGCGCGCGCCAGGCCGAAAGGCGCGGAGCCCGCGATCGAGGCGCTCGTCCAGGTCGACGAGAACACGCGCGGGGTTCGGGCCTTCGGCGAGACGGACGTTGAGCTGCGGATCGTCGCTCTGCGCCGTTCTCCATCCGACGACGACGGCGTCCATCAGCGCGCGCATTCGATGCAGGTGAACGAGGCTCTCCTGGCCGGTCACATAGTGCGACGCGCCCGTTCGAGTCGCGATGAAGCCGTCGAGACTCTGCCCCATCTGCCCTACCGCGAACCGCCTGCCCGCTGGAACACGAAGGCCTGCGCACGGATCGAACGCTTCACCTGAACTCACAGCGGCGCGTCCCTCAGGCGCTTCAGGGAGAAGTCTCGCACGTCCATCAGGAGCGTCGCGAGCTCCGAAGCCAGGAACTCCAGGAGCCGATCCCCTCGGTCGGCGTCCGCGAGCCTGGCGTTGCCGGTCGCGCCGAAGACATGCAGATCTTGGGCCGCCCACGCCATGCCGATCGGTTCCTCGGCGCCCAGCAAATCGAAAGACTCCGCCATCTCGGAGGCAGCGCTCACGAAGTCGATGGCCGCGTCCATGCGGACGAGATCCGGCCGGAGCGCAAGCATCATGGAGGTCTCGACCTCGCCGCCGTGCATGCCGTAACGCACCTCCTCCGCGTCGAAGAGGCGATCGGGCATCCCGAACGCAAAGGTCGAGGCACGCACGACGAGCATGCTGCATTCGCGACGGAGGCGCTGGCCCACCAGATCGATGATCTGCGGTTGGCCTCCGTGGCTGTTGAGGATCACGAGCTTGCGAACGCCCGAGCGGTGCACGGCCCGGCCGATCTCGGTCCAGTGCTGGAGGAGAGTCTCCGGCTCCTGGTGAAGCGTGCCGGCGAAACCCGTGTGCTCCGGACTGTGCCCGATGTGCTGAAGCGGAAGCACGAGGCCTCGCACGAGGGCGGGATCCACCTCGACTCGTTCGAGGACGCCCTCGAGAATCATGGCATCGGTCCCGACCGGAAGGTGCGGGCCGTGCTGCTCGACGGCGGCCACTGGAAGGATCGCCACCGTTGCCTCGGGATCCAGGTCGGCGAACTCGTCCGTACGAAGGTCGGTCCAGGAAATCATCGGCCCCACGATACAGGTGGATCAGACCCGAATCATTCATCAAACGGCGTCGCCAGTGCGTCCAAACGGCGTCAGGGCAAGGAAGACGACCGAATGGAGCGGAGGCGGGCCCGTAGGCCCGGTGAGCATCCATGACGGGAGCCCGCGAAGCGGGCGGAGGCCGCAGGCCGACGTCTGACGCCGCCATGGCGCCGTTTGGGCGTGCTGGCGAAGCCGTTTGATGAATGTTTCGGGTTAGAGTGTTGCGATGACTGAATCGCCTTCACGTGGAGAGGACGCCGACGGAAGCTCCGGCGGTGACCCCACGGAGCACCTGTCCAGCGAGGAAACCGCGACGGCCGCCAGCTACTGGCGCGCCAACGTCCGGCTCCTCCTCGTCCTGCTCTCCATATGGTTCTCGGTGTCGTTCGGCTGCGGCATCCTGCTGGCGCCGAAGCTCAACGCCTACACGTTGCCTGGAACGGGCTTTCCCCTGGGCTTCTGGTTCGCCCAGCAGGGGAGCATCTACGCGTTCGTCATCCTGATCTTCGTGTACGTGGTGCTGATGAACCGCATGGACCGACGCTTCGGAGTGCAGGAGGACTGATGGACGTTCAAACCTGGACCTTTCTGATCGTTGGCGTCACGTTCGCGCTCTACATCGGGATCGCGATCAAGACTCGAGCCGGTAGCACCAAGGACTTCTACGTGGCCGGCGGCGGCGTGCCGCCGCTCGCGAACGGCATGGCGACGGCGGCCGACTGGATGTCGGCGGCCTCGTTCCTCTCGATGGCGGGGATCATCTCGTTCAAGGGCTACGACGGCTCGGTCTATCTCATGGGATGGACCGGCGGGTACGTGCTGCTCGCTCTGCTCCTCGCCCCCTACCTGCGGAAATTTGGCCGCTTCACCGTCCCCGACTTCGTCGGCGATCGGTACGAATCGACCACCGCGCGACTCGTGGCCGTCGTCGCCGCGATCTTCGTATCGTTCACCTACGTGGCAGGCCAGATGCGGGGCGTGGGCGTCGTCTTCGGGAGATTCCTGGAGGTCTCGGTGGAGACCGGTGTCGTGATCGGCATGGGCGTCGTGCTCCTGTACGCGGTGCTCGGCGGGATGAAGGGCATCACCTACACGCAGGTGGCGCAGTACTGCGTCCTGATGTTCGCGTTCATGGTGCCCGCGGTGTTCATCGCGCTGATGATGACCGGGACGCCGATCCCGCAGATCGGCTTCGGCGGAATGCTCCAGGGCAGCCTCGGGGACGGGATCGCCAACGGGGAATCGATCTCACTGCTCGCGAAACTCGATGGTCTCCACGAAGAGCTCGGGTTCGCGCCCTACACATCGGGGTCGAAGGCGATGATCGACGTGTTCTGCATCACGATGGCGCTGATGGTCGGCACCGCCGGGCTGCCCCACGTGATCATTCGCTTCTACACCGTGCCCAAGGTCAAGGACGCGCGGATCTCCGCGGGCTGGGCGCTGCTCTTCATCGCCTTCCTCTACACGACGGCGCCCGCGGTCGCGGCGTTCGCGCGCACGAACCTCATCGGTGCCGTGGAAGGCGCGACCTATCGGAGCCCGGAAGATAAGGCTCCGGTGGAGGCGGCTCCGGGAGAAGGCAAGTTCGCCCCCACCTGGCTGAAGAACTGGGAGAACTCGGGCCTCATCGCGTGGCTGGACAAGGACGGCGATGGAGCCATCCGCTATCGCCAGGGAGCGGCGTTCGAGGGCAAGCCCGACTACGTAGGCGAAGCCGGTGACGAGGCGGCCCGGGGAGCCTCGGGCGAGCGACTCGTGGCGAACCCGCCTACCGAGAACGACAACGAGCTCTACATCGACCGGGACATCATGGTCCTGGCGAACCCGGAGATCGCAGGCCTTCCGAACTGGGTCATCGCCCTGGTCGCGGCAGGCGGCCTGGCTGCGGCCCTGTCGACGGCGGCAGGCCTTCTGCTCGTCATCTCGACGGCGGTGAGCCACGACCTCCTCAAGCGCACGCTGGTGCCGAACATCAGCGACAAGAAGGAGCTCCTCGCCGCGCGCCTCTCCGCGGCGGTGGCCGTCGTTTGCGCTGGCTACCTCGGGATCCACCCGCCGGGCTTCGTCGCCGAGGTCGTGGCGTTCGCGTTCGGCCTCGCCGCGTCGTCGTTCTTCCCGGCGATTCTGATGGGCATCTTCTCCCGGCGCATGAACCGTCAAGGCGCGATCGCGGGCATGGTGCTCGGCCTCGGCTTCACGACGGCCTACATCGTGTACTTCAAGTTCCTGCACCTTGAGCAAAACAGGGCCGAGAACTGGTTCCTCGGGATCTCGCCGGAGGGGATCGGTTCCGTGGGCATGGTGATCAACTTCGGCGTGGCGGCGCTCGTCGCATCCTTCACGAAGCCGCCGTCCGCCGAGGTCGAGGAACTCATCACGAGCATCCGCGTGCCGAAAGGAGCCGGGTCCGCGTCCCGGCATTGACCAGCGGCCAAACGAAACGGCTGGCAGACCGAGTCTTTACAGAATGGAACGGAGCGCTGGCGGGTAGGCTCGGGAACATGAGTTCCCTTCCCCCTGCCGGTGCCCGCCCTTGACCCGTCCCGCGATTCAGCTAACCCGTGTGACCAAGACCTTTGGATCCCACACGGCCGTACGTGATCTGAGCCTGGAGGTGCCGGAGGGTTCCCTCTACGGATTCATCGGCCCCAACGGATCGGGGAAGACCACCACGATCCGGATGATCCTCCACATCCTCAGCCCCGACAGCGGCGAGGTCTCGGTCCTCGGAGAGGTCGGCACCCGCGCCTCGAACGACCGGATCGGCTACCTGCCGGAGGAGCGCGGCCTCTACAAGAAGATGAAGGTTGGCCGGCTCCTTGGCTACTACGGCTCGCTGAAGGGTATGCCCCTCCGCGAGGCCCGCAAGGAAGCGGACCGCTGGCTCGAACGCCTGGGCCTCACCGAGTGGAAGGATGCCAGGGTCGAAGCGCTCTCCAAGGGCATGAGCCAGAAGATCCAGTTCATCTCGACCGTGATCTCGAAGCCCAGGCTCATCATTCTCGACGAACCGTTCTCCGGGCTCGATCCGGTGAATCTGGAGGTGCTGCGGAGCGCGATCCTGGAGCTCGTGACGGATGGCACGACGGTGGTGCTGTCCACCCATGACATGGCGGTCGCCGAGCAGCTCTGCGATCACCTGATCATGATCTTCAAGGGCGACAAGGTGCTCGACGGGACCATGAACGATATCTACGGGAAGTACGGCCAGGATACGATCCGGGTGCGCACGGAAGCTGGCGTTCGAGCTCTCCAGGGAATCGCTGGCATCGAGCACGTCGCCGACATGGGCACGTTCCAGGAGGTTCGCTTTCGCGGCGACTCCCAGGACCTGCTTCAGGCCCTGGCCGCCAGGACGCGCCTCACGCAGTTCGAGGAGACACGGCCGACGCTCCACGACATATTCATTCGCATCGCCGGCCCGGAAGCCGCCCGATCGACCGGGGATGGGGCGGAAGTCGCTCTCGCCGCGGGAGGGATGACCTCATGAACAAGGTACTCGCCATCGCGCGCGCCGAATTCGTCCAGGCGGTGATGTCCAAGGCCTTCATCATTGGCCTCTTCGTCATGCCGCTCCTCATGGGTGGCAGCATCCTGTTCCAGAAGTTCATGGGCGATCGGGTGGACCTGACGCCGCGAAAGCTCGCCGTCTACGACCCGACCGGCGAGTTCTGGCCGACGCTGAAGGCCGCCGCCGAGACCCGCAACGAGTTTGGCATCTGGAAGCAGCTGGAGGAGGCGTCGCCGGAAGCATCCGCGGGCGAGGCGAGCGCTGCGAGCCGAAAACAAGCGCGACCCGAGTTCCTTCTGGAGCGCTACGAACCCGCCGGAGACGAACGTCCCGACGTCGTGCTGTCGGAGCGCGTGAAGTCCAAGGACCTGCAGGGCTTCGTGCTCATCGATCCGTCCATCCTGACGGACGAGCCCTCCGAGCGTCCACTCGCCTACCACACGAACGAACCCACCTTCACCGAGCTGCCCAGCTGGATCGAAGAGGTCGTCAACTCTGACGTCAGGGCCCGCCGATTCGAGGAGGCGGACATCGACGAGGCGCTGGCTACCCGGCTCTCCCGGCGCGTCCCGCTCTCGACCTGGGGGCTCGCCAAAGCGGAGGCGGACGGCTCCGTGAAGGAGGCCGAAAAGAAGAGCGACCTTCAGACGTTCGCGATCCCCTTCGCCGCTCTGATGCTGCTCTTCATGCTGGTGATGACGACCGCGCCGCAGCTCATGAACCAGGTGCTGGAGGAGAAGATGCAGCGTATCTCCGAGGTGCTCGTCTCTTCCGTGACGCCGTTCCAGCTCATGCTGGGCAAGCTCGTCGGCAGCGTGGCGATCTCCTCGACGCTTGCCCTCGTCTACCTCGGCGGCGTGTTCTGGTCGACGCACCACTGGGGCGTCAGCCACTTCGTGCCACTACAGAGCTACGCCTGGTTCGTGCTCATGATGCTCTTCGCGCTTCTGATGTACGGATCGCTCTTCGGAGCCCTCGGCTCGGCGTGCTCGGAGCTGCGCGACGCGCAGAGCCTGATGGCGCCTGCGATGATCATGATCATGATTCCGATCTTTTCGATCAGCGCAATCATCGAGAGCCCGAACGGGAGTGTCGCGACCGCGATGACCTACTTCCCGACGGCCACCCCCATGATCTTCTTGCTTCGTCTTCTGGCCCCGCCAGGGCCGCCCGCCTGGGAGTACCTCGCCGCACCCGCGATGTGCCTGGTCACGACCGTCATCCTGCTCTGGGCGAGCAGTAAGATCTTCCGGGTCGGCGTGCTGTCCCAGGGCCAAGCGCCTACCTTCCGGAAGTTGATCGGCTGGGTCGTCTCGAAGTAGCTTCGAAACGATACGCGGCCGCCGCTTCGATGCATCGAAGCGGCGGCCGCAGCGCGTTGAAGTCAGTTCAGGAAGTCAGCGCACGTGGAGAGATCCGAATCAGCGGATGCCGCCGATCTTCTTCGGCATCGCCGCCTTGTTCTTCTCGCCCGTGGCGTAGAAGCTGTCCACAGTCTTGCGGAAGGTGGGGTTCTGCGCCGTCATCTTCGTGTCCTCGTCGATCGTCGGAGCCGCCTTCAGGGCCTCTTCGCCGTGCGGTGCCCAGGCAGCGAACTCGATGTCCTCTTCCCCGGCCTCTTCACCGGAGATCGGCTGGATCTGGAAGGCGCTGAACGGGATCAGGTAGGTCTCGTCGTTGGCCTCGAGGGTGAGGTAGGCGATCGTGCCGGTGTCACAGTTGATGACGCACTCGCCGATCGACGTGAAGGAGTCTTCTTCGCCCGGCCCGTAGACGTCGAGCTCGGCGATGTCCGAGCAGAGGTGGTTCGTGGACGCAACCATCTTCTTGTCCTTGCCGGCGCTCGCGTCGACCGGACGCGCGGTGTTCATCATGTTGATCTTCTCCGCGTCGAACTCGGCGATCGCGTCGAAGGCCTTCTCGGACATGTCGACCATGGCGACCTTCTCGCCGTCTTCGTTCTCACTCCACTTGATCTGATCCCAGGTGATCGGACGGAGCGTGTCACCGACGGAACCGACGCCGCCGCTGGAGATCACGACGTGCGAGATGCGACCGGACTTCGAGTCGACCACGAAGTCACGGATGTCACCGATGTCGACCTTCTCGCCGTCCTCGGTGGCGACGGTGGTCCAGAGGTCCATGCCGATGATCTCGGAGTCACGGTGGAAGTTGGTCGACTTGGCGTCACTATTGACCATGTCCCTGGCCATGTCCTGCTTCGAGGTCTCCTGGGCGAAGGCGAGGCCGCCGAAGAGAAGGCTGGTGGTGAGTGCGTGGGTGATGAGGCGGTGTTTCATGGGAAAGGAATTCCGACCGTGGTTCGAGGTCCGAGGAAAAAGTGTTCTTACTCGGAACGCGCCGTAGACGGTCAACTTCAGCGCGAGAGACACAAGATGGACCGCGCGGGTAGCGGACCCGTTGATTGCGATTACAAAAACGCTCACGCTTCCGAAGATCCGGAAGAGTGAGCGTGGGGATCACTTCGCGAGCGCTCCAAAGATCTGCGGAACGCTGGCGGAGTGTTTCCGAATGGAGTCAGGACGAGAGCGGCTGCCCCTCGAGCTCTCGTGCCTTCTCTTCCTCGAACCGGCGCGCCAGCTCCTTCGCAGTGGAGTCATCGATCAGCTTCCGGCCTGCCTCGAAGGTCTCCTCCTCCTCTTCGTCCATGTGGTGACGGGTCTTCTCCGCGAGCTTTCGGAACGTGGCGATCCAGTGCGGATTGGAGTAGTCGGTCTCCTGAAGCTCCGCCATGAGGTCGTCCATGACCTCATGTTCATGCACGCTGTGGGAGGCCTTTGGCTGAGCGTCGGCGTCTTTCATCATCGTCGCGTAGAGCGTCCGTTCCTCCGCATTCGCGTGCGACCGCAGCTCTTCCACCAGCATCGGGAAGTACTTGCGGCGACTGGGTGAATCGCCCTGGGTTCTGGCGACGCGGTCGAGGAGTTCGCGGTGCTTGTCGTGCTCCTCCTCGAGGGTTCCGAAGATGTCTTTCATGGTGAAGCTCTGTGGGTCAGGAAGGGATGAGTGCTGGACGGATGAGGTGAGCCTCGCAGTGGCAGTCAGGCTTTGGGCTTGCCGGGATTCTCGGGAGGCGATTCGTCCGGGAGTTCCTCGGGTGAGCCCCCCGGAAATTCCGAGGGCGAAATGGGGTGAGCCTCTGATCCCGGCGTCGCGTTGGCGCCCGTGGATCGCTGGTGGGATCGATCGTCTGGCCGCATGTCGACCTCCTCTGGGAAGCGCGTTCCGTCGCCCTCACGGCCATCTCGCCAAGAACCGAACTTCGTCGCGGGGTCCTTGCTGGCCGCCTCGCGTTCACGTTGGCGGTAGCTCTCGTCGAGGGACGTTTCATCCGAACGGTGGAGCGGCGGAAGCGCTCCCTCGGAGGCGCCCGATGGGGATTCGGAGGATTGTGATTTGGACATGGAACGAACAGAAAGTCAGGGAAATCGAAGGTGGGACGTGGTCCGCTCAGCCTTCGCCGAAGAAGGCGCCGAAAACGCTGGTGAGGGCCAGTCGAGCAGGGATGCTGACGGCCCTCCCGCCGAGAGGAGATCGGGCCACGAGAGCCACGGTGGTGGCAACGGCCGCGGCCGTACCGACCGCAGCGAGGGGATGATCCGCCACGAAGTCACGGCTCCGGCCAGAGAGCGACTGTTTGGCCGCGGACACAGCGAGCTTCTCGCTGCGCTCTGCGGCCTCGAGGATCTCGAGTTCGCCGGTGTCGAAGAGTCGGGGCATGATTCAGGAAGGGGTGGAACCCTGGGCGGGAGGTGAGGGAGTGCGGTAGTGGCTCAAGCCAATCTCGTCGAGAGCCTTGCGGATGTCGTCGCGCCGCTTGGAGGAATAGCGCTTCCAGCCGATGACGACCGCAGCCGCGGAACCCGCCAGAACGCCGAAGCCGGTGATGGCCAGGCCGCCCCAGAGAGGCACGTCGAGGACGGCAGCGATCGCGGAAGCCAGGCCGAAGAGAGCCATGGCCGAAGCGAGGCCCAGAACGATGAGAGCCAGAGCACCCGCGGCCAGGAAGGCCACACCCATGGTCGCCAGGCGACGAGCGGAGGACTTCTTCTTGAGCAGCTTGATCTTCGCCACACGCTTGACCCTGACGGGCAGAGCCACGGCGACGGCCCGGAGCGCGCTGACATCCTTCTTCAAGGACAGCAGCGCCTCCTGGGCAGAAGCAGGAAGGGAGTCCAGAGCGCCAGCGCCAGGCCAGCCCTCGAACGGCGATCCGTTCGAGGACGGAACCTCCGCGTCAGTCTCCGCACTGGCCGGAGCTTCTTCGATGTGGCTGCGTGAAATCACTAGCGGCGCAACCACATGGAGGCGAGGGCGCCGACACCGGCAGCGATGAGCACCGACTTGACCGGCTGCTCGCGGATGTAGCGGACGAGTTCGTCCTCGACTTCGTGGGCCCTGTTGACGGCGTCCTCTTTGGCGGCGCGGGCGCGCTGCTTGGCGGCCTCGGCGGCCTCCTCGGCGGCACGCTTGCTGATGGAGCCAAGCTCCTTCACGTCGCCGGCAATGGTCTGGGCTTGATCGCGAAGATCGTCTTTGGCGCTGGAGGAATTGGAGCTGGTGGCGGTCTGTGCGGACATGGTCAGATTGGGTTCGGGGTAGGGAGAGTCGCGCCGGCGGCCGGGAACCCCGGTCGATCTGCGACGGCCCGGATGATCGACCCGGCGGCTCATGCGGCGTCAAAGTGCGACTCAAAGTCGCTTAATGCGGAGTTGAGCCGCCCCTCGCCGCCCCGTGATCTTTGTGTTCATGAACCCTTCCCTTCCCACGGATAAAACCGGCCCCACGAGCATCGGCGCCGCGACCCAAGCAGCCGACCCGCGACCGGGCTCGGATCAGCGCCCGCCCGTCGAAGTGAGCCCCCGCCGCAAGAAGCGAGCTGCACACTCCATCCCGCTGATCGTCATCGCCGGCGGAGTCGGTCTCGGCTTGCTCTGGTGGCTGCGTCCGGTTCTTGCACCGATCGCGATCGCCTGGCTGGCCAAGATCGCGCTCACGCCGCTGGTGCGGTTCGCCTCTCGCCGTCGCATCCCTGCCCCCGCGACAGCCGGCCTCCTGGTCGTCCTCATCCTGGGCACCACCGTGGGCGGAGCGCTCTCTCTCTCGGAGCCAGCCAATCAATGGCTCCGCCGCCTCCCGAAGGATATCCGCACGCTTCAGCAGCGCTGGGAGGAGGTCAATCGGCCCTCGAAGGAGATGATAGAAGTCGTCGACGCAGTCGATGAACTTGTCGATTCTGCCAAGGAGGACGTCGTGGCGACGGTGCGCGTGGTCGACACGACGCCCTTCATGGTCAAGGTCTTCAATCAAGCGCGCGGCGTCCTGGCCCAATTCGCGCTGTTTCTGGTGCTCCTGTATTTCATGCTCGCCAACGATCGAGTGCTGATGAAGAAGTGGACGAGAATCGTACAGACTTCCGAGGCCCAAGAGCGCGTGCGAAAGATCTGCGCGACCATCGAGAGTCAGTGTGGCAGCTATCTGATCTCCATCTCGTTGATCAACGCCGGGCTCGGACTCGCAGTGGGTCTGGCCACAGCCGCTCTCGGCCTTCCCAACCCGATCCTCTGGGGCGCGGTCGCGGCGATCCTGAACTTCGTCCCGTTCCTGGGAGCGGCCGTCGGCATCGCGGTCGTCCTTGTCGTCGGGATCAGTTCGACCGAGTCGCTCGGTGCAGGCGTCCTACCTGGCGCGGCCTATCTCTTCCTGACGAGCATCGAAGGTCTCTTGATTACCCCCTCGATCGTGGGCCGTTCCATCCGCTTGAGCCCGGTCGCGGTTCTCATGTGGCTGATGCTATGGGGCTGGCTCTGGGGCCTCGCGGGTGCGCTCCTCGCGGTGCCACTCCTCGCTGCCCTCGCCATCGTCTGCCGCAACGTGCCGCGCTGGCGCGCCGTCGCGACGCTCGTGGAAGCATGACGCCTACGAAAGCGCGGCCTGCTTCCGCAGGTCGCGCTTGATCAGCTCGACGTTCTTGACGTTGGAACGAAACGCGATATCGAAGAGGTCGCCCAGCAACGGGATGGAGCCGACCCCGAGGTCGATCAGGAGGTTCTTGCCCATGAGCAGGAGAGTGCGTTTCCTGATTCCCATTCGATGGGCTCGGGCGATCAGGTAGAGCCCGGGCCCGGCAGTCGCCGCATCCCCCACCACCGGAAGAAAGCCAAGGATCGAGTCCAGCCCGACACCGATCGTCGAGCCAGGAATCGTGAAGCGACGGTCCATCAGGTCCGCGAACTTCTCGAGGTGCTCCACGGTCGCGTCGTGGGGCGAGGGCGGAGGCACGATTTCGACGCGGGCCGGTCTGGGCTGTGTATCCATGGATGGCGCGAGTGACATGGGATGCGTGAGGATGGTAGGAAACACCCCAGGGCGAGCGCGGCAACGGCCGAACTCGCCCTGGTGTAGCGTAGGGGGAAATCCCAGCGGATCAGACGTCGAAGCGAAGGCCGAGTCCGATCATGTGCTGACGCGTTTGAAGGTTGAACGACGCGTTGCCGTTCGTGTCGTCGAGCTGGGCGTCATCGGTGTTCAGGAAGCGGTAGCCGAGGTCGATGCCGATGGTTTCGGAGGCCTGGAACAGCATGCCAGCCTTGAGCTGCCAGCTCAGGAACGGGCCGTCCTCGTCGTCGAAGCTGCTGATGCCGTCGCTCTCGGTGCCGATGTCGAGGAAGCCAAGACCGATACCTGCCCCCCCGTAAACGCCGACGCTTTCCGAGAAGGAATAGTCGACCACGCCGTTGAGGAGCACATTGATCCCGGTCACATCCCGGACGGCGCGAAGCGCGCCATCGTCGTCCGCTTCCTGGTCGGAGTAGATGCCTTCGAGCTCGATGGCAAAGCCGAGGTTCTCGTTCGAGTCAGAGCTGAAGCGCTTGCCGACCAGGATCGGGACCGCCCAGCCCTCGTTGAAGTCGATCTCCTCGTCCGGACCGTCCGAGCTGCGCGTCGTCACGGTCTGGAAGCCAACCTGGAAGTAGTAGTCGGAGTGGGTGGAGGCGTCGCTATCGACCGAGTACTGCAGCGTCGACGGGGCCAACGAAAGCAGCGACGTCAACGTGGCGGTGTTCTCGGCAGCAGGAGCGAAGGAAGCGGGGAGAAGGGCGGTGGCGAGAAGTAGAGTGGACATGGGGTCTGGACGGAGCGTCAGGGGGTTGGAAGGAAAATTCGATGGGCAGACTTTCTGACCCACGCCCCAAAGGGCCCCCAAACCAGGCTCCAATCTGCCTCCTCCGAACTTTAGCGCTCGCTTACCCCTCGGTCCGGCCACCTGGCGCATCGAGCACGACCAGGATGGACGGCAGCAGCAAGACGTCGGCGAGGAACGCGACGACCAGCGTGATGCCAGCGAGAAGCCCGAAGTCGCGGATGGTCGGAAGCGCCGACGTCAGCAGCTGCCCGAAGGCCGCCGTCAGTGTCAGCGTGGTCATCGTCAGCGCGGGCAACGTGCGAAGAATCGCAGCTCGCGCTGCCAGTACGGCGGAAGCGCAGTGGATCCGCGTGCGCTCCCATCGGGCGAGCACATGGATCGTGTCATCGGTCGCGATACCCAGGGACAGGGTGAGCGCAGTCAGCGTCGACACGTCGACGTGTCCTCCGGTCAGCGCGAGGCCCGCCGCCGAGACACCCAGCGGTAGCAAATTCGGAACGACGCTCGCCAGTCCGAGTCGCCACGACCGGAAAGCGAGCGCCAGGGTCACGAGGATCAGAACCGCAGCGAGCGCCAGGCTCCAGGCCAGGTCCCGCGTGACGTCGTCGACGGTCTCCAGGTAAGCCACGTGATCCCCGACCAGCGCGATCTCGCAACCCGGCCGTACGATTCCGACCAGCCTCTCGCGCGTGCGCTCGAAGGCAGGAATCAGTGCCGCGCTACCGGCATCCGGCACGCGCGCGTGAACCAGCGCCCGTCGCGTCTCCAGATCGATGAAGGGCTTTCGCCAGCGCTCTGGCACGAGCCGCAGCATGTCCCAGCTCGCCGCTGGCCCGATCGCGCGCAGGATCCCGGCCGGGCCGACGACACCCGCGAAGAGCGGCTCCTGCCCCATCGCTCTCTCGACTTCCTCCACGATCTCGCGGATCTCAGCCGAGCTGACCGTCTCCTCCCAGTCGAGCCTCACCTGGATCGGAAAAACGCCGCCCATCTCCCGATCGACGCGCTGGAGCGTCCGCGCGGCCTCGCTACCCTCAGCGAGATCCGTCATCACGAGTCGGTCCGCTCTCAATCCCGAGGCCACCGCGACCGAGGCCACCGTCGCGGCGAGTCCGATCACGGCGACCAGGCGCGGCCTTCTCAGCGATGCGTCCACGAGGGCCCGGACGGCGCCGCCGCTCGCTTCTCCATCGAAGCGCGGAGGGCGCACCGCGTCGAGCCTCCCCCCGAGCGGCGTCCGCGCCAGCAGAGGCGTCACGAGGATCACTGCCACGAAGGTGATCGCGGTGGCGAGCGCACAGGAGAGCCCGAACTCGACGACCAGTGAATGTCCCGCAAGGCTGAGCGAAGCGAAGCCGATCGCCGTCGTCAACGAGGTAAGCGCGCACGGCCAGACGAGTTCCCCGAGGGCGAACGACGCGGCGCTCGCCCCGTCCTCGGCGTGCCCGTCGCTGCGCGCCTTCACCATGCCGACGACGAGGTGGAGCGAATCCGCGAAGCCGATCGTCAGAACGAGCAACGGCAGCACGATCGTCGTGAAGCCATCGGCGCCCAGCCCCACGAACCTCGCGAGACCGACCGAGAGCACCACGCCAAAAACCGGCGGGAGCCCGGCGAGGAACGTCGCGCGCACGTTGCGAAACGCGGCCGATGCGATCAGAAAGCCCAGCAGCGCGCCGAAGCCCATGAAGCGCCAGCGTTCGCCCTCGAACGCCGTGCCCTGGGCCTCGACGACGGCGGCGAGCCCGCTCATCCCCACTTCGAGGCCCTGCCCGCCCGACGCGTCCAGAGCCTCCTGCGCGGCCTCGCGAGTGGGACCACGCCAGTCGGGATCGGAATCGTAGAGGAACGATGCCCAGGCAGCTTCTCCCTTCTCCAGCGTCAGCGGAAAGAGCGCGCCAGCGGGCCCGACGAGGGTGCCGCCGACGAGTTCATGGGTGGACGCTTCCTGGAGCGACGCACCGCTTAGCCCAGGCAGATCCCAGGGAGCCGAGACGTCCGCCACCCAGGGCAGCGCCTCCACGCGCTCGACCATCGCCCGAACCGCGGCTTCCTCTGCGGGCCCTGTCACGTCGCCGAAGATCGCGAGGAAGCCCGCGTCCCAGTCGAGTTCGAACTCCTCGCGCGTCATCTGCGCCTGGCTCCAGCCAGAATCGTCCTGGAGCCGATCCTGGGGCGCGTCGCCCAGCAGTCCCAGCACGGCGAGCGTCAAGAGAACGGCCAGGAGCGCCAGGCTCCACCGCGGCCTCTCGCTGAGCGCCACGGCAGCGCGCGGCAGAAAATTGGAGCGACCGGGGAGCGTCAAAGGAGCTCCGCCACCGAATCCACGATCTCGTCGACGAGGCGTAGCGGGCCCGGCTTCTCTGCCTGGGCGAGCGCCCACGCGGACGTCGATTCGTTCCGCCGCAGCACGAGCCGCAGGCCAGGGGAGAGGTCGCCGCGCGAGCGCAGGAACGCCGGGAGCGCGAGGTCGAACGACGCCACGTCGCCGATCACGAGGTCGGGGTCGACGTCCTTCAAGATCGCTGCATAGTGGGGCCTGTCCATGTGGAGCAGCCGCCCGTCCACCTCCACCTTCGGCTCATCGTCACCTATCCACCACTTGCGGGCGTCGCCGATGACGCGAACGCCGCCTCCCTCCTCGATACCGGCCGCTCCTAGCATCGTCGCGAGCTTGGGCTGATTCGAGTTCGACACGAACGCGATCTCGTGCCCTCGGTGCAGGAGTTCGGCGACGACGTCGGCCGCTCCATCTACGAGCCGATGCCCGTGCTCCTTCAGGTAGGCGGCCATGGCCGGCCCGAACTGATCCGAAGCAAACGCCTCGATGGAAGCGTGGCCTGCCGCCCGGATTCGATCTCTCCAGACGTCCGCGCGCGGATGCTCGCCGCCCTTCTCCAACCAGTGAAAGACCGAGCCTGTCGAGAGCAGGAGATCCTCGTCGACGAAGCCCGTGATCCTGCCGTCAGGAGCCCAGCCGTTCCGCGCTGGCTCGCGCAGCGCCTCGCTGAAGAAGGCGTCGAAGTCACCCAGCGCCTCCTCGGGCGTCGCGCCGATCAGTGGGGCCGTCGCGCGTGCGAGCCAGCTCTGGATGAAGCGGGCCTCACCCGCTTGATCCGTCCAGACGCCATCGAAGTCCGTGAGAATGCGCATGCTGGCACGTTCGCTGGGTAGGCCTGACTGGACGCTACTTGACCGCGAGCACGATGCCGAAAGCGTCGAGCTGCTGGGCTTCCCGGACGAGATCCGCGCTCGTGAGCGGGTGCAGCGCCAGCCAGCCCTCGGGGAACTTCAGGTGGAAGCGAGAGCCGGAGGCTCGCAGCTGGATCGGTGGGAGCTGTCGATTCGTGCGGTCGCGGCGCAGCCGCAGCGCAATGCGGAGCAGCGGCAGGAGGCAGCGCAAAGCGTGCATGCGGTCCCGGGGCTGGCCCGCGAGCAGATCCGGGCGCAGGCGACGACGCTGGCCGCGGATCAGCACGGCCAGCTGCTGGCGGTCCTGACGCGAGAAGCCTGCGAGGTCCGCGTTCTCGGCGAGGTAGGCGCCGTGCTTGTGATAGCCAGCATGACTCACCATCAGGCCGATCGTGTGAAGGAGCGCGGCCAGCCCAAGCAGCGTCCGGTCGGTCGGCTGCAGGCCGAGTGAAACCGCCACCTGATCGAACAGACTCTCCGCGGTCTCGCGACAGCGACGCCCGTGCCCCGTGTCGAGGCCCATTCGCTCCATGAAGGCGAGGGCGCTGGCCTCGCGCACGTCCTCGTGGTGGATTCGGCCCAGGTGATCGTGGAGCACGCCCTCGCGCAGCGCACCCGCAGACGGCGTCATCGACTCGATGCCAAGACTCTTGAACACGGCGCGCAGGACCGCGACTCCGCCCGCGAGGACGTGTCGCCGATCAGGCCGCATGCCGACCAGCTCGAGGTGATCGCAGAGTTCGATCTCGATCAGCTTGGCTTTGAGCTTCTTGAGCCCGCTCCTCGTGATCTCGCCGCCGGTGATGCCGAGCCCTTCCAGGATCGCTCCCACCGCCCGGATGGTGCCGCTGGATCCGACGGCGTGCTCCCAGTTCTCGCTGTGGTAGATCTGTGCAATGGGCTCGAGCTCGACGCGCGCCGCGAGTTCAGCCTGGGCAAAGGCCTCTGCCGTCATCCGCCCGCCGGGAAAGAACCGCTTGCTCCAGGTCACGCAGCCCATGGTCAGGCTGTCGCCGCTGTGGCAAGCAAAGCGCGTTCCGATCATGCACTCGGTGCTACCACCACCGATATCGACCACGAGCCTGCGCTCTTCGGTATCGCCGAGGTCCTGGGCGACGCCGAGGTAGACGAGACGCGCTTCCTCGCGACCCGGCAGGACCTCGATCGGCGCACCGAGAGCCTCGGACGCGAGCCGAAGAAAAGCGCCACCGTCCCTCACTCGCCGGAACGTGGCCGTCCCGACGGCGCGGATCCGATGCTGAGGAACGACCTTGAGTCGCTCACCGAAGCGCTCGAGGGTGTCGAGCGCGCGCGCCTGGACCACCGTGTCGAGCCCGCGCCCGGGCTGGAGTCCCTCGGCCAGCGCGACGCGCTCACGCAGCTTGTCGATCACGTGCGGGCGCCCGTCGATCTCGCGGGCCACGACGAGGTGAAAGGAGTTCGATCCGAGATCGACCGCGGCAAGGGCGAGCTGGTCTAGGAGCGCGTTACGCATGGAAGGATTCGAGTCGTGCGTTGCCCGGATGGCAGAACAAGGCGATTTCGATCCCTCGCGCGGCCGTACTCACGTGGGTTCGAGTCAACGCAATCGTGCGATTCGGGGACCGTGCTACGCGGATTCTTCCGTGCGCGACACGCGCCTGGGAGCGTCGGACGGGAGCCATGACATCGAGCCGTTGCGGTGAATCGGGCATCAGGACAGCAGAGACCGAAGGCGCTCGACGCGCTCGAGTGCAGCGCCGGAGTCGAGCGCGCTCGTGGCGGCATCCACCCCCTCGGCGATCGTCAGGCAGCGACCAGAAGCCTTCAGCATCAGGGCTGCGGAGAGCAACGTGGCGTTCCGCGCTGGACCGATATCACCCGCGAGCACCGACTTCGTCATGTCGCTGGCGGCCTCGCAGAGCACAGGGTTGTCGGAGGCGCCCTGGCCATCCTCATGGGGACCGAAGAGAGGCAGCTCGGGGTTGGAGGTGCAGTCGAGGCCGAAGTCGGCTGGCTCCACCGTCACGGACAGCAGGTGGTCCCCGTCGATCTCGATCCCCCGCGTTCGCTTGACGATGCTCGGGACGACGCCGCCGTCCATGCCCTGCAGCGCCACGCCTCTGCGATGGCCCAGCCCCTTGAGCACCTCGACGGCCGTTCCGAGGACTGGCCCGCTCTGGGCCCCGATCAGCACCGCGGCACCCGCCGGAGCGATGAGCTTCTCCAGCGTCGAGAGCGGCGTGCGGATCACCATGTCGCCGCGCACCTTGCGGAGTGCGAGCATCGGCGGGCAAAGGCCCGCGACCGAGACGGTGGCGAAGCCTGCCTTGGCGACCCAGTCCTCGGCCTCGCCGGGATCCCAGGTCATGGACAGCCCTAGCCCCTCCAGCACGTTGGCCGCGGTGAGACCGCGGCGCGGTGGCACGGAGCGATCCGAGATGATCAGGATCCTGGCGCCCGCTGCCGCCGCCACGAGACCCGCTGCCACCTCCAGCGGAGGGGTCGTCTCATGGCCGTCCTGGGACGGCGAAACGGTCACGAGACCGTTCATCCCGGCGCAGGGAATCCGCGACTGGGCGCGCGCCGCCATCGCCATCCCCATGAGCTCCTCCGTCGTCACACCCTTCCAGCGCAGCGTCACGAAGAAAGACGCGACGAGAGCCGAACTCTCCGAGCCGTTCAGGATGGCCGTGAAAGCGTGGGAGGCTTCTTCTCGGCTGAGGTTGCGGACCCGCTTGGGATCCGACGCGAGGGAGAGCATGAGACGGCGCAACACCATAGTTCTGGCGAAGTGTAACCGTCAGGACCCTGAAAAGCAGCGACGATGAGGAGCCCGTTGCGCCGTTGACCCACCTCTTCGGCCAATAGGGATCTCCTGTCGCGCCAACCGTCAGCCTGCAGGACTCCCCTGGAGCCGCTCTCTACTCGAGCCGCTGGTCGCAGACCCGGCACAGCTCCATCTTCCGATCTCGAAAGTCCTGGATTGCCTTGGCTCTCTTCTTACCGCGCCAGATTTCCGCGAGGGTCTCGGTTTCGAGGCTGCCGAGGACGACCCGGCCATCCACGTCCATGCAGCACGCCGTGACCCTGCCATCGCAGAGGACGGTCGCCTTTTCGAGCTGCGGGCACATCCTCTGGTTCCTGAGCAGTGTCTTGTCGGAGTCGTCCCGGGGCCTGACGTAGCGACGAGAGGCGTCCTGGTGATCGACCGTCTCCAGGAACTCCGCGCCGTACTCGACGGTGCGGCTGATCTTGATGGGCTCGACGTCCGTCTCCGCGGACTTCCACGCGTCGTAGTCGTTGAAGTACGAGGGCCGCTTGAGGGTGACCTCGTCGGCGTCGAAGCTCGCGAGGAACTCCTTCACGTTCTCCTCGTTGTCCTCGTTGTAGCTGAACATGATCGTCTGCAGCTGCACCAGCGGCGACGCGGCCCCGCGCTCCTTCTTCCGCTCGATCAGGGCGCGCGTGTTCGCCACGACGGTATCGAAGTCTCCTCGGCGCCGGTATCGGACGTAGTCCTCCGCGTTGGCACCGTCCAGAGCGATCGACACGGAGGTGAGCCCGGAATCGATCATCTCGTCCACGCTCTTCCCGGCCATCCTCATCCCGTTGGTACCGAAATGTGTTTCGATCCCCCGCGACGAAAACTCGCGGACGTGGTCGAAGAGGTCAGGGTGGATCAGAGGGTCCCCCATCACGTGGAAGCAAACCGAGCGGAGGGCGTTGTTCCCCTTCAGGATCTGACCGACGTGCTCGTCCTTCAGGAACCGGGTCGAGCGCCCGAGCATATGCGTGGGGCAGAGGGCGCAGGCGAGGTTGCAAGCCGTCGTCGACTCGAGATTCAGGACCCGCGGAAGGCGCCACCGCACGTAGCCCACGAGGAGTGGGCCCGGAAGCGTCGCATAGAGGGACTTGCGAACCAAGTCCTTTAGGCGGTGGATGAAACTCATGGAGACGGTGATGGGCCCAGGGCTGTGCAGGGGGCCGGGGCTACGGAAAGGTAACCCGCTGTCGTGACGGAGGCGCGTTCTAGGGAAGGGGGATATCTAAGACGTGAGCGACGGACCAAATAGTCGAAATCGGATTCCGGCTCGATCCCCATGAGTCCGGGGCCACACAGAATGCACGAAGGGCCCCCACCGACCATCGGTAGGGACCCCCGGAAGGTGGTCCGATTCTCGAATGAAGACGAGCAGGAGCGCGGGAGCCTACGCAGAGGCGCCCCCGTCAGCGTGGGCTACTTGTCCTCGCTGTCCTCGTCCTCGTCCTCGTCCTCGTCGTCGTCGTCCCCATCGCCGTCTTCTTCCTCACCCTCGGGGTCGATCGCGCCCTCTTCACCGGCGTCCACGGTCTTTTCGGGCGCGAGGGCAGACTCCGGACGAGGCCGGATGTGAGCGAAGAACATCTCCTCCTGCTTGTCGTAGACGATCTCACCGTCGACGATCGCCCACTGGACGAAGGTCTGATAATGGAGCAGATCCCCGTCCGTGACGATCAGGTCGGCGTCCTTGCCCACTTCGATCGAGCCGATCCGGTAGTCGACGCCGAGCACTCGCGCTGCCTCCAGCGTGATGGACTCCAGAGCCGCTTGCTCCGGCAGGCCGCCGCGGATGGCGAATCCTGCCTCGATCGGCAGGTGCAGAAGGTCCTGACCGACGATGCCGCCCAGGGAGATGCCGTTCGAGGCGGGCACCACGACCACGGGAACACCGTGCTGGTAGAGCTTGGCCGCGTTCTCGATCGAGCTGCCGCCCTCGGCCACTTGCCGCTCATCCTTTCCTCGACGCGTTCGCGGGGTGACGATGGCGGTGACTCCGGCACGCCCCAGATGATCCGCGATGGTCCAGCCTTCGCGGGCCCCCTCCACGATCGGTCGGAACCCGAACCGCTGGGCGAGCTCGGCGATCTCCATCAGGTCCGTGCGACTGTTCGCCGCAAACCGCGGTCGGATCTCGCCGCGGAGGATGGAGACCGACTTGTCGTCCACGCCCTTGCGTGAGGGTTCCTTGGCGTCCTTGTTGGAGCGCTTCTCCTCCTCGTAGGCGCGGTACTCACGGAGGTACTCGGACGCACGCTGGAAGTTCTCGTTGACCTTCAGCTGTCCCTGGGGGTTGCCGTTGGAGTAGCTGAGCGACTCGAAGGCGTCTTCCTTGACCACGAGGCCCTTGACGTGGCCGCGCTTGAGCTTGGCCACGGTGTTGCCGTTGACCGCCGTCGTGATGCCAGCGGCGAGCGCCAGCGTCATGTTCTGGCTGTAGGGATCCACGGAATTGGCGAGATCGCCGCCGCCGCCGAAGAGCCCCGAGGACGAGACCGCGATGAGACCGGGGTAGACGCGCATGCCGCCGAGATCCACGACTTCCGCGCCTTCCGGCACGTCCACGTCGTAGCCGAACGAGTGGATCTTGCCGTTCTTGGCGAGCAGCGTCGCGTTCCGCAGGACGCCCCCGAGACCGGTGTGGATCTCGCCGCCGACCAGAGCGAGGAACTTGTCGTCCTCCTCTTCCTCCTTCTTGCCCTCTTCGGCGTCCTCGCTGTCGTCTTCCTCATCCTGGAAGGCCGCCGGCGTCGGAGGCGAGTAGGAAGCCAGCGCGGGACCCGTGAGGCTGATCGCACTCGCGCCCAGAAGGAGCACGGACGAGGCAAGGCCAAGGAAGGAAATGCGGCCTGCGAGGCCAGCCGGGGCGCCGGGCCCTTCGATCGATTGAAGCTGTTTCACTGGTCCATATCTCCGCTGACGAATTGGCCGTCCAGCATGACGGCGTCGAGCTTCGTTCCGGGCTGGAACGGATCTCCGTTGAACACGAGCAGGTTGGCGCGGCGGCCTTCCTGGAGCGACCCGAGCTGCTCCTCGAGACCGAGGAACGCCGCCGGGCGATGGGTGATGGCCTGAACGGCCGCCTTGCGATCGAGTCCGGCGCCGATCATGACGCCCACGTCCTCCAGGAAAGACTGGAAGCCTGCCTTGGAGTCGCTGCGCGGAAGGAGGATCAGCTGTGCGCCCGCCCGATCGAACTCGGCGGGAAGGTTTCGCTGTCGCATCGTGCCGGGCATGAGCGTGATCAGCGGCTCCATGAGAACGAAGCAACCGACCTTGCCGACCTGGTCCTTGACGTGGAACACGTCGATGTCTCGGGTGAGCGGCACGCGGAGGTGCCACTCGAACTTCTCCTCGCCGATCGCGTCGATCAGGTGGAGGTAGGACGCGGCGTCGTCGATCGAGAAGAGGGCCTGCAGCTTGCCGTCGCGCATGTCGAGGAACGGCTTGACTCGCTCGTCGGGCTCGGGCGCCACGAAGTCCTTGTCCTTGGACGATTTGGACGAAGACTTCTTCTCGTCCTCCTTCTCGTCCTTCTTGTCGTCCTTTTCGTCCTTCTTCTTGGAGGACGACTTCTTCGAGTTCTTCTTCTCGAACTTCTCGCGCTCCTCCTCGACCTTCTTCAGGAACTCGTCCGCCTTCTTGAACCCGTCGGAGAGGTTGCGCTTGGCGCTCGACGAGTTGCGCATGACGAACTTCAGGTAGACGCCGTCCTCGAGGATCATCTCCTCGGCGGTGTCGCCCTTCGGCCTGAGCGCGACGGCCTGGCCGGGCACGCCCTGCCCCGCGGGGTACTGGCCGACGGTGGTCATCCCGAACTCGAGGAAGGTCTTGTAGGCCTCCGACGGATAGAGCTCCGCCGACGCCATCACGAACGGACGCGCATCGTTGTAGCCGCTGCCGTCCATCCCGAAGCGCGAGTACGGATTGACGATCCCGGGCATGACGACCTGGTCCTCGCCGAGTTCGATCACCGGGATGCCCCGCTCGATCGGCAGGTCCTGGCCCATCGTGACGATGACTCCATCCTCGACGAGCAGGACGGCGTGCTCCATCACTTCACCGTTGCCGATTTCGACGCGGCGGGCTTTGATCGCAAACAGGTCGGCCTGAATCGCCGTGCTCGTGGGAGAAGCGGCAGGTTCCAGCCCGGGCCCCGCCGCGGCGCCACTGAGGGCCGGGAGGACCGAGAGAAGAAGAGGAGTCGTCAGCATCATGGAAAGACCCGAGACGTGTCTCGGAGGGAAGGCTTCGGTTGAAGAGAGCCGAAGGAGAGCATCGCGCGGAAGGGGCTCGGAAAGCCGCCCGTCGCGATCTTGGGGGTATCAGAGGGCGTCGCGGGAGCGATCTCGCCGGTCAAGAGGCGCGGGAGCGGCCGAATCACCAGCTCCTCCCGTCGCGATCCGCGCAGTACACGCAGGAGCCGTTGACCCAGGTCGCGTCGAACGCCGTCCGGGGGTCGATCGGATCACCGTCCGTGACGATGAAGTCGGCGTCCTTGCCGACCTCGAGGCTACCCACGCGATGGGCGATGCCCGCCGTGCGCGCGGGAACGATCGTGAGCCCGCGCAGCCCCTGGCCGCGATCGTTGCGCAGGCCATAGCGGACGCCCATGGCCGCCTGCATCGAAAGCTCTTCCTGGGGAACGACCGGCGCATCGGTGTTGAAGCCGACCTCGGCCATGCCCGCTTCCTGGAAGCCCCACGCCGTCCCCTCGATCCGCCCGTCGGTATCGAAGCGCGGAGGGCGCGGGACCATGATCTCGCGCGGGCCGAGGATGGCCGCGACGCCGTACTTCTGGGCCTCGGGGGTCGCGAGGTAGCTGTCGAAGGAACCGTGATCGATGTAGGTCGGCAGACCGAAGTCGCGCGCCAGCATCGTGATGGTCATCAGAACGAGCTGGTAGTACTGCGTGTGGGTCGAGATCTGAGCGCGGTTCGCGTACAGGTCGCGGAAGATATCGAGCGCGAGGTCGCGCTCGGGCTTCGGGCCCTCCCCCGCATCGAATCGGTCCCAGGCGCGTGCGTAGGCGCGGCCGCGCTGCAGCCGGAAGCGCAGCGTGTAGTTCATCAGGATGCGCCCCATCCCGTAGCCCCAGCGGGTCGGGTTGTCGCCTTGGGCCACCTTGAGCGAGCCAGGATCGCGCACGAGCGCGTCCTCGTAGAGGTCCTCGCCCAGCTTCATCAGGACGCCCTGACCACCGATGTTCGTACCGGAACCCGGGATGAACAGGATCGTCGTGACGCCCGCTGCGAGCGGCCGTTCGAGCTGATCGTTGTTCGGGATCACCACGGGGGCGACGCGCAGCTCCGAGTTGACCTGGAACACCATGTCGTTGATGTCCCGCGTCGACCCGCCGACGTGGCTGTGCAGGTCCACGAAACCGGGCGCGAGCCAGCGATCCCCGTAGTCGGTGACGTTCTCCCATGCGACGCCTTCGACGTCGGCCCCCGCGTGGATCGCGTGGATCTTGCCGTCCGCGATGACCACCACGGGATCCATGACCACCTGCGTACCTTCGTCGGCGCAGGTGATCAGCTTCCCCGCGCGGACGACGGACGAGCCGTCCGGCTGAAGGTCAGCCGGGCCAGCACTCGTCGCGCAGAGCGCAGCGGCAAGAAGTGGGAAAGGAGAGAACATCGTCAGACGGCCGGCGGCCTACCAGAGGCGCTTCTCTTCCGAGATGTCGTAGACGACCTCGCCGCTCTGCCAGACTTCCTTGACGAAGCTGCGCGGGTCCGCGGGGTCACCCGTGATCCAGAGAAGGTCCGCGATCTTGCCGACCTCGATGCTGCCGATGGACTGATCGAGGCCACAGGCCATCGCCGGAACGATGGTCAGACCGCGCACCGCGTCCATCTTGGAGTTGTCGAAGCCGTAGCGAACGCCCATCGCCGCCTGGAGCTGAAGCTCTTCCTGTGGGATGACCGGTGAGTCGGTGTTGAAGCCGATGCGCGTGACGCCCATCTCCTGGTATCCCGCCACGCAGCCCTGGATCCGCTCGGGGTTCGAGCCGGACCAGTTGATGAAGCCGCGCGTCGGCACGTCGATGGCACGCGGGCCGACGATGGCGAAGATCTCGCGCTCTTCGATCAGCTTGCCGAGGCGCCAGGTGTCGAACGTACCGTGGTCGATGAAGACAGGGATCCCGAGTTCGTCATGCACGTCCGTGATCGTCTTGAGGGCGACCTGGTAGATCTGCGTGTGCGTGGAGATCTGGGCCATGTTGGCCATCAGCGCGCGGAAGATCTCGAACTGCGGGTTGATCTCTGGCCTTTCGCCGCCGTTCTTCTCGTACTCGGTCCACTTGTCGGCGTAGGTCTTGCCACGGCGCAGCGTGTTGCGCGTGTTCCAGTTCATGAACGAGCGGTTCGGACGGGTCGTCCAGCGCTCGGGGTTACCCGCCTGCGCGAGCTTCATGGAACCCGGCGTGCGAATCTCGGCGCGCTCGAACGTGTCGAAACCGGAGCGGAGCAGGATGCCCTGGCCACCGATGTTCGTGCCCGAGCCTGGGATGTAGAGCACCGTCGTGACGCCCGCCGCCATACCGAGGCGCAGCGCCTCGTTGCCGGGGATCACGTCGGAGGACGCGCGCAGCCCGGGGTTCGTCAGGTAAACGGTGTCGTTGAGGCCGAACGCGCCCGCGATGTGGCAGTGCAGCTCGACGATGCCCGGCATCAGCCAGTCGTCGCCGAGGTCCTGAATCTCGTAGTTCGAGGGAATCTTGACGTCCGACGCCGGGCCGACGGCTTCGATGATCCCGTCCTTCACGAGCACGACGCCGTTGTTCACGACGGAACGGCCCTGCCACTCGGCCGTGAGGATCTTCTTGGCCTTGATGGCGAGCCCAGGTCCGCCCTGCATGCCCGCGACGGGTGCCGCGGCCGGCGCCCCCGAGCGAGCGGGCGGACGCGGCGCAAGCGCGTTCGGGTCGCGGTTCAGGATCGGGCGCTTGGCCGGTGCGGTGGAGTCTCCCTCGCCCACGCAAGGACCGGGAGAAGCGAGTGTCGAGGCACCGCCGAGAAGCGCAGCCAGTCCCACGCACGCGGCAGGGAGGGCTCGGGTGAGGCTTCGGGCGAAGCTCTGTGTCGGAATGGAATGGCGCATCAATAGCGGCGCTCGTCGCGCGCGTCGTAAACCTTTTCACCTTCCTGGAAGGTGAAGTGAATCATCGACCGCGGATCCGTCGGATCCCCGGAGGAGAGAATGAAGTCGGCGTCCTTGCCTGGTTCGAGACTGCCGACGCGGTCGGCGATCCCGGCGGCGGTCGCCGGCACGATCGTGAGCCCGCGCAGGTGCTCGAGGTGATCGTTGTTCAGGCCGTAGCGAACACCCATCGACGCCTGGAGCGGCAGCGCCTCCTGGGGGATCACAGGCGCATCGGTGTTGAAACCGATCATCGTGTGGCCCTGTTCCTGGTACTTCGCCGCCATCCCGAAGATGGCGCCGTCGTTGTCGTTGACGATGAAGAGGCCAGGCCGGTACTCGACGTTGATGCTGTTGCTGATCGCGCGCGGACCAAGGATGGCGGGAACGCCCGCTTTCTCGGCCTCGGGCGCGGCGCGCCAGCCGTCGAACGAACCGTGGTCGATATAGACGTCGAGCCCGAGCTCCTCCTTGACCATCTTCACGGTCATGAGGACGACCTGGTAGATCTGCGTGTGGGCCGAGATCTGCACCTTCTTGTCGAAGAGACCGCGGAAGGCGCCCCACATGGGGTCGACGCGCGGCTTGTCTCCGCCGTTCTTCTCGTACTCGAGCCAGCCCTTCGCGTAGGCGATCCCGCGCTGGAGCGTGTTGCGGGTGTTCCAGTTCATGAAGGAACGACCGACGCCGCTGAGGTAGCTCTCGGGGTTGCCCGCCTGGGCGAGCTTGAGCGAACCGGGGTTCCGGATCTCCATGCGCTCGTACGTGCCGAAGCCCGTCTTGAGCAGCACGCCCTGGCCGCCGATGTTCGTGCCGGAGCCCGGGATGTAGAGAACGCTGGTGACGCCCGCGGCCGAGCCCGTCAGGAAGTCACTGTTCTCGGGCACCACCGACGTCCAGGCGCGGATGCCCGGATTCGTCAGGTAGACCATGTCGTTCAGGTCGTTCGTGAAGAAGCTGGCGCCGGCCACGTGACTGTGCAGATCGATCAACCCGGGCGAGAGCCAGTCGTCCGAACGATCGAGGATCTCATGGGTCTTCGCGAGCTCCTTCAGGTCGACCTCGCTGCGAGGGACGACCCGAACGACCTTGCCGTTCTCCACGATCATCGCGGCATTGTCGACGACCTGCTGGCCGTTCAGCGGCAGCGGGAGGGCCTTCTTCGCGAGCACCACGAGACCTCGCTCGGAACCGGCGGCGCCGGGGTCGGCTCCGCCGCCCATGGGCTCCAAGGCCGCAGCGTCACCCGGCGTGAGCGCCGCAGCTGCCACGAGGACGGCGGGAGTCCACCATGCCGCTCTGGTCGCGGTGAAGGCCATCGAACTAGTGGATCTCCTTGCCAGCCACGAAGACGCGCTTCACCGAGGAGGAAATCTCCAGCGGGCTGCCGTCGAGGATCAGAATGTCCGCGTCCATCCCGGGAGCGAGCGTCCCGACGCGATCGTCGATACGCAGCATCTTGGCGGCGTCGGAGGTCAGGCCCTTGAACGCCGCGACCGGCGCGAGCCCCTGGGCCATCGCCCGCGCGGCCATGACGCCGAGCTCAGCGGCCCCTTCCTCACCCTCGCTGAGGAAGGCCACCGGAATCCCTGCCGAGGAGACCTCGACCATGCGATTCCGCTGGTAGCCGTTCTGCTCCGTGACGATCATCTTGTTCATCGGGATCAGCACGCCGGCCACGCGGCCCGCGATCTGGTCCGCGACCTTGTGAACGTCGTCCGAATCGACGAGCACCGGCTGGATGCCGTACTCCTCGAACGTCTCGACGCACGCGAGAATCTGGTCATCCCGCGTGACCTTGACGAGGATCGCCGCTTCGCCGGACATCGCGCGGCGAATGGGCTCCAGGTCAGGATCGATGGAAGGCTCCTTCGGCTGCCCCTTCGGGGACCTCTTGCGATCTTCCTTCTCGGGGACCTTGATGACGCGACGTGCGACCTTGTACTCGTCGGAGACCTGCGTGGTGTCGAGCTGGCCGACGACGTCCTCGCCGCGCTTGACCTCACCGCGAAGGAAGGTCTTGACGCCATCGTCCTCTTCCTTGGCGGCCTCCTTGTCGTCGTCCTTGTCTCCTTCCTTCTCGTCGTCCTTGTCTTCGTCCTTGTCGCCGTCGTCCTTCTTGGACTTCTTCTTGGAACCCTTCGGCTCGGGATCGTTCGAGTACGTCTCGGTCAGCGACGCCTGAAGGTCGCCGTCCGGGGTCTCGATCACCAGGGACACGTCGTACTCGGTGCGGCTACCGGTCACGCTCAGCAGGTCGTCGTAACCTGCCATGCGCACGGTGCCCTCGATCGAACCATCGGCGGACTCGAGGAAGCGGAAGCGAACCTTACCGGGCTCGGCACCATCACCGCCGTCCAGAGGCGCGAAGGTACCCTCGAAGACGCCCGTCACGGCCTTGGCCGGATCGCGCTCCTTCTTCTTTTTCTTCTTGTCGTCCTTGTCCTTGTCCTCGTCCTCGGCCTTCTCTTCGTCCTTGTCCTCTGCCTTCTCGACTTCGTCGGCGTCGGATTCGTCCGCGGGCGGGACCCACTCGGCCATTTCGGCCTCGTACTTGTCCCAGCTGTCGACGTACTCTCGCGCCTTGCGGAGCTGCTGGCGAATGTTCTCGCCGGACTGGGTCACGATGTCGTTGTCCCAATCCATGCGGAGCGAGGCGACCGGGTCGACGACGAGATCGTCGAAGCTCATCGCGGCCGGCTTGTAGGCGATCGAAGGCGTCGCGCCGCCGAGGTTCTGGGAGATCATGTTGACCGTCGTCACGCCGTTCAGCGCGACCTGACGATCCGCAAAGTCCCCGGGCTCCAGCAGGCGAGACAGATCGAGTCGCGTCGAGAACGAGCGACGTCCGCCCTCGGTGCCGAGGTGTCCGTAAGCGTCGATCATGCCCGGCATCGCCGCGGCGCCACGGACGACGGTCGCGCCAGTAGGCCGTCCGACCTGGGCTGCCACCTGGGCGATCTTTCCATCGCGCACCAGGATCTCGCCAGGCGAGTGAACCTCGCCGTTGCCCACGTGGAGATGGTCCACGCTGATCACCATCGAGCGACTGCCCGCCGCGCCCGCGTGACGGGCACCCGACGCATTGGAGCCGGAAGAGGTGGCCGAAGACATGGCCGAAGCCATGGCCGGGTTCCAGACCTCGCTGCCGCCGATGTACGTCGCCACGACCGAGGTCGCGGTGGCCATCGGGGCCCCGGTCAGAACGACCATATCGGCGTCCTTGCCCTTGGCGAGGCTACCGACGCGTCCCTCGACGCCGAGGACACGCGCCGCGTTGAGGGTGATCCCCGCCAGCGCATCCGCCTCGGAGAGCCCACCGCGCATGGCCAGAGCGGCCGCGAAGCGAAGCTCCGAGACACCCAGGCCCGGCGGAACCGCGATCGCCACCTGAACCCCTTCGCCGACGAGGCGCGCGATGCCCTCGTAGTCGGGCCAGGCGGCCGTTTCGGACTTGCCGACGTCGCGTCCGCGCTGGAAGTGCGGGCGTGCGATGACAGGAACGCGGGCTTCCGCGATCGCCTCGGCGAGCGAAGCAGCGCGACCCGCGCCGTCGATCACGAGGGGGAAACCGAAGCGCTTGGCCACGTCGAGCACCGCGCGAACCTCGCCGGGCGTCTCGGCCCCGAGGCGCCACGTGGTGCCCTCTTTGAGGAGCTTCGCCAGCGCGGGCCCCGTCTGAGCTCCGTACTCCTCGGCGTACGACTTGTCGCCGCCGGCGAACGCCATGAGCTCCTCGATCGCCAGCACGGCCCCCATGGTGGTGCGCGGAAGCTGCGGCGCTTCCACACCGAGACCGACGTCGACGGTCGCGGGCACCGGCGGCTCCCAGTAGCCGGGAGTACGGCGCGCTTCCTCGCTGATCGATCCGTGGATCCCGGCGGTCTCGCGCAGAATGCGCTCTTCCGCATCCCCCATCTCGCCGCCACCGGACTTGACGACGGCGCCCTGTCCGGCGATCAGCCGACCGCGCGCGGGCGCGAGGTAGACGGTCGTGATTCCGTTCTTCAGCGCCGAGACGATGTTCGAGTAGGGATCGAACTGGTCGATGGCGAGAAGGCTCGGGTCCGCCGTGCGGGGGCCGGGCGTCGGCCGGGCATAGGACGAATCCACGGCGATGAGCCCGGGGATGATCACGGCTTCCGAGCCGTAGTCGACCGTCGTCGCTCCGGCGGGAATCGACACGTCCGAGGCGGACCCGACGGCCTGGATCTTCCCGTCCATGACGACGATCACGCCGTTCTCGAACGTCGCGCCGCCTTCGACGGCGTGGATCGTTCCAGCGCGCACGACCACGGCCGAGGATCGGGACGCTCCCGCTGCGTGCAGCGGTTCGGCCGGCGCGTGCACGACCGCAGGGCGGGTGAACGCGAGAGCCGTGCTCGCCGCTGCGGTCAAGCCGAGCGCGAAGCCGCTGCTCGTGACGGTCGGGAGTAGTGTTGAGATGAGGTTACGCATGGGAGGACTCTTCCGAGTCGATCAGGACTGGTCCTTACTGGTTATCGGAGTCGTCTTCGCCGTCGCCTTCGTACTCTTCCGGCTCCTCGGCCACCGTTCCCGGGGGACGCGTTCCGTCGGTCAGCTGCTGGACGCGAACGTCCTTGGACCGGTCGTAAACATGCACACCGTCGAGGATGACGTGCTCGACGACGCTCGTGACGCTCAGGGGATCTCCGCTGAAGAGCACCACGTGGCCGTCAGCACCCGACTTCAGCGCTCCGACGCGGTCGGAGAGACCGAGGATCGATGCGGGCACGGACGTCGCGGCCGCGAGCGCAGCCTCGCGCGGGATTCCCGCGGCGACGCACTGGGCGGCCTGGAACCAGAGGGAGCGGTTCGAGTCCGTCGAGGACGAGAGGGCAAAGGGGACGCCCGCGTCGTGGAACACCTTCGGAACGAACGTCTCGATCTCCTCGCCGGTGATCGGGTCGCGCTCGCGGTGGGCCAGGTTGTCCTCGAGAATGACGCTCACGCCCGCCGCCTTGATCTTCGGCGCGGCCTTCCAGCAGGAGTTGTCGAGAACGAGGGTCATGTGCTTCGTGAAGCCGTTGGTATCCGCCACGCGCAGCGCGGTGTGAACGTCCGCGGCCGAACCGCACCACATGAACACGGGCATCTTGCCCTCGATCACGTGCAGGAGCGGCTCTTGCTTCTCGTCGACCTCACCGCGCGGAATGCGCTCGAAGCCTTCGATGGTCCAGGCCTCCGACTGGAGCGCCTTGCCTTTGGCCGCCTCGCCCTCCAGCTCGCGACCCTGGTACAGCGCCTCACGACGATCGTAGTCGTCGCCGTCCTTCTTGCGCTGGACCATCTCGTCCAGGTAGCGCTTGAGATCCTCGAACGCCCCGCGCAGCGCCTGGGCCTGGGTCGCGCGCGACTTCCCGCGCTTGGGCGCGGCCGACATCTTGATGCCCGCGCGCGGCTTGACCATCATCGACTCGACCGTCATGCCGTAGGGCTTGACGACCATGCCCTGGCCAGCGACGACGGTGTCGTTGCCCTGCTGGACGTTCATCACGACGATGCCGTTGCGGAGAGCGTCTTCGAAGTAGAAGTTCACCGGGTCGATCGAGTCGCGAACGTTCAGGAACGGCGCGACGTCGAGCGTCTCGTTCTCCCGATCGATGCCGCGCGATACGTGGGACTCGACGAAGCCGGGGAAGGCCGTCATGCCGGGCTGGTCCACGACCTCGGCGTCCCACGGGATCTGTACGTCCTCCTGGGATCCGACGGCCGTCACGCGCCCACCCTCGATGATGATGATGCCGTTTTCGATCGGCTCACCGTTCAGCGTGATGACCTTGCCCGCCTTGATCGCCGTCTTGGCGACCTGGGCGCTGGCGTGCACGGGAGCGACGAACAGCGCCGCCGCTCCGAGGACCGTGGCCCCCATCGAGAGGCGCGAGGCCGCGGAAAGGAGTGCCCGCCCGCTGCGGGTGTTCTGGAATGACGTGGTGAATGACATCGTTTTCGGATCCGCCCGGTGAGGGCGTCGGGTAGCGCCAGCGGAGGAGGCTGACTCGGGGGCGTGTTCTGTGTTCGGAAAGGGGAGGCGGCTCGCTCGAATCGAAGGCGAAACCGGCGGGGGCCAAACCGGCGGGGTTCAGCCCGGGGGTTCAGCCCGGCGAGGCTAATCTCAGCGGGGATCGACCACGAGAACGCCGTCCACCAGGACGCCGATCGCGCGAGTCGTGACCTCGAACGGCTCACCGTTCCAGAGGACGATGTCGGCGTCCTTGCCGACCTCGAGGGTGCCGACACGGCTGTCGACTCCCAGGATCTGGGCGGGCGTGATCGTGACGGCGCGCAGGGCCTGCTCACGGGTCAGGCCGCCGCGCATGGCGAAGCCCGCCTGGATGCCTAGCGGCTCCGTGCGAGCGTCGTTGGCGGAAAGAGCGAAGGGAACGCCTGCGTCCTGGAGCACCTTGGCCGTGTTCGCCGCCATGAAGGCCTGGTCGACGGTACGCCCCTGTCCTGGCATGGGCGGAAGCACGACGGCTGCCCCCGAGCGGACCAGGAGGTCGGGCTCGCGCCAGGCCTCCGCCGCTCCATCGATCACGAGACGGATCTCGCCGAAGCCTTCGCGCTGCATCTCCTCCTTGAGGAAGACCGCGGTGCGAATGTCCTGGGTCGGATAGGCCTGGATGAACGCGGCGATCTTGCCCGCGAGCACGTCCTGGAGAATATCGACGTCTTTACCAGCGCCTTCGGCCGGTGCCTGGGCGGCGTCGAACAGCGCCTTGCGCCATTCCCACTCGACGCCCATTCGAGTCGTGGGGCGCCTGTTGTAGAACGTGTTCGGGGTGCCGCTGGCGGGTCGGTTGCCGCTGCTCGGCAGACCACCGATGGCGCCGCAGAGAATCTCGGCTCCCTCGAGCGCGCGACCCTCCAGCGTCTCGGGACCCGCCGTCTTCAGCAGAATGCCGAGACCGCCCACGACGTTGCGGTTCAGCGGTGGAACGAAAGCGGTCGTCACGCCCGAGCGCACCAGACGCTCCCAGCGCGGATCGAACGGGTCGACCCCGTACTCCATGCTGATCGAAGGCGTGACCTCGCTCGACTGCTCGACCGATTCGAAGCCGAGGTGGATGGGCGCGCTCGCGTCGATGAGACCGGCCGTGAGCGTGGTCGCTTTCAGGGAGTCATCGTTCGCCGAAGCGCCCGGAGTGATGGCGCTGATCTTGCCGTCGGTGATGACGACCAGGGCGTTCTCCAGCGTGCTGCCGGTCGACGTGTAGACCTTGTCGGCGAAGACGCTCCAGGAGTTCTTGGGCGCGTCGCCGTCGGCCTTGGCAGCCTGGCTCCCTTTACGGGTCGTGGCCTGAAGTGGAGCCTGAAGTGGAGCCTCAGAAGGGTGCTCGAAGAGCGCCGAAGAAGCGAGGAGGGCCGGACCCTGGAGGGCCGGAGCCAGCAGCAGCGTTGTAAGGATGGAAATCATGGCGCTTTCGGATGTCTGCTAGCGATGCGTGTGGTGGGACGAGGAGCGTTCCGACTCGTGAACGAGCTTGCCGCCCGCGAAAACGTGGGTCGCGCGGCTGGTGAGGTCCGTCGGAGCGCCGCTCCAGACCACGAAGTCCGCGACCTTGCCCACTTCGAGCGTTCCGTGGGACGCCGAGACACCGAGCATGTCTGCGGCGGTCTTCGTCATCGCAGCCAGCGCGCCCTGGGCGTCGAGGCCACGTCGCATACAGGTGGCGGCCGTCATCCGCATGGCAGCGGGACCGTGGGTGCCCGCATCCGACGCGAACGCGAAGGGCACGCCAGCGGCGCGCAGCGCCTTCGCGCTCTCGGCGACGTCCGCTCGATCCCCGGCATCCAACGGCTCGAAGACGACACCGAGGCCAGAGGACTTGAGAAGGTCGACCTGATCCCCGGCTTCAGGGGCACCGATGATCGCCCCGGTGAGGCCGTACTGCTTTGCGAAGGCAACGGCGCGGGCGACCTCGTTCTTGGAAAGGGCTTCCATCATGACCCGCGTGGCGCCCGAGCGAGCCTGCGCGAATGGGCTGCCATCGGCCGCGTCCGCGAAGTGCCGGTCGAGATGCGCATAGAGTCCGGCGTAGCTCGTCGGCTCGACGAAGTTCGAGATCGAACGGCTCGACATGCCGAGGTGCAAAGCCACGCCGCGCTTGACGATCTCACCGGTCGCAGGCGAGACGATGGCGTCCAGCCCGCCCGCAATTCGATCAGAGGCCGGCGTCATCACCACCGTCGTGATCCCCTCCGAAACGAGGTGCGCCCAGGCCGGATGGTGAGGATCGAAGGCGCGCGCGACGTCGGCCGTCGGCGTGAACTTACGCGTGGTCTCGTTGTTCTCCGAATCAGCACCCGTGGCGTCGCGCATGGCGATGAAGCCCGGCGCGATCTCGCCGTCCACCTTGCGAACGGAAAGGCCCTCGGGAGCGGAGGCTCCGACCGAGCGGATCGCGCCGTCCGTGACGACGATCACGCCGTTCTCGATGACGCGTCCGTCACCGACATGAACTCTGGAAGCCTGCAGAGCGAACGAGTCCGCTGAGCCAGCGGCAGGGGAGACGGCGGCCGTTGCCGGCGCTGAAAAAGCCAGCGCGGAGACCAGGATGGGGAGTATCAGCATGATGAATAGTGGCGCGTGGCCGTGGATCGACCGTCGCTACTTGGTCGCCTGTGGGACGACGGCTCCGCCGGAGATGGCAGCGAGCACGCGGGATGAGCTGGAGAGCGGATCGCCCGAGAGAACGAGGAGATCGGCGGCATGGCCGCGCTTGACGGTTCCGACCTGGTCGGCGACGTCGAAGGTCGCCGCGGGTCCAGAGGTGATCGCGCGCAGGGCGGTGTCGCGGTCCAGCCCGTGCCCGACGGCGAGCGCCGCCAGCAGGGGGAGGTCGCGGGACGCGAGGGCGGACGCGTTGCCGGTGCCGATGAGGACGTTGACGCCAGCGGCATCGAGTTCCGCGGCGAGCGAGAGGCCTGGATCGAGTTCACCGACAGGACCACCTGGATTCGCCGGGCTCGGCGCGACGATGACCGTGACGCCGCGCTCTCGCAGCTCCTTCTTGCAGGCAAGCGCCGACGTACCGCCAGCGATCACGAGCCGAAGACGCTTGAACGGCTCCGTCGAACGAAGGAGATCACGGATCTCGAGGGCGCGCTCGGCGTGGACGACCATGGGCACTTCTCCCTGGACGACGCGCGCGAAGGCCGCCTTCTCGGCGTCGTACCGGGGCTCGCGCGGACGGCGATCCTCCTTGTACTTCTTCTCCTTCACCTCTTCACCGTCTTCCTCGGCGTCCTTGACCGCCTTTTCGCGGGCCTTCTTCGCCTTCTTGAAGTCGTCCTCGAGCTCCTTTTCCTTGTCGGCGATGGCCGCTTTCCATTCGGCCAGCTCCTTCTCGTACTCGGCCATGTCCTCGGCGTACTTCTGGCCCGCTGCGAGTTCGGAAACAAGCTTGTCGATCTGACCGATCCGGTCGATGGGATCGATGGACTGGGGTCCGAAGGAGAACCCCTGGGGGCCGCCGCGGCCGCCGAACTGGTCGGGCGAGAAGCCCGGGGATTCCGCTCCGATCGCGGCCGACATGGAGGCATCTTCCAGGACGACCTCGGCCGAAGGCGTGCGGAGCACTGCGCCGAAGCCGCTGATGTCGGAGGCAAGGCCCACCTGACTGCGCGTCAGAAGAACGCCCGAAGCGGCGAGTTCCTCGAGGACGGCCTTCTCGCCGTAGGGATCGAGGGCATCCGTGGCCATCGTCGCCGCGTTGAGGTCGCGGGAGTTGACGGAACCCGTGTCGAAACCGGCCGTGGACCAGGGGTCCATGAAGGCCGCGCAAATCACCTCGCCCTGGATCGCCTGGGCCCCCTCGGGGGCCTTCAGGTCCGTCCCCACCGCCGTGATCTTGCCGTCTTCGACGAGAACGCTCGCGTTCTCCAGTACGTTGCCAGGGCTGACGATCAAGCGCTTGGCCGTGAGGAAGAGCGCTTGGGACCTGACAGGCTCCGCGTCGGACCCGGCCTCCTGACCCGCCTGGGCGTTGCCCCCCAGATGGAGAGCGGCCATGGCCAGGGCGGCCGTCGCGGCGAGCGCGGAGGCTGCGCCTCGAAAGGTGGGAGCGATGGCGGCCTGGGGACGCTGATATGAAGTGCGCATGGTCGAACGATCGATCTTGCCGGGAGAGCGTGAGGAGGGGCAGGGGACCAGGATGGTAGGCATTAAGGAGATCGCGAACCATCTTCAAGCGTCCTGCGGATGTGCCAGGCAGGAAAGACTTACGCGGCGACGAGGCGGGGCAACGACTGGACGCGAGCACCTGGCCTGTTCGCTGAAGGACCGGCAGGCACCCGAAAAGGGCGGCGATTCGGGCAAAAAGTGCGACATTGAACCCCGCAACCCCTCTTTCGGAGCCAGCTCCGCCGTCCACATCGGGGAGAAAACGGCATTTCGGGCCGTTGGACCGTTCGCGCAGCGCGGAAAGGGCGCTGTATCCCGAGCATGCGCGCCCGAAAAGCAGTTCACCCTCTCCTCCTGGAGCCCGCCTACTGGCGAAATCGACTCCAGGTGCTCGAAGACGAGCCCTCCGGGGTCGTCTGGACGCCTCGGCCCGACCTATCCGAGGGCGGCTGTGAGGTCACCGAGTTTCGGATTCGCGCCCACGATGGGGTGAGACTCTGGGGCCTCTTCGCCCGCCCAACATGGCAATCCGGGCCCTGGCCCGCCACGGTGCGCTCCGTGGGCCCCGCCGTCCGCCCGACGCCGTGTCCGGCGACGGCCCAGGCGGGAACGGCCGAGTTCCTCTTCCAGGAGCCCGCCGGTCGCCGCCTGACCGACCGCGTGATGGACGTGATGCAGGTCTGCCGCCTGGCCCTGGCGACGAAGGGCATCGGAGAGGTCCAGGTCCAGCACGATCACGCGGCCATCCACCATCGGGACCCCGGAGCTTCCCCGACGGTGACGAACACCGACGAACTCCTGATCGTCGAGCAGCTCCTCTCCCACCGCATTGCGAGCGTGAGCCCCAGAGCCGATTAGGCGCCGACCGAAGGCAAGGGTCGGAATGGGCTGAAGAATCCAGCCACCAAGGCAGCGTATGCCTCCGGAGTGGACGGATGGCAAGATCCACGGAGTACGCACTTCGCCGTCCCTCCGTTCGGATTCTCCCATGCTCCTCCTGTCCCTCGTCCTCGCGCTTCCACTCCACGCAGTGTCCTCCGGCGGAGGAGCAGCGCCTTCCTCGCACCTCGTCTATTCGGACGCGAGCTTCGAAGGCGACATCCTGATCAACGAGGTGCGGGTGCCCGCGAGCGGCGAGGCCGTGTACACGTACTACGAGGCGCTCGGCTGGGGCGGCCGAGCCGCTGGCTACGCCGGGATCCAGGCTCACCCGAACGGGCACAACTTCCTCTTTTCCATCTGGGATCACGACGATCACACCGCGCCGATCGAGGCCGTTCACCGCGGCGCCGGCACGCTGACGGAGAACTTCGGCGGCGAGGGTACGGGGCTCAAGTCGTGGAACTTCGAGCTCGGCTGGGACACGGACGTCTGGTACGCGCTGGTGGCAAGATCCTGGGCGATGGGCGATCACACCTTCTACGGCTACTGGGTTCGCTCCGACAAGACGCGTGAGTGGACGCATCTCGTGACCATGGACGTGGCCGCAAAAGATGCGCACCTGCTCGGCGGGAACGATTCCTTCCTCGAGGACTGGCTCGAAACCGGCACGGCCCTGCGGACGACGAACCTGCGGCGCGGATGGAAGCGCAGGCTGAACGGCGAGTGGCACGCGTTCGGCGCCGCGCGCTATTCGGTGAACAGCTGGGATCTGACGGAGGGCAAGCGCTCCTATGACTTCCGCAGGAGCTGGGACGGCGGCGTGCGGAAGGACCGTAGCGGCGAGTACTACTACATGACGAGCGGCGGCGCAGACACCCGGCCCACGACCGAGAACCCGTCGACCTTCGAGATCGCGCGCTCCGAGGAGCGCCCCGGCTTCGCGCCGATCGTGGTCCGGTCCGCCCGAGCCGTGCCACAACCAGACGGGCGAATCATCGTGTCGTGGAAGGTCGACCCGAAGTCCTCTCCACTGTTCGCCTACACGCTGATCGGCAAGATCGGTGAGGGGCCAACGACAAGGGTCCTCTTGGAACAGCAGACCATCGAGCCGCATGCGCGACTGGGCGTGGCATTGCTTCCGGACGGCGTCGATCCGGCCGAGGTGACGTGGACGATCCAGTGCCGCGATATCTTCGATCAGCTTTCCCAGGTCGTCACGGCGGAGTGACGCCCTGGGGCCAGAGAGGAGGCTGACGCGGACCCTACAGCCACTCGCTGTGCACGAAGGGACCTTCCGGGTCGTTCACCTTCTGGTAGGTATGGGCTCCGAACGCATCGCGCTGGGCCTGCACCAGGTTCTGCGGTAGACGTGCGCTGCGCAACGCGTCGTAGTAGGCGAGACTCGCGGCCATACCCGGAACCGGGATGCCCGCGCTGACCGCGGAGCCGACGACCCGGCGCCACGCAGCCTGCCGCTCGTCGAGCTCGGTGCTGACCTTCTCATCCACCATCAGGTTGGCGAGGTTCGGGTTCCGGCGCCACGCCTCCATCATCGTCTCCAGGAAACGCGCGCGGATGATGCAGCCGCCCGTCCAGATCCTCGCGATCTCCTCGGAGTCGATCGACCAGCCATACTCCTCGGCCCCCGCATGGATCAGCGCCATGCCCTGGGCGTAGGCGCCGATCTTCGCGGCGTAGAGCGCCGCCTCGACGTCGTCGACCGTGATGCCGAGGTCCGCGTTCACCTTGGGCCCCTTCAGCACCTTCGCAAAACGCAGGCGATCCGACTTCATGCTGGAAAGCACGCGCGCGTCGATGGCGGCCGCGATCGACGGAATCGATACCCCGAGGTCCAGCGCCACCTGGGCCGTCCAGCGGCCGGTGCCCTTCTGACCCGCCTTGTCCAGCACGCGGTCCACGAGCCAGCCTCCGTCCGGGTCCGCCTTCGCGAAGATCTGCGCCGTGATCTGAACGAGAAACGAGGAGAGCGGTCCCTTGTTCCAGCGCTTGAAGGTCGCGGCCAGCTCCTCCGGCCCCATGCCGAGGCGGCGCTGGAGGACATCGTAGGCCTCCGCGATGAACTGCATGTCCGCGTACTCGATGCCGTTGTGCACCATCTTCACGAAGTGACCTGCGCCGTCCGCGCCGACGTGCGTGACGCAGTCGCCGTGCTCGGTCTTGGCGGCGATCGCCTCCAGCACGGGGCGGATGCGCTCGTAGGCGTCGACGTCGCCACCGGGCATGAGGGCGGGCCCATTTCGCGCGCCCTCTTCACCGCCGGAGACGCCGACGCCCACGAAGCGGATGCCCACCTCCCGCAGGCTCGCCTCCCGGCGCCGCGTGTCCTCGAACCACGAGTTGCCGCCGTCGATCACGATGTCGCCCTCGTCCAGCAGCGGCTGAAGCGCCTCGAGCACCATGTCGACGGGCTTTCCGGCCTGAATCATCATCAGGATGCGACGCGGACGCTCGAGCGTCGCCACGAACTCGGCGTAGGTCGCGGTGCCGGTGAGTCGCCCCTCGCTCTCTGCCACGGCGCTCCGCATGAGGTCCGCCTCGCGGTTCCAGACCGCCACGTCGAAACCATGATCCACGACGTTGAACGCGAGGTTGCGGCCCATGACCGCCATGCCGATGACGCCGAAGTCGGCCAGCGCAGCGGCGCCGCCGGAGTCCAGCGCTGCCGCCGCCGGCGCATCGATGAACCAGCGCGGCCGCGGCCCTGCGAGCGAAACGGAGGCCGCGGGCAGGAGCGTTTCCCCGCGCATGGTCTCGCCGCGGGCCTGGGACTCGACCCCGGCCAGCCGCTTGGCCTTGTCCGCGCCGAGCACGAGGAACACCAGCTCACGCGCCTCGCCGAAGGTGCGCAGGGTCAGGGTGATCCGATCGGTGGGCGCGTTGGGGCTCACCGCTGCGGCAACTCGGGCCTCACCGGCATCGAGTTCGGCGCCGCCCGGGAAGAGCGACGCGGTATGGCCGTCGCCGCCCATGCCCAAGAGCGCCAGATCCAGCGGCTCGTCGCCCAGGACCTTCTCGTAGGCCGCCGCGCCCTCCGCGGGAGCGAGCGTGCCGTCCATCGGATGCACGTTTCCCTCCGGGATCGAGACCCGGCTCACGAGTGAGTCGCGCACGAGCTCCATGTTGCTCGCAGCGTCGTCGGCCGGGACGCAGCGCTCGTCGCAGAAGAAGAGGTGAACCTTGCTCCAGTCGACGCGCTCGGCGCACTCCGGCTCGGCGAGGCGCTCGTAGAGCGGGCGCGGCGTGCCTCCCCCCGAGAGCGCTACCCGAAAAACCCCGCGGGCTTCGATGGCGGCGGCCGCGCGCTCGATGAAGAGCTGCGCCAGTGCTTCGATGGTGGCCGCGGCGTCGGGAAAAACGGAAAGCGCCAGGGCGCGGCTCGTGGTGGTGGTCATGGGGAGAGTCGGGGTCAGCGATCAGTGATCGCGCATGAGCGCCTGGTCTGCGATGCCGAACACGTTGGCCGCCTGGGGCCCCCAGGTACCGGCCTCGTAGGGGTGAATCGTGTGGTTCATCGTCAGCACGGGGTCGAAAACGTCCCACGATCTCAGAACCTCGTCACTGTGAACGAAAAGCGTCTGATCTCCGCGCAGGATGTCGAGGAGCAGCGTTTCGTAGGCGTCGGGAAGATCGTCGAAGTGCTCGTCGTGGCGGAACGTCAGGGGGAACTGGTCGAGCATGATGCCTGAGCCCGGCTCCTTCACGTTCATGTAGAGCGAGAAGCCGGGGTCCGGCTGGAGCGTCATCGTCAGGACGTTCCGATTGACCTCGCAGACGCCTTCGTTCTCGAACATGCAGACGGGCGACTCCTTGAACTGAACGCCGATGCGGGTGAGGCGGCGCCCCATGCGCTTGCCCGAGCGCAGGTAGAACGGAACGCCGCGCCAGCGCCAGTTCATGATCTCGCACCGAACGGCCGCGAAGGTCTCCGTGGAAGAGTCGGAGGGCACGTCCTTCTCCTCGTGGTAGCCGAGGAGTTCGCCGTTCCTCGCGTACTGTCCGAAGACCACGTCGCTCTTCGAGAGGGGCGCGAGCGAGCGCAGCACCTTGGCCTTCTCGTAGCGCACCGAGTCCGCGTCGATGTGCGGCGGAACCTCCATGGCCACCAGCGTCAGAAGCTGGGTCAGGTGGTTCTGGATCATGTCGCGCAGGGCGCCCGACTTGTCGTAGTAGCCGGCGCGCGAACCGAGCCCGAGTTCCTCGGCGACGGTGATCTCGACGGCCGCGATGCGATCGCGATTCCACAAGGCCTCGAAGATCGAGTTGCCGAATCGGAAGGCGAGCAGGTTCTGGACGGTCTCCTTCCCGAGGTAGTGGTCGATCCGGAAGATCTGCTCCTCGCGGAAGGAGTTGCGCAGCACATCGATCAGCGCGTGGGCGGAGGCGAGGTCCGTCCCGAACGGCTTCTCCAGGACGACGCGGGTCCAGCCACCCGAGTGATCGGCGTTCAGGCCCGCCGCGGTGAGGCCCTGGACCGCCTTGCCTAGGGCCGCCGTGGGAAGCGCGAGATAGAAGGCGCGGCGCGGGGGCAGGTCGTGCTCGGCCTCCAGGGCGAGGAGCCGCTCTCCCAGCGCCTGGTAGGCGGCGGTCGAGCCGTCGCCGAGCCCCTGGTAGTGGACGCAGTCCTGGCAAAGCGCCTTGGCCACTTCGGGCGGCACGTCCGCCTCCACCAGCGATTTCGCGACGAGTTGGCGGTAGGACGCCTCGGTGTTCTCGGGGCTCGTGGCCACGCCGACGATCCGGGTCTTGGGCGAGATCGAGCCCGCGGCGGTCAGCTCCGCGAGGGCGGGGAGAAGCTTCCGTCGGGCCAGATCACCGGTCCCTCCGAAGATGACGAGCGTGCTCGGGGGCGTCGCTTTTTTAGGTTGCATGATGGGGACGGCGAGATGCGGTTCGCCGGGGCGCCAGCGTACCGACCGCGCCCCCACGACCCCAGGGGCGGGTGATGACATCCTCCATTCCGGCCCCCTTGGGAGGAATCTCTGGATCTGAAGGTGGAGGAGGCAGGGCGCCACGGGCGTCCCGAAAGGAGGCGAGATCGACAGGATCGGGAGGACCGAGCCGGCAGCTGCAGCCGTTCGCCCCTGGGTCGTGCCTCAAACTGACAGCGCTCACAGGAGAGCAACAGGCAGAAACCCTCGGTCCGTCCCAGGGACGGGTCGTGGCACGGTACGCTCTCTGGGCCTGGACTCCTCTGACGTCCCAGCCATTCGGCCCACCCATCAATTTTCCCCCTCGCTTTCATCCATGAATCATCTCTCTCTCTCGCTCGCAGGTGCCCTCGCTCTAACGAGCAGTGCCGCACTCGCCCAGCAGCCCACCCGTGGCATCATGCCGTTCCACGGCGAGATCACCTACCTCGGAACGATCAACGCCGCCACCGGCGTGATCACGGCCCCCGGCGCCAACGTCGGCCCGGGTCTCGGCGAAGCGATCTACAACAACACCGCTATCCCGCCCCAGGGCTCGTTCTTCTCGAACCAGGGCGCTGCCAAGCTGTTCGATGAGGGCCGTATCCCGAGCACCTCTTCGCCCAACGTCGTGGGTACGCAGGACACCTACATCCTCTCCAGCCTGAGCCTCCAGTACGTCACCAACGCCACGGACCCCAGCCTCGGCGGTATCGGCAACACCATCGAGATCGAGCTCTACGAGAGCTACGCCGCCTGCTCCATCCCGGACGGGTCCAACCCGCCGATCGCCACGATCACTCTCCCGGGTCTTCCGGGCTCCACGACCGGGGGGGCCGCAGGCTTCATCCTGGACGTCGACCTGACCGGTCTCGGCATCTGCATGAAGGCCGACGGCGACGGCGTGTACTCTGACGGCACGAGCGACCTCTTCGGTTGGTCGTTCCACGTGACGGAACTCGCCGACGCGACGGCCGTCGGGCCATTCCTCCGCGGTGACCCCGACAACCAGCCCGCTGGTGACGCCACGGTCTTCCAGAACTCGGGCGCTGCTGCGGGTACGGGCCTCGACACCCAGGACCTGTTCGCGCGCATCAACGTCGACACCACCACCCAGTGCCTGTTCTTCGGCGGCTACCCGGCCAACATCTTCAGCTCCTTCGGGCTCATCCTGCGCAGCGAGCTCTCGGGCGGCTGCATCGGCTGCGGCCAGCAGGACGACGTCTACGAGATGAACGACGACGCGGCCAACGCTGCCGCCATCGGCCTCGGTAGCTACAACCTGGTTTCGGACCTCAACGAAGACTGGTTCAGCTACACCATCTCTCCGAACAGCGAGCTGACGATCGACGCGCTCTTCAGCGATTCGATCTCGGACCTCGACCTTCGCGTGTACGACGCGGCCACGCTCGCGTCGATCGACCAGAGCAACTCCGGCACGGACAACGAGCAGGTCATGGCCGGCAACTGCGGCGGCGCACCGCTCGACGTCGTCATCCAGATCCTGAACTTCAGCCAGGTCTGCAACGAGTACACCCTCGTGCTCACCGAGTCCGCTCTCGTCGCCGACGACGCGTTCGAGGACAACGACAGCTGTGACACCGGCGTGGCCCTTCCGCTCGGCGTCACCCAGGACCTCGTCGTCCGCCCCTACTGCGGTAGCGGCACGACCACCGACGACCAGGACTACTACAACGTCACCCTGATGCCCGGCGAGACCCTCAACGTCGACATCCTGTTCACCGACGCCATCACCGACATCGACTGCCGCCTTCGCGACATCACCGCTGGCTGCCCGGGCATCACGCTCGACACCGGCTTCTCGACGACCGACAACGAAAGCGTCGAGGCCACCAACAACACGGCGGCCCCGATGGTCGTCTCCCTGCTGGTGGACTGGTTCGCTGGCGACGCCAACGGCCAGTACGACATGATCGCCACCGTTGGCGTGAACCAGCTCGGCGAGGTCATCTGCCTCGGCGTGGACAACAGCACCGGCACCGGCGCGCTGCTCACCGCCACGGGTGATCCGTCCGCTGCGGCCAACGACCTGACCCTCGACGTGACGTCGCTTCCCATGAACTCCATGGGCTACTTCATCGTCAGCCAGGAAACGAACGTCGTGACGAACCCCGGCGGCAGCGATGGCAACATCTGCATCGCGAGCCTCATCATCGGTCGCTACGCGGGTAGTGTCCTCAACAGTGGCGCGGCTGGCGCCGTGTCGTTCAGCCCCGACCTGACGTCGATTCCGGTCGCTTCGGGCGGCATGCCGGGCAGCAGCGCTGCGATGGCGGGCGACACCTACAACTTCCAGCTCTGGTACCGCGACATGAGCGGCATGGGTGCGGCGACCTCGAACTTCTCGAGCGCCGTCAGCATCACCTTCCAGTGATCCTGTGAACTGAACTCCTGACGGAGGCGGCCCAGGCCGCTTCCGATCCGGAGCGACCTCGAGGAGCCAGCGTCCCCACCGGGACGCTGGCTCTTTTCGTTGCCCTTCACGCTACGCTGGCGGCATGGAGTCTCCCCCCACCACCCGCCGTGCGCTGGAGATCGGCGCGAGCCTCGGTCTGCTATTCGTCGTCAGTGCGCTTCGCACCACGCGCCAGCAGGACATCTATCGGGAGGACCAGTACGCCACCGAGCTGGTGACGCGGCCCGTGGAGGACGGCTTCACCTTCGCCCCGCCTGGCGCACGCGTGGATCGCAGCATCGACGGGGACCGCGTCGTGCTGGCCGATGCCGAGGGGGGCACCGCGGTGATCCGCGGCCCCGTCACCTTCGCGGGTTCCGCGACCAGCGCGAGCGTCGAGACCCCGGACGGGCGCCTTCAGCTCGTCGTCTGGGACGAGTACGACGGCGAGGTGGAGCACGGCGGCTCCTTCGATGTCCTCGGGGCCTTCTTGCTGGACGGGAAGCCCGAGCCAGCGTTCGTCATCGCCCGCGGGCCGTCCTTCCAGGCACGCCCCACGGTCGCCTTCACGGGGCGACTCGACTCTCCGGGCGAGGCATGGGTGGCATGGGAAGAGGGTCCGGACGGATGGGGCCGCGCCTACCGCAGCGTGGACCAGCAGTGGAACAACGCGACGGACTCCCACGGTCCGCTCCACACCTGGCGCTCCACGAGGCTCGCCCGGATCGAACGAGACGGCTCGGTCACCGAGCACGACGTGCCGATGCCTTCGTTCGAGTTCCAGCGGCTCCAGCCGGACCGCCGCCCGGGCGCCGAGCGCGTCGGCGTGTTCTACGAACGGCCCGAACTCTTCAGCACCGGCGAGGGAGGCCTGTGGCTCGCCTACAGACACGTGCACCAGAGCCAGGCGGGCCTCCAGATCCCCAAGCTGAGCACGCACATCGAACGGGGCTTCGCCGTCCACGTGCGGCTCTTGACGCAGGGCGGCTTCGGCCCGCTCTACAGGATCGACGAGCGCCAGCGCGACGGCGAGCAGCGCATCGAGTTCAGGAGCACGGAGTCAGGGGCCGAGCTGGTGCTGGAGACGGGACGCGCCGATCGCCGCAAGGACGGCCAGTTCCAGGGCGTCCGCACCGCTTCGCTCACCGCCGACACGGGCGACCCGATGCGAGACTTCGTCGTCAGCGCCAAGCGTCCCAGGAGACAGGGCACCCTCGCAGCTCCCGCCTCCGTTCGCCAGCAGATCCGCCCCACCGCCGTGGTAGACGGCCAGCCCTACAGCCTCTTCTTCGGCGACCTCCACCGCCACACCGACCTGTCGCTCTGCTTCCCGTTCTTCGACGGTTCCCTCGACGACGCCTACCGCTACGCCATGGGCCCCGGCGCGCTGGACTTCGTCGCCGTCACCGACCACGCGCGCGACCTCGACCAGGGCAAGGTCGAGAGCCGGCCCTGGCAGCTTCACGTGGCCGCCGCCGACCGCCACCACCTGCCCGGCCGCTTCCTCACCTTCCGCGCCTACGAACGCAGCCAGGCCCACACCGACCACAACGTGCTCGGCCTCACCGAAGGCGCCGACTTCCTGCGCCCCCATCGCCCACCGCTCAAGGACTTCTGGGCCGAGTTCCCCGCGAGCGAGGTCTTCACGATCCCCCACGCGACGGCCGCCGTCCCAGGCCAGCGCTTCTGCGGCGACGTCTGGACGAAGCGCGACGACCTGAAGCGCCCGATCGCCGAGATCTACCAGGCCTTCCGCGACGTCTCCTCGATGACGGAACTCCAGGAGCGCGCGCTCCTCACCGGCCAGAAGCTCGGCTTCATCGCCAGCTCGGATCACCTCGCGACGTCGAGCGCGTACGCGTGCGTCTGGAACCCGGGCGATATCACTGAGCCAGGAAGCCGCGAGTCGCTCTTCCGCTCGCTCCAGTCCCGTCGCTGCTACGGCTCGACGGCCAGGATCGAACTGAAGCTCACGGCCGCGCACGCCGAGGCTCTGGGACCGACCCACTGGATGGGTGAGGACCTCCCGGATGCGCCGGACTACCGAATCGAGGTCTCGGGCCGCGGGTCCGCACCGCTGGAGCGCATCGAGTACTGGTCGAACGGAGAGCTTCTCCACTCGGCTGCCACGGAAGCGGACACCCACTTCGGAGACGAGTTCCTGTGGACGCCGCCCGCCGAGCCGCAGCAGTACCTGTTCGTCCGCGTGATCCAGCGGGACGGCGAGCAAGCCTGGTCGTCACCGTTCTTCGTTCGCTGGGACAGCGTGACGTCCGGAGAGTGACGCCGCGCTGAGCCGCCGTCAGGCGATCTCGGCCGGGTACGAGAACCAGCGCAGCTGCTCGAAGTCCGCCGTCGTCGTCGGGCACTCCACCGGCGGATCCGTACTGGCGCAAAGCTCATCGATCAGCTTCCGCGCGTGCTCCAGGTGCTCGGGCAGTGAGATGTCCTGGCAACGGCCCGCGTCACAGCGATAGGCCATATCGCCGCTCTCGTAGCTGATGTCGTTCAGCGAGAGCGGAGGCGTCGCGATTCCGGCGCGATGGCGCCAGAGGCCCGACTCCGGGAAGAACTTGTAGTGACGCAGGAGCCTGGGCCCGTGCTCGGCCACCATCTCGATCGCCGAGAGGATGTACTCGAAGGTCTCGTCGTCGATGAAGTAGTTGAAGTTGACGCGCACCCAGCCCGGCTTGATGCCCTCGGAGCCGCGACTGATCTCGCGCCCGAAGGACTGCGAGCGCTCGAGGTCGATGCCGAGCAGGCGGTGGCCGTAGGGCCCGGCACAGGAGCACCCGCCGCGCGCCTGGATCCCGAAGAGGTCGTTCAGCACCGCCACCACGAAGTTGTGGTGCAGGAAGCGCTCGCCCTCGGCGCCGTGCTCACGCACGACGAAGGAAACGATGGAGAGGCGGTTGGCGTCCCGGCTGCCGAGGATATCGATGCAGGGATGGCTGCTCCAGCGCTCGATCGCGGTGCGAATGAAGCGATGCTCGCGCGCCTCGATGGTGTCGATGCCCACGGCTTGCTTCAGCTGGAACACGAGGCCCGCGCGGATCGCTCCGACGATGTCGGGGGTGCCGCCTTCCTCGCGGTGCTCGACGTGCGGAAGGTAGTCGTGGTTCTCGGGGTTCACGTAGGCGACGGTGCCGCCGCCCGGGATGGCCGGGACACGATTCTTGCAGAGCTCCAGCCGCACGACGAGGAGACCGGGCGTGCCCGGCCCGCCGATGAACTTGTGCGGTGAGACGTAGACCGCGTCGAGGTAGCCGGGGCCGTCCTCGGCCGAGCCCATGTCGATCTTGACGTAAGGCGCAGCCGCCGCGTAGTCCCAGAATGCCAGCGCGCCATGGCGATGAAGCAGCGTCGAGATCGCCGCGGTATCGGTGATGATTCCCGTCACGTTGGAGGCGGCCGAGAACGAGCCGATGATCTGCGGGCGATCCCGGTACTCCTCCAGCTTCGCCTCCAGGATCGCCATGTCGATGTGACCGTCGGCGTCCTCGGGGATCACCACGACGTCGGCGATGGACTCGCGCCAGGGGAGTTCGTTCGAGTGGTGCTCGTAGGGACCGACGAACACGACCGGACGCTCGTGGGCCGGGATCTGCTCGCTCAAGCGGTAGCGATCCTCGAGATTCGACGGAATCCGGATGCCGAGGATCCCGACGAGACGGTCGATGGCGCCCGTGGTGCCGCTGCCGCAGAAGAGCACGGCGTGCTCCTTCGTCGCACCGACGCAGCGGGCGATGATCGAGCGCGCGTCCTCGCGGAAGCGCTGGGTCTGGAGACCGGTCCCGGAGGACTCCGTGTGGGTGTTGGCGTAAAGCGGCAGCACGCGGTTCCGGATGTAATCCTCGACGAAGGTCAGCGCACGCCCCGAAGCGGTGTAGTCGGCGTAGACGACGGGACGGGGACCGAACGGGCCGGGGACGCTCTCGGCGCCGCCGATCACGGAGTCGCGGATGGTCTCGATGATGTCAGGCATGACGGACCATTGTCCATTCTTCGCCAGCGTGGCGCCAGTGGCGCCACGTCATCCCACCCACATCCTCGGTCCCCGGACAGCCCCCGTCGGCCGAGACGGTGACCTACGCACTTCGGCCAGCTGGAACGGATCCGCAGGACGCTCAGAATGGCACTGCCCTTTCGTCGGCACCTGAGGACCGCCCCGGGAGCCACAGCTTCGTCCGCATCGACCCCATGAGACATATTCTCCTCCCACTCGCCCTCCTGGCCGCCGCCGGCACCTCCCCAGGCCAGGACGCCGAGCGCGCCTCCCACGGCCTCGGAGCCGCCGCGCCCCAGATCTCGTTCGAAGAGCAGCACGGCGACTTCATCGTCCGCCAGTATCAGCTGGGCTGCCTGTCGCAGCTGACCTACTTGCTCGGCTCCGGCAACGAAGCCGCGATCGTCGACCCCCAGCGCGATGTGACGCACTACGAGGAAGACGCGGATGCCCTGGGCCTGGACATCAAGTGGGTCATCCTCACCCACACGAACGCCGACTTCGTCGCAGGTCACACCGAGCTCGCTCGACGCTACGACGCCACGATTCTGATCAGCGGAGAGAGCGGCTCGCTCTTCGAGCATGATGCCCTCCAGGACGGCGACCGGCGCCCGCTCGGCGACGTCGAGCTGGAGTTCTGGGCCACCCCCGGACACACGCTCGACAGCATGACCACGCTCGTCCACCTCCCGGGCGTCTCCCCCGATCCGGCGTACATCATCACGGGCGACACGCTCTTCATCGGCGGGATCGGCAGGCCCGACCTCGTCGGTGGCGAAATCACCCCGAGCGTGCTCGCGGGCCGCGCCTTCGACACCATGCAGCGGTTCAAGACGCTGCCCGACGCCACAAAAATTCTTCCCGGGCATGGCGCAGGATCGCTTTGCGGCGCTCACCTCTCCCCGGAGACGGTTTCCACCGTGGGCGCCGAGCGCGCGACCAATCCGTACCTTCAGATCGAGAGCCGCACGGCCTTCATCTCACGCGTGATCACCGGCCTACCGGTCGCACCGAAGTACTTCGCGTTCAACGTGAACCTCAACCGGACCGGCCCGCCGGCGGTGGACTGGAAAGACGAGATGCCGCCCTCTCTCGCGCCCGATGAAGTCGCGAAGCGCGCCCAGGACGGCGCCTGGTTGATCGACCTGCGCGGCGCGAAGGAGTACGCGAATGGACACATCTCCGGCGCGGTCAATATCGACGTACGCGGACGCATCGACACTTGGACAGGAATCGCGGTGCCCTTCGAAGCGGACCTACTTCTGGTGGGCGACGACGATCTCGTGAAGGAAGCGGCCTTTCGCTTCCGTCGCATCGGTCTCGACCATCTGGGCGGCTACCTCGCGGGTGGCATGGACGCGTGGAAGAGCGCCGGACAGCCCGTTCGCAGGAGCGAGCTGATCGACCCCGCCGAGCTGGCAGCCAGGATCGCAGCGGGCACCGAGCCGGTCCTCGTCGACGTGCGCACGCCCACCGAGTACGAGGAGCTCCGCGTGGGCGACTACGCGAACCTGCCGGTGAGCGACGCGGCTGCGTTCGGGCGGGTGCTCGACAGGACGCAGCCCGTGACCTTCCTCTGCAATTCCGCGTACCGGAGCAGCATGGCCGTCGGCCTCGCCGAGCGCCAGGGATTCGAGAACGTCAGCAGCCTGGACGGCGGCCTCGACGCCTGGCTCGATGCGGGCCTTCCGGTGATCGGGACGATGAGCGAGGAGACCGACGTTTCTACCGCCATGGCGGGGCCGACGACGAACAGCGTTCCCGGCGCTGGATCCCCCATGATCCTCCCCGAGCCGATGGAACCCGGGGCCGTCGCGCGCGCGATGATGGACCAGCCGCAGCTCTACCGCATCATCGATATTCGCCCGAGCTGGCAGTTCGACGAGTACCACATCGCCGGCGCCTCGAACGTGGCCCCCGCAGCCGTCGAGGCATTCATACTCGGGCTGCCCGCCGGGGTTCGTGCGATCCTCGTGGACCGAGACGGAACGACCGCCTTCGCCGTCGCCGGGCTCCTGCAGGGAAGCGCCGCAGGCGAGACGCACTCACTCCGGGCCATGATCGGCGGCACCGCCGCGTACTTCCGCGAGGTCGAACTCGGCGAGAGCGCGCTGCGCGGTGCCGTGGGTTCGTCGCCGATGCCGACCTCGGCCCCCGCTGCCGATTCGGCCAGCGCTTCGCCCGCAGCACCAGCTCCCGCCGCCTCCGCCAAGAAACCCCAGAGCAAGCGCCGCAGCGCTGGATGCTGAGATGAGCATCGAAACCACCCTGGAGCCGCCCGTCCGCCGCGGCCCGCTCGACGAGGACGTTCCCGGTGCGGAACGCGTCTGGAACCCCTACCTGGTCGGTGTCGGCCTCGGCCTGACTCTCCTCACCTCGTTCGTCGTGCTCGGTGCAGGACTCGGCGCCTCCGGCTCGGTCGCGCGCGGATCGGCCTGGCTCGCTCACCTCTTCGCGCCAGAAGCCGTGGAGGGTAACGCCTACCTCGGCCCCTGGTTCTCGGCGGGCTCTCCGCTCCGCTACTACCTCGTCTTCATGGGGCTCGGCACATTCGCAGGCGGACTCACGTCCGCGTGGGCTGCGAATCGGATTCGCCCCGGCGTCGAACGCGGGCCGCGCGCGTCGATCCTCCTGCGCCTCGTCCTCGCTCTACTGGGCGGACTCGCAGCTGGCTTCGCCAGTCGCGTCGCCGCAGGCTGCACGTCGGGCCAGGCACTTACCGGCGGCGCGCTCTTTCTCACGGGTAGCTGGGCGTTCTTCCTGGCCTTCTTCGGCGGCGCATTCCTGCTCGCCTGGTTCGTACGCAAGGAATGGTCCTGATGGAAACTCTCTTCTCCCAGGGGCTGCTCGGCACGCCCGAGGGCCTTGCGATCTCCGGACTCGTCGGGCTCGCGTTCGGTTTCTGGCTGGAGCGCGCGGGCTTCGGCAGCAGCCGGCGGCTGACTGACATCTTCTACTTCCGAGACTTCGCGGTGTTCCAGGTCATGTTCACGGCCGTCGTGACCGCGTCGGCCGGGCTCTTCGGGCTGTCGGCCCTCGGCCTCGTGGACATCGACTCGATCTATCGCATGGAGACGTTTCTCTGGCCACAGATCGCGGGCGGAGCGGTGCTCGGCGCGGGCTTCGTCGTCGGAGGCTGGTGTCCAGGCACGGCGTTCGTCGGGCTGGCCTCGGGCAAGCTCGATGCGCTGGTGTTCTTACTCGGCGTCGGCGGTGGCATCCTCGCGTACTCGGGGTTCCACACGGACCTCGTCGAGTTCAACGCGTCGGGAGACCGCGGCCTTTCGACCTTGCCGGATCTCTTGGGGCTCAGCCCGGGTATCACCGTCGGAGCGGTGGCCGCGGTGGCGCTCGTCTGCTTCAAGGCGATCTCCGTGTTCATGAAGAGCCGCAGCGCGGCGGAGCCGCAAGCATGAGTTCCAGCAGCACGCGCGCCAGCCTCGGCGCCATCGGCCTCACTGCGACCTGTCTCGCCTTCGGCGTCTTCTGGGCCCAGTCTCCCCGCGATGAATCTCTTTCCTCCGGAGCGGCCGACCCAGGGTCAACCAGCCCCTGGCCTGCCCTCACCGAAGCCGGGGCGGAGCACATCACGCCGAGCACACTGACGGAGCGGCTCTTGGAAGGTCCGGAAGAGCTGGTTCTCGTCGACGTTCGACCCGCCGCGGAGTACGCGGCGTTCCATCTGCCCGGCGCGCATTCCCTCGACCTAGTGGCGCTCCTCGGTGCGGAGGGCGAGGCCTTGCTCGAGGCCAGCGCAGGACGCACCGTCGTGCTCTACTCCAACGGCATGGTGCACCCGGCCCAGGCATGGGTCGAACTGTCGATGCGGGGGTACGGGGACGTGCGCGTGCTGGAAGGCGGACTCGCGCAGCTCCGAGACGAGGTCCTGACGCCCCCCAGCCTGCGCCCGGGCTACGGTGAAGCACGGGCGCGTCGGGAAGCGAGCGACTTCCGCGCGGCCAGGGAACTCTACTTCGGCCCGGCGGTGCCCGCGTTCGAACGGTACGCGACGGATCCGGTCGCGCTGAGTTCTCCCACGGTGGTCTCGACCGCCTGGGTCGAGCGGCGTGGCGGCGCCATCGTCGTCCTCGATGCACGGAAGCCCGAAGCCGAGTACCTCGAAGGCCACCTGCCAGGCGCCGTGCACATGCCGATCACGGCGACCCGTGGCTCCGAGGGACCGCTCGACCACCTGCTGCCGCCCGCCGAGCTGGCGGCCGTGTTCGGCGCAGCGGGGATCGACGAGAACGACGAGGTCGTCGTCTACTCGGGCTCGAAGATGCAGGACGCGACGCATCTCGTGCTCGCGCTGCGAAGCCTCGGCCATGAACGCGTGGCGCTCATGGAAGGTGGGATCGGCGCATGGGTCGAGGAAGGTCGCGCCACCGCCACCGGAAAGGTGACTCGTCCCACCACCGAGTACTCCCCGAGGGCGACGCTCCCGCGCATCGCCTCGGACCTGGAGTCGGTGAGCGAGGCGAGCCGCACGGGGAACGCGCTGATCGTCGACAGTCGGCCCGCGGTGAACTTCAGCGGCGCGGAGGACAAGACCGAGGCGCGAGCGGGCCACGTTCCGCGCGCGCTGCACCGCGCGGTGGCCATGGACGTCGCGAAGGTCAACGGCGGCGTCTACTTTCGCCCACGAGCGGAGATCTTGGCGGGGTATGAAGCGCTCGGGGTCACGCCGGACGTTCCGACGATCTCCATGTGCCGAACCGGCCACCAGGCGAGCCAGACCTGGTTCCTGCTGCACGAGGTCCTGGGCTTCGGACCGGTGACCTGGTACGACGGTTCGTGGCAGGAATGGGCGCGCCACGACGAGCTCCCCCTGGAAACCTCTCTGGAAAACTGAGGCCTGCCGGCGGGCATCCCGCGCGCGAGCCCATGGGAGGAGCGAGCCGTCGCTCAGCTGGCATTCAGCCAGCATTCAGCGGACGCTTATCCATGCTTGGCGCACTGAGCGCGGCGCGGTGGCCCTTTCGCCTCCGCGCTCTCGCCTTCACGGAGTCCCCATGGCCCTGTTCATCGAGCAGCACCAAGTTGCGCTCAGCCTGTTCCTCCTGTTCGGGATCTTCATCGGCTTTGCGCTCGACCGGATTCCGGCGTCGGGCGTGGCCGTGATCGGGGCCGCAGCCTTCCTGGCGTTCGGCTTCGTCACGCGCGAGAACGCGCTCGCCGTCTTTTCCAACGACGCCGCTCTCACGGTGGCCGCCATGCTCGTGCTCTCGGCGGCTCTGGTCGGCACCGGGACGCTGGAGGCGATCTCGGGCAAGATCCTGCTGCTCGTCCGGGTCAGCCCGATGAGCGCGATCGCGCTGCTCCTCGGCATGGCGCTCGTCGGATCCGCGTTCATGAACAGCACGCCGATCGTCGCGATCATGATCCCACTGGCGATGACGCTCGCCAACGCACTCGGGATCACGCCGAAGCGCCTCCTGATCCCGCTCTCCTACATGGCGATCCTGGGCGGGACGTGCACGCTCCTCGGGACCTCGACGAACCTGATCGTCAACGGTCTGGCGGTGCAGGCAGGGCTGCCCTCGTTCGGCATCTTCGAGATCACCCTGATCGGGCTGATTTCCGCCGTCACGGGCGCGCTGTTCCTGGCGCTGTTCGGGAAGCACCTCCTTCCGTCGGAGATCGCGCCGGGGGGGGCTGCTCTGGAGGAGAAGTCCGACATCTTGACCACGGTGAAGATCCGCGACGGCTTCCCGGAGGTCGGAAAACCCTACGCGGACGTCGATCTCTTCGCCCCGAGGGGTGTCAAGTTGGTCTCGGTCACGAGGGGCGCGGCCACCCTGGACGCCCACGATCCCGAGACGGTCGTGACCCTGGGCGATCGCGTCACGCTGCGGGTGACGTCCAAGGAGCTCGCGACTCTCCTGCCCAAGCCCGAACTCGAAATGGGCACGCGGGTAAGGATCGAATCGAACGAGGAGAAGGTCGTCAAGCGTGCCACGATCGGCGTGGGCTGCCAGGCGGTGGGCAAGCGGATCCAGGAGGCTGACTTCATGTCCCGCCACCCGGTCACGACGCTCGGCGTGCGCCGCAGGCAGAACCTCGCGGGGCCCGACTTTCGGTCGCTTCGCTACAAGGCGGGCGACCAGGTCTGGCTCCACGGATCCGAGGAAGTGCTCGCGGCGGTCGCCTCGGACGCGAGCCTCATCTTCTCCAACACTCCGGCGGCGAAGCCGTTCAAGCGGGGCCACGCGACGCTCGCGATCGGCACGCTGGCGACGATCGTCCTCACGGCCGCGTTCGGCTGGCTGCCGCTCGTCGTCGCCGCGTTCCTCGGCATCGCGCTGCTGCTCGTGACCGGGGGGCTGGACACCGAGGACGCCTGGGAAGCGGTCAACCTCGACGTCCTGATCCTCATCTTCGCGATGCTGATCGTCGGGACGGGCCTCCAGAACACGGGCGCGGTCGATGCGGTCGTGAACGGCAGTATGCCGATGCTGCGCGCGCTTTCGCCGATCGGCGTGATCGTCGTGATCTACGCGCTGACGTCGTGCCTGACCGAGGTCGTCACGAACAACGGCGTGGCCGTCATCATGACGCCCATGGCGATCGGGCTCGCGGAGCCGCTGGAGATCCCGGCCCGCGCGCTCGTTCTGACGGTGATGCTGGCCTCGAGCGCGAGCTTCGCCACGCCCATCGGCTACCAGACGAACACCCTGGTCCACGTCGCGGGCCAGTACACCTTCGCCGAATTCATGAGGATCGGCGTCCCCATGAACCTGGTGGTCGGAGCGGCGTCGTGCGGAACGCTCTGGGCAATCTATCTCCGGTGACGCTGACCCGAAGGCAGAGTCCTGCTACCGTGGCCAGCCATGGGGACTTCACTTCGCCCGCTTTCGGCGATCGCCGCGCTGGCGCTCGCGTCCTGTGCTTCGACGTCTGGTCACCCGATCGAGCAGCAGCGCGAGGTCGTCTACAGGTCCGCTGGCGACACCGAGCTACGGCTGCACGTCTTCTCACCCCCGGGTCACCGCTCTGGGGACTCGAGAGGCGCGATCGTCTTCTTCTTCGGCGGCGGCTGGAGATCAGGTACACCCACGCAGTTCTTCCCGCACTGTGAGCACCTCGCCGAACGGGGCATGGTGGCCATGAGCGCCGAGTACCGCGTCGAATCGCGCGATGGAACGACGCCGGTGGAATGCGTGCAGGATGGCCGAGCCGCGGTGCGCTGGATTCGTGAGCACGCGCGAGCGCTCGGAGTCGATCCAGCCCGGGTCGCAGCGGGCGGCGGCTCCGCCGGCGGTCACGTGGCCGCCGCGACCGCCACCGTCGTGGCCTTCGAGAGCGAAGCCGAGAGCCCACGGACCCGCTGCGTCCCTGACGCCCTCGTCCTGTTCAATCCCGTCTTCGACAACGGGCCGGAAGGCTACGGCTACGACCGCGTGAAGGACTACTGGCAGGATATCTCTCCGCTGCACAACCTCGATGCGGGGACGCCTCCCACGATCGTCTTCCTCGGAACCCAGGATCGCCTGATCCCGGTAGCGACCGCCGAGGCCTACCGGGCCAGGATGGAGGCGCTGGGTGGACGGTGCGACCTCCACCTGTACGAAGGCAAGGGGCACGGCTTCTTCAACGAGAGCAGCAGCCCGGAGAGCTTTGTCGACACGGTCGCGAAGATGGACGCGTTTCTGGACTCGCTGGGGTTTCTCGAGCTGGAGCCCTGAGCCTGGTAGCGCCCACCTTCCCTCAACGGATCCCTTCGAACCAGGCAGCGAAGGCGAGGTCGAGCGCGGCCGCCAGCAGGAGCGTGTGGCCCTGATCCTCCAGGGACTCGAAGCGAACGGGGCGGCCGGCCCTGGCAGCCTTTTCCGCGGCGGCTTTCACTCCCCCGAAGGACACGATCCGATCGAGCGTCCCTGCGAGCACGAGCATCGGCAGGTCCCCCGACTGGGTGGCCCGGTATCCCGCGATGCAGCACGCAGCGGTGATCGAATCACGCGCCTTCTCGGCCAGCCCGGCGGTCGCCATCGCCCCCATCGAATGGCCCAGGACGTAGACGCGGCTCCGGTCGATGTCATAGGAACGCTCGATGCCCGCCAGCAGCGAGGCGAAGGGCTTCGCCGAGAACAGGAAGTCCGTGGTGAAGGGCGCCACGACGAGGCAGCCGTGCCGATCGGCAAGCTCTTTGATGCGTCCATCACCGCCCAGCTCGAACATGAAGCTCTCGTCGCCGCCCGCGCCGTGGAGCGCGACGACCAGAGGTATCCCCTTGGCGGGAGCTGATTCGGGGCAGTAAACGCGCGCGACGAGATCGCGCCGACCGTGGACGAACGTACGCCAGTGATCACCGCGCCGATCGAGGAACGGATCCAGGCCCTTTTCCAGGGCCGCGACGTCACGCTTCAGTGCGGCTTCGAACGCAGGAACGTCGATCAGGAACTCGGCACTCCTCTCCGGTGAAGGGTCCTCCCACTTCAGCTCCAGGCGAGAACGAACCGCGCGAACGGCGTGCTCGGGGGCGTCCCCGAGGCCGTCGAGTGTGCGGAGCAGCGATTGACGAAGCATGCCTCCGCCGATCTTTTCGGTGGTCTCTTCGGGCTTCGAGGCGTCGGCGGACTCGAGCACGCCGAGCCCTCGATCGAGCGCTTCGAGTTCGGCCCTGGCGTCCACGAGATTCAGCTGAAAAAACAGCCCGGTCGCGCGATCGAAGGCGAGGTTCGTGGCGGCCAGCGCGCTCCGCTCCTCGCTCGCGGGCAGCCGTCTCCCCGCCGCGAACTTCGCGTCGATGCTCTGCACGATGTGAGCGAGAGCCTGCCGCGTGACCCGGGGCGGGGGCGTCGGCGCCGTCTGCTCCGGGACTTCCTGGGCCGTACTCGCCACGGAGATGGCGAGGGCCAGGAGGAGAGAAGCGGCACCTTGGCGTCGAGAACGGGTGGTATTCATGGGGTCATGGGGTGGTTCGGGGGGGAAGGGTGCCGGGGGAAGCGAAGCGACTCGTCGCGTTTCGGGGCAGCGCGGCTCACCGGGAGACGCCCCCCATCGACAACCCTCGCCAACCCACGGGCAAACCCTCAATTCTCTGAGCAAGCGTGCTCGATGGGGACGTATGCGCTCTCAAAACACCACTCTCGCGTCCATTCTGCCTCGGCTCGCACTGGGCCTGTCACTCGCTCTCCTCACCCAAGGGTGCCACGACAGCCACTCGAGTTCCTCTCCGGCGAGTCTTTACTACCTGAGCTATCACGGCAATGGAGGCGGCGGAACGGCCCCTGACTACGTGCCCCTGACGGAGGGGCAGACGATGGCCGTGGCGCCGGCGACCCACCTCACCTTCACGAACCGCGCGTTCGAAGGCTGGAACACGAACCCGGCCGGCAACGGCGAGGACTATGCCGTCGGCGATATGTTCACGATGGGAACCGAGGACATGGTTCTCTACGCCCAGTGGAGTCCTGTCACCTACGGGGTGACCTACGATGACAACGGAAGCGACGGCGGCATGACGCCTGTGGACTCGGCTCGCTACGGAGTCGGGGCCTCTGTCACGGTCCTGTCCGAAGCCTCACTGGCTCTCACGGACCACGACTTCGCCGGCTGGAACACCGAGGCCGCGGGGAGCGGCCTCTCCTACGATGCCGGTGACACCTTCAGCATGCCCGCCTCCGACGTCACGCTCTACGCCCAATGGGTGGCCGTTGCCATGGTCAGCGCCCAGCCGGGCGATGGGCAGTCGTCGCTCACGTGGAGCCCCGTCGTGGGCGCGACCGACTACAACGTCTATTACCACACCTCGGACGATCTCCTCTCGGCCAGCCTCTGGAACGCATCCGTGGGGCTCATCAGCGCCGAGGCGGCCACGGTCCACGGATTGTCGAACGCGACGCCGTACTACTTCTGGATCACGGCCAACACGCCGAGCGGAGAGGTACCCGTCAACGCCAACGCCGTGGTCGCCACACCGGACAGCGGGATCTTTTCCCCGTCGGTCTCGGAGATTCAGCCCGGTGAAAACGCCCTGGAGGTCTCCCTCGACAAGGTCGTCACCATCCGATTCAACGCCCTCCTGAACGCGGCCACCATCAACGATACGAACGTCTCCGTCACGGTGGGCGGCGTCCCGGTGGACCTGGTTCTCGCGGTCAACGTCACCGGTGATACGATCGAGATTCAGCCTCTGGCTGGAAGCTGGGCGGACGGGGCGACCCACGTCGTCTCGTTGAGCAGCCAGATTGCGGACCAGGGTGGCGCGACGCTGCCGGCCGACTACTCCTTCCAGTTCACCACCCTGAGCTCCGCCTCCCTGGTGGGACGTTGGATCTTCGACAACTCGTCCGTCGACGTGTCCGGGAATGGCGCGCATGCTTCGGCGACCAACGTCAGCTACGACGCACTGTCCAGGCATCAGGGAACCCACTCCGTCAGCTTGACCGCGCCTTCCTCGGTGAGCATCGGCGCGCTCGACCTCGGCCAGGAGTTCAGCTACACCGCCTGGATCAACCTCAGCAACAGCGTCAACAACATCCAGACGCTGTTCGCCAACGCCGCAAGCAACGTCCAGACGTCCGGGATCAAGGTCCACGTCAACTCCTGGAACACCAACAACCGAGCGGTGGTGATCGAATGCGGAATCGGCTCCACCGGAGTGAAGCTCCAGACGGACACCGGCATCATCCAGTCGGGCAACTGGTACCACGTCGCCGTCACGGTCGATCGGACCGCGGGCGAGGCCAAGATCTACTTCAACGGCGCTCTGGCCCCGACCTACGTGGGCGGCTCGCTGTCGAACAGCATCCTGACCGACTTCCAGAATCAGTCGACGGTGTACCTCAACGAGTTTGCCGACGGCGGCTGGAACTACAACGGCCTCCAGGATGACGTCCGGATCTACAACCGCATCTTGACGGCTGCCGAGATCGCCAACATCGCGAACGAGAACTGACCCTACCATTGGGGTTTGGCGCAACGCCGCGAGCGCGGATCCTGGCGGTGCTCGCGGAATCGCATTCTGTGGCGCAGGCTAGGGTGAGACGGTGTCCCCCTGCGTCGGAGACTCCAGTCGTCTCGTCCTCGATCGATGACGTCAGGCGCCAGCGCTCGACCCCTCGGGGTGGAAGCGACCGTCGGTGATCCCCGCGGACGGGTACCCTGTCTAGCACTCGCCTCCCCCCTTCGGTTCGCTTCCCATGAATGACTCTTCTACGGCCAGACCCACGGCCATCACCGACGCAGGTGGGCGCCCAGGCCTGGAACTCCGCGGCCCCGGTGGATGCGTGCGCATGACCCTGCTCGGGGCCCACGTGCAGAGCTGGATCCACCCCGAGCACGGCGAGGTTCTGTTCATGAGCGCCGACGCCAGCTACGCCGAACGTGCGGCGAGCCGCGGAGGCATTCCGCTGGTCTTCCCCTGGTTCGGCGCGCACGCCGAGCGAAAGGACGCGCCGGCCCACGGGTTCGCGCGCATCCAGCCCTTTGAGGTGGCAGCCCAAGGGGACGGCCCTTCGGTCACGCTCCGACTCTCGGACACGGAGGACACGCGCGCGCTCTGGCCCCACGCCTTCCTCGCCGAGCTCACGGTCTCCGTGGCCGAGACGCTGGCGATCACGCTCGCCGTCACGAATACAGGCGATGCCGCGTTCGACTTCGAAGAGGCGCTGCACTCCTACTTCGTCGTGGGCGACGTGCACCGCGCGACCGTCCACGGTCTCGAAGGCGTGCCCCACGTCGAATCGGCGAGCGCGCCGCAGGAGAGCCCGCCCGATCCATCAGAACCGATCGGCTTTTGTGCAGAAACGGACCGCATCTACCAGGGCGTTCCGGATCGTATCGAGCTTCGAGCGAGGGAGCTCGATCGTCGAATCGAACTCGGGACGCGGGGCGCGCGCTCCGCCATCGTCTGGAATCCCTGGATCGCCAAGGCGGCCGCGATGAGCCAGCTCCAGGGCGACGAGTGGCAGCAGTTCGTTTGCGTGGAGAGCGCCAACTGCCGGGAGAATCGTGTGTCCCTGGAGCCTGGCGCGACGCACTCCATGGAGCTCACGCTCCGCGTGAGCTCTCAGTAGCCGCCGGACGCGCCCGACCGGGCCGCCCCCACGATCGCGATCGACGCCGACGCACCGATCCGCGTGGCGCCTGCGTTGAGCATTGCGTTGGCGTCCTCGGTGGTCCGAACGCCGCCCGACGCCTTCACGCCGAGCACCGGACCGACCGCACGGCGCATGAGCGCCACGTCTTCGAGGGTCGCGCCACCCGTGCTGAAACCCGTCGAGGTCTTCACGAAGTCGGCGCCCGCCGCCTTCGCGATCTCCGACGCGCGCACGATCTCGTCCTTCGTGAGGAGGCACGTCTCGAGGATCACCTTGAGCCGCGCGCCGAGGCCGTGGCACGTCGACGCGACCGCGGCGATGTCCGCGTGCACGAGGTTCGTCATGCCCGACTTCATCGCGCCCACGTTCAGGACCATGTCCACCTCGCAGGCGCCGTCCTCGATCGCGCGCCGCGCCTCGTAGGACTTCACCTCGGTCAGGCTTGCACCGAGTGGAAAGCCCACGACGGTGCAGACGAGCACGCCGGACCCCATGAGGATCTCGGCGCAGCGCTTCACCCAGGTGGAGTTGATACATACGGACGCGAAGCGGTGCTCCATGGCCTCGGCGCAGAGCTGGTCGATGTCCGCCGCGGTCGCGTCCGGCTTGAGCAAGGTGTGGTCGATGTGACTCGCCATGTCGCCGAGGCGCGCCGGGTCCGGGCAGCCCTCGGGTGAACAGACGCCGAGGCGACAGGCGCCGGCCACGACGGCTCCGCGCCAGGCGGCGCCGCCCAGCTCGATGTCGAGGCTGAAGCTGCGGGTCCCGCCGTGGATGCGCTCGCCCGCGAGGAGCCGCGCGCCGACCTCCGTCAGGATGTTCTCGAGTTGATCGGCGGCGAGGCCGCTGGCGCCCTGGGAGTGCATCGGTCGATGGGAAATTCGGGTGCGGGAGAGCGGCGGTCAGCGGCCCTCTTCGAAGTGTGCGGTGATCTGGCTCGTGCGAAGGTACTCGGCCTCGACGGCATCGAGCTTCTTCGCCCGACGCGCATGCCGGTCGTCGCCGGGATCCGTGGTCAGGAACGCTGCGATGACGAGCCGCGCGGCCGCGAGGTCGAGGTGGCCGCTGCCGAGGGTCAGTACGTTCGCGTGATTGTGCTCTCGGGCGTTGCGGGCCGATGCCTCGTTCCAGCAGTTCGCGGCCTTCACGCCCGGCAGCTTGTTGGCCACCATGGCGGAGCCGATGCCCGCGCCGTCGACGATGATCCCGAAATCTGCTCGACCGCCCGAGACCTCGGCCGCGACGAGCCGGGCGAAATCGGGGTAGTCGACCGAGGGCGACGCGGCCGCGGGACCGAGGTCCACGGGGCGCTCCCCCATCTCCTTGAGGAGCGGGATGAGCTGGTCCTTGAGAGCGAAGCCTCCGTGGTCGCTGGCCACGGCAATCCGGTTGGATCGGCGACGGAAACCTCCTGGACCCACGGGGCCTGCTGGCTCGGCGTAGCGACCGGTCGTGAAGGTGATGCCCTTATCGAACGCGAGATCGCGGGCCAGCGGGGTGAGCCGCGAGCCAGGAGGAGTCACCAGCTGACTCCCAGGTGCGGCGGCGCGCACCAGCGCCTCCGCGACCAGATCTCGGTCCTCACGGTGCTTCGAAGGCGTCATGCCGCGCCCTGAGCCCCCGATCGAGCGGCTCGCCGTGGGGAGGCTCCCCGGAGAAAACTCTCCGTTTCCTGCCCCACCCGAAGCATGCCCTACGGATTCCCCTTCGAAATGGGTGTCAGACGCAGTCCGCGGGCGCACGGTCACGTGCGCTCGCGGTTCTCCGTTCCAGTTCGAAGCTTCGGCCGCACCCGGGGTTCCTGAGCTGGCAGAGGAAATCTCCCTCGCGCGCGCAGCTGCGCGGCGGGCGATCCCTCGGAGCTGACCAGGGGAAGGAATGGAGGAGGATACGCCGAGCGCGTTTTTTGGGGCCCCATGGGAGGGCTCGCTCGATGAATGGCCGGGGGGCATGCCCCATCAGTTTATGCGCTCCGGATGACGGGCGTGTGGCCCGGATACCTCTTTCACTGTTCCAGTTCCAGAACCCATCCGATCTCTCCACTGGTTTCGCTCCCCTCGGTCTCTATCATTGGAGCCGGGAGCGGGCCCGCCGCTTTCCCTTCCGCACGCAACGCCCCCACCCAACGCCCCATGCGCACACTGCTCAGCCAGTTCTGCGAGGCCTTCGACGCCAACGTCCGCCCACTGCTCGCTCCCATCGGCGAGGCGGCTGGAATCCTGAACGGCGCTCGCGCCCAGGATCCCGTCGGCCAGACTGGCAACGGCACCGCCTCTGCCCGCTCATCCGCTGCCTCCCCGGCCGCGCATTCCGCTGGCCCATTCGGCGGCCCGTTCGGAGCGGTGTCGTCCGAGAATGGGTCTTCCCAGGACGGGCCGGGTGAAACGGCTGCGCCAAAGGCAGCCCGCAAGGACCTGGACCTCCCCGAGGTGCGCGCGGAGCTGCTCGACCTCCAGCACCAGATCCAGGGCCTCGTCGACAAGGTCGCCGAGCAGCAGGCGTACGTGCTCCTCTTCGGCCCCCTGAAGAGCGGTAAATCGACGCTGATGAACGCCCTCGCCGGCACCTACGTCAGCGAGGTCTCCAGCCTCCCGGCCTACCCGTGCATGGTCTACCTGAGCCACGCGCCGGAGCGAAACTTCTACGTCTCTCGCTACAACGGCGACACCGAGCGCTTCACGGATCCGTCGGCGCTCTACGGGCACATCAGCCGCGCCCACGGAGAACTCGCGGGTAAGCTCCGCGCCGCCGAGACCGAAGGCAAGCACTTCGACCCTGCGCTGCACTTCCCGGACGCGATTCGGAAGGTCGACGTGCGGATCCCCGCTGGCGACCTCGCGCAGTCCGGCGCCGTCCTCGTCGACACGCCCGGTCTCTACAGCCGCATGAAGTTCGGCTACGACCGGATGACCCGCGATTTCCGCGACTCGGCGTCGTGCGCGATCTTCATCGTGAAGTCGGACAACCTCTTCCTCGAGCAGGTGTTCGAGGAGTTCGAGGACCTGCTCGACCTCTTCAGCCGCATCTTCCTCGTCGTGAACCTCGACACGACGAAGAGCGACCTTTCGCCCGATGGTTCGCTCGTTCCGAGCCTCGAGCAAGAAGACCCGCTCCGCATCATCGACGCCTTCGAGAACCTGGCGATGAGCCAGCCGCTCAAGGAAGCCGCCGACGAGGGACGACTCAAGATCTACCCCGTCGACCTCCTCCGCGCCGCCAGCCACCGACTCAGCGCGGACGACGAAGAGGCCGCACCCGCCCGTGGCCAGGCCAACTTCGACGCCTTCCTCGGCGACCTCACGGACTACCTGAACAGCACCGACTACCTCGTCGCGTTCCTGGGCGACAGCCTCCGTCGCGCCGAAGGCCTCCTCGACGACCTCGACGACCTCGTCGAGCACGAGTCCGTCGCCGCGCTCCGCGCCCACACCGACGCGCTGGACGCCGAGCGCCAGGACCTCTCCCGTCGCCGCCACTCCGTGCATCGCCTCGAAGCCTTCGACTGGCGCGCGTCGTTCGAGGAACTGGACGAGAAGCTCAGCCCCTCGATCCGCAGCCGAGCGAAGTCGTCGAGCGTCGAGACCGAGCGCGAACTCGACGCGATGGTCGAAGCCTGGTTCAAGACCGACGCCAGCTTCGAGTCGCTCGTCAAAGACGACCTCGAGCCACGCTTCGCACGCTACGAGTCCCAGCTGGCCGATTTCGTCGCCCAGACCCTCGAGGAAGAAGTCAAGCCAGGAACGGCCGGGCTGCTCCTCCCGAGCGAGATCGGGGCCGACCTGCACTCGGCGCGCCTCAACATGAACCTCATCGGTGACGAGTCACTGAAGGCCATGGAGAAGCAGGCGGCTCTCGGGCACGTCAGCGCCCCGCTGACCGTCGACAAGGTCCCGGTCCGCAAGAGCCTGTTCGACTGGCTCCTCTTCCGGACCCGCGCCTCGTGCGCCAAGCGTCTCTTCGGCGAGACCGGCAACCCGGCCGCGCGTATCCCCGTCGAGAAGAAGCAGGCGCGTCTCGGCGACGAGGCCAAGGCGGCCATCCGCCGTGAACTCGACCTGTACAAGGGCCGCTTCTTCCACGAGACGGTCCAGCGCACCCACCGCCATCTGATCGGTCGCTACGCGGACGCGGCGGTGCACTCGATGAAGACCCAGCTCAAGGAGCGCGACGCTGCCCTCGAGAGCGAGATCCAGACCGTGGTCGATCGACTGGTTCGCCATCGCAAGATCCTTTCCCACTTCGCGGCTCTTCGCACCGAGACCGCGCGGGCGCGTGGCGGCATCGAGCAGCTCGGGCTGAGCTACGGCCAGACCGAGCCGGAGAAGCTGATCCAGCCCGCGCCGGCAGGCCAGCTGCCGCCCATGCCGAACGGCACGATCCAGCTTCCGGAGCCGCTCATCCCCCACGTGGCAGGGGCAGATGCCGGCGAAGAGGCTGTCGGCACAGAAGAGACCGAAGCCGCGGTTCAAGAAGTCGCCGGCTCGGAGTCGACCCCAGGCGAGTAAACGGCGCCGCCGCGATTTCGTCGCCAACGAAGAAGGGCGCGCGCCAGCTCTGGCGCGCGCCCTTCTTTCATGGGTCAGCGCGATGCACTCCTGCGAATCAGTTCGCGGGAGACGCCCCGGTGAAACGGATCATGGCGCGCTTCTCGTCGCTGTGCGACGAGTCCTTCTCACGATCCATGACGGAGATCGCGAAGATGGCAACGGCCAGCAGAACGACTGCGCCGCAGAGCAGCGCAGCCAGGTGTCGGTCGTGAAGTGCGGGAAAGACGGATCGCATGGGGGGACAATGAGGAAGGGCCCGCCCACCGGGCCCGGTTCATGTGAGTGTGATTGTCCCCTCATACGACGGAGAGTGCGAAGGTTCACCTCGGAAAAAACCGCCAGAATATCCTCAGAAGTATAAAGGACCGGCGGCCCACAGCAGGTGCGCTCAGTTGAGCGCGCGGCGCAGGCCGCGGGCCCGGTCGAGCCAGCTCGCCCGCAGGATCTCGAAACGCCTCTGAGGGATTCGCCAGGCGGGGTCGTCCTGGGGCAAGTCGTCGCTCAGCTCGCGGGCGTGCTCCGCCATCAGCGCTCCCAGGAATCCGAAGGCGAGGCGCGGCGTTCCCAGCTCGCTCAGCGTCTCCCGGACCTGATTCTCGTCGATTTCCTCGGCGAAGAAGTCCATCAGCCTGGCTCCCGGCTCCTCCAGCGGGGTCCCGTCGGGGCGAACGGCCCGGAGCCTCTGGGCCGCGACCTGCGAGAGTTCCTGGCCCGTCCAGCGCAGCTCCGGGATCGAGCTCGCCTTGTCGAGCCGCATGCTCTTGAGCGCGTCGGGCGAGGCGCCGAGGTAGAGCCGGGAGAGTTCGATCGGCAGGAACAACTTGAGCGCCATCCCTTCGAACTGAAGCAGCCGGTGCTCCAGCAGCGACTCCACGAATGGACGCATCAGATCCGCGCGGCCCGAGAGCACGGTCGCCTCGTCGATGCGGTCCATCAGGACCCAGAAGCTCCGGTATCCGACGTCGTGCAGGATCGCGATGAAGCGCTGGAGCAGAACCAGCCGGGTACCGACCGCGGGCCCCTCGGGCAACGCGAGGTCACGCCGCACGGAGCTCGGGATACGCAGCAGGAGCGCGGCCAGCGGGTCCGGGTCTCGCGGGACGACGCGCACTGCCTTCGTCGCCTTGCTCGCCCGGCGCTGGGCGACGAGTCCGGGGATCCAGGCCAGAAGACCCGCCGCCGAGAGCAGGATCCCGCCGAGCACCCGCCACTGGCCCGACTCCTGAACCTCGAACGGCAGCTCGACGTTGAAGCTGTCCGCGATGGCTGCGCCGCCGACCGCCACGCCGGCCACGGCAGCCAAGAAGATCACGAGCTTCGTAAGGAACGAGCGTCCACTCGGCTGCTTCAGCACCCTGCGCAATCCGCGGTCGATCTCGTCGCCCGAGCGCTCGTCCGAGCGGTAGTAGAGGCCCGTGAGCGCCACGAGCGACGCCTTGTGCTTCGGCGACATCGAGGAGGCCGACGGATGCTTCCCGTCCGCGATCTCGTCCGCGAGCTTCGAGACCCCGAGGCTCAGCATCGCGTCGATGTGATCGGCGAGCAGGTACCGCTCGACCACGCGGCGCGGTGTTTTCTGGCCGTTCGGCGGCAGTCGGTCCGCCTTGCGAGCCTCCGTCAGGAAGGAATCGAACTCGATGTATTCGACGTAGAGAGCGCGCGCATCGGCGTCGTTCTCGAGCCGCCGCTTCATGGCGAGGCGCAGGCTGCTCTTGCCACTCCCCTTCTCACCGAAGACGATCCCGGGCCCCGGGGAATCGGTGCTCCCGTACAGTCGATCGAAGGAGGAGTGCACCGCCTCCATCGGAACGCGAGCCAGAACGGTGTCCTTGTCCGCGTCCTCCTGGACGAACGGATCCTCGTCGAGCGCCCAGTGGTGGCGCCATGTGTGCGGGAACATGCGGTGAGTGGTGAGCCGTGGCGCGAGAAGCGAACCGCGGCCGGGCATCTTGCGCCAATCGTCCGCCGCGGGCGGGTCCGATCATACGCTACCGATGATACGGGCCGGTCACCCCGGCTCATCGACGGCAGCGCGAATCCTCGGGACCGCTGCGCGCAGAAGTCGCGCAAAATCCGCCGCGATCGCCTGGCCCGCCTCGACGACTTCGCCGTGATCGAGCGGCGCGGACTCGATGCCAGCGCCTGGATTCGTGATGCAGCTGATCGCACCGACCGCGAGGCCACAGACCGCGGCCGCCGAGGCTTCCAGAACGGTGCTCATGCCGACGGCCTGGGCTCCGAGCGCCTGCAGCATCCGGATCTCGGCTGCGGTTTCGTAGCTCGGACCGAGCAGGCCGACGTACACGCCGCTGCGCAGCTCGACCCCGGTGGCGCGCGATGCCGCATCCAGCGCGGCCGCGACGCGAGCGTCGTAGGGCACGCCGACGCGCTCCTCGCCGGGGGCCAGCGACGTCCTCCCCTGACGGTTCAGGTGATCGGTGATCCGCATGAGGTGCGGCACAGGAAGCCCCGCCGTCAGGCCGCCTGCGGCGTTCGTCAGGACGAGCGCCCGCACGCCGAGCTGGGCGAAGCTCCGAACGGCGCGGGTGACGACCTCGGCGCTCCAGCCCTCGTAGAGATGCACGCGGCCCTGCTGGCAGATCACGGGAACGCCGTCGAGATGGCCGAGAACGAAGCGCCCCGCGTGGCCGGGGACGGAGCTTCCGGGCATCGAGGGGAGTTCCCCGAATTCGATGACCACCGGGTCGTCGATGGTGTCGGCGAAGGCTCCGAGCCCGGAGCCAAGCACCAGCGCCACCTCGGGCGCGACGGCGCCGCGCTCCTCGATCACTGCACGGAGCTCCGCAGCCAGCGACTCGTGGCTCTGCCAGGCCATCTCTTCCACGCTCACAGAAACGCTCCCGCGATCGTCGCCGTCATCCACGAGGCAAACGCCCCGCCCAGCATCGCCTTGAGCGCCAGCTTCGAGAGATCCGCGCGGCGCCCGGGCGCGAGCGAGCTGATCCCGCCGATCTGGATGCCCACCGAAGCGAAGTTGGCGAAGCCGCAGAGCGCGTAGGCCGCCATGGTGAAGCTGCGATGCGAGATCGTCTCCCGCATGCCCTCCATCTCGCTGAAGGCGATGAACTCGTTCACTGCGACCTTGGTGCCCAGCAGGCTGCCGAAGCTCATGCAATCGGCCCACTCCACTCCCATCATGTAGGCGACCGGGGCGAAGAGGTAGCCGAAGATGCCCTGGAGCGAGAGCGGCTCGCCGCCGGCCGGGATGAGCCCGAGGCCGGCGTTGATGAGCCCGACGAGCGCCACGAACGCGATCAGCATCGCCACGACGTTGAGATAGAGGTGGAGGCCGTCGCTCGTTCCGGCCGCGGCCGCATCGAGCAGGTTCGAGGGCTTGTCCTCCTCGTCCTGAACGATCTCGGCGCCGTCCGCGGTGACGGGCGTCTCGCTCTCGGGGACCATGATCTTGGCGAGCACGAACGCCGCCGGTGCAGACATGAAGCTGGCGGCCAGGAGGTGACCCGCGTACTCCTCGCCGAGGATGCCGATATAAACGGCGAGGACCGAGCCCGCGATGGTCGCGAAGCCGCCGGTCATCAGCGCCATCAGCTCGGACTTCGTCATCGAAGGGATGTAGGGTCGGACGACGAGCGGCGCTTCCGTCTGCCCGACGAACACGTTGGCGGCCATGGCCAGCGACTCCGCGCCCGACACGCGCAGGGTCCAGCGCATCGCGGTCGCGAGGATCTTCACCAGGAACTGCACGATCCCGAGGTGATAGAGAATCGCCATCAACGCCGAGAAGTAGATGATCGTCGTGAGCGCGCCGAAGGCGAACGAGACGGGCGCCGAATAGGCGGCCAGGCCCTCCGGGATCTGGGACGGTTCGACCGTGAAGAAGCTGATCGGCTGGATCTCGTCCGGCCCCACCGGGACGATGTTCCACCCGGTGAGGAGAGGCCCGAAAACCATCCGCGCGCCTTCTTGCCCGAATCCGAGGATCGTCGTTGCCAGACTGGAGAGCTTGTTCAGCACCCAGGCGCCCGAGTCCGTCTTGAGGATGATCAGCGCCAGGGCGAACTGCATCAGGATGCCGCCGATGACGACCCTGAGATTGATCCGCTTCTTGTCGGTCGAGAGGAGCCAGGCAACGCCACAGAAGAAGGCGAGGCCGAGGAGGGCGCGGAGAATCGGCATGGGCTGGGGGGAGGAGGGGGCGGCGCCGGGAGCGGTCGGGACTCAGCGGAAGGGGGGGTGCCGGAGTTTAGCGATCCAGGTCGACGACCGACCCGTATTATGCATCCAGCCAAGGCTCCATCATGAATCCACCCACTCCGTTCACGTGCCGCCCGTCCGCCTCTCACTTCGGCGTCGTTGCGCTGCCATCGCTCCTCGTCGTGCTGCTGGCGCTTGGGGGATGCCTGAAGCCTGAGGAGCCGAACGAGGTGCAACCAGCCCAGGATCCCTGGTCCCCCATCGAGCTGCCAGCCGACCCCAAGGCCGCGCTGCAGGCGCTCCTGAAGACCTCGAGAACGAACCCCGTCGCCGTCTTCAAGCACAGCCCCATCTGCCCGATCAGTGCCGCGGCCGACGAGCGCTTCCGAACCTGGGTCGCGGAGCACGCGAGCGAAGAACATCTCCGCTACGCGCACCTCGACGTCATCGCCGAGAAGCCACTGGCGCGGGGTCTCGTCGCGGAACTGGACGTCAAGCACGAGTCCCCGCAGATCCTGCTCTTCCGGGACGGCGAACTCGTGTGGCACGCGAGCCACGAGGCCATCACGGGCGAAGCGCTGAGCCTCGAGCTGGCTCGGTGATGCCCCGGAGCAAGGGGTCGCCGAGCAAGGGTTCGTCGATCGATAGGGACCGGTGAGATACATCCCCTGACTTCACCTGACCCCTGCGTAAAGGTAGTGGTCGCCGTTCCCGGTGACCACCCAGCGGGTAGGAGGTGCAGTCAGGCCTGGATGTTCATGCTCTTCCACCCCGCAGCGATGTCTGGGTCGGCGGCACCTTCGAGATTCGCCGGAGCCCCGCCGGCGGCACGCTCGTCGAGTGCATCCTTCCGGTCGACGAGCGCGATTAGCTATCGGCGCCGCGGCACGCGGCGATGATTCGAGGGCGGCCACCGACCGCCGACAGGAAATCAGGGAGAATCCGTTCGCGTCTCTGCCAACGGCGGGGTGACGCTCATGTATGGACGCGACCTCCGACACCCTTCACCCCCATGGCCATGGTGACCGCAACGGTCCTGACCTCGACCTCGCGAGGTCGCTGCAGGACTGGATCTGGCTAGGGCACCTGTGTGCCCGGCTGGTCGCTGATCCCGGGCTCGCGGACGACGCTCGGCAGGAAGCCTGGCTCGCTGGCTCCAGCCGGCACTCGATGTTCCTGGCCGCGAGACGCTTCATATGGCGCTCACGCCGGAGCGAGCGGCGACGCTCGGTCCGCGAGGAGGCAGCGGCCCGTCCAGAATCCCTTCCTTCGACGGACGAGCTTGTGCTCCGAAGCGAGCAGCAGCGGCGCGTCTGGGATCAGCTGATGGCGCTCGATGAGCCGTATCGAACGGCGCTCTTGCTGCGCTATCAGGAGGGCCTGGAGCCCAAGGAGATCGCCGACCGCCAGGACGTCGCCGCGGACACGATTCGCTGGCGCCTTCGGAGGGGCGTGGAGAAACTCCGCGAGTGCCTCGATGCCGACGAGGAAGGCGGCGGTCTGCGCGCCGTGGCGCTCGGAGTGCCCTCGAGCCTTGCGCCGATAGGCGTGGGGGGCGGGGGCACCGTGGCGAACACGACCACCCCCACCGCTGGAGCTTCCCCCACTGCAGCTTCCTCCACCGCAGCCTCCTCTGTCTCTGCCGCCTCCGTCACTGCCGCCTCCGTACTCGTCATGCTGAAACTCACCCTCGCTCTCTCCGCCATGGCCCTCGTCGCGGTCGGATGGCACTCCGCCCTCACACCACCCGTTGAGCCGATCCCGCCGATGGTCGACGCTGCGAGAGCGCCACAGCCCGGAGCCGAAGAGCCCCTCGACCTGATGCGGGTCTTCGAGGCCCGCGAAGAGGCAACCGGAGAATCACCAAGGCTCGCGGGAGACGCACGCGACGACGTCGACGACGAGGCGCTCCCTCCGCCTCCGCCCGAGGCGCACGTCATCGGACGGGTCTTCGGCCCGAGAGGCCGGCCCATGGCAGGGGCACGCGTCGAGGTGACGGAAGCGGACCGGGCCCGGAACGAGGATTCTCCGTTCCAGGCAGTGGTCCTCGCCGACGCCAGCGGAGCGTTCGAGGTCTCGATCCCCCTCGACGCTCTGGGCAGGTACCACGTCACCGCGAGCGGCTCCGACTTCATGAGCCAGGCCAAGAAGGCGATCGGTCAGGCCGCGTACGAGGACGGTCTGGAATGGATACCGATCAGGCCGTTCAACGCCGGCGACCCCACCGACCTCGGCGCCTTCCGGCTGGAGGACGCATGTGTGCTCACGGGCCAAGTCGTCACCGAAGACGGCTCCGGCCTCGTCGGGGCCGAAATCCGGCCCAGCGGCGCGTTCGCGCCCACGCGGGTGCTCGCGGACGGGTCTTTCCGAATTCCGCACGCGCCCCCTGGCACCGGGAGAGAGGCTCACGTTCGCGCTTCAGGTCATCTGTCGAAGACGATCGAGTACACGAGCGACCCGGGAGCCACGACCGACCTCGGCCCCATCACGCTGGAAGGCGGCCCCACCGTGTCTGGCATCGTCTTCGATACAAACGACCGGCCGGTGCCAGGCGCCGAGGTCCGAACGCTCACCGGCACGCCCGTGATCACGGATCACCTGGGCCGTTTCACCCTGGCGATCGAGCACGAGGCAAGCGTACAGCTATATGGCGAGAAGGAGGGCGTCGGCCTGGGAAGCGTCCGAGCCATCGCTGGCGACGAGGGCGTCCTCCTCCGGCTCGCGGCCCTGGCCCCCAGGGCCAACTTCCGCATCGTCGACCGCGAATCCAAGCAGCCGCTCCTGGCGTTCGGCTATCGCACGAACGGACGCGGCTTGATGGAGGGTCAGCTCGACATGACGTCCGAGCCCGTTCCCACCACACGCGACTCCGCCACGTTCCAGGCCCGCTGCCGGCCCGAGGGCGACAAGATCCGAGTGGCCGCGCCGGGCTATCGAACCACGAGCTTCGGGGTCAAGGAGTCGGCCTTCACCGATCTTCAGGTTCTGGAGCTGCGGAAAGGTCGCTTGGTCAAGGGCCAGGTCCAGAGTCACGGCTCGCCCCGCCCGAACGCGCTGGTCCAAGTTCTTGCCGCGCCAGCCGCAGGCCAGCTGCGTGGGTCTCGGCGAACGGTGGTCTCCGACTCCGAAGGCCGCTTCGAGTTCCCCGTCGACCGGGAGGCCGAGTTTACCTATGTGGCGCAAGCCGACGGCGAATCGTCAAGGGTCCTGACCGCAACCGTGGAGCGCCGCGGCGACACGGACCTCGGCATTCTCGTCCTCACCGCCGCGCCGACGCTGCGGGGGCGCCTCGAGTGCAAGGACGGCGTCAGCCGCTCGCTGGAAGGACATGAGATCCGGATCGAAGGACTGCTCGCACGGTCCGTGATCACGGATGAAGAGGGGCGCTTCTCGTTCGAGGGGCTGCCCGAGGGAGACGTGGAGTTGAGGCTGGTGCCCTCCAGGGGCGCCAGCCTCGCGGGCGGCAAGCGCACCCAGACCTTCTTCGTGCAGCATGCGGCGAGCCGCCCGGGCGAGATCGTGCTCTCCGCGGAGTTCCAGGCCACCGAGCCCTGCAGGCTCGCGGTGAAGCTGAACGGCGAGCCCGCCGCCGGGCATAGCCTCATGCTATGGGAAGTCTCCGCGAGCTCGAGCGGCCCGCGCGTCGTCCTCGACGACGCCGGCGAGGGCATCGTAGAAGCCGTTCCGGGGAGCGCCTACCGCGTTCATCTCGGAAGCGGAAGCGCCCGACTGGAGCTCCCCGGGACCCACGAATTCTCGGCCTACGCGGAACCGCAGCCCCTCCTCTTCGAGGCCGGTAGCCTGGAGGTCACTCTCCCGCCGAGCTTCCAGACGGCACCAGTGATGTACGCCACCCTCCACGCAGAGCGCGACTCCCCGGGCCGGAAAGAGAGAGTCACCTTGAATCGCGCCCCCGTGCTCGAACGCCCCGACGGTCGTGTCATCGCACGGTTCGACCTCCTTCCCACCGACCTGGACAACGTGATCATTCGCGTCGCCACAGGCGAAGAGTACGTCCAGCTGCGCTGCGCCATCGAGCGCAGGCTCAGCTTCACTTTGAAGCCGGGCGAAGCCCTGGAGCTGGAGCTCTGATCCACCGTGCCTGGACACCCGGGTAGATCGGCTCCTGGAGCGGCACCATCGCTATGATCGATGGCGCCATGACCTCCTCGGATCTACCTGGGCAGCGAACGAAGCCCATCTATACGCCCCCCGGCGGGCCCGGACAGGTCGAGCGCCCCTCGCCCGAAATCTTCCTGGCACTCGGCGAGGCGGGCGTGTTTCGACTGCTCGAGGACGTCTACGTTTGCCTCGGTCAGTCGGAGGCTCGGCACCTCTTTCCGAAATCCGCGGCGGGATTGAAAGCGGGCTCCGAGCGCTCGGCCGCCTTCTTCGTTCAGCTGCTCGGCGGGCCGCCGATGTACATCGAGCGCTACGGGCCGCCGCGGATGCGCATGCGTCACTTCCCGTTCGAGATCGACGGGGCCGCACGGGAAGCGTGGCTCGGCTGCTTTCGCCAGGTGATGGAGCACGCGGAGGAGCGCTACGGGTTTCCACCGGAGCACATCGCCGGGTTCCACGCGTTCCTCGACGGCTTCTCGGCGTGGATGGTCAACGTCGAGCCATGAGTCTCTGGCCCTGATCGTCTGGTCCTGATGGTCTGGTCCTGATCGTCTGGCCCTGATCGTCCGGCCGAGACGGAAACGCGAGGCTCAGGCGGCGCCCGATGAGGCGAGGGTGCGCCCCTTCTCGGTCAGCATCCACGTCTGCGTCTCGGTCTCGCCGTGGCAGCTCGTGGCGAACGCGCAGCCACCGCACTTCGTGCTGCAGTCGCCGCCGGTCGGACGCAGATAGCCGCGGATCGCGAGGTCCGCGAGCATGTCCCGCACCACCGGCACCGTGAGCCCGAACTCGTCGGCGAGTTCGCCGAGGTGCACGGAGCCGCCCTGGGCGACCCGTTCGAGAAGCTGGACGAGCATCAGCCGCCGCTCCCGATCTGATCGAGTCCCGCCATCGCGGCTAGCTCGTAGACGCCGAAGCCGAAGAGGTAGCTGACCACCGCCAGGAGCGCCGAGCCGAACAGCATCCAGCGTGTCCCCGCCTCGCGCCGCATGGCCGCCACCGTACCGACGCACGGAATGAACAGCATCGTGATGACGAGGAAGGCGAGCGCGGTCGCCGGAGAGATCTGCTGCTGCATCGTCGCGACGACGGCGAGGTCTCCATCCGCGCTGTAGAGCACCCCGAGGGTCGCGATCACGACCTCCTTCGCGATGAAGCCCGTGAAGATCGCAACGATCAGTCGCCAGTCCATGTCCATGGGCCGACCGAGCGGCTCGAGGAAGCGACCGAACTGGCCGAGGTAGCTGTCGTGGATCGAGAACTCGCCGCCCTTCAGGCCGCCCGGGAACACCGAGAGCGCCCAGACGCTGATCGCCACCACGACGATCATCGTGCCCGCGTCCTTGAGGAACGCCTTGAGCTTCGTCCAGACCGAAATCCCGACGGCGCGAAGGCTCGGCATGCTGTAGCGGGGTAGCTCCATGACGAACGACTGACGCTCGTCCTTGAACATCAGGTGCGAGAGAAGGAACCCGAGCAGCGCGATCACCGCGATGTTGAGTCCGATCAGCCCGACCGAAACGCCGGCGGCGTACGCGCTGAAGAAGGCGGGCACGATCAGCGCGAGCACGATCAGGCGCGCAGAGCACGGCACGAGCGGCAGCAGCAGGATCGTCAGGAGCCTCGCCGAGCGCGATTCGATCACGCGCGCGCCGAAGACCGCGGGGACGTTGCAGCCCGCACCGACGAACATCGGCAGGAAGCTCTTGCCGCGCAGCCCGATCGCCGAGAGCGCGCGGTCCAGCACGAACGCCGCGCGCGCCATGTAGCCCGTGTCCTCCAGGAACGCGAACGCCGCGAAGAAGACGGCCAGCACCGGGAGGAACGTGATCAGAAGACCGACGCTGCCGAAGAGTCCGTCCACCACGAACGCGGTGGCGAGCGCACCCATCCCGGCGACCTTCTCGCCGCACCAGGCGCCTGCCGCTTCCACCCAGCCGCCGAGCAGATCCTGGAGAGGGCCTGCGATCTCGAGGGTCAGCTCGTACACGCCGAAGGAGAGCGCCACGAGAATCAGGATGCCCGCGAGGGGATGCAGCGCAAACGCGTCGATCCGGTCGGTCCAGGTGGGCCTGTCGTCCTCGGCCGTCCGCGCGCGGGTCGCCTTTCGGGCCGCGCGTCCGGCCCACGCGAAGCGCGCGCCCGCGAGCGCCATGCCCGCCGGACCCGCGCCCGCGCCGCTCTCGCCGCTGCCCGCCAGAACCGCTTGCAGCGCTTCGTGGTCGTCGGTGGGCATCCAGCGATGCACCAGTTCGATGGCCTCTTCGTCCCCTTCGACCAGCTTGTGAGCGATCCAGCCGGCGGTGTACGGCTCGGGCACGTGCGGCGAGATCAGTTCGGTCGTGCGCGAGAGAAGCAGCGTGGTCTCGGGCTCGACCTCCAGGACGATCGGCGTCATCGCCACGCGCTCGACGGCCGTGCGCTCCAGCACCTCGACGAGGCGATCGAGTCCCCCACCGCTGCGTGCGACGACGGGAACGACCGGGAGCCCGAGCGCCTCGGAGAGCGCCGCCGCGTCGACCGGCGCGCCCGCTTTCTCCGCGAGGTCCGTGCGGTTGAGCACGACGACGACGGGCACCGGGAGCAGCAGCACTTCGCTCAGCAAATAGAGGCCGCGCTCGAGCGCGGTGGAATCGATCACCAGCGCAAGGACGTCGGGCCGCTCGCGCAACACGTAGTCGCGGGCCACGCGCTCCTCGTCGGACTGCGCTGTGAGGCTGTACGTCCCAGGAAGATCGACGACCGTCATCGTGCTCTTCGCGGTCACGACGCGTCCTTCGCGCCGTTCGACGGTCTTTCCGGGCCAGTTGCCCGTCTCCAGGCTCGCGCCCGTGAGTCGCGCGAAGAGCGTCGACTTCCCGACGTTGGGCTGGCCGGCGATGGCGACCCGGAGGGGCGAGCTGCCCCGGGAGGACGAAGGCGTCCCAGAAGGCGTTCCAGAAGGCGTTCCAGAAGGCGTCCCAGAAGGCGTCTCAGACGTCGGCGAGGCCAGGCGCTCCGCCGAATCAGGCGGGATCATCGACCGCCCGGCTCCCCGCGGACATCGGACCTTTCAAGAACAGCACTGGACGAATCGACGTCAGGGATCAGGTCGTCCAAGGTCGAGTGGCCGCAGCGTTCAGGAGCCACGCAATGCTCCGGCGCCGAGCATTCCTCGACACGGATGCAGCGCGCCTCCGCCTGACCGAGCGCGATGCGAGAACCGCAGGCGCGCAGCAGGATCGGACCGTTGCGCCGCTGAACCAGCACCTCGGCCTCGCATCCGATCGGCATGCCCATGGCGGTGAGCCGTCGAGCGAGGGCGCGCGTCGCTTCCACGTCGGCGCCTTCGAAACCTCGCACGACTGCGCGCGTACCGCGCCGAAGCTCGAGAATGGAACAGAAGGGAGGGACTGGCTTGGGGATGTTCGAGCGCATGGTTCGTCCGTTGAGACTGAGTCTCAGTCTAACCCGCTTTCGGTCGCCGTGCGAGCCTACCGGGAGAAAATCCCGCGGAAGGCAAGATGTGCGACATCCAGGCCGCCCCGAAAGTCCCATTTCGAGACGCTCAGAACTGGAGGGAGACCGACAGGCCGACCGCTCCGCTCGCATCGTTCACGTAGGGCCCGATCGAGAGAACCGCCTGCTCTTCCTCTCCCCGTCGCAGGTGGACGGTCCGGGAGACCGCCAGTCCGAGGGCCGCCCCCACGACGACGTCTTCCAGTTCGTGGTAGCTGGCATCGAGGCGCTGAAGCGCAACGCCCGAGGCGATGATGTAGAGCGGCACGCCGACCTTCCAGCCGTAGCTGCGACGCATGGTGTCGGCGAAGGCGAAGGCCATGGAGGAATGTCCGCTGGGGAAGCTCCCGTTGCCGCCATTCGGTCGCTTCTCCGGGACGATGGTCTTGATCACCTGTGTGATCAGGCCCGTGGCCGCGAGCGCCGCGATGGCGCGGCTACCGACCTCGTGGGTCCGGACGTTCCCGGACGCGTGCCCGTAGCCCCAGAAACCGAGGGCCACCGCGACGAGGAAAGCACCGTCTCCGGCCCCCTGAAGCGTGTCGTTGAGGGTCTGCCCGAGATCGACCTCTCGCTCGGACTGAATCTCCTCGTGAATCCCATCGGCGAAACCCAGAGCGTCCGCGGCCTCGGCGGCCGCGAAAGCGCCACCGAGGAGGAACAGGTTGTGCTTCGAGGTGAACGTCCCCTTGATGTCCCGCCAGAACTCGCCGGGCGCCGCGGCGATCTCCGATCGAATCGATGGGATCCCCGTGGAAGCGAACTCGACGGGCTGCGCGCTGGTCCCTGCGGATTGGCAGGCACCCAGCGTCATCAGGAAAACAGCGGCGGGCAAGGCGCAGGGGCTTCGATACTTCATGGGGTGTTCGGGTAATCGACGCCGATCACGCAGGCCTGAATCTCGTTCGCGACGTTCTTGGCGCGAGACCTGCCGGACGTGGGTGCCGTGCGATGTGCCGAGCCCCCGAGCAGCCGAGCAGCCCCATCACAGCCAGACCCATCCGAATCGCTGATCCACGGCTTTCAGCCCTCCGATGGCCTCGTCTCGGGCGGACGAGTGCGCCTCTCCGCCCCGCTGAGGCGCAAGCTGCCCTCGAATGCGAAGGGGGACGGGTCCTTTCACGGGATCCGAGACGTTCGACGTCAGTACCCTGTGGACGCCAAAGGCATCCGTCACGAACCAATCGACGTTCCGTAGAGTTCACCATGTCACAAGTCGAAACCAACGCCCGCTACTTCGATCGTTTCTGGCCCGCCACCAGTTCCTGGACCGAGTTCCTCGGCGGCGTCAAGGACAAGGCGGATCTCTGGTCGTCCTACGCCGGGCGCGCGCGGCTCCACGCCGACGAACTGGCGCGCCTCGCGGCGCTCCCCGGCGCCCGGAAGATCATGATCCTGACCGAGGATTGGTGTGGCGACGCGATCCGCTCGACGCCGACGATCGCCGCCATGGCGGGTACGCGTGAGGATCTCGAGGTCCGCGTGCTCGACGTCGAAGCAGAGCCCTCCGCGCTCGACTCCCGGCTTACCCGGGGAGCCCGCGCGGTCCCGATCGCCATCGTCTTCGATGGAGAGGGGAACGAACTCGGCCAGTGGGGACCACGCCCTGCGCCGCTCCAGGCGGCGCTTCGGGCCAAGATCCTCGCCGAGGGCCCGCCGACGCCGGAAACCAAGGGCGAGTTCTACGCACCGATCATGGCCTGGTATGCGAAGGACCGGGGCCGCACCGTCGCCCAGGAGATGCTGATGATCCTGGAGCGCGGACCGTCGGGAGCCTGACGACGAACGCGACCAGCCCACATCGAGGGATGCGCCACCAGTGACACCGGTGACACAAGTCGGTCGGCTCCGCGTTGTCGCCAAGACTCCGGATCTCAGTAGAGACGAACTGTGGCTGCGTTCGTGAAGTTCGACGTCGACGCTGGGTTCGCGTCGCGGTACCAGGCCTGGAAGAACCACGACTCTCCGTAGCCCGGGGCCACCGGCCCATTCGGCTGAACGAGCGATGCTGGATCGATCGTCAGCGTGAATCCCCCGGCCGCGTTGGCCGCCTGGACCTGGCCCGGGCCGACGTAGCGCCCAATCGGACCGGAGAGGCAGAGGTTGCCCTGACTCCCCCCGGGTTGGGCGGTGAAGCCCTCCATGCGGGAGCAGATCACGAAGCCGAACGTAGCGGGCGGCAGCGAGCTGGCCTCGAGGGTGAGCGCACGGTTCGCCACTCGATTGGATCCCGTGAGACGAAGTTCGGACGGCACTCCGGTGCTGTTGGGCACGGCCGGATGGCAGATGCCTTGGCCGAGCGTTCCGTCCTCGCGCCAGAGCACGGCGTGCAATGCGGACGAGGAGATAGTGCTGAAACCCACCACCTGTCGTCCGTCCGCGCTGATCGCCGTGGATGGACTCGGCTCCAGGGGGAGGCCGGGTTCGAGTACGGGCAAAGGCGACGCTCCGCTCGACTCCGTCCAGCGCCATGGAAGCGCGCCCTGGCCCATGCGCTGAACGCAGGCAAGCACCGTACCGTCGGCCGAGATCGCCTCGGGCCGGAAGTCGACCTGGGGGACGAGGCGCGTGATTCCGGTGGCTTCGGTCCAGCGCCACCCGTCCTGCGTCACGGAGAGGGCGAGAAACTCGCGACCAGCCACGACGCTTCCGTCGTCGCTGAGCAGAAGAGGCTCGAGCGTGGTGCCGCCCCCGATGCTTCCGAGCTGGGTGAATCCACCGGCCGCCGTCCATCGGTAGCCTGTCGCTGGCGTGCCTGGCGCCGTCGAGACGCCCGCGATCACCTGACCGTCGCGACTCACGCTGACCTTCTGACCACTCTCGCCCACGAATCCCGTGAGTAGCACCACCCCCGTGGCTCGGGTCCATCGAAAAGGCACGGTGGGCATGCCGAAGCGTCGGGAAATACCGACGATGACGGAGCCATCTCCGCTGATGTCCGTGGCCGTCGTGTAGGCCTGAGTGGGAGCAGCGATGTACTCGATGCCTCCGGCCTCGTTCCAGCGATAGGCGCGGCCCGTCGACCCCCCACCTGCCTCACCCACGAACGTGGAGCCATCTTCGCTGATCGCGTTCAGCTCGAGATCCACCAGTTGCGTCAGGCCGCCGGTCGCCAGATCCCAGCGCAGAACGATGGGCCACGTCCCTACCAAGACGCCCGCCACCGCCATCGATCCGTCACCACTCACCAGGAAGCGATTCACTTCGTAGGAAGCGAAGGATCCTGTCGGCTGCTCCAGCGGGATGAAGCCCGTGGGCTCCGACCAGGCAAACGTGGAGCTGGCTCCGAAGCTCTTGACGGAGACGCCGACGACGACACGGCCGTCGTCACTGACGTCGGTTGCCCGGGAACTGGCTGCTGGGCCTGCGGTCAGCTCCGTTCCAAGGTCCTGGACCTGAGCGGTAGAGGAACCCGTCGTGAGCAGCAAGGCCGCCGCGAAGCACTGGAACGATAGGTAGTAGGTCAAATGCAGGACAAAGTGTGGGAAGTCGGGAAGTGGTACGCAGACAGACGCGAGCGCAGACGTACGGAGCGGGCGATGGCCGGTGACCTGATCAACGCTGGGAACTCGAGGATAGCTAACACACGAAGAATCCGCCGAGGATAGTCGGGAACACCGGACCCGTGGCCGATACCGTCGCCCCCTCAACGCGTCTCGGCGGCCACGGCAACGGATGATTCGGAGAAAGACGTCCGCCGGCGCCACCGCGGTCTCGAAGAACATCCTGCGGATCTCGATGAGTTCGAGCGCGGCCCTTAGACTCGACGGATGCGGCTTGCACTCGCACTTCTGGCCCTCGTCGTCTTCGCCGCTGCCGTCTGGCTCTTGCTGGCGCCCACCGACGGTGACGTCGCGCCGATACAACGGGGGATGACTCAGGTCAGGGCCGGCGAAGCGCCCGCCGACCTTACCGATGTCCTCCCCGCTCCTGACCAGATCGAAGAGGAGCGGCTCCCCGTGCCCTCCGAAGTCGAGGTGTCAAAAGACCCGGAGGATCCGGACGAATCCGACGACCGTCCAAAGGACCTGGCCAGCGTGTGGAGGTGGATGCTCTACTTCGACGTCACGTCGCCCACTGGCGTCCTGCCCGATGAACTGGGGATCGAGGAGCCGGGCGGATCGAGGCGTAGCGCGAGGCTCGATCCTACGACCGGACGATTCAAGGGCCAGGTCCTCGCCACGCGGGACGAGATCCTGGAAGCGGGTATCGTGATCTCCTCGGGCCGCGGCGCTGCGGCCCGGCGGTCCGTGATCGTGATGGGATCGGATCGCAACCCGGATACCGCGGCGAATCTGACCCTGGACAACGCGACGTGGGATCCTGAGCGCGGGACGATCGTCGCCGGCACGGTCCATCTCGAAGCTCCCCCGAGACTCGGGCGGCTGATCCTTCAGCCCGGTGGAGTCGGCGGCGTGGTCTTCGAGATCACGAGCAACGGGACGAAAGGTCCGCTGAAGACGAGGGTCGAGTTTCCCGAGGGCTCGGACACCCGAAAGGCCGCCGACGAGCTGGAGCTCGCGACGTTCCTTCCCGCCTCCGAGTGGACGGCGAAGTGGGTCAGCGGCGACGCGCTGAGGTCGAATCCCGACTGGAAAGCGACCGCTCTCGCGGGAGAAGACCTGATGGTCGACTTGACGGATACGGGGGGAGTTCGCATCAGCTTGAGCTCTCTCCACCTCCGATCCTTCGAGACGATCTCCATCGTCCGGCTACCGTCACCGCTCCAGGAGCGAATGACGGGAGAGGAGCTGACGGCGCGGACCCTGGCCCAGGGCACACCGACGGTCACGATCGGGTTCGGCGGCGCAGGTTTCGACGATCTACCGGACCTGCACGGTTTCTATATCGGCGCCAGGCAGGCGTTCCTCGATCCCGGTGACTACAGGATCGAGGCCTGGGGCGACGAAGACGCCGCCGGAGTACGGCGCCTGCTCACGTCCTCTCTCGCGACCGTGCACGATCAGTTCGTCGAAGTCTTGCTTCGGTGAAGCCAGCCGCTCATCCGGCCAGGGTAGCGACCTCACGGGCGAGGTCCGCGTCGCGTGCGCTCACCGCGCGCCACAGCTCCCGGAAGGCGTCGTGGAAGCGAGGATGGTCATGGGATCGGATCACCATGGAGATCTCCCAGCCGCCCGTGGTGAAGGTATCCGCATAGACGAAGCCGCCCCCGTGCCGCTTCTCAGCGGTTGCACGGGCCTCCGCCTCCGTTTCGACAGCCGTCCTCGCTCTGCGGCGGTCGAACTCGCCGGCGCGCCAGCTGGAGTCGAGCGCCTCACGCAAGGTCGAGTGCGCATGGAGCGCGGCCTGACGGATCGACTCCTCGTGAAGGTCGACCAGCGCGGCGAGTACCGCTGACTCGTCCTCGGACAGTGCCCGCCCGATCGCCGCCTGCGCGAGGGGGTCGAAATCGGGGCGGTAGTGTCCGCTCTCGTCGAACCCGCCCCACTGATTCGTGAACCCCGCCAGGTCGAATCCGGACCCGACGAGCGTGTCGTAGGCGTCTTCAGCGATGGCCTCCCAGGGAACTTCGACCTGTGCGGCCCCATCGAGCGCCAGCTCGTCGGGGGATACCTCCGAGCCTTCTGATTCAACCGTAGAGACCTTTGAGGTTTGCGACACCATCTGCGCCGCATCCACGCCCGAAGAGCGCAAGAGGTAGAAAGCGCTGGCAAGGGAAGTCATCGCCAGTACGCCGAGGAGCAGAGGGTGTCGCATGGTTTCTCGAAGAAGAGTCGGAAGGAAAAGGCCGTCTCTCGGCCCGATAAGACGGAACGCTTCAGCGCGTCTTGCTCAGTCGCAGGCGTTGCACCAGTAGTTCGCCGTCGACCATGCACGGCGTCCCGTCGGATCCGTGATCAGCGCGTGAAGAATGTGCGTTGGGCTGCCGCACGCGAGGGTCTCGAGCCACGGTGGGATCACGTCCGTCCACGCACCCCCCGCGGTGGGCGGCAAGGGCAACGATCCCTGCATACCTCCGTTGGGACCGGCCAGGTAGTCGAGCGTGACGGGACACAGCGACCTGTACTCGACCTGGATTCCTGCGAAGCAAGGAGACGCTTGCTGGCAGACATTCTCCGCCAGAGCGCAGCTGCCGTTGAAGGACATGATCGTGATGCGGATGTCTGCGCCGCACGGGTTCGCGCCCCCGGTGTTGCCGTTCGCCGGACCGACCTGGGTGAACGTGCAGCCCGTGCACTTGACGGGGATGCCGTCGTCCGAGAAGCCAGAGGCAACGAGGGCGAGTGCGCTGAGCGCGAAAGTGGATGCGAGGCGTAAGAAGTGTGACATCGATGTCTCCCTGTAGATGGGCTGAAACGCGGAGGCGAAGGGCACTCCGCTCGATGTCAACGGCGTGAAGCGGTTCTCCTTGTTGCGCTCATTTGGACAAAAGTCCGAGGGACTTCCGGAGCCTCGCTCAAAGCGCAGTCGCCAGGTAAATGGCCACAGCCACGGCAATCAGGAGCGCAACGGCCAAGCGGGTGTTCTTCATGGATCTCACCTCCGAGGTGAATGGCCCCCATCCGGGGGAAAAGCGGGTCGCTGGGGCACCTCGATTTACGCGCCCCCAACCAACGCATTCACGGAATCGGCGGATGCCCGATCGGCTACCGTGTTGGCCCCGCGCTCCCGTGTCGAAGCCCCCACTCCACTACCTGGTCCTCGTGGCCCCATGGGCCGTGCTCCTGGCGATCGCCGTCGTCGGACTCCTGACAGAGCCCGACCCGCGCGGGTTCGGGACCCATGAGCAGTTCGGCTTTGGACCCTGCGGATTCCGTGAATGGCTCGGCGCTCCCTGTCCGACGTGCGGTGTCACGACGGCCGTGAGCCACCTCGCCCATGGTCACCCGGCGCGCTCCTGGGAAACGCAGCCACTCGGAGCGATCCTGGCCATGGCCGCAGCCGTCGCCGCACCCTGGTCACTGATCGCTCACCTTCGAAGCGCGGACCTGGCTGCGTTCGCCTCGCGCCACGGGATGAGTTTCTGGTCAGGCGCCGTGATCGTCGTCGCGACCTGCTGGTTCCTCGCGACGCGCTAAGGTGCGGGAATCAGTAGACGGGACATTCGAGCCTGCCCTCGAGAACGGGCGGGCCCCCTTCTCGATAGATCTTCCAGGGAGCCAGTTCCAGCTCGATGACCCCACCCGCCAGGGGGATCCGCGGGAGCACGCGCGAAGCCGCCTGACCCAGCACGTACGGACCCCTTTCATCGGGCAGCGCGACGAGCCAGCCGCGCTGATCCGTGGGCCATGCCACCTCGATGATGTCGCCGTCCTTGACTCCCATCGTGAGTCCTCCTGCGAGCCATTGCTCAGGGTCCGCGCCACCCCCTTGGCGGCCATGGGAACCGGTCGTGAGTCCACGGAGCCTCGTCGCCCTCGGTGAGGTGAAGACCGGAAGAATGGTCGTGCTCGGCTCCTCGCCTGCCACGACGATCGAGGCGGTCTGGCCGGGAAGCACGTGATCTCCGCGGAACCGGATCTCCACGGGTCTCCGCTCCCGTCGCGTGAGGAACACGGTCACCTCGGCATCGTTCTCCTCGACGCCGACCCGAGCGACGTCGTAGCCCGGCACCTCCAGCTCGAGCGTGACGGACGCGGCGTCCTTCAACCACTTCCGTTCGAGCACCACGTGAGAGCCGCCCAGCAGCCAGGTCAAGCGAGGCAAGACCACCTCGGAGTGAGGCTCACCGTCTCTTCCCAGCGCACGCCAGGCGACGAAGCGCTTCTCCTCGCCCGAGGGCTCGATGGACGCACCGGGTCGCGCCGGATCGAGGAGCCTCAGAGGGACCGCGAGGTCGGTCCCGAGCTCGACGCGGACTGGGTCGAGCGCTGTACCGTCGGTTGGAAGTAGCACCGACAGCTCGCCCGATGTGCCCCCAGGTCCCAGCGCAATGAGAGAGGCGTTCCGCGGTCGACGCTCTCCCAACTGCCGCAGCTCCAGCTCGAAATGGCCGTCCGCGCCGGACACGACCACACCGGAAGCCGGCCTTCGCCCCCAGGGCTTCCGGGGCTGCGTCTTGGCTCTCAGCCTCTCCTGCGGCGAACCCAAGAGCACCAACCGTTCCGAGACGAGCGTGCCTGCCACAGGAGCTCCCACGAGCTCCACCACGGTTCCGCGGACTCGCACGGGCTCGATGGCGCGGACCGTGCCGACATCCCTGATGTTGCCGTCACCGATGGGCGGTTCGTGATCGAGCAGATTCCAGATCTGGGTCCAGGGCGCGGTGTCGTTCCTGCGAATGAAGTAGCAAGAGGAAGCTCGCCAGGCGCTCACCACGACGCCATCGCCGCGGCGCAGGAACTGGCGGGACACAGGCGCGATCCCACCGATGCGGAACCGGCCGTTCTCGTCCGTGGTGCCCAGCGTTCGAAGCCGCTCCTCGCTGGTCCATTCGGCGACCTCTGCGCCCTCGATGGGATCACCTGCAGAGTCGACGAACACGCCCACAAGTGAACCTCCGACAGGCGGGATCAGGTCGACGGCCTCGCCCGGTGCTCGGGTGCCATCGATCGCAAAAGACGCGCCCGCGTGGGACCTGGAGGTCTCGACGACGAGCTGCATGAGCTCCGACGTCAACGGCTCCAACGTCAGCGGGGGCAGCTCGATGAGCCCGTCCGGTCCCGTCGTACCAGCGGCAACGGGCGGGACAGGAGGGAGGTACCCCCCCTCGATCGCACCGATGGGCTGGGGGTCTAGATCGCCCGTATGCCGCAGGAACCAGTCGGTCCCTTCGACGGGAAGGTGGGTAGTGGGATCGAGGATCCGGAAACGCCTCCCCCCCGGGCTGGCGGTGCCTTCGACGGCTCCTTCGATGGCGAGACGCTCCTCCTGTGCCACCCCCCCTTCGGGCACGGCGACGAGCGCGGGGACCGGGACTTGGTCTTCGCTCGTCGCGAGGAGATCGACGGCCACCGGAGAGTCCGGATTCCAGCGGAGGGACACCACGATGCCGAGGGCGACGAGCAGCGCGGCAGCCGCTGCCACCCACCAGGCTCCCCAGCCAGCGCCGAGCGGCACCGCGGTCCCCGCGGCTTCCGGCGACCGCCGAGCCAGTCCAAGCGCCGCCGGCAACCACGCGCGCCGACCCTCTTTTTCCTCGTGATCCAGAGAGGCCCGAAGCCGCTCCAGCCCGCGATAGATTCTCTGGCGAACCGCGCCCGAGCTCGATGCCCCCACCCTCCTCGCGATGTCTTCCGCGGACAGGTTTTCGTAGAAGCGAAGGACCACCGCTTCGCGCTCCGCTTGCGGCAGCGCCAGCACGAGCCGCGCGATCTGCTCCCGCAGCTCCGCACCCGCCATGGCCGAGTCCAAGTCCGACGCCATCACCTCGGGTCGCGCAACCTTTCTCTCCCGGGCCACGCGCCGACCCGACCGTCGTCGCATCTCGTGCGCGACGTTGCGGCCGGTCGTGGCCAGCCAGCTCCTGAGCCGCCCATCTTCATGGGCTGACGAGGCGGAAGGCGCTGCCAGCGCCCTCACCATCGTCTCCTGGACCACGTCCTCCGCGTCCGCTGCGTTCTGGACGAGCCTGTGGCAGACCCTGGAGAGCCACTGGCGCTCTTCGAGCAGGTCTTCGATGGTCAGGAAATCCGTGGAACTCATGGTCGGTCAAGAGGGTGATGGACGCCCTTCCATGATCGCGGCGGCGTGCGCGTCACGGGAATAGTACGATTCTTCTCGCCAGGATCTGGACCGTTCCGGGACAGCCCCCACCATGACGAACGAACTGAAGACGATCATCGAACAGGGGGACGTCGCCCACCTGAAGTCCACGCTGGAATCCTCGCCGGAACTCGGGCGGGCGCCGATCACCTTCGGACCGCAGAACCAGCACTCGGTCCCTCCGTTGCACTACGTCTGCGACGTGCTCTTTCGGAAACTGGTGAACCAGGAGCAAGCGCTCTCGATGGGCGACGCGCTGATCGATTCCGGGGTCGACATCCACGAGGTCTACGCCAGGTCGGGGGACACGTTCCTGATCGCCGCGGCCAGTCTTGGGGCGGAGTCACTCGGCGTGCGGCTCGTCGAACTCGGTGCCGACGTTCACGCCCGTGGCCTCTTCGGGGCGACGGCTCTCCACTGGTCCGCCCTGATGGGTCAGCCGAAGCTCGCGAACGCACTCCTTCGCGCCGGCGCACCCACCGATGTGACCGACAGGAACTACGGGGCGACGCCGCTCGGCTGGGCCCAGCACGCCTTTCGCGAGGGCAACATGGGTCCCGCCGAGGGCCTGCGGGCAGTGGCCGCGCTGCTCGGAGGGTCGGTCGAGGCCTGAACGCCGTTCCTCAGTCGAGCGTCAGCCACACCATCTTCAGCGGATGGCTCCCGTCGAAGCTCGGAAAGTCCGCTTCGGGCGCGAGGATCTCCAGCGCCTCGATCCGGCGCTCGGCCTTCTCCACCGTTCGGCGCACGACAGCGATCCAATCGTCGAGGTTCACGGAAGGGACATGGTTCGTGGCCAGGAGGTGGCCGCCCGCCCCGCAGATCTGGACGCACGGCTTGAGGAGCGTCGGGTAGTCCCCCACCACGTCCACGGTGCCGAAGCGACTCTTGCTCAGACGCGGGGGATCCAGCACGACGATGTCGAACTCCTGGGGTTCGATGTACGGAGCGCGCGCTCGGCGGCGCGGAAGGGACTTCCCCGCGAGCTGCCAGAGCGCGGGGAGACAGTCGCTCTGGAAGAACTCCAGCGTGCCCGCCCCAGGATGGTTCCTGGGGACGTTCGCGCGGCCCACGTCGAGGGCCGAACTCGCGAAGTCGATGTTCAGCACGTGGCTCGCGTCCGCGGAGTGCGCGATCTGGCCCATCGAGCAGGTGTAGGCGAACAGATTGAGCACGCTGCGCCCGCGGGCCTCCAGCCGCACGCGGCGACGGGCGGCGCGAAAGTCGAGGAAGAGCAGCGGATCCTGTCCACGGTGTCGCGGGCGGACGTCGTAGGTCATCCCGAGTTCGTCGCCGACGGCCTCGATGGGCTCCATCGGGAAGTGCGCCTCGAAGTCCACCGGCTTCGCGCGGTGGTTGTAGACCGGCGTCAGATCACCCGCGGCATCGAGGAACACCTTCAGCTCCGCGTCCGAGAGCTTCTCGTCCCAGGTCTGCGCCAGGAACACGGGGCCGTAGCGATCGATCGTCAGCCCTGGGCGCCCCTCGACGGCGCCGTGGAACAGGCGGTAGCACGTCGTCAGCTCGGAGGCGAGATCGTGAATCAGATCCGCGCGCGCGTCGAGAGCGCGCTGAAGACTCTCCTGGGTCAGGGTCATGGCGCCGAGCATACGGCCCGCTTCACATGCGTCTCCGCAGGAGTGGGAAAAGAGCTGAGCGAACGAATTCGACGAGAGTCGACGGGATCCTGTGAAATGGGAGGACCATGCGCCCTGTCCTCCTCGCCACCGCCACCTTGCTCCTCGCGTCGCTCACGTTCCAGCTCGGTCGCCGCTTCGAATCCCAGGCAGCCGAACGGGAACTCGTTTCGGACGCCGCCTCGGCTGCAGCGGTCGCTCCAGCTGCGGACCACCCCGCCGCGCCCACCCACTCCGAGGCAGTCCCTCCCGCGCCCAAGGCGCCTGCGACCAGGGCACCCATCGAACGCCCCGACGGCCTGTGGCATCGCAAACGAGAACTCTCCGCCCCCGCCGCCGCCACCGAATCGGACCTGGACGCCCTCGGCTACTCCGGAGCCTACGAGGCCTCGTCCGGCCTGTCCGGCGCCCTCACGCATCTTCCCGACGAGGTCGCGCCGGGCCTGACGCTCTACTCCACGGGTCACGGCAACAGCGTCCACCTCATCGACTCGGACGGTTCACCGGCCCACGTCTGGCGGCTCGACTACGACGAGCTCTTCCCGGACCCGCTGGAGTTCCCCGTGGCCAAGGAACACCGTCACTTCGTACGCCGCGCGTACCCGCTTTCGAACGGCGACCTGATCGCGCTCTTCGAGTACATCGGCATCGCGCGCGTCGATCGAGACGGCCGTCGCCTCTGGGCCCATCCGAAGGGCTACCACCACGACTTCAAGATCCAGGAAGACGGCACGATCGTGACGCTCGGGAGCTCCGCGCTCTTCGTCGAAGCCGCGGAAGAGCGCTACTCGACCACGCACTTCAAGCGCGGGATCGCGGACGCGGACGTGGTATTCCTGGCGCCGGATGGAACGGAGACACGCAGGTTCTCGGTGATGGATGCGCTTTACCACTCGGACTTCGTCGCGTTCATGGGGCACCTCCCCAACGAGAACGCTGACGTCTTCCACGCGAACTCCATCGACGTCATCGACGCCGCGGTCGCCGCCCACCATCCGGCGTTCGACGAGGGCGACCTGCTGGTCTCCCTGCGCACGCCGGGCGCGCTCATCGCCATCGATCCTGAAACGGAGCGCGTGAAATGGCTGGGCCAGGGATCCTGGCGCATGCAGCATCAGGCGACCGCGCTCGCGAACGGGAACATCCTGATGATGGACAACCGCGGCGGAAACCCGAACGCGCCGCTGCGCTTCAACCGCTCGCGGGCGCTGGAGTGGAACCCGTCGGAGCAGACGATCGAATGGCAGTTCCCACCTCGCGGCGTGGACCTGCAGTTCTACACCCACGTGCTCGGGTACGTGGAGCGCCTCGGGAACGGCAACACGCTCATCACGGAGTCGACGCAAGGCCACCTGGTCGAGGTCACGCCGTCCGGTCGAATCGCATGGGAATACCGCTCACCCTATCGGGCAGGCGAGAACGAAGAACTGGTGACGACGCTGATGGGAGCCCGCCGCATCGCCCGTGAGCATCTCCCGTTCCTGAACGAGTGAGCTGCATCTTCGGCGCGCGCCCGATCGGCGCCCAGGGATCAGAAGGCCCGCAGCAGGTCGTCGCCGTCACCTCCCTCATCCTCTCCATTCGGGCCCAGGGACCAGACCCGAAACCCACCGCCCTCCTGGGGCGAATAGCGAAACGGACGTCCCCAGGCGTCCAGAAGAGCGCCGCCCTGGTCGAATAGTTCAGGGGCCTTCGAGCGCAGCGCTTCGAGTGATTCGGGGAGCCCGCCGTTCTCCAGCATGTGGTTGAAGAGCTCATCGCTGATCCGGAAGAGACGGATCCGGGTCGAGGCGATTTGCGCTTCCACCAATCGATTGGCCATGAGCGGCGCGGTGAACGTTCCGAGCACTCCGGCCAGCGTGACCAGGCCGGCGGGGCCAGCGGAAGTGCTCGCTGACCGATAGGTCGCGCCCCCCTCCAGCGGCCGCGTCCAGCTCGTTCCCGGGTGGAAGTAGCGCGTCAGGAGACTGGCCTCCGGAAGTGCCTCGAGCACGCTCTCCAGTTCGGCCCCGCCACCAGCGCCGAGGAAACGCTCCGCGAGGGGTGCAAGAGTCCGTCCATGCCGGTACGCGTCCGCGAGCACGCCCGCCCAGTCGCCGAAGCCTATCGAGCCCGCGCCCTCTGGCGCGCCCGCTGCGGCCAGCCCCGCGTGCATGTCTCTGCCGTCTTGCTGCCCTCGAATCCACCGTTTCGCGCTGGCGGCGGACGTTGCCAGCACCACCGTCGATCCGTGCAGCACGACGGTCGGCCGCAGGTTCAAGAGCGTCGCGATCATCCCCATGTCCTCCCAGAGCTGGAGCGTGTAGAGAACGGCGCCGCGGTAGCCAGCGCGGGTGACGACGCTCCCGTCCGGACCATGCCTGGACACGATGCGCTGCCCGGCCTCGATCATGCGCTCCAGCACCTCCGCATCCGCCACCGTCGCCATGAGATACACGTCCGGCGCGGTCGCCAGACCGCGCAGCGGCATGAGTTCGATAGCGATCGTCGAACCGAAGGCGGCCGACACGTCGCGCGCGGGATCGATCCCGAACTCTGCGAGCCACTCGACCGCATCGGCGCGCTCCGCCAGCGCTTGCATCCACGCGCCTGCAGCATCGGCGTCCAGTGCCGCGACGTGAGCCACACGCGCCGACGGGTGAATCATGCGCGCCGCCCCTTCGACCAGCGCCGTGGATCCGATCACGTCTGCGAAGCGCCAGGTCGGCTCCACGCTCGCCCCGCGCACCTCGAAGCCGCCATCCTTGAAGCTCACCGTTCGCCGTCCCCCCTCCAGGAGGAGGGCTACCAGCGGATCCAGGAGCCCGCTGGCCAGCTCGAGCAACGGAGCCGCGTCGGCGAGATCGGCGGGAAGGTGCTCGCAAGCTGCGTCGCGGATGGCGAGGTCGAACCACACCGGCTCCGTCGACGAGTCGAAGATCTCCAGCGCTCTTCCCTTCGCCCCTGCCGCGGAGGGAGGGGGCAAGTCCGGACCGAGCGTCAGAAGCACACGGTTCGCGGCGGAGATCCGGCTGAAGATCCCGACCGTGTCGACACCGGCTCTCTGCTTGTAGCGGCCGATCGAGGTCGGGCCCTCTTCGAGGCCGAAGAGTTCCAGCCGGGTCGGCGGAGTCGGCTCGGGGATGGCCTCCAGCCCGAGAGACTCGGCGAGAGAGTGCGCCCGCGGCGCCCACGCTGCGGCTGCCTCCGCGCTTTCGAAGTCGAGGACGAGCCGGACGTACGCACTTTCGAGCAGGTCGGGCGACCACCGCGCCTCACGGGCGGGCGTGGGGATGCTGGAGGAGAGGTCAGCGAGGTACCCGAAGAGAGATCCATCGCGCCCTTCACCCGCCAGGGGCGTGCACGAAAAGGAGAACGAGGTGACACCTTCCAGCCATTCCGACGGCCAGGCGCTGCTGACGGCCTCGGGCGGATCCGTCCCCACCACTTCGCTGACCGCACGGAGAGCGGCGGCGAACTCCTCGTCCCGGGAGAAACGAACGAACGCGCTTCGATCCCAGGCAAGTTTGGCCGCGGCGACATCAGGGCAGCGCAGCGCGAACGCCGCGTGATCCGGATGATGGAAGGCATGATCCTGCGCGGTGGCGACCGCGGACAGCGCAGCCGAGGCCAGCGCGAAGGGGGCGGTTCGAGCCGCGAAGAGTCCGGAAAAGCGAGAGGTCATGGAAGTCGTGGGCAGAGGAGCGGCTGAGAATCAGTCGCACGATACCTGCTCCAGAAACTCCTCGCGAGAAGGGAGGGGACTCACTCCCCGGGACGTGCCATGATGAGGGTGCCAGGCCCCATGCAGCTCGCCGCTCTTCCCATCCTCACCAGCGCCGCCGCCCTCGTGGCTGCGGGACTCTGGCAGGCCCACGACTTCGAAGCCCACCGGGCGGAACATCTCGCCTCCCATCAGGAGCGCGGCGCGATCATCGTCGCAGCCATCCAAGGAGCCGCGGCACGGGAGTTCCGGGGCAATCGGTACCAGCCGGGTTCGCTGGCAACCACCCTCGAGGAAGCCCTTGGCCAGTTCGACCTGGAATGGCTCAGCATCTCCACGTCCGACGGCACGCTCGTCGCGACCGCAGGGCAGCCGATGCCGGGGGCGGATCCGCTCCATCAATTCGAAGGACGGATCACGCCCATCCAGCCGCGTGATCCGTCGCGACGTCCCCCGATGGGCGATCATGCTGGCACCATGGCGGTCGTCGGAACGCCGCTCCATCTGACGCTCCAGGTCGACGCAGCACCGTTCAACCGACGCCTCGCGAGCGACCGTACGCGCTTTGCGATGAGCAGTGCGCTGATCGCCCTCGCCATCGGGCTCTTCGGAGCGATCTTCTGGATTCGACTGCGCGCCCAGCACCTACGCAGTCAGCTCATGAATGAGAGGCTGGAGGTGGAGAGCCTCGAGAGACTCCGACGCGTTGGCGCCGGACTGGTTCACGAAACCAAGAATCCGCTCAGCGTCGTTCGCGGGCTCGCCCAGCGAATCACGCGGACATCGCTCGATGCGGAGCGGCTCCAGGCGACCGCTCGCGCCATCGTGGAGGAGACCGATCGAACGGTGGCCCGCCTCGATGAGTTCCTGCTCTTCAGTCGACCCGCCACGCTGCGCCGGGCGCGCTTTGCGGTGCGACCGCTCTTCGAGGAGCTGGCCGAGCTGATCGAGCCCGAAATAGAAGCGGAAGGCGCGAGCCTCCACGTGGAGTGCAGCGGGATCGAGATCGACGCCGACCGCGAGCAGCTTCGCAGGCTCTTTCTGAACCTCTTGCTCAACGCAGCCCGCGCGGCCGAGCCCGGCGGAAACCTCTGGATCGGCTGTCGCCGGGTCGAGGGCAGGCTGCAGCTCGTCGTCGAAGACGACGGTCCGGGTGTACCGGAAGAAATCGAGAGCACGCTCTTCGAGCCCTACGTCAGCGCGGCCGAAGGCGGATCGGGACTGGGTCTTTCCATCGCGTCGCGCATCGCGCTCGACCACGGGTTCCTGCTCCGTCACGAGCGCCGCTACCCGCGGGGAGCTCGCATGGTCCTGGAGGTGCCGGAACCGTGACCGATCCCGCGCACGTGCTGATCATCGACGACGACGACGCCCATCGCTCCATGATCGCAGAGCTTCTCGGCGACATGGGGGTTCGCGTCTCGGCGGCGCGCAACGGGGCCGAAGGCCTGGCGGCGATGGAGGCCGACGAGCCCGGGCTGATTCTGCTCGACATGCGGATGCCCGTGCTCGATGGCATCGGAACCCTGGAGGCCATGCGGGAGCGGGGACACGTGATCCCCACGCTCGTGCTCACCGCGTACGCCGAGGTCGAGGACGCCGTACACGCCATGAAGCTGGGTGCGCTGGACTACCTGCGCAAGCCCATCGATATCTCGCAGCTGCAGGCGGTCGTAGCTGAGCACCTCGGGACCGACTCGAGCGGCCCGCTCACAGAACACCCTCCGCTGCCCGCGGGCCTGATCGCCGGTTCGGCGATGATGCAGGCTCTCCTCGCCGATCTTGCGCGCGTGGCGAGCAGCCAGGCGCCCTTGCTTCTCCAGGGGGAAACCGGGACCGGCAAGGACGTCCTCGCTCATCTGCTCCACCGATGGAGCAGGCGGAGTGCTGGCCCGTTCGTCGCGGTGAATGTCGCGGCGCTTCCGGACGCGCTGGTGGAGAGCGAGCTCTTCGGACACGAGAAGGGCGCCTTCACGGGCGCCACGTCGAATCGGATCGGGCAGTTCGAAGCAGCCCACGAAGGCACGCTCTTCCTGGACGAGATCGGGGAGATGCCGCTCACTCTCCAGCCCAAGGTCCTGAGAGCGCTCCAGGATGGACGGATCTCCCGGCTCGGCGAGAACGTCGAGCGTGCGGTGGACTTCCGCCTGGTGGCGGCCACGAATCGCGACCTGGAGGCGCGCATCGCCGAGGGTGCGTTTCGCGAAGATCTGTACTACCGGATCGCGGTCATCACGATCGAGATTCCGCCGCTGCGCGAGCGGCGCGAGGACATCCTGCCGCTCGCACGTCACTTCTTGCTGGGCATCGAGGGCGGGGGCAAGCACCTGTCTCCAGGCGCAGAAACGCTGCTCCTCGCCCACGACTGGCCCGGCAACATCCGCGAACTCAAGAGCGCCATTCTCCGCGCGGCGGTGCTCGCACCGGGCGACACGATCCTGCCCGACAAGCTGCCGCCGAAGATCGCGCGCCGGAAGTCGACGGGCGTTGCGGAGGCATCCCTGAGCGAACTCGGCCTCGCAAAACTGGAGCGGAAGGCGATCGAGGATGCGCTTGAGCTCCACGATGGCAACCGTACGGAGGCGGCGAAGACCCTTGGCATCAGCCGCCGCACGCTGCTCTATCGCCTCAAGCAGTACCGCGAGGACGACGGGCGCTGACGTCGAGCGCGCCGCCGACGGCGGCCCCCAGGGACTCCATCAGTCGAGCAGCGGGGGCCTCCCCCATACCACGCTCGATGACCACCATGTGCACCCCGCGGACGCCGGCGGGCGGCCGCTCCAGGCGCCGTGCCGGCGTGATGCTGCGGCCTGCGGCCTGCAGTGCGAACATGGCGCCGGAGGCGCGGTCCTCGACGAGGCCCTTGATGCGGAGGAGGCGCGGCCCATCGAGCTGCGTCACGAGCCGCAGCCATAGCTCGAGGATCGGCAGATCGACGGCGTGCTCGGACTCGAAGGAATGGGTTCGGAAGGGCTCGGCGTGGCCATGAACGGAGAGGGTCCCGTGCCCGAGCCAGCGCCGTGCCTGGTCGCCGTCGAGCAGTTTCGCGAGGGGTGGCGCCGAGAAGATCCACTTCGGGTCGCCGAGCGCCTCCTCGACGAAGCGGATCTCGCAGCCAGGAGCTGCGCCACGCACGAGCGCCAGGGCATCGTCGACGCGCTGGGGCGCCAGGTCCGCCTTGGTCAGGACCACGCGGTCGGCGGCTTCGAGCTGCGCGAGCACCTCGGGCTGCGTCGCCAGGAGGTCCTCGGCGCGCAGCGCGTCCACGACGGCCACGACGCCCGCGGGGCGAACCAGCTCGCGCAGCCGAGCGTCCGTGGTGAGGCCATGGAGGATCGGCGCAGGGTCTGCCAGACCGGTGGTCTCGACGACGATCCGGGTGGGTTCGAGCGCCGCGACTCGCTCGAGCGCCCCGTAGAGTTCGCCGCGCAGGGAGCAACAAACGCAGCCGGAGGCGAGCGTCAGCACGTCCTCGTCCACCTTCTCGATCAGCCAGTGATCGAGGGCGAGTTCGCCCACCTCGTTGACGAGGACGGCCAGCCGCTCGCCGCCAGGGTTGCGGAGGAGCGCCGATAGAATCGTCGTCTTGCCGCTTCCGAGGAAGCCGGTCAGCAAATGTAGTGGGATCGGAGCAGAGGGCGTCACGGGGTGTAGGGTACCCTGCGCCCCATGAAACCGTCGCGTTTGATCGATTGCCACGTCCACCTGAACAACTACCACGAGGCAACGCGCCGGCCGACGGAAGAGAACGTCCAGGAGCTGTTCCGCCAGATGGAGGACGCCGGGATCGACCACGCGGTCGTGATTTCCTCGTACAAGGTGGACCTCGATCGGCCCAGCGCGGAGGAGCTGATGGAGGTTCTCGCCATGGACCGCCGTACCACGCTCGTCGAAGGCCTCCGCTGGCGCGGCGACGTCCGCACCGACCTCTTCGGAATGGAAGAGCGGATCCGCGACGGTCTCGTCAAGGGCATCAAGCTCTATCCCGGGTACGACCACTACCCGATCAACGACCCCTCACTGGAGACGGTGTTCCGGGTCGCGGAGAAGCACGATGTCCCCGTGATGATCCACACGGGCGACACCTACGCCAAGACGGCCAAGGTGCGCATGGCGCATCCGCTGCTGGTCGATGATATCGCGGTCGACTACCCCGATGTGAAGTTCGTCATGTGCCACCTCGGAAACCCCTGGTTCATGGATGCGGCCGAGGTTCTCTACAAGAACGACAACGTCTACGCGGACATCTCGGGTCTGACGCTCGGTGAGTTCACCTACGACTTCGAGCGCTACGTCGCCATGCGCCTGAAGGAGATGATCTCCTACATGGGCGATCCGGAGAAGCAGCTCATGTACGGCAGCGACTGGCCGCTCGTCGACATGAAGCCCTACGTGAAGCTGCTGGGCGAGCTGGACTTCAACGAGGAGCAGCTCGAGCACGTGGCGTGGAAGACCGCGGCCACGCTGTTCAAGATCCCGATGGAACCCGTGGAGACCAGCTTGGAGTGATCGAGGCGGATCCGGGCAGACCGAGTCACCTTGCGTAGCTGCGCAGATCTTGCGCACCGGTCCGCAGCCTCTGCGCAACGATCGACCTTTCGATCTTCGACATGCGCCTGCGAGGTCCCCCAGCCGGTTCCAGGCCGCCCGGAGAGGGTTGGCACGGCGCTTGTACTGGTGTGGCGTGACGTGCCTGACTCACCCTCATGGGGTAAGTGCCCCTGGGCTCGTCTTTCACCCAAGCTACGAGAACCCTACCTACAGGGAGCCAAACGATGAAGTTCACCAAGAAGTGGTCCAATGCAGTCTTTGCCCTCGCCCTTCTCTCGACGCCATTGATGGGCCAGGCGGGCGGCGGTCCCGGAGGCGGCAGTGGGTCGGGCGGCGGCAGTGGGTCCAGCGGCGGCGGCGGGAACAACAGCATGATCGCCTATATCCAGACGCTGCCGCTGGAGTCGATCGAGCCCCAGGAGTACGAGGACCTGGTGTTCTCCCGCCAAGAAGAGAAGCTAGCGCGCGATGTCTACATCATGCTGTACCAGGCCTGGGGCATCCAGACGTTCCAGAACATCGCCCAGGCAGAGCAGTCCCACATGGAATGGACTCTCCTGCTCTTGGATCGCTATGGAATCGTCGATCCGCTTCTGAGCGATACCGTCGGCGTCTACCCGGACCCTGCGATCACCGTGCTCTTCCGTCGCCTCGTGACCTACGGTCTACAGTCGCCGCTGAACGCACTGAAGGTCGGCGCGATCATCGAGGACCTCGACCTCTTCGACCTCGATCTCGCGCTGCAGCGGAGCGACAACCGCGACCTGGATACCCTCTGGCAGAACCTGGCGCGCGGCTCCAGGAACCACATGAGAGCGTTCTACGGCGCGCTGGAGACTCAGGGCGTGCTGTTCGCCGGCATCAAGCTTCCGACCTGGTACATCCTCCAGATCGTCAACTCGCCGGTGGAGAACCAGGTAGTGGACGAGAACGGCGTCGCCCTGCCATGATCGGAGTCGCCGAACGATGAACGGCGGGAGGGCCGGTTCCCCCATGGGAACCGGCCCTCCCGCCGTTTTGGAGACCAACCGCTAAGGGATGAAGTCGATCGCCACCGCGTCGGTGAAGTTCGATGTCGCCGACGGGTTCGCGTCGCGATACCAGACCTGGAAGCGCCAGGTGTCGCCGACCAGCACAGCCGTCGGACCGGTGGGCTGGGGAATGGACAACAGGTCGATAGGCAGTTCGACCGAACCGCTGGCGCCGGAGTTCAGCACGCTGAAGACGTAGCGACCGACCTGACCGCTGAGGCAGAGATTGCCCTGGCTACCGCCCGGGTTCATCGCGAAGCCTGCGTCGCGGCTGACGATGAAGAGACTCGCCGAGAAGAGTGACATCCCCTCCGTGCGCAGGGTGACGTCGTTCGCGGCAACGCTCGTCGAGCCGAAGGCGAGCAGTGCCGCGGACGTTCCAGCGGAGTTCATCGCCGCCGGCCCGCAGTAGCTCTGTCCGATGGGGATGTCGCCCTCGATCAGCACGATGCCCTTGGGCGAGCCGATGTCGTTGAACGCGATCGAGTCGTCGTAGATCGTGGTCTCCTCCCCGGGAGCGTCGAAGAGCCCGTCTCCGTTGAGATCGATGAGTCGAAGGAGCCGATCCGGCGTCTGATCCTCCACCACGAAGAGCGAACCGTCGGCCGCGGGCGTGACCTCCCAGATCAGACTCGACGCGGGTGCCGTGTAGATGATCTTGGCCTCGGTCGCTGGGTCGACGACGCCGTTGCCGTCGGTATCCTCGAAGCGCCAGATGACGTCGTTGCCCGTGTCCTCGAGGTAGAACCGCCCCATCGAGTCGATGCCAAGGTCCCAGTGAAAGGGCGTGCCGCCGAGCGCTGCGGGCAGGAAGAATGGCTGGGACTCGCCGGGCTGATCGATCGTGCCGGAGCCATCGAGGTCCTCCAGACGATAGACACCCTTGGCGAGCACACCGCTCGAGCCGGTCTCGGTGTAGTAGAGCTTGCCGTCGACGCCGCGCACGACCGCCGTCGGGATCGAGTCCCCCACGGCACCGCCGGGAGCGAACACCGCGAACTCCAGCTGCTCGAGCGGATCGTTGGCGTCTCCGTCCATGTTGAGGTCCTCGACCCGAACGATCGCATCGTTTCCGCCGCCGCCGGTATTCGCACTCGCGACCCAGATCACGCCGTCCTCGTCGCGCCACAGACCGCGCGCGGAGGTGAGTTCGACGCCGCTGGGGTTGCCCGACGTTCCGTCGAACCAGATCCCTGCCTCGCCCGGATCGAGCGCGTCGCCGTTCCCGTTGCTGTCCTTCAGGCGGAGGATGACGTCCTCGGTGGTGTCGGTCACCCAGATCGCACCGTCGGAGGATCGCACGAGGCCCGAGTTGTTGGTCAGCGGCACCGAGCCCGTGGTGTCTTCGTAGAAGGGCCTGAGGTCACCTGCGTCGTTGTAGTCGCCGTCCGCGTTGAGATCGACGCAGAGCCAGATGGTGTCCCCGGAGGTGTCGGTCACGAGGGAGGAGACGAGGCCCTGGGCGGCCGCTGGTGCGGCCCAGCAGAGCGAGAGGAAGAGAAGCGAGGTCGAAGAGGGAGTTCGCATGGGTCATGGAGGGATGAGAAATGAAGCGTGGAACCGAAGATGCCACGACTGAGATTGAATCTCAATATCAAAAACTGAGATCGCCTCGTCGGGTTGGCGGGAGGCAACTCCAGTGAAACGGGAGGTCTCGATTTCGGCACCCCCTGGTCCGATGCACCGTTTTGAGATCACCCGGGGCAGCTCCAGGGCCACTTCTGGCTGACATTTCGCAGACTGCCTCTCTCTTCAGCACCTTCCCGTTCCACCAGGCACAACGCCCCATGCAATCCAAGTTCACTCCGGTCCTGACGGCCCTCCTCCTCGCCACCCCCACCTTCGCGCAAGGCGGAGATGACTGCGCGACCCCCACCAGTCTCAACGCCTTCGGCACCTACGCCTTCGACACGACCGCCGCGACCACGAGCGGCTTCGACGGCGGCGGAAGCTGTGCCGCGGGCGCGTCCTCGATCAACCAGGATCTCTTCTGGGTCTTCACCGCTCCGATCACGGGCGACTATCAGTTCGACACGGACGGCTCGAGCTTCGACACCAAGATCGCCGTCCACATGGGCGGCACCTGCGGGGCCACGTGCCTCGAGTACGACGATGACGGCGGTGTCGGTCTCCAGAGCCTCGTCACGGTGAGCGGTATCACCGCCGGTACTCAGCTCCTCGTCCAGGTCGGGGGCTTCGGCGGCAACAGCGGCACGGGCGTGCTGAACATCGCCCAGTTCATCGACCCCTGCACGGTTCTGCCCGACGACTCCTTCGAGGACAACGACACGTGTGCCACGGCGCGCGCGCTCGCCGCGGGTACCTACCCCGTGCTCTTCGTCAACAACATCGACCCCGACTACTTCCGCGTCACGCTCCAGCCGGGCGAGGAGATGCTCGTCAACGCCACCAACGTGACGGGAGCAGCGGTCGACATCAGCATCTACAACGCCAACTGCACGATCGCACAGCTCGGGCTCGACGGCTCGATCAGCTGGGCGAACCTCTCCTCTGCCGCGCCCCAGGACTACATCATCGAAGTGCTCGTGGACCCGGCGGCGCTGAGCAACTGCACCAACTACGACCTCGATATCGCTGTCGCCACCTCGGGCTGCGCGGGCACCGTCGACGACGGCCTCGAACAGAACGACAGCTGCGCGAGTGCGGTCACGCTGGGCGACGGTCTTTACCCGGGCCTCTCGGTCTTCTCGTCGGACAACGACTTCTACGCCATCGGCCTCGACGCGGGTGCAACGCTCGTCGCCGACATCTTCTTCGCGGACATCGACGGCGACGTCGACCTCTACCTCTGGGACCCGAACACCGCCTGCGGTACGACCGCAGCTGGAACCGGCGGCCCCTTCCTCGTTCGCGGATTCAGCGCGAGCGACGACGAGACGATCACCTACACGAACACGACCGGGGCTCCGCAATCGCTCATCATCGAGGTCGACATGTTCACCGATAGCGACTGCAACACGTACGACCTCCAGCTGATGGGCACGAACGGCATGGGCGGAGGCTTCGGCATGAACTACTGCTCGGCCAACCCGAACTCCAGCGGCGCCACGGGCGCGATCTCGGCCTCGGGCTCCCTCGCGGTGGCGGACAACGACGTCACCCTTCAGGCGACCGATCTTCCGGCTCTCTCGTTCGGCTTCTTCATCGTTTCGCGGACGCAGGGATTCGTGATGAACCCTGCGGGAAGCTCGGGCAACCTCTGCCTCGCCGGGGCCATCGGCCGCTACGTCGGTCCGGGCCAGATCAAGAACTCCGGCACGGCGGGACAGATCGACCTGGGCATCAATCTGGCGATGATCCCGCAGCCCATGGGCTTCGTGGCCGCCGCCGCCGGCGACACCTGGAACTTCCAGCTCTGGCACCGCGACTCCGTGATGGGAAGCAGCACGTCGAACTTCACGAACGGCCTGGAGCTGACGTTCCAGTAGCCCTCGCTGCGACCGCTGGCTAACAGCGTAGAAAGGACGCCCTCGCGAATGGACCATGGGTCCGATTCGCGAGGGCGTTCTCTTGCCATCCCGGGGGGGGAGCCCCCCCCTTGACCATTCGGCGTGCGAAGAGAATCGAAAAAAAGCGGTGGCCGGCGCCGACGCCTTGCAGGGAAGCCTTGGACCCCCCTTTTCCTGGCTCCCTTCTGGCCATCTGGCCCACGCACATGCTTCCGACGTCACACCGTCCCGTTCGAATCTTCGCCAGCCCGCTCATGCTTTCCGCAGCGATCGCCGCGGCCCTGAGCAGCTCCGCGACCGCCCAGCAGCTGGGCACCTCCAACGTCAGCCTCTTGCTGAAGAATGGCGACGTACTCGGCACTGGAGAGACCGTCACCGGGATCCTCTCCCCCTCGATCGCCCCGAGCGGAAAGTGGTCCACTCTCTGCGTCCTCGATGGCACGGCCCGCCGCGGTCTCGTCATCGATGGCAACCTGGCCCTGGCGGTGGGCGATACCACCCCCGACGGTGCCACGGTACAGCAGCTCTACAGCACCCGCATCTCCCCGGACGGCGTCGTGGCGCTGCTCTACAGCGTCGAGAACCCTGCTAACCCCAGTGATCCACTGGATCGCCTCCGCATCGGACCGACCGATGTACTGCTCGAGGGCGACGCGTTCAACTACTCCCCCCTCGGGATCTCGGGCGACATCGACGGCTTCTACGGCTTCGACTACGACGCGCCCCACGTCGCCGTGGGCATGTTCGTACGCCCGGCCGGTGGCGGGATCTTTCGAGCGTTCGTGAGTGGCATTCTCTCGGGCACGACCTTCATTCCGAACGGTGGCATCGTCGGCGGGACCGTCCTCCCTGACTCCCAGTCGGGGATCCCCTACTACTCCCCGACCAGCGATTGCCAGGTTCGCCCGATGGGCGGCGCCTGCCATACCTTCAATCTCTTCGACAACGGCACGTTCCTGTACGGTCTTCGGAGCCTGGGAAACCTGATCGCCGAGCACGGTCAGCCGGGCCCATCGCCGAACAGCGTGTGGAACTTCGACGATCGCCCGCGAATCCGAACGAATGGGTCCGGCAAGAACCTCTACAGCGGACGGATCACCCTCAGCAACGGCCAGGACCGCGGCAGCGTCTACGTCGATGGGGTTCCCGTGGCCATCGAAGGCGGCGGGCTTCCAGGCGTCCTCGGGGGAACGGTCGGCCAGTTCCAGACCGCGTCCATCGCGCTCGACGAGAACGGTACGCCGTTCTTCAGCGTGCCGCTGACCACATCGGGCTCCGAGGTCCTCATGGCCGGCCTGGAGATCGTCTTGCGCGCTGGCTCTGCCGCGTTTGCGACCAGGGTCAACGGCCTGCAAGTGACTTCTCTATTCACATCTCTCCAGGACCAGACCTTCGACATCACACCCGACGGACGGACCGTGATCGCCAAGGTCCAGCTCGAGACCGGCGCCACCGCGATCGTCCTGGCAGAGCGCGACCTCGCCGACCCGACCACCTGCACGACCGAGCCGAACTCGACCGGGCTCCCAGGCGCCATCGCAGCCGAAGGCTCTCGCTTCCTGAGCCTCAACGACCTCCGCGTCGTGGCCACCCAGCTCCCGCCGAGCTCCTTCGGCTACCTCGGCATCTCCAGGAGCTCCACCTTCCTGGCGATGCCGGGCGGCAGCAGCGGCAACCTCTGCATCGGCCCGACCGTGGGTCGCTACGTCAACCAGGTCCAGAGCAGCGGCGCCAGCGGGAAGATCACCACGAACGTCAACCTTCTCGCCATCCCGCAGCCGAACGGCTTCGTCGCCAGTCTCCCCGGCGATACCTGGTACTGCCAGCTCTGGCACCGCGACTCGGTGATGGGAAGCGCCACGTCGAACTTCACCGACTCGCTCTCCGTCACGATTCAGTAGCGCCGCGATCGGCAACGATGGCTCCCAGGCCGGGTAGATTCGCTACCCTGCCTGGGAGCCATGTTCGTTGCCTCGATTCTCAGCCTCGCCCTCGGATTCCAGGAACCCGCCTGGGCCGAGCCGCCGATCTCCTACGGGGTGCGCGCCGCCAGCGACGTCGTCAGCCAGCTCGATGCGGAGATCGCTGCCGGAGAGCGGACGTTCCGACCCGGCGGCGAGCCCCTCGACCTCGAGGCGCTTCTGGACGCCCTGCAGATCCCGATCGCCTCCCAGGTCACCATTTTCTCCAGCCCCAGCCTCCAGGCGCGACGCATCACGCCGCGCCATCCGCGAGCGCTTTACTTCAACGACGAGGTCTACCTGGGATTCGTCCCCGGCGGGAACCTCATCGAGGTGATGGCGATCGACCCCCACGAGGGGATCACCTTCTACTCGATGGACAGGAAGGCAGAGAAACCGCGCTTCGAGCGCGAGACCCATCGCTGCCTCCAGTGCCACGCTCCTTCCCACTCGGGCGGGCTGCCCGCGTTCCTGCTGCGCTCGCTGCATCCCGAGGCGAACGGCGATCCGAACTTCGCGGCGGGCTCCCACTACGTCGACCCCGCGACTCCGTTCGAGGACCGCTGGGGCGGCTGGTACGTGACGGGTCAAGTGGGCCAGATGGGACACCTCGGCAATCAGACGATCGAACCAGGCCAAGCGCGGCTCGGCCCGAAGAACGAGCGCTACCTGAGCCTCGCCAAGCTCTGCGACACGAACGCCTACCCGACCGACACGAGCGACATCGTTGCCCTGCTCGTGCTGGAGCACCAGACCTACGTGCACAACGTTCTCGCCGGTGCAGCCTACGAGGCGCGCCGCGCCCTCGACTACCAGCGCGTCTTCAACGAGGCGCTCGGTGAACCCGAAGGCACCCCTGTCGCCTCCACGACCTCCAGGCTCGCGAACGCCGCGACCCTCGTCGTCGATGCGCTCATCGGGATCCACGAGGAGCCGCTCCCCGGCCCCGTGGGCGCGCGCTCGCCGTTCGCCGAGGTGTTCGAATCCAGCGCGACCCGCGATGCCCAGGGCCGCAGTCTGCGGGACCTGGATCTGGAGTCGCGGCTGTTTCGCTACCCACTCAGCTACCTCATCGACTCGACCGGGGTCCGAAGCCTCCCCGAGCCACTGGCCGCCCTTGTCTGGACGCGCTTGAGCGAACTCTTCTTCGAGCCGCTGGGAGCCGACGACCGAAGAAAGTACGGCGGCCGGATCGACGAGGCGAGTCGGCGGGCGGTCGTCGAGATCCTGGCCAGCACCGGCGGAGCCTCCTTCCGCTCCCCCGTCAGGTAGTCGACGGGGACGCGGCGCCGTCCACGCGCGCAGAAGGTCCCCGGCGCGGGCGCACGACCATGATCCAGAGCGGGTTCAGCACGATGCTCAGGGCGATCACGCCGATCGTCCCCTGGTAGGCAAAATCGCCGATGATCCCGGCCTGCTTGCCCACGGACGCGAGGACGAAGCTGAACTCGCCGATCTGTGAGAGCAGCGCGCCGACGTACAGGCTCGTTCCCCAGCCGCGCCCGAGGGCGCGCAGGATCCCGGCGTTCAGCGCCGTGTTGACGAACAGCGCAACGAAGGTGAGCGCGAGCACCGACACCCAGTGCTCGCGCAGGAAGCCGATGTCCATCAGCATCCCCACGGAGACGAAGAACAGCGCGACGAAGACCACGCGGAAAGGCTCCAGCACCTGGTGAACCCACTTCGTCTCGCGCGCGGCCGTCACGACGAGCCCCGCAAGGAACGCACCGAGCGCTGTCGACAGCCCCATCAGTCCCGTGAGCATTGCGAACCCGAAGCACAGGAGAAAGCCCGCGAAGACCTGGGTCTCGCCGTCGCCGCGCAGGAGGCCGCCGAACGGAAGCTGGATGACCTTGGCACGAACGAGGTAAGTGGCGAACAGCAGCACGAGGACCGAACCCGCCGCCTGGATCCCGAGCTGGCTCGCGCTGATCGCCTCGCCGCTCATGAAGCCGATCCCGAGCATCATCCCCACGACCGCGACGTCTTGCGCGAGCAGAATCCCGATCGCGTCGAGGCTCGCGGGCGTATCCAGCTCGTCCCACTGCCGCAGCATCGAGATGACGAGCGTCGTGCTGCTCAGGCTGATGACGAACCCGAGGAGCAGACTCCGCTCCAGGGGCCAGTGGAAGAGCCAGCCGATGAGGCCGACGCAGCCCACGCTACCCGCCACCTGAAGGGCAGTCCCGATCACGGGAACGCGCCAGCCGCTCACGAGCTTCTGGAGATCCACTTCCATCCCCACGAAGAAGAGCAGGAAGATCACGCCGATCTCCCCCATGCGACCGAGGGCTACGGAGTCGACGAAGACCGCCAGACCATCGGGCCCGAGCACGACGCCGGCGATCAGGTAGCCGACCACGTGGGGCTGGGCCATCTTCCGGAACATGGCCCCGATCGCGAGGATGAAGAACGCGGCCGTGACCAGCGTCGGTAGAACGGGGTCCATGTGCATGGCCCCACTCTACCTGTCAGCGCACCGGGTTCAGCGCTTGGAGGACCACTTGATCAGCCAGAAGATCCGGTTCGTCGACCGCGTTGGCGTGCGCTCGAACTCAAACATGCCGAGCGGCAGAATGGACAGGAAGCTCGACTTCCGCGAGCTCCGCGTGCTCGACAGGAGGTAGTCGGACCGCTTGTTGAAGCCGAACTGGAAGATGAAGTCGAGGACGCTGAGCCGCCTGCGATCGGGGCGGGCCTCATAGTCCACGAGGATCGGAATGTGGAAGTTGGCCTCGTCGGTGAGATCCGCGGAGAGGTCGAAGGTCTTGCGATGGCTCCCGAGCGGCCCTTCCACCTGCAGGTCCAGCTGGTCGGAACCGCGCTCGGCGACCTCGCTCAGCTCGGCCGCGGTCGAGACGGGGATTCCGTTGGCGCTCAAGACCCGGTCACCGGCCCTGAAACCGGCGCGATAGGCCGGAGATCCCGTGATGACCGCTGCGACCACCGCAGCAGGCGCCCGCTGCCCGTAAAGGTCTTCGGCGTACTCCGCCGGCACCGTCAGAACGCCGAGGCCAGCGTGCTGCACGAGCGCTACATCAAGGGGCAGGTCGAGACGGTCCGCGGCCGTCTCCTCGACCGTTCGCTTGCCCACGACGAGCGACACCGTCAGGTCCTCGCGCACGAACTCCGACTTCGGCCGGCTGATCTCGACCTCCACGACCTCGCCGGGCTGCAGCGTCTCCGCCACCAGGTCGGCGAACTGGGGCTGGCTCGCCAGCGCCACTCCGTTGAAGGAAAGGAGCAGGTCCGCTCGCTTCAGTCCGGCCTCGGCGGCGGCTGAATCGGGCTCGACCTTCGAAACGAGCACCCCGCGCCAGGGCTCGATGCCCAGCTGCTCGGCGGTCGCGTTGTCGACCGAGGTGGCGTCGAGGCCCAGAAACGGAAGTTCCACCGTCTCGTTCGTGGCGAGCAGAAGCGCGCCCTGCAGCTTGCTGCTCCCGTGGGGAAAACGCTTCGTCTGCCCGCTGATCGAGTACTTCGTCGTGGCCCCGTCGCCGTGATCCCGCGTCGCAAGGACGGTCGGTCCAAGGCTGCTCTTGTGCCCATCCCCTTCATAGAACGGGGTCACCTTCCACTTGATGCTGGCGTTGCAAGCGGTCGAAATTCCAAGGAGCAGGAGCATCAGCGACGAGGAGGCAAGGCGCCGGGCCGCCAGCGAGCGAAAGAGTGTCATGGATTGCATGGGTGGGGATACGGAGTCAAGGTTCGGCGGGTTCCAGGAATCTTCAGATCGACGTGGCGATGAGCGCCATGCCGCTGGCCACTTGCTGCCGCGCCCACCAGTCGCGCCAGACGAGGGGGTCGCGAAGATCGACCGCAGGAGCCTCGGCTCCTCGGCTGAAGAGCATGCCTCGCAGGCCACCGCCCGGCGCGCGTGCGCCTTCGGTGTCCCGAAGATCCAGGGCCTCCTCGCCGAGATCGACGCGGATCGACTGAAGCCGGTCGAAGGCCGCCGCCACCACCTCGGAATCCTCGCTCTCCATCGTGTCGATGAGGACGGGAATGACCTCGGAGAGCGTGCCGCGGGTCCTGAGCGTGACCCTGGCCCCCTCGCGTCGGACCTCGACGTGGGCGCGGGATGCCGAAGCCGAGGAGAGCGCAGCCCGCCTCGTCTCGCTCGGCGGATACCCCTGGACGGGATCGGCCGAAGCGATCACCTGCAGCTCCGCCGAACGCTGGACGCGCGCCTGCAGATCTTCGTACGCGCGACCGATCCCCGCGAGCGCCAGGACGCTCACCTGACCGGCCATGTCGGCGATCCGAAGCTGCCTGTCCCAGCGCGCCTGCAGCGGATTCTCGACGATCCGATCGCGGTACACGATGCGCTCGACGGTCTTCTCGACCTCGACGGGGACCTCGACGATCTTCTCCACGATCGTCTCGACGGGAACTTCCACCACCACCTCGACCGGCACCTCGACCGGCACTTCGACCCTGACCTCGCGCACTTCGGGCGCGGCGACCGCCAGCGTCGTTCGTTGATCGGTGACAATCTCACCATCGTCGAGACCCCGCAGCGCGCCATGGGCGATGAGCATCCCCAGGAGGATGGCCGCCGCGTGACTCACCCATCCGATCCAGCGCGGACGCCCCGCGGCAGCAGGCGTCACCGACCCGATCGGCATCGCCGCGGCCACCATGCGCTCGACCTCAGCGGGCGCAAGCGTGGGGACGGCGAGCCGTCTCAGCAGGTCATCTCGATCCATCTCACGTTCCTTCATGGCATCCGGTGCGGAGTCTCGCCCGCCCCCTCTTTCTCCTGTTCCACCGTCTCGCCGACCAGCCGGCCATAGGCCTCTCGAAAGGCCCGCCGTCCGCGCGACAACCGCGACTTCACCGTCCCTTCCGCGCAGCCGAGCGTCGCCGCCGCCTCCCCATGATCGAGGCCCAGCACGTCCACGAGCCGGAGCGCTGACTGAAAGGGCTCGGGCACCTCGTCCAGCGCGAGCCGGATCGCCTCCTGCTCATCCACCGCGCGCAGCGCGTGGTGCGCGGTCCCGGCCTCCGCTGATTCCAGCGCCAGCAGGCCTTCCGCCCGAAACTCCGCGCGGCTACCGGCCTGCCGCTGCTGATCGCGCAGCACGTTGAACCCGACCGCAAAGAGCCAGGGGCGGAAACGCTGCCCCACGTGGAAGCTCCCGAGCCCGCGCGCGACCCGGACCCAGGCCTCCTGGGCCACGTCGAGAGCCAGGTCCCGATCCGTCATCCGCCCCTGGAGCGCGAAGACCAGCTGGTGCCCGTAGCGCTCCACGAGCTGTCCGAACGCCTCTCGATCGCCGCCCCGCGCCGCTGCCACGAGCGCGGCATCGGCCGGGCTCCGGGCCTCTGACGCTGGGAAGGCTGTCTGGGGGGACATGGCGGCGGATACGGAGCGCCTCACGGGGTCGTTCCCGGAAAACCGGATCGCCGGCGACGAATCCGACGCCATGGGGTGATTACACGCGCCCGGAGGGCTCGATCCGCTCGATCAGGAGCGGCCCGATCTCGGCGCCCCCGTCCAGGGTGACCGCCCGATTCAGTCGCTCCAGCGCGGCCTCCAGGCCGTGGCCCCCGCGGTGGTGAACCAGCGCGAGCACGTCCCCCGCGTCCACGGCCGCTCCGGCCGCATGCTGCCAGACCACGCCCACCGCCGGGTCGATGACATCGCCCGGCGCCGCGCGTCCGCCGCCGAGGTCGCGGACCGCGTAGCCAATCTGGCGCACGTCGCCGAAGCCGAGGTGGCCGGCGGCCGTCGCCTTCAGCTCCACCACGTCGGGCGCGCGCTCCAGCGTCGCGCCCGTGATGTCCACGCTGGCGCCCTGCGCGCGCAGCATCCGATCGAAGTGCTCCAGCGCCGAGCCGTCGCCGAGCACCCGGAGGACGGCCGCCGAAGCCGCCGAGTGATCGCTCTCCAGCCCGACAGCCACGAGCAGATCCGCCCCGAAGGCGACGGTGATCTCGACGAGATCCTTGGGCCCCTCGCCGCGCAGCGCAGCCACGGTCTCCTCGATCTCCAGCGTATGCCCGACGGCGCGCCCGAGCGGCCGCGCCATCGACGTGATCCGCGCCGAAGCCCGGACGCCCGCGGCCGCCGCGAGGTCCACCATGGTCTGCCCGAGTTCGCGCCCCCGTTCGATGTCGACCAGGAACGCGCCGCTACCGGTCTTGACGTCGAGCACGAGCGCGTCGATGTCCTCGGCCACCTTCTTGGAGACGATGGAGCTGGCGATCAGCGGCAGCGACTCCACGAGTTCGACGCGATCGCGCAGCGCATAGAGCACGCGATCGCTCGGCGCGATCGAGCGAGTCTGCGCGCAGATCACGCAGCCGGCCTCGCGCAGCACGCGCCCGATGGCGGCCTCGTCGAGCCCTGTCATGACGCCGGGCACGGCCTCCAGCTTGTCGAGGGTCCCCCCGGTATGCCCGAGCCCGCGGCCCGAGATCATGGGCACGATGCAGCCGAGCGCGGCGAGCGCGGGCGCGAGCGGAAGGCTGACCTTGTCGCCGATGCCGCCGGTGGAGTGCTTGTCGACCTTGGGCGCGTCGAAGCCGGAGAGATCCAGCCTGTGACCTGAGTCCACCATGCCGGTGGTCCAGCCGCTGAGCTCCGACGGCGTCATTCCGCGGAACCAGATCGACGCGAGCAGCGCGACCTGCTCGGGCTCGCCGATCGAACCGTCGGCGACGCCGTGCAGGAAGGCGAGCGACTCCTCCGCGGACAGCGCTCCACCGTCGCGCTTCTTGCCGAGGATCCGCTTCAGCGTCGCCCCATCCAGGGGACCGCCGGAAAAGTCCGCGCTCACTTCGAGATCTCTTTCAGGAACGACGTGCCCGCGCCGCCGAACGGCACGTTCAGCGCGTGGGCCACGGTCGCGCCGACGTCCGCGAACGTCGCGCGCGTCCCGAGATCGTGCCCGCCCTTGACGTGGGTACCAAAGGCCAGAATCGGCACGTACTCGCGCGTGTGGTCCGTGTGCTGCTGGTTCGTCGGATCGTTGCCGTGATCGGCCGTGATCAGGAACAGATCGTCGTCGCGGCGGTCGATCTCCAGCTTGCCGAGCGCCTCGTCGAACTCCTCGATGCAGCCCTTGTAGCCCTCGGGATCTCGCCGATGCCCGTAGAGCATGTCGAAGTCGACGAGGTTCACGAAGATGAGGCCCGCGGCCTGCTCCCTGACGCATTCGTGCGTTCGAACCATGCCGTTCGCGTTGCCGTTCGTGTGCACGGTCCGCGTGAGGCCCTGCGCCGCGAAGATGTCGCCGATCTTGCCGACACCGACGACGGGCACGCCCGCCTTCTTCAGCGCGTCGAGCACGGTCGGCTTCGGCGGCAGCAGCGAAAAATCGCGGCGGTTGTAGGTGCGCTTGAACGTCTCCGGTGCGCCGGCCTTCGCGTCCACGAAGGGCCGCGAGATGATCCGAGCGATGCCGAGTTCCTTCGTGTGCCTGCGCGCGATGCGGCAGAGCAGGCGCAGGCGCTTGCGACCGAAGTGCTTCTCGTGCGCCGCGATCTGCATGACCGAGTCGGCGCTGGTGTAGACGATCGGCTTGCCGGTATCGATGCTCTCTTGACCGAGGCGTTCGATGATCTCGGTACCGGACGCGGGTTCGTTGCCGAGCCAGCCGTAGATCCCGGCTTCGGCGGCGATGGCGCCGAGCAGTTCGTCGGAGAAGCCGTCCGGAAAGACCGGGAACGCGCGGTCGAGGGGAACGCCCGCCATCTCCCAGTGGCCCGTGGTCGTGTCCTTGCCGGCGCTGACCTCGACCATGCGACCGTAGGCGCCCTCGGGGATCACGGCCGCGGGGAAGCACTCGACGCCCTCGACGTTGCCGAGGCCGAGGGACATCAAACGCGGCGCGGTCGGTGGTCCCGCCGCCTGGCAGATGTGGTCGAGCGTGTGCGACCCGGCGTCACCGCCGCTCTCCAGGTGCCCGAACGTGTGCGCGTCCGGCAGAGCTCCGATCCCGAGCGAGTCCATCACGATGAGGAACACGCGGCGGTACTCCCGCACGTCTCCCTCGATCTCGTGCTGCCTCGACTGGGCGGCGACCTCCTCCTCGGCGGTCTCGCGCAGCGACTTCGATCCCCCCGGACGAGATTTCACTCTTCCTCGTCCTGGCTGGCTTCGACGCCGGTCTCGATGAGGCGCTCGATCTCCTCTTCCAGGTCGTCGACCCAGTCCTCGCCGAAGTCGCGTTCCAGGAGGTCACGCTCGCTGAATTCCCAGCGACCGGTGCGGGGGTCGAAGTCGAACTGGTAGTCGTGTTCGCTGCCGTCGTCCTCCGTGATGACGACCTGGACGATGTGGCTGACGGTGTCGAGTTCGGCGGTGTAGGAAGCCATGGGTCGATAAGGAAGTTCCGAGCAGCGGGGCTCGGCGGTTTCGCGAAGTGATCGGGAGACTGGGTGGAGGATAGGGCGGCCGCTCGTGACCGCAACCCACGCCCCGAGTGTGAGTCTTACACGCCTCGGAGGGAAAGGGCGACCTCTGTGTTTCTACAGGATCTTCAATCGTCGGATTCGTCCGCGAGGAGCGGGTTCGGGGCCGGCATCTTCGCGTTCACCCTGTTTCGCCAGGCCGCCAGGTCGGAGGCGAGCCGTTCTGAGATTTCAGGATGCTCCGCGGAACACTCGCGGGCCTCCCCCACGTCGGCGAGCAGGTCGTAGAGCTCACCGCCCTCGCCGAAGCGTTCGATCCACTTCCAGCGGCCCTGGCGGACCGCGCCGCCGGGGAAGCCGCCCTGATTCCCGTGGTGGGGATAGTGCCAGTAGAGGCTGCGCCCGGATGCCTCGGGTCCCGGGGCGCTCGCCGGACTCGTGAGAGCCGGCATGAGACTCACTCCGTCCAGCTCGACGCCCGTAGGGGCCGCGACTCCGGCCGCCGCCAGGATCGTAGGCAGGAAGTCCACCGACTGAATGGGCAGGTCGAGGGTCGCGCCGGCCGGGATCCGGCCGGGCCAGCGCACCACGCAGGGCTCACGGATCCCTCCCTCGTAGAGCCAGCCCTTGCCACCCCGGAGCGGCAGGTTGGAGGTCGGGGACCCCTCGCTCGTCGAGAGCCCGCCGTTGTCGGAAAAGAAGACCACGAGGGTGCGGTCCGCCTGCCCCGAACGATCGAGGGCATCGAGCACGTGGCCCACCGCCTCATCCATGGCAGCCACCATCGCCGCATAGACCGCGTGCTCCTGGTTCTGGCGCACCTTGCGCTCGCCCTCCTGGCCGAAACTCGGCTCGAGCCCGAGGTCGTCCCGCTTCTTCTTGTACTTCTCCACGAGATCCGCGCGCCCCATCAGCGGCGTGTGCACCGAGTAGAAGCTGAGGTAGCAGAGCCAGGGCTCGTCGCGCTCGGTCTCGATGAACGACGCTGCTTCCTCGGCGAGGCGCGCGGGCAGGTGGTCGCCCTCCTTCGACTCCAGGTTCGGCATCCCGAACGGATGGAAGTAGCGGCCCGGTCCGTAGGGGCCGCCGCGCACGTGGCCCGCCACGTTGATGTCGAAGCCCTGGGTCTCGGGTTCGAACCCGTCACCGCCGAGATGCCACTTGCCGGCAAAGAACGTGGCGTAGCCCGCGCCTTTGAGGACCTCGGGCAGGGTGATCTCCTCCTGGGGAAGATGCTCGACGTAGGGCGCGGGAAGAAGCGCGAGCTTTTGGAAGCGCTCCATCCGTTTCGCGCCTTCGCGGCCCGCCTTCACGATCGCGTCCGGCTGGGGCGCCCCGAACCAGTCGGTGGTGTCGATGCGCGCCGGGTGGCGACCCGTCAAGATGCTCGCGCGCGTCGGGCTGCAAACGGGACAGGCCGCGTAGGCCGCCGTCAGCTGAACCCCGCCGGCCCGCAGCCGATCCAGGTTCGGCGTGTCGTAGAACGTCGCGGCGTTCTGGAAGCCCGCGTCCATCCAGCCGTAGTCGTCGGCGAGGATGAAGAGGACGTTCGGCCGAGCCTCGGCCGCTTGCATGGTCGACGTGTCGCTCACCTCTTGCGGCGCTGCGGCGAGGCCCGTGGACCAGAGAAGGAGAGAAAGGAGCATGACGCAGAGGCTACCAGGACGCACACGAAGGAAGGGACCGGACCGCCGAAGTGATCTCGCCGTGAGGACGCGCGATCGACGCACCGCGAAATTGCGAGTCGCTTCCGGCGGCTTGTCAGTGCTACCTTGGGCGCCATGGTCGACCCCAACAAGATCGTCACGCACCCCGGCGGTGCGCACAAGGACGAGCTCCTCGCCACATGCGTCCTCATCGCGAAGCACGGCTGCCCCATCGAGCGGCGCAATCCCACCGACGCGGACCTCGCCGATCCAGCGATCGCGGTGCTCGACGTGGGCGGCGCCCACGATCCGGCGCTGGGCAACTTCGATCACCACCACTTCCCCCGCGAGCACGCGCCGACCTGCACGCTCAGCCTCGTGCTAGACCACCTCGGGCTCTACGAGGACGCGAAGCAGTTCTGCGACTGGCTCGAGCCCGCGGAGTGGTTCGACTCCCGCGGCCCCAACACGACGGCCGAGTGGCTCGGGGTTCCGCGGCGCGCAATCTCCCAGCTCAATTCGCCCATCGACATCACCCTCCTGCGCCGCTTCGCCTCCGAGAGCGAGCTGCGACCGGGCCACACGCTGTACGAGTACATGCGCTTCGTGGGCCAGGACCTGCTCGACTTCCTCAAGATGGTCCGGGACGGGATCGAGATGGTGGAGCGCAAGAGCGAGCGCTGGTCTGTGGCGGTGGATGGGGCCGCGGAAGGCGACACGATCGAGACGATCTTCCTGCCGCGCGAGGATTCCCAGCTCCTCGACGAGCCGTCCGGCAACATCGCGCGCTACATCCGGGCGAAAGGCCTGGAAAGGGAGATCGGCGCGACGGTCTACCCGGACCGCCGCGGCAAGGGCTACGGGATCAGCCGCTACGAGGACGACCCGCGCCTCGACTTCTCGCGCATCGAAAGCGAGCCCGACGTGCACTTCGCCCACAAGAGCGGCTTCATGTGCAAGACGACGGCGATCACGCCCGAGCGGTTGCAGGAGCTGATCCGAGGCGCGGTCGTGACCGAACCCGCAGGTCAACCGGCCCGATAGCGGGCCCGCCGCGGCGCGGTCAGGAGACGCCCAGGGCAACGAGACGCGCCGCGAGCTGGTCGTAGGCCGCCTGCTGCGCCGCAGTGAGCGACGGAAGGAGGTTCGCGGCTTCGAAGGGATCGGCCTCGAGATCGAAGAACTCGTCCGAATGGCCCGTCCGGCGAATCAGCTTGTAGCGTTCGTCGCGCACGGCTCGTTCGTGGGAGGCGAACGGCAGGGTCCCGCCGTTCGGCTCGAACGACTCGGAGTACACGGTCTCCCGGAGAGAAAGGCCGGGATCGCGGAAGTACGGCACCAGCGAGACCGAGTCCTCGGTCGAGATCCGAACGCGCGCGATCTCCGCGATCGTCGCAAAGAGATCGACCACCGACACGAGCGAGCCGCACTCGCCGGGCCGGACGCCGGGGCCACGGATCACGAGCGGCACGTTGACTCCTCCCTCGTACATCGTGCCCTTGGCGTGCTGGGGGTCAAAGGGCGCCTCGGTTCCCTGGCGCGCCGTGCCGTTGTCTCCGACGAAGATCACGTATGCGTCCGGGTCCACCACGTCGAGCACGGCGAGGATCCGGCCGATCTCCTGATCCATGGCCTCCGACATCGCCTTCACGTACTCGGCGGAGGTCGGGTTCGATGGCAGGTTCCCGCAGAGGCTTCCGGGGCAAGGCAGCGCCGGGCACGACGCAACGGGCGGCGCGTGAAGAGGCGTATGGGGCGCGTTGAACGAGACGTAGGTCAGCCACGGTTCCGGCAGCGATGTGATCGCGGCGATCGCCTCGTCGGCGGTGTCCGTGGTCGCATAGGTCGTGGTCTGCGCGCTCTGACCGTCGACGGTCTTGCGCCACAGGAGGTAGTCAGGGATCGCTCCGCGGAGCCCACCCGCGAAACTACCGAAGCCCGAGTCGTTCGGGTGCAGGTCGCCCTGGTTTCCGGAGAGGTGCCATTTGCCCAGGGCGGCCGAGCTGTAGCCGACCAGCACCTCAGGCAGCGTGGTCTCCGCGAGCGATAGCCCGGCGTCGGTGCTGGCAAGCGGCCCACCCACGCCCGTCCGGAAGCCGTGGCGCCCGGTGAGTAGAGACGCCCGCGTCGGCGAACAGGTGGGGTTCGCCCACGCGTTGCGAAACAGGAGGCCTCCAGCGGCCAGCTGGTCGACGTTGGCGGTGCAGGCGGGGCTCGAGCCTTCGCCGTAGGCCCCCATGAGATCGACGCCGAAGTCGTCGGCGATCAGCACGAGGACGTTGGGGCGGGGGGCGCGAACGACCGTTCCGGGGAACTCAACGCCAGTGGTGGCCGTCGCGGACTGCAGGGAAACGAGTAGGAGCGTGAGCATCATGAAAATGGGCGAACGGAGCGGCGAAACGGGAGCGTGGTATGGGCTGAAAGATGAAGCGCCTCGTCAGCGCGGCGATCGACCGCGCGGGCCGTCGGTAGCGGGCAGCTCGGACTCCCAGGTGATCCCCTGGCGCCTCGCCTCGCGGCCGTGCTGGCGGCGCGACGTCTCGGTTGGATCGTGGGCGAGTTGAGCTTCTCCAAGCACGCGAGTGAGCGTCTCGACGTCGGTGTCCGCGCGGGCGTGGGCGAGCGTCTTCGGCTCGAGGCCGAACGGACCCGGGTCAAGGGCGGTGATCCCGTACTCGCAATCGAAGTCGATGCTGACCGGCTTCTCCCCCACCTTCGCGAAGCCCGAGCCAGAGGTGCCGGGCTTCGGCAGGGATCCTGTGAACGCGAAGTAGTGCTGCTGTCCGGCGCACGCCTCGGACCAGGCGAGCTCCGCCATACGCTTCTCCATCGCCGCAAGATCCTTCTCGCTCTCGGCTCGCAGGATCACGAGTGGGACCCCGTCGCATGAGGCGACGTTCAGCGCCAGCGCAAACTCATCGATCAGCGGCAGGCGCTCTATCGCCCGGGCCTTCGAATGGTAGGGCTGGAACTGCTCGTCCAGAAATTGCGCGAGCGCGTCCGCGCCGTCAAAGACCTGGGCCGGCGATCGCCCGCTCCGGCAGAGCTTGGTCTTGCCATCCGAGGCGAGGACGCAGAACACCGTATTCTCCAGCTCGCCCGAGCGACTCCGGAAGAGGCTCTTCAGGAGCCCCGACTCGGCTTCATTCTCATAGGTTTGCGGACGGACGCACACGTAGTTGCGGGACGCCGCCACGACGGCGGGATTCGAAAGGTAACTACCCTCCGTATTCTGGTAGCCGGGTCACCACATCCCCGGTGCGCCGGAGCACTGGGGAGCGGCTGACATGAGCAGGATGGGACGCCGCGTGCGGGCGGCCTCGGCCCGCGCGTCCTCCCACCGGCCGAACCAGGCGATCCTCTCAGCCTGGGATCCCGGGACGGCTTCGACCTCTTTCGACGGAACGCTCGGCTTTTCTGCGGAACGTTGTATCACGCTCCCCGAAGCGGGCCCGGCAAGTGCGAAGAGCGCCGCTACGAAGCCCCAGGCGAGGATCGAGTGCGCGGGTGAGGTGGTCTTGGGTTGGCTCATGGGGGAATGGAACCACACTCTCGGGGCCGGGTTTCGATCGCGGGGCCCGGCCCTCAGAGTCCTCTCATCGAACCCGTGCCGTCCTTCCGCCGGGCCAGCCCGCCCTCGCCGGAGAATCTGAAACTACGGCAGGTTTTCCTCCGCCGGAAGAAGCGCCCGGGTGTCCGTACACTTGGATGCTCACCCCCATGACCCAGGAAGACCCCCTCCCCCCGCCCCTGCTCCGCCAGAGGGCCAAAAAGCGCTCCCAGGAAGCGGTTCCCGACGAGCAGCTCTGGAGCTGGGTCGACCGGGATGCCCCCGAGCTGGCCCTCCACCTGGAGGCCCACCCTGAGGATCGCGGCCGGGTCGACGAGCTTCGGCGCGCCATCCGGGCCGTCGCCGGTTCCGAGCGGGACGACCGGGCGCCCGAGCGCATCGGGCCCTATCCCATCAAGGGACGCCTGGGCAGCGGTGGCATGGGGGTCGTCTTCGAGGCCGTACAGGTCCGCACCAACCGGCGCGTCGCCATCAAGGTCATCCGCGGCGCCTGGCTCGACGACGAGCGAACGCGGCGGCTCTTCTTCCGGGAGGCCGAGGTGCTCGGGCGCCTCCAGCACACGGGGATCGCGGCGATCCACGACGCCGGCGAGACCAAGGAAGGTTCACCCTACTTCGTGATGGAGCTCATCGACGGCGAGCCACTCGACGTCTGGGCCGAGGCCATGAGCCTCGACACGAGACTCGACGTCGCCACCCAGATCGCCGACGCCGTGCACCACGCCCACGAGAAGGGCGTCATCCACCGCGACCTCAAGCCGTCCAACGTGCTGGTGACGGCGGAGAACGAAGCCAAGGTGCTCGACTTCGGCCTGGCGCGGATCACGGACCCCGGGAACAACGCGTCGCTCACCGCGGCCATGAGCGGCAACGTCATCGGCACGGTGCGCTACATGAGCCCGGAGCAGGCGCGGGGTCTCGCCTCCCGGGTGACGCCGGCGAGCGACGTGTACAGCATCGGCGTGCTCGTGTACGAACTGGTCACAGGCCGCCTCCCCCACGACTTCGAAGGCGCGGATCTCTTCGAGTGCGCGCGCCGCGTCGCCGAGGACAGGATCCAGCCGCCGTCGCGCTGGGCGCCGGGGCTTTCCGGCGATCTCGACCGCGTGATCCAGCGTGCGCTCGCCAAGGACCCGGCGTCGAGGTACGCGTCGGCCGCCGACCTGGCTACAGACCTTCGTCGCGTCCGCGAAGGGCTCCCGGTAGAAGCGCGCTCCGAGACACAGGACCTCGGCACGCTCATCGGTCGCTGGGGCGTGGAACTCGGGGAAGCCGTCGGAAAGATCTCCTGTCAGGTGGCGAGTGCCGCCACGGAGATCTTCCACACGAAGGAAGGTCGGCACCTCCGCGAGCAGGCGAAGCACGTATCCCACCGCTTGAGCGAGGTCCGTGAAGGTGCCTGGCGCAAGGTCGGGAAGACGGTGGACAGGGTCCAGGATCGCTGGCAGAAGAGCAACCACTGGGTGAAGAGCGGCGAGCACGAGCCGAACGGCAAGACGATCCGCGTCGATCTGAACCCTGTGCTCGACGCCGCCTCCGTGGCGGGCAAGGGCGTCGGTGCGGCGGCCTCCGCAGGCGCTGGTGCGATCCGGCTCGTCCGCCGTGGAGTGGGCTCCGCCTTCCGGTGGCTCAGGCCCTGGCTCTGGCGCGCCGCTGTCCTGGGCCTGGTTGTCGCGGCCATAGGGCTCTTCATCGCTGTCCAGGTCGAGTACCACGGCGACTGGTCCCAGCTCTTCCATGACATGGGCCATGAAGTCCAGGGCGTCCTGCGCGAGATCCGGAAGGAGATATTCTAGCCTTGACCACGCAAAGTGAACCCATGGATAGCCGCCAGCCGACCCTGGTCGACCGCCTTCGCGCCCGCGCCCCCGGCGCCAGCGACGAGCTGATCGCCGAGTATCGCCCCGCCCTCGTGCGCTTCGCCTACGGCTATCTGGGCGACTCAGCCGCGGCCGAGGACGCCGCCCAGGACGTGCTCGTCAAGGCGCTCGGCGCCAGCTCCACGCCCGACGCCGTTCGGCCATGGCTCTACCGAATCGCCCGCAACCACTGCCTCAACCTCGTTCGGAACCAGCGCGTGCGCGGCGAAGTGGCGCTCCCTGATCGTCCGACCTTCGTCGATTCTCGCACCGGCCATCTGACCCGACTGGTCCGGATGGAGAACGAGGCCGAACTTCGCGCGCGCGTCGAGTCGCTCACCCACGACCACCGCGAGGTGCTCGACCTCCGGTACGGCGAAGACCTGAGCCGCGAGGAGATCGCGCACGTGCTCGACCTGCCGCCTTCCGTGGTGAAGTCGCGGCTGTACGAAGCCATGAAGCGACTGCGCGACGTCTGATCGCCGGGTCATTCGCGAACATAGCTCCGCAACGTGCCGAACTGGTGCACCGCTCTCTGGATGAAACCGGCTGGCAAGTGACTCGGGACGATTCGACCCGCGAGCTCCGCAGCCTCGAACCGGTCGCCCAGTATGCGATTCACTTCGCTCTCCATGAGCACGAGGTGGACGCGTCGAGCCGACGGAGCCTCGTCCGATAGGAAACCCAGCGCGCGGTCCACCACCGCCTCCGCCTCGCGGGCGAGCGCCGGCCGATCCTCCAGCAAGAGGCGATCATCCTGGCCTCCCAGGTGCTCCGCCGTGGATGCGGGGAAGGACTCGACGCGCAAAGCCATGCCTCGCAGGTGCAGGAGATGAACGAGGGGGGCGCGAGCGAGCGACGTGCAGATCAAGAGATCTCCTGGACGCGCGCGGTCCATGAGCGACTCGAACACTGCGGCCTCCGTGCCGAGGGCGGAACCCTTCGCGGAAGCGCGGCGCGCCAGGTCGGCCTCGTCGACGGGCCGCAGGTACAGACCGGCGCCGAGCGTGATGAGCGCCGCCGCGATGGCGAGCACCCCGCCGCCCTTTCCCCTGGGACAGACCGACTCGAACCCTGCCCCCACGAGCAGCATGAGCGGCGCCAGCATCATCTGGTCGACGCGGCCCGGCACGAAGTGCGGCGTCAGCCAGACCGAGAGCGCGATGGAAGTCAGGACCGGAAGCGCGAACGCGATCGTCACCGGAAACCGAACGGCGGAGCGAGCGCGGCGCCCCTCCACCCGTGCGCCGATCCCCGACAGAAGCAGCACAGCGCCCGCGATGACCTGAAGCCAGCGAACCGGCGGGACCTTGGTAGCGGCGAAGTACTGTCCGAAGGGGCTGATGGAGTCGAGGCTCCGGAGCAGCGCCTTCAACGGTCCGGTGGTCGCCCAGACGTCGGCGTACCAGGAGTAGGTGTCGACGCCCCGGAGCTGTCCGAGGAACACGGGCAGCCAGGGCGCGTAGAGCGCGAGCGTCAGAAGACCTGCCGCCGCGAACGCTGCGAGCCCCCGCGCAGGTCGCGCCGAGGCGAGGACGATGCAGGCGTGTGCGGGGACCAGATGAAAGGCGAAGTTGTGGGTCAAGAGGGCGGCCGCCAGCGCCAGAGCGTAGAAAGCCCAGGCACGGACCTCTTCGGATCGACCATGGGGTGGTGGCGTCGCCGTGACGCTCAACGCCCGCACGAGTCGCCATGTCGCGAGGAGCGCCAGCCATCCGAGCCACGAGTACATCCGCGCCTCCTGCGAATGGAAGATCTGGCTCGGCGAGACCGCCACGAGCCAGGCCGCCACGAAACCAGCCCGCTGCGAGAAGAAGGAGCGCCCCACGTGGAACGTCAGCGCGACGAGGGCTACCCCGGCGAGCACGCTCGGAAGCCGGAGCACCCAGGCGCTCTCCCCGAACCACGCCATCCACCCGTGCAAGAAGAAGTAGTAGAGCGGAGGACTCGCGTCCTGTTGCAGGCGCTGAACGATTCCCCCGAGCGGCTCGCGCGCGATGGCCCACGTGTTCGCCTCGTCGAGCCAGAGCGCGTCCTGTCCGAGGCCCAGGAGCCTCAACCCCAGCGCCACGGCCAGCAGCCCCCCGATTGCCGCACGGGAGATCCGATCACTCCCCGTCCCAGGAGAGTGCCCACGAAGCGGCGATCGGGCGTCTCGATTTGCGTGCACGATTCAGATCGTGCCATTTTCGCCGTGGTGCCGCAGCTGCGTGATAGCCTGCCTGACCCATGCTCGCCATTTTGGGAGGAGGTATTGCCGGCCTCGCGGCTGCTGCGGAAGCAGACCGCCTGGGGCTTTCGTATCAGCTCTTCGAGGCGACCTCGGAGTTCGGCGGCAACGCGCGAACGTTCGAAGTCGACGGATTTCGCTTCGATGCAGGGGCGCACCGGCTGCACGACCGGAATTCCGCGGTCACGACCCGCGTGAACGAGTGGCTGGAAGGCGACATGGCCGAGGTCCATGCGCCGAGCCGCATTCGGCACGGCGACACCTACCTCGACTTCCCGCTGACCCCGGGCAACCTTCTGCGCAGGCTCAAGCCGGGCGAAGGCGCGCGGGCTCTGGCGAGCTATGCCCTGGCACGCATCGCCAACCGACGCAAGGCGCGCAACTTCCAGGAGCTCTGCTACTCACGCTTCGGCCGCGCTCTCGCGGATCCCTTCTTGATCCGCTACTCGGAGAAACTCTGGGGGGCGCCTGCCTCTGAGCTTTCGACCGAGATCGCGGGCCGACGGCTCGACGCGCTCAGCCTGCGTTCGCTTTTTGTACAGCGCGCAGAGCCCGCCCATCTGGAGGGATCGTTCTTCTACCCCACCCGTGGCATCGGTGCGATCGCTGAAGCCCTCGCGAAGGGCTGCTCCCCCGGATCCTTGCATACCGGCCACGCCATCACCGCGATGGAGCATGACGGACGCAGGGTGCGGGAGATCGTCCTCAACGGCCAGACGCGCGTGCCTGTGCATCACGTGATCTCGACGCTGCCCCTCGCGCAGCAGTCGCGCTTGATGCGCCCCGCCCCGAAGGCTCGGTTGATGGACGCCGCCGCGGGGCTCCTGTACCGGCACGTGATCGTCGTAGCCGTCTTCCTGAAGAGATCACAGAAATCACGCTACGCGTCGACCTACTACCCGGACGCGGACGTTCCGTTCACGCGGGTGCACGAGCCGAACGCGCGCAGCGCGGCCATGTCCCCGGAGGGTTGCACGTCGTTGGTGGCCGAACTCGTGCGCTTCGAGACCGACGCGGACTGGACGCGATCGGACGCGGACCTGGTCGCCGAGGTGACGCGGGCTCTGGCGCGAACCGGCGCACTCGAGCCCGACGAGATCGTCGGGCACGCAGTGCGAAGGCTACGCAACGCCTACCCGGTCCTGCGAACGGAGGACGTGCTGCACGCCCACTCCCTGCGCGAATCCCAGACGCGCCTCTCGAACCTGGAACTCGTAGGGCGGGCGGCGACGTTCCGCTATCTCCATATCCACGACCTGATCGGTAGCGCCCTCGCGTCCGTTCAGCGCATCGCAGGAGAAGATCGCGAGCAGTTCCTCGAGGTGGCCAGTTGAATCGCCCTTCCACGCGAACGGCGGGCGGCGCGGTCGGTGCCCTGGAGGCGGAGATCGCCCTGCTGCCGCGGCCTCTCCTGATCCTGAGCACCGCGGTCGGGCGCGGCATGTACTCGATCGGCGAGGCTCTGCACGAGCGCGCGGAAGGCGAGGTCGAGCATCGGGCGGTCGAGGACTTTCTGCCGCCCTCCGCGATGCGCGAGGACGTGGAACGCTATCGCGCGATCTCGTCGCGCTTCCCGCTTCTCCTGCACCTTCCTTATCGCGTCCCGCTGATCTATCAGCGCAAGCTGCTGCGCGAGCGGCACCTCCGAACGACCGACCTGACCGCGCTGTCTGCGCACCTCGAAACGGGAGGCTTCGGCTCGGTCCTGGCCGTCAGCCATCGACCGACGTTCTGGGCGGCTCTCGCCAAGGAACGGGCGGGCCTCGACGTGTCCATCGTAGGGCTCTCGGGCGAGTACGGCTCGAGCCTCGGATGGCGCTACGTTCCCTGGTCCAGCATCCAGCGCTTCCTGACGCCGGTTCCCGCGTCAGAGCTGCGCTTCGCGGTCCCCGCCCCTACGACGGTCCAGCTCGTGCCCTTGCCCGCCCGCGCCGAGTACGAGGCGCTCGCCTCCGAGCCCGGCGATCCGAACGCGGCGCTCGTCGTCTGCGGGCTCTGGGGCCAGGGCCGTATCGACCGAATCCTGAAGGAGCTGCGCGGGATTTCACCGGAGCTGACGTTCCACGCGGTGTGCGGCGAGAACGACGCCCTGCGACGCACGATCGAGTCCGCGTGCGACCCGCGCGTCCGAGCTTACGGCGTGGTGCCGTCGCTCGCCCCCATCCTCCGCGAGTGCGCGAGCGTGATCACGAAGCCCGGCATCGCCACGGTCCTGGAGACCCACGCCGCGCGTCGCGCCATGTTCCTGATCCCCGGCATGCCCGTCGCCGAGGACAACAACCTGCGCTTCGCGCTGCACCACATGGGCGCGCTGCGATACTCCCGCGATGCCTTCCGCGGCTGGCTCGAAGCCGCCGAGTTCCCCCCGGAGGACACCGCATGCCGCGCCTCCGTCCGCTGATCCGACACGCGCGGAAGCACCCGCGCTACTTCGCCCACCTGGCGCTCAAGAAGGTCCAGTTCGCGGCCCGCTATCGCTGGATCCGCGAGCACGGCGCCAGCGATCGAGCGCGCCCGGATCCGCTGGTGGTCAAGCTGATGCTGAACTGGCGCTGCAACCTGCGCTGCCCCATGTGCATGCTCTGGGGCGACGTGGGCTGGGTGAAAAGCGTCCAGGAGAACCACGACGCCGACCTGCCCTGGGAGGTCGTCTCGAAGATCTTCGGGCGCGGTTTGCCTCGCAACGCTTCGTTCATTCTTTCGGGCGGCGAGCCACTCATGTACCCGCACTTCGGCCGCCTCATGGGCGAGCTCAAGCGGCATCGGCACTTCGCGGTCACCTGCACGAACGGCCTGCTCCTCGATCGCTTCGCCGAAGAGATGGACGGCAACCCCTACCCCACGTTCCTGATCTCCCTGGACGGTCACGAACAGGCCAACGACGCGCTACGCGGCAAGGGCGTCTACCGCCGCGTGATGGCGAACATCGAGACGCTCCAGAGGCTCAAGCGCCCGCCCTTCATCGCGATCCAGTTCACGGTCATGCCGGAGAACGTCGCGTCGATCACGTCGTTCTGCGAGGAGATGGTCGCGCTGGGCGTCGACTGGATCCTCCTGAACCCTGGCTGGTTCATCTCGCCGAAGCAGGCCGACGCGTACGAACACTTCATGCGCGACCGGTTCGGCGTGGAGGCCAAGACCGATCGCGGCTACGTGCGCGAGTACGACTACGACAAGGAGGAGTTCGAGGCGCAGCTGCGCGCGGTCCGCGAGCGGCGCTGGCCGATCCAGATCGGCTCGCACCTGCACGAGCCGGAGTGGGTCACCGATTTCATCGACGAGCCGGACAAGATCCTCGGGGACAGACTCTGCTACAAGCAGTGGCTCCGGCTCGACGTCCTCCCTGACGGCAAGGTGCCGCCCTGCGTGCAGTTCCCGGACTACAGCGTGGGCGACCTCCGCACCGAGAGCGTGGACGAGGTCTGGCAGGGCGAGGCGAACCGTCGCTTCCAGAAGGTCATCACCGAGGAGAGCCTTCCCGTGTGCGCGAAGTGCGACAACCTCTATCTCTACGGGCCGCGCAGAGCCCAGGGATAGCCCCGGGAAGCCGATGCCGATCCACTTCCAGCTGGCCGACTACGCGGCGCCCGGCGCGCTCTTATCCATCGATCGGGCGATGGCGCGGCTGGAGCGTGCGGACCCGGTGGAGATGCGGGCGTACCAGGCGGGGCGGCTGCGGGAGGTCCTCGGACGGGCCCAGGCCGCCTCCGCCCACTGGCGGCGCGTCTTCGAGGAGGCGAACTTCGATCCCAGGGGCCTGGAAGATCCCGCGCACCTGCGCTCGCTGCCGATCCTGACGAAGGACGAGCTCCGGCGAGCCGGCGATGAGATGCTCGACCCGAACGCGCGCGACCTGCGCTGGGCCTCCACGAGCGGGACCTCGGGCCAGCCCGTGCGCGTCGCCATGGACCGGCGTGCCCGGGCCCTGGAGTTCTGCTATTACCGGCGGGCGTGGAGCTGGGGCGGCTATCGCCTGGGCGCGGCGTTTGCCGAACTGGGCAGCTACCATTTCCTGCGAGCCGGCGGCGAGCCTGAGCGGCTGGTGGAGTGGCAGCCCTTCCTGCGGCGCCTGCTCGTCAACTCGTCGCGAGTGGCGCCGGAGCGGATGCCGGAGATTCGGCAGGCGCTCCTGCGACACCGTCCCCGGTTCATCAAGGGCCTCCCCACGGCGCTGCAGCACCTCGTGCGCTGCGGCGAGATCAGCGGCGTCGGCGTGCCTTCGATGCGTGCTGCGTTCTCTGGCGGCGAGATCGTCACGTCTCGGGCGCGGGGTCGGATCGAAGTCGGCTTTGCCTGTCCGCTGCTGGACTCCTACGGCCACATGGAGAGAACCGTCGCGGCCAGCCAGTGCACGGAAGGGCGCTACCACGTGCATGGCGCCTACGGAGTCTTCGAGACGACCGACTTCGAGCGGCGCGCGGACGGCACGCTGATCGCGAACGTGTACGGCACGGGACTGCACAACCTGGCCCAGCCGCTCGTGCGCTACGAGACGGAGGATCGCGTCGTGCTCGACGCACAGAACACCCGGTGCCCCTGCGGGCGAACCCTCCGCACGCTGCGCTCCATCGAGGGCCGTTGCAGCCATGTCATCACGGCACCCGACGGCCGAAGCCTTCCCGGACTCCCGATGGTCTTCGATGACATCGACGGGATCGAGGTGCTGCAGCTCGTTCAGGTCGCCCCCGATGCCGTGGTCCTCCACGTCGTGCCGGGAGCCCGCTGGAGCAGCGCGGCCCTCGGGGAGCTCGAGAACGCGGCGGCGCGCGGCCTCGGCTCGAACATGCGCTTCGAGGTGCGGGTCGTCGAACCCGATGGACTGCTTCGCAGGGCTACCGGCAAGGTGCTCCCCGTTTCCGCCCTCGACGGCCTCACCGATCAAGATTCGTCGAGTTCGTAGAGTTCACAGCAGCGCGAGCAGTAGGGAAACAGTCCGTCCTTCAGGAGCGACGCTCGGAACCGGCGCATCCCGGCGCTGTTCCAGATCTCGTCGAAGGGCTTCTCCGCCACGTTCCCGAGCCCGTAGTCGTGGAAGCCCTGGCAGACGATCATCTCGCCGTCGGGCTGGATGACCGCGCGGGCCCACGGGTTGTGGCAGTGCGCTTCCCCGAAGACGACGTCGGGCGCGAAGTAGTGCAGCCGCGGATCCCAGCCCTTGACCGACAGCCGCGGCCGGCGCCCGAACTCGAAGCTCCACTTGCGCGAGCGCAGCTCTGCCTCCTGGGCTCGCAGGACCTCCGGGTCGACGTTCCCCACGTGGATCATGAAGCCCGTACCGAAGTGCGGTCGCAGGCCGAACGAGGACTGGAAGCGCTCGTCGGTCTCGCGCTGCATCTCCTCCGTGGAGTAGATCTGGTGCTGGAGCTTGAAGTGATCGACGCCGAGTTCGTGCGCGATCTCCGCGGTCGCGACGAGGTGCTCCTGGTTGTGACGGGTGACGGTGCAGCAGATCTCGATCAGCGGAAACGGCGTGCGCCCGCGCCGACGAGCCTCCATCAGGTTTCGGATCCCCGCCACGGTTCGGGCGTAGCTGTCCTTGCCGATGCGGATGGCGTCGTTGATCTCCTCGGGGCCGTCGAGGCTCGCGACGATGTAGTCGAGGCCGCCGGCGACGATGCGATCCGCCAGCTCGGGCGTGATCTGCGTCATGTTGGTGTTCACCGAGGTGAGCAGGCCGCGGCGGCTGGCCGCGCCGATCAGCTCGGGCATGTCGGGCCGCAGGAAGGGCTCACCCCCGAAGAAGTAGAGATAGGGCCGCCAGCGCTCGAGCTGATCGAAGAGCGCCTCCCACTGCGTGAGGCTGAGCTGACGCGCGATCACCTCCTTCGGGAGGTCCTTGAACGCGCCGTTCTCGCCCCATTCCCAGCACTGGACGCAGCGCAGGTTGCAGGCGTAGTTGACGTTGATCGTCACCAGGGGCGGCAGCGCGGCGGCATGGTCCGGGCGGGCCAGCCGACGGGCGGACTGGATCTTGGTCGTCCAGAACAGACGGGCGAGCCCGCGCAGCTTGTGGCGCTCGTGAAGGCCGTAGTGGGCGAGACGGCGCGCCTGGGAGCTCGCCATCAGAGATCGCCGCCGCGGCGGCGCAGGACGGCGCGGTCCAGCAGGCCATCGGGGAGGAGGCGACGCGCGATCTCGTAAACGCGCGCCGGTCCCGGCACGACGCGGCGGGCGGAGCGGCGCTTGCCGGTGAGGTAGTCGAGGACGGCGTCGGCGACGAGCGCGTTGCGGGACGCGGGGATGGTGCTCAGCTCTTCCTCGAACTGGCGGAGGGCCGCGCGGCAGCGGTCGGCGTGGCGCGACGTCCGCGAGCGGCTGACGCCCTCGAAGTGCGCGGTGGTGCGGGCGTAGCAGCCGGTGTTGAAAATGCCGGGCTCCACGAGGTGCAGCCCCACGCCGCTGCCCCGGATCTCGCGGCGAAGGGAATCCACCAGGGCCTCGAGCGCGGCCTTGGAGGCGCTGTAGCTCCCGAGGTAGGGAACGGGCACGCGGGCGCACACGGACGAGATGAAAACGATTCGCCCCTCCCCCCGGGACAGGAACGAGGGCAGCAGGCGGTTGGTGAGCTCCATCGTCCCGAAGACGTTCGTCTCGAACTGCTCGCGCAGCTCGTCGCGGGTCACGTCCTCGATGGCGCCGAGCTGACTGTAGCCGGCGTTGTTCACCAGCCCATCGAGACGGCCGCCCGTGCGCGCCAGCACCTCTTCGGCGGCCGACTCGATGGAGCTGGTGGAGAGGAGCTCCAGCTGGATGGGCTCCAGTCCGGCTTCTTCGATGCGGGCGAGGTCGGCGTCAGTGCGCGCAGTGCCCAAAACTCGCCAGCCGAGGTCGCGGGCTCGATGGGCCGTCGCCAGCCCCAGGCCGGACGAACAGCCTGTGACAAGAAGGGTCGACGACCAAGACATACGAGAAGTGTAGCCGCTGCCTCCCCGCCGCGCGGAGCTCCCATCCTGGGGGGAGAAACGTGGCGGATTTCGGTCTGGCTCGGTACCGCCACGGTACCGCCACTAAACTGCTCGGATGCGCCATGGTCTTTCGTCACGCGTCCTGCTCTCTACCATTTTGCTCGCTTCCCCTTCGGTGGGCCTGGCCCAGGAGGCGACCTACGACGATCTCGTCGCGGGCTTCGAGGATCCTCCGGCGCGTGCTCGGCCCGACGCGTTCTGGGCCTGGCTCAACGGACACGCGGATCCGGCGCGGATCACGGAGGAGATGGAAGCATTCCGGGCCGCTGGCTTCTCCGCGCTTCAGATCTGGGACGTGAAGGCCCACCGGGACCCCGAGGGAATCGTTCCCGTGGGGCCGGCGTTCCTGAGCGATGAATGGCTCGCGAACCTCGCCCATGCCAATCGGGAAGCGCTGCGCCTCGGCCTCGATCTCGGCATGGTCGCGGCGAGCGGTTGGAACGCCGGCGGAAGCTGGGTCGAACCGGAGCACGCCGGGCTTTCGCTCTTCTCGTCGGTGACCAGGGTCCAGGGGCCCCGAGGGCTCGAACTCACCCTGCCTTTTCCTGCGACGCCCGAGCATGCGCCACGGGACGCGGAAGGGCGACCGGCCTACTGGTCGACCGTGGCCGTCCAGGCGGTGCCCGCGGGCGATGGCGCAGGGTTCGAGGCCGATCGCGTGATCGACCTCACCGGAAAAACGGACGACTCCGGACACCTGCAGGCGGAACTACCAGCCGGTGAGTGGGACCTCCGCTGGTTCATACGCGCGAACTCGGGCCAGCGGCTCATCGTGCCGAGTCCGAACTCCGACGGGCTCCAGATCGACTTCTTCGATGCCGACGACAGCCGATGGTACTTCCACCACGTGCTCGACCGCCTGGAGTCCGCGCTGGGCCCCCTCGACGAATCCGCCCTGAAGTACCTGGAGGTCGACAGCCTCGAGCTGGAGGGCGGGCGGCTGAGCGCCTGGACCGAAGACATTCTGACGGCGTTCCGGGCGGAGTACGGCTACGACGCCGCACCATGGCTCACGTTCCTCGTGGACGATTCGCGTTCTCCGGAGGCGGCTGAGCGCTTCCTCCGCGACTGGACGAGGCTCGTGAGCGATCTGATGATCGAGAATCACTATCGAATTGGAAACGAGGTGCTGCGCGAGCGCGGGCTGTTGCTCTCCGCCGAAGCCGGCGGCCCGGGGCCGCCGATCTGGAGCAGCTGCCCCGTGGACGCGATCGGCGCGCTGGGCGCCACCGGTCTGGCTCGCGGTGAGTTCTGGCCCAAGCATCGCAGCATGTACAACGTCAAGGAGATCGCCTGCGCGGCGCACGTCTACGGCAAGCGCATCGTCGACTCCGAGTCGTTCACCTCGTGGCGGCACTGGCAAGACCTGCCCTACTACCTGAAGCTGCTGGCAGACCAGGCTTTCCTCGATGGCCTGAATCACATCACGTTTCACACGGCGCCCCACGGCGGCGGCGAGCGCGGCCTTCCGGGGTACGCGTACCACGCGGGCACGCACATCGGTCCGAACCTCGTGTGGTGGCCGATGGTGAAGCCCTTCATCGAGTACCTAGCGCGCTGTTCCTTTCTGCTGCAGGAAGGAACACCCGTGGAGGACGTGTGCTTCTACCAGGGCGCTGGCGCTCCGGTGTTCCATCCGCTGGGCGTGGACTGGGACCCGAGGGTCCGGCCTCTCGGCTACGACTACGACGTCGTGGACGTGCGGATGCTGCTGAACGGGATGACGGTCGAGGGCGGGCGGCTCTCCCTGCCGAGCGGTGTGAGCTACCGCATGCTCGTGCTGCCCGAGGCTGAGCCCATGGATAGGCGGGTCACGGAGAAGCTGGAGGAGCTCGTTCGTGCCGGCGGAAGAGTGTTGGGACCGGACGGTCTGGTCGCCGCGCTGACGGAAGCGCCACCGGACTTCCTCTGGGAGGGCGGCGACGCGCGGACGCGCCTCGGCTTCGTGCACCGAAGCGGAGAAGAGTTCGAGATCTACTACGTGGTCAACCACCACGAGCGCTGGGAGAGCGTGCACGGCATCTTCCGCGTGGACGGTCTGCAGCCGGAGATCTGGGACCCCTCGTCGGGCGCGATTCGAGAGGCTGCGTGGGAGCGGTCCGAAGACGGGCGAACCCGGGTCGCTCTGGCGCTGCCCCCCGGCGGCTCGCGCTTCGTGGTCTTCCGCAGGATGTCCGACGGAGGGAGCTGGAACGGCGACATCACGCTGGGCGACCTCGCTCGTGCCCATGGCGCAGGCGTGGACGTGGCGCACGGAGATACGCCCAACGGTCCAGCGTGGCTCTCCTCCGGGGAGAACGGGCCCGGGGACGAGTTCATCGTGTATGACCTCGGCGCGGAGGTCGCGCTGGAGGCGATGGATCTCTGGGCCTACCAGGACCAAACGCGGGGCCTCTTGACCCGCGCGATCAAGGAGCTGGCGGTCTCCACGTCGATCGACGGCGCCAAGTTCGAAGCTGTTGGCAGCTACACGCTCAGGCGCGCCCCCGATATCGGCGAGCGCGACTACGAAGAGCGCGTGGCGTTGATGGCCCCGAAGTCCCGCTTCGTTCGCTTCGACGTCGTCTCCAACCACAGCGACGACTGGTCAGGGCATACGTCGATCGTGGGCCTCGGTCGGGTCGAGTTTCTGACAGCGGGTGAAAGAGCGATCGAAGGCGTACGCGTCCACGACGTGTCCTCGGGCGTCGCCCATGACCCCGCCACCGACGGCGTGCGGGCGAGCCACCGGGACGGCTTCGAGCTGACCGGTCCGTGGATGCTCGAGTTCCCCCTCCGCTCTGGCGAGTCCAAGACCATTGAACTCGAATCGCTGGCCCCATGGGGGAGCCTGGAGGATCCTGATCTTCGACACTTCTCGGGCATTGCCACCTACGCCAGGACGTTTGCCGCGCCTTCAGGCTTGGCGAGCTCTGGCGATTCCGTGGACCTCGACCTCGGTCGGTTGGCCGGGGTGGCGCGGATCTTCCTCAACGGCGAGGAGCTCGGCGTCGCATGGCACCCTCCCTACGCGATCGATGTCACGAAGGCGCTGCGATCCGGCCTCAACGAGCTGCGCGTCGAAGTCGCCAACACATGGCACAATCGACTCGTGGGTGACGCAGCGCTTCCGCCCGAGGGGCGATCCACCGTGACGAACATCCGCGCTCCGTTCACACCGGAGACCGCGCTCCTGGAAGCGGGCATCCTCGGTCCGGTGCAGCTCGTGTCGACGGTCGACGCCGCGGCCACCCGACCGAGTCCCCGACCTGCGCAGCTGGCCTGGCAAGAAGCCGAGTTCGGCGTCGTGTTCCACTACGACCTGCACGTCTGTGGCGAAGGGCGCTACGTCCAGCGAGACGCGCGCGTCCACCCCGTCGAGGACCTCCAGCGCTTCGCTCCCGCCGAACTCGACACGGACCAGTGGGTGCGCAGCGCCAGGGACGCGGGCGCGCGCTTCGCGATCCTCACCGGCTCCCACGAGACCGGCTTCCGCCTCTGGCAGTCGGACGTGAATCCGTACTGCATGAAGGCGCTCGACTGGGGCGACGGCCAACGCGACATCGTCGGGGAGTTCCACGCGTCGTGCTTGAAGTACGGACTGAAGCCCGGGATCTACCTGGGCACCCGCTGGAACGCGCAGCTCGGCGTCCATGACTTCCAGGTCACCGAGCGGAGCTCTCTTACCCAGGCAGAGTACAACCGTTTGATCGAGCAAGAGGTCGAGGAGATCTGCACTCGCTACGGCGACTGGTTCGAGTTCTGGTTCGACGGCGGTGCGCACGGTCCCGATCAGGGCGGTCCAGACGTGCTCTCGATCGTCGAGCGGCACCAGCCGGACGCCGTTTTCTACCACAACCTTCAGCGAGCGGATGCGCGCTGGGGCGGCTCGGAGTCGGGGACGGTCCCGTACCCGTGCTGGGCGACGTTCCCCTATCCTGCGACTGGTTCGGGAGAGAGCGCGCGCCCTGAGATCAGCGCGGGCGGCTTCGCGCTACTGAAGAGCGGAGACCCGGAAGGTGCCTTCTGGCTCCCCGCCATGTCCGATGCTCCCCTGCGGGGCCACGGCGGGCACGAGTGGTTCTGGGAGCCCGACCAGGAGCACCTGATCTACCCGCTGGAGAAGCTGGTGGACATGTACTGCCGTTCGGTAGGTCACAACTCGACGCTGATCCTGGGCCTCACCCCCGACGATCGCGGCCTCCTGCCAGAAGCCGATGCAACGCGCCTGGCGGAGCTAGGGCAGGCGCTGAAGGAAATGTTCGGTACGCCGCTGGCCGAGACCGACGAGTCTTCGCCCGGGCCCTCGACCGCCCTCCCGATCGTGCTCGAACTGCCGCCGGAGACCCCATTCAATCTCATCGTGATCGAAGAAGACGTGGAGCGCGGCGAGCACGTCCGCCGCTATCACATCGAGATCCTCAACGACGGAGTCTGGCACGAGATCGCCGCAGGAACCTGCGTGGGCCACAAGCGAATCCACCGCCTCGCCACCCCCCAGCGCGGCAGCGCGCTTCGCCTGGTGGTCGACGAGGCCTCCTCTCCCGCCCACATCCGACGCCTGTCAATCGGCGCAAAGTAGTCCCCACTCACCCAAATTCCCGACCCTGCCCCCCCTACCGAAACATCCGTACCAGGTCCGTCCGTTCCGGAACGTTCGCACCTGGTCCGTCCGTTCCGGAACGTTCGGACCTGGTCCGTTTGTTCCGGAACGTTCGGACCTGGTCCGTTTGTTCCGGCAAGCGATCGTTCGAAGCTTTGGGTTCACGCCATCAGCCAGCCCAGGAGTCGATCGACCACGACCTGGAGTTGGCCCGTGTCGCCCGGGGCGGCGCCCACTGCCCCCGTGATGAAAGCGTCGGGCGGCGCGGTTCCTTGCAGGAGCTGTCGGACGTTGCACAGGATTGGCTCGCCGGCCACGTAGTGCACCTGGAACATCGCGCGCACCGGCTGGCGGCCGGTGAGCGGGTCGATCACTCGGCTCCGATAGTCTCGCATCTGTTCGAGCTCATCGCCGATCGAGCCTTCCCGCGCTCGACCTCGGCTGCGAAAGCGCGCCGTGCACTTCGCGTCGATGACGGCGGCGCGGCTTGGCTTTCCGGGGGCGGTCCATTCGACCCAGATATCCGGACGCAGGGCGGAAGAGGTCAGCGCCGCGCGGTAGGGCAACTCGGAGAGCGTGGAGCGCGCGTCCAGCCCCTCGATCACCGGCTCGAAGATGACCACGAGCTGACCTAGCTCGCCGCAGTCGAACTCCGTGGCGTCGCCCCGTCGTACCTCGGCCAGCCTCGCCTCGATGGCGTCTCGGCTCGAAGGGGCGAGCGCATCGCACAGCATCCGCACGCACGTGACGAAGACCCACACCTCGTAGAGTTCGGACGTGGTTTTGAATCGCTCCGCCGGCGCCTTGTCCGCTGCCGCGTCGTACTCGAAGAGCCGCCGCAGTGCGTCGTACGCGCGCGCGTAGGCTGCGACCCGATGAAAGGTCGGTGTCGGCTGAAGCTGCGTCCGCGGCTCCCCCACCCCCTGCAGCCAGGGCTCCTCGTCCAAGAGCTGCTGACAGCGACCCGTCACCAGCGAAGCGCGGCTTCTCGCGATCCGAAGCTGCTCGATCCGCCCATGGAGGCGCCTTCGCTCAGGAGCACTGAGCGCTCGCTCCCGCGCGATGCTGGCCTTGTCGACACGCTGGAAAGCCTCGACCTGCTGGGCCTCCTGAAGCGCCGCAGAAGCCGCCGTACGGAGGGCCTGCGCGCGCTTGCGCAGGACGGTCACACCGCGGGCGAATTGTCTGTGCTCCTCCACGTCCGCCGACACCCGCGTGCGCGACACCGTCAGAACGTCGGGCCGCATGACGATCTCCCCGCTCGGCAGCACGGCGGGCGCGTACCGCGCCGAGCGCAGGCGCTTGGGGATCTCACCCGGACGCCAGCGGCGACGCTCGATCAACTGCCCCTGCGTGCTTCGCGCCACCGGTCGAATACCGATCGCCGCCGAGATCAGGTCGCGCTCGAAGCCCTCGATTCGATCGAGCCGCGTGAGAAGACTCAAGGGCGACTGGCCGCTCGTCGCCCCGAGCTGACCGGCGAGGTCCGTCGCCAGCTCCGAACCGAGCCGCTCCAGCTCCGAGATGAGCGCCGGGCGAAGCCTACGCAGCTCCTCGGGAGCCTCGACCGTCGCGAAGATCACCGCGAGCCGCTGCCAGCCACCCGCCTGCTCGACGTCGAGCTGAATCTCCACGTCACCCGACGTGGACGCCAGGCTCGTGAGCGGCTCCCGCCACTCGGTCATGCGTGGATCGAGCGCGAAGAGCACGTCGCCGAGCAGTACCGCGCGCACGCGCAGCGGGCTGTCCGCGGCCTTCCGCCGAGAGCTGATCACGACCCCCGAAGAACGCCGCAGCGCGAACTCATCCCGCGGACGAACTTCGGTCCGAAACAGATGCCTCGCCACGCCGAACTCCGCCTCGCCGACCGGCACGCTCTCGATCAGATCGCCGCCGCGCCAGAGCTGGGCCTCAACTGAGCTGCCAGAAATCGCCGATGCCTCCCAGGGTCTTCATGCGTGCGATCAGGCCGTGACTCCGCGGGTACTCCGTCTCCTGGAGCGACGAGAGCAACTCGTCCGCGCTATCCAAGAAGTCGGGCTGATCGGTGCGCAGCCTCGGTAGCACGAACTGCACGATCGCAAGATCGAGGGCCTGCTGAATCGTGCAGAAATCCTGCAGGCCGCGCGCGCCAGCCACGAACTTCAGACAGCGATGCACCGTGCGGTAGCCGAGGTCCGAGCGGAGCGGAATCAGGAGCTCGTTGAGCTGAGCCAGCTGCTCCTGGACCCACGGAGGCACGTCAGCGCCGCTCCCGATCCAGCTCGACCACGTCCTCCAGGAGACGGGACTTCCCGCCTGGCCCGCGCTCTCGTCGATCACGGCGGGCAGTCGCCGGAGATCAGGTCGCCCGAAGGACTGAACGCACGCCCGATCCAGCACCTTGGGGCTGAAGAAGTGCGTCGTCTCGTCGATGTTCACCGTTCCGACGATCCGCAGGCTGTCCGGGATCGGAAGCCAGGACATCCCCTTGTAGGGATCGCTGTCCTCCAGCAGTCCGGGGCTGAAAAGACGGATCCCGCGGGCATCCGAGGGCTGCTCCATCGCGCTCAGGAAGGTCGCGAAGTAGTACTCGACGCGCGCGAGGTTCATCTCGTCGAGAACGAGCAGGCGAATCGGCGCCTCCGGATCGTTCATCTCGGCGGCGGCCGCCGCGAGGTAGTCCACGAGACCGGTGGCCGCAGGCAGGAAGCGTCTCGAAAGCGGGTCGTAAGCGCCGATCACGTCGCGGTCATCGAGCCAGTCGGGGCGCACTGGCACCGTCAGCATCGATTCCTGAGCTCCGAGCGCACGCGCATAGAGGCGCGGAAGGCTGGACTTGCCGACGCCGCTGCGGCCAGCGAGCACGCTGAGCTGCGAGGCTTTGAGCCCGAGGTGAAACGCGAGGAGATCGCTCTGCTCGAACTTGTAGCCGGTGGCCGCGATCGACTCGACGAGCTGCCCGAAGAAGTCGGCCTCCCCTTTGGCGTCTCCGGCGGGAGCGTTCTGTTCGCGGTGCGGAGCCTTCGCGGTGGTCGTGGGCTGACCACGCACCTCCCGCGGCTCGGGCCGAGCCAGCGGCTCGACAGGCGACTCGACGGGTGGGAAGAACGTCTGAAGGAGAACGCGTGCGCGCGGCGTGAACTGCTTGGCTGCCTCCGGGTCGGAGCCCATGACCTTGAGCGCCTTCTCCAGTCGATCGATCCGCCCCATCTCAAAGGCGTCCTCCGAATTCGCCATCGCGCGGATACGCTCGATCGGGGCGTCGTAGACGGGCCGCTTGAAGTCACTACCACGGAGCTGCTTGGCGTAAGCGAACGCCACCTCGTCCAGCGGCAGCGCGTCGATCACCTCACCTCCCTCCATCAGCTCCTGGAGCATGGCGGTCTGGAAGAGCTCGATCCGGATGTCCTCGGGCTCGACCCCGCGCTCGTGGACGCTGGCGAGCCACTGGAGCTTCTTGACCCCGGGATGCTTGCTTAGCTTCGAAGCAGGCACACGCGTCACCTCGGCCGTGTCGGCGTCGACGTGCCGGAACGAAAGCGTCTTGCTCGACGACTCCCATACGCCGAAGAAAGGGCCAACCAGGCCATCGTCGAAGCGCAGGAGCACACGCTTCCATGGACGGCGCGCGGCGGACACGCCGCGCGAGAACAGGTCATCGATCTTCGGCATCGGCCCCTTCACGTCGAGCACCTGCAGCCAGAGCTCGGAGGATGGCTGCCGACCGTTGAGCTTGACCTGGTACCGATCACGCTCCGGGTTGCTGAGCTCGTACGCGGGCGCGGGTTCGATGAACGCCACGTGGAGACTGCCCGCGACGAGCTCGCTCTCGGGAACGTTGTCGACCTTCCACCAGAGCCGGCCGCGGTTCTCGAACGTGTTCACCTCGAGCAGCTCTCCGGTCTCTTCGACCATGAGCGGGTACGCCAGACAGAACTGGTTCGATCCGGCGAAGAAGGGGCGCTGGTCCACACCGATGATGAGCCGATGCTTGGCGCCCTGCGCTGCCTGGGATGCGTTCATGGCACCAGTTTGCCAGCGGGGCGCTCAGGTAGACAGCAGAACCATCGAGAGTCGAGCCGCGCCGCAGCGGCCCCGCAACGCCGACCGCTATCGGACCGACCCGCTGTAACGGTCTCGTTCAGAATCGTGGGTGGATACGAAGGGAGCCGATCCCCGCACTTGCGGGGATCGGCTCTCTTCGGAACGGGCCGTTGAGCGCTCAGCAGGCCGTCGCGCGCTCAGTGGGCCGCCACTCGATCAGTTCGACTCTTTGATCTCGCCGACCTTCTTACGGGCTTCGCCAGCGACTTGCTGCGCCTTGCCCTTGATCTGCTGGGACTTGTTGTCGGTGGCTTTACCAACGGTTTCGTTGACCTTGCCTTCGGCCTTCTTCGCTGCGCCTTTGATCTTGTCTTCTGCTCCGCTCATGGGATTCGTCTCTCGGTGGTGCTGCGTTGGCAGCGGTTGTGGGAAAGAGGTAGGACGCATTCACGTCTCGAACCGCAAGATCGCCCGCAGGCCCTAAGCAACGCTAAAGGCCTGACCAATTCGGGTCCATACGACGGAACGATCCATCGCTCGCTTCACTTCGTCTTCCGGAGCAGCAGGGTATGCCCTACCGCCCCGAGGATGCCCACGCCGACCAGGTAGAGCGTGTGAAAGGCGAGCCCCGTCGCCGCTGCGTCGGCCTCTGGAACTCCCAGCGCCGCGAAACCCCACGCCCAGCCAAGGTCCAGGGCTCCGAACCCGAGGAAGCCGCTGATCGGCACCAGGCTTCCGAAGATCGCCAGGCTGGATCCGAAGAGCAGGTCGAACGCGCCGAGCGACTCACCGCCCGGACCGGCCAGACCGACCCCCGTCCCGAGAACGATGTAGACACCGAGCACCGCCGCCCAGACCGGCAGGCTCCAGAGGGCGGCCCGCAGTAGCGCTGGCTTCGAAACACTGCGCAGCGCTGCCTCCACCCTGTGCGTGAACGACGAGATGCGGGCCCCGATCGCCGTCCGCTCCAGCCCGAGCCGAACGGAGAGGCGCCGCGCCAGACCGAGCATCGATCCGCCCCGGAGAATCACCAGCGCCAGCGCGCTCGCCGCCAGCATCAAGACGCCGCCGAGTCCCGTCAGCCAGTCGAGCCCGGGCCGAGCACCGCTCAGTCCGAGCGCGAGGCAGGTCGCCCCCAGTACGACGACGAGCGTGAGCAGGTCGAACAGCCTCGAGAGCAAGAGACCGACCAGCCCGTGCTCCGCTCGAACGCCGACGCGGCCGAGGTGGAGCACGAGACTCGCCTCACCCACCTTGGCCGGCAGGATCTGGCTGTCCAGAATCCAGGCGGCGGACGCAGCCGTCAGGTCTTTCAGCCCCGGCACCGATTCGTCGCCGGAAGCCGCCAGCAGCCCCCGCAATCGCGCCGCCCGAAAGACGTAGATCAGCGCCTGAATCCCGAGCGCCAGGAAGAACGTGGTCGCCGGAATGGCCCTGACTGCATCCCAGACTTCCCCTGGCCGGATCCCTCCCCAGAGGAAGAGAAGCCCGATGGCGCCGAGCGCGACGGCGGCGGAGAGGACGAGTTTGAGCACCGAGGAGTGGCGAAGGGGATTGGGGGGCGCGTCGGGCGGAGACGAGCGAAGAAAGAAGGAGTGAGCCTCCGCAGCGCGGATGGCTCACCCCTTCTTATACGGACTCCTGCTCACCGGAAGGAGAGAGGGGTGTATGAAGCACGCGGCTCCCTACGGCGGATCCTACAGGAGCGAGAACCGGACAGAGACGCGCTCCAGGACCGGCCTACTGGACCTCGATGTAGATTCCACCGCTGTCTTCGGCCAGCCATTCCAGAACCTGTAGGCCTGTTCCAATCGCGATGGTGTTGATCTGGACCCCGCGGTTCTTGTTGAGATCGGCGATATCGTCCCTGATGAGCTGGGGGTCGGTCAGGTCACCGACCGACGGCTCGCCGTCCGAAAGAAGGTAGATCGTGTCCACATCGGGGTCGTCGAACGCGAATTCGAGCGCGCCGTAGAGGTTGGTGCCACCGCTGGCATCCAGGCGCGATACCCACAGCTTCGCCTCGGCTTTCGACATCTCCGAGCTGGAAGCGACCCCGCCGTCGAGCCAGCTCAACACGCTCCCCGAGAACGGCGCGATGTTGAAGAGTGCGGCCTCCGGGAGGGTCTCGATGGCCGCCATCAGCTCGTTCTTGGCCACGTCCATGCGCGTCATCGGCGTGGCGCTGACCGTCTTCGGGCGGAGCGGCTCGGCCATCGAGCCCGAGATGTCGAGGATGAAGAGCACGCGCTCCGACACGATCCGGATCCCGAAGAACAGGGGCTCTCCACGGTCCAGGTCCGTCGTCGAGATGTCCTTGAGGCGACGATCCGCTTCCTTTTCACGGAGCTTCTCCACCTCGGCCTCGCTCATCAGCTGGGCCTTGCCACCCTGATCCTTCAGCCAGCGATCCCAGATCTCGGCGCGCCGCCCGAAGGGTTGGCCGGTGAGATCGAACAGCACGTCCCCGAAGATCAGCTGCATCCGCCCCACCTCGTTCTGCATCTGGTCGACGATCGGCCTCAGCAGGTCCGTATCGCGCCGCTTGGCGAGAGACCGCAGCGCGATCAGCCTCGTGGACCAAACGGGGTGCTGCAGCCGCTCCTTCATCAGTTCGATCGAGCTCGACCGCCCGATTCTCGCGATCTCGGCGAGAGCCGCATTGCGAAGGGAGTCGTCCTCGTGGCTGGTGTACGTTTCGAGGCGAGTCAACCAGTCACTGTCGCCGTCGTAGAGAACGGAGAGTGCCTCCAGGAGCGCCGCCAGGACATCGTCGCTCTTCGTCTTCTCCAGGAGCTTCTCCATGTCCTTGATCGACTCCCGATCCCCGCGCGACGCCAGGGCCAGCGCCGTCGCCGCCACCAGTTCGGGCTCCTTGGCGCCCAGCCCCTTGCGCATCTTCTTGACGAACTTCTCGCCGCCAACGTACTTCGTCGCACGGATGGCAAACGCTTGGCTAGGCAACCGCCCCTTGCCGAGGAGCTTCTGCAGATCCTTCTCGACCTCCTCGTCCTTGAGTTCCGCCAGCATGTCGGCGATCTGCTGGCTGAAGACCGCTGGGGTCACGGTCTTCACGCCGATCTCCATCAGTTCGTCCGCCGCTTTCGCGCCCTCGAGATCCACGAGAATTCGAGCGGCCATGGCGCGTGCGGTCGCCGGGTTGTCGACCCGGTCGACGATGTCGCGCGCGTACTCCGCAGCCTTCGGACTCTCGCGCCGAGCGAGTTCCTCCAGCGCCGTCTGCCGCACCATCATGCTCTGCTCGTCCTCGAACGCTTTCTCGAGTTCACCGTCCTCGAACGAATCCATGATCGCCTTCATGGCGGTCGCGCGAAGGACCGCCGTCGGCCAGGAGATCTCAGGATCCGGCAAGCCCTCGCGTTCACGCTTCGTGCGGTTCTTCTTCTCGTTCGCCTCGCTCACGAACTCCATCACGTCCTGCATCGTCCTCTCGTAGATCGAGCGATAGAACTCGAAGTCCCCGCTGTCGCCTAGCTCCACGTGCATGGCGAGCGCGCGCTCGCGAAGCGTGTCGTCGGCGGTGGACATGATGATCTTCGCCAGGAACGGCTTGCCGTGTTCCGGCGCGCGACCGAGCCCGCGCAGCGCCGCCTCGCGAAGTTCCCGCTTGCGTTCACCGACCGTCACCTGCATCAGCTTCTCCAGCGCGGGCTCGAACGAATCGTCGACCCCGTCGAACTCCGCGAGCGCGTACAGCACCTCGCGCCGCATGTAGGTGCTGGCGAACGTGTCGTACGACTCCAGCAACAGCTCCATCGCGTCGCGAGTCCCGCGGGCAGCGAGTGCCTCCAGCGCAACCTCGTCGATTTCGTCCCTCAACTTCTTGATCCGAGCGGCGATCTCGGACGTCTCCAGCTTCGTCCAATCCGGTGCGTCTTCCCCCTCCTCCTGGGGGACAGAAGCAGCGGAGCCCGTGACGGCCGCGGCTGGGAGCCAGAGAAGAGCGGTCGGAAGGAGGCAGAGGAGCGCGGTCGTGATTCTCAAGGCGAAGTGGGGTCGGGGCCGAGTCAACGGCCAGGGAAGTGTGGTCTTAGCGCGAAGCGCGCCCACCGGTCGACCTGCCAGACGATCGTACTGGCGGATCCAGCGGCGGTCCCAGGCGTGCCTTCTTGTCGATCAAGTCGGCCACGAGCCCAAGGGTCAAGGTCTGAACAAGAGCCAAGAAGAGCAGGACCGATTTATCGCCGAGGTTGCCACCTACCGTGGCGACCTCTCCGTTCGGAAAGTAGGTCTTGGCGAAGAACATGTCGTAGGTCAAGGCCACGACGAGCAGGACGAAGAGGAGCCCCGCCACGGGGTAGAACACCTTGAGCGGGTTGAAATAGACGACCGTGCGGATGATCAGCGCCAGAAAGCCCAGCGTGTCCCGGATCGGGCGGATCTTCGAGGACCCCGAGCGCTCGGCGTAGTCGATCGAGACGTAGTCGACGCGGTGGTGATTCGTCAGCGAAGCGAGCGTGATCGTCGTCGTGAAGCTGAATCCCTCCGGTAGGATCGACTCGTATCGCAGAACCAGATCCCGGCGGATCGCGCGCAGCCCGGAGTTCAGGTCCGGGATCTTGACGCCCGCCAGATACGAGGCGATGTGGCGCAATGCGGCCTTCGCGGGCCTGCGCTGCCAGGGGATGTTCACGTCGTCCCCGGTCCTCGCGCCCACCGCCATGTCGGCGCCCGCGTCGACGTGGCCGAGCAGATCGACGATGCGATCCTCGGGGTAAGTCCCGTCCGCGTCGGTGATGATGACGATGTCGTAGGCCGCCGCCCGGAAGCCCGTCTTGAGCGCGGCGCCGTAGCCCCGGTTCATCGGGTGTTCGATCACCGTCAGCCGCGGGTACTTCGCCTGCAGCTCCTTCAGCATCGGCCCGGTCCGATCCTTCGACCCGTCGTTGACGACGAGCAGCTCGGTCTCACGGCCCAGGTCGAGCGCGAGCAGCCGCTCGACAACCCCCTCGATCCCGCCTTCCTCGTCATAGGCCGGGACGACGATGGTCACCCCCGCCAATGGGCTCGCTACTGGGGCGTGTTCGGGCCCGGGCGCGTCGCCAGGAGGGGATTCGTCTGTGCTGCTCATGGGTGGGCTTTGGACCGGATCTGCGGGCCAGACAGGCTAACGGCCCGACTCCCCACCGAACAGATCCGTCTGGCTTGCATCGCGGCGAAGGCGCGCCAGCACCTTCTTGGCCATCCCTGTGAGGGCCAACCCTTCCGCCGCCTCGTCCGGGAACCAGCCAACGTCGGGCCCGTGGCCCATCTTGGACTCCGAGCACGTGGCCGCCCGCACACGCCCCTTGATCCGGTGCTTCGTGATCCCGTGGGAGATCGAGAAGAGGTCATGGCTCGCCTCCAGCGCGGGCTCGATCTCGCTCGCGAGGTGATCGGGGAAGAGACCTGGCCCTTCCACCTCGACGGTCGGGAACTGCCACATCCCCCCCATCAGGCCGTCGGGGCCGCGCCTCTCCAGGAGCCAGGCACCGTCCCTTCGCGCCGCATAGATCTCGAGCGTCACCTCGATCGGCGCCTTCTTCGGTCGCGCCCTCGGAAGGTCCGCCGCCACGCCCGCCGCCCGCGCCCTGCAGTGCTCCGACACCGGACAGGCACCGCACGCGGGCGAGGTCGGCTTGCAGACGAGCGCACCAAGCTCCATCAGCGCCTGGTTCCACTCGCGTGGCGCCGCTTCGCTCGCGGGCCGCTCGACCACCATGGCACGCGCCGCCTTCCACGCCTCGCGCAGCAGCGGCCCCGACGTCCGAACGCCGTCCATCAAGAACCAGCGCGAGAAGACCCGCTCGACGTTCCCGTCCACGATCGGCACGGGCAGGTCGTAGGCGATCGACAGCACCGCGCCCGCCGTGTACGGCCCGATCCCCGGAAGGGCGAGCGCGTCATCGAGGTCGCGCGGAAACTCCGCCCCGTGCCGGTCCGTGATGACCCGCGCAGCCGCCTGGAGCGAACGCGCGCGCCGATAGTAGCCGAGCCCCGACCACGCCTCCAGCACGGCGTCCTCGCTCGCCTCGGCCAGCGCGCGGATCGTCGGGAAGCGCTCCAGAAAGCGCGGCCAGTAATCGAGCACCGTCTCGACGCGCGTCTGCTGGAGCATCGCCTCGCTGACCCAGATCGCGTAGGGGTCGCGCGTACGCCGCCAGGGGAGGTCGCGCTGCTCTCGCTGGAACCACGCGGTCAGGTCGCGACGTAGCGCGACGAGCGTCCCTTCGTCCGGAGCCTCGAATCGTGGGGCGATCAAGACGGCATCCGTCATTTGGTAAGAACGCCGATGCCGCAGGATTCAGCGATCCCGAGGGTCCACGCTGCGAAGATTCTGATCTCTGTCTCCATGTGATCCTGCGGGCTCCATGTGATCCTGCGGGCGAGATCCTATCAGGCGCAGGCGGCCAGAACTCGCCTACCCGTGGGCTTTGATCGATCTCGACCTCCCCGGGGCAGGACGCACCGTCGATCCAATCGACGCTGTGCGCTGCTGGAACGATGGGGTTGCCGGCTCAAAAGTCGTCGAAGATAGGGGTGCGAAAGGCGTTCAACGCCCGGGGAGCGGCGGGGCCGCTTTCCCCCTTGCATCCCCTTCCAACGAGGCAAAGAGATCATGAACCTGGAAATCCATACGCGCGGCGTCGAGATGAACGAGTCCCTGGCACAGCTGATCGAACGAAGGATGCTGTCAGCGCTAGGCCGCTTCGGATCACGCGTGCGCCACGTGCGCGTTCAGCTGACGGACCTGAACGGGCCCCGGGGGGGCATCGACACCCGGTGCAAGATCGAGGCATCGCTCGACATGCCCGGGTCGATCGTGATCCACGAGACCCACGAGACACCCTTCGCGGCCGTGGCGCACGCGAGCGAAACGGTATCGAGAGCCGTTCGCCGCCGCATCAAGCGCCTCGGCTCGAAGCGCCGCGCCCGCCGTCAGAGCCCGGACAAGGGCTGGAGCGCCGCGTGATCTCGGGAGGATGAGCTCCCCACGTTCCGAACCGCATCGAACGCGGACAAGAACGCCCCCGCGCCACGGCCATCGGCCACTGACGCGGGGGCGGGGCGGTTCGAACCGCATCGAGCCGCCATCGAACGACCGGCTCCACCATGAAGCCTCGAGCGCTGACGGTCGATCAGTCGATCCGCATCAGTTGAACGTGATCGAAAGACCGTCCGTGAAGTTCGAAACCGGCGTTCCCATGTTCGCGTCCCGGTGCCAGGCCTGGAAGTTCCAGGTTTCACCGGCGGCGATCGAGACGAGGCCGGTCGGCGTGGGCGTCTGGGTCAGGTCGAGCGCAAGGGAGAAGCTGCCGGCTCCGCCCGTGTTCTGGATCTGTCCAGCACCGACGTAGCGGCCGATCGCGCCCGCCAGGCAGAGATTGCCCTCGCTCCCCGCGGGATTGGCGACGAAGCCCTGGGTCGTGCTGGTGATGAAGAATCCGAACGCGCTGTTCGGCAGGTCCGCTGCGGTCAGCGTGACGTCGTTGCTGGCCGCCATGGTGCTACCGGCTCCGGAGATGGTTCCGGTGGCTCCCGTGGAGTTCGGGTTCGCCATGCAGTAGGCCGTACCGAAGCCGCCGCCCGGCGTGAAGCCGGCGGTGTAGCTGCCGCCCGAGAAGACCTCGCTTGCGAGGATCGCGTTCATCGGCGGCGCGGGATCGTACATCATCGTCGCGAGGTCGAAGTTGTGCAGCGGCGCAGGGTTGTCCTCGAGCATCCACACGATTCCGGCCGGATCGAACGCGAGTCCGTCGATATCGGTCACAGCACCCGGGTACGGACCCACGATCGTCTCCGCGCCCGTGACGGGATCCACGGTCACGATTCCGCGGCCGGTGTTACCCATGGTGTCCGTGTAGGTGGCCGTGTCGTTCGAGCAGTAGATCAGCCCGGTCGCTGGATCGATGTCCACGCCGCCGAAGTCGCCCGTGGTGGAGGCGACCGCGAAGAAGAGCGTCGAGTTCCCGGTCACGACGTCGATGTCCCAGAAGCCCTCGAGGCCAAGGGTGTCGTTGTCGTAGCCGAGCAGCATGCCGTTGTCGTAGCCGAGCCCGATGGGGACGAGAGTACGGCCCCCATCGTTGATCGTCCCGACCGTGACCGCAGGGTTTGGGTCGTTGTAGGGCCACGCCTTGAGCGTGGAACCGTCTCCGATGTACATCACGCCGCTCACGTCGTCGTCGGCGAGGGCCCAGGTGTCCGCGTCGGTCCAGAGTCCACTCGTGTTGGTCCCGGTGTTCTCGTCGAAGAAATGGTTGTCCGCGGCCGACGCGTCGTCGGTTCCGTAGGCGATCTGGGCGCTGGCGAGCGGCGCAGCGCCGAGCAGGATGGCTGGCAGTAGCAGGGTGACGTTTTTCATGAAGAAGTTCTTGGAAGAGAGTCGAGGAAAGAAGCGTGAAGCGCAACCAAGGCGTCCACGAGACGCCATGGCTACCTTCCATTATGGTAACAGGACGTCCCTGACTCCGTAAGATCGCGGCACAGGACGCCCATCGAGGCCCGCTGCCCATCGAGAATTAAAGACCACCCTGGTTGCCCATGAAAATCGTCTTCGCTTCCCTGGGAGCCCTGTTCGTCGCCGGAGTGATCGTCCTCGCTTTCTGGCTCGACGCGAAGGACTCCTCCTCGATGGCGCGAAACGCGCAAGCCAGCGGAGCCACCCCAAACTCGGAAGAGACGTCCTTGACGGACATCAGCGCGCCGCTCGGAGCCGAACGGACGCCCAGCGTGAGCGCGCGCACGACCTGGTCGGTGAAGGCGATCGATGGAGAGGGAAAGCCGCTGCATGATGCTCGAATCCAGGCGTCCCGCGGAGGCGCGGTCCTCGAAGCGACCGGCCGCGCCGAGTGGTCCGACGTCGCACCAGGCAACTGGACGCTCGTCGCCACCGCGGATGAACGTCCGGTTTGGCGTCGTGAGATCGAGATCGAGTTCGGCCAGAACCACACCACGATCATCCAATTGACGATGGGTGTCCAGATCGACGGGCGCGTTCGCGATACGGCAGGGCGAGATCAAGCCGGCCGAATCGTCGGCTTCGTCCCGCGAGGCGAAAGGGCCCCCGAACTGCCGATACGCTGGCTCGAGCTTCCCCATGCGCGCACGACTGCGGACGGTCGCTTCTCGCTCCTGCTCCCGGACGAAGGCAACTGGCGCCTCTTCGTGGGCTGGGGCGGCCAGATCGCGTTCGAAGAAGCCGCACCCCAGACGCTCACCGTCGGTGGAAAGAGCTACGTGGAGGTGACGGTGGCAGCGCCCACGCGCCTGATTGTCGAGGTCGAGGATGAGCCGGGAGTCGACGTGGCGATCGCCCACGGTGTGACCGTCTACCGCGATGCGGAGCGGCTCGCGACCGAGCGCGCATCCGCTCGGCTCTCGCCGCCGCAGCCGCCGCCAGTGGCTCCCCTGACGTCGGTCGAAGACGAGGAGTCGAAGCTCGAGCGGGAGACCGTCGAGCGTCACGAGGAAGAGGTTCGCCTTCGAGAGAGCGACCCGGAAGCGGAGCGACTGCGCGCGCTCCGTATGGGCGTCGTTCCCAGCGGCTGGGCGAAGGCGAAGTCCGGCTTCTGTGGTTTGAATGGGCGCATCGAGTTCGAGCGATTGCCGGTGGACGAGGAGCTTCGCTTCGCTGTCTCTCGATCGCCAGAGGCATTCGCCGTCGACGGCTCAGCCTACATCACCGCTGGCGCGGAGGTGATCGTGAAGATCGAGCTGCCTCCCCCGCTTCCCTCCGATGCCCCACCCCTCACGGCACCCAGGCGTGTATCCGCTCTCGTGATGCCTTCCACCCCGGGCTCGTCCGAGACCCCCGGCGCAGTCTGGCGCTGACCCCCGGGCGACACCGTCCGAAAGAAAGGGAAGATCAGAAGAGAACGCGGGAACGCAGCGTCCCGGGCAGCTTGCGCAGATCCTCGCCGAGTTGCAGCCCCGCTTCGCGCTCGACGGCCACGTCGGTCACCACGTAACCGACGTCGTCGAGCGTCCGCAGGTACTGCGCATCGATGTTCGCCGCGCTGCTGCCGATCGTTTCGTTGATCGCCTTCAGCATGCCCGGCCGATTCTCGTGCACGTGCAGAAGCCGGGTGTCGCTGGAGAGCCTCGGTAGCGTCACCTCGGGGAAATCCACGGCCGACAGCGTCGAGCCGTCGTCGCTGTAGCGCAGGAGCTTCTCGGCGACCTCACGGCCGATTCCGTTTTGAGCCTCCTCGGTGCTGCCTCCGACGTGCGGCGTCAAGAGCGCGTTATCGAGCCCGACGAGCGGCGATTCGAAGCGCGCGCCGTTGCCCTCGGGCTCCACCGGAAACACGTCGACGGCGGCGCCGGCGATACGGCCGCTCACGAGCGCCTCGCGCAGGGCTTCGAGGTCGACGACGTTCCCGCGCGACGCGTTGATCAAGACGGCCCCGTCGCGCATGCGCGCGATCTCGGCGGCGCCCATCATCCCCTCGGTCTCGCGCGTCGCGGGCACGTGGAGGGTGACGACGTCCGCTCTCTCCAGGAGTTCGTTCAAGCCAGTGCTCGCCTCGACGTTGCCAAGGCTGAGCTTGGACTCGATGTCATGGTAGAGCACGCGCATCCCGAGCATCTCGGCGAGCACGCCGACCTGCGTGCCGATGTGCCCGTACCCGACGATGCCGATGGTCTTACCGCGCGCCTCGTGACTGCCGGTCGCCGACTTGATCCAGTCACCGCGGTGACACGCCATGTGCTTCTCGGGGATGCGGCGCAGGAGCAGGATCGCCTCGGCGATGACGAGCTCGGCGACGCTGCGCGTGTTCGAGTACGGCGCGTTGAAAACCGGGACGCCGCGCCTGCGCGCGAAGGCCGTATCGACCTGGTTCGTGCCGATGCAAAAGCAACCGATGGCGACGAGCTTCCGGGCGGCCTTGAGGACCTCGGCGTCGAGGTGCGTGCGCGAGCGAATGCCGATGATGTGAGCCTCCCGGGCGGCCTCGATCAGCTCACCGCCCGTGAGGGCGCCGGAGCGAACATCGATGCGCTCGTAGCCAGCGTCGCGGAAGGCGTCGACAGCGGAAGGTGCGATGCCCTCCAACAGGAGGACCGAGATCTCGGAGCGCGGGAAGGACGTCTTCAACATGGGGGGACAGGATGCGGTCGAGCGGGTGGGTTGTCGCGAAGGATGTTTCAGATCAATGCGTCCCGATGGAGAGCACCGGCGCGTATGCGTGAGATTCAGTTTATCGGAATCTGATGCGGAAGTTCGCGGACGGGGCTTGCCGAGGGTCGTGTCGCTACCTAGCTTCTCGACCAGAGCGAGCCCGCTCGCACGCGACCATGCAGCACATCCACGCCCAGACGACCCAAAGCCTTGCCTTCAAATCGAAGGGTAAAGCGAAAGCCGGCACCAGATCCGGTCGGGAACTACGTCTGCGCTGATCGCCGCGCCTCCACTCGCCAAGACGTCCACCCGCCGGATCGCCCTACCCAGGGCATCCGGCGGGTTTCTTTTTGTCCCGGCGGCCGCACGCGCTGCCGCTCCCCCACGACCCTTGACCGATCGACCCCATGACTTCCATCAGCAAACCTGCCGCACTCTGCCCCGTCTGCGAGGCCTCCATCGACGCTCCAGCGGACTCCATCACCGGCGAGATCCTCGCCTGCGCCGACTGCGGGGCCGAGCTGGAGATCACCTCACTCGCACCGCTCACCCTCGAAGAAGCGCCGGACGTCGCGGAGGATTGGGGTGAGTAACCGAGCAGCACTGGCGGTCGTAACCTCGCGCCTGCGCGTCGAGGAGAAGCTCATCTTCGCGGCCCTGGAGGCGCGCGGCGCCGCCTTCGAACGCGTCGACGACGCGGCGCTTCAGCTGGAAGCCGGGCATGCGAGCGAGTCGCCCTGGCCCGTCGTCTGGAACCGAAGCCTCTCCTTCGGGCGTACGCTCTACGCGACGCAGATCCTCGAGCAGCAGGGCGCGCTCTGCGTGAACTCCGCCCACGTGGTGGGGACCTGTGGCGACAAGGCGGCGACCAGCCTCGCCTTCGCGGCGAGCGGCGTGCCGACGCCGCGGACCCTGGTGGCGTTCACGGTCGAGTCGGCGCTGGAGGCCTGCGAGACGCTGGGCTACCCGTGCGTGCTCAAGCCCGTCGTCGGCTCGTGGGGACGTCTCGTGGCGCGGCTCGACTCAACCTCCGCCGCCGAGGCCGTTCTGGAGGATCGCGCGGTCCTCGGCTCCTGGCAGCACAGCGTGTTCTATCTCCAGGAATACGTCGAGAAGCCGGGGCGCGACGCGAGGGTGTTCGTCGTGGGCGACGAGTGCATCGCCGCGATCTGGCGGCACTCCGAGCACTGGATCACGAACACGGCGCGCGGCGGCCGGGTGGAAGCCGCGCGAACCGATGGCCCCCTCGGCGAGATGGCGGTGCGTGCGGCCCGGGCGGTCGGAGGCGGAATCCTCGCGGTGGACCTGATCGAGGCCGCGGACGGGCTCCAGGTGCTGGAGGTCAATCACTCCGGTGAGTTCCGCAACTCGATCGCGCCCACGGGCGTCGACATCCCGGGAGCGATGGCGGACTGGGTCCTGGGGCGCGTTGCCGAAAGAGTGGCCCAGGAGGTATTCGCGTGACCCCATCGAGCACGCAGCGGGTCTCCATCGTCGGCGGGTCGGGCTACGTCGGCGGCGAACTGCTCCGCTACCTCATCCCCCATCCGTCCGTCGAGGTGGTCCAGGTGACGTCCGAGTCGAACGCGGGGAAGCCGGTGCGGACGCTGCACCCGCAGCTGCGCGGCTGGAGCGATCTGCGCTTCTCCGCGATGGCAGAACTGGAGCCGTGCGACCTTCTGATCCTCGCGCTTCCGCACGGGGAGGCGGCCAGCCGGATCGATGCCTTCAGCGCCCTCGCGCCCAGGATCATCGACTGCTCGGCGGACTTTCGTCTCGGGGATGCGTCAGTGTACGAGAGCACGTACGGCGCGCCGCACGCCGCTCCCGACTGGCTCGCGCGATTCCAGTACGGGCTGCCGGAGGCCCATCGTGGAGCGCTCACGGAAGCCGCGCACGTCAGCGGGGTCGGATGCAACGCGACGGCGTCGAACCTGGCGCTCCTGCCGCTCGCTCGGGCCGGCGTGCTCGATCCTGCGATGCCGGCGATCGTCGACCTGAAGGTCGGCTCGTCGGAGGCAGGGCGCCGCGCGACAGCGGGATCGCACCACCCCGAGCGCTCTGGCGTCGCCCGCAGCTTCGCCCCGACCGGACACCGGCACGTCGCCGAGGTCCGCCAGGTCACCGGGATCCGGAACGTGGACCTGTCGGTGACGAGCGTCGAGATGGTGCGCGGCGTGCTGGCGACCGCGCACGTCTGGCTGAAGGAGCCCCTGACGGATCGCGCCCTCTGGTCGATCTACCGCGAGTCCTACGGCTCCGACCCGTTCGTACGCATCGTGCACGACCGCGGAGGAGCCTACCGCCACCCCGAGCCGCGGCTCGTCGCCGGCACGAATCACGGCGATGTGGGCTGGGAGCTGGCGGCCGACGGGCGCCGGCTCGTGGCGCTCGCTGCCATCGATAACCTCGGCAAGGGCGCGGCGGGAACCGCCGTCCAGTGCCTCAACCTCATGGCGGGCTTCGACGAAGCAGCCGGCCTCCGATCCATCAGCCTTCACCCCGCCTGAACGCCCACACCATGAACTCCTTCACCCACGAGCGACTCCTCGTCGTCAAGCTCGGCGGCGCCGCCGACGTCCGCCACACGAGCGCTCTCCGCGACTGTGCCGCGGCCGTCGCGCAGGGCGCGCAGCTTCTGATCGTCCACGGCGGCTCCGCCGAGACGAGCCAGCTCGGCCACGACGTCGGGCACCCGCCCCGGATGCTGACGTCCCCCGGCGGCCACGAGAGTCGCTACACCGATCGGCGAACCCTGGATCTCTTCACCATGGCGAGCGCGCTCGTCAACCGGCGCCTCGTCGGTGAACTCCAGGCCCAGGGCGTGTCCGCTTTCGGCCTCTCAGGGCTCGATGGCGCGCTGATGCGAGGCGAGCGCAAGCCCGCCCTTCGCAGCGTCGAGAACGGCCGTGTCCGCGTCGTTCGGGACGACTGGAGCGGTCGGATCACGTCGGTGAACGAAGCCCTGGTCCACCAGCTGCTCGGTCTCGGTCTCCTGCCGGTCATCGCGCCGCTCGCCATGACCGCCGAGGGGATGCCGCTGAACGTGGACGGCGACCGCGCGGCCGCGGCGATCGCGTCCGCGCTGGGCGCCGACGCGCTCGTGCTCCTCACCGGAGCGAACGGCCTCTACCGGAACTTCCCGGATCCGGACTCGCGCATCAGGGAGGCCTTGATCGAGACGTACGACGAGCTCCAGGGCGTCGCGCAAGGACGAATGAAGCGCAAGGTGCTGGCCGCGAAGGACGCGATCGAAGGCGGCGTGCCGCGCGTCGTGATCGGCGCGTCGGCCGCCCAGCATCCGCTGTTCGACGCACTGGCAGGAGCCGGAACGACGCTGCGGGCCGGGTCTTTCACGGGGCCGCTCGTGGAGGTGGTCCGATGAGCGTCGCCCTGCCCATCGTGAACGCTCCGCGCTGGATCGCTTCCGAACTCGCCCACGGCGCGGGCTGCGTCCGTCCCGGGCCCATCGCCTTCGTCCGAGGAGAAGGGTCCCGGCTCTTCACCGAGACCGGCGAGGCGTACCTCGACGCGAGCGCCAGCTACGGCGTCGCCTCCCTCGGTCACGCGCATCCCGAGATCACCGAGGCCGTCGCCCGCCAGGCGAGCCAGCTCGTGGCTCTCACGCCCTCCTTCGCCAATGACGTACGCGCCGCCTACCTGGACGAACTCCAGAACGTCTTGCCGGAGTCCCTGGACCGCGCGTTCCTGTGCAACTCCGGCACCGAGTCGATCGAGGCAGCGCTGAAGATCGCGCGCTGGTCGACGGGGCGCACCGGAGTGATCGCGGCGCTGCGGGGCTTCCACGGCCGCTCCATGGGCAGCCTCAGCGCGACGGCCGAGCCGAAGTACCGGGAGCCGTTCGCTCCGCTGGTGCCGGGCTTCCGGCACGTGCGCCACGGCGACGTCGAAGCGCTGGCCGAGGCGATCGGCCCGGAGACGGCCGCGGTCCTCCTGGAGGTCATCCAGGGAGAAGGCGGCGTGCGCCCCTCCCCCGACGGCTACCTCGAACGCGTCCGCGAGCTTTGCGACGCGAACGGAGCGCTGCTGATCTTCGACGAGGTCCAGACCGGCTTCTGCCGCACGGGGTCGTTCTTCGCGTTCCAGGCGAGCGGCGTCGTGCCGGACCTCCTGGCCCTCGGCAAGGGCATCGCGGGCGGCGTCGCGATGGGCGCGACCGTTTTCGGTCCGAGGATCGGAGCGCTTTCCGCGGGCTCCCACGGCTCCACGTTCGGCGGCAACCCGCTGGCGTGCGCGGCGGCCCGCGCGACGCTTCGCGTGATGCAGCGTGATCGCCTCGACGAGCGCGCGGCCGAACTCGGCGCGATCGCGCGGGTGCGTCTCCAGCCCCTCGTCGACGCGGGAAAGGTTCGCGAAGTCCGCGGCCGAGGGCTGATGATCGGCATCGAAACGCGCGGCCGCGTCGCGCCCGTTCGCCAGGAGCTGCTGAACCGCCGGATCCTCACGCTGGCCGCGGGACTCAACGTGCTACGGCTGCTGCCACCGCTCACGATCCACGTGACGGAGTGGAACGAGGTCATCGATCAGATCACGGGGGTGCTGTCGTGAGCCGCGCGTTCGACGACGAGGACCTGATCGGCCTCGCCCACGAGATCGTCTCGATCCCGAGCGTTTCGGGCTCGGAGGCGCGTGCTTCCCATCGGCTGGTTCAGCGCCTCGGTGCCCGGGGCTTCCAGGCGGAGGTCGACGAAGCCGGGAGCGCGGTCGGTGTGATCGGCGACGGTCCCGTCACCATCGCGCTCGTGGGGCACATCGACACCGTGCCCGGGCATCCGCCCGTGCGCATCGAGGACGGAGTCCTGTTCGGACGCGGCAGCGTCGACGCGAAAGGGCCGCTCGTGGCGCTCGCCGCCGGCGCCGCGCGGGCCGTGCAGCGCGGCGCGGCCGCGCGCTTCGTCGTCGTCGGCTGCGTCGAGGAAGAGGCGCCGTCTTCCAGGGGCGCGCGCCATCTGCTCGACGTCTGGCCCGAACGCTTCGGCGCCGCGCCGGACGCCCTGATCATCGGAGAGCCGAGCGCCTGGGACGGCGTGACCCTTGGCTACAAGGGCTACCTGCGGACGAGCCTCACCCTGGAGACCCCGAGCGCCCACGGAGCCCACGACGCACCGAGCGCGCCCGAGCTGGCCTCGGACGCGTGGCAGCGAATCCGAGCGGCCGCGAACGCGTTCGCGGGCCCGGACGCGACGCTGTTCGATTCCCTGATGCCGCGGTTGCTCGGCCTCTCGTCGAGCCACGACGGCCTCGTGGATCGCGCCACGCTGGAGCTCGCGCTGCGCCTTCCCGAGGAACTCGACCCGGAGGCCGCCACCGCATGGCTGCAGGAATTCGCGCCGAAGGCTTCGCTCCTCGTGCGCGGGCAAGCGAAAGCCTGGCGCGGCCCGCGCACGTCGACCGTCGCCCGCGCCTTCGGCCGGGCGATCCTGAACCGGGGCGGCAAGCCGCGCTTCCAGGTGAAGACCGGCACGGCCGACCTGAACCTGCTAGCGCCCCCATGGGGCTGCCCTTCGCTGGCGTACGGCCCGGGCGACGCGGCGCTGGATCACACGCCGAACGAGCGCGTTCCGCTGGCGGAGCTGACGGCGGCGGCGGAGGTGCTGACGGACGCCCTTCTCACCCTCGGCGGCGTCCGGCCGCCCGAACCTACCTCTTCGACGCAGCTAGCGCCTGGGCAGCGATCGCCGAGGCGAGAGCCAGAAGAAGACCACGTCGGTTCATCGGTACAGGGTGCACATGGGACTCGATGAAATGGGGATCAGAGGAACACGGCATCACCGGCAGGGGCTCACGACGCGGCCACACGGCCGAGCCAGCCGGTCGTGTCGACACGCTGAATCAACAGGGCGCGGCGCTGAGTCAACACGGCCGACGCGGCACGTACTGACTCCCCCAACCCGCGATTGGAACGCCCTCGCGAGGTCCGGGTCGATGAGGCGTTTCTGCCGCCAATGGGTGAGCAGCGCGACGGATCCCCCCCCTACACCCACACACAACCCGCCAGAGTCAGCTACAGGAACTGAATCTCGATCCCGTTGCTGAAGTTGCTCGTGGCCCCGCCCATGCCGTCCGAGTCGCGGAACCACGTGGAGAAGTTCCATGTTTGGCCGGCGCTGACCGCGGCCGTACCCATGGGCTGGGGTAGCGCGGTCAGGTCGACGGGGATCTGAAACGTACCCTGGGTGCCCGAGTTTTGGATCTGCTGCTGGAAGCGGCCGATGGAGCCGACGAGGCAGAGGTTGCCCGCGCTGCCGCCGGGGTTCGCGATGAAGCCCTGGGTCTGGCTCGTCACGAAGAAACCGAACGCACCCTGGGGCATGTCCGTGCACACGAGGGTCAGGTCGTTATCCGCAGCGAAGGGTGAGCCCTCGGCCGAGATCTGGGCGGGCACGCCCGTCGTGTTGGCGTTCGCCTGACAGTAGTTCGAAGAGATGAGGCCGCCGGTGTCCATCCGGAAGAGCGCCTCCACCGTCGCAGCGCCGACGTTCACATTGGCAATGAAGTAGAGCAGACCCGCGTCAGACAGGGCCAGCGAATCGTCGCTGGCAAAAAACTGGATCGTGACGCCCGGATCGAGCGTTCCATCCCCATTCCAGTCCACGGCATCCCCGGTCTTGACCACCACGCGGTCTTCGATAAACACGGCATCCCCGGAGTCACCGCTGGGAAACTCTACCGGCCACTGATGTGCAAGGACGCCGTTTGCGTTCAGATCGAACGCATCGGTCCTACCGTCGAGCGTCAGGCCATCGAGGACGTCACCCTCGCGGAACCTGATGCCGTCGTTCCGCGCGAGGAAGGCGTTCTGGCTCGAGCTAGCGCTGGTGTCACCGGAGAAGGCGAGCGCGCCGCTCGGATTGATCGCGAAGTCGCTAAATCTCAGCCACGCGTCGCCGATGCCGCCAGCGGAGGCCGGAATCACGACGGACTCGCGAACGAATTCGCCTCCGATCTGCAGCACGGCGCCATCAAGGACCAGAGCGTTGTTCTCCGCCAAGGGAAGGTTCTCCAGCGCGACCTCAACCAGGTAGTGCGACCCATCGCTGGACACGGCGAAGTCGAAGCCGACGGCCGCGACGTCCTGAAACACGTTGCTGAGGTTCTGTCCGTCCCGTAGCACCGGCACGTTGTCGATGAAGAGGCCGCGGGAGAGCGTCTGCCCCCCGAGAACGTCCGTCAGGTTGGCGAAGAAATACGGGTCGCCCGCTGCGGTCGCACCCGGGAACAAGAGGTCCTTGTAGACGAGTCCCGAGACCCCAGCCACGGGCTGCCCCTCCACCGTGACAGGCGTGGCTCCTGCCCAAATGCTGTCGAGGGTGCCCGCAGCACCGGCAAGCGTGACGCTCGAGCTATAGATCGCGCGACCGCCTCCGAGCCCGAACTCAGTGCTGAGGCTTACCTGCGTGGCGCCGCCGTAGACGCCCTGGACGTGAAGCACGCCAGGGGAGCCTCCAGGGGCGCCGCCCCAGTACAGCGTCTCCGGTCCGGCCAGGCCGCCCGTCTGCACCAGGCAGCCAAAGGCGCTGTCCCCCTGGGCCACGGGGTGGTCGAGGCGCGTGATTGCCTGGCCGAACGTCCCGTTCGGCGCGGGGTCGCCCTCCTTCAGAATCGCAGTTTGAGCGGACGCGGACCCCGCCGCAACGGACAGCGAGATCGCCAGCGAGGTGCAGGAAAAGCGAGGGAACAAAGAGACCGAGGGGGCAAGGGCGCGCATGGCAGCAGATCGGGCGAAGGCCGAGGGAGGAGAAATCGAGGGCCCAAGCGGCCGCAACGCGGCGGCAGGCCCTGTACATGTCTACCTGCCCCACTGCGGTCCGGCGAAACTGCGTTTCAGTGAACAACGGCCGTCGTGTCTCAAGTCGGCTCAGACCGCGGCAAGTCGACCCATGGAGCCGACCGCGCCTCCGGGCTTGCATCCTTTGGACTGTGAGCTTGGGGGCTCGGCGCGCCGCGCGCAGCGCATCCGCCACATCGTCCGGTGTCTCACCCCGCACGAAGAAGAGCCAACGCTGCAGGTCCTCCGCATGTTCGGTCACAGGCTCACCGTCACGGAGGATGGGCGCGCGCTGCGACTCAACGCTTCCTACTCCGAAAAAGGCCTCGGCAAGCTGAAACGATCCGACAAGAGCATCGCGTTCCATTCCCCCCTGCACTGGGAGCGGCCTTCCTTCGCCCTCAACGCCGAGCTGACCTCCGCGGTCTCCGCAGCGCGACAGAATCGACTCGCCCATCGCGTGATCCTTGTGGCCGCTCGATGCGGGGAGGACGCCGTCGCGAGGTCCGGGTCGATGGGGCGTTTGAGCGGTTGCTCAGCACCTGGGTCGAAGCGCGCCAGCGACTTCACCGAGACAGCTTTCTGCGAAGAACCTGGCCCCAGGCTACAGTGCTACCCGTTTCGACACTCCGCTCCAGACATCTTTCCGAAGTGAGGGACGTCGTCCTCCAAAGCGTAGGATGCGTCCGTTGGCTCGGCGAACCGTGTGCGCACGGTGACCGTTCCGTTTGAGCCATGCCTCTCTCTCCCCCGTCAGTCCATCCAGTCTCCTTCCCTGCGACCTCCATGAAGTCCACGTTCTACAGCGCCGCGCGAGGCCTCTTCGCCGCGATCCTGGCCACCGCTCCCCTGGCCAGCGCAACACCGGCGCCCCGCTCGCTGTTGCCGGGGCCGTTGCCTTTGCCAGCGAGCGGATTCAGTACGTGCGACTCAGCGTTCGCCGTGTTCCCGGACACCTTTCTCGGATTCTGCTGCGGAGACAGGGCTACGGACGCAGTCTTCTTCTCCCTGACTCTCCCTCCTGGAAGTACCGGCCAACTCTCTGTCTTGTTCACCGCGAGCGCCATGGTCAACATCGACATGGCGGCCTACGAGACCTGCGGCGCAGGCCCTGTCGCGGTTTCTCAGTCGAGCACGAACGCGGAGTCGATCACGTACGCCAACGTAAGCGGACTGACCCAGGAGATTCGCTTCGAGGTCTACAACGCCATCGATACCGGAACATGCCACAACTTCACTCTGGAGGTCCGCGCCGGACTCTCGGGACTCTGCTCCGGGGACGATTCGTTCGAGCCCAACAACTCGTGCGCGACTGCGACGCCCATCTCGGCTGGAATCACGGACGGCTTCTCTGCCGTGAATCAGAACCCTGACTACTTCGGGATCGTCGTGCCCGCTGGCGAAACGGTCAACTTCACCACGCTCCACTACAGTGATTTCCCGATGTTCCTGGAGCTCTACGGCCCCGGCTGCAACTTCATGGGAGCTGCACAGACCCAGCCGGGAGCCTCTTCACTGGACCGAGGTTTCGTCACGTGGACCAACTCGGGCACGATCGCCTCTGCCATCTTCGTCGCGGTGATCCATTCCACCAACGAGCCCAACTGCCAGAACTACTCGGTCCAGGTGGTCTTCGGGTGTGGAACAGGTGACGACGACGCACTGGAACCGAACGACACCTGCACAGCGGCGATCCTTCTGAACCTGGGCCCCCTCGACAACCGGCGCGTACTGCGCTCTCCGGCCGGCACGCGCAACGACGACTACTGGCAGGCGCAAGTGCGCGTCGATGAATCGATCACCGTGGCCGTGGACTACACGGCACGCTTCACCGACCTGAACCTCGAGCTCTATGACCTAGCTCAGCCGGGCTGCGGAGATCCCTCCACGGGCGCGCTTCTCGCCGTGGGCGAAGAAACGATCAACGGGCAGGTCGTTCGCTTCAAGAACAACTCCGCCAGCAACCTGGACGTCGCGCTGAGAGTCACGGCACCTGGCCAGCCCGCTCTCTGCGTGGAGTACGACCTCCTGGTCGGCATCAGTGGCGACCTGTCCTTCGCCGGGACCGTCTGCCAGGGCGTCACCAACTCAACGGGCACCGACGCGGACCTCTTCGTGCAGGGGACCAACAGGGTCGCCCTCAACAACGTCACGCTCGCCTGCTCCGATCTGCCGGTCCAGTCCTTCGGCTACTTCCTCACGTCGAGGGGTTTTGGGTTCGTCCCCGGGCCGGGTGGTAGCGTGGGGAACCTCTGCATCGCCGGGGGCCCGGTATCACGCTACAGCCGGCCTGGTGAGATTCAGACGTCGGGGTCCGGCAGTCAGGTCTCCCTCGTGATCGATCTCAACGACACACCCGACGTGGGACAGGTCGTCTCCATCGTTCCAGGAGAGACGCGTTTGTTTCAGTACTGGTACCGCGACTCGGTCATGGGAAGCCCCGTGTCGAACTTCTCCAGCGCCGCGTTCACCGTTTTCAGGTAGGGCCCGAGGACTCTCCGCAGCGTCAGGGCAAACGCGGTACGGAACCGGCGAGTGATCCGGCTGATCCCGGTGCGCACCCTCCCTCCCCTCGGGTAGGGTGCGCGTCCCCATGCTGATCCAAGACACCGAGTCCCTCACGAAGTTCTGCGCTTCCCTCCAAGGGGCCCCCTATCTCGCCGTGGACACCGAGTTCATGCGCGAGTCCACCTACCACGCTCAGCTCTGCCTCGTGCAGGTCGCCCACGGTGAGCACGCGGCCGCCATCGATCCCCTCGCCAGGGGGATCGATCTCGCGCCGCTCCATGCGCTCCTGGCCGAGCCGGGCACGCTCAAGGTGCTGCACTCGGCCGTGCAGGATCTGGAGATCTTCTTCCACGCGACCGGCTCCGTTCCCGGGCCCGTGTTCGATACGCAGATCGCGGCGTCGGTGTGCGGGCTCGGGGACCAGCCCGGGTACGCGAAGCTCGCTGCCGAGCTTCTGGGGGTCCAGCTCGACAAGGCCTCGCAGGCGGTCGACTGGTCCGTGAGGCCGATGTCGGAGCGCCAGATCGACTACGCGCTGGGCGACGTCACGCACCTCTGCCGCATCTACGAGATCCTGGTCGCGGACCTGGAGACCAAGGGTCGCGGCGCGTGGGTGGCGCAGGAGATGGAGGCGCTGGTGGAACCGTCGAGGTACGTGGTCGACCCGCGCCTCGCCTACCGCCGTATCAAGATCCGCAGGCCGGAGCGGAAGGACCTCGCGATCCTCAGGGAGCTCTCCGACTGGCGCGAGCGAGCGGCGGTCTCGCGCAACATTCCGCGCGGCTGGGTCGTGCGCGACGATGCGCTGGCCGAGATCGCCCAGCACGTGCCCCATGACGTCGAAGAGCTGGCGCGCGTGCGCGGCCTCAAGCCCCAGGTCGCGAAAGGCGTCGACGGGCGCGCCATGCTCGACGCGATCGAGCGCGCCCTCGCCACCCCGGAAGAAGAGTGGCCGGAAGCGCCGACGTCGCGCGCGCCGCTGTCGGGCCACGAGCCTCTCGTCGCACTGCTCCAGGCCCTGCTGCGCCTGCGCTGCGACGCGCACGGCGTGTCGACCTCGATGATCGCGAGCCGCAACGACCTCGATCGAATCGCGACGGAGCCGCAGCCCGACGTACCGGCGCTGCGGGGCTGGCGAAAGAAGATCTTCGGTGAGGACGCGCTGAAGCTGAGAGCGGGCGAGATCTCGCTGTCCGGTGACGGCGAATTCGGCGTCCTGCTCCAGTAGCCGACGGCCGGGCGGGGGCCAGGCGAGGGCCGACGCACGGCGGAACGCATCTGGAAGGGGAGCCGCCACGAACTCCAGAGGCACAGGCCATGAGACTTGGAATCCTCTCCCTCACCGCGATCACCGTGCTGGTGGCGGCCTGGATCTCGGCGGCGTCTGATGGGTCGCGGTCCGCACCGCCCGCCAGCGCTCCGGAGCAAGCGGAGCTGCTCCCGATGTCGCAGGGCCTGCCCGTGGCGCGTGGTCCGATCATCGAAGTGAGGCTTTCGGAGCAGTTCCCTCCGCCGGACGTGGCCAGCTGGCAGCCCCATGGGGTCGCCGACCTCTCCGATCGTCTCCCCACCACGGTGAAGACCGAGCGAGACCACGAGCCCGTCACGATTCACTTTCGCGCTTTCGACGGGAACGGCGTCCCGATGGCCAACGAGATCGTCGGGGTCTCCGTGAATCTCTTCGATGGTCCGGACGGGGGCGTGACGAGCCGACCACCGTTTCCCGCCCGGCGCCCCCCGCGGCTGCGCGACGGAGCCGTCCGCAGAGCCGATGCAGAGGGCCGCGTCGCCATCGTCCTGACCCGCCAGTTTCTTCCCGACGCGATCAGCGTCCTTCGGGTACGCGATGAAGACGACTACCTCGCGGCACCCTGCAGTGTGGCTGTTCCCGCCGGCAACGGGATCGACCTGGGTGACGTTCGCCTTCTGCCGCCCAGGGCGCGATTCCCGGCGGCGGTCACCTCGGGCACCGTGCTCGACCAGGCGGGGCAAGGGATCGACTCGGTGCAGGGACGCGCGCTCTTTCGCGGCTTGACCGACGTCGACGTGGAGATCGCCGGCGGCTCCGACTTGAGCCTCGTCAACGTCCATCGGTGGCAGAACGCCGCGGACTACGAGCTGGTCATTGGCCCCCAGGGCGCCTTCCGCCTGCACGGCCCGGATCCTGACCGGGGCACCGATGGATCGACGCCTTCGCGCTTCGCGCTGGAATTCGAGGCGCCTGGCTATGCTCCCTTCGTGATCGCGGGCGTCACCCCTGGGACCCGCGGACTACAGCTCCAGATGGCGCGACTTCGCCCGGACAGCGAGCGCGACGCATCGCATCAGCGACCGGCCAGCGTCACCGACACGGCCCGGTGATCGCTACCCGGCGCGTAGAGCGTCGACCGATCGACGACCCGCAGGCCGTCACGGTAGAGCGCGTGATCGATCGCCACGCTGATCCGGAGCCAGGACGGGAGCGGTAGCGGCAGCGGACCCGGCAACCTGTTGCCGAACTCCCACGTGGGTAGCCTCCCGAACCCGACGCGGCTGTCGCGAAGCCCGGTGGCCTGCACGAGGTCCCGGAACAGCGGCGAGGTGGACGTCGTGTTGAGGTCCCCGATGACGAGCCAAGGACCCTCGACATCGGACGCCGCGATCGTTTCGAGCGCCAGTCGTCGAGCGCGCATGCGGGCGGGTTTGCCCGGGCGCTCTGGATGCGCGAGCGTGATCGTCAGGTCGAGTGGCTCCGCAATCGTGGCCTGAAGCATCGGACGCAGCGCCCACTCGTCGAAGTCGATCTTCAGGACCTCGAACGACACGATCTCGGTCTTGGAGAACAGCATCAGCCCCCAGGTGAAGGGGTTCCACCCCGTCGTGTTGAGCGCCTCGACGTGGTAAGGATAGTCCGCGGACAGTCGCTCGATCGCGGCGTCTCGCCAGTCGGACGAGAACTCCAGGAAACCGATCACGTCCGGATCACTTTCGAGGACCGCTTCCAATAGCTCCCTGTACCGGACGTTCGGGCGCAGCACGTTCGAGCAAACCATGTGGAAGACCGGCGAGCCGGGAGCATCCACTGACGCTGTCGGGTGTGACCCACCTCCGCGCGGTCCTGAAGGCAGCGCCACGGTGGCTGCCTCCGAACGGGAAGGCTCTCCGGCGGACCATGGCCAGAGCCCCCCCTCGGGCCAGCTTCCCCAGAGGACCAGCGCAGCAGCGAGCGCCGCCTTCCGCCAGTGCCGGCCCGCGGCGAAGATCAAGCAAGCGGCCAGCGCAACGAACCCGAAGTAGAAGCGAAACTGACTCGCGAGCTCTCCCAGGACGGTCCAACGTCCAGTGGCGGCCACCCCCACGTAGACGACGAGCGCACCGAGGATTCCCCATGAGAGCCAGCGTCCCACCCGCCTCCATCCCGTTCTCTTGGCACCCATCGCGCGGGCACTCTATCGGGACCCGAGGCGGAGGGCTACCGGGGGAGGAGGCGGATGGTATGGGAGCGTTCCCGACCCACGAGCGGTCCCTCGATCGACCCCACGCTTCCGTCTTGCGCACGCGCCATGACCCGATAGTCCCCTTCCAACGGCTCCAGGTCGATCTCGATGGCCATTGCGTCGATGAGCATCTCCTCGCGTAGGAGCACGCCGGTCGGCGCGTGACGGATTTCCAGCTGGACAACGCCCTCAGGCTCACGTTCATCGGCGTCGACCACGCTCAGCCGGACCCTCGTGGTCGACTCCGCCGAAAGCGTGAGGCGCGTCGTCCTCTCGCTCATCACCATGACTTCGATGGCCCGGGACGAGTAGTGCGTGGCATTAAACCCGACGCGATAGAGGCCGGGGACGAGCGCCAGCGGCATCGCCGCATCCCATGGGATTTCCTCCTGGCGGTCCTCTGACCCGGATCCATCCGTGGCCGCAAGCGTGAGGCTACCGCTCCCGCGCCGGGGCTCATCCGGCGCGAGCAGACTCACTTCCAGCCAGCCGGGCCGCGGGACCTCGATCACGCCCACGTCGAGCTGCTCGCCGTCTCCGAGCGAAACCTTGGACGTGGTCGGGTGCAGCCCGCGCTCCGTGTCGGCGAGCACCTGGAGTTCGTAGTCGCCCCCGAGCGCGTCCGTGCCTGCATGGAAGCGGCCGTCGGCGTCTGCTAGAGCCCAAGTGGACCAGCCCTCCTCACGGGATCGAATTCCCACCTTGGCCAGCGCCGGAACACTGCCGTCGGGATAGGCGACGCGACCGACCACCGCCAGCCTGGAGGTCAAGCACTTGCCCGAGACCTCTAGCACCAGAGCCGCATCACCGGCGTGAACGTCGCGGAAGACCGCAAAGCCCTTCTCCGGGTCGTAGTAGCCCTGGTAGGGCATGGCCGAGAGAACCTGAGTCCTCGCTGAGACTCCCTCGAGCACAAAGGCGCCATCGACCCCGGTGCGGCCCTGACTCTCCGAAACCATGAGGCTTCTTTCGTGGGACCTGACGTACCAGGAAGCCAGCGGTGCTCCCTCGGAATCCACCAGTCGACCTTCGATCCGAAGTGAGCTCTCGGGGAGAGAGTCCGGCACGGAAACCTCTCCGCCAAGGCTCGCATCCTTTCCCATGACGACGTCGAAGGTGATCCGTTCGCCAGGAACGAGCGGCGGAGTCGGAATCCACCGTTCGACGAAGCCGCTGGCGCTAGCGTGCACATGATGCGTGATGCACGGAAGCTCCGAGAGCTTGACCCAGCCCTCGACGTCGGTTCGCGCACGAAGTCTCGGATGAACGCTGAACGCCTTCCCGCTCAGGGGATCCCAGAGCGGTTCGCTGCGAAGCGCGGAGGGCTCGCACACCAGAACGTCCGCTTCCGGCACAGGCTCGCCACCCTCGTCGACCAGTCGAACCTCCAGGCTCGCACCGGGTCCCCCGAGCCTCAACTCGATGGGTTGCAGAGGGTCGGTGAGCGCCACCAGCGAGTGCGCTTGGCCCGGGAGAATCGCGAACACGAAGGGAGGCTTCCCGTCGACAGGGAGGCGGAAGAGACCTTCATCATCCGAGAGGGCGACGGGAGTCAGTTCGATCGCATCGTGGATGACCGCCTTGGCCGCGGCGGAGCCGTCTGCCATCAGAACCCTCCCGGTCCAGTAGGCCGTCATCTCCGGGGCCATGGACGTCGAAACCGGTGCCCCATCGACCGTATCGAGCTCTGACTCGGCGCCGGCCGAGGGACCGGGCCTGCTTCGGCTTTCGGGTCGCGGCGCCAGCTCGCGAAGTGCAACCCGTCGAGCGTCCGCTATCGGGTTCGCCTGTAAGGGAGCTCCGACCACGTCCTGGGAACGGCTCGGGATCAGGAAGACGGCGAACAAGGCAGCACCCACCAGGCCGCCGACGGCAAGGAGTAGCTTGGACATGACGAGGCCTCCGAAAGCGAGACCGAGGGGAGCATGAACGACTGCTGAAGACACCATGGGCGAGGAGCCCGCCAGCACGGTGCGTGGCCGAGCCGCCGCGACCACGACCTCGCGGACCGCGGCGTGCCCCCGCGGCAGCGCGCTACCCGCCGCAACGGCCAGCGCCATATCCGAGGGCAAGAGCTTCCGCAGCCTTTCGAGCCCCCGCGCGATCTGGACGCGCACCGTGCCGCTGGATGGAGCCTCTGGCAGCTGCAGAGCGATCTCCGGTGCCGTAAGGCCGCTCATCAGAAAGGGCTGTAGCACGGCACGGTAGCGCTCCGGCAAACGCTGGAGCGCGAACTCGACGGCCTCGGCCACGTCGCTCACTTCTTCTATCACGGAGACAACCGCCGCGTCCTCCACTCTCAGCGACGACTCACGGGCTCGGCGGCGCCCTGCATCTCGCCGCCCACGGGCGGCTTCCCGTGTCAGGATGCCGAAGAGCCAGGGGCGCACCTCACGCGAGCGGTCGAAGCGATCCGCTCCCTCCAGCGCCACGAGAAACGTCGCCTGAACGAGGTCCTCGGCGCTCGCGATATCGGGCGCAAGATGCCGCGCGAGGGCGAGCAACTCAGGGCCCACGAGGTCGAACAGCCTGCCGATCGCCCGACCGTCGGCACGGCGGACGTAACGTAAGAAGAGTCGAGTGGCACGGTCCTTCATCGGGCCCCCTCTGCCCGGGAGCCCTTGAGCGTAACGCTCGTTCCGGATTTCTGGTGCCATCGATCCATTCGCTGGCCGGCCCCGTAAGCCCCCCATTTCCTTCAATCACGTGTTGCGCTCGGCGTGCCGACCGTGTGACTGGTGCCCACCGTGCCCATCCGCTCACTCCCTGGCTTCTACGAGCCGTTCTCCTCGATCTCCCACCTCCTGGGAGCAGGCGTCTTCGCCATCCTCGGCGTCATCTTGCTGCAGGAAGCGCGCGGACATCGAGGACGCATGGTCTGCCTCGGGGTTTACGTTTTCAGCACGGTATTCCTCCTGTCCATGAGCGGCGTCTACCACATGCTCCAGGAGGGGTCGACGGCCCGCGCCGTCCTGGGACGCCTGGACTTTGCGGCAATCTTCGTGCTGATCGCCGGCACGCATACGCCGATCCAGTGGCTCTTCTTCCGGGGACCCGCGCGCTGGCTGACGCTCGTGGTGATGTGGAGCGCGGTCGCCACGGGCGTGACGCTCTTCAGCGTCTACTACGAGGACGTGCCGCCTGCCCTGGGGACCGCTGTGTTCCTGCTGCTCGGCTGGTTCGCGGGCGTTTGCGGACTGATCGTCTGGAAGAGGCTCGGCACGGCGCGGATACGTCTGCTGATCGCGGGGGGCGTCACCTACTCGGTGGGCGCCATTCTCTTGGGCCTGCAGTGGCCCACGGTCGTCCCGGGCGTGATCGGCTTCCACGAGCTCTGGCACATCGCCGTCCTCGGCGCCATGGCCATGCACTGGCGGTTCTTCTACCACTTCGCCCGGTCTGGCTCCGACACCGCCGAAGTGCTGTTAACATCCACCGCGACTGATTCTTGATTGACCCGGTAGAACGCCTGACCCCCGATCTTCTTTGACTTCGACATTCTCCACCGTGCTCCCCGCACTTATCGCCTGCGGGCTGGCGTCGGCCTCGGCTCCCCCCACCAACGAGTGGATCAGCCTCTTCGACGGCCACACGCTCGAGGGCTGGACCCAGCTCAACGGGACCGCCACGTACGAGGTCCAGGACGGCGCCATCGTCGGCACGACCGCCGAGGGTAGCCCCAACTCGTTCCTCTGCAGCGACCGCTTCTTCGGCGACTTCGAGCTGGAGTTCGACGTCAAGCTCCTGAACGACGAGCTCAACAGTGGCGTCCAGATCCGCAGCCACTCCTTCCCGACGCACAACTCCGGACGCGTGCACGGCTACCAGGTCGAGATCTCCACCAACGGCGCTGCGGGTTTCATCTACGACGAGGCGCGCCGCGGCTGGCTCAGCGAGAACCGCGAGGACCCGGTGAAGAATGCCGCGTTCCAGAACGGTGAGTGGAACCACTACCGCGTCATCTGCCTCGGCCCGACGATGCGTACCTGGATCAACGGTATCCCGATCGCCACGGTCGTCGACAGCGTTTCCCCCGCCGGCTTCCTCGGGCTCCAGGTTCACTCAGTCGGTGGCGACCCGAAGTGGCAGGTCGCCTGGCGCAACCTGCGCCTGCGCGAGCTGGGCGACGGAGGCGGCTTCGTCGAACTCTTCAACGGGAAGGATATGACGGGCTGGAAGGTGAACGAGAACCCCGAGTCCGTCCGCGTCCAGGACGGCGCTCTCGTGGTCCAGGGCAACCGCGCCCACGTCTTCTACGACGGCCCTGTCTACCACCACGATTTCAAGAACTTCGAGCTCCGCACGCTCATCCGGACGAAGCCCGGCTCGAACAGCGGCGTGTACTTCCACACGAAGTTCCAGGAGGAAGGCTGGCCCGAGCGCGGCTACGAGGTCCAGGTCAACAACTCCCAGTCCGACTGGCGCAGGACCGGCGGCCTCTACGGAATCGACGACATCAAGGAACCGCCCGCCAAGGACGACGAGTGGTTCGCCATGAACGTCCGCGTCGTGGGCAAGCACGTCACCGTTTCGGTCGACGGAAAGCCACTGATCGACTACCTCGAGCCCGAGGGCGTCGAGCGCATCCCCCAGTTCGCAGGCCGCCTGATCGACCGAGGCACCTTCGCCCTGCAGGCCCACGACCCTGGCTCCGAGGTTTGGTACAAGTCGATCTCCGTTCGACCGCTACCGGAATAGACCCCGACCGCAGCTTTGCCGAAGCCCTACGTAGAAGAGTTCCACGGGTCCCTCGGCTCGGCCGCGCCCGTGGTTCCGCTGGGTCCGCTCCACCGGCTGGGGTTCCTGGTGGTCGGCGCGGGACTGGGTCTTCAGGCGGCGAGCCTCTTTCGGCTGGGGTGCAGAGTCGGGCTCGGGACCCCGTGGGACGAGCGCGTGCTCGGGCTCGTCTTCCTGGGACTGATCGGGCTGGGAGCGGTCCTCTTCGGGCCGCTCGTCCGATCCAGACCGCGCGGAGGCTGGGTCGCGGCGGCGGCCACGGCGGCGGCCCTTTCCGTTCTGTCCCTGGCCGTCGTCGCGGCGACGACCACGCCGCTCGGCTTCAAGGCGCACTGCCTGCGCTTCGGTTCCGACGCGTCCCTGGCGGGCACGCCGCTCGTCGACGCCAGCGCCGCCCTCGTGATGTTCGTTCTGCCGGGCTTCGGGCTCGGCGCGGTCCTCGCATCCCGGGGGTTCCGGTCCGGGCGGATCGCCCTGGCGGTCGGACTCGCGCTCGGCTGGCTCTCCTATCCGCTGGCCTTCGCGCAGATGGAATCCATCGACTGGAAGAGCGCCGGCTCGGCGGGGCTCGTCGTGCACGGCGCGATCCTCGCAGGAATCGGAATCGCGCTTGCCGCTGCGAACGCGGTTCCCGGCCTCCGGTTCGGCACGCTCACGGGGCTCGCGCTCGCAGGGGTCGCCGCGCTCGTGCCGATCTCCCCCATCGGGATCTATCCTCCCTGGCAACGTTTCGCGGTGAAACCGCTGGAGATCTTCGAAACGAAGAACGGCCAGTACACCGTTCTACCGACCGGCTCGGATGGCACGCAGGTGCTGCTCGATCAACGGGCGCTCTCACCCACGACGGCCGACCTCTTGCTGGAAGCCGCCTGCCTGCAACGGAGCGCCGAGCGACTCGCACAGGCAGGAGTCCCCGGGCCGCACAGGGCGCTGGTCCTCGGGCTTCTGACGCCAGAGCGCGCGGACCTGCTCGCGGCCTTCGGCATCGACGTCGCCTATCGCTCCGCGCTCTGGTACGAGGACATGGAGAGGGTCGAGAAGGCGGCGGGCTGGAGCTCGGCTCCGCCGGGCAAGATCGTTCCGCCGAGCGAGTTCGCGTCGATCGGCTCGCCTCTCGTCCTGTCGTTTCCGATAGGAGCCTACGCATCGGCGGGCTGGGGCCTCGACCTTCTTCGGAGCGCCGCGGGTCAGAAGAAGATCCTCTGGCTTCCGCCCGACCTGGGCATCCAGAAGGCACCGAAAGACGCACGGTTGATCCTGGCCTCCAGCGGGCTCGAGCGGTTCGCCTTCGGCTGGACCGATCTCGGAGTGGAAGGCGTCGACGACGGCCCTGCGCCCAACGTGACGCCGATGACCTTTCAGCGCATGTCCATGCGCCCGGAGGCGCGCCCGTACGCGGCCCTCCGGGACGTCGCGGAGGGAGCCGATCCGGCCCTCGCGCTGCACGCCGCCGCCCAGCGAATCAGCTCCCCCTTCGAGTCCCCGCTCGAGCAGATCGAGATCGTGCCCGAGGCGCTCGCGCTCTGGCGGGACCGCGCACTCGCCTCGAAGGAAGCGCCCGGCGCTTACCTGCGCGGCGTGCTCGAAGGCGCCGGCGCCGCGCTCATGGCCCAGGGCGAGGTCCCCTGGGTCTTCGAATTCCTTCTCCCGGTGGCCGACCGCTTCCCGAACCTCTACGGCCTCCAGATCGCGCTCGCCTGGGCCGACGCCCAGGAGCTCCAGTTCCGCGCCGCCGCCGACCGGCTCCGGCCCCTCGTCGCGGGGCTCCCCAATCGTCGCGACCTCCAGATCGCCCTCAGCGATGCTCTCGTGGCCCTGAACGATCCCGAGGGCCGCGCTCTGGCCCAGGCGCTGCTCCGCGACGACCCCCAGAACCCCGTGCTGTTCGGCCTCGCACGCGGGGTGCGCGGAATGACGACGCTCGCGGCCCCGGGCGGCTACGAGTCCCTGTCCCAGGAGGAGGCGCTTGCCCTGGCCGACGGCGCCGTCCTGGGCACCATCACGGGAATCTCGGTCCAGGAGGTCGAAGCCAGCGACGGCGCTCCGCTGTTTCTGACTACCCTCCGCGTCTCCGGCACGGAGCTTGCCTCGGGTGACGAGGGCCTGCACGAGGTCACCTTCCTCGGCGGCTTCACGGATCCCGAACACGGCAGCTTCAACTCCAGCGCGCCTCCCGCGTACAGGACCCGGCCCGGACGCCGCGTCTTCTACTACTACCAGACCCAGAACGACATCGCGGGTGGCGTCGCAGGCGACTCGCTCCTCCGCGGTCGAGGGGGGCTCTTCACCGCGTTCGAGACGCGCGACGGAGAGGTCCTCGTCCAGGGCCGTGGAAACGCGGCCGCCATCCCCTACAACCTTGTCCGTGACGAACTCCCCGCGCCCCATCGATAGCGATTCCGTCGCTCCTCGCCCGCTCGTTCTCGCCCTCGCCCTGCTGCTGATCGCGGCGACGGCGGCGCTCTACGTGCCCTCGCTGAGCGGCGAACTCGTGTACGACGACCTGCCGCTCATCGAGCAAGCGCCCGCTACCCGGTCGATCCAGGCGGCGCTCCAGCGCTTCATGGAGCCGTTCTGGGAGTTCAACAACCAGGACAGCGAGGTTCAGCGCGGCGTCTGGCGGCCGCTGACCAGCCTGGCGCTGGCGGTCGGCCGCACGATCGGCGGCGGCGCGCCCTTCGGCTTCCACCTCGTGTCGCTGCTGCTGCACATCGCGGGAACGATCGTCGCGTTCCGGCTCGGTGCGCTCCTTCTGCGAACCCGGGCCGGAATCGCGAGCGCGACGCGTGCCGCGCTCGGCGGCGCCGCGGTCGCGTGGCTCTTCGCCTTCCACCCCGCGCAGGTCGAATCCGTGGCGTGGATGTCGGCGGTCAACGACCCGCTCTTTGGTTTTCTGGCGCTCTGGGCTCTGCTCTCCTACGAACGCGCGGCCCAGGCCGAGCGCGCGCCCTGGCTCGCGGCGCTGCTCATGCTGCTTGCGCTCGCGTCGAAGGAGACCGCAATCGTAGTGCCGATCCTCGCGGTTCTGCTCGACGTGACGGCCGGGCGCAGGCTCAGCTCGACGCCCGGGCGGCGCGCGCTGCTGGCCCTTTTTCTTCCGCTGGCCATCTGGTACGGCGTGCGCGTCTACGTGTTTGGCGACGTGACCGCAGGCGTGTTCCGCGACCACGGCGACTTCGGGTTCTCCGCCTCGCGCGAATGGACCTTTCGCATCGAGCTCGCCGGAGGCTTTCTGCGCCATCTCTTCTGGCCGGACGCGCCCGCCGTTTTCCGACCTGTACATCCCGTCCTGCCCGCGGGCTCGCAGGCGGTTCTGCACGGAGCCCTCTGGCTCGGAGGCACGGTCGTCGCCGCCATCGCGGCCCTCGTCCTGCGCAAGCGCGCGGTCGCCTTCGGCCTCATCGGCGCGCTCGTGGTCATCGCGCCCATGGTCGCGTCCCCGGACAGGGCGGGCCTCTTCCCCGAGTCCGATCGCTACCTGTACCTGGCTGTCTTCGGCGCTGCCCTGGCGCTCATCGCGGTGCTCGCGCGCCTGCGGTCCGCCCTGCCGATGGCGCTCGTCACCCTGACGGCGGCCGCTCTCATGGGCCGGATCAGCTGGGCCCACGAGGACACCTTCCAGAACGAGATCGCCTTCCGCGATGCCGCCGTGGAAGACGCGCCCGACAGCCCGAACGTGCGCTGGGGAGCCGGCCGCGCCTACATCACCGAGTACGTTCGGACCCAGGACACCCCGACCCTGGAACAGGCGTACATCCACTACCTTCACTCGCTGAAGGCCGTGACGAAGTACGGCGACGGCTCGTTCGTCGACGACGAGACCAGGAGCGGCGCGGAGCGGATCGCGCGACTGGAGAACCTGATCCTCAACACGCCCGCCGAGAAACGCCGCCTCGATCCCACCGTCTTCGCGACCACCGACGACCGCTATCAGGCGACGCTCGGTCAGATCTATTCGAACCTCCTGCGGATCGACGTCGCCAAGACGCCGGACCTCGACTATCCGCTTCGCCTCGCCGAGGGCGCCGCGCAGATTCTGGACTGGGGGAAGAAGCCGGAACTCGCGTCCTTGCTGGCCCAGATCCACCTTCGCCGCGGGGAGACCCAGCAGGCGAAGGAGGCCATCGCGCTCGCGATGAAGGCGGCCCCGTCCAACCCGAGCTACCAGGCGCAGCTCGGGCAGATCCTGATGCGGGAGGGCAACTTCGAGGGCGCCCGAACGACGTTCGATCGTGCTCTGGAACTCAGGCCCCAGGACGCTGATCTGCGGCTCGACTTCGCATCGGCCGCGCTGGAGGGCGGACGCCTGGAGATCGCCGAAGCCGCCATCCAGCGCGTGCTCGCGGAGGACAGCCCGAAGAACGTGCGCGCTCTCGTCCTGCGGGCAACCCTGGAGGGCAAGCGAAGGCGCCCGACCGAAGCGCTGCGCTACCTCGATCGCGCTCTCGCCGAGAATCCCAACAACGGATTGGCCCACAAGCAGCGCGGCCTCGCGATGGTTCAGCTAAACGACTTCGAGGGAGCTCTGGAGAGCTTCAGCAACGCGGCGCGCCTGATGCCGGAAGACTTCCAGTCCCACAACAACGTCGCGTCGCTGTTGCTCCGGCAGCAACCCGGACCGAACGCTTCGGAATCGGCGCAAGAGTCGTGGCTGCTCGCGCTCGAGCCGGTGCTCGTACGGGCCTACATGCTCTCACCGCCCAGCGGTCAAGAGCAGCTGCTTCTTCAGCAGCAACTGGAGCGGCTTGTCGGAAACAACCCGGACCGCGCTCTCAACCTGGCGACCAGTCTCCGCCTTCAGAACCGTAGTGCGCTCTCGCTGATCTGGGTGAACCGGGCGATCGAGGCGCGGAACGCCTGGCCGGAGGAGGAACGGGACGGCAATTTGCTCCTCGCGTACACGCTTCAGGGACAGCTCTCCAGGGAGGCGGGACTTGCCGAAGATGCCGTCCATGCCCTGCGGAACGCGGTCCTGATCGAGCCGAATCACTTCCCCGCACAGTTCGAGCTGAGCGATGTCCTCACGGCGCTGAAGCGCTACGACGAGGCGCGAACCCCGACGCTGAAGGCGCTCGAGCTCTTCCCGGAAGCGGGCATCGCCAGGGAGATGGCCGCGGCCGTCAAGGGAACGCTGGAGCAACACCTGAAGCTGATCGAGGCGAACAGCGCGGCGGGGCCGGAGCTGCCCCGGTAGCGTCGAGCGGGCTGGCGGAGACCAGCGGAGGTTCCCGGAACGGCACGAAGAACGGGCACTGGCGGACGGCCCAATCATCTGTGGCCGACTTCGCGGCGGGCGTTTAGCGTGAGAGGTCCACGGAACCCGATCGATGGGCTCCAGGTCCTTTCCAAACCCCGCTTCAAGATGCAAATCCTCTCCCGCCGTCCCTCCTGCGTCTTCTCCTACCTCGCGCTCGGTGCAGCGTCCGGTCTCGTGCTCGGCGGCAGCGCTCTCGCACAGGGTGCCGACAGTTGCTCCATGGCCCAGGCCATCTCCGGCGCCGGACCGTTCCAGTTCGACACGTCGATCGCGACGACCGACGGAGTGCCGGATCCGCTCTGCGACAATGCCGGCAACGACGACATCTACAACGATGTCTGGTTCCAGTGGACTGCGGGCGCCTCAGGCCCCCACATCCTGTCCATGTGCAACGGCTTCACCAGCGGAGATACGAAGGTCGCCGTGTACGACGGTAGCTGCGCTGGCAACATCATCGCCTGCAATGACGACTCCAGCTGCGGTCTCGTGAGCGAGGTCGACTTCAATGCGACGATGGGTGGCGTCTACTTCATCCGGGTCGGCAACTTCGGCGTCACGGGAACGGCCATCGGCGACTTCACGGTCAACCTCGATACGCCGATCCTGAACCCGAACAACGGGCACTTCTACAAGCTCTACAGCGCGCAGCTCGGCTGGAACGACGCGAAGCTCGCGGCCGAGGGCGTGATCTGGAACGGCAATCCGGGCCACCTCGTGACGATCCAGGACCAGGCAGAGCTGGACTGGATCCTGAACAACATCGCGCCCAGCCGCCCGTGGATCGGCCTGTCCCAGAACCTGTCCGCGCCGGGTTACTCGGAGCCAGCCGGCGGATTCGAATGGGTCACCGGTGAGCCGTTCACGTTCATGAACTTTGCAGCGGGTGAACCGAACGACATCTCGGCGAGCGGTGGCCCTGAAAACTTCGTGGAGATGTTCGGCAACGGCGAGTGGAACGACGCGGAGGAGTTCCACACCTTCACGAACCAGTATCTCGTGGAGTGGGACGGACTTGGCGGCTTCGGGACCAACTACTGCACGGCGAACGCCAACTCCACGGGCCAGCCGGGCAGCATGTCGGCCGCGGGTTCGCTCACGGTTTCGGACAACGATCTGACGCTCACCGCCTCGGGACTGCCGAACTTCGCCTTCGGATTCTTCATCACCAGCCAGACCGAGGGCTTCGTGATGAACCCGGGCGGCAGCTCGGGCAACCTCTGCCTCCTCGGCGCCATCGGGCGCTTCGTGGGCCCGGGCCAGATCCAGAACTCGGGGAGCAACGGAGAGATCGACCTCACGGTGAACCTCAACATGGTGCCGACGCCGACAGGCTTCGTCTCGGTCCTTCCGAGCGAGACACGAAGCTTCCAGCTCTGGCACCGCGATTCTTCGGGCGGCACCCCGACCTCGAACTTCACGGACGGACTGCGCCTGACGTTCAACTAACTCCTTGTGGGGGCCATGGGCTGCCGCTCTACTGCGACCCATGACCTCACCCCGCACCATCCTCTGGGCTGCCCTGTGCCTCTCGGCCGGCAGCCCTCTCGCTTTCCCCTCTCAGAAGGCGGTGCCCTGGCGTCTCTCCGACACCCTGGAGTCACCGGATTGGTTCGAGATCAGCGGCAGCGTCGATGTTCGCTACGAGAGCCTCGACCGGCGCTTCAAGAGCGGCGAGTCCGGGGAGAACCACGGCACCTTCACCCGCGCGCTCGTGGCGATGACGCTGAGGGACACCTACCTCGAGGCCACGGCAGAGGTGATCGACGCGCGCGCGCTGGGCGTCCCCGATGACGCGCGGCTCACGACGAACGAGGTCGACACGCTGGATCTGCTCCAAGGCTACGTGGCCGCGCGCTTCACGGACGCCTTCGAGCCCGGCGACAAGCTCCGAGTGCAGCTCGGCCGGCACACGATGGACGTCGGCAGCCGCAGGCTCGTGGCGCGCAACATCTTCCGGAACACCATCAACGCCTTCACGGGCCTCAACGCCCAGTGGGAGTCCGCCAACGGGGTCGAGGCGCGCGCGTTCTACACCTACCCCGTCCAGCGCCTGCCTGGGAATGGCGACCCGGACGCGCTGAGGGACGGGGATACGCGCTTCAACGCCGAGCCGCCCTCGATCCGCTTCTGGGGCCTCGTCGGGGATGCGCCGCAGGGTCCGCTCGGTTCGACCGTGCAGGGCTATCTCCTGGGCCTCAACGAGCGCGACTCCCTGGACTTCGCGACGGCGAATCGCCAGCTCGTCACGGTCGGCGGACGGCTCAACAAGGATCCGGAGCCAGAGACGGTCCACTGGGAGCTGGAGTCCGCGCTTCAGTTCGGCAAGTCCCGGAAGTCGGCCTCTTCCACGGAGAGCCTGGACCACGAGGCCTTCCTCCATCACCTGACCGTCGGCTACATGCTGCCCGGCGAGACGAAGCTCCGCGTGGAGGGCGTCTTCGACTGGGCGTCGGGCGACAGCGACCCGAACGACGGCAAGAACGAACGATTCGATTCGCTCTACGGCATTCCGCGCCAGGACTTCGGGCCGACCGGCATCTTCCGCGAGATCGCGCGCGCCAACCTGATTTCACCCGGCGTCCGCGTCTGGCTGGAGCCAGCGGACCGCTGGAGCCTCATGGCCCTCTACCGCGAGGAGTACCTCGCTTCGGACCGCGATGCCTGGACGACCACGGACATTCAGGACCCGACAGGCAACTCCGGAGATCACATCGGAGCGCTGTCCGAGATCCGATTCCGGTACGAGCTCGCGCCGAAGAGCAGCCTCCTGGAGTTCGGCGTCGCCTATCACTCGGCGGGCAGCTTCGCCAAGCGAGCGTCGACGGGCAACGGCGGCAGGGACGCGCTCTACGGCTACGTGCAGACGACGTTCTGGTTCTGATCCCGTGCCGCTCGAACTCGTGCGGCACTCGGAGAACTACGCCACCTGACGGAACCAAAGCGAGCTCTCGGTGAGCTGAATGGCGGGGTTCGCCCTGGCCATCTCGAAGTGGCGGCTCTCTTCGACCACGCCATCCACGTCGACATGCTCCCGATCCTGGGGGATCGTGCTGCCTCCGCTACCCCGACCCTCCCAGGTCGGAAAGAGAAGCCGTTCAACGGAGCGCTCACTCCTTCATCTCGACGAAAGGTGAGGGCGCTACAACGTGAGGCTTCCAGTGGCGTCCTCGCCCGTACTCGCCCCCCATCGATGCTCTACGACGCCCTCACCAGTCGCCTCCATTTCGCTCCCGACTACGTCTGGACCGCGCTGTTCGTAGCGTGGATCATCGGGAGCACCCTATTTCTCCTCCTGCGGCGTCGCAGGCCCGCGACCACGCTCGCCTGGATCTTCGCCTTCTGGGCTTTGCCGATCGTCTCCGGGCTCGTCTATTTCCTGTTCGGTCCCAGACGACTCGACTCCCAGAGCGGCCTTCGCCAGCGCGCTCGTCGCCTGTCCGCGACGGTCGCGCCGCGACCCGCCGAGGCGCTCCCTGAGGAATTTCTGGCCGCGACCACGTTCGCCGACGTCGCCCGGGTCTCGAGAGCCCTGGGCGATGTGGACCCGGAACCTCGACGAGCCAGCTCGTTCGCGATCTATCGGGATGGCGAAGAAGCGTATCCCGAGATCGAAAGGGCCTTTCGCGAGGCGCGTAAGACCATCAACCTCCAGTACTACATCTGGCAGCCCGACAAGATCGGCACCCATTTCCGGGACCTTCTCGCCCAGCGCGCGAGGGATGGGATCGAAGTGCGGCTCGTCGTCGACACCTTGGGCGCGAAGAACTGCGCGGGCGACTTCTGGAACCCGATGATCGATGCGGGCGCCGAGGTCCGGAAGTTCAACCCGCCCCATCCGCTCAAGCCGCAGCCTGGCAAGACGAACTTCAGGACTCACAAAAAGATCGCGGTCATCGATGGCACGATTGCCTTCACAGGTGGCATCAACGTGAACGACGAGGACACGGCCCACGGCGGCAGGCCCTGGCGTGACACCCACGTTCGACTGGAGGGCGCACCCTCCCTGGACCTTCAGACGATCTTCCTCGACGACTGGCTCTACGGGCTTCCTGTCAAGGCCAGCGCCCGCCGTCCGAAGGGACCGGGAGAACTGGCGGGCGAAGGCGGCGGCCCTTCGCTCCCAGAAGGCGTCGAGGACTGGTTCCCCGAGTTCGAGGAAGGGCAAGGCCCTTGGGTCCAGGTCGTGGATTCGGGACCGGACGAATCCTCCCACGATATCCACATGCTGATGTTCACGGCGATCACGCTCGCCAGGAAGCGCGTCTGGATCACGACTCCCTACTTCGTGCCGGATGATTCGATCTTGACGGCTCTCACGTGCGCAGCGTCGCGCGGCGTGGACGTGAGGCTTCTGCTTCCGGCCGAGGGAGACAGCAAGGTCGTCGAAGCGGCCGCCGAGACGTTCACGCGGGAGATCGCGGAGCGCGGCGCACGCGTCTGGCGCTACGACCCGGTGATGAATCATTCGAAGACGATGGTCGTCGACGATGGGCTCGCTCTCGTCGGAACCGCCAACATGGACAACCGGAGCTTTCGCCTGAACTTCGAGCTGATGCTGGCGATCTTCGACGAGGGTGTCACGGCCGACCTCGCGGCTCTTTTCGAGCAAGACCTGGAGCAGTCCCATCGCTTCGAGGCCAGGGACCCGGGCGTACGGCAGCGGCTCATCGAGAACGCCGCGAGAATCCTTGCCCCGTTCCTTTGAACGCGTGTCCGCTGAACGCATGTCCTCTGAACTGGGCAATCAAAGCTCAGTCGAGCAAGCGCCGCACCGTCTCGCAGTAGCGCGTCACCGCGGCCTCGATCTCCGCCACCTCGATGCGCTCGTCCTTCGTGTGCGCGAGGTCGATGGAGCCCGGCCCCATCAGCAGGGGCTGGCCCCAGCGTGAAAGGTGCGGCGCGTCCGTTCCGAACGCCACCGAAAACGACGGCTCGCCCTCGGGAACGTGGAATCGGACCGGGCCGCTCTGCTGGCGTGCCTCCACGAGCTTCACGTGCGGGCCCAGCGCCGCCTCGATCCGTGCGCGAACCACGCCCGGGTCCTCCACGGCGCGGACGAGGACCTGGGCGCGGGCTTCCGGCGCGACCACGTTCGGCGCGTGGCCTCCATGGAACGTGCCCACGTTGATCGAGCCGCGCCCGAGGTCAGCGTCCTCGCCCCAGTCCGCCTGGGTGAGCTTGGCGCAGCAGCCGACGAGCTCGTGGATCGCCGAGGGTCCGAGGGGATTCGACGAATGGCCCGCGACGCCGCTGCCCACGAGTTCGCCGAGGAAGATGCCCTTGTGGCCGCTCACGAAGACATTGCCCGTCGGCTCGCCCACGATCGTGAAGCGCGGGCTCCACTCGTCCCGCAGCGAAGGGTCCGCCGCGAGTCGCGCGTCCGCGAAGGCCGCGCCCGCGCTGTCGATCTCCTCACCCACCGTGAACAGGAAGCCGACGCGGCGCTCACCCTCCGCCACGAGTCGCTTTGCGGCGAGCAGCATCGCGAGCGCCTGCCCCTTGGCATCGCAGGCGCCGCGCCCCCAAACCGTTCCGCGCTCGATGCGCGGCGGAATGAAGGGCGGCACCGTATCGAGGTGGGTGCAGAACACGACCTCGGGCCTATCCGCACGCCCGAGCAGATTGCTTCGGCCCGGAGCCACCTCCTGGTACTCGACGCTGAAGCCCTCGCTCGTCAAGGCGCGGCCGAGGGCCGCCCCGTAGGCGCCCTCGTTTCCGGTGATCGACTCGATGTCGATCCAGTCGGACAGCTCTTGCGCGATGCTCTTCATGGCCGGGATTCTACGGCACGTGAGGGCGCGTCAGCTGATCCGAAAGGGCTGACCCGGCGTCGGAAGGGCCACGTTGGAGAGCCTGGGAGCCTCCGTCGAGACCTTCAGGACCTTGACGACGGCGATCTCGTCGCACTTGTGGAACTTCGGACAGTTGAGGCAGTCCGTAAAGACCTTGTGCGGCAGGGACTCGTGGGGCACCACCTCGAAGCCCAGCTTCTCGAAGAAGCCCAGCACGTAAGTGAACGCCATCACGCGCGCGATCCCGAGGTCCCGGGCGTCGTCGATGAGGCGAAGCGCAATGTCGCGGCCAAGACCGAGCTTCTGGAACTTCGGATCGACCGCGATCGAGCGAACCTCCGCGATGTCCGTCCAGATCACCGCGAGGGCGCCGCAGCCCGCGAACTCGCCGTCGACGTAGGCGACGACGAAGTCGCGCAGTTTCTCGACGATCGACGCAGGCGAGCGAGGAAGCATCACGCCCTTCGCGGCGAGGCCGTTGACGAGGTCCATGATCGGCTCGACGTGGGCGATCGTGGCGCGTTTCAACTCGATCGTGGGGGCGGATTCCGTCATGGCTGCCCCGTCAGGCCGGCGAAGAGAGCCGCTTCTTCCAGGCCGCGACCTCGTCGCGAACGCGTTCCACCGCGGTCCCCCCGATCACATCGCGCCGCGACAGCATGGCTTCCGTCGTGAGTTCCGCGGCGAGGTCGACCCCTTCCAGTTCGGGCATCACCGCCGCGCGCGCCGCGGCCGAAAGCTCGCCCAGTTCGACGCCCTCTTCGATCGCTGCGTTCACCGCCTGCCCCACCCGGTCGTGGGCTTCACGGAACGGCACGCCGCGCCCCACCATCAGGTCGGCGAGGTCGGTCGCGTCCAGATAACCGACCCGGGTCGCAGCGAGCGCACGCGTGCGGTCGAAGACCACGTCCTCGGCGACGAGCTTCGCCACCCGCAGGCACGCGGTCGTCGTATCGAGCGCATCGAACAGCGCCTCCTTGTCTTCCTGCAGATCCTTGTCGTACGCGAGCGGCAGACCCTTCGTCGTCGTCACGAGAGTCGTCAGCGCGCCGTGGACGCGTCCCACCTTGCCGCGCAGGAGCTCCAGCGCGTCAGGGTTGCGCTTCTGCGGCATCAGGCTCGAGCCCGTCGAAACCGTATCGCCGAAGCGCAGGACCGCCGACTCCTGGCTCGCCAGGAAGATCCAGTCCTCCGCCAGCCGCGAGAGGTGCAGCATCGCGGTCAGGCAGCCGAAGATGATCTCCAGCACGTGATCGCGATCGCTCACCGCATCGAGGCTGTTGTGCGTCGTACGTGCGAACCCGAGGGCTCGGCTGAGCCCGTCGCGGTCCACCGGATACGCCGTTCCCGCCAGCGCGCCCGAGCCGAGCGGGCACGCGTCCATGCGACCCGCCGCGTCGCGCAGGCGCTCCGCGTCCCTCGCCAGCATCTCCACGTAGGCGAGGCACTGGTGCCCGAACGTGACCGGCTGCGCACGCTGCAGGTGCGTGTAGCCCGGCAGCGCCGCGTCCGCGTGCGCGCTGGCCAGCTCGACCAGCGAAAGCTGGAGCGCCTGGAACTCACCCTGGACGTCCGTCAACCAGCCGCGCAGGTAGAGCTTCAGATCCGTCGCGACCTGATCGTTGCGCGAGCGACCCGTGTGGAGCTTCTTGCCGAGGTCCCCCACCCGAGCGACGAGCGTCTCCTCGATGAACGAGTGCACGTCCTCGGCGCGCGAGGCGTCGATCGGCGATGGGTCCTTCTCGAGCTCCGCCCGGATCTCCCCGAGCGTACTCACGAGTTTTGCCGCCTCGTCCGCGTTGAGCACGCCCGCCTGCGCGAGTCCGTTCGCCCAGGCGACGCTCCCGTCGATGTCCTGGAACACCAGCCTGCGATCGAACGGCAAGCTGCGATTGAGCTCGTCGAAGATCGGGTGCAGGCCGCCTGCGAAGCGGCCACCCCAGAGTTTCGCGGGCTTGTCGCTCACGCGTTCGCCCTCTTCACCGAAGCCGCGACGGTGCCGGGAAGACCGAAGAGGCGCACGAAGCCCTCGCTGTCCTTCGGCTCGTAGCCCGCGCCCATCGTGAACGACGCGAGGTCGCTGCGGTACAGCGAGTGCTTGCTGGACGCCGCCAGCGCGGTCGCGCGGCCCTTGTAGAGCTCGACCGTCACCTCGCCGCTGCACGTCGCCATGACCGAGCTGAAGAGCGCATCGAGCGCCTCCCGCTTCGGGTGGAACCAGAGGCCATTGTAGACCGTGCGAGCGTACTCGGGGGCGAGGCGCTCGGCGAGGTCCAGCGTGTCGCGCTCGACGGTCAGGCTGCGCAGTGTGCGCAGGCCCTCGAAGAGAATCGTGCCACCCGGCGTCTCGTACAGGCCGCGCGACTTCATGCCCACGAGGCGGTTCTCGACGATGTCGACGCGACCGACGCCGTGCTTCGCGCCGTACTCGTTGAGCGTCTCGACGAGCGCCACCGGGCCCAGCGCGACGCCATCGACGCTGACCGGCACGCCGGCCTCGAAGCCGACCTTGACGTTCTGCGCCACGTCCGGCGCCTTCTTCGGATCCGTCGTCCACGTCCACGCGTCGTCCGGCGGGAACTCGGTGACGTGCTCGATGGCACCGCCCTCGTGGCTGATGTGCCAGAGGTTGCGGTCGCGACTGTAGATCTTTTCCTTCGTCGCCGTGATCGGGATCCCCGCGCGGTTTGCGTAGTCGATCGCGTCCTCACGGCTCACGATGTCCCAGGTGCGCCAGGGCGCGATGACCTCGACGCTGGGATCGAACGCGCGGTAGCCGAGCTCGAAGCGTACCTGATCGTTGCCCTTGCCCGTGCAGCCGTGGGCCACGACGGTCGCGCCGACCTCCTTGGCGTACTCCATCTGAGCACGCGCGAGGATCGGCCGCGCGAGGCTCGTCCCGAGCAGGTAGCGGCCTTCGTAGATCGAGAGGGCCTTCAGCGCCGGCCAGATCATCTCGGTGACGAACGCCTCGCGCAGGTCCGCGACCTTGCACGACGCCGCACCGGTGGCCGCCGCCTTCTCCTCGAGCCCGACCAGTTCCTCGGCGCCCTGCCCCACGTCGCCCGCAAGGCAGTGGACCTCGTAGCCGCGCTCCTTGAGCCACGGGATGATGATGGAGGTATCGAGGCCTCCCGAGTAGGCGAGGACGACCTTCTTACCCTGAGCGTTATCAGTCATGTTGGAATCTTGGGCGGCGCTCACAGCGAAAACCCCGGAGCAAGTAGCAGAGCGAGCACGGCCTTCTGGGCGTGCAGGCGGTTCTCAGCGATATCGAAAACAATGGATTGGGGGCCGTCGATCACCGAGCGCGACACCTCGTGTCCGCGGTGGGCGGGCAAGCAGTGCATGAAGACGCCGTCGTCGGTCAGCTCCATGATCTCGTCGGAGATCGAGTACTCGCTGAAGATGGCGGCGCGCTCCTCCGTCTCGTCCTCTTGACCCATGCTGGCCCAGACGTCGGTGTAGATGGCGTGCGCGCCCTTCGCGGCGTCGCGCGGGTCGTTCACGAGGGTGTAGCTGCCGCCCGTCTCAGCGGCCGAGGCCACGGCCGCGCGCTCGATCTCGGCGTCCGGCTCGTAGCCCTCTGGCGTGCAGACGACCATGTTGGCACCGAGCTTGGTGCAGGCCGCCATCAGCGAATGGCACGTGTTGTTGCCGTCGCCGATGAAGGCGATGCGCCGTCCGGCAACGTCGCCCCAGCGCTCCATGAGCGTCATGGTGTCGGCGAGCGCCTGGCAGGGATGCACGAGGTCCGAGAGGCCGTTGATCACCGGGATCGAAGCGGACTGGGCCAGCTCGACGACCGTGCGGTGACGGTACGTTCGGGCCACGATCCCGTGGGTCCAGCGCTCCAGGTTCATCGCCATGTCACGCACCGACTCGCGGGCGCCCATGCGCGGCTGGTTCGACAGGTCGAGGAACGTCGCGCTGCCGCCGAGGTCCTGCATTCCGATGTCGAACGTGAAGCGCGTGCGCAGCGACTCCTTCTCGAACACCATCGAGAGTCGCTTGCCTCTCAGCAGGTTCGAGAAGTCGAGGGGACGGGACTTGATCTCCTGCGCGACGTGAAGGACCTGGCGCAGTTCTGCGACCGAGAGATCGCTGATGGAGACCAGATCCTTGCTGCTCAAGGAGTGGGTGCTGGGAGAGTTGGCGGTTGCGTTGGCCATGGTGACAGCTGAGGCGCTCAAAAGAAATCGGTCAGGAGACGGTCGAATCGTTCGATCCCTTCCGCGAGTTCATCCGCGGTCAAGATGTACGGGGGGAGAAAGCGAACCACGTCCTGGGCCGCCGTGACGGCGAGGACGCCAGCGCGGAACAGGCCGTCGACGATATCGGAGGACCGACCGGGAGCGACGACGCCCTGGATGACGCCGCGACCGCGACGGACGGCGAGCACGTCGTGGCGAGCGACGAGGTCATCGAGGCCCTTCCCGAAGGCGTGGCCGATCTCGATCACATGGTCCTGCAGGCCGGCTTCGAGTTCGTCGAGCACCACGAGCCCCGCGCGGCACGCGAGCGTTCCGCCGCCGAACGTGGACCCGTGCTCGCCGGGCTGAAGCGTCTTCGCCATCTCGCCGCGGGCGAGCATCGCGCCGATCGGGACGCCCGCGCCGATGGGCTTGGCGAGCGTCACCACGTCGGGCTTCGCGTCGTCGCCGGCGCGCATGGAGGCGAGGAACGTGCCCGTACGGCCGCCGCCGCACTGGACCTCGTCGTGGATCAGCACGGTGCCGGTCTCGGTGCAGAGCGCGCGCGCCTTCCGCAGGAACCCGTCGCACAGTTCCAGGATGCCACCCTCGCCCTGGATCGGCTCCAGGATCAGCGCGGCCGGGCGCTTCGCCAGCGCGGCGGCCAGCGCCTCGTGGTCACCGGGGTCCACGAACTCGACCTCCAGCATGGCGCCGAAAGGCTCCCGGTAGGCCGCCTTCGACGTGACGGAGAGGCTTCCGAACGTGCGCCCGTGGAAGCCGCCCTTCAGGGCGACGAAGCTCTGTCGGCCGGGCTCACCCTTCGCGAGGTGATACTTACGCGCCAGTTTGAGCGCGCCCTCGTTGGCCTCGGATCCGGAGTTCGAGAAGAAGACGGCGTCCATCCCGGCTGCCTCGCAGAGACGGGCCGCGAAGGCCTCGCCCGGCGCGTTGCGGTAGAGGTTCGAGATGTGGCCGAGGGTCGCCGCCTGTTCGCCGAGCGCCTTCGCAAGGGCCGGATGGCCGTGGCCGAGACAGGCGGCGCCGATGCCGCTGATGAAGTCGAGGTAGCGATTCCCTTCGCTGTCGAAGAGCCAGGCGCCCTTCCCGGAGACGAAGAGCGGATGCGCACGACGGTAGGTGCCCATCGTCCGATCCACGGACGGTGTCGTCGTTTCAGGAGCCATGGGCGACCTCGGAGGCTGTGACGATGGGGTTGGGGGCGATGAAGGAGGTCCCTGCGCCGGAACCGAGGGCGGCGACGAGCGCCTGGGTTGCGTTGCCGCTCGCGATCTTCACGAGCGTACCGGGGAGCGCCGCGGCAGCGCTGAGCGCGGCCTCGACCTTGGGGATCATGCCGCCCTTGAGCACGCCTCGGGCCTCGAGGCGAGCGGCGCCTGCGGCGTCGAGCGTCAGGACCGGCTGATCGCCGTCCAGAACCGACGCCACGTCCGAGAGGAACAGCACCGCGTCCGCGCCCCAGGCGCCCGCGATCGGAGCGACCGCCGCGTCGGCGTTGACGTTGAGGAAGCTCGTGCCGAGCGCGTCCGCCTCGTCCGGGGCGACGGTGGCGATCACCGGGACGAAGCGGGCCGCCGCGAGATCTTCGAGCACGGAGGCGTCGACCGCGACGATCTCCCCCACCGCACCGAGCGCTGGATCCAGCACGCGCGCGGACGCGAGGTTCGCATCGGCGCAGGTGAGTCCGATGCTCCGCACCGAGGCCTTGGCGAGCGCAGAGACCAGAGCTGCGTTCACCTCGCCGCCGAGAACCTGAACCGCGGCGAGCGCCGTCTCGGGATCCGTGATCCGAAGTCCGCGGTCGTTGCGCTTGACCTCCAGACCGAGGCGCTCCTGGTGCCGGGTGAGCTGAGCGCCACCGCCGTGGATGATCACCACGTCCAGGTCCAGCTCCGTCATGCCCTGCGCGACGTTCGCCGCAAAGCGCACGCGCGTCGCCGGGTCATCGAGCACGCTACCGCCGATCTTCAGCACCACGCGGCGCCGCTTTTCGGCGCTCAAAGGGCACCTCCGTCGGGGGTGCGCAGGCCTTCGAGTTCGTCGAAGCCAAGCATCACGTTCATGTTCTGGAGCGCGGCTCCCGCCGCTCCCTTGACGAGGTTGTCGATGGCCGACGTGACGACGAGGGCGCCGTTCGCCTCGGCGATCGCCACGTGGCAGTGATTGGTCCTCGCGACGCTGCTGGTCGCGGGCTGGCTGTCGATGAGGTGGACGAAGGGCTCGTTCGCGTAGCGGTCCGCGATGGCCTCGCGCGCCTGGGCCAGCGTGACGCCGGCCGCGGGCTCGGCGTAGATCGTCGCCAGCATGCCGCGGAACATGGGCATGAGGTGCGGCACGAACGTCAAGGCGAGGTCGGCGTCGATCCGCGACTCGATCTCCGGCGCGTGGCGGTGGGTGCCGACGCCGTAGGCGCGAACGCTCTCGTTGACGTTGCCATAGAGCGTGGTCTCCGTGGGCGACTTGCCCGCACCGGACACGCCGCTCTTGGCGTCGATCGTGACGCGGCTCCCCGCGCGCAGAAGCCCCGCGTTCACGAGCGGCAGAAGCCCGAGCAGCGACGCCGTCGGATAGCAGCCCGGGTTGGCGATCAGCTGCGCGCTCTTGATGTCTTCGCGGCCATATTCGGTGAGGCCGTAGACCGCCACGTCGCAGAGTTCGGGCACGGGGTGCGGATGGCCGTAGACGCGCTCGTACTGAGCGGCGTCACGGAACCGATAGTCCGAGGAGAGATCGATGACGCGAGCGCTGCCCCGCAGCGCGGTCGCCGTGACCTGATGGCCGAGCCCGTGGGGCAGACAGAGGAACACGACGTCGAAGTCGCTCCCGAGGGCGCCGAGATCCAGGGGCTCGATGAACGCCTGAGCGCGCGGATCGGCGGGCACACGCTCTCCTCCCTCGCGGGCGGACATGAGCGTGATCGAGTTGATGTGAGCGTGGGACGCGCAGGCCTGCGCGAGCTCGACGCCGGCGTACCCCGTGGCGCCGACGATGGCGATGCTGGTCATGATGCCTCTCGGCCTGTAGCGTGGACGTTGAACTCGTCCGCCAGCGCGAGCGCGGCCTTGGAGCTGGGCGTGATCACCATCACGGTGTCATCGCCTGCGATGGAGCCAACGATCTTCGAATGGCCCGACCCATCGACCGCCACGGCGAGCGGTGAGGCTCCGCCCGGCGGCGTCCGGAGAACCACGAGGTTCTGGGCGGGCGTGGCGCTTTTGAGCCAGAGGTTCAGCGCTTTCACGAGCGGCGATGGAGCGCTGCCCGGCACGATGTAGCCGTGGACGCTCTTTCGGGCGTCTAGCTCGCGCAGGTCCCGGGAAAGGGTCGCCTGGGTCACGGAGACGCCGTGCTCTGCGAGGGCCTCCACCAGTGACTGCTGGCTCGTTCCGTGCCCGTCAGCAATGAGCTGAACGATGAGGGCGCGGCGCTTCTGGATCAGGGTCTCGGTCTGCATAAATAGCGATCTTTCAATGCATATTCATGCAGGCGGGGCGGCAACGCAACGGAATTGTCGCGAATTTGCCTGAGCTTCGACTCCTTGAAGGGAGCGGGCCGCGGTAGGCGGTGGCGCCCGGCTGCGCTACCTCTGCCCGGTTTCACGGCCCTCTCTACAGGAACCGGGTCGCCACGGCGACGCTGGCCTTCGCGGTCAGGGCCAGAGGAACTCCTTGCGAGCGGTCTTGTCGAAGTGCTCCCACTTCCTGACCTGATAGTAGAGATCAGGCCTGGTATCTACGATGGTCATCGCGAAGGGCTTGATGCTCTCCACCTGTTGCGCCAAGGAAGGCTCCGTACTGAATCGAGAGGACCAGCGGCTCCACTCCGTGGCCACCGATGGTTCGTTCAAGATCTCCAGCATCGCCAGGAACGCAGCTTGCGAATCGGAGCAGCCCACGTTGACCACGAGCTCCACCGGACTTCCACTGGCCGGAATCGCCTTTCCCTGTCGACTCGTCAAGGTCACGGTGTGGCTGACGCCGACCTCCAGGTCAGAAAGGTACTTCCAAAGGTGTGGCTCGGCCTGCGCTGTCGCGCTGAACGTCTTGTCGGAAGGATCCGGATCGTCGACACGCAGCTCGAATTGAACCACGTCTTTCCCTCCTGAGCCTTTGGAGAATCGAATGGGACCGATCATGACGGACGAAGGCGTACCCTGGAAATGAAGCCGATTGGGGTCGGTCCCCGCATGGAATTCCTCAAGGTCGCCGATACCGTCGAAGTCCCCGTCCTTGAGGCGTGGGTTCGAGGCGACCCGAGTTCCGTCGCTGGTCTCCCAGCCCTGGACTTCGGGGCCATCGAGCAACCCGTCGCCGTCGGTGTCAGGGTGGCTCTCGTCCGTTCCCAGGCGGAATTCGTCGCGATCGCCCAGTCCGTCACCATCGGTATCGACCACGTAGATCAGGTGCAGCGACTCTCGGCGCTGGACGAGAATATCGTCCAGCTCGAAAGCCCGCTCGAGGGGGTGGTACGCGACGACTTCATGGGAGTGTCCTCCGTCCCGCTGGCGTCCGTGCATGACGACCCAGTACCCGTTCGGTCGCTGCTCAGCTCCGTAGCCGTCTACCGAAACCAGTCCCTCGCATGGGGCCATGGCGCGGTCCAGCCCGGGCTTCTCGATCTGGAAAGAGCCCTCGACGATCGGAAGGCGCAGCGTCTCTTCAAGAATCTTCCTCGCGCTGATGCCCTCGGGGTACTGACCAGGAATCGCGACTCGATGTTCAGCCACACCCTCTTGATCGAGCCCCTTGCCTGACAGGGGGCCGTAGTCGATCACAACGCTCGCGGTCCGCTGCCCGACCCAGGTCATGTCATGGGCGAAAGCGACGCCATCCTCGCCGAGGAGCTCCAGATGGCTCGCCGCGATGACAAGTCCGCCTTGGTTCCTCAGCAGCTCCTTCACCTGCTCCAGCGTCAAGGTCGCTTCGAAGGTGAAGGGGTGCTTCGTCCTCTCACCCGGCTTGATGGAATCGCCATCGGAGGTCCCGCCGCTTCGTATCAGATCCGGAAACGGGAAGGCGACTTCGCCTGTGCGCGGATCGAGCACGTACGCCGCGAGCCTGAGGTCCTTGAGCGTCCAGGTGATCTTCCCGCGGTTCTCCAGTCGCGCGGACACGAGCACCTTGCCAGCATCCGTCATCGTCGACTGACTGCGGGTGCTCGACTCGATCTGACTGAGCGCCATTGACTTGGCATGGGATTGTTCTTCGGACCAGTTGGAGGTGGTCTCGGTGGAGGTGGTGTCGGTGTTTTCGACACCGAAGGTCATGCTCGCTTCGACGCTCGGATCGACGAGGCTCACCTTGGCACTGACGGTTCCTGATGCGCTCCACGAGAATGAACTCTCGACGGCGCGCGCCACCGAGCCGCCTTCCACGAACCGCCGCTCCGACGAAACCTCCTCTGCCCTCTCGAGTGCCTTCGAGAACTCCTCCGAGACGCCGAGCGTGGTATTCAGCGAGATCTTCGGTCGGGACGTGACCCGTACGGCAGCGACGGGAAGATCGGCGATGAGCGGATGGAAGAGAAGATAGCTCGACCCCGATCCGGTGTTGTCCGCGACCTCGGTGCCGTCGTCGATGCCATCGCCGTCCGTGTCCGCGATGTTGGGGTCCGTGCCTAATTCGAGTTCCCGTGAGTTCGAGAGGCCGTCTCCATCCGAATCCTGGGCGCATCCAGAGAGGGCCGCCAGAAAAAGAGCAAGCAGTGCTTTTCGCAGCATGGGGGGTGCCCGAGCAGGGCGGAAGGTCGGAGCAGAGAAGGAGGAGCGGGCGGGCCTTGCCTGAGCCACGGTGGAGGGACGGAGGCTCCCTGAAGGCTCAGCTCGTCGCGCGAGCCTCCAGCCCATCACGCCACCATCGAGTTTCTGCCAAGACCTTTCGTGGGGCACCAGGACACCGGTGAAGCCGGCTCCGAGCCCCGCCCCTCACCTCCCCTCACCCCCCCGGGGAGTTCCCGTGAAGTGAGGCCCCAAGACCCGGCGGCGTCCATAGTTTCCGCTGGCGAACCGATTTCCCCCGCAGCCTCCGGATATAAAGCGGGCGTGATTTCCTTCAGCCAGATCCGCCCGTTCGGCGCAGCCTGCGCGCTTCTCCTCGCCGCCTGCTCCTCCCCGCCGCCGCCGCCCGCCGCAACCTCGTTGACGGGCCAGCCCCTCCCCACCATCGGCCCTGACGGCATCGCAGCCCGGTGGATGGAGGCGGAAGCGGACGCGGCGCACCTGGCCTGGCAATGCGATCCGTCGGAGATGCGGGCGATCTGGATGGGCCGCCGGCTGGCCTACATGGGCCGCTTCCAGGAGGCGATCAGCTGGTTCGCGAGCGCCATCGGGACCTACCCCGAGAGCTACCGGCTGCGCAGGCACATGGGCCATCGACTGCTCACGATCCGCGAGGTCGACGCCGCCATCACCGTTTTGGAGGAAGCTCGCGAGCTGGCCAAGGACGCGCCCAATCGGCTCGAGCCCGACGGGTCCCCCGGGCCCGAGTGGGAGCCGCGGAGCACCACCCACGGGAACATCGACTACCACCTCGCGCTGGGCTACTACCTGAAGGGCGAGTACGAGAAGGCGGCCAGGCTTTGGGAGAACTGCGCTCGCCAGTGGGCCCGGACCGACGACGAGCGGGTCGCGGCGACCCACTGGGCCTACATGAGCTGGATGCGCCTCGGCAACGAGCTGGCGGCGAACGCGGCGGTGCGCCGGCTCCCCGCAAGACCGGACGTGCTGGAGAACTTCGGCTACGCCGACCTCATCGCGCTCTATCGAGGCGAGATCCAGCTGGAAGATCTGCTCGCGAGGACCGACCGCGACGCGGCGCTGAACTACGGGCTCGCGCGCTGGATGATCGCCCGCGGCGACGGGGAAGCAGGGAACGCGCTGCTTCAGGAGCTGGCGGCCAGCCCCGGATGGCCCGCCTTCGGCGTCCTGGCGGCCGAAAGTGACCTGGCGGCTCCGCTACCCGAAGTCGAGCGCTGATAGACTCCTGGCGCATTCGGCCGTTCGCCGGAGCAGAAAAAGCGCCATGACCTACGATCCCGCCCAAATCGAGCCCCGGTGGCAAGCCTTCTGGGAGCAGAACGCCACCTTCCGCACGGATACGTCCGCCGGTACCTCCTCCGGTACCTCGAAGCCCACGTACTACGTGCTCGACATGTTCCCGTACCCCTCGGGCGCAGGGCTACACGTCGGCCACGTCGAGGGCTACACGGCCAGCGATATCGTGGCGCGCCACAAGCGGATGAAGGGCTTCGAGGTCCTGCACCCGATGGGCTGGGACGCCTTCGGCCTGCCCGCCGAACAGTACGCGATCAGCCAGAACGTGCACCCGCGCATCTCGACCCAGGCGAACCTCGACAACTTCCGCGCGCAGCTGAAGGCCATCGGGTTCTCCTACGACTGGGAGCGCGAGGTCGGCACGTTCGACCCCGAGTTCTACCGCTGGACCCAGTGGATCTTCCTGAAGCTGCTCGAGCACGACCTCGCCTACCAGTCCGAGGCGCTCGTGAACTGGTGCCCGGCCCTGGGCACGGTGCTCGCCAACGACGAGGTCATCGACGGCAAGTCGGAGCGCGGCGGACACCCCGTCGAGCGCAAGCCGATGAAGCAGTGGATGCTGCGCATCACGAAGTACGCGGACCGGCTGCTCGACGGGCTCGACGAGGTCGAATTCCCCGAGTCGATCAAGGCGATGCAGCGCGACCGCATCGGGCGCTCCGAAGGCGCAGACGCGACCTTCGCCATCAAGGGCCACGACGCCGCGATCGAGGTGTTCACGACGCGACCGGACACGATGTTCGGCGCCACGTTCTGCGTGCTCGCGCCCGAGCATGACCTCGTGAAAGAGATCACCACCGACGAGCAGCGCGCGGCGGTCGACGAGTACCTCGCGGCGGCAGCCGCGAAGTCGGAGATCGCGCGTACCGGCAACGACGCGGGCAAGACGGGCGTCTTCACCGGTGCCTTCGCCGTCAACCCGGCCACGGGGGAAGAGGTGCCGATCTGGGTCGCCGACTACGTTCTGATGGGCTACGGCACCGGCGCGATCATGTGCGTGCCCGGCCACGACGAGCGCGACTGGATGTTCGCGACCAAGTTCGACCTGCCGATCATCGAGGTCGTCGCAGGCGGTGACGTGACCGAGGCCGCCTACTCGGGCGATGGGCCGCACGTCAACTCCAGCTCCGAGGCCAAGGGCATCGACCTGAACGGCCTCGGCAAGGAAGCCGCGATCACGAAGATGTGCGAGTGGCTGGAGGCGAACGGCCTCGGCAAGAAGATCGTGCGCTACCGCATGCGGGACTGGATCTTCGCGCGTCAGCGCTACTGGGGCGAGCCGATCCCCGTCGTGATCGCCGAGGACGGCGAGGTCCATCCGCTGCCGTTCGACGAGCTACCGCTGAACCTGCCGGACACGGCCGACTACACGCCCTCCGAGACGGGCGAGGCTCCCCTCAGCCGCATCAAGGACTGGATGAAGACGACCGTCCCCGGGCAGCCTGGCAAGCCAGCGCAGCGCGAGGCGGACACGATGCCGGGCAGCGCCGGCAGCTCGTGGTACTTCTTCCGCTTCATAGATCCGCGCAACCAGGACGCGCTCTGCGATCCGGAGAAGGCGAAGGCGTGGCTGCCCGTCGATCTGTACGTCGGCGGCGCGGAGCACGCGGTCGGACACCTGCTCTACTCGCGCTTCTGGACGAAGTTCCTGTTCGACATCGGCGTTTCGCCGGTGGAGGAGCCGTTCAAGCGCCTCGTCAACCAGGGCATGATCCTGGGCGAGGATAGCCGCAAGATGGGCAAGCGCTACGGCAACACCGTCGACCCCTTCGACGTGATCAAGGAGTACGGCGCCGACACGCTGCGCATGTTCGAGATGTTCCTGGGACCGATCGAGCAGGAGAAGCCCTGGAGCCAGAGCGGGCTCGACGGGGTGCGCCGGTTCCTGAACCGAGCGTGGCGACTCTACTGCGACGACAGCGGCGAGCCGCACTCGACCATCGCCGATGAGCCGATGGACGACGACATCGCGCGGCTTCTGCACCAGACGATCGCGAAGGTCGAAGAGGACACCGAGGGCCTGCGCTTCAACACGGCGATCGCCCAGATGATGATCTTCGTCAACGAGATGCTGAAGAAGGACGCGCGCCCGAGGGAGGCGATGGAGTCGTTCTGTCTCCTGCTCGCGCCCTACGCGCCGCACTTCGCCGAGGAGATCTGGCAGAAGCTCGGGCACGAGGAGTCGATCACCTACGCGACGTTCCCGGTGGCGGATGCGTCGAAGCTGGTCGAGGACTCGATCGAGGTGCCGGTGCAGATCAACGGCAAGGTGCGGGCGAGGCTTCAGGTCGCGGCGGACATCGACGAGGCCGCGATCAAGGAGCTGGCGCTCGCGGACGAAGCCGTGGACGGCTGGATCAGCGGCAAGGAGCTCAAGGTGTTCAAGTACATCCCGGGCCGACTGGTGACGATCGCCATCAAGGGCTGATCAAGCCGCCTGGCAGCAGGAAACCCGGCGGTACCGAACCCGGCGTTACCGAACCCGAACCAGATCCGCCACGTTTTCGGAGGAGAGAACTCTCCTCCGAAAACGTGGCGGATCTGGTTCGGGTTCGGTAACGCCGGGTTCGGTACCGCCGGGTTTCCTGCTTCCAGGCGGATAGACCGCTACCGTCACAGGATGGCGGATTGGGGGCGGGCCTCGTACAGCTCGTTCACCCTATCCGCCACGGCCTCGACCGCTGCGTCCACCTGCTCGGCCAATGGCGCGCCGTTGTCGAGGGCGCGATCGACGCTCCACGGGTTCACCCCGTAACCGTCGCCGCGCACGCGGAGGATGAGCCCGACCTCGTCGCCGTAGACCTCGACGTGGAACCCGCGCTGGAAGCGCTCGCGCAGGCGCCCCTTCACGGCCGTCGCGAGCATGTCGCACGCGTCGTACCACTCGGTCGAGCCGGCGCGGGGCGGCGTCGACCTGGCGAACAGGGCCTCGATTCCGTTGTAGCTGAACATCGGCCGCATCCTGCGGAATCGAGCGAGCCCGTTCCAGGGGCAAGCGGGAGCGCCTTCAGGGCTCGAAGGTCACCAGCCCCGCGGTGTCCGCCTGGACCAGCGCCAGCCCGACCTGGGAGGCCAGCGGCGAAGAGCATGAGATCGTCCGCCGTCAGCGACGCAGAGCCCGACCAGCCGAACCGCACCGGAGTCCACATACGGCGGGCGCCCCCGGTCGAAGGATCGACGACGCTGCCCTCGCACCACCCTTGCGCGCCCCGGAACGAGCGCCCGCGCCGGTTCAAGTCCACGAGAGGATTCGTGATCGCAGGCGCGCCAAGGAGCCTGGAACGGGCGACGCCATGGCGGACTGCCTCACCAGACAGGAAGGGACGGCGAGATCCAGCGCACGCGAAAGACAAATCGCACTCATGGGACCCAGAGTGCCACAGGAACCGGATTCCAGCCCGGAGACGCGCCCCACCCACGAAGTCGCGGCTCGATTCCGGTCCGTAACTGGGAAGTGAGCCAACCAGTCGTGGACCTGAGGAGGCCTGGCTCGGACAATACGACGTTCCATGGGCCGAAGTCTTCGAATCCAATGGCCGCTCACGGCCCTCCATCCGGCGGCGGGCGCGTACCTGGCGCTGGTCCTGGCGTCTGGACCGTGGCTGAGCGGGTGTGATGGCTCTCGCCCTGCCGCAGAGGACGCGCCGGCCCCGGACGCCTCCGCTGGCGCGCCTTCCGTACCGAGGGGTCACTGGTATCGGGTCGCCGAGGAGCGGGAGCCCGCGAGCTCCCTGACCGGCGAGCAGCAGTCGCGTGCTGCCGCCCTGGAGTCGATCGGCTACGCCGCCGGGATGGAGGCTGCGGACGGTCTCGGCGAGGGCGTCGGCGTGTTCTCCGAGGCCCTCGCCGAGCCCGGCCTCAACTTCTACTCCTCCGGCCACGGTCCCGACGCGCTGCTCATGGACCTCTCCGGGAAGGTGCTGCATCGCTGGCACAGGCCGATCGGCACGATCTGGCCGGAGAAGTCCGAGGAGTCCGCGTACTTCCGCAAGGCCAGGCTGTTCTCCGATGGAGTGGTCCTGGTGGTCTTCGAGGGCCAGGGACTCGCCGCCCTCGATGCGAACTCCGAGCTGCTCTGGGCCTGCGACCGCCCTGTTCACCACGACGTTCACCAGGACGCGGACGGCTCCTACTTCGCGCTGGATCGCAAGGCGCGCGTGGTGCCATCCCTGCACCCCGACCGACCGCTGGCCGACGACGGCCTCGTGTTCCTGGATCCCGACGGCACCGTCAGGGGCCGCGCGTCACTCCTCGACGGGCTGCTCTGCTATCAGGGGCCGATGGACGTGCGCGGGCTGATCCTTCAACGAATCGCGAAGGGCGCGAAGCTGGAAGAGGAGACGATCGCAGCGAACGCCGAAGCGCTTCGCGCGAACCCCGAGCTCCTGGAGAAGATCGACTACATCGGCGACTGCCTGCACACGAATAGCGTTCGAAGGATCGACGCCGCCTTCGCCGCCGCGAACGACGGACTCGAGGAAGGCTGGTTCCTGGTCTCCGTGCGCGAACTGAGCCTGCTCGCCGCCTTCGAAGTGAGCGAGGACTTCGAGTCCGCCACCGCGCGCTGGCTCCTGCGAGGCGACTGGCGCGAGCAGCACGAGGCCGTCCCCCTCCCCGACGGCCACATCATGCTCTTCGACAACCTCGGCCGAACCACGGGCGGACTCGGACGCCGCAGCCGCGTGATCGACGTGGACCCGGCCACCGGGGAGATTCTCCGCTCCATCGAGCGCGTGGCGGACGTGGACCTTTTCTCCACCGTCGGCGGCAGCTGCCAGCGCCTCCCGAACGGCAACACCCTCGTCATCGAATCCACCCGGGGCTCCGCCTTCGAGGTCACACCCACGGGCGAACTCGCCTGGTCCTTCCACAACCCCCACCGCGCGGGCGAGGACGAAGAGCTGATCGCCTTCCTGCCCGACGTCATTCGCCTCCCCGAAGCCGTCGTTCGCCCCTGGCTTCCGGCGGCATCGGAAGGTCGCTGACCGCACACGCCCATCCACCCCCACATGGCTTACTACATCCGCCACTTCGGCCTCCGCGACGGCAAGGTCTCCGAGAAAGAACTCACCCGCGCGATCCAGAACGCTGGCCTGCGCGGCTCCATTCACGTGGACTCCCACGAGAACGGGCGCTGGACCGCCATCACCGTGAACCTCGCGAAGAAGCTGCCCGTGGCCTACATCGAGCGCTGCGCCGTGAGCAACGGATCCCTGGGCGCGAAGGCGATCCAGGAGTTCCAGGAGGAGCTCGACGAGATGCGCCCCGAATCGGCGGCGACCTGGATCGGGGACTACCTCGAGAAGGTCCAGGTGGTCCACGCGGTTCAGCTGCTGCACGGCATCGAAGAAGAAGACGCATGGCCGCTCCTCGACGTCGTTCAGGGGGCGATCTCCGACGCCGTCGGCGGCATCGTCCAGGCGGACGCCGAGGGCTTCATGAACGAACTCGCTGAGTTCATCACGTGCGACTTTCCGGACGGCCTCGAGGGCCTCGTGCGCGCGGCCGTCATGGACGCGGCGGGCGACTGGAAGTCCTTCGACCTCGACCTCGCGGACCGGCAGCAGATCAAGGCGTTCCGTGACGGCACGTTGCAGGCGGCCGCGGTGGAAGCAACGAAGCGTCCGAGGCCAGCCGCCGCCCGCAAGGAGAGCCGCAAGTAGAGGGCCACGCGGCCCGTCTCATTCTTGCCCGGCCTTGCCGCCGAGCCCCACCGGCGCGTCCTTGACCTTCTTGAGCGAGACCTGCGCGGAACTCTCCGCGTTTCTGGTCGAGTCGTAGACCTGGCCAGCGAGGATCGCCTCGGGCTCGGTGCCGGAGCTGAACCAGCAGTCCTTGATCGTGACTCGCTCGGTCTTCCCGCCATCGAGTGGCGCCAGGAACGCGATCTCCTTGGCCCCGAAGTCGCAGCCGGACACGGTCGCCTTCTTGAACTGCCCCGTGGTCGAGTAGGCGAACTCGACGCTCCCCGATCGGACGTTGTTCCCCTCGAAGGAGAGCTTGCCGTTGTCGGCGAAGCGTGAGAGACCTCCTTCCAGGTAGCTGAACTGCACGAGAGCGGACTTCGCGCCCGAGAGCGTCAGCCCTCCCATCATCCCGCGCCATGCGCCCGGCTGTCCGCCCTTGCAGCCGATGACCCGAAGGCTCGCGTTGCTGTCGGCGCGCTCGGATCGCGGGACCCCGAGGAGGGACACGGGCGCTTTCGAATGGACGGAGCTGACCGTGACGGTCCCGTCCGTGCACTCCAGGGAAAGCGAGGCTCCTTCGAGGAACTCCACCTTCTCCATGTAGACCTCCGCGTTGGAGCCCCCTCCCTTCGCCGGGCGAATTCCGCCGCCGCCGATGAACCGAACGTCGCTCAGGTAGAGGGAGCGGCAGTCCGGCGTCAGCTCGATCCAGACGTTGCGAAGCTCGACCTTCCCGCCGGTCACCGCCTTGATCTCCAGGGTGCCGGACACCTCGATCGTCGCGTCTTCCTGGGCGCCATCCGGCCCCGCCACGGCGCTGCCCTCGACCTTCGCCCTTCGCAGGAGCGCGACCTTGGCGTTGCGCGGTAACTCCTGGCGACCCTGCACGAAGAACTGGCCGTCGTCCGTCTTCACGGTCGTGGTCACGAGCGGGAAAGGCTCCCCTGGTGCAGAAGACGCGACCGGGCCAGCGAGGAGAGGAAAAAGAGCGAGCAGCATGGCGGGCGGGGCTTGGGGGCGGAACGGCAGGCGGAGCCCGGACGGGGGGCACAGTTGCGGGAGGTCGGCCGCGCCTCGCCCGCGGCCTTGCGGGTAAACTGCTGGCGCGATGTCCTTACTCGTTCTCGACAATATCAAGAAGCACTTCGCAGCCCAAGAGGTGCTGCGCGGCGCGTCCCTCTCCATCGATCCTGGCCAGAAAATCGGCATCGTGGGCCGCAACGGCGGGGGCAAGACCACCCTGTTCCGCATGATCTCCGGCGAGGAGACCCCGGACTGGGGTGAGGTCCGCGTGCGCAAGGGCGCGCGCCTCGGCGTCGTCCCCCAGCGGCCGAAGTTCCCGGCGGGCGTCACCGCGCGGGAATACGTCACGGCGGGCCTCGACGACCTCCACGCCGCGATCGAGCGCTACGAGGCCTGCGCGGCCGAGATGGGCACGGCCGAAGGCGAAGCCCTCGATCGACTGATGGCCGAGCACGACCGTCTGAGCGCCCAGATCGAGGACCTCGGGGGCTGGGACTCGGAGCGCAAGGTCGAATCCGTGATGTCCGGCATCGGACTTCCCGAGACCCACTGGGACCGCGAGGCGAAGCTCCTCTCGGGCGGAGAGAAGAACCGCGTCGCCCTCGCGCGCGAGCTGATCAGTGGCCACGACCTGCTGCTGCTGGACGAGCCGACGAACCACCTGGACCTGGAGGGCATCGAGTGGCTGGAGAAGTACCTGAAGGACCTTCCCACGGGCGTGCTGATCGTGAGCCACGACCGGCGTCTTCTGACGAACTGCATCAACCGTATCGTCGAACTCGAGCGCGGCCAGATCGTCGCGTACAACGGGAACTACCCGAAGTTCCTGCAGCTGAAGGCGGAGAAGTACGAGTCGGAGATCCGCGCCTACGAGCAGCAGCAGGAGATGCTCAAGAAAGAGGACGCGTTCATCAAGAAGAACATGGGGAGCCAGCGCACGGCCGAGGCCAAGGGCCGCGCCAAGAAGCTCTCCCACATCGTTCGACTGGAGCGGCCACACCACGACGTGCGTCGGCCGATCATCAAGCCGCCGGAAGCCGCGCGCGGAGGCGAGCGCGTTCTGCACACCGAGAAGCTCTATGGCGGCTACGAGAACAACGTGCTCCTGAAGAACGTCGACATCCGCGTGGGGCGGGGCGAGCGGATCGGCATCGTCGGGCCGAACGGCGCGGGCAAGTCGACGCTGATGAAGATCCTCGCCGGTCGCATGGCGCCGCTCTCGGGCGAGGTCGTGCGCGGCCATGGCGCCAAGGTCGCCTACTACGACCAGGACACGTCGCACCTGCGCGATGACCACACGCCGCTGGAGGAAGTCCGGCGCAACTACCCGGAGATGACCGACCAGGAGATCCGCGATCACCTGGCCAAGTTCCTCTTCCGCGGCGACGAGTGCGACAAGGTCATCAAGACGCTCTCGGGCGGCGAGCGCGCGCGCCTCTCCCTGTCGCTGCTGGTCCTCACGAAGCCGTCCTGGTTCGCGCTCGACGAGCCCACCAACCACCTCGACCTCGCGAGCCGCACGTCGCTGGAGGAGATGCTCAGCGCCTTCCAGGGCGCGATCGTCTGCATCAGCCACGACCGCGAGTTCCTGGACGGCGTGTGCCAGAAGACGATCGAGGTCGGCCCGGCCGGCGTCTTCGAGTTCGACGGCAACTACTCCGCGTGGCGCGCCTCCAAGGTCGAGGAACGCGACGCCGCGATGGAAGAGAAGGCGCGGCGCGAGGCCGCCGCCAAGAAGGCGGCGCGCGACAAGGAAGAAGCCGCCAAGCGCAAGGGCCAAAACAGTTCCAAGGCGAGCGGCAAGGGCGGGAACTCCGCCAAGAGCAAGGGCCCCCGCAATCCCTACATGTTCGAGAAGCTCGAGAAGCGCATCATGGAACTCGAGACCGAGAAGCAGAAGCTCCACGACTCGATGACCACGGAGGCGGTCTACGGCGACGCGGAGACGCTGCGGGATACGCAGTTCCGACTGGCCGAGGTCGAGGCGGAGCTGGAGACCTGCAACGAGGAATGGCTGAACTGGGAGACGGCGTAGGCCCCGCGGAAAAGATCTTCATTTCCATGGCCCTTTTGGTCCCTCGCGCCGTCACGGGCGTCCCGCCGTCGCAACGACTGCGGCCCTCGACAGGGCCGACATTCTCGGTTAGTAATCGGGGGTGTCCAAGAAGTCCATCAGCGTAGAGCGCGAGGCCATGCGCCTCGCGCGCCAGGCCGTCGAACTCGACCACGAAGATCGCCTCGGCTGGGTTCTTCGCTGTCACCGGGAGTTCGAAGTCGTCGAGCGCGTGCTGCGGCTCGTGCTTTCCTTCGACGATCACGCGGACGATCTGGGCGTCGCGCTCGCGGTGCCGCAGTTTCCCCAGGAGTCGACTCTCCCGCTGCCCACGTTGATCGACCGGTTTCGCATCCTCGAACTTCTGGGCGCTGGCGCGTTCAGCCGGGTGTATCGCGCGCTGGACGAGATTTCGGGCGAACAGGTCGCGCTCAAGGTTCTTCACCTTCGATCGGAGAGTGACGAGGCCACGACGCGCTTCCAGCGCGAGATCGAAGTGCTGTCGTCGCTGCGCCATGATGCCATCGCTCGCTTCGTCGACGCCGGTGAAACCAAGGACGATCGTGGGCTGACCCGCTGGATCGCGCTCGAACTCGTCGAGGGCGATGCCCTGCGCGAAGCTGCCAAAGGCCGCGACATGCGCTGGCTCGCCAAGATCGCGGCGCAGGTAGCGAGGGCCATCCAGTACGCCCACGACGCAGGTGTGGTCCACCGCGACCTGAAGCCGTCGAACGTCATGGTCACCGACGACGGGCGTGTGAAGGTGCTCGACTTCGGGATCGCAGCGCTCCGCAACCGAGGAGACCGCAACCGTCTCACGACGACCGGGCAGGTGCTGGGGACCATCGCTTACATGGCGCCCGAGCAGGTGGCCGGACACAAGGCAGACACTCCGTCGGATCAGTTCTCGCTCGCAGCCATGCTGTTCGAAGCGGCCACGGGCAAGCTCCCCCACGGCGACGGCGAGGATGGCTGGCTCGGCCTGTTCTCGATCGCCGCGTGGGATGGGAGCATCGATCCGGTGCTCCTGGCGAAGCTTCCCACCGACCTGGCGACGATCCTGCAGCGAGCCCTCGACTCCGATCCTGCGCTGCGCTTCCCGAGCCTGGATGCGTTCGCCGACGAACTCGATCGCTGGAGGTCGGGCAAGAAGATCCGAACGACGCGCCCCGGCTGGAGCGCGCGTGCTCGCCGTTTCGTTCGTCGGAACCGCAGGCCCGTGGCTGCGGGATTGGCGGCCATCGCCGTCCTCTCGTCCGCTCTGGTGGTCACCGCCTCGGCGCTCGCCATGGCCAGGAAGGAGTCCGCTCGTGCCCAGGCCGCCGGCGATCAGGCGCTGCTTCCGCTGCTGCTGGAGGAAGTCGCGCAGTTGTGGCCCCGGGAACCTGCGACCGTGCCGCAGTTCGAACGATGGCTGGAGCGAGCCGAGGCCGTGAGCACCAGCGGGCTCACCAGCGCCGAGCGGATCGAACGGCCGGAGGAGCGCCGCGTCTTCACGGCTCAGCTGTCGGAGCTTCCCGCGTCGATCGACGCCGTCCGCACGCGGCTCCAGGAGGCGAACACGGTCCTCGAGCGAACCGTACAGCAGTACGCAGACGAATGGTACGCCGCTGCAGAGCGGGTCCATGCGGATCCTCGATTCCATGGTCTGGAACTCGTCCCCCAGATCGGACTGATCCCCCTCGGCCGCGATCCGCGCTCGGAGTTCGAGGAGTTCGCCATCGCGGACATCGGATCCGTTCCGCAGCGCGACAGCAGATCGGGCGATCTCGTCCTGGAGGAGGATGCGGCGCCGGTCCTGGTGCTGCTCCCGGGCGGTCCGACGAAGTTCGGGACGGCCTGGATCGACACGGAAGATCGCTTCATGCACGAGGGAGAGGTGCTGAGCTTCGCCGATGCCGCGGAGTTCGGCTTCCGCGACGTGGACCTCGACCCTTTCCTGATCGGCAAGTACGAGGTCACGCAGTACCAGTGGGAGTTCATCACCGGGACGAACCCCTCGGAGTGGCGGGCTGGCGAAGAGAACTACGGCCGACTCATGACGGCGCTTCACCCGGTGGAGACGATCAGCTACGCCGAGGCGGTCATGGCCGCCGAGCGGATCGGCTGCACGCTTCCGACCGAAGCCCAGTGGCAGTACGCGGCCGCACCCGTCGACCGAGGTCTCTACTGGTGGCCCGAGAATGAGGCCGGAACCACCCCCCTGGAGAACCTCAATCCCAAGGACTCTCCCACCAGCGGCCGCCGCCCCTGGTACGACGATCCCTACTCGCACCACGCCCCCGTCGGAACGTTCGCCCCGAACCCGAACGGTCTGCACGATATTCTTGGAAACGTCCAGGAGCGCTGCCTCGATCACTTCAAGGTCGCTGTCTTCACCGATCCCAGCATCGAGGTGAAGCCTGGAACCGGCGAGGTGATGACGTATGGCGGCGGAGACCGCTCGACCCGCGGCGGCAACTACCACGCGGGTTTCTACAACAACACGATCGCTCGACGATACGGCCCCACCGAAGGTGTCCGAGTGGGCCACCTGGGAGCTCGGTTCGCCCGCACGCTCCGTCGTGAGTGATCTCCAGCGCGTATCCCCCCCACCGTCCAGCCTGCCCATGCCTGACGTATCCAACGAAGACTTCACCCTGATTCCCTTCTCCGGCTCCGATGGCGAAAGCCACCTGACCTACGGAACGATCCGGGACATTGCCGCGCGGATCTGGCGTTCCGCCGGACGTGCGCCCTACGTGGACGCCACAGACCTCGCCAATGAGTGTTTTCTGCGACTCGCGCGCCGCGCGCCGCCCCTGGAAGCAGGGCGAAGTGTCCAGGTCTCCTACTGCGTCACGATCATCCGGCGGCTTCTCGTCGACGAGGTGCGCCGGCGCGCGGCCGAACCGGGGATCGGGCGACCGACGGTGATCCTGACTTCCACGGAGGCAAGGGAAACGCGGCCGGTGATCGTGGATCTCCTCGCCCTGGATGAAGCGCTCGCCGAGCTGGCCGAGATCGACGAGCGTCAGTCGAGGATCGTCGAGCTTCGGTTCTTCGGAGGAATGGACCGGGCGAGTGCTGCGAAGGTCCTCGATATCTCGGTGCGGACGCTGACGCGTGAATGGGGGCTCGCCCGCGCGTGGCTGCTCGCGCGGCTTCGCAGCTGAGGGACCAGGGCGATCAATCGAGCGAATTGAGCCGCTCGAGGAGCCAGCCGTCTCCTGGGAAGGCCGCGAGGCCGCGCTCCCATGCGGCGCGCGCTTGCGCCGTCTTGCCCTGCTGGGCATAGAGGTTGCCGAGCCACACGTAGGTCTTGGGGTAGTTCGCTGCGTTGCCCGCGGTGACGTTGCCGCTCTCTTGCTGATCCGCGAGCCTCTCGAAGTGCTTGACCGCTTCCGCCTGGCCGCCGTAGGCGACCGGCCAGAACGACATGTTGCGCGCCTTCTGGTAGCGAGCCTCCCAGTGCTGCGGGTCGTACTTGAGCGCCGAGCTGTACGCTTCGTTCGAGTCGACCCACCAGTTGCCGTCACCGTTCGATGGCATCGCCTGTGCCGCGGAGTAGTAGGCACGAGCGCGGTCGAAGTGCTTGTCGGCGCTCTCGGGCACGTTCTCCATCTCGGCCTCCATCGCCGCCAGCAGATCGTGCAGCTGACCGTTGGCGGCGGCTTCCTCCCAGAGGCCTGCGACGTCCTCGCCCGTCACATCCCCATCGAGGATCGCGCGAATGGTGTCGGCTGCGCTCGCGTGCCCACCCGGCCAGACGATCTCTCCGTCCTCGGCGCCCGTCAGAGCGTCTTCCTTGACGAGGCCGCGTACCAGGTCTCGAACGGAGTCCTCGGAGAGCGAAGAACCCGCTGGACTCGCCGCCGCCACACGGGCTACCGGAACCGCACCCATGGCCTGGCTCTCCAGGAGGTCCTCGACGCGCTTCTCCAGGACCTGGAGCTGACTCATCAGATCGCCCTCTCCACGATCGCTGGCGGCAACGATGGCCGCCGGTCCGGATCCGTCGGAGCGACCGGGATCGAGCACGAGCCAGCACGCGGCCGTGCTCAGAATGACGGAGGAGGAAATGGTGAGGAGCGGGTGCAGGGCCATGGGATTCAAGGGGTAGGGGTTGCGGCGCACCACCTCGTGCGCTCACCCCTTCCCTCGAACGGTCGGGTGAACCGGGCTCATGAATCTGCGTCTTTTGGAAGCGTCCGGACCAGCTTCGTGCCGGTCACTCGCCGACCGACTCCACCGAGGTGAGGAAGCGTCTCGTGCTCGCCATATCCTGGCCGAACCCTTCGAGACTGGACACCCACTCGCGGGCCGAGCTGGCGTAGGCAGCGCGCCTGTCCTGCCCGAGTCGCTTCCATTGCTCGCGCAGCGCTTCTTCACTCGCTCCGAAGGCCAGCGGGTCCTTCGCGCGATCGGCGTTCATCCGGAGCAGAACGGTCACGATATCCAGGACGGCCGTCGCCGCTCCGGTTCGGAGAAGCCGCTCGCACCGGGGAACGAGCGAGGCCAGCGTGCGATTGACCTCCTCCTGATCCCCGAGCCGAGCGAAAGCGGTGAGTTCGTTTCCACCGAAGACGTGGAGGGTCAGGGAAGCCTCGTTCTCCACCGCCTTCACCCCGTCCGTGCTTTCACGTGCGAGCGCCGCGTCGAGGAGCCGCTCGCGACTCTGGCGCGAACGCCGGTGATGCTCGGCGCCGCCGCGGGGATCGGGCCCTTCCCGTTTGAGCCAGTGCCCTATGCGGAGCTCCGCCCAGGATCGAAGGTCCAGAACGACGGCCTCGGGCGCGCCGAGCTTGGCCAGCTCGTCGATGAGCTGGAGGCTCTCCTGGGAATCGACGAGGCCCTGGCGATAGGGCTCATGGTCGATGTGGAGATCACCGCGCACGTTGAGCGCCGCGATCAACAGCTCGATCACGTCCGCCGACTTCGGATGCTCGTCGAGGTCGTGCCGCACGAGCGCGATCGCTTCGTCGATCGTGGCGCGCCCCTCGCTGAACTCCCGGGCCTTACGCGAAGCTTCCGCCTGATCGGTCAAAATGCGGGCGAGCCAGCGCCTGGTCGAATCGTCGTCGGAGTTCGCCGCGTGGACCTGGCGCGCCAGTCGCGCGGCTTCACGGTAGGCCTCGAGCGCGGTCTGGGACTCCGGAGCCCTCGAACCCCAGGACGACGCAATGGAATGACCGACCCTCATGAAGGCGTTCGCCAGCGATTCGGCTCCCGCGAGATCGGAGCCGAGGATCGGCGTCAACGAACGGAGTTTCTCGACCGCGAGTTCGATCACAGCGCGCTTCTCTTCCAGCGTCGTCGCTGCGCCTGCGCCCGAGACGGCTTCATCGACGACGCCGCCTGCGGCCTCGAACCCGTATCGATCGTAGAGCCAGTCGTAGCTATCGAGCCGCATCTGGAGGCCGGAAAGCTGCTCACGCGCTTCTCCGATCTCGGCCGCGCGACGCGCCGCGAGATCTTCCTGGGCCTCGATCCTCTTGACCTTCGCGCGGTTGTCGAAGAAGAGCACCGTGATGATGCCGACGGCCACGACGGCGGCGGCTGCGCCCATGGCGATGCTCACGAAGAGGCCGCGCCGCCTGCGCGCCAGCAGGCGGACCCTGTGGAATGCGCTCGCGCGGCGAGCGTGCACGGGCTCGCGGCGGAGCCAGCGCTCGAGGTCGTCGGCGAGCGCCTCTGCCGACCGGGTCCGTTCGTCTGGATCCTTCTCCAGGGCCGCCAGGATCACCGCGGTCAGGTCCTCATCGGGAACCTCGACCGGCTCCGCGGAGCCGGCGAGTGCGCGAGGATCGCGCGCTGGCGTGTTCCGGATCGTCTCCAGGATGTGTAGCAAGGAGCTGCCTTCCAGGTCGTACGGCAGCTCGCCGGTGAGAAGCTCGTAGAGGACGACCCCGAGCCCGTAGACGTCACTTCGAACATCCACCCGCGCCGGATCGCCAGCGCACTGCTCGGGGCTCATGTAGCGGAGCGTTCCCAGGAGTTCCCCGTGGCGGGTTCGTGTCTTGTCTTCTTCGGTCAAGGGCTCCGACAGACGCGCGAGCCCGAAGTCGATCACCTTCACGTGGCCTTCCCCTCCCGCCGCCACCAGCAGGTTCGCTGGCTTGAGGTCGCGGTGCAGGACGCCTTTCTGGTGAGCGTGCTGGATGGCCCGCGCCACCGGGACGAAGAGCCTCAGTCGATCCTCCAGGCCGAGGCGCTGCTGGCTCGCATACTCCGTGATCGTCTGGGCCTCGGCGATGTGCTCGAACGCCATCCAGGAGTAGGCGCCCGCCCCCGCGGCTCCGGCGTCCGCCGCCTGGAGCCCCGCGCCGAAGACGCGCGCGATGTTCGGGTGGTCGAGCCGCGCGAGAGCCTCGGCCTCGATGCGAAAGCGCTCGCCTGCGCGGGACTCATCGACGAGGACCTTGAGCGCGACGCGCCGGCGCGGACGCTCCTGGAGCGCCTCGTAAACGTGCCCCATTCCGCCCGACCCGATGAGCCGAACCACCGCGAGATCGCCGCACATGGAGCCCACGAGGTCCTCGGGACGGCGGGCGCGCCGAGCCTCGGCCGTGCTCTCCGACTCGTCTCGGATTCCCTCCAGGAGCGGCTCCAGGTCGAGCGGCCTGTCCAGCAGGCTGAGCCCTCGAAGATGCGCGTCGAGCAGCTCCCGGAGCTCCGCGCCCAGCGCAGGTCGCGAGGCGGAGATCCTTTCGACGTAGGCAGCTCGCGCGGTCTCGTCGAGGGACAGCGCCTCGTCGAAGAGCACGTCGAGGTCGTCCTGGGAAGCGGGGAATGACGGCATGGGGAGAGTCCGGGGTTCTTGTCAGCACTCGAACGGCGACGGCCTGCGGGCTCACCCATCTTCCGGGAATTACCTGAGTTCTTGCGGCAGCTTGTCGCCCAGCTCGCGGATGAGCCAGGCCCGGGCGAAGCTCCACTCTCGCTTGACGGTCGCGGGTGAGAGGCCGGTGGCGCGGGCCGTGTCCTCCACCGAAAGGCCCGCGAAGAACCGGTGGGAGACCACGGCGGCCTTCCGAGGATAGGCGGCTTCGAAACGGACGAGCGCCTCGTCGAGGGCCAGGAGTTGCGCGTCCGCTGCGGCCTGCGCCGGATCCAGCGCTTCCTGGCCGAGGTCGCCGTCCGTCCCCTCGCCGAAGACGCTCGCGATGGACCTGGAGCGTCGTCGGCGCGCGCGATCGACCAGGATCCAGCGCATCGCCTGGGCCGCGGTCGCAAAGTAGTGGCTCCGGTCCAGCTCGCTCTTCGACGGGTCCTCGGAAAGCTTGAGCCAGACGTCGTGGACGACCGCCGTCGCCTCGAGCGAGGCACCGCCGAGGCCCGCGCGGAGCTTGGACTGCGCGAGCGCGCGGAGCTCGTCGTAGACGGCCTCGAAGAGAGGGTCCCTGGGACTGGCCGGATTCATGCGCTCCGAGCCTACCTCAACCGGGAGCCGAAGAGAGAGGCCCGTCGTGGTACCTTCCTCACCCATGACCTCGATCCTTTTCGTATGTCTCGGCAACATCTGCCGCTCCCCCGCCGCAGAGGCCGCGGTCCGAAAGCGCAGACCGGACCTGACGCTCGACTCGGCCGGCACGGGCGGCTGGCACGTCGGGAAGCCTCCCTACGAGCCGATGCAGGAGGCGGCGCGCGCCCGCGGCCTCGACCTGTCGAAGCTGCGGGCCCGGCAGTTCTCCGCGGCCGACTTCGGGACATTCGACGTCATCGTCGCGATGGACGAGGAGAACGCCAGGGACATCGAATCCCTCCGGCCGGACGGGTCCTTCACGCCGGTCGTGCTCTTCACGGATCACATCGGCGAGGACGGGATGGCGGTGCCAGACCCCTACTACACGCGCGACTTCGAGGGCTGCCTCGACCTGATCGAGGCGTGCGCCGACGGACTGGTCGCCGGGCTCTCCCGGGACCGGAGCTGAGGCTCGATCCGGTTCGAGCCGCTGCGGTCAGGATCACCCTTCTGGCAGTTCGCTACATCACCCACGGTGCTGCCCGACTAGATTTAAGCGGATATGAGCAGCGAAGAGAAACCGGGCCGCGACGCGGCGTACGACTGGCTCCAGGAGGACCTGCTCGACGAACTCGACCAGGACTACCTCATGGAGCTCGGGCGCTTGCAGGTCGAACTCCTGAAGCTCCAGCGGTACATCATGGACCGCAGGCTTCGACTCGCGATCCTCTTCGAAGGCCGCGACACCGCGGGCAAAGGCGGCGCCATCCTGCGCTTCGCCCAGCGGCTGCGTCCACGCAACGTGAGGGTGGTGGCCCTTTCGAAGCCCACGGAATCCGAGCGCGGCCAGTGGTACTTCGAACGCTACGTCAAGCACCTGCCCGACCCCGGCGAGATCGTCCTCTTCGATCGAAGCTGGTACAACCGCGCGGTGGTCGAGCCCGTCATGGGGTTCTGCACCGAACAGGAGTACGAGCGGTTCATGCGCCATGTCGTGCAGTTCGAGGACATGCTGACGGAGGACGGGCTCCTGATCGTCAAGCTCTGGTTCTCGATCAACCGCGACGAGCAGCACCGGCGCATCGAGAACCGACGCGTGAACCCGCTCAAGGAGTGGAAGCTCTCGACCGTGGACCTCGAGGCGCAGCAGCGATGGGAATCGTTCACGCACTACAAGGAAGTGATGTTCGAACGCACCAGTTCGGATCGCTGCCCGTGGATCGTGGTGCGCGGCAACGACAAGAAGCAGGCGCGGCTGCAGTCGATTCGCTACGTGCTGAGCCGCGTGCCGTACCCGGACCGAGGCCAGCCGGGTCTCGATCTGGAGCCAGATCCGAGCACGGTGGCGCGCGCGACCCCCAACGGCGGGTGATCCACGGGTGGGTTCCTCCGCTGGATCAAGCGCCAGGCAGCCCATTCTGCGACGCCCAAAGGGCGCACTGTCGTGAATGCCGACACTTCCTTCAGGGAACTTAAGCCCGCCTAAGGAAATGTCTGACTCGCGGTTCAAGTCGGGCCCAGTCCCCGCCGAAGACAGGGAAGCGCGCCGATGCGGTGGCGACCGTCTGCGAAGGGAGTGGCTCCGGGTCTCGGAGACATCGTTCGTCACGACAGCGCCGCGCGAGGGCCTCGCTGAAACGTCACTTGATCGAACGCTACATTCGCGACGTCCCGGATTTTCCGAAGCCGGGCATCCTCTTCAAGGACATCACGCCTCTCCTGGCCAACGCCGAGGGTCTCAAGGCGACCATCGACGCGCTCCGGGATTGCGTGAGCCCCGATGACTACGACGTCATTTGCGGCGTTGAGTCACGTGGCTTCATCTTCGGCACGGCCCTTGCGTTATCTGTAGGCAAGGGATTCATTCCCATTCGCAAGCCCGGCAAGCTGCCGTGGAAGACGGCCTCGGAGTCCTACGAGCTCGAATACGGGACCGACACGATCGAGATCCACACCGACGCCATCGAGCACGGAAGTCGGATGCTCATGGTGGACGACCTCCTCGCCACGGGCGGGACGATGGAAGCCGCCATCAAGCTCGTACGCAAGATCGGTGCGGAGCCGGTCGCCAGCCTCTTCGTGATCGAGCTCGACTTCCTGGAAGGAAGGAAGAGGCTCGATGTGCCCACTCATTCGCTCTTGCACGTCGGCTGATGATCCCCTGCCGGGATTTGCCTTCGGAACTCTCCTCCACTCCCATGACGTCAAAGAAAACGACCGGCGCCTCCGCCGCGGCCAGCTCTGCCTCCGCTGCATCCGAGCCAGCCCGGCGCCGCACGACCTCGCGTAAGAGCCCGATCAAGAAGTCCACCGCAGCCAGGCACGTGGCCATCGAGGATCTCCCCACCGAGGAGATCTGGGCCCACTACAGCCAGGCGCGCGCCGAGAAGAACGTCCAGGACATCGAAGCGATCCGGAACATCTTGATGGAGCGACACTTCCCGCTCGTCAAGTACATCGCCGAGCGCCTGCTGCAGACGCTCCCGAAGTCGATCGAACTCGACGACCTCGTCAGCGCCGGTCTCTTCGGCCTGATGGACGCCATCCGGGGCTTCGACCTCGACCGCGGCATCAAGTTCAAGACCTACTGCACCACGCGAATCCGCGGCTCGATCCTCGACCAGCTGCGCAGCCAGGACTGGGTCCCGCGCCTCGTCCGGCTCAAGGCGAGCAAGATCGACAAGGCGCTCCAGCGTCTAACCGGCCGCTTCGGCCGCGAGCCCACGCACTCCGAGCTGGCGCGTGAGCTCGAGATGGATCACCAGGAACTCAGTATCGAGCTACAGAGCGCCAGCGCGAAGGCGATGTACTCGCTATCGGACAAGTGGGAGGACCGCGACGACGACAGCTCCATGGAGAAGGTCGACGTGCTGGAGGACAAGAAGTCCATCGACCCGCTCGGCGTGCTGAACCGCGACGACATGATGGGTTTCCTCACACGGTCGCTGACCCACAAGGAGCGCTTCATCATCGAGCAGTACTACCAGGTCGGGCACACGATGCGCGAGATCGGCGAGATGCTGAACCTGACCGAGAGCCGCGTCTGCCAGATCCATTCGAACGTGATGGGCCGGTTGAAGAGCCTCTTCGGAACCAAGCAGAACACGATGCTCATGTAGTGAGCCGCTCGGCCGAGGGCCGAAGAGCAGGAGTCCCCCTCCCCCCGACCTATTCCCCCCGCCGAGCCGGCGCACCGTCGACCCCCATCGATACTGGTGCCGCCGGCTCGGCTCGTTTCACGCAGACCGCCGGGCACCACGCGGGTGCCCGGTCGAGAGCGATCAGTTGGTGAACTGCATCTGGCAGGCGGTGCTGAAGTTCGAGCTCGGCATACCACCCGGCGCGACATCACGGTGCCAGTACTGGACCCCCCACGTCTCACCGACCTGCATGCTGATGAATCCCGTCGGCGTCGGCACGATCATCGGATCCATCGTCGTGGTGAGCATGCCCGCGGCACCGCTGCTCGCGATCTGATTCACGTAGCGGCCACCACCGGGGACGCAAACACGCCCCAGCGACCCGGCAGGGTTGTTGATGTTGGCGAAGGCGGTCCCGATGACCGCGTAACCGAAGGTATTCGTCGGAAGATCCGTGGCTTGATAGAAGTGAGTGCTCCCGACGGACTGATCGCCGAGGAGCCAGTAAGCGTAGCTTGAACCCCACCTGGACAGCCGCCGCCTGACCGGGACGATGGCCCGGATTCCCTCCTCGGAGCCCGATTGAAGGACGCAGCGACGCTCGTGATGGCGGACATCGGCACCGAGGTCATCCACATCGAGCACGGCGACTGGGACGACCACGACGACATGGGCCCGACGAGCGGCGACCTCGCGGCGCGCCTCTCCGACCTGGGCCGCTCGCTGGCGGCGTTCCGAACGGACCTCGCCCAGGACCTCCATCGAACGACGCTCCTCGTCTACAGCGAGTTCGGCCGCCGCGTCGACGAGAACGGCAGCCGCGGCACTGATCACGGCCGCGGAGGCGTGGCCTTCGCGCTGGGAGGAACGGTCCAGGGCGGTCGAGTCCTCGCGAACTGGCCCGGCCTCTCACCGGCTTCCCTGGACGATGGAGCGCTGGCGGTCACGACCGACCTGCGGGATGTCTTCGGGGAAGTCCTGGAGAGGCGCCTGGGCGCGAACAGCGCGGGCGTGGCCTTCCCGGGTCATGCCTATGCGCCGGTTGGGCTGTTTCCATAGTGGTCGAGAGTGAGCGCTGGCTCTTGCTCCATGGTGAGGTATGGACAGCCAGCCTCCCAGTATCTGGAGACCTCCGTGGACGGGGCAATGACGAGCCGAAACACCGCGGCTTCGTTCGAAAGCCCAGCTCCTCACGACCTATTCCTCGAGCACCACGTCCAACGGGTAGTCTTCCTCCGTCACGCCACGAAGGTCCACTTCGGATGGCACCGGGCCGTAGCTCGTGTTGATGGCCAGGAGCTCGTGGAGTTCGCGGGGAAGCAGTTGCTCGTAGTTGCCGTCCGCATCGGGATGGAGCAAGCGTCCCCCGATGTGGGGTCGAGCTGCACGAACCAGTTCGTCGCCATCGCGCAGAGGGCGCAGGCGGCCCTTGTCGTCGCGCCATAGCACCGTCCCATGCGCGCGAACCCAATGGGTCGGCTTCAATCGGACGTCCACGTCGAGCACCTCGCCGCTGGCGGTGAAGGTCCCTTCGAAGCGCTCGTACTGGTCCGCCTTGTCCGCGACCAGCCGGCGAATCTCTGGCTGACTCATGCGGAACCCGAAATCGTCGCCTCGCGCGGGATCCAGTGAGACTCGCTCTCCCGTTCCATCGACGTAGGCGTGAACGTAGAACGTCTCGCGGGAAACGGACTGGCCAGTCTCGGCGTCGATGAGTCGACCCGAGACACGAATCGACCCGGAACCGGGCACGTCGCTGTTGCACCCGGCGCAGGCCAGCAGCGTCAGGAGGACGGTCCAGAACCGGTCGAGGCAGAGAGGGAGGCGCATGCGTCGCGTGGGAAGTGGTCTCAGAATGCGGAGCCGGCTGGACGAGGGGAATGAATCCGTCGAGGGCCAGCCACGCCTACTCCACCGCCGACTCGAAACGCCGTCAACGGATAGGAACTCCAAGCGGTGTGTCGACACGCTAGTCACCGTAGCCTGGGGCCCGATTCACCGCTACCCCCATCCTCGCGGGCCACGCGGGAGCGCCCGAGCGGCCAGCGGCCTCTTCGGTGAGCCGAACTCGCCCGATTTCCCCCTCTCCGACGAGCACCACCGGTTCACTTCACCACGACCTGCAGCCAGCACCCTTCCCAAGGCGCTGGCTGTTGTTGTTTCATCGAGCCCGATCGCCCGCGCGCCGCTCTTCCGCAGCGTCCTACTCCCCGAAGTCCAGCCGCCCCGTGAAGTAGACACGGCCGAGGCGGCATCAGTATTCGGACCTCGGGCTCTGCCGGTGGGGAACGACTCGGCCCTGGCGACGACGGGTCTCTCCCACCCAGCGAATCGGATGACCTCCTCGCCGCCGCTCTCACCCCCTCCAGCACCTTCCGCGCTGTCTCCGGATCTGTGATCACGGAGATCATGTGCCTGCGCCCGCGGCAGCGCGGGCGCTTGAGAACATCTTCCGAAAACACCCGCTTCAGAAGATCTGCCCAGCGGATGTACCTCTGGTCCTTCGACGGCTCCCCCGCACTCTTCGCGGCGTCTTCATCGGCGACGTCCACATCCTTCGGCTCCTTCCGAACCACGGGACGCGGCACCACCAGATCACGCAATGATGAGGCCGGGGCCAGCACTCCCTGATACGTCAGCTGATGCTCGCGCGGATGCGGCGCGAGCGCCGCCAGTCGAGCCATGAACTGGTACGGCGTCATGACGAAGCCCTTGGTCCCATCACGCCAGGCCTTGCGCAGCAGCCACGAGACCATCCCATCGGGACGGACATCGAAGCGTTCCAGACTGATGGCGGGTCTTGTCACGTAGCGGCAGAGCTTCTCCAGTTGCGCCCGCTGACCCTTCCGGATCAGCGCACGCAACGAGAACCCGTCAGCGTTCACCACCAGTGGAGGCGGCACGTACTGACTCCCCCAACCCGACGACTGGAACGCAAGGCCGAGATCAGGGTCGATTAGGCGCTTCAGCGGCTGCCCAGCACCAGCACCGAAAGGCACCAGCGACTTCACCGAGGCAGCCTTCAGGGCCGGAAAGAACGCATTCTCACGCGCGTCGCCAAAATCGAGAAGCGGCTGCTCATCAGCGCCCGCGTCCGCGTACTCCCAAGGGCGGTCGTCACCTTTGCGTAGGGGCATACCGAGTGCGATCGGGTCGAGGGAGAAGCGCTTCAGCACACGACGGATGCGCGCGATCGTGTCGCCGTGCACACGCTCGACCTCCGCCGACGTCAAAGGATCCGCGGGCAGAAAGACGGGAGACTCGAAAGCGCTGCGCGTGACGTACACACCGTCTAGATAGAGGGAGTGGAAGTGAACATTAAGTCCCAACGAGGATTCAAAGCGCTGCGTCGAGTTCACGGCGCCGATGTCGAGCCGGACCCGGACCGGGGAGGAAGAAACGGAAGGTGCGGCTTCCCCTGGGTCACCCTCTGCGTCACCCTCTGGGTCAACTTGCACTTGTTGCTGCTGACGATCCAGGGTCACCTGTCCGCGGCGTTTGTAGGAGGCAGAGACCGCGCGAATGTGTGCCCGCGTGACCTCTCGGCAGAGCTCCGCGTTCATCGCCATCGCCAGGCGTAGCGGCCTGGGGACCGTGAGTACCCACTGGCGCACATCGACATCGGGGAAGACCCTGTCGACGAGGTGCGCGGCCGTCTGCGCCATCTGGCGCCCGCCGCAGGAGTTCCGGGTCAACTACGCGCCGCTGAGTCAGTCGTCCATGATCCTGCAGGTCGCGGACGATTCACAGACGACGATCAGTACGTCGGTAGGTAGCGGAGGAGTGGAACGCGTCGCGTTTGACAACGCAGACGTGGTTTCTCGCCTGTTCTACTTTCGGGTCAGCTACTTCGAGGTGCTTGGATGCGTCGACTACGGTGTCGAGATGACGACGCAACCTGGCTGCAACCAAGACGATATGATCTCGAACCTGGGGTGCTTCGATGGGACGATACTGAACGGATCGTTCCCGCAGGGGCAGCCCATCAACCTCGTCCTGCAGCCCTCTGCGAACGACTTCTTCGAGTACAGGGCTCTGCCCCCTCTGGCAACTCTGAACGTCACCATCGAGTTCGACCATGACGTCGCAGACCTTGATCTCAGCGGCTCGCGTCTCACTCAAGCTGGCTGCAGCCTGCTCGAGGCAAGCGCCTCGACCACGGATGTGGAGACGATCAGCGTTTTCAACGATACGGGAGTCCCGATCGACGTGAACATCGAGGCGGCCTGGTCTGGCTCCGCGGTGGGTGCCCCATGCACGACCTATTCCTTCGTTTACGACGTGCAGCCTGGCTCCAGCCCGTGCGTACCCGACGATGCCTTCGAGAGCAACGACCATGCCTGCGACGCCGCGCCCCTTTCGATCGGTGTCTACTCGGATCTGAGGGTGGGTGACGGAGTCCCCGATATCTTCGAGGTGCTTGTGCCAGGCGACTCCATCGGGACGTTCGCCGTGGACTACGACCCAACCATGGGTGACGTGGAGCTTGCGCTGTACGAAGGTTCCTTTGACTGCGGGCTCTTGACCCCGGTGGGCTCCTCCGCTTCAGGCACTGGCTATGAAGAGGTATTCGTCAATCGCGTAGGTCTTCCGTCGCGCCTCGTCTACGTGGAGGTGCTCTACCCCACCTCAGACGGTGGCTGTACCAGCTACGATCTCACGATCGGAGAAGGCAATCCGAACTCCATCGGCGAACGCATCTGCGTCGGCGAACCCAACTCCACTGGACTGTCCTCGCAGGTTGCGGGCCTCGGCAGCATCAACGTGGCGGACAATGCCGTAATTCTCGCCTGCTCTGGGCTGCCCCCACAGACCTTTGGCTACTTCTTCAACAGCCGAGGCTATGGCTTTGTCGCGAACCCTGCTGGCAGCTCGGGCAACATCTGCATTGCCGGAGGCGGCTCGGGGCGCTACGTGGGCCCCGGAGAGATCCAGAACTCCGGGCAGGGCAGCGACGTCTTCCTCTCCGTCGATCTCTCCGCGACTCCGAACTCCTCAAGCGGGTTCGTATCCGTGGCACCCGGCGAGACCTGGTATTTGCAATACTGGCATCGAGACGCGTCTCCGGCCGGTGCGACCTCGAACTTCAGCGGTGCCATCAGGGTTCGATTCCTGTGATGTAGTTGGACCTGTCACTCCCCCTTCGGTGAGGCTCCAGATGGTCCTGTCAAGTTAGCGGATGAGTTGACAGCTCCCCGCAGCGCCCCCGCGTCGTCGCCCGGCAGCGACGGCGCGGGGCTGACCTTGCCCAGCGAGGAATGGACACCTCGACTAGAGCTCGAAGGTGACCGTCAGAGCGTTCGTGAAGTTGCTCGCCGCGCCGCACGGCCCGCCGACATCTCGGTACCAGGCCTGAAAGCTCCACGTCTGCCCCGCTGCCAGCTGGGCCGCCGCGGGATGAAGCGCATGACTCTGCGCCACCAGTCCCAGAACGTTCGCCGTGGAGCCCGAGGCTGGGACCGGCGCGTAGCGATAGGAAGGCGAGCTGATGCACAGCACTCCGTTGTGGAGCGCCACGCCGCTCGTCGCGCGCCCCATGAACGGAACCACCCATGTGTTCGGTGTGAGCCCTTCGACCCTCAGCATGAGATCGTCGACAGTCACACGCGTCGAGCCGCACCCGCGCAGCTCTGCGTGAATTCCCGCGGCATTCAGGCAGCCTGCGGAGCTGCTCGCGGACGTGCCGCAGGAGCCGCCCTGGCTGCATCCACAGTAGGAAACGATGAGCGCCTGCTCCGGGTGCGAGACGAAGCCGACCGCGGTGCTCAGCTCGTTGCCGTAGTCGGAGCGATGGATCGGCTCCGCGAGACCTGGAGGAAGGCTCACCCCGACAGGCGTCGCGCCGCCGTCATCCAATCTGAACTCGTGAAGTCCCCCGGCTCCGCTCGCAGCCACGAGTAGCCGCGTCCCTCGGAGTTCGAGACCCAGAATGGGTTGATTTACGAAGGGAGCGGGCAACGAAAGCCGCCCTTCGTAGTTCCAGCCAAATGAGTCGCGGTGGAAGAGGTCGATCGGACGCGTGCCGCCGCCTCGGCTCAACGCCACCACCCAGTCACCGTCGGTCACAACCTCGACACCGAACGCAGTGTAGCTGGCCGGAGGCGCAAGGATCGTCTCGACGGTGGGAGACCCGACACCCGACGGTAGAGCGAAAACCGCGATCGACCCCCGGAACGGTGATCCGGAGAGTCCGGTCGAGTTCGGCTGCGTGGTCACCAAGGTCCCGTCGGTCATGGCAACGCTGGTCCCGTTGTAGGCGCTGTTGCCCTGCACAGCGAAGAGGCCGCCACCGAAGTTCCAGCCACCAGCCGTCAGCCTGTAGGTATCCACGGCACCCGCGCCGTAGTTATCGCCTGGAAAGCCCACAGCGATGAAGTTGCCCGCTGGGTTGATCGCCACTTCATGACGATCATCCGCAAAGGCCACTGCGGCGCTCGCAAAGGTCCCGTGGGAATAGGTCACCACCCAGGCTTGACCTTGCCGCTCCAGCACGTTGATGAGGTAGCCGTAGTCGTAACCGTTGACAACGACAACCACGTCTTGTGCCATCGACAAGAAGACCCTGCTTGGCGTCGTCGAAGTCGCCAGAGGGTCGCTGGGGATCCCTCGGATCCACACTCCCTGACTCCACTCGAAGGGGACGATACGCTCGGCGTTGACGTCGTAGGCAAGCAGCGTCGACCCTGTACTGTCAACGGCGACGAAGTCTTCACCTGCGAGCTCCAGCTGCTGTGGCGAGCATGGAATCTGAGCCCGGCACGGCGAGCTGCTGACGAGGAAAAGGAACACCGCGAGAACGAAGAGTCCTGCGAAAGAGCCGGGGGAACGGATCATGGAAAGATCGGGAGCGAGAGACAATGCGAGCAGGCGCGGGACGCACCCGGGAGCCTCCAGGGTACCGCAAGCATGAGTAGGCCGTCGAGGCTCGTTCCATCAGCCCCCTACTCGCGGCCCAACCAGGCTTCGTCGCGCTTGAGACGCTCGGGGATTGGGGGTCCTTCGGGCGGGTTAGCGCGGGCGAAAGCACGCGCCGGGCGTGCGAAAGCGACCACTTCCCGGCCTGAGCCCCTGGCTCGATGACGACAGGTCACTCTTTCTTCGGCGCGGTCTTTGCATGATGCCCCCCCCGCGATTGAGGCGGCTCCGCCCGCCTCGTCACGCATGTGCTCCTCCCGAGGCCCGTCGTACTCGCTCGCTGGGTGCCTAAGACCTGGGTGCCATAGACTCTGCCGACGCCCATCTTCCGCGCCGCCCCCACCGACATGACTCGCCCCGTCTACCTCATCGCCCTGCTGACCTGCGCCTGCAGTCAGAACAACGACGGAAACGTCCCGACCTACCCCACCCATCCCATTCTGGGAGTGATTCAGGACGCGCCGGTGGATGGTCTTCAGAGCTTCTCGGTCGTCATCACGGATTTCGATCTCTACGACACTTCGGGGAAGGTCACCGGCTTCGTAGGTGCTGCTCCACGGCGCGTGGAGCTCATGGGCCTTCATGACGAGGGCGAACTCTTCGCGAGCAGCCTCGTCTATGACGGGACCTACGCGGGTGCGCGGGTCTCCTTCGACCCCGACACGATCGAGGCCATCGGCGCAGACGGCACTCTGCTCCCGGTCATCTCTTCCGTCGACTCCTTTGACGTACAGTTTTCGGCGCCTGTGCCCCTCCGCGGGAGCGAGCGCCTCGATGTCCTCCTCGACCTCGACCTCGCCCGCTCGATCCAAGGCGATCCCGCGACTCCGCCCCTCATTTTCGAGCCCCGGGCCAGTCGCATCCCGTTCGACTCCGGAACCTACCAGCTCGGAGAGGTCGAGGGATACGCTTACACACGGCTCGACTCACCCAACCGTCTCTCCCTGATCCCGCGCCTCTGGAACGCGGGCACGGAGCGCGGTGGTTCGGCCGCCGTGGCGCCGCCGGATATCCTGATCGACCTCGCCCCGGATGCGGTCCTGATCGACTCCGCCGGACAGCCCTTCATCGACGAGGCTGCATTCTTCGCCGCCTTCGCCCAGAGCACGCAGTTCGTCGAAGTGCACTGCGATCTGCGGCCCAATGGCACCGCCGCCGCGTCGCGCATCGAGCTCGGAGGCTCGGCCCAGACATCCTCTCCGTCCGAGGTCGAGGGCCGCGTGGTCGCGGTCGACCCCGGGGGGAGCTTCGACCTGCTTGTGCTCGACATCGAGAACCACGGGACCGCGATCTCGTCCTTGCTCGCGCAATCGTCGCCGCCCTATCTCTTCACCATCATGTTCGCCAGCGAGACAAGGTTCATCGACGACCCGACCCACACGGCGCAAGACGCTTCCGACCTGGCGGTAGGCCAACGAGTCGACGTCCTGATCACGGACACCAGCCTTCCGCTGCTCGCCCAACGCGTCGAGTTCGAGTCCGCCCCCGAGCACCGCGCGACGGTCGCGAGCACAGGAGGTCTCCCCGCGGGGCTTGTCGTTCGAATGACCGAGACCACAGCGGCCGTGACGGCCGGCCTCGTCATGGACGAGACGACGAACGTCGAAGTCGACCTCGCGTCCGCAGAGATCGTCCTCTCCGCGCGCGGAGAACGCCCCCTCGCTGCGAGTGCGCTCGTCGAGGGTCTTCAGGTCGAACTCTCCGGGCGCGTCGAGGGCACGTCGACCGAGCCGACCCTCGCCGCGAGCCGCATCCGCGTAATCGCCGGCGAACTCACTGGCACGATCTCGGGGATCTCCGCAGGCACTAGCACCTTCGACGTCACCGTGACCTCGATCATGGATCCGTTTGGCGGCGGCGCCACCTCACCCCCTTTCTCGGTCACGCTCGACCCCGCGTGCACCTTCAGCGGCGCTGCCAACAACGAGTCCGCCTTCTTCGCGCTCTTCAACGACCTGGCAGCAGGCCAGTCGTTACGCGTTGAGGTCGTGGGGATCGGAACGGCCTCCGCGAACGAGGTGCGAGCTTACGATGTCCGCGCAGCAGTCAACTGAGGACGGCAGCAGACTGACGGCGCGCGGTGCCAGCGGGACTGCGGCCCCCCCCTACCACGTAGGTACGCCAAGACCTCTGACGTCGAGGATGCCTGCCGGTGCAAACCGAACCTGGCCGTTGGGCCTCAGGAAGGCCAACTGAATGGGGAGGCCTACGACTTGCCCCGATTGCACGGAAGGGGCCAAGAGAGTGACGGTCGCCTGGCCGCTCGGGGAAAGTGACTGGATACGCCGTCGGCCTGTGCTGCCATGGATCTGCAGGATCCCAGACGTGAGTGCGGAGCTTCTGAATCCGAAGTCTCCGCCGCTGAGGAGGAAAACGGTGTCGCCTGGCTCACCCCGGACGTCGACCGAAAAAGTCGAGCTGGCCGCAACGCTCTGCGGCAGGGTCATACCTCGAGGTGTATCCGGCAGGACCGTGGCGCTTCCAACGTCTCCTCCACTGGAGAGCGTTGGGGTATCGAGGAGTACGAGGGTCGAACCGGCCTCGACGGAGTAGCCGAAGCCCACCGAATAGGTTGGGCAGTTGCAGCCGCCTTGGGATCCCGCTGCTCCTCCCTCCAGAGTGCAGGTTTGCGCCCGCACGTCGCTCGTAAAGAAAACGGAGAGGGCGCTATGACCGCTGGAGCCACCGGTGCAGCAGGTCTGGCAGAAGCCCGAACCACAGCTGGCCCCAGAGCTATCAGCGCCGCTCAGGTGGCAGTCCTCCAAAAGTACGCTGGAGTCCTCGACTCGAAGGCCGGGGTCGCCAAAGTGATAGTACGGGAAGTGCGGCGAGTCGAACGACGGATCCGCAACCAAGTCACAGCGTGTGAACGAGACGCTTCGCGATCCGCGAACGCTCGAGTCCGCCAGCGTGCAATCCGTCACTAGCACCGCGCCGCGGCAGCTGGAGATGGAGAGGTGCCCTGTGTCTTGGCGGAGGCCACGCGCAACGACGGTGCTTCCCAGCTGGATATTGCGGATCGTGATGAGCTCCGGACGCCACGTCTGAGCGCTCACGTTGATCAAAGTGACTCCCTTCCCGTTGAGATGGAAGTCACTGTCCATAGGTACCCTGATGACGAGGAGACGGATAGGACTTCCAAGCGGGGTGTCGACACGCCAGTCACCGTAGCCTGAGGCCCGATTCTTTGCTATCCCCATCCTCACCGGCCACTCGGGAGCGCCCGAGCGGCCATCGGCCTCTTCGGTGAGCGGAACTCGCCCGATTTCCCCCTCTCCGAACGGCACCGCTGGATCGCTTCACCACGACCTGCAGCCAGCACCCTTCCCAAGGCGCTGGCTGTTGTTGTTTCATCGAGCACGATCGCCCGCGCGCCGCTCTTTCGCAGCGCCCTACTTCCCGAAGTCCAGCCGCCCCTGCCGAGGCGGCATCGGTATTCGGACCTCGGGCTCTGCCGGTGGGGAACGGCTCGGCCCTGGCGACGACGGGTCTCCCCCACCCAACGAATCGGATGATCTCCTCGGTACTGGCATCGCGATCAGCTGGGCGGCACGCCCACTTCGAACTTCACCGAGTCGCGTTTGCTCCTGTTCCTTTGATCGAACCGCAGTCCATGCGTGAGCGGTACCAACCCGTAGCCGATTTCGCCACTCAGATCATCGGGCCTGAATGGCACTTGCCCGAAGGAACGCGCCTCGCCCATGGTGATGTGCCATCCAGGCAACCCAACATGCGACTGAGTGGCGGAATCAGCTACGGGTCGGTACCGATCAGAAGTGATCTGATGCGCCCCTGCGCGGACTCGCGTCCTGTGGCGCAGTGCATTAGTAGCTAACAGAGGTCACGATTCCCCCGACGAACGTCACGTGCACGCTGTGCTCCTGCGTGCTCCAGGACGCGTGTATCCCTCCATTGGCAGTACAGTACCGTGTTTGATTCCGCCACTCGACGGGCCATAGCCCGCGAGAGAAGTGGCGTCAACGAACGCGGAAACGTATTGCCCACGACAAGCGACGTGGATCGCTGCCACCAGGGTCGGTGCGGTGTGGGGGGTGGGCACGGCATTTGACGGCTTTCCGTCAGCAACCTGACCAACCCCACACTCAACCTCGTCCCATCATGCTTGCAACTTTCTCACTTCTTCTGCTGTCAGCCCTCCCTTCTGCCCCTCAGGCCGGTCCCGCCCCAGAGAACTTCGAGACGTTCTCGCTCGGTCCTGGACAGGGCCAAGCGGGATGGACGGCTACCAACAGCGCTTCGTTCCAGATCGTAGACTCCACTCGTCCAGAATTTGGAGCCCGCACGGCCATGATGAGTATCGGTAGCGGCTTTCCGTCATCCGAAGTTCGGAGCCCAGCCGTGTCAGGTTGCCGCAACTGCGCGCTCTTCGCTGATATGCTCATCACGAGTAGCTCGAACCCGGTGGACCTCATCTCCTGGGACTTTGGCAAGCAGCTGCAGAACACGATCGTGTTCTTCCGAACGGACGGGCGGATCTCCGCCTTTCAGCTATCTCCCTTCGGTCTATTCACTGGCGTGACGGTCGCAACCTCGGGGATAGAGCAACTCTTCTTCTGTAATTTCGTCCGCGAGGAAGATCAGGCTTGCTCCATGGTGAGGTATTGACGGCCGGCCTCCCAATCTTCGGAGACCTCCATGGCCAGGGCAGTGACGAGCCGCAACAGCGCGGCTTCGTTCGGGAAGAGGCCAGCGACTCGCGTTCGCCTCTTGATCTCTTTGTTGAGCCTCTCGACCGCGTTCGACGTCCGGAGGCGTCGACGATGGCTGGCGGGAGATTGGAGGACAGCGAGTCCCTCGTGGATGTTTTCTTCGATCCACGCGGCGACCCTGGGCTCCGAGTCCTGGTACTTGACAACGACCGTCTTGATGATCTGCTCGGCGTCGGCCATCGTCGGCGCGTTGAAGATGGAGCGGAGGTCCTCCGCCACGTCCTTCTTCATGACGATCTTGGAGACGTAGGACTGCGCGTTGCGCTGCATGTGGCACTGGCATCGTTGCCAGGCAACGCCAGGGAAGACGGATGCGAGAGCGGCCTTGATGCCGGGGTGGTCGTCACTGGTGAAGAGGCGCACACCATGCAGTCCACGGAGGACGAGCGACTGCAGGAACTCCCGCCAGTGGACCTCAGCTTCGGAGGTGGCAACGCTGACGCCGACGATCGATCGCTTCCCGTCCTCTCGTACCGCCATGGCGACGAGAACAGCCGCCGTGACCACGGAGCCGCCGATCCTCACCTTCTCGTAGCGTGCATCGAGCACGAGGTAGGGACAGGCGCCGATGGGGCGACTCCTCCACGAGGAGATCTCTTCGTCGAGGAGCTGAGTCGCGCGTGAGACTTGAGAAGATGTGATCTTGAGCCCGCAGAGCTCCTCAGTGACCCTCTGAACGCGGCGTGTCGAGACGCCGTTGATGTACATTTCTGCGATCGCGAGCTTGAGAGCCCTCTCGCCACGTTCTCCTCGCTCGAGGGCGTTCGGATAGAAGCGCTCTCCGCCCTCGGCGGCTTCCCGAACCTGCGGGATGCGCAGCTCGAGCTCGCCGACACGAGACGCGACGCGCTTGGGCTTGAACCCGTTCGCGTACCCGCGCCTGGACTCTGCGCGTTCGTACGGCGCGGCGTTCAGGTAGTCGGAACGTTCGATCAGCATGGCTTCGTTGAGCAGGATCTGGATCGCCTCAGCGAGACGGTCGAAACCGTGCTCAGTCAGAAGTTCCAGGACGAGGGAGATCTTGTTAGCGTCGGCTTCGTGGTGAGGCATCGTTGGTCGAGTGGGGTTGTGGTTAACACCACGAAAGCCAACGATGGCCTCCCACGCAACCGGCACGTGACGAATCGGCCCCTCAGGGGTGAGGGCCGATCCCTCACGCGCCTTGCAGGTTCAGATGGTCAGTCGAGCCGAAGCCGAAATTACAGAACAAGTGATACACCCCCACCTCGGGGACGTGGACTCCAGGTGTGACGACAAGGATCGGTATTGAAATCCGCAGTACAGCGCCGACCTTGCGGATCTACCAGGATGGTGTGGTCATCTTCGAAGGGGCGGACATGGCGGCAGCCTATCCCTTCGGATTCCCTGCTACGGGAATGGCGCAACTCCGGCTGAGGCGAGGATCCTCGAGCCCGGGCGCGACCAGCTTCATCTTCCTCGACAATCTGAGCCGGGAGCCGGGCAGGGTCGTGCAGTACTGTGATGGCGGCCCTTCGGGCGTTTCAGCCACTGCCCAGGGATCTCTTTCCCCTGGCGCCAATCAGTTAGAGCTGGTTGCCTCTGGGCTTCCCAGCACGAGCTTCGGCATTTTCTTTGCCGGCAGCGAGGCCACCTCTTCGCTGGTCGCCGCCGGATTGTTCTGTGTTGGTGGCAGCGTCTTCCGGGCTTCCGGGGCGGAGCTGCCGGACGCGATGGGAGTCCGGACCGTGAACCTCGACCTCTCCTCGTCTCCCGGGTCTTCGATTCTGCCTGGCACCGCTTGGCACTTCCAATACGCGTTCAGCTCGAGCGGAAACCCAACAGGTGTGGAGTTCAGCAGCGGCGTGCGAGTTGAATTTGGACTGTAGATCCCGGAATCCGAACTTCGTGATGATGCGTTCTTTCCTGGCCTGAAGGCTGCCTCGGTGAAGACGCTGGTGCTCTTCGGTCCTGGTTCAGGGCAGCCGCTGAAGCGCCTCATCGACCCTGATCTTGCCAGGGCGTTCCAGTCGTCGGGTTGGGGGAGTCAGTACGTGCCGCCTCCGCTGGTGGTGAACGCAGGCGGGTTCTCGTTGCATGCGGCGACGCTGATCCGGAAGGGCCAGCGAGCGCGGCTGGAGAAGCTCTGCCGCTATCTGACGAGGCCCGCCATCAGCCTCGAGCGCTTCGAGGTGCGTCCCGATGGGATGGTATCGTGGCTGCTACGCAAGGCTCGGCGGGATGGGACCAAAGGATTCGTCATGAAGCCGTACCAGTTCCTCGGGCGGCTTGCGGCGATTGTGCCGCATCCCCGAGAGCATCAGCTGACGTATCAAGGGGTGCTGGCTCCGGCCGCGAGGGCGGCCCCGATCACCGCTGCGCGATCAGGTGGTACCGCGCCCGGTGGTTCGGAAGGAGCCGAAGGCGGCAGGCGCCGCGGAAGACGGCGCCTCGATGGGGCCTGATATGGGGCCTCTGGAGCCGCCGAAGAGTCAGAGGTACATTCGCTGGGCAAATCTCTTGGAGAGGGTGTCTTCAGAGGATGTTCTCCGCTGCCCGCGCTGCCGCGGGCGTCGGCGCATGATCTCGGTAATCACGGACCCGCAGACAGCGCGGAAGGTCTTGGAGGTGGTGAGAGCGGCGGCGAGGAGATCATCCGATTCGCCCGGTAGGGGAGACCCGTCATCGCCAGGGCCGAGCCGTTCCCCACCGGCAGAGCCCGAGTTCCGAATACCGATGCCGCCTCGGCAGGGGCGGCTGGACTTCGGGAAGTAGGGCGGAGCGAAGCGGCGCGCGGGCTATCGGGCTCGGTGAAATGAGATCAGCCAGCACTCCTGGGGAGGGTGCTGGCTGCAGGCCGTGGTGAAGCGAACCGGTGGTGCCGTTCGAAGGGGGTGAAATCGGGCGAGTTCGGCTCAGCGAAGAGCCCGATCGCCGCTCGGACGCTCCCGCGTGGCCCGCGAGGATGGGGGCAGCGAAGAATCGGGCCCCAGGCTACGATGGTGGCTGTCGTGACACCCCGCTTGGAAGTCCGACCCGTTCAGCGAGTGAGACTAGGCAAAGAGCGCTGTGGTCGTCGGCGCAGAGCGCGTAAGGATTGGGAACGGCAGTGCCCCGCTTTGGGTCATCCCCGAGTCGATCCTCTGGGTGGAGTCTGCGGGCTAGTGCACATGCGCCGGCGGACCGCCCATGTCCGGGCGGGGATCGGCCAGGTAGAAGAACAGCTCGCGCCCAGCGGCTTCGTGCGTGTCCACCGCGGCGCGCTCGCTAATTCGAACTCCGCGGAAGCGCTACAGGTGAACGCAGGGGAGTATTCACTTCGGCTGCAGAACGGGAGTTCGGTGCCCGTGAGCCGCCGGCGCCTAGACCGGGTACGCGCAGCTCTTGGGTAAAGGCGGCACCGTACCGCCGCTGCCGGAGCGTCTTGCCAGGTAAGCGCACCCGCCATAAAGTGGAGTGTGGCCGCCTCCTTTGCTCTGGCTCGCACCAGCTTGGAGGGACTCGTTGGCCAAGAACTCTTCCCAGCCCCGTCCGCCCCGCGAATCCCCATGCGCTTCCACGTCATCTTCAGCGCCGCGCTCTCGCTCCTCGCAGCGACCCCCGCAGCATCGCAGTCCCCAGATTTTGTCTGGACGAGTACTAAGACCCTCTCGCCAGCCTACGACACAGGGCGCGACATCCTTCCAACAGCCGACGGTGGGTACTTCCTTCAGGGCTTCGCCACGATCGACAATTATCCAAGGACCATCATCCTGCGCTACGACGCGGATCACCAGGAACAATGGCGCCAGTCCTACGGTGGGCCAGCCCTGACGATGTGGGTCTCCGACTTTTGTTCGGATGGAGCAGACGGACTTCTGATGGCGGGAGTCATCGACGGGGCCGGCTATGCCGATCCTCCACTTGGCGGCGCCGATGGCATCGTGATTCGACTGGACCCCCAAGGCAATGCACTCTGGTCCCGTCGGATCGGTGGCACTGGATCAGATCGAGCCTACGGGATCGTAGAAGACGGGTCCGGAGGCGCGCTCGTGGTAGGCACCACGAACACTCCGTCTGGTTTCGGTGGTCTTCCCCACGGTCCCCTCGACATGTTCGTGACTCGCTACGACGCCAACGGCAACCAGATCTGGGTCGCAAGGGACGGCATGCTGGGCCGATTAGAGTCGCTCGAGGACGTCACACCGGACGGCTCTGGCGGTTACTTCTGCGTTGGCGGTTCGCACACGTCCGCCATGATGAGTTGGGACCCTGCGGGCATCCTTGCCCGCGTCGACTCGAATGGCGTATTCCAGTGGGTGGAGCGCGCGCTGCCCGACATTGAACTCCGCGGTGCAAGCGCTGACGGCGCTGGTGGTGTCGTGGCGGTGGGCACTGATTACCTAGATGACCGAGGCCTCCTCGTACGCGCGGACGGCAACGGCACCGTCCAATGGACGACGCCCCTCGTCGCGATTGGGTCCTTCGTGAACGCGTGGGAAGTCGAGCGACTTTACGACGGCTCGTTCCTCACCGCAGGGTTCGCCCGCGATACGGGCCCGCAGGCGCACCAGACGGCTCACTTGCTCGTCCGCTTCGACCTGCAGGGGGCTCGCGTCGCCCAGTACGTCGTTGATCCGTCCACCACCGAATTCTCCGCGCTCTACGGCCTGGCCCTCGACGGTGCAGGCAGCGGCTACATCACCGGTTACGTGCCAGCAGGCGCTGGAGTGCACGACACGTTCATGGCGCGCTTTGCGATCGACCCACTCGGACTGACGGGCTGCACCGGCCAGCCAAACTCCACGGGCGTTGGCGGACGAACGCAAGTCCTAGGGACCCCCTCGCTAGCCGACAACACCGCGACGGTCTTCGCGACCGACCTCCCTCCGAGCACGCTAGGCTTCTTCATTGCCAGCACGACGACTGGATTCGTCCCCAACGCAAGCGGAGGCCAAGGAACCCTCTGCATGGGCGGCGCCATCGGCCGTTTCGCGCGCGCTGGCGAGGTCCTCGTCTCTGGCACCGACGGCCGCATGCACCTCGAACTCGACCTCGGCGACTTCCCCACACCGACGGGCAACACCGCCGTCGTGGCGGGAGAGACCTGGCACTTCCAAGCCTGGCACCGCGACGCCAACCCCACGTCCACGACGAACTTCTCGGGGTCGGTGGCCGTCACCTGGAACTGATGCTGGGTAGCCGCGGCGTGCGCGACAACTGACAGTTTCGCAACACCTACACCGTGAGCGGTACCAACCCGTAGCCGATTTCGCCACTCAGCTCATCGGGCCTGAATGGCACTTGCCCGAAGGAACGCGCCTCGCCCATGGTGATGTGCCATCCAGGCAACCCACCATGCGACTGAGTGGCGGAATCAGCTACGGGTCGGTACCGATCAGGGCGCTCCATGGCCACCGTGAGCGCTCCTATCGCATCGAGGAGCTCCTGCGTTCCCACGGAACTGGCACCTTCCACGGGAAGAAAGACAGGCGCAGCCTCTTGGTTGTTTCCAGCCGCTCCGCCGAGGGCGAAGAAGAGAACCAGGAACGTCGCGAGACCAGCGGTGATTCCCGCGACAAGGCTGACGAGCAGAAGCGAAAGCAGGGGGCTTCCTGCTGAAGTTGAGTTTCGCATGGCGGCAACGCTACCAGACCCGCCAGGCGACGTCTTTGCGGTCGTCCGCGCCGCTACCGCTACCGCTACCGTGTCGCTTCTCCGTTCGGCCAGACAGCTACTTGAACGTCACGGCCAGGGACGACGAGAAGTTGGTCGGGAACCCAAGGGGTAGGCTCGGGTTGTCTCTATGCCATGCCTGGAAGTAACGCGTCTCTCCCGGCGCGATGGACTCGGAGCCGAGTGGGGTGGGAAGATTCGTGAGGTCCAGGGCAAGGCTGAGCACCCCGCCGGGCCCTGAGTTCTGCACTTCGCCCGGGCCGACGAAACGGCCGACTGGACCGCTCACGCAGAGGAAGCCAAGGAAGCCGCCGGGGTTGAGCACGAAGCCGTTGCTCGGCGCCACGAGGAAGAAGCCGAACGTGTTCGCCGGGAGCCGATCGGCGCTGAGGGTGAAGCTGTTGTCGGTGACCGCGCGACTCCCGATCCCGAGCAGACGTCCGGGGAGTCCGCTGGAGTTGGGAAAACCCGGACAGCCAGCCTCTCCGCTGAGATCAAGCTCCAGCGCGTCCACTTCGATGAGAGCGAGCAGCTGGTCGGACACGTCGATCACGCTGATAGTGGCCGTCAAACCGAGCGCCAGACTCGCCTCGATCCGCGTGGGCAGGAGGCCGATCTCAGGAGAAGACCACGCGTCTCCCTGGGCGTCGATGACCGACAGGACCACGCGTGAATCGCCCGGCGGAAGGCCCGAGGTGAGCTGCAAGGACTGCTCAAAGGAGATCGAGTCCGGTTGCCCCATCACTCCGTTGACGATGGTGAGCGGCGTCAGCGTAGAGGTGACTGCGCTTGAAAGCAGCCAGCCAAAACCAGCGTCGATTCGGTTGACCCCAGGGAGCGTGTCGTAGGCAAGACCCTGGGCACCCACCTGGGTCGGCGCGGTGGAGAGGTCGACTCCCAGGGCGCCCGAGACCACCACACCCGTGGCGAAAGGGCTGTTGAACGGGAGGGAAGGCTCCGTCCAGACGACCTCGCCGATGACCGACAGCCGGCCGCTCTGGGGCAGCGTCTGGGCAGAAACCGGGAAGGCGGGGGGAGTGAGCGCGAGCAGAGAAAGAAGCGTGAGCATGGAAGGCATTGAGCAAGGATGAAAGATCGGCGCGACGTCCATGGCGGTTCAGAAGTACGTTGCGCGCTGTTCCCGCCGCAGGCCATAGCGTGCCTCAGCGCTCGCCACGAGCGAGACGGCGGCAGCATCGGCGGCGCCGAAGCGCTCGAAATTCTGGCGCGCGGTTCGCAACGTGATGTGGTTCGGGCCCGACACCGTGTCCAGGGCGTCGAGGTCCTGGCCGTCGTCCTCCCAGTAGCAGACGGGGCAGATCTCGAACCCACCCCTCTCCTGCAGCGCATAGTAGTCGCAGCAGGGGCACTGGGCGGATCCTTCCTGTATTCGTGCCGTCATGCGAACGCGTCAGTCGGCGCTATCGATGACGCCATACTCGGCGAGAGCGCGCTCCATGGGCTTCAGGTGCGCTTCGTAGCGCTTCCAGCGCCCGACGGACGAGCTGTAGAGCGGCTGGCGCACCTGGGTCGCGCTCGCCGAGTTGACGCGTCGTTCGGTGTTGTGGAAGTCGAGGCAGCGGTCGCTCCAGGGAAGACCCAGGAATTCGAGCAGCTTGCGCGTCTCGCCCTCGAGGTCCGTGACCATCGACTCGTACTTGACCTCGTGGATCGCCCCGGGCATCACGGACTTCCAGTGGTCCATGAGGCGCGTGGACTCGAATATCATCGCCGCGATCTCCTTGAAGTCGTAGACGAAGGGCACCTCGGACGTGAAGAGCGTGGTGTAGCAGCCGAACGCGTTGTCGAGGGGGTCCCGCGTCGCATGGATGATGCGCGCGTTCGGGAGCGCGCGGTGCAGCGTTCCCAGGTGGATGTAGTTCGTCAGGAATTTATCGACGACGCGGTCCGCTTCGGGCGCGCGCTTCTTCAGCGACAGCGCGTACGCGCGGCCGATGGTGGCGAGGTCGTCGTCGCCGAGGAGACTCAAGGAGCGCATCCGGAACTTTGGATCGTCGATGAACGGGTCGAGGGCGCGCGGGAGGTCGGGGACCTCGCCGACGCCTTCGACGTCGGGGTGGCTCGCGAGGACCTGATCGATGAGCGTCGAGCCCGAGCGCGGCATGCCGACGACCAGGATCGGAGCGTCCCCGGGTGCGCCCGCGGCCGGGCCCTGGCCGATGAGCTCGGCCGACTGGAGCTCGATGGTCTCGTCGATGAGACGCCGAAGGTCGGTTGCGCTGAACCGGAGGGTCCCGCGGCGGGCGCGGTTGCCGCGCTCGAAGTGAGTGAACGCGTCGTCGGTCTGCCCGACCTGGTCGAGCGCCCGAGCGATGGCGAAGTAGATGGCGGCGCGCTGGGGGTTGTTGCGCGGCATGCGCTTCAGGAGATCGCGCATCTGGGCGAGGTCCGGATCGTCCGCGCTGGTGAATGTCTTGAGTCCCGCGAGGTGCCGCCAGGCGTCCGCGTAGTCCGGTGCCAGCTCGACGGCGCGGCGGAAGCTGACGGATAGGACTTCCAAGCGGGGTGTCGACACGCCAGTCACCGTAGCCTGAGGCCCGATTCTTTGCTATCCCCATCCTCACCGGCCACTCGGGAGCGCCCGAGCGGCCATCGGCCTCTTCGGTGAGCGGAACTCGCCCGATTTCCCCCTCTCCGAACGGCACCGCTGGATCGCTTCACCACGACCTGCAGCCAGCACCCTTCCCAAGGCGCTGGCTGTTGTTGTTTCATCGAGCACGATCGCCCGCGCGCCGCTCTTCCGCAGCGCCCTACTTCCCGAAGTCCAACCGCCCCTGCCGTGGCGGCATCGGTATTCGGACCTCGGGCTCTGCCGGTGGGGAACGGCTCGGCCCTGGCGACGACGGGTCTCTCCCACCCAGCGAATCGGATGACCTCCTCGCCGCCGCTCTCACGCCCTCCAGCACCTTCCGCGCTGTCTCCGGATCTGTGATCACGGAGATCATGTGCCTGCGCCCGCGGCAGCGCGGGCGCTTGAGAACATCTTCCGAAAACACCCGCTTCAGAAGATCTGCCCAGCGGATGTATCTCTGGTCCTTCGACCGCTCCTCCGCACTCTTCGAGCCGTCTTCATCGGCGACGTCCACATCCTTCGGCTCCTTCCGAACCACGGGACGCGGCACCACCAGATCACGCAATGATGAGGCCGGGGCCAGCACTCCCTGATACGTCAGCTGATGCTCGCGCGGATGCGGCGCGAGCGCCGCCAGTCGAGCCATGAACTGGTACGGCGTCATGACGAAGCCCTTGGTCCCATCACGCCAGGCCTTGCGCAGCAGCCACGAGACCATCCCATCGGGACGGACATCGAAGCGTTCCAGACTGATGGCGGGTCTTGTCACGTAGCGGCAGAGCTTCTCCAGTTGCGCCCGCTGACCCTTCCGGATCAGCGCACGCAACGAGAACCCGTCAGCGTTCACCACCAGTGGAGGCGGCACGTACTGACTCCCCCAACCCGACGACTGGAACGCAAGGCCGAGATCAGGGTCGATTAGGCGCTTCAGCGGCTGCCCAGCACCAGGGCCGAAAGGTACCAGCGACTTCACCGAGGCAGCCTTCAGGGCCGGAAAGAACGCATCATCGCGCGCGTCGCCAAAATCGAGAAGCGGCTGCTCATCAGCGCCCGCGTCCGACGAGCCTGGTTGAGGTCGGCGCGCGCCGAGCGGTCGCGGTGCTGGATCGGGTGCAGGAGCTTCAGGTCGAGGCGTGCAACGCGAGCGAGCTGCTCGGCATCGACTGCATCGCACTTCGAGTCGTTCTCGTAGATCATCCGCAGCTTGCGCGGGTTGGCGACGATCACATCGTGGCCGAGCTCCTTGAGTAGCTCAGCGACCCAGCAGGACTGACCGCCAGCCTCGATGGCGATGCGCAGTGACTCACCCTGCTCGAAGCGGCGCCGCATCGCAGCCATTGTCGTCGGCACTTCCGCCCGCTCGAGGACCTCCCCGTCGCCGGAGAGGACGCAGATGTGGCTCTTCTTGTCTCCGAGGTCGATTCCGATGGTCGTCTTGTCGGTCATGGTAGATTGAGTCATGGTCAGCCTCCTTGTTGGGCCTCGAGCCCGTTTGATGTTTAGGGTCCCTTCAGGGTAACCCGAGCCGGAGGCTGGCCTTCTCATCCCACCTATCCGTTGGCGATGAACGCGGAGATTCGCCGAGAGGTCACGCGGACGCACATTCGCGCGGTCTCTGCCTCCTCCAGACGCCGTGGACAAGTGACTCTGGATCGTAAGCAACAAAAAGTGCAAGGCGACCCAGTGAGCGACCCAAAGGGAGCCGCACCTTCCGTGCCTGAATCCCCGGTCTCGCTCGACGTCGGAGACGTGAACTCGACGCAGCGTTCTGAATCCTCGTTGGGGCCAAATGTTCACTTCCACTCGCTCTACCTGGACGGTGTGTACGTCACGCCGGTGCTTGTCAACGAATCTGAGACAGCACCGAGAGGAATTCTGTGTGCGACGGGGCGCTCTTGCGACCTTGGGCGCAGGGTCCCGTGGACGCAGCGTGGGAATACTTCGGCGCGACGCCGGGTCCTGGAGAGATTCTAGGGTGCACCGGGTTTCGTCGATCGGATCGATGTTGCCCGAGTGGGGCGGAGTCGGCTTCGCCGATGGGGACCTTGGAAGCCATGGGGATGAGGAGCCGGAATCGCTTTCGCCCGTCGACGGGCGAGGTGGGATGGCGCACTTGGGGCTCCCTTGAAGGCCGGTGGAAGCCACGGCGGACCAGGGCTCGCCTTCAACTTCGGGAAAATGCGCGGATTCCCTGGGGTGGACTTTGGGTCGCTTGCGTTGGAAGCAGCATCCCCTGAAGTCGAGGCCGTCGGTGCTTGTCGAGCCGCTTTTCCGGGGTGGCTGTTCGTTCCTTCGTGTCCCCGAGCCTCCGTAACACCCCATGGTTCCTTCGCTTCTTCGCGCATCAATGTACGTGTGTGTGGCCCCCGTCCTGCTTCTGGCCGGGGCGTCCGCTGCGGCCCAATCCTCCGTCACCCACACGCCTGCGGACGCGCTGCCCAACGTGCGCTCGGAGCCTGTCGCCCAGGTTCAGTACGTCGAGGACGAAGGCCGCCTCTGGGCGCGCGGCGCGACTTACAAGGCCAGCGCGGGCAGCGATGGGTTCACCTATTTTCCCTATCTGGGAAGCCGGGCGGCGCGCAACTATCCCGTTCAGTTCCGACTGCGCTCGGCGCGGCTCGACGGCCAGCCGCTCTCCTTGACCGAGGACGCGCGGGTGAAGCGCGACGGCGACCGTATCGTTCTCGACCGCGGGGCCGTGCGTGGGATCTACGACCTGTCGCTCGATTCGGTCGAGCAGAGCTTTGCAGTCGATGCGGCTGGAAGTCACGGCGCGCTGGTCCTGACCCTCGATGTCGACACCGACCTGGCGGCAGAGGCCGCGGGCGGCGGCTTCGAATGGATCGGGCCTGAGGGAGGCGTCGCGTACGGCGCCGCCACGGTGCTCGACGCAAGTGGCCGCACGGCGCCGGCTCCCATGACCCTGCGGGACGGGCAGCTCGAAGTGACCGTGGCGGCGGAGTTCCTGGCCTCTGCGGTGGGCGAGATCGTCATCGATCCCGTCATCCGCACCTTCCTGGTGGGCGCTGGCTCGGCGACCGAGCTAGAGCCCGACGTGGCCTACGACGCCACCACCGAGCGATTCATGTACGTGTACGAGGTCTTCTTCTCCTCGACCGACACGGACATCTTCTACCGAACCTTCGACGTCGACGGCGTTCAGGACGACACCGGCTGGCTGTTCCTCTCGAACACCACCACCGAGGATCCGGAGGTCGCGAACCTGAACGCGGCGAACAAGTGCTACTGCGTTTGCACCGGCCGTCTGGGGTCGACCCGCATCCTGCAGGGTCGCATGCGGGACATGGTGACCGGAGTTCTCGACCCGATCTTCCCGGTCGACCAGTCCTTCACCGGCGCATGGGATGCGTTCGGTGCTGACATTGGCGGCAACGGCACCTCAAATCCCGCGGGCACCTTCCTGATCGGCTGGACCCGTGAGTTCGCCGCTGGATTCAGTCGTCCTGTCTTCCGCACCGTGTCCTCCACGGGCTTCCTCGGCCCGATCTTCGAGGTGGAGACGTCGAATTCGAGCCTGATGGACCAGGTAGCGATCTCGAAGAGCGTCGGCGACGGCGGCGCCGTGGATCGCTGGAACGTCGCCTACCGCCAGGAGTCCCTCACGACCGGCGATGTCGAACTCCGCGGCGTTCAGATCTCCGGCAACGGATCCATTCTGAGCCAACCCAACACGCTCCACTCCTTCCCGAGCGGCATCGACTGCGTGGACATCGATGTGTCCGATGCGATCGTCAAGCCTGGCATCGACCCCACCTACGTCGTCGTCTACGACGAGGTCTCCTCTGCGGACACCGACATCTGGATCCTTGCCTGTCGCAACAACGTCAGGCGGAACAGAGTGCACCTGCAGGCGCTCGAGCACGGCCAGATCGAACGCACTCAGATCGAACCGCGCGTCACCACCACCCGCGATGAATTCGTGGTGTCCTATCTGGAGCGCGAAGCCACCGGGCTCGGTTTCTCCGTCTATCTGACGAGCCTCGACCTCGTGGAGGACGAGCAGTTCGCCATCTCGGAGAACCGGACCCTGGTCGGCTCGACCGGAGCCCTGTGGTCGGGCGGCTGCGCGATGGTCTCGCGGTTCGCGGGCGGCCTGGTGTCGAGTCGCTTCCTTGGTCTCGCCTGGGCCGAGTTCGGACCCGCCAGCGGCGCTATGGGCTGGGACATCAATGGCGCGATCTACGCGGTGGGCGGCCCTGACGCCGTGGGGATCCAGAACCCCACCTGTATCGGAACGGTCAACAGCTCGGGCGAACGAGCCTTCATGGCCGCCTATGGAGACGCATCGATCGATCAACCGAAGACGCTCGTCGCCACCCGTCTTCCGGCGGACTCTTTTGGCTATTTCGCTGTGGGGAGCATGGCGGCGAACGTTCCCGGAGCCGGCGGAAGTCAGGGCACCCTCTGCATCGCTGGCGCAGTCGGCCGCTACTCCAACTTCGTGGCCAGCAGCGGTCCCGAGGGTCGGATCGCTCTCGTCATCAACCCGACGAGCCTGCCAACCCCGTCAGGGTCCGAGGCCGTCATGTCAGGCACGATTCGTTTCTTCCAGCTCTGGACGCGCGACTCTTTCCAGGGCACGCCGACCTCGAACTTCACCAACTCGGTCGCGGTCGTTTTCCGCTAAGTTGCGTCGCGTTCAATAGCCCATGCTCGCCAGGGATTGCACCGACGCAGCCTTCAGGCCCGGAAAGAAGTCGCTCTTGCGCGCGTCGCCGAAGTCGAGGAGTGGCTGCTCCAACTGGACCGCGTCTTCGAACTCACCTCGGGGGTCGTCGCCTACGCGCGGCGGATGTCCGAGCGCGAGCGGGTCGAGGCCGTGGCGCTCCACGGCGCGTCGAATGCGTGCGATGGCGTCATCGTGTACGCGCTGGACCTCGTCCGTCGTGATCGGGCCTGCAGGCAGGAGAACACAGGGCGACTCCCTCGCGGACGGATACATCCGCCATGGGGAAGCGGTGCGGCCGGCTCGCTCCATCGGGGTCCGTAACGATGACTTCGAATCCGGCGCGCCTCTAATCGAGCTTGGACGGAGCGCAGGTGATGCACCTTCCGCTGTCGCAGGTGATGGAACGCTGCAGGTCTTTCTTCAGTTCGGGATCCCCGTTCTGCTGCGCGCGCGAGCTTGGCAGTCTCTTGGCCTACTCGCTCCTTGCTTCATGAGCAGGGCCTGACGTCCAGCGCACCAGGTCGACAGACTGTACGGTGATCTTGAGTTTGGCCTTCGTTGCCGGTGTCCAAAAGAGCTGCCAACAGAGCAGCGCGCCCGAAGCCCAGAACGTCGCCCGCGCCAAGTAGCCGGGACACATACTCGTTGCGGCTCGCCTCCGCGGTGGCGCGCCGGGCGGCCGACAGCAGCGAAAGGGCGATGGCAGCGCCCGCTGCTGCGCCGCGGATCTCGACGGAGAGATGCTCCTTTGCCGGCGGTACTGCGCGCAGCAAGCGGAAGCCTGATAGAGAGTGCCACGACGCAGCTCGAACCATGGGGCCTCGTCTTCGGGCGGCGCGGGGGGAGGCATGAACCAACCTTCAGGGCCGCCCTGCCATCTTTGCGAATCCAGTCCTTGCCGCGTCACGTCCATGTGAACGCGCCGCAGATCCTTTTGCAGAGGGTAAAGTGGAGCCACCGCCCCCTTTCCCATGACCCAAGCCAGGCCCAAGCTAGAACCCGATCAGTGGGCTGCCGTGCTGGACGCGGTGGAGGCCGTCATCGACGGCCCAACGGGAGCGCACCAAGGTCGCCTGGAGGAGCTCCGCGAGCTCCTCGGTGGGGATCCGAAGCTCGTGGAGAAAGCGCTGGAGATGCTGGCGCTTGAGGACGGCACGGCGGCTCATGGGCTCAACACGCCCGTGGACGCGCTCTCGAGCGTCAGCGCTCCGTTCGCCGCTTGGGGCAGCATCCGGCGCGATGAAGTGGGGCCGTATCGACTTCACGAAGAGATCGGTCGCGGGGGCATGGGGCAGGTGTTCCTCGCATCGCGCTCGGACGGTTCGATCGACCGCCGCGTGGCGCTGAAGCTCGTTCATCCCGGTCTCGGAACCCAAGAGGTCATCGCGCGCTTCGAGCGCGAGCGCCAGGTCCAGGCGAGCCTGCTGCACCCTGGGATCGCGATCCTTTTGGACGGCGGTACCACCTCCGACGGCCTGCCCTACCTCGTCATGGAGTACGTCGACGGCCAGCGCATGGACCGCTGGTGCGACGAGCGGAAGCTGAGCCTGCCCGACAGGCTGGCGCTCTTCATCAAAGTCGCGGGCGCGGTGGCTTACGCCCATGAGTGCGGCGTGATTCACCGTGACCTCAAGCCATCGAACATTCTCGTGACCTCCGACGGTGAGCCAAAGCTGCTCGACTTCGGCATCGCCAAGGTCTTCAATAGAACGGGAGTAGGGGCGGGCAGTGCGCAGGAGACCCTGACGCTCGAAGGCATGCAGCGCATGACGCCCGCCTACGCCAGCCCCGAACAGCTGCGCGGTCGGCAGGTCACAGTCGGCACGGATATCTACTCACTCGGTACGCTCTTGTTCGAGCTCTTGACGGGGCACACCCCGCACATGCTGAGCGGGTATTCGGTTGCCGAGATCGAGCGCGCCGTTTGCGAGGTGGATCCACGACGGCCGAGCCGCGCCGTTCTGGAGGAGCGCGAGATGCGCGGCGAGGAGGGCGCTGGCACCACGCAAATCTTGAGCGCGGCCGAGCTAGGTGCGCGCAGGAGCTCCAGTCCTACGGCCCTACGCCGTCGGATCCAAGGCGACCTTGAGCGCATCGTGATGAAGTGCTTGCGCAAGGAGCCCGAGCGGCGCTACGCGTCGGTGGCTGGATTGATCGCAGACCTCGGTCGGTATGGCGTCGGACGCCCGATCCTCGCGCGTCCGGAGTCCCTGATCTACCGTGCCCGGACGTTCGTCCGTCGCCACTGGGTCGGTGTCGCCGCGGCTGCCAGCGTCATCGTTGCACTCGCGGGTGCGCTCGCTTTCAGCCTGGTGCAGTACGGTCAAGCCGTCGAGTTCGGACGCCTCGCAGCCGACCGGGGTCGGCTGGCGGAGGAGCGCCTGGGCAGCCTGAGGCAGTTTCGCTGGGACATGCTGAACAGGGTGGCACCGACCATCAATGAAATGCCGGACGCCATCGACGCACGAGAGCGAATCATCCTTGCGGTGATGGCCTGCCTCGAGCGCGAGACCATGGCCGTTGGCGACGACGCCGCGCCCCGGATCGAAGAGCTGATCAACTCCTATCTAGCGCTCGCGAAGTTGCAGGGCCATCCGCGCGCCATGAATCGGGGCCGCGCTGACGCAGCCAAGGAGACTCTCCTGAAGGCCGAACGATGCAGCGCTCAGCTGATGGAGGCATTTCCTGGGAAGAGCCGTGCGCACTGGCTGCGTGGCCGTGTGCTGGTGGCGCTCGGCTCCCTTCTGGCGAGCGACGGCGATCACAGCGGGGCGGAGTCCAGCCTCGTCGAGGCGGCGCAGCTCGCGGATCGCGCTTTGGTGGATCAGGGCTTCGATCAGCGCGACAGGCTCTACTACATCAGGCACGAGGCGCTTTTGGAGCTCGCCTATTTGGCGCTTGGCCGCGGTGAGCTCGACGAGGCTCGGGGGCACGCGCGGGCTTCTGAGGCGGTCCTCGACGAGCTGATCGGGGAGTTCCCCGATCAGGTCTACTTCCTCGACGGAGACAGGGTGAACGTGCGCGCTTCGCTGGCAGAGATCGCCAACCGCGCGGGGGCGTTCTGCGACGGGCTCGCGATGGTGGAGCCCGCGAGAGAACGGCTGAACAAGATCATGGCATCGCATGCTCCGAACGGCGCAGCGCAGGATATGGACGCCAGGATGCTGAGCATCATGGCTGACTCCCTCGAGGGTCTGGGGCGCGAGGATGAGGCCGTAGCGGCGATGACATCCTCGGTAGCGGTGGCTGCCGCAAGCTTCGAGGTCTCCAAGGGGGATATTCGCTCGCTGGAGACTTTGGTGGCTCGACAGCTTGAGCTGGGCGAACTCCTCCTGCGGGTGGGGCAGACGCTCGCCGCCCAGGAGGCGCTAGAGGCAGCCGTGCGCACGGCGGACATGAACACGAGGCAGCGCCAGCAGAGCTACGTCAACGTCTTGCGGAGGATCGACTTGGAAGCGGCGCTGGCGCGCTGCGCGAGCCAACGTGGGGAGGGCGTAAGAGCCGTCGAGTTCGCGACGTCCGCCGCCGAGCGACTCGAGAAGCTCTCCGGTGAGTTGGATCCGCACTTGGAGATCCAGAGCCGCCGAGCCCAGATCGATCGAGCCCTGAGAGCTGCGAAGGACGAGCTTCTCGATGATTAGCCCATCAGGTCGTAGCTACAGCTGATCCTGAAGCCAAAGTCGAGCGACTCGCCAGCGTCGATCGATCGTCTGGGTCGAGACCCCGAGAGCCTCCGCCGTCTCGGGGATCGTCAGGCCGCCGAAGAAGCGCAGCTCGACGACCCGCGCCAGATCGGCGCGGGACCGTGCGAGGCGGTCGACGGCGTCGGAAAGCTCCACCACGTCGAGGGACCGTTCCTCGAAGATGTGCAACGCGGCGTCGAGCGGCAGGCTTCTGCGGGCCTCGCCGCGCTTCGCTGCTCGTTTGGATCGAGCATGGTCGACCAGCACGCTTCGCATCGCGCAGGCTGCCGCCTTCAGAAAGTGACCGCGTCCGTTGAAGCTTTGGACGACCTCACAGGAAAAGAGCCGCAGCCAGGCTTCGTTCACGAGCGCCGTTGGCTGCAGCGTGTGATCGCTCGACTGCTTGCTCATCCACTCCGCGGCTATGTCGCGCAGAGCACCGTAGAGCATCGGGGCGAGCTCTTCACCGGCCGCGTCGTCTCCAGAGCTGATGCGCTTGAGGAGCTGAGTGGCGAGGGTCGGGTCTTCTTCCATAGCGGCGGCGGGCTAAGAAGCTAACGTACGAACGTTACTGAAAAGTCACCGACGTGGGCTGGGCGAAATTGCTTGTGGGAGGCGAGCCGAAGTCACGGAACCAGGCCTGGAAATTCCATGTCTCGCCAGGGAGGACGGCGGTCGGGGGTGAGACCGGGATGCTCGTCAGATCGATCGCGACGTCCATGATGCCGCCGACGCCCGAGTTCTGGGCGAGGCTCACGAATCGGGCGATGGCGCCCCCGAGGCACAGGCGCCCTGCGCTGCCTCCCGGGAAGAGCACGTTCCCCTGCGTGCGGCTTGCCAGGAAGTACCCGAAGGTGTTGGCGGGCATGGCAGTGCAGCTGAGGCGCACGTTCGCTTCCTGGACAACGTCGCTTCCATAGGCACAGGTGAGTGCGAATTGGCCCGTGCTGTTGGGCTCTGCGCTGCAGTACGCGGCGCCGACGACTGGCTTGGACTCGACGAGCATCAGTCTCGACGATGCGTCCCCGGCGAGCCAACCCTTGAACAGAATCCAACGTCCATCCGCCGTGGCGCGCGTGGTCGACGTCAGTTCAGCGATCGTCTCGCCAGTGGAGGTCAGGGTCGCTCCTTCGCGAACCAGGATCTGGTCGCCCATCATCACGACGGCGTTGCTGCTATTCGGCAGGCCGTTCAGCACGGCCCAGTGGATGAGGTCCCCGCCGTCGGAGAGGTTCACCACGCGGTCGAGGATGCGGAACGAGAGGCCGGCTTGACCTGGGACAGGGTCTCCCTCGCGTCGCACCACGACTCCATCGAGGACGTAGAGTTCGTCGTCGGAAATAGACCCGTCGATGTCGGCCGCCATAAGCAGGCTTCCGGAGGCGTTGATATCGAAGCTAGCGTTGACTGCCGTCGCCCACAAACGTCCTGGGATCGGGCTCGGCGTTCCTCCTTTCAAGAGGAGATTGCCCGCAAGATCGTAGGCGACGGTGGTCGCGGGCGAGCCCGAGAGGTTGGCCGCCCACGCGAGCCCGCCCGCGTCCCCCAGGACGTAGTTGTCCTCGCCCGTCCAGAAGGTGTGGATGGGAGCGAACTGCCCCGGGGGCGGAACCGAACCGTCCACCAGAACCACCACGCTCGTCACGGCGCCGCCGCTGACCTGGAGAGCCGCGATGCCGCGGTACTGAGTCGGTGTGTGGGTCGCCTCCATGAAGCGACCGTTGACAAGCAGCGTGCCGCTGCTGTTGACCTCGATGTCGTTGATCTCAGGAATCAAGATCCCGTTGATCTCGTCGTCCTGATCCAAGAGCGGGCTGGTGAAGTTCGAGTGGAGCAGGCTCCGCATCGCGCCGTTCACGAGCCTGACGCTCATCTGACAGTAGGTTCGTCCTTGGTCGTCTCGCGCGATGTGCGTGAGACTTTGGATGGTGGCACCGGGCAGCCCAGGGACGTCGTCGCCGATGGCCATGAGGTTGCCTTCGCTCGTTAGCACGGCGCCGCCGATGCCGCCCGTCGCCCGGTTGGTGTCCACCCGGGCAATCCACTCTCCGCCGGCCGCAATCTCGGCCGCCCAGATAATCCTGACCGTATCGCCGTTGGGTAAGAGATCCCCGGGAGAGAGAACCACGACGGGCGCCTGGGCGAAGGCCACGCTCGTGAGCAGGAGAAGGGAGAGGGGCAGACTCAGATGGGACAGCATGGGCGTTTCGGGACCGGGGTGAAGCGGATCGGAGAGGAGCCAGCGCCCCTTCAGGCTGTCCCAACGGAATCCGCCCTCCGACCACCCCAAGAACTTCCGCTTCTCGGGAGACTCTGTGAAACTGCTCCCCTTGGCTATCCTTCTGCAGGCCGAGAGCGCGCATGTCTCGATCGGTCACTTCGCAGGCCTTGGTTGGTTTTGCTGTGCCGAGGACGCGGCGTGGGCCTCGCAGGAGCAAGGATTCTCGGGTCCCCCATGGGAGTCGGGAGGAGATGAAGGAGGAGGTTGTCCGCGGCCATGTGAGATTTGGTCAGGGGCGGGACAGGGATCATGCCAACGGATAGGAACTCCAAGCGGGGTGTCGAGACGATTTCTACCGTAGCCTGGGGCGCGATTCTTTGCCACCACCCTTCCTCACCGGCCAATCTGCGGCGCTCGAGCGGCCATTGGGCGCTTCGCTGTGCCGAACTCGCCCGATTTCGCCCTCTCCGAACGGCACCACCGGTCCGCTTCACCACGGCCTACAGCCAGCACCCTCCCCGAGAGTGCTGGCTGATCTCATTTCACCGAGCCCGATGGCCCGCGCGCCGCTCTTCCGCAGCGTCCTACTTCCCGAGGTCCAGCCGCCCCGTGAAATAGACACGGCCGAGGCGGCATCGGTATTCGGACCTCGGGCTCTGCTGGTGGGGAACGGCTCGGAATTGGCGATGACGGGTCTCCCCCACCCGGCGAATCAGATGTCCTCCTCGCCGCCGCTCTCACTCCCTCCAACACCTTCCGCGCTGTCTCCGGATCTGTGATCACGGAGATCATGTGCCTGCGGCCCCGGCAGCGCGGGCAGCGCGGGCAGCGGAGAACATCTTCCGAAAAAACCCGCTTCAAGAGATCTGCCCAGCGGATGGTTCTCTGGTCCTTCGACGGCTCCCCCGGACTCTTCGAGCCGTCTTCATCGGCGACGTCCGCACCCTTCGGCTCCTTCCGAACCACGGGACGCGGCACCACCAGATCACGCAATGATGAGGCGGGGGCCAGCACTCCCTGATACGTCAGCTGATGCTCGCGCGGATGCGGCGCGAGCGCCGCCAGTCGAGCCATGAACTCATGCGGCGTCATGACGAATCCCTTGGTCCCATCACGCCAGGCCTTGCGTAGCAGCCATGAGACCATCCCATCGGGACGCACCTCGAAGCGTTCGAGACTGATGGCGGGTTCGCCTGAGTAGCGGCAGAGCTTCTCCAGCTGCGCCCGCTGGCCCTTCCGGATCAACGCACGCAACGAGAACCCGTCGGCGTTCACCACCAGTGGAGGCGGAACGTACTGACCTCCCCAACCCGACGACTGGAACGCAAGGCCGAGATCAGGGTCGATGAGGCGCTTCAGCGGCTGCCCAGCACCAGGGCCGAAAGGTACCAGCGACTTCACCGAGGCAGCCTTCAGGGCCGGAAAGAACGCATCATCGCGCGCGTCGCCAAAATCGAGAAGCGGCTGCTCATCAGCGCCCGCGTCCGCGTACTCCCAAGGGGGGTCGTCGCCTTTGCGTAGGGGCAGACCGAGTGCGATCGGGTCGAGGGAGTAGCGCTTCAGCACACGACGGATGCGCGCGATCGCGCCTGTGTGCACACGCAGATCCTCCGCCGACGTCAGAGGATCTGCGGGCAGAAAGCCGGACCGGGGAGGAAGGAACGGAAGCTGCGGCTTCCTCTGGGTCACCCTCTGGGTCGCCCTCTGGGTCGCCTTGCACTTGTTGCTGCTGACGATCCAGGGTCACTTGACGGATAGGACTTCCAAGCGGGGTGTCTACACCCCGGTAACCGTAGCCTGGGGCCTGATTCTTCGCTACCCCCATCCTCGCGGGCCACGCGGGAGCGCCCGAGCGGCCATCGGGCTCTTCGCTGAGCCGAACTCGCCCGATTTCGCCCCCTCCGACGAGCACCACCGGTTCGCTTCACCACGACCTGCAGCCAGCACCCTCCCCAAGAGTGCTGGCTGATCTCATATCGCCGAGCCCGATGGCCCGCGCGCCGCTCTTCCGCAGCGCCCTACTTGCAGAGCCACCACCACCGTCGGGCCCGGTTCTGTCTCGGGAGCCGTGGCGGCATCATTCGCAGCGGCGGAGCGGAACTGGGCCATCGCGCCAAACGCTCCGACCAGGACGAGTGCGGCCTGCGTGATCCTGAGTCTGTAGTTCATGGTGATCCCCCTGGATCTTCCCCCCTGGGTCAAAGACCTCGACCTCTCCTGGGCGCGCGCTCGCAAGGAAGGCAAGGCCATCGAGATGCGTGGACCCACATTGAGATGATGATGATCCAATAGGCAGCGGCGCGCTCACTCGAACATGATCGAGACCGCCATGGAGAAGTTCGACGTCGCCGCGCCGGCGATCGAATCTCGGAACCAGCTCTGCATGTACCAGGTTTCGCCAGCCATGGCGCTCACCGTTCCGGTGGGCTGGGGAATGACCCTCAGGTCGAGGGGGACGCGGGCTGTGCCGTCACTCGAAGCTGTGAAGAGGCTTGATTGCAGGCGGCCGATGGACCCGGAGAGGCAGAGCATGCCCTGACTTCCCGGGGGCGTGATACCGGGGCCCGACTGCTGCGAGAAGAGCAAGTATCCGTTGGATTGGGCCGGCAGCTCGAGGAGGTCAACCCGGGCCTCGTTGTCGGTAGCGAAGATGCTACCGCTGGTGATGACTCGGGCACTTTGGCCGGTGGAGTTTGGGACTCCGTCGCAGATGAGTACATCGGTTCGGTAGTTTCGAAGGCGCAGGATTCCAATGAAGCCCGGAGCTGCGGAGGTGACGACGCCCCGCGTAAGCAGGGCAGACTCGGAGACGAGCGAAGGGGCGTCGATCAAGAACTGGCAGGCGAATCCCACTTCAGCCGATCCATCGCGGTCTACGTCGATGCGGAAAAAGTCGGCTGCGTTGATGGACTTGGCGTCGACCCCCACTTGGCCGCCCTCACTCAGAAGTCCTCCAGTCGTGACGGCGGCTCCGCGCTGGTCGAGGGCAATGTCGCCTCCCAAGAGCGTGAGAACCCGACCGTTGCGAATCCACTCAAAGCCTACCCCAGACCCCACCCAGGTGTTGTAGCTCAGCAGGTCGCCTCGGTCGTTGATCGCGGGATCGTTTAAGCTAGCCCACGTGGAAGTGGCGTTGCCGCTGATCGAGCTGGGGACGGGCTCGCCCTCATAGGCCACAAAGCCCGGCGCGAACTCGACCAGCGCACCGTCTTGAATCAGCATGTCTTCGTCCGTTTGGCGCGTCCTTGCGCTCGCCGCCCAGTGCATTCCATTGGGACTCACGGCCAGCCTGTAAGTGGCCAATCGTCGGGGGACGTCCGGGAAGAACTCGTACCCGTTCATGAGCACCTCTCCCAAGGTCGTCTCGGCAACCATGAACCGTTGACTACCCGTCACCGGCTCAAGCGCTAGCCCTTCCACAAACACGCGGCCACTGCTCGTGGCGGTCACCTCAAAGAACTCTGTCCAGGTCCAACCGCCGGAGCCCAGTACCGGATCGCCAGCACTCAAGAGCACCGCACCCCCCTGGATGACCGACTCGATCACCGAGGAGGGCGCAGCCGGATCCACATCACGTAGAATGTACGTGAGCTGATCTCCCACTAACGAAGGAGACAACAGGTAGTCACCGCTAGACGGCTCGAGAACCACGAAAAGCTCCACGGGACCAGCCAGCAGGCCGGGGTGCTGCCCGCAGAGAGCCGAGATCGTGTCGCCGGGATCGACGTCGCGCTTGAGCGTCGCCACGCACACCCAGCCTCCATCAGTGCCGGCGATGGGCTCGCCCAAGTCCTCGTAACTCCAGGTATCGCCGAGGGGGTCGACGTAGGGTGCGAGCTGCCCCTCGCCGACCAGCAACTCGGCCAGATCGGGCTCTTGCATCGGAAGTGCCGATGTGATGGTTGGTAGAAGAATGGATGAGGCGGCGAGTGCGAGCATGGATGGTTGACTCAAGGCGTGGTTTGGATTGGTAGCGGGCCTGCCTTGGGAAGGGGGCGCCAGGGACTTTGAACTAGTCATCGGGCAGGAGGGCGGCTACGGCGCCGAGGCGAACTTTCTCGCAATCTTCTTCCATTCCGTGCCCGGCGAGTTTGCTCAGCACGACCTCGGCCAGATTGTCGTCGAGTGCCAAGACGGCACGACGGAGCGCATCCTCTTCTTCGCGTCTCAGCTTCGGCATTCTCGGACCAACTAAGCTGGAAGCATGCAAATCAAGCTCGCTCTCGGACTGACGCTTCTCGCTGCGTCATGCTCGTCCGTTCCGCCAGCGGCGGCCCGGCCGAGGCAGGGAACCGACTCGACTACGGTCGCCCCAGCCTCCCCAGGCCGCTGGGACCACGGCGTGACTCTTGCCTGGAACCAACGCTCCGTCGACTCCCAATGGGATCCCGCCTCGAGCTATCGCGGGGGCTCCATCGAGTACAGCGGGCTGATGCGTATTGAAAGCGGTCAGGGGACAGGCATCGAGGTCAGCTTCGGGAGAGCTGAGTCCGATGAATTCAGCCATGTCTTCGGCTACCGCCCGAGCACCTGGCGGAGATGGACCGACTACTCCATCGGGGTTCGGCACGAGCGGCCTCTTGGCTTCGGTCGCTGGCTTCTCAGCGGCGGCTTCTCCTACATTCGCGTGGAACTCGATCAGAACGGGCTCAGCGAAATCCTTCGACTCGATCTGGGTTCGAGCGGGGCTTACATGCGCACAGGATACATCCAGCCTCTCAGCAGGAACGTCGAGCTCGTCGTGAGCGGCCGGTATCGTGTCGGCAGGAGCGAGCACCTCTTTGGTAGAGAGCTTGACCTCGACCACGTTGGGATCGACGTGGGCCTGAGCTGGCGATTCTGACCTGGCTGCTACCCGCCGCCGGCGGGCTCGGTTCAGAGGACTCGTCAGGGCAATGGAACAGCGATCCACTCCTCGCGAGGATAGTTCATGTCGTAGTCGCCCACGATATACCACGGTTCACTGGTCGACGTCCGTGCGTACTCGCAACCGAAGGCGCCGCCACTCCACACGCTCAGCCTCCAAGCTCTCCCCTCGCCATTGCTGTACCGAACTCCCGGATCAGCTGGTGGGCGACGTGGGGGAAGCTCCGCGATGAATTCTGGGACCAGGGCATCGAGCGAAGCGGGCGAGCGGCCGTGTTGTTCTGCGTACGCATGGATGGCGAGACAGAGCGGCTCCGTGGCCTGCAGAAACTCCAGGGTCTCCGCCCTGACCCGCTCCGATTCGCCAATCTGAATCCAGACGAACGCAAACCCGAGGACAAGGAGGATCAAGCCACAAGTGCAGCCGCCCTTTATCCAATCAACGATCCTCTTGTCCGTGTCGTGCAAACGTAACCACCTCGATATTCGTGGAACGCGTCGCTGCGTTCATGTTGGCGTCGACGGAGTCGGGTGGCCCCGGGTCGTTACCTCCCCGGGGCTCCCACAGATCCGGACGTGCGCGATTAGCGCATCCGGCTCCTCATCCCCATGGCTTCGCTACGTGCGGCGGTAGATGGAATGAACGGCCCGAGCTGGGACCAGGCAGTGCTGCTTGAAGAAGCGATCCCACCAGTCCCCGTTCTTGCGCATGGCGGCGCCGGAGCGTCGCCTCAACCACTTCCGCCAGAGGTTTCGGACTCCTCGTCGATACTTCTCCAACGCCACCGCGTTTCCGGTGATGCCGTAGTAGGCACAGTGCCCGCGTATCTTCCGATTCAGAGCCTTCAGCTGGTCGACCACGGGCATGTGCCGATTTCGTCGGCACCATTCCGCCACCTTGTTGAGGCCTCGACTCAGGCGAGCTGCCATCGTCTTCTGGAAGATCGCCCAGTAGCCCCTCCTCGATCTCGACCAGTAGTGGGTGAACCCCAGAAAGTCCCAGCTCTCCGTTTCGTTTGGGCCGCCCATGGGCGGACGCTTGAATGGCACGAGCTTCGTCTTCTCCGGGTGTAGTTCGAGTCCAAACTTGGCGAAGCGGGGGAAGATGCCCGCGAAGAAACGTTTCGCGTCTTCCTCGCGATCACAGAGGATCACAAAGTCATCGGCGAAACGGATCAGTCGTGCACTGCCTCCGATCTGTGGCCTCGCATGGTGTTCGAACCATCCATCAAGCACCGTGTGGAGGAAGATGTTCGAGAGCAGCGGAGAGATGACGCCACCCTGCGGTGTACCTTCCTCCGGCCGCGTTCGCTGCCCTTCCTCGACGATGCCGGCATTCAACCACTTGCCGATCACACGGATCAGCACTCCATCACGTATCCGTAGGTCCAGGATCTTCCGCATCCATGAGTGGTCAAAGGTCCCGAAGCAGTCTCGGATGTCTGCCTCGACGACCCATCCACCTTTCATGCCCATCAGCGTAGCTCGGGTGTCCTTCAGTGTTTGATGAGCTGACCGCCCGGTGCGAAACCCGTACGAGCAGGGCAGGAAGTCCTGCTCGTAGACGGCTTCAATCACCATGGCGACAGCCCGTTGTAGCACCTTGTCCTCGAACGTCGGGATCCCCAGCGGGCGCGTCTTCCCGTTCCCTTTCGGGATGTGGACTCGGCGCACGTCGGGGGCTCGGTAGCGACCTGACTTGAAGCGGTCGAGGAGGTCCAAGAGGTTCTTCTCCAGGTTCTTCTCGTACTCCTTGCCTGTGACGCCGTCGACTCCCGTCGCCCCGTCCTTCCGCGTTCGGCTGTACGCCTCAAGCAGGAACTCCAGGTCGATGTTGTGGGCGAGATTGGTGAAGCTCCTCTTTGGGTGCTCCCTCGCCAGTTCGGCTATCCGTTGCAGTTTCGTTGAGACGCTCATTCAAGCTCCGGTCTTGGTGTCATTTCCTTGCAATGGGTCCATTGGGTATTGGCTTCCCCTTCCCTCCACTGGATAGAGCAACTCTTCTTCTGTAATTTCGTCCGCGAGGAAGATCAGGCTTGCTCCATGGTGAGGTATTGACGGCCGGCCTCCCAATCTTCGGAGACCTCCATGGCCAGGGCAGTGACGAGCCGCAACAGTGCGGCTTCGTTCGGAAAGAGGCCAGCGACTCGCGTTCGCCTCTTGATCTCTTTGTTGAGCCTCTCGACCGCGTTCGACGTCCGGAGGCGTCGACGATGGCTGGCGGGAGATTGGAGGACAGCGAGTCCCTCGTGGATGTTTTCTTCGATCCACGCGGCGACCCTGGGCTCCGAGTCCTGGTACTTGACAACGACCGTCTTGATGATCTGCTCGGCGTCGGCCATCGTCGGCGCGTTGAAGATGGAGCGGAGGTCCTCCGCCACGTCCTTCTTCATGACGATCTTGGAGACGTAGGACTGCGCGTTGCGCTGCATGTGGCACTGGCATCGTTGCCAGGCAACGCCAGGGAAGACGGATGCGAGAGCGGCCTTGATGCCGGGGTGGTCGTCACTGGTGAAGAGGCGCACACCATGCAGTCCACGGAGGACGAGCGACTGCAGGAACTCCCGCCAGTGGACCTCAGCTTCGGAGGTGGCAACGCTGACGCCGACGATCGATCGCTTCCCGTCCTCTCGTACCGCAGCTCGGCCTACACACTCGCTGTCTACGCTTCGCAGCACGGGTCGCCCCTACTACCACGCAAGACTCGCTTCCGGCTGGTGACCAGCCTTATCCGGGCGGATGTTGTCTCCGCGGGACTCCAGTGGAAGTTTCAGTTCACTTCTTCCTCTTCCTCCAAGCTTGACCTGGCGCACTAGATGGGATGAGAAGGCCAGCCTCCGGCTCGGGTTACCTTGACGGGACCCTAAACATCAAACGGGCTCGAGGCCAAACAAGGAGGCTGACCATGACTCAATCTACCATGACCGAAGAAACCACCATCGGAATCGACCTCGGAGACAAGAAGAGCCATATCTACGTGCTCTCGGGCGACGGAGAGGTACTCGAGCGGGCAGAAGTGCCGACGACCATGGTTGCGATGCGGCGGCGCTTCGGGAACTGCGAGTCGCTGCGCATCGCCATCGAGGCTGGCGGTCAGTCCAGCTGGGTCAGCGACCTACTAAAGGAGCTCGGCCACGAAGTCATCGTCGCCAACCCGCGCAAGCTGCGGATGATCTACGAGAACGACTCGAAGTGTGACGCGGTCGACGCCGAGCAGCTCGCTCGCGTCGCACGCCTCGACCTGAAGCTCCCGCAGCCGGTCCAGCACCGCGACCGCTCTGCGCGCGCCGACCTCAACAAGACTCGTTCGCGGGACCTGCTGACGGATAGGACTTCCAAGCGGGGTGTCGACACCCCGGTAACCGTAGCCTGGGGCCTGATTCTTCGCTACCCCCATCCTCGCGGGCCACGCGGGAGCGCCCGAGCGGCCATCGGGCTCTTCGCTGAGCCGAACTCGCCCGATTTCGCCCCCTCCGACGAGCACCACCGGTTCGCTTCACCACGACCTGCAGCCAGCACCCTCCCCAAGAGTGCTGGCTGATCTCATATCGCCGAGCCCGATGGCCCGCGCGCCGCTCTTCCGCAGCGCCCTACTTCCCGAAGTCCAACCGCCCCTGCCGTGGCGGCATCGGTATTCGGACCTCGGGCTCTGCCGGTGGGGAACGGCTCGGCCCTGGCGACGACGGGTCTCTCCCACCCAGCGAATCGGATGACCTCCTCGCCGCCGCTCTCACGCCCTCCAGCACCTTCCGCGCTGTCTCCGGATCTGTGATCACGGAGATCATGTGCCTGCGCCCGCGGCAGCGCGGGCGCTTGAGAACATCTTCCGAAAACACCCGCTTCAGAAGATCTGCCCAGCGGATGTATCTCTGGTCCTTCGACCGCTCCTCCGCACTCTTCGAGCCGTCTTCATCGGCGACGTCCACATCCTTCGGCTCCTTCCGAACCACGGGACGCGGCACCACCAGATCACGCAATGATGAGGCCGGGGCCAGCACTCCCTGATACGTCAGCTGATGCTCGCGCGGATGCGGCGCGAGCGCCGCCAGTCGAGCCATGAACTGGTACGGCGTCATGACGAAGCCCTTGGTCCCATCACGCCAGGCCTTGCGCAGCAGCCACGAGACCATCCCATCGGGACGGACATCGAAGCGTTCCAGACTGATGGCGGGTCTTGTCACGTAGCGGCAGAGCTTCTCCAGTTGCGCCCGCTGACCCTTCCGGATCAGCGCACGCAACGAGAACCCGTCAGCGTTCACCACCAGTGGAGGCGGCACGTACTGACTCCCCCAACCCGACGACTGGAACGCAAGGCCGAGATCAGGGTCGATTAGGCGCTTCAGCGGCTGCCCAGCACCAGCACCGAAAGGCACCAGCGACTTCACCGAGGCAGCCTTCAGGGCCGGAAAGAACGCATTCTCATGCGCGTCGCCAAAATCGAGAAGCGGCTGCTCATCAGCGCCCGCGTCCGCGTACTCCCAAGGGCGGTCGTCGCCTTTGCGTAGGGGCATACCGAGTGCGATCGGGTCGAGGGAGAAGCGCTTCAGCACACGACGGATGCGCGCGATCGCGTCGCCGTGCACACGCTCGACCTCCGCCGACGTCAAAGGATCCGCGGGCAGAAAGACGGGAGACTCGAAAGCGCTGCGCGTGACGTACACACCGTCTAGATAGAGGGAGTGGAAGTGAACATTAAGTCCCATCAGACCTGACACCGCGGTCGTGGCGAGCGACACACGTATTTGGCGCACCGACAACGGCGGCCAAAGCTGGACCTCGATCACGCCGAGTCCCTTGGGCACCTACCACGCAATCGACATGGTCGGCGACGTCGGGTACGCGGTGGGAACGAAGCTCATCAAGACGACCGACGGTGGGCTCACCTGGACATTCGTCGAGGACCCCGCGCTCCGCTACTACGGTATCGACTTCGCAGACGCAGAGATCGGCCATCGCGTGGGGGAACAGGGCGCCATCGATTTCACCGACGACGGTGGCATGAGCTGGACTTCTCAGTCCTCAGGTGTCACGACGACGCTGAGACAGATCGACACCCTCGGGCCCACCGTGGCACTCGCAGTCGGTGACCATGGCGTAGTGATCCTGACTTCGGATGGAGGGGCGACCTGGACGCCGGTGAGCCCGCCCGGCGTGACGAACGAGACCCTCTACGGCGCGACGATCGGCGGCGGTACCGCCTGGTTCAGTGGCTCGGAGGCAGGCGTCTGGCGGCTCGGTCCACCCCAGGCGGACTGCGAGGTTCAGTCGTACTGCCAGGGCAAGGTGCACTCGGGCGGCTCCGTCGCAGCGCTGACTCTGTTCGGCACGCCCAACGTCGCCAATGGATCCTATGGCGTTGGCATCCTCGACGCTCTCCCGGGGAGCGTCGCCATCGGATTTGAGAGCACCACCGGCCCCAACACGATGCCCCTTCACGGCGGCACGCTCTGTGTACTTCCACCGCTGAACCGCCTCTCGGTACTGAGCCTCGACGGGTCCGGCTTCGGTTTCTACACCCTCCCCATGACGCCAGCGATGGTGGGGACGACCCGCTGGTACCAGCTCTTGTTCCGAGACCCCGCCAACCCCGACGGGACGGGGATCGGGTTGACCGATGGCTTGCGGATTACCTTCTGCCCATAGCATCCAGTTCGCACGCGACTGCCAGTATCTAGGAGCGTGTCGCGAATAGCTGATTCCGCCCAGTGCGTTGCCCGGACTGCAAGACAAGGCGAATCGAACCCCGCGTGGCCGTAGTCACGTCACGTTCGATTCAACGCAGGATTGCAGTTCGGGAAACGTGCTGTCGTCGCCTTTGCGTAGCGGCAGACCGAGTGCGATCGGGTCAAGGAAGTGGAAGTGAACACCTGATCCCAATCCTGCACTTGCGCGTCACCGGCGGCGACCGACGGGCTCAGACCATGCTGTAGAAGAACTCCTCACGCACGATCTTGCCGCCCCTCATGTGGTACAGGGCCACTTCACGGCCTTTCTTCCGGATGCCAAGCCCCTTGACCTCAACGTCGCTCTCAAAGATCAGCGCGAACCGGTCATCACCGTGGGGAAAGGGGCCCTCAACCTCCATGGAGTGCATGATCATCGTCTCCTCCCACCAGGCGTGCTTGGCGCGGATGGCGTCGAGGCCGACGGCTTCGCGCCCCCGCCCCATGTCCATCGCCTCCACGGAGACCGCGTCCTCGGCATAGTGCTCGTCCAAGAGCTTCCCGAGTTCACCGGAACGATTGAATTCGACCATGATCTGGCCCAGTTCTTGGCTGTTCATGGATGGAGACTAAGCACCTGCCCCGGCGGTGGGCGCAACGGAACCGCTCATTCTGCGCCCGATCAGACGATCCCTCCAGCGTAGCGCCGAACGACCAGATCCTGGTGGCGTCGGATGACCCGAAAGGCGTCCTTGAGGTGGTCTCGATCGAAGCGGGAGAGTGTCCTCGGGTCGACGCGATTGGTCGGGGTCGTCCCGGACCGAACCGCATCCGCTTGTGCCTCCATGCGGATCGACGCAATGAAGTGCTGTGCCGAGATGAGTTCCTCGGCGTCCTCGTTGCTGAGGACCTGGGCCTCGGCTGCGCTCCGCAGCCGTTCGGCACCGGAGAGAGCGAGCGACCCGGCTGCCAGCGCATGGACGCGAGCGATCGAAACGAGCGTTGCAATCGCGTCGCGCTTGAGATCGAGGGCAGCGCCCTCTCCGTGCTCTCCTTCGTGCAGGACAAAGCCGCGAAAGAAGCCGAGGGGAACGCTCGCCTGTGCGGCCTCCCGGGCGATATGTGAGAGAAAGAGCGTATGCGCCTTGGCCATTCCAGCGACAGCGATGCGCAGCGAGTCGATGAGGTGCTCCTCTCCATGCACGCAACGCATGTCGAAGAAGATCGATGTCCTCAGAAGGTTCTCCGAGTCCGGAATCTCGATCCATCGCTCGAAGCGCTGGCGCCAGGCGTCGAGAGAACGGGCCCAACGCTCGTTGGTCGCCATGATCTCTCCAAGGCAATACGGATAGCCAGCGGAGTGCAGTCCGTCCACGAGCCCCTTGGCGAGGCGCCTGAAGTAGGGACCGTGCCCGGCCGCGTCGTACGCGTTGGAGAACACGAAGCCGTTGTCCTGATCCGCGCCGATGGCAACCTCCCGGCGCGCGAGCGAACCGAAGACGACCAGCGCATAGGGAACGGGCGGAGGGCCCAGCTCTTCCTCGGCGAGCTCGGCGATGCGCCGGTGGGTCGCTTCAGCGATCGAAGAAAGGAAACGCGTCACGTGCTCAGCGTTCACGCCAGCGCTCACCAGCGAGAGCAGTGCATCCTCCCGGCGGCAGGCAGCACGCGCCACTGCTTGGACGTCTGGAGCCGACCTTACCGCGCGCACCACGTGGAGCGTACTGGTGCCGAAGCGGTTGAGCAGGTCGTTCGCGCTCAGTACGCCCGCGATCCGGCCCCTGTCATCGACGACGGGGAGGTGGTGAACATCACGATCTGCCATCGTGAGCATCGCCATCGAGGCGTCGGCGTCAGGCTTCACGGTGATCGGGTCCGAGGTCATCGCTCGCGCGATGTCGGCGGTGTCCGGAATCTCTCCACCCAGGACACGGCGGCGCAGGTCTCGGTCGGTGACGATCCCGACGAGCCGCCCGCCCTCGACGATGAGCATCGTGGATACATCGTGCTCCGCCATCCGGCGGGCCACCCCCCGAACGGTGTCGTCGGGACTGGCGACGAGGGCCTCGCGGCGAAGGAGTCCAGCGACCGCCCCCTCCGCTCCCAGCCGAAAGGCCGTCGCCCCCGCTCGCCTTGCCTCGATGGCATCGCGCAGGCGCTGGCTCTCGTCGGCGAGCCCGTCCAGCGGCGGGTGCGCAGCAACGAAGCGTCGAGCCTCATCGAGGTCACTCCCTGTCGGTCTCTCGCCTGCCCCTCCTTCGCTCACCATGCCCTGATACCTACTACCATAAAGCGATTGCGCCTGCCCACCCCGCTACCGTAGTCACCTGGGTTCGAATCAACGCAGTATTGCGATTCGGGAAACGCGCTACTCGAATCTGTCAATGTGCAACAGGCTCCTGGCAGGCTAATCATTTGCGACCTGATCGCCGAAGCGCGCGGTAAATGGTCGAGCGGGCGACCCCGAGCTCACGGGAGGCAGCGCTGACATTGCCTCCATGCCGGTCCACGGCGGCCAGCAGCGCGCGCATGCGGATGTCCTCCAGGCATGCAGCGCCGTCGACATCCGCTGAGCTGACTTCGACAGCCGAAGACAACAAGGCGGAAGAGTTCTTCACGGCCGGAGGGGCACTCTCGCCGCGGCCAAAGGTAGCGCCGGGCGAATTGACTCCGACCTCACCGGGTAGGTGATGGCCACGGATCACGTCGCCGGTCCCACAGAGCACGAGGGCGTGATGCAGCACCGCCCGTAGCTCGCGCACGTTGCCCGGCCACGAGTGCGCGGCGAGGCGGGAGAGGACACCGTCCTCGAAGACCGGCACGGTCGTGCGCTGCAGTTCGCGCCCAATCCGTGCGAGAAGTCCCGACGCAAGGTCCGCAATGTCACGTCGAGCACGCAGCGGCGGGAGCTGCAGAGTCACGCCTTTCAACCTGTAGTACAGGTCCTTTCGAAAAGTGCCCGACCCGACCATCTGTTCGAGTGAACGGCTGGTCGCGCACACGACGCGCACGTCCGCCGACCTGGGGGTTTCCTCTCCCACGCCATAGTAGCCCCCGTCCTCGAGGAACCGGAGCAGCATGACCTGGAGCGACGTCGGCATATCACCCAGCTCGTCCAGGAACAGGGTACCGCCGTCCGCTGCCGCCAGTTTTCCGGGCGCCCCATCCTTCCGCGCGCCGGTGAAGGCGCCTGGTCCGTACCCGAAGAGCTCCGACTCCAGCAGCCCAGCGGGCAACGCTCCGCAGTTCAAAGCGACGAAGGGGCCCTCGGCGCGATCGGAGGCTGCGTGGATCGCATTCGCCATGAGCTCCTTCCCCGTCCCCGTCTCGCTCAAGATCATGACTGGTAAGCGCGTGCGAGCAAAGCGCGTCGCCACGGCCTTGGCACTGGCGAGATCCGGATCGCTTCCGAGCAAGACGTCGAAGGCGGGCGCAGCCTCCGGTGGGTGGTCGATGTCGAACTCGACACCACGCACAGCGCGCTTCGTGTCGAAGTCGACAATCAGCGCGACAGGGCGGTTGCGATCGTCGAACACGGGCTCCACGCGTAGATACCCCGTCTCACCGGTAGGCAGCGCGATGGAGACTGACTCTCCCTCCGCCGCGTAGCCGACGAGGATATCGAAGTCGCAGTCGATAAGATCCTCGGGCCTCGTCGCGCGACCCATGCCGAGTCGCCCCCCAAACAAGCCCCGTGCAGCGGGGTTGGCCGAATGAACGCGACCCGGGGGCAAGACGAGGAGTGTCGGCCGTGGCAAGCGGTCGATGATCTCCTCGGCGGTCGCCAGGAGTCGCGCTGCGATACGGCCGTAGGCGCGCCCATGCAGAGCTCGCTCGATCGCACTTCCGCCGGCGATGAGCACGGCCTCGAGCAAGGCGGGCGGCTTCCCCCCCGGGACGAGGCAGCCGAGCGCCGCAATGGCCTCACCGGAGGCCGCCGCGACGGGAGCTGCTGCCGTTGTGAAAGTGGCCAGCGGTCGGGCAAAGTGGGCACCTCGCTCGACGAGCACCGTCCGCCCCTCGGCCAGCGCCGTCCCGAAGGCGTTCGTGCCCCGCACCGACTCAGCCCACGACCGCCCAGGCTCGAGGGCGAGCGCAGAGCCCGCGAGGTCGAGCCCACCTGGGAGCCGGACGTCGAGCAAGCATCCTGCGCTGTCGGTGAGCACGAGCGCCGCTCCCTGTTCGGTCAAGGGCGCAGTGAGCGCGTCGAGCTCAGCCGCGGCGGAACGCAACACCTCCGGACCGCGCCGACAGACCGGGGGAACGCCGTGGAGGGGAGGATCTCCGAGTGCTTCGTCAACTCCATGGGAGCGGCTGCGCGACCAGGAGGCGAGCAGTGGCCCGAAGCCCACTCTCTCGAGGGAAGGGTCGACACGGAAGCGCTCCCGAAGATCAGGGGGCGGCTCGATCAGTCGAAGGATCTGGGATCGGTTGGTATCCACGGCAATGCTGGTTGGCGGGCGGATGGAGCAATTGAAACCCGCAGAGGCTGGCTCGATGCGCTACATCCGCAGCGCAACGATACACCATTCGCTCCAATCTGGAGCGCGAAGTTGTATCGCTCCGCTCCACTCCGCCAGAGATTCCCCAAGCCCGCTCGGTCTCCCCGTCCCGACGGACCTGAAGCAGGAGCGCCCCTGAATGGGCCACGGGGGCCGATTTCCGCGCTTGGCCCCAGCGACCCGGAGTCGCTCACTCGGCCAGCGGCACGGTCGTTGCATTGGCCTGCTCGTACAGACCCCGGGTCCCCCTTCAGCCTTGCGAGTGCAAGTCGTGGGTCCGGCAAGCTCCCCGCTCCCCCCCTTCGGCCCCCCCCTCCCATGACCGCTCGAACGACGGCCGGGGGTGTATCACTTGTTCTGTAATTTCGGCTTCGGCTCGACTGACCATCTGAACCTGCAAGGCGCGTGAGGGATCGGCCCTCACCCCTGAGGGGCCGATTCGTCACGTGCCGGTTGCGTGGGAGGCCATCGTTGGCTTTCGTGGTGTTAACCACAACCCCACTCGACCAACGATGCCTCACCACGAAGCCGACGCTAACAAGATCTCCCTCGTCCTGGAACTTCTGACTGAGCACGGTTTCGACCGTCTCGCTGAGGCGATCCAGATCCTGCTCAACGAAGCCATGCTGATCGAACGTTCCGACTACCTGAACGCCGCGCCGTACGAACGCGCAGAGTCCAGGCGCGGGTACGCGAACGGGTTCAAGCCCAAGCGCGTCGCGTCTCGTGTCGGCGAGCTCGAGCTGCGCATCCCGCAGGTTCGGGAAGCCGCCGAGGGCGGAGAGCGCTTCTATCCGAACGCCCTCGAGCGAGGAGAACGTGGCGAGAGGGCTCTCAAGCTCGCGATCGCAGAAATGTACATCAACGGCGTCTCGACACGCCGCGTTCAGAGGGTCACTGAGGAGCTCTGCGGGCTCAAGATCACATCTTCTCAAGTCTCACGCGCGACTCAGCTCCTCGACGAAGAGATCTCCTCGTGGAGGAGTCGCCCCATCGGCGCCTGTCCCTACCTCGTGCTCGATGCACGCTACGAGAAGGTGAGGATCGGCGGCTCCGTGGTCACGGCGGCTGTTCTCGTCGCCATGGCGGTACGAGAGGACGGGAAGCGATCGATCGTCGGCGTCAGCGTTGCCACCTCCGAAGCTGAGGTCCACTGGCGGGAGTTCCTGCAGTCGCTCGTCCTCCGTGGACTGCATGGTGTGCGCCTCTTCACCAGTGACGACCACCCCGGCATCAAGGCCGCTCTCGCATCCGTCTTCCCTGGCGTTGCCTGGCAACGATGCCAGTGCCACATGCAGCGCAACGCGCAGTCCTACGTCTCCAAGATCGTCATGAAGAAGGACGTGGCGGAGGACCTCCGCTCCATCTTCAACGCGCCGACGATGGCCGACGCCGAGCAGATCATCAAGACGGTCGTTGTCAAGTACCAGGACTCGGAGCCCAGGGTCGCCGCGTGGATCGAAGAAAACATCCACGAGGGACTCGCTGTCCTCCAATCTCCCGCCAGCCATCGTCGACGCCTCCGGACGTCGAACGCGGTCGAGAGGCTCAACAAAGAGATCAAGAGGCGAACGCGAGTCGCTGGCCTCTTCCCGAACGAAGCCGCGCTGTTGCGGCTCGTCACTGCCCTGGCCATGGAGGTCTCCGAAGATTGGGAGGCCGGCCGTCAATACCTCACCATGGAGCAAGCCTGATCTTCCTCGCGGACGAAATTACAGAAGAAGAGTTGCTCTATCCGACGGCCGTCACGCTCCTCAGTTTCAGCGCGACCACGCTCTCCTCCACCGGAGCTGCATTCTCCGCAACGCAGCAGCAAGGCGCCGCCACCTCATCGATCGAGGACCTCAAGGGCCTAGCTCTCGAGATCGAGGAAGCCCGCCCGATCGCGGACGGCACCAAATTCACCTACGGTGGCTACGTGCAACTCGATGCGGTCTCCTCTGACTACAGCGGCGGCAAGCCTGCCAACCAGCTCATCGACGACTTCCTCGTGCCGTCCCTGATCCCGGTCGAGCCAACCAGCGGCGCCGACAACTACCGCTCGACCAACATGCACAGCAAGTCGTCGCGCTTCTTCCTCAAGACCGCGACGGAGACCGAGATGGGGAAGATCGCCTCGCACATCGAGCTGGACTTCATCCTCAGCGGCCAGGGGGACGAGCGCATCTCGAACTCGTGGAGCGGACGCATCCGCCACGCATTCGTCAAGTGGGAGCCAGAAGAGAACCGTTCGATCATGGTCGGCCAGAACTGGTCGACCTTCTTCAATGTATCGGCGCTGCCTGACCACCTGGACTTTGTCGGCCCGGTCGGTACGGTGTTCATGCGCCAGCCGCAGCTTCGATACACCGCAGATGGCCTGGAACTGGCGCTGGAGAATTCCGCCACGCGCGTCACCGGCGCCACCTACGACAACGACAGCGAGGGCATTCCGGACGTCATCGCCAGGTACAACCGCCAGGACGGTGACCTGTCGTGGTCACTCGCCGGCATGCTGCGCGAGCTTAGCTACGAGGACCGCTCGAACCCTGTCATCAGGGGCGCCCATGACGCAAAATACGGCTATGCGGCGAGCCTCGCTGGCAAGTGGAAGATGGGACAAGACGACCTGCGCTTCATGGTCAGCTACGGAGATGCGCTCGGTCGCTACCTGGGCCTGAATGCCTTCAACGACGGCTACATCGACGGAGGCGGCCAGATTCAGACGATCGACCAGCTAGGGGCGTTCGCCGCCTATCGTCACGTTTGGGATCCGGCATGGCACAGCACCTTTTCGTACTCCTTCGCCGAAGCGGAGAACCCAGGTGTCGGCGCGTTCGCGAGCACGGGCGACCTCGCCAGCGCATACCAGTCCGTCCACGCCAGCCTCAACTACGTGCCAGCGCCGAGGCTTCGCTTCGGCGTCGAGCTCATCTGGGCCGAGAAGGAGCTCGAAGACGGCCGCAGCGGCGAAGTGAGCCGCTTCCAGTTCTCGGTCCAACACGCCTTTTGATCGCCGTGCTTTCCCCCTCCACACGCCCCTGATCTACACGTCGCCAGGTGGCCCATGTTCGGGCCCTTGGCCGACACTCCGTCCTTTTTCTCGAGCGCCGCAACCGGCCCCCCCCAGCATGAACTCAGCGGATCCCACAGGCTCCAAAGCACCCGACGGCTTCGACGCCGACGGTTACTGGCGAGCCAACCTAAAAGTCCTCGCCGTTCTCCTCACCATCTGGTTCAGCGTGTCCTTCGGCGCAGGGATCCTCGCGGCGGACGCGCTCAATGCCGTGAACCTGCCCGGCACCGGCTTCCCGCTCGGGTTCTGGTTCGCGCAACAGGGCTCGATCTACACCTTCGTGGTGCTGATCTTCACCTACGTCGTCGTCATGAACCGTATCGACAAGCGCTTTGGCGTTTCGGAGGACTGAGGAATCACCATGGAAGTCAAGACTTGGACTCTGTTGATCGTTGGCCTCTCGTTCGCGCTGTACATGTTCATCGCGGTCAAGAGCCGTGCTGGCAGCACAAAAGATTTCTACGTCGCCGGCGGAGGGGTTCCGCCCCTCGCCAATGGAATGGCGACGGCGGCCGATTGGATGAGCGCGGCCTCGTTCATCTCGATGGCTGGCCTGATCTCATTCATGGGCTACGACGGTTCCGTCTACCTCATGGGTTGGACAGGGGGCTACGTGCTCCTGGCCCTACTCCTGGCCCCCTACTTGCGCAAGTTTGGTCGCTTCACCGTCCCCGACTTCGTCGGCGACCGCTACGCGTCATCCACGGCCCGCATCGTCGCGGTTCTCTGCGCTATCTTCGTCTCATTCACCTACGTCGCTGGCCAGATGCGAGGGGTCGGAGTCGTGTTCGGACGCTTCCTCGAGGTACCCGTCGAATGGGGCGTCGTGATCGGCATGGTCATCGTCCTCATCTACGCCGTACTCGGCGGCATGAAGGGCATCACCTACACGCAGGTGGCGCAGTTCTGCGTCCTCATCTTCGCGTTCCTCGTCCCCGCCGTGTTCCTCGCGATCATGATGACGGGGACCCCGATCCCACAGCTGGGATTCGGTGGCATGCTCCAGGGTGAGATCGGATCCCAGATCGCAGGCGGTGAGACCATCTCTCTGCTGGAGAAGCTCAACGGACTGCACGAGGAGCTAGGCTTCGCGCCCTATACATCAGGCACCAAGTCGACGATCGATACGTTCTGCATCACCCTCGCGCTGATGGTCGGTACCGCGGGCCTTCCGCACGTGATCGTTCGGTTCTACACCGTTCCGCGCGTGAAGGATGCGCGAATCTCCGCCGGGTGGGCGCTGCTCTTCATCGCGGTGCTCTACACGTCGGCGCCAGCGATTGCCGCCTTTGCGAGAACCAACTTGATCACCACCGTCGAAGGGGCTCGATACTCCGAGACGGCGGCCGCTTTGGCGCCCGCTGAACAGGGCGGCGACCAGGGCGCTGCACTGCTCCAGGACAGGACGATTCCGGAGTGGTTCAAGAACTGGGAGAAGACCGGACTCATCGCCTGGATGGACAAGAACGGAGACGGGCGCGTCACCTACCGGGCGGGCAACGCGTTCGAAGGACGCCCATCGTTCAAGACGCTCCCGTCGGACGACGCCGGCCGTGGAGCCCACGGTGAACGACTGCTGACGAACCAGCCCACCAAGGGCGAGAACGAGCTCTACGTCGACAGGGACATCATGGTACTGGCGAACCCGGAGATCGCAAACCTGCCCAACTGGGTGGTAGCGCTGGTCGCGGCAGGTGCGCTCGCTGCAGCGCTCTCGACCGCCGCTGGCCTCCTGCTCGTCATCTCGACGGCTGTCAGTCACGACCTGCTCAAGCGAACGCTCCTCCCCGAGATCTCCGATCGGCGCGAGCTGATCGCAGCGCGACTCGCGGCCACGGCCGCCGTCGTCGTCGCTGGGTACTTCGGGATCAATCCCCCAGGCTTCGTGGCCCAGGTCGTCGCGTTCTCCTTTGGCCTGGCCGCGTCGTCCTTCTTCCCCGTCATCGTGCTGGGAATCTTCTCGCGTCGCACGAACGCGCCCGGGGCCATCGCGGGCATGGTGTCCGGCATCACCTTCACGGCGGGCTACATCATCTACTTCAAGTTCGTGCAGCCCGACCTCAACGTCCCGGAGCACTGGTGGTTCGGGATCTCACCTGAGGGGATCGGCTCGATCGGCATGCTCGTGAACCTCTTCGTCACCCTGGCGGTGTCGCGAATGACCCCCGCGCCAAGCGCCGAGGTCCAGGAGCTCGTCAGCTACATCCGCATCCCCGCTGGCGCGGGCGCGGCCCATGACCACTGACCCTCCTGAACGACGGGTCCCCCCGAGTGCGGGGGGGCCCTATCGGCTCCCCGCACGCGGCCCCGCCCTCTACCCAACACTGCCCCCACCAGGACACAGCCCCCCCGTCATCGGCCATGACCCCCGACACAAACTCGCCTAACCAGCAGAACCAGAACATCGAGTCCTTCCTGCGAGAGGACCGTGTCTTCCCACCCGTCGAGGCGAAAGAGCTCGGGATCCCGAAGTGGCATGTGGGTTCGCTCGAAGAGTACAGAACGATGCACGCGCGATCTCTTGAGGATCCCGACGGGTTCTGGAGCGAGATCGCTTCCGAGCTCGACTGGATGCGCCCCTGGGACCGCGTGCTCGAGTGGAAAGCACCCGATGCCCGCTGGTTCGTCGGAGCCCGCACCAACGTGTGCTTCAACGCGCTGGATCGCCAGGTCCGTGGGGGCCATGGCGCAGACACCGCGCTCGTGTGGGAGGGCGAACCCATGCCGAACGGCAAGCCCGAGGTGCGCCGTTACACCTATCAGGAGCTTCTCGACGAGGTTTCGCGCTTCGCGAACGCGCTCCGCAACCTCGGCGCCAAGAAGGGCGACGTCGTGACGATCTACATGGGCATGGTGCCCGAGCTCGCCATCGCCCTCCTCGCCTGCGCCAGGATAGGAGCCGTACACTCGGTGGTCTTCGGTGGTTTCTCATCCCAGGCGATCGTCGATCGCGTCGTCGACTCGTCAAGCCGCATCATCGTCACCCAGGACGGTGGCTGGCGCCGAGGCAACGTGGTGCCCCTCAAGGAGAACGTGGACAGCGCCTGCGCCACGCTCTCCGACACCGGCCGCGACGTGAACAAGGTGATCGTGCTCCGGCGATGCAACAACTCGACGTCCTGGCACGAGGGGCGCGACTACTACTGGCGGGATATCGTGGACGTCAGCAGCTCCCACTGCCCCGCTGAGCCGATGGAGGCGGAGGACCCGCTGTTCCTTCTCTACACGAGCGGCTCCACTGGCAAGCCGAAGGGCGTCATTCACACCACCGCTGGCTACATGGTGTGGACCTACTTCACCGCGAGGACGACCTTCAACCTCATCCCGGACGCCAACCAGATGTACTGGTGCACCGCCGACATCGGATGGATCACCGGCCACAGCTACATCCTTTACGGGATCCTCCCCAACAGGGTCCCAACGCTGATGTACGAAGGAGCCCCCGACGCCCCTTCCGAAGATCGGTTCTGGGACATTGTCGAGCGGCACCAGGTCACCCATTTCTACACGGCTCCCACCGCCATCCGATCCTTCATGAAGTGGGGCAACGAACATGTACACGCCCACGACCTATCGTCACTTCAGGTCCTCGGTACGGTCGGCGAGCCCATCAACCCAGAAGCCTGGTCGTGGTACCACCGAATGATCGGACGGGGACGGTGTCCGATCGTCGATACCTGGTGGCAAACGGAGACGGGTGGACACATGATCACGCCGCTCCCAGGAGCGACGCCGACCAAGCCAGGCTCGTGCACCCTTCCCATGATAGGAGTACACGCGGCCGTGGTCGATGCGACGACCCTCGAAGACCTCCCGAAGGGCACAGGAGGGCTCCTCGTGATCAAGAAGCCATGGCCCGGCATGCTCCGCGGCGTCCAGGGCGACCGCGATCGTTTCGTGCGAACCTACTTCGACAACCCCCACGGCTACTACGTGCCGGGCGACGGCGCACGCTTCGACGAGGACGGCTACGTCTGGATCATGGGCCGGGTAGACGACGTCATCAACGTCAGCGGCCACCGCATAGGCACGATGGAAGTCGAGTCCGCGCTGGTCTCGCATCCGGCGGTCGTCGAGGCGGCTGTCGTCGCGATGCCCCACGAGATCAAGGGCACGGGCATCTCGGCGTTCGTCACGCTCGAACCGGAGTACGTCGAGAATCTAGGCATGAACGCCAAGTCTCTCGGCGCGGCTCTGAGGCAGCACGTCCGCGGCGAGATTGGATCGTTCGCCAAGCCGGATGCGATCCGATTCGCGGAGTCGCTGCCCAAGACACGCTCGGGCAAGATCATGCGTCGCCTCCTGCGCGACATCGCCGCTGGCAATCAAGACATCAGCCAGGACACCACGACCCTCGAGGATTACCGCGTGCTCGCCAAGCTGCGCGAGGCCGAGGAGGTCTGAAGCTATCCGCAGACTGTCTGCCCGACCCGCCACATCCGCGCTCTGATCTTCCGGAGTCCCCTACCCAGTTCACCCATGAAGTATCTCGACGTGTACGAATCCTGGAAGTCCGACCCGGAAGGGTTCTGGATGGAAGCAGCGCAGGCTATCGACTGGGAGGAAGCTCCGTCCAAGGCCCTCTTCGACCGGGGTGACCACATGTACGAGTGGTTCGCCGACGCTCGCGTGAACACGTGCTACAACGCCGTCGACCGTCACGTGGAGCGCGGACGCGGCGACCAGGCCGCGATCATCTACGATAGCCCCATAACCGGCACGAAGCGCGAGATCACCTTCCATGAGCTGCGCGACCGGGTCGCCGGTCTGGCGGGCGCGCTGCGCGCCAATGGGGTCGGCAAGGGGGATCGAGTCATCATCTACATGCCGATGGTGCCCGAGGCGCTGGAGGCGATGCTCGCGTGCGCGCGGCTCGGTGCCATCCACTCGGTCGTATTCGGCGGCTTCGCGGCCAACGAGCTCGCGGTCCGCATTGACGATGCGACGCCGCGAGCCATCATCGCGGCCTCCTGCGGACTGGAGCCGGCGCGGGTCGTTCACTACAAGCCGCTTCTCGACGAGGCGCTGGAGCTGGCCAAGCACGAGCCTGAGTTCTGCGTGATCTTCCAGCGCGAGCAGGAGATCGCCCAGCTAACCGAGGGCCGTGACCACGATTGGCACGGCTTTCGGTACGGCACTGAGCCCGCGGAGTGCGTGCCTGTGGAAGGGAATCATCCGGCCTACATCCTCTACACCTCCGGGACGACGGGGCAACCAAAGGGAGTAGTGCGCCCCACCGCAGGGCACCTCATCGCCTTGAACTGGACGATGAAGAACATCTACAACGTCGATCCTGGCGAGGTGTTCTGGGCCGCGTCGGACGTCGGCTGGGTGGTGGGACACAGCTACATTTGCTATGGGCCACTGATCCATGGCAACACGACGATCGTCTTCGAGGGCAAGCCGATCGGGACGCCGGACGCCGGAACGTTCTGGCGCGTCATCCAGGAGCACAAGGTCAACAGCTTCTTCACGGCTCCCACCGCCTTCCGAGCGGTGAAGCGCGAGGATCCCAGGGCAGAGTGCCTCGAGAAGTACGATCTCAGCTCGCTCCGTGCGATCTTTCTCGCGGGGGAGCGCGCCGATCCGGACACTATCCAGTGGCTCACGGAGAACACTGGCACGCCCGTCTACGATCACTGGTGGCAGACGGAGACCGGCTACACGATCGCGGGCAACCCCGTGGGCATCGAGCCCCTCCCCGTCAAGGTGGGCTCTCCGACCGTCGCCATGCCGGGCTACGACGTTCATATCCTGGATGACGGAGGCGAGGAAGTACCGGCGGGTACCCTCGGGGCGATCGCCGTGAAGCTCCCCCTTCCGCCGGGCACGCTACCAACGCTTTGGAACGCAGAGGAGCGCTTCAAGGAGAGCTACCTCACGACCTTCCCCGGTTACTACGAGACAGGGGATGCGGGCATGAAGGACTCCGACGGATACCTGTGGATCATGGCTCGCACGGACGATGTCATCAATGTCGCGGGGCATCGACTCTCCACGGGGGCCATGGAAGAGGTCCTCGCAGCCCACCCTGATGTGGCGGAGTGCGCGGTCATCGGTGTCGCCGACGACCTGAAGGGGCAGCTACCGCTGGGACTCGTGTGCTTATCGAAGGGCGTCGAGCGCTCGCACGAGACGATCTGCGAGGAATGTGTTCAGCTGGTCCGAGAGAAGATAGGCCCGGTGGGCGCGTTCAAGCTCTGTGCCGTGGTGCAGCGGCTGCCGAAGACCCGTTCGGGCAAGATCCTTCGCTCCACCATCGCGAAGATCGCCGACGGCGTGGACTTCAAGACGCCAGCGACGATCGACGACCCTGCGATTCTCGATGAGATCAGGGTCTCGCTGGCGGCGCTAGCAGCCCGAAAAACAGCGACTCATGGAGTAGTGGCGTCCGATCCCGACTCTGCGTTGACGTAACCATCCAGATGGCATCCAACCATAGGGAAGTTACGTCGCCTTGATTCGGAATCGGACGCTACTACTCCGCAAACCGCTGTTCTTCAACGGCCTCCGTAGTCACGTCACGTTCGATTCAACGCAGGATTGCAGTTCGGGCGGCGCGTGCCAGCGTCGCCGCATGAAACGAGAACCAACCTGCGTTCACCACCAGCGGAGCGCAGTAGGTCGCCCGGTACATGTGGTGACGCTGGCACGCGCCGACCCGATCAAGCGGGCCGTGGACCGGCTCGCCTGCTGCGTGACGGCGGTACAGGGGGATGCCGGAGGCGCTGGTAGGGCTGGCCCGGGACCCGGCGAGGCGCCAACGGCTCGGGGAGCGTGCGCATCGCCGGGCCGGGAAATTCAGCGCCGAAGAAAAGCGGCAGCACCACCTCACCCTGTGGAAGGGGTGATCGCCGCCGCCACACCGCACAACTGAAGTGCCCCCGCCTCGCTCAAACAGGCGCCAGAGCCCGGCGCTTGGAGGCCTCATCCCCGATGTGGGCAGAATTTTGAGGATTCACTGACCTCGCAAGCGACGGCGTCCGTGCTGCTACCGGATCCGGACGTCGGATCCCCGGATCTCCCCTCTGGCCTCTCTCTGGCCTCTCTCTGGCCTCCCCCTGGCTGTCGCCCCCTCCCACCATGCGCTTCCTCCGACTCCTTGCTGTTCTGACCTTGGCTTCCATCCCCGCTGCTGCCCAGGACACCTGCCTCACCCCGGTACTCCTCGGCGGCGGGACGACCCCCATCAACTTCCAGGGGATGACGCTCGACACGACGTACGGCAACGGCACGTGCGTATTCGCACCGACCCGCGACATGTGGTTCTGCTACGTTCCCTCGAGCTCCGGCGACATGCGGGTCCGCTTCAACGGCAGCGAGTCTGGCATGCTGATCCAGGTCTACCGCGGCGAGTGCGGCTCGCTGCAGCTCCTCGGGTACTCCGATTGCAGCGCCATGGGCCAGCTGGCGAGCGCGACCGTGGTGGCGGGCGAGCGCTATCTCATCCGGCTCACCGACCGCGCCTCGTTCCCGACCAGCGGCACCATCAACGTCAACGAGGCGTTCACGCCGACTGATCGGCGGATCTACGTTGACGCGAGCTCTTCCGGCGGCGATGGCTCCTCGTGGTCGAACGCGCTCGAGTTTCTCCCGGAAGCCCTCGAGCTCGCGCACCGTTCGGCCCCCTACGAGTCCGACAACCAGCAGCCGGTCGACGTCTGGGTGCGCCGTGGCACCTATCGCACCGATGAGTCCGAGTCCGCGCCACAGGGCAGCGACGACCGCTCCGCATCGTTCATCCTTTGCGACAACGTCCGGATCTACGGCGGGTTCGCGGGCGACGAACAGCACCTCAGCGAGCGAGTCCTGTTCGACCCGACGAGAATCTCTTTCCTCAACGGCTCCATCGGTCCGCAGCCGGGGATCGAGGACAACGCGTACCACGTCGTCCGTACCGAGGCCAGTCACTCAGCCACCACGGTCGCGCTCCTCGACGGCTTCCACGTCACGTCCGGCAACGCCAATGTCGCGAGCTCCAGCTCGGATGACGCCCACGGAGGTGGGGTGCTCGTGGCGTCGGGAAAGTGCGTCGTCGCCAACTGTACGCTGTCGTTCAATGAGTCCTACTGGGGCGGAGGAGGCGCGGCAGTGCGTGCCGGTGCCGACGCGACATTCGCCAACTGCCGCTTCGAGTACAACCGCTCCGCAGGTGGCGGTGGCCTGATGGTGCGCGATGCCACCGGCCGCGCATACCAGTGCCTGTTCCTGGAGAACCGAGCCACGGTCTTCGGCGGTGCGATCATGGCGGGGCCGAATGCCGGTAGCTTCGAGGTGAACCTGGCGACTCTGGTTCGGAACCTCGCCCCGACAGCAGCAGGGATGCTCGTCGCGAGCGGCACGGACGTCAGGCTGGAGCTCGCGCTCTTCCACGATAACTCCGGCGGGCCTTCGGGAACGGGGGACACGGCTCGGGTCAACGGCGGCGCAACGCTCTACAGCGACTACCTGTACGCGCCGGACGTGGCCACGAGCATCTTCGCCGAATCGGGAGGAAGCTCGGTCGGCAACAACGTCTTCGACCTCGCGGATGACCGCCCGAACTTCGACCTGCTTTGGGAGGACGAGTCGAACGGCAACTTTCGAATGGGCTGCAACTCGTACTTCGCCAACGAGGGTTTGGCCACGAGGCGCGCGCCGGACGCGGGCGACATCGATCAGGACGGCGATGCGGCCGAGTTGACACCCCTGGATCTGATGCTCGGCGAGCGCGTGGTCGACAGCCGCGTCGCGCCTTCCGCGTTCGAACCCCAGGCGGTGGCGAGGAGCTTCTGCACGCCGCTCCCCAACGCTGGCTACGCCGAGGGCGCAAGGCTTCTCTTCTACGGTTCCCAGCGCGTCGCGGACGATCGAGTCATCCTCCGTGCGATCGGGGTACCCAACTCGGCGGGGATCTTCTTTGTGGGCCTGAACCCGATCTCGCCGGTCATGATCGGGCAGGGGAACCTGTGCGTCGCCGCGCCGATCCGCCTCCCGCTCGCGAACACCGTCGGTGACGCCCTGGGCCGTCAGCTCGATCTTGGGGTCGAACCGCTTCAGTCGCTCGTCGTTCCCGGGCAAAGACTGTACTTTCAGGCCTGGTTCCGGGACTCGAGCATGGGCGCTCCCACGTTCAACTTCTCCTCGGGGGTCTACGTCGACTTTCTATGAGCGCCTCGCGCGCCCCCTACCGCCACCATGGATGCACGCCGATACGAGCAACTCAGCCGCGCTTTTGAGGAGGCGGTGGACCTCCAGGGCGCGGAGCGTATCGCGGTCATCCAGGCCCTGGAGGTCGAGGACGCGAGCCTCGCGGCGGAGCTGCGAGCCATGCTCGCGAGCGACGAGGAGAGCCGCGTCCAGGAGGCCTTCGACGAGGAGGCGCTGCGGCGGAACCGCGACGCGTTCGACGGCGTCGTCGCCGACGGGGCGACGACGCTGCCCACCGGGGACCTGGTCACGCCGGCGCGAATCGGGCCGTTCCGCGTCGTGAGGCTCCTGGGCCAGGGCGGGATGGGCGCGGTCTACCTGGCGGAGCAGACCGAACCGTTCGTGCGGACCGTGGCGGTCAAGGTCATCCGCTCCGGTCTCTCGCGCAAGAGCATCACCCGGCGATTCGAGTTGGAGCGCGAGGCTCTGTCTCGGATGGACGACCCCGGAATCGCCCGCGTGCTCGACGCGGGGCTCGACGACGACAAGCGGCCGTACTTCGCGATGGAGTACGTCGAGGGTCAGCGGCTCGACGTGTTCTGCGACGAGCGAGGCCTCGACGTCGAGGCGCGGCTTCGGTTGCTGCTCGAGGTCGCTCGTTCGGTGCAGCACGCTCACCAGCGCGGGATCCTGCACCGCGACCTGAAGCCGAGCAACCTCCTCGTCTCCACCCAGGACGGCGCGACGAGGACGAAGGTGATCGACTTCGGCCTGGCGCGGGCGGTCGACGCGCGCGCGACTCTCGGGACGATGACGACGGACGGTGAGGTGCTGGGGACCCTGGCGTACATGAGCCCTGAGCAGGCGCGGCTCGTGGATGCCGACGTCGATACGCGCACCGACGTCTACTCGCTCGGGATCGTGATGTACGAGCTTTTGACCGGTCGACTGCCCGCCGAGGACGAGCGGGGCCGGCGCTCGCTAGCGAACCTACTCGACCGCGAGCGCTCCTCCGTCCGGCCGAGCAACCGCTTCGCCACGGAGCTGGACACGCGCCACGCAGTGCGCCGCGCCGCGACGACGCGCGGGCTGCGCCGCGTGCTCAGCGGGGACCTCGACTGGATCGTTCTACGCGCGATCGAGCCGCGACCGGATGACCGCTACGCGTCGGTCTCCGAGTTCGCGAACGACATCGAGGCTTACCTCGAGTACCGCCCTGTCGTGGCCGGACCACCGAGCACCCTCTATCGCCTGAAGAAGCTGGTGAGGCGGCACCGACTCGCCGCGGCGGGGATCGCGACGGCGCTCGTGGCGCTCGTGGCGGGGGCCATCGTGAGCGCGGCCATGGCCTGGCGTGCGTTGGAGGCGGAGGACAGAGCGCGGTCGACGGTGAGGGAGCTCGAGGCACAGAACGACGTGCTCGTGCACATGCTGTCCACGTCGGATACCCGCCACGAGGGGATCGAGGCGACCCTTGGTGATCTCTTGGAGCGGGGAGCGAGCTACGTCCGTGAGCGCTACCCCGAGCGCCCGCGGACGCTCGCGACGGTGCTCGGCACGATCGGCGCGACCTACCGCGAGCAAGGCGTGCTCGACGATGCCGAGGCGTGCCTGCTGGACGCGATCGAGGCGTGGGAGAGGGTGGACGACGCAGACCCAACCCAGCTCCCCTTCGTGCACAACAGCCTCGGCGTCCTTTACTCGCGGATGGGTCAGACGGACAAGGCGATCGAGCGATTCGAGACCGCGCTGCGGCTGATGAGCGCCGAGCCCCCGTCCGAGGAGAGGCGCTCCGCGGAGGCGGTCTGGAGCTTCAACCTCGGCCGCGTGTACATCCGGGAAGGGCGCACCGACGACGCGGAGCGCTGGATGCAGCGCGCGCACGCGCTGCACGGGACCCTCGATGGGGACCAGGAACGGCTCTACTTCTCGCACGTCGGCCTCGGCGAGGTCGCGCGGTCGCGCGGGGACTACGAAGCGGCCGTGACCCACTTCATGCGCGCGCTGGACCGAGCGCGGAAGAAGTTCCCGGAGGGGCACGTGATCGAGGCCGCCGCGCTCCAGCAGGTCGGGGTCGCGCTGATCGCTGCCGGAAGGATCGAGGAAGCGTCCGAGTACACGGCGAAGGCCCTGCGCATCGCCGAGACGCAATACGAGGAGGGCACGGTGTACATGGAGGTCTACGCGAGCGCTCGCGTCGAATGGTGCATTCGAACGGGGCACGGGGAAGAGGCGGATCGGATCCTGCGCCCGAACGGATAGGACTTCCAAGCGGGGTGTCGACACCCCGGTAACCGTAGCCTGGGGCCTGATTCTTCGCTACCCCCATCCTCGCGGGCCACGCGGGAGCGCCCGGGCAGCCATCGGGCTCTTCGCTGAGCCGAACTCGCCCGATTTCGCCCCCTCCGACGAGCACCACCGGTTCGCTTCACCACGACCTGCAGCCAGCACCCTCCCCAAGAGTGCTGGCTGATCTCATATCGCCGAGCCCGATGGCCCGCGCGCCGCTCTTCCGCAGCGCCCTACTTCCCGAAGTCCAACCGCCCCTGCCGTGGCGGCATCGGTATTCGGACCTCGGGCTCTGCCGGTGGGGAACGGCTCGGCCCTGGCGACGACGGGTCTCTCCCACCCAGCGAATCGGATGACCTCCTCGCCGCCGCTCTCACGCCCTCCAGCACCTTCCGCGCTGTCTCCGGATCTGTGATCACGGAGATCATGTGCCTGCGCCCGCGGCAGCGCGGGCGCTTGAGAACATCTTCCGAAAACACCCGCTTCAGAAGATCTGCCCAGCGGATGTACCTCTGGTCCTTCGACCGCTCCTCCGCACTCTTCGAGCCGTCTTCATCGGCGACGTCCACATCCTTCGGCTCCTTCCGAACCACGGGACGCGGCACCACCAGATCACGCAATGATGAGGCCGGGGCCAGCACTCCCTGATACGTCAGCTGATGCTCGCGCGGATGCGGCGCGAGCGCCGCCAGTCGAGCCATGAACTGGTACGGCGTCATGACGAAGCCCTTGGTCCCATCACGCCAGGCCTTGCGCAGCAGCCACGAGACCATCCCATCGGGACGGACATCGAAGCGTTCCAGACTGATGGCGGGTCTTGTCACGTAGCGGCAGAGCTTCTCCAGTTGCGCCCGCTGACCCTTCCGGATCAGCGCACGCAACGAGAACCCGTCAGCGTTCACCACCAGTGGAGGCGGCACGTACTGACTCCCCCAACCCGACGACTGGAACGCAAGGCCGAGATCAGGGTCGATTAGGCGCTTCAGCGGCTGCCCAGCACCAGCACCGAAAGGCACCAGCGACTTCACCGAGGCAGCCTTCAGGGCCGGAAAGAACGCATTCTCACGCGCGTCGCCAAAATCGAGAAGCGGCTGCTCATCAGCGCCCGCGTCCGCGTACTCCCAAGGGCGGTCGTCACCTTTGCGTAGGGGCATACCGAGTGCGATCGGGTCGAGGGAGAAGCGCTTCAGCACACGACGGATGCGCGCGATCGTGTCGCCGTGCACACGCTCGACCTCCGCCGACGTCAAAGGATCCGCGGGCAGAAAGACGGGAGACTCGAAAGCGCTGCGCGTGACGTACACACCGTCTAGATAGAGGGAGTGGAAGTGAACATTAAGTCCCAACGAGGATTCAAAGCGCTGCGTCGAGTTCACGGCGCCGATGTCGAGCCGGACCCGGACCGGACTCTGCTGCGAATCGGCTTCCCTGTTCGACTTGCGTTTACCGACGGATAGGTATTCCAAGCGGGGTGTCGCCACAGTCGTCACCCTAGCCTGAAGCCCGATTCTGCACCACCCCCTCCCGCGCAGGGCACACCGCAGCGCCCGAGCGGTCATCGGGCTCTTCGCTGAGCCGAACTCGCCCGATTTCCCCCTCTACGAACGGCACCACAGGTTCGCTTCACCACGACTCGACGCCAGCACCCTCCGCAAGGTGCTGGCTGTGTCCATTTCATCGAGCCCGACGGCCCGCGCGCCGCTTTGCTGCTGCGCCCTACTTCCCGAAGTCCAGCCGCCCCTGTCGCACCCCTGAATCCCCGGCGACTTCCTCCCAGCTCAGGCCACTGAGGATCACGTCCAGGGCGCCCACAGACGATGGACGGGCGCTTCGAGGTTTGGGTGAGAGAACCTGGACCTCCATCCCCCGCCGAAGAAGTGCGTCGACTTGCCACCCCGCTTGGAATTCCTATCCGTTTGCCAAGTGGGTCAGTTTTAGATTGCCGTCTCCAAGTGCCTTGCGGAGGGTGCTGGCTGTAGGCCGTGGTGAAGCGAACCGGTGGTGCCGTTCGTAGAGGGGGAAATCGGGCGATTTCGGCTCAGCGAAGAGCCCGATACTCGCTCGGGCGCTGCCGTGTGGCCTGTGGGGAAGGGTGATGGCGAAGAATCAGGCCTCAGGCTACCGTGGGGGACATATCGCCACCCCGCTTGGAAGTCCTATCCGTTCTCGGTCAAGTTGGCTAGGCTCCTCAACACGGCGCGGGATTCTCGTTTCAAGCCTGCCAAGGTATCGCCCGCCATCCGCGCCTCTCGAATCGCACCGCCTTGTGCAGGCTGGAGACGTCGACCTTCGTTGATTCGTAGGTTACACTTCTACAACCACATGGTTATGAACTCATTCGCCTCTCGCCTCTCGCCTCTCGCCTCTCGCCTCTCGCCTCTCGCCTCTCGCCTCTCGCCGCGGGACTAGCGCTCATCGGCAGCGCCTCCGCGTTTCAAGGGCCCGATGTTATTCGAGTCAATGACGACTCGTCTGCCACGATGCCCGATGGATCGAGCTGGTCAGCCGCATTCCCGACACTTCAGGACGCATTCGATGCGGTCGTCCCAGCGAACGAGACCATCATTCTCGTCGCTCACGGAGTCTACCGACCAGCGCCACCACCGACGGGTGACACGCGGAACCGCTCGTTCGAGTTCAGCGTTGATTGGACCAACGTTCGAGTGATCGGAGGCTTCCTAGGCCTCCCCGGACCTGCCGGGGAGGATCCGGACAATCCAGACGGGAGCCCTGTTCGCACAGTGCTGGACGGCTCGCCCTACATGGACGCCGGCAACCAGATCGACGCGGCGCTTCATGTCGTTGCGTTCCCGGAATCCACACAAACGCCGAGCTTTCCTCCACAGTTGAGCTTGGAGAACCTCGCGGTGACTGGAGGACGTGCCAATGACGACGGCTCTCAACTCGGCAACTACGGTCGCGGCGTTGAGGGGGCAGGCATACTGATCGAATCGAGAGGCAACGTTCTCCTCGATCGCGTGACAGTCGTTGACAACTGGGCGGGACTGGAGTCCTCCATGGTGGGATTCGACGAATCCCATGGCGGAGGCATCTACGTCAACCAAGGTGGCCTATTGGCCTCGACCAGGCTTCGCTCGTGCACCATTCGGGACAACCACGCCGAATTGGGCGCTGGGATCTACTGCGAAGGAGGCGCGGCCCTTCGCGGCGGGAATTGCCGCTTCTTTGGAAACGGGCGCCTTGAGATGAGCGCAAACCCGGCATCTGGCCTGGCACCTCAGTGCCTGGCCGGTGGAGCCATCTACCTCCACCGACAGACAGACTCCAAGTGGAACAACTCGTTGATCTACGACAACGTAGCGCGAGAGTCTGGTGGAGGGCTCCACTGGGAACCCTACCCCAACAACAACCCTGGAGACTATGAGCACTCGATGACCCACTGCACCGTCACCCTGAACGTGATTCTCGGCGACGATCAAGGAGGAGGCACGTTCGCTCCCAGCACCATGCGAGGGGCAGGCATTCACGTGTCAGAGGCTGGCCAGGATCAAGGAACGAAACGCTTCTACGTCAACAACTCTATCGTCTACGGAAATCGGGTCGGGCGGGAGATCACTGTCGTTGGCAACTCCACGAGTGGCCTTAGCGGCGCGTTCGTGCGCTGCGACTTCAGCGACGTCGGACAGGTCGGCGAGATCGACGTCAGCGTCACCTCCACCCTGGACGTCGGAGTGGAGCTGACTCCGAGTTGCATCAACCAGGTACCCTTCTTTATGGACATTCCCGGTCGGGACTTCCGTCTCCGCGGTTTGATGATGAGCAACCCATCTCCCTGCGTCGACACAGCAAGTTCAGCTCTCATCGGGCTCGATATCGTCGACATTGATCGTGACACATTCACGAATGACGACCTTGCTCTGGATTTCAGCCTGATGAATCGCGAGGCGACGACCTCCGGGGGCGCCGCTGTTCCAGATATGGGAGCGTATGAGCAGTAGCCAGGTGTAGCCACTGAAACGAGGGCTCCAAGGTGGGTTCGGCAGGAATACAGATTGCCTCCGGCCCACGTCACGCTCCTTCTGCAAACGAACCAAAAGCCATGTTGATTCCCTCTTTCGCGCTAGTCTGTGCCTCACTCAGCCCGCTCCAGCAAACGGAGATCCATACCTTCGACTTGCCACAGTCCGGATACGGAGTCGCCATGGACCTCCACGGCGAGTGGCTTGCGCAAGTTTCGGTTGCAGCGGGCCACCCGCCTGTGCGGCTCCTTCGGCGTGGCCCGACGGGGTGGAATCGAACCTTGGGCACCTACGGCGCTGCCTTCACGGGGGCATTGGACTTGGGGCACGCCTCGATTGCCTTGGATCCACCGTTCATCATGGTTGGCGCGGGACGATCGAACAACAATGACGGAGGAGCGCTCTTCGTTCGGTTCGACACAGATGGATCTCTCATAGCAGAGGAGCGCTTCGACTATTGGCTTCCAGATGCACAATTCGGACAGTTCCTGGACATTGGTCACGACGGCACCATCGCAGTTGGAATCCCCAACGCCGACTTCGCAGGAGACCCACTCCCCGGTGTAGGCGGCATCTCCATCGGCTCGATCGCTGCCGGCACCTACGCTGAGCACCAGCTCATTCGTCCCGGGCCGGCCCAGATGCTCCTGGGTGGATACGGTTTGGGAGTCAGCATCGAACTCGATGGCGATACCCTCGCCGTCGGTGCTCACGGACTGAACTATCAGGGTGCGGTCCACATGTACGAGAGGGATGGGACTGGACTCTTCAGCTTGGTGCAGGTCATTCAACCACACGCCCCCTTCGATCTCGACCGCTTCGGGCGTGACGTCGCCGTCGAGGGCGACGTCATGGTGATCGGTGAGCCACGCTCCGGTGGGGCTGGCAGCGGGCGAGCCTACGTCTTCCGGCGCCACCCCGTAGCGAGGTCCTGGATACGAGGGGAGACGCTTCGCGCTGCCAATCCCCTGGGGACCGGCAATGTCGGCGACCGATTCGGAGATGATGTTGCACTGGACGACGGCTTGATCGCCGTCGGCGCACATCGCCACGATCAAACGGGGCGGGTCTACCTCTTCCGCCCGAGTGAGAGCGGTCGCTATCAACCGACTGAGTCGTCCTACCTGACGAATAGCTTCGGCACGGCTGGCTTCGGCACGACCCTCGCGATGAAAGATGGTTTCCTCGCGGCAACGGCATCGTACGGCAGCCCAGCGGCCTTCGCGCTCTCCGTCAGCCCGGAGGTCGATTTCTGCGAGGGGACCCGGAACGGAGCTGCGAGCGCTCCCCACCTCGACACCTGGATCGACTCCACGGCTCATCATGCTGCGAGTGCATTGCCGAGGCGCGGCTTCGTCCTTTCCGCCGTGCCCGCTGGCACGCGCTACATCGTACTGGGTAGCCTGAACTCAGATGCCCTGGGAACCGGGGTCCTCTTCAGCACGCCAGGTCTCTGCCTGCGTCCACCCCTCATTCGAATGGGATTTGGCCGAACGGGCGGAACGGACGAGCTTGAGCTCATGGGCGCGAACGCGCTGTTCCCCATCGGGGACCAGATTCTGACGACGTTGGGCACGATCTTTTGCCAGGCGTATTGCGCCACCCCACCAGGGTCTGCTGGCCTCACAGGTTGGACCAACGGAATCGAACTGGCGATTGACTGAGTCGAGACGGCGACGGCTAGAGGCCCGGTGAGCACACTGTGAGCGAACCCGCGAAGCGGGCAAAGGCCGAAGGCCTGCGTCTGACGCAGCCATGGCGTCGTCTGGGCGTGCTGGCGGTTACGGAGTCGGGTGGCCCCGGGTCGTTACCTCCCCGGGGCTATCACAGATCCGGACGTGCGCGATTAACGCATCCGGCTCATCATCCCCATGGCTGCCAACGGCCACTAGAAAAGGGACCTTTGTGGCCACTTGAAAAGGGACCCCCTCTGGAGGGCTGTGAGGCCCCCCTCGAAGGTCACAAACGCGCACGCCGGAGCCGCTCTCGCTCCGCAGATGACCGCCATCACGCACTGAGACCAACCTGAAGAGCGAGAGGGGAGCAGCCCCACCTCCAGGGAAGAGGCGGGGTTCACCTGAACCGGCCTGCCGGTCGGAACTGAGAAGACGTGAGCAGGGCTCCGGCCCCGTGACCGTCACACAATTTGGCTGAACAACTGAGAAGAGGCCGCCGGACCAAAGCCCTCACCTTGAGGGGCTTTGATCCGACGGCCTCAGCACTGCCATACACAAGCGAACGCAATACTCGTCCTCACCCAGGTTGAGGCGCGAACGGCTGACTATGGAGTGGGAGTCTTCTCGTGCGCGTCCTCTGCCGCTTGCAGTCGATAGCTCTTGCCGCGCGTCTCCAAGATCGTTGCATGGTGCACGATCCGATCGATCACGGCAGCAGCAGCGGTCGTGTCCTGAAAGACCTCGCTCCACCGGGGGAACGGAAGGTTCGTCGTGACGATCAGACTGCGCCGCTCGTAGATCTTCGTGATGAATGTGAACAACAGATCCGCCCCGGCGCGATCGAACGGAACGTACCCGAGCTCATCAAGGATCACCAAGTCGTAGCGCGCGAGCTGATCTAGCTTGCGTGAGAGTCGGTCAACGGACTTTGACTCGACGAGCATCGTCGTGAGATCAGCCGCGGTCATGAATCGAACCCGCATCCCGCGTTGGCAGCATGCGAAGCCGATCGACGGATAGGACTTCCAAGCGGGGTGTCGACACCCCGGTAACCGTAGCCTGGGGCCTGATTCTTCGCTACCCCCATCCTCGCGGGCCACGCGGGAGCGCCCGAGCGGCCATCGGGCTCTTCGCTGAGCCGAACTCGCCCGATTTCGCCCCCTCCGACGAGCACCACCGGTTCGCTTCACCACGACCTGCAGCCAGCACCCTCCCCAAGGCGCTGGCTGTTGTTGTTTCATCGAGCCCGATCGCCCGCGCGCCGCTCTTCCGCAGCGTCCTACTCCCCGAAGTCCAGCCGCCCCGTGAAGTAGACACGGCCGAGGCGGCATCAGTATTCGGACCTCGGGCTCTGCCGGTGGGGAACGACTCGGCCCCGGCGATGACGGGTCTCTCCCACCGGGCGAATCGGATGACCTCCTCGCCGCCGCTCTCACCCCCTCCAGCACCTTCCGCGCTGTCTCCGGATCTGTGATCACGGAGATCATGTGCCTGCGCCCGCGGCAGCGCGGGCGCTTGAGAACATCTTCCGAAAACACCCGCTTCAGAAGATCTGCCCAGCGGATGTACCTCTGGTCCTTAGACGGCTCCCCCGCACTCTTCGCGGCGTCTTCATCGGCGACGTCCACATCCTTCGGCTCCTTCCGAACCACCGGACGCGGCACCACCAGATCACGCAATGATGAGGCCCGGGCTAGCACTCCCTGATACGTCAGCTGATGCTCGCGCGGATGCGGCGCGAGCGCCGCCAGTCGAGCCATGAACTGATACGGCGTCATGACGAAACCTTTGGTCCCATCACGCCAGGCCTTGCGCAGCAGCCACGAGACCATCCCATCGGGACGGACATCGAAGCGTTCCAGACTGATGGCGGGTATTGTCACGTAGCGGCAGAGCTTCTCCAGTTGCGAGGTATTGCCAAGAGTTGTGTTCCAAGAATTCTTGGTCAGGCTGGGACGCTGATCTCCTTGGGGCCTTGGGCGAGTCCGTCCTTGAACTGAACGCCCAAGATGAGGGCCCCCAGTTGCTCGTGTCCGTTGAGTCGACGCCACTTGGCCTGGGCGCACATGGTGAGCTTGAAGACCATGGACAGGGTCGCCATTCGTGAGCCGCTGCCCTTCGTGCGGCTGGTCCGCTGCCGGACTGTCGCGAAGGTCGACTCGATCGGGTTGCTGGTGCGCAGGTGCCTCCAGTGCTCCGCCGGGAAGTCAAAGAAGGCGAGCATCTCCTCCTTGTCCTTGACGAGGCATTCGACCGCCTTGGGGTACTTCGCGCTGTAGGTCGCGATGAAGGCATCGAACGCCTTGAGGGCGAGTTCCTCGGTCTCCGCCATCCAGATCGCTTGCAGCAGGCTCTTGGCCGTCGCGTGCGCCGACTTCGGGAGCTTGTTCAGGATGTTCGCCATCTTGTGAGTCCAGCAGCGTTGATGGCGCGTCGCTGGCCAGATCTTGCTGACCGCTTTCCAGAAGCCAAGTGCTCCGTCACCGATGGCCAGCATCGGCGCTTCGTCCAGGCCTCGAGCCTTCAGGTCCACCAGCATCTCGGTCCACGATTGCTCGCTCTCACGCGTCCCGTCGTGGATTGCAATCACCTCCTTGCGCCCATCGGGCGTTGCCCCAATAAGTACCAGAATGCAGGCCCTTTCGCCGGTTAGACGCACATTGAAGTAAACGCCATCGGCCCAGACGTAGACGTATCGCTTGCCCTTCAGGGAGCGCTTCTCCCATGCGCTGAACTCGTCCTCCCAGACCTTCTTGCAACGGACCACTGAGGAGGCTGAGAATCCGACAGGGTCGACGCCCAGGAGGCCTGCCAGCACGTCGGTCATGTCGTTGGTCGAGATGCCGCGGAGGTAGAGCCAGGGGATCAGGTCCTCGATGTTCTTGGCCTTCCGCAGGTAGCGCGGGACCAGCTTGCTCTGGAACTTGAGCTCTCCATCATCGGGCCCAGCGTCCTTGACCCGGACTCTCGGCTGTCGGATCGGTAGCACGCCTGCCCCCGTATGGATCTCGCGCTCGGGGAGGTAGCCGTTGAGAACCACCCGTCGGTTGCCCTTCTCGTCGACCACCGTGCGGAACCGATCGATGTGCTCCTGGGCCTCAGCTGAAATGGCCTCCGCGAGGATCGCCTGCGCCGCCCCTCGGATGAGGTTGGTCAGGGCGTCTTGGGTGATGGTTGCTGGATGAAGTTGGTGAACCGGTGTACTCTCGGTCATGTGGCGTATCCTCCCCGCTGTGGGGCTTGGGTGTCGTGGTAGTGCTTGACACCAAGGGTACGTCGCAACCTGATCAGGTCATCCTGGAACACAACTTCTGGTCATACCTCGAACGAGTCCCCCAGAACCAGAACGTGGGTGGTACGCGAGTCGGACTGCAGTGCCTGCGGCAGCGACCTGTGGCCGCGGCTGTCCTGAACACAGAGGTGGACCTCCCCATCCTCGTTCGTGAACGACTTCTCCCGATTCACGGCGTGGCGCCAGCCCAGTTCCTCGTCAAGCAGCATCATGCGTGGGAAGGCGACCGCCGAGTACACGCGTACGGCTGCCTCCGCGAGCAATGCGCCGATGAGGACCGACCCGACTGCGACCATCAGGCGCGTCTTCCATTTTCCGCGACGTCGATCGATTCCCGGGCCCGTCGCCTCATGCGGTCGTGAAGGGCCAAGGGCGCCGGTTTCCAGGTCGATCGATGTCATTCGGGCACGCGGGTCGAGAACGCAGGCGGCTCTGGTGGACCTGCCGTTGGAGTCTGCCAATCGCGTGCGCTCAACGCCAGAGCACCGTCACAGGCTAGGAGCGTGTTGCGCATTGACGAATCCACGTAGCGCACTTCCCGAATCGCAATACTGCGTTGATTCGAACCCACGTGACTACTGCCACGCGAGGGGTCGAATCGCCTTGTCTTGCGATCCGGGCAGCGCACTACGCAAATCCGTCAATGCGCAACACGCTCCTAGGAGTCTGCGCTGAATCGTGGAGTGAGATAGACTGCATGGATGGCTCCACCTGAAACCGGCAAGACGGGCACCTTGCTGTGGGGCGGGGCGATCGCGCTCCTCTTTCTGGCGGGTGCACGCTGGTGGGTCGACAGGGCTTCGATCGATCCAGGCGCTCGCGTTGAATCACCGGCCTTCGCCGGTGACTCCGCGGACCTGGATCCGCCGGAGAGTCTGCTGCATCTGACCACAGGCTCCCGGGATCACCGGGTGTCGGGCTGGGAAGGGGGCGAGGCCGAAACCCCGGGCTCCGACGCTCCGCGTGCGGCAACCACGAGCTCGGGCGCCGCGCACGTGCTCGCGCGCTGGACAGATTCGGGGCGACCCGCGACCGATTTGCTGGTTTCGCTTCGACCCTGGAGGAACGGTGGAGCAGCACGGCACGGGCGCTGTCAGCAGCCCACGGATCAGGATGGGCGCACCACGTTCCTGAACCTCGCGCCTGGCGACTATGTGGTGGGCCTCGCCACGGGCTCGTCCGAGCGAGCCACGAGACTCACGGTCGAATCGGGTGCCACCGTCGAGGCGGAACTTTTTCTGGCCGAAGGGATCTCGATCAGCGGCGTCGTACTCGATGCTGCGGGGGCTCGCGTGTCTGGCGCGGACGTCGTCTGGGTGGACGGGCTTGGCGAGCCAGAACGCGTCGGCGTCTCCGGTGAGACCGGATCGTTCCGAGTCGAAGGTGTCCTGGACGACGGATACCTGTTCGCGGAGCGCGCGGGCGATGCGCCCTCGGCTCGCCATCTCTGTGAGCTCGGCGCGGGCAGCCAGCAGGGGGTCGTCTTGCAGTTACGGGGACCAGGGGCGTCACTGGAGGGCCTCGTGGTCGATGGGTACGGCGAGCCCGTGCCCGGGGCACGCGTGAGCCTGGGGACGAGCGAGCGCCTGACCGATGCCCCCCACCCTTCGGACGTACCGGGCTGGAACCGACCCGCTCGCCTCAGGGCCGTCACGGATCGCGACGGCGGCTTCACTTTCGCCGGAGTGGCGCCGGTCTCCTGGAGGATGGTGGTCGATCACCCGGACTTCGCACCGCTCGAATCGACGGTCGCGCTGATCCCTGGAGCGTCGGAGTCACTGCACCTGACGCTCGGGGAAGGGGCCGTCGTATGGGGAACGTTGACGGATCGGCAGGGTGCTCCCGTCCGGGATGGAGTCATCTACTCGCCCGGTGAGACCCCTGATCGACTTGGCTACGATCGCCTGGCGACGACGCAGCCGGACGGGACCTATGAGATGCGCGGCCTCGGACGGTCGGCTCACAGACGATTCCATGCGCATGTGGAGGGGCAGGTCGGATCCGCCGAAGCCTTCCTGGACCTCACGGCCGCAACACGCGTGGAGTGGAACCCGGTGCTCAGGCCACTGGCCGGGCTTTCGGGCGTCCTGATCAACGATGTGGATGAGCCGCTCCGCGGGTTCATGGTCGTTGCCATGGGCTCCGGCTCGTGGATCGACAACGCGATGACTGCCGGGGATGGTTCCTTCACCCTGACCCAGGACCTGTCGCTGGCGACCGATCTGAGCGTCTTGCGTCCAGCCGCGGAGGGGCGGCCGCTTCACATTCGCGCCATCCACGTGGAGCGAGACGTGTTACCCGCGGCTTCTCCAATCGTGATTCGCGTCCTTGAAGGGGAGCTCGCCGTCGGAGCCGTGAAGGGTCACGTGGTCGACACCTCGGGTCACTTGCCCGCCGGCACGGAGGTCCAGATCAAGGCCTGGGGGTTCCCCCTCGCCCAGGTTTCGGTATTCGGGGTGGATGGATGGTTCGAGATCACGGACCTCTGCACCGGCCGCTTCGACGTGGAGATCACCGCGCCGGATCGTGCTCCATGGAAAGGCGTCGTCGAGATCGAAACCGACCGCACGACGGACCTCGGCGATATCCGCCTGGGGCGCGGAGGCCAGCTCGAGTGGGACGCGGCCTCCCTGCAATCATCGTCATGGCCGGACTCGACGGAGGCCAGCGTCTGGAACGGCGCGGGCGAGAGCCCGGAGCCCCTTCCCTTCGAACCGAACAGAACGCTGGGCCCTCTGGCGGAAGGCGAGTACACGGTGCGTCTGTCGGCGCCCGGCTACGCCCTTGCCGTGAATAGCGTGAGCGTCTTCGACGGCGAGACGACGACGGTCGCTGTGCCCGCCGCCAGAGCCCGCCAGGGGCCGGTCTTCGAAGTCGTGGGAATCGGCGAAGCGTATGCGTTGCTGCGGGCTCGACAGGCGAGCGGCGACACGATCCTGCCCACGTTCATGGCCGGCGGCGACGATCCGCTCCGCGTCGAGCTTCCCGGTTTACCGGACGGTGACTACGTGCTGGAGGTCGAGACGATCGGTCAGCGCCGCGCGGTGCACCGGTTCAGCGTTCGGAACGGTTCGGGCGGGTCAGGGGTCGAGAGGATCACCCTGCGATAGGCAACTTCGCTACTGCGGCTTGCTCGTTGGCCGATATGGCTCCGGATACTTGCCGGCGACGGGGATCCTTGGGTCCTGGCGAGAACGCTGCAGTTCGTAGGCAGCCATGCCGTGGGCGATCGCCACGTTCAACGAGGCCACCGGACCGAATTGGGGGATTCGAACGACGGCATCGCACTCGGCGAGGAACTCGTCCGAGAGACCGGTTCGCTCGTTGCCGAGCACGAGCGCCGCGCGCTCTGGCCAGGTCGATCGATGAATGGGCGTGGCCTCCGGTCGGATCTCGAGGGCAACCGGTACCCATGACCCGCGGGCACACCACTCGAAGAAGGCGCTGTCGTCGGACAGGTAGGTGATCTCGCAGAGGGTCTCGAGCTTGCGCGAAAAGGCCTGGGAGCCTTTGCCGAAACGCCAGGGCTGCTCGAGCCCGACCATCACCAGAGGACCGCCACCCATCGCGACGTGGGTGCGGACGATGGAGCCGACGTTGATGGGACTTTTCAGTCCGTGAAGGATCGTGGCGAGGGCGCTCATCTTGTGGCGGTACCCGCCCTGAATGGGTCCGTCAGAGGGACTGGAACAGCTCGCTCGTCGCGATCGCCTTCACCATCGTGGCCAGCCCATCGCCGCTCGCTCGGACCTCGGCGGTGATCCCGTCCAGGGCGGCACGATCTCCGAAGGAAAGCGGCCGGCCCAGCGCGAACGCGCTCATCTTGTGGACGAGGGCGGACACGAACTGGTCCTGGCGGTTGTCCAGGAGGAAGCGCTTGAGCCCTTCCAGGCCCGCGAGTTCCTGACCGTTGAAGAGCACGCTGTTCGCGTCGATCGGCTTGCCCTGGACCTCGTCGCGCCAGCTGCCCGCCGCGTCGAAGTTCTCGAAGGCGATGCCCCACGGGTCGATCTTCGCGTGGCACGAAATGCACGCGGGATCGTTGCGGTGGTCCTCGATGCGCTCCTTGAGCGTCATCTTCGCGATCTCCGGATCCGCGAGATCGATCGTGGGCACCGCGGGCGGCGGTGGCGGCGGCGGGTCGTTCAGGAGCCGCTCCAGGAGCCAGACGCCGCGCTTCAGCGGGTGAGAGTCCTTGCCGTCCGAGTTCATGGCGAGCAGGCCCGCCTGGGCGAGCAGTCCGCCACGGGAGGGCTGGTCCCCCACCGGCACGCGGCGAAAGTCGTTGCCGGTGACGCCCGCGATGCCGTAGTGCGACGCGAGCCGCTCGTCCGCCATCGTGAAACCAGAGTTCAGGAACTTGAGCACGCTCTCGTTCGAGCGCAGAAGCTCACCGAAGAAGGCCACCGGCTCCTGCGCCATGGACTCCTTCAGGGCCGCGTTGAACCTCGGGTAGGCCTTCCGATCGATCTGGAGGTAGTCGAGGAGCGACATGCCGAGCCACTGGCGGACGAAGTGCTTCGGGAAGCGCTCGGCCCTGGGGTCGCCGAGCATGCGCTCGACCTGCTGCTCCAGGACGGCGGGATCCGCCAGCTCGCCGCGATCGGCGAGAGCGATCAGCTCGTCGTCCGGGGTGCTGCACCAGAGGAACATGGCGAGGCGCGTGGCGAGCGCGGCCTCGCGGCTGCCCTCCACGATCTCATCGGGCGCGTCCGAGACGTTCGGCGGGATGCCGACGAAGAGGAAGTTCGGCGACGAGAGAACCGTCGCCAGCACCTCGATCATCGCGCCCTGGAAATCCTCTGCGTCGGGGCGGAGTCGCTCGAAGAGGGCGAGCTTTCGGCCCAGCTCATCCGCGGTCGGCGCGCGCCGCCACGCGCGCGTGAGAAAGCTCGCGAGGACCTCCTCCGCGTACACGCTCTCGTCGTGCGCGTTCGGGCTCTCCGACGGATAGGAACTCCAAGCGGGGTGTCGACACGCTTACCGTCGTATTCTGAGGCCCGATTCTCCGCAACCCCTATCCTCACCGTCCACGCGGGAGCGCCCGAGCGGCCAGCGGCCTCTTCGCTGAGCCGAACTCGCCCGATTTCCCCCTCTCCGAACGGCACCGCTGGATCGCTTCACCACGACCTGCAGCCAGCACCCTTCCCAAGGCGCGGGCTGTTGTTGTTTCATCGAGCACGATCGCCCGCGCGCCGCTCTTCCGCAGCTTTCTACTTCCCGAAGTCCAGCCGCCCCTGCCGAGGCGGCATCGGTATTCGGACCTCGGGCTCTGCCGGTGGGGAACGGCTCGGCCCTGGCGAGGACAGGTCTCCCCCACCCAGCGAATCGGATGACCTCCTCGCCGCCGCTCTCACCCCCTCCAGCACCTTCCGCGCTGTCTCCGGATCTGTGATCACGGAGATCATGTGCCTGCGCCCGCGGCAGCGCGGGCAGCTGAGAACATCTTCCGAAAACACCCGCTTCAGAAGATCTGCCCAGCGGATGTACCTCTGGTCCTTCGACGGCTCCCCCGCACTCTTCGAGCCGTCTTCATCGGCGACGTCCACATCCTTCCGCTCCTTCCGAACCACGGGACGCGGCACCACCAGATCACGCAATGATGAGGCCGGGGCCAGCACTCCCTGATACGTCAGCTGATGCTCGCGCGGATGCGGCGCGAGCGCCGCCAGTCGAGCCATGAACTGGTATGGCGTCATGACGAAGCCTTTGGTCCCATCACGCCAGGCCTTGCGCAGCAGCCACGAGACCATCCCATCGGGACGGACCTCGAAGCGCTCGAGGCTGATGGCGGGCCTCGTTACATACCGGCAGAGCTTCTCCAGCTGCGCCCGCTGGCCCTTGCGGATCAGCGTCGCCGCGTGCAACGAGAACCCACCTGCGTTCACCACCAGCGGAGGCGGCACGTACTGACTCCCCCAACCCGACGACTGGAACGCCCTGGCAAGATCAGGGTCGATGAGGCGCTTCAGCGGGCGGCCTGCGGCCTCTCCCAACGGAATCAGCGACTTCACCGATGCCGCTTTCAGGCCTGGGAAGAAGGAACCCTCACGCGCATCCCCGAAGTCGAGCAGCGGTGACTCATCCGCGCCCCCGTCCGCGTACTCCCAAGGGGGGTCGTCGCCTTTGCGTAGGGGCAGACCGAGTGCGATTGGGTCGAGGGAGTAGCGCTTCAGCACACGACGGATGCGCGCGATCGCGTCGCCGTGCACACGCTCGACCTCCGCCGACGTCAGAGGATCTGCGGGCAGAAAGACGGGAGACTCGAAAGCGCTGCGCGTGACGTACACACCGTCCAGATAGAGGGAGTGGAAGTGAACATTAAGTCCCAACGAGGATTCAAAGCGCTGCGTCGAGTTCACGGCGCCGATGTCGAGCCGGACCGGGAAGTCCTATCCGTTTCACTGAGCCCAATTCACTGAGCCCGATGGCCCACGCGCCGCTCCACCGCCGCGTCCTGCTTTCCGAAGTCCAGCCGCCCCTCTCGAGGCGGCATGGGTATCCGACCTTCCGACTCTGCCGGTGGTGAACGGCGAAGCTGGCGATGACGACTCTCCCCCACCCAACGATAGGGGATGATTTCCTCGCCGCCTTCCTCCCCCGCCCCAACATCTGAACCACCGTCTCTGGATCCTCAGATGACGAAGATCATGTGCCGACGATCATGGCAGCGGGGGCGAGGTCAACGTGCGACATGACCACTTGGGCACTGCGAGGGGGTTCCCGGGATCCGTTCCAGATCGCACGCAGGACCGGTACATCAAGCTTCGCCTCGCTCCCCTTCAAACTCGGCTCCATCCACACGTCGTGGTCCGGCACATGACCGCCAGGGCCATCACCGGAGAAGATGGGGCCCCTCGCCCGGATGGATCGAGGTGGTTTCTATCATCGTGGTGGCCAGACCGAATTTGCAGGGGCGGTGCGTCCAAGGACGGCGAGGGACGCAAGAGGGAGTAGAATCGAGCCATGCGTATCGACACCGCTCGGCTCACGCTCCGGCCTATAGCCCGGGAAGATGCTCCGTTCCTTCGGGACCTCGTGACCGAGGACGAGTGGCTACGCTGGATCGGTAGCCGCGGCGTCGAATCCCTCCTGGACGCGGAGCGCTACATCGAGGACGCCATCCTCTCCAGCTACGCGAAGCATGGTCACGGGCTGTATCTCGTTTCGGAGTCGTCCGGCGGCGAGCCTGTCGGCATCTGTGGACTGCTGCGCCGGGAATCGCTCGATGCACCCGATCTTGGCTATGCCATTGCCAAGCAGTTCTGTGGGCGTGGTTACGCGACCGAGGCGGCCGCTGCCACCTTACGGCACGCGGAGAGAGACCTCGGGATGTCGCGCGTGCTTGCGATCACGGACGTTGACCACGTGGCGTCGCATCGAGTCCTGGAGAAGGCGGGGATGCGGAGCAAAGGGACGACGTCGAGTGATGACGGTGCCGTGCTGGCACTGTTCGATATCGAACTTTCACCGGGTTGAACTGATATGCCTGAGGCCACCGCCACACCGAGCCCGATATCACACTCCGCCCGATTCGGGCTCATCTCATTCCTGGCGTGCACCGCTGCCTGCGCTTCGGCGGGTCCGAGTCAGCGAGGCCAGTGCGTCCGTGTGGTGGACGAGGCAGGGATGCCGGTGGCTGGCGCCGAGGTACGGCGGCTCGAGGAACCACTGTGGGCTGGCCGCGTGGGGTCGGTTACGTTCACGGACGAAAGAGGTCGCGCGTTCTTCGACGCTGGAGTCCATCGACGCTACGAAGCTCGGGCGTCCGACCCGACCCGTCGCTCGCTTCCCTCGGCGGACGGGCTCGATGGCCTCGCGGATTCGCTGGAGACCCCGCTGACCCTGAAGCTGCACGAGCTCAAAGTCGGTGCCGTGCGGGTACCCGGGGAACAGATCATGTCGTCGGGCTGTCTCGGTCTTGCCCCGGTGGACGCTGCGGAGGTGCCGCGCGCGCTCGTCGAACGCTGGCCTGACGCCACCTGGCTCTGCGGCTTCGACGGATCGGGAAGTCTCGGTTCGAAGGTCGAATTGGAGCTCGACGTGCTCGGCTTTGCCCCCACCGCCGTGACGCTCCCGCTCGTTCCGGTCACTCGATTCGTATCACCCGTGGTGGTCGGCGCTGCAGGACTCCAGCCCTGGCCCTGGTTCTGCGTTCCCGTCGTTCTGCGCGACCCCGATGGCGAACCACTGCCGCCGCCGACCATGGACGCAGCGCGGTTGGTGATGTCCGCTCGACGCCTGCTCGATCCAGGTCAGGAACCGAGGCACCGCCACTACGCCCTCGCTCCGTTGCGTGACGGATCGGAGGAAGTCTGGCTCCCGGAGGGGCGGTACGAGCTGCGGCTGAATGGCATCAGCAGCCTCGGCGCGGGCGCGCTCCGCTGGAAATCGACCCTCGGTGAACACTTCGTCGAAGCAGCGACCGAAGCCCTCGACGTCGCGCTGCCCGTCGTCCTCCGCGCGTTGCAGCTGCGCCTCCAGTACAAGAACGAGGAACCGCGCTCCAGCTCGATCAAGGCCAGAAGCGCCGCTGGCTTCGAGGGATCCTGGGTGGTGGACGGCGCCGAGGGCGCCACGCTGCTTCTGCCGCTCGGTCCTGTCGAGCTGACGCTAGAGGTCCACGGTCCGGAAGGAGAATTCTGGCGCCTTGAGCGGACCATCGAAGTGCGTGATCCCCCAGGCGCTGAGATCGTCTGGTCCATGCCTTAGCCCTGGTGGCCAGGTGAGCCGCTGAGCTACCTGCCGAAGGTCCAGGGGTCTGCGCCACAGAACTGAACCCGTGGGGCATTTCTCGATTGGAGGAGACGGATAGGAACTCCAAGCGGGGTGTCGACACGCTTACCGTCGTATTCTGAGGCCCGATTCTCCGCAACCCCTATCCTCACCGTCCACGCGGGAGCGCCCGAGCGGCCAGCGGCCTCTTCGCTGAGCCGAACTCGCCCGATTTCCCCCTCTCCGAACGGCACCGCTGGATCGCTTCACCACGACCTGCAGCCAGCACCCTTCCCAAGAGTGCTGGCTGGTCTCATATCGCCGGGCCCGATGGCCCGCGCGCCGCTCTTCCGCAACACCCTACGTCCCGAAGTCCAGCCGCCCCTGCCGAGGCGGCATCGGTATTCGGACCTCGGGCTCTGCCGGTGGGGAACGGCTCGGCCCTGGCGATGACGGGTCTCCCCCACCGGGCGAATCGGATGACCTCCTCGCCGCCGCTCTCACCCCCTCCAGCACCTTCCGCGCTGTCTCCGGATCTGTGATCACGGAGATCATGTGCCGACGCCCGCGGCAGCGCGGGCGCTTGAGAACATCTTCCGAAAACACCCGCTTCAGAAGATCTGCCCAGCGGATGTACCTCTGGTCCTTCGACGGCTCCCCCGCACTCTTCGCGGCGTCTTCATTGGCGACGTCCACCTCCTTCGGCTCCTTCCGAACCACGGGACGCGGCACCACCAGATCACGCAATGATGAGGCCGGGGCCAGCACTCCCTGATACGTCAGCTGATGCTCGCGCGGATGCGGCGCGAGCGCCGCCAGTCGAGCCATGAACTGGTATGGCGTCATGACGAAGCCTTTGGTCCCATCACGCCAGGCCTTGCGCAGCAGCCAGCAACGGGAGGTGGACGGGCGCGCAAGGACAGGGGACACTTCTGCTCGATCCCGGCCTCGGCGCCCGGGGCGGCTTCTGAGCTTCTGTTTGGCGATAGACGGCTCAGCTGCTGCTGTTTTCCCGAGGCTGGGATCTTCTATTCCGTCAAGGCGAGCGCGTGGGCGTCGGATAGGCGTTGAATCGACGACGTGGCTCGACGCGAGCCAATTGGGGAACCAGATCCAAGAAGTCGTCCCGCCTTGGATCAGAACCAGAGCCAGCGCGGTGAACGAGCGCGTTCGCGCTGATGAACACCGGAGAGCTTCAGGTTGGCCGTCACGGCCAACGATGACGACCGGCGGATTGCTCCGGATTCAGACAGTCACCTACACACGTGATCTTCTTCCCGTCGCGCTTCGTCACGATCGTCCGCGAGTTGTCGAAGACGCCGATCAGCGGCATGCCGCCAAAGTAGTCGTAGGCCTCGAAGACGCTGTAGCAGATCGTTTCGACGGTCTCGTCCGGAACGACGCGCACGCGCACGGTCCGAGAGTACCGAAGCTGGGACGCGAAGAAGCGGATGCGCTCCCTCGTGCCGTCTTGGTACTCGACGACAATCTGACCGAAGTCGTGCTGAGCGAACTCGCCGGGCACGGACTCGAAGCGCACGATGCCGTCCGGTTGTTTCGGAGGTCGGTGCTTGCGAACGAAGTCGTACACCGCGCTCTTGCCGCCGTCGTAGCCTTCCTCACGAAGCCGCTCGACGATGGCGATCGATTGGATCCCGGGCTCACCCTTGATCCAGTCGAGAACCTTCTCCTTGTAGGGCTCGACCTTGCTCCGGCGGCCCATGCGGGCTTGCGCTTGATCGTCCGTCTTGGCCGGGTCGGTCACTGGGTCTTCCTTGCTCACGCGCACTACCGTAGCGGCGCTCACGTCCGCTGCCTGAGCTGTCCGATCCACGGACAGTCCGGCCTGCCGCAGTGTCTGAATTTGGTGACGTTTCATTCCGTCGTACATGCTGTCGGGGCATACACGAACGGCTCTCACCCTGCTCCGAAGAGCTGCCCGCGATGCCTGGCTGAACGGTCGCCCGTCCACTCAGGGAACTCAGACTTTCCGGAATCGGATGCTCAGACTTTCGGAACTCACAGCGGCTGGCTCCGAAATCCGCGACTACTTCTGCCCATGGGCCGTCGCCAAGTACGTGCACCGCCTGAACCACTCACTGCCGTCGAATCTCGCTCTGCACAACGACCCGGTATGAACGCCCCGCATCGCCGTCGAACTTGACGCGTACGGTGTTCACATCTGCCCCTTGGTTGTGCGTCACGCGTCCCTCGTGTCCCTTAGGGATGGTCATAGCTCGAAATTTGAGGTCGACCGCCGCTTCGACTCGCTCATCCCGTACGTAATCCGGCACTAGCTGCCTCCCTCAATCTTGCCCGCGAGCTCACGCAACGCAGTGACCAATTCCTTTCGGGCTTTTGCTCGTGCAAGCAGCTTGGCGGGATCTCCCGGTGCCGTAGCCACGGCCGCCGTCAGATCTGCATCGATTGCAAGGCTCTCGACAAACACCTGCTTCATCCGCTCGGCGCGGAACACGTTCTTGTTCTCAATCAGCTCCGTCGCCGCTCCAATCGCTAGGCCTGAGGGAGCCGAAACCCAGTCCTTGCTGTTCTCGTCGTCCGCCCCCGCCGAGGCGGGGGCGGCCAGAGGCATCCCGTAGGCTGACGCCAGGACGGAGACGGTTTGGCCAAGGACGTCGAATGCCGCTTCGGCGGCGCCATCGTTGTCGACTGTGACGCCTTTGAGGTGGTACTCGCCGAGCGACTCCATCTTGATCGCGATTTCCGAGTTACCGATGAAGGTGAACGCAGTCACCTTGTTGACGAAGGACTTCCAGTTGCGGTCGTCCTCGACCAACTTGGGAATGTTGGGGTCGCTGAGATCGATGGCGGAAACAATCGTGGCCTCAGCCGCAGCGATACTCTTGTTGATCTCCTCCTTGACTCCCGCAATCACGGGCGCCAATAAGGCGTCCTTAGCTTGACCGAGCCGCACGAAGGCTTCGTCGACGTTGGAAGGCGTAATTGCGAAGCCGCGAAATGCCGCGAGGGAATCTAGCCGCTCACTAGCCAACTTTCTGATCTCCAATGGGGTCCTAGTTTCACCATCCTTCAGCGCCGAGACGAAGGCCGCTTGGACCTCATCGTCCCCCTCGACCTTGACGACGGCTTTGACCCATGCGGCCGCCCGCTGGTAATCCTCGATGACGGCTGCGATGTCACCCGCGACTCGTGCGTCAACCGCCCTCTTGACTGCCTCGTCTACGTGGGTCTCAAGCTCATCGATGATAGTCTGGAGCTCCTCGACCTCGCTTGCCCAGAAGTTGGCCTTCGGCGTTTTGCTCTCCAAGGCCCCCAAGTTGAGCTTATTGAGCTCAAGGCTCACGCGAGCACGTTGGCTCTTTGTATCGGCCTCGATGGTCTTCAACACCTCAGAGCCGAAGCTGACCGGATCACGTGCGCCATCGGAAAACACGTCAGAGAACGCGACCGCGAACGGGAGCACGTTCTGTCGGAACAGTTCGGCAGCCCGGGTGTCGACCCCGTCGAGAATCCGGGCAAAGCTAGCCTTCGCTCTTGCGACATCTCTCGGAGAAACGCTCAGCTGGGCGTCGTAGACCTCGGTCTTGACCGTCAGTGTCGTCATGCAGGAAGAGACGACGAGCGTCATCAGCCCCGCACCGAGGATGGAGCTCTTCAATTTCCCACCCCCGCGTTCAGCTTCGAACCGTTCTCTCGGAACCACTTGCGAGCCGCTTGCACGTCAGCAAACTGTTGATCGCTCACAACGACGGACGCCGTCGACTCTAGGGCGCGCCCGACCCACCCCTGGATCAATGCGTCGGTGAGCGCGGGATCATCAACGTTGTCCGCTTCGTCTGCGATCGCCCGCAGTTGCTTCGCAAGCGTCTCTGCTCTCACATCACGGCGCGGCGCCGACGCCTTGGCCAACTCCAGCGCGCCGATCTCATCCTTGAGCAGGAGCTGTGTCAGGTTGCTCGTGATCTGGCTGGTAGTTGCGAACGACTTGATCCGCTTGATCAAGCCGTCGGCGTTACTGCTCAGAAAGAGCACAAGTCGCGTGTCCTCCATGGACTGTCCATCCAGCGAACGAAGCGTGATCTCGGGCGGCGAGTCGTCAGCAATCGCCGCCAGCTCCGTCTTATGAGCACCGTCGGCATCAAGCGCACTCACATCGCCCGCGTCTTCATCCTGGGGCTGCACGGTTGCAGGCTCATCGGGCCTATCGCTGACCCGGAACCGCCCCCCCTCGAGCTCGCCAAACAGCGCATCGACTGCCCCCCTGTCGTACACGCCAGCCGCGTAATTGCTGGACGAGAACGCAGTGCGTCCGTGGATCTTTACCCGATAATACTGATTGTGATCCGTTTCTTGATTCGTCGCAACAAAGAGGAACTGCTCGCTAAACGTGGAACACCCCATGCCAAGGATGCCACAGAAAGCGACGCCGACCGCTCGAAGCCCGAGTCGACACGCCCGGTGCCTGCGAAATACAGCTACCCCCGTCCCTTCAATACAGCCGTGCTCACGCACGCGCCTTCGCTCTCCCCATTGGAATGCGAGTGTTCGCTCACCCTTGATTATCACGACTGCCCCTATTTTCTCGGTTTTGATGAGCCACCCTCCCCCAGCGGGAGCGCGTTGCAGGCACGAGCGAGGACCATCTCGCTCAGCCATACAAATAGTACTCTCTTTCCGCACATCGCCGATCAGGTTTCTTCGACTTTCCGGAGCCTCGGATTGAATGGTCTGCGTGCGTGGCACGCCGCGATCGTGTCGCGACTGTAGCCCGCGTGACGCGCAGTTCCAGCACGCTCTTTCGGCGATCTGAAAGGGAAAAAAGGCAACGAACGTAAACTCTGGTTCGGCTCGATTTACGTCCATGTCCCTCCTTCCGTTGCATCGCGGCACTTGACGGAGTTCACGTCGACATGTCGATTACTCGCATGACAGAACGTGAATTCTCCAGCGGCGATGGCACTTCAGGAGCGCGATCGAATCAGGCGCATGCGGGTGGTCGCTCGCTTACGACCTACACGGTCGGCGCTCTTCCGATCATCAACCAAGCGCTCTCCCGCATGCGGCTCGCCGAGTTCATGGATGGATACTTGCCGCCGTCCGATGCCCGATCGAAGGTCGGCACGCGAGAAGGCCTGCTTGTCCTCATCCGCAGCATCCTCGTGTCACGAGAGCCTGTCTACGGGCTCGGTGAATGGGCCGAGCTGCACGCCCCAGACCTCCTTGGATTGGCGCCGCATCAAGTCTCTCGGTTGAACGACGACTGCGTGGGGCGCTGCCTCGAGCGCCTGTTCGATGCGGATTACCGCTCGATGGTCCTCGCCCTCATGGCGCACGTGGTCAAGGAGTTCGACGTCGACTTGGAGCAGCTGCACAACGACTCCACATCGATCACGTTCTTCGGCTCCTATGACGAGGCCACGGCGGCGTCGACTCGACGTGGCAAGCCGACGCTCGCGATCACCCACGGGCACAACAAGGACCACCGTCCCGACCTCAAGCAGCTGCTGTTCATTCTGACCGTCGCCCGAGACGGCGGAGTCCCGATCTACTTCAACGCCGCAGACGGCAACGTCACCGACGATCGAACCCACTGCGAGACGTGGGACCTGATGTGCGAGATCGTCGGGCGTAAGGACTTCCTCTACGTCGCGGACAGCAAGCTCGCCACCCAAGAGAAGTGGTCGCAGATTTCGGAGCCAGCCGCAGGACGTGGATAAGTTAGGAGGGTAGGGTCGCTGGCACCCATCCATGACGAAACGACAGCGCAGAACCCACAGCCCCGAGTTCAAGGCCCGCGTGGCCTTGGAGGCACTGAAGGGGATCAAGCCGATCCATGAGATCGCCTCGTCCAACGAGATCCATCCAGTCCAGGTCTCGCAGTGGAAGAAGGAGCTCCAGGAGAAGATCGCCGATGTCTTCGAGCGGAAGAACGCCTCCGACCAAGGAGCCAAGGAAGACGAGAAGAGGATCGAGCAGCTGGAGCGGAAGGTCGGCCAACTCGTGATCGAACGAGACTGGCTCGCAAAAAAGTCCGAGGAGTTGGGGATCGACTGATGAGGAAGCAGCTCATCGATCACGTCCATCCACAGCTCAGCCTCCGTCGCCAATCCACCTTGCTGGGTGTGAATCGAAATCGGCTTAAGCCGAAGCCATCGAAGTTCTCCACGGACGATCTCAAGATCTGTGCTGAGCTACGGATAGGACTTCCAAGCGGGGTGTCGACACCCCGGTAACCGTAGCCTGGGGCCTGATTCTTCGCTACCCCCATCCTCGCGGGCCACGCGGGAGCGCCCGAGCGGCCATCGAGCTCTTCGCTGAGCCGAACTCGCCCGATTTCGCCCCCTCCGACGAGCACCACCGGTTCGCTTCACCACGACCTGCAGCCAGCACCCTCCCCAAGAGTGCTGGCTGATCTCATATCGCCGAGCCCGATGGCCCGCGCGCCGCTCTTCCGCAGCGCCCTACTTCCCGAAGTCCAACCGCCCCTGCCGTGGCGGCATCGGTATTCGGACCTCGGGCTCTGCCGGTGGGGAACGGCTCGGCCCTGGCGACGACGGGTCTCTCCCACCCAGCGAATCGGATGATCTCCTCGCCGCCGCTCTCACCCCCTCCAGCACCTTCCGCGCTGTCTCCGGATCTGTGATCACGGAGATCATGTGCCTGCGGCCCCGGCAGCGCGGGCAGCTGAGAACATCTTCCGAAAACACCCGCTTCAGAAGATCTGCCCAGCGGATGTACCTCTGGTCCTTCGACGGCTCCCCCGCACTCTTCGCGGCGTCTTCATTGGCGACGTCCACCTCCTTCGGCTCCTTCCGAACCACGGGACGCGGCACCACCAGATCACGCAATGATGAGGCCGGGGCCAGCACTCCCTGATACGTCAGCTGATGCTCGCGCGGATGCGGCGCGAGCGCCGCCAGTCGAGCCATGAACTGGTACGGCGTCATGACGAAGCCCTTGGTCCCATCACGCCAGGCCTTGCGCAGCAGCCACGAGACCATCCCATCGGGACGGACATCGAAGCGTTCCAGACTGATGGCGGGTCTTGTCACGTAGCGGCAGAGCTTCTCCAGTTGCGCCCGCTGACCCTTCCGGATCAGCGCACGCAACGAGAACCCGTCAGCGTTCACCACCAGTGGAGGCGGCACGTACTGACTCCCCCAACCCGACGACTGGAACGCAAGGCCGAGAGCCGTCGGCAGCTGCGAAGCGTGCGAGCACCTGATCTTTCAGGACGAGCCGAGCACGTTTGACCACGTCAGCGAGTCCACGTTCTGCTGGCGGTGCTCGGGTTCGAACGCGGACCTCGCGGGGAACCCGATCGAGGAGCTGGACCCCGACGGCATCACGCTGGAGAACGTGCGCGAGAAAGGCGAGGAGTACAGCCGGTGGCTGGAAGCCGAGCTCGAGTCCGCGCGGGCCGTTCGGGCCGGTGCGGTGCGCGAGGAGATCGCCCGATGACCCCCGATGCCATCAAGCGCGCCCACGAAGCGCGGAAGAAGCTCCAGCAGGATCGCCGCCGGTCCTTCGCCGCCCAGAAGCACGGGCTGCACATGAACCACATCGGGGAAGCGCATCCCCGCTCGAAGCTGACCGCCGCCAAGGTGCGCGCGATCCGCAAGCGTCACGCGAAGGGGGAGTCGATGGGCTCCATCGCCCGTCGCTACGGCGTGACCCAACCCTGCATTTCCCAGATCGTTCACCGCGCCGCATGGCGCCACGTTTCCTGAGCCTGCCATGACCATTCAAGACCACGTCACCGAAGTCGAAACCGTCCCGTTCATCCAGCGCCAGATCGAAGAGGCGCTCGCCAACTACTCCCCCACCGATGCGGGGATCGCCGAGCTGGCTGCGAAAGCCGGGGGCCTCCAGATCGAGGACATCGACGATCGCGAGGGCTACCAGGCCGTCTCCACCGTCCGGAAGGAAGTGAAGGCCGTCCGCGTTCAGGTCGAGAAGACGCGGAAGGCGCTGAAGGCCGACGCGCTCGAGTATGGGCGCGCGGTCGACACCGAGGCGAAGCGGATCACCGCCGCCCTCCTGGAGATCGAGGAGCCTCTGCACGAGCAGGAGAAGCTGATCGACGAGCAGCGCGCCGAGCGCAGGGCTGCTGAGGAAGCCGCGGCAAAGGCCGTCCTCGACGATCGGGTTACGATGCTCTAGGCCGTGGGCGCGAACGTGCCGGTATCGACGATCGCCGAGTGGGGCGACGAGGAGTATGAGTCGATGCTCGCGGAGTACGGCGCACGCTGGCAGAAGCATCAGGACGAGAAAGCCGAGCGAGAGGCCCAGGAGGCCAAGGAGCGCGCGGAGGCGGAAGCCGCCGCCGAGGCCGCGCGGAAGGTCGAAGAAGCAGAGCGGGCCGCTGAGGCGGCCAGGATGGCCGAGGAGCGGAAGGCGCTTGATGTTGCCATTGCCGCCGCTGCGGCCGAGCGTGAGAAGCTGGAGGCCGAGCGCCGTGAACTCGACGAGGTGAAGCGGGTCGAGGCGGCGAAGGTCGCGGCCGTCCGGGAGGAGCGCGACCGAGCCGACCAGGAGAAGCGCGCCGCTGAACTCAAGACCCAGCGGGAAGCCGAGCTGGCCGCGAAGCGCGAAGCGGAGGCCGCCGAGCTGAAGGCGAAGCAGGAGGCCGGCCATTCCGATGCAGAGAAGATCCGGGCGTATGCCGACGCCCTCTGCGCAGTGCCCGCCCCGACCGTTGCCGACCGGCACGCTGCGGGCGAGGTGGATACCCTCCCGAGCATCGCCATTGCCGCGCTCTATGCGCTCGCCGACTCCCTCGACGGAGGTGCCGCGTGAGCCCCGCCTGGAACATCGACGACCCCCAGCCGGGGATCTACCACGGGCTCCCGGCCGAGGCCTACCACGCCTGCAAAGCCGCCGTCTCTCGTTCGACACTCCGCCAGTTCGACTTGGGTGACCCGGCGGCCGTCAAGCGGTACATCGACAAGGGAATCGACACGACCCCTGCGATGGATCGCGGGAGTGCCGTAGACGTCGGGATCTTCGATGGGATGGCGGCCTTCCACGAGCAGTTCGCGCGCAAGCCGAAGTTCACGGGGCCGGGCGCCGTCGCCGCGCGTCAAGCGTGGGAGAAGGAGGCAGCCGGCGATGGGATCACCTACATGACCGACGCGCCCTACGAGAAGGCACTGAAGATGATCGAGTGCATCCGCGCGAACGACGCGGCCTCCGCGCTCTTCGACGCCGCCGAGCCGCAGATGTCGATCTTTTGGCGCGACGAGGACACAGGCCTCATGTGCAAAGCGAGGCCTGACGCGTACGTGAAGTCGAAGGGCTGGAGCCTGGATCTCAAGACCTCCGGCAGCCTCGACGATCGGAAGCTTGGCTACACGATCGTGGACTATGCGGCCGACGTCCAGGCCGCGATGGTGCGCGATGGGCTACTCGCTAACGGGCTCCCGTGGCGCGGGCACTGCCTCGTGACGGTGACCGAAAAGCCCGCCGTCGATGGGAACCATGACATGCGCCTCGACCTCCTAAGTGAGTCGTGGGTCCTCCACGGAGAGGCGCGCTTCATCCGCTGGAGCGGCCAGTACAAGGCCTGCCTCGAGTCCGACGAATGGCCCGGCCGCGCGGACGGAGTGAACGTCCTCGAGATGCCGAAGTGGCTGCATCACCAGTTCTCGGAGATGTCCGAGATGGGCCCGGCGCAAGAGCGCTTTGAGGCCACGAAGATCGCGCAGGCGTCGTAGCCCGTCTACCCCCTTTCCCCTCGCTCTCACCTACCGAAACACCATGACCATTGCCCCACTTGCCCCACACTCGAACGGAGCCGCCAACGGCGGAAACCTGATCGAGACCTACGCTGCCAAGGTCGACATGAGCGGCAAGGCGCTCTTCGAAACGATGGTGGCGACCATCTTCCCCACTGGGCGAAACGTCCCGCCAGCGACGCGCGAACACGTCCAGGCGCTCTTGATGGTGGCTGAGGCGTACGACCTCAACCCGATGACGAAGGAGCTGTACGCCTTCCCTCAGAAGGGCGGCTCCGGGATCGTGCCGATCGTCAGCGTCGACGGCTGGTACAAGCTCATCAGCCGTCATCCGCAGAGCAACGGCTACACGGCGACCGTCGCGTTCGCGGAGGACGGCACCACCCCCGTCAGTGCGACCTGCGTCATGCACCGCAAAGACTGGGATCACCCCGTGGTCGTCACCGAGTACGTCAGCGAGTGCAAGCGGGATACGATCCCGTGGAACACGCAGCCCGCGCGAATGATCCGGCACCGGGCGATCATCCAGGCAGCCCGCTCGACCTTCGGCTTCGGCGGGATCTATGAGGCCGACGAGGGTGCGCGAATGGCCAGCCACGTCCCCAAGGAGCTTGAAGTGCCCCGCGAGGTCGAGATCGAGCAGAGCGTCGCCGACGAGATGAACGCCGAGATCGAGGCGCGCAAGGCGAAGTCCGCGATGAAGGAGGCCGTCCACAAGGACGCGCAGACCGCCGGCGCGGAGCCGAACGAGCACGCCGACCCCGCCCCCACCGTAGACGCCGAGAAGGCCGCAGCCAAGCGCCGCCAGGTCGTCGCCCAGATGCTAGAGCAGTTCGCGACCCGGGACATCGGCCGCGCCGTGCTCCAAGCGGAGTTCGGCGACCTGGAGAAGTTCTCCATGGCCGATGCCCAGCGCGCCGCCGACATCTGGATGAGGCTGGAGGACGGGACCGAGCCGCAGGATGCCTTCGGGGCCAAGGCGGCCGAGGTGTATCTGGGCGGGACTGAGCCAGGGCAGGGGGAGTCGGAGCCCGATCTGGGCCCAGACTCGGACGAGCCAAGCGGCCACGGGGCGCTGTTTACCAGCGACCGCGAGCCCGCCGTCTATGGGGAGGATACCTGATGGACAACTATCAGCTCATCGCGGAGAACGAGCGGCTCCGGCAGCAGCTCGCGGCCACTCAGAACCGGATCGGCGATAACGAAGGGGTCGGCGCGCCGAGGCCGTTCGCCTACAACGCCTGGAAGGACCCCTCTGGGCGCTCGAAACTCATGGGGCTGTCCGCAAGGGAAGCTTCAGCCGATGACCGAAAGCACCGCCCTCGCGTCGGTGAAGGCAGAGCGCGACGCACTCGCGGCCCGCGTGGCGGAGCCGGAGAAGATGTAACGCTCCCGATCCGAATGAACGAGCGGGTGTTGGCCCGGAGCTGCGCCCTGTCCGGATTCGAACCCGTGGGCTGCCGCTTAGGAATAGGGGGCTCTGGGCGCGAAAGTGGTCGCGTGGCCGGGGGGGGGGGGGCGGCCGGTGGTAGGGGCGATCGGTATCGGGGCGGTAATCGAGCTACAGATCCCCCGTCCCAGGCGTGCCACAGACCCCCTCGCCCGCTACCTTGAGGACCCTCATAGCCCACGTAGCTCAGCCGAATAGAGCACCGCGTTCTTAAAGCAGGAGACGTGGGTTCGAATCCGTCGGGCGTACCCCCTTTCGCCCAAAACACACATGCGTAAAGAACTGAGCACAGTAGCACTACTTCAGGCGCGCCTCGACCGAGGCCTTGACTACATAGAGCTCTTCGTTCCATTCGCTCTGTCCGCTATCGGCCACCTTGATTCCGAGAGCGGATTCCGAGTCGAGGACCTCCAGGGCAGGCTTCTGAACGACTTCGCCTTACACATCCCCACCGACACCTGCCGTGTCCTCCTCACACGAGCAAAGAAGAAGGATGCCATTTACCGCGAAGGCGGGCGCTATTTTCGAGACGAGGCTTTCGACTTCACATCATATCATTTCACCAATGAAGTGACAGCGATCACACGTCAATACGAGTGCATTGGCGCTCGGTTCGCTGAATTTCTCGCTGCCGAGTATCAGGAGTCCGTTACGACGGACCAGGCCCTATCTCGCCTGCTAACTTTTCTCGAAGACAAGCAAGTTCCGCTGCTTCTTGGCGGCAACCTAGACCTCGCACTGGACGAAATCGACACAGAAGAAGGTGTGAGCCGTCGAACCGCCCGCTTTATACTTCATGATATCAACGCCTCACCCGAAACCAGGATCCAGCTCAACGGACTCCTGCAGGGTATAGTAACCAAGCAGGCCATCCTTCTTCACGAGGTGGCCGGAGAGAAGGGCAGATTCAAAAAACTGCGAGCCTACCTCGATACAAATGTCCTTCTCGGTGCGCTCGGCCTCGAAGGCGAGACGATCGAGGCGGCCCAGTGTGCATTTATCGAACTGCTACGAGAGGCGGGAGTCGAGCTTTATGTCTTTGAGCGCACCCTGGCCGAAGTACGCGCCATCCTCAACAAAATGTCCGAGCTAATTGCTACTCCTCAAGGAGTCAAGGCACTAAGACCGACAGACCTCACGCGAGAACTCCGCAGAAGAAGAATCAGGCCGTCAGAGCTCAGGCAGCATATCGCGCTTCTCGAGCAGACCGTCAGGGGAAAGTTGCACCTTCAGGTTGCTGAGCTCCCCGACAGAGTGCCCCAATATACCGAGGATGAACAGTCGCTGGCTGAGGCGCTGAGACGCCGGGCTCGTCAAGGTGATCCGCTTCGCGACCCTAGGGTGACGCATGACGTCGACAGCGTCGCGGCGATCCTCACGATGCGGAGAGGGGCCTCGTCCAGCAAACTCGATGACGCGCGCGCAATCTTCATTACGCGGTCATCTGAAGTCGCTAAGAACACTCACATGTGGTGGACGAACCAGGGATTCTCGGGGATTCCGCCAGTAGTGCATCAATACTGGATCTCGAATGTCGTCTGGCTGAAGTCTCCCGGCGCTCGCTCTAAATTTGCTGACTACCAGGCTGGCGCGCTTGAAGCGCTCTGTGAAGCTGTACTGCAGCCGAAGACCAGCACGTGGGATCTCTTTCTTACGACGCTAGAGGATCTTGTTTCATCGGGTCAACTCTCCTCCGATGAGTCCATCGCATTAATTTGCTCTGACCTAGCAGACTCTTCCCTCTCTCGCCTTGAGGACGATCTCGATGAGGCTGCAACCGAGTCCGATGCGAATTCCATCCGCGACGTCATCGAGAGATTGCAGGAGGGCCAATCGGCGCAGGTGATGGACTTGCGCGACTCCCTATCGGACGAACAAGCGCGGGCAGCGCGAATGGAAGCAAACGTTCGAGACACGGCCGCCGTAGTTGCGAAATGGATTGCGCGCCCATTTTTCTTCTTGGTTTTCTTACTTATTGTCTTCGCAGTCTTATATGGCGTTGGCGTTCTCGGCGCAAGCCCCAGGGTGAAATTTTTTCTCGTGGCCACGCTAACGATTGCAACTATCGCCAATCTCGTGTGGGGCGTTCACTTGAATGGGATAGGCTCGCGGATGGAGTCTGCGCTCGCAGGCAGGATTGTGCGGCTAGTGCTGGACCGCAGGGATCGAGTTCCCGCAGAGTAGTTCAATAAGTCGAGAGCGCACCTGCTTGGCAAGACCCAATTGATCGCCCTTCACGCATAGCGCGTATCCGTTCATCAGAGGGTAGTGGGCCAGATCTGAGCAGTGCGGGCCGATGGAAGGTACCTGTGTGTTGAGCCAATTCCAAACCCGTCGAGCGTAGCGATCGAGTCGCTCCTGGCTGAGATTGCTAAGCTGTGGAGGGTCCTCAAGTAGCAGAGCGCCGAGATCGAACATCTCAAGGCGCGCAAGCCAAAGACGTTTCGTACCTCGGGCAAGCCGCCGTCCAGCGACATCACGTTCGTGTCTCGCCCTTCGATGAGGAAGCCCTCCGGGAAGATGCGAGATGGCCAGCCCGGGCCACCAGGGCAAGGGGCGCGACCAGGCACCGCCAGAGAACGTCGACGAGGTGAAGATGGTCAATCCAGATCGATGCGGCTCCTGCAGCGTGCCGTTGACCTGCGAGGATCCGCCGCCACGGCGACATCAAATCAGCGACATCCCCCCTGTTGACCCAACGACTCTGGAGGTCCAGTTGCACACGTTGCTGTGCGACAACTGAGGGGCGGAGACCAAGGTAGACCTTCCGGACGACCTGCATGCGAGCAACCTTGGGCTGCACCTCTCGGCACTCGTAGTAAGCCTGGGCGCTTCAGGGATTCGTGTGGGAGACTGCCCAGATCACGAACTTGGGGGAAGAGGCCAGGAATCGGCGGGGCGTTTGCTGAGCAGTGGCAGTGCCCCGCACGTTCGAGAGGAATGCTGCCGCCTGGCGAGCCTGAATTGCTTCCAGCCGAGGGCCGGACGGAAAGCCAACCGGAATGGAGAGGGAATGACCCGGCCATCCTCAAGGCTTCCCGGAGAGGCCGTTCACGGAGCCCCCCACGCCGTCAGCCTTTCGCGGCGGCTGGGAGGCCCTTGATGGCTCTCAGCTCTTGGACGCCGCCGGGCAAAAGGATCGAGCAAGGATGACCAATAGGGCCACCGAAGGCCACAAGGCAACTCGAACCGCGCACGCTGTCATCTAACGCACGCAAATCAGCCGCCATGGTTCCCGGGAGGCCGGCTTGCCGCCCCCAAGAAGCGAGATCCCGACTAATCCGCCACGACCAGAGCGCGCACGTGAGAGGCGGCGCCAAGACGGCGCTGGTCCCCCTCCGGCCTCAGCTACCTCACACGAATGATCCAGTGGACCGAATAGTTGACCGGGCGACTCTCGTCCGCAAATTCAGCATCAGCGCCGCTTGGACCTGCCACTACCCCTGTGCTGAAATCTCTGTTTGCCGCCTGCCCTTTAGAGTGACTACTACTGATTTGATCCCCATGATCCGTTCCGCGATATGTAGTCGGCACTATATGGGTATGGGCGCCCGGTGACCACCCTTGGGCTTGACCGAGCGGTTTAGCGCCAAAACTGCCAACACCCCGAAGGAATCGACCCCTAAAATCTGGGAGTCTAAACCTTCCGGCGGCGCCGCCATACGGCCATTCACTCGCCCCTCCAAACGCGCGCACAAGATCGTCCAGCTCACCAGCAGCGAATTCGGCACCGTCACAAACACGCCATTGATCGTGCCAGGTTTGGTCCTCTTGCCCGGGTAGACGACCCGGCCAAACCGCTACCGTTCCAATCGGCAGTCCAATTCCATCAGCGCCACGTGCTCCCTTGGCACCCTTCTCGCCACGTCCACCTGGGATGCCGGGAGGCCCTTGATCCCCCTTAGGTCCTTGGGGTCCGACCAGCTTCTTGAGCTCCCCTGCTTTCTGGAGTTTGATGGTAATCGCATCAATGAAGGAGCTGTCGTTCGCGAGAGTGCGAGTTGAGGCTTCGGCTTGGCTATCGCTCAGCTTGGCAGTGAAGGCTCCGGCAACCCAGAGCACAAATGTAGAGAGGAGCGTTGCGGCGATGCCGCTGACGACTGCGAGGAGCCATGGCGAGCGTGGCGTTGATCCGATTTTGTCAGGCTTGGTCATTCCATCAATTTGCCATGTCCCCACGAAACGTACAAGAGTGCTAGCAGAACGGCATGCGCCCACCGCCTCGGGAATCAGCCCCGCTCCACCTGGTCAACGGATAGGACTTCCAAGCGGGGTGTCGACACCCCGGTCACCGTAGCCTGGGGCCCGATTCTTCGCTACCCCCATCCTCGCGGGCCACGCGGGAGTGTCCGAGCGGCCATCGGGCTCTTCGCTGAGCCGGACTCGCTCGAATTCGCCCTCTTCGAACGGCACCACCCGCTCGCTTCACCACGACCTGCAGCCAGCACCCTCCCCAAGAGTGCTGGCTGTTCTTGTTTCATCGAGCACGATCGCCCGCGCTGCTCTTCCGCAGCTTTCTACTTCCCGAAGTCCAGCCGCCCCTGCCGAGGCGGCATCGGTATTCGGACCTCGGGCTCTGCCGGTGGGAAACGGCTCGGCCCTGGCGATGACGGGTCTCCCCCATCGGCCAAATCGGATGATCTCCTCGCCGCCGCTCTCACCCCCTCCAGCACCTTCCGCGCTGTCTCCGGATCTGTGATCACGGAGATCATGTGCCTGCGGCCCCGGCAGCGCGGGCAGCTGAGAACATCTTCCGAAAACACCCGCTTCAGAAGATCTGCCCAGCGGATGTACCTCTGGTCCTTCGACGGCTCCCCCGCACTCTTCGCGGCGTCTTCATTGGCGACGTCCACCTCCTTCGGCTCCTTCCGAACCACGGGACGCGGCACCACCAGATCACGCAATGATGAGGCCGGGGCCAGCACTCCCTGATACGTCAGCTGATGCTCGCGCGGATGCGGCGCGAGCGCCGCCAGTCGAGCCATGAACTGGTATGGCGTCATGACGAAGCCTTTGGTCCCATCACGCCAGGCCTTGCGCAGCAGCCACGAGACCATCCCATCGGGACGGACCTCGAAGCGCTCGAGGCTGATGGCGGGCCTCGTTACATACCGGCAGAGCTTCTCCAGCTGCGCCCGCTGGCCCTTGCGGATCAGCGTCGCCGCGTGCAACGAGAACCCACCTGCGTTCACCACCAGCGGAGGCGGCACGTACTGACTCCCCCAACCCGACGACTGGAACGCCCTGGCAAGATCAGGGTCGATGAGGCGCTTCAGCGGGCGGCCTGCGGCCTCTCCCAACGGAATCAGCGACTTCACCGATGCCGCTTTTAGGCCTGGGAAGAAGGAACCCTCACGCGCATCCCCGAAGTCGAGCAGCGGTGACTCATCTGCGCCCCCGTCCGCGTACTCCCAAGGGGGGTCGTCCCCTTTGCGTAGGGGCAGACCGAGTGCGATTGCGTCGAGGGAGTAGCGCTTCAGCAATCGCAGAAACGATGCCTGAATCCTACCGTGCTCTGACGCCGAAGCAAAAGCCGTTCGCTGTTACCACCTACCGCGTCGACGCTGAAGGTCACCTGAGGCCCGACGTCCCGGACCGGTGCCCACTTGCGGTCACGCTCGATCGGCATGAGGTCTGCTGCATCACGAGCGACCACGATCGGCACCGCAAGACCGGCCCAGGCCACCCAATCCGCGTGGTTCGCTGCTCTGCCCACGACATTGCGTTCACGCTCTACCCGCCGGGATTCGCCCCCTATCGCCGTCAGTCAGTAGCCTTGGTCGGTCCGGATGGCGCGCAGGTAGACACCGACGAGACCTTCACGCTCAAAGCGAGATTTAGCGGCACCCTCTTCGACGCAGTCCTCGACGCCATCCAGGCCGTCGCTTGGGCGCGGGATTCCGAGGGCGACCAGCACCCCGAGCGATGGTGGTCCACCCAGGGCCGACACCTGAGCCTGGGTTTGCGCATCGTCGGGATCGCGAGCGGGCTCGCGGATCGAACCCGGGAGGGCATCGCCAGAGTCCTCGGACTCGACACGCTGACGATCCTCGAGCAGCTGGGCTCTAGCGATGAGGGGCAAGGCTATCGAGTGCGCGGCGCGGCTATCAGCTCGATCTTGGACCACCTGCCCGAGGCGGCGTTCGCCGCCGTCGCGCTGCTTCGATGCGGCCACTGGATTGGTCAATGGGGCGAGCCTTTGCACTGGGATTCAAAGAGGCGCGTGCACGACCGCGGACCGTTCCCAGCCTCGAGAACGTCCCCCTCTCCGTGACTTTTTGCGTTCGCGAGACCCCACGAATTGGGGACATGGGCGCCGCTGAGGGCGCCGCCTACTTTTCGCGGCATGAACAATCTCTCTCTTCGAGCCCAGTTCAGGCTCGCGATCGTCAGCCAAGTGCTCGGTCGCATTCAGCGCGGCGAATCCCGAACGTCCGCGATCACCACCGTTGTGTCCCAAGTGCACCACCAACTCGATGGCGTACCGCGCCGGGTTTCGGCGCGTTCGATCCATCGCTGGATCAAGAACTACGAGGAACGCGAGGTTGCGGGCCTCGAGCGCTCACAGGCAACGCCAACCCTGACAACCATCCCTCCCGCTGCGCTCGTGACCTTCCTTGAGAGAGAGCGGGTAGAGGACGAGTACGCATCGATCCCCGAGCTGATTCGACGTGCCCGCCAGACCGGCGTCATCGGGCCCAAAGCCAGGGTTTCCCGTACGACGGTGTATCGCCTCTTCCGGCGGCGCGGAATCTCGGTCGCCCGTCGAAAAGGCGCATCGGAACGAGACTCACGTCGATTCGCGTACTCGAACCGCATGCAAATGGTCCTCAGTGACGGAAAGCACTTCCGAGCCGGACCGGAGCGAGCGCGCCGCCTGGCGATGTTCTTCCTCGACGACTGCACCCGGGCAGGCCTGCACGTCGTCGTCGGCACATCCGAGAATGCTGCGCTGTTCCAGCGCGGCCTGTACGAGTGCATTCGGAAGTTCGGCCTCATGAAGCTGCTGTTCCTCGACAACGGACCAGCGTTCAGCGCCCTCGACACGGCGACCGTCCTCAAGAATCTGGGAGTTCACCTCATCCACGGGGAGAAGAGGTACCCCGAGGGGCACGGCAAGATCGAGCGTTTCCACCGCACAGCCGTGGGCGACGTCCTGCGCAACCTCGATGGAAGGCCCGGAGTCGATACGGATTGCGGCGCGCTGGAGCTGTGCTTGCAGCACTACCTGAGCCAAGAGTACGGACATCGCGCGCACGCGAGCCTCGACGGCGCGACGCCCTGGGAGCGGTTTCACGGGGATGCAGTCCCGCTTCGATTCCATCGCGATGCGGCCGAGCTCAAGAGCAAGTTCACTGTTTGGCTCGAGCGACGCGTGGCGGCGGACAATATTGTCTCGATCGACTCCGTGGCGTTCGAGATGCCTCGTGGCTATGCGGGCCAGCGTGTGCAGATCCATCGGCGCGTGCTCGAGAACAGCTTCGCGTTCCTGCACCAGGGGAAGCTCATCGATCTCCACCCCGTCGACCTCACCAAGAACGCCCATGCGAAGCGAGCCAAAGGCAAGGCTTCATCCGGAGCAAAGAGCGGAGGCGTGCAGGGTACGCCTCCGAAGTCAGCCGCCGACATGGCCTTCGAGCGAGACTTCGGCTCCGTCGTCGATCACGACGGCGGCTTCCCCGCCAGTGACGAGCCTGAGTCCGCCGAAGACTGGAGGGACGAGCAATGAAAGACCTCCTTTCCCGATTTGGATTTCACTGCACGCCCTTCACGCGCGAGTTCGGAATCGCCGACCGGTATCCACTTCAAGTCTATGACGACGCGCTCAAGGGCCTGACAGAGGCAATCGATCAGCGCATGTCATGCGCTCTCGTCGCGCCCGCCGGAACCGGCAAGACCGCGCTTCTTCGGTCACTCGTCCACGCCCTCCCTGAAGCGCGCTACCGAACGCACTACGTGAAGGTCACGGGCCTGTCGAAGCGCGACATGTGCCGCGAGATCGCGGCGGCTCTCGGGCTACCGCCCGCCGGGACCTACCCGTCGCTCGTGCGTAAGCTCCAGGAGAATTTCACCGAGACGTCCGAGACGCTGGGCCTGCGGCCAGTTCTCATCCTGGACGAGGCGCACGATCTACGAGTCGAGGTTCTTGCCATGCTCCGGATCCTGACCAACTTCGACATGGACAGTCGACTCGTGCTCAGCATCGTGCTCGCGGGGCAGCCAAAGCTCCGCGACGCATTGCGGCGGGAGGAGCTCGATGATGTGGCGAAGCGGATATCGCACTTCGCCACCCTACGCCCGCTTTCGCGCGACGAGACGCAAGCCTACATCGAGCATCGCTGCGCGATCGCCGGTGCAGCGACCGTGCCCTTCGACGGAGGCTCACTGGACGCCATCTTCGAGATCGGCCGGGGCAACCTGCGAGCCACGGACCAGCTCGCCCGCAAGACCCTCGGGATCGCGCACGATAGCGATGCGGGCACCTGTTGCGCGGCCTACGTCGCCCAGGCGAAGAAGGTGCTCTGGCCATGATGGAAGAGAACACCAAAGCAACATTGCCTGTGCTTCGCGCGGCGGACCTCGAAGCCCAGGCGGCCAATGAACACTGGCTGATCGAGGGGCTTTGGGCGCGTGAGGCGATCGGACTGATCGGCGGTGCTCCCAAGCTCGGCAAGTCCTGGCTTGGACTCGACATGGCGGTGAGCGTGGCTTCGGGATTGCCTGCACTGGGCCACTTCCCTGTGGCCGAGCCTGGTCGAGCGCTGGTCTACCTTGCGGAGGATTCGCTTCCCCAGGTTCGGTCGCGGATCGAGGGGCTATGCATGCATCGGGGACTCGACATCGCGTCGCTGGACTTGCACGTGATCACGGCGCCGACGTTGCGGATCGACACAGTGGTGGATCAGGAGCTGCTCGCGGCGACGCTCGAAAGCCTGCGGCCACGGCTGCTGATTCTGGACCCACTCGTGCGCTTGGACCAGCTCGACGAGAACAGCTCCGCAGAAATATCGAAGCTTCTGGGCTTCATTCGAGGGCTGCAACGACGGTTCGAGACCGCGATCGTACTCGTGCATCATGCGAGCAAGAGGGCCCGGGCGCAGCCCGGGCAGTCGTTGCGGGGATCGAGCGATCTGCACGCGATCGGCGATTCCAACGCCTATCTTACGAGGACGGGAGAGCGGCTCATGCTGACGCTCGAACACCGGGCGGCGAGTCCCCCGGATCCGATGGAGATTGAGTTGATCGTCGACGAGGCCAGTGGCAGCTCGCAACTGCGCGTCTGCGATCGGGCGGCCGCATTCGCTTCGCGGGATGTCATGGCTCGGGGTATGAAACCCACTCGCAGTTCGGCTAAGCGGTCCCACTCTCGCCATGCCACCGAGTACCCAGCTCGCCTAAGCGGTCCCAGTCCCAGCTCGCCAAAGCGAGCCCAGGCTGGCCCGCCAAAGCAGCTCCATGTCTCGACCTGAGACCGTCTCAATCTGATCTGCGATCCGTGCTGTTCGAGCAGGCCCAAGCCGCCCGACGAGCAGCGCATGACCGCACCTCAGATTGCCATGCACCGCCTCCAAGAAGCCGTTCGACTCCACCGCCTCGGCAACAGCCAGCGCAGGATCGCAGAGAAGCTCGCGATGGGCCGCACGACGCTGCGCCGCTACCTCGCTGCGCTCGACGCGGCTCACCTGCTCGACGGATGTGTCGAGGTGCTCCCGGACCTCCCCGCCCTTCGCGACGCCGTCGCCCTCGGCGTGGTCCGCAGAGAACCTGCGCAGAAGACCTCCCGAGTGGAGGCCTGGCGGAAGAAGATCGAGGCCTTGCACAAGGACGGCGCTGGCCCGACCGCGATCCACGACTTCCTTCGGGTCAACGTCGCTGACTACACCGGGTCGCTCTCCGCAGTGAAGCGATTCTGCCGCCAGCTCAAGAAGGGCGAAGGCCCCAAGGCTACTGACATCGCGATCCCCGTCGTCACGCAGCCCGGGAACGTGGCGCAGGTCGACTTCTGCTTGGGAGGGAAGCGCTACGACCCTGTCCAGAAAGCCCTGCGGAAGACGTGGATCTTCATCATGACGCTGGGCCACAGCCGGCGCACCTACGCCGAGTTCGTGTTCGATCAGTCCGCTGCGACGTGGCAGCGCCTGCACGTCAACGCGTTCCTCTACTTCGGAGGGGTCCCTGAGGTCGTGGTTCCCGACAACCTGAAGTCGGCAGTCATCAGACACAGCTTCGGCGCTGGCGACGACGTCGAGCTGAACCGAAGCTACATGGAGGTCGCCAGGTTCTTCGGCTTCCAGATCGACCCGACGCCTGTGCGGTCGCCCGAGAAGAAGGGCAAGCTCGAACGCGACGCCCAGTACATCAAGAACAACTTCCTGGCAACGCTGCCGGAGGTCGACGTTGTCGAGTGTCAGAAGCTCCTCCTTCAGTGGCTCGCCGCGGTCGCTGACCGTCGGTGCCATGGGACGACCCGACGCATGCCCATCGAGGTCTTCGACACGGAGGAGCGCGCCTGCTTGATGCCACTCCCACGGAATCGGTGGAACCCGATCGTTTGGAAGAGAGCGAAGGTGCACCGCGACACCCACCTCCAGATCGACAATGCGCTCTATTCCGTGCCCTGGAGGAACGTCGGCGACCTCCTCTGGGTTCGATGCTCCAAGAGCGAGATAGAGATCTTCGCGAACGACGCCGTTCTATGGCGGCATCGCAGGGGAATGCCGGGATCGCGCACCACCGTCGAAGAACATCTTCGGGAAGGGCGGAGGGACCTTCGTGAGCGTTCCCGTGAGACGTGGGAGAGGCGAGCCAAGGCCATCGGACCTGAGGTCGCCGCTCTCGTCGATCGCATCTTCGGAGGCGACGACGTGCTGCTCCGAATCCGACCTGTGCAACAGATCGTGAAGCTTCTCGAGGGATTCCCGCCAGAGCGCGCCGAGCGCGCGGCACGAAGGGCCATGTACTACGACAACCTCGAGTATCGATCGATCAAGAACATCCTGACGAAGGCGCTCGACCTGCAACCGCTCGAGTACGAGGAGGCGCCTCGCAGGTGGTCGAAGGGAGCGCTCTATTCGCGCTGCCCCGACAACTCTCTCTTTCCCCAACCCCTGGAGTAACCCATGGCCGTCACCGACGACCTCATTCCCTATCTCAAGAAGCTGCGCCTGTCGGGCGTCCTTCAAACCCTGGACCTGCGTACGCGCGAAGCTGTGGACGACAACCTCAGCCACGGAGAGTTCCTGCTCCGCCTCTGCTCTGACGAGATTGAGCGTCGGGAGTCGAAGCAGCTCAGCATGCGACTTCGGAAGGCGAACTTCGACGGCGCGAAGAGCTTGGAGGAGTTCGAGTGGTCGTTCAATCCGACCGTGCCCAAGGCGAAGATTGTCGACCTCGCCACGTGCTCCTTCATCGACCGCAAGGAGAACGCTCTCCTCCTCGGACCGACGGGAGTGGGCAAGTCCCACATCGCCCAGGCCATCGGAGAACGAGCCTGCCGTGCGGGCTACTCGACCTGCTACACCTCCGCGCACGCGATGCTCTCCCAGCTTCGTGGGGCGAGAGCGGACGACTCGCTGGAGAAGCGGATGCTGCGCTTCACGTCGCCGGACCTCCTGATCATCGATGACCTCGGGCTCCGCCCGCTGGAGCGCGACGAGCCCATCGATCTCTACGAGATCATCCGAGCTCGCTACGAGCGTGGCGCGATGATCGTGACGTCGAACCGCGCGCTTGAGGAGTGGTACCCGATGTTCCTCGACGAGCTCATGGCCTCAGCAGCGATGGACAGGCTTCTGCACCACGCGCACGTCATCGAGATGACGGGAGGTTCGTTCCGAAATCCGAAGGCCCACGGCGCTCCAGCGGCCGCGCTGACGTGATCCGCGACCTTGAGCCCTCATCCACATTTTCTCTCCTGACCACCTCGAGTTCCGACGCCGAACGCGGTGGCAGGGACATCACAGCTCCGCAGTTCCTGCCGCCGCGTTTGGCTTCGGCGACGAAACGTAGTGGGTTCGCTTAGGCGAGCTCGACTGGGACCGATAGAGCAACTCTTCTTCTGTAATTTCGTCCGCGAGGAAGATCAGGCTTGCTCCATGGTGAGGTATTGACGGCCGGCCTCCCAATCTTCGGAGACCTCCATGGCCAGGGCAGTGACGAGCCGCAACAGCGCGGCTTCGTTCGGGAAGAGGCCAGCGACTCGCGTTCGCCTCTTGATCTCTTTGTTGAGCCTCTCGACCGCGTTCGACGTCCGGAGGCGTCGACGATGGCTGGCGGGAGATTGGAGGACAGCGAGTCCCTCGTGGATGTTTTCTTCGATCCACGCGGCGACCCTGGGCTCCGAGTCCTGGTACTTGACAACGACCGTCTTGATGATCTGCTCGGCGTCGGCCATCGTCGGCGCGTTGAAGATGGAGCGGAGGTCCTCCGCCACGTCCTTCTTCATGACGATCTTGGAGACGTAGGACTGCGCGTTGCGCTGCATGTGGCACTGGCATCGTTGCCAGGCAACGCCAGGGAAGACGGATGCGAGAGCGGCCTTGATGCCGGGGTGGTCGTCACTGGTGAAGAGGCGCACACCATGCAGTCCACGGAGGACGAGCGACTGCAGGAACTCCCGCCAGTGGACCTCAGCTTCGGAGGTGGCAACGCTGACGCCGACGATCGATCGCTTCCCGTCCTCTCGTACCGCCATGGCGACGAGAACAGCCGCCGTGACCACGGAGCCGCCGATCCTCACCTTCTCGTAGCGTGCATCGAGCACGAGGTAGGGACAGGCGCCGATGGGGCGACTCCTCCACGAGGAGATCTCTTCGTCGAGGAGCTGAGTCGCGCGTGAGACTTGAGAAGATGTGATCTTGAGCCCGCAGAGCTCCTCAGTGACCCTCTGAACGCGGCGTGTCGAGACGCCGTTGATGTACATTTCTGCGATCGCGAGCTTGAGAGCCCTCTCGCCACGTTCTCCTCGCTCGAGGGCGTTCGGATAGAAGCGCTCTCCGCCCTCGGCGGCTTCCCGAACCTGCGGGATGCGCAGCTCGAGCTCGCCGACACGAGACGCGACGCGCTTGGGCTTGAACCCGTTCGCGTACCCGCGCCTGGACTCTGCGCGTTCGTACGGCGCGGCGTTCAGGTAGTCGGAACGTTCGATCAGCATGGCTTCGTTGAGCAGGATCTGGATCGCCTCAGCGAGACGGTCGAAACCGTGCTCAGTCAGAAGTTCCAGGACGAGGGAGATCTTGTTAGCGTCGGCTTCGTGGTGAGGCATCGTTGGTCGAGTGGGGTTGTGGTTAACACCACGAAAGCCAACGATGGCCTCCCACGCAACCGGCACGTGACGAATCGGCCCCTCAGGGGTGAGGGCCGATCCCTCACGCGCCTTGCAGGTTCAGATGGTCAGTCGAGCCGAAGCCGAAATTACAGAACAAGTGATACACCCCCCTGGGACCGCTTTGCCGAGCCAGGGGTGGGTTTCCTTGCCCGGTCCTTGACACGGGAGCGGTCGCTGATGGACAGCGTTGTGGAGATCCTCGAGCGGGAGGAGAGGCCGATGACGCGGACCGCGCTTCAGGCGGCGCTGCAAGTCAACAATGCACGGTTGGGGACAGCATTGGAGCGACTTTCGAGCGACGGCCGCATCGAACGTGCAGGTGAGGGGTGGGCCTTGATCTGACAGCGATCAAGAGCCACGTTCCGCGTTCCGTTCCGAGTTTCCCTAGGGGCGCACTGGAACGGAACGGTCAACCGGGCGCCTCTGGACCACGTCGAATACTCCCAGCGAGGGGTCACACTCGATGCCAGAATTCATGCAACGAGCCGCGTCTCTGGGCATGCAACGCAACAGTAGGCGCACCGTACGCCAGCGTGCCGCTCCTCTCTCGCGCATTTCATGACCGGTCACCCGGGTCGAAGCCCACATTGACGACGAGAGAGGCGCGGGCGCATGAGCTCGGGACGCCCAGCCTTGACAGGATCTGCCACTCCGGATCACATGGCGGCAGAGATCAAACTTTCCGGAACGCCCCCTGTCAGACTTTCCGGAACCCACAGCCCCCAGAGAACCAATTCAACACAATATGAAGGAACATCTTCCACTGCGAGGCATTCGGGTCCATTTGGCGGGCTCCGTCCCAGAATCGGCAACGACAGAAGAAGCCGCGGGCATCGTGTCATTTGTTCAAAAATTTGCCGGCGCTCTCCTTCGCGAGGGAGGAACGCTAATTCACGGCAGCCATCCAACCTTGGTAGCCCCGTTGAGGGCGGCCGCGCAACCGTTCGTTCAAGCCGATGGTGCACGCGATGCACTCGTACTGGTCCGGACACACCAATTCGCGACGACGAATGAGCATCTGGAAGAAATAGCCGAGCAGCGCGAGTACTCCGCAGTACAGATCATTCCCTCGGCACTGGGAAATCAAGCTGCCAGTCTTGTCCCGATGCGGCAGTGGATGGCTGAGCGCTCCGATGTTGTAGTTGCACTCGGCGGCAAGTGGTATGACGTCAATAAGGCTCGCGCTGGCGTCCCCGATGAGTTGGAAGAGTCCTTACGGCGTGGCAAGCCTGGTTTTGCTATAGCCGGATTCGGAGGCGCGATTCGTGGATTATTCAGAGACGATAATACACTTACTTCACGGCTTCGCAATGGGTTATGCGAAGCCACGAACCGCGCCATGGCTGAATGTACGAATGTGGATCAGTTAGTCCACACCGTAATCTCCCAGATCCAACTACTACCCTTGAGTCGGGAGACCGTTTCTGGTAGCGGCCGACTCTTCCGCATTCTCGCGCTTGATGGCGGCGGTCTTCGAGGGGCATTTACCGCTGCCGTTTTGGCGAAGTGGGACGCCATGCTTGACGGTGGCGGGGGAAAGGACTTCGTGAAGCACTTCGACATGGTTGCAGGCACATCGACTGGTGCAATCCTCGCTATTGGGCTTAGTCTTGGACTCGCCCCAAAGGAGATGCTTGACTTTTATCGCACCCACGGCCCTGTAATCTTCCCGAAAGATCGCAGACTTCGTCATTGGCTTAAGTCAAAGCATGATTCTCGGAAGCTACGGGAGGCACTTCGGAGCGTCTTTGGTGACCGAATACTCTCGAAAGACTCATGTTGCCGCCTCGTAATTCCCACTGTGCGAGCAACCCACGGTGAGACTGAGGTGATCGTGACCCCACACGGCCTAGACCGTACAGCGTTTCGCGATATTTCTGCGGTGGATGCTGCAGTAGCATCGTCAGCGGCTCCAACCTATTTTGATGAAGCCATCATTGACGACGATATCGCCATTCAAACCTACCTTGATGGTGGTATTTGGGCAAACAATCCTGTATTGCCATCCATTGCAGAGGCCATCCGCTATCTTGGAGTCCCTCTGGAACATATCGATGTATTGAGTGTTGGTACGATGGGAAACGAGGCAGACTTCACGGCGTTCCTTCGAAAGGGTAAGGCTGGTTGGGCACCTACAATTGCCGACCTCTTCTTCGCCGCACAGGAACACGCCGCAGCGACAACGGCGGATGCCCTGCTCAGCCAGGCACGCCATCTGCGCATCAATCAGCAAACACCCACGGAAATCAAACTTGATGACGCGGAAGCGTTAGAAGATCTGGCACAGCGAGGAGCAAATGTTGGCAAAGACTCTTTCATTCCTGTAAGGTCTCGCTTTTTAGACGGCTTCTACGCCGCTGATTGGAGGATGCAGCCTTGATTGAGTATCGACGGGCCTGTTCGCGAAGTTCTCCGCTTCGGGCGGTTGTTGCACTGCACATTGGTCCGTCCCGATCGCATTTCATTAGCCATAAGTGACCGGCGTTAGGCGGTTGAAGGTCCAAGGCCCCGCTGGCGCGTTCAAGTCCCCATGCGCTCAGCGTCAAGCTGAAACGAAGCGTGGCTCACCGACTTGAGGGCACGGGAAGCCGCGATTGGCATTAGTCCTCATGCCGTGTAACGCAACACACGTAGTTTGCCACCTATGTACAAGGTCGAGCGCTCACCGCCCAATTTGTGGTGACAACTACTTTGAGACACATCGCGCCGCCGTCCACTTGACATTTCAATTCAGTAGGTTTCACCATGAAATTCTATGCCCAGACGTGTCGAGCATCGCGTAATCGCCCGCGTCGTAGTCGATTCCGATCAAGCGATGATCGACACCTCGCTCATAGTCTGTCCACCCAGCATGAACCTCTTCACTCATTCCAGATGCACTGATCTCATCGCACGCATCCTGAGTCCCAAAAAGAAATGCCACCCTAATGGCAGATCGCTCCGAATTGTCACGCATGGCAGAAAGGCAGCCCAAGATCGTCTTGCCGGTATTGGCAATTGTATCTATTAGAAGATAGCAAGAACTGTCGGGAATGTCACCGTAAGAGGTGATGATATTCGTGCCGATCTTGTGGGGTGCGACAAGCCCAATTGGCCTCGCATACACTATTGATGCCGCTCGAAAACCAAGTAAACCGCCGCGAAGCGCAAGGACCGGCACCTCTCCTACGTCTGCAGTTGAGAGCGTGTGTCGAAGTAGAACCAGAAAAGCCTCATGAATAAGCTCTCGAGTTCGACGGATGTCCCCAAGGGAGCGGTCGAGATCATGGCGAATGCTATTCAAGCAGCCGTCAGCATGTTGAATCACCCGAGTCACTTTTTTGCCCTCCCCTGAAGTTTATTGGCGACCTCGGCCATTCCCTTACTAAGTCCGCCAGATTTGAGTTCGTGGAAATGAAAATTGTCGCGAACCCACACCCAGACTGGCGAGCCGCTGAAGAACTCGTCGCGATAACGTTTCATACCAATGGGGAGAATTTCCTTTTTCTCCGCCATCGCGATCTCCAACTCTGCGGCCACATAAGCGCTCTTACGAGATTCCTCGTCGATAATCAATAGAACCGCATCCGCAGATTGAATCATTTTCTTAATCTGCGTATAAATTTGGCCAATCTGCATATTTCTGACATCCGTGTAGCATTGCACGCCCAAATCTTCAAGACTTTTCGAAGCATCGTGCATTACCTCGCTCGATTCGCGCGCATAACTTATAAAAACGGACCTGTGATTGGGTTCAACCCTCACCACAAGAGACTCTAAATCTGCGTAGCTTTCACGGCCCATTGATGGCCCTTCATTTCCGAGGCAAAAATGGCCCGCGGCATTTCCGATGCGGCACGCATCCTCCAATGACTGGCCTTTCGCGAGTGCAGAAATAAAGCCAGCGCACCATGCATCGCCAGCTCCAGTACTGTCAACTACCTTACGGACGGGAAAGGAGTCAGCAATCCACTCGCCGCCAGATTCACCGCGACAAAATACCCCTGCCGAATTTCGCTTTATTATAACATTGCGGCAACCATAAAGCAACTGAAGGCGAAGTGCCTGTTCAGAAAAGTCTAAGGCCGGCTTCCCGGTTAGCATTTGAGCCTCAACGTCACTGGGAAGGAAATAGTCAACCTGTTCCAAGAAGTACTTGATTGACTCTCGCAGCGATCTGGTTTCAAGAGCTTTTACCGGAACCGTGTCTGCGGTTATGACTGCATCTGAGCAGCGATCACGGATCTTCTGAACAATCATTCCGATACGAGAGTTCGTAAGTGCATCAAAGTGACCCACCCCACTGAAGTGATGAAAACGCACCCTTTCTTCGATTCCGTCAAGCGCGCCATCGAGTTCAGTTATTGATGGCGTGCTCTTGCCCGAGTAGTCACGTTCGGGGTAGGGATTTGAATGAAGGAATGCCCGGTCTGCGGGCTCACGATCTTGCACCATGACAACCACCGATGGAGTTACCATCTGAGGATCAGTGATCAGACCCAACTCTATGCATCTATTGGTGACACCAGCTTCGATGAGATTCTGTCGAATGTACTCCGCGTCGGCATCGCCGCCGAGTTTCAAGACTGGCACTGGAGTTGTCACACCAATGGTGGCGAGTGCGATTGTGCAGTTCAGGCCATTTCCTCCCGCGTACCTCTTTAGCGACCGAATCGCATGGGATCTGCCCCATTTTGGCAACTGAGTGACGCCGGAGGCAACGTAATCAACGCAGGCCTCACCGTAGCACATGACAAGCGGAGAAGCGCTCATGACAGAGAACTCCAGATGTCCGCAGCTACAAGCTCCGGCGCTCTCTCTCCATCGATAACGATGGGTGTACGGCCACCTTGCTGCAGACGAATCAGGATCGGTGGCAAATGCAAATTAAAAAGAGCAAGGCGGTTGCGAATCGCCTCTGATGCATCGTCCTTTCGGCCGCGCTGCATCATCCTCTCCAACGCTGCACTTTCTGATATAGCGAGGTGTATAATCCTCACGTCAGTAACGCGATCAATGACAAGCGCGACTTCCTCAAGAAGAGGCACTTCTGCAATCGTACGAGGTGAGCCGTCGAGAATCACCGGTTCCGTGGACGCCGCGGCCCTCAGAATGCTGGCAACCCACAGCGATGCAATTATGCTCGGCGGCATGAGCGTGCCTGAAGCAATTACGTTTGTGACGAACGGTGAAATTGCGAGGCTAGCGCTTGCGAGGTCTCTCAGGATCGTACCTGTCTGAACGACGACGCAGGTCCTTCCTGCAGCGCGAAATCTGTCTGCAAGTAGATTGCACTGAGTGCCCTTGCCCGATCCTGGGCGTCCGAGGAGCACAACTATTGGCGGATGAAATTCTCGAACCGTCATGAAATTCTCGTCCTTGAAGCGACACTTCGGTGGATGCTTAGTCAGTGTTTTAGTGGCGCAGGAGTCGCCTGTCAAGCCGTCGTTCCTAATTCGGGTTATGTTCATTGGAGGCGTCCGACGCGGACCCACCGCAGCGTATTCCAACAGTCGAGCGGGTTGTCGTTGCTAGCGACATGGACCCCACGATATTCACGAGGTAAGGGCTGGAGGCCTACGGATCCGGGGGTAAGTCGGGAGGGTACAACACCTTCCAACCGCGCGACGTGCATCAGCCCCGACATCCAATGGGTGACTCCGACAGTACCGCCATCGACCCCAGTTTCAACGGATCTCTCAAGGTTGAAGGACGATCCGAGAAGCTCACCTGCCACGCCGGGCTTGTGCTGCTCCGCGAGATGGACGAGCGGCTCGGGCTGACTACGAGCCTCGCGTCGAAGCTCGTCGACGAGCGCTCGCCGATGCGGGTTCAGCACTCGCTGACGCAGATGCTTCGTACGGTGTGAGTTCCGGAAAGTCTGTTCTCTGCTCCCATGTGATCCGGAGCGGCAGATCCTGTACGGATAGGACTTCCAAGCGGGGTGTCGACACCCCGGTAACCGTAGCCTGGGGCCTGATTCTTCGCTACCCCCATCCTCGCGGGCCACGCGGGAGCGCCCGAGCGGCCATCGGGCTCTTCGCTGAGCCGAACTCGCCCGATTTCGCCCCCTCCGACGAGCACCACCGGTTCGCTTCACCACGACCTGCAGCCAGCACCCTCCCCAAGAGTGCTGGCTGATCTCATATCGCCGAGCCCGATGGCCCGCGCGCTGCTCTTCCGCAGCTTTCTACTTCCCGAAGTCCAGCCGCCCCTGCCGAGGCGGCATCGGTATTTGGACCTCGGGCTCTGCCGGTGCGGAACGACTCGGCCCCGGCGATGACGGGGCTCCCCCACCGAGCGAATCGGATGACCTCCTCGCCGCCGCTCTCACGCCCTCCAGCACCTTCCGCGCTGTCTCCGGATCTGTGATCACGGAGATCATGTGCCTGCGCCCGCGGCAGCGCGGGCAGCTGAGAACATCTTCCGAAAACACCCGCTTCAGAAGATCTGCCCAGCGGATGTATCTCTGGTCCTTCGACCGCTCCTCCGCACTCTTCGAGCCGTCTTCATCGGCGACGTCCACATCCTTCGGCTCCTTCCGAACCACCGGACGCGGCACCACCAGATCACGCAATGATGAGGCCGGGGCCAGCACTCCCTGATACGTCAGCTGATGCTCGCGCGGATGCGGCGCGAGCGCCGCCAGTCGAGCCATGAACTGGTACGGCGTCATGACGAAGCCCTTGGTCCCATCACGCCAGGCCTTGCGCAGCAGCCACGAGACCATCCCATCGGGACGGACATCGAAGCGTTCCAGACTGATGGCGGGTCTTGTCACGTAGCGGCAGAGCTTCTCCAATTGCGCCCGCTGACCCTTCCGGATCAGCGTCGCCGCATGCAACGAGAACCCGTCAGCGTTCACCACCAGTGGAGGCGGCACGTACTGACTCCCCCAACCCGACGACTGGAACGCAAGGCCGAGATCAGGGTCGATTAGGCGCTTCAGCGGCTGCCCAGCACCAGCACCGAAAGGCACCAGCGACTTCACCGAGGTAGCCTTCAGGGCCGGAAAGAACGCATTCTCACGCGCGTCGCCAAAATCGAGAAGCGGCTGCTCATCAGCGCCCGCGTCCGCGTACTCCCAAGGGCGGTCGTCACCTTTGCGTAGGGGCATACCGAGTGCGATCGGGTCGAGGGAGAAGCGCTTCAGCACACGACGGATGCGCGCGATCGCGTCGCCGTGCACACGCTCGACCTCCGCCGACGTCAAAGGATCCGCGGGCAGAAAGACGGGAGACTCGAAAGCGCTGCGCGTGACGTACACACCGTCTAGATAGAGGGAGTGGAAGTGAACATTAAGTCCCAACGAGGATTCAAAGCGCTGCGTCGAGTTCACGGCGCCGATGTCGAGCCGGACCCGGACCGGGGAGGAAGAAAAGGAAGGTGCGGCTTCCCCTGGGTCACCCTCTGCGTCACCCTCTGGGTCAACTTGCACTTGTTGCTGCTGACGATCCAGGGTCACCTGTCCGCGGCGTTTGTAGGAGGCAGAGACCGCGCGAATGTGTGCCCGCGTGACCTCTCGGCAGAGCTCCGCGTTCATCGCCATCGCCAGGCGTAGCGGCCTGGGGACCGTGAGTACCCACTGGCGCACATCGACATCGGGGAAGACCCTGTCGACGAGGTGCGCGGCCGTCTGCGCCATCTGGCGCCCGCCGCAGGAGGAACAGAACGTTCGACCCTTACAGGAGAACGGCACCACCGTGTCCGTTGCGCAGGAGGGGCAACGGAGGCGGCTGAAGCCGAACGCTGGATCGCCGCATTCGAGTAGAGCCTCGAATTCCTGGATGACGTACTTCGGCAGGGAACGACCGCCGTGCTCGTCCTCGAACTCCGCGAGGAAACCGGGAAGGTGGGCCCGGACGAAATTCTGGAGCGGAGAGCGGCCCCCCGTGCCCCTGAAGATGTCCGGTGGATCGTCCATTCCAGAGGAACGGACCGAGCCAGTTCGAAGCGGGTTGCGCGTGTCGCTCCATGGAAGACCCTTCCTCGGAGAGGACCATCGACGAAATGGCGACCGAATGGCGACGTCGATGGCTTCCGAGCAGGACGCCATGTGGTCGCGGGGTCCAGAGATCGAGGCCTGGACTGGAACTGGCGCTCGCTCACGAGCGGTCCCATCTTCACGCCATCCTCTCGCCCGTCGCCGTGCGTCCGCTCGCGTGCGTACTCCAAGACCTTCGCCTCGAAGGCGTCGGCGATCGCCTCGGCGACGTAGACCCGTTCGACGGAGCAGCAGACCTGGCTTGGCCGGTTGAAGAGCCTCTTCGGAACCAAGCAGAACACGATGCTCATGTAGTGAGCCGCTCGGCCGAGGGCCGAAGAGCAGGAGTCCCCCTCCCCCCCGATCTATCCCCCGCCGAGCCGGCGCACCGTCGACCCCCATCGATACTGGTGCCGCCGGCTCGGCTCGTATCACGCAGACCGCCGGGCACCACGCGGGTGCCCGGCCGAGAGCGATCAGTTGGTGAACTGCATCTGGCAGGCGGTGCTGAAGTTCGAGCTCGGCATACCACCCGGCGCGACATCACGGTGCCAGTACTGGAACCCCCACGTCTCACCGACCTGCATGCTGATGAATCCCGTCGGCGTCGGCACGTTCATCGGATCGATCGTCGTGGTGAGCATGCCCGTGGCACCACTGCTCGCGATCTGATTCACGTAGCGGCCACCACCGGGGACGCAAACACGCCCCAGCGACCCGGCAGGGTTGTTGATGTTGGCGAAGGCGGTCCCGATGACCGCGTAACCGAAGGTATTCGTCGGAAGATCCGTGGCTTGATAGAAGTGAGTGCTCCCGACGGACTGATCGCCGAGGAGCCACGACCAGCTGGCCTGCCTTCCGCCCTGGCCACCGCCGGAATTGGGGTTGTTGTCGCAGAACTGACGCCCGACCGCCCGGCTCAGCGATTGGTTCAACGTGGGGATCTCCAGCGTGGATCCTTCGAGCGTCCCGCCGTTCGTCACGTTCTGGTCCTCCCAGATCGCCATGCCGTCGTCGCTGATCGAGTTCGAAGACCCATCCCACTCCGTGGCGACAGCTCCGTTTCGCTCGGGCGTCGTGCTGAACGCAAGGTTCTGGTGCCGCTCGGCGAGCGCGATCTCTGCCCCGTCGAGGCGATCGGTGATGCAGCCCGAGAGCATGTACATGTCGAAGTCGCCGCCCGCCGGGTTCCCGTAGAACACCTCGCTGTAGATGAGGTAGAAGCAGTTTCCGTCGCAGGCGATGTCGGGCTCACGCTGGTCGAGCTCCAGGTCGAAGTCCTCCAGCTGCCAGCTCACCGGGGACTCCACTTCCGCGATCCCGTCCGTGATCACGCGCGCGTAGATGCTGCCCTGGGTGGCCGGCGTGCCCGATGCACTCGGGAAGTCCCGCTCGTAGACCACGACCGAAGGACGGTCCGAGATGTGCTGAAGGTTGCGATTGAACCGGGACGTCACGCGGGGATGGGCGCAGTTCGCGCCGGCCGCGACGACGAAGTTCCCTGTTCCGGCGGCGGCATTACCGCTCCAAACCACGCGGCGCGCCATGATCTCTCCGAATCCGTTGTTGTCCGAATCAGCGGTCCATACGAGCGTCCACCAGTCGCCGAGCAAGTCTCCGTCGCCGTGGGAGGCCGAGAGGGACGGCTCGTTGTGCACCTCCCCCACCGGCGTGACCTGAGTCACCGCCGTCACCGGAGCGCCGTCCCAGTTGACGGCACGGTACTCCACCTGGTGCCACGCGCCGGGCGTCCAGATCGTCGACCACGCCACGAGGAAATGACTGTTGACCGTGCTATCCCAGTTATTGCCGCCGACGTCGGGATGCACCTTGAGTGCGCCGACCGTGCTGATCTGGAAGGAGCTTCCCGTGACCGTTCCCGTGGCGCAGTCGATGAACTGTCCCGTGACCGAACCCGAGCCTCCGGGGTCGATGACGCTCGCCACGACGAGGCAGCGATCCGAGCCCACGTGATAGGCGATCTTCGGCGTCATCCAGTCCGACGCGCTGAGATCGATCGAGATGAAGTCGACGACGGTGCCGGCGGTGTTGAAGCTGACCGCGTAAGCGTCGCTCTGGGTGCCAGCGACGTAGTCCTCGAAGACAGCCCAGTAGAGGCCGGGTCCTCCCGCGAAGCACACGTCGACGTCGCTGTCATCCGGAACTCCAGCCGTGCTCGTGAAACCCGTGACGGGCGGATCGATCGTCACCGGGAAGGTCGCAGTGGCCAGGAAGTCAGCGGGAACTCGCAGCGCAAGGCTGTCCCCCAGCCAATCGCGCTCGATCGCCTGGCGGCGTCCGGCCGCGTCCACGACGAAGGCGCCGCCGTAGCTGAGACCTCCGAGCGATTCGTGGACGAAGTGGAGCGCTTTCGCGTCTTCGACGGCGCTGAGGTTCGAGTCCACGTCGATGGTCAGGAGCAGCTCTCCGCCCCCCGGCAGCGCGTCGAACACGAAGGTCTGCTCGATGCCCTCGAGGGAGGCGTGATAGACCTCTCGTACCGAACCGTGATCCAGCGTGATCGCGTCGCCGTCGCGCGACACCGAGGCTGAGGCTTCGAAGCCGAGGCTCTCCCCGCCGAGCATCACGGAGCCCAGCTGGAAGTGAGCGCTCCAGGACTCAGCTGCCGCCCTTCCGAACGCCGGATACGCCGTCATGCCGTCGGCTGCGAACGACGCCTTCATCCCCCGCACGCGCGCCCAGAGTGCGTCCACGTCGCTCGTCTCGTCGTAGAGCGGCACCGTGAGGAGAGCCTCCACGGAATAGCGAGCGCCCGACGCCGATCCAGCGTCCGTGCGCGGCTTCGCGATCGGCGTCGCGGCGCCGGGCCGCGGCGCTCCGGCGAGGCCACCTTCTGGAGTTCCGTTCGTTTCAGGCACTCCGCGGAGCAGATCGAGGGCTCGGAGGGCCTCCCGTGCAGGAGTCACCTGCCGGAGATCGTCGTATTCGATCTCCTGGGGAAGGAGCTGGACGGGCGGCGCGTCCTGGGCATCCACCTGGGCGGACGCCAGGGGCAGCCCCCCGAGGAGCAGTACGGGCAGAATGTGGGCGTGGTTCATGGCAGGTAGGCCCCGGGGATCGAGGCCAGCTGGGTGACGGGCGCGTCGCGCCCGGAAAGGAGAGGGAGCGAACTCTCGCCCCGGAAACCCCAGCGTGACCCGCCGCCGGTTCCCCTCAGCGAATTCGAGCGCAGGCCCGAATTCGCCTGAAGGCGGCCCCGGAGCGCGGCCGCTGCAAGAACTCAGTCCGCCGCGGAATCCCGGCGGACGGCGCCGATCTGACCCCGATCGGCGCGCGCAGCGGTCGCCGCCGCCACGAGGGCGCCGAACAGTTTCCGGTGGGCCCTGCGGTAGAAGAGATACTCCGGGTGCCACTGCACCCCGAGGGCGAAGGGGTCCGTCGCGCGCTCTACCGCTTGAACCATCCCCCCGTCGTCGACCGCGGCGATGCGAAGCCCCTCGCCCAGTCGATCGACGGCCTGCGAATGCAGAGCATTGACCTCGAGTTCCTGGGTGTCGAGGACGTTGAAGAGTAGCGTCCCTTCCTTCACCTGCACTCGCTTGCGCGCGAGCACGGTGCGGTAGTAGGTCGAACCATAGGTGCGGTACGCATCCTGATGAAGGTTTCCCCCCAGCACCACGTTGAGCATCTGAGAGCCGCGGCAGATCCCGAGAATCGGCAGTCCGCGCTCGAAGGCGCCGCGCAGCGCCGTTTGCTCCATGCTGTCGCGATCGTGGTCCAGCCTCACGCCGACGCGCACCTCCCCCCCGTAGAGCGTGGGCGCGATGTCGTCGCCTCCACCGATGATGACGCCATCCACCTCCTCGAGGCTCACGTCCGACGAGTGGCTCCAGCGCACGGCCTTGCCGCCGGCGAGCCAGACGTTGAGGGCCATGAACGGGAAGACGCGCCACCCGCTACGCTTCGATACGGTGACGCCGATGCGCGGCTTCACCCTCCGTACTCCTGAATCAACTCGGCGACCTCGTCAGCCCATGAGCCGGGGAGGTGCAGGAGCTGTGCGCGGTACCTGGTCCACGCCGCCTTGAGCCGCTCGAGAACCTCGTCCTGCTGGGCGATTCGTTCCACGCGAACCCATCGGTTCCATTCCAGTGCGACGGACCAGTCTTCCTCGTCGAGGCGGCAATCGGGAAGTCGGAAGTGGTACGTGGGCCGAGAGCCGATCAGCTTGGTGTCCACCTTCTCGGCGACGCGTTCGGCGTCCAGGTGGGAGAAGAGACAAAGCATGTCGAGCCCGTGATTCCGGGACGGCGCGGTCCGAAGGTAGAGGTCGATCAGATCCTCCATCGATCGTGGCTCGTCGGCCGCCAGCCCATCCACGAGACCGGAGGGGTACGAGTCGATGTAGGGCATCGCGCGCCGCGAAATGTCGAGGGCCACCTCCCGACGGTACCAGTCCTCCAGTAGCGCGAAAGCCGTCACCGTCGGCCCCACGTCCTCCAGCTCGAAGCCGGTGACCTCTGGATTGAAGTGCAGTCCGAACCCCAAAAGCCAGCCCGCGCCCGTCCCGGTTCCACCGTCCTCGCGCAGGCGGTCGACGAGTCGATCGAGCTCGGCGATCTCCTCCGGCAAGATGGGCTCTGTCACGATCTCCACCGGCACCACGGCCTGCGCGATCTTCAGCGCCCCTCGCTGAATCGCCGTCCGGGCGTCCCGCAGGTACTGGGTGTCGAGGTAGACCTCGACCTTGCCGAGCGAGGTGCCCTCGACCTGGTAACCCTTATCGTCACGCGGGGCGACCTCGCCGCCCAGCACGTCGGCGACCGTCCGAGCCACCGCGTCCTCGCGCAGAGCGCCCAGCTCGATCTCGACGCCGACGCGACGCGGCTTCCCCTCACGGTTCTCTGGAACGGGCAGCGGAAGCGGCTTGTCTCTTTCGATCATAGGTCGGGGCCCAACGGCTCGTAGGAATGCCGGGAATCATAGCCGCGCCGATGAGCCGCAGGACCCTGTCAAACCAGGTTGCGCCAGGCCGCCGTGGAGCGACATCAAGCCGCTCCCCCCCGCCCCCCCCCGCAGTAGCTATCGAACCAGCATCGTTCCCGAGTTGGCGAAATCCGTCCCCGAACCGTTCGTGCGAGACGTCTGCATGAACAGCACGGTTCCGCGCGGCCAGTTCGGAATCGGCAGGGTGATCCGGATCTCGCCCGACGCCGGCACGCCGCCGAGGGAACCGATACGACCCAGGTCCACGAGCCTCGGAATGGTGGTGCCTGGCACGGACACCATGACGGGGAATCGGCCGTTCAGGATGCGCACGCTGGAGCCGATCTCCGCCCCGGCCACGAGGTCCACCGTCCCTGTGGGCATGGGCGTGCCTGCGATCTGAAACTGCGACTCGGTGACATGACTGACATGGGCTGCGGACCTGGCGTTTGGGGTGGAGGCAGTCTGCTGGGCGGCTACCAACACAACCTAGTGCCCTGAATCAGAAGTTCGTCGCATTAGTTTCGCCTGTTTCGCTCCGTAGCTGCGTTGCCGAACCTTGGACGGAACTACTGCTACGCACTGCGGTTCGGACGCCTTGCTACGAAACGAAACAGACTAAAACTAATGCGACGAACTTCTGATTCAGGGCACTAGGAGTCTGCGCCACAGAATGCGGTTTCGCGAGTGCCGTCAGGATTCGCGCTCGCAAGGCGCGCCGGACCCCCCATGGTTTGATGCCATTGGGGTTTGGCGCAACGCCGCGAGCGTAGATCCTGGCGGTGCTCGCGGAATCGCATTCTGTGGCGCAGACTCCTAGCCCGGATTATTCACGAACGGCGCGTGAGCAGAGGTGAACGGCGGAGCTGAAAATGCGAGGATACGGCTGTAGAGACCAATCCACGACACTTCCAACTCCGGCCGCATGACAAATTCTACCGTACAGTCTGTTCTCTTCGAAGACCCCTTCAAGAAACCCGTCCAGGTGAGCTTCGACGGCGTGGCTCAGTCCAGCGACGCTGGGATGGTACTCCTGAAATCAGCCGACGATGTGCTGAAGCTCACCGCGAGACTTGGGGCTCACATCACTGACGAGAGGTCGCCGCTCAGGGTGAAGCACACCTACCAAGAGTGCTTCACGCAACGTGTCTTCAGCATCGCGTCTGGCTATGAGGACGGCAACGACGCCGCAAAGATGAGGCACGATCCCGCTCTGCTGCTGAGTTGCGGAAGGGATCCTCTCGACCCGGACGGGCTCGCTTCCCAAGCGACGATCTCCCGCATGGAGAACGCGGTCTCCGCGCGCGAGCTGGTCATGCAGAGTCGAGAGCTCGAAGACATCGCGGTGCGGATGCTGAAGAAGCGCGCCAGCGGCAAGAAGCGGATCGTGATCGACCTCGATCCGTCGGTTGATCCGACGCACGGTGGCCAGCAGGGGTCTTTGTTCCACGCGTTCTATCAGAACTGGTGCTACCTGCCGATGTTCGGCTTCTTGTCGGTCGAGGGAACTCCTGATCACGTGCCCGTGGTTGGTCGACTCCGACCTGGCAACTCGAAGGAGCGTCGCTGCACGATTCTCCTCATCCGACGAATCGTCGAGAAGATCCGCCGGACTTTCGGTGCCAGGCAGTCGATCTTGGTTCGCCTCGACGCGGGATTCATGTACCCGCGAATTCTTGAGGCCATGGAAGACCTCAAGGTGAGCTACGTGGTTGGAATGCCGAATAACGACAAATTGAAGGCCTGGGCGGCCAAGAAGCTCCCCGCGCTCAGGAAGCGCGCTGAGCGGACGAAAATGTCAGAGCGCTCGTTCCATGAGCAGCGGTACACGGCTAGGTCGTGGACTCGTTCACGTAGGGTGATCCTCAAGGCCGAGTCGATTCCCTACCCCGGCCGTTCAACGAAGGACAATCCGCGATGCGTCGTGACCAACCTTCGTGGCAAGCCGGAGAACGTGTACGCCCTCTACTGCCTGCGAGGCGATGCGGAGAATCGAATCAAAGAGATGAAGCGCGACCTGTGTATCGATCGCACGAGCTGCACAAGCTTCGTCGCGAACCAGCTTCGGGTGCTGATGACCACCGCCGCGTTCATGCTGCATGTCGAGCTTCGATGGCGCCTGCGTCGCTCGAATCTGAGACTCGCGCAGGTTTCCACGCTCATCACGAAGCTGATCAAAGTGAGCGCTGTCGTGACGCGGTCGGTTCGGCGCTGCGTCTTTCAGCTTCCAGCGCAGTTCCCATTCGCGCGTGAATGGCATACGGCCGCCATCGCACTTGGTGCCAGCAGCACCTGACGCAGCGTCGGACGCAAATTGACCTGCAACGCAGGTGGTCGCCTTGGGAGAGGTCTGCCCACATCGCTTGATCTCGATCAAAAAATGGGCGCGATCAACCTGAATCGGAGGTCGAGCCGCCCGTTAGCCGACAATCGGCGTCGGTCTTGCCTGATCTGGACCCTGCCGCCGCGTCTTCCACTCACTTGGGCGCGATTGAAGCCCAGACCGCTCCACTCGTGAATAGTCCAGGCTAGGAAGCGGAAGGCCCCGGAGGTTGGGAGGCGCGTCGGCCTTGGGAGGGATGGGGAGTCGTCCGGCTTCCCCATGGGCTCCTCCGGCGGAGCCACGCGGCCTAAATCGTCAAGGCTGCTGCCAGGAGAGCACGTAGGGCCGATCCTCGCCCCACCCGCTCACGAATCTCGAGCCGAACGCCAGGTGCTCGCCGTACACGGGATGCAGGACCTCGGGCCGCAGGACGTCGTGCACCGACCCCGATGCGACCACCCGGCCCGCGTCCATCAGCACCACGCGCGAGGCGAACTGGCTTGCCAGGTTCAGGTCGTGGGTCACGATCACGGCCGCTCGCCCGGCGCAGCCCAGACCTGCGATGACCTTGAAGACCTGCACCTGGTGCCGCGGATCGAGCGAATTCGTCGGCTCGTCGACCAGCACGAGCCGCGGCTCCTGGGCGAGCGCCCGAGCGACGAGCGCGCGCTGGCGCTGGCCCCCCGAGAGCGAATCGAGCGCGCGAGCGCCGAGGTCCCTCAGGTCCGCCTCGTCGAGCGCGCGCCGCACCGCCTCGCGGTCCGCCTCGCTCTCGGGCCGAAACAGCGTGCGATAGGCGTAGCGGCCCTGACTGACGAAGTCACGCACCGACAGGTCCGGCAGGGAGAAGAGCGCCTGCGGAACCAGCGCGATCTCCTGGGCCCTCGCCTTCGCGTTGTACCGAGCGATCGGGCGATCGCCCAGCTGGACCGTCCCGGTGCGCGGCACGAGCAGTCCACCGAGCAGGCGCAACAGGGTGCTCTTGCCCGCGCCGTTCGGGCCGAGCACACAGATGGTCTCGCTCTTGCCGACCGTGAAATCGACATCGGAGACGACGTCCTCTCCCCCCTCGTAGGCGAACGACAGGCCGCTGGCGCTCAGGATCACCACGACGACACCTCGCGGCTGCGGCGCAGAAGCAGCACCAGGAAGAACGGACCGCCAATCAGCGACAGCACGATACCGGGACGCAGCGCCTGGCCGCCCAGCAAGCTGACGTTCAGCGTCTCCGCACCCAGCAGGAACACCGCGCCGCCGAGGGCCGAAAGCGGGAGGAGAGAACCGTGGCGCGTGCCGGTCGTCAGCCGCAAGACGTGCGGCACCACGAGGCCGACGAAGGCGATCTGCCCCGCGACCGAAACGGCCGCCGCCGCCGCGACCGAGGCGGCGCAGAGCACGATCAGCTTGGTGCGCAGCGTGGCGACGCCGAGGGACTGCGCCGTTTCTTCGCCGCTCGCGAAGAGATCCAGCTCGTGGGCGACGAGCGGCACGGCGAGGAGCGCCACCGCGAGTCCGCCCGCCACCACGCCGATGCGCTGGGGCGTGGAATCCGTGAGCGATCCGAAGAGCCAGCTGAAGAGCGCCTGCGCGAGGTGCCACTCCTCGCGCAGCAGGTAGTCCTGGGCCGCGGCGAGCACGCCGCCGAGGCAGGCGTTGATCGCGACGCCGACCAAGAGCAGCGTCGGCACCGAGATGCGCCCGCCGCGCGTCGCGAGCAGCGCCACGAACAGCGCGCATCCGAGGGCGCCCGCGAAGCTGAACGACGTCACGACCAGCGGACCGTTCTTCATGGCGGCCGGCATCACGCCGAGCCCGTCGCCCGCGAAACCATCGGCCATACCACCGATGATGAGGATGCCGATCATCGCGCCGAGCGCCGCGCCCGACGTCACGCCGATGAGACCGGGCGACGCCAGCTCGTTGCGGAAGAGCCCCTGGAACAGCGCACCCGAGAGCCCGAGCGCCGCGCCGACGAGCGCAGCCGTCACCGCGTCCAGCAGCCTGCCCGACGCGATCAGCTGGGGCGCTGCGTCGAGCCCCGCGCCGAATCCGAAGTAGCCGCCGATCGCGGAAAGCGCGCTGTGGAAACTCAGCGAGAAGCCCTCGGCCGTCCCGACCTGCACGCGCATGATCACGAGGAGGAGCACGACCGCGCCGAGGAACAGAGCGATCTGCCAGGTCCGGCGAGGACGTACGGCTGCGCTGGACTTCCCGTCGGACATCGCTGACATCAGTGGCCGGCGTCGTCAGGCTGGTCAGACGCCGGCGCAGGAGCATCCGCCGACTGAAGATCCACGGCCTGCTCGCGCAGTGCTCGCTCGGCGACGACGCTCGATCGAACGCAGCGGTCGATGAAGGTCTCTGCGGCACCGGGGCAGCTCGGCCAGTACGGGCGGAAGTGCGTCGCCAGGAGATCGTAGCGGCCACAGCCCTCGTCGCGCGGACCGCTGACCGTCGCGTAGATACCGCGCATCTCCGGCGCCACGCCGCGCACGAGCCAGGAGCGCTGGACGAAACCGCGCAAACGCAAGCCGGGCGCGCCGATCAGCGTGTCCACGAGCGTCTCGACCTCGACGTGTCCGAACGAAGGACGCGATTGCAGTTCGACGGCCTCGGCGTCGATCACGCCGAGCATCGGATGCAGCGTGCCGGAGAGCGTGCGCAGACCCCGCGTGAGGTAGGCGAAGCCGCCGCCGCTCGCGAGCGTCGGCAGCCCGCTCTGAATCCTCTTCCGCAGGCGCTCGCGGAAGACGCGCTCGGCGCTGAGCGCCGCGGAGAACTTCTCGACCCGCCCGTCGCCCACGATCAGACCGTCGAGTTCGTCGATCAGCGCGAGGCGTTCGGCCGCCCCGACGGGAGAGCCAGCGAACGAACCGGCACTCGCCCCCGACATGGCAGGCAACGGGCAGAGTTCGGCCCCGGCCAGCTCGAACTGCAGAAGGCTTTCCTCGTCGTAGAGATCGAAGCAGTCGTCCATCACGACACCGATGCGCGCGCGACGGCCCCGGTGGGCTGCGGGGTGGCGCTCCAGGAGTCGGGTGGACTCCGCGGGCGCGCTGCGGGAATGCTCGACGAGGCGGTCGAGGTCGATCCCCTTCAGACGCCCTTCGGACGTTCCCGTGGCGAGGGAAGTACGCTCTGCGAGCTGCAGCACCGCGAGGCCGGTCGCGGCCTCGATGCCAGCGGCTCGGTTCGCGCTGTCATGGCCAGCCAGCAACACCATGGGGACGGTCTCGATCCCGCGCGCCCGGAAGAACTCCAGCGCCAACTGCGTGCGGCTCGCGAGGGCCGTCGAGCCCGTTGCGTTCGCGCAGAGCACCACGGGAGAGCCGAGCGCGTGCTGGACGTCGACGAAAGCGGGGAGCTGGATGGACGGAGCATGGGCCGCCTCGAAGGCGAGCACGATCACGAAGTCGACATTGGCGCCCGCGCGCGTCACGACGCCCTGGATGGAAGGCGCGGGCATGAGGTTGACGTCGATGCGATGGACCGCGTGCCCCGACGCGGCGGCGAGACGCGCCTGGGGTCCCGCATCGGGAAGGTTGCGATCCGCACCAATCGTGCAGACCGAAACCTCCAGTCCCTCGGCCCGAGCGGAGGCGATGACGCTCAGCGCAAACGGAATCGGGTCATCATCCTCGCGCAGCGCCAGCAGGCACAGGCGGGGCACCTGGCAAGGGGGCTGGGGACGGGAGAGTGCGCTCATGGGAATGACGGATGAAGAGTTCGTGCGGGGCGCCACTGGCCAGCCCTCCGTAGACTCATGCTAGGAATTGAAGGGTCCCGTTCGAAGCCCTTTGCACCGGACCGCACGTTCCTCGGGAAAAATGATCACCATGGGTATCAGAACCGTCTCCGCCTTTGCTTTGCTCGCCGCTCTGATCGGGGTCATCGTGCTGCGGAGCGATGGAGCGAAAACGAGGGACGCCTCGGCGGCATCCTCGGTTGCCGCCGAGGCAGCCGACGGCGTTCCCCGTCGCATCCTTCCGGGATCCGTGACGGCCATGGACTGGCTGGCAGCGCTCGGGGTCGAGCCTGAGCGCTGTGTCGCAGTGCCCGTCCAGGCGGAGCGCTGGTCCACGATCCGGCTCGACCCTGAGGCATGGGCCGCGCGGCCGCGCTACGAGCGGCTCACGAGCGAGGTCGCCCTCGGGTTTCAGCCCGATCTCGTGCTCGTCTCCTCCACCTCCAGCGAAGCCGCGGTCAAGCGGATCCGAATGAGCGACGCGACCGTCATCGAAGTTCCCGAACCCACGACCTGGGACGGGCTGCTCGCCGCGGGCGAAGCGATGGCGGACGCAGTCGGTGCTGGCGAGGCGGGCGAGCGCTTGATCGCCTCACTGGAAGCGAGACGGGTCGCGCTCGGCTCGCGGGGCGCCCGAAGGCTCCGCGTGTTGCCCTACGCGAACTACGGCGGCGGTGGGTCGACCTCGGGGAAGGGCACGACCCTGGACCTGGCGCTGGAGCTGGCGGGCTTCGTCAACGTCGCGGTGGAGTCGGGCATCCAGGGCTACGGCAACCTGACGTTCGAGCAAATCCTCGCGCTGGAGTTCGACGCGGTGCTGGCGCTGGGCGACGAGGACATGGGGACCAGCGAGAGCGCGGAGTCCCTAGTGAACGCCGGCGCCCTGGCCTCGGTCGCGCCGATTCAGGCGAGGCGATTCATCGTCCTGCCGGAGGCGCTCCATGCGTCCGGCTCGGTTTCGATCGTCGATGCCGCGGAAGAGATCGCCCGTCAGGGCGACGCGCTCAGCGAGTGAGAATCGGGACCGGGCCGGAGGCGGTCGGCTCTTCCTTCAGCACCAGGTCGTAGGCTCGGGGCCCCAGGTGGTCGAAGACCCCGAACTCCGCGGCGGCTTGCTTGACGAGCCGTTCGCCATACTTCCTGTTGCGCGTGACGAAGCGCGCCTCTTGCGAAACGAGCCATCGCCCCTTCGGCAATCGAGGCAGAAAGAGACGGCCTGTCTCGTCGATCCAGGCCGTGTGCTCGAGCACGCCCTGGTCCGTTTCCGTGCGCTCCAGGGTCACCCGAAAGCCTCCTGTACTCACGCTGCCGGACGCGTCCCGTAGCTGCAGATCGACGGACGGCGCGTCTGCGTAGATGTCCTGGACCTCGATCAGAGCGCCCGGTCGCACCTCGATCCCCGTGGCGAGCGTACGCTCGCCGCCGGTGTGGCTCACCATGAGGGAGAGGTGCTTCGTCTCTCCAGGCGACCGAAACCGGAGGCCGCGGATGCGCCACCGCCCTGATTCGTCGATGAAGAACTTGGCGTGTCCGACGCCCGCGCCCTTCCATGGCTCCAACGTGGCGTCCGTCCATTCCGCTTGCTCGAGGGCACCCTTCGTACTCCCGGACACGCTCCTCTGTCTCGGCCGCACCTCCTCGAGGCTCTCACCTTCGACCACACGCAGTTCCGGCGGAACGGGCCCATGGTCTCCCTGAACCGAGTCCTGAACGAGTTGCCCGTACAGACGTGCGTCCTCGGGCAGCTCGACGCACACGCTCTCCCGCTCCGCGTCGGTCGGCGACGGCACCTCCACCTGACCATGTCCCTGGGCGGATACCACGTACGACCCGTCCGCCAGCCAGGGAACGCTCGCGAATCCCTTGGCGTCCGTCCGTGCATCGACGGGCGCCCAGTCCCGTGGCCTGAACTTCGGCTCGAACCGGATGCGGGCGCCCGAGAGCGGCAGCCCGGAGGGATAGGAGACCACCTGGATCTTCACCGGGAGCGTCGAACGGTAGCTTGAGAGATCCACGACGACCGTTCGGCGCTCGCCTGGCGGAGGAGTCGTCACGGCCTGCCGGACCTCTGCCGCGGTGCCCCGCGCCCTCACGACGATCTCCACAGCGGTGCCGGGCATCACGTCGAGCTGGGTACGCCCGCGACGGTCGGTGCGAGCGGCGTCGCCGCTGATCGGCTCGTCCCCCACGCGAACGCTGACATCCGCGCCGGGCACAGGTCTCCTACCCGACTTGACCCGAACGCTGAGCCGACTGGAATCGTCGGCCACATCGAGCGCGGCGGCCGCGCGGGAGACACTCAGCGATTCACGCGCACCCGGCTCCACGGAATCGGCAAGGACGGACGCGAGCGCCGTGCCCGCGGGCTTCGCTCGTTCTGCCGCGTGAGCCTCGCCCGTTCGAGCGACGACCGTCACGGACAGATCCTCCGGTCCCGAGCGCCACGCGGCGCCCACGACCAGCACCACCAGCACTATCGCCGAAAGCACAAGGAGCGCTCTTGGCGATTGCACCCACTTCATCCCCTTGAGCCTAATGGGCCGCCGAAGAACACGCTACAAAGGGATTTTTCCACCACGTCTATCCAGCTCGATGCCGACCCAGCCCCAGCGACTCCTTCAACTGGCCACCGAACTCCAGCGGCTCGAGCCATGGTCCCAGGTGGGCGAAAGCTCCGTCTTCCTCGTGAAGGTCCCGGGGCATGCTCGCCCATTCGCGGTGACCGTCTTCGGCGACACGGTCGACGTGAAGGGGATCGAGGTTTCCCTGGAGCCGCAGGGGTTCCGTCGCCTCGCGAAACTCCACGATCCCGAAGCCTCCGACGATGAGATCGAGTCGTTCCGGCCGGGAAGCGCGCTGAGCCTCGTTTTCCTGCCGCCAGGGCAGATCCAGCCGGAATTCCGCAAGGTCTGGAAGGCGGCCGCGTTCCGCCCGAGCGGGGGACGACCCGCACCGCAGTTCGCCGCGACCGATGCCGGCGGTGAGATCCGCCCGATCAAACGCAGCGAGGGCACGATCCTCGGCTACTGCGCACACGCGGTCGTCGAGGCGCTCTCCTCCGGCAGGCTCTTCCCGCCGAACCTGGCCGACGGGGACGAAGCGGCCCTTCTCCTGATCGTCCCGGGCGACGATCCCGAGGCCTTCGAAGATCCAGAGCTTCCCGAAGTGGAAGTGGACGTCGTCGACTGGCCGGACGCGAACGGCGATCTGCCAGCCCCCTACGCCGTCGCGCGCGACGTCATCGCGGCTGCGGAGGCGCTTCCGCGGGAGAAGAGCCTCCTCGCCATCAGCAGCTTCCGCTCGGAGGGCCGGGACGAGCCGAAGGTGGCTGCTGACGCACACGTCCTGCTTCTTCACGATCCGAAGGGCCAGCGCCTCGTCGCTTCCGAGATCGAGGACGACGACGACGAGGGGCAGCCACTGGAAGCCGTTCTGCTTCGACTCTTCGAAGCACATGGACACATCCCGGAGGGCCTCATGATGGAGAGCGCCCGCCTCGCGCTCGTCGCCTTCCCGCTCTGCCGCGCGCTCGGGATTCACCCACACCTCGGTGACTTCGCTGGCTCTCTGGCGCACCAGGTCGATGACGAAACGCGGGACCACGGAGGCACGCCGCGCGCCCGACTCGCCAACACGCTCCGTGCACTCGATGCGATCGGAGGCGAGAACATGCCGATGAACTTCCCGTCGCAGCTGATGAGCGAAGACGACTGGGAAGCGGCCTTTCGCTATACGGGTGCGAACCTCGTGATCGATGCCGAGCAGACGGGCGCCTTGACGGAGGCGACGGAGCGCTACTGGGGCGGCGCGCGGGGCCAAGCCCGGGTTCTCGAGCTGATGGCCTCGATGGGCGCCATGCAGGCGTTCCTCGGCTACGCGCTCGAAGATCACGTCTTCACGGGCAACGGACGCACGGTGCTGGACGACTACCTCGAGGAAGCGCGCCGGTCCGGGAAACTCGGTGAGGCGGAAATCTCCGCGCTGGAATGCAGAAGAAACGCCGTCGTCTCGCTGTTCGAACTCTCCGGCGATGGCCACACAGCGACCGACCTCCTCGACGGAAGGAATTTTCCCGTCGAGATCGATCTCGACGATGCGGGTCGGTTCAGCGGCCACTCCCTGTTGATGCGACACTACGAGCTCGGAGACTACCATGCGTTCTCCATGGCCGGATTTCCCTCGATCGCCGAAAGACGCGAGGACCAGCGGTCACGGATCGCCAAGGCGCTGGGCGCAAGTCCTTCCCATGAACTCCTGCGATCCAAAGGCGCCGCGCTCGGTGCCATCTGGCTACAGTCCGTGCCGCAACTGGAGGCGGCCCTCCAACGAATCAAATGAGGCTCGATAGTAGGTCGGATTCGTGCCCCTCCCTCGCCCCACGCCCACCTTGTCGTATCCGTCACGACCCATGAACGCGGAACAGGTCACGAAGCCTTCCTTGAAACAGCTGGCCGGATGGCCGCTGCTCATCCTCCTCATGGGCCTGATGCTCGCGGTGGGCGTGGGAACGATCCTGCGCGCCCAGGCCACTCTCCGCGACCTCAGTACCGTGATTTCCGACACCTACGTGACGGAGCTGAAGTTCGAGCGCGCGGTAGGGTTCGGCGGACTCATCCACGACTTCAAGAACGCCGTACTCAGGCCTTCCGAGCCGGGTTACCTGGAAGCAGCTTCGAAGGATGCTCAGCTCGCCCTCGACCGTGCCCTCGAGCTGGAGGAAAAGAGCCAGGCGCTGGGATTGGGGGCCGGGTGGAAGCACACCCGTGCGATGGTGGAAGCCTATACAGAACGCCTGGACGAGGTGAGGGAACTCGCGCGGCAAGGGCTGACCGCCGAGGCCATCGACCAACGTGTGCGCTTCGATGACTCTGCTGCGCTCGAGGAGCTGAAGGCCTCACGTGAGACGCTCACGGAAGCAGTCCACCAGCGGATGGTCGCTGCAAGCCGGACGACCCTGAGCACAGCCTCCCTGCTGGGACTCAGCCTGCTCGCGTTCCTCGCGATCGGAACGGCCAACTCCATGGCGCGGAGAAACAACGCCGAGCTCGAGGCCTCCCACGAGGCGCTACTCAAGAGTCATGAGGCCAAGTCCCGCGCGAACGCCGCGCTGCAGCAGTTCGCCGGTATCGCGTCCCACGACCTGGCCAAGCCGATCCGGCACGTGCAGTTCTTCTGCGAGCTCATCGCGGATGAACCGGGCAACGAGGTTCACACGATGGAGCAGGTGGCCCTGATCGAAAAGGAGACCGCCAGCATGAACCATCTGATTCGCCGTCTCCTGGAATTCACCAGAGATGGGTTCCAGGTCGTGCGGGCGGAGGTGCTGGACGCGAAAGTGGTCGTGGCGCAGGTCCTCGGCTCCATGGCGCAGGAGATCTCCGAAGCAGAGGCGACGATCACGGTCGACGAGCTGAGCGCTTGCTACGCGGACCGCGAGCTCCTGAAGCGTGTGTTCACGAATCTCATCGATAACTCGCTGAAGTACAGGCACGCCGGCAGCTCTCCTGAGATTCGAATCTCCTCCAGCTCGACCGATGCCTGGACGGAGTTCTCCATCACGGACAACGGAATCGGGGTGGAAGCAGCGTATGCCGCGCAGATCTTCGAGCCGATGCAAAGACTGCATGGCCCCCAGAGCGAATACGCCGGATTTGGACTCGGCCTCGCACTTGTCAGGGCCATCGTCGATGGCCACGGGGGGTCGGTTCAAGTGGACACCAGCTATGAGAGCGGGTGCCGGTTCGTCGTTCGCCTACCCTCCGCGAAGCAGGCGGCGCGGCTCCCGTCCTGAAGGCTGAAGGTGGTGACAGCCCGGCTCGGCGTCGCTACTGAATGGCACGAGGCATCGGAAACAGGACGGCGTCCGCGTACTCGCGGAGCAGCTGTCCCACCTTGGCTCCGGCCTTGGGATTGGCCGTCTTCGGCAAGTAACCGGCCACGTGGGATCGGTACGCGTTCTCGACGTCTTTCGGATCGATCGACGTCGTCAAGATGAAGACGATGGTCGATTCGAGCGCCTTGTCAGCGCGGACAGCGCTGAGGAACTCATGCCCGTTCAGGAGCGGCATGTTGATGTCGAGGAGAACCATCAGCGGCCCGGCTCGATCGGACACGAGCTGACGCAGCTGAGCGAGTCCATCCGCCCCGTTGACGGCGCGCTGGACGGTGATCGGAATCTCCCCCGGGACCTTCCGAAACATCCGCGTCACTGCCATCGCATCGATGTCGTCATCTTCCACGAGCAGTACGGTCAAAGGCTGACTCGAAGTCGTTGTGGCTGTCATGGCGCGATGTAAGGAGCAAGGGAAAGAGCAGGCAGGATGTGATCGACGCGACCCCCCCCTGCTCGCTGGAGCGAACACCCGAGAGTTTACCAGCGACCTACTCCCTGACTGAGATTCGGATGAAATTCGAGGCAGGGCTCGCTTTTGCTCTCTGGCGCGAGATTCGCCGCTTCGTTGCGTCACTGCCCAGGTCTTCCTCGATTGGCCACGTCGAGCGCGGCGGTCCCGTCTCCCCAACTATCTCCCATGATCACCCCCGTGGCCCTCGCGATCGCGCTATGAACCCTTCTCGGGCCAGGTCGTCCGCCGCTGGCCCAACGCGAGGAACTCGCATTTCTCGCCGCGGGCGCGGATGTCACATGGGAAGCGCCGTCTGCCAGCTGGCCAGTCGATGACGAACGGTCAGGGGTGCTGCGATACGGCCCGGCCGGTGAGCGCTTCCAGGGACCGCTCACCGGAGCCCTGATCGGCGCCCTGATCGGCGCCCGCCTCGAAGTGCCGGACCAGCAGCACCTCGTCACGTCGCGAGCCGAGCGTATCGTTGACGCCTGGTCCGGATCATTCAGAGCGCAAGACGCGCGAAGTAGAGCCTTTCCGGGTCGACCCGACCGTGGCCGGCCTTCGCATCGGCGAAGTATTCGACCGCGTGGCCGATACCGTCCGTGGAACCCTGGGAACTCAGGTAGGAAAAACCGATGCGCTCACCGGCCACTTCTACCCAGCCAAGAAAGAGAACGCTGTGCCCCGACGGCCTGTCCTTCTTGCGCCAGAGCTGAGCGAAGTCCCCCGCCATCGCTTCATCGGCCTTCACCTCCTCGCCGACTCCCAGCTGCTGGACCGCGAGCGCGCACTGCTTCAGGGCCTCCTCCTCCACGCCCGTCGCACCGAACCAGACCTTCTGGAAGCGGCGCAGATCCGCTGCGCTCTTCTTCTTGAGCGCACCGGCGTCGGTCAGCGCCTTCATCGCCACGGCGAACGTCCAGCCGCAGCAGTACGTCCCCTTCGCGGAGCCCTGGAGGATCGTTTCACCCTCATGCTCCACGGGAGCGGGGCACCCGGACGAGGACCAGCTCTTGTCGTAGCCTCCTCCGCGCCCAAAGGACTCGGCCGCGGCGAGGATGGCCGCCGCGCGCTCGAGATCCTTCGCCTTCCCGGCACCGGAAGGCCCTTTGACCCACGGGCTCCCCGTGGCGCGATGTAACGTGAGCGCGCCGACAAGGCCCGAGGCTCTCAGCATGTTCCTGCGGTTCATGGACCCCATCGTACGTCGACTCCTTCGTTCCGGGGATTCGCCGGCGGCGCGGCCTGATCAGCGCAGTTCGCGCCGAAGGAGCCCGCGCTCGACCCGCGAGTCCCGACCGTTGATCTCGGCAAGTTGAAACAGATCCATCGCGCGCTCGAGATTGCGCTCGACGCCGCGTCCATCGCGGACCAGCTCGGCCAGATGGAAGAGCACGTCGCCGTCCTCTTCGTGGGCCACGCAGGTCTCGAGGATCTGCACCGCGCGCGCGGGATCCCGGGGGATATCCTGTGCGCCCTCGAGCCAGCGCTCGGCCAGCCAGAGCGCCGCGTGGGCATTGCCCTTCTCGGCCGCGGCCACGAGCAGCTCGACCCCACGTTGCGCATCGCGCGGCACCTCATCGCCGCCGAGCGTCGCAAAGCCGACGTTCGCCACGGCGTAGGGATCACCGAGTTCCATCGCGCGCTGGTACAGGCTCAACGCGTGAGCGCGGTCCAGTTCAACGAACTTGCCGTACCAGGCGAGCACGCCGAGGTAGGTGAGCGCTGGCGCGTAGCCGCGATCGGCCGCGCTCTGCATCCAGGTGAGGCCCGCTTCGACATCTTGATCGAGTCCAGGCCCGTCGATCAGTCGATCGGCCAGATCGTGGGCGACCTCGGGGTCGTCCTCCGCCAGCTCTTCGAGCAGCCCCCGTGCACGAACGGGATCGGGTTCACAGCCGGTGCCGTCGACGAGCGCGAACGCCAGCCAGACCCGCGAGCCCGCGTGACCCATCTCTGCCGCCTCCTCGCGAAGCGCGTAGGCGCGCTCGGAGTCCACCTTGACACCCTCGCCGTTCTGGTAGCAGATCGCGAGATTCGCGATCGCCGTGGCGTCCCCGTGCTCGGCGCCGCGGCGATACCAGTACAGCATCTTCTTGAGGTCGCGCTCGACGCCCTCACCGAAGCGATGCCGATACCCGAGCGTGACCATGGCGGCGCCGTCGCCGGCTTCGGCGGCGATGCGAGCCCATTTCAAGGACTCGGCCTCGTCCCTGAACTCGTCCTCGTAGAGCTCCGAGAGGATGCCCGCGCAGGCGGCATCCTCATGGCGGTCCCAGCCCTCGCGGAGGAGTCGGACCGCGCGCTCGATGTCCCGGTGGGCCTCGGCTCTCTCGTCGCAGAGCACCTGCGCGAGATCCGCATGCACGTCATCGGCGCCGCGTCCGAGCGCCTTCTCGTACCACTCGATCGCCAGCCCCAGATCCTCGGGGCAGCCCAGACCACCGTGGTAGCAGCGCCCGAGGGCGCCCATCGCTTCCACGTGCCCGACTTCGGCAGCCTTGGAAAGCCACCGGAAGGCGGTGGCCGGGCTCTCGGGCACGCCCGTTCCCTCCGAGTAACGGAGTGCCAGGTCGAACTGGGCCTCGGGGTCGCCGTCGCGCGCGCGCGTGCGCAGGATTTCGACGTCGATGTGGGTCATGATGAAGCGTGTTCCCGCCCGTCCGAGAAACGTGGCGCCGGCTGAGGCCGGTTCGCGCGCACGTTTCTGCTGGTGAGCGCCGATATCCTAGTGGGCATCCCCAGGGATCCCAGCCTCTGCTGCAACGAACTCCTCGTCGGGGCCAAAAGTCGCTCCATTTATGATGTCAGGACAGCCTCGGAATCGCGAAGGAGCCGCCCAGGGCGGGTCCAGAAAGAGCCCCACGGCGCTCTGCGTGGGCTGCTGTCATCTCTATTCGACCTGGAAGCCCGCGCGCCCAAGGGGCTGCCGGCTATTCGGCTTCGAGTCCCAGGGCTGGCCTTGCGATGCGGTGTACCGCTCCTCCGGAGCCATCTGTGAAGGAAAAGAAGACGTCCGACCCCGCAAGGAGAAAGGGCTGGACGCCCCCCCACCGGGACCGGGTTCAGGCAAGCTTTACGGCTGAGAGACTGTCTTTTTCGAAGTCGAGGTCGTGGCCCCGCGGGGTCCTGGACCGCTAGGCTTGCGCAGCATGACCACTGAAAAGCTCACCGCCGGGCACAACCTGACCTCGCTGCAGACGTTTCTTCTCAGCGAGGAGGCCAAGCACCCCCACGCGACCGGCGCCTACACGATGGTGCTCTCGGCGCTGTCGCTCGCCTCGAAGTTCATCGCTGCGCGGTGTCGCCGTGCGGGCCTGGAAGACGTGCTGGGCTCCATGAACTCCGAGAACGTCCAGGGCGAGAACCAGCAGAAGCTCGACGTCATCGCCAATGAAGCGCTGATCCGCGCGCTCGGCTCGCGCCCTGGCGTCGCGGTGATCGCGTCGGAGGAGGACGAGGAGCCCATCGTCCTCTCCCGCGACACGTCGGGCGATCGACCCTACGTCGTCCTCTTCGACCCGCTCGACGGTTCGTCGAACCTCGACGTCTGTGGCGGCATCGGCACGATCTTCAGCATCCTTCAGCACGACCGTCGCACCTCCCGCGTGGAGGACTCGGCGCTGCAGCCGGGTGTCCGCCAGGTCGGCGCCGGCTACGTGCTCTACGGACCGTCGACGGTCTTCGTGCTCACGACCGGGAAAGGAGTGCAGATGTTCGTGCTCGATCCCGCGATCGGTTCGTTCCTGCTCGTGAACGACGACGTGCGCATACCCGAGTCGAACAAGATGTACTCCATGAACTCCGCCAACCTTGGCGAGTGTGACGAGGCCTACCGCGACTACGTGGACTGGGCCAACGGGGAGGGCTACTCCATGCGCTACGTCGGCACGATGGTCGCGGACGTCCACCGGACGCTGATGAAGGGCGGCGTGTTCCTCTACCCGCCGACGAAGAAGTCGCCGAAGGGCAAGCTCCGTCTCATGTACGAGGCCAACCCGATGGCGATGCTCATCGAGCAGGCAGGAGGGAAGGCCTACTCCGGCACGCAGCGCACGATGGAGATCCAGCCCGATGCCGTGCACCAGCGCGTGCCGGTGATCCTCGGAAGCCCGAACGAAGTGGATCACGTGCTTCGCTTCGTGTCCAAGTAGCGCAGCGCTACGCCGGACGGTCCGGCAGCTGGGCGAAACGCTGCGTCCCGGCGCGATAGCCTAGCTGTTCGGTAAGAGCGTCGAGATCCGGGCGTTTGACGCCCTTCCATGCGAGATTCTCGGGCGACGTCGCGGTGAGCGGCGCCTCCAGGGAACAGGTGGCGAGCTCCCTCGATAAGAACGCGAGGTCTCTATGCTCCTCCAGCTTCGCGCCCAGCGTCTTGGCTCCACGGAGGGGGACCTCCTTGACCCGTCCCAGGTCTTCGTAGATCGCCTCGAGGTTCTCGAAGTGCTCCAGCAGCGCGGTGGCCGTCTTGGGACCGACACCTCGCACACCGGGGATGTCGTCGACGCTGTCCCCCGCCAGACCGAGGAGATCGCGGATCTGATGCGGGTGCACGCCGAACTTCGCTCTCACTTCTGCGGGTCCAAGCCTGGCTCCCTTCGCAAAGTCGTAGAACGAAGTGCGGTCGTCGACGAGCTGCGTCAGGTCCTTGTCCGCGGTGACCACGGCGAAGGCCTCGAACGAATCGTCGAAGCGCGCCCGCGCCGTCGCCACGAGATCGTCCGCCTCGTAGCGACCATCGATGCAGGTGAAGCAGCCGAGCGCGTCGGCCAGCCGATAGCACGCTTCGAGCTGGGCGACGAGGGCCTCGTCCGGCAGCTCGCGGCTCGACTTGTAAGCGGGGAAGATGTCGTTGCGAAAACTCGTCGTGAGGCTTCCGTCGAACGCGACGAGCACGTGGGTCGGCGACTCGTCGGCCAGGAGCTTGCCCAGGAAGTCGGCGAAGCCGCGCGCGGCGTTCGCTGGCCGGCCGTCCCGGTCCTTCATCGAAGACGGCAACGAGTAGAACGCCCTGAAGATGTAGGGGCTCGCGTCGATGAGATAGAGCGGGCCTGCGTGCTTGGCGCGTGAGTCGCTCGGGCTGGCGTCTGGGTTCGGCATCGTGGCCGTCCAGCTTAGCCTTCGCCTGCCCGGGCGTCGGGGCCAGGCGTCGGGTTCAGGCCGAGCGACGCCCGAGAGCGTCCCAGGTGTAGTTCTCGAGACGCTCGTGGATGCCGGGCAAACTGGGATCCAGCTCGGCCGCGAGGGTGAGGTGCCGCACCGCGTCCGAGTACTGGGTCTGCGCATGCAGCACGACGGCAAGATGGTGGTGCGCCTGCGGCAGCATCGGCTCGACCCGCAGGACGGAGCGCAGCCGCTCCTCGGCGGCGACGTAGTTTCCGGCGAGGTGAAGATCGACTGCCCGGCGCAGGTCGGTCAAGAGGGCCCTGTACGAGTGGCGATGAGCGGCTCGGGCTGCAGACGTGCTGGGATCCTGCGACCGCTGCGGAGAAGGTGAAGAGGTCATGGTCGAACAGGGGCGATGGGGACGGGCGAACTCGGCAGTCCGACCGCCGATGATCCCGGGGAGGAATGCGGCCGCCGAACCTGTCCCGTATCGACATGCCTTTCAGGAAGCTTGAGGGCCCGATGGGGAGAACCCGAAGGGCCGCGGCGTTCCGCTTCTGCAAGCGTGGTGCTGAGCGCAGGCAAATGCCCTTGGGACTCCCGGGAAGCGATATCCTCTGGGGCGATTCACCCGTTCCGCTCTCATCGCTGATGACTTCATGATCGCCACGCTCTGCGTCACGTTCCTCATGGCCCCTGGGGGGCCGGTCGCCTCTCCTTGGAGCCCACCCGAATTGGCCTCCGACGCCCGATCGCTCTACATGGCGAACTGCGCCAGCTGCCACGGCGAGACCGGTGACGGCAAGGGCACGGCGGACCTGGACCGGCCGGCCCGTAGCTTCCTCGATGGAGGCTATTCGTACGGCAACACGGAGAAAGCCGTCGTGCGGTCGATCGTGCACGGCATCCCCGGAACGCCGATGCCCGCCTTCGGTGAGACCCTGGCCGAAGATCAGATCCAGGCGCTCGCGAACTACGTGATCGCGCTCGGGCCCCCTGGAACCGTGGTGGCGCCGGGGTCGAGTGTTCTTTCCGTGGGCGAGCGCCCACTGGTCGTGCATGGAATGATGCCGGCACTCGCGGAGGGTGGCCGCCGCGAACCACGCAGCCTCGTCGTCGGCTTCCCGAACGGAACGACCTTCCAGTACCGAGCGCAGACCGGGGAGCTCCAGGCGATCCGCCAGGGCGACTTCCTCGACCGGCGCGACTGGGGCGGCCGAGGTGGCACCGAGCTCCAGCCCCTCGGGCAGGTGACCTGGAAACCGGAGCCCATCGAAGGCGGCAGCAACGGCCAGTTCAACGCCATGAACGGCGACACGCCGCTACGCCGCTCCTTCAAGGGCTCGCGGGTGGCGGACAACCAGGTCTGGCTGAACTTCGACCTGGTTGACGCGGACGGCAAGGACGTCGGTGGCGGCCAGGAGTTCATCACCTTCCTGATGGTCGATGGCGTTCCGGTGGCGATGCGCTCCTGCCTCGCGAACGGGAGCGCCAAGGGCCTCCGCATCGACGTCTCCGGCGGTGAACCCGTCACCGAACTCACCTTCCCCGACTCCGACCCCGCCGTACCCACTTTCACCGTGACCAGGCCTTGCCCTGGCCTCTTCGCCATGACCTTCGAGAACGGGACTCCCGTCTTCGTACACGCCGCCGAGTGGACCGAATCCCTGGAGAGCGCGATTCGCGCTGACATCACGGGCGCAACCCGGGGAGACCGCTGATCATGATTCTCACCACGCTTATCGCAGCCGCCGCCGGCTGCCAGGAAACCGTTCCGACCGCCGTTCCGATGACCGAGGCCGACGTCTATTCCGTCGAGTCCTACAGGACCCCGGACGGCTGCGTCCTCGAGGTCGGCGGCGTCGGACGATTCAGCGATGGACGCCTCGCCGTCTCCACGCGCCGCGGCCAGGTCTGGATCGTCGAGAACCCGCTTGCAGAGAACATCGAGGACGCGAAGATCACGCTGTTCCACGAGGGACTCTGGGAAGGGCTCGGCCTCGACATCAAGGACGACGAGATCTACGTCATCCAGCGCGGAGAGATCTCGAAGCTGAAGGACCTCGACGGCGACGGGCGCTGTGACGAGATCACGACGATCGCCAACGACTGGGGCGTCAGCGGCCACTACCACGAGTTCGCGTTCGGGCTTCCGCGCGACAGCCAGGACAACTGGTGGATGAGCCTCAACGTGAGCTTCGGCGATCCGGAGTGGTGGCACGGACGCTCCACCGTCCCCTACCGCGGCTGGGTGCTACGGGTCTCGCCCGACGGCACGGTCACGCCCTGGGCCGTCGGTGTGCGGAGCCCGAACGGCATCGCGGTGGATTCGAAGGACCGCGTGTTCGTCACGGACAACCAGGGCGACTGGGTTGCGTCCAGCCCGATCTATCACATCCACAAGGATTCGTTCTACGGTCAGCCGAAGAGCCTCAACTGGACCGAGAAGTACCGCGCCAGCGGCAAGCTCGCCCACGACGAGATCCCGCCGCCCGAGGCTTCGGTCGGTCGCGAGGCCCCTGCGATCTGGATTCCGTACGAGTGGTCGCGCTCGACCGGCAATCTCTTCGAAGACCGCTCTGGCGGCAAATTCGGCGTTCCGGAAGGTCAATTCGTCGTGGCAGAGCTCACGAACGGCATGATCCTGCGCGCGGGCTTCGAGGAGGTCCAGGGACAGACCCAGGGCTGGATCCTGCCGCTGCGCCAGGAGATCGGCTCGGTGAACCGCGTCTTCCAGATGCCCGATGGCACGGTGATCTGCGGCCTCACGAACCGTGGCTGGGGTGGACGCGAGCCCGCCGACGGACTCATGCGCGTGCGCTACACAGGCAAAGCGCCGATGGAGATCGCCGGCATGACCATCCTCGATTCGCCCGAGCCTGAGACCGAAGACGGCGAGTGGGGAGCGTACGGCTTCGAGCTGACCTTCAGCGCGCCCGTGGCGGCCGGCTGGGAGCCCAGCACCGACAACGTCGACTTCACCCAGTACGACTATGACTACTGGTGGGAGTACGGATCCCCCGAGCGTCACACGATGAACATGGAGCTGGAGGAAGCGACGCTCTCCGAGGACCGCACGAAACTCGTCGTTCGCTCGTTCGATCTCTTGCCCGCGATGTGCGTGCGGCTGAAGCTCTCGGGCGTGACCTCGGAACAGGGCGCGCCGCTTCTCCACGACACCATTGCGTACACGATCAACCAGCTCCCGAGCGGTGCGAAGACCAACGCCTACGTGGCCAAGGTCGTTCCTCCGCCGCCGAGCCGCGGCGATACGAACGCGGGCGTCCTGCGGCTTTCGTGGGGCGATCCCTTCGGCCAGTTCGAGTACGAGGGATGGGAGGTCGCGGATGCGAAGCTAGACACGAACGACAAGACCACGTTCACGATGTCCACCGGCAATGGCGCGCTCGTCAACTCCGGGGAGAACGCGTCCGCCTACGTCACCAGGGGCAGCTTCGGCGACGCGCACGTGCACGCCGAGTTCATGCTGCCCGAGGGCGGACGAGGACGCGTGATGCTTCCGGACGTTGGCGCCATCGAGCTCGCCGATAGCCCGGCGAAGTGTGGGGAGTACGGCGGCAGCCCGCCGTCAGAGTCTGCCTACACGCAGGCTGGCGACTGGCAAGAGCTGGACGTCTACTATCGCGTGGCGCAGCAGGATTCTCCGGCGTTCGTCGATCGCGTGGTGCTGAATGGTAAGACCATTCATGAGGGCATCGAGATCGCCGACGCCACGGGCGCGCGCGGTCCGATTCGCTTCGAAGGCGACGGGCTCATCGCGCTGCGCAACCTCCAGGTCAAGCCGCTCGACCGCCCCTCCGAAGAGGGGGAGTGGACGTTCGTGGACGCCAGCGCGACATGGGATGACTGGGATCTCGTCGGCGATGCCATCTTCGAACTCGGCCAGGACGAGATCGTTGGAAAAGGTGCGCTCGGCTATCTCTGGACGCCGCTCGAGGACCTCGAGAACGTCACGGTCCGCGCGCGGGTCCAGGTGAACTCGAACGGTGCTGGCGCGGTCATCGTTCGCGCGCACGACGTTCCTGCCGATGAGTTCCAGGGCTACGCCGTTCGGCTCAACGCCACGTTCCCAGACGGTGCGCTCACGGGCTCGATCCGAGCGGGCGAGCTCAGTGCGCCGGTGAAGAGCGAGCTGATCGCCCCGGACACGTGGGTGGATCTGGAGATCGACGTGACGACGCCGGAGGCGGGCGGGGAGACCACCGTGGTGGTGTCGCTGAACGGGATCGAGGTCAACCGCACGGTCGATCCCGACGGCGATCATGCGGAGGCCGGCGGCCTCGCGTTCCGCTGCGACCACGACGGCACGGTCATGAAGATCCGGAACGTTCGCTACCGCACGAAGTAGCGCCTTCGGGGTATCAACCCGGCGTCAATGCCTTGGGCATGGGCGCCGGGCGACGTACTTCTTCGCGCCCAGTCTCCGCGCGCCCAGTCTCCGCGCGCCCAGTCTCCGCGCGCCCAGTCTCCGCGCGCCGAACTTCTGCGCGCGGGACTTCTGAGCGCAGAACTTCCAGGCGCTGAACTTCCATGCGCTGGGCTCTCCTGCTGAGAATTTGGTCGTTGAGTTCATCCCGGCTCAACGGTTTGCACAGCACCTGGGCCATGCCGAACTGTCGAGCCTGCTGACGAATGCCCTCGGCGTCGGTTTCGGTCACCGCGACGATCGGCGTGTTCGCCGTACGCGCTCCCGGGCGGCGGAGTTCCTGGGCCACGTCGAAACCGGACATGCCGGGCATGGCGCAGTCGAGCATGATGATGTCGAACTCCGAAGCCTCCGCGAGCGCGAGGGCCTCGGCTCCGCTCGTCGCGCACTGGACTTGCGCGCCGAGTTCCGTGAGCACCCGGCAGCCGATGCGGCAGGCCAGAGTGTTGTCGTCGACGAAGAGGACACGGATCGCACCCAGCACTTCGTCCACGGCGGCTTCGAGCCTGCGGTAGGAGTCGGGACTCGGGCGTTGATCGAGGGGGGACATCGGATCAGAGAGTCAGTGGGTTCTCGTCGACGCTGGCGGCCGCGGACACGATCTCGTTCATCTCCATCTGCGTCACGCCCAGCGAGACCGCCGTCGGCCAACGTAGCGGCATCGAGAGGTTGGCCGTCCCGCGCGCCGTGACGTAGCGGGCGAGGGAGACCGAGAATACCGCGACCTGGGCTTCACGGTCGGCGGGCGGCTCCCCCATCCCGTCCGCCATCGAGGAGGCGGCGCTCTCGATGGCGTCGGAGAGCTTCCAGGCACGAATGAGGATGACGCTGAGCGTCGGCGCGATCCTGTTGGAAACCTCACGTCGAATGCGCGAGGGCAGCGTGCTACCGGAGCGTTCCTCGACGCGGCGGATGAGCTGATGCGCGAGCGGTGGCCCGACGCAGAGAATGAGGCCCGCGAGGATGGATGCGCGGTTCTTGCCGAGCTTCAGCGACGAAAGTCGCAGGGAGATCGCGCCCGCGAGGCGAGCGATGCTCCACATCTGGCTGCCACCGAGGACCTGGCCCAGTGCAGGGCCGAAAACCTTTACACGAGCCACGTCGATGACCGCGATCTCCCAGAGGGCGCGCATGCCGATTCGCTGGGACGCGGCCGCGGTGTTCTCGATGTAGCTCTCACCGGCGTACAAGGCCGAGTTGGCCAGGCGCAGAACCTGAGTACGCAGCTTCTCGTCCCTCTCGAGAACGGCGCCCACGATCTCCGCGTCGTACTCTCCGCTGACGGCGAGTTCCGCGAGCTCGAGGGCGGCAGGGCTCAGGTTCGGGAGGGCCGCCGTGGCCTCTTCCAGCTCAGCCGTGAGCGCGGCCGTCCAGGCCTCGTCCAGCCCCACAGGGAGGCGAATTTCCTCGAGGAGGTTCATACTCCAGTGCTGATCGGCCACCCTGGTCAGCTTCCCGCAGCGAAAACCCGCATCCGAGTACCATGAATCCCAATAGAGCAACTTTCCATTCCCTGGCCCTGGGAGTCTTCCTGGCAATCGCCTACGCGTTTTGGGACACGTCCTTGGGGGCGTGCCCGGAAGGCCAGCCTTCAGCGGAGGGGATCGTGCTGGCCATAGGCGGCGGCTCCACTCCGCGCCCGGCCATTCGGGAGGCGCTCGCACGGGTGCGAGCCCGGGGTTCGGAAAACGTTTCCGTGGTGGTACTCGCCTGGGCGTCGAGAGCGGAGAACCGCGGAGAGCCTTCGTCGGCGATGTGGCTGGAAGAGGGCGCATCGTCTTCTGTGGTTGCGCCGGATGAGGAGGCGGCTGCGGCGAAGCTTCTCGCCGAGGCCGACGTGATCTGGATGGGCGGCGGGGACCAGGACCGGCTGCTCGACGAACTGGAGCGACTCGGCCTGGTCGACGACCTTCTGGCGGCTCATGCACGCGGGGCACTGATCGGCGGCACGAGCGCTGGCGCCGCGGTCCTCGGCAGCGTCTGTATCGCAGGAGACCCGGAGCCAGAAGCGTACGTGGTGGGCGGAATGAGAGGGCGCGCGGGCCTCGGTCTGCTTTCCCATACGATCATCGACCAGCACTTCCGGGAGAGAAAACGCGAGGGGCGGCTCCTGACGGCGGTGCTCGACGCGGGTCGAGCGGTCGGGTATGGCGTGTCCGAATCCACGGCCCTCTTCTTCGAGGAAGGCGCGGTCACGGTCATGGGATCCGGGGTCGTCGTCGTGTTCGATGCCAGGCAAGCGACGGTCGAAGGAGGCAGCGAGGACGCGGGCGCGCTCCGAAGCGGCAGCGGCATCAGGACGTCGATCTTGAGCCCGATGCGCGACGCAGGACGAGAGCGATAGCTCCCGGGAAGGAGCGCCTCGGTCAGGAGCGCGCGCGACGGCTAAGATGGCGGCAGCATGCTCAGAACCATCTACTCGACAGGGTGCTTCGCGTGGATCGCGACCACCTCCGCGGCTCTCCCCTCCCCCGCAGCCGTCGTTCAGGAGGCAACTGGGATTCCGGTCCTGGTCGTCTCGGGCGAGAACAACCACGACTGGCGATGGACGACTCCATCGCTGGTCCAGATCCTGGAGGAGGCAGACCTCTTCGACGTCGTGGTGACGTACGAGCCTGCGAAGGATCTGGCGGATGCGGACCGTCTCGCGGGCTACGCAGCGGTGGTCCTCGACTACAACGGCAAGCGCTGGGGGGAAGCGGCAGAGACAACGTTCCTCGATGCGGTGCGCCACGGCCTCGGCGTCGTCGTCGTACACGCTGCGGACAACCACGGGCCGGGCTGGATCGAGTACGAAAAGCTCGTCGGCGACCTCTGGCGGGAGGGCACGGGGCACGGTCGTTTCCATCCGTTCAACATCGAGATGACGGACCGCGATCATCCGGTCACCCATTCGCTCCCCGATATCGTCATGCACCCGGACGAGCTGTATCACCGGTTGGTGAACGTGCATGGCGTCGATCGGCGCGTACTGGCGACGGCGATGTCGGATCCCGACACGGGCGGTACCGGGAGCGCGGAGCCGATGGTGCTGGTGAAGAGCTATGGCGACGGCCGGATCTTCCACACGCCGCTGGGCCACGTGTGGTCGAACTCGGCGCCGCAGCAGGCGTCGCACAGGGACACTCAGTTCCGGGGCCTGCTGACCCGCGGAACGGAGTGGGCCGCCACCGGCACCGTGCGCGACGTGCGCACGGCCCCTGCGCCGCTGACGGACGCCGAGAAAGCAGACGGCTGGATCTCGTTGATGGACCGCGCGGCCTGGCGCAGCTTCAGCGGAAGCGCGACACCGGCGGGTTGGAACTTCAACGGCGAGACGATCGTGCGCGAGGCGAACGCAGGTGACATCGTGACGAACGAACTCTTCGGGGACTTCGAGCTGACGTTCGACTGGAAGACGACGGTCGCGGGCAACTCGGGGCTGAAGTACCGGATTCCCGCAGAGGCAAAGCAACCGATCGGCATCGAGTTTCAGCTCCGGGATCCTGCGGACGACGAGAAAAAAGCCGAGCATCGGATGGGTGCGATCTACGACGTGGTCGACGCGGCGGAGGCGCCGTTCACTCCCTGGGGTGAGTACCGGACGGCCCGGATCGTGGTGCGCGGGCCGAGGATCGAGCACTACCTCGATGGAAAGCTGATCGCCGCCGCAGACGTCACCTCCGAGGAGTGGAAGGCGGCCGTCGCGGACAGCAAGTTTGCCAAGGTCGAAGGCTTCGGCCAGCCCGCGCCTGGAAGGCTCCTTCTCCAGGACCACGGGGACGAGGTATGGATCCGAGGCATGCGCGTGCGGCGCCTTGACGGAGACGCAGTGCCAGTGCCTGCGAGCAAGAACGAGGACGGCGAGTCCCTGCTTCCTGCGCCCGGCTCCCTGGACGGCTGGACGAGTCATGGTGACGCGATCTATGCCGTCGAGGGCGATACACTGATCGGATCCGCGGGCCCGAACCGTCGCCAGAGTTTCCTGATGTCGAACGACTCCTTCGGTGACTTCACGCTGGACGTCGACCTGCTCATGGAGCAAGAGGGCAATTCGGGGATCCAGTTCCGCAGCTATGTGATGGAGGATGGCCGCGTGGCTGGCTACCAGGCCGAGATCGACCCGAGCCCGCGGAGCTGGTCGGCCGGGATCTACTACGAGGGCCGCCGCGGCTGGCTCGATGATCTCTCGGACAATGAGCCAGCCCGAGAGGCCTTCGACGAGGCGGGCTGGAACCACTACACGATCGTGGCGGACGGCCCCCACCTCCGAACGTGGATCAACGGAGTCCCCGCCGCCGACCTGCTGGACGCAGAGGATCTCACTGGCCAGTTCGGCTTCCAGATCCACGGCGGCGACGACGACATCCAGATGCGCTGGAAGAACCCCCGTGTGATCCGAAGTGGCCAGCACGAGTGGACCCCGATCCCGACCCCGTCGAATGAGACCGCGGCCTTCGATTCCTCCCCGGCCATCCGCACGAGCATCCTGGGCGACAACGCCGAGGCGGTCCTCCACCACGAGGACGGCACCCAGTCCCCGCCATTCCCCCTGAAGTCCTCGAAGTTCTGGCACGCCGGCGGCCACAACGAGCTAACGGCCATCCGAAACGCCTCCCGAACCGTCATCCAGCTCAACGGCTCGACGATCCTGGAGGAATCAAAGATCCCCACCAAGTCCCTGCAAATCACTTCCCCGTCCGCCCCCCTGGAAACGACCCGCTGGGAACGCTGCCAAAAGACCCCCTGACCCCGGCGCGTATCCGACACAAACGGACCAGGTGCAAACGTACCGCTACAAGGGAACCTGGTTCCCTTGTAGCGGTACGTTTGCACCTGGTCCGTTTGTGTCGGATACGCGCCGGGGTCAGTCGTTGGCGGACATGGGCTGGGTGCGGCCCGCCGTTTCTTTTCTTTGGACCTCGACCATCGCGGGCGTGATGGGGTCGGCGCCGTTTCCCCACGAGCGTCGGATGAAGGTGAGGACCGCGGCGAGGTCCTCGTCCTCGCCCTCGTAGCGGGGCATCTCCTGGTTCCAGGTCTGACCGTCGATTTCCACCGGGCCCTCCAGGCCGTGCATCAAGATTCGGATCAGACGGGGCTCGGGGCCCACCACGAAACGGGTACCTCGCAGGGTCGGCGCCTTTCCCTCCTCTCCCCCGCCGTGGCTCTGGTGACAGGTGGCGCAGGCCTCCGTGAAGACCTCGGCGCCCCGATCGAAGAGAGCCTTCTCGGGCTCGGTGAGGTCCCGCGGGATCTCGATCTCCACCGCGCCCGGCTTTCCGGGCCAGGTGCAGCCCTCGTCCACCGCAGCAAAAATCGGCGAAGATGCGTCTGGGACGGGCGAGGCCGTGGAAAGGGCCACCGGCATCGCGCGCAGCGGCAGGGGAAGCCGCTCGCCCTTCGGGCCCTTTTGCCTCGTCGCATAGAGGCCTTCCAGCAACGCATCGCTCCACCACTTCGCCGGATGCGTCAGCGCCAGATCGACCGCCATCCCGACGTTCTCGTACACGCCTTCACGCCCCACGCATTCCGCCAGCTCCTTGAGCAGCGCCTTGCGTCCCGGCCGTTCCTCCAGCCAGTCCTCGCGCTCCGCGAGTGCCGCCAGGAAAGCCGCCTCCCGGTACTCCAGGCCCGAGATCACCGCCGACCGCTCCAGCGAAGACGACGCATCCGTCGTCATCCTGTCCGCGAGCGCGTCCTGCGCGACCTCCGCGTCCGACTCACCGATCGCCAGGATCGAGTAGAGCCGCGCCCGCGGGTCACGGTCCGACGTCACCATCCCGGCGACCTGCGTCAGTAGATCGTTGCCTTCCAGCCCCAGCCACGAGCCCGCGATCTCCGCCGCCACACAGCGCACCCGACTATCCGTGGATCGCAGCGCACCCGCCAGTACCTCGGGCGTCATGTAGCCCACGCCGTCGAGCGTCCAGAGCGCGTGCACCGCCCCGATCGCGTCCTGGCCGCCCGCGATCTCGCGCAGCGCCTCCAGCACCGACGCCTCCCCGTCGACGCTCTCGACCAGCAGGCGCTGGGCGTTGTCCCGCAGCCAGGAATTGTCCGAAGTCAAGAAGCCCGCGAGGTCCACCAGCGGCGCCCCGAGCAGGTCGACCTCCGGCGCCCCGACGGCCGCATCGCTGCGACGCACCCGCCAGATCCGGCCGAGCCCCATCGGCCCCGCCAGGTCCCGCTCGATGATCTGCTTGCGCAGGAAGCTCGTCAGGAAGATCCGGTGCTGGATCAGACCTCGATACATGTCCGCCAGGTACAGCGTTCCGTCAGGCCCCGTCGTACCCGCCACCGGACGGAAGCGCTCGTGGGTCGACGTCAAGAAATCGACCTGCTTATGCACGCTCGTGGCCACGAGCTTCGCGCTCCCCTCCGCCTGGGCCAGGTCATAGCGCTTCACCAGGTTGCCCGTCGGCTCACACACGAAGATGTCTCCGTCCGCCGCCTCGCCGAGCCCTTGCCCGCGCAGTACCGTCGGGCTGCACGCCGCCGTGAACGCCGCCAGCGTGAAATCGTCGCGCAACGTCGCGGGCTGATAGCCGCGGTTCACGCCCGGGTTGATGCGCGAAGGGAACGTCGCGTTCTTCGCATCGACACCCGCGAACGCACCGTGGAACCGACTCTGGTGCGAGTTCCGCACGGCGTAGTGCGACGGAACGATATCGCAGTACAGCGGGTTGGGATTCGTGTTGCGCATGATGCGCCCCACGTCGTCCATCGAAAGGCCCCACTGCCCGCCACCGCGCGTCCTCTGGATCTCCCAGCGCGGGTTGCCCTCGTCGTCGAACGTCCTGCGCACGCGCCGATCCCAGTTGGAAAAATGGATCCAGTTGTCGAGCCCGAGGATCGGCGTGTTGATCGCGTGCTCCGGGTTCGCGAGCCCCTGGGTGAGCCCGGTCGCCACCACCTCGCGCGTGTCGAACTCACCGTCCCCGTCGTCATCCCGGAGGAAGACGAGATCCGGCGGTAGCACGCAGAGCGCGCCGCCATGCAGCGGCACGACGCCGCGCGGCAGCACGAGTTCCGTCGCGAAGTTCGTCCGCGAATCCATCGTTCCGTCGCCGTCGTCATCCGTCAGGATCGCGATGTTGCCGATCGGAGCATGCTCACCATTCCCGTCGATATCGGGCATGTAGCCCGTCATCTCGACGACCCAGAGACGGCCGAGCTCATCGAACACGATCTGCACGGGATCCACGACGAGCGGCTCGGCCGCCACGAGATCCACGACGAAGCCCGGCGGAACCGAAATCGTCGCGCGCTCTTCCTCGGGCGAAAGAACGGGCGCCGGCGGAATGACGAGGTCGGCAGGGAGATCACCCTGCACTTCGCCCTTTCGATCTCCGTTCTGAGCCGCCGCGGGCGCAGCGATCGAGGTCAGGAACGCAAAGAAGAGGACCGAGCCAGGAGCAACCGAAACCGTGATTCGCATGCCCCCATCGTAACGCCAAGTCGGCTTCCATCGACCGAGCGGATATGAGACCGCCCGATCGGCGAGGAGATCAAACGCTCGCCTGACGCACGTGCGTCAACCAGCCGCCGCGATCCGGAACGGTCCCCTTCACCCGGGCGAAGAACTCGGTCTGCAAGCGCTTCGTGATCGGCCCCGGCGCCGCTTCTTCAAGGGGTTTCCCGTCCACGGTGCGAACCGGCGTGATCTCCGCCGCCGTCCCGGTCATGAACATCTCCTGGGAGAAGAACACGGCCTCTCGCGGGATTCGCGCCTGTCGCACTTCGATCCCGAGTTCCTCGCACAGCTCCATCACCATCCCGCGCGTGATGCCAGCGAGGATCGAGTTGCCAATCGGCGGCGTCAGCACCACGCCATCCTGCACCAAGAACACGTTCTCCCCGCTACCCTCCGACAGGTACCCGTCGACGTCGAGCACCAGACCCTCGGCGTAGCCGTGCCGCACCGCCTCCTGCACCACGAGCTGCGAGTTCAGGTAGTTACCCGACGCCTTCGCCATCGCCGGATGCGTTCCTGCAGCCATCCGGCGCCACGAACTGAATCCGACGTCCACCCCCGTATCGAGGCCTCCCTCCGCATGGAGAGAATTCCACTCCCACGTCGCGACGCTGATCTGGATCGGATTTCCCTTCGGCAGCACCCCGAGCGGCCCGAACCCGCGAAAAACCAGCGGCCGCACGTAGCAGCTCTCGTGCCCGTTGCGTCGCACCGTCTCCAGAATCGCCGCCTCGATCTCCGACTCCGAGAACGGGATCTTCATATCGAGCACCCGGCTCGAGCGGAAGAGCCGCTTGACGTGGGCCTGGAGCTGGAGGATCGCGGGCCCCTCCGGCGTCGAATAGGCCCGGATGCCTTCGAATACGGCGTTGCCGTAGTGAAGGCTGTGGGAGAGCACATGGACGGTCGCGTCCGCAAAGGGGACGAGCTTCCCGTCCATCCAGATGAAGTCTGAGGGCTGCATGCGGCCGACAGGATAGCCCCGCGACCGACCTGGGCCGTACAATTCCGCCCATGCCCCAGAACATCATGAACGCACCCCACGGGATGAACCTCGTGATCGAGTGCAAGGACGGCAGCGCAGTCATCGGTCGCTTCGACGAATCCAACGGCTTCGAGGTCGTGATGCACGACGTCGATCTCTGGTCCGCCGACCAGGGATCGGAGGAAGAGCGCGATCAGTGGATCCGCCAGACCGCGACCTACGGGGTCGCCGTCAAGGAGCGCGACCATACTTTCGCGGCGAGCCTCGTGAGCCAGTGGCGCTCCCTCGGCGACATCGAGAAACTCGTCTAACTCCCCCTCAAATGCCCTCCCCAGCCCTCACCATGCGTTGCGCCGCAGCGCTCTCCACCGAGTCCAACCTGGACGCGGCGGTCGGCGAGGTGGCGGACGACATCGATGCCCAGCTCGGCGGCGAAGCCCCCGACATCCTCTTCGCCTTCGCGACCCACCACTACGGCGCCGACCTCGCCCGCGCCGCCGGCGAACTCGTGGAGGCCACGGGCACCCGCGCGCTCGCGGGCTGCACCGGCGCCTGGACCGCGGGCACGGGCAAGGAGGCCGAGAACTCCGCCGGGATCTCGGTCCTCGCCGCGACGCTTCCGAACACCGAAATCCGCGTTGCCCACCTCGCGCCCACCTCTGCGGGCGGCCGCGGCGTGGGCCATTTCGAACTCCGCGACGAGTCCCAGGCCAGCGTCGTGCTCCTCGCGGATCCCTTCAGCTTCCCGTCCACCGCGTGGCTCAAGGAATTCCACCGCCAGTACCCCGACGTTCCGCTCGCGGGCGGCCTCGCGAGCGGCGGAATCGCGCCCGGTCAGAACCTCCTCTTCGCGGGCGCAGACCCCGTGAACTCGGGCGCCGTGGCGGTCATCCTCGAAGGCGAGACGCGGATGGTGAACGCCGTGAGCCAGGGCTGCCGCCCGATCGGCCCGCCGCTGGTCGCCACGAAGGTCGACGGCAACGTGATCCTCGAGTTCCGCGGAGAGGCCGCCGCCAAGGTCCTCTTCGAGACCCTCGAATCCCTTCCCGACGAGGACCGCCAGCTCTTCCAGCGCGGCGCCTTCATCGGCCGCGCGATCGACGCCGCGAAGAAGAAGTTCCGCTCCAGCGACCTGCTCGTCCGCAGCATCCTCGGCCTCGACCCCAAGCGGCACGCCGTCGCCATCGCGGACGACGAGCTGCGCGCCGGGTCCACGCTACAGCTCATGGTCCGCGACGCCACCTCCGCCACGGCGGAGCTGCAGTCCACGCTCGAACTCGCGGGTCTGGAGTCCTTCGGCGAAGCGGTCGGCGGGCTCCTCTTCACCTGCGGAGGCCGCGGACGCAGCATGTTCGTCGGCCCCGATCACGACGCGAACCGTATCGAGGCCCTCTTCGGACCCGGCTTCCCGATGGCAGGGTTCTCCGCCGGCGGCGAGATCGGCCCCATCGGCGGCGAGCCGTTCCTCCACGGCTTCACCGCCAGCTCCGCCTTCTTCGTCCCCCGGTCGGCTGGCATCACGATGCCATCGGAAAGCTCGGACGCCCCGTCAGACCCCAGCTGAACCGCATGTTCGCGCAATACGCCTCCACCGCTGCCGTTCTCCTCGTGGCCTTCGTCGCCTACATGCGCGCCACGGCGGCCCTGCGCGCCGCCGAGGACGCGGCGCGCGACGCCACCCGCTCGGCGAATGGCGTGAGAGAAGAACTGGAACAACGGATCGATACCCTTCAGCGTCTGCTCGCCAGGCTGGCGGCGGGCCAAACCTTGACCTCTGAAATGATCAACGACGGACAGCTCTGGAAGGATGTGCACGGCGACGAAGCGCATCGAATCGTGATGGAAGCCTCGGGCAAAGCATGCGTCATCGACGTGCGCACGCCCCAGGAAACCGCCGGAGGCATCGTCGACGGCGCTCTCCTGATCCCCATGGACGAGATTCCGGACCGCGCGGCCGAGATCCCGAACGACGGCCGCCCCGTGCTCATCTATTGCGCGGCCGGTGGCCGCTCGGCCGCGGTGTGCGACCACCTCGCCAAGCAAGGCTACGAAACGCTCCACAACCTGGTCGGCGGCTTCAGCGCCTGGCCGGGTCCCACGGGCAGGCCTTCCTAGGACCACCCCACGCATGCTGGACTCCACCACCATCGAGAGAGACCTCGCCTTCGCCATCGAAGCCGCTCGCGTCGCGGGCGAGCGCGGCCTCGCCCTCCGGGCCGAAGATCGCTGGGAAGGCAAGATGCTCGGCGACGTCTGCGATCAGGCCTGTGACGGCTACCTGCACGGTTTCCTGACCGGTCGCTACCCCGACGACGGCATCCTCTCGGAGGAGACGACCGACACGCCCGAGCGGCTCGACAAGTCCCGCGTCTGGATCGTCGACCCGCTCGATGGCACCAAGGAATACGCGCAGCTGCGCGACGACTGGGGCGTCCACGTGGCCCTCGCCGTCGACGGCCGCTGCGCCCTCGGTGCGGTGGCGCTGCCCTCCCAGGGCAAGATCTACTACGGCGTTTGTCAGGACGGCGCGCACCACAGCGGCGTCGTATGCACCGGTGAGCACAGGATCGTGACGGGGACGAGCGCTTCGCCCGCGAAGCCGCGCATCGCCGTCAGCCGGAGCCACACGCCCGAATGGGTGGACCGCTTCGCCAGCGCCATGGACGGTGAGCTGGCACCGGCGGGCTCCGCGGGCAACAAGGTCGCGATGCTGCTGGCGGGCGACGCGGATATGTACGTGCACAAGATCGGGCTCAAGGAGTGGGACACCTGCGCCCCCGAGACGATCGCGCGCAGCGCAGGCTGGCACGTTTGCCGCCTCGACGGCACCGAGCACACCTACAATCGTCGCGATCCGAAGAACCACGAACTGGTCGTGTGTCGGCCCGCGGTGAAAGAGCAGGTCCTCGCCGCGCTGAAGGCATCAGGCGCGCTCGAAGATCGCCTGGTGAAGTGACGGGAGCCGGAGCCGGAGCCGGGAGCGCCGAGCCCGGGCCCCAGCTCGTTGCCTTCGTCGAAGAAACGGCGGGGCCGGTGAGCCGCTGGCGCGACGCCTCCTGGGATCACGCCGAGTCGGAGGTCTGGGAGGCGAGTCTCCAAAGCGGTGGCCGCGTCTTCCTCAAGTGTCATCGCCAGCCTGGCAAGTTCGCCCAGGAGCGCGAAGCCTTGGAGCGCTGGGCGCCAGCCGTCGGCGAGTGCCCGGCGCTGCTCGCTGCGCGCGGACAGGAGCCGCGCGCGCTCTTGCTGGAAGCGGTTCCGGGCGAGCCGCTTCTCTCCGCAGGACTCACGGCGGAAGAAGAATGCGCTCACCACGAACGTGCCGGACGCTGGCTGCGGCGACTGCATGCTCTCCCCTTCGAGGACAGCGATCCTCTGGCCATTCCTGAAGCGCTGACGAAGCGCTCGGAGACCTGGAGCTCACGCGCCTCCGGCAGGGTCGAGCCGGGCCTGATCGCGGAGATTCACGCCCGCGTCTCCGCCCCGTGGCCCGCGGGCGCGCAGGTTCCGCGGCGCGTCCCCTGCCACCGCGACTTCACCGCCCGCAACTGGATCGCGTCAGGAGACTCGTTCCACGTGATCGACTTCGAGCACGCGCGCGCGGACTGGGCGCTCGTCGACGTCGAGCGAGCCCGCTCCTCGATCCCGGCGGGACGCGAAGCGCTCTGGTCCGCGTTCCTGAAGGGCTACGGGCACGCAGTGAACCATGCACTGCTGGATCGTCTGGAACTCCACGCGGCGCTGGCGCGAGTGGTCTGGGCCGTGGAGCACGAGGACGCAGAGTTCGAACGCTCGGGCCGGTCCGTCATCGCAGCGCGGCTCGAGCGATCCTGAGCGGGCACCAGCCGCCCTACTTGTCGAGGTTCTCGGGCAGAATCGGCGTCGTCTTGATCCTGTCGGCCAGGATCCATCGGTTGAGCGGCGTCGTGCTGTCGCCGGAGGTGTAGAAGCGAAGCCTGTTGAAGAAGAGCCACGTCTCGTCGCCGATCGGCTCCGCGGTGGTCACGAAGAACTCCTTCCACTCGTAGTCGTAGAACGTCACCGAGGTCGTGACGGTATCGAAGTCGATCCAGCCCTCGCGCTTCTTGTGCTCGCGCAGGTCGCCGCTGATGACGAGACGCGTCCACTCGCCCACCTCGTAGTCCTTCTTCTTGAGCGTCTCTTCAGCGGCGTTCCGGAGTTCCTCCGAGGTCGACGCGGCCTTGGGCATGCGCATCTCCGCGAGCCCGATCTTCGCCAGTTCCTCCAGGTGCCCCTTCGCGAGGTCCATCTTCTGGACCTGGGCGTCGCGGCTCGGCGGGTTCTCACGCTCCAGCGTCTTGTCTAGGATGCGCGCCATCTCCGCGCGGTGCCGCATCGTCGCCAGCATCTCCATGTTGCGCGCGAGCTGTCCCTCGCCAAGCACGTGCTGCTGCATCTTGTTCTCGTCGCCCGGATCGATCTGAAGGAGATCCTCGGCGACGCGAACGCCGTCGGCGGCGAAGCCGTCGAGCCCGTCGACGACGTAGCGCTCCGACTCGTTGATCTTGCGCGTTTCGGTTCCGGTAAGCGCGTTCGCGAGGCTGGCCACTCGGCCCGGCTTGACGGCGAGGTTGCCCTCGACGCTCTGGAGCCAGGCGAGGTCCTCGGGGATCTTCTTCGTGCGGCGCAGGTGCAGCTCGGTCGCCCATGCGCGAATCTGGGTCTCGCTGTAAGGCGGCTCGATGCGCGTCGGGAAGTTCTCGTCGCTGTATTTGTCCATCAGCCCGTCAAGCTTCTGGGTGACGACCGGCTCGGCCGCGCGGTCGGCGGCGATCTTCTCCAGCACGCCGTTGACAGAGTTCTCGTAGAGGTCGATGTTCCCCTGGACGACCTGGACGTTCTCGTGGCTCTCCGGGAAGGCCGCGAGGCGCTCGCGGAAACCCGCTATCTCCTTCTTCATTCCATTGACGCGGTTGGCGTCGAGGAAGAACTTGATCGGGATGGCCTTGGCGTTCTCGAAGGCGCGGTTCACGTCCTCGTGCAAGCGGACGACCTTTTCGTGGTCGTAGACCTTGCCGGTAGAGGGCGCCGGCTTCGGGGGCGCCGGCTTCGGGGGCGCCGGCTTCGGGGGCGTGCCCGTTCCATTGCCGCCCGTTGGAGGGGTCGCCGGCGGGGTCGCAGGCGGACTGGACGGCGCAGGCGCTGGCTTGGCGTCCCGCTTGGTCTCCAGCTTCTTGAGCACTTCGTTGTGACGCTTCATCGCCGCCTTCCACTCGGGCGTTGATTGCTGGACGACGGCATTCAGCCGCTTGGTCGCCCATCCGAGCTGATTCAGAAGCAACTCGGCCTTCTTCTTGTCGCCCGCCGCCAGCGCCTTCTCGGCCGCTTCGACCTCGGCGATTCGGCCCACTGCCTTCTCGACCATCGGGTCGCCAGCGGAAGCGCTGAAGGCCGGAACGAGCGCGCTCACCGAGCCCGCCGTGGCGGCGCCCAGCAGAAGGAGAAGCGAGAGAGAGAGCGTCAGATGGTCGCGCACGGGACTGAGGAGGAAGGGACTTGGCGGAAGCTTCAGGGGCCCGACGGGCCCCCCTGAACCGTGAGCCTGCCACGCCGGTCACGGCGGCCACCCAAAATCACGGATTAGGATCGTGCGCTGTCTCCTCCTTGGACAGAGCAGCGGCGCCCGCCCCGTTGCCTGGTGCTGGAGTCCGAGGAGCTCACAGCCTGGGCGAAATTTCCTTTTGCAGGCCGTTCGACGTCCCTGGCGCATCCGCTCACGCGGATGCGCGTCGAGCCAGAGCCATTCTTGCACAGTGCCTCAGGGTCTCCAGGTGACAGCGAGGGCGTTCGTCACGTTGAAACCGCCCGCCACGGCCAAGGGCCTGCCGTTCCAGGGCACGCCCAAGAAGGGCCAAGTCGGTTGGCCCGGATAGGTCCGACACCGAAACACGCGCTGGGGATCGTCGTAGACAACCTGCAGGAACCAGGTCTCGCCTGGAAGGATGGCCGCGCCAGCGGACATCGCCGCCGCCACGATTCCCTGCCCGAGGTCCACCGTGCCCGTCATCGAGGTGGATAGCACCGCTAGCGCCGCACCCGCGTCGACGCAAAGCACCCCCTCGCCGAAGAGCCGAGGCGCGGCGAGCGTCGGGGCCAGTCGCACCATCGCCATCTGGTTGGGTGGCAGCTGATCGGCGTACACCTCGAGGTCGTCGGCCGAGATCGAAGCGCTGCCTGCGGCAAAGAGACGACCCTCTTGCACGGTGCTGTTCCCACATCCGGACCAGTTGTCCGAGCTTGGGCAGGCGCAGATCGATCCCCTGCAAACCGTAGCGGTGACAGGGTCCCAAGGGGCAGGATAGCGGGCCGTGTAGATCTTGCCGCGGCGCTCGCCGCCGGTGATGCCGGTGACGGCGGGCAGCATCAGCCCGGATCGGTCGAAGGCCATCACGTTTCCGAATCCCTGGAGAGGGCCGGGGTGCGGATCGGTGAGGGTACCGACATGCTGCCAGCTGCCCGCGCTCCCCCGGTGAAACGACTCCACGGTTGCGTCGAGGAGGCCCCACTCGCGCACGTGATATTCGGAGCGCCCGACGACGAGGTCGTCACCCACGAGTCCAAGCGACACGCCGAAGCCCGCGTACGAGCTAGGTCGAGGGTCGAGAACGGCGGCTCCATGACTCCACGCTCCGCTCATTCGTTCGAAGATATGAACGATCCCCGCTCCGAGAAACGGCGGCAGGTCGAATCCGACCGCGGAAGCAGCGATACGGTCGCCGTCGATCTGGAGCCCGTGCCCGCCAAGCACGGTGCCCACCAGCCCCGCGGGCTGCTGGAGGTTCGTCATCAGGTTCCAACCACCCACCTGGCGCCCGTAGACGAAAAGCGTGCCCGCAGAGTACACGCCTCCGTTGGAGGCTCGCGGCGATGATACGACCAAAGTGTCGCCCTGCAGCGCCACCCGCCGCCCGTGGTCGGGGCTGACGGGAAAACCGGTGCCAGAGAGGGAACCGGCGAGCGTCGCCGAGAGTTGCCAGCCCGCGCCGGTGCGCTCGTAGACGTAGACCGCGCCTGCAAGGACTCCTCCCTCCGAGGCGGTAGGCGCTCCCACTGCAAGGGTGGTTCCATCCAAAGCAATCGATCCACCGAAGGTCGGAACGCCAACGGGATCCCCGGGATAGTCCAAGACATCGACCAGGACCCAGTCGCCGAGCTGGCGCTCGAAGACCTCCACCTCCCGGTCGGGGTGACCATGGGAGGCGGCGGCGAAGTCTCCGGAGACCGCGACGGACGATCCGAGCTGATCGAGTGCCAGTCCTTGAATCACCTGGGTGCGGACCCAGTTCGAGCCGACGAGGTCGAAGAAGTGAACCGAACCCGCCTGGTTGGCCGTCGTTGCGTCGTAGGGCGCGCCTACGACGGCGGTGGTCCCATGGATGTCGACCGCCAGCCCAAAGAGCGATCCGTCGGAAACGTCCACCGGGGCGAGCACCTGCGGCGAGGCCTGCCAGGCGAGAGCGAGGCATGGAAGGAGAGCGATCATCATGGAAGCGAGATTGGGAAGAGCCGAACGATCATCGAAGGCAAAGGATGCGCCATGGGAAGTGACGCCCCTCGCACCGCTGAGTCTGAAGCATCAAGGACAATCTCGCCACGGAAACAGGCAGGAGCGGCCAGAGGCAGCCTCCGCCTGCACGTACGCTGACGTCGAACCAGCGGATGCTCTGATGGAGACGGCCATATCACCCTGAGCCGGGCCATGAACTGCCAAAGTGGTCAGGAGTGCTGGTCGAAGTGCCCGCCCCTGACTCATCCATTCAGATCAACGTCCCGCTCGATCTGGCTGCACTACCGGCGCCCATGGTCACTCGCCGCCCGGCACTGGCCATCAAAGACTGGTACTTTCGAACTTGTTTCCGCGACCAGGTGGTTCCATCGTTCTTCCACTTGTCGCACGCCGCCAGTATCGACTTCTGCTGACAGGCTTTTGCCGTGGGCGCGCTGATCCAACCCACTGGGAAAACCTTTCGACGAAGATGTCCCATGTATTGACGATGACCTGGGCGCGCCTTTGCTTTCTGCATTGGCCCATGCCGGTCGAACTCCTGCGACCACGCATCCCGGCCGAGCTGGAGATCGACACCTTCGAAGGCCAGGCCTGGGTCGGCGTCGTGCCCTTCGAGATGCAGGCGGTTCGCTTTCGCTTCTTGCCGCCGCTCCCCACGGCGCACCGGTTTCCCGAGCTCAATCTGAGGACGTACGTCCGCCATCGCGGCCGAAGCGGCGAAACCCCTGGCGTCTGGTTCTTTAGCCTCGACGCCTCATCCGCGCTGACCGTGCTCGGCGCGCGGGCGACGTTTTCACTGCCCTATATGCACGCGCGGATGGCGATGAACGAGCCTTTGACGGCCGGCAGCTGGATCCAGTACCGATCCGAGCGCACGCATCGCGGCGAGCCGCCCGCTCGCTTCGAGGGCCGCTATCGGCCTTCGGGACCGGCCGTGACGAGTCAGCGAGGCACCCTCGAGCATTTCCTGACCGAACGCTACGCCCTGTTCGCCCAGGCGGGCTACGGCGTTCCCAGGAAACTCCTCGGTGGCGCCCTTCGCTCACCTCTGCTCCGCGGTGACATCCAGCATGCGCACTGGCCGCTGCAGCCCGCCGAGGCCGAGATCGAGCGGTGCGACATATTCCGACTGATCGGCCTGGACGAACCGCCCGCGGGTGAGCCTTTGGCCCACTACGCCGAGTCGATTCCAGTCCGGGCATTCCGGCCTGTTCCCGCCGGGGACGCCCGTCGCGCTCCCTGACGGCGGCCCTCCATCACGGGTCGCCCGCGCGTGAGCTGACGAGGCACCGACGCCAGACCGACGGACTCAAGTGTGCTGGTCGAGGCCTGAACGGCAAGCGCCGCGGCCAAGTCGGCCAGCGGAAGCCGTGGCCGTATCGACCGCAGCGTAGCGAAGAAACGCACGAATGGAGGTGGTCGCCGAGCGACCCCCGGCAGGGACACAGCGGGTCCGTCCCCCTTCCTCTCCCACGCTCCCCGCCCATGTTCATCGCAGCCCTCGCTCTCCTCTCCCTGGCCGCCCCCCAGGACGCCGTCGCCGTCCTCCAGACGGGCGACGTCCTCACGGGCGGACTCACCGTGAGTTCCATCTATAGCCAGGCCGTGTCGAACACGGGCTCCTGGGTCGCTGTGGCGAACACGACCGACGCCTCGTCGACTTCCGGGACCGTCATCGTCCAGGACGGTCTCGTTCTGATGCGCGAGGGCGACACGCTGCTCACGGGCGAGCGCGTCCGCTACATCGTTACCGCCGACATCAGCCCGACGGGCACGGTGGCGACGGCCGTCACCGTCTACGACGCCAGCGGCACGACGGGCTCGATCGGCAAGCTCGCCATCGACGGGCGCGTCGTGCTCTCCAGGGGAGACGCCCTCGTCGGGCCGAACGTGCCCGCCGGCGCCGAGGTCCTCCAGATCAACGACGTTCGCCACCGCGGCGCGATCACCCTCATCAGCGGCACCATCCGCGACAACGCCCAGGGCGAGCGTGACGCGCTTCTGCTCTTCCAGGGGATCGGCTCCGTGACGCGCACCGTCGACATCCTCGCGCTTGAAGGCGCGCCCACCCCCGGGCTCTCTGCCCCCTTCACGAGCTTGAACTCGCGGATGGCCCTGGCCTCCGACGGGACGGCGGCTGCGCCGGTCAGGATCGGCACGTTCTCGAACGGGACGACAGCGGTCGTCACCGACCAGGGCGGAATCATGGAGGAGGGCATGCCAGGTCCGTTCCCGGGCTCGACCTGGAGCGCCTACCAGGGCCCCACCGTGGCCGCCGCCACCGGCGGCCGCTACGCCTTCTGCGCCCACGTCCTGGAGGCCGGCGGAACGGCGACTGACGTCCTCATGGTCGACGGCGCCATTCTCGCCCAGCTAGGTCAGCCCCACCCCGCCTACCCCGCCAACCCCATCGTCAACCTGGGCGAAGTACCGCTCGAGCGCAGCAGCGCGGGCGAGGTCTTCTACACCTCGCTCGTCTCCGGCGTGGGCCGCGTGCTCGCGGTCGATGACGAGCCGCTGCTCGTCCAAAACACGAGCCAGGCCAGCGGGATCCCGATCATGTCTCTCGGCGGAGCGACGAACTCGCTCGCGATCTCGGACAGCGGCGACTACGTCCTGATCCAGGCAGGGCTCGCCAACGGCCAGCTCGCGCTCGCGCTCGTCGAACGCTCCGTCGGCGTTGCCACCGGATGCGCCGTCACGGCGAACTCCACGGGCGCGCCGTCCGCGCTGCGCGGCGACGGCTCCGCGTTCGCCTCGGAGAACCGACTGGTCCTGGAGGCCACGGACCTTCCGCGGTTCTCGTTCGGCTACCTGAACACCTCGCCGTCATCGGGCTTCGTGGCGAACCCGGCCGGAAGCGCCGGCAACCTGTGCCTCGGCGGCTCCGTGGGGCGCTTCATCGACCAGGTCGGACAGAGCGGCTCGTCGGGTACGATCACCACCGTGGTCGACACGACGAGGATCCCGCAGCCGCTCGGCGCAGCCGCCGCTCAGCCCGGCGCCACGTGGTACTTCCAGCTCTGGCACCGCGACTCGAGTTCGAGCGGCCCGACGTCGAACTTCTCGAGCTCGCTGGCCGTGACGTTCCGCTGATACGGACCGAAACGCGGCGAGGTCACCGATGAGCCCCGTTCGCGCGGCCGCGAACGGGGCTCATCCGGCTCACTGGAAGTCGACCTGCAAACCGTTGCTGAAGTTCGACGTGGCCGAACCGCCGACGCTGTCGCGGAACCAGGTCTGGAAGTTCCAGGTGTCCCCGGCGATGACCGCGACCGCTCCGGTCGGCTGGGGAATCGCCGCAAGGTCGATCGCCAGGCTGAAGCTTCCCGTCGCGCCCGACTGCTGAATCTGGCCAGCACCGACGTAGCGGCCGATGCTGCCCAGAATACAGAGGTTGCCCGCGCTACCGGCGGGGTTCATCACGAAGCCCTGGGTCTGGCTCACGATGAAGAAGCCGAAAGAAGACTGCGGAAGCTGCGACGCCAGGAGCGTGACATCGTTGTCGCCGACGGAGGAGCTTCCATCTGCCTCCAGCAGGGCTGGCTGCCCCGTGGAGTTCGAGTTCACCGAGCAGTAGGCCGTCCCCACCCCGTCCGAGGTTCCGCGGACCTCGAGCCGGTTGAAGAAGGTGCTGATTCCTCCGTTGAACTCGTAGTTCAGCGCGGTAGCACCTGCGCCTGTGGGAAGCGTGGCAGGACTGGATCCCTCCCAGAGGAACGCATCACCCGCCATGGGAATCGACCGTAGATAGACCCAGTAGCTGGCTCCTGGACTCAAGGTGAAGGAGGATCCCGCCGTGAACGTGAAGTCTGCCTGGCCGACCAAGGCAGCGGGATTGTCCAGCGTGAAGACCGGGCTACCGGGCGTACCGCCAGCGTCAGACCAGATCTCGAGCAGTGGCGTGATCATGGCCCCCGTGACGTTCAACGAAAGGATGACTTCCTCGAGCGCGTAGGGGGTCGCGCCCATGGTGAAACCGAACGCCTTGTACTGCGTCGTGGCGGTACCGCCAAAGGCCGTCCCGGTGCCGAGTCCACTGGAGAAGTTGCTGATGATGACGTCGTTCGCCAGCGACGGCATGGCGAGGAGACAGCTGACGGCGGCGAGCCAGGGGGTGGAGACTCTCATGATCGTGGGGTGGGGACTGGGGTTGTGAGGACTGCGAACAGACGGTCCCCAGCGTAGCCAATCGCCAGATTCTCGCTGAAGTAAGTGTCAGACCGTCGTCGTGAGCACACCCAGGTGCGCCGCCTCGCAGGAACGAAGGAAAGCGCGAAAGGCATCCTCCTTTCCGTGAAGCCGCACGAGGTAGACGTCCGCCCCGCTATCGGCCCGGCTCTCGAAGAGCGTCGAGAGCCGGAGCCCGTGGACGACGCACAGCGCCGCGATATCCGGCCGCGGAAGCCGATCTTCGTGGGTCCAGACCAGCGTCACGGCCCGGCCGCCCGCCTGCGTGAAGTGGTCCGCAAACCCGCGCAGGAGATCCGTGATCGTCACCATTCCCACGAGCTTGCCCTGGTCCACGACCGGCATGCAGCCGATGCGTGCGGCCTGCATCTCCAGCGCGATCCTGTCGATGGGATCGTTGAGTTCACAGGTTCTCGGGTCGCGGGCCATCACCGTGCCGATGAGCACGCGGACGGTGTCCTCGGCCGGCGTATCGAGATCCGCGATGAGGAAGGGCAACGCCCGCGTCAGGTCACGCTCGGAAACCACCCCCACCAGCTCCCCATCCTCCAGCACCGCCGCGTGGCGGATACAGTTTCGCTGGAACATCTCGAAGACGTCCCTGCAAAGCTCGTCGGGCCCCACGCTTCGGGGGCTCCTCGTCATCGAGTGTCGAATCAGCATCGCAGGGGAGGTATCGGCCGACCCGGTCCGACCCTGAACCTGGATTACCGGCCCTCTACCTTCAGGAGCGGCGCCTCCAGCTTGCCGCCCACCACGTAGACCACCTCGTCGAAGCGTTTCCATGGCCTGCGGGAAGGAAGTAGCCCCGCGGCGACCAGTCCGTCCTCGGCGACCACGTTGAGCAGGAGCGCGCGCTCTCCGGATACGTATGCGCGATGAAGCACGACCTTCTCCACGCCGGTGAGCTCGCCACCTTGGATGTGGAAGAACTGACCCGGTTCGACCTTCCCGCCGCGCAGCGCGCTTCGATAGCTCTCGACGAAATCGTTGTAGTTCCGCGCCCACGCCTTGTGGGTTTCCGGCATCACGTCGCGGACGTCGTCGAAGTCGTAGCCAATGGACCCCACCATCATCGTCGCCACCTGTCCCCGCGTCGGTTCGAAGCGCTGGTCGAGGTACGGCGCCTCCCACCAAGTCCCGTCCTGGCGAACGGCCGTTCGGTCCGCGTGGGCGGCCCCCATCTTGAAGACCACGAGACCTCGCTCCAGCTCCGACGGGACGAAACGATCGCCGTGGAACTCCGTGATGTTGCGCAGGATCGAACGCTGACGTTCCCCCAGCTGCCTGGCTCCGCCCTGAACGAGCGCTGCTTCCTCCAGGTTCGTGAGCGCGTTCCCGACGAATGCCGACGACATCCATGGGAGCGGCGACGCGGCCGATTCGTGTTCCCCCAGGATCCCGCGAAGGCGGCCGATCTCCTTCAAGACCGCCGCTGAGGTGATCCGCTCGGGTAGCTCCACCTCGAACTCCGAGTCGATCGCCCGGAAGTACGCCGCGAGCGCGTCCTCGAGCGTCCGACGAAAGTCGAACTCGGCGTCGAGACAGGCCACCACGACCCTCGACTCAGGGCTCTCGCGGTTCCAGACCCGGACCGAATCAAGAAGTTCCCTGGTGAGCGCCGAGATCACGAGCGGGCGAAGGGACGTCTTCCAGAAGCGCTCGGCCTCCTCATCCGAGGCGATCGTCACGTAGTGATCGAAGTGCGCGGAGTGGGAATAGGACGTCTCCAGGAAAAGCGTCGAGATGCGCCGCTCCTGCAGCAGCCAGCCAAGCACGTCCAGGAAGAGTCGATTGATCGCTCCGTTCCAGTGGGACTCGCCGAAGAAGAGCACGCGCGGCTCCTCCACCAGGGCTCCGAGGCGGCGCTGGAACTCGTCGGCCAGCCCCGAGCCACCCTCGTTCGCGTGGACCGGCGAGAGATCCACCGCAGAGAGGGCGTCCTTCACGGGGCCCAGCTCCTTCTCGAGTGCCTCCGGGGACGGCAACGCGGGAAAGAACCCGGTGCTCTTCAGCTCGAGGTCGCCGAAGCGATGGTCTCCTTCCAGCTCCACGCGCCCCATGAGCGTGACCGTCGCGGCCCTCCGCCCTGTGCGCACGCCGAAGATCTGCCGGAACCCGACACCCGTCGTCCCCGTGTAGGCCAAACGCGTTCCGTCGGCATTCCTCACGTAGATCCCTGTCTCGGGATCCGCGAACGTCCTACCGCCAAGGGTGACGGTCGCGCCCCCGATCCCCCCGATCCGCAGGAGCGGTGCTAGCCACTCGGGATGCCGAAAGCCGTCGGCGGGTCCCAGGAACACCGTCGGACCCGAAGGCGCCGCCTCGAGCGTCGACTCGGGAACCAGCCGCCCCTTCATCGCGGCTCGGCCCTGGTAGAAGTCGAACATCCGACGGGCGAAGGCGCTGAGTTCGGCGTTCTCCTCTTCCTCCAGAGACGCAGCGAGTACCCACGTCCACGCGGCGGCCTGGTCTTGTACAGCGGCCGCGTCTTGCGCAGCGGACGAGGCGAAGGGAGCGAGCCACGAGCAGACGATGACGAGGCGAGCAAGGAAACATGCCATGCCCCGAGGATACCAGCACTCAAGCCCCCCCGGCAGCCGACGCGCGCGGTGCCGGCTGGCATCCCTCGCAGAGGTAGAGCCGCCGCGATCCGACCTCGATCTTCTCCAGCTTCCTGCCGCACTCGGGGCACGGCAGTCCCTCCCGCGCGAACGCCGCGTGCCGATAGAGCCTGCGCGGGACGCCCTGGGCCTTGGCCTCCGCCACGCGCGCCGGGCAGTCCGTGATCCCACCGGTGCGATAGGACTGACGCGTCACGTCCAGGATCCAGCGCGCGAGGTCCGCGCGATCGCCCGGGTCCAGGTCCTTCGGCCGCCAGCTCGGATGCAGCCCCGACCACCACAGGATCTCGGAGCGCAGGTAGTTGCCGAGGCCGCTGACGAAGGACTGATCCAGCAGGAGCGCCCCGAGATTGCGCCCGGAGAAGCGCCGGTCCTCCATCTGCGCGATCACCTCCTCGGCCCGTACGCGCGGGTCCACCGCGTCGGGACCGAGCTTCACGAGGTAGGGATGGACCTCTTCCTCGGAAGGACTCAGCACTTCGATTTCCGACGCGCTGTAGAGCAGCGCCGACTTGCGCTCGGTCTGGATCTCCATACGCAGCGAACGCCCCGTCTTCGGGTAGAGCCCCGCGCCGCGCACGTACCACTTTCCGTAGAGCTGATTGTGGCTGTAGACCGCGTAGCCGAGGTCGAAGCGCGTGAGGATCGCCTTGCCGCGGGCCTCGACCGCCGTCACGGTGGCGCCCGTCAGCTGCGCCTCCCACGGGTGCAACCTCGGGAGGCCGAAGTGAACGAGCTGGGCTCGCTCGCCTGCGATGGCGGCCGCGATCTGATCGGCGGCGCGGTGAATCTCGGGACCTTCTGGCATGACGGCTACTCGCTGCTTCTCGGTGGCGCCAATGCGGCACCCAGCGCGGTTCCCGGCGTCAATCGACGCCAGCGCTGCTCGGGGCGGATCGAGTGGACTTTGGGGTCGCGCCATGCCTTGGGCCTGCCCGATGGATGAACCTCCTTCTCGGCGTTCTTGCGAATCCCGCGCAGCATGCCACGGAAGACGAAGCCGTGCAGCGGCAGCACCGCGTACCAGTAGATGAGGCCGAACAACCCGCGTGGGATGAACGACGCAGTCTGCACCACCCGCACGAGACGATCCGACTCACCGTCGGCAGCCTCGTCGTCCGCGGGCTCCACGTGGAACTCCAGGAGCGCTTCGCCCGGTACCTTCATCTCCGCGCGCAGCGCGAGATGCTCGGGCGCTTCGATCCCGGTCACCCGCCAGAAGTCCAGGGCCTCTCCGAACGCTACGTTCTCCGGATCGCGACGACCGCGCCGCAGCCCGGGGCCGCCCACGAGCCGATCCATCCAGCCCCGCACGCGCCAGAGCCAGTCGAGCGCGTAGTACCCGTGTCCGCCGCCCACGCGGCAGATGGCCTTGAACGCCGCGGCCTCCGACGAAGCCACGAGCACCGTCCACGTGTCGCGGAAGACCTCGCCACCCGCCCAGCCCGGATCGCCGGGGATCGGGCCCGCCGCGCTCCACGAGGTCTCGACATCCTGCTCATCCGTGCGCAGGAGCGCCGCGTCGATGGCCTCTTGGACCGTCAACAGCGCCTGGGGAATCAGGCCAGCCGCGTCGTCGTTCCGGCAAACGACCTCGTTCCGCAGCCCCTCCGCCAGCGGCCGGGCCATCCGCGCGCTGACCGGCGTCACGAGGTGAATCCAGGCCGAACTCAGCCGCGGCGTCAGAAGCGGAATCGCCAGCACCCGACGACGAGGGAGGCCGCGCGCCTTCGCCATCGTGTTCATGAGGTCGAGGTACGTCACGACATCGGGCCCACCGATATCGAGGGTCCGACCCGCCGTCTCCGGCGCATCGAGGGCGCCGATCAGGTAGGCGAGCACGTTGCGCACCGCGATCGGCTGGCACCGCGTCACCACCCAGCGCGGCGTGATCATCAGCGGCAGACGCTCGACGAGGTAGCGCAAGATCTCGAACGAGGCCGATCCCGAACCGATGATCATGGCCGCGCGAAAAACCGTCAGCGGCACGCTCGACGCCCCGAGAATCTGCTCGACCTCGCGGCGAGAGGACAGGTGCTCCGAGAGGTCGTCCCCGGTCTCGCCGAGGCCCCCGAGGTAGAGCATCCGCTCGACGCCGCCGCTCACGCAGGCTTCCACGAAATTCGAAGCCAGCCGCCGATCCACCTCACGGTACTTCGAACCCGCCGCCTGCATCGAGTGGACGAGGTAATAGGCCGCGCGGCAGCCGACCGCCGCCCGCATGATGGCGTCGATGTCGTTGAGGTCCGCTTCGACGACCTCCACGTTGGGGTGCCGAATCCAGCCGCGCGACTCCAGCTTGCGCGGCGAGCGCGCCACGCAGCGAACGTGGTAGCCCGCCTCCAGGAGGCGCGGCACCAGCCGACCACCGATGTAGCCAGTCGCGCCGGAGACGAGGATGGGTCGAGTGTCGAGGGTCACGAGAATCATTCGCGCCGGGGGCGCTCGCGGATGCGTCCGAAGGTCCCGGACTCGGGGAGGGTCACTCTCCCATTCGATCGAGTGCCCTGAATCAGAAGTTCGTCGCATTAGTTTCAGTCTGTTTCGTTTCGTAGCAAGGCGTCCGAACCGCAGTGCGTAGCAGTAGTTCCGTCCAAGGTTCGGCAACGCAGCTACGGAGCGAAACAGGCGAAACTAATGCGACGAACTTCTGATTCGGGGCACTAGTCTGCGCCACAGAATGCGGTTTCGCGAGTGCTGCCAGGATTCGCGCTCGCATGGCGCGCTGGACCACCCAAGCCAGAACTCGAGAATCCGGGCAGAGCCACGGGATCCGGTCGTCACGCCCCGCCATGCCATCGACTCGGATCCCGGGCTTCATTCGCCTGCCCTGCAAAGCCGCCCTGGTCACGGCGCTGGGGTGCGTGGTTGCAGCGCTCGTCTCTGCGGTTGTCGGGGGGGTATGGGTGCCGCCGGTCATCAAGGAGAACGGGCCCGCGGACTGGAGCCTCGACGGCCTCGGGTACCCGCCGAACGCTTCGCTCACCTCCTGCACCACGGCGGACGGCGTGACGCTCAAGGGGTTCTTCGTCCCCGCGGACGACGGCGCCCCCCTCGTCGTGCACTTCGCCGAGTCCGGGTCTTCCGGCTTCGACGGTGCGTTCTTTCGCAGGCAGTACGAGGGGCTCGCCCACGTGGGCTTCGCCTCTCTCGTCATGGACTACCGCGGGATCGGCGCCTCGGAGGGAGAGCGCACGCCCTCGCGCCTGGGCGAGGACGCCGCTGCGATCTACGCCCATGCCCGAGGCCTCGTGGGGGGCGACGAAGCGCGGCTTTTGTTGCGCGGCTGCTCGTTGGGCGCGGTGGCGGCCGCATCGCTGCTCGAGGGCGGGGCTCGCCCAGGGGCCGTGGTGGCCTGGGCGCCCGTGGAGGCCCGCGACGTGGCGCGGCGCTTCGCAGCCAAGGGGGACTGGGGCCACGCCGCCTGGCTGATGGCGCCGTTCCTGCGCGAGTTCGAGAGCGCTTGCACGACGGACCAGCTGCTCGAAGCCAGGTGCCCCGTCTTCGTGGGCGCGAGCCCAGACGATTCGCTCCTGGCCGGGGCGGAGCTGGCTCGATTTCGCGCCGCCAGCGAAGCGGGCAGGGTTGTGCTGCACGTCCCGGCGCACCTCACCGAGGGTGATAAGCCCGCGGGCCTGTCGGGCCACGGCGCCATCGCCAGCGCGTCCTATTGGATCAGCCCTGCGGAGACCGCCTTTCTGCACGACGCCTTCCCCGACGAGCCGGCCGCGGCTCGACGCGCGTACCGGCTGCTGGCCGCCGTCGACACGGCGCCGCTCGGTGGCGTGCCCGAGGAGCCGCGCTTTCGCGAGGCCCTCGAGTCGATCGCCTCGTTCCGACAGGATATGTGGCCGGCGGCCGCCGTGGCGGCCGCCGCCGTCCTGCCCGAGCCCTCCCTCGCCAAGGTTCTGGAAGGCCAGGCAAAGATCTGCTCGGAGGGCTGGTTCACCCGGTGGCTCACCTATCAAGACGACGCCAGCGACGCCGCGGCCCCCATCGAAGACCGCCTCCCTGGGTTGAACGAGATGCTGGCAGTCTTCAAGGCGGACATCGGCGACGAGGCGCAGGGGATCATGCTGGGCGCTGTGGGCACTGCACAGGGAACGCTCAGGCTGGCGCGGAGCTCGACCGGCGAGGCGCTCTGGACCCCCGAACGCCTGCTGGCACTGGTTCGGGCGCTGCGCGGAGACACATCCGATCCGTTTGTGTTCGACACCTCGAGCGGGGACGTGCCTGACATCCCGGGCCCCTTCGCTGGGCTCACCGTCGAGCGCGGAATCACCACGGACGAAGAACCCTCTGTGTCCGTCCACATGGTTCTGGTCTCCAATCGGCGCCCGAGCAAGATCCCTGTGAACCCGGAACGGCTCTTCGCCTCGCTCGGGATCCGCGACGGAGCGATCACCCCGGCGGAGGAGCGGCGGCTCCTTACCTGCCTCCTTCGTGCGACCTGGCACAGCCACGAGGTGAGGCCCGACCCTGGCGGCGACTGGTTGATCATGAAGAGGGACCCGGCGGAATCGCGATGATGCCATCCGAGTTGGACCTCTCGACCGCGTTCGACGTCCGGAAGGCGTCGACGATGGCTGGCGCGAAATTGGAGGACAGCCAGTCCCTCGTGGATGTTTTCTTCGATCCACGCGGCGACTCTGGGCTCCGAGTCCTGGTACTTGACCACGACCGTCTTGATGGCCTGCTCGGCGTCGGCCATCGTCGGCGCGTTGAAGATGGAGCGGAGTTCCTCCGCCATGTCCTTCTTCATCACGATCTTGGAGACGTAGGACTGCGCGTTGCGCTGCATGTGGCACTGGCATCGTTGCCAGGCAACGCCAGGGAAGACGGATGCGAGAGCGGCCTTTCTTCTTGAAGGCCAACCTCCCCTGGCGATGCCGGGACTCCCCCACTGGGCGATCCGGCTGATCTCCTCGCCGCCGCTCTTACCCTCTCCAACTTCTTCCGCGCCGTCTCCGGGTCCGTGATCAAAGAGATCATGTGCCGACGGCCCCGGCAGCGTGTGCAGCTCAGGACGTCTTCCGAGAAGACTTGCTTCAGAAGAAGCGCGTCCTGGACCCCCTCGGCCGTCGCTCCGCGTCCGTCGGGGAACCGTCAGGGGATCTGATCCAGCCCCCGGGTGGGCCTGTGCTGGCAGATTGAGGGAAGCGAGAGGACGAGCTGATCTGGCACAACGGCTCTGCCTTCGTTGCGAGTTCCTTCGTGGGGATCCGTCCAGCCGCCGATTTGGGCGTGGCGGCTGTCCAAAATCGGTTCGAGCTCACGGGCGTGCTGCTCGGCAGCAAGTGCGCGGCGGAGGCCATTGGCCGGTCCTCGATCCATGGAAATGAGCCGCATTGAGGGAGGAAAGAGTGTGACACATCGCCGATCAGGCGGTCTTCCCCGACATCTGAAGCCCCTTCCTGCTTCTCCCCTTCCACCCGGGCCTCCCCATGACCAACGCCTCCCTGACCCTCGCTTGCCTGCTCGTGTCCTCCGCCCCTGCCCAGGACGTCTGGGTGGACCCCGTCCTCGGGGATGACGCCAGCGCTGGCACCCAGGCAGAGCCCCTGCGCACGATCTCAGCTGCGCTCGCGCGCACCGACGTCACCGCGAGGCTCCTGCCAGGCGAGTACTCCGCAGCTTCTGGAGAGACGTTCCCTCTTCTCCTGGAGGGCTTCGATTCGATTCGCGCCGAGGGGGACGCCGAAACCACCCGGATCGTTCTGCCGGACGCAGGAGGCTCGCTCAGCTACGGAAGCCTCCAGATCGCCGCCGAAGCCACCATCCAAGGCGTCACCCTGGAGCAGGAAGGCACGAGCACGAACGCCATCACGATCGTCAATTCGCCTTACTCGGTCTACAACCACCTCGTCCTTCAGGACTCGCGGGTACTCGGTGGCGCGACGGGAGTCGCGGGCAACGCGAACGGAAGGATCACGATTCAGGGCTGCGAGATCGCCGGTCAGTCCGGCGCCGCCATCACCACTTTTCGCTGCTCACTTGCCCTCAGCGACGTCACGATTCGCGATGCGACCTCCGGGATCCAAGCCGCGTCGCTGGGGGCTCCGGTCCATCTGGAGCGCGTCTCCATTCTCGACGTGGCTGAGACGGCCATCTACCTCTACAACTGGCAATACGCCTACGCGCTCGAAGCGTCCATCCACGACTGTCTACTGGCAGGACACGAGCGGGGGATCCACTCCGATCAGGGCTTTGTCTGGAACGAGGTCGACGTGCGTGGCTGCACCATCGTCAGCGACCGCGGCCAAGGCGTTGTCAGGGACGACTCGGGAGGGTTCATCCACGTCGTCGACTCGATCGTTGCAGGGCATACACTGGGGGATCTGCAAGGCGTCGCTCGGTTCGAAAACTCCCTGGCGGAGTATGGCGCGCTCCCCGCGCATCGGCCAGGGAGCCTCGTCGGGGATCCCATGTTCGTCGATCGCGCGGGCGGCGACTTCCGCCTCGGCTGGGGCTCCCCCTGCATCGACTCGGCACAGCCAGGGTTCAGCCGGGACCTGACGGGCCAGCCCCGCGTCGTCGACGGCAACCTCGACCTCGCGCCCGCTCCGGACATGGGCGCCCTCGAACACCGCACCCTCACGGGGCCGGAGTCCATCCGCCTCGGCGAAACAGTAGCCTTGGAGCTGACAGGCCCGCTCGGCGGCTTCTCGACGGTCGTCATCAGCCCGGCTGGCTACGCAGCGGTCGGCGCCACGACGCCCTACGGCCGCTTCTTCCTCAAGCCGGGCGGCAGCTTCCGTCTTCCCTCCGTTCTCACCCAAGGCATCGCGCCCACCCAGCTCACGACGCCTCCCTTCACGGACCCTTCGCTCGTGGGGACACGGGTGGGGCTCCAGGCCCTGACGCGCTCGACCGACGCGCCCGCCGGAGGAGCCTACAGCCAGCCGCTCCTGGTTCGCATCGATCCCTGAGGACGGTCAGCCCCCTGCGTCTCCCTGCAGATCGAGAGCGGGGAGCCCGTCCAGGGAAGACACATTCTCCTCAGCACGGCAATCGCGTTCGCCGCTCTTTCCCTTCAACTCGGCCCAGCCGTCGAGGATCGGACGCTGGCCCCGGTTCTCCATGACGGGACGGAAGTCCAAGCGGGTGTCGACACGCCGTGTCCAAAAGGTCACCGAGGAGCTCTGGGGCCTCAAGGCCGCTTTCGCAACGGTCTTCCGTGGCGTTGCCTGGCAGCGATGCCAGTGCCAAATTCAGCGCAACGCGCAGTCCTACGTTTCCAAGATCGTCATGAAGAGGGACATGGCGGAGGACCTCCGCTCCATCTTCAACGCGCCGACGATGCCCGACGCCGAGCAGACCCTCAAGACGGTCCTGGCCAGGTACCAGGACTCAGAGCCCGGAGTCACCGTGTCAACCGAGGAGAACAGCCACGAAGGCGTCGCTGTCCTTTCATTTCCCGCCAGCCATCGTCGACATCTCCGGACCTCGAATGCGGTCGAGACTGATGGCGGGCCTCGTGACATAGCGGCAGAGCTTCTCCAGGTGCGCCCGATGGCCCTTCCGGATCAGCGCACGCAATGAGAACCCGTCAGCATTCACTACCAGCGGAGGCGGCACGTCTTGACTCCCCCAACCCGACGACTGGAACGCAAGGCCGAGATCAGGGTCGATGAGGCGCTTCAGCGGCTGCCCAGCACCAGGACCGAAAGGCACCAGCGACTTCACCGAGGCAGCCTGCAGGGCCGGAAAGAACGGATTCTCACGCGCGTCGCCAAAATCGAGAAGCGGCTGCTCATCGGCGCCCGCGTCCGCGTACAAGGTCGAAGCGGGTTGCGTGCAAAGCGCCATGGCCACGCCACGCCTCCGAGACGTTTCTCGAGCTGCTGCCATCGCTCCGGATAGAGCTGCAGATCCCGCGGCCGGGCGAAGTGGATCTCGGCGAAAAGGCCGTCGAGATCAGCGACAGCGCATCTTTCGGATAAGCCAAAGTGCTTTGCGCCGGGGCCACTCGCGGGTGCGTCCGAAGCTACCGGACCCGCGGGTGGTCACTCGCCCATCCGATCGATGGCGTCGCGAGCCGCTTCTCGCCGCGCCTCGTCCTCGGAACCCAGGAGCTCGATGAGGCGCGGAAGCTCCTCACGGGCGTCGAGCAGCCCGAGTCCACGGATAGACTCGGTCACCTGCAGCGACGTCGAAGCCGGATCCTGGATCGTCTCGACCAGCCGCGCGATGGCCGTCCCACGGCGCTCCTCCGCATCCTGGCTCCGGCGCCAGCGTTCGGTCACATCCCGGAGTTCCGTCATCTGCGCCAGGGCGGCAAAGAGCTCCTCGCGCGCCGATTCGGAGCGCGCCGCCTTCATGGCCTGGACGAGGTAGCGAGCCGCTTCGTCGCTGGCGAAGCTCGCCACGTAGTTCACCGTCTGGGTCCGGTCCGTGGCCCCCGCGAGCAGAATCGCTCCTCCGACCGGAAGGTGCCCCTCGAACCTCTCGGCGTCGAGCGCTCGGACCAGGTAGCTCTGGATCGCCGTCCGCGTCCGGTTGGCCTCGAGAAGCGTGTCGTTCAGCGCTGGGTCCCGGCGCTTCACGAGCGCCTCGATGACGCCGGAGAGCACCGGAGCCCCGCTGTGCTCTTTCCAGGAAGAGGGCGGAAAGCGTTCGAGCAGCGCGGCGACGATCGACTCCTTCTCGAACGGCACGTAGGTCTCCAGAACCGCGCTGTCCGGGGCCGCAGGGATGGCCAGTAGCTCCTCCAGGTAGCGCTCGGGATCCACCCCCATCCCGGACAATTCGCTGGCGGAGATCGGACAGCGACCGATGGTGGCCACGGCTCGAGCGATGACGGAAGCCGCGCCTTCCGGAGCGGGAACTCCCTCCAGCGACGCCATCTCGCTGAGGGCCCACGCACGCGCCTCGCCCGGAAGATGCTCGTCGTCCACGAGTTCCAGCCAGTGATCGCGCCGGAGGCTCAGATCCCCATCGTCCAGCCAGCCGAACTTGTCGTAGCCCACGCGCCAGAGCGCGCGGACCAACCGCATCTGCAGCGCGGGGGAGAGCTGCTTCAACGCCTCGACGTGCCTGACGTACCCCGTCGACTCACGCTCGCTTTCGATGGCAGCGCGCCAGGCCAAGCCATCAGCCTGCTCGTCGAAGACGCGGATCATCGGCTCACCGTCCCCCGTGGCCGCGGCGGCCTCGAACAGCTCGCGAACGATCGACGACCAGGAAACGACCCACCCGGCGTCGTCGCTCCCCTGGAGCCCCAGAAGCAGCTGGGCCATCGAAGCGACGGCGGCGTCCCGCTCCCGCGTTCCGAGCTTTCCAAGGCCCCTGAGTAGCACCAGGACTCCGACTGCCCGCGCCGCCGCTTCGTCCCGCTCGATCAGTTCGCGAGCCGCCTCCCGGACGACGGGCGTGATCGGCCCATCTTGCACACCCCGACGCACGAGAAAGTCGGGCACGAGCCGCACGAGTTCCCCAGGCGCATACCCGCGCTCGACGAACGCAGCCAGGAAGTGGTCCGCCAGCTCGATCGGCACGGGCGGCTCGGAGTAGAGCGACTCCACCACGCTCGCCCATTCGGAATCGCGAAGCGCCGAGCGCCCGTCGCCGACCGACCGCCACACGGAGGCATCGGCGAACGGGCCGCCTTCGGCGAATGCCTCGACCACGTGCAGCTTCTGGAGCAGTTCTCCCGCTGCACACAGCGAGACCGCCACGTCGAGGGCCGACTCCGGCGCCAGCCCTCCCAGGAGGCGGAGCGGGTCCAGCGCCTCGGCGCTCCCGCGCTCGCCCGTGGCGAGGCTCGCCATCACGGTGAGCTGTGGAACAGCTGCGGTACCCAGCTGCCGAAGGAAGGCCTCGTCCCCGGCCTGGACCGCGTCCACCACCGCCGCCGCCACCATCTGCGCCTGCGGCCCCTGTCGGCGCCTCTCATCGAGCGATTCAGGGCTGGCGCCGGACGCGCTGGCCTCCTGGACCGCCGTCCTCAGAAGCGTCTGTATTCGGTGGGGCGTGACCACGGAGCCGGCGGCCCGGGCGATCCCGACCGCCACCGCGTCGTCGCCAGCTGGGTGCGCCGAAGCCAGTCGAACCAGGAACAGATCACGCAGCGGCGTGAGTCCGAGTCGACGCTCGGACTCCAGGAACTCCTCGCGATAGAGCTCGCCCAGGAGCGTCACGCGCGCCGCGTCGGCTGGCTCCTCCCGAAGAAGAGCCTCCCCGCGCGCCACGAGCCCCTGCATCTGCGCGAGCGCGCCCGGCTGCTCACCGCGCGTCAAGAGGTCCGCGCGCCAGGCGGCGAATTCCCGGGCCAGGGCCTCGCGCGAGGAAGCGTCCGTCGAAATGGACGGTTCCTGGGAGGTACTGACCAAGAGGTTCGCCGGCAAGCCCGCGGGCTGGGCAGCGCCGAGGCCGAGGATCAAGAGGGTCCGTGGAAACATGAGCCGCGGGTGGTTGAGCTGCGTGAGGTGGGTGAGGCGAACGAGATGAGCCATGGACGAGCGGAAGAAGAGCGGCATGGCGGCGGAGGATCAGGGCGGGGAGACGTGAGATACCGAGGTGTATCCGCCCGTGAAGGCCCCCGTGTCACAGGCCTGTCACCGCCCGTGGAACACGGCCCCGGTCATCCACCTTCCGCCGTGCCGGGGCGCTTCCTGAATCGATAGCCGACGCCATGCACGGTCGCGAGGTGCCGCGGATTCGCCGCGTCGACCTCGATCTTCTTGCGCAGCTTCATCACGTGCTGATCGACCGTTCTCGTCGTCGGCGGCTCGCCGGTGCCAGGCATCGGTCCCCAGACCTCGTCCACGAGATGAGCGCGCGAGAGCGTCTCGCCGTCGTGCTTCAGGAAGTAGCGAAGCAGGTCCATCTCACGCCGCGACAGCCCGTGCCGCTCGCCCGCGCGCACCAGCGTGTAGGCGTTGAAGTCCACGTCCACGTCGCCGAAGCGGATCGTGCCGACGTCGTCGACCTCGCCCACGCCCGGCGTCGCGCCTGCCTTGCGCGCGAGCGCCGCGCGCAGCCTGGCCAGCACCTCCGCCGTGGAGAAAGGCTTCACCACGTAGTCGTCCGCGCCGTACTCGAAGCCGCGGATGCGGTCGAGTTCCTCCCCGCGCGCCGAAAGAATGAGCACGGTCGCGGTCAGCCGATCCTCCCGAAGCGCGCGCAGCACCTCGAAGCCGTCCTTCCTGGGCAGCATCAGGTCCAGCAGCACGGCGTCGGGATCCTCGACCAGCGCGATCCGCACCGCGGCTTCGCCGTCGGCCGCTTCCAGCACGTCGTAGCCCTCCGAAGTCAGCGTGTCGACCAGCGCCATGCGGATGGGTTCTTCGTCTTCTACGACCAGGACTCTCGTCATGTCATTCGGCCAGCTCGGGCCTCTCTCAGTGGGCTGCCGGGGACGTGGCGGGGAACGTGGCGACGAAGTGCGCGCCACGGGGGCTCGGCTCGACGCGGGCCTCGCCGCCGTGCGCGCGCGTGATCGCACGCACGATGGCGAGGCCCAGTCCGGTGCCGGTGTCTTTCTCGATGTCTCCGCCCGCCGCGCCCGCGGTGACGCGTTCGAAGGGCTGGAACACGGTGCTGGCGAAGCGGGCGGGGATGCCCGGGCCCTCATCGAGCACGCGCGCGACCAGCGTGCCGCCGTCGATCCCCACCTCGACGGTGATCGCCGCTTTTTTCTCAGGTTGACGCCCGTACTTCAGCGCGTTCTCGAAGAGGTTCCAGATCACGCGATGGACGCCGTCAGGATCGAAGAAGAGCGTCTCGGGAAGCGCGCCGCGCACGAAGGTGAGGTCGCCGTCCGCGCGCTCGGCGCGCTCCCGCATCCGGTTCTCCAACTCGGTGAAGTAGCGGTTCGTGTCGACCTCTTGACGCTCCACGCGCGCGCCCTCGCCGCGATCGATGCGCGCGCCATCGAGCAGGTCCTCGACCAGCCGCCGCAGGCGCTGGGCCTCGCGGCGAATCGAGCCGAAGTAGCGCTGACGCCCGGCCTCGGTGGCCACGCGATTCTGCTCGAGCGTTTCGGACATCAGCAGCATGGACTGGATCGGCGTCCGGAGATCGTGGGAAACGCTCGCGACGAAGGTGCTGCGGAGGAGCGAGAGCCGACGCGCACGATCGGTGGCGCGCGCGGCCATGATCGAAGCGATGAGAATCGCCAGCGCCAGCACGACGAGAGCCGCGCGAACGAGGCGTAGCTGGACCAGTTCGCGCCTTCCGGCAGCGTAGGGGTCCCCGCGATGAATGGAGAAAGCGAGCGCTCCCGTCCCGAGAGATCGCAATGGCAGCACGGTCTCCTCCGTGGCCGCGGGCTCTGACCAGAAGTGAACCTGAAAGAGGTCGGGCGCATCGCTGCCCATGGACTTGCGCATCGAGGCCGCGAGGCCGCTGGCATCCACGGCGAGGACGCGGATCTCGTCCCCGAGCGCGCGGGCCGCGAGCCAGGCGTCACCGCGCCGCTGAAGCGTCCACGCGTCCCGCGCGGCGACGAGTTCGCTCCCGAAAGCCCGCTGGACCGCATCGCCGGCGCGGACGTCGCGCAGGAACGCGCGGTCCCAGTCGACGCCGGGATCTGCCGCGGCGAGCCGCTCCCGCAGCGTCCCCCACCAGGGGTCTTCCTCGACGATGAGCGCGCCGCCGCGGACGCGCGCCTGGTCGACGGGTGCGGGCAGATGCGCGGCTGGATCGCGAAGCCACCGCAGCGCGAGGGTAGCGTCGACGGGCTCGACGAGCGACGAGAGCAGCGCCACCGACGTGCCGGCGACCCAGGCCGTCGGAGCGCCCACGGCGTCGAGCGTCTGCGCGATCGCCGCGCGATGGCGCCGAACCGCCTCGAAGTCGCCCCGGGAGCTCGCCCAGCGAGCCAGATGCAGATGCGCCTCGGTGGCGCGCGGATCGTCAGGGGCGCGCGCGAGGATCCCCTCGGCCTCCGCGATCGCACGATCGACATCCCCGGCGGCCGCTTCGAACAGCGCGGACTCGATGAGCAAGTGAACGATGCGCGCCGACTCGGGGGGAGTCTTCTCGAAATCGAGGGATCGCAGCCCCTCAGGTCCGATCGTGACCGCCTCGCCCTTCGCCTCCGCGGGCTCGCGGGACAGCCCCAGCAGCCGGTCCCAGCTGGCCTCGACGACCTCCGCGCGCGCCGCGGCGCCGCTCCGCACCTCGAGGCGCGCGCGCTCCATCGGATCCCCGAAGTCGAGGAACGCGGCGATGAAGAGCGCCACGGCCGTCAGGGCCCCCAGGGCCAGAAGCCATTCCTGGGCCCCCGGAGAACGGCCCGGAGAATGGCCCGTGGAATGGCCCGTCCTACGCCGGTGCGTCGACGCCATAGAAGCTGCCCGGGTAGAGCCCGACCCCGGCCGCGCTCTCCTCGACTTTCGTGACCTCGGCGGCGCAGACCTTGTACTCGGCGGTGTCCGTCACCGGATCGCCCGCGTCGTTCGTCACGAGGTTCGCACGCGCCTCCGCGAAGTGCAGCGGCATCCAGATGCAGCGCGGCTGCACCTGGCGCGAATAGAGCGCCCGCGCCCGCACGGACCCGCGTCGCGTCGTGACCTCGACCATGTCCCGATCCTCGATCCCGCGCTTCTTCGCGTCGCGTGGATGGATCTCGATCCAGGCCTCGGATTGCTTCGCGTCAAGACCCGTCTCGCGGCGCGTCTGCGTGGCCGAGTTGTAGTGGTAGAGCGTGCGGCCTGTGGAGAGGAGCAGCCCGTAGGTCTCGTCGGGAAGCTCCGCCGACGGACGGTATTCGACCGCCTGGAAAAGGCCCTTGCCGCGCAGGATGCCCTCTTCGTGGAGGAACGTCGTTCCAGGGTGCTCCGGCGTCGGGCACGGCCACTGCAGGCCCGTCTTCGGCAGCGAGACGGTCGCGTCGAGGCGTGCGTGACTGATGCCGCTGAACTTGTCCGCGTCGCGGGCGAGTTCGTCGTAGACGTCGGCCGCCGATTCGAACGCCCAGCGCGCGCCGGACGCGTTCGCCATGTCGATGAGGATGCGCCAGTCCTCGCGCGCGTGGCCGGGCGGATCGACCGCCTTGCGCACGCGCTGGACCCGGCGCTCCGAGTTCGTGAACACGCCTTCCTTCTCGGCGAACACCGAAGAGGGAAACACGACGTCGGCGAAGCGGGTCGTTTGGTTCAGGAACGGCTCCTGGACGACGATGAACTCGGCGGCGTTCATGCCCTTCTCGAGTTCCATACAGTTCGGCTCCGAGAGCACGACGTCCTCGCCCATGACGAAGAGGCCCTTGATGCTCTTGCCGACCTCTTTCATCATGATATTGAGGTTCAGGCCGGGCTCGGGGGAGAGCTTCACGCCCCACGACTTCTCGTACTTCGCCTGGACCGCGGGATCATCGACCCGCTGGTAGCCGGGGTAGAAGATCGGCGTCGCGCCCGCGTCGTTGGCGCCCTGGACGTTGTTCTGACCGCGCAGCGGGTTCATGCCCGACGACGGCTTGCCCAGGTGCCCGGTCATCAGCACGAGGTTCGCCAGCGCGTAGACGTTGTCCGTGCCGTGGGTGTGCTCGGTGATCCCCAGGGTGTAATAGATGCCCGCTTTCTCGGTGGTCGCGTACTCCCGCGCGGTCCAGCGGATGTCCTCGGCCGGGATACCCGTGACCTTCTCGGCCTCTTCGGGCGTGTAGCGCCTGACCGTCTCCCGGACGGCCTCGAAGCCTTCCGTGTTCTTGGCGATGAAGTCCTCGTCCGCGAGACCCTCCTCGCAGATCACGTGGGCCAGGGAGTTCAGGAACCAGACGTCGGTGCCGGGGCGAAGCTGGAGGTGCTTCTCCGCGATCGTCGACATCCAGATCTTGCGCGGATCCGCGACGACCATGGTCGCGCCGCGGCGCACCGCGCGCTTCATCTCCATCGCGATGATGGGATGGGCCTCACTCGTGTTGCTGCCGATCACGAAGAGGAAGTCCGCGTTGCGGATCTCCCCGATCGAGTTCGTCATCGCACCTGCACCGAACGTCGTGACCAGACCGGCCACCGTGGGTGCGTGTCATGTTGCGGCACACTGGTGGATGTTGTTCGTTCCGTAGACCGCGCGCGCCAGCTTCTGGATGAGGTAGTTCTCCTCCATCGTGCAGCGCGAGGAGCTGACGAAGCCGAGGGCGTCCTTGCCGTGGCGCTCGGCGACGCCCTGGAGGCCGGCCGCCGCCACGGCGAGCGCGTTCTCCCAGCTGGTCTCCACCAGCTCGCCGCTCTCGTCGCGCACCAGCGGCATCGTCAGGCGATCCTCGTGGTGGATGAAGTCGTAGGCGAAGCGGCCCTTGACGCACAGGTTGCCGTCGTTGGTGGTCGTACCCGCGGGCGGGCTCGTGACCTTGACGACGCGACCGTGGCCGTTCTCCGCCTCGGGATCGACGTTGAGGTCGAGCTGGCAGCCGACGCCGCAGAAGTTGCAGGTGGAGCGGACCTTCGTCAGCTCGCGCTCCGGCTTGGCATGGCGCGTCAGCGGCATCTTCTCGCCCATCGCGCCGGTCGGGCAAACGTCGACGCAGCCGCCGCACATCTCGCAGGTGGTGTCGAGCAGCGAGAGCGACTCGACCGTCGAGATCGTCGTATGGGCGCCGCGGTTCGCGAGCGTGATCGCGCTGACGCCCTCGACCTCGTCGCAGTAGCGCGTGCAGCGCGCGCACGAGATGCACGTCTCGGCGTTGAAGTGAATATAGGGGTTGCGATCGCCGTTGCGGCTCTCACGCGAGGAGGTCATCGAACCCCAGTTGCGCGGCGCGTCGTAGCGATCCGCCATGTCGAGGAGCTCGTTCGGCGCACCGCGCTCGGCGACCGCCCGGTCCTTCGGGTGATCGGTCAGGTAGAGCGCGAGCAGCGTCTTGCGGTGACGGTCGACGCGCTCGGACTCGGTGCGGACCTTGTCCCCATCGGCCGCGGGCGTCTTGCACGCGGGCACGAGGCGGCGCTGGCCGTCGACCTCGACGAGGCACGTCCGGCAGGCGCCAGCGGGCTCCAGCCGCGGATCGTGGCAGAGGGTCGGGATCTCGACGGCCGCGCGCTGGGCGACCTCCAGGATCGTCTCACCGGCCTGAAACGGGATGCGGCGCCCGTTGAGCTCGAGCGCCCTCGTGGCGACTCCGTCCGGGAGGTCAGGCTGGTTCCGATCGATCATGGTTCAGGTCAGCGGTAGGCGGCGGGCTCGTACTCCAAGGTCGGCAGCATGGCGCTCCAACCGTAGAGGTTAGCAGGAGCTACGAATTCTTGGAGCCGGCGGGAGGACCGGCGGGGAAGTCCCCCGGGAAATACTTGAGGGCGCTCGTCAGCGGCAGCGGGGCGGCCTGTCCCAGTCCGCAGATCGAACCCTCGTTCATCTGCCAGGCGACGTCCGCCGCATGGTCGAGGGGGCCGTCCGCGGTATCGCCCGCGACGTGGCGGTCGACGGCCTCCCGTAGGTAGCGGGTGCCGATGCGGCAGGGGGCGCACTGGCCGCAGCTCTCGGCCTCGAAGAATCGGAGCTGCTGGGCGGTGGCCCAGCGCATATCGACGGTGTCGTTCAGGACCACGACGCCCGCCGACCCGAGCATCGAGCCGAGCCCCGCGAGCGTCTTGAAGTCGAGCGGGCGATCGCGCATCTCGGCAGGCAGGAAGCCGGAGCTCGCGCCACCGGGGCTGAACGCCTTGAGTTCGCCGACGTAGCCGCCCGCGGCCTCGACCAGCTCGTCCAGCGTGACGCCGAGGGGCAGCTCGTAGGTCCCGGGGCGCGCCACGTGGCCGCTGATGCAGTAGAGCTTCGTCCCGGCCTCGCCGCGACCGAGCCCCGCGAACCATTCGCCGCCGCGCTCGATGATCGCGGGCACGCAGGAGATCGTCTCGACGTTATGGATGAGCGTCGGCTTCCCCCATAGCCCGTGCGAAACGGGGAAGGGCGGCTTGATGCGTGGCATCCCGCGCTTGCCCTCCAGCGCTTCGAGCAGCGCCGTCTCCTCGCCGCAGATGTAGGCGCCGTTGCCCTCGTGCATGTGGAAGCGAATGTCGCCGTAGACGCCCGATTCGTGGGCCTCGTCGATCAGCCGCTGGACGATCCCCCACGGGATCTCGAACTCGCCGCGCAGGTAGAGATAGCAGTCCGTCGCGCCGACCGCCTTCGCGGCGATGGCCATGCCTTCCAGCACGAGGTCAGGGCGGCGCAGCATGCACTCGCGGTCCTTGAACGTGCCGGGTTCCCCTTCGTCGGCGTTGAGCACGACGTAGCGCTGGGTCTCGGGCTGGCCCGCCACCGCCGACCACTTGATGTGCGCGGGGAACCCGGCGCCGCCGCGGCCCTGCAAGCCCGACGCCTTGATCGTCTCGATGACCGCCTCCGCCCCCATCTCGGCCGCGCGTGCGAAGGCCTGGCCGAGCGGCTGCATCGGCGAAGAGAGAGCGAAGACGAGGTCGCCGTCCGCGGCTCCCTCTGGCCCTACCGTCCCCTTCCACTCGGTATCGCCGGGCGCCGCCGCGGACTCGAGCTTCTTCCAGTCGCCGCCCGCCGCTTCGACGTCGGCGACGGTCACCGACGGAAACGTACGTCGCTCGCGAAGCACCGCCGGGGCCACGTCGCACCCCGCGAGGCACGAGGCCTCATCCACGGGAAGGCCCGCCGCCTTCGCCGCCTCCAGCACCTCCTGGGCGCCGCCGAGGCAGCACGGCAGTCCGGTGCAAACGCGGAGCTTGACGTTCGGCTGCGAGAGCAGGTGATAGAAGCTGCCCACGCCCCAGACGTCGGCCTCGGGCACCCCGGTCTCCCGGGCAATCTGCCGGGCCACGCCCTCGAGGAGACCGCCGGCCTCGCGGAGGCGATCGGGAACGGATGCTGCGTCTTGCTTGCTCATGGGGTCGCGCGGAGCTGGAACCCCTTCGTCGTCGGTGACGGGCGGGGCCTTCGTTCACGCAGTATGCATTCGAGGGCCGCACATTGCTCGGAACGGGTGGCGAGATGGGCGAATCGGCCGCGGCGTCGGCTCGAGGACCAGCGTTGGAACGGAACGTGCATGGGTCCCAGCACCGGTCCTCGCCGGAACGGCGTCTCGCAGCGCCGCTTGCCCCCTCTCGCCCCACCTGCCCGCGCGCCACTGGCCCGGAAGCGCCTCTCGGCTCTCGGGGACGCGGCGTGCGCTGATTTCATGCGCTCTACCAGCCCGCGCTCCGCGTGGACGTGGGCGCCCCTGGCCGTCCTCTCGACAGCAGGAGCGCTCATGGCCGCGAGTGCCTTCGCACACTTCCCGTTCGAAGACGCCTACGTCACTCTTCGCTATGCCGACAACCTCGCCGAGGGCCGCGGCTACGTCTTCAATCCCGGGGAACACGTCCTCGGAACGTCGTCACCACTCTGGACGCTGCTGCTCGCGCTCTCGACCTGGCTCGGCGCGGATCCGGAGGTCGCGCTGACCGCTGCGTCCACGGCTTCCCTGGTCGCCCTCGCATGGCTCGGGGGATTGGCGTTACGAAAGGAGGACATGCCCATCGCCAGCATCGCCTTTGCGACCGCCGTCCTCTTCGGCTTTGGCCGATCCCATGAATCCTGGGGCATGGAGACACCGCTGTTCATGGCGCTGCTGTTTGGAGTGCTGGCGCTTGTGCGCTGCCGGCGCATCGCGGGCGCGGGTGCCGTCATGGGACTCGCGTTTCTCACGCGCCATGAGGGAGCTCTGTTCGCGCTTGCCTTCGTGCCCATTCTGGGCCGACATGCCGCGGTGCGTTTCGGGGTCAGCGCCGCCGTGGTCGCGGCTCCCTGGTGGATCTTCGCCGCGGCGACCTTCGGGACTCTCCTGCCGCACGCGCTGGAAGCCAAGGCCGGTGACCTGGGCGCGTGGGAGTACCTTTGCGGCGCCTGGGCTCTCTTGCCAGGCGACTGGGTCTGGTCCGCACGCGCCCTCCGGGTTTCGGGCGTCGAGGTCGCCATGCGTGTCGCTGTCCTCGCCTTCGGCTCGGTCGGGCTATGGACGCTCTGGAAGCGACGATCACCGCTTCTCAGCCTCGCCGTCGGCGCCGGGCTCGCCCTCCTCGGACTCGCCATCATCGGCCCAGCGCACGGCTTCCGCTGGCATCGCTGGCCGTTCCATCTGCTCTTGCTAGCCCTGTGTCTGGTGGGAGCGGAGGCGTCGAGCCGTGGATTCACGTCACGCCTGCGAGTGATTCCTGTGCAGGCGAGCATCGCGGCGTTCGGCCTTCTTCTCTTGCCATCGACGCTCCACCGCTACCGCTCGAACATCGAAGCGACGCACGAGCACCGCAGTCGTATCGAGGTCTACGACGAGGTGATCCAGCGAATCCGTAGCGCCGGGCTCAGCGGCGCGACGCTCCTCACGCCCGAGCCCGGGTACCTTGCGTACCACACGGACAATCCAGTGATCGACGCGGCGGGCCTTGTCTCACCAGAGGTCTCGTTCGGGAGCGACCAGCGCACCCCGACGATCCTTGGCGAACTTCTGCAGCGCCGCCCCGGATTGATCATGGCGCGGGTCCCCTTTCACCCCCAGGGCTACAGAGTGCTGCTGGACACCCGCTTCCGAGGACGACTCCTGGTTCGAGCCGACCTGTGGCCCGACGAACCAGGAGCTGTCGCGGGTCGCTGACCTCCCCTCTGGATGGTGAGGCGAGGGGAGTTCAGCGGTTCCATCAAAGGAAGGGGATCGCCACCGCGTTCGAGAAGTTCGACGTGGCCGTGCCGCCCACCGCGTCGCGGTGCCAGGTCTGGAAGTTCCAGGTCTGGCCCGAGAGGGCGCTGACCGCGCCGGTCGGCTGGGCGATCGACTGGGGGTTGAGGTTGAAGACACCTCGGCCACCGAAGCCCGAGTTGAAGACGCCGAATCGGCCCACGGAGCCCCCCACGCAGAGCGTGCCCTGGCTTCCGCCGGCTCCTGGGACGAGGCCCTGATTCGTCGAAGCGAGGAAGAAGCCGAAGGAATTCAGTGGGAGTGACGACGTCAGGAGCTGCTGCGTGCTGAAGCGATCCCTGTCGCCGAAGGCCACCATATAGCTTCGATCTCCGGTGCTGTTGGCAGCGCCATAGCAGTACTGGGTACCGGAGGCGACGAAGGCCGCGGACGCCTGGACGAAGGCACCCGCGATGTTGTTGGAGGTGCCGTCGAACTGACTCCAGACGATGACGCCATCGCTGAACGGGCCGCCACCGCTGCGGGTGGTCGCGATGGACATGGTGTCGAGATTGGGGCTGGATCCGGTGCTCCTGAGACGTCGTTCCGTCATGCCGAGGCGATCGACGATCGGCTGGGCGATCGTGGCGTAGACGGCGCCCGCCGATTCGTAGGCGAGGATGAAGGACTCGTTCAGCGTCCCGATGACGACGTTGTTGTCGTTGGCGGCCATCGAAGCGTGCTCGATGACCTGCAGCTGCTCGGTGCTCCGCACCGTCTGCCCGGCGCACAGGGCCACGTAGGCATCGGTCACGACGCTGGCGCTGTCGTCGTAGGTCACGAGCCAGTATTGCTCGCCGGTCACGGGGTGGACGGTGTCGGAGAGAGACGAAACCCTGACGTCGAAGTAGAACCCCAGTGCCGTCTGGAAGGGGGCGACGTCGAACGGTCCGAAGACCGAGCTACCGTCGAAGTCCAGCTGAGCGGCTTCCACCTTGGACTCACCAGTATTGATGTCTTCGGAGGCCCACGCGATGTTGTAGCGCGTGACACCGGTCAGGTTGCCCGTCGATTGAGAGACCGCAGGAGCTGTCTCGTCGCGGGAGAGGGAACTCGCAAGGAACATATCGCTACCGAGGAAGCTCCCGGCCGTATCGACGATGATGGCGTGAACGTCACGATCGGTGCTGTATTCGCGGTTGTACGCGACGCAGTAGTAGCTGGAAGACAGGTCCACCGACTCCGATCCGATGTCGGGCGAAACGCACCCGTAGGAGCTGGTAGCCCCTTTGAGGATGAACGGAGCTTCCTGAGAGCCATCCGCGAGCCGGAAGCGCGCGGCGATGTCGGTCGAGCCCGCGACGGCCGCGCTATCGGCCTCGGAGACCACGAGGAATCGGCCTGTGTTCCGGTGCTGCGCCACGCGCGGCGCGTTCCAGCTCCCGGCACCGAGCTGGACGTAGGCTCCGCCACTCGCAGCGAGCGTGACGGCGTCGATGAACTGGGAGAACACGTCGGCGTCGGTCGCAGAGAAGGCCTCCTCGTAGACGACGAGATAACGATCTCCCGCCACCTCGTACGCGAGGTCCGGGACCGTGAGGTCGGAAGAGAACGCGTCGATCGTGACGGTGCTCATGATCGGATCCACCACGATCGGACCGGCCGCAGCGTCGACGAAAGCCGCGGGCACGATGAGTTCGAGCGCGCCGTCCATCCAGCGGGAGCGCACCGCTGCGCTTCGACCCATTCCATCGAGAACGATCGCGTCGCTGTAGGTCATGCTTCCGCGATCATTGCCGAATCGCAGCGTTTCCTCGCCGGTGAAGGCGGCGAGTTCGGTCTCGACGACAAGACGCAGCGTGACGTCGCCGCTTCCCGCGCTGGCATGGAAGGCGAAAGACTGCTCGACCTGATCCACGTCGAGGTCGTAGCGGACCTCGACGGCCCCGCGGTCCAGAATCATGCGATCGCCGACGCGACTCACGCGCGCAGTCGGGTTGAGATCGAAGCTAGCGCCGTCGCGCTGGACGCTCTCCAGGCGGAAGCGCACCGGGAAATTGCGCGGGGCTTCGGAGCCAAGAAACGGGATGTAGGCGAATCCGTCCGGTGACGCGCTCGCCTTGTAGGTGCGCCCACGGGCCCATAGCGTGTCGCCGACGGAATCGTGGTACACGATGGAGTGACGATCCTGGCCCTGGACAGCCGCCAGCGCGGCGCCCTCCCCCATCTCGGGACGAACGCCCACGGGAGCCGAGGTCGGCTCGTGGACCTCCCGGGGCGTCGCGGGGCGGTTCACGTGGGGCTGCCCGCGCCGGAGGTCCGGAAGAGGAGCAGCCGAAGGATCGCGGCGTGAGCGACGCTCGATGTGCTCACCGGCGCTTTCCTGGAAGGAGATCTGCGGAGGAAGCGGCGTGGGAAAGAGCGAACTGACGGCAAGGCCGAGGGTGAGAATCATCGGATTCGAGGGGCAGGAACGGAGGGAAAGAGAAGAAGAGCTCTTCACAGCGACCTTGTTCCCGTGGGGTTCAGAAGAGGTCGCTACCCTGCAGACTGCGGCGCCCTCCGCGCGTTTAGCGTCTTTGATCTTAATCTGCCCGTCCTCCGTTCGACTGCCGAGAGGAGCCTGCGCTGAGATCAATCGCTCTCGATGAGCTCGACTCGAACGTTGGCCTGCATGCCGGCCGTGATCTCGATCGGGCGCGTCAGTGGCTCGAAGCGGTCACCCTCCACCTGCAAGGTGTAGGAGCCGGCCCGCAGGACGCCTCCGGCTCTTGCACGCGCATCCGAATGGCCGCGCTGCAGCTCGATTCGATCGGTCACGTGGAAATGAGCCTGCCCGAGCGACGCCGTCGCGGCGGTCTCGGCGCCTTCGGAGACCTCGTGGAATTCATGGCTGACCTCCCAGGCGGAGCTGAAGTTCTCGTCCGTCACTTCGAATTCATCGGTTTCCATTAAGTCGCCCCCTTGAACGACTCCGTCCATTGCCACGTTCCCGCTCGCGTCGAGCAGCGAGTAGCTGGCCGTCCACGGAACCTGGAGTTCGGACCACAGATCGATGGAGCAACGCCCGCCCTTGAGGTAGTCGAGCTCGATCTCGACGTCGCCGACGCGGGGCAGCTGCACCAGGCGCGTGTCAGGATAGCGGAAGCTCAGGGCGGTCCCCGGAGTTCCCGGCTCCAGCGACACCAGGTAGGGGCCAGGCTCCAGCGGAACCGCTTCGACGACGAACCGGCCACCCGGGGAGTCCTTGTCAGGATCAAGCGGCACGGCGAGTACCTCCAGCGAGGGCCCGCCGACCGGACTCATGAAGAGCAGCGAGAAGGCCTGGAACGGATCCACATTGGGATGCATCAAGGTCGCGATCAACCGTGGACGTTCGATCCGGACGGTGACCAGATCGACGCCGAGCCACTGTCCGGGGCCCGGCGCGAGGACCTCCCGCTCCACCCGCGTCGCCGACGGATGCGTGGCTTCGATCCGAATGGGCCTGCCCGCTGGTACCTCCACGGTGAATGCCTCGGGCCCGCTCGTCCATTCTCGACCTCCGTGCTCCAGCGAAGCGCGGACGCGGGCACCCTCCAGTCTGTCCACGGAGTCGAACACGCTCACCAGAAGCCGGGCGCCCGTGAGGTCGTAGACCCGCTCGTCGGGTGCGCGGACCTGGAACGTGTGAAGCGGAAGGCGATGGCCAGGGGCGTTCGGTTCCTGGAACTCGACGCGGTGTTCAGCGGGAGCCAGCCCGGTGAATCGGAAGTAGCCGAGGGCATCGGTCATCGCCTCGGCGAACTTCTCTTCGAAACGATCGTTCGCCCACCAGCACTCCTGACCCGCGGCGTCAACGCCCGGAATTCCGTAGGCGACGTCGATTCCAACGCACATATCCGCCAGTGGCTCGCCGCTGCGAACGGCGCGTCCCTCGACGGTATGGCCCGCTTCCAGCACGAGTTCCTGGCGCCGCTCCCATCTCTTTGCGCCGGGCACCACCAGCTCGGAGTACGGACGTGAGCCACCTCGCCTGGCAACGAGCAGCACGGACTGTCCCTGGGCCCACGATGGTACGACGAGTCGGAACTCTCCCGCCGCACCCGCCCTCCCATCGACCTGGCGCCCGCCGTCGAAAGGTGCTCCCTCCCTCAGCTCGAGGAGCGCGACACGGGCACTCTTCGCGGGCTGACCGTCGGGGAGGAGCACCACACCCTCCAGCCACGACTCCTCTGGAGCCACAGGCGCTGGATCCTCGGTTCCCGCGACCGGCGCAGACGGCGCGATCGCGTAGCGGTTCACGCTCACGAGATCCACGGGCTCCGCCGGCCCCCCCATCCCGAAGACCTCCGACATCGAGGCAACGGGCACGTGATCGGGAGCGACCAGGACGTCGTTCGCCTTGGTAGCTTCGACTCCTTCCGTGGTTCCCATGCCCCACCAGCCGGCGAGACCCAGCGCGCCTGCGGCCGCGCCGACCAGAACCCCTTTCGCCCCCAGGAGCCCCGTCTTCTCCGGGCCGGCCGCGACGACCAGCGCATCGAACCAACGGGCCCGCTCGCCCCCCGCGCTCTCTCCCCCACGTCCCAGAAGCCGATGCCGCAACTTCGCGACTCCCCGCGCGCACCGCGCCTCGGCCGTCGACGTGGAGACACCCGTCTTCCGGGCCACCGACGGCAAGGTATCACCGGTGATGTAGCGCAGATGAAGCGCCGTCCGGTAAGGCTCTTCCAGATCGATCAGCGTCTCGGCGATACGCCGCCGCAGATCGAGATCGGCGACCACGTCGACCGTGGAATGGACGGTCCCCTGATCCCGAGCGACGGAGGAATCCGATCGGCCCTGTCGAGCGCGGCGAGCGGCCTCTCCGCGAAAGAGGGACCGGGCCGAGTGGTGCAGAACGCCGAGCAGCCACGGGCGTGACTCGGAGCCGCCGCGCCCCCGCTGAAGAGCCGCGACCCAGGCATCCTGCGTCAGGTCATCGGCCAAAGCCGGATCGTGAACGATGGCGCGCGCCATGCGGCGGAGCCAGTCGTCCTGGGTCAGGATTTCGTCGAGGGTCGGGATCGTCATGGGAGACCGGGTGGCGAGGTCGCGGCGAGAAGCGCGCCAACGGGCGCGCCCATGAGCAGTGGAGCTACCAACCCGACCTTCCGGAGAATTCTCGCAGAAACTGGTGAGTACCCGGGGGCGGAGGGACGGTAGCCTGAAAAATTGTCGCCACGGGACTTTTTGGCTCGCTCGCACTCGCCGCTGGAGCTTCAGCCCGGACGTCCCCGGGGCTGACCGGCAAGATGAAGAAGCCCGTGCAACGGTTCCCTGCCGTTCCCCTGCCTTCTCCCATGCGCCTCACACCGCTCCTTCTCGAACACGCGACCGCCCTTCGTTGCTTCGTCGACGACTTCCACCGGCAGGGCGAGACCAGGATCCCCGCCTTCTTCAAGAAACCGGGCTGGTCCCACGAAGAAACGCTGGAGCATTTCAACGCCTGGGAGCGCGGCGACCCGCTCGGGTGGTCGCCCGAGACCGTGGGCAGATTCGTGCCTTGCACCACGCGGTTCCTGGAAGACTCGGCCACGGGCGAACTCCTCGGGGTCTTCAACTTCCGGCATCGGCTGAACGAGAGCCTCGAGCGATTCGGTGGGCATGTGGGCTATAGCGTGCGCCCGTCCGCGCGGCGCCAGGGTCACGCGACGACGCTCCTGCGCGCAGCGCTGGAGAGAGGACGCGACCTTGGACTCCCGGGCCTCGTGGTGACGTGCGCGCCGACGAACGAAGGCTCGGCGCGGACGATCGAACGCTGCGGCGGCGTGCTGCGGGATCAGTACTATCTCGAAACAGAGGGCACGGACGTGAACCGATACTGGGTGCCCGTGGCGAGCCCGATGGAGCTGAAGATCGATGACCTGAGCCACCCCGCGGTGGTGGAGCTCTTGGAGATGCACTTCGGCGAGATGCACGCTCACTCGCCGGCGGGCGAGGCGCACGTGCTGCGGATCGAGCGCCTTCGGGACCCGAGCCTTACGTTCTGGACCGCCTGGGAGGGCGACGATCTGCTGGGGTGCGGCGCGCTTCGCGAGCTCGGGGCCAAGGCCGGCGAGATCAAATCCATGCGGACCCACCCCGACCGGCTCCGCAGGGGAGCCGCGCGGGCCATCCTCCTGCGCATCATCGAAACGGCAGTGGAGCGCGGATACGAGAGACTCTCCCTGGAGACGGGTAGCGGACCTGTCTTCGACGCAGCCGTGGGGCTCTACGGTTCGTTCGGCTTTCAGCCTGGGTCCGCGTTCGGCGAGTATCGGCCGAACGAGTTCTCCAGGTTCTTCCACCTGGCGCTCTGACGCAGGTCTGCCGGGCAAGAGTGTGCGGCTGAGCGGATCTGGGACAGCCGCATCGACCCCAAGCGCGCCTATGCTCTTGAGCGATGAAGTCTCTTCCTGTTCGGCACGCTCTTCTGGCCGCCGCGATCGCGGCTCTCCTCCTCACCGGTCTCGCCTCCTCCGCGGCGGCCGCCCAGGAAGTCCCCGACCTCACCCAAGGGGGCGCGATCCCCGAGCGCTCCACCCACGACTGGAACCTGGGAGCGACCGGGGCCCGGGGCTGGATGTACAGCGAACGGCTCGTGACCGATCTCGCCCGACAGGTCGCCATCACCGAGGTCGCTCCCGGCTCTCCGGCCGACGGCCAGCTGGCCGTGGGTGACGTGATCTTGGGGCTCGGCTCGGAACCCTTCCGCGACGACCCGCGTTCCGAGCTGGGGCGAGCGCTGACCGCCGCCGAGTCGCGCGCCGGGCGGGGCCGTCTGAAGCTTCTTCGCTGGCGCGACGGCAAGACGAAGACCGTGACCCTGAAGCTGCCCGTGCTGGGCAGCTACAGTGAGACGGCGCCCTACGACTGTCCGAAGTCGGCGCGCATTCTCGAGCAGGGCTGCGAGACGCTGGCGGAGCGCATGGCGGAGAAGGGGTACGGACCCAACCCGATCCCGCGCTGCTTGAACGCGCTCGCGCTCCTCGCCAGTGGCGACAAGAATTACTTGCCTCTGCTTCGCAGGGAGGCGCTCTGGGCCGCCGACTACTCCGCCGACAGCTTCCAGACCTGGTACTACGGCTACGTCTGCATCTTCCTCGCCGAGTACGTCATGGCCACCGGGGACGAGTCCGTCATGAAGGGACTGTGGCGGCTCGCCCTCGACGCTACGCACGGCCAGAGCCGCGTCGGCTCATGGGGCCATCGCTTCGCGCAGGCAGATGGTCGACTCGCGGGGTACGGGATGATGAACTCTCCGGGCGTGCCCCTGACGATCGGGCTGGTCCTGGCGCGCTCCGCGGGCGTTCGGAGCGAAGAGGTGGATCTCGCGATTCTGCGGAGCACCGACCTGCTGCGCTTCTACGCGGGCAAGGGAGCGATCCCCTACGGCGACCACGATCCCTGGATCGAAACCCACGAGGACAACGGCAAGTGCGGGATGGGCGCCGTTCTCTTCCACTTGATCGAAGACGAGCCGAGCGCCACGTTCTTCTCGTCCATGTGCGTCGCCTCCCACGGCGCGGAGCGCGACACCGGGCACACCGGCAACTTCTTCAACCTGCTCTGGGCGCTGCCCGGCGTCTCGCTCTCCGGGCCCCAGGCAACGGGTGCCTGGATGCAGGAGTTCGGAGCCCGGTACTTCGATCTCGCGCGGCAGTGGGACGGAACGTTCCAGCACCAGGGCCCGCCGGAGGAGCGGCCCGACAGCTACTCGGGCTGGGACGCCACCGGCGTCTACCTCCTGAGCTACGCGCTGCCGCTGCGCCGAATCGTCCTGACCGGGAAGCAGCCGAGTGTCGTCCCCGCGATCGACGCCGCCCGCGCTGCGTCGCTGATCGACGACGGCCGCGGCTGGAACAACCGGGATCGCGACAGCTTCTACGCCAGCCTGGACGAGGAAGAGCTTCTGCGCAGGACCGGCAGCTGGTCGCCCGTGGTCCGCGAACGAGCGGCCATGGCGCTCGCGCGCAGCAAGGCGAAGGTCGTTCCCCAGCTCATCGAGAGGCTCCAATCGAAGGACCAGAACGCCCGCTACGGAGCGTGCCAGACCTTCGCCCATCTCCGAGGTGCCGCTGCTCCCGCCGTGGAGCCGCTCCTGGCGTGCCTCGACGACGGGGACCTCTGGCTGCGCGTGAAGGCCGCAGACGCGCTGTCACGGATCGGCGAGGCCGCGATGCCTGCCCTTCCGGCGCTGCTCGAAGCCCTCGCCAGCGCGCCCAGCGACGTCGATCCCCGCGGCATGGAGCAGCGCTACCTCTGCCTGACGCTCTTCGATCGTCGCAATGGACTGCTCCGCCAATCGCTCGAGGGCGTCGACGAGAAGGCTCTCGGGACCGCGATCCGCGCCGGCCTGCAGAACCAGGACGGCCGCGCGAGGAGCGCCGTGGGCTCGATCTACGAGTCGCTGCCCTTCGAATGGATCGAGCCCCTCCTACCCGCCATCTTCGAGGCGACGATGGAGCCTGCTCCGAGCGGCATCATGTTCGCGGACGGAGTGCGCACCTCGGGCCTGAACCTTTTGGCCAAGCACCATATCGAAGAGGGCATGGAGGCCTGCGTACACTACGTTCGCTACCAGAAACAGCACGCCAGCGAAAAGCGCACGCCGGACGTGCTGAAGATCCTGGACACCTACGGAGCGCACGCGCAGCGGTTCATCCCGGAGCTGGAAGAGATCGCGCTGTACTTCGAGAACGACGAGGCGGATTTCCCGAAGACGCTGAGCCGCGGGAAGGCCGCCGCGGTGCGTGAGGCGATCGAGCGGATCCGTGCCTCGAAGAGCCTCCCCACGCTCGTCTCGCTCGATTGAGCTGCTGAGCTGCTGAGCTGCTGAGCTGCTGGGCCCCTGGACCGGCTAGGGAACGAACCGTTCCAGCCGGTCGACCACTTCCAGGAGCTCTTCGCCCAGCGGTTCGAACTCTCCGACCTCGCGCAGGCGCGTCATCAGCGCTTCCGCCAGCTGTCTCGCGTAGCCGATGGTCGGGCCGGGGCCGCGACTGAAATGATCCCAGACGCTGGAGGGGTTCGGCGCGGCCGAGAGGCTCGCCAGCAGCGTCTGCATGTTGTGCAGCTTGTCCGCCGTCTTGACCGCCAGCGAACGCCCCTCCATCTCGGCCACCTGATCGAGAGCCGCTTGCTTGCGGGACTCCCAGCTGCCCCGCATGTCTTCGGTCAGGTCGCACACGGTCCGCGCCACCTCGGCCCCAAAGAGCGTCTCCACTCCCTCGAGTGTCCAGCCCTCGCAGTCCTCCACCACATCGTGGAGAAGCGCCGCCTGCAGCGTCAGATCGTCGGCGCCAGCCCGCGCCAGCAGAAGCGCCACATGGATAGGATGCGTGACGTAGGGCGTCAACTGGCCCTTGCGGGTCTGGCCCGCGTGCGCCTCCATGGAGATACGCAGCGCGAGCTCGACCTGGTCGCTGAAGTGCTCGTTCGAGGCGCTGGTCAAATCTGGACGCCGAGCGGCTTCAGCGCGAGGAAACCCACGACCATCGAGGCCAGAACGAAGATGATCAGGACGCCGCCCGGCCCCTCGAAAGGGAGCCAGCCCAGATCGCTCTCCGGGTAGACGAACGCCACGTGGGTGAGGCCCGTGCCTTCGAGCGTGTCCTCGGCCGGCCAGAGGAGCGCCGACAGGAAGCCGGTCACGCGCTCGGGCTGCATCGTTCGAACGTCCTCGTCGGCGGCGCCTGCCACGAACCGCTTCTTGATCTCCTGGCCGCGCGTCCGGAGCACGATGTCGTAGACGCCCGGCGCCTCGGCGAAGAACTCGGTGCTCGCCGTTTTCTGCCCGGGAATACGCGGCAGCGGCGCAACGCGGGTCAGGCCCTCCGGCAGCTCGATCGAAAGGTCCGCGATCGCGTCCGTGTCACCCTCGATGGAGAGGGTGATGCCGTCGCCCGCGAGGCGCGTTGCCTGCACCTGCTGGACGTCGGCGGGCTCGAAGCCGTAGCGCACCACCATCTGCGCCGCGACCAGCGCGAACGGGATCGCCAGCGGGATGAACGGTCCGAAGTTCAGGAACAGATACTGAACGTTGCGCCAGAGCACCTTGAGAATCGCCTTCGACACGACGACCAGATCGTCCTGATACAGGCGGATCTCGATCAGGTGCCCCTTGATCTTGTTCTTGGTGGCCTTGATCCCCTTCTGCCAGGAGATGTGCTTGAAGATCCAGAGGGCCAGGACGCCGAAGACGCCGCTGACGAAGAGAAGCGCGAACTCGTCGCTGATCGCCTCGAGGGGCGTCAGGACGAGATCGAAGAACTTCGTGACGGCGCGGTTGATCGCGTTCATGCGTGGGGAGGGAGGCAGGCAGGCGGGGCCTGCCGAGGGGTTAGCTGATGTAGCCGAGGCCCTTCAGCTTCTCGGTGATGTCTTCGTCCGAGCTCGCGTCCTCGAACTGGGCGAGTTCACGCTCCAGCACGTGCTGGATGAATTCTTCGTGGGAGGCGTATCCCGCGACCTCGGCGATCTGCTTGATGCGAGTGAGGAGGTCGGGGTCGATCTTGACTTTGCCTGAGGATCCGAACATGGAAGGAGTGGGGTTCTGCTACTGGTGAAGGAGGACGGGGCGGCCCGTCATGGCCGGGTCGGCCGGAACGTCGTACGCATCCAGGATCGAAGTCGTGAGATCTTCCAGCCGAGGATCCTCGACCGTGACCCGCCGGTTCACCAGCAGGGTTCCGCTGACGACGCTGGGGTGCATGAGGTGACTGCCGTTGAAGGTGCCCCCGACGTTGTCCGTGAGGACGTCGTGCGGGATACGCCCCTGGGTGGCTTCGTCCGAGTTGCCGTACCCCGAATTGTAGCCCACCACGATGTCCGGGGCGTCGTCGAGGCGCGCTCCGCCGGCGAAGACCACGCTGGCGAGGTCAGCGCTCAGGACGACCTGCTGCCCCTGGTCGATGATGAGTTCCAGCTGGGTTTTCAGCTCCTTCAGAAGGGCGTCGGCCTCGGCCCCGGGCTTCACGATCCCCTCGGCCTCGCGGCCCGCGAGGTTCAGATAGAGACCGTTGAAGCCAATCCCGTAGGCGCGCGTCTCCGACCAGTCCACGGCCTCCTCGAGGATCACGTCCGTCCGCTTGGGGTCCCCCTCCGGGAGTTCCTTCGTGACGCCTTCCTTCAGCTTGAGGTAGCCGTTCTCCAGCAGCCACGTGTTCAGGGAGAACTTGCGACGGTAGGGCGCGAAACCATGGTCGCTCATGACCATGACCGTCGTGTCGTCGCCGACGCGGTCGAGCACCTTGCCCAGGATCGGATCCATGCGCAGGTACAGGTCGTCCACCACGTCTTCCCAGGTCGTCCCGTCGCGACCCGACCAGGAACTGGAGTCCTGCTTGGCGATCGCCGGATCGTAGAACGGATGCTGGGGATCCTGGTGCCTCCACATCATGTGCATGGCGAGGTCCACGCTGGAGACGTAGAAAAAGAGCAGCCCGCCCTCCTTCTTCGCGGTGTAACGATCCAGCGCGTAGTCGAGGATCCGGATACGCTCGCGGTGCACCAGGTTCGCCTGGTGCATGAACTCGGCGTCGGTGAGCGCCTCGCTCTTCAGCGCGTTCACGTCCTCGGCCATCCCCTGGGTGAAGACGAGGCCGATCTCCTCGACCATCTTCGCGGCTGCGTCTTCGGGAAGCGAAACGGGCTCGACCGGATTCGTCGGATCGAAGTTCACCGGCGACGCGTACAGTTCGAACTCGGGTGAGATGCTGCGCAAGTAAAAGCAAACGATGCCGTCGAGCGACATGGCGCCGGCGGGCAGGAGGTCGAAGCTCACCCGAACGAAGGTCGAGAATTGGCCCGGCTCCATCACGAGGCGCTCGGAGCCGACTTCGATGATCGCGGCGTTCGCTTCCTTGTCGAGATAGGCCGTCAGCGGCACGGAGGCCGTGGGGTTGCCATCGCGCAGCACGTTCATCGGGCCGTCGAGCTGCGTGCGGACCGCGCCACCGCTGACGCGAACCGTCCGGAACCGGCTGCTGAGCCCGGCCTTCTCGGCGGGCGGGTTCGTCGTGTAAACGGTGTACTGGCCATAGGCCGAGTCGAGCGCCGGGGTCATCATCCCGGAGAAGCTCACGCCCTTCGACGGCTCGACAGGGAAGTTGATGGGAACCCGGTAGAGATCGGCGGGCACGTCCTTGTCCATCATCATGGTCCAGAACGCCTTCCCGGTGCGGTTCGGCTCGGAGCTGCCGCCCACGGGCAGCTTGAAAGGCGTCAGCGGGATGTCGCGATCGTGCCCGTCCTCGCTGACCACCGTCGACGCGATCGCGCGGTAGATCTTCTTGTCGCGGTGGATGAAGTCATAGATCCCGTGGCCGCCGGGGTGGCGGCCCGTGATGAAGTTCGACCACGCGACCGGACTCTGGGGCGGCGTCGAGGTTCCGAGGTCCATGACGCCACCGCCGGCGTCGGCGAGACGCTGGAAGTTCTTCATCCGATCCGGAAAGCGCCGCATGACGTCCCGGAGAATGTCGGGGTCGAGTCCGTCGATCCCGATCACCACCATGCGGGGGTACTCGGACTCGGGCAGATCGACGTGCCCGGTTTCACGGGCGGCGCGCGCGGCGTGGGGATCGGCTTCCTTGGAGCGGCGCGGAATGGCGGTCGCGAACAGGATCGCGATCACCGCAAGCGCCACATAGGCCGTCCAGCGTGGGAGAATCATGGAATCAGTGCGTCGAACCCGTCAGGGAAGGTCTCAGGAAGCCGTCTTGGAGCCTGCGGGGGTCTTCGGAACAGGAGAGGCGGAGCGCTCGTTGCTGCCGAAGAGCGGCCGCCCTTTCATGTAGCCCGGGATCTCGACTCCGAAAAGGTCCAGAACCGACGGAGCGATATCGCTGAGGTTCGGATCGTCCAGCTGGATCGAGCGATTGCTCCAGAAGACGCCCGGCACGAGCCTGGGGTCGATGCAGTGGTCGCCGGACCAGCTCTTGGTGTTGTCGGTGAAAACGTCCTTCGAGACGGCACCCACGGCGCAGTCCCAGGAGTGCCGGAAGCCTCGGTGGTATCCGACGAGCAGCTCGGGCGCCATGTCGGCGTACGGGCCGTTGTGGATCTCCTGGGTCAGGAAGATCTCGTTGATGGCGTTCTCGCCCGTCTTCGGGTCGAGGAGCGCCTCCAGCTTCCCCTTGATCTCGGCGCAGAGCGCGTCCATCTGGGGGCCCTTTTCGACCATCCCGAGGCGCTCGCGTCCCTTGCGGTTGATGAAGATGCCGGTGAGGCCCAGCGTGAAGGCCCGGGTCTTCTCCCAGTCGACCTTCTCGAACCAGTCGCCCGACGTCTCGGCGCCGTCCTTGAGCACGAGGTAGCCCTCGTCGCGCAGCCACGAATTCAGGTTCACGCCGCGCTGGAAAGAGCAGAAGCCGTGGTCCGAAATCACCATCAGAACGGTGTCCGGATCGTCGCCGACCTTCTCCATGACCTCGCCGATCAGCTTGTCGGCGTTGCCGTAGAGCTCGGGGATGACGTTCTTGAACTCCTCGGTGTCCTTGCCCTCGTTCGCGGGGTGATCCGGCTCGAGGTAGCGGTAGAACATGTGGCTGACGCGGTCCGTCGTGTCGAACACCACGGTCACGAAGCCCTTCTTCGTCTTCTCGAGGACGTCCCAGAGCTGCTTCTTGCGCTCGTCCATGATCAGGTAGGCCTGATCCAGGAACGCGGCCTCGTCGATCACGCGCTCGTTCAGCGCCCAGGTGTCCTCGGCGAGGCCCAGGGTGGCGTACTTGCCGAGCATCTTCGCGAGGTAGATCGAGTAGACGAACGGGTGACTGATCGGCATCGCCGGGGACTCCGGATCGATGTTGATCGGCGTCACGTAGATGCTGACGGCCTCGTCGTCCCAGCGCTGGATTCGCAGGCGCGCGATGCCCTTGACGCCGGTGAACGGGACCTCCATCCAGGGCGTGTACTCTCCGATCCCGACGTGGACCGTCTCGTCCCCCACCGTGATGGCGGCCTTGCCGGTCGCGCGATCCATGGCGACGCGGAACGGCGACTTCATCGAGATTTTGTCAGGCCCCGGGGGCCCCTTCAGGTTCGACTCGACTGCATCGTCACGCACGACCACGCGGAAGCGCTGGCCGCCGGTCGCGGCCCCGAGCTTCGACTCGTCGTTCGTGTAGAAGCTGAAGGACCCCTGGGTGCCCTGGAGGTCCGGCACGCACATCCCCGAGAGCAGCGTGCCGTTCTTGAACTTCTGCGGCGGGAAGGTGATCGGAACGCGAATGATCGACGACCAGACCTGGTTGGCACCGAGGAGCTTCCAGAACGGCTGGCTCTTCTGGAGCACCTTGTAGACAGCGCGCTGGCCGAACGGGACCTTGGCGAAGCCCAGGTTGATGTTCCGGGGAACCGTGCTGGTGTCCGTCGACGACAGAACCGGCATGTAGGAACATGGGTCACGGGTCAGGAAGTCATAGATGTTGTGCCGCGAGGCGTCGACCCCGGTGGCGAACGTCGACCACGCCACCGGTGAGATCGACGGGATCGAGGTCCCGAGCGGGTAGTGGCAGCCCTGGGACCTGAGTCGCGCCAGGTTCGGCATGCGATCCGCGTAGCGCTCGGCCAGCTGGGGGTCGAATCCGTCGAGACCGATCACGACCACCCGCTTGACCTTGGCCTTGCCCCGGCCTCGCCGCGTGGCGAGCTTGAAAACCGCTTTGAGCGGCCAGATCAAGATGATCCCGAAGGCCATCAGGAAGGTGCCGAGCAGGACGAGGAAGGACCCCGCGACCGCGAATCCTGCTCCCGGCCCGATGTAGGCGAAAACGGCGTCCGTTCCCGAGGGAGAAGCGGCCTCGGCCGCGCTCGAACCGGCGGTGGCCAGGAGCATCGAGAAGCCCAAAAGGAGACCCCTCTGGACCGTGGGGACGGCATGTAAGCGGCTGTATTTCATCACGTGGTCACCGCGTAGTCCGCGGAGAAGGCACGCAGTCTACCGTCGGAGGATCAATGCGGGATCGACCGTCACCGGGGAACCCTTGAGACCGGATCTCCTGAAGTCTCGATTCCGGCGAGGCCGATGTGCAGGGAAGAGCTCCCCCCCCCCGAGGGCGCCGCCTGCCCCATCGACCACCGAGCCACCACGTGATGCAGATCTCGAACACTCCTGACCCTCACAGCCGCCCGATCGGGCGCCCTGGATCTTCCCATGGCCAAGGGCGGACCCGCCGGCGCCCCAGAGGGCACGGCTCGGCTGGTTTCACCCTGATCGAGGTCATGGTGACCGCGTCCGTGCTGCTCGTGGGGCTCCTGGCGATGACGTCCACCTCGGTCGTCGTGAACTCGCTCCGCCGCAGCGCGTCGGACCAGCAGCAGGCCCAGGCGGCCATGCAGGCGATCGTCGAAGACCTCCACGCGAGCGCCCGCGAGGCCGACACCGCTCCGGCGAACTGGGCGGGCGAGATCCTGAACGTCTACGGCCCCGGGGGCATCCCCGGAAACGTTTTCCCGGTTCAGGGCCTCGATCCCTGGGTCGGGGAAGCGGGCGTCGCGACGGTCCAGCTGATCACGGACGAGACCGTCACCGACGCCGTACTCGGCGTCGCTGCGGGCATGCCCCGCGATCTCGACGGAGACGGCGCGGCCAACAACAACGATATCACTGGCTCCGCGGCGCTCCTGCCCGCCATCGTCCGCGTTCGGTGGCGCGGCGGCGCCGGTCAGCAGCAGCTCACCCAGGTCGTCTATCTCCTTCGGTACTGATCCATGCACATCCAGAAGGAAAGAAAGCGGCTCGTGATCCGCCGGTTGGCGTCGGGCTTCACGCTCGTCGAGATGATGATCGCTCTGACGATCGTGTCGATCATTCTGCTCGCCACGGCCGCTTCGCTTCAGCGCGAAGCGGAGAGCGTCGGCCAGCTTCAGCGCTTGAGCTACTCCGAGCGACTGATCCAGGACCTCTTCACCAAGATCGAACAGCGCCTCGACTTTGGCCAGGGGATCAACCCGACCACGACGCTGGCCTCTGGCCTCAGCGGCGGCGGCACGGCTGGCCTCGTCATCCAGGATCACCTCGGCTTCCCCTACGAAGGCACCATCGTGATCGAGCCCGGGACGGCGTCGGAGGAACGGGTGACCTACACCACCCTCGCGCCGAACGTCTCCGAGCTCGCCCAGCTCACCCGCGGCGCCCGCGGAACCGCCTCCACGGGGCACCCGACCAACAGCCTCGTGCTCTGGGAAGGCGTTTCCTTCCCGATAGAGAACCAGATTGCCCCGGCCGCCGGCACGTTCGATGGCCAGACGGACGACCTTCGCGGGCCCGTCTTCTACCGCGGTGACGGAGTCGGCTTTACCTATCGTCGACCGGTCGATCCTGCTCGTACCGGCACCTTCATCGACGCCGGCGGCATCCGATGGGGCGCCACCGTCGGCGGAGCGGACACGACGGACGGCTGTGCCTGCCTCGTCTTCTCTCCCATCGGCGTCGTGACAGAAGCGGAGCGGAACTTCGATATCAACAACGACGGCGACCTCGACGACACCTTCGATCTGGGCGGGATCTCCGATCTCGCGTGGAACGCCGTCGACCCAGCGCTCGGCACGTCGAGTCTCGAGCTCGTCTCCCCGATCCTGCTGCAGGAGCGAGACAACTACGGCAGCGACCTCAACGGCGACGGCTTCGACGACCCGATGTTCCTCTGGACGCCGGATTCCGGTCGTCTGCGCATTCGCCTCTTCGCGCTCCTCGGAGATGTGAATGGCCGCGAGATCGTGAAGCGCTTCGAAACCGTTCTCTATCTGCGCAATGGCGCGGCGAACTGACCCCCCCAAAAAAAAGAGCCCAAACCCGGCGAACCAGTCCCCCCTGGTTGTCCACCGACCCATCTATCCCCATGCAAAATTTCAAGCGCAAGAAGAAGCTGATCAACAAGTCGCTTCAGCTGAAGATGATCAGCATCTTCACCGCCATCGGCTGCACGTGCGCGCTGTTCCAGGTGATCCTGGTGAACAACGGGCTCTTGAACATCGCGCGGTCCGCTCCGAGCGGCGGCGACCTCATCCTCCAGCAGGCAAGAGGGATGATGCTCGAGAACGTCGCCTGGACGCTCGGCGCGATGATTCCGTTGATGACCTGCATCGGCATCGTGCTCACCCACCGCGTGGCGGGCCCCGCCTACCGCATGACCGAGCACTGCAAGGCCATCGCGGAGGGCCAGCCTGCGACGCCCTGCAAGATTCGCAAGCACGACGAACTCCATGAGCTTTGCGACGCGCTGAACGCGGCGATCGAGCGCCTGGCACCCGCCAAGCGCGACGGAGAGGAGACGACCGAAAAGTGGAACCTGGAGGACGCACCGACGCTTCTGTCCGCTGGCTCGAATTCAACCGCTGATTCGATCGCGGACTCGTCCACGGAAGCGCCCAGGGACGAAGAAGAGGCAGCGGCGTAGTTCCCCGTGTAGGCCAGGGCGCGCCCAGCTCCGCCCTCCGGTGGGGGCCAGGTTTTCTTCCAGAAGGGGGCCGTTCAGCAGAAAGAGAAGTTCCGTGGCCCGTGGGTGAACGCCTTCCGTCCTCCGAGCATGAAGCTCGCCCGGAACCGTCGCTCCCAGGCGCCCAGACTCGCGCTCCTCCTTCTCTGCACTGCGGCCCCAGGAACATGGGCGTCACCCGCGGTGAGCCCCCCCGGCTCCAAGGAGCACGGAGGGAGCGGCAGGGACGTCGTACTGATCGTCGCGGACGACATCGGGCTGGATCGGGTCGGTGCCTATCGTGCGCATCCGGCGCCTGGACGAACCCCGAACATCGACCGGCTCGCCGCCAGTGGATTGCGCTTCAACGAGGCCTGGAGCAATCCACTCTGCAGCCCGACCCGCGCCACGATCTTGACGGGCCGGTACAGTTTCCGCACCAGGATCGGCTGGTACGTGGGCGAGGGGAACGCCACTCAAACGCTCGACAGCCAGGAGACGCTCATCCCAGAAGCGATCGCGAGCACCCACGCCTCGTTCGCCTTCGGCAAGTGGCACCTTGCGAAGCCCGTTGATCTGCCAGGTCACCCGCTCGAGAACGGCTTCCTCCGCTTCTCCGGAACCCACTTCAACCTCAACGCCGAGTCGTACTACCGCCAAGTCTGGTACGACGATCTCGTCCCGCGAGTCTCGTACGACTACGTCACGACGCTCACCACGGATGCCGCCATCCAGATCCCGTCGAGTCACGCCGGGCCTCGGTTCATCTACGTGGCTTACCATGCGCCTCACACGCCTTTCGAAGCGCCCCCAGACCGACTCCACCACTTTGACCTGACGGGTCTGGATCCTGAGAACTCGGCGAACGCCCCCATCTTCCAGAGGGCGATGATCGAGGCCATGGACACGGAGATCGGCCGCTTGATCGCGGCCTACCCCCAGGCGATCTTCATCTTCGTCGGGGACAACGGGAACACCGGCGTCGCCGTGGACGGCATCTACAGCGGTCGAAAGGCCAAACGAACGCTCTACCAGGGTGGCATTGCGGTACCACTGATCATCGCCGAGTTCGGAGATTCCCCCACGGTGGTGACCCACCGGGGATCGACCGACGTACTGGTGAACACGACGGACCTCTATGCGACGGTGCTCGAGATCACTGGCCACACGAGTCAAGCCCAGGACAGCGTCTCGCTCGTGCCCTACCTCCAGGGTCAAACCACGTCCATTCGGCAATTCGTCTGGGCGGAGCAGTTCCGAAGCTACTTGGGCCAAACCTACGTTCAACACGTACGAGCCGTGCGCAACGCGCGTCACAAGCTGATCCGGGACTCGAGCGTGAACCCCGAGGTCGATGAACTCTATGACCTGATCGCGGATCCCCTGGAGGAAGAGAACCTGATCCAGAATGGAGTTCCGGCGTCGCTCCGCTCGGTCTATCGCGAACTCGATGGAGCCATGTATCGATAGAGGCCGCCGCTTGCTCGCCGCGGCCCCTTTCGTTCACCGCTCACACGCGTGGCGGTACCGAACCTGGCGGTACCGAAACCGACCCAAATCTGGCGGTACCGAACCTGGCGGTACCGAACCCGACCCAAATCCGCCACGTTTTGGCGGTACCGAACCCGACCCAAATCCGCCACGTTTCGTCACCCGCGGGAATGAGGCGGATCAGGCTCGGGTTCGGTACCCTCGCAGCTCGTTGTACCGGGCCGATAGGCGCTGAGGCGATGCCGCGTGGTCACTGAGGAAGGGGATGGCGAAAGATTGGGCGCCAGGCTACGGTACGGAGCGCGTCGACACCCCACTTGGAGTTCCTATCCGTCTGGCGGACCGTCTCCAGGGGGACCTCGGCTCGGCCCTCCGGATCCAGCTCGTACCCGGCGACTCGATCGAGTGGGTTGTCGATCGCGCGCACCTCAATCGTCACGTTGTCGACGGGGATGAGTTCTCCCTGGGGCCGCTTCAGGACGCGCACCTTCGCCAAGGCCGGCTCGTGTATTTCCAGGTCGAGGGTCCGGGCTTCGCCTGCCTCCAGGTAGGCCTGCGCCGTGGCCATGCGCTCGGCGGTCTTGCCCCCGGACCAGCGTTCTTCGGCGACGATGCGAATCGGACCTGGGGGGAGACCCTCGATCACGAGGGACGCGTCGGCCTGCATCTACTTCGTCGTCACCATGTACGGATTCCAGTGGAACGCGTGGACGATACCCATGGTGGGGGGGGAAGCCCATCCGTGCGCGTGCGACCCACTATCTGTTCGATGGTTGGCCCTGCAAGCGCCGGATGCACCGCGATCTGGACGGGCTCCTGAATCAAGGAGGAGTCGGGTATCAGGAGGCTACTGGACGTCGCTGATCGTGGCGGTTGCGGATAGGTCCAGCGTTGCTCCTTCCGATGTCGCCCTGAATGGCTTGGGCTTCTTCGTCACCTTGAATAGCGGACCGCTGTCGAGGGTCCACTCTCCCAGTGGAAGATCTGCAACGAAGACCGTGGCGGTACCGAACCCGACCCAGATCCGCCACGTTTCCGTGGCGGTCCCGTCTGGATCCGCCCTCCTCGGGCATCCGTATGGCCGATGACTCTTTCGCAGGTCAGCGATTGAACAGGAAGCTCGCACTTCGGCAGCGCGAACGCGGTCATGGCGATCTCCGAAAGAACTCCGTGACGGATCGGGCGCGGGCTGCTCGTCGTCGAGAATCGCAGGCCTCTGAACACGTACTGCGAACGATGCTGCTGATCGAGCGAGGCCACCAGGAGCGTCCCGCCAGGGAAGGATATGGCCCCGGTGGTCTCGGCGACCACCCCGTAGCGCTCGCCGAACCTCGGCATGATCGCCCAGCCGCAACCGGGCTGGCCGTTGATGGCGCCGGCGAGGCCCCAGCCGTCATGCTTCAATGATTCCCGCGCGCTGCGAGGGGCGCGCGCTGGCTCACGCCCGGGTCCAGGACCGAGATCGCCGTGGCGCGAGCGAGGATCGGCCTGTCGGGCAGCGGCGAAACGGTAGCCTCCCAGGCCGCTTGCTCGGCGACAGTCTGGGCGCGCTGCTTGCAGGTCATCCCCTCGGCGCGCTTCCACGCGATCAGGGCCTCGTACTCGGATCGTGGACGGCGGACGTGATTCATCCGGGTCATCTTCCCGTTCAGGCGGCGGCTCTTCAGGTGGGGTTCAAGCCACGCCTGCGCGGGCCATCGCGCTCGGTGAAATGAGATCAGCCAGCACTCTCGGGGAGGGTGCTGGCTGAAAGTCGTGGTGAAGCGAACCGGTGGTACTCAGCTCTTTGGACCGGGCTGACAGGCACTGCCGCGTACTCGCCGCGGCCTCTTCCGTTCGAAGCTCACACCCTGGCCTGGATCACTCGGTCCAGGCGATTCCGAGCGCGCCGACTGCGGGCACCGCGCCGGTTTCGATGTCGGACTCCAGCGTCAGACGCAGCTGCACGTAGCGAGCGCCCTCGATCGAGTTCACGTTGCCTCGCCATTCGTCGCTCTCGATCGTCGTCGACAGCGAACGGAACGTGATGCCGGGGTTCTCGTCCCGCTCCCAGTGGGTCAGGACGGACTGGTCCCGCTCGTTATAGTAGTCGCCGTAGAGATCGATCTGCGACGCGTCCTCCAGCATGTCGGCGATGCCGTTCTCGTCGCCGTCGTTGTCATCGATGAGCCCGGAATTGCTGTACGCAATCTCGGACGCGCCACGGACGTCCACGGTCACGCTAACCCCGGGTGACTGGCCAGCGACCCCCGATGCGATCGGCTGAACGAACTGGCGATTCAACGAGACGGAGCCCGCATCGATCCAGACCGTATGGGCAAGACTCTTGCGCACCACGAAATCGGCCGCACCCAGCATGTAGGCGTTGTCACGGCCAAAGGTCGGCGCCCCGGGCGGGTTCGAAAATGGACTGAAGCCGCCATTCGCGCTGGTCTCCATGGAGGGATCCACGACGACGGAGTTCCCGGACGTGTCGACCCCCCCTGCGGAGAAAGCGCGGAAGTAGGGTCTGGAGGAGCTGTTCACCGCCAGGTTGATGTCCCAGCCATTCTGCCCGTTCGCCGCGAAGTCGGCGAAGGTCGCGAAGTCCAGGAGCAACGGAAGCCCGATGGTCCTCACCTCACCTGTCCGGAAGTAAGCGCTCGGTGGAATCGGCAGCCCGGTCGCGACGAAGAGAGACCAGGGCTCGACGCCTGCATTCTGCGGCCCGGCTCGCTCACGCAAGGACGAGTCCCGCCAGGTGTAGGTGCGCTTCGGCTCGTTCGCGACTCGGTTCATGGGGAAGGGAACCAGAGCCTGACCGGTCGGCGTCGTCTGTACGTCCGCCGGCGAGATGAGGTAGCCCAGTTGACGCGGATGCACGACCGACGGAGCCGCCGAGAGAAGCGAGTTCGTCTCGTAGACTGGCCTCAATCCAGAGTTCTGGAACTGCGGAAAGAGACTCGTTGGATCGATGTACTCATCGGGAGCGAATCGAGAGTGAGCCAGCTTGATCTCGAAGCCGGAGAACTGGTCCGGCACCACGGCCCCGCCAGTCGGTGCCCAGTAGAGCCCTTCGACGTCGATGTTGATCGTGTTCGGGTCGGTCAGTCCGAAACCCATGTCGCAGTAGCGCCAGAGCGTTTGCATCCGGGCACCCAGCGGATTGAACGGAGTCTGCACGCCCAGGGGGAAGCGCGTCTGCTGGGCGAGAACAGGGTTCGAGTTGTCGACGTTCCCCTGGAATCGAATCACCGGCCGAGGGCGAACCGCGCTGTCCCCGAAGGCCGCCTGGAACTGCCCGCCGAGGTCCGGTCCAGCGTTGCCGAGTTCGCGCGGGCCCTCGAATCCCAGCAGCACGCCGCCGGAGCGGACTGGATCCGCCGTCGGATCGATGGACATCGCGATCGACCCCGGCGACTCCAGGAGCGGATTGCCCGCGAGGTCCCGGACCGCATGGGGCCCGAGCCGCGGCGTGAGGTAGTAGACCTCGGACGCCCCTGCCGCGTGGGCGAGCGGCACTTCCGGACGCACGATGTACCCGCCGCTGTACGGGCTGAGCCCGAACGACATGCCCGACGCGACGACGGCGTCCCGCGCGTCGAAGGCGCCCTCCGGCTGGATACGGGTCCGGGTGATGAGCACGGACTCCAGCTCCTCTTCGCCCGAATCGGCGATCGGCTCGTTGAAACGAAGCTGGAAGGACGCTGCAGGGTCGACGCCGCGCGTCGGCGCGGAGGGGCTCCCGAGCGGATCCGGCGTGACCTGCACGAGGCACGCGACGCGCACGTCGTCCATGCTGACGTCATAGGGCGCCTGGTAGAACGCGGCCCCGAGTCCGTCCGTTTCCCACTGCTCGGGCCCGGTCCAGGTGGCCGGGAAGTCGAGCAGGCGAACCATCACGTTGTTCAGACCCGCGGCCGTTGCGGGACCGGAGTCCGCCACGACCTCGGCGACGACGCCGAGCTGGATGAGGATGTCCCCGGGCTGCGCGGGGCCCGCGCAGCCCGGGCTCGGGAACTGTATGCGCGGCAGGCGGAAGAGATCGGGCATCCCGAGCTGTTCCGGCGCGGCCGCCAGCTCGACGTCCGACTCGGCGACCAGCCGCGGCGCCACCTGGTCCATCATGAAGCCGCTGTAGGCGCCGCCGGCCGGGGCGATGCTGAAGGGGCGCACGAGGTCGACGCTGGCGGAGCTGAAGTCGATGCTGCCCGCACCCGCGCCGAGCGGCGCGCCGCCCGAGCTTCGAAGCGGGCTCGAAAGGCCGGTCAGCCCGACCGTCGGAAGGCGCAGTTCGGCGTGGGGAACACCCGCGCGTCCGGCGGGCGGGAGACCCACCGGGTTCGCCGGGACGCTGAACGCCATGCGCTCGGACTCGGCCGCGCTGACCGTGAAGTCGACCACGATCCGGGTCGAGCGGAACTGGCCCGTCGCCGCGTCGATCCCGCCGAAGAGTTCATGGCTTGCGATGCGCGCTTCGAACGGGGCGAGTGCGGGCGTGCCGACCCGAAGCATCGCGCCGAGCGCGCTGACGGACCCTGGGTCCACGAGGTCGTTGAAGCGCAGGACGAACGCCGCGTTCCGGGGAACCTCCGTGAGCGTACCCGCGCCGCTGGCCCCCGCATCCGAGAGGGGCGCGACGGAGGCCGCCGCGGCCTCGGCCAGCTCGAGGAAACGCGCTCTGCCCGGCCAACCGGCGTCCACGACCTCGTCGATCATGAGCCGATCGGTTCCAAGCACGGGCTGGGAGACGAGTCGAACCGCCCGGCCGTCGCCTTCGTAGCGCGTGCCGATCACGAAGTCGCGGGCGACGCGAACGTCGAGCCCGCGTGCGTTCTTGCCCCATAGCTCGACGATCCGCCCGTAGGCGACGGACTTGAGCTGGAACGAAGTAGCGCGCCCGCCCTGATGGGAATCCTGCAGGAAGAAACGGTCGATGGCCGACGCGTCGGCAGCGAGAGAAACGCCCGTCCCAGCTCCGCGGCTGGCGGAAAGGTGAGGCTCTTCGATCGATCCAGAGCCGGAATCAGAGCAGCCCACCAGAGTGGCGGCCAGAGCGGCGGTGAGGAGCTGGCAACTCCGAGCGGATGGAAACGGGGCTGGGCGGGATTTGGGTCTGCGCATGGCAAGTGTGGCAAATGGTTGGGAAGTGAGTAGGGCGTTGGAAATCGACTCTACCTTCAGGGGACAGCAAACCTTGCGCCACCCAGAACCTCGCCTCAGAGCCTCTGAACCCAGGCGGCGCCTCTTCCATGTGCGCTTTCGCAACTTCGGAGCCCCCGATCCAGCGGAGCGCATCGCACCCACGCGTGCCCCGCTCAGGGGAGACCCGACCCCTTCGAGGCCGTCCAGATCCCGAAGAACTGCTCGCGCGAGAGCCCCACGGCCATTGCCCGATGCGCCTCGGCAACGCGCTCCACGACCTGGGTCCCCGTCACGGGAACGATCCCCGACGGGTGCCGCGCCAGGAACGCGAACGCCGCGCCCGCGACGCCGAGACCGATCTCTTCGCCGACTTTCTCCAGCGCAGCTCGAACGCGGCCTTCGCGCTCACCCGAATGTCCGAAGAGGCGTCCCCCACCGAGCGGCGACCACGCCATCGGCGCCATCCGACGCTCCAGCGCCTGATCCAGCGTGCCGTCCTCGAACGGTTCGAGTCGGAGCGCCGAAGCTTCGATCTGGTTCGTGACGAGCGGCTCAGGCAGGCGGCTCTGGAGCATCGAGAGATGCGACGGCGTGAAGTTCGATACACCGAACGCGAGCACCTTGCCCTGGTCGCGGAGAGACGCAAACGCGGTCGCCACCTCGTCGGGATCCATGAGCGGATCCTGGCGATGCAGCAACAAGACGTCGAGGCGATCGGTCCCGAGCACCTTCAGGCTGTTCTCGGCCGAGGCGATGATGTGCTCGGCGCTCGTGTCGTACACGTGCCGCCTGTGAGCCGGTCGCCGCTCGTTCACCAGCTTGATGTCGCACTTGGTGACGAGCAGAAGCCGCTCCCGCAGGCCCGGCGCCTCGCGCAGCGCGTCGCCGAAGCTCTCCTCGACCGTGTAGCCGCCGTAGATGTCCGCGAGGTCGATCGTCGTGACGCCGAGGTCCGCGACCTCGGCCGTCCAGCGCGCGAGCTCCGGGGCCGTGAGACCCCACTTCGGCAGGCGCCAGAGTCCAGCCGCCACGGGAGAGAAAGTCGTGCGATCCGTCAATTCATCAGCCTGCGCCGCTGGCGCTCCATCACCTCGAAACCCTCTTCCCGCAGTCGCGCGTCGATGCGCGGCCCGGCGTCTGCGTTGCGCAACTCGACGACGAGGTCCACGTCGACCGAGCCGACGGGCACCTTCCAGCCCTCGCGATCGTGGCGCACGTCGAGGATGTTGCCGCGCTCGGACTCGACCGCTTCGAGGAGCCGCCGGAGCGTGCCCGGTTCGTCGGCCACGCGCAGCTTGAGCCGGTAGAGCGTCCCGCGCAGCGAAAGGCCGCTCTCGATGAGCCGGCCCAGCATCGACAGATCGATGTTGCCGCCGGAGATCACGCCGACCAGCGTGGAGCCGCCGCGGACCTTCCCGGCGAGCATCGCCGCGACGGGCGTCACCGCCGCCGCCTCCGCGACGACCTTGTTCTTCTCGAGGAGCTCGACCACGGCCGACGCGATCTCGGACTCCGTGACGGTCAGCGTTCGATCGACGAGCGCGCGCACGACCTCGAAGGTTCGCTTGCCGACCTTGCCCACCCGAATGCCCTCGGCGAGCGTCTTCGGGTTCTCGACGATGCGCTCCTCGCCTTCCTTGATCGACTGCACCATGGGCGAGGCGCCTTCCGCCTGGACCCCGATGATCTTGACCTCGGGCCGCAGCGCCTTCATCGCCAGCGCGACGCCCGCGATCAGCCCACCGCCCCCGATGGGCAGGATCACGGCCTCGACGTCGGGGACCTGGCGAGCGATCTCCAGTCCGACCGTTCCCTGGCCGTGGATGATCGCCCAGTCGTCGAACGGGTGGATGGCGGTGCGGCCTTCGATCTCGCAGAGTTCGACCGCGTGCGCCGCGGCCTCGTCGTAGTTCGCGCCGTAGAGCACGACCTCGGCGCCGTAGCCGCGCGTCCGCTCGACCTTGGTGATCGCCGTGCTCTCGGGCATGACGATCTTCGCGCCGCAGCCCGCGAGCTGGGCGGCGAGCGCCACGCCCTGGGCGTGGTTGCCGGCCGACGCGGCGACGAGGCCGCGCCCGCGCTCCTCGTCCGACAACATCAAGATCTTGTTCAGGGCGCCGCGAACCTTGAAGGAGCCCGTGCGCTGGAGGTTCTCCAGCTTGAGGTGAACGTCGGATCCGAGGATCTCGCTGAACGTGTACGAGTACACCGTCGGCGTCTCCCGGATGTAGGGTTTGAGCCGCTCCGCGGCGTCTCGAACGGAGGCGATTTCCGCCTCGAGATTGATGGGTTCCGTCATGGGTGGCCTCGGCTGGCCGGTGTAGATGAGTAGACTACTCGGATGGACGGCTCAGGCACACCGCGACCTCTCCCCGCTGGCACCGGATCCGGTGCGAGTCTTCGATCCCGCTGGGCGAAGCCGATCACCTGGGTCGGGGCGGCCCTCGTGCTGCTGGTGGCGCTATTCGCGCGGGCCGAGGATCTCGACGGTGGCGTCATGTCCCCGGACGACGGCTGGTTCCTGCGCTCGGCGCGCTCCGAACAGCTCACGGGTGGAATCGATCCGGTCCAGTGGCTCCAGCAGGACAAGGAGTGGTTCAAGATCCTGGTCGAAGACTTCGGGCGCGCCGAGTTGCCGCTGACTTTTCAGCACAGCTACCTGCATCAGCTGGTCACGCGCTACTCCATCCGACTGGGTTGGATCGTGGGCTTCGGCCACGTGGCGGCCCTCCGGCTGGACCAGGCATTCTTCGGGGCGCTGACCGCGCTGCTCGTCTTCCTCTGGCTGCGGCGGATCGCGCCCGAGGAGCCCCTGATCGCCCTGGCCGGGGGCGCGCTCATGGCGGTGCAGATGGGGCACGTGGCCGTTTCCCGATCGGGGTGGGGACAGGCCGCGTGCACCTTCTTCCTGATCTGGATGATCACGATCGCCTGGAAGATGCACACCACCGCAGGCGAGCGCGACACGGGCAAGCTCGTCCGCGGCGCCCTCGGCATCGCGGCGACCTCGGTCGTGGCCTACGGCTTCCACGAAATGGCCACGGTCTACACCCTCGTGCTCGCGGTCATCGTGGTCCTGCAGTTCGCCAAGGCTCCCAACGGGACGGCGCGCTGGCCGTGGTTCTCGCGGCGCGTGCTTTTCGGGCTACTCGGGTGCGTGCCGGTCGGGGCGCTGACCCTGGTGCTTCTCTTCTACAGCGAGTACGCGCAGAACACCTGGTTCACGTCCCCCTACGCCAATCAGTTCACCTGGCTGGAGATCCGCACGCTCTCGGCCAAGTTCCTGTGGAAGAACGCGATTTTCGCGCAGAGCGGCTGGCCGGTGCTCGCCCTCGCGCCGATCGGACTGGTCGGCGCCTTCACGCGCGACATGCGCTGGCTCATCTGGCTCGTCCTGTGGGCGGTTCTCCCGACGCTACTGCTCTTCCTGAAGTTCGAGAATCCCTCGCTGGCGCGGATCTACCTGCCGGTCTTCGTGATCCTCGTGGTGCTCGCTGCGGAGGGGCTGGGCGTGCTCTGGGCGCTCGGTCGAAGCCGCGGCGGCAGAGCCGTGGCCGACGCCATCGCCATCGGGGCCATCGGCTGGTGCGCGGTCAGCACCTATGCGACCTTCATGGCGGGCCCTACCCACCCGCTCTTCGTCCGCGGCGTACACGGCGATCTCCCCGAAGGCGTCCACCCGCTCGGGACCTTCCAGCCGATCGCACGGGCGCTCCGAGAATTGGCCCCGACGGAGCCCGTGGCGATCGAATTCACCTACGGCCCGGCTTTCCGAGTGCTCGATATGGGTCTGCCCGCCGAGTTCGTGCCGCTTCTGCAGCGGATCGAGGACGGTAGGCCGCCGAAGCTCCTGATCGGACCGCGCAGAGAGGTGGAGCCCGCTCACCTGACTTCCCACGGTGGCCTGTATGAGCTACGCGCGGCCGACACCTACGACATGCTGGGCCTTTACGTCCTGGGAGACAAGCAATGAGCGCCGACCAGGACCCGGCGATGAGCCCCTGGGGACCTCGCGCGTCGGAGAAGCTGATCCTCGTCAACGAGGGCGACGAGGTGGTGGGTACGGCCACGCGGGCTGCCTGCCATGAAGGGGACGGTCTCCTGCATAGAGCGTTCTCTGTGTACCTGTTCGATGCGCTGGGCCGACTCATGATCCACCGCCGCCACGGTTCCAAGCCGCTCTGGCCCGGCTTCTGGTCGAACAGCTGCTGCAGCCATCCGCGCCACGGCGAAGACGTACTGGAAGCAGCGCGTCGGCGGACCAAGGAAGAGCTCGGTCTCGACGTCGAGCTGGTCCCGATCCACCGCTACGCCTACCGAGCCAGGTACGGCGACGTCGGGTCCGAGTACGAACTCGTGCACGTCTTCGTCGGACGCTGCGATCCGGAGGAGATCGATCCCGATCCCGAAGAGATCGCCGACCTGCGCCTCTTCGACGTCGAGGCGATGGACGAGGCCATCGGCGAGGAGTCGATCTTCACGCCGTGGTTCCGGATGGCGTGGCCGACCGTCAAGGAGCGCTGGGAGAAGGCGCTCGCCTGACCCTTCACACGTCGCGGCGGCGATAGGTCAGGACCAGAACGTCTCGGTAGGCCGGGACCGCGGGGTCGAGGGGTTCCACGGCGGTCACGCCGTGCCAGACCCGGGTGTCGTCGACGAGCGCGAGGTCCAGGGGATGGGTCAGGGTGAATTCACCGAGCTCCTCGCCCTCGGCATCGTGGATCGTCGTCGTCCCGCTCTGGATGTTGACCCGCCGCACGAGAGCGACGAGCACGAAGTCGACGCCGTCACGGTGAACGCCCTCAGGGGTAGGCTGGCCGTGCTCGCCGGGGCGCGCTTCGATCCGGAACTGATGCGCCTCGACGAGCCAATGCCCGACGTCAGGAGCCAGTGCCCCGAAAAGCCGCTGGCCGTAGCGAGCCAGGCACCCGAAGCTCTCCGTCGCGGCGGCGCTGGCCTCGACCGGAAGGAAGCTGCGATCGACCCCGCCGTTGAGCCGGTTGTACTCGAGGTCCTGGAAGTGGGGCGCGTCCGGGAGTCGGGTGAGCGCTCCCTCCCGGCCCGCCGTGAAGACGCCGTGCCGGCGCCGCCGATAGCGCCCGTGATCCGCCATGTGCTCGTCGATCCCGAGATCGTCCCAGCTCGCGGCGAAGGCCTCCCAGTCGGGAAAGTCCCCCGTGAGCTGCTGGAGAGCGTCGGCTCGCGAAAGAAACGCGAATCCTCGGTCCTGAAGCTCTCGCAGCGTTCCGCGGAGGCCGCCGCCCGGCGAGTGGTCTTCGAGGGGCTCGATGGCAGGAGGGTGGCGGGTCATGGCGTGAACATAGCCCACGCCGGGTGCGCCGGTGCTCTGTCCCCTACAAATGGCCCGCGCCAGGGTCGTTCAGGCTGAATCAACCCGCGGACTCCCGATGGATCTGGCGGTACTCACTGTCGCCGGAGTCGCCCTTGATGTCCCTGCGCAGATTCTTCATTTCTGCGGGCGAGAAGAGCATGACCTCGTTTCCGCACTCCGCGCAGTACGCGGCCGACGGAGATTGGAGGAAGCGCACGTAGCCGGCGCACTCGGGGCAGAACCTCTTGTCCTCGTCGAAGAAAGAAAGGGTCATGGCATCACCTCACCGTCAAGGCTCCGAAGAATCGAAATTACGGGGGCAGACCCGAAGTGAGTGCGCCTCCCGGTATCTAGATATCTCGACCCGCAGGGATTGGCGACGGTCTTGATCAGGATTTCTTTGACGCTTCTGAGGCAGCCGCGAGGCCGAGGCCACTCCCGGCGAGGTACCCGCTCGCGAACGCCCACTGAAGGTTGAAGCCGCCGCAGGGGCCGTCCAGGTCCAGGACCTCGCCGCAGAGGTAGAGTCCGGGCTGAAGCTTGCTCTCCAGGGTCTCCGGGCGCACGTCCTTGAGGCGCGCGCCGCCGCGGGTCACGAAGGCCCCGTCGTAGCCCGTATGGCCCGTGATCGTGAGGGGCGTCTTCACCAGCGTACGGATCAAGGTGTCCTTCGCCTCGCCCGGGAGCTTCTGAAGGAGCGTGGTCGGATCGACGTCGCTCAGCTCGCAGATCACCTCCGCCACCTCCAGCGGAAGCTCTTCCTCCAGCCACTCGATCACCGGACGCACTGGCGCCGTCCGCCACTCCTTGAAGAGCAGCTGCCAGTCCTCCTGGGTCCTGCCGCCGCAGAGATTCATCACGATCGGGACCTCGCCGTAGCGTTCGAGAAGCGGCGAGAGCTCCCGCGAGATGTCCAGCACGACCGGACCACGCAGCCCGCTCTTGGTGAAGATGAGGTCGCCGGTCCGCGCCACCTTCGCGTGCTTCTTCATGTCGACCTGAAGGTGCGCCTTGCCGATCGTGTGCGCGGTGCAGCGACCCGGCCAGTCCTCGGCCGTCACGACCGGCACGCCAGCGGGATGACGCGCGGTCACCTTGTGGCCGAAGCTCTCGGCGAAGGCGTAGCCACCGCCCGAGGCGCCCGACTTGGGCAGCGCGAGCCCGCCGGTGGCGATGACCAGCTGCCGCGCGCGGAACTCGCCCAAGGGGTAGCGGATGACGAAATGGCCCCCGTCCTCCGTGGACTCATGGACCGTCGACTGGACCTCACAGTTCGTCACCACCTCGACGGCGAGACGCTCGAGCTCCCCCATGAGGCCCGCGAGAACGGTCGCCGACTTGCGCGTCTCGGGCCACACCCGGAATCCATCCAGGACGACGGTCTGGACGCCGATGCCGTGGAAGAACTCGCGCAGCTTCGGGCCGCCAAGCTCGGCCAGCGCTGGCCCCATGAAACGCCCCTCGCGCCCGACGCGCTCCATGAACTGATCGGTGTCGAGCGTGTTCGAAAGATTGCAGCGCTGACCTCCCGACGCGAGCAGCTTTCGGCCGAGCGACGGCGACTTCTCCACCAGGATCGTGCGCCGCCCCAGACGGGCCGCACGGATGGCCGCGACCATGCCGGACGCGCCTCCGCCGATGATCAGGACGTCGGCTGCTGAATCTGGGGTGCCGGGCATTTCGCCCAAGACGATAGCAGATTCGGCTGTCGGGCCGCGCGGTGCGGATGCCTGAGGCTTCATGGGCCTTCACAGCCTCAGCAAGACTCCATTTTGCCCACCATTGGTCGTTTCTGGCGCATCCGCCAACGCGGATGAACTTCCAGCCTGAGCTCTACCTGCTCAGGCCCTCAGGGACAGAAGGTCACCGTCGTGGCGCTCGTGAAGTTCGAGCCCCCTGCGCCCCCGTCGCGGTACCAGGCCTGGAAAGTCACGGTGCTGCCAGGACCGACGACGGATCCCGTTCCGACCGCGAAAGGCGGAGCCGTCAGGTCGAGCGGAAACAGGGCCGCGCCGCCCCCGCTGGCGAACTGAACGCCCAGTCTCAAAAGACTCCCGCCCACGCAGAGCCTACCTCCCCCCACGGCCACGTCCGCCGTCTCCGGACCCACGAAGAGCAGCGCGGGCGTCTGCGGCGGAAGCGTTCCCAGACTGATCGAAACGAGGTTTTCCGAATAGGCCGTGGAGCCGTTGAACCGCAGCGTGCCCGCCTGACCCAGGGAGTTCGGCTCTCCGAGACAGGTCGTCGTCGCCACGCAGCCGCGCACCATGCGGAACACGGAACCGGAGCCGTGGTCGACCAGGAGAAGCTCCCCGTCGCCGTCCTCTCCGAAGGAAGAGGCGGTGATCGGCTGGGCGGTCGCGGGTCGAATCTCGACGCTGCGCTCCACGGTCTCGAAGCCGCTGGCCGTTCGCAGCGTCGTCCAGGTTCGGCGTGTGCAGAAGTCCGTGGAGACGTAGTGCCCCACGAGTTCAGGGATGGCCGACCCGCGGTAGACGTAGCCGCCGGTGATCGAGCAGCCCAGGCTGTGGTCGTAGGCGAAGGCGGGCACGCGGAAGCTCGGGTCCCCGCAGGCGGAGGTCCCGGGCGCGCAGCTACCACCGGCAGACCCGCCGACGACGTGACACGTCTCCCCCTCCATGACCGGCCAGCCGAAGTTGACCCCGAGTTCCCCCCCGGCCGCGAAGTTCACCTCTTCACGCGCCTCCTGACCGACGTCACCGATCCAAAGATCGCCGGTCAACCGGTCGAAGCTCCACTTCCACGGATGCCGAAACCCTAGCTGGGCGACCTCGGGCGCATGACCGGGAAGGCCCACGAAGGGATTGTCGGCCGGGATCGAATACGGTGCGCCGTGATCCACGTCGATGCGCAGGATCTTTCCGAGGAGCGACGCCGGATCCTGGGCTCGACAGTTGGGGTCGTGCTGAATCCCACCATCGCCCGCTCCGACCCACAGCATGCCGTCCGGGCCGAACGTCAGCGTGCCCCCGCCGTGACCGCGAACGTCCTCGGGAAAGCGAAGGATCTCGGCGAGGGACGCAGGATCGACCCGGTCAGGATCCGTGGCGTCGCGCGTCATCCGCGCCAGTACGAGGTCGAGCCCGGTCGCGCTTCCAGGCGCGTCGTACCAGAGGTACACGAATCCGTTCTGCTCGTAGTCGGGGTGAAACGCCGTCGCGCGTAGGCCGGCGAGGCCGGTCGCGGTCACCAGTCCCGAGACGTCGAGAAACGGAACAGGGTCGACCACGCCATCTCTAACGATATGAACACGACCGTCGATCGCCGTGGCGAACAGTCGGTCATCATCGGACCGTCCGGTGATGCCGACGATGCGCGCTTGACCGAGACCGGCGGAGGGGTCGACGATTCGCTCGAAGACGAGCGGCTGCTGGGGAGCCGGGAACGACGCAAGGAGTACCAAGGATGCGAGCATGGCGGTAAGCTGGGAAGCACTGCATGGGGGTTAGCGGGTCAGGTATCCTAGCGCTCGAAGGCCGCGTATGACCTCTTCCGCCACTCGCCTGTGCCCAAGAGCGTTCCAGTGCCCCACCGGCGGCCCATGGAAGAGTTCCTCCCCCGCGGCCATCGCCGCTTCGAACGTCGGTCGCAGGTCGATCACCTGCGTGCCCGCGCTCGCGAGAGCGGCCCGGACCTCGTCCGCGATCTCGGCGTCGATATCAGGCTCATGCACCAGAACCACGACCAAACCGACACGGCGGTCCCCCGCGAGTCTCTCCATCTCCGCGACCATCGCCAGGTAGAGAGCGACAGGATCAGGACACTCCTCCCGAACCTGGCTCGCCTCGCGACCCAGCTTGCGTGCGACGAGGGCCACGGCCTCACCCAGGTACGTGGCGGAGCGCAGGCGCACGAGGGGCCCGGCGTGAAGTGGAATCAAGCGCAGGGCACCTTCCTCCAGCACGTAGCGCGGCTTGGGCCAGCGATGGCGCACCGAGTGCTGGATGTCCAGAAGATCGTTTCCCAGGTAGCTCACGCATAGAACGACGTCCGGCCGGTAGTCGAACACCTCGTGCCGAAGCACCTCGAGTTCCTGGTCCGTTCCGAACCCGTTCATGCCGAAGTTGAGCACGTCGACCTTGGGGAGTTCGTCCTCGATCAGCTCGGTGAAGCGCTCGCCATCATCCGCTCCCACGCCGAACGTGAACGAGTCGCCGATGGCTGCGAGCCGCACGCTTCCCTCCTCACGCACAGGGCTTCGCTCACGATCTCGCCAGCCAGCGGCGTTCGTTCGCGCGGGCCGATCGCGCCCCCACATCGCGCCTTGCCTGGCCACGTTCGGATAGGCTCGCCATCCGTAGTCCCGATGGAGCCCGACTCCGCGTTCACTCCCTCGCACGACCATCACGGCGCGGAGCCCGCCTTCGATGAAAAGCGGGCTGGCGAGGAGGAGGACGAGCATCCAGGGCTTCCGACGGCGAGAACGAAGCATCGTGGGCGAGGATAGCGACACCGCCGGTGCTGCGCTGGTTCTCCTTCCGGGACTCCCTGCACGCTCTTCGGAGCCGTTGACTGAGCGGGACACAGGTAAATCCCCCGTCAGCGCGTACCGCTCTGCCCCATGCTGCACGCCGCTACCGGTAGCCTGGGCTGTCCGTGACGCTGGATCCCCCATCGTCCTCCTCTTCGATTTTCCATAGCCGCTGGACCCCATGCTTCGCCTCTTTCCACTGTTCACGGTCCTCTCGACCGTCTCGATAGCCGTCCCCGTAGCCAGCGCGCACTTCCTCGCGATCACGCAGGAGGAAGCCCCGGTCGCCCCGGAGGAGACGGTCTCGTCGAAGGAAGAAGCTTCACTGGACGTCTCGAAGCCGAAGACCTCCAAGGAAGAAGACTGGCAGGAATGGGAGCGCCTCGGCGGCGCCGTCTTTTCACCCGATGGCCGCTGGATCGCCTACACGATCGCGCGGAACGACGGCACGTCCGAACTCCGGCTCCGCGTCATCGCCGCCGACTCCACCGAGGTCCTGAAGGAAGGCGGCAACCCGACCTTCTCCGACGACGGCAAGTGGCTCGCTTACTCGATCGGGAAGTCCGACGACGAGACCGAGAAGCTCCGCAAGGCGAAGAAGCCCGTGGAGAACCAGATGGGACTCTTCGACCTCGTCCGCGGGGAGAAAGTCGAGATCGACGGCGTACGGAGCTTCGAGTTCTCGAGCGACGGCGCGTTCCTGGCCATGCGGCGCTACGCTCCCAAGGGCGATGAGAACGGAACCGACCTCGTGATCCGTGACCTGGCCACGGGCCTGGACACTCACTTCGGCCGCGTGACGAGCGACGCGTGGAGCGAGTCGGGGCCCTGGATCGCCCTCACCGTCGACGCCCCTGAGAAGCAGGGCAATGGACTGCGCGTCTACCACGCCGCCAGCGGCGTGCTGCGGACGCTCGACTCCGCCGAGGCCGAGTACGTCGGGATGAGCTGGCGCGAGGACAGCGCGGACCTGGCCGTGATGCGCAAGAAGAGCTACGAGGACGATGAAGACGCGACGTTCACCGTCCTCGCCTGGAAGGACGTGTCGAAGAAGAGCACCGAGCCCGCCGCGTTCTATCAGTTCAACGCCGAGGGATTTCCGGAGGACCTGCGCGTGACGGAACTGGCGGGCCTGCGCTGGTCCGACGACGGCGCGGCGCTCTACTTCGGCCTGAAGGAGTGGGACGAGAAGCCGGCCGAACTCGCCAAGGAGGCAGAGTCTTCCGAGAAGGCTGAGTCCCCCGAGAAGGAGGGGGCTGCGAAGGACGGGGAGAAGCCTGCAGAAGTAGAGACGGAGTCCAAGGCTGAATCGAAGGAGAAGAGCAAGAAGCGCGAGGCGCTGAGAGACTCCCTGGAGGACGCGCCAGGCGTCGAGGTCTGGCACGCGCGCGACATTCGCATCATCCCGCGCCAGAAGCTCATGGAGGGCCGCGATGAGCGGGAGACCTTGATGGCCGTCTGGTGGATCGAGGAGAACCGGCTCGTCCAGCTCGAGAACACGCACGTCGAGGACGTGGAGATCCTCGAAGGCGGCCTCCGGGCCCTCGGACGCGACGAGACTCCCCACGAAGAAGAGCAGCGCTTCGCCGCGACCCAGGCGGACATCTTCTCCGTCGACGTGAAAACAGGCGACCACACGCGCCTGCTGGAGCGCGTGAAGTTCACCATGACCGGCCACCCGAAAGGCCGCTACTTCCTGTACGTCAGGGACGGCCACATCTGGTCGCACGATCTGGACACGAGCGAGTCCGTCAACCTGACCGGAGGCGTCGACACGAACTTCATCGACCAGGAAGACTCGTCGCTCACGGACGAGAAAGACCCCTACGGCGTCTGCGGCTGGACGAAGGACGGGAAGCGCGTGCTCCTCTACGACCGCTACGACATCTGGTCCTTCCCGCTCAAGGGTGGCAAGCCCGATCGACTGACCAGCGGCGCGGAGAACCAGATCGTGGCGCGTCGCGCGCGCGTCGCGGCCGATCGCGACGACGACGAGTTCGTGAAGATGGACGAAGGCTTCTACGTCAGCCTCTACGGAGATCTCACGAAGAAGTCCGGCTACGGAATGATCCAGGGCGGCTCGCCCATGAAGCCGCTGATCTGGAAGGACGCGCAGGTCTCGCGCCTGATGCGGGCCGAAGACGCGCCCGTCTTCGCGTATCGGGTCGAGGACTTCGACGACTCCCCCGACCTCGTCGTCACAGGACCCAAGCTGGCCGACACCAAGGAGGTCTCGGCCACCAATGCGTTCGCCAGCCAGTTCGCCTGGGGCCACTCCGAGCTCGTCGACTACGAGAACGCGAACGGCGTGCCGCTCCAGGGTGCGCTCTTCTATCCAGCCGGCTACGACCCGTCGAAGACGTACCCGATGGTCGTCTACATCTACGAACTGCGGAGCCAGTCGCTGCACCAGTACGCTTCTCCATCGGAAACGAATCCGTACAGCACCGCCGTCTTCACCCAGAACGGCTACTTCGTGTTCCAGCCGGACATCGTCTATCGCGCCCAGAATCCGGGGCTGTCGGCGGTCGAGTGCGTCGTGCCGGCCGTCCAGAAAGTGCTGGAGAGCGGCAAGGTCGACCCGAAGCGCGTCGGGCTCTTCGGTCACTCGTGGGGCGCGTATCAAACCGCGTTCATCGTGACCCAGACCGACCTGTTCGCCGCCGGCATCGCGGGTGCACCGCTCACGAACATGATGAGCATGTCGATGAGCATCTACTGGAACTCCGGCGAGACCGACGCCAAGATCTTCCACGAGAGTCAGGGCCGCATGGACCGCCCTTTCTGGCGCGACGTCCAGACGTACATCGCGAACTCCCCCATCTTCTCGATCGAGAAACTGAACACGCCGCTGCTCGTGGCCTTCGGAGACAACGATGGCGCGGTGGACTGGCAGCAGGGGATCGAGATGTACAACGCGGCGCGACTGGCGCAGCGCCCGTACGTGATGCTGGTCTACCCGGGCGAGAACCACGGGCTGCGGGAGAAGCCGAACCAGGTGGACTACCACCATCGCGTGCGCGAGTGGTTCGACACCTACCTGAACGGCGCCGAGGCTCCGAAGTGGATCTCCGAGGGCATGCCCTGGCTGGAGCAGAAAGAGGCCCTCGAGAAGAAGGGCGACAAGGGCAAGGAGAAGGAGTAGCCGGTACGGCACCGGGCGAGCAGACTCGCGTATCCTGAGGGACATGCTCCCCATCGCGACCCTGCCCCTGCTGGCCCTGCTGCCCCTGCTGCTCACTACAGCGCTGTCGCCTGGCTCGACCCCCGCGGCGATCCAGGCGACGGCCCAGCGCGGCGCGCCCTCGTCCCAGACTCCTGACCGGAAGAACGTCGGCGCCTGGGCCGACTTCATCCGACCGAGCGCCGAGGAACTCAAGTTCGAGTCCATCGGCTGGCGCAATCAGTTCTGGCCGGCGGTCCTGGAAGCCAAGAAGCTCGGCCGACCCATCCTGCTCTGGACCATGAACGGCCATCCCCTCGGCTGCACATGAAACAACGGCGTCCGCGGACGCCAGCTGGTCTGGTCAGACCCCAAGATCAAGAAGCTCAGCGCCGAGTTCGTCACGGTCGCGGAGGAGGTCCACTTCATCTATCCCGAAGGCGAGTGGTCTCTCTCGCAGCTGAAGGACGATCCCGCGCACCTGTTCTTCAAGCGCTACGGCGAGTCCATGCCCGCGGGCGACTGGAACGACCCCGGCACGAAGCAAGGGATCTACATGATCGGTCCCGACGCCGAGTACCTCGAAGGGGCCCACGCCGCCAGCGGGAGCGCGGAACGCCTCGTCGAGCGACTGGAGCGTGCGCTGGAGCGCTGGGGGAAGCTCAAGGAAGAGAAGAAGTACGCGAACGAAAGCGTTCCCGCGGGTGAGGCCATCGCGCCGCCCGACGTGGACGCGGCGCCGCTGGCGCTGCGCATCTCCTTCCGTGATCTGCCGCGCGGCAAGGGCGATCGCTCGGGTCGACGCCGCACGAAGAAAGACCTCAAGGGACGCTCCTGGATGGCGTTCACCGAGTGGGCCTGGAACCAGAACTGGCTGACGATCGAGGAGCCAGCGCTGCTCGTCACCGACTCCAGGGACCCGGTAGCGGTGCCCGCAGCCGTCGCCGATGCGATCGTGCGCCGGGCCCTCGTCGACAACGTACGGGGCCAAAACCCCGCGTGGAGGCCGGAGGACGTCCAGGAAGCGACCTTGCAGATGCGCGCGGTCGACGTGACGCCGGAGACGATCGAAGTGGAGTACACCGGCGCGGCTCGGATGCAGGCTGGCGAGAAGCGCTACGCGCCCACTCTCTTCGGACGCGCGATCTGGGACCGGAAAGCCGAGGCGTTCCGCTCGCTCCAGATCGTCGCCATCGGCGAACGCGCGGGCGCTGCGACCTTCAATCAGCGCGGCGAGGACAAGGCGCCGTCGCCGATGGGCGTCCTCCTCGAACTCCATGGTTGTTCGAACGAATCGGGCGAGTAGTCCACCCTTTTGAGCTGGAAGATCCCCACGCATTGGCGGGATGCGCTCTCCTCGCATCCCGCCCCACGCCTGCGCGGCATCGGCCCGCGCCTGTCGGCGGTCGCGCTCGCCGTCCCGGAAGGCTCCGTCGCCATCGACATCGGGGCGGACCACGGGCTGTTGAGTCGTGCCTTGCTGCTCGCGGGCCGAGTGCGTTTCATCTACGCGACCGATGCCTCGGACGCAGCGCTGGAAGGCGCGAGGAAGGCCCTCGCCCGCGGCATCGAGGAGGGCCGCGCCGCCGTCCTCCACGGCGATGGCTTCGAGGGTACGCCGCCGGGCGAGATCGACTGCGCGATCCTCGCGGGCACCGGGTCCATCACAGCCCTGGAGATCGTCCGTCGCGGCCTCGCTTCCGGCCATCGTCCGCGCCGGATCGTCTTCCAGCCATCGGGCGGTGAGCACGACGTGCGCACCGAGATGCTGAACCTCGGCTACGGCCTCGTCGCCGAGCAGCTGGTCGCGGAAGGCCAGCGGCTCTTCATGGTGCTCGTCTTCGAGGACGGGACCGGCGTTCGCTCGCTGGACGGCGTGACCGATCGCTTCGTGGGCCCTTTCATCTCTTCCGCGGAAGGGGCGCTCTTGAGCGCGTGGCTCGACGGCCAGGCGAGCTGGCTCGGCGACCTGGTGGAACGGGCGACGGATCCTGCTGAGGCCGCCGAATGGCGCGAACGGCTCGCTTCGATCACCGAGCTGCGAGAACGCACCGGAACGATTCGATGAACAGGTTGGCCCCGTCGCGCCATTATCGGAATATGGGAGCCTCACACGCCCCTGCTCCCCCTGCCTCCACGCGCGCCATGACGTCTCTGCCTTGCCTGATTCCAGTCGCTCTCCAGGAGGGCACCGTCGAGGTCAACGGTTGGCTCCTCGCTGGCGGCGCCGCGGCGATCGTCGCGGTCTTCGTGGTCTGGCAGATGATCCAGAAGTCCCGCGCCGATCGCGCGCGAGAGGAGATCCTGGAGCAGGGCCCTGCCGTGATGGAGGAGGCTCGCTTCTGGGACCTCGTCCAGCAGGCCAAACGTCAGGCGTCAGGCGACATGCTGAAGCGCCCCTCCGAGCTGAACGGAATCCTGCGCGACGTGGAGCCGCTGGACGTGGCGGCGTTCCACGAACGCTACACGAAGGAGCTGGAGCGAGCCGACAAGCCCTCGCTGCGCGCGATCGCCGACGCCTTCATCAAGAACTGCACCGACTCGAACTTCGTGGCCTTCCGCGACTGGCTGATCTCCGAGGGCCGCGAGACCTTCGATCGGGTCGTCGCCGATCCGTCTTCGCTTCCGGCGCCGGTCGGAAAAGAGATCGTGACGCTGGAAGCCTTCGGCTACGTGGCGCCGCGGGTCTACAAGTCGAAGGCGGGCAAGCCGATCTCGCGCGCGATCGAGGATCAGATCGCCGCCGCTACCGGGGAATGAGCAACGGCCCCGGGGATCGTCGTTCGATCCGCGGGGCCGTTGTTTGACGTCAAGTCACGTGCGAGCCAAAAGCTACGAGCGGCTCGTCACCTCGAGCAGGTGGTAGCCGAACTGCGTCTTGACCGGGCCGTGGACCTCGCCGACGGCTTCGTTGAAGACGACGGTGTCGAACTCCTTCACCATCTGGCCGGGGCCGAACTCACCGAGTGCGCCGCCGTTCTTGCCGGAAGGACAGGTCGAGTGCTGCTTGGCGAGATCCTCGAAGCTGGCGCCCGAAGCGATCTGAGCTTTGAGTTCGAGGCACTTCTCTTCGGTCGGGACGAGGATGTGACGGGCGGTAGCGCGGGCCATGGTCTGATGCGGGGCTGGATTCCAGGGGACGGTTCAAGAAACGGGCCGAAATGGTAGCCGCGACGATCGGGCGCGTAAACCGCAAGACCCGAGTCGCCGATCCATGCCCCTCATGCGCCCCCTCCGGGCCCATGAGTGCCGGATGAGAACGGATGATCTATGCTGCGCCCATGCTCATCCCGTCGTGCCTGCGCCGGGCGCCCCTCGCGGGCACCCTCGTTCTCCTCACCGCCCTCGGCGGTGCACATGCCCAACATTCGGGCCGGATCGCAGCCGACCAGGTCCAGGAGATCGGCCGTAAGCGCGTCTACATGGGCCGGGAGATCGCCCAGACCATGCACTGGCGCGGGGCGGACTGGCTCATGCGCGAGACCCGTGAGAACGAAGAGAACGGCCAGCAGCTCCGCGCGTGGCTCGACGTCGGACGGGGCGCGTCCGTGGCGGATCTCGGCTGCGGCAACGGCTATCACACGATTCCGCTGGCGCGGGCGGTGGGCCCCGAGGGCCGCGTCTTCGCGGTGGACCTCCAGCCCGAGATGCTGAAGCTGCTCGATCGCCGCGTCGGTGAAGAGGCCGCGCGCCTCGGAACGCCCCTGAACGTGGCGCCGGTCGTCGCCACGATCGATAACCCCCATCTGCCCGCGGACTCCTGCGACTTCGTCCTGATGGTCGACGTCTACCACGAGCTCAGCCACCCGCGCCGCGTGCTCCAGGCGGTCCGCGAATCGCTCCGGGAAGAAGGCACCCTGGTGCTGGTGGAGTTCCGCACGGAGGACAAGAGCGTTCCGATCAAGCCGGAGCACAAGATGACGAAGGCCCAGATGATCGCCGAAATGGCGGCCAACGGCTTCGTTCTGGCAGCCGAGACGGACGAGCTGCCGTGGCAGCATGCGATGGCGTTCGCGCCGTTCCCGGAGCCCGAAGCACCCGCCGATGGTTCGTCCATGACCCCGCCGCCGCTCGGGGCCCAGGCGATGGCCGCCGGCTTCCTCGACGCGCTGCGCCGTGACGATCCGCGAATCGTCGCGCCGTTCCTGGACCGGGCGGTGATGATCGACGGCGGACTGCCGTGGGCCGGCAAGGACACCGCGGTCGAAATCGGCCGGTGGATGAAGGCTGAAAGCGCGCCGCTCGTTCCCGAGGGAACGAAAGCCGAGCTGACCCGCGTCGGAACCGGGCACGTCACGGGACGGCTCCTGCCGCCGGAGGGCCAGTCCGTCTTCGAGGACCGCGTCCTCATCGAGCTCAACCGCGATGAGAACGGCCTCTGGCTCGTCGACGCATGGCACGCGGCGCCGTGACGACGCTGCACTGGTCCGAGGTTCCGGCGAGACTCCCTGGATGGCTCGGACCGTGCGCGCTCGAGTTCGACCCCAAGCGCGCCGCGTTCATCGGAAAGGACGCGTCGACGGGAGAGCGGATCACGTTCACGCCCCCGCGCGTGGTGCCGCTGCCGGACGCCCTCATGGACCAGGTGGAAGACGACTCCGCCGCGGCCTTCGCGCGCCGCGCACGCCGGAGATCCAGCAGCGACGCCGGAGCCAGCGGCGACCTCGAGACGTACCTGCGCGCCTATCCCCAGGAACTGCCCGATCAGTGCATGATCCTCGCCCAGGCGGGCGCGGTCGCGCTGGCCATGTTCCGGGGCGGCGAGCCCGTCGCGACCAAGGCCTTCAAGCGCTACGTGGTTCGGGGAAGCGGGCGAGCGCAGCCCACCTACCTGGCGTCCAAGGGCAAGTCCCGCTACGGGTCGCGCCTGCGTCTCCAGAATGCGCGCCTGCTCATCGAAGAGACCAATGAGAAGCTGACCGCGCTCTGGAAAGAACACGGCGCCCCCGACCAGATCCTGGTGGGCGCGCCGCCGCGGCTCTGGGCCGATCTGTTCCTCGCACCGAATCCCCCGCCGTTCACGAAGGACACTCCCATCACGAGGGTGCCACTCGACGTCGATGTGCCGACGACGACCGTGCTGCTCAGGACCTACAAGTCGCTGCTCTACGGACGCCTGGAGCGCGATTCGGATCAGTGATTCGGATCAGTGATTCGGATCAGTGATGATGGCCGCCAGGGCCATGTACGTGACCGTGCTCCTTCTCTTCGGCGGTGGCAGCGCGAACTTCGACGACCTCGATCGAGAAGTTGAGTTCCTGGCCCGCGAGCGGGTGGTTGAAGTCCACCGTCACGGTCTCGTCCGAGACCTCCTTGATCGTGCCCATGATCGGGCGCTGCTGCTCGTCGGTGGCCTGGAACTGGATCCCTGCCTCGAGCTGCGCGTCCGGCGGGAACATCGTCCGCGGCACGGTCTGAACCGCCTCGTCGTGCCGAGGGCCGTAGCCCTCCTCCGGCGTCACCTTGACGTCGAACTTCTGCCCCTCGGCCTTGCCGGACATGGCCGACTCCAGGCCGGGAACGATGTTCCCTGAGCCGTGGAGGTACGCGAGGGGCTCGGAGCCCTCGGAGCTATCGACCACCTGGCCATCGCCGAGGACCAGCTTGTAGTGCATCGTGACGACGGATCCGTCGGCGATGGTGTTTGCTTGAGTCATGTCGAAGAGACTAAGCCGACCCGGCACCCTTCTGGGACCCCGCTAGCGGAATTAATGGCGGCGGCGCGGCCCGATCGAGGCCGTGCCGCGCCGATTCTCTGGCTATCGAGCCAGGCGAGAAGTGCCCATTTCGGGCTCCTCAGCGGCCTCTTGCGAGGGTTTCGGGAACCAGCGACCGTCGATTCGCTCCATCTCGAACGGCATCGACTGGGGCTCCGCTCCGAAGAGGCTGAACGTCATTTCCATGCGCGCGTGATCACCCTCCGTGGAGACCATCTTCACGCTCATGGATTCGAGGGTCTTCTGCGGCGAAAGGTCGTAGACGCCGAGGATATCGATCAGGCCCGCGTACGCGATATCCACGCGCCCGAGCATGTCCTCGAAGCTCAGGGCCTTGATCTCCGAAGCGGTCTCGACGTCGAGCGCGCGGGCTGCCTTCACGAAGACGCCGATCGCCTCGCGGGCTTTGTCCTCGTCCGTGATATCGAGCTTGGCCAGCTTCGCCGAGAGCTGGCCGATCATCGCGCCCGTCTCGGCCGGAACGTCCGCGTTCTCCAGCGCACCAGCCGCCATCATGGGCAGCATCATCGTGACTCCCTGCAGCTGCTCCTGCGCGTCCTTGAGGTACGGCTTGACCATGAGGAAGAGCATCTCCTCCGACCCTTCCGCGGTGGCCATGCCCATGAAGGCCTGGAACTCCTTGTCCTCGTCGGGGCTCACCGGCTCCGACTGCGCCTTCTTCCAACCGTCGCGCATTTTGGCGAGTTCGGCCTGGGGCACCACCGACTGCAGGAAGGCGCTGATCTTCTTCTCCTTCAGCGAGCGCAGGGCCACCGTCATGGCGCTGTCCGGCGTCGTGAAGACGTCCGCGCTGGAGATGCCTGGGTCGATCCCGACCATCTGGCTCGGGGACGCCATGGCGCTGGCTCCGACGTCACACCCATCCTCGCAAGAACAAGCCGCGAGGAAGAAGCCGCTCGAGAGAGCGGCGGCGTACATCAACTTGGAAAGGTAGCTAGGCGTCGTCACTTGGGAGCTCTGGGGTGGCGCGACAGCGGAGCGAGACACCCATCTCCGTCACGTGACGGAGCATGGCTCACCCCCGGTTGCTGCGGCTGGCTGGGGAGGTGATCGACACCGCGTCCCCCGCCGCTGGACGGAAGTTTCTGAAGTGCGTCCCGGCGCGTCCCGGCCTGACCCACCGTGCCCCAGACCAGCACGGGGACTTCCCCCATCACCCGCCGGGCGAACCGCGGAATCGTCGAACCGCCGCGGGCCGAACTCGCTCCCCACACGAGCAAGTGGAGTCCGTATCGCCTACGAGGCACCGCCGGATCGCCGGATGCCCCGCGGCGCCTCCCCGGAGCGGCTATGCTGCTCGCCCGCTCGCCCCACCGGGCGCGCTTACACCGCCTGAATCCCATGGGAATACACACGTTTCACGCCGCGCTCGTAGGCGCGTCCCTTTACGCAAGCTGCACGCTGGCCCTGGCGACCCAGGACAGCGCGGTCGCTGTCTCCGGGGCCGCCACGGGCGCATCCGGACTCGACACGGCTGCCGCCCACATGACGAGCGGAGAGCACCCCGATCTACTCGCCGACGCTCGCGAGCATCTCCAGGACGCCATGTCACGGTGGTCCTCCGGTGATGAGGTGGACGAAGCGGAGGTCGCCTCCCTGGAAGCCGAGCTAGCGTTCGCCCAGCTCATCGGGCCGCGCGCGTACCTCTGGCGAGCGGCGCTCGCGGACCTGGACTTCTCCGTAACAGCGCCCACCCTCGACGCAGCCATGGCGTGGCTCCGAGAGGACGTGGGACAGCTTGCACCGCTCTCCGCGTGGCAGTTCGTCGGGCCCTTCGACAACGAGCGCGGCCGCGGCATGAACCGCCCCACGCCCGCCGAAGAGGCGCCCTACGGGGGCCCCTACCCGGGCAAGGTTCGCAACGTCGACTGGCGCCTGGCCCCCGCGCCCGGCAGCGACGGCGTGATCTTCCTGGGAGAGCTGATCGATCCGTCCGCGCAGAGCTGTCTCATCGCGCGCACCTGGGTCCGAAGCGACGAGGAGCGCGGCGCCGTACTGCTTATCGGCGCGACCGAGGAACTGCGCGTCTGGTGGAATGGCCAGCCCGTCTACGAGGCCCTCGGCCTCCACGACTTCGGCCCCGACGGCCACTCGATCGGAGTGCGGCTGCAGAGCGGCTGGAACGAGATCACCCTGAAGGTGGGCGGCCAGGACGCCGACCCGGCCTTCGCCGCCCGACTGGTCGACCCGGCGACGGGCGCCCCGCTCAGGCTCGAATCGGCGGCGACGAAGCCGAAGGGCGCCGCCGAGCGGGAGCTGGTCGATCCGGGCCGAAGCCTCCGCAAGGGCGCGGGCATTCCGGCCCCTGGCGGCCGCGCCTACTTCGCGCGACAGGTCGACGCGACCTCCGTCCTCGAACGAAGCGCCCTCGCCGCTCGTGCGAAGGCCACGCCGCGCAAGGAACGTCCGGGCTACCAGGACGCCAAGGCCGCGCACATCGCGGAGCCCGAGCGCCTGAGCGCCGCCATGATGGTGCTCCAGACGATCCGCGTCGCCGGCGCTCTCGACGTCGAGGAGGACATCAACCCGTGGCTCGACGTGCTCAACGAGACCATCGAGCGCCACGGGCCGAAGGCGCAGCTGATGGCCTGGTACGCCTCGTTCACCGCGGAGTCCCAGGACCTCGGCGAGCGCGCGCTCGAGCTGGTGGAAGAAGCCCTCGCCGCCGACCCGAACTCGTTCCTCGCGCGCCTCGGCCAGGTGCGCTACCTGTACGAGAACGGCCAGGTCGCGCTCGCCCAGCGCGCCGCTCGTGCCATCGCCGCGGACCCCACGATGGCTCGCTGGCCCGATCAGGCGCTCGGCCTCTCCGCCTACCTTCCCTGGACCGATCCCGAGCGCCTGGAGCTCGTTCAGCTCGCCGCCCATGCGGGTGACGTCCAGGCACGGCGTGTCCTGCGCGAGCAAGATTCGCTGAAGGCGGGGCGGCGCGACGTGGAGGCGTTCCTCACCGGCTTCCGCGAGGAGCTCACGAAGAACCCCTACGACATCGACCATCGCATCTGGGCGGCGCGCAGGCTCATGGCGATCGGCTCGACCGAGGACGCCCTGAAGCTCTTCGACGACGCGCTCGAGCTCTGCCCCGAGTCGGCATCGCTCCACTCCTGGCGCTCGCGCGCGCTCCTGGCGCTCGGCGACACGGCGGGTGCGCTCGAGGCGATCACGAAGTCGTGCGAGTACGACCCGTCGAAGGCGGATGAACAGCGCCTCCTCGAATTCCTGAGCACCCGCCCGGGCGTCGAGGGCGCCGAGGCGCTCGCCGAAGCCAGCGAGGGCGCGGGCGCCCCGCTTCAGGTGCGCTACGCGGAGCCCCTCGAAGCGATCATCGCGCGCCACCCCGCCGCCGAGTCGGTGGACTCGGCGGACTCGAGCAGCACCGACGCAGTCGACGCGCCGCGCGAGGTTCTCTTGCACCGTCAGGTCGTCGAGGTCGGCGCCGACGGCAAGGCGCGGCGCTACTTCCGCACGGTCCAGCGGGTGCTGTCCGAAGCAGGCGTTCGCCAGCTCGATCGCCGCAACTTCCGCGCCTACCCCGGCGCCGAGGACCAGCGGATCTTGAGCGTTCGCGTGCTCCATCCGGACGGGACGATCGACGAGGGACAGACGGGCCGCGGGCCGCGTCTCTCCATCGACCTGCCGCCCCTCGACGTCGGCGATGTCGTCGACATCGAGTGGCGCCGCGACGACATCCAGACCTCGATCTTCGGCAACTACTTCGGACTGGACGCGGCGTTCGTGCCCGAGCCGCAGCTGCCGACCCTGGAGGCGGACATCACGGTCCTGGAGTCGCCGGAGCTGAAGCTGTACTACCACCTCGCCGCTGGTTCCAGTGACGCGATGGTGGTCGGCTCGCACAACACCTTTGCCGACGGCAGCGTCGAGACGACCTGGGCGGTTCGGGACATCATGCCGCGCCGGACCGAGGCGCTCGAGCCACCTGCGGCCGAGAGCATTCCGCGCATTCAGGCGAGCACCTACGAGAGCTGGGAGAGCTTCGGCCGGTGGTGGTGGAGCCTCATCCGCGAGGAGATCGCCACGAGCCCCGAGATGGTGGCGAAGGTGGAGGAACTCACCGGCGACAAGGAGACGCGCGAGGAGAAGCTGCGCGCGATCTACGACTTCGTCGTGACCGACATTCGCTACAACGCGTGGGAGTTCGGCGTGCATGGCTATCAGCCCTACAGCGCGCCCGTGATCTTCAGCCGCCGCTTCGGCGACTGCAAGGACAAGGCGATCCTGATGCGCGCGATGCTGAGCGAGGTCGGGATCGAGGCGTGGCCGGTGCTGATCCAGTCGGAGGGCCGCCGCCACGAGGAGGACCACGAGCTTCCGCTCGTGGCGCACTTCAACCACTGCATCGCCTACATCCCCGAGCAGGAAGGCATCCCCGAGCAGTTCCTCGACGGGACGGCGCGACTGCATCCCCTGGAAGTACTGCCCGACTCCGACCGCGGCGCGAAGGTGCTGACGGTCCGCAGCGATGGGGCGGAACAGATGCGAATCGCTTTCCCCGAAGTCCCTCAGAACGAGAAGGTCGAGACGATCACGATCGATCTCGCGATCGAGGGCTCACCGATGGCGACGTTCGTGCAGCAGCCGAAGGGCCGCTGGGATCCGCAGCTTCGCTACCGCTTCTCGACGGACGACACGCAGCAGTCGGAAGCCGCCGAGAGCACGATGACCCAGTACTTCGGTGCGATCCAGGGTGACGTGACGGCCGAGCATCCTGACTACGAGGACCTGACGAAGCCGCTGACGCTGACGCTCAGCGCCCAGCTGGAGCGCGTCGGACGCATGGCGGACAACACGTGGGAGCTACCGACCAGCTTCGCTCCGTACCGGCTGGTGCAAGGGATCGCTTCGGAGAGCGAGCGCACGACCGACGTGCTGCTCGACGTACCGTGGGCGGTCGATCGGACGCTGAACTACGACCTGCCCATCGGGGGCGAGGTCAAGCGGGTCCCTGACGACGTCGTGATCGACACGCCGGACCTCGGGTACGTGCGCAAGGTCTCCCTCGGGGTCAACGGTTTCGACGTCAACTTCGACGCCCGCAATGCGGTCAACGACCCTCCGCTCAGGATCATCATCCACGAGCGCCTCGAGCTCCGCACTCACCGCGTTCCCCTGGAACGCTACACCGAGTTCCGTGAAGCCGCGCGCCAGGTCGACGCGGCCCAGCGCCAGAACGTCGCCGTGGAGGTGTCCAGGTGATTCGCTCTTCCTTCAACGCCCTCCCCATGACTCTTCCGTTCCTCGTCGCGACCGCCCTCTGCACCGGCTTCGCAGCTCCCGCCCTGGCCGTCCAGGACGCGGCTCCCGCAGAGAATCCAGCGTCCGTCGCCAGCGGCGTCACGCCCGAGCTCCTCGTCGCGCATCCCAGTCTGTGGAGCGGTGACCTGATGGCCTGGCGGGAGGCGCTCCTGAGCGCGGTCGAAGCCGACCCCCAGGGGGAGCTGGCGAGCCTCGCCTACCGGTTCCTGGATCAGCACGAGTCCGCGGACCGGAGCCTCGCCGAGATCGTTCAGGAGGGCGAGCGTCTCCAGGCACTCAGCGAGCGCCTCGACCTCGGCCCGGGCTCCCTGGAGGTGCGCATGGGCGTCCACGGCAACGCGCGGGCACGGCGCTACGGGCCCTCCCCGGCCGCGTGGACGGACGACCTGTACCCCGAGTTCGTGAAGTCCTGGTACGTCGTCGGTCCGCTCGGTCCCTTGAGCGAGCGCATGCCCGCCACGGCGCCCGCGCCGGATCTCTCCGCGCGCTTCGGCCCGGAGGGGTCAGGGCGTTTTTCGCCCGAACCGGACGCCTCCGCGCTCGGAAGCTCGCCCCAGCGCTTCGCCCCGTCGTACCTCGCCGCCGACGGCGAAGAGCGGGCCTGGACACCTGTGAACCGCCACGCCAACCAGGTGTCGGCGCGCTGGCGCAATCAGATCTATCCGGGCGGCGGCCAGACCTACGGCCTCGCCTTCGTCCGGGTACCCGCCGAGGTCGTGGACGGGCCCATCACCATGGAGATCCGCACCGGCAACGCGCTGCGGGCCTGGTGGAACGGCGCGCTCGTCTTCGACGAGCCGCGCCTGACGCCGCTCGACGTGACCGGCGTGCTGCGCGCTCACGTGACCCCGGGTTCCGGTGAGTGGAACGCCCTGCTGATCCGCGTCTCGACCGAGGACCGGACGCCGTTCTCGGTGCGCTTCGTCGATGCCAAGGGTCGCGCGATCCTGATGGAGCAGCCGCCGCTCGATGTCTCCCCCATGCCGACCTGGACGCCGGCCCCGCCGGACGCCACCGTCGAGCGCTTGCCGGATCCGCTGGAAGACCTGTCCCCATCGCTCCGGGAAGGCCCGTACGCTCCGGCGCTGCGCATGCTCCACGCGAGCCTGCTGGGCCGCCACGACGTGGCGCTCGCCGAACCGCGCCCCGAAGGCGTGCCGGACGCCGAGCTGCACGCGTGGCTGCGCCACCGACTCATCGCCGTGGAGCGCGCACGGCACCTGCCCGACGAGCTGAAGCGGCGCGAGACGATGGCCGTCGTTCGCGAGCTGGAAGCGAGCGGAGTGGTCTCCGCCGAAGCCTACAGCTCGGAGATCCGCAGGCTCCTGAGCGAGGACAAGCCGGTCGAGGCGCTGGAGTTCGCGGAGACCTGGATGGCCGCCGTCCCGGGGATCGCGGAGCCGAAGATGGCCCGTGAGCGCGCGCTCGATCGCATCGATCGCACGGGTGTGATGGCGCAGATGGCGCTGGAAGAGATCCTCGAGAAACACCCCCACCACGTTCGCGCCCGCATGCGACTCGTCGAGCGGCTCGCCGCCGAGGACGCGCGGCCGGACGCCATCGAGCACGCCTGGACCGCGCTTCGGACGGATGCCTCCGACGATGCGGCATTCGACTTCCTCCTGGGCGTGTTCACGCAAACTGGCGACGAGCGCCTCGGCACGCTGCGCAGCGCTGCCGCGGCCTGGGAGGCGCGCCATCCGGAGCGAGCGATCTCTCCCGGGGCGCTGACGAGCGTGATGGAAGCCCAGGGCGACGACGAGAAGCTCCTCGACCTCGAGGTCGCGTTCGCCGAGGCCTACCCGAAGCTCTCGCGTGCCTGGTGGAACCTCGCCAATCGCCGTCTCGAGCTAGGCGACGATACCGGCGCGATCCGCGCGCTGCGCCAGGAGCTCAGCCTCCGCCCCCATGACGAGACGAGTCGCGAGCTTTTGAAGAGGCTTCTCCCGGGCGAGGCCACCGACCCCGCCGAGGCCTTCTTCCAGGAGTTCAGCCCGGATGTCGCGGCGGCCACCTCCTTCGCCCGCGAGCGAGAGTCGGCCTCGGTCGTCGAGGCCCTCGACTCCGGCCTCGTGTACCTCTTCCCGGACGGAACCTCCCACGCTCGCTACCAGACGCTCACGATGCCGATGGATCGCTCCGGCGCCGAGGCACTTCACGCGCTCCCCGTGCGCGAAGGCACGCGGCGCATCCGGATCGTGAAGAAGAACGGCGACATCCAGGAGCCGGTCGACGTCAACGGCGAGTGGGTGCTGCCGGCGCTGGAGACGGGCGACGTGGTCGATCAGGTCTGGGACCAGATCGAGGAAGGCGTGGCGGGCGCGCCGCCGAGCGGCCAGCTCTGGCGATTCGCGTCCTTCGAGAAGGCGTTCCCCACGTCGCGCTGGGTGATCTTCGTGCCGGCTGGCCTGCCCGGACGACTCGTGCTCCAGAATTTCGATGGCACCCACGAAACCCTGGAGCGAGACGGCGGCACGGTGCACGTGCTGACCGCATCGAATCCCCAGTTCATCGCGGAGCCGCTGCAGCCGAGCGAGATCGAGCTGCTGCCGGTCGCCACCTTCGGGGACGATCGCGATCGCGCGGACGAGCTTCGCAGCTGGTGGCGCTACGCGGTGGCGAGCGCGACGGTCCCCGCGGACCTGGAGCCGGAGCTCTTCCAGTTCATCGAGGAGGCGACGAAGGACGTCGAGTCGGGCGACGCGCGGGGGCGCGCAGAGGCCATCTACGACGCGCTGGACGAGTACCTCCAGAGCTTCCAGGGCGATCAGGATGCACCGACCGTCTGGCTGACCGAGAAGGGCTGGCCTGTATTCCTTCTCGCAGCTCTCTACCAGCGAGCGGGCGTTCCGTTCGAATGGGCCGTGCTGGAAAGTCTCGTGTCCCCTGAACTGGACGCGCCATCTCCGCTCGTCTTCGAAGGTGTGGAGAACCTCGCGCAGCTGGTGCTGCGCCTGGGCGTCACGGACGATGCGGGCGATCCTGTCTGGATCATCTACGCCAACGCACCCGGCACGCCGTTCGGCGCGATCGCGGACAGCATGGTGGGCGCGTCCGCGTACGTGCTACAAGATCGCCAGGGGGATGCCCGCCAGGAGACCCTTCCACGGACCCAGGCGGGCGAGCACTGGAACCTGAACCTCCAGGTCACCTACGCCGTCCAGCCAGACGGTAGCGCCGAGGTCAGCGGCAGGCTGGACGACGCCTCGCCGAGGGGCATGGTTCTCATCAAGCAGATCCGCGAGGCCACCGCGCAGCAGCGCGAGGGTTTCGCGAAGGGACAGGCCGCGAACTTCTCGCCGGGGGTGGACCTCGCGGAGGCGAGGGTCGTGCTCGATGGGTCCGAGGGAGAGGGCATGGTGCTGCTCTTTCACGGAACCGCGAGGGAGTTCGCCGTGGCGCGGGGACCGGAGTACGTGGCCGCCGTTCCGTTCGTGCCGCTGCAGCTGGACAAGGCGTTCGGGCCCGCCGACCGGCGCTGGCCGATGGCCCTGCGTCAGCCCGTTCGGGTGCGCGCCCGGATCCGTATCGAACCGGGCGATGGATGGCAGCTCGGCGAGGCCGCGCCGGACGCTGGCGAAATCCGCGAGGGCTTCGAAGTGGTGCTCGACGTGACCGACGAGCCGTCGGGTTCGAGGCTCTACGAGCAGCGCTTCGAGCAGCGCGGCATGGTTCTCGCTCCGGAGGAAGTGCCCGGATTCCTCGCCCGAATGGGCGAGGTCGAGCAGGAGTTCAAAAGGCCTCTGCGCCTGATGAAGAAGTAGGCCTTCCGAGGGCGCCGCGCGTCAGGCTTCGATCACACGGAGTTCCACGCGGCGCCCCTCGACCACGTCGTCGAAGAGCGTCTGCGGGATCGGTCCGCGGGCGAAGGCCTCCCGCGCGAGGGCTCCGAGGTCGACGCCCGAGCGTTCGATCGGCTCACGGGCGCTATCGGGGAGGAGATCCTCGAGATCCGGGAGCGTTTCGAAAGGCAAACGGATTTCGACGCCGCGGCCGTCCTCGCCGAAGCTGCGGACGAGGAGTCGAGCCGGCAAGGCCGGTGCCACGTGTTTCCCGGGAGCGCGCGTCGGCAGAGCGGGCGCTGGGGCATCGGCTCCGTCGAACACGCGCCAAAGCTCCATGGGAGCAGCGAGGTGCCCGAGGATCGTGAAGAGGCCGGAGAGGGTCCTGATCATGGGAATCGCCGACGTGGGCGCGGCGAGCCGCGGAACCATGCGGTGCTCGCCGAGGAGCGCGTCGGCGCGAGCTCGGCGCTCCGCACCGTCGATCTGCGTGGCATTCCGTTCGCGGAACGGAGCGAAGAGCAGCGCGGCGAGTGCGTCGAGTCGATCGCGCAGGGGTGCGAGGCGCTCGGCGTCGAAGCCCAGGGTCAAGAGCGCATCCCAGGCAGGCACTTCGCCGCGCAGCAGCGCTCGCCACGCCTGACGTGCTGGCAGGCTGATTTCTCGGGTCGCGCCGAAGTCGTAGAGCACGATCTCCCCGCCACGGTCTTCGCGGAAGGCCACGTTCCCGGGGTGCAGATCGCCGTGTACGAGCCCATCCGTGAGCATCGGGTGAAGGATCGCGCCGGTCAGCGCCTCTCCGAGCTGCGCGCGCTTGTCCGGCTCCCAGGCGACCGCATCCGCGAGCGCCGAGCCGCCTTCCCAGGTGGAGATCAGGACTTCGTCGCCCGCGACGATCACGGCGGGAACGACGGCATGGGGAAGCGAAGACACCGCTCTTCCGTAGCGCCCCTGGGCTTCCGCCTCAGCTCGATAGTCGAGCTCGGCCAGGAGTTCGTCGCCGAGGGCCGCGATCCAGTCGTCGACGGCCACGCCATCGAAGCGTTGCCTCAGGCGCCGGCCCGCGCGCCTGCCGACCCAGCCCATCAGGCCGAGGTCACTGCGTAGATCGCTCTCCACGCCGGGCAGCAAGACCTTGACCGCCGCATCGCGTCCGTCCGACAGCTCCGCGCGGTGAACCTGGCCGAGGGACGCCCTGCGACCCTGCGCGCCGATCGTCGCGCCGTCACCAAGGAGCGTCGGCGCGGCGGCGCGCATCACGGGGAGGAGCCGGGCGAGCGGCAGCGGCTCGAGCGCGCGGCCTGCGTCCTCCCCGTCCCGGGCCGAGAGGAGCTGAGCCACCTTGGTGGAGGCTCCTCGGAGAGGCCCGAGCCGTTCCGCAAGTGCCTGGCGAGAGCGGCCCTTCCCCCGCCCCATGGCGATGGGAACGATGGCGGCTGCCTGTCGAAGCGTGCGGAGGGACTTCATGAGCGGGTGATGAGGCTGGGTCTGTGCGGGCGCAAAGGACGAGAGTGAGAACCGGGCCATCGACGTGAACGACCTGATTCTTGAGGAGTTCCAGCTGCCCCCGACCACTTGATGGATGGACGCGCCCCGACGGCCATTCCCACCCCCATGGGTGAAGTAGCGCGCCGATAGAGGCGACCGTGGGATCCGAGAACAGTAGACTCGAGGCCGAAATCGGGACCAAGATCGGCAGCCAAGGCCGCACTCGTTTTCCACCTCCCCCTACCCCACCGTCGAATCGCCCGCGCCTAGCGCCCTTGCCCCGCACGCAGGGGCAAGCCGCGCGCGCCAGCCGTCGCCCGCTACCGGGCCCACGCTTCCATGTCCTTCGAACAACAGCTCCTCAAAGTCCAGACCCAGGACGGATTCATCGCGGCCCTCGACCAGAGCGGCGGCAGCACCCCCAAGGCCCTCCTCGCCTACGGCGTCAAGGAGTCCGAGTACTCCGGCGAGGACGAGATGTACGTGAAGGTGCACGAGATGCGTACGCGCATCATCACGAGCCCCGCGTTCAACGGCGACCGCATCCTTGGTGCGATCCTCTTCGAGAACACGATGGACCGTGAAATCGAAGGCCGCGGGACCGCGGACTACCTCTGGAACGTCAAGCGCATCGTCCCGTTCCTCAAAGTGGACAAGGGCCTCGCGGACGAGGCGGACGGCGTCCAGATGATGAAGCCGATGAAAGGCCTCGCCACGCTGCTGAAGCGCGCCAAGAAAAAAGGCGTCTTCGGCACGAAGATGCGCTCGGTCATCAAGACCGCCAACGCAGCCGGCGTGAAGGCCGTTGTCGATCAACAGTTCGAGGTCGGCAATGAGATCCTCGCCGCGGGCCTCATCCCGATCATCGAGCCCGAGGTCGACATCCACAGCGAGACGAAGGCGAAGGCCGAGAAGATGCTCCGTGACGCCATCATGGAGAACCTCGAGAAGCTCCCCGAGGACGCACACGTGATGCTGAAGCTGACCCTCCCAGAGAAGGACAACTTCTACAAGATGTGCATCGAGCACCCGCGGGTGATCCGCGTCGTCGCCCTCTCCGGCGGCTACAGCCGCGAGGAGTCGAATGCTCGCCTCTCGCGCAACAAGAAGATGATCGCGAGCTTCTCGCGCGCCCTTTCGGAAGGCCTGTCGGCCAAGCAGTCCGACGCGAAGTTCAACGCGATGCTGAACGACACGATCCAGAGCATCTTCGAAGCCTCGCGCACCTGATCCCGGACCGCGTTCGATCGAGAAAGGCCTGGGACGGGGCCCCGCTACTTCAAGTCCGCCGACATCAGGCGCTGGAAGTGATGGGGCCCCGTCTCCAGTTTCGGAGCGAAGCGGCCGCCGGGATAGAGGCGCGAGCGCACGCCCTTTTGAACCGAGAGCACGATGCCCTGGTCCTCCATCTCGACCTCGTCCAGCGCACCGCCCACACCTGTACCGACGAGGTCAGGCCGCGCGACCCAGCGCAGGTAGCGGACGCGGCAGCGGCCCGGGCCGATCGGCTCGATGAGATTGACGGAGATCCCCCACGCGTAGGCGTTGACCATGAGGTTCGGATAGAGCCAGAGGTAGTCGGCGACCACGTCGTCCGCCGCACGCGAAACGAGCCGAGCGTCGTCGTCCCGGCTCGCCACGCCGAGCTGCCGCACTGCGTAGGGCTCGAGCTCGGTGGTATAGCGCGAGAAATCGAGGCCTTGATTGAGCCCGGGATGCACGAACGGGATGTGAAACCCTTCGAGATAGTTTTCGCAGTAGAGGGCCCAGGACGCGTCGATCTCGAAGTCGCGTGAGGCGCTCGGTTCGAAGGTGAAGATCTCACCGTCGTACTCGGCCAAAGTCCTTCGGAGGGGCGCGGCCCACTCGTCGAAGGGGATGCGCGGATCGATCGAGGTGAAGCGGAGGGGGCCGACCTGCTCGAGCGGAAGTCGCGCAAGGTTCTCGGAGGCGCGTGGAAAGCACTCTGCGCCCTCGAACCCCGGGCAGCTCGTCATCGTGCCGCCCAGATCGAAGCGCCGTCCGTGGTAGCGGCAGCGGAGGGCCCTGGCGTCGCCGGGCGCTTCAGCGAGCAGCGCGCCCCTGTGGGTGCAGACGTTCGAGAGAAGCTGCTCTCCGTCATCGGAAAGCGTGAGTACGAGCGGTTCGTCGAGCCCGCCCTCCAGCAGGGTGAGCGGCTCGACGCGCTGGATCGGATCGCTCAAGGGGAGGAGCTGCCAAGACCGAACGAAGACCCGCTCGATGGCGAGCTCGTGGGCGGCGCGGTCATGATGAAGGCGCTCGTCCAGCGTGCTGGCGCGGCGAACGTCAGGCTCGGAGTGCCAGGTCGGCCCATTCGTTGCGTCCGAGCCCGACGGCCTGGGGCGGGTCATCGCTGGCCTCCCCGACGCATCTGCCGCGCCATGCGTCCGGAGGCAGGACTGTCAGGGCCCCCGTCAGATCCGGAGAGACCCGTAAACGGTCCTTCGAGCTGAACGAGTGATAGGAGTCGCCCGACGTCACTCGCTATCCTCCTGGGCCGCCTACCGAGGCCCTCTCTCTCGACCTCCCTCACCTGCGCCGCTAGGCGCTCGCTGACGTGCTCGACCATCTCTTCACTCTACTCATGCTCGTGCTGCTTCAGGCAGTCTTGGGCTTCGACAACCTGCTCTATATTTCCCTGGAGTCCAAGAGGGCGCCCGAGGCGGATCGCTCGCGGGTCCGGAAGCTGGGAATCGGCCTCGCGATCATCCTTCGGATCGTCCTGCTCTTCGTCCTGGTGAAGGTAGTCGAGCGCACGCAGAACGTGTTCGGTGAGGTTCACTGGCGCGGCTGGGTCGACGGTGAGTTCACGATCCATAGCCTGATCGTGCTGTTCGGCGGCGCCTTCATCCTCTACACGGCAACGAAGGAGATCCTTCACATGATCGCGCTGGAGGAGGCCAACGCACAGACGAAGCCGCCCACCTCGGCCGGGAAGGTCATCGCCATGATCGTGATCATGAACCTGGTCTTCTCCTTCGACTCGATCCTGAGCGCGATGGCGCTGACGAAGGTCTTCTGGGTGATGGCGACCGCCATCGTCATCAGCGGCCTGATGATGATCCTCCTGGCCGAGAAGGTTTCGACTTTCCTGGCGAAGAACCGGATGTACGAGGTCCTGGGACTCTTCGTTCTTTTCATCGTCGGCGTGATGCTGATCTCGGAAGGCGGGCACCTCGCGCACCTCAAGTTCTTCGGCAACGAGGTGCACGCGATGACGAAGACCACCTTCTACTTCGTGATCGCGGTCCTCGCCCTGACCGACATCGTCCAAAGCCGCTACCAGAGAAAGCTACTGGCCGCGAAAGGCGCGGCGCAGATCGACACCCAGCTCTGAGCCAACCCGACGCCCCTCCCCAGCGCTACCGACACAAACGAACCAGGTGCAACCGTTCCGGAATGGACGGACCAGGTGCACTTGTTCCGGAACAAGTGCACCTGGTCCGTCCATTCCGGAACGGTTGCACCTGGTCCGTTTGTGTCGGTAGCGCTGGGGAGGGCGCTATTCGGCGACGATCTTGTTGTCGGAGCTCTCCACCAGGAAGAAGCGGCCGACGCGGACTTCGTGCTCTTCGCCTTCATCGGTGATGAACTGGTACGTGCCTTCCATCGTGCCCCAGGCGGTCGAGAGGTCGCACATGCTCCGGTACTCGTGGGAGTCGCCGGCTTCCAGCCGCGGTTGCTCCCCCACCACGCCGACTCCGCGGACCTCGCGCCGCTCTCCGTTCGCGTCCGTGATGATCCAGTGGCGGCTGAGGAGCTTCTGGGCTACCGGGCCGACGTTCTTGATCCGCACCCGATAGGCGTAGAGCCAGCGCTTTTGCTCCGGGAAACTGCGGCTCTCCAGGTACTGGCCCGCCGCCTCTACCTCGATTCCGTGAGTGAGACAGAGGCTGTTCGGACCCATGTTGATGGGGCCTGCGTCCTGCGCCTCGGGGTCAGGCCCCAGGTCGATCGATGAACGAGCCGAGGACTCGCCGTGGGTTTCCTTGGGGTCTTGCATGGGGTTCGGGGTCGCATAGGCCGGAGACGGAACAATCTCCAGAGGATGGGGCGGCCGTCTGTGAGAGTGTAAGCGGCGGGCGCTACCCTGGGAGGGTATGAATCAGCGGAGACCTACGTGGCCGTCCCCTTTCCTGGGGCTTATCCTCGCGGGAGCCGCCAGCTGCGGCGCGGTCAACTTCCTGCGAAGCGATCCTTCGGCGCCGCGCGACCGCGCGTCTCGATTCGATCGTTTCGTCGACGAACTGGCTCTCGACCTGCGGGAGACCGCCCCGCTGCTCGACCGAGTCCGCCTTTCCGCAGCGTCATCGGCGAGTCCCGGAGCGGCCGCAGGGACCTGGGAGGACGAACGCCGAATCGTCGCCCGGAGAACCGTGGCCTGGAGCGCGCTCCAGCGAATCGACGGCGAGTTCAGCGCGGACAAGCTCACCGGCTCCCGCGCTACCACCTCGCGCATCGTCGAGGCCGATCTCCGTCGCGTCCTCGGCCTGACCCCCGAAGAGGAGATCGATATCTCCCCGGCCGCGCAACGCGCGGATGCGACGTCCGTCAGCCCCGACCCGACCCGTGCTATTCAGCGTCTCGCAGCGACACCGTGGTCCGGCACGCTGGTCGAGGCCCCATCCGCGCTGCTCGCGAATCACCCGAAACAAACGGTCGACGACCTGATCGCCTGGGAGAGAGCGCTTTTCGCACTCTCCGAAGAAGCCCGCTTCCTCGGGGCCTCCCCCGCCGCGCTCGCTGCGACCGAGGACTATGCCTACCCGCCCTTCTTGCTGGACCTGGTCCTCGACGATGTTGTCAGGCTTCAGTCCTCCGTCGGCGCAGGAGGAGCCCAGGACCCGCTCTTCGGGCCTCTCCTGGAAGCCGCCACCGAGTTGCTCGGGCCGGACGCGAAGACGATCACGGCTCCCAGTTCGAAACGTCGGGCTCTCCAGCGCGACCTGAGCCTCGAGTTCGATCGCCTCGTGGATGGTCTCCAGGCCATCCGTGCTCGCATCGCCGATCGACCGTTCAACGGAACGGACGCCGTGAGAAACGGTCCGACCGACGCCTGGGTCGAGCGAATGAGAGAGGCAGCAGGACAAAACGTCGCCCCCTCTGCGCTCGCCGATGTGGGCCGCGCCGAGATCCAGCGACTGCATCTCGCTCTGGGCGAGGTACTCGGCCTGGACCCCATCGCCCAGGACTTCGATGGGCTCGTCCGGGAGCGCTTCGACCAGATCAGAAACCGCGACCTGGCGCCGCCCGGCAGCGCCGAGCCCGAACGCACCCCCGCGACGCTCTGGAGCAGCATCGAGCCGCTCCTCGACCAGCTCGTCGTCAACCCGCCACCGACCTGGGTGAAGAGCCGACTCGCCCGCACGTTCGAGAGACCCCACGGCCGCTGGTCGCCCTTCGTGCGCGGCAACCTCGCTCCCCTGAACGATCCACTCTCGCGGCCGTCCGTATTCCTCGCCTCGCGGCCGCGCGATCCGATCACACCATCCTGGCTGCGCGAGGCCGAGGCGCTCCGCTATGGACTGCCCGGCCGCGCCCTCCTGGATGCCTACCGGCGCGCCGCGCGCCTCACCACGCCGACCTACCTTCTCCAGGCCGAGCGCGAGACTTTCGAAGAAGGCTGGGGCCTCTACGCCGTGACCGTCGCGGCCGATGCGGGATGGCTACTGGAGCTCGATGAGGGCTTCGGGCGCCTGGCCCAGGAACTGATCGCCTTCGTGGCTCTCGTGGCGGACGTCGGCTTGAATGCGAGCGGCTGGACGGTTGCCCAGGCCGTCGACTACGTGATGGAGAGCACGCCGCTTCCTCGGAGCGCGGCCAGCGAAGTCGTAGCCCGCATCGTCGCCGACCCCGGCCGCTCGGCCCTGCCCGGCATCGGTCTCCTCCGACTCCGCACGCTCAGGCGCAGCGCCGAGGGGCTCATGGGCGATGATTTCAGCGCCGCCGAATTCCACGCAGCGTTGCTCCGGAGCGGGCCGATTCCCATGAGCGAGATGGATGCGCGGATCGAAGCCTGGCTCGTGCGCCGATCCACGGGAGCCCGGGAGTAGCGCCTCGATGGAAGAGACGAAGCGGATGGAAGCAGGCGTTGGGGCGCTCGGGCTCCTCGCCCTCGCGGCGATCGGCGCGGCGCTCCTGGCGTTCGGCTGGGACCGCGGGCCCGACGTGCTCGTGGACTTCGGACGCGAACTCTACGTGCCGTGGCGGCTGACGGAAGGGGACGTCCTGCACCGGGACATCGCCTGGTTCAACGGCCCGCTCGCACCCTGGATCCTCGAAGGCTGGATGCGCGTCTTCGGCGTCTCACTCGACGCCGTTCAAGCGCTGAACGCGCTGGTCATCGTCGCGACCACCGCGCTCTTGATGTCCCTCATCGCGCGCCTCACGAGCCGCGCCAGCGCCTGGGCTGGCGCGCTGACTTTCCTCACTGTGTTCGCCGTCGCCCAGCAGGAGGTGATCGGGAACTTTCACTTCCTGTCACCGTACTCCCACGGAATCACCTTCGGCTTCCTCGCGGGGCTGATCGCCCTGGACGGACTGGCGCGCGGCCTCGCGAGTCAGCGCTCTGGCTGGTACTTGGTCGCCGGCGCGGGCGCCGGGGCCGCGTTTCTGACCAAGGCGGAGATATCGCTGGCGGTCGGTGCGGGCTCCGGCGTGATGCTGGTCGCCACCGCCGCAGCGGGCCGCTCTGCAGGATGGCGCGCGCGGGCAATCATGGCCTGGGCCATCGGCGCTACCGCGATGCTGGCTTGCGCCTGGTCGCGCCTGGACGCCCAGCTGGACGGCGTGGGAGTGCGCGCGGCTCTGCTCGGAACCTGGCCCTACGCGCTCGACGATCGGGCGCGCGATCTTTCGTTCTACCGCAAGATGCGAGGAACGGACCAGCCCCTCGCGAGCCTGGAGCGGATGGCCCTCTGGACCGCAGGCCTCGGCGCTTTCGTGGCTGCCGTCCTGGCCATCGGTGCGCGGGTGGGTGCCAGCGGCGTGCGCGGCGCGCGCTTGATCGCCTTCGGCGTGGCGCTCGCCCTCGGCGTGGCGGCCCTCTTCTTCGTGCCGATTCACTGGCTGCTCCTGCCTCTCCCGCTCGTGCTGCTGGCCCGAGCATTGCTCGTCTTCCGGCGCTGGGTGCGCGCTCCGCAGACGGCCACCCTGGATGCCGCTCGGCTCTCGTTCCTGGTGTTCAGCCTCGCCCTGCTGCCGAAGGTCCTGCTGGCACCGACGGCCCGCCAGTACGGCTTCGTGCTCGCGGTTCCTGGAACGCTGGTGCTCGTGTCGCTTCTCGTGCACTGTGTCCCACACTGGACGAGCCATGGCCCCGGTCAGCGAATGATGCACCGAGTGAACGGGCCGCCCGAGCGCCCATCTGCGAGGCGACGAGCCATGTCCGCAGCGGGCTTCGGACTCGTGGTCGTGTTCTGCCTCGCCAACCTGTTCGCGACGACACAGCGCTTCCGCAGCAAGACGGTCGAAGTGGGAATCGGCGCCGACCGGATTCTCGCCAAGGGGTTCCGCGGAGTCGTGATGGCTGAACTCCTGCGCGACCTCGGGAAGCGCACGGGACCGGACCAGACCCTTCTCGTTCTACCGGAGGGAATCATGGTCAACTACCAGTTGCGCCGACGCACGCCAACGCGCCTGGTGAACTTCATGCCGCCCGAACTCGTCTTCTTCGACGAAGACGCGATCGCCGCGGAACTGGCCTCTCATCCGCCGGACTTCGTCGCGCTCATTCACCGCCCTACCCTCGACTACGGCTATCCTTTCTTCGGCGAGGGGTTCGGCGAGCCGATCCTCGAGTGGGTCCGCGCCCACTACGACGAGGTGAGGATCATCGGGGACGACCCGTTCGATCCGAACCCGAAGGCGTTCGGGGCCGCGGTCTTGCAGAGACGCGCGGGCCGCTGAATTGACCGACTATGCCAGCTCGACCTTCGGACCGGAGAGCGCGATCGAGCAGGCATCCGGCATCAGGTGCTTCTGCGCCGCGCGCTGGATGTCCTCAGGCGTCACCGCCGCGAACTCCGCGGGTAGGCGCTCGAGATGATCTTCGGGGAAGCCATGCAGCTCTGCACTGATCAGGTACGAGGCACGGCGCGACGCGCGCTCGAAGCCCATCGAAAATGAGCCGACGAGGTAGCTCTTCGCCACGCCGAGTTCCTCTTGGGGCACGGGCTCGTCGCGGATCGTACGCATTTCGGCGAGGAAGCCGTCCACGGCGGTCTGCACGTGCTCGGGGCTCGTGCCGATGTAGGCGCGGAACATCCCTGGCAGGAGGCCGGCGGAACCGTGAATGTCCGCGTGCACCGTGTAGGCGAGCCCCATCTGGTCGCGCAGTTTCTGGGTGATGCGGTTCGTGAAGCCGGGCCCCGTGCCCAGCACGTGATCCATCACCGCAAGCGCCACGTAGTCAGGATCGTCGCGCTTGATGCCGAGATGGCCGAGGTATACGTGCACCTGATTACGTTCCCGCTCGAAGGCAGCACGACGCGGTTCCACGGGAGGAAAGGTGGGCTCGGTCCGCTCGTACGGGGTCCCGGCGGGCACCTTCGCGAAGGCTATCTCAGCGCGGTCACGCACTTCCACGGGATCGACGTCGCCGACCACCGCGATGACGGCGCGCTTTCCGCACCAGTTCGCCGCGCGATGGGCCCGCATGTCACCAGCGGTGATCACGCTTGCGGACTCGAGGGTTCCGTACGCGCTGCGGCCAAGAAAGTGATCCGCTCCGTAGATCAGCTTCTTGAAGAGAATGCCGCCCTGTGCGCGGGGGTCCTCGGCCTCCACGGCGAGGCGCGTCCGGAGGCGCTCGAGGTGAGTGGCAACGCGCGCATCGGGGTAGCTGGCGGTCGCCATCACCTCACCGAGGACGTCGACGAGGAGCCCCCAGCTCGATCCAGCCACTGCGCCGGAGAGGCCCATCGCGTCGCCCTGGATGCCGCCGCCTTCGGGCTCCAGAAGGAGGGCGATCGCCTCGTCCGACTTCGTCTCGGTGCCCTGGTCCGCGAAGGCGCCCGCCATATACGCGACGCCTTCCTTCCCATCAGGATCGAGCCCTGGGCCTCCGCGGATATGAATGCGGACGGCGGTGACGGGCGCTCCTGCGCGACGGTGAACGAGCAGCGTGGCCCCGCAGCTGAGCTCGAAGCGCTCGCGCGGGACCTCGATCTTTGGAACGCTCTTCTCGGGGCCGGTAGACGTGGAGGTCATGGTGATGGGGAGGAGAGCCTGTTCAGGCGGGCTGAGGTTCGATTGCAGCGGCTTCAGGCAGCGACCAGCCGATGATGCGTCGACCCGGCGAGAGAAGACGCGCGCAGGTCTCGCGGACCATCTCGGCCGTCACCGCGTTGCGCCGCTCGGAAACCCGGAGCGCGTCCTTCCACTCGAGATCGGTCGCATACTCTCCGAGCGTCTCGGCCACGTCAGTGATCGTCTCCGATTCGAACGCCTCGCTCGCGTGAAGGAGTTTCTTCGCGCGCGTCAACTCGTCGTCGTTCACGAGTTCCGTGCGGAGCCGCGCGACTTCCTCGTCGATCACGGCTTCCAGGGTGGCCGGGGCCACGCCCTGAACGGCCTCGGCGTAGATCCAGAATCCGCCCGCGGACTGTCGCGCGTCGTTGTTGGCCGAAACGCTCGTGGCGAGGCCCTCGTTCACGACAGCGCGGCGATAAAGGCGAGCGAGCTTGCCGCTGGTCAGCACGGTGACGACCACGTCGAGGACGAAGTCATCGTCCGACCCGAAGACTCCGCCTGGCCAGGCCATGATCAATCGGGAGGCCTGGTCGTCCCAGGTGGTCTCGATCCGCATCAGCCCCGAGAAGTCCGGGGCGGGGGGCGGGCGCCGCTCGTCGGCGACACTGGGCTCTGGATCCGCGATCTTGCCAAAGCGCTCTTCGGCCGCCTCGATCGCGCGCTTCGGGTCCACGTCGCCCGCGATCACGAGCGTGGCGTTGCCGGGGCGATAGAAGCGCTCGTAGTGAGCTCGCATATCCGCAGGCGTCATCGGAATCAGCGTGTCGCGATAGCCGATGACCGGATGCGCATAGGGATGACGACCGAAGAGAGCCGTGGAGACCTTCTCCGACAGGGCGCGCCACGGGTCGTCGAGTCCCATGGAGAGTTCCTCCAGCACGACCTGCTTCTCGGAGGCGAATTCCTCAGGGTCGAGCGCGAGGCTCTGCATCCGATCCGCTTCGAGGTCGAGCGCGCGCTCCCAGCGATCGGACGCGAACTCGAACCAGTAGGCGGTGTGATCCGGCGTGGTGAACGCGTTGTTGCTGCCGCCGAGGACAGTGGTTTCGAGGTCGATCGCCCCCTTGCCCAGCGTGTCCGTGCCCTTGAACATCATGTGCTCGAGGAAGTGGCTGACGCCGGCTTCCTCGGGACGCTCGTGGCGGCCACCCACGCCGTACCAGACCATGACGGCGACGACGGGGTCGGAGTGGCGCTCGGCCACGAGGACCTTCATCCCGTTGGACAGTCGGCTCTCGTGAACGGTGGCACCACAGTACTTGGGCGGAGTCTTCGGCATGGGCTGGATCGATGAACGATGGGGTGGACGAACTACCGGCGACGGCGAGAGGAACCTCGGCGAGCGCTACCGCTGCGGCTGGCCCCGCGGCTGGCCCCGCGTGGACCACCGCTGGACGCGGAGGCTCCGCGGCGAGTGGTACGACGAGCGCCGCCAGGTCCGAGAGTCCCGGTGCGAGCGCCGCCGCGGCGCGCTCCGCCTGAGCGACGAGTGCCGGCACCCCGCCGGGGTCGCGCCCCGCCGAAGCCCACTTCTTCCCCCTCGCGAAGGCCCTCCTCCGCTCCATTTTCGGGGCCATTGGGTCCTGTTCCGCTGAGCAGACCTTCCACTTCCTCGCGGCTGAGCGCCCGCCAACGGCCCTCCTTAAGACCGCGGATCGTGAGCGGACCGATGCTGGTGCGCGTGAGGGCGAGCACCTTGTGCCCGACGCGAGCGAAGACGCGGCGAACCTCGCGGTTCTTGCCCTCCTGGATCGTGACCTCCAGCGTCGAACCGTTGGCGGTTCGACGCTGAACGAGGACGCGCGCGCGAGCCGTACGACCCTCGGCGAGGTGAACGCCGTCGCGGATCTTCTGCACCGCCTCGTCGGTGATGCGCCCTGGAACCTTGACGAGATAGCGCTTCTCGACGCCGAAGCGAGGGTGCGCGATCCGGTCGGCGAACTCACCGTCGCTCGTCATGATGATGAGCCCCTTGGACTCCTCGTCGAGACGGCCGACGGAGAAGATCCGTCCCTTGTTCGGGTCGGTGATGAGGTCGATCGCGCGAGGACGCGTTTCGCGCTCCTCGTTCGTACAGACGACGCCCGCCGGCTTGTGCAGAAGGTAGTAGCGCCGCTCGCGGGGGTCCGAGCGCAGTCGGACGCCGTTCACGTCCACGACCTGCGTCGAGGGATCGATCTTGGTGCCGAGCTCGGTGACGATCTGCTCGTCCACGAGCACCTTGCCTGACTCGATGAGTTCATCGCTGCCCCGGCGAGAGGCCACGCCGTTGTCGGCAAGGAACTTGTTGAGGCGAACCAGATGCTGGTCGCGTTTCTCATCGCGGGCGGAGGAGGAACGGGCCGGCATGCGCTTGGCACCGACCTTCTTGAGGGGGGCGCGGCCTCGGCCGCGCGTTCCGCTTCGTCGTCTTACCATGGGGGTGACTTGCCTGGACGTCCAGGTCTTCAGGCCCTCGCGGGCCGTGCTCGTACGAGCTTGAGCTCACCGTCAGCATCCACGATCTTCGCGGATTTGAGGTCAGCGGGGAGCACCCAGGCGCCCCCCTTCACAAGTGGGTAAATCTCCCCGTCGCCCGTGTCGATTCGCCCGCTTCCAGCGAGCACGACCAGGACCGTGGGGAGCGCTTCGACCGTCATCTCGACGGGTTCATGCACTTCGAGCACCTCGGCGACGAACTGCTTGCACCGGGCAAGCGTCGCAATACGGTTGGCGGATGCTGTGGCGGACGCATGGCCGCGAGCGCTGGCCGCCTCCGATCGAGAGGAGGAGCTGACTTCGAACTGAAGGGGACCGGGGCCCTCGACCTTCCGGTCGTAGTCCATGGATCGAAACGACTCCTCGAGGTGCGTCTCGCGAGGCTTCCCGTCGATGCCGGTCCGCCCCCAGTCGTACAGACGATAGGTGGTATCTGAATTCGTTTGCACCTCTACGATCGCTATCCCCGCTCCGATACTGTGCACCGTCCCGGACGGAACGTGAACGCCATCCCCTGCGCTCACAGGATAGCGCTGGAGGAGATGAACGACTTCCGGGGTGGTCGCGCCCGCGGCGAAACGAGTGGCGTCGACTCCAGGCGCGAGGCCCAGGAAGATCTCTGCGCGCGGAGCGGCGTCGAGGATGAACCAGCACTCGTCCTTGGAGGAGCCGCCGTACTTGGCAGCAGCCCGATCGTCCGGGTGCACCTGAACCGATAGGTTCGCCTGGGCGTCCAGCAGCTTGAGCAGCAGCGGGAACGACTCATCGTCGCCGAGAATCGACTCCCCGACGAGCGCCTCTCGCTCGGACAACATGAGTCCTTGAAGCGTCCGACCCTGAAAAGGTCCGCTGGCCACCTTCGACGATTGGTCGCCGCGGTCGCTGACGATCCAGACCTCCCCTACCGGCTCGCCCTTGCGCCAGGCGAGCGGAGGATCGCCTGGGAGAGGCGCCACGTAGGGCCGCAAGGCTTCCCCACCCCAGACTTTCGTCACGAGTACGGGCAAGAGGCGAAGTGGGCACTGGATCGACATGAGATGAGTTCTGGGGGCAGTCCGGAAGGGTAGCGCTCTTCCTTGCGTAGGGGGGCGGTTGCTGATTTATATCGGGGATGAAGAGCGGAACCTCTACCGCTTTCTGCCCCCCGACCCCATTCCCCTCACGAAACCCCGGCAATCCATGGAAATCCTAATCGATCTCATCAGCGGCGCCGTTGGCGGCAACCTACTGGGCGCCCTCACCAAGGGTGGCGGGCTCCTCAAGACGATCATGGGGCTCCTGGGCGGAGGCCTCGGCAACTTCATCGGCCCGGACATCCTGAAGCAGATCGGCGCCCTCGCGGAGTCGGGCCAAGCTGGCCAGGCCGGTGTCTCTGCTGGCCTCGGCGGAATCCTCGCGATGATCGCCGGCCTCTTCAACAAGAAGAAGGAGGCCTGATCGAAAGCCCGATGGCTAGAAGACCCAGCTGCTAGATAGAGCCTAGCTCAACAATCGCTCCGCCTCGGCGAGAGCTGTGGGCTCAGCGGCACCGCCGGCGATCATGTCGGCAATTTCGGCCACGCGTGGTTCCCCGATGAGGACTGTGATCCTCGTCCGCGTGCGCCCTTCCTCTACCTCCTTTCGCACCTGCAGGTGGCGCGCGGCGCGCGCCGCGATGGCCGGGAGGTGAGTGACGCAGAGAACCTGGTGATGCGCTCCCAGCGCCTCGAGGTGTCGAGCCACCTTCGGACCGAGCCGTCCACCGACACCGGCATCCACCTCGTCGAAGACGAGGGTCGGAGTCGATCGACGTACCGCCAGGGCTCCCCGCAGCGCCAGGAGGATGCGCGCCGCCTCACCTCCCGAGGCCACGGCCCGCAGCGGCTGAACGTCTTCGCCCGGGTTGGCCGCGAGAAGTAGCTCGACCCCCTCCGCTCCGCTGGCCGTGAATCGCAGACGATCCCGCTCGATCTGATCTGGGTTCGCCGCTGCCTCCCCCAACGGTTCGGCCGCGCCCATTCCGGTGCCGGCTGAGGCCGGGCCGTTCGGGGTCAGCGCCATCGAAAACTCGGCCCGTTCGAGCCCGAGGTCCTTGAGACCAGACTCGACCTCCTTTTTGAGCTTACCCGCCAGCTTGGCCCGCGCCTGACCGAGTCGCTTCGCGGACTCCGCCATGCTCTTGCGAGCCAGAACGACCGCTGCTACGAGTTCTTCGCGGGTCGCGCCGCCGCCATCGATCGACTCGAGTTCCGCCTCCAGCTCGGCCCGGCGGGCTTCGAGACCTGCAATATCCGTCCCGTACTTGCGCTCTAGACGCTCCAGCAGCCCGAGCCTGACCTCGACCGCTTCGAGGCGAGCGGGATCCACTTCTACGCCGTCGAGGAACGCCGAGATTCCACGGGTCGCTTCTTCGAGCAATAGCGATGCTTCGCGCAGCTGGGACGCGGGCTCCTCAAGATCGCCGATCCTTCCGGCCCATTCGCCCAAGACCCTCTCCGAGCGCGACACCGCGTCGAGCGCAGCGTCATCCCCCTCGCCAAGGCTGTCGAGAACGGCCCCCAGTTCGAGCCCGAGGTCGGCGGCATGCCGTAGCACCGACCGATCAGATCGCAAGCTCTCGGCTTCCGCCAGCGAAGGGTCGGCCTCGGCAAGCTCGGCAGCCTGGAACCGAACGAGGTCGAGGCGCTGGAGCCGTTCAGACTCCAGGGAATCGAGCGCCACCAGCTGATCCGTGAGGTCGATCCAGCGCGCGCGTCGTTCGCGATACCCCGCCAAGGTGTCGTGGAGCCCCCCGAAAAGGTCCACCAGCCGGAGCTGCTCCGCGGGTTCGAAAAGCCTTTGGTGGTCGTTCTGGCCGTGAATCTCGACGAGTTGCGCCGCCAGACCCCGAAGCAGCTTCTGGGTTACGGGCCGGTGATTCACGTGAGCCCGACTTCGCCCGTCCCTCGCGATGGTGCGGGTGAGGATCAACTCCAGCTCATCCCGGTCGTCCCGGTCCTCCAGTGCCTCCGGCAGGTGCTCACCGAGCCACATGGATACGAGCTCGCCATACCCCTTCAGGGGCATCGAAAACCGCCCTTCGACCCGTGCCCGCTCCGCTCCCTTCCGCACCATGGCGGCCTTGGCGCGACTCCCGATCAGGAGCTCGAGAGCATCCACCAGAAGACTCTTCCCCGCACCGGTCTCACCGGTGACAGCATTCAATCCAGGCCCGAATTCAAGGGCGGCCAGCTCGAACAGAGCAAGGTCCTGAAGGCTGAGTTCAACAAGCATCGTTCCGGAGACCATCGCACGCGCTCCGGGATCTGGCAAGACAGGAACCCGAATAAAAGCCTAACAAACCTCGTCACCCCAGAGCACCGCCCGAGCGATGCCATGCACCCTGGTCCGATAGCCCGGATCGCGGGCGAGTCGATCCTCATGATGGGCGAGTGCCCTGGCGGCTGCGCTACGTCCGATGCCAGCGTGCCGGGCTACTTCATCGATCGTGAAGCCCGCCATGCGCTTGAGCAGTCCCATGCGCGCGGTCGCAAACAAGTCCCAGTGTTTTCTACGAGCTGGCTGCAGCCATGGCCCTTCGGCAGCTTCAAGACTTCGACAGACGCGAATGACGGTCTCCGCCGCGGCGACAGGCATCTCCATGAGGAGTGCCTCCGGCTCTCTGGCGCCCAGGTACTCGGTGAGAAAATCGTTGCGCTCTTCTTCCGTTTCGAGAGAACGATCGAGCGGATCGACGGTTCCGGCCGAGTTCATGCGTGCCTCGACGAGACGATCGCTTTCGGACCCGAAGCGTGAGCACCCACCGGTGCCATACGTTCCGACGGGCATCCCCACGACGCCGTGCATCTCCTCGACGATCGAAGCGGCCCACTCCGTGTTCAGCCAGCTTGGCGCGATCCCTCGATGGAATCGATAGGCGCTGCCATGCGGGTAGTCGATCGCCCGTTCCACGATCCCTGCCGCGACCGGATTTCGATCGATGTACCAGAGAACCCTTCGCTTGTAGTCGGACGTGACAACGGGCTTGGAAGAGTACCGCGCCCTGTAGAGCGGCCCATCCCGCCCATGCCGCGAATTGAAGTAGAGCACGTACTCCCTGAAAATATCTCGCATGGCGAGGTCCAGCTCACCCGTCGGCGACATCAAGAGGAAGTGGTAATGGTTCGTCATCAAGACGAACGCAAACACGACGATCCGCCCGAGCGAGACCTGCTTCTCCACCAGCGAATAGAACTTCGCCCGGTCCACGTCGTCGGTAAAAATGCTCCGCCCAGCAACACCTCGGTCGTACACGTGGTGCCAGCGCCCCGGATAGTTCTCTCTTGGTCTTCTTGCCATGACAAAAGACCGACCGATCCACGCCCCGCCCGGTTTCACCCTCCCCCTCCGGATCCGACACAAACGTACCAGGTCCGTCCATTCCGGTACAAACGGACCAGGTCCGTCCATTCCGGTACGAACGGACCTGGTCCGTCTGTACCGGAATGGACGGACCTGGTCCGTTTGTACCGGAATGGACGGACCTGGTCCGTTTGTACCGGAATGGACGGACCTGGTACGTTTGTGTCGGATCTGCGGGGGTGTTGGTTCAGCCGCGGAGGGTTTCGATGGGGCTGGCTCGGAGGGGTTTTGAGCTGGCCGCCAGGCCTGCGGTGACTGCCAGTGCTGCGGTGCCGACCGCCGCGATGGGGATCGCTGTCAGGCTGGGGAGGCCCGGCAGTTGCAGGCCGAAGCGTAGGAACGCCCACGAGAGTAGGAGAGCGCCGAGGCCGCCGAACGCGCCTGAGACCAGACCGAGTAGGCCGTATTCGACCGCGAAGAGAGACGCCACGCCTCGGCGCGTCATCCCCATCGATTTGAGAAGCGCCGCCTCGCCGCCGCGCTTTAACGAGGTGGCCGCGACCGCCCCCGCCAGGATGGCGATTCCCACCAGAACGGTGAAGCCGCCGAGCAAGCGCACCGCCAGCGCGATACGCCCGAGCGTCGACGCGACCTTCTCGAGCAGGGGCCGGATTCGCAGCACGCTCACGTTCGGATAGCGCTGCACGACCGCCGCCTGCAGTGCCCCTTCCCGCTCGGGATCGATTCGCCCCGCCGCGAGGCGCCAACCGGGCGCGTCCTCCATCATGCCGGGCTCGACGAGCAGGAAGAAGTTGATGCGAAAGCTCGCCCAGTCGACTTCACGAAGACTCGTGATCTTGAAGGTCATCGGCAAGCCCTGAACGTCGAAGGAGACGGTGTCGCCCAGCCCGACGCCCAGCGATTCTGCGAACCCCTTCTCGATACTCAGCTCCGCCGCGTCAGGATCGGACCAGAGCTCACCCTCGACCAGCGTGTTGCCGCCGGGCAGATCCTTCGCCCAGGTCAAACGCTGCTCCCGCGTCAGCGTCCACCGCTCACGCCCACGCTTCCCGTCGTCGATCAGCTCGTGCACGGGGGTCCCGGCCACCGCCGAAAGCCGCGCCATGACCACCGGCGTCGAGTCAACGTTGATCATCCCCTCGGACGCCATGATCTCCTGCACGCCCTCCCACTGATCCGGCTGGACATCGACGAGGAACACGGTCGGCGCATCCGGCGGCGCGCCGTTCACGAGCTCCTGCTCCAGCCGACTCCCGACGATCCCGAGCGCCAGCACCACCAGCGTTCCGAGCCCCAGCGCGACCGCCGCGCCGATCACTCCGGCCCCCGGCCGCGCCAGCGCCGCCACCCCATGCCGCAGCGTGAATCCAAGCCCCCTGCGCGGCACATTCGAAGCGAGCTTCGAGACCATCAGCGCCGCTCCCGACAGGAGCAGCACGAGCGCACCGAGCCCGCCCGTGAACGCGAGCGACGGCAGCCATTCCCGCGTTTGAATGAACGCAAACGCGAACACCCCCGCGATGAGCGCGACGGCCGACAGCACGCGAACCACCTTGGGCGCGGGCAGCGGACTGGCCTCGGCGCGGAGCACACGCGCCGGCGAGACGCGCCACACCGCCGTCAACGGCGGCAGACTGAACACGGCCGCCGTCCCGAGCCCGAGCACGAGCCCGCGCAGCGCCGCCCCCCACTGCAGCGGCCCGGCACCGTTCGCCATCAACTCCGGCGCGAACGCCCGCACCACGAACGGCGCGCTCAAGCCCACCGCGATCCCGATCACGCAGCCGATCAGGCTCAGGACGAGCACGTGACCGAAGTACGCCGCGAACACCTCGCGGGGCCGGAAGCCCAGGCTGCGCAGCGTCGCGATCGCAGGGGTTCGGCTACCCAGCCACGCGCGCACGACCTGGGCGACGCCGATCCCCCCGAGCAGGAGCGACAGCAGCGCCACGAGCCCGAGGTACGACGCGATCCGATCGAGCGCGCGCGTGAGGCCCGGGCTCGGCTTGTCGAAGGTCTTGAAGCGCAGGTACGGCGCGTCCACGAGGCTCTCCCGCACCGTCGTCACCAGCCGCGCGGCGTCGAGCGGAGTCGCCGCATCCTTGATCTTGACCTGCCGCTTGTAGTTGACGCGGCTGCCGAACTGCACGAGCCCGGTGCGCTCCAATCCGCCCGGGGAAACGAACGCGCGCGGCCCGAGCGTCATCGCGAAGTCGACGCGATCGGGCTCGTCCACGAGTTCCGCCGCGACGCGGTAGGGCTTGCCGCCGATCAGCACGCTTCCACCGACGCCGACGCCCATCTGCGCCATCAGCTCCGGCGCCGCGATCAGCTCGTCCTCGGCGAGACCACCGGGCGTGACGCCCGCGGGATCGGTCACGATCTCGCCGAAGAGCGGGTACCCGGAAGTCGCGGACTTCAGCTCCGCGAGCACCGGCTCCCGGGCCGACTCTGGCGCGCTGATCATCGCGCCCATCTCGACGACGTCCGCGATCTCAGCGACACCGAACGCGTCGAGCGCCGGGCCGAGTTCTTCCGGGAACGCGCGTCGCGATTCGATCGAAACGTCCGCTGCCAGGAGCGAGCGCGCATCGCGGCTCACCGCGCCGTCGACCGCCGCGACCAGCGCCGCCACGCCCGTGACCGCCGCCACGCCGAGCGCCAGGCACGCCGTCATGAAGAACAACCGCCCGCGCGCGCCGCGCGACTCGCGGCGCATCAGGGAGAAGAGCGCACGGCGCACTCCCGTGGAAGAAGGGCCTTCTGCGCTCAACGGTTCTCCTCGCGCTCGATCTTGCCGGAGCGCAGGTAGATCGCGCGCGGCGCGGTCTCCGCGATCTCGAGGTCGTGGGTCACCAGCACCAGCGCCGTCCCGAGTTCATCCCGCAGCCCCAGCAGCATGTCGAGCACGCGCGCTCCGGACTCGCTGTCGAGGTTGCCGGTCGGCTCGTCCGCAAAGAGCAAAGCGGGCCTCGGCCCGAACGCCCGCGCGACCGCGACGCGCTGCTGCTCGCCCCCCGAAAGCTGGGACGGATAATGGTGCCCGCGATCGCCGAGCCCGACCTGTTCCAGCAGCTCCGCCGCCCGATCGTCCGCGTCCGGCATGCCGCCGAGCTCCATCGGCAGGACCACGTTCTCCCGCGCCGTCAGGTTCCCGAGCAGCTGAAACGACTGGAACACGAAGCCGACCTGGCCGCGCCGCATCAGCGCGAGTTCATCCTCGTCCATTGCCTCCAGCGCGCGGCCACGGATCTTGACCGAACCCGATGTCGCACGGTCCAGCCCGGCGAGGAGGCCCAGCAGCGTTGACTTCCCGCTACCGGACGGCCCCACGATGGCCAGGAACTCGGCGCGACGCACCTCCAGGTCCACGTGGTCGAGGACGGTGATGTCCCGCTCGCCCGAGCGAAGGGTCTTCGTGAGTCCGGTGCACTGGAGGAGCACCTCGGTTTCCGGCGAGGCCGCGGAGGTCCTGGCTGCGGCAGCTGCTGTCTGGGATTGCGTCATGGGAGTGGCTTGAGGTTCGCCCGTCATACACGATGAGAGGCGCTCGACCGCTGTTCTCGTTCCGTCCGCCGCCCCGAACATGAAGCGCCAGCCTCCTACCTTTCGTCGCTCCTCCGCCGGGTCCCACCGTCCGGGGCCCATTTATCTCGTTTCCGCCGTGCTGCTGGGCGCTGCGATCTCGACCGGCTGCTCGGATTCCCGAGGGGTTTCGCCGCCGGAAGGTCGAGAGTTAGGTGACGGCTTTGCCGACGTGGAAACCGTGAGCTACGAAACGCCAGACATCCCCGAGGACGCGCCGACCGTGCTCTTCCTCGGCGACTCGATCACCGCAGGGCTTCACCTTCCGCCGGACCAGGCCTTCCCGGCCGCGGTCCAGCGCCAGGCGCTCGATTACGGCGTCCCCTTCCACATCGTGAACGCGGGCGTCAGCGGCGACACGACGCGCGGCGGACTCAACCGTCTGGACTTTCTGCTGAAGAACACCTCGCCGGACGTCGTCGTCGTGGAACTCGGCGCGAACGACGCGCTGCGCGGTCAGTCCCTGACGAACATCGAAACGAACCTGAAGGAGATCATCGCCACCATCCACCTCACGGATGCGCAGGTGCTTCTTCTCGGCATGAACGCCCCGACGAACCTCGGCGACTACGCGCGCGAGTTCGGCGAGATGTACACGCGGATCAGCGGTGAACTCGACGTGCAGCTCGTTCCTTCGTTCCTGGATGGCGTCGGCGGCCTCCCCGAGATGAACCTACCGGACGGCCTGCACCCTACGCCCGAGGGCCACGAACGACTCGCGAAGAACATCGTGCGGCCCCTCACATCGATGATCTCGACGGCGTCTCCTCTCCTGGCACCCGGCCAGCGCCCCCAGGGCCGCTAACGCGCCGCTGCGGCCCGACACTGCTCGAGGATCGTCCGAAGTTCACGCCGCACGTGACCCGGAAGGTCCGGCTTCAGAGCGCGCTCCAGCTCGCTCGCGGCGAGCGCCCACCCTTCGCGCTCGATCATGTCGAGGGCGCGAATCGCGTGCAGGATCGTGCCTTCCGGGGTTTGCGCCTCGGTGAGAGTCGCGCCCGTGATCTCGATCCAGGTGCGACCGGCGTGGACCTCGCGTACCTCCAGGTCGAGCTGGAGCCGATCGTGCTTCCTGCACTGCCTGAGGCGCCGATCGACCTCGCTGCCGCGACGCACGAAGAAGTCGACCGCGGGAGCGTCGAACTCCTCCTTGATCCAGAGCCATTGTTCATCGGCCCAGAACGTGAGACAGCGGTAGTCGCCGCTGTGAAAGCGCGTCAGGAAGGGATGCCAGTCGTCGATCTCGCCATGGAGCTGAGCGAAGACCCGATGCTCCTCTCCGAGCTTCCTCTCCGGCTGGTAGAGCAGCGCGCTGATCGAGTAGGTCGGAATGACGGGAGGGACCGGCGCGGCGGCTTCCACGACCTGCACGTTCGCGGCGGGAACAGCGGGGCCCGCGAAGAGAAGCGAGGCGATGAGCGGAGCGCCGAAGAGATGGAGCATGGTGACCGGAGCGGGAGCTGGGAAGTCGAAGGCAGGCGGTGCGCCCGGAAAGGATTTCCGGGCGTACCCTCCGCGATCGACCAGATCCGCCCGGCGCTTGAGCTACAGGGTCCGATTTCTCGGGGCGACGCGCACCCGATCCCATGTCGCGTCGATTCCCAGGAGCGTCAATCCTCAGGGGCGTCCGCTGGCCTCAGGAACCACAGCGCGGAGTTGCCGTAGACCCTGGGCTTCGCATCGTCAGGGAGCCCGAGGTCGGGACCGTCCAGGTCTTTCGGCGCCGTGTGAAGCACGAGCACCCCCGTCGGCTTCACCGCTTCCTTCAGGACCGCATCCACCACCGCCAGCATCGTCCGACGGTCGCCCGGCGCCCGCCAGATCGGATACGGCGGGTCCAGGAAGGCCACGTCGACCCAGCGCTCGCCGTCCGGCTGGCGCCACGCATCGGCGATCATCGCGTCCCCGGGGGCGTGCTCGACCTCACCGGGCTCGAGATCGAGCCCCTCGCAGTTCTTCCGGAGCGCCTTCCGCGCCTCCTTGGACTCCTCGACGAACCGGACACTCGCCGCGCCGCGGGACAGGGCCTCCAGGCCGATGGATCCGGATCCGCTGAAGAGATCGAGGACGGCGGCGTCGATGACCTCGTCCCCCAGGATGTTGAAGAGGTTCTCCTTCACACGGCCGAGCATGGGCCGCGTGTCTTCACCGGCGGGAGCGACGAGTCGTCGACCGCGAAATCTGCCTGTAATAATGCGCACGCAGCACACGATAGCGCCGTCATGTGCTCCCGATGTGATACGGAAGGCCACCTTTTCCAGGGGCTCGACTTGCCGACTGGCCGATCATAGTGTAACAATCACACTATTAGCCCCGCCGATGAAGACCACCAGCAGCCCCAAGAGCCTCCCGGCCCGCGCCGGAACCAGCATGGACGCCCTCGCCCTGGGGCCACTCCCCCTGGAGGCGCGAGTGACCCTTGCGCGCCGCGACGTTCCCGGGATCACGTGGCCAGACGGCGTCGTCGTCGAAATCCTGGCGGCTGGCCTCTGCAGGACGGACCTGTACGTGGCGGACGGAACCCTGGCGGCCACACCCGGCGTCGTGCTCGGCCATGAGGCCGCCGGGCTCGTCCGCGCCGTCGGACCAGCGGTCACCCGCCTCAACCCCGGCGTCCTCGTGGGCCTGGACCCGCGCGTCCCGTGCGGAGAGTGCAGCGGCTGCTCCGGCGATCCGGCCTCGGTCCCCGCGCTTGCGGCTCCGAACGACTGCCTGAACCCGCGCCGCCTGGGCGTCGAGCTGGACGGCGTCTTCGCTGATTTCGTCGCGGTGCCCGCCGCCTGCGCGTACCCCATCGCCGCCGAAGTCGATGCCCTGCGCGCCGCCTACCTGGAGCCCGTCGCTGCCGCCATGGGCGCGCTCGACGCCGGCCTCCGTCCGACGGACCGCGGCGTCATCGTCGGCGAGGGACGCATCGCCGAACTCACGGCGCGCGTCCTCGAGCACGCGGGCTTCTCGCGGCCGCAGATCCTGGCCCCGAAGGCGCTGGCAAGCCGCGTCCCTGCCGGAGGCCTCGACTTCGTGATCGACGCGGGCCTGCCGGACGACGGGGCTCTCGCCGCCATGACGGCTGCCCTGAGGAAGCGCGGCACGCTCGTGCTGAAGAGCCGGACCGCGCGCCCGCGCTCCTTCGCGCCCGCGGACTGGGTGGCGCGGGAGATCACGGTCGTCGCACGCGCCTACGGAAGCTTCGAGCGCGCCGCCGAAGCGCTCGCGGACCCGGCGCTGGTTCTGGAAGACCTCTTCGGAAGCGCGCGCCCACTCGCGGAGTACCGCGAGGTCTTCGCGGAGGGTCGCCGATCCGAGGCCGTGAAGCTCTTCTTCGTCCCCACCCGCACGCTGGGGGGAATCGGCTGATGTGCGGCCTCGTGGCCCTGTGCGGCGGCGACCACCGAGCGCAGCGCGAGCGCGCCCTGCGCGGCCTCGATGCGATCCGGCACCGCGGTCCGGACGGATCGGGCACGTGGTCGCCCGGGGACGCCGCGACCCCGTGCACGCTGGGCCACGTGCGTCTGGCGACTCTCGCGCTCCAGGACGGCGCCCAGCCGATCACGAACGAGGACGGCACGATCGCCGTCACCTGCACCGGCGAACTCTACGACCTCGACGTCACGCGCCGCGAACTCGAGGCCCGCGGCCATCGGTTTCGGACCGGAAGCGACTGCGAGCTGATCGTTCACCTCTACGAGGAGCACGGAGCGCGCGGCGCGGTCGAGCGCCTGCGCGGTGAGTTCGCGTTCGTTCTTTTCGACGGGCGCACGCAGACGCTCGTCGCCGCGCGGGATGGCTTCGGGATTCGACCGCTGCTCTTCAACGAGCGCACGACCTCGAACGGCCCGGAGTACCTCTTCGCGAGCGAGGCCAAGGCCCTCTTTGCCATGGGCGTCGAGCCGCGCTGGGAAGAAGCCGCGCTGGCCGTGGCTTTCGCGTTCCAGTATCCGCCCAGGGACACGACGATCTTCGAAGGCGTTCATCAGGTTTTGCCCGGAGAGATCCTCACCCTGCGCCCAGGCGAGCCGCTTCGGCGCGAGCGCGTCCACGCTGCGTGCGAGCCGTTCACAGGTACGTTCGCAGAAGCGGCCAACGAAGTGCGCGTCGCGCTGAACGACGCCGTCCACCAGCGTCTCCGGGCGGAGGTACCGATCGCCGCACTCCTCAGCGGCGGCCTCGACTCGACGATCGTGGCGGCCATCGCCGCCCGGCACCGACCCGGTCTCCCCGCCTACACCGTCAGCTTCACCGGAGGCGGCGATCACGACGAAGAGGCCCAGGCGGCTCGCAGCGCCGCCGCACTCGGCCTCGACCACCGCGTGCTGTCCCTCGATGCGGACGCGCTCAGCGTCGCGTTGCCTGCCGCCATCGCGCACAGCGAGGGCTTCTCGATCAACCACCACATCGCGGCCAAGTACCTGCTGATGCAACGGCTCCGCGCCGACGGCATCACGGTCGCCTTGACGGGTGAGGGCGCCGACGAGCTCTTCTTCGGCTACGCCCACCTGCGCGCCGACGCGGGCGTCGACGGGCTCGACGCCTCCAACGCCGCGAGTGCGGGCCTCATGCTGCCCGCCGAGTCCACGGGTGGCCACCCGGCCGATACCGACCTCTCTGCGGTGGAATCCGCGCTCGGCTTCGTGCCCACCTGGGTTCGCGCCAAGGCAGGACTCGGCGTGCGCGTCCACTCCCTGATGAACCCGGAGTTCCGCCGCGGTCTCCAGGCCTCTTCACCGGCCGAACGGTTCGCGGGCTCCCTGGCCGATCCATCAGGACTGGACCATCCCGCCATCGCCGCAGAGACCTGGTCCTCCCACGCGCTCACCGGGTACATACTGGAGACGCTTTCCGATCGGATGGAACTCGCCCACGCGGTCGAAGGACGACCCGCCTTCCTCGATCGCCGCGTCGCCGCGCTCGCGCGGGCTCTGCCCACCGGGTTCAAGATCCGCGGACGGCAGGAGAAGGCCGTGCTGCGCGAGGCCGTCCGCGGCCTGATTCCCGAGGACGTGCGCACCCGCGAGAAGCACCCGTTCCTCGCGCCACCGTCCCGGGTTCACGCCGCCCATCTGCTGGCCGAGCTGGATCGCCCCGCCTTCGTGACCGGCGGACCGTTCGATCGCGACGTTATCGCAGGACGCCTTCGCTCCATGGAAGGCGCCGGGGCTAGTGAGCGCGCCGCCTGGATGCCCGCGGTCCTCATGGCGTTCAGCTTCGCCTGGTTGCACGACGCCTACATCGCATCGCCGAGGACGGCGGCCCTCGTCCGATGAGCGACGTCGAGACTCTCACGGCGCGGGTTCTCGCGCTCGCGGAGACGCAGCCAGCTCAGCCTGCTCTCGCCACCGACGGTGCGGGACCCAGGTCCTATGGCTGGCTCGCGAACGAGGTCCGAGGGGCCGCGGTCGCGCTACGCGCGCTCGGCGTCTCGCCGGGGACCCGCGTGGTCATGGACGCGACCCGCGACGAGCGCTACGTGATCCAGCTCCTCGCGGGCTGGTACGTGGGCGCCTCACTGGTGCCGCTCGCGCCCGATCTCCCCGTCGATACCGAAGCGGCGCTGCTGGCGCAGCTCGGCCCCTACACCGACGCCAGAACGCTCCATTGGCGTCCGCAGGACCGCGCGGAGCGGGCGGCTGGACCCGGGAAGGACGACGAGGCGTACATCATGTTCACCTCGGGCTCCACGGGAGTGCCGAAGGGCGTCCGCATCGGTCACGGCGGGCTGCCGCGACTTTTCGAAGAACAGGCGCGGCTCTTCGGGACCACCGCGCATACGCGCGCCGCCTGGATGCTCGCGGGTCACTTCGATGCGTCGATCTCCGACATCGGGGTCGCGCTCTGGAGCGGAGCCACGCTGGTGATCTGGTCCGGCCAGGAACACGGTCCTTCGATGCTCGACTTCATCGAGTCGGCGGCGCTCACGCAGGTCGACCTTCCGCCATCCAAGCTGCCCGCGCTCGTCGAACGCGGCCTCCCGCCGGCCCTCGAAACCCTCGTGGTCGGCGGCGAGCCAGCGCCGCCCCATGCGCTCCGGGCCGCCGCGCGTCACGTGCGCGTGGTCAACGTCTACGGACCGACGGAGACCACGGTTTGCGCCAGCGCCCAGGTGATCGATCCCGAGCATCACGCGGATGCGGCGAGCCTCGGGTGGCCGCTACCGGGCGTTCGGTTCGACGTCCTCGATCGCGAGCTCTACATCAGCGGCCACGGCGTCGGGCTCGGCTACCTCGACGGTGGGCGTGGGGCGTTCGTGCAGCTTCCCGGCGGAGGTCCGCGCGCCTACAGGACCGGCGACCTCGCGCGGGCACAGTCGGACGGGAGCTACCTCTTCCTCGGTCGATGCGACCGCCAGGTGCAGCTTCGGGGACAGAGGCTCGAACTCGCCGAGGTGGAGTCCGCGCTGCTCGCATCGAGCGAAGTGCGGGCGGCCGTTGTGCTCGTGCTCCCGGCTCCCGCCCCGCATCTCGTCGCGTTCATCGAAGGAGACGGCGATGCGGCGAGCCAAGCGGCGCGCTCGCTCCAGGACTGGAAGCGTCCGGCGACCATTCACGCGCTCGAAGCGCTGCCGCGACTCGGGAACGGGAAGGTCGACCTTGCAACCCTCGCCGCCTTACCCCTCGGCGGCACGCGCAGCGAGGTCGACGCGGGTCCGGAGAGCGACCCCCTCGGCCGCGCCTGGTGCCGCGTGCTCGGGATCACGAGCGCCTGCGACGACGACGATTTCTTCGCGCTGGGCGGCGACTCCGTCACCGCGCTGGAGCTATCGGTCGAGGCGGCCCGCAGTGGCCTTGCGGTCGAACCCGAGGCGGTCTTCAGCTCGCCCCGGCTCGCCGACCTGCGCGGCGCGTTGACCCGCGGGCGCACCGTCTCGGAACTCCGCGCAGAGGCCGCCGTCGAGTTCCCGAGGCTTCGGCTGAGCGCCGCGAGCACGGGCCGCCGCGGTCCCGGCGTGCTGCTGACCGGCGCCACCGGCATGCTCGGTAGCCAGCTCCTTCGCCGCGGATACTTCGGCGCACGACCGGTGTTCGCCCTCGTGCGCGGCAAGGACCAGGAGCACGCCACCGATCGACTCGTGCGCCAGCTGGGCGGCGCGCTGCCGAGCGGCGTCCAGGTGCTCCGGGGCGATCTGGGGCTCGAGCGACTGGGGCTCTCGGACGAACAGCTCCGCGCCCTCTTCGGTGCGGTCGGCGAGGTCGTGCACAGCGCGGGGGCCGTCGACCTCGTCCGCAGCTGTGCTTCGCTGCGCCCGATCCACGTCACCGGCACGGCGCGTGTGATGAAAGTCGCCGCGCGCCTCGGAGCGCGCCTGCATCACGTCTCCACGCTCTCGGTGTTCGTCGAAAGCGACCTGGCGCCCGGAGTCATCGGGGACGACCTCGCGCTTTCGGACCACCACCGGATCTTCGGTGGCTACGCGCAGTCCAAGTTCCTCGGCGAGGAGCTCGCGCGTCGCTATCCGTTCGGCGGGAGCCTCGTGCGTCCGGGCCTGCTCACTGCGGACGTCCATCTGCCGGATGGCCCACTGCCGCCCCACCAGCCCCGGCCCCTCGATCAGCCCCGGCCCCTCGATCAGCTCAGCCGGGTGATCCGCGGCGTCGCGGCGCTGGGCACGTGGCCGACCCACGCCGACCAGCGCGCCTTCGACGTCACGCCCGTCGACCGCGCGGCGAGGCTGCTCGCCGGACTGCTCGATTCGAAGGATGAGTCACCGAATCGCCCGGTCCATCTCGCGTCCCCGTCGGCAGCCACCGGCGCCCAGCTCTTCGAGGCCATGGACCTCGAGGGGGTCGCGGTCCGAAAGATGGCTGCGTGGCCGCCCGAGAGTTTGTCCACGCCCGCCTGCCACGCGGAGGCCGTGGACCGAGCGGTGGCGCTCGCGGCGCTGACCGCTCGCGCCCATGGAACCGAGATGGCCCGGACACCCAGGAGCGGCGATCTGTTCCTCGCGAGCGATCATCGCTTCCACTGTGCCACCGTGGCCTCACGGTTCCCGGGCGCGCTTCCGCCGGTGCTCACCGTGGAAGCCCTGCGTGCACTGGTTCGCCATGCGCTCGGACGCAGCGCCGATGTGGAGGTGGCCCCGTGACCCCCGGAACGGAGCGTACACGCGGCCTCGTCCTCGGCAAGTTCCTGCCGCCCCACGCCGGCCATCTGCGGCTCCTCCGCTTCGCGGAGCAGATGGTCGACGACCTCGACGTGATCGTCGCCTCCGTGGCGTCGGAGCCGATCGGGAGCGAGCTGCGCGTGCGCTGGATGAAAGAGCTCATCCCAGGCGCGACCGTGCACGCTCTGACGGACGATCTTCCGTCGCTTCCGGAGCAATCACCGGACTTCTGGCCGCTCTGGCGCACGAGCCTCTTGCGCTGCCTGGAGCGTCCGCCCACGCACGTCTTCGCGTCCGAGGGCTACGGCGCAGAGCTGGCGCGTCAGCTCGGTGCCCGGTTCGTGCCCGTGACCCGGCCGGGCACGGACGACGAGGGACCGATCGCCACGAGCGGCACCGCGATCCGAAGAAACCCCTGGGAGCACTGGCGGCATCTTCCCGACGTCGTTCGGCCCCACTTCCTTCGCCGTATCGCCATCGCTGGCCCGGAATCCGTGGGCAAGAGCACGCTGGCCGCGCGCCTGGCGAAGGAGTTCGAGACCGTCTGGGTGCCCGAGTACGCGCGCGACTGGCTGACCCGGGAAGGCGCTCCCATGGACGGCGAGACCGCGCGGGTCGAGCCCGGGGACATGGTGATGATCGCGCGCGGTCACGCGGCGAGCCAGCGCGCGCTCGAACGCTCTGCGAATCGGCGGCTGTTCGTCGATACCGACGCGCTCGCGACCACGATCTGGTGCGAGTTCCTGCACGGGCAGGTGCCGGAGGAAGTGGCCTCGATCGCCGAAGCCGAAGCGCCCGACCTGACGCTCCTGCTCGATGTGGACGTTCCCTTCGTGCCGGATCCGATCCGCTATCTGCCGGAGGAGCGCCGACGCTTCTTCGATCGCTACGAGGCCGCGCTGCAGGAGGCGGGCCGCCCCTTCGCCCTGATCCGAGGCGACTTCGAGGAGCGTTTCCGCGCGGCTGTCGACGCCGTCCGAGCCGTTCCTCCACCCGAACCCATGCCATGACTCTGGATACACGGAACACGAAGGAAGCCTGGTGGGTTCCTTTCTACGACGACCTGCTCGCGGAGACGCTCCTCGTGCGGGAAGACCCGACCGAGGTCGAGGCAACGGTTGATTTCCTCATGCGCATCCTGGAGCTCGCTCCGGGTTCCGGCCAGCGCGTGCTCGATCAGTGCTGTGGGATCGGGAGTCTCAGCGGGCCGCTGGCAGCGCGGGGTTTCGACGTCCTTGGCGTGGATCAGTCGGCGGCGTACGTCGAGCGAGCGCGCCGCGACACGAGCGCAGCCGGTCAGCGCGTGAACTTCGTCGCCGCGGACGCGAGCGCCTTCACCGCCGAGCCCGCGTGTGATGCGGGCTTCAACTGGTGGACGAGCTACGGCTACGCTCCGACCCGAGAGCACAACCGGAATATGCTGCGGGGGGCCTTCCGAAGCCTCGCGCCCGGGGCTCTCTTCGCCCTCGATACGATGAACCTCGCGGGCGTCCTGCGCGCCTTCCAGGAAGAGGTGGTCGTGCAGCGTGAAACGCCGCGCGGCCTCATCACCATGACCCGCCGCAGCCGCGTCGATCTGGCAAGCGGGCGACTTCTGAAGCGCTGGACCTACGAGGCGGACGGCGAGCAGCTGGCCGTGCACGACACGTCGCTCATGCTCTCCATGCCGCACGAGCTCGGCGCTGACCTGGAGGCCGCGGGCTTCCGCGTCGAGGCGTACTTCGCGGGCATCGACGGCGCTTCCCTCACCCTCGACGACCCCCGCTGCATCGTGCTCGCCAGGAGGCCCGCATGACCACCGCATCCACAGGGCGACCGCTGATCGAGCGCCGTCCGCGCACGACGAAATCCGACGAGCTGCTCGATCAGCTCTACGCTGGCGAGATCTCGCTCTCCTCCGGAACGGACTCGGCACGAACGCTCGCCCGCGACGCGATGGAGGCGGTGCGCGCGGCCTTCGCGGACGTCGGCGATCCGGCGCTCGCGCAGTACGAGCTTTCGAACGAGGACTTCTTCGCGCGCGTCAAGACGCTTCGGCGCGCGTTCTACATCGAGCCCTTCTGGCGAGAGCGAGTGATCGCAACGATCGTTGCGGCGGGCCTCGATCCGGAGCGAACCGCGTACGATCCGCTCAAGCTCCGGGTCGTGCAGAGCGGCGGTGCCAGGAACCCGGCGGCGGCGCCGGTCTTCCAGGCCCACCGGGACGTCTGGTACTCGCATCCGAGCTGCCTCGTGACCTGGTGGATCGCGCTGCACGACGCGGGTGAGGCCGAGACGTTCACGTTCTACCCCCACTACCTGGAGCGCCCCGCGCCGAACGACAGCGAACGGTTCGACTACCGCGACTGGGTCAAGGACGGGCCGGACCTCAAGATCGGCTGGCAGGACATCGAGGCCGGTCGCAAGGCCGTCTTCCCGTCGCTGACGGGCGAGATCGAGTCGAGCCCGGAGGCGGAGCTGGGCTTCCGTCCGGGGGAGGGCGACGAGCTGCTCTTCGCCGGAGCCCATCTCCACAGAACGCTCGCCCATGAGTCCGGACGAACGAGGTTCAGCGTGGACTTCCGGGTGATCGACACGGTCCACGCAGCCGAGGGGATCGGCGCGCCGCTGGTGGACGCCCGCTGCCTCGGGAGCGCCGTCGCGGACTACCTTCCCTTGAGCGGAGTCCGCTGACTCTTCGGGTCAAGGATTGCCTCGGTCCGACCGAGCGATGCGAGAAGGTCGGCAGGCCGTCCTTTCAGTCCGCAGCCCGAACGACGCCGAAGGATGCGTCGGCTCCCGAACCCGCCACCGCCAGAACGCGAACCTTCGCGGTCCGGTTTCGCCAGGGGCTCACGTCCCAGGTGAGGAGCGGGTCTTCTCCTTCGGCGCCTGGTTTCGTGGCGAGGACCACCTCGCCGCGCACGACGAGCTGGAGCTGGACGTAGTTCGGCGTCTTCGTTTGAAACTCGATCTCCAGTGTTGGTGTATCGAGTCCCAGGATCGGCGTTTCGGCGGTGAGGGCGAGCATGTCCTGCTTGGGGCTGATTCGCGTCAGCGTTCCCGGCGGCCCGATCACGAAGGGCGGGCCCGAATAGGAGGGTGTGAGGGCCACGGGGCCGCCGGTGACGGGCTGGACCTCTGCACCCTCGGCGTTGCTCGAGCGGTACGCTTCGATGGCGTCCGCGTACCGCTCCACGATCCTTGGCCGAGCGAACAACCAGGAGCCCATCGAGCCTTCGAAGATCAGCTGAAAGCCCTCGGGTCGGAAGGGAGCCCTCAGGAGGACCAGGTCGGCTTCGTTCGGGAAGCCGACGTCCCAGCGCGAGGTGCTGGCCGCCGTGAACGTAGGTGCGGGCGTGACCAGACCCGCGACGTCGATGACGCGCGCGTCGCTCATGAACGCGAGGTAGCCGGGCTCCCACGTCAGCACCGTCGTTTCGTTCAATCGGGTCTGCCGGAGGAAGTCGGCGATCTCCGGATAGGCGATCTCTCGACCGACGTACTGGAAGGTGTTGCGCAGCTGGAAGGACGCGGCCCGATGGATCGGAATCGCCGCCAGGACGCCGAGCACCGCGGCTGCGTACCCGGCCGATCTCCAGCGGGGTCCGGCGCACTTGCCGCGGGTCAGACGCGCGAGCCCGTACAGCGCGCAGAGGAGCCCGATCATGTGCAGGGGCGCGCGGTGCCAGGTACAGAGCGGGCCTGGCGCGAACGCGATCAGGACGGCAAACACGAAGAGCCCCCCCAGCGGCAGCGCGGCCGCGAGGAACTGGCGCGATTTGATCAGGTAGATCACGCCCAGCAGGCCGAGGATCCCCAGGACGACGCTGAGGGCCAGCCCCACGGGGTACGCGTAGCCCGCGCCACCGGTGGGATCCGCAAGGGGTCCAGTGAGAGGCCAGAAGAGATCGTGCGGGAGGTCCAGGTAGGAACGCTCGAAGTAGCGCAGCGGCGAGACGTGCCCCGCCTTGGCCCCCGCGGGCAAGGGGATGGGATTGCCGTAGTAGTGCCAGGCCACGCCGAGCCAGGGGAGCGTGACCCCGGCCAGCGCGAGTCCGCCCGAGCGGATCGCAGACCAGGAACCGCGGGAGGCGAGCACGATCGCCATGGCGGCGCCGAACGCGTAGCCCTCGTAGCGAGTCAAGCAGGCGAGTCCCAGGCAAAGGCCCGAGAGCACGTACCTGCGATCGAGCGCCCAGCACCAGGCCCCCAGGAGGAGCGCCGTGAAGAGCGGCGTCTCCATCCCCCAGTAGGCGTGCAAACGCCCGACACCCAGCGCCACGGCCAGTGCGAAGGCCACGCCCGCCCCCGGTGACCCGAGGCGCTGAAGCAACCGTCCGCCCGCGTAGCCGAGGGCCGCTAGGGAAAAGCAAAAGGCGACGTCGAGTACGACCTCGGGCTGGGCACCGAGCGACAGCGGCAGCGCGAGGAACATGGCCCAGAAGGGCGCGGATGTCCCGAGAACCGCCTCGCCGGACTGGAAGACGAGCCCCTGACCGCTCGCGAGGTTCGTGGCGTACCTGAGCGTGATGTACGAGTCCTCGAAGAGGAAATCCGCGAAAGTGAAGTAGCTGATGATCGCCCCCGCCAGCGCGACGAGCACCAGCATCGTACGGCTGGAGACGAGGGCGTGAGGAGGCGTGGAATCGGCGTGCATGGGGGCCACAATCTAAGTTCCGTCCAAGGTTCGGCAACGCAGCTACGGAGCGAAACAGGCGAAACTCATGCGACGAACTTCTGATTCGGGGCACCAGGGCGTCATTCGATTCAGGTCGCGAATCGCTGCGCTCACCATGCGTGAATGGCGTTCGGAGAGCGATGTGGCCTAGGATCAGCGGCGAGCCACGGGATTCGCGTCCGCGAGTGCCGCCAGCGTTCCTATCCGCTGCGTGGCGCCCAGTCCCGGGCTCGCGCCTCGAACGATCGCTTCCCATGATGAAACGGACACCATTCATGACCGGGGCACTCGCATGCCTCGCCGTCTCCTGCATTCCGACTCGAGCCGCTGGCCCCGCATGGTGGGGTAGCCGCCTCAGCCCTGACGACGGCGCGCCGCAGCACGTCGTGACGGGCGGGCTGCAGGTCGAGCGTTTCCAGGCCATCCCGAAGGTCGAGGTTCGCTTTCCCGCCGACTGGCGATCGGCGCCGCGCACGGCCGATGACTCAGGAGAACTCCGCGCCATGCTCCCGGCGGATGCCGTGACGGTGACCTTCCTCGACGGCAAGCGGCGCGAAACGGCCCTGAGCACGGCCACGATTCGCGTGGAACGGGAGGCGGAGCTGAACGGCCAGCCCTCTTCGGGCATGCGAGTCGTCACCGGCGACGATGCGGAGATCTACCTCGTTCGCGAGGACCAGCGGCGGGACGTGCTTCGCGTGGACATCGTGGGCTTCGACGGGTGGCCGCGGGAGGCCGTGCGGATCGCTCGGTTCGACTGGCCGGTGACGGAGGACGAGATTCACGGGTGGCAAGAGAGCCTCTGGCTCCGCGGACCGGCTCAGGTGGCCATGCTCGTCGGAGTCGTCGCGGGCGCCATCTGGATCTCCAACGTCGGCCTCGAGCGAGCGCTGAGGGAGGAATAACCCATGGGACGTCTCCTGCAGTGTGTCCTGGCCGTCGTCGCGCTCACGCTTTGCGCGAGCTGCTCCAACCTGCGCACGTTCCAACACGAGGTCACTCCGTGGGGCGGGCACGACGGCGCGGGAGGGGCGGATCAGATCTACTTCGAGCTGCGCAACGTGAAAGGTCTCGAGGGCGGCGGCCTGAGCGCGCTGGAACTGCCTGAGGACTGGCCGGAGCGGCCCGTCCGGCGGGACGACGAGGGCCGAGCCATCCTGGATCCGCCGCTCGAGCCGACATGGCGCTTCGGGCGCGCCATCCAGCCCGCGGTCGTGCTGGCCAGCCGGGGCAATGTCGCGCCCGGAACGTTGAGCCTGTACGGCACGGAGCATTCTCCCATGAAGGTGCCGGTCGTGATCGATCCCTCGAACCTGGACGACGCGACCGCGCGTGCTGCGACAAGACTGAGCGCAGGAGCGAGCGCCTACGCACTGGTGGACGACTCGCCGGACGAGGAGCGAAGGCATCGCGTCTATCGCCTCGTCGGAGCCAGACTGGACGCGCGCGGCGAGGTCGAGTGGGTCCAGCTTCTCTCCCTGGAGTTCGAGGACTCCCGCAACGCGCTGGAGCGCGGACTGGACGTCCCGCTGCGGCAGTGGCCCACGCTGGACGTGGCACTGATCGTGGCAGCCCTGATCTGGCCGGTGTTCGTCTTCGGGTAAAGCGCCTGGAACGGAAAGGGCCAGCTCGGGCGCGGCGAGCCGCCCGGGGCGCTCCTGGAAACCATCCCTGGGACGAGTTCCGCAATTGCCGGAGACTCTTTGGGAAGAGCCCCTCCGATTCCTAGGATCGGCGGCGTGAGCAACCAGAGACTCCACGTCAACGTCGACCACGTCGCGACGATCCGCCAGGCTCGGCGCGCAGTCTTTCCTGATCCCGTCGAATGGGCCATTCGCTGCGAGGCCGCGGGGGCGCACGGGATCACGTGCCACCTGCGCAAGGACCGGCGGCACATGCAGGACGCGGACATCCACGGGCTCCGAGAGGCGGTGAAGACGCTTCTGAACCTGGAGTCGAGCCTCGACGAGTCCATGCTCAAGATCGCGGAAGCGAGCGGCGCGGACGCCTTCTGCCTGGTGCCCGAGAACCGACTGGAGATCACCACCGAGGGCGGACTGGACGCGATCAGGGAGCGGCCGCGGCTGGCGGACGCCGTGGCCCGGCTCGCTGCGGCCGGAGGCGTCGTCTCGGTGTTCATCGATCCCGAGCCAGCCCAGCTGGACGTGGCGGCTGCCGTGGGGGCGCCCTTCGTCGAGCTTCATACCGGCGCCTACGCGAACGCGACCGGCGCGGTCCGCGCGGCCGAACTGAACCGGCTCATCGCCGCGACCGTCCATGCGCGTTCGATCGGCCTGCGCGTGAACGTCGGGCACGGACTCGACTTCGACAACGTGCAACCCGTGGCGGCCATCGAAGGAGTGGAAGAATTGAACATCGGCTTCGCCATGGTGGCGCGGGCCGTCTTCGAGGGGGTCGACCCGACGGTGAAGGAGATGCTGCGTTTGATCGAAGAGGCACGAGCTTGAGCGACCCATCCAGGAACGACGTCCAACGTGCCGAGCCGGGCGCGGATCCCGCCGGCATCGTGCCGCTGGAGGGCTCGATCGTGGCCCTGCCGACGATGTTCTCGTCGAACGCGCTCCAGCTTCGCGACCTCGACGACCTCATCCGGTTCCAGTCGAGGCACACGACGACGGGGGTCCTGGTGGGCGGTACCGCGGGCGAGGGATGGGCGCTCTCACTCAGCGAGTTCGGGCGAGTCGTGGGTCATGCCGCGGAGAGCGCAGCGCGCCACTCAGGGTTCCGACTCCACGTCTACGCGGCGATCACCGACATCGATAGCCGGGCAGCCCGGAGCGCTGCCGTGACGGCAGTCCATGCAGGCGCGGAAGCGCTATTCCTGTGCGCCCCCTCCTTCGCGCAACCGAGGGTCGAAGGACTGGTTCGCCACTTCGCTTACATCGCCGAGGGCCTGCCGAAGGACACGCCCCTCGTTCTCTTGAACGAGCCAAAGCGGACAGGCACCGACCTGACGCCCGACCTCGTTCGGCGAATCTGTGCAGAGATACCCAGCTTCGTCGCGCACTGCGAAGGCGTCGGCCAGCCCGCGCGTGCTCGCTCCCTTGCGTCCCAGCTACCGGTCCCCGTCCTCTGCGGCGACGACCGGATGATTGGACCCTACATGCGAAGCGGCGCGGCGGGAGCCGTTTCCGTCGTCGGGGGCATCGTGCCGGCGGAGGTCGCGCGACTGATCCTGGAGGCGCAGGGCCACGGAGTGCGGGCGAATCGGATCGCGGACGCACTGGAGCGCAGCCTGAACCCGCTCATCGATACGCTCCGGGTGGCGCCCTGCCCCGTCGCGCTGAAGGAAACGCTCCTGGCGCTGGATGCGATCCGGAGCGCGGAAGTCCGCGCTCCGCTCGCGTCGCTCGGGGAGTCGGATCGCCGGGCGCTGGAGAGGTCTCTCACGGCCGCCAAGCTGCTCGTGCCTGCGTTGAGCTGAGCGGCCCAGGAGGCTGGACACCGTCAGTTCGACGCCACCACGACCACCTCCCGCACGTCGGCCCCCACGTCGATCACTTCGTCTCCCACGCCCGCGAAAGCGCCTCGTACCACGAGCGTCCCGGCCTCCGCCGGGATCGCCACATCCAGCTCGCTGCTGGGCTCGCGCTCGGAGGTCAGGCCCCAGGCCGTGAACGCGGATCGACCCGGAGCTCCCTGGGGCGTCCGCGACCGATAAACGATCGCCTCCTCCTCACCGCGCTCGTTCAACCGATAGACGTTCTGCTGCCACCAGCGAAGCGGGGCCGCCACCTCCTCGTCCGCCACCGTCCGACGCAGCGTGACCCAGCGCATCTCCGGCTCCAGCGGGAACCCATGGAGGCTCGCCTCCTTCGCCAGGAATTCGCCCTCGGCGGAACGTCGCCCGGCGCTGATGCTCACGAAGCACCGCGCGCCCCGCGGAACGCGCAGCTCCAGCGTCGGCGAGGATTCGGCGTCACCTGCCACCAGGAGCGGCCTCGTGATCGTGGGCCGCTCGGCGCCAGCCCCCGCCACGAACGCCGTCACCCCCACCGACCGCTCCCCTGTGAAGAGCGAGCCGTCGCGCTCCAAGAGGTTCAATCCGACGGAGACCAGCGGCGGGACCTCGCTGTAGAGCGTTTGCACGCCCAGCTCGGTGCCCTCCACCTCCAGGGAGCAGTAGATCCCTAGCGGCTGAAGCAGCATCGCGTAGCTTCCGGGCCTGAGCGCCGCGCACTCCCAGCGCAGCAGCCCGTCGCCCGCGACGGAGAGCCCCGCTCCGAGCCCCAGCTTCCTCGCGAAGAGCCCGTCGACCGAAATCGCTCCGCCCACCCCGTAGAGCGCCGCGCCCGTCACGCGCCCCGCGAGGTCCGCATCGGCGAACTCGATGTAGCCTTCGACGAGATCCTCTGGGGTGTCGCCCTGGAGCGCCACCTCCACCCGGTCTCCAGCGAGGGACGTGCCGCCGAACCCACGGGCGGTCTCCTTGCTGTCGCCCGACCCGGGGTCCAGCGCCCTCCAGGAGGCCTCCGCCGCCGCAGAGCGAATCGGAACCGGAAGGCCGCTGAACCGGAAGTCACCCTCGAGCCGGCCTCCATGGGCGAGCGCTCGTTCGAGCACCACCGACACCGAGGACGACCCCCAGCGCCCGACTTCCTCCTCCATCAGCTGGAGGCTGAGCACATCGATACCACCGACCGGCGCCACCGCGGAAGCCTCGACGTGCACGAGCACCTCGTGTCCAGGCCGGAGAAGAACGCGCCCGCCCGCGACCCGAAGTCGATCGGGAAGGGTTTGCCAGGCGCAGCCGTCGGCGCTCACGAGCGGCCGCTCCATTCCCGCGAGCCGACGCACGGGAAAGGGTGCGTCGAGTTCGCGGTAGCCTGCTTCGAATCCCTGGGGCCCCGGTGAGTCGAAGGCTGGACTCGCACCACGGGCGGGCGCGGCGGCCTCGGCGATCCAGACGGAATGCAGCTCCTCTCCGGTCGCCCTGGAGTGCACCGCCACGTACGCCTCGCGGGCCACCCGGATCACGACCTCGGAGGCTGAGTCTCCGACGAACCCTCGATCGTCTACCACGAAGATCTCCTGGGCCAATCCGACGGAGGTCACGCGAAACTCGAACGGCGGCGCGGGGGTTGCTGGGAACTCGACCCGTCCACCGACCCGTACGTCGAGGTCTCCGTGAGCCAGCCAGTGCCCTCCCGGAGCGCGCGTCAGGACGCGGAGTTGGCCCGCGGGAAGAGGTGTCGCCGCAGGTCCTCCAAGCGGCTCGAGCCGCCACGGAAGTGCGGCGCGCGATCGGCTTCGATCGACTCCCTGCGCGACGCGCTCGCCCTGCGGCAGGGGCCGCGCTGCACCGAGAATTGCGGGCGCGTCGGCGGCATCGCTGGTCAGTGCCGCCGGCTCGGGAGCGCCGACCCAAACGGCGGGCGGCGCGGGGTTCGTGGTGGGCGCAAGACGCGCTGTCAGCCAGCCCGCCACGCCAAGGAGGACGCCCAACGTGAGCCACAGACGGAACGATCCGCCGCGAATTCGTGTGTTCATGGATTGTGCTCGTGCTTGGGATGGTCCGCCCCGGACGAGCGGGAGTCGCCGACCATCCTGGATTCTGAAAGGGATGGAAGAGAGAAACGTGCGCGAGCGCGGAAGGGCGTCGCCCCTCCGCGCTCGCAGGCGATCTCAGGAGCAGTTCGCGCAGGTCTGCTGCCCTTGCGTCCCCGGCTTGATGTCGAGGTCGACGAAGCGGCTCCCGGGAGCGCGCCAGTCCGCGCTCACTCCGCCGGAAGTCGTCTGACTTCCACCCAGGGCAGGACAGTTCTGGCCGAAGCCGCAGTTGCTGCTGTCGCAGCTCGGTCGCCCAAGCCCGATCTCGTCGTAGAGCTCCTGCGCCGCGAGCGCGAAGCTCTTCTCGTCGTGGCCGCCAGCGATCGCGGAGTGTGGGCCGACCGGGATATCGAAGGGCTCCGACTCTTCGCCGCACTGGAGCACCGTGGGCTCATCGCCGTTGACGTCTTCGGGCTCGTCCGCCTCTTCCTGGAGGCCTCCGCCGCCGGGCTGGCCGCCCGTGACGTCAACGGCCTGGGCCGCTCCCGCGGTGAGTGCGAGGACGAGGAAGCAGATGGCAGCGGTGTGGTTCAGAATTCGCGTCATGGCAAGTTCTCCTGTTGCATGTGAGATGGAAGTCGCCCGCCCGGCGAACGTCGTCGAGGGGCATCACGTCTGTCAGGAGTCAGGACCGGAGCGAGAGAGCGGCGGTATCAGCGTTCCGGAGAAACGGCCGCCGAACCGAGAGGTGCGCCATTCAGGCACCAATGGCTGCCATTTTGGCACCATGGGCGCCACCTGTCGACCTTCATGCGGGCCCAAGCCGCCCGGCGCATGCTTCCAGTGACTGGCATGGCCCTTGCCTGATGGAACGAGTGGCCCCGGCCAGGCGCTGGCACCACAGGAGATTCGATCTATGCAACCCCAATACACCCACCGCTCCCAAGAGGCGCTCAACGCCGCCCACCAGCTGGCTGCGTCTTCCGGTCACCCGGAGCTGGTGCCCGCCCACCTCGCCCTGACGCTCCTCGCAGAGCCCGAAGGCGTGATGTCCGCCGTGCTCTCCAAGCTCGGTGTGGATCCGAAAGCGCTTCGACCTGAGCTGGAGGCGCTCATCGCGAAGCTCCCTCGCGCGACCGGCGGCGGACAGGTGGCGACGGCTCGCACCTTCGCCGCGGTCATGGCCGATGCAGCCAAAGCAGCGAGCGATCGCGGCGACGAGTTCGTCTCGACCGAGCACCTGCTCCTCGCGCTCGCCCGGAAGGGATCGCCCGAGGTCGCAGCGCTATTCTCGGCCCGCAACGCCGGGCCCGACCGTATCCAGGCCGCACTCGAGGAAGTGAGCGGCGGCCAGCGCGTTACCTCCGAGAACCCTGAGGCGACCTTCGATGCCCTCGGCAAGTACGCACGCGACCTCACCGAGGACGCGAAGGCGCAAAAGCTCGATCCCGTCATCGGACGCGACACCGAGATTCGACGCGTGATCCAGGTGCTCTCGCGCCGCCGCAAGAACAACCCCGTGCTCATCGGTGAACCGGGCGTTGGCAAGACGGCCATCGCCGAAGGGCTCGCGAACCGCATCGCGATCGGCGACGTTCCCGAAGGGCTCAAGAACAAGCGCGTGATGTCGCTCGACATCGCGTCGTTGCTGGCGGGCGCCAAGTACCGCGGCGAGTTCGAGGAGCGGCTCAAGGCTGTTCTCGAGGAGATCGCGAATGCGAACGGCGAGGTCGTTCTGTTCATCGACGAACTGCACACGCTCGTGGGCGCAGGCGGCGCGGAAGGCGCGGTCGACGCGGCCAACATGCTGAAGCCCGCGCTCGCGCGCGGCGAGCTTCACTGCATCGGCGCCACCACGCTCGACGAGTACCGCAAGTACATCGAGAAAGACGCCGCGCTGGAGCGACGCTTCATGCCCGTTATGGTCGACGAGCCGAGCGTCGAGGACACGATCGCGATCCTGCGGGGTCTGAAGGAGCGCTACGAAGTCCACCACGGCGTTCGCATCACGGACGGCGCGCTCATCGCCGCGTCGAGGCTTTCGGACCGTCACATCGCCGACCGCTTCATGCCGGACAAGGCGATCGACTGCGTCGATGAGGCCGCGGCGCAGCTCCGCACCGCCATCGATTCGCTCCCCCCGGAGATCGACGAGATCGAGCGAAAGCAGCGACAGCTCGAGATCGAGAGGAGCGCCCTGTCCGCCGAAGACGCGAAGGGCAACGCAAATCGCATCAAAGCGATCGGTGAGGAACTCGCCGAGCTCCACGAGAGCACGAGCGCCCTGCGCGCGCGCTGGTCCAACGAGAAAGACCTCATCCAGTCGATTCGTGCCGGCAAGATCCTCCTCGAGGATCTGCGCGCCGAGGCGGAGCGTAAGGAGCGCGAAGGCGACTTCGAGCGCGTTGGCCAGATTCGCTTCGGCGAGCTTCCCGAGACCGAACGCAACATCGAGAAGGCGTCGGAAGAGCTCGAGCGCGTCCAGGAATCAGGCGCGCTTCTCCCCGAAGCCGTCGACGAGGAGATGATCGCCAAGGTCGTCGCGCGCTGGACCGGGATTCCCGCGGACAAGCTGCTCGAAACCGAGCGTCACAAGCTCCTCACGATGGAGGAGGGCCTGCGCCGTCGCGTCGTCGGTCAGGAAGAGGCGCTCGAAGCGATCTCCCAGGCGGTCCGTCGCGCGCGCGCAGGCCTCGTGGAAGAAACGCGGCCTCTGGGCGCGTTCCTGATGCTCGGCCCCACCGGCGTCGGCAAGACCGAAACGGCGAAGGCCGTCGCCGAGTTTCTCTTCGACGACGAGCGCAACATGATTCGCATCGACATGAGCGAGTACATGGAGAAGCATGCGGTGTCGCGCCTGGTCGGCGCGCCTCCCGGCTACATCGGGTACGACGAGGGCGGCGCGCTCACGGAAGCGGTTCGCCGCAAGCCGCACAGCGTCATCCTCCTGGACGAAGTCGAGAAGGCTCATCCCGACGTCTTCAACATCTTGCTCCAGCTCCTCGACGACGGTCGCCTGACCGATGGCCAGGGCCGGACCGTGGACTTCACGCAGACGCTGATCCTGATGACGAGCAACTTGCGCAACGAAGAGGCGGTGAAGGACTTCTTCCGACCGGAGTTCATCAACCGACTCGACGAGGTTCTGACCTTCCATCCGCTCGGGCGCGATCAGATCGGCGCGATCGTCAAGGTCCAGGTCGAACGACTGAGCAAGCAGCTCGAAGACAAGGACATCGAGCTGGTGCTCTCGGACGCCGCCACGGAGCGGATCGCCGAGCTGGGCTACGACCCGGAGTTCGGAGCCAGACCGCTCAAGCGCGTGATGCAGAAGAACGTTCAAAACCTGCTCGCAGAGGCGATCCTCAAGGACCAGCTGCGACCGGGGCAGACCGCCTTCATCGACGTGCACGAGGACCTGTTCATGGTCGAGGCGCGGGACCCGGTGAACCCGCCCGAGCTTCAGCACTCATGATTTGAAGCGCAGCAGCTCGAGATCGAATCCGCGCGGCCGCGACACCCAGTGGGTGTCGCGGCCGCTTTCGATCCGAGGCGCGTGCCGACGTGCGCTCTATTGGAACCCGATCGAGAGGCCGTCGGTGAAGTTCGAGGTCGCCGCCCCTCCGACGGAGTCGCGGAACCAGCACTGGAAGTTCCAGGTTTCGCCCGGCAGCACCTGTACCAACCCGTTCGGCTGCGGCGTCTGGCTGAGGTTGATGCCCAGGTCGATCGCGCCGTTAGAGCCCGAGTTCATGATCTGACCCGATGCCACGTAGCGCCCGATCGCGCCGCCCAGGCAAAGGTTGCCCTGGCTCCCTCCGGGCCCGGCCGCGAAGCCCTGCATACGGCTCGTGATGAAGAAGCCGAAGGAGAAGCGCGGCAGATCATGGGCCGTGAGTGTCACGTTGTTGTTCGTCGTGATCGAGCTGCCCGCGGCCAACATGCGGCCGCTCGCGCCCGTGGAGTTCAAGGGCGCGGGGCCACAATAGTTGGCTCCGAGCGCGCCACCCACGAGCGAAGAGCCCGGGTTGGCGTGGAGGAACGAGACCTCGTTCTGGCCGAGGGCGCCGGAGTACACCTGCACGTCGTCGATTCGTCCGTCGAACCACTCGGCCGTGCCACCACCAAGATCGAGCACGGCGATCAGGTACTGGTTCGCGCCGCTCGGCGCGTTCGCGGGCGCATTGCCGCCGACTGTGCCGACCAAGACTCCATCCAGGTAGAACGTCGCAAGGAAGCTCGCATCGAAGGACACGACCAGGTGGTGCGGCTGGCAGCATGGCACCGGGACGTTCTGGTTGTAGTCCTGAATGTCCATGGTCGTGAACCGCAGGCCCGCAGGAGTCGTGCCGAAAGCGAATGAACCTCCACTTCCGCCGCCGGCAGGACGCCGGTTGGCGAAGACGCGCTGAAGCTGCTCGACGTCCGCTTCGATCCACGCGGCGATGCTCAGGTTCGACCTGAGGGCGTCGAGGGATGGGCTACCCGGGATGTCCACAAAGCCGGAGAGGCCGTCGAAGTCGACGGCAGTCCCGGAGGTCATCGACGTTCCGGCCTGGCCAAGGACGTAGCCGCCGGTGTAGGACCCGTGGTTGCCGTTGCCAGACGAGTCCACGCAGATCGTTCCAGAGGTCTCGTTCATCTCGTAGTGAGAGACGAGGGTGAACTGGGCGGAGGAGGCATGCATCAGCGCAGAAGCGCTGACTGAGAAGATAGTGAACTGGACGATGCGATTCATGTTCTGGCGTCGATGGGGAGGAGAGCGACCTGAGGAGCGGCAGACGCCGGGGGTGTGTCACTTGTTGTGTAATTTCGGCTTCGGCTCGACTGACGCTCTGAACCTGCAAGGCGCGTGAGGGATCGGCCCTCACCCCTGAGGGGCCCATTCGTCACGTGCCGGTTGCGTGGGAGGCCATCGTTGGCTTTCGTGGTGTTAACCACAACCCCACTCGACCAACGATGCCTCACCACGAAGCCGACGCTAACAAGATCTCCCTCGTCCTGGAACTCCTGACTGAGCACGGTTTCGACCGTCTCGCTGAGGCGATCCAGATCTTGCTCAACGAGGCCATGCTGATCGAACGTTCCGACTACCTGAACGCCGCGCCGTACGAACGCGCAGAGTCCAGGCGCGGGTATGCGAACGGGTTCAAGCCCAAGCGCGTCGCGTCTCGTGTCGGCGAGCTCGAGCTGCGCATCCCGCAGGTTCGGGAAGCCGCCGAGGGCGGAGAGCGCTTCTATCCGAACGCCCTCGAGCGAGGAGAACGTGGCGAGAGGGCTCTCAAGCTCGCGATCGCAGAGATGTACGTTGGCGGCGTCTCGACACGCCGTGTTCAGAGGGTCACCGAGGAGCTCTGCGGGCTCAAGATCACGTCTCCTCAAGTCTCACGCGCGACTCAGCTCCTCGACGAAGAGATCTCCTCGTGGAGGAGTCGTCCCATCGGCGCCTGTCCCTACCTCGTGCTCGATACACGCTACAAGAAGGTAAGAATCGGCGGCTCCGTGGTCACGGCGGCTGTTCTCGTCGCCATGGCGGTACGAGAGGACGGGAAGCGAACGATGCCATTGCCACATGCAGCGCAACGCGCAGCCCTACCTCTCCAAGATCGTCATGAAGAAGGACGTGGCGGAGGACCTCCGCTCCATCTTCAACGCGCCGACGATGGCCGAAGCCGAGCAGATCATCAAGACGATCGTGGTCAAGTACCAGGACTCGGAGCCCAGGGTCGCCGCGTGGATCGAAGAGAACATCCACGAGGGACTCGCTGTCCTCCAATTTCCCGCCAGCCATCGTCGACGCCCCTGGACGTCGAACGCGGTCGAGAGGCTCAGCAAAGAAATCAAGAGGCGAACGCGAGTCGCTGGCCTCTTCCCGTACGAAGCCGCGCTGTTGCGGCTCGTCACTGCCCTGGCGATGGAGGTCTCCGAAGATTGGGAGGCCGGCCGTCAATACCTCACCATGGAGCAAGCCTGATCTTCCTCGCGGACGAAATTGCAGAAGAAGTGTTGCTCTATCAGCGCCCTCCGATCCCGACTCTGCGTTGAAGTAACTGTCCAAATGGCATCCAAAGCTCCGTCGAGCTCGAAGAATCGCTCAGTCGAACGTCACGCAAAGAGCGTTCGAGAAGTTCGATACGCTCGCGCCCGCGCCATTCACATCGCGGTGCCAGAACTGCCAGTAGCGCGTCTCACCGGAGAGGACCGCGACCCCGCCTGAGGGGCTGGGGGTCATGGTGAGGTCGAGCGCTTGAGTCACGGTGCCGGATGAGCTTGAGGTTTGCACGCTCTGCGCGTAGCGCCCCATATCGAAGCTCGCGATGCAGAGGTCCCCGGCGCTTCCGCCCGGCATCTGAACCAGATTCGCCTGGGTCGAGGTCACGAAGTAGCCCATGACGCCGGCGGGAAGCCCGCCGACGGCGAGGGTCAGCTGGTTGCTGGCCGCCATGGAGCTTCCGGTTCCGCTGATGGACGAGGCACCTTGGGTCGAGTTGGGGCGGGCCGCACAGAACGAGGAGCCAACGCCGCCCTGGATGTCGAGGACGACGAAGACGCTGCCCACGCTCGTTGAACCGGTGCTGGTGCGGAGAGTCGCGACGAAGTAGAGGCGACCGTCGTCGGTGAGGCGGAAGTCGTCCGAGCCGAAGTCGTGGAAGAAGAGGTCGTCGTCGTAGAGGCCGTTGCCGTCCAGGTCAACGGGATCTCCCTCGCGGACGAGCACGCGCTCGCCGTTGTAGACGACCACGGCGTTGCGAGACGTGTCCGCGGCGTCGGTGATGCCGCCGATCACGAAACGACCCGCCCCGTCGCACACGTTCGCGAAGAAGGAGCTGAAGCCGTAGGACTCCGTCGTGCCTTCGTGGATCGGCTGACCCTCGAGGGCAACCACGGAACCGTCGAGGACGACCCAGTCCAGGTTGTTGCCCTGGAAGCGCCCGTCGGCCATCCATGACCCCTTCGGGTGCATGTAGACCCCGAAGATTCCGCCGTCGTCTACCAGGTCCGCGGGACCACCGGGCAGCGGGTAGCCCTCCTGGATCGCGACGCTCCCGTTCACCACGACCACGCCGTCTTCGGTAGGTACCGTCGAGAGGCTGCCCTGGACGATGTAGCGCAATCCTTCCTCACTCACGTGGAGGTCTTCGAAGTCGAAGGACTCCCAGGCGTCCGCCCGACCCGAGATCTGGCTAGCGGGAACCGACACGCCGTTCTGTGCAAACACCGTCGTCCCGGCCATCACCAGGTTGTTGTCGGCGAAGCTTCCGCTGGGGGTGCCGATCACGCCGTCCGTTTCGTACCAGACGTCGCCGCTGGCCGTGATCACCGAAGTATTCATGAACCCTGCGATCCAGCCCATAGGCGCACCCGTCACCTGAAATCCCTCGCGACTGATCACGGTGAAGCTGCCGGAGGCTTCCCCGCGCACCACGTACTCGTTCTCGCTCGCTGCCTCGTCCGTGGAGTGAGTGAAGGCGTACTGTCCGGCGTCGTTGATGTTGATCCCGCGGTCGATGGGATTCACGCGATGCAACGGATCGATGTACGCCGGGGAATCGCCCTCGCGCAGCACGACCGCGCCGTTCACGATCAGCACCTGGCTCTGGGTGGCGGGCAGGTCCGTCTCCGCGGTGATGGCCCAGTTGGCTCCGTTCGGACTGAGGGCCGGACGCGCGAACGAACTGAACTTTGCACCGGGAAGCCCGGGCACGGCGGAGAGCGGCGATGCGTCGACGTCCGTGTAGATCACCTCCAGGCGTTGGGCTGAGGGCGAGGGGGAGACGAGTCCGGGAACGAGCAGAAGAAGCGTGAACATGATAGGCAAAGAAGAGGGCCACCTCCGATCACGGGGCAGCCACGGATGAGGACCGCTGCACGGTCCTGAGCGTCACCGATGCTCGGCGACGGCGCCAGGGGGTGGGGGGGGGACGGCCGGGCAGGAGAATAGCAGGCGGCCCGCAGTCGGGCGGCCAACGCCGGATTCGGGCTGTCCCGATTTGAGCTATCGGACGCTCGACAAGCCTCAGAACGGGCAGAACTGAAATCGGAGCGCGCTGGTCGTGTTGAGTGAAGCGTCGACCCCGGCGGCAGGAGCGTTCCGATCAGGAAGAAGCAGGGCTGATCGCCGGCGGCCATCTGAATGGAGAGGCGGGGAATCGCGGCAGCATCACGAAGGCTGGTAATGGTCGCATCCGAAGGCCCTCATCGCCGTGACCCGCGAGCTCGCCTGCGCTAGTGGTTTGATCCGAAAGTTCGCGCCATTTATTCGAGTCACATTCGCGCTGCAGCAAGGCGTCCGAACCGCAGTGCGTAGCAGTCGTTCCGCCCAAGGTTCGTCAACGCGCCATGCCAGGGCTCGAATGGAGCTCATACATATCAAAGGGACTTCTGTTCCGAACCACTCTCTGGACCGTTGGTCAAGAGGAGACCATCACCGCTTAGCGCGGTGTGAGTTACACGTGGCCATCAAGTCACCTGCGGCTGGCGCGTTTCGGTGCCGCGCGCGACCGTCTCTCGTCCTTCAAATCACTCTCAGCACGCACCTGCGGTTTCGACCCGCGAACCTCAGTCCGACCAAGGATCACCTGGCATTCTCGGCTGCCAGACTCTTCTTTCACCGTGCTACTTACAGGAGGCCGCCCACAGGCGCGCCCCCGCGCCGTCGCTGTAGGGCGACGACGACGCGGGGGCGCTTCGGGGAACCATCAACTCGTCAGCCAATCAAACTTGATCATCTGAAGCCTCGCCGCAGGGGGGTTGACAGGTCCATCCACATCACTGGAACGTCACGGTGACGCCGTTCGTGAAGTTCGACGTCACCGTGCCACCCACGGAATCCCGGAACCACGCCTGGAAGTTCCAGGTATCGCCCGGCACGACAGAGACCGCGCCGAGCGGCTGAGGGAGGCTCATCAAGTTCACCGGCACGATCAGCTCGCCCGCCGTGCCGGTGTTCGCGATAATCCCGCTGACCGCCCGGCCGACGGCGCCCGCGAGGCAGAGGTTGCCCGCGCTACCACCCGGGTTCATCGCGAAGCCCTGGGTTCGGCTCACGATCACGAACGAGAACGCCAGCCGCGCAAGGTCCTCGCAGCGAAGCGTCAGGTCCATGTCCGCCACGATGGTGCTACCGACGGCGCGGATGGTGCCAGCGAGACCAGACGAGTTCACGGCTGCTGGGCCGCAGTAGCTCGTCCCGAGGTTGGGCCTCAGGTCGAAGACGTAGGCGCCGTTGAGCGTGGGGTCCGAGGGCGCGTCCGAGATGAGCTCGGCGATCAGATAGCGACCGTTGTCGCTCAGCGCGAACGTCTTGTCCGTGGACCCGATGGTCGTGATCGTGTTCCCGTAGAGCGTGGAGACGCCTTCCCGGATCAGGGGGGTCTGGTTGAAGAAGATCGCCGTATCCTGGCTGGTGTCCGGGTCGTCCCAGTCCCCGTACCAGAGCACGTCGGCTCGCTCCGTCAGGAAGACCGGCGTCAAGGTTCCGATGGCGGTCAACGTGAAGCCGCCCGGGATGTTCGGCGCAGGAGCGCCCTCCTGGGCGATGATCGTGGTGTCGTTGACCACGAGCACGTCGAGGACGAAAGAAGAATCGCGCCCTCCCTGGAACACGTGGTCACCGCGGTCGTTGAGGTCGACCTCGCAGCCACTGAGTGATCCGAAGACGCTACCGGACGGCGTGGTCATCGGATCGCCCTCACGCCAAAGGGGCGCCATTCCCCGGTACATCCAGCTGTCGTTCGCGGTGCTTCCGCCAGCCACGGTGTGATCGTCGTCGACGAACCAGAGCGCGACGCCGCTGTTGTTCAGCGCCTGCCGCCCGCGCGCCAGCGAGAAGCCCATCACGGGCGTCGGGTGTCCCGGAAGGGTCGCGCCATCGATGGCGAAGAGCTCTTCGGAGACGATCGCGCCAGCTGCATCGAGGGTCAGGAGCGCAAGACAGTCCCGCGACCCTTCGACCTTCCCGCCCACCAAGAGCTGCTGGCTATCGTTTGCCCACGCCTCGTCGATGGAGTCCCAGACCGACCCCGGTGCGACCCCGGGCGCCGTCATCGGAGTCACCCCTTCCTGGAGAAGCAAGGCGCCGTTCCAGTAGAGCAGCGAAGCCGTCCCGCCCGCAGGAAGAGTCGCGTCGAAAAGAACCATCAGGTCGCCGCTGTTCGCGAGGTGAGCCGTGTCCAAGAAGCTGAACGTCGCTCCCGCCGGTGACGGAATCCCAACGGGCGATCCCTGCTGGAACAGGACGGCACCGTTCATCAACACCACCTCGTCCTCGGCTCCAGGCGCGTCCGTATCGAGTCGAACGAGCCAGTCCGCCTGGTTGTTGATGAAGACGTCGTCGATGCGGGTACAGGCTCCGATCGAGCCCACCATGTCACCTTCCTGGACGAGCGTGATCTGGGCGTCCGAGGTGGTGACGAGCGACGCCAGACTGGCGATGACGATAGGACAGCGCCGAAAGGGAGATGGGTTCATGGAGCGTACGGAGCCAAGGGAATGAACGGAGTGAGGAGATATGAGAAGACCCCGCTGACCGGGCGCTGCTTGATCCTTCAAGCGATGCCTGGCCAGCGGGGTCCCTACCCGAAACAGGGCGTGATCAGTTGAACGTGATCGAGAGACCGTTCGTGAAGTTCGAGGTCGTCATGCCGCCCACCGCGTCGCGGTGCCAGGCCTGGAAGTTCCAGGTCTCGCCTGCGACCACGGCCACGGTGCCCATCGGCTGCGGGATCGCCGTCAAGTCGGCCACAGCGGTGATGCTGCCCGACGTGCCGGTGTTGAGGATCGAGCCACCGACGGCGCGACCGACCGCACCCGCGAGGCAGATGTTGCCTGAGCTGCCGCCGGGGTTCATCGCGAAGCCCTGGGTCTGGCTGACGATGAAGAAGCCGAACGCGAGGTTCGGAAGATCCGACGCGACGAGCGTCACGTCGTTGTCGGCGACCACGGAGCTGCCGAGAGCGATGAGGCTGCCCGAAACACCCGTGGAGTTCGGAACGGTGGTGCAGTACGAATCGCCGATGGTGGCGTCGATGTCGTAGAGGTAGACGCCGTTGAAGGTCGGGTCCGCTGCCGTGAGCGAGAAGAACTCGACGATGAGGTACTGACCGCTATCGCTGACGGCGAATCCCTTATCGGTCGCGGCGATCGTGTCGATGATGTCGCCGTTCATCGTCGTGGAGACACCTTCCTGGAAGAGCACGTCCTGGTTGATGAAGAGCGCGGTGTCGATGTCCGTATCCGGATCGTCCCAGTCGCCGTACCAGACCACGTTGCCAGCGTCGCTGAGGAACACACCGGACGTCGAACCGATCGAGGTGAGCGTCCATGCGCCGAGCGAAGCCGGAACCGGGGTACCTTCCTCCGCGATCAGGATCGAATCGTTGACCACCACGACGTCGTGGGTGAACGACGCGTCGAGGGCGCCCTGGTAGACGTAGTCGCCGAGGTTGTTGATGTTGAACTCGCTCGACGACTGGGTGCCGTAGATGCTGCCCGCGGGAATCGTCGTCGGATCTCCCTCGCGCCAGAGGGGCGCGTTGTCGAGATAGACCCAGCTGTCGTCGGCCGTGCTGCCACCGGCGACCGTGTGGTCGTCGTCGACGAACCACATGGTGGTGCCGTTGTCGTTCAGCGCGTTGCGGTAACGCGAGAGCGAGAGACCCTGAATCGGAACCGTGTGACCGGGAAGCGTGCTACCGTCGTCCGCCACGATGAGTTCTTCGCTGAGAACGGCGCCCGACGCGTCGAGGGTCATCTTCACGAGGACGTCGTAGCCGTTCGACCGTCCGCCGACCATGATCTGGTTGGCGTTGTTGGGCCAGATCTCCGTGATCGACTCCCAGAGGGAACCCGCGGGGAGTCCCACGGCGTTGATGCTCGAAACGTTCTGGCGAAGGAACAGCGCGCCGTTCCGGTAGACCGCCTGCTCCGAGCCGCCTGCCACCAGGCTGGCGGAGAAGAGGTAGTAGTGGTCCCCGTTGTCACACAGATTCGCCGAGTCGAGGAAGTTGAACGTCGAGCCGCCGAGGGCCGCGAGTCCCGTCGTCGTGCCTTGCTGGAAGACGAGCGCTCCGTTCGTGACGATGCACTCGTCGAAGTTGCTGTCGCCGGCATGGTCGACGCGGATGCACCAGTCGCCGAGGCTGTTCACCGCGACGTCGTCGATGCGCGAGCAGACCTCTCCGGGGACTCCAGGGATGGGATCCCCTTCCTCGATGAGCTTGATCTGGCCGAAGGAGAAGGGGGCGAGCGCCGCCATGCCGGTCAGTGCGGCCGCGAAGCGACGGAGTTGGCTGTGAGTCATCGTGTTCTTGAGGTCGTGAAGGAGAGAGGCGTGGAGCTCCGCACTTCGAACGAGTGAAGGCGTGGGCAGTCCAGGCACGTTTCCAGGAAACATTACCCCTTGATCCCTGGCCACTGAAATCCCGGCGACGAAGGCAACTTCCGGAGGCGGCGCGCATTCTTTACAGGAAACGTACCTCCATTTGAGACACGCGCGCGATATCCATCACTCATTCGAAGGCGATCGAGTACCCCTGGGTGAAGTTCGACGTCGCGCCGGGGTTCGCGTCGCGGTGCCAGCACTGGAAGTTCCAGGTCTGGCCGGGCTGGGCCGCGACCACCCCGTTGGGCTGGGGCAGTGCATTCAGGTCCACCTGGATACAGAGCGCGCCGCTGGTCCCGGTGCTGCCGAGCTGAGCCAGGAATCGCCCGGTGCTGGCCCCGACGCAGAGGTTGCCCTGCCCACCCCCCGCGCCGACGAGGTAGGCCTGCTGGGGCGAGACCACGAAGTAGCCGAACGCGTTGAGGGGAAGCTGATGTGCGCAGATCTCGAGGTCCTGGCGGCTCACCACGCTCGATCCGATGGCCATCATCGCGCCCGGCTGACCGGTCGAGTTCGCGGCGGCCACGCAGTAGCCGCTACCGACCGAGTCGAACCCGCTCAGCGTCAGATCGCTCAGCTCCAGCATCGGCAGGTTCCGCGCGAAGAGCGATCCGCCGGTCAGCTCATCGACGCCGACGGTCGGATTCTCTGGCGTGACCACCACGCGGTTGCAGCTGTACTGGCTTCCGTTGACGTCGACCAGCAGAGGACAGAGGTACGTGTTGTACCAGTGGCCGCCGATGTAGACGACGGCGCCCAACCAGCAGCAGAGCGGGTCCGCGTCGCAGTTGGGGGTCAGCAGTGGCCCGGCGCCCGTGCCAAGGCCTCCGAGGATCCCCGTCTCGACGGTCAGCAACGTCCCGTCGAGCCAGAACTCCATCGTGTAGCTGGTCGCACCGATCGAGGCGAAGTCCCACTCGTATTGCGCGGGACCGGCGGCGTTCTTCGAAACGTGAAGCGTCCCGATCGTCTGCCCGGCAACGCCTCCGACGACTCCGCGTGAGGTCATCACCAGTTCGGTACCGGGTGCTGGGAGCGCGCCGCTCGCGTTCCAGGGACCGAACTCCAGCTTCGCCTCCGCGGGCACGCCGGTGCCCGCTGCTGGCGGAAGGCGGAAGTCGACGCCGCTCCACTCCGAGGACCCGAGGTTCTCGAGCACGAGCGTGCCGGCAGGGGTCGCCGTCACACGGGTGTTTCCCGTGGCAGGTGCGAAGACGCTGGCCTTCCAGGGGAGGTCGGCGCTTTGGGCAAGCGCGGGTCCAAAGGAGGCGGTCGCGGAGCTCGCGGCGATCAGGAGAGCACGGGTGGAGAGGGAGAGAGTGCGATGAATCGGGGACATGGGGATCGCTCCTGGTGGTGCGGGGTGGAGTGGAGCTGGCCGAAGCGGCCGCGCGTCCGCCCCCAGATGCACCCTCCATCGCGCGGCGGACATCATTTCCGAAAAAGCCGCCTTGCTGGCGTGACCGCCGCGCCCCATGGCCAAAAAGTGCCCCTCGCTGGAGCGATGGATGTCCGCTCCGCGCCCACGAAGTCACCTGGTAGCAGGAAAGTCGGCCACGCCACCCGCGCGCGGCCGCGACGACCTCCGGCTTCCACTCTCACGCGCCCCCCATCCACATGAACCGTCTTCGGTCCGCCTCCATCGCCCTGCGACGCCTCCTGCAGGCGGTCTGCATCGGCTTCCTCCCGTTCGCCGTGGCGGCCTCCGCCACGAGCGCTCCCCAGATCGCCCTCCCATCGCACATCGGCGGCGTCCACGGGACCATCGGCGTCAGCGATCCTGGCGGCCCGCCGCCGAAGTACATCCCGCTCCCCGGGCACACGCTGATGCTGCGGGACAAGGTGACCGGCGTACTGGTCGACCAGGTCGTCAGCGACGTCTACGGGCGCTACTACTTCACCCCAAAGGCGCTCGGGACGTACGAGCTGAGCTGGCCGGCCGCGGCCGGCTGGGCCGCAGGCGTCTACCCGGACGACATCGTCATCGACAAGGGCACCGTCAACCCGAAGCTGATCCTGCTGACCCGCAGGCCCGGCTACTCCGTTGCGGTGGGAACGATCACCCTGAGCGACGGCTCCACTCCCGGCCTCGTCGACGAGTACTTCGGCATCGAGAGCACGCCCGACGTTCGCGTCGAGGCGGCTGGTGGAGCGCTCGTCTCCGGCCCCGTTCGAGCCAACGCGGACGGCACCTACGCGATCGCCTACCGCGCCAAGGGCGTCAGGCGCCTGCGGCTCCAGGCCACGATCGAAGGGACCGCGGCCGCCGTGGCCATCGGGATCCCCTTCGGCGGCATGTTGCGACGTGATCTGATGCTGCCGAACGCGCCGCCCGAGGTCACGAGCCTGCACCTCGCGAACGCGCTCGGCACGGGAGTGCGTCGCGCCGCCACCGGCGACGTCCTCGTCACCCAGGACGACGTCAGTGACCCGAACGGAGACCCTGTCAGCATCCTCTGGAAGGCTGGCCAGCCCTCGGCCGCGCCGCTCGTCACGCAGATCGGCAACCAGACCACCTGGACGATCCCGAACACGCCAGGTACCTCGAGGCTCTACGCCGTCGTCATGGACGGTCGCGGCGGCTACCGGAAGCGCTCGGTCTCGGTGACCATCAACAAGCCGATCGAGCTGTTCTCGGGCACGCTGCGCAACAAGACCACCGGCGACCCGATCCAGGGTGGCCGCGTCGACGTGAACGGGCGGCAGACCTTCAGTGAGGCGAACGGCTCCTGGTCGCTTCAGGTGCCCGTGGCCGACGACTACCTGATGAGCATCTACCACGCGGACTACGCTCTCGCGGGCATGCGGAGCGACCGCGGCAGCGTCGGGCGCGTATGGAACATGGTCCCGCGCAAGGCCGAGTGGATCGAACCGCGCCTCGAAAGCCGGATCATCGACGACCGCGTCGAACTCCAGCAGTCCGGGCGCCGCGGCGCCACGGTCGTGCTGCCCGCCGACACCATGGTCGACCCCGCAGGAAACCTGCCCCAGGGACCGCTGCGTGTTTCGCTCGCAACCCTCGATCTCGGCGACAACGAAGCGGTGGCCAACTGGGCCGCGCGGACGCCGCAGGGCATCACCGGCCTCATCTCCTACGGCGTGATCTCCATCGAGGTCACCGACAGCCAGGGCAGGGAGTACCAGGTACGGCCCGGCGGCGAGGCGCTCGTGTCGATCCCGATCATGGGACTGATGCCGGGCGACGAGATCCCCGAGGGCGCGCCCCAGGAGATCCCGATCTGGTCGTACATCGAGGAAGACGGGTTCTGGCGCGAGACCGGGCGCGCGACGCTCAACCGCGACCAGGCGCTCTACGAGGGCTTCGTCACCCATTTCTCCGAGATCAACCTCGACGTGACGGGCGCGGACTCTGCGATCCGCGTGCTCTGCGATCCAAGCCTGCTCGGCATGTACCTGCGCGTCAGCGATGTGCCTGGCGACGGGATCGATTACACCAACGTCAAGGAGGGGCCGCTGGACTCGCCGCTCAGCGTGATCTGGCTGGTACCGCCATCCCAGCTCGTGCGTCTGGAGGTCCTCACGGGCCCTGGCGGCACCGTGGTCTCGGACGTGGTGATCGACCGATTCGACAGCGCCAACCCGGCCGCTGGCCATATTCAGCAAACGAGCCCCGACGTGCTCGCCGGCCCGAGCAGCGTGCCGGTCTACCCGGCGTACCCCTACACCGACGCGCCCATCACGGTGACGATCAAGTGGCAGGCTGCGCCGAACCCTTTCTTCCTGCACTTCAAAGGCGTGGGCAACGCGGCCGACGCGACGGACTACTTCAACCTCATGAACGTCGCGGGGAACCGTGGCACGCTGGAGGACTGGTGGGCCACGAACGGATTCGGCATCGACGGCACGGTGACGCCGGGCGCCGGTGAGCAGTACGCGCGTACCTCTTTCGAGAACCACAACGACCTCGGCTCGGGGCGCGACATGCACCTCTATAGCCGGGCCGACGGCACCAAGGTCGCCTGGGTCCAGAACTACGGGGACTTCAACCAGGACCACGGCAACGCGGACCTGGCGGCGCTTCAATTCTTCGGCGGCGCGACGGTCTGCATGGAGTACAGCCCGATGGAGAACGCGAGCGGTGACTACGTGGACGCGTCGGGTGCCCTGGTGAACCCGGCGGATCCCGCGGCGGTCGAGGCCGCCTCGGTGACCAAGTTCTTCGTCTTCGCGGAGGCCGATACGCTCCCCGGCACGGAGTTCCAGATCTCGGCTGACCTCGATGGCTACGGGCAGAAGTTCGTCCCGAACCTCTGCCTCAACTGCCACGGTGGTTCGGCGAGCGCGCCGTACACAGGTCCCGGCGACGGCCAGCTGAACGCGTACTTCCGCGAGCTGGACTACGAGACCTACCATTTCCCGTTCGGCGCTCCTGGCCCGAGCGCGGCCGAGAAGGCGGCGTTCAAGACGCAGAACGAGATCGTCTACGGCTCAGGGTCTTCGCTGGTCTCCAGCGCGGCCATCAAGGAAGTGATCGACATCTGGTACCAGGGCGGAGCGCTGGACGTGGACCAGGACGACTGCATCCCGATCGTGGGCGGCGTCGACCCGGCGTCGATCCCCAGCGGATGGCACTACCCGGCCAACCTGGAGTTCGACAAGTTCTACTGCGACGTGATCGCCGAGTCCTGCCGGACGTGCCACGTGGCCCACGACGGCATCCCGTTCAACACGATCGCGAACTTCGACGACTCCGGCTTCATGGAGTTCTACCTGAACTACTACGTGAGCACGACACCGTCCACCGGGACGATGCCGCACGCGCTGATCACGTACCGGAACTTCTGGTTGTCGGAGTCGCCGTTCCGGCCGCAGTCGGTCCTGGACTTCCTGTTGAACAACAACCTGTAGGTCTCTGACACCGCCCCCTGTCGATCGCCGGTCGCCCGTCGATCGACAGGATCGATCGAGTATCGGTGATGGAGTCGTACGCCCTTCCCATGGCGTCGGCAACGATAGCGCTTCACCTACCGATCACGCTCATCGTCGCCAGGGGACCCTAGCAGCCTGTTGAGAAACAGCAATTTGTGGAGTAGTGGCGTCCGATTCCGAATCAAGGCGAAGTAACTTCCCCATGGTTGGATGCCATTTGGATAGTTGCTTCAACGCAGAGTCGGGATCGGACGGCGCTGCTCCGCGAATCGCTGTTCTTCAACAGGCTGCTAGCGGTACCGCCACGCCGACCAGCTCTATCTGGATCGTGCCGGCGTCGGCTCACTCCGGCAGTTCGAGCTGTACTTTCTGGGACGGCTCACCGTCTACGACCACGACCTGGCTGGTCGACCAGTTGTCGTCGCTCACTCCCCTGGCTTTCAAGGTGTAGGTGCCCGGGAGGATGGGGCCGAGATGCGTTCTGTTGTTCTGGAGGATCTCCTGGGCCAGCGCGCGTTGGTCTACGTCGAGAAGGCTCACGTAAATGCGGTCCGGTATCGACTCAGTGGTGGACACGGCCTCGACCTCGAGGAAGGTGCCGGTCTGGAGCACCAGGTCGCCGGCTGGCGCGGTCGTCATCACCGTGGCGCTCACCGAAACCCAGGGTGAGACTTGCGCCTGTTGCATCGCGCGGATCATGTACGTTCCAGGCCTCAGACCGCCGGCCAGAAAAACGCCCGATGAGTCCGCCTTCCAAAGGCTGTTGTCGAGCGGAGTGGGTCCCTGGAACTCGATCAATGCGCCTCCCACCGGAAGGCTTTCTGCGTCCAAGATCCTGCCGCTGACCGCTCCGGCAGCACTCAGCTGTAGCTCCACGTCGTCCAGGGAATCGCCGCCGTGCAGCTCCAACCCGGTCACCTCGGCGCTGCCGAGGAGCGGGTGCGTCGGCGCACCTAGCGGCTCGAACCTTCCCGCCGCGATGGGGATGGTCCTGGCCTTGAGCTTGTACGTACCACCTGGGAGCCCGAGGAACTCGAAGGTGCCGCCGGCCTTTGACTGCGCGGACTGCATCGTGGAACCTGCCCTCCCTTCGGAAGAGCTGCCGAAGGCCATGATCTCCATACCCTCCACCGGGGCTCCGTCAGCGTCGAGCAAGCGGCCGGAGAGACGCCCCGTTTCGAAAGAGATCGTGACGTCGTGGTTCTCGACCTGGGGGACCTCCACTTCTTCGAACACGGAACTTTCTCCGGCACTGATTTGAAAACGGTACGCACCCGCCTCGTCGAGGATGATCTCGAAGCGCCCGTCCTTGTCTGTCTTCGTCTTCTTGCCGAGGTAGCCGCGGCTTCGATCGGCGTGGCCAATGCTGATGCTGGCATGTGTCAGCGGCTCCGCATTCCTTCTCACCACACCCGTGACGCGCACGAAAGAATCCAGTCGGTCGGCGAACTGAACGACGGTCTGCTCACCTTCACGGACTTCGAGGGTGACCCTTTCACGGGGAATGACGGCGACCTGCTCTTCGTCCGAATTCACGTACAGGTTGTAGGCGCCCGGAGTCACATTCTCGAACAGCAGCGTGCCATCGCCCAGGGTCTTCGTGGTCCCCATGCTCATGGCGTTGCCGCGTGTCCTGCTGCCCGCCCAGTGCGTCAGCTGAAGCGAGATGCGGACGTCCGCTGCGGGCGCCCCGTGGATATCCAGGAGTCGCCCCACTACGGAGCCGCCGGTCGTCAGGACGATCTCGACGCGCTCCCCACCAGCCGCGGCTGCGACATCGAAGGGCTCGCTGGACCCTGTAGCGAAACCGTTCGCCTTGGCCACCAGGCGCACGAGCCCGTCGACGGTCGGCACGATGCTGACCAGACCCTCCGCGTTGGTCTTGGAGCCAGAGCGAAGCCACGCTCTCCCGGCCATCATCGCCTGCAGATCGAGCGTGGCGCCCTGAACCTGGACGGCGGCGCCTTCGATCGGGCTCCTCGCCGCGTCCATCACAAGCACCTCGATCGCAGCCTCTCCACTCTCTTCCACGGCCTCGGGCACTGGGGCAGTGGGTTCAGACATCGGCGGCAACTCCGCAGCCTGCGCCACTGGAGCTCGATCCGCCGTCGCCCCTTCCACCGGGAGAAGCGGCTTCCCATCGGACGAAGACGATGCGTCGGCCGCTGACTCGGGCCCCGCCGTCCTTGCGAAGAGCGGATCATCACCTGAACTCGCCTCCCCACCTGACCGAATGACGGTCCACAGGATGAGGGCCGAAGAGGCAACGACGACGACGGACAGGGCGAGCTTTCGCATGGGATGGATGGCGAGTTCTTGGGGAACGGGACAGGCGGAGCACGGCAACCCCATGATCATGGTGCCAAAGATCTCCGGTGATCGCGCAACTTCAGGGCACGACCCTTCGTACGCAGCACGCACCCAGCTACGACGACACGTCTTTGGCGGTACTGAACCGAACCCAAGGCCGCCACGCGCTGATCACGTACCGGAACTTCTGGCTGTCGGAGTCGCCGTTCCGGCCGCAGTCGGTTCTGAACTTCCTGCTGAACAACAACCTGTAGAACCTGTAGCCCCTCGACATCAACCCCTGTCGATCGCCGGTAGCCCGTCGATCGACAGGGTGTTCTTCTCTTTCCGGTATTCCCTGACCCCGGACTCCCCCTTGGCCTCGGCCCAGTCCACCAGGGTCGTCCGGTCCTTGACGTACTCCATGAAGGGCACCCCGTAGCCGCACGAGGTCGAGGTTCGCTCCACCTGAATCAGCAGGATCGATCGAACTCCGGCCAACGCGGGCAGCTTCGCCTGAAGATCTGCGAACCGCTCGTCGTCCGTCAGCACGACCTCACCCCGGCCATAGAGACGCACGATATTCGGCGATCCCTCGAACGCGCAGAACATCAGCGTGATGCGCCCGTTCTCTCGAACGTGGGCGATCGTCTCGGCGCCGCTTCCCGTCAGGTCCAGGTAAGCGACTTGCCGAGGCCCGAGGATCACGAGCGAATTCAGCCCCTTGGGAGAGAGGTTCACGTGCCCGCCGTCCCGGGGCGCCGTGGCGACGAAGAACAGAGGCTGCGCCTCGATAAAGGCGCGCATCTCCTCGGTGATGGACTCATAGGTTTTTCCCATGGCGTCCAAGCCTGCAGCGCTTCACCCGCCGGGGGCGTCAGTCGTCGCCGACCGGCTTCGCCTGGACTCCCTCTACCTCGATCTCATCGGGCCGATCCGCGCCAGCGCGTATCGTATACGGGCCCTTTCCGTACACCGGGAGGTGGGCCCCTTCCCCGCGCATCCGCACGGTGTAGAGAATCTCGCCCCTCTCTTCCTCGATCACCTGGACCACGGCGCTCGACCGCTGGCGCACGAACTCCGGCACCGGCAGGTAGCCGGTCGGCTCGCGCCCGTCGTTGTCGGCGCACGCGAAGGTGATGGGCCAGCCCGGGAACTGGGCCGCGTCGCCCTGGCTCATGTCCGCGAAGCGCGGCCAGCATTCCACCGTCACCGACTGCGCCTTCTTGTCGAAGCGAACGACGCCGAAGCCGTCGGCGCGCTGTTTCTCGTCGGTTCGATCCGACGGATTCGCGTAGGCCATCATGGAAATGCGGTTGCCGAGCCCATCCAGGTAGTCGCCGGTCCACGGGAGAGGGCTGCCCTCCACCGGGTTCGGTCCCGGCTGCTCGTCCTGGGGCCACCACCAGCGGCCGTAGATGGTGTTCACGATTGCGGGGCTCGTGAAGGCGTAGGGGCCGTCGCCGAACGCGTCGATGCCGTGCTTGACGACGACGGCGAGGTGCTGATCGCCGCAGAGGTGCGGCGCGCGGGCCCGACGGATCTCCCTCAACGCCGCATTCCGCCCGGCCTGGGGCCAGGCGTTGCTATCGAGATCGGCGAGCAGGCGGTTCTCGGGCGAGCCGTGCAGGTGCACCGCGCCGCAGAACGCCGTCTGCGAAAGCACGCACTTCATGTGGGCGCCACTCCAGTCCTGGCCCCACTCGTGCAGGAACCGGATCTGGCGATCGCCGAGCAGCGCCAGCTCCGGCAGGTCCACCGAGGCGCGGTCGTACTTCGGATCGTTGATGTGATCGGGCCGCGGCCCCATCTTCGGGATCTTCCCCTCGGGTCCGCTCTTGAACTTGCGGTCCTCCAGGATCGCGAAGTCGACGCCGCCCACCTTGAGGTTCGTGAAGTAGACGCCGATGCCGCGCTCGATCGGCGCTGGATCGTAGGCGTCGGGGAGGTGCCAGGTCTGGCAGCGCTCGACCATGTTCACGTACGCGGCTGGAAAGAAGTAGCCCCCGCTCGGTCCCTGCTCGTCGGTGGCCTGCTTGCCGCTCTCGCCCCAGAGGTTCGACTGCCCGATGTCGTGATCGTCCGGGATCGTGATGACCGGTCGGTCCTTCAGAATCTCACGGAACTGGACGCCGAACTCCAGCCAGCCGTAGGTGTGCTCGGTGTGGTGGTAGGACTGGTCACCGGCGAAGAACAGAAGATCAGGATCGACGCGCTTCAGGTTCTCGAGCATCGTGGGCCGCGGCCCCGGCGTGCGTGAGCTGTTGCAGGAGAGATGGCCGACGACGAGGACGTCCTGGTCGATCGGGTCGCGCCGGACCGTCCCTTCGAACGAGGCCTCGTTTCCATGCCGAACCCGGTATTCGACGTCGCGCGTGCTGTCCCATCCGTCGAGCCGGAAGTGGGCGCTCCATCCGAGGTCGATCACCTTTTCGGTGGCCGCGAGCTCCCACTCGCCTGCGCCGCTGCGAAACTCGAGACGAACCTCGCGCTCTTCGTCAGGATAGAGAGGAAAGAGCTGGGCCGTCAGCTTGAGCGTGCCACGGTCGTGCGTGTAGAGCGCGAACGCGACGACTTCGTCACGCGGAACGTCCAGGGACATCGTGCGCCGAGGGTTCGGCTTGACGTTCCACCACTCCCCCATGGCCATGGACTCCAGCCGTTGGAAGCGCTCGCCAAAGACCTCGGCGGCCACGAGCGGCTTCACCTCCTGCAGCGCAGCGGCGAGTCCTGTCGAGTAGGGCGAGAAAAGGGCCGCCACGGTGGCAGCGCGAAGGAGCAAGTGGGTCGACATGCCCGTACCGTACCTCCCGAGGACATCGACGTCAGCTCAGTCGTGGCGGTACCGAACGCGATCAGCGCCCTACCTGTGAACGGTCTGGATGCCCTCGCCCGTTAGCTCGAGCGGAAAGCGGTCGACCTCGCCGTTCTCGCCGAGGAGCACGACCTCGTAGCTCCCTTCGCCTGCGAACAGAACCGGCGTGCTTCCGCCCTCGAGGATGACCTCCCCCAGACAGATGATGCTGCCTTCCCCGTAGCGCCGATACATCAGCGCCTGGGAGCCATCCGACACCTCGAGCCCCATGCTGAGTGCTGCTCCAGGCGGCCCTCCCTCCGACCACTCGATTCGAAACTCGGCATTGCGCGTCAGCTGAATGTCGACCTCGGCTGGGTCCTCGAAGTCGGAGAGGGCACGGTGGTAAACCTGAAATTCGAGGCCGCGATAGGCCCGCAACTGAACATCCAGGAGCGCCATCGAGGGAAAGGAGAAGACTCCGAGCTCGTCCGTCCTCGCCGACGCTCCATGGAGTTCGTTCGCCTCCCGGTTGTAGTGATCCTCCTCCGCGCCGAAGGCTCGACTCGCGTGGACAACCACGTCGCGCAGTGGGTCCCCCCGCTGATCCGTGACGCGCCCCCTGAGCCGACCCGAGCCTTGCTCCCTGTCGATGACGATCTCCACGGCGCTCTGCCCCGCCTCCACGGACACCTCGGTTCCCCAAAGCCGATCGGGTTCATGGGCCAGAACGCGGTACGCGCGCGACTGCAGCCCATCGATGCGGAACGCGCCATCTTTCGACGTCGTGTACGTTGCGGTACCGGCGGCCGATGCCATGTCCTCCACGCGCTTCATCCTACTTGTGCCGGAACCAAGTTCACCCACGGCGCCGAAGGCCTCGCCGTCGAGTACGCCCACGTGCATCCCGGCGAGTGGCGCTCCGGTCTCGTCTACCACGCGCCCGCGAATCTCCAGTGCACGGGGCCCCAGCACCAGGACCAGCTCCTCCGGCCAGACCCCGTCCGGTCCTTTCTCGGCTCGCGCGGAAACGAAGCCAGGAAGGACCGCGTGGACGCTGTTCTCGCCGCCGCCGAGCGCAATCTCGAACGCGCCCGTCCCATCCGCCACCCGTGGCGGTACTGAACCCGACCCAAAGCCGCCACGTTTCAAGTCCGAGGGGACACCCCTGAAACCGAACGTGGCGGCTTTGGGTCGGGTTCGGTACCGCCGCGTTTCGTCCCGCCAGGAACGTCGATCTGCCTTTGGCGTACCTGCTCAGTACGTCAGCGTCAGCTCCGTCGTTCCCTCCGGGAACTCCACCAGGTGTCGCGCGAGCGGATGGCCCGCGTCGATCTGGGCCTCGGTGCCGATCCAGACCTCGTGGGCTCCTGGTGGGATCTTGTCGACCCAAATGCGGCCTTGCCAGCCTGAGTACACGAAGGTGGTCGAGCTGATCCCTTCGGAGTCGACCGGGATCCGGTCGCCATCCTCGCTGCAGATGGCGACGCCGATCCGATGGAAGGCCGTCAGGTCCAGCACTCCGGATGGCCTGGACGGTGCGATGCGCCCCACCCATCGAGCAGTCCTCCCCTTCGGCAACACCAGCTCGACGGAGTGATTCCCCGGTTGAACCTCGACCCAATCAGACGCCATCGCGTCCGTCGTGATGCCACGGGAGCCTCCGTTGAATTCCTCCCAGTACTCACCTCTCACGTGAAAGCGATAGAGCCCAGGAGCGATCGAACCGTTGACCACAGCGCCCCGCGCGCTGCGGTATGTCTGGCGCGTTCGCATGCGACCGTTTCCATCGCTTTCGTACGGTGTCACTCCGACAGCTAACTGAAAGGCATCTGCAGTCATCGCGCGTGCGACCGCCGAAGCCTCCAGATCCTCCTCCGCAACCGTCCACCAGACCTCTGACCTCGTCAGCTCCCGCCCTTCCATCAACAGCAGAAACTCCACGTGCGCCGCGAGTGGCTCGGTCAGCGTGAGGGTGAGCGGCTCCATGCCCGGCCTCACCGCTCCGAACTCCGTTCGCTCGTACTCCCGGCTCTCCACGGAGACCGCATGGGACCCCGGGGAGAGTGACCGGATCCGGAAGGACCCGTCCTTGTCGGTGGGGACGCGCTTGGGCTGGGCCTCCGGATCCGCCAGGTTCCTGAATTCGACGATGGCACGATGGACGGGTCCCTCCGGTCCATGGACCACCCCGTGCAGGGACGAGGGCCGAAGCTGCAGGGTGACCTCTCGGGCGGAGCGACCGCTGAGCGTGAGATGGGCCTCTGCGGTGAGTATCTGCCATGCTTCTGTCTTATCTCGAAGCGAAGCCTGGACGGTCAGTGGTTCTTCGGTGCGGACGGAGATCACGCGCCGCGCGCGCTCGTTCTCCGGTTCGGACGGGAGCGCCGCCGGTCCGCCGAACATCTCCGTGGAGTCCCTGCGTCCGCGGTATTGCACCTTCGCTTCCGGACAAGGCTCCCCGTCCGGCCCCAGGACATTCACCCGAACCTCCACGTCGGTGGCGATCACCACGTCCACGGAAGCGGTGCCTTCTGCGCCCGCGAGGATCGGGGGCCCGTCCGGCGAATCTTGAAACGTCAGCCCCGTCCCATTCGCCCATCGATCGATCTCGCCCCCGGGGACCGAAACGGTCAAGGGAACGCCGCTCGGCACGTCCATGGAGATCGGCTCTCCGGTGGACTTGCCCACCACGTTCCCTTGATCGGAGAGCCACGCATCCCCCACGTTCGCGCCGTAGGGATTGATGCGAACCGCGTAGTCCATCCCCCTCACCGGACTACCATCCGCGTAGGTCACCCGGAGTTCGAGCTTCCCCTTGGGCGCCATCAGGAACGTGGCGCTCTTGAAGGAACCCGTGAGGTCGCGCGTCGGTCGAGGCCGAGTCAGTGGGACCCAGTCCAGGTATTCAACTCTCGCCTTCGTGATCCCGCGCGCAGGGCCCAGATGGAAGTACCCGAGGGAGTCCGTGGTCGCTTCCAGCGGTCGGCTAACGTCACCGTCCTTGTCTTCGGCCCGCACTACAGCGCCCGCGAGCGGCCTGCCCTGGAAGTCGCGAACGAAGCCCGTCCATGGCCTCGGTTCGATCGTGCGAGCGACGCTCGACGTCCCCACGGGTAGCTCTGCCGAGATCGGATCTCCTTGCCTGACGGCAGGCGCCGCCGTAGGTGAAAGTGACTTGCCCGGTGCTTCCATGGCTGTCTCGATCGACTCGCGCATCGGACCGAGCGCAGTGGCCACGAGCTTTGGCTCGCTCAGCCGTTCCGGAGTCGCCTGGACGACCGCCGGATCCGAGTCCGGGCTATCACGAAGCCCGAAGACGCCCAGCGCAACCAGCGCTCCCGCCGTGGCGACCACGCCGACCAGCGCGCCACTCGACTCCGCCCACCCGGTACCCGCCGCCGCCTTCGCCGCGCCCGCGGCGCCCGCGTGAACACTGACCGTTCCCCCACCCAGAGCCACCGCCGCGCCGAGCCACGCGTTTCGGCCGCCCGGGTCCTCTGCGTCCAGGCGGGCGCGCATCTCCCTCAGCGCCCGCGCCAGCCGCGTTTTGATCGTCGCCAGGGACTGGCCGCTGGCTTCGGCGATCTGCGCCGGCTTCAGGTGCTCGTAGTAGCGCTGGAACAGCACGTCCCGGTAGATCGGATCTAGATCGCGCACGTGGGACAGGAGGCGCTTCCCCAGCTCGATCTCCGCGAGCTGATCCACCGTGGACGGCCCCCCCTGGGGAGGCCGCGCCGCCAGCGTCTCGCGCTCCGCCCGCCGGGCATCGCCGCGCCGCGACCGCGTGAGGCTGCGCCCCACGACCTTCGCCAGCCACGACCTCGGCTCGTCGATCGAACCGGGCGGGCGCTGGATCGCGGCGGTCATGGCCTCCTGGGCCGCCGCCTCCGGATCGTCGCCGGGTCGGCTCAGGGATCGGGCGAGACGCGACACGAAGTCGGCGTGCTGGGTCAGGTCGTCGTGAAGTGAGTGCATGTGGATCCGAGAGAGACAAGTTCCAGGGCGTTCACTGCACGACTGCCCGCGCTCACCGGAACGATGTCAGCGATCTTCGGAAAGTCCCGACCCAGGAGGCAGCGCGGCCCGGCCGCTGCGGCACGAGTCGGCCGATGCCCGCGCTCGCCCCATGCACTTCATCGCGGCCCCAGGTCGTCCGCGACCACGAGTTCACCGGCTCCGAAGTCATGGGGCGCAAACGCCTCGATCGGATCCGCCTCCAGGGACACGTCGCCCTCCAGCTTGAAGCTCAGACGATAGCGCGTCGGCGCCAGTCCAGGGATCTCGAAGCGGCCGGACCAGCGCCCGCCCGCGCCCTCGGTCCACGCGACCTGGGCCGTGCCGCTCGGGTAGGGAACCGACGTGTCGGTGAGCAGCTGCACCGGCCGCGCGATCACGCGCACTCGACCGTGATAGTGGCCGGTTCGACTGCTGAGCGCGCCACCGATGGCGCCGAGCTGGAGCTTGGCCATCTCCTCGCTGCGGAACTTCCTGCGCTGCCAGGTGAGGATCTTCTCCGCCGTCTGCCTGGCGAAGAGGCTTCGCACGGTATCGGGGTCCGTCTCGACGAACTCCTGGAACACACAGGGGATCGCCGCCTCGTCCCAGAGCGGCACGGTCGCCACCTCGGTCTCCGCAAGGAGAAGACGGTGCTCCTCGAACCGGATGAGACGTACCTTCCTTCCCGGGACCTCCTGGCGAATTCCGGCCTTGGCCCAGTCGTTCGATTCTGCCCGGCTGTGAGTCCTCTCGATCTCGATCGCAAGGTGCGAAAGGGTCGAGTTCTTCAGCCAGTCCGGCTCGTCGAAGACGAACCTGGCTGGCGTGACCGCGACCGCTGGCTCCAGAGTGCCATCGGCGGACGCGAGCGTCGCCTCCATGCCGTCCTTCGACATCCACTCGATCCCGCGAAGCTCGAGAGCGACGAAGCACTTGACGCTGATGTTCCAGGCGTCGGCAGACGCTGGGTCTCCGCTGTGCGGAACTTTCCGGATGCGCTGCAGCTTGACCTCGCGCGGATAGAAGAAGTGGGTGTCATCGACCGATACGCCCTTCGCCAGATCCTCTGCGGAGACGCCCTGCTCCAGGTGAAACTGCGCCTGGCGATCGGCGTATCGAAGCGTGACGGGCCCCCTGAGCAAGAGTCCCTTCGTCCGCAGCACCCCTTCCTCGTCCGTCGTGCCCGGGACCATCACGTCTCTGCTGTCCGTCACGAAGCACGGCGCGTTCCCGAGCGGCTCCTTCGTCCAACGATCGAGCAGCACCGCGTGGACCGGCACCAGATCTGACGGGTCGAAAGGGGCGGCCTCTGCTTCGGTCTCGCCGGGCGGCGGCAGCGTCTCGCCGTCGGGCAGCCGCTGCGCCACCGAGACCTCGACCAGTGGCCCCTCCTGGACCACTTCCGCGAACGCAGGAGACGCCTCGGACGCGGCGATCGGAACGACCGCAGTCTCCCGCGAAGCGCTGAGCCGCTCCATGACGAAGAGCGTGATCAGGAACGACAGGACCCCGAGCACGAGGCGTGCGGCGCGCCAGACACGGCTGCCCTTGAAGGGGTGTTCTGCGTTGAATCCGTCCATCATCCCCGCGGGAATGCGATCCATCCGCGCGCCGCGGCTCAATGTAAAGCCAATATGCCCCGGGCGCGAAATTCTGCCCAGGTTCCGTGCCACACCGGCCCCAAAGGGGCTCTCCTTGTGGCATGTGCTACCGCGCCCTCAGAACCCTCCTGGCCCGACTGCCTCTCCCGCGCGCCGGTGCTGCAGCGGTCGCGCTGTCCATCGCCAGCACCGCCGCCTTCGCCGCCCAGGCCACCCGCACCACGCCCCTGCCGCAAGCCGCCCCGGCCACGCCGCAGTACACCGACCCGGCCCTGAACTTCCTCGCCCCCTACGGGCTGATGAACTTCCCGCGGCAGACCGTCCGCGCGCTCCAGGTCTTCCTCGACGCCCAGGCCCGCTACGACGCAGGCGACTACCTCGGCGCTCGGTCCGTGCTCCAGGGACTCTGGGCCGAGTACCCGATCGGCGCGCCGAGCTGGGGCTCGCTCCCGACGAAGCCCTTCGGCCTGAACATCGGCTCGCCGTCCTGCTACTACGGCCTGCGGATGCTGAGCGACATGACCGACTGGCGCGTCGCGGGCACCCAGCCGGGCGTCGGTCTCCAGCCGCGCACCGTGCGCCTCACGGTCCTGCTCGTCGGCCAGAGCCACGGTATCGAGCCCCAGAACAACCAGGACCTGCAGAGCGGCACGGGCATCCCGGTCGTGCACACGCTGGACCCGCGCATCGAAGCGGGAGGCGCCTGGCGCGTCCAAGAATCCCTGAAGCTCTTCTGCGAGTACGTCTTCGCCGCCAGCCAGGGCCTGCTCGAGGTCGACACGCATATCCTGCCCCTGCCGACCGTGGACCTCGAGGTTCGTGCCAGCACCAACCCCACCTACGCTGGACTCACGAACCCTGGCGACGTCTGGGCCCACGTCTCCGATCAGGACAAGGCCGAAACGGACTGGTGGTGGATCCTGTATCCCTCGCACGTTCCGGAGCAGTACCCAGCCTTCACGACCCGCGAGTTCATCACGGGCGGCATGGGCACCGGCCCGGACAACCAGTCGCCGTTGTTCATCATCGACGACCGCTGGCTCCTGCGCAAACCGCCCCACCTCGGCAGCGGCGACATGTCGAGAATCGAGCGCCAGGCCTACCTGCCCCAGTGGCTCCAGCACGAGTTCTTCCACCACCTCTTTCGCAGCTACTCCGAGTTCGACCTGGAAGAGTCGTCGCACCAATGGTTCAACCTCAGCACGTGGCCCTCGGACTTCGTCGGCCGCTACGAGGCCGACTACTTCCACGAGGCGATGTACAAGCGCTTCCAGACGGCGACACCCGCGCTGCACGCGAAGATGCGCTACGCGACGCCGCCGGGCACCTGGAGCCAGATCACGATCCAAGATGTCCTCGGCACGTACCACCGCGAACCGTTCGAGAACGCGTGGCACGTCGGCGACATCGTCGCGAGCCCGACCCTCCGCTGGCGCAACACGGCGGGCGTGCGCTGGAATCTCCAGGAGGACCTCGCCCACGGCAATCTGCTGACGGGGCCCGATTGCCCGTACTTCAACCTGGAGAGCGGCAAGCAGTTTCGCATCGTGATGGACCGCGACCAGAACGGTGATCTTCTGAACACGATCCGAGGCTTCGCTTTCACCGGTGAGCTTTACGAGCGTCAGTAAGTCGCTCGGCCTCTGCTGCCGTCGCAGCGGGAGCCAGGTCTCGTCTTGCGGCGGAACACGGCGCTCAGTGCGACCTCAGGCAGCGCTTCGGACGGCCCCGTCGACGAAGCCGCGCTGGGGTCTTCCGAGCAAGAAGCCCTGAAAGAGGTCGCAGCCGAGCTCCTTCGCCGTCTGGAACTCCTCGCTCGTCTCGATCCCCTCGGCGACGGAGCGGATGCCCAGGGCGGAGCACAGGCTCGTCATCGCCCGGATGACCGCCTGCTTCGTGGGCGACCGATCCACGTTCCGGATCAGCTCCATGTCGAACTTGACGACGGACGGGCTCAGAAGGGAGAAGGTGTTGAGTCCGGAGTAGCCAGCGCCGAGGTCGTCGACGGCGATCACGTATCCCATCTCGGCGAGCCGCTCGAGCGACCCGAGGAGGTTCTCCGCCGCGCTGAGCGAGCTTCTCTCGGTGATCTCGATGATGACGCGGTCCGCGTGGCGGGCCAGCGGCGAGGAGTCGAGGTAGAGCGAAGCGTCGTCGAGGTGATCCGGGTTCACGTTGACGAGGATCTTGGCGTTCTGTGGCGCGGACGGAATCTCCAGCGCCACCTGGTCCCGGATGCGTGCGCCCAGTTCCTGCGAGCGCCCGAGGAGCGTGGCGATATCGAAGAACTGGTCCGGCCCCTTCACCTCGGTCGACTCGGTGCGCACGAGCGCTTCGTAGCCGAAGACTTCACCGGACCGCGCGAAGACCGGCTGGAAGCTCATCCAGAGCCGGTCCATCGCGTCCTCGAACGTGCTGACGATGTCGGGAACCGTGAGAGACTTCAGGTTCTCCGTCGAGCGAGCCCGGGACTCCAGCTCCTCCTGCTTGGCGAGAAGCTCCTCGATCGTCGCTTTCACCTCGGAGGGCGGACAGGGCTTCAACAGGAAGCGGTGGACCTCCGCCGCGTTGATCGAGTGCACGACGCGCTCCAGGCTGGCCTGGCCAGAGAGCGTGACGCGGAGCGTGTCGGGGTACTTCAGCTTGATGATCGTCAGAAGATCGCTCCCCTGCATGCCCGGCATGCGCTCGTCCGAGACGACCACGTCGAACGGCTGTTCACGGCACAGCGCCAGAGCGTCGTCGCCCGAATCCGCCGTCTCGATGGCCCAGCCACTCTTCCGCAGTCCGACCTTCATCGCGCGCGTGACCTCGGGCTCGTCATCTACCAGCAGTACGCGGATGGTCCTGTCCTCTCGGCTATCGGTTCTCTTCAAGGGTCATTTTCCTGGCTGGATATCAGCTCAACTCGTCCACTCGTTCCGCATCATCCATGGTCAGGACGTCCGGCTCGTCTCGGCCCATCAGCCGTCAGGTAGCTTCCGCACCGGCTCTCTCGATCATCAACGCACGGCGCGCCAGAGCGGAGAGTCGCGACAAGGTCTCGCCGTCGAGGTAGGCCGACGCTCCCTCGGAGAAGCGCGGTCCATCCTCCGAATACGCACCATCCTGCTCTTTCGCCACTTCATGACTGACGATCGTATGCGCGATGTGGACGGCCACGGCCGCCTCCATCCCGGTGAACAGGTGCGGATCGGGATCATGCTGAAAGGCCACCGCTTCGACCAGTTCGTGCGGTAGACCCCAGACCGCGAGGAGCGCAGCGCCGACGTCGGCGTGCGTCGCGCCGAAGAGCCGCATCTCCACGTCGGACCATTGGTCGTGGGGCAGGCCCACGCACTCCGCGATGTAGCTCGCTCCCAGTTCGGGAGTCTGGGCCAGCACGAGCTGTCCGATGTGATGGAGGAGCCCGGCAGAAGCCGCCGTGTGGGCGGCGGGTCCGCGCCCCAAGAGATCGCTCGCCACCGCCGAAGTCGCGTTTGCCTCTTTCAAGAACTGATCCATCGGGAAGGCCTGCTCCGAAGGCTCCAGCTGGCTGATGACCTCAGCCGCCAGCACCAGCTGGGAGATGGTCGCGAATCCGAGGAAGGTGACTGCCTCGCGGATACTCTCGATGGTGCGCGGAATCCCGAAGAACGCGGAGTTCGAGAGCTGCAGGACGCGCGCGCTGACGCACGGCTGATGCTCGATGATGTCCGAGATCGATTCGATCGACGCGTCGTCGTTCGAGAGGAGAGCCGTGAGCTCGAGGTAGACGCTCGGGAGAATCGGGAGTCGATTCGTGGACGTCACCATCGCGTGCGCAGCGCCGGACTGCGTCACCTCCCGGGTCTTCAGGGAGCGTTCGATGACGCGAACGAGATCGTCTCTTTCGGTGGGCTTCGCCAGCCATTGATGGGCGAAGGGGATCGCGCGGACGGTGATTTCGTCCTCGGCCTCGCCGGACAGCACGATCCTCACGGACCTTGGCAAGAGTTCGCTCGCCTTCCTGAGAAACTCCGCACCGTTCATCCCGGGCATGCGCATGTCGGAGACGATCAGCTCGGCCGGACTTTGCTCGAGCGAAGCCAGCGCCTCGGCGCCGGAGGTCACGAAGCGCATGTCCCAGCGACCGCGCTCGCGCCGAAGCGCGCAGCGAAGCGAGTGCAAGACGTCCTCCTCGTCATCAAGGAACAGGATGCGTTGTTTCTCAGGCTGCGTCATGGACTCGAGCTCGCGAGATGGGAAGTCGAATCAGGAATGCCGTGCCTCCTTCAGCGGGCGTCTCGATTCGCAGCTCGCCCCCGTGTCGATCCACGATCACCTTGTGCGCGAGCGCCAGCCCCTGTCCTGTCCCCTTGCCCACGGCCTTCGTCGTGAAGAAGGGATCGAAGACCTTGTCGCGCACGCTCTCGGGAATACCTGTGCCGTTGTCACGAACCTCGATCACGGCGCGCTCCCCTTCCACCCGGGTGCTCACGCGGATGAGTCCAGGCGCCGGGTCTGATTTCTGACGCTCCTCGATGGCATGCGCCGCGTTCACGATCAGGTTCAGCACGACCTGGTTGATGTCACCGACCATGCACATCACGTGGGGGAGGTCGCCGAAGCTCGTTTCGAGCTCCGCGATGTACCTGAACTCGCTGCGCGCTACGGTGAGCGTGGTCTCGACGGCGCGGTTCAGGTCCGCTGGGGCCTGCTCGTGGGTGCCGGGGTGAGCGAACTCCTTCATCGCACGGATGATCGTGGCGACCCGGCCGACGCCATCCAGCGCACGCTCGAGAGCCGCGGGCGTTTCCTCCATCAAGAAGGCCAGGTCCACGTCCTCCTCGATCTTCAGGACAGCCTGCCGCTCCGCTTCCGCCACGCCCGCCGCTTCGACCGCCTTCATCAGTTCGGACTGCGCCGCGCGAAGGCTCAGGTTGTCCTCGAACGCCTCCTGCAAGAAGGTCAGGCTGTCCCCCACGAACTGGATCGGCGTGTTGATCTCATGGGCGATGCCTGCCGCGAGCTGCCCGACCGACTCCAGCTTTTGCGCCTGGCGGAGCTCGACCTCGAGCTTCTTGCGGTGGCTGATGTCCGTTGCCACGAAGACGTAGGACTCGGGGGAAACGCTTCCGCGGTCGAGCACGGCGCCTGCACAAAGGATCTGCTTGGCGGCCCCGTCCTCTGCCAGCAGGACGACCTCCTTGTGTTCACCCAGGACGTCCTTGACCTCGAGCGCGCTCTGGCCGTCCAGCGTACGAAGGTGCTGGCCAAGTCGCTTGCCGAACGCCGCCTCCTCGGATTCGACCTCCAGAAGTCGCGCACCTGCTCGATTGACGCTCGCGATCGTTCCATTGGCATCCGTCACGATGACGGCGCTCTCGAGGGTGCCCAGCACCTGGGTCAGGAACTCGACCGTCTCCTGAAGCTCCTGCTGGGCGACGAAGAGCGAACGAGATCGATCTTCGATGATCGACTCGAGCTGTGCGATCTCCGCCTTGGCTCGGCCGAGCCTCCGCTCCAGAATGACTTCGCGGTCGTCCGTCACGCGGCTTGCCTCACGCTCCCCTTGAACTGAATCTCGAACGTGCAGCGCGCGGCACCGTGGTGCATGCAGCCCGTTTCGATGTACTCGACGCGTTCCTCGAAGTGGGCGGCGGCGCCGTCGATGAGGCCCCGGAAAAGCGGGCAGAGACGCCTCGACGACATGTAGTGGATCACGAGCGAGCTGGGGCTCACGTCCACGTAGTCGAACCGAGGCGTCTCCGCGTCCGGGAACAGCTTACGGACCTCGACGTGGATGACGGAGTGAATCGTCAGGAGAAAAGACTTCAGCCCTGCCTCCCTGTCGACGAACATCGGGACCTGAGCCGCGAGCTTGCCGAAGAGATACACGCCGAAGGCGTGCAGCGCATCGTTCAGCGAGATGCCGAGCTTCGCGATCGCCGTCCCGACCAGGGCAAAGAGGTCCTCGTCCGGATAGGTCATCGGGCCCACGAACGGCCCCTCCGTGGCGAGTTCGGTCGCGTCCAGCAGGTCCTCGAAGGTGGCCTCACCGAAGTTGTCGACGACGAAGGACTCGAAGTGTTTGAAGATGATGCCTTTCATGGGCCCGGTTAGCAGCGGCAGGGCGATCTGGAGCGAATGGGTTTTCCCGCGCGAGCAGGAAGTCCAGGGTGATGCCCTGGCATTTCCTCTCTATCGCCTCAAGGCAACGCCTGAATGGATCCGAAACGACCGGAAAGAAATTCCAACTCTGGCCCTCGGATCCCCTCCTATGACTCCTCGTCCCCCCCGGTCGCTACCCACGCTTCTCGCCTCCCTCGCCGTGGCACTCACAGGGTGCAGCGGCAGCGACTCCCAGGCCCCCACCCCGGACCCCGTGACCCTCTCGGGGACCCTCCTCGGGCCGGGTGGGAGTGCTGTTGGCGCCACCGTTCAGCTGTCCAACGCGTCAGGCTCGTACGCGACATTCTCGAACCATCTCGGTGAATACTCGCTGAACGACGTCCCCCAAGGCACCTACGAGCTCCTGATCGATGGCTCCACCGTGATCCGCGCCGATGGCTCGAAGGCGAGCGACCTCGCTTCCCTCAGGGCATCGACGTTCGTCGTCGAGCCAGGCGCCGTCCCGTTCGGTGAGTCATTCCTGACCCTGCCCGAGGTCGGTGCGTCCCTTCCGCTCAGCTTGGACGTCCATCGCCAGGCCGTGATCCCATCGGGAACGGAGCTCCGCGTGCCTGCTGGCGGTCCCGCCCTACGCTTCGTCCAGACCACCATCGTTACCTTCCCCGAGGGAACCGAGGGCCCGCTGTCCATCAGCGACGCGCTTCCAGGGTCGATCCCGGTGGCTTCGCTGGAAAGCGACCAGGCCCCGGTGGGCGGCCTCATCCTTCAGCCGGCGGGCGTCACCTTCGACGTGGACCCGGTCATCCTTCTCCCAAACACCGCCGGGCTCCCACCCAACACGGCCGGCGTGAACCTCGTGGGCTTCGGCTCCACGGGAACCGAGCGGATCACGATCGGAACGGGGACCGTGGATCCTGAAGGGCGCTACATCGTTCCCGACAGCACGCTCGCGTCCAGCCCTGGCGAATCGGCCGAGCGTGGCACCATGAGCCCGTCGAGCACCGGCTCGTACGTCGCTGCCACCCGCACGAGCGAGAATCCAACGGTCACCGTGACCGGTACCCTCCGAGACAGCTCAGGTGGAACGATCACCAATGCCAAGGTCCTGGTGTCCTCCAGGTCGTCCGTCTACCAGGTCGCCTCGGATACGTACTCAGCAGAGGTGACGAACTACGGACTGGGTGGACTCGTCAACGTGATGGGGGACGCCAACGGCTTCATCCGTGACTTCCAATACCGCGCCTCAACCACTGGCGACGAACTCGAGGTCGACCTGGTTTTCCACCCCGCCAACGACGTGCCGGGCAGACCATTCGTCACCGCCACGTTTCCTGCCGAGGGCGCAGTGGGAGTCAGCCGCAACAGCGTGATCCGCGTCCAGTTCAACGAAAGCATGGACCCCACGTCTCTCCAGGGACTCGTGGTTCAAGAGACCTCAGGTCTGCATCGTGACCCCGACGTCTATTTCATTGGCTTCGCTCCTGCGCCCAATGTGGGGGACGTTCTCGGCACCCGTTTCGCCGAGCAGAACTCCGTCGGGAGCCTCTTCGGCTTGATCCCTGTGTTCCCCCTGAAGGCTGACACCGAGTATTCCATCGTCGCCCTGACCCTTTTGACCGACCTCGCAGGTGAGTCCCTCTTCCAGAGCGCACAGTACATCCACGGAGGTTTCGCCTACGAGGTCGTCTCGACCTTCACGACTGGATCGACGGATCCGGGAGCGCCAGTTTCGATCACGTGCTCCCCTGGCACCGCCACCACGATCAACCGATACGAAACGCTGCAGGCCACGGCCAACGTGACCGAGACATCGACCTCCAGCGTGATCAACAACGCACCGGTGACCTGGTCGTCCAGCGACGTGAGCGTGGCCTCGGTGTCGTCGACCGGACTCATCGACGCGTACGGTTCAGGCACGACGACCATCACCGCCTCCGCCTCCGGCGAGACCGCCAGCTTCGAGCTGACCGTCGCCCCGCTGGCAATCGACCGAGTCGAGCTCTCGCTCGGAAACGACCACCCACTTGTGGGGAAGACGGTCCTCGCGGCGGCGCAGGCCTACAGCGCGACCAACGCTCCTTTTCAGCAGCTTCGCTACCAGTGGTCCTCGTCGAACACCGGCGTCGCCACCGTCGGTCCATTCGGTGAGATCACGGCCATCGCTCCGGGTACCTCCACGATCTCGGTCCACGCCGTGGGCGACGCGAGCGTCGCGACTCGCGTGATCACCGTCCATGCTCGGAGTGAGGTCGACGGTATCGAACTCTCCAATGCAATCGACGGACTCGAGGTCGGCGACACGGGGGTGTTCGCCTCCACGGTCATGGTGGGCTCCACGCCGGTCGCTGGCGCGCCGGTTACCTTCGCCTCATCGAATCCTGCGGCACTTCGCATCGACGCGTCAGGCTTGACCTACAGGGCCGTCGCACCTGGAATCGCCACCATCACGGCCACCGCTGAGCTGGGTGCGACCGACTTCACACGCGAGTTCGTGGCCATCGTGTACCCCGTAGGTGTCGCGTCGGCGCAGGTGCTGGGCGCCGCGAAGGCGGCCGACCCCAGCGCCGGAGCCAGCGTCTTCCGGCACCATGTCTCCGACGGCAGCTTCGCCGAGAGCGTGACGACCGATAGCACGGGTCTCGCGCTCTTCAGCGACGTCTCCCAGAGCACCATGTCATTCTCGCTCGCGGAGACCGCGGGCAACACCACTCGCCTGCGGTCCTTTCTGGGTGTGCGCCGGGCGCTCACGACCGTCAGCGGCGGAAGCACCTCCGCCGCCCCCATCGTCCAGCTGGACGCGAACGGCGGGCCGACCAGCACCGACTACATGACGGGTTCCAGCGGCCGCTTCGCCTACCCGGAGACTTTCTGGACTCCGGCCATGCCGGCTTCCATTCTCGGAGTTTCACTGGCGCAGCAGCAGGCGGACGGCCTTGTTTCTGCCTTCGCTGCGGTCCAGGACTCTCCGAGTTCGCCCGTCTGGGCGGCGCCGTCGGACGCGCCGTCCGCCGCGGGCTTTGCGCTGGATCTGAACCCCTCCACTCTGGACGGGACCACCGTTTCCGTGACGGTCGACGGCTCTGCGCTCAGCACGATCCCGTTCGCCACGGAGAGCCAGCTCGACATGATGGCTCCCGCAGGCGGCGCCGTCCGACGTAAGGGCGTGATCTTCTCCCAGCGCTCTGGCGTGGGTTCGGAGAGCACGAGCGGCCAGTCGACCCTCGCGTTCCCCCTTGACTGGACGGACGCCTACCTCGTCCACGAGCACAGCGGCAGCTCACGAACCCGCCAGTACACGACGCTCCGATCCATCCCGACGAGCCCGGTCCAGGTAAGTTCACCCGACCTCATCCTGTCCGGCATGACCTGGCTTGATGGAACGCTCTCGTGGACTCTGGGCGGCACGGACGCATCCAGTCTGGACATCGGGCAGGCTCGCGTGGTCTACACGACGGCGACGGGCAAGCGCGTTGAATGGACGAGCTGGTTCTCGCCCAACGTATCTTCCATCAAGGTCCCCGGCCTTCCTGCCTCGATGTCGGATGTGCTCACGAGCTATGACCTGGTCGAGTACGAGCTCGAGCTGTTTGCGATCGATGGCGTCTCGGGGTTCCCCGCCGCCATCAGCGCGATCGGAAGCAGCAACGGAAGCCTTGAGCAAGCCCTGCTCGACCTCCAGACGGAAGCACACTCCGTGTACGAGAGCGGAACGGGCAGCGGTGGAGGCGGCGGAGGCTCGACCGACTACACTCTCTCCTTCACCATCAGTATCTTCGGTAGCGGTACGGTCACCGCCGACACGGGCAGCGGACCGGTCAGCGTGGCGGACGGGGATGTCCTCACGCTTCCCGAGAACACGCTTGTGACGGTGACGGCCACCGGTACCAACGGCTCGGTCGTCCAGTACTTCGAGGTTCCAGGCTACTTCTCCTTCGATGGCAATACGACGGAGAGCGCGACCTTCACGATGACGAGCGACTCGTTCGTCACCGTGGAAATCCAGTAGGTCGAAGCTCGGCTCATGGTCGATAGGGAGGCGTGCGCCGGAACCACGGTTCCGGCGCACGCCTCGTCTTGCCTGAAGGAGGGCTGCTGGGCGAGTGAGCCAGCGCGCCGAGGCCAGACTTGAGCTTTGATCAAGGGGGATCCCCCAACCAGAATTCCTGCCACGTTTAGGCGCTGCTTAGCTCGACGGCGCATGGTGCAGCGTCGGATGAGAGGCACGTGTTGCCTCGACCGAACACAACACCATGCACGACAAGACCACGCCCAAGACCGAGATCGGTGGCACGAGTGCCGCTCCCACCGTGCGCAAGGCCACGACCCATGTCAGCGACACGGTCCGTGAAACGAGCAGCGGAAGCACTTCTACGGCGCCGCAGGCGCCGGAACACGCGCCCGTGACCGGCGGTCCCCGAGCGCAGCTGGATCAAAAGGATCGTCTGCGCGAGACGCGAGGGACGAACCCGGTCGTCCTGGGCGCGCTGGCACTCGCGGTCGTGGCGGTCGGACTGGCGCTGTATTTCACCGTTCTCGCGTGATCCGACTCGTGATCCGGCCGGTGTGACCCGACGGGGACGAGCCGCTCGAAGGAGCGGCCGCCCGCGGCGATCGGAGGGTCAGCGAAGGATCATCGAAGGACGCACGAAAGCTGAGATCACGCGATCCGGAGCTCCTGAGCGAAAATTCCACAGGCGCTGTTCACCGCCTGCAGCTCCTGCCTGGCGCGTGAACGCCAGCGAGCCTCGCCCGATGAACGCGAGCGGCGGCTGGAACGCGCCAGGCGTCTGGCTCCAGCGCCGGAGCTGAAGCGTGCTGACTTCGACCACGTCGAGGAACTCGACGCCTGCGTCCTGCCGGATATAGGCCACCGCACCGGACGCGTGGTGCGCGACCTGTTTCAGGTACTGAACGGTCGGGGATCCGGCATCCAGGACGCTCGCCGCTTGCCCGGCTGATGTTGCGGCGATGATCTGCTGGCGACGATTCGCGTCGTCGCGCTCGATCGCCGCGACCCAGCCTCCCGAAGGGCCCACGGGCTCGATCCAGTAGACCTCGCGAATGGCGTCCAGGACCGTGGTCCTCTGGCCACTGATCAGCGACAGGACCTGAAGTTCCTTGCCGTCATCGTCCTGAACCAGGGCGTACTCCTCGTTCAAGAAGACGACTCGAGCCGGAGTCCACGTGGGGAGCGCAGTATCGAAGAGGGGCAGCAAGGTGTCGTTGGACGTGCCGCTCAGGTTCCGAAGCGTGAGCTGACCCGCACCGTCCAGCGCGGCCGAAAGGACTTCTGCGCCCTCCAGCCCTCCTTCCGCAGGCACGTTGGGTTCCCCCACGGCGAACAGAATGCCGCCTGCTGGGCTCGGCGTCACCCGCCCTACCTCGTTCAAGGTGTCCACCATTTGAGCGTCACCGCTCGCGACCACCGTCGTGGGAACCGCTTCGGCTCGACCGAGGACGACGTCGGTGAAAGGTTCCATCAGCACATTCACGTCTTCGACGCACCACGCTGCCGTGACTCCGTCGTTGCAGAGCGCCAGAAACGGCCCCGACACGAACTCGGGCAAGAAGCCCGCCGGGCGCATGTCCTGTGGCGCGGAGGACGCGGCCCGTGCCATTCCCACGGCATCGAAGACGAAGGGCTGCCATGCGTCAGGCGCCGAGCCTGCAACGGCCACCGCAGCACCACACACAGGGTTCATGAAAGCGTCACCTCGCCAGACCGCTGGAGCGGTACCGGCCACCTGGACGAGAGCGGCCGTCGCGCCGGCCCGACGGAGGAATCGATACGGTCCATCGGAGGCCACGCCGAAACCCCAGAGCTCGCCCAGCCAGACACCGTCCACCCCGAAGTTCAGGGGAGGTAGGTGGCTCGTCCTGACCTCCACGGCCGCCGAGTCGATGTCCACTTCCATGAGGTCCCCTCCCGCGCCTGGCACCGTGGCGACCATGAGTCCCGCGGCCCACGGGTCGAGGCCGATCTTGGGCAGGAAAGGGCTCTCGCCGAACGCGAGCGCGTCGCGCTCCAGTAGCAGCCGCGGGTGACCATCGGCTGCCACATGCACCAGCGCGAAGCCAGGGAGACCCGCGCGCGTCCCCCGAAGCATCCAGAGAGAACCTCGGCCCCGCGGCAGCACGATCCGGGAACCGAGACCGGCGTCCACGCGGAGCTGAGCCGAATGGGCCAGGCCGCTCGTCAGCTCGGAGCGGCCCGAGATATCGATCGGCATCGGCTCCAGGTTCGCCCAGGACCGGAGCGCTGGATCGAGCCGGTCCGGCACGAACTGCCCGCTGCGGAGATCGAACAATCCCGTGACTCCTGCCCCAGGGGCGCCCTCGAGTGTCGCCAGGGCTGGACGCCGCACACCTGCCAGGGGATTGGCTGGCGGGAGCGAGGTCCCGATGGACTGCGCGACGAGGAGGCTGGTCAGAAGAAGAATGGCCATGACGGGAATGGGATCGAAGCGAGGGAAGTTGACAGCGACGGCGTCAGCCTGAGGCCGCACCGACCTGTCGTCTGTAAGGGTATCCTTGCAATCCGCTTGCCAGCGTTGCCCGTGGTCCACAGAGTCGCTCCCTCGTTCCACATCATGGGCTCCAGCGGCGTTCAGGGGCACCCCAGCGTGCCTTTGGAGACCCCGCGTCTCCCATCAGGACCAGCCTTCCAGTCCAGATTCTGGATCCATGAGCACCGATTCATCTCGAGACCTCGTCAGCCGCCTACCCGAATCCATCGAGGTTCTGAGGGTTCTGGCGCGCCGACCGGATGAGGTCGTGCTTCAGGCCCGGCTCGAAGGAGAGCTGGTGGCTGTCCGCGCGCTGGCGGATCCAGAGGCGGGCGCCCTGGCTGAATGGAGCGCCTTGCACGACATTTCGTCCGACGCGGTCGCCTCGATTCGCGCGTGGGGTCCTCTCGAAGCCGTACCCGCGGCAACCCGGCCGCTCTCCAGGCCCGTTCCAGGACGTGAAGACTTCAGGGGCAAGCACGGGCTATGGCTGGCGCGCCAGTGGATCGACGGCGAGTCGCTGGAGGTCTTCGCTCGCACCGCAAGCGATGAGCAGCTCGCCAGCGCAGCGGCCGACATCTTCCTTGCGCTCGACGATGTCCACGCTGCGGGCATCGTTCACGGCGACCTCTCGCCTGGCAACATCATCGTCGGACCGGACGGAAGGGCGTCCCTCACGGACTTCGGGCTTTCCTCCTCGCTCCAGGCGGGGTCGAACGCCCCCCACGGGGGCATGCGCCGCTCCGGCACGCCGCTCTTCATCGCACCCGAGGTGCTGATCGGAGCGGCTCCATCCCCCGAGAGCGACCACTTCGGCGCCGCGGCGGTGCTGGCCCTCGCGCTCGCCAAGGTCCAGGTCGATCCGGCTCGCTTCTACGGTCGATTTCCCGCCGAGCCTTTTCTCGACGCCGCCGAGATCACGCTCGACGCGCTCCCCACGTGGAGTCGCGATCTACTCATCTCTTTGCTCGCGCGTGATCCCTCCGAGCGAAGATCGGCCTCGGGCACGCCTCCCTGGAAGGTCCTTCTCGACGGACTCGGGCACCGCGGTCCCGCCGCGGAGAGGTCCGTGGTCGCGTCGGTTCGCCCGCTTTCCTTTCTCGTGGGGCGACATGCGTGGCTCGATGCCGTGGCCGAGTCATCGCCTGGACTTCTCCTTGCGACATCCACCGACGACCAGGAGGCCGACGGCGTCCTCGACGCAGCCGCCATACGCTGGCGGTGCGCCGGGCGAGCGGTTCACAAGGTGGACCTCGGGCGCCTGACGGCCCAGGCACAGAACACCCTCGACCTGGATCGACGGATCGCCTCCGAGGTCCAGTACGTGGCGGGCACGACTTCCACGGGGGCGAAACTCTCCACGGCCCCTCCTGGAATGATCGTCGTGTCGATCACGAAGGTCGACGAATGGTCCCTGGAGGCGCTCGATGTCGTGGCCCATGCGGCCCTGGCGGAGGGCGACGTCGTCGTCCTCTTGATCGTTTCCGAGGTTCGGCGTCCGAGGATCGCGCGCGCGAACTCTCCGTGGGCATCTGCTTCCCTGCACGCCATTCCGCCGCTCGCTCGGGCGGATCTGTTCATGGAGATCGGTACCCGGGTGGCTGGCGGCGAACACAGCGACGCCGCAGGGCTGGAGGATCTGGTCGACCGACTGGACCAGCTGGGGCAGGGCTCCGTGGCGCGCGTCAACGGACTCCTCCGTTCCGCCGCCGAGCAGGGCGCATTCGAATTCGGCGCGACGGATGGAAGCACCGCCAGCGTCTCGCTTCGCGAGACCTTCGTGCCGGCTCAGCTCTTGAGCGGTCGATCCACACGGTCGCCGCGGAGCCACACGGATGCAGAGAGGAACCTCCTGGCTGCGCTGATCCTTCTGGGGGGAACCGCGCCGTTTCACCAGGCCCTGCGAACCGCCGGAATCCCGCCGGATTCCAGGGCTCCACGGCAGCTGCTCGAAAAAGGGCTCTTGAGTTCCCCCGCGAACGGCACCCTTCAAGTGACGAACGGCGCGATCGGTCTCGAGGAACTTGGGCTAGAACCGAACGCGCTCCGAAGCTTGCATCGAGCGGCCCTCGAATCGCTCATGTCTGGCCCCGACGAGATCAACGCGGTGGCGAGCCTCCCGGACCAGTGGGTGCACGCCCTCGGCGCGGCTGCAGGGCCAGGCGACCCGCTGATCCACGTGGTCGAATCGGCGGTGGCGAGCCTCGAGAGGCAGGGCCTTCGCACGCGAATCGCCCGTGGCCTCCGGACAGCGCGGGCCGTCCTCGAATCGGAGAAGCGCCCGCTCCCCACGAGCCTCATGGGTCAACTCGCGCTCAGCCTGGCTCGCTGCAGCGATGGCTCGGAGGCCAGACGCGTCGCGGCGCTCTCAGGGGACGCCTCGGTGGTCCAAGAGGTCGAAGGCGTTCTCCAGCACATCGCCGGAGACCTCGAAGCAAGCGCGGCTTCGTTCGATCGCGCAGGTCGTCCACTCCAGGGCCTCGTACAGCGGGGGCATGCGTCGTGGGAGCAGGGCGACCTGGAGCGCCTGGATACGATTCTCGAGGAGGCACGGGAGGCACTGCCCTCATCCGAGCCAGGCCGCGACCTCGCCTGGATGGACATGCTCGGACTCGCCGCGCTCGCGGCGGAACGCCGAGGGGATACGGCGCTGGCCTGGACCTACCTGGATCAAGCCTTGAGCGTGGCGGACTCCGCCGATGCGCCGCAGTCAGAGGCCGCAATCCGTATCAACCGATTCGGTCTCGCCCGGCGCACAGGCCGACTCGATGCCGCCCACGCCGAACTCGAGCAGGCCCGTGCGCTCTACCAGGCGATCGGATCGGCCGCAGGCGAAGCGCAGGCCCAGAGCCTCCTCGGCACCCTCCTCAAGGACCAGCGCCGCTGGCTGGAGGCCGAGCAGCCCTTGATCTCAGCCCTCGGACGGCGCGAGCGCCTGGGCCGGCTCTCGGCGGCTGCGACGACGCGCGGCACGCTCGGGCTGATGCTGCTCGATCGCGGACATCTGCGACGCGCCATGGACCTCCTGGGCAAGGCCCGAGTCGAGCTCGAAGCCGTGGGACTCCTGGGCTCCCACGCGCTCACGTCGGCTGCGCTGGACCTCGCTCGCGCCAGGGTCGGACTGGAAGGCCTCGTCCCCCCTGGGTCCAGCGACGGAGACCCACGGGTGGCCGACTGGCACGCACAGGCCGCATGGCTCAGGGGACTGGGCGAAGCACCGCCAGGACTGGATGTGCCGAGCCTCGAAGGCGAACCCGCGGCGACGCCCGAAGGCCAGGTCGAGGCGCTCCTGAAAGCAGCCAGTCGATTCGGTGAACAAGGCCGCGACGCCCACGCGGCGCGCTTCGCCATGGAGGCCGCAGCGATCGCCGCGACGCAAGGCCTCGACCTGCTCGAGCGCCGCGCTCGCCAGGCCGCGAACGTGCGCTTGACCCGGGTGCTGCAAGGATTGACCGAAGACGAAGCGCGCCGCGCCGAAGAGACCCTTCTGGGCGTGCCTGATCCGAAACCTGCGTCCATCGAGCGATGGCGCGCCAAGGGCGACGAAGAAATGGACGTGATGAAGATTCTCGAGCTGAACGAACGGCTCGTGCGACAGGAGGACAGCTCGAAGCTCCTCGGCGCCATCGTCGAGGCCGCGATCGAGATCAGCGGCGCGGAGCGCGGCTTCATCGTGATGTCAAAGGACGGCGCGCTCGAACTTGACACGGCGTTCGACTCGTCCCGCGGCGAGATCGGCGACGAGGACGTGGAGTTCTCCCGTTCCATCGTCGAGGAAGCACTGGAGCATCGCCGAAGCCTGCGGGTGAGCGACGCGCTGGAGCACGAGGAATGGAGCGCGGCGCGATCGGTCGAGGAGCTGCGTCTCCGATCGATCCTCGTCGCGCCGTTCTTCGTTTCACCGCGGATCGCTGGCGTCGTCGTCGTGGACGATCGCACGCGTCCGGGCGCGTTCGGGCCGCGGGAGCAGCGGCTGCTGGAGCTCCTTGGAGGTCAAGCGGCGCTCGCGATGCGTCAGGTCCACCGACTGGAAGAGAATCGCTCGCTGGCGGCCGAACTGCGCCGCCGCGTCGTCACCCAGGGCGCCCAGCTGGAGCAGGCGACGCGCGCGCTCGACCGAGCGGGGATGGCCTCTCCGGTGGAAGGACTGATCGGCGATTCCCGCGCGATGGAAACCGTCGGTGCCATGATCCATCGAGTGGGCCGCGCCGACATCGCGGCCCTGATCACGGGACCGAGTGGCTCCGGCAAGGAGGTCGCGGCCCGCGCGCTCCATTCCCTGAGCCCCCGCAAGGACGCGCCCTTCGTCGCCGAGAACTGCGCGGCCCTCCCGCCGTCCCTGGCGGAGTCCGAGCTCTTCGGCGTGAAGAAGGGAGCCTTTACCGGAGCCGAATCCGACAGGGAAGGACTCTTCGAACGCGCCGGCGGCGGCACGCTCTTTCTGGACGAGATCGGCGAGCTTCCTTCCGAGCTGCAGGCGAAGCTACTTCGCGTTCTGGAGACTCGAAAGGTGCGCCGCGTCGGGGAAACCGATGAGCGCGCCGTCGACTTCCGCCTGGTGTCCGCCACGAACCGAGACCTCGGCGTCGAAGTCGAGGCGGGCCGCTTCCGCGCGGACCTCATGTACCGCCTCGACGGCGTCACGATCGAGATGCCGCCTCTCTCCACGCGCACCGAGGACATCCCGGCTCTCGTGGAGCATTTCCTCGCGCTGGATGCGCGCGCCGGGGAAGCGCCGAAGACGATCCACGCCGACGTCCTTCGGCGACTGATGGATCGGCCATGGCCCGGCAATGTGCGCGAACTCTCCAACGAGGTCTCTCGCCTGTCCGTGCTCTCCGGTGCCGCGATCGAAGACCCCGAACTCGTCCGTGTGCCGTCGCAGGGCGCGGGCGAACAGGGAGCCGCGGAGGTGCGCTCCACGGGCGGAAGAGTCAGGACCATGGCCGAGCTGGAGAAGATGGCGATCCTCGACGCGCTCGCGGCCACGGGCAATGACAAGCGCAAGGCGGCAGAGCTGCTCGGGATCTCCCGGGCGAAGATCTATCAGCGCATCAAGGAGTGGGGCGACGAATAGGGCGTCGGCGGCAGACTCTGTAGGACCAAGAGCAACCGGCCATGGCTACAGGGCGTGGCTCTCGGCCTTGCGGCGCTGTCCCCTGGACTCGACCGATGACAATCAAAGAAGGGAAGGAGGCGGAAGGGTCGAGGGGCGGCGGAGCCCTTGTAAGGGGTGGAAGGTTGTAGGCGAGCAAGCTTGGGCCCGGCCTCCGCGTTGAAAGACGAAGACAAGGATCCGGATCGTGGAGGCCAGGGCCAAGCGCGCTCCCTACCAACCCTCCATCTGTCACAAGGCCGCCGCGACCTTCCCAGCCCGCCGCTCCCTTTCCTTCCTCTGTTGCCTTGGTAGGAGCCCTCGGAGCAAGCCCGAGCCCCATCCCGCACCGACCTGGTAGGCAGATCCTATTGACGAGCCGAAGAGGAAGAGTGCTAAACAGCCGCCCGTCAAAGCGGAAGGAAACGGACCGACTGCGGGTCAGGATCGATCTCGAGTATGAGCTGAGCATCGATGAACTCCTGCAGGTCCTGATAGCTGAAGTCCAGTCCGGGGTCTCCAGTGTCGCGGAGCTCAGACTGAATGAAGCTCTGGAGGCCGACCATCCCGGTCCACGACCTCCGCAGCCTGAGACCAAGCTGCTGAAACCAAGATGCGGCGGCCTTGCGCTGGAGCTCAGGGAGTTCATCCCCTCGAACAACGATGGTCCGCGTGAGAGCTTCTTTCGTCGAGAACTCTTCATCGGGAACGAGTCCGGTGGGAAGCGGCGGCAACTTGCCAGGGTGGTCCATCGCGATGATGCTGAGGTTCCTGGCATTCTTCAGCGACCAAGCGTGGTCATGGCTCAAGGCCACTAGCGTGTTTTGCTTGAGAAGCCCGGCTTCGAGGAGGCGTAGCGATGTAGTGCAGCTCGTGACATCAACATACGTCGCGTGCAATGGCGTGAGCGCGCTGCCAGCGGGCTGAAGCTGCTCGAAGAGCCTCTGCGTTCTCTGCTTCGCTGTCTGACTGTCGTACAAGACTGTCGTGCTGTGAAGGCCAAAAGCGTTGTTGCGTAGCCTTTTGTGCGCTTCGGGCGTGAGCACGCTCTCGCTCATCGAGTCGGCCGGACGGCCAGCGTCCTCGAGAGCCTTCGCCGCCCAATCGTGGAGGAGAGTTGCCTTCACAGGCCGATGAAAGTCGTCCGCCGAGCCGACGAGCGCATAGTTTGGCCCGTGATGCAGCATCCGCCAACCATCGAGGTAGAACACCTCGGCGGCGTCGCCGCGAATCCGCATCTTCTGCACTTCGTCGCGCGCGGACTTCAGCCCCATGTAGGTGAGCGGCGCGGTGCTCATGGGATGCTGCAAGCCAGGTGTCCCCGCGAACGTAGCACCTGCGATATTCGAGCGAAGCGATCGAAAGGGCCGAGTCAGCACCAGCGACGTGATGGCATCGCCGCCCCCCTTGTCTCTACCGAGCACATCACTCTCCTTGTCTCCACCGCGCACATTGCTCTTCTGGTCACCACCGAGCACATCGCTCTGAACGATCCTCACGGATTTGCTCGCGAAGCGCAGCAGGATCCCGTCTACCGACGGCGGCGCGACAGTGGATGGAAGGAAGATGGGAGACGCCGTCGCTGACATCTTGATGCCATCAAGCAAGCGAATCTGCTCGTCCAGCTCGTTGATCGTGACGTTCATCGGCCTGAGTAGCTTCTGAAGCGTGCTCTTGCTCGGGCGCCTGCCCCGTCGCGCGATCTTGCTTACAGCGGAGGGATCAACCCCTGCAGCATCCGCCCAGGACTTGGGGCTACTCGCCAGGTCAGGGCGAATTTGAGCAAGCAACGCAAGGGCTAGATCGAGCCTCCGATCGGCGATCTTCTCTTGCTGTGGGGTGAATCGTGCCATCAAGCTTTTGTGGGTCCCAGCGGCCCTAGATCGCCTCCACTCCACCAATCGAGGTTCACGGTGATGTAATCGAGGTCCGCTTCGGAAGGAGATTCTAGACACGTCCTCGTGGCAGGGGAGGCGCTTTCCTCAATTAAATCGCCCGAAAGAGCCCACTCCAACTCACAGAACGAGTCAATTTCGGCATTTGAAGGCTCTCCGGGGCTCTTTCGAGATCTCAGAGAAGGCGTCCAGGAATTTCAAAAAAGCGCCCACGAAATGGAACTCACTGGTAGCTTGAACCAGTTGACCGGCCCCGTCGCGTCCTCGCGCTGCACACTCCTTCCACCGCCCAAGTTCATGAGAATCACACGCTTCCTCCCGCCCTGGCTTCCGTGGCTTCACCAGACCTCCGACTTGGGATTCGTCACCTGGGTCGCAGCCATTGCCTTCACTGCTGGATGCTGCATAGCAGCGCTCATCTCCGAAAGCGCTGCACTCATCGCCTTCGCTGCGATCCAGACAGCGCTCCTACTGCTCGGAGTGATCGCCTCACGCAAACACGTAGAGGTAGAGCCCGAACCCCGCGGGTTGATCCTCCCCTGAGCCCCGGAACAGGGGCCAACCACTCTGGCCCCAAGCAACACGCTCTCCAGAAGAGCCCGCCGCCGCAAGATAGCGCCCCGCAAAGCCCAATAGCTCTGCGGGGCGCACTCTCTTCTCTCACGCTCTTTCTTCGCCTATCGCGCTCATGGCGCTTGGCCAGCCAGATGCCTCCGGCAGGCCCCTCAGTTCATGACCACCGCCAGACCGTCCGAGAAGTTCGAGGTGGCGGCTCCCATGACGGCGTCGCGGAACCACGCCTGGAAGTGCCACGTCTCACCGGCGGTCGCGGCGACGACGCCCGTGGGCGTCGGCATCTGGGCCAGGTTGATGCCGAGGGAGATCTGCCCGGTCGCTCCGGTGGAGCTGACCAGGTTCGAGTAGCGACCGATCGCTCCGCCGAGGCAGAGGTTGCCGGAGCTACCGGCGGGGTTCGCCGTGAAGCCCATCGAACGGCTCGTGATGAAGAAACCAAGCGAGTTGAGGGGCATCGACGAGGAGATCACCGTCAGATCGTTCAGCGCCACGCTCGCGGAGCCGGTGGCCGACATGACGGCAGCGACTCCGGTGGAGTTGGCGTTCGCCGTGCAATAGTTCATGCCGGGCGCGCCGGAGGCGTCGTTCAGGAAGATGTCGACGTTGGCTGCCTGGCGGCGGCTGACGCCGAGGTCGATGGAGCCGTTGCCGTCGAGGTCGCCGCTGGCGAGGTCCGAGGGTGCGCCGCCCGTGGCCAGAAGCATCGGAGCGCCGAGCGCGCCGCCGCCGAGGCCGCGGAGGGTCGCGATGCTGTTCGAGCTCTCGAGAACCACGGCGACGTCGGTCACGCCGTCCAGATCGAAGTCACCGGCAAGAACGTCACCGGTATCCAGTCCGCCAGAAGCGAAGCTGATGGGGCCAGTGAAGCTCCCGGCGGTGTTCGTGTAGAGGGAGACGAAGTTCTGACCGATGTTGGCGTCGTCGCCGTTGCCCGCGATGACGTCGAGGTCGCCGTCGCCGTCCATGTCGGCGGCCGCCAGCCCGCTCGGGCGAGCGCCACCGGGGACACCGCGGAACGTGGCCGCTCCGAGGGAACCACCGCCCAGGTTCGTGAGGAACGCGATCTGCCGGCTGTCATGGGCAGCCGCCGCCACATCACCGAGGCCGTCCCCGTTCCAGTCGCCGATCACGATGTCGCGCGGCTCGTCACCCGCGCCGAACGTCCCCACGAGGCTGAGTGCACCGCCTGAGTTCACGAGCACGGAGACGTTGGCCGAGTCACGGCTGCCGATGACGAAGTCAGGGGAACCGTCGCCGTTCATGTCGCCTGACGCGATGGAGCGCGAATCGGAGCCGCCGGTTCCGACACCCGGCTGGGTCGTGAAGGAGAAAGCGCCGTTGTTGCTGGCGACCATCGCCTGGTCGAAGTTGCTGAGAACGACGACGAGGTCCGCATCGCCGTCGCCGTCCACGTCGGCGCCCGCGAGGCCCGCCGGCGAGGAGCCGTTCGGGAGGAAGACGGACCCGGCCGGAGTGAAGGTGCCGTCACCGTTGCCGCTGTAGAGCTCGATCAGGTCCTGGTTGCCCGCGCCGTCGCTGGTCACGGCCATGTCGAGCACGCCGTTGCCGTCGAGGTCGGCGAAGACGGGCGAGTTGGCCCGTGCGCCCGTCGTGACGGTGCCTGCTGAAGTGAAGGAAACCTGGGCGAGGCTGGCGGGGGCCAAGAGCGCGAAGGTGAGGGGAGCGAGGGCGCGGGTGTGGAGTGTGCGGAGGGGTCGTTGCATGGGTGGGAGCCGTGTGGCCTGGTCTGAATCCGTGTGAGTGGCCAGCCGTCGCTGGCGGCGTGATCCGACGCGGAGGTGCGTCTACGTCGAACCAAGGTTCAAGAGGTGTGCCAGCTCGAGCCAGCCCCACGAAAAAGGCGCCCGGGACCCCCTGAGGGGCCCCGGGCACCTGTGCCGCGACGTTTCGCGCGCGCCGAGTCCAAACCCTGGACAGACGGGTCCAGAGTCCAGAATCCGGGCGGAGTCCCCGCTCACTCGCTTCGCTTAGAAGTCGTTCCAGAGCGTCTGGTTCGTCACCTCGTGGTGGTACTGGACCTCGGCCACCTTGACGCGCGTACCGAGGGCCTTGGGGCAGCGGTCCGCGGACGCCGCCTTCAGCTCGGCGAAGCGCTCGTGCACCCGCTCGCCGAAGATCTCCTTCGTCCACGCGCTCCCCTTGTAGATGCGGATGGCGTCGTGGATGTTGCTCGGCAGGTAGCGCGTGCGCGTACGCTTCGACTCGTCCACCGGGTCGCTCTGGGGACCCTCCAGGCCCGTCTTGAAGATCGCGAAGAGCGTCTGATAGATGTTCGCGTCCGGGCCGACCGAGCGAACCTCGACGCGCGCGCTGCGCTCGTTGCCCAGCGGGATCCGGATCATCGAGCCGCGGTCGATCGGCGACACCTTGATCTGGTTCGGCGCCTCGTAGTGAGGATCGAGGCGACGGTAGGCATTGACGCTCGCGTTCAGGATCAGACAGATGTCGGGCGCGCTGTTCAGGATTCGATCGATGAAGTCACGCGCGACGTCCGAGATGCCGTCCTCGCCCTTCTTGTCGAAGAAGATGTTCTTGCCCTTCTTCGAGATCGAGAGGTTCGTGTGCGCGCCGCTGCCGTTCACGCCGACGACGGGCTTTGGAAGGAACGACGCGGTCATGTCCATGCGCGCGGCGACCTGGCGGCAGAGCAGCTTGTAGAGCTGGTACTGGTCCGCGGCGATGAGGGCCTCCGAGTACTCGAAGTTCATCTCGAACTGGCTCGGCGCCACCTCTGGGTGATCCTTTTCGTTCGCGAACCCCATGGCGCGCTGGGCCTCGGCGGCGGCGTCCATGAAGAGGCGCAGCGGGTCGCTCGGAAGCGAGTGGTAGTAGCCGCCGATCGAGACGTATTCGAAGCCCTCGGCGTCACTGAGGCGGCGCTCCGCGTCGCGGCCCTTGAAGAGGAAGCCCTCGATCTCGTTCGCCGCGTAGCAGGTGAGACCGTTCTTCTTGAACTGGTGATCGAGGTAGGCCTTGAGCTGACCGCGCATGTCGCCCTCGTAGGGCGTGCCGTCGCGTCCGAGGACGTTGCAGAAGACGAGCACCTTGCCCGCGCCGAAGATATCGGAGGGGAGCCAGTAGAAGGCGGGCCAGTCGATCACGAGGCGCAGGTCGCTCTCTTCCTGATCGGAGAAGCCGCGGATCGAGCTGCCGTCGAAGGTCAGGTTGTCGTAGCTCTTCAGGAGGAACTTCTTGTCGTAGTCCAGCATGTGGAGCCGGCCCTCGAGGTCCGTGAAGCACACGGTGACGGCCTTGATGCGGGGCTCGCTTTCGAGGTAGGCGAGACGCTCTTCCCGGATCTTGTCCGGGTCCTCTCGATCGAGACGCTGGGCCTTCGCCCTGAGGTTCATCTCCTCCAGCTCGTCGTAGGGGATCTCGAGGAAGGTGCGGAGAGGCTGTGCTTGATGCATGGAGGGCTGACGCCACAGGGGCGACAAGGTGTTTCTAGGGCGCCCACAGGGCTAACTGGCGAAAGATTTACCCTTGTCGTCGCAACCGGTCCACTAACGATCGCCGATTTTAAATTAAATCGAGCCCCTGCCAGTCCAGGAATGGCTCGACCTGCTCCGGCGCCTCATCGTCCAGCCAGGCCCGGCGGATGGCCTGGAATCGTCCGAGGACCTCGGACCGGTGCTGCCTGGCTCAGGCGCCCGGAAAAGCGGGGACCTCCTCGCCCGACCAGGTGAGGCAGTTGTCCTGGGCCTCGCGCTCGAGGCCGACCTCAGGTTTCGAGAAGTGGACGCACCGAGTCATGAAGCGGGAGGCTTCGGCACGGCGCTGCCGAAACGCCGTCCAGCCCCGCCTGGCGCCGGTCGACGCAGGAGGTCCACGCGAATGGGCTGCTCGAACTGCGCACCGCCTGCCCCTTCGAAGCGCGCGAAGGCGGCGCGCACCTCGTCGCGGACCTCGGGATAGCGTTCGAACTCCGTGTGTGTGGCGCCTACCACTCGCTGCTCGAAATCATCGAACCCGCTGAAGGAGATCGGCGAGCGAAAGAAGGTTTGCGAGACGAGCTCGAGGGCGCCCGATTCGACCGAGCGGCAAACGGCGCCGAATGCCTCGGCGCGCACGTGGCTCTCGTCATGGAACAGGCGCAAAATCCCGTTGAACTCGTCGCGGAAGATCGGCTCGGAGAGATAGGCCAGGCCGCCGGGGCGCAGAACCCGCGCGATCTCCTGTAGAGCAGCGTCCATCTGCTCGACGGGCACGTGGTGCAGAGACTTGAACATCAGGACCGCGTCGAAGCTCCCGTCAGGCGCGGGGATTGCCTCCGCACCGCCGAGTTCGAAGCGAACGCCTTGTAGCGGCGGCGCGTGCAGATTGAGCGCGTGCTGAGTCTCATCGACCTCGAGCGCGACGACCCGACGACCCGTCCCTGCACCGGCGATCGCGCGCGTTTTTTCCGCGCGGCCGCAACCGAGTTCGAGGATGTCACGATCGTCGAGGCGCAGGAGCTCGTTCACCACCAGAACTTCGTCGCGAACATCCACGATGTCGATCGCGAGCCCCTGGTCCATGGGGTCTCCACCGCGGGGTGAAACGTGTGCGTCGAGCGGGTTCTTCATGGATGGAGAGCGTGCCAAACTCCGGGTCTGGCGTGCCATCTGGAAGGTGACTTCGACGAAGACTAGTGCCCTGAATCAGAAGTTCGTCGTATTAGTTTCAGTCTGTTTCGTTTCGTAGCAAGGCGTCCGAACCGCAGTGCGTAGCAGTAGTTCCGTCCAAGGTTCGGCAACGCAGCTACGGAGCGAAACAGGCGAAACTAATGCGACGAACTTTTGATTCGGGGCACTAGGGGGGGCTGCGCTCCGAGCGGAAACAGCTTCGTGGACGGTCACAAAGCAGACGGCCGCCATCGGATGCCCCGGTTCTGGCCATGCCTGGTACGCTGGACTCGTAGCCACCCCTCATCCTTCAGGAGTCTCGCATGCTCGTCTGCCCATTCGCACTCGCTCTCTTCCCCATGCTGCTTCCGGCACCGGCCGTACCGCCTCCGGCGGGCCCGCAGATCCAATGTGGCGCGCGGGATCCGCTCCCTTTGGATCTGATCGACAACATCGGCGCCACGCCTTCTCCGTTCGACTTCGGCGACGTGAAAGTGGGCGACCAGGTGCTCGCCGCTCTCTCCTTCTCGGAAGCTCCACCGGGTGGCGGGAATCCCGGCGCCATCTACGTCTATCGCCAGGACGCCGCCGGCCACTGGACCGAGGACGCGCGCCTCTTCGCTTCTGACCTCGGGGTGTCGCGCTTCCAGAAGTTCAGCGGAGCCTGGTTCTCGTACGCGATCAGCGGGGACACGCTGCTCGTGCCAACCATCACGGGACACCACTACGAGATCGCCGTGGTGGAGCCCAGCGCGGGAGGCTGGAGCGTCACCCAGCGCCTTCAGGGTGACCCGAGCTGGCACCTCGGCAGCGCGTCCAACACCGGCTACGGTAGCTCGGTCTGGCTGGCGGCTGACGAGAATCGCCTGGTGGTGGGCCTGCAGTACGCCGCCCTGATCGCCGGCGCAGAACCCGGTTTGATTCAAACGCTGGAGCGCGACAGTACGGGCGCATGGGTACAGGTCAACGTGACGGAGGCCCCAGGTAGCTACCGCTCGGACGGACTGCGCGCGGACCTCGCCGGTGACAGACTGGCCCTGATCAGATCCGAGCCGACAGCCTTCCCCTATGACTACCGCGTCACCGTCTTCACCTTCGGCCCCACCGGCTGGACGAGCAGCTGGGTGAGTGATCCCGCCCACTACCTCGATGCGAGCACGTCAGTCTCCATGGACGGCAGCCGGGTTCTCGTCGGCTCCTACTACTCGGCGCTCACCACCGTCTACGACACGGCGCTGCCACGCCTCGCCGCCAGCGGCTCGGTGAGTCCGGGGGCCCCGGTCCAGATCATCTCGCCTCCGGCGCGACCGGCCCAACCGCCCGTCGGATTCGTCGGCTCCCGTGACTACAACCCACCCTACGACGCCTTTGTCGAGGGCGGCGACGGCTTTGCGCTCATCGGTATCGGAGACGACTACCCGGGCTTTGCTACGGTGAGTGTTCTCGAGTGGTTCGATGGCGCGTATCGCCTCACCGACATGACCCGGGCGCCTGCGGGCGTGAGCGACGTCGGGCTCTTCGAGGGCAAGGCCGCCTGGCTGGGCGTCGCGGCCCCCGACGCGTTCTTGCCGCCGACCGAGGCGCGCTTCGAAAGCTGGCGAATCGATCAGGGCCGTGCGCTTCCCTTCTGCCCCCGGGACTCCGATCTGGTGGTTTCCGGCTCCGGCACAGCTCCGCTGCAAGCCGCCACGCTGACGGTCTATGGTGCGCCGGCGGGATCCTTACTCACGCTCTTCGGCGGACGCGACGCCGGTTCGACGCCGGCCAGCATGGGCATCGCGCTCTGTATCGATCCGGCGGGCGGCCTTTTTCGCCTGACATCGCCGACGATCGTCCCCCAGGACAGCACTCTTCGGCTACCGAGCTCAGGGCTTCTCTTCAGCGCCTTCGCGGCGCCGCTTCTCCCGGGCGATTCGATCGTTCTGCAAGGTGTGCACAGCGCAGCCGGCTCCCTCGGGGCCACCAACGCCGTGCGCGTCACTCTCTGCGATTGAGCGCCGACGGTACGGAAGCCGACGCAAACCTGGCGGTACGGAACCCGACCCAAACCCGCCACGTTTTCGGAACCCGCCCAGGCTGCGTTCCGAAAACGTGGCGGGTTTGGGTCGGGTTCCGTACCGCCAGGTTCCGTACCGCCAGGTTTGCGTCGGCTTCCGTACCGCCAGGCTCTCAGCCGTCGAAGTCGACCCGAAACGCGTCTTCAGAATCCCACGCGGTGAAGACGTGCACGAAGTCCACTCGACCATAGCTGACGTCCAGCGAGATCCCGAGCGACTCGGCTCTCACGTCTGCGTCACCGACGCAGAGGCTATCCAGCTTCCAGTCGTCCGCCTCCAGCGCGCCGAGTGCGTCTTCCAGGCTGGCGCCCAGTAGGTCTACTCCCCTGTATCGAATGATGAGGTCTGCGTCTTGGCGGGTCGAGACTCCGGACAGCAGGCCGTACTCGCGGTCGAGTTCGAGTCCGTACGGCCTGGAGACGAGTCCCTGGCTCTCTGGATGTTCCTCGTCGTCCTCATCGAGGAAGGCAAGGTCGACTTCCTCGATCTCGAGGCCCAGTGCATCGACGAGATGGCCCGGAGGCTCGCCGAAGATCAACGGGCCAAGGGAGACCTGTGGCACCCAGTGCCACTCGGGAATCCAGCTCTTGCCGTACTTCCTCAACCAATCCTTGGCGTCTTCGGAGCCGCGGGTTGCTGCGGTACACATCCACCGTTCTGCGGCGATCGGGTCGGCCTCCACTCCTTCGCCTTTCCAGAGGCGCAGCGCCCACCCGTAGGTCGGATCCGGGTCGTCGCATTCCTCTGCGACCTCCCGCTCGAGCCGCGCACAGTGGAACGCGTTGCCCACCGGATCCTCTTCCCGAAGAACTCTGGCAAGGGGCCACTGCGCATCGATGAGGCCAATCTCGACCGCTCGCTCCAGCCACATCTTTGCGGCCGTGAGGTCCCTGGGGCCACCAGTTCCGTCGAAGTACCGCCAACCGAGATTCTTCATCGCGAGCGCGTCACCCGCCTCTGCAGCCTTCTGATAGCAGCGGGCAGCCTCCACTTCATTGCCCTGACTCCCGTAATAGACGCCGAGGTTGTTCATCGCCTTCACGTCAGAACGCGCGGCGGCTTTCCCGTACCACACGGAGGCTCTGTGGACGTCGCGGGGCACTCCCTCGCCATGCTCGAGCATGTAGGCGACGCTGTAGATGGCGCTCGTGTCACCAAGCTCCGCGCGTTGAAGCTGTTCCGCGAACTCGGCCTCTTCCGCACGATCCCTCGTCGCCGCCAAGAGCCGAACCCGAGCGAGTAGCGTCTCTGCATTCATGGGGACATGGTAGCCGCTGCCGTTGCTCGACGACGAACGGGAGAACACCCACCTCCAACTTCACGAACGCCGTTCGGATGAGCTTCGAATGAGGAGCGTTGCGGAACCTGGCGGGTCGGGACCTCTCGGTAGTGTCCGCCGGGATGCTAGGCTCTCTCCATGACGACCTATGGGATACTCCTGTTCCCTGACGCCGAGGAGCTCGACTTCGTCGGCCCATGGGAAGTGTTCACCGGATCTTCGATGCTCCTTCGGACGACGGGGGCGCCGGGCGACACGGTCGTGACGATTGCAGAGACGCCTGGTGTGATCCGGTGCGCCAAGGGCCTCGAAGTCGTGGCGCGGTACGGCTTTTCCGAGCACCCGAGGCTCGACGTCGTGCTCGTCCCTGGCGGCAGGGGCACCCGAACCGAGGTGAAGAACCCCGTCTTGATCGATTGGCTTCGACGCGTGGCCAGGGACTGCACCTGGGTGACGAGCGTGTGTACGGGCTCGCTGCTGCTGCATGAAGCAGGCCCGGGGCGGAACGCTCGCCTGGCCACCCACTGGAGCTTCGAGGAGGAACTCGAGGCGCACGGTGCCACCGTCGTGCGCGACGCCCGCTGGGTCCGCGACGGCAACGTGGTGTCCAGCCAAGGGGTTTCCGCCGGGATCGACATGGCGCTCTGGCTCGTGGGCCAGATCGTCTCGCCCCAGCATGCGCGCGCCGTCCAGCGCTACATTCAGTACGACCCGGCGCCGCCCTATCAGGCCGACGTATAGGGGCCGACGGCGCCCATGGGCCCCAGGCCCCTGAATCGAATGACGAGGACGGCGTCTCGGCGGGTCGAGTCGCCCCGCTCCCCGACGTCCAGCCGGCCTAGGAGTCTGCGCCACAGAATGCGGTTTCGCGAGTGCCGTCAGGATTCGCGCTCGCAAGGCGCGCCGGACCCCCCATGGTTTGATGCCATTGGGGTTTGGCGCAACGCCGCGAGCGTGGATCCTGGCGGTGCTCGCGGAATCGCATTCTGTGGCGCAGACTCCTAGCCTGCATTATTCACGAGTTTGCTCCACCAGTGCGTTCAAACCGCGGCGTGGCAAGGAAGACGACCGAACGAAGCGGAGGCGGGCCCGTAGGCCCGTCGAGCATTCTGTGAGGGAGCCCGCGAAGCGGGCGGCAGCCAAAGGCTGCCGTCTGACGCCGCCACGGCGTGGTTTGGGCGTGCTGGTGGTGCAAACTCGTGAATAATGCAGGCTAGTGCCCCGAATCAAAAGTTCGTCGCATTAGTTTCGCCTGTTTCGCTCCGTAGCTGCGTTGCCGAACCTTGGACGGAACTACTGCTACGCACTGCGGTTCGGACGCCTTGCTACGAAACGAAACAGACTGAAACTAATGCGACGAACTTCTGATTCAGGGCACTAGAGCAGTGGCCGGGGAAGCGGCACCTGGCGACTCCCCCGGCGATTCGTCGCCTGCGAGCGGGGGCCAGCGGGCGAGACCACGGGGGCCAGGTGGGCTCCAGAACCACACGTGTTTCATCCAATCGCCGGATTTCGCTGATGGGCGTGGGCGGCGCGGTGCGAGGTCCCCCGTGCGGCGCCAGCGCGAGGGCGCCGCGCGTCCAGGAGCGGGTCGCGAATAGCCCACCGCCCGCCGCCCCCCTCCTGCTCTCCCCCATCGAAAGTCGATCCCCCACCATGACCGAACTACGCCCCCCCTCACCCGTCTGGCTGACCGCCCTGGCCCTCTCCTCGAGCCTTGCGTCGGCGGGCTCGAACGGCACGGAAGGCTTCACGGCCCCCGCGACGTCGCCACTCTCCCCGGAAGCCAGCGGCGCGAACGCGGAGCCCGGGGCCGTCCAAGGGGACGGAGTCCCCGCCATGATCTCCTTCGGAGATATCGACGGTGACGGGCTCGACGACGCCGTCTCGGTGTCGGCCCTCGGCCAGATCGCTCTCCTCGTCAACGGCGGCAACGGCCAGTTCAGGGACATCACCGAGGCCAGCGGCCTCGGGAGCGTCGATTTCGCGACCTGCGCTCTCTTCACAGACTTCGACGGCGACGGCGTGGTCGACCTGTTTCTCGGATCCAGCAGCGAGCGACTGTGGCGCAACGTCGGCGGCGGGCTCTTCGCGTCCTTCCAAAGCAACCTCGACCACGATCTCGTGGACCTCGCAGCCTGGTCCATCGACACGGACCAGGACGGCCTCATCGACCTGCATCTCCGCACCGAGGCCGGTGACCTGGTCTACCGGAACCTCGGGGAAGGGATCTTCGAGCATCTCCCGCTCACGGGATCGAGCCTGCCGAGCGCGTTGGCCGGTGTGGATGTCACCACGCTGGACCCTGATGGCACCCGGGACGCAGCGGTCGTCGATGCCGCGATCGCGGCGCGCAGGCGCCTGACCCGCTGGCTCCAGGCGAACCGCGGAACCACTCCGTTCCCGCCCACGAGCTCCGCATCGTCGGGGTTCACCGCCACCTCGGTCGGAGTGTCGAACCCGGCGGGCGCCGCGTCGACCATCTGCGCCGGCTCCATCGAGGATCAGGCCACGGGGCTCTGCATCCAGGCCTCCTCCGTGGGGATGCTTGGCATGCTGTACCCGCTCTCGTCGGACCTCTTCGTGGACGCCGCCACCGGCTGGGTGGGCATGGGAACGGTGAACCCGAGCTCACGCCTCTCCGTGGCGGGGAACGTCACCAGCGACAGGTTCATCTCCACGGTTGGTACGGGAACTGCGCCCCTCGGCGTTTCCTCGCGCACCCTGGTCCCGCTCCTGAACGCGGATTTCCTCGATGGCCTCCACGCGATCGACTTCCGCCTGGCCGCAACGCAGATCACGAGTGGAGATATTCTCGACGATTCGCTGACGTTCCGTGACCTCGCGCCGGATTCAGTCACGGATTCAGAGCTTGCCGCCAACTCCGTTGGCTCGGCCGAGATTCGCAACGACGCCGTCACGGGAGCCAAGGTCCTCAATGACTCGCTGAGTTCGGCTGACATCGGCCCTGACGCGATCACTGCGTCGGAGCTCGCACCGAACTCAGTGGGTTCGGAGAATATCATCGACGGGTCTGTCACTGGAGACGACATCGATCAGGCGTTCGCCTTCCCCGGTCAGGTGCTGAAGTGGACCGGCGTGACCTGGGCCCCCAGAGATGACCTTAACGGGACGTCGCAGTGGACGAGCAATGGCAACGACATCGGCTACACCCCTGGGCGGGTCGGAATTGGCACGCCGAGTCCCCAGAAGAACCTTCACATCACAGCTGCATCGGAGCCAGGGATCCTCATCACTGGTCGCGATCCTAACATGACGTTCCAGGATACGGATGCTGGCGGCCGCGGCTATCAGTTCCTCAATCGCGACGGCATCTTCCAGCTTCGAGATCTGGCCGGCGGTGTTCGACTTTCGGTGGAGGCTTCGGGGACGGTGTCCGTGAAACAGTCACTGGAGATCCGCGGCGGCGCCGACATCGTCGAACGCTTCCACGCAAGTGAGCTCTCCGTGCCCGGAACGGTCGTCGTCATCGATCCCGAGAACCCGGGCCAGCTGATGCCCTCGTCCGCCGCTTACGACACCAAGGTGGCCGGCATCGTCTCCGGCGCCGGCGGCGTCAACCCGGGTATCTGCCTCAGCCAGGAAGGTGAGCTGGAAGGCGACACGCTCGTGGCCATGAACGGTCGCGTCTACGTCAAGGCCACGGCAGCGAACGGCGCGATCCAGCCCGGCGATCGCCTCACGACGTCGAACCTCGCGGGCCACGCCATGAAAGCAACGGACCGGGATCTCTGGGACGGCGCCGTGATCGGCAAGGCCATGACCGCCCTCGAATCGGGCGAAGGCCTCGTTCTCGTGCTCGTCAACCTTCAGTGAGATGGAGATTCCCACGGGGATGAAGTCCACGAAGGCCCCTCGGCGGGAAAACTCTCTCGGAGCGACCGACGCCCGGACCGTAATGGTGCTGATCGCCACGACCGGATCGGCGTACGCGCAGACTCCGCCTGGAGAGGCGGCGAACCGGGGTCGTACCGCGGGCACCACCCCTGCGGCGGCGCCGGCGTGGGCGTGGGCGATGATGGGGACTGCCGCGCCCGGCTACTCCGGACGGACCAGCGCCTTTCCGTACTTTCCAGCGGCCTGGCTCCAGCCGCCGGGGAGTTCGTTCAGGAAGGTATCGAGCAGGTCGCGGAACTCGGCTGCACGCGCCCGGCTCGAGGCGGGAAGGTCCGCGATCAGCTCTCGGCGACCCGCCCAGCGCAGCGCTCCGATGCTGTACCCCGCCAGGAACGAGCGCGGTGCACGGAACTCCAGCACCGGGCGATCATCGTGCATCGGTGGCGTCTCCCCCGCGTAGGCCCGCAGCGCGGCGTCGTCCGCTGCGAAGAGCGCCGCCATGCCTGAGGCGGATCGGATGCCCGCTTCGGCCAGCTCGGCGGCGAGCTTCGGGCTCAGCTTCGTTTGCACCAACGCGTCCGGACCCGGCAGCGTTCCGTTGGCGCCGACCAGCACGAGGTCATAGGCCGTGAGCCAGGCGCTCGTGCTCGGGAACGCGGCCGTCCACGACGCGATCACCGTCTTCACGTCCTCGTCCGAAAGCTGGTAGAGCGGCAGCCACTGGGACGCGATCCCACCCTCCGCCAGATGGCTCGCCATGTTGGCGAAATGCTCGACGCAGTAGAGGTCGCTGGAGCCCGCCGTCCACGGGTGGATCGGGTCCGAGGTGACGAGGTCGTAGCGCTTCTCCGAACGCGCGAGGTAGTGGCGGCCATCGGCGTGGATCACCGTCGTGCGCGGGTCGTCCAGAAGATGGCCGTTCCACTCCGCGAAGGGTCGAGCGCCTGCCTCGGGGATCACCGCGCTGATCTCGACGACCTCCAGGGACGTGAGCGTCGGCTCGGCGAGCAGCGTCCCCGCCGTCATGCCGGTTCCCATGCCGATGACGATCGCGGTGTGGACGTCGCCGTGGAGCCGGGCCGGGATCGCGGCCAGCAAGCGCTGGAGGCGGAGGTCGACGGCGCCCGATGTCGCGACGACCTTCCCGTTGACGCGCAGCGCGCGGACGTCCTCGCCGCTCTCATCCGAGTCGAAGACCGAGACCGTCGCGTGGGGTCCGTGGGCGAGCGTGCGCAGCGTTCCGTCCGTACTCACGTAGAGCGAGAGGAACCCGAAGACAGCGGTTCCGCCCAGGAAGTAGAGGACCGGCTGCGCGAGGCGCCGCGCACCCGCGAGCAGCGCGGCCGCGATCGGCAGCACCAGCGCGGCCACGAGCGCGTACCGCGGGCCGATGAGCGGAATCGCCACGAACCCGGCGCCGAGCGCTCCGAGGAGCGAGCCGAGGGTGTTCGCGCTGTAGACGATGCCGAGGACGCGCTCACGATCCGCCGGACCGCGGGTCGCGGCCACTGCGCCGATCGCCGAGGGCAGCGCGCGGCCGAAGAAGATCGCCGGGCCGAGGAGCGCGAGCGCCGCCCACGTCGCATGCCCGAGCCACAGCGTCACGAGGCTGGCGCCGCCGGGCATCCGATTGGCGAGTCCGCTGAAGAGATCCCCTTCGCCGAGCCGCAGTCGCAGGAGATAGAGGCCTGCGAGCGTCGCCACCGGAACCCAGAGCGCGGCTCGGGCGAACACCCGCGCGTGCGCGTCGCGGAGGCTCCTGCGGTTCTTGGCCTCCTCTGGAGCGATCGGCTCCAGCCAGCGGCTCCCGAGCCCGATGCCGATGAGGAAGACCGTGAGCACGATGGAGAACGCATAGATCGAAGCGCCCGTCACGTTGACGAGCACGCGCGTCAGAACGACCTCCAGCGCGAGCGCCGACGCCCCCATCAGAAGCGCCGCGATGGCGATCGGGTCGAGCCAGATGGAGCGTGCGGAGGCCTGCGGCTCCTCTTCGTTCCCAGGCGCCACGTCATCGTCGGCCGCCTTCAGCACCAACTTCGCGCCCACGGCCACCAGCAGCTCCAGGGTCGCCGCCGCGTAGAGCGCGCCGCTGAGGCCGAGCGCCGGCATCAGCAGGAACGGGCCGAGGAGCGCGCCGACGGCGGCGCCCACCGTGTTGGAACCGTAGAACTCCGAGGTCGCGGCCGCGGTCTCGCTGGACTGGCCGATGGTGAGCCTTCCCATCAGAGGAAAGGTCATCCCCATGAGCAGCGTGGGCCCAAGGAGCGCCAGCGCCGCGACGCCCGCGCGCGCGCCGAAACCGCCTACGGGCTCGATCATCGTCAGGAGGTGCGGACTGAAGGCTGCCCAGACCGCGAGCGCGACCTCGATGGTCACGAAGAGCCGCACCGGATGGCGAGTTCGCCGCGCGAGCCCGCCGCCGAGCCAGGCGCCGATCGCCATCCCCCCCATGAAGACGCCGAGCACGAGCGCCGTCCCGCTGGCGCCGCTGCCCAAAAGACGTGAGAGCAGCCGAGCCCAGACGGTCTGATAGACGAGCGCCGCCGCTCCCGAGCCGAAGAAGAGAACGTTGCTTGGTTTCATCGGTGAATCCGCCTTCAGCTTTGCGCGCGGGTCAAGGCCTTGTGGAGAGGGACCTGTAGAGATCGAGATGTGCCTCGGCTTCGGCGCCCACGTCGAGGCGATCGCGCCGAACCTCGAAGGCGCGCGCCGCGACCTCCTGGAGCTGCTCGGGATGCGCGCTGAGTTCCCGCAGGATCGACTCGAGATCCGAGTAGTCGTCGAAGAGCCACCCGGTCACACCGTCCTCCACGAGCGCCGTGTTCCCGACGACCCGGCGCGCGATCACGGGTAAGCGGGAGCACTGGGCCTCCAGCAGGATCTGCGGCTCCCCTTCGCTCTCGCTGGCGTTGAGCAGCGCGTCGCAGGCGGCCATGGCGGACGCCATGGACTCGTGCGGGATCTCCCCGATGTAGACGGCTCCGCCGAGAGCGCGGGCGCGCTCCCGGACCACCGCGGCGTAGTCGGCGTCCAGGACGGGCCCCGCGAGGACGAGGAGCCAGTCGTCGAGTGCCCCCCCCTGGGTCCCCTCCTGGGCTCCCCCCTGGGCTGCCCCCGCCCGTTCGAAGGCCTCCAGGGCGAAGAGCTGACCCTTGACCGGCCGGAGACCGCCCGCGAGGAGCAGGAGCCGGCGAGCCGCCAGCTCCGGCCCGCCGACGTGGGCCAGCGCCTCGCGGAGTTCGAAGGGCTCGTCGCCCGGCGCCTCGGGAAGCTCGACCGCCTGGGGAATGCGGACGACCCGCTGAGCGGGGACGATGGCGGCGAGCTGCTCGACCTGGCGCTCCGTCAGCGCCACGACGGCGTCGGCGGCCCGGAGGTTCTGACGGGCCGCCTCTGCCTCGGCGGCGGGGCCATTCAGGTCCGTGCCGGTGACGGTGACCACGAGCGGAACGCCGAAGGCCCGCGCCAGCTCTCCGCCGAGCCGCGCCGACTCCCCGGCGTGAAGCGCGTGGACCACCGTGGGCGTGAAGCCGAACAGGGCGAAGGCAGCCTCCCCGGCCGAGTGGGTCGACTGGACGTAGCGCACACCCGCCCCACGCGCCACGAACGCTGCCTCGAGCCGGCGGATCGCGACGGCGTTCCCCGCGCTGTCCTCGAGGGCGTACTTCCCGACAAAGAGCACTCGATGCTCATGGGATTCACTCCAGCGGCCCGATGATTCCTGATCCGACACATGCTCCGACACGGGGTGAAGGGTACGCGAGCGGACGCCCGCATGAAGACGAGGTGTGAAAATCCAGGGGAATCGACCGCTCGCCCGGGACTCGGCCCTGCTTCTCCTCCCCCGGCGCGTTACTCTTCGCCCCAGGCGCCTTGCCTGTCCCTTTTTCGGCGACGCGTCCCACGAACCATGCCCAGGCCATTCTCGTCTCTCTTCGAGAACCGCACCTTGCTGCGGGACTTCGTCGTACGCGATCTCAAGGCGCGCTACGTCGGTTCGAGCATGGGTTTCTTCTGGTCCGTGATCTTCCCGCTGATCAACCTCTGCGTCTTCACCTTCGTCTTCCGGATCATCCTGAAGACGCGCTGGAGCGACGAGCAGGGGGCTCTGGAGGTTGCGCTCGTGATGCTCGCGGGCATCATCGTCTGGACCGCGTTCGCCGAGTCGGTGTCACGCTGCACGAACTGCCTCGTCGACAACTCGAACCTTCTTCAGAAGGTCGTGTTTCCGGCCAGCGTGTTCCCGGCCTACATCACGACCTCGGCGATCCTCAACATGTGCATCGGCCTCCCCATCGTGCTCGCCGCGGTGGTGTGGTTCGGGTATCTGTCGCCGCCGACGGCGATGCTGGAGCGCCAGAACGAGTATGAGGCCGTGGGCGAGGCCTTCGAGCCGGTCCTGAACGAAGAGGGCGCGGTGGTGCTCACCTGGCCGCGGGTGTTCGTCTCGCTGGAGCGCGCCTGGCGCACGCCGACCACTTTCCAGCTGGAGTACGGCGGGACCGCCACCCGGGGCGTCGACTACCTCGCGCTCCACGACGAGGTCGTGCTGCCGCCGGGGTCCGCGCGGCTCTACATCCCCATCATCCCGCTGCGCGACGCGCTGAACGACGAGGGCGACGAGACGATCGAGATCCGCGTGACGGACTCCGGTGGCCGCGAGATGGTTCCGGGCAAGGACGCGGTCCTCATCACGCTCACGGAAAGCGCGCTCCCGCAGGCGGAGATCGACAAGGACACCGGCGCGCACGGGGCCACGGGCGTCTACACGAGCGCGGACTCCAGCCGCCACCACGCGCTGGCGCTGGGCCCCTCGCTCATCATGCTCCCGGTCCTGCTCGCCCTGCTCGCGCTCTACACCGTGGGCCTGAGCTCCTTCCTGGCGGCCTTCAACCTCTTCTGGCGCGACACGTTCCACCTCGTGGGCGTCGGCCTGACCGTCTGGATGTTCGCCACGCCGATCTTTTACCCGGCGCACATGGTTCAGAAGGCGGGGATGGGCTGGATCCTGAACTTGAACCCCATGTACTGGTTCGTCGAGATGTTCCGCGAGGTCACGCTCTTCGGGATCTGGCCAAGCCTCGGCTACCTCTTTCCGTTCGCCGCGGTGGCGGCCGTGACGTACTGGATCGGCCTGCGGTTCTTCAAGAAGCACGAGCCGAGCTTCCCAGACCTCCTGTAGCGGGAGACCCTCCCGTGGCGGCGGGGCTGGTATCCTCTGCGCCATGACGAGCGCCGGACGCCCCTACCTTTTGATCGACGACTTCCTGGACGAGGAGTCCTGGACGGACGTCTGGTCCATGCTCCAGTTCGCGGATCTCGCGCCCGTATCCCGCACCAAGGGGGCCTGGAAGCTCGACGATGGCGTGCCGCTCGGCAGCCAGGAGATCATCACGCCGCCGAGGACCGCCGAGCTCCTGCACGATCCCGAGCGGCCCGATCTCTTCCCGAGCGAGACCGCGCTCGATCACGTGCTCGCGGCGCTGCTCGCCGAGTCACCCGAGTTCGCGGATCTGATCGGCGACGCCTGGGCCCACGTCACGGCGCGCGCCTACGTGTACCCCCGGGGCTCGGCGCTGTCCTGGCACGGCGACGATCACGATCTCTACGCGGGCGCCTACATTTACTACGCGCATCCGCACTGGAACGCGCACTGGGGCGGCGAACTCTTGATCGCCGACATGCCCGAAGGACGCGACGCGCTCCCGATCATGGGGCACCGGTTCGACAACGAGGCGTACTCCGAGGCGCTGATGGAACTCGGCGTCGGCCACTACATCGCGCCCAGGCCGAACCGACTCGTGGTGCTCGGCGGCGCGCCGCACATGGTGACGCCCGTTCGGGCGGCGGCCGGTGATGCGGTGCGCGCTTCGGTCAGCGGCTTCTTCCTGAACCGCGCGATGTCGGGCGACGACGCACCGGAGAGCGAATGAAAGGGCCTAAGGAAGGAGACCACGGCGAGGCCGAGCTCCGTAACACGGCGCTGCTGCTCTCCTACGACGGACGGCCTTTCCACGGCTGGCAGCGGCTTCGCGACCAGGAGACCGTGCAAGGAACGCTGGAGGAAGCGATCGCCGAGGTGTTCGACGTGCCGTCCGTCGTCGCCGGCTCCGGCCGCACCGACCGCGGCGCACACGCGGTCGGACAGGTGGCGAGCACGAGGCTCCCGCTCGGTCTCCCGTCCGAGGAGGTCGTGCGTCAGCTCAACGAGTACCTGCAGGAAACCGTGGACGGCGCGATCATCGTCGAGAACGCGGCGAACGTTCCCGAGGACTTCCACGCGCTGCATTCGTGCACCGGCAAGACCTACCGCTACGCGATCTGGCTGAACGACGAGCTGCCTCCGGAGTACGAGCGGCGCGTATGGCACGTCCACGGGGATCTCGATCTCGGGGCGATGGCCGAGGCGGTGCCCCTCTTCGAAGGCGAGCATGACTTCGCGTCGTTCGCGTCGAAGTCGAACTTCGACCGGCAGGGCACGGTGCGCTGGCTCAGCCAGTCCTCGATGTTCAGCGAGGGCCCGGTCATCGAGATGGTCTTCACCGGCAACGGGTTCCTCTACAAGATGGTGCGCAACCTCGTGCGCGCGGTCGTGCGCGTCGGAGAGGGCCGGTCCAGCGTGGACGAACTCGCGTCGATCCTGAAGGCCAAGGACCGCCGGAAGGCGCCGGGGAGCGCGCCCGCGTCGGGGCTCTACCTCGACGAGGTCTACTACGCGCCCCCGGTGTTCCCCGACGAGGCGAGCCGCCGTTGAGCGCACCGGTCGAGTCCTACACGACGCTGGCCGAGCCGTTTCGGTACGAGCCCGACAAGATCAAGGGCTCGCGGTTCATCGCCTGCATCGCGCCTGCGGAGACCGAAGCCGAGGCGCAGGCTTTCCTGGAGTCCGTCCGCGCCGAGTTCGACGACGCGCGCCATGTGTGCTGGGCGTGGCGGCTGGGCGGCGCAGGGGAAGAGACGCGCTCGAACGACGACGGCGAGCCGAGCGGCTCCGCGGGGCGCCCGATCCTCCTGCAGCTCGAAGGCCACGGGGTCACGGATGTGATGGCGTGCGTCGTGCGCTACTTCGGCGGCGTGAAGCTTGGCGTCGGCGGACTCATGCGCGCCTACGGCGGAGCGGCGGGTCAGGCGCTGGACCGGGCGGAGCTGAAGGTGGTCGACGTGAAGGTCACGCTCGTCTGCACCCACGCGTACGGGGACTCAGGGGCGGTGAGCGGGGTGCTGGCAGCCTGGGAGCTCGGCGCAGAGAACGCCGACTACGGCGAAGAGGTCACCTTCTCGGTCCGCGTAGGCATCGGGCGAGTGGAAGAGTTCCAGGCGGCGATCCGGGAGGCGACCGCCGCGCGCGCGAGCGTCGAGGCCCCCGGAAAAGTACCGCCGCGAGGACGACCATGACCGAACCCGAACCCGAACGCGTGCTCGTGAGCGCCTGCCTGCTGGGTCGCGACTGCACCTACAAGGCGGGCAACAACCGCGACTCGATCCTCCTCCAGCGGCTCCGGGAAGAGGGCGCCGTCGCGGTCCCGTTCTGTCCGGAGGAACACGGTGGCCTGGGAACCCCGCGGCCCCCTGCGGACCTCACGGCCAGCGCCGCCGACGTCTTGGCGGGCCGCGGTCGAATCGTGACGGACGGCGGCGTGGACGTCACGGCGGAGTTCCTGGCGGGGGCGGAAGGGGCGCTGGCGCTCTGTCGGCGGGAAGGCCTTCGACGCGCCTTTCTGAAGGAGCGCTCCCCCTCCTGCGGATGCGCGGCCACCCACGTCAACGGAGAAGTGGTGCCCGGCCCGGGCGTCACGGCCCAGCTCCTGGGGGACGCCGGGATCGAGTGCGAGGGCGTCGAAGGCCGCCAGTAGCGGCCTGGCAATAGCGGCCTGGCAGCCAAGCCGCCGCCGGGTCCGACGGCGTCAGGGCCGGAAGCGCGCCGCGATCGCTCCCGAGAAGTTGGTCGAGGCGCCGAGCGGGCCGCCGATGTCCCGGTACCACGCCTGGAAGACCCACGTCGATCCGGCCTGCACGTGACTCAGCCCCGCGTTGAACGGGTGCGACTCCAGGTCCAGCGCGAAACTCATCGTTCCGCTGCCGCTCGCGACGCGCACGCCCGCGCGGAAGAGCGAGAGGCCGCCCGGATCCACGCAGCGCATCCCGTTGCCCGCGGGCACCGATGTGGCGCCTGGGCCGTAGAAAAGGATGCCGAGCGTGTAGGGCGCCGTGCCCGCGATGTTCAGCACGAGATCGTTGCGGGACAGGATCGTCGATCCAGCGGGGGTCATCGACGCGCCGGGGCCTGCCACGTTGGGCATACCGTCACAGATCGCCAGAAGCGAGTCGGCGGGCGCCACGCGGTAGATCTCTCCGTCCACGTAGTCGGCGATCAGGAGTTCACCCTGACCATCGATGCCGAAGGTCACGGGCAGCGTGAGGTTTGCGCCCGAGGGATAGACCGTCACCCCGTGCTCGATCACGTTCACGGAGCCCGCACCGTCGGAGCGCGCGGACCAGATCCTGTGGGAACAGAAGTCCGTGAAGACGAAGGCTCCGTTCAGATCGGGGACGCTGGTACTCTCCGCCACACGGCCGCCGGTGATGGAACAACCCATTCCGTGGTTGTACTCGAAGACCGGCGCCGTGAACGTGGGCTCGGTGCAGTCGGGGTGCACGGCGCAGCCGTCTCCCGTGAAACACGTGGACCCCTCGACGGCGGGCCAGCCGAAGTTGAGGCCAGCGCCACCCGCGGGGATGTAGTCGACCTCCTCACGCTGGACCTCACCCACGTCGGCGATCCAAAGATCGCCGTTGGACGAATCCACGCACCACTTCCACGGATGCCGGAGCCCGTAGTGCAGGATCTCGGGCCTCACGCCCGCCATGCCGATGAAGGGATTGTCGGCCGGGATCGTGTAGGGCAGTGCGCCCGAGACGTCGATGCGGATCATCGTGCCGAGGAGGTTGGAACGGTCCTGCGCGCGGCACATGGGATCACCGCCGGGCTTGCCGTCCCCGATGCCGAGGAGCAAACGTCCCTCGGGATCGAAGCCGATGTGTCCACCGCCATGGCTCTTGCCGTCCTGGGGCACGCGCAGGACCTCCACCAGTGACGCTGGGTCGAGGCGATCCTCGTTGCCCACCATGGTGGTCATGCGAACGAGCACTCCGTCGACGCCGTCGGTTCCGTTCTCGGCGTCGTACCAGAGAAAAACGTGGCCCGACGCCGGGTGGTCCGGCGCGAAGGCGAAGGATCGAAGCCCCGTGTCCCCGTTCACCGCGACCCGCGCGGAGAGGTCCGCGAAGGGCAGGCCGAGGGGCGTTCCGTCGACCACGATCTTCACGCGCCCGTTGCGCTCGGCGACGAAGAAGCGACTATCGCCGGGCCGGGACTGGATATCCACCGGTTGGACGATGCCAGCCGACGGGACCACCACGCGCTCGAGGGCAATGGGCTGCTGAGCGAGGAAGCAGAGTGGAAGGGAGAGTAGCATGGGCGAATTCCGGGCCCGAGGAGTCGAGCAAAGCGGCGCGCGAAGACCCTCCGCGCAGGGGCACAGGTATCGCGAATGGCCCTGAAAAGAAACCGACGGTGCGTTAAGTTCCGCTTCACGTCAGTCGCCGGACCGACGGGCTTCCCATCCCGAGACAAAACCCGGCGCCCGGGGCTGCAAGTACCGCCCCGGGCGCCGGCTTGGCCACTCCCCTCAGGTGGAGAGCGGCGCGGGGATACGCCTCACTGAAAGGTGAGCGTCACCGCGTCCGAGAAGTTCGACGTGGGGACGCCCATCCCGTTCGTATCGCGGTACCAGTACTGCCAGTTGAACGTGTCCCCTGATATCGCCGTCACGAAGACCGTTCCCGTGGCGTTGCTCAGCTCGATGGACGTGATATCCGGGCTGAACGTGACCATCCCGATCGCTCCACTGTTCTGGGGCGTCGAGCTGAATCGTCCGATCTCCGGGCTCCCGATGCAGAGCGTTCCCTCGCTGCCGCCGGGCTGAACGATCACGATCGTGTCCTGCGAGACGATGAAGAATCCCGTGGACATGAGCGGAAGGTCCGTCACGTCGAACACCAGGTGGTTGTCCGTGGCGATGTCGCTGCCCGTCGTGCAGACGCGAGCGCCGGGGGTGACGCTGTTCGGCTCTCCGAAGCACAGGAGCTCGCCTATCGTCGCCGGGCCCACCTTGGCGGAGAGGTCATAGGTGTTCACGCCTCCGGCGAAGTGATCCACGCGCACCACGACGTCGAGCGGTCCGGCCGTAGCGTTCGTGAAGGCAGCGTGCTCGTTGTCCGTCGTCGAGAAGCCCGTCGAGACGGAGACGCCGGGGCAGCCAGCGCTGACGTCGTAGATCACGAGATCGATGTCGGCGATGGCGTCCTCGAAGAGGATGTCGACGGTCAGCGAGTCGCCTGCGGCCAGGGTGTAGGCGTACCAATCGCTGTCCTCGCCGCCCTCGGAGCCGCAGAACGGCCGGACGACCAGATCGCGGGTGATGCCGATCGGCAAGGGGCCCGCGGTCAGGCAGCTATCGTTGTCCTCCAGGATGTCGTCACCGGGAACGAGGCCCTCCGTGACGGAGAGATCGTATTCGTTGCAGATCGAGCTGAAGTTCAGCACCTGGACGTAGACATCCATGGGCATCGACGAGCCGCAGTTGAACACGATCACCGACTCCTGGTCGATGACGCCTGTGCTCGAGTCGAGTTCCGTCCCTGCGCCGTCGAAGACGAAGAGGTCGAGATCGGACGTTGCATCGACGAAGTCGATGACGAACGTGGCCGAGGTATCCGCCGGGATGGTGTAGACGAACCAGTCGTCCTCGGCGTCGCTGATCAGGCCGCCGTAGGTGTCGAGGCCGATGGCCGCGGCCGAGGCGAGATCGTCGTTCTCCTCGAAGCGGTCGTCACCGACGCCGCAGCCGATGCAGTCGCCTGCGAGGTCGCTGCTCGCGACGAGGTAGAAGGACGAGAAGGGGTTCGCGGGGTAGCCGCCGAAGAAGAGGCAGCTCTCCATTCCGCCGGCGCCCATCTGGGCGAACAGGTCCGCGGTGTCGAGCCCCGTCCCCGTCGCGATGTTGCCGCTGAAGAACGTTCCGTCGCCTTCGAGGCTGTTCGCTGGATCCCCGGCGAGGAGCGGGCCCGCCGCCGTGGCGTCGGCCGGATCCACGATGCGGAACGACCAGCCGAAGCGGTCCGAGTCACCGTCCGAGTAGCCGTCGCCGCCGTCCGCGCGGAGACAGGCGGGCATCGCGGAGAGGTCGAGGTTGACCAGCACGGACTGCGAGCTGCCGGTCAGCGAGCCCGGCAGTCCCGAGACGACGTAGGTGGCCACCGGGGCGTCCGTCGCGCCGAGCGTACCGCAGGTCGCGAAGCTCTCGTAGAGCGAGACCTCCACGGTCATGCCCGCGCCACCGAGGCTCGGGTCCGTGGCGTTGGTGCTGTAGCCGATCTGAAGGCTCGTGATCGTGTAGCTGTCTTGCGTGCCGAGGATGTCGGTCGACGTGCGGCCCGGCAGACGGCCCTCGTCGATGATCCTGCGGCCGTCGATCGTGTCGTAGAAGAACCCGCTCGGCGAGTCGTTGACGTAGACAGGAGCGCTGAAGCTGCGCGACGAGGCGGTGGAGAGAGTCTGCGTCGCGACGTCGAGGATCCCGGCGAAGCGAACCCGGGCGTCCGCGGGGACGGGGCGGTCAGATGCGGGCACCTGCGCGGCAGCGGAGGCCGTGGCCACGCACGCCGAGAGGGCGTAGAGAGAGAGACGATTCATGGCAGGATGTGAAAGGCACCACAGGGGGTGCGGGTGCGAGTTGTGGCTTCCGTTGCCATCAACGGCGATGGGCAAAGCAAAACCACGCTAGCGCCAATCCGGGGAGCCGCCAGTCCTCTCGGGCCCCTGCGCCCCAAAGGGAGATTCCTTTTGAGTTGCGGGGCCCGAATTGGTCTCGTAGCGCGGTGCGCCTCGCCCAGATCACGCTCCTTCTCGCCACGGGCGTCGGCCTTGCGGCGTGCGAGGTCACCCCGCCGGTCCGGGTCCTGAGGCCCACCCGCGGGCTCTTCCAGGAGATTCGGGAAGCGGTCGGCACCGACGCGCTGTTCGGTGAACGTACGGGACTGACCTACGCGGGGGTCCGCGTCTACCCGGGCCCGGACGACGGGACCGGCGCGATGGGGGAGGGCGTCGAGCGGCCGCTCACGCTGTCGTTGAAGCCGACGGGCGCCTTCCTGCTTTCCGTTGGCACCGAGGAAGCAGCGGCGGCCCAGGGGTTCGACGGCCGCGCGGCCTGGACGCTCGATCCGCGGGGCGTCTCACGCGAACTCGGCCTGGGCGCTCGCGAGTACCTGCTGGCCGACGGCTGGCTCCGCACGTTCCTCTGGCTCACCCCGGGCGACGAACGCTTCACGATCACCCCGGTCGAACCCACGGGAGGCGCCACCACGATCGAGCTGCGGCTGGAGCGTGTGGGCGAACCGCTGGAAGCCACGCTCGTCGTCGACGCCGCGTCGCGGAGACCGCTGTCGTATTCGATGACGAGGAACGCCCGCGTGCGCGAGGTAAGGTTCGCCGACTGGCGGGTCGAGGACGGCGTCTGGTTCCCCCACGAGATGACGGAAACGGTGGACGGTTCGATCGTTCACGTCGACCGCTTCGCGCGTCGAACGCGGGGGACGCCGAGGACCTTCGGCACACCACGAAGTCTTCCCACGGACACGTCGTTCGACGAGACGGCCGCCGGCGGTCGCGGGAAGCCCGTGGAAGCGCGCGTGGATCAGGGGGGCCGCTTCTACGTCCGCGCAAGGATCGACGATCACGAGGAGGCCTGGATGCTCCTCGACACCGGCTTCAGCTCGCACGCCATCCACGTCGAGCTGGCTGAAACCCTCGAGCTCGCGACGGGTAGCGTCGCCCAGCTGCAGGGCGTCAGCGGAGGCGGCGCCGGGCGCTGGACGGAGGCGACGACGCTGGCGGTCGGCCCGTTGACCCAGTCCAGGCCGAGGCTCGTCACCGTCGACACCAGCTTCCTCTCCGCCCGCGCGGGCTTCGAGGTCGCCGGGATTCTCGGAGCCCCCCTCTTCGAGCGCGCCGTCGTCACCCTGGACGAGCCGCGAGGCCGCGTCACCCTCCATGATCCGCGGGGCTTCGAGCGCCGAGGGCTGCGCTGGGTCCCGCTCCAGCAGGACGGATCTTCGCCGTGCATCGGAGGCCAGCTCACGAAGGAAGGGAGAGTGAGCCGAACCCTGTGGTTCAGGATCGACACCGGTTCCGACGACACGATCACCATCGCGGAGTGGGCGTCCCGCGAGTTCGACCTCGTCGGCGACCGAGCCCAGCTCCGTGCGACGCGGCTCGAAGGCGCCTTCGGGACCGTTCTCGGCTGGCGCAGCACGCTGGAAGCGATCGTCCTCGGGAACCCCACTCCTGCGTCCGCGGGCGGCAGTATTGCTCCGGGGGATGAGGCCAGCCTCATCCTCCAGCGCCCCGAGGTGACGCTCCTCCGAAGCAGCGCCCCCGGCCCCCTGAGCGACCCGTGGATCGCGGGGAACCTGGGCACGCGTGGCCTCCGCGGGTGCAGCGTCGTGCTCGACGTCTCGGCGGGCCGCATCGCTTTCCAGTAGCCGCAGAGGAAGCGCTGTCCATGGTCGCCCGGGGCGAGCCCAAGTCGTACCCTTGCCGGCTACCGTCCCCGGTAGCCCCGTTCTGACTCTCCGCGTGAACATCCTCTTCCTCGCCCAGCGCGTCCCCTATCCTCCGAATCGCGGCGACAAGATCTCCACCTGGCGGATCTGCGAGCGATTTTCACGGGAGCACGACCTCACGATCGTCGCCTTCGCCCACGACCAGGCGGACCTGGACGCGGCCAGGGTGCTGAACGAGGAGAAGGGAATCCGCACGATCGCGATCCCCCACAACGAGCGGTCGCAGAAGATCCGGTCGCTGCCGCTGCTGCTGACGAACAAGCCGCTCACGCTCGGGGTCTTCAGCTCGAAGGAACTGGAGCGCCAGGTGAACGAGCTCCTTCCGAAAATGGACCTCGGCTACGCGTTCTCGTCGTCCATGGGTGCCTTCCTGACGGGCAAGGGCGTCCCCTGGGTGATGCACTTCGCCGAACTCGACTCCGACAAGTGGCGCCAGTACGCGGACAAGCACCGCTTCCCCATGAGCGTGGTGTACCGCCGCGAATGGAAGACGCTGCGCGCGTTCGAGAGCAAGATCTCCCACGAGACGATCACCAACGTGTTCTGCACGCCGCTGGAAGAGGACATCTTCCAGAAGGAGATCCCGGGCTGCCCCTCGACCGTGATGCGGAACGGCGTCGCGCTGGATCACTACCAGCCGAGCCCCGACGCTGCCGAGGATGGACACCTCGTCTTCATCGGAGTGATGGACTACTTCCCCAACGTCGACGGGTGCGTGTGGTTTGCGAACGAGATCTTCCCGCTCATTCGCAGGGAGGTTCCGCACGCGCGCTTCACGATCGTGGGCTCGAAGCCGACGGCCGAGGTCCTCGCGCTGGGCTCCCGCGACGCGATCGAGGTCACCGGCTTCGTCGATGATCCGCGCGAGTACCTGAAGAAGGCGGCGGTGAGCGTGGCTCCCCTGCGGGTCGCCCGCGGCATCCAGAACAAGGTCCTGGAAGCGCTCGCCATGGGGCTGCCCACGGTGGGAACGACGAGCGCCACGCAGGGCGTCGAAGGCACGCCAGGGCAGGACTTCCTGGTCGCTGACACGGCCGAGGCCTTTGCGGCCAGGGTCGTGGAACTCCTGAAGGACCCGGCACGCGCGCGCGCGCTCGGCGACCGGGGACGCGAGTTCGTCGAGGGGACCTACGACTGGGAAACGTGCCTCAGGCCGCTGGACGACATGATCGACCGGGTCCGCACGCTCAAGAAGCCCGTCGGCTGAGCTTGTTCGAGATCAGCGAGAGCAGACCGCCAAGCATCACGTAGCCGATCACGACCTCGCACATGACGATCGCCTGGGCGGCGAGGGTCGCCGGGACGGCATCGCCGAATCCGAGGGTCGTCAGGGTCACGACGCTGAAGTAGAGCGGCGAGAGCGCGGTCTCGTGGTGACCGTAGTCGATGCCGACCTGGGTGTAGGCAAAAGCGAAGAGGGCGGCGAGCACGCCGCTGCAGATCCCCCATCGAGTCACGCTGCGCCCGCAGTCGCTCGTGAGCCACCAGAGTCGATACGTCCACTCATAGGCTGGGCCCTGGCTGCGGTACTCGGTGAGGAAGTTCTGGTCCTCGATGAAGTCGTGTACGAAGCAGGCACCGCGGCGGTCGAGCGCGGCGGCGTCCACACCGAGCCAGCTGGCGCGGCGGAAACCGGCGACGCGGGAGAGGCGTGCGCCCGAGAGGTCCGCGTCGTCGAACCGAGCGTGATGGACCGTGACTTCGGCGAGGTCCGCTCTGGAGAGATCGGCGCGGCGCAGATCGGCCCCGGTGAGATCCGCCTCGTTCCAGCGCGTCGCCTGGAGGCGGGCGACGGCGAAAACGGTTCCCCGAACGCTCGCGCCGACGAACTCCACCTCGTCCATGAAGGCCGCCGTGGCATCGGCGTCGACGAGCTGGGCGCCAGAGAACCGCGCATGGGAGAAGTGCCCGCGTCGGAGCGAGGCCCCTGACAGGCGGGCGCGGCTGAAGTCAGCGCTCTCCGCGTGAACGTCGTCGAGAATCGCCCCGGTCAGATCGGCCTCGACGAAGATCGCGTCCGCGAGGTGCGCCCCGGTGAAATCGACGCCCCGGAGGTCGCAGCCGGAGAAATCGTAGCCGGCCAGGTCCGCGCGGACGTGGTGGATCGGTCCGGCGGCCTGGGCCCCGTCGCCCATCGAGATCGGCCCTCGGGGATGATCTGCGGTGGCCCCCGCGGAAGCGAGCTGGGAATCGAGCGGAGTCACCATCGGTAGGGAGTAGGAATCGACCCGAGGGATCACCCTCCTTGACCCCACTGCCCGTAACCGACCACAGCCGCCCGCCGTTCTCAAAGCGTGAACGGCCATTCAGAACCACCACCTTCCCCCCACGCGACGGCCTGGCAGGTCGCCTGGCCCGCGCTGCTCTTCTGGGCCCTCTCGGCCGCCCTGGGCACGTGGGCCCGCCTCTCCCACGCGCGCTGCGTCTCCGGAGAGGACCCCGGGTACCTCCTCTGGAGCGCAACCGAGCATACAAGCCGCTCTGCACTGGCCTTGACCCTGGTGATCTGGGCTATAATGCCGGGCTCGAGCGGGCCCACCGGCGGCGCCGCCCAATACGACTAGAAATTCAGGCTGGCGTTCTCCGTCCAGCCCCTGAGGAGCCTGATGGCGAAGACAAAGGACGCGAACTCGAAGATCCTGAATGGCCCGCGCGACACGAAGCGATTCGGACGTGCACTGATCGTCGACCTCGCCTCGCCCCAGCTCGGGCTCGTCGTCGAACGGGGCAGCTCGCTGCCCCGTGCATCGGTCGTGGTGACGACGTGCGCGCGCGAGATCATCGCGCTCTCGAAGGAGGGCATCAAGGTCGAGACGATCATCGTGGTGGGCAGCGACGCGGACCCCGCGACGCACCCCGACCTGCGTGAGATCACCGAGAACCTGCGCGCGCTGCGAGACAAGTGGTTCTCGCGCTCGCGTCTTCTCGTCTTCTCGAAGACGCGCGATATGAGCTCCTACGAGCTGCGCTCGACGCTGGCGATGTACAACGCCGTGCACCTCGAGTTCGACTGGGGCACGGCCAAGAACTGGACCGCGGCCACGGGCGAGAAAGGCCCGGACTTCGCCAAGTTCGTCACCGACTGCCACCACTTCGACCACCTCGTGCTGGAGACCGCGCTCTACAAGGCGCCCTTCGACAACACCACCGACGCCGAGATCAAGGCGATGAGCGAGAAGCTCGCCGAGATCAAGCCCCAGGAGGTCATCGTGATGTGCGGCGGCGGCTCCGCAGCCGACGCGAAGGGCGTGAAGTACGCGACCAAGCCCCAGCGTGACAAGATCGTCGAGAAGCTCGCGGAAGCGACCGGCATCTCGGTGCACCCCGACGAATTCGAAGAGCTCCTCACGGCGTGAGCGAGCCCATCGCCTCGCTGTCGACCGTCACGAAGTCCTTCGGGGACTTCGTGGCCGTCGATGACCTGAGCCTCGACGTGAGGCCCGGCGAGGTGCTCGGCCTCGTCGGCCCGAACGGGGCGGGCAAGACGACCACGGTGCGGATGCTCTGCGGTCTCCTCCCCCCAACCTCCGGAACCGTTTCGATCGCCGGGCACTCGGTGACCGACGAGCCCATGGCCGCGCGGCGCGCGCTGGGCTACGTGCCGGACGGAGCGCCGATGTACCCGAACCTTTCGCCGCGCCAGCACCTGATGCTGGTGGGCCGCCTCCACGGCCTGACGGACGCCGAGGCGAAGGCCGAGGGCGAGCGCCTGATGGGCCACCTCGACCTCGGCGACCGTATCGACGATCCCGTGGGCACGTTCTCGCGCGGCATGCGCCAGAAGACGGCCCTCGCCTGCGCCATCCTCCCCCGCCCGACGCTCCTCGTCCTGGACGAACCCCTGAGCGGCCTCGACGCGCCGAGCGCCTCGATGCTCAAAGCCGTCCTGCGCGGCTGGGCCGACCGCGGCGGCGCGGTCCTCTACACCTCGCACCTGCTCGACGTGGTCGAGCGCGTCTGCGACCGCGTGGCGGTCCTTGCGAAGTCGAAGCTGGTGACCGTTGGCGCCCTGAGCGACCTGCGCGCCAAGTCCGGCTCGGATGGAACGCTGGAAGAGGTGTTCCGCGCCCTGACTGCGACGGAAGATCCTGAAGCGAAGGCAAAAGCGCTGCTGGGTTAGCCGGCCGGAAGCCCGATCCATCACCCCGGCTGATCGGGGCGCTTCGAACGACTTGCGGTGTCCGCGCTGCCCGGTGAGCTTACCCTCCCTGTCATGGATGCAATGCTTGCCGACGTGGTCCGCTGGGCACAGCACGGGATCGCGCTCTTTCTCCTGGGCTTCCCGCTCTTGGTCGTCTTTCGAAGACGGGCGCACTGGCTTCGGCGACTGCCGCTTCGGCTGCTGCACGCCGCTCTCTACGCGTGGGTCGCTGGCAACGCGTGCCTGGGGTACCTTTCGACGCTGTCCGTCCTGGAGTGGGAACTACGCGATCGTGCCGCCGGGACGGAGAGTTCCTGGTTCGACGTGCCCGTGTCGGACCCGGTGGCGGCAGCCGCGAAACTCCTCGGCAACACGGCGCTCGTGCCTGCCTTCCTCATCCCGTTCGGCCTGTTCATCCTCGCGACGTTCTGGATGGTGCGTCCGTCGGGTGGGACCGACTCGGAGCGTGGATGAGGGCTTCCGGACGAGGGCCCTGCTTGTGATAGTCTGGGAATCGTGAGCCGAACGTCTCTCTCCTCCGGTCCCGCCCGCTGGGTACTTCTGGTCGTGGCCTCGGCGGCGTTCCTGGCGCTCTTCCCCCTCGTGGAGCGCCGGACACAGCGGCTGAGCTGGGCGCTGAGCCTTGCTCGCGCCGACGAGGCCATCGCTCGGCTCGAGGTCCAGAGCTATGAACGCCCTGCGCTCTGGGGGAAACTCGAAGAAGGATCTGCTTTCGAAGCGTACGAGGAAGCTCTGGCGCTTCTGCTGGGTACTGAAGCGGCGGAGCGTAAGCGCCGGAGCGGCGAGATCATTGCCATGTTCGACCTGGCCGCCGTCACAGGGGTCACTCCCGCCATGGCTGAGTTCATGGCGGATCCACGGACCCAGGCAAGCCTCGCTGCACTTCGCAGGGGTGCGCATTGTCGCGACGCACGGCCGGACATCGATTGGCGAGGGCTCATCGGTGACCGCCGTGGCTTCGGTGGAGAGTTCGCGCTCATGATGGTGGCGCATGGTGAGGCACGGATCGCCGCTGCCAACGGCGACCCGGTGGCGGCAGCGCGCTGGATTCTGGACGCGGGACAGCTCGGCCTCGACCGCGCGCGCATCCCCCACACCTCCGACCGTTCAGCGGGGCTCAACGTCGTGCGCCATGCCCTTCATGGTCTTGCCGATGGGCCTGCCACCCGCGTCGATCTCGGCGAGGAAGGAAAGGGCGTTTGGATCGCGGGCATCGACGAGGCCATACGCCAGATCGACGCCTTCCCGCCCCTCACGGACGGTCTGTATGTGGTCATGATCGCTCGCGGCCTCGCCATCGCCGAAGATCTCGATCCAGGCAACCTGGACCGAGGAGGCGGCTCCTCCGAACTCGTCTCCGTGACGGCCACGGTCCGGCGGGCGATCGAGGAGATCGAGGCGGCCTCCGCCATCTCTCGTGGCCACGGCGAGCGCGCCAATGCGAGTCTCCGCCAGAAGTTCCTGCGAAGTGATTCAGGTGCGGCTTCCGTCGTCATGGAAATCCAGCACGCGGAGGCAGAGTGCGACGAAGTACGCGGCGTCCTGGCCGACGTGAAGGCGGACCTCGAACGGTAGCTAGGGGCCGAACGGCTGCTCTGTTACCGTTTCCCACATGAAAGTCGCCGACTCCGTCCGTCGCCTTCTCGGGATCGCTGCCTGCGTTCTGATCGCAGCGTGCCATTCCGCCGCCGCGCCGGGAAGGGAAGCCGTGGAGGGCGGCGCGGATCCGCAGCAGAGGCTCGGCAAGCTCATCGATGATCTGTACGTCGCGTTCAGCTTCGACGCAGAAGGCGGCCCCGACGAGGCGTTTCTGCGAAGTGTGTTCGCCGACGGCGCCACGTTCGTCTCGCCGCCGTCCAGCGGGGAGAGTCCGAAGGGCGTCGGCGCGGATGCGTTTCTCGCCGACTTCCAGGCGTTCATCGACGGATCTCCGCTGGCCGCCACGGGCTACCACGAGCGGGTGATCTCGGAGTCGGTGGACCTGTACGGTTCCATCGCCCATGCCTGGGTCACCTTCGAAGCGTTCGTGCCCGGCGAGGACCCGGATCGGCGCGGCGTCGACAGCCTTCAGTTCGTCCTGGACGGCGGCGAATGGAAGCTGGTCTCCTTCACGACGCAGTACGAATCCGACTCGTTCCCGATCCCGCGCCGGTTCCTGCCACGAACGAAACTTCCGCCCCCCCCACGGCACTCGCCCTCTCGGTGGCCGGACCCGGCGGGTCGCGCGAGGCTCAACCGTGTCGCTCCGAGGTAGGCGCTTGCCCCTCGGCGTACGCACTTTGGCGTAGCCTTATGCGTCTTTGGGCGAAGGTCACCCGCCGCCCTGACCTCCGATCATCTCGCGGGCGATGGGACGGCAGTGCTACGCTACCAGGCCCGAGCGGTCCACGACCCCGACGCATTCCATGCCAGCACCCCAAAGCTCCCGCGCCTCCGCGCTCCCTTCGTTCGCCTTCGCGCAGAACCTCACGATCACGCTGAACCTCGCCATCACCGTGAGCCTCGCGCTGACGGCTTGTGGCGGTGACGGCTCCGCTCCCGCAAGCACGACCGAGTGGCACTCGATCGAGCGCGGCAAGCTGAGCCAGCCCCAGACGGCGCTCCTCGGGCGCTTCGAAGCCGCACGCAACGAACTCGCTTCGTCCCTCTTCTCGGAGCTCACTGGCGCCATCCAGGCGAGCGGCCACGCCGAGGCGATTTCTGTCTGCCAGGAGCGCGCGCCCGCCATCGCCAAGGCCGTCAGCACCAAGAACGACCTGCGGATCGGACGGACTGCGGCGCGGCTCCGCAACCCGAGCAACGCGGCTCCCACGTGGGCCGCCGACCGCCTCGCCTCCGAGCCCGACGAGTACCTCTTCGCCCGGGGCGACGGCGAACTCCGCGCCCTGTTCCCGATCCTGATCGCGCCCGCGTGCCTCGCGTGTCACGGCAAGGAAGACGATCTGGGCGAAGGGGTCGCCGAAGCCCTGTCGATACGGTACTCGGCGGACCAGGCCACCGGATTCTCCGCCGGTGACCTCCGGGGCTGGTTCTGGGTCGAGAACGACGCGAACTGACCGCTTACCGCTCGCGTACAACCCCTCCGGTTCCCCCATCACGATGCCCGAGTCCGACGAAGAGCCCTTACCCGGCGGCTGGTCCACCAAGCTGGTCGCTGTCTTCCTTTCGGGGCCACTTCCGGCGCTCATCATGGTGGGCGCGCTCATCGCGGGCTTCATCGCCCTGTCGATGACGCCCAGGGAAGAGGAGCCGCAGATCGTCGTGCCCCTTGCGGACGTTCACGTGTCCGCACCGGGCCTGTCCGCAGCGCAGGTCGAGCGACAGGTCGCGGCGCGCCTGGAGAAGGTGCTCAGCCAGATCGACGGCGTCGAGTACGTGTACTCACAGTCCTGGGCCGGCGGCGCGACCGTGACCGCACGCTTCTTCGTCGGCGAGGACCGCGAGGACAGCCTCGTCAAGCTCTACGACCAGGTCGAGTCCAACATCGACCTCATCACCCCGGAGATCGCGTCGTGGATCGTCAAGCCGATCGAGATCGATGACGTCCCGATCGTGATCGCGTCGCTGTGGAGCGACTCGCCCGAGCTTTACGGCCACGGCGAGCTGCGCCGGATCGCCGAGGAGTTCGAGTATCGCCTCCAGGCGGTCGAGGGATCGAATCAGGTCAGCGTGGTCGGCGGCTGGCCGCGCGAGGTGCGGGTCGAGCTCGATCCCGAGGTCCTGGCGGCTCGCCGGACGTCTCCCCTGGACGTGGTGAACGCTCTCCAGGCCGCGAGCTATCGCGTGGACGCGGGATCGATCGAAGCCGCGGACGACGTCGTGATCGTCGAGGCCGGCGGCTTCCTGCGGAACGCCGACGAAGTGCGCTCCCTCGTGATCAACGTGGTGGACGGGATCCCCGTGAATCTCGGCGACGTGGCCGAGGTCATCGACGGGCCCGAGGAAGCGACCGACCTGACCTGGATAGGATTCAGCGAGGCATCGAAGCCAGAGGACGCCACGACGGGTGTGCTGTATCCGGCGGTCCACCTCACGATCGCCAAGAAGGCGGGCACGAACGCAGTGGCGGTCGCGGCGCGCGCGCGCGGGATTCTGAGCGAGCTGGAGCGCGACGTGCTCCCCGGCGAGGTCCACATCGAGGTGATCCGCGACCAGGGACACACCGCGAAGGAGAAGGTCGACGAACTCGTGGAGGCCCTCGGCGTCGCGATGCTGACGGTCGTGCTGATGCTCGGCGTCATCCTCGGCTGGCGCGCGGCCTTCGTCATCGCGCTCGCGATCCCGGTCTGCTACGGCGCGACGCTGCTCATCAACATGCTCGCCGGCTACACGATCAACCGCGTGACGCTGTTCGCGCTGATCCTGGCGCTCGGCCTTTTGATCGACGATCCGATCACCGACGTCGAGAACATCGAGCGCTACTTCCGCAAGGGCAAGGACACCGCGCGCCGCTCGGTGCTGAAGGCGGTGGCCGAGGTTCGGCCGGCTCTCATCACGTCGACCGTCACCATCATCCTGAGCTTCATCCCGCTCGTGTTCATCACGGGGATGATGGGCCCGTACATGGCGCCCATGGCGCTGAACGTGCCGCTCACGGTCACGATCAGCACGGTGATCGCCTTCTGCGTCACGCCGTTCCTCGCGCTCAAGTTCCTGCGGGGCATCCACGAGAAGGCTTCGTTGACCGGCGCCGACGCGACCGAAGAGGACGAGGCCGCCGGCGTCGAGAAGACGATCCGCTATCGGGTCTACAACGGCCTCCTGCGCCCGATGCTGCGCAGCCGGGCGCTGACCTGGGCGTTCCTCGGCTTCGTCGGGCTGCTGTTCGTGGGCTCGCTGATCCTCCCGATGCTGCGCGTGGTGCCGCTGAAGATGCTGCCCTACGACAACAAGGGAGAGTTCCAGCTGGTCGTCGATCTGCCCGAGGGCTCGACCCTGGAGCGCACCGACGGCGTCGTGCGCGAACTCGCCGCGCATCTGCTGCGCGTCCCCGAGGTCGTGAGCGTGGCGTCCTTCGCGGGCGTTCCGTCCCCCATGGACTTCAACGGCCTCGTGCGCCATGACTACCTGCGCCTCGCGCCGCACCTCGGCGACCTGCGCGTCCAGCTCATGCACAAGACCGAGCGCGAGCAGCAGTCCCACGAAATCACGCTCCGGCTCCGCGACGAGCTGACGGCGCTGGCGGAGGGCCTGGGCGCCACGCTGAAGATCGTCGAGATCCCGCCCGGTCCGCCGGTGCTCTCCACCATCACCGCCGAGATTCGCGGGGAGCCGACGGTGCCCTACTCGGACATGGAGGCGGCTGGCCTCGCGCTGGCCGAGCGCCTGCGCCGCGAGCCCGGCGTCGTCGACGTGGATACGACCGTGGGTGCGCCGCAGCGGCGTCAGATCCACCGCGTCGACAGCGAAAAGGCCGCGCTCTCGGGCATCTCCACGGTCGACGTGGCCCGGACGATCGCGCTCGCGGTCCAGGGCGTGCACGCGGCGAGCCTGGAGGACCACGACGACACGAACCCGCCACCCGTGAGGGTGACTTTGCCCCGCGAGCTGCGCGGCGATCCGGCCACGCTCGGGACGCTGCAGGTCGCTGGCCGGGCCGGCATCGTGAAGGAGCGCGACGGCGGGCTCCTGCGCGACGCGCCGCAGCCGCTGGTCGCGCTGGGCGAGCTCGTCACCGTCGAAGAGAGCGATCGCGTCTCGACGATTCACCACAAGAACCTGGAGCGGATCGTCTACGTCACGGCCGAGATCGCCGGAAGGCCGCCGGCGGACATCGTCCTCGATGTCGGCGCGGATCAGCGCGCGCCGAGCGATGCCACGGGCATCGGCGGCGGCATGATCCCTGTCGAAAGCCGCACGTTCCTCTCCCCTGGCGGCAACGACCTGTGGGAGCTGCCCGCAGGCACCTCCGCGGGCTGGTCCGGCGAGGGCGAATGGAAGATCACGCTCGACATCTTCCGCGACCTCGGCATCGCCTTCGGCGCGGCGAACCTCGCGATCTTCCTGGTGCTCCTTCTCCAGACCGGCTCGATCCTCGTCACCCTGGTGCTGATGGCCGCGATCCCGCTCACGATGATCGGCATCATGCCCGGCTTCTGGCTCCTCGGTCTCTTCTCCGAGTCCGTCGGCGGCTACCCGAACCCGACCTACTTCACGGCGACGGCGATGATCGGGATGATCGCGCTGTCGGGCATCGTGGTCCGGAACTCCCTCGTGCTCGTTCAGTTCGTCGAACAGGCGCGCGGCGAAGGGCTTCCCCTGGAAGAAGCGCTCGTTCAGTCCGGCGCGATCCGCGTTCGACCGATTCTCTTGACGGCAGGGACGACCTTCCTCGGGAACATCGTGATCACCCTCGACCCCGTCTTCTCCGGCCTCGCCTGGGCCATCATCTTTGGAATCGCCGCGTCGACGCTCTTCAGCCTGCTCGTGGTTCCGCTGATCTACAACCTCATCGCCAAGGACGACAAGGTGACCGCATGACCAAGAAACGACGCTTGCCCGCGTGGCTCCCCAAGGCCGTCGTGGCCGTCCTGGCGATGGGAGCGCTCGTCGCCATCCTGCTGGTGCTGGCGGGCACCTTCACGGACAAGGTGGAGCCCGCGGAAACCGCCGCGCGTGCGCCCTTCGAGATCGGTCCGAACCAGGCCGCGCTCCTGACCGCCTGGAGCACGGACCCCATCGTCGAGCGCTTCCCGGGCACGGTCCAGGCGACGCGTGACGCCATCGTCTCGCCGCGCATCACGGCCCAGGTGCTGGCGATCGAGTGCCGCCCGGGCGACAGCGTCCAGGCGGGCGATGTCCTCGTCCGGCTCGATGCGCGTGACCTCGCTCTCCAGGATTCAGAGGCCCAGGACGCGCTCGCCGCGGCCGAGGCCAGCGCCCGGGACGCGGAGACCGCGCTCCGCAGGCTAAAGACGATCGGCGAGTCCAGGACCGGAGCGATCTCGGAGAGGGAACTGGAGGTCGCGGAAGCCCGCGTCAAGACGACCACCGCCGAGGTGGAAGGCGCCCGTAGCCGGGTCGAAGGCGCGAAGGTCGCGCTCGGCTTCGCGCTCCTCGAAGCTCCGTTCGACGGCATCGTCGCGGACAAATTCCTGGAGACCGGCGACACGGCGACGGTCGGCATGCCGATCGTGCGCCTCTACGATCCGCGGCAGATGCGGCTCGAGACCTTCGTGCGTGAGTCCCTCGCCGTCACGCTGGAGCCGGGGAGCGAGGTGCGCGTCGAGCTCTCCTCCCTGAACCGAACGGTCGTCGGCCTCGTGGAGGAGATCGTGCCGCTGGCGGAGCCGGGCTCACGCTCCCTTCTCGTGAAGGTCGGCCTCTCCAGCAACGACCGACTGTATCCGGGCATCTTCGGACGACTGCTGCTCCCGTCGGGCGAGCGCCAGTCGATCCGCATCCCCGCAGGCGCGGTCGAGACGCTGGGCCAGCTTCGCTACGTCACGCTGACGGACGGCGGCCGGCGGATGGTGACGATCGGCGAAGAGGCCGATGGCACGGTGGAGATCCGCAGCGGCCTGACCGCAGGCGAATCGATCGTCGCGCCCGCTCCCTGAGAACCCGAGCCATTCTTGCTCAGGGGCTCAGGCGGTGAGTGGGGGCCGCAGCGCGCCGCTCCAGAGACCCCACAGCTGGCCGGCTCCCGTGCCCTCACCGGGACGCGAGCGCAACGTCCGCCCAGAGCACGTCGCGCCCCACGCCCGCCAAGGCACCGCTCCCGAAGAAGACGCGATTCCCGAGCTCGGGTGAGCCGGCGTTGGACGTCAGGTCGATGTCGCTCGCGACCCGGATGCCGTCGATGAAGAGGTCGCACAGCGGCGAGCCCTGGGCGCCCACGAGCCCGAGGCTATGGAATGCGTCCGCGGACCCGGGACCCAGGACCACCGGGGCCACAGGGTCGCCCCATAGCGCGATGCGCAGTGCGTCCGCGCCCACGCGATCGACCACGAACCCGTTCATGCTCCCCGGGCCGCTCGGTACCCCCCAGCCAGGGTCCACGGGAGCGGCGACCGACCAGAGGGCCATGCCACCTCCGGTGGCCACCTTGGCCGTGGCTCGAAAGGACCAGCCATTGTCGAACATCCCGCGCAGGTCGACCGATGTCAACGGGCGCTGGTAGCCGGGATCCGCGACCTGGGAGTCATCCAGAATTCGCCAGGCGGGTACGCCGCCCTCGATGGTGCCCGCGAGCAGGACTCCTGGGAGTGCGTCGCTCTCGGAGAAGCCCGAGGCCTCGGGACTCTCGACGTCCATCGCTGCGACGGGACGGAAGAGATCGGCGCGATAGCGAGCCACGGGAAAAGGAGCGGGTGCTCCGAGGAACGCGTCGGCGAAGCGGCGGCCGATGGTCAGCTTGGCCTCTCGGCCAAAGTGGAGGTTGTCGATCTTCAGAGGCAGGTCGGCGGTGCGGACGAACGTCGCCGAAGGCATCCCTGCCGCCACCGCCATCTGCCCCAGCGTCGTGCGCTCCCGCGTGGCGTTCGCGGTGCTGCCGGCGATCTCACCGACGACCAGGCGCATCGGGTGCGCCGTACCGGGGTACTGAGCCTCGATGTGATTCTCGAGTTCGAAGGCTAGCCGCCCGAGGCGGTCGCCGGCGATCGCGGCTTCCGCTGGACCATTGCTCTCGCCCTGAAGATAGGCGAGGCCTCGCACGCGGAAGGTGAGCCCGCCGCTGCTGAGCCCCAGGAGCGCCTCGTCGACCGTATCGCGCAAGTGGCCCCACATATGGCCCGAGTCGGGAGCCAGGTCGAAGGCCGTCTTGTCCCAGAACGTATTGCCACCGCCACCTCGACAGCACTTGATGATCAGCACCCGACCACGACCAGGGGCACCCTCCCACAGTCCGCGGGCCAATCCGTGCTCGAGTCCCCAGAAGAATCGGTTGGCTCCCCCATCCCCCTGCTGCATCCGGAGGGACAGGGCCACCGACCCCGAATCCCCGTAGAGCTGCGGCGGGTAGCTCGTGTTGGTCGTCCTCACGTTGGACCAGAAAAGGCCGGTCAGTAAATCCGCTGGATGACTGCCCGGTCCGTATTCCGCAGGCGACCCTCCTTCGTTGTTCGTGGTGCCCAGGGCGTTGCTCTGGCCGGTGAGGAGGTAGACCTCCACGTCCGGCCGGATCCCTGGCACGGCATCATGAAGGCTCCCGAGCACGGGGGTGGAAACGGCCTGGAGGGTGACGGCTGTAACGAGGGCGAGCAACATCGTGAGCCACGATAGCGTCTCGACGCCATAGGAGGGCGGCACAGCGCCGGAGGAGCGGACCTTGGACGGCCGCGCGTCCGTCGAGCTCGGTTCGCAGGGCCACGAAGAGGAGACTGCGACGGTTCCGCGCTATCGATCTGCGGCAACGAGCGGAACGTCCAGCTCGATGGTCGTTCCGGGCGTCATGTCGAAGGTCTCGTCGAGGACGAGCACCTTGACGGCGAGCGGCTCGGTCATGGGGCTGTCATGACATCACGCGCTGATTTCACTGTCAGGGGCGTTCGATCGTCGCGCCCCGGCAGTCCAAGCGCGGCCCCTGAGGGCGGCTCGCCCGTTTCCAGCGCTTCGGGTAGACGAAAGCCAGTGCGCGCCTTTAGATGAACGCATGTGGCCCGACTCCCGAAAGAGGCGCGCGCTCCTGGCGGGTATCGCTGCCCTTGGTGTTGCGGTCGCGCTGGCTCTCGTGATGCACGAACCAGCCGCGAACACGGCGCCCCTGGCGATCGTCTCCCGCGCCAGCGCTGCGCCCGATGGAGCGCGCGCGGGCGGGCCGCTCGCATCGCTCGCTCCACCCCGCGAGGAAACCATCGGCCCCGGCGCAGGAACGTTCGACTCGGCCACCCGGGCCCACGCGCAGCCGGAGAGACTGACCGATGACGATCACCATGCTGCCGAGTTCACGCTGCACCTCATCGACGGCGGAAGCAGGGAGCCCCTGTCTTTCACGCTCGTCGGCTTTCGCCAGCCCGATCTGACCTGGTCCCGCGCCTTCACCGATGCCGAGGGCCGGGTCCGCGCTCCAGAGCCGCCGCCCTCGAAGGGTCTGGCCATGCGGAGCTATGGCGTGGTGCTCGGCGCGCAAGATGACGACTCTGCGGTGATCGGCTCGGTCTACGAGGTGACGACGCGCTATCTCGTGGCGAGCAAGACGCTGACGGACGCGAGTCCCAAAGGTCTCTTCGGACAGCGGCTCGTGCCCGTCGCCCTGCGTTCGATAGCCGAAGGGATTCAGCATCTGTCGTTCTTCGTCTACGACCCGACGAGCCAGTCTGGGACCAAGACCATCTTCGGCTCCGTCGAGCGAGTTCCAGAGCCGCTGGCGAGCGTGCTCAGCCAGGCCACCCACGTTCTGCAGGTCGACCCCGGACCGCACTCGATCGCGGCTGAACCCGGCGTCGCCCCATGGCTCCAGGCGAACGCGGCCCAGGCGTTCCCGAACCGCCAGATCCATGCGATGGGAATCGCAGACGGCAAGCTCTACCACGCCATGACGGCGGCACGGCAGCTGCCGCGGCCGGGCCAGGAGCCCTTGAAACTCACGATGGCCCCGACCGCGCCGAGCTGGATCCCCATGGCGGAGGTTCAAGCGCAGTACGAGAGCCTGTTGCGCCTCGACCTCGATGAAGCGGCCGTGCCACCGAAATAGCCGCGCGCGGTCGCCCGCGATGGACGGCCCGCCTCCGTGCATTCACGTGACTTCTGCGTGGGCCTGAGGCAGCGCGGAGACCACCGCGCGAAAGACGGGCGTACGCCGCAACCGCTGCGGCTTGCGGCGCGTACACAGGGCACCGTGAAAAAGCTCCGCGTCATCGCCGCCGTTCTGCTGTCGATCCCGCTCATTGGATCGACGCTGAATCACCTCTTCCACTTCACCGAGCCGCCGCTCGACGATGGTTCCAGCGGTGCGGCGATGTGGGCGATCATTCGCGATGATGGGCTCATGGACTGGCTGGCGGCCGGGCATCTCGTGCTCGGGCTCCTGCTCCTCGTTCCGCGCACTCGATTCGCGGCGGGCCTGCTCCAGCTCCCCATCACCCTCGGCATCGTGGCCTTCAACGTGACCATGTTCCCGAAGGGCGTTCCGCTCGCGCTGGCGATGCTCGTTCTGAACCTCGGGGTCGTGGCGAATCGCCAGGCGATCGGTCGCCTGCTCGCGCCCCTGCCCTCAGGAGAGTGAGATCGCCACGACGGCCGAACTCATGGCGAGCATGAGGAACGCGGGCACGGATTTCTTGGGCGGGTCGCCGACCTTGACGTGCATCGCGAGCGCCCCGAGCATCAAAAGGACGAGGACAGCAGCGGCGGGGAGAACGAGGCTCGGTACCCAGATGCCTACGAGGAGAGCGATCGCGCACGAGACCTTGAGGAACCCGACGAGATAGAAGATCCCGTCCGAAAGGCCATAGGCGTGGAACTCTTCCTTCAGTGAATTCGCAGAGCCGCCGCGGTAGGCCGTCCCGCTGCCTGCGCGGACAAGCCACACGTTGAGGAGGCCGAGGCTGAGGATCACCTGGAGAATGAGGGAGAGAGTATGCGTCATGGGGTCTACTTTGGTTCGGAATGCGGAGCTTGGATGTTCGCGCTCACTCGACACCTGGACGCAGGTCCATGCCCTTCTCCAGCGCGCCACCCCACTATGCAAATCGCTTTCGAAGTCTGCCGTGCGATCTCAGCCCTCGCCTTCGTGGGCTACGGTGTCGCATGCCTGGGGACACAGCATATGGTCGCAGAGTTCGATCGCTTCGGACTCAGCCAATTCCGAAAGCTCGTCGGCGCCCTGGAACTGCTGGGAGGCCTCGGGCTGGTGGCGGGTTACTTCTATCGCCCCCTTCTCCTGATCTCGGCGGGCGGCCTGACCTTGCTGATGCTGCTGGGCGTCTGGACGCGGATTCGGATCCGCGACTCCGTGATCGAGACCCTGCCAGCGGCCGCCTTCCTCGGACTCAACTTCTTCGTGTTCTGGTACGCCGTCTTCTGAAGTCATGGCTGTGACCCACCGCCCAGGTGTAGCCGAGGGAGAGCTCCATGACTCCCGCCCATTTGTCACGCCACTCCCCATGCTCCGCGTCGCCGTTCTCCTCCTCGCTGGCTTCATCGGTACGGGCCAAGCGCTGGCCCAGCGAATCTGGGTCGACGCCGTTGACGGCAGCGACAGCAACGATGGAGGATCGGTCGGGCGGGAGGCAAAGCTGCGGTCCCAGCCCGAAGCGGACCTTCAAAGCGGCTCGTAACATTCGCCGGCGCGGATGCGCGTCGAGCCTTCGCAGTTCTTGCTCAGGCTCGCACTCCTTCCGGAAGAACTCCTTCATCAGGGCAACGCTCTGATAGCCGACCGCGCGACGGATCTCCTTTCCGTCGCGCGCGAGCAGGATCAGCGTTGGGTAAGCGCTGACCTGGAGGCGCTCGACGAGCGCTTTCTCCCGGTCACCGTCGAGCTTGACGCAAACGGTCGACCCGGCCGCGTCAACGACATCTTGGGCCACGTAGACGAGCGCGTCCATCTGCTTGCATGGCACGCACCACGTCGTCTCGAAGTCGAGGAAGAGCCGCTGGTCAGCGAGCTTGGCCGCAGTCTGGGCAGCGGCAAAGTCGTGCGAAAACGCCAGGGGAGTATCGGCCCGCTTCGCCCGCCTGTCCGCCGCAAGCCGGTCGCGGGCCTCCATTTCCTCGGTGCGACTCACGCCCGGATCGAAGCGCTGAATCGAAACCAGAAGACCGCTCGGGTGTACGTCCACGAGCTTCCAGGCCTGCTCACCGCACCAGTTGTGGTCGTCGAGGGCGCGGAACGCCGCGTAAGCATGGGCCTCTTCCTCGGTCCTCCCCAGAGCCCAGCGATCATCGGCCCGGTAGATGCTGTCGAGTTCCAGCTCGGCCAGGGTCACCGTGACGGAGCCATCCGCCGACTCGAACTGGCCCTCCATCCAACCGCGTGCGGACCAGCGCAGGATCGGATCCGCGTCGGGCTCGCTCGGGTCGAACACGTGCCAGAGATGAATCGGATAGGGGAGGATCTGAATCAGGTTCTCCTCTTCTCCAATGCGAGCGGGGACCGACACGACGAGATCGAGCATCGCTCCGAAGGACGTCCACACCTTGCCGTTGCGAACCTTGGCATCGGCCTCCATCGTCTCCTCCGCCTGAAAGGTGCCATCGCGGTTCGTATCGATGCGGAGCCGGTCGTGCGCCCCCGAAGGATCGGAGCGGAAGAGAACCAGCTGAACCGGCGCACGCTGGCCACCATTCGAATCGGGCCCGAGGTCGATCACGCCGGTGAGCTCCTCCCCAACGCGCTCGAGCACCCCCTTGGCCGACCAGCCCAGCTGCCCGACGCTCCTCGGCGTGAGATCGACCACATGAAGTTCGTCCGCCGATGCCACGATGGTGAGGCACGCGGTGAGGAAACACCCGCTTCAGAAGATCTGCCCAGCGGATGGTTCTCTGGTCCTTCGACGGCTCCCCCGCACTCTTCGCGGCGTCTTCATCGGCGACTTCGACATCCTTCGGCTCCTTCCGAACCACTACGCGCGGCACGACCTGATCACGCAATGATGAGGCCGGGGCCAGCACTCCCTGATGCGCCTGCTGATGCTCGCGCAGATGCGGCACGATTCTCCCCAGCCGCACGAGGAACTGGTAGGGCGTCATGACGAATCCCTCGGGTCCCATTGCGCCAGGCCTTGCGAGGCAGCCAGGTGACCATGCCATCCGAACGCACCTCGAAGCGCTCTAGCAGCCTGTTGAAAAACAGCGATTCGCGGAGCAGCGCCGTCCGATCCCGACTCTGCGTTGAAGTAACTATCCAAATGGCATCCAACCATGAGGAAGTTACTTCGCCTTGATTCGGAATCGGACGCCACTACTCCACAAACCGCTGTTTCTCAACAGGCTGCTAGGCTGATGGCGGGCCTCTTCACATAGCGGCAGAGCTTCTCCAGTTGCGCCCGCTGGCCGTTCCGGATCAGCGCACGCAACGAGAACCCAGCTGCATTCACCACCAGCGGAGGCGGCACGTGCTGACTCCCCCAACCCGACAATTGGAACGCCCTTTCAAGATCAGGGTCGATGAGGCGCCTCAGCACACGACGAATGCGCTCGATCGCGTCAGCGTGCACACGCTTGACCTCCGCCAACGTCAGAGGATCCGCGGGTAGAAAGACGACAATCATGCCCACCCGAATGGCCCTAACATCCCCTACACTCGTGCGCATGACTGGTCGAATGTGGGCGGCAAGTGGACCAGGAGCGAACCGAGGGCCCTCGAGCCGGGCGAAGGGATCAATTGAGTGACTCTAGGCCCTCATGGAGTTTTGATGAATTTGGAACCGTTGATGCAAAGCTCCGAGGAATGAGTCTTCGGGAGGATCAATGGCTCCTCGTTCGTTGCATCGACAGTGATAGAAGACTCGTAGGTGTAGAGTCCTATCTACGCCAGCACGACGATTCCGTGCTGCAGGTGAGGGCAGGAATCCTCGTTCCGTCGCGTTCCAAAGACTTAGTCGCGACGCTGCTACATGGGTTCGACGAGATCTGGATCGGATCTGGGGAGACAGACTGGAACGTCATTGCTGATGCTCAGCCCATGACGAGTGACGGTACTCGTTTTGCCGGACCTGACGCATTCATCCCACCATCAGAGTCGATCGAAGACTACCTTGAGCCGCTCCAGCTATCCGGAGCCACTCTTGGGATGGGCGACGGAGTCGGGCTAAATTTAGTCCATCAGCGGCTTCCTTGCGGCGGTACCGAGCCGTAGTTACTTCCGCCAACCCTCAGTCTTCACTCCTGAAGTTTGCTCAGTGAGAGTTCTATTGTTTCTCAGGAAGTCAGTGGTGTAAGCGCAGGCTTGAGGCAGGACGAAATTCTAGAGCGGCGAGCGGCCCCCCCCGTGCCCCTGAAGATGTCCGGTGGAGCGTCCATTCCAGAGGAACGGACCGGTCCAGCTTGGAGCGGGTTGCGCGTACAGCGCCGTGCCCACGCTCCGGCTCCGAGACGTTGCTCAAGCTGCTGGAATCGCTCCGGATAGAGATCATCGAATCGATCATCGCGAGCTTTCAGGTCCTCACGAGCGAGTCCAGCTGTGACCCTCCGCTCGGGCGTGGCTAAGGAAGGGCTCCATCACCCTCGCCCATTTGCCATGCCGATCCCGATGCTCCGTCTCGCCGTTCTCCTCCTCGCTGGCTCCATCGCTACAGGCCAGGCCCTCGCCCAGAGAATCTGGGTCGACGCCGTCCACGGCAGCGACAGCAACGATGGCCTCACGCTGGCCACCGCCTTCAAGACGCTCACGAAAGCGATGGAGGGGAGCGACCAGCCGCCTAACCGCCACGTCAACGTGCGACCCGGGATCTACGACGGCTCGAACGGAGAATCGTTCCCCATCGAGATCGGCACCTACCGACGCGTCTTCGGCTCGAACGGCGCGATTATCGACGGAGGAGGAGCGAGCGTCGCCGTGAGAGCGGCTGGATCAGGGTTCTCCCCCCCACAGAAGCTCTATGACTTCGAGATCAGGCATGCAGGCCTGGGACTTGAACTGACGAAGGCTTCTATCTTGACCCAGGGACTCCACGTCCACGATTGCGACATCGGGGTGAGAGGCTCGTACCAGACCACGCTCTCCGGGCCGACCAGCTTGGGCATCAGCAGTAGCCTGATCGAGGACTGCCGCGTGGGCGTCGAGACCTTCGGAAGCACGAGATTCGCCAGCGGGCTGCTCAAGATTCGGAATATCCAAGAAGACGGCCTGCGGATGCACTGGTCCGGCACGACGGCCGGGGCGGGCCTCGCCATGAGCAGGGTCTGCATCGAAGACTGCGGCGACGCCGCCGTCCGCGTGCAACTCGAAGCTCCTGATCCGCTCGACCTGTCGGTGGAAGCGTGCTTGCTCACCGATTGTGGAATCGGACTCGTGCTCGACGACCCGGCCGGGCAAGGACAGTTCGGTGGCTACGTTCGCCGACTCACCCTCGCCTCCCATCGAATCGGACTCACCGCAGCCTATTCCGCGTCATCCACGCTTCGGCTGCGCGGGATTCTCTTGGCCGACAATGTCCTCGATGTCGATGCTGGCACGACGGCGCTCGACATCGAAGACTCACTCCTCGAAGGCGGTCAGTACGCTGGCGCCCCAGGGGTCATCCAGGGCGACCCGAGCTTCGTCCACGCCGCCGGGAAGGACTACGCTCTTCGCGCAGGCAGCCCGGCCATCGACGGCATTCGATCGCAGCCCTACTACCTCTCGATCCCGAGCTTCAACCAGGTGGACACCTCCGACGGTGACCTCGATGCCCGTGTGGGCGACGATATCGGGGCGCTCGAATTCGCGACGCTGCGTGGCTCTGACGTCACCGCCTCCGGTGCGCCCTACGAAGTTCAGGTCTTCGGGAAGCCCGGCACGACCGCGCAACTCTTCACCGCGCGGACGTTCCCTGCGGTCATCGGAACCTACCTCCGCACGCCGTCCGGCCTCCAGGGACTCGACCCGGACACACTGCGCCTGCTCGGTACCGTGACGGTCCCCTCCGGCGGAGCGCCCGGCGTGCTTCAGATCCCGATCTCCAGCGATCCGGCGCTCATCGGCACCTCCCTCTTCCTGCAAGCGGCCCTTCCGAGCTCCGCATCGCCCACGGGAATGGCCTGGAGCAACCGACTTCGGGCGCTGATTCAGGCCCCCTGAACTGGTCCCCTGAACTGGTCCCCTGGCCTGGCCTCCTAACCGAGCCGCTCTCTCCCGCCGTCTTCCTTCACCGGGATCGGCTTGAAGTTCTCGTCGACGGCCACCATCGTCACTTCGGCCTCGGTCACGTACTCGTGATCTCCGCCGCCGAAGCGGCGGCAGGCCCACACCGAGACCTTCACCTTGATCGACGAGCGGCCGATGCGCATCGTCTCCGTGAAGAAGGAAACAAGGTCGCCGACGCGCACGGGCGCCTTGAAGTCGATCTTGTCCATCGACACCGTCACGACCATGCCCGTGTGATGGTGATGGGCCTCGGTCGCGGCCGCGAGGTCGATCTCGGCGAGGATCACGCCGCCGAAGATCGTCCCGACGGCGTTCGTGTCGCGGGGCATCATCACTCGCTTGATCGCGGGGATCTTGTGTCCGGGGAAGGTTTCTTCGTGCGCGGTCATGGGACTCGGGTGGTGAGAGGCGGAAAGAGAGTGGCGAAGCTCAGTTCGCGAGCGAAGCGACGGCCCAGTTCTTGACCCGCAGCCGCAGGTCATCGAGCTTGCCCGTGAAGAAGTGGTCCACGCCGGGCACCTCCTCGACGTGGAACCGGTCGAACAGCTCCGGCATCTGATCGCGCATCACCGCCATCGTCCCGAAGGTGTCGTCGCCCGCCATGAAGATGCCGCCGGGCTGGCGAACCTGGAGGGCGATGCGGCAGTCGTAGGCGATCACGGGGAGCGCGATCAGGGCGACGCGCTCGATCCGGCGGTCGCGCGGGGCGAGGCCCACGACCGTCCGGGATCCGAAGGAGAAACCGGCCGCCCAGAGCGGCACACCCGGCACTTTTTCGCCCAGGAAGGTGAGCGCGGCGGCGAGGTCCTCCTCCTCCGCTCCGTGGCCGTCATGGACGCCTTCGCTCCCTCCGACGCCTCGGAAATTGAAGCGCACGACCGCGAGGCCAGCGTCATGGAGTCCGCGCGCCGTCCGGTGGACGACGTTGTTCCGCATCGTCCCACCGTGCAGCGGATGGGGATGGCAAATGGCGGCGGCTGCGGGCGCGGCGGCGCCTCCTTCGGGCAGCCAGAGCTCGGCTTCGAGCTTTCCGACGGGACCCGGGATCGTGACCTTCTCACTCATGGGCCAGGATTATGGGCCAGCGGCCACCCGGGGAGTACCCTCAGGCGGCGCCAAGTCCAAGTTCCTCCCTGGAGCCTGCGCCGCCTCCACCATGAATCGCGTCATCGCCCTCATCCGCGCCCAGCTCTCCGGGGAAGTCCTCGGCGAGCGCACGCCCGTGGCCGCGCTCGCCATGCAGGCGGTCATCGCCACGCTGCTCTGCCTCTTGGTGCGCGGCGAGGTCGGCGCCTACGGCTACGTGGTCTTCGCCCTCAGCATCCCGCTCGCCCTCACGGCGGTCCCGCTCCTCGGCGAACTCGCGCCGCTCCTGCGCGCCGATCCCGCCGCCGAGTGGGTCGGCGCCCAGCCGGTCAGCCCCCGTGACCTGCGCCTCGCGCGCGTCGGGACCCTGCTCATCATCGTCGGCATGCTCAGCCTCGCCGCCCTGATCCCGGCCGCGCTGCTGGCGCCGGCCGAACTCGGGGCCGCGGGCCGCGCTCTCCTGGTCGTCGCTGGCCTCGTCCAGACCTGGTGCCTCGCGGCCGCGCTCCTCGCGCTCCAGGTGCTCCTCCATCGTCTCCCCGGCCGCGGCGGCGAGAGCTTCCTCGTGCTGCTTCAGACCGCCGTTTTCCTCGCCGTCCTCGTCGGCGCGCTCGTGGGCCTGCGAAGCCTGCCGATCCTGGACCAGCTCACCGGCGCGGAGCCAGGGCTCCTCGCGTTTCCGCCCGCGTGGTTCGCCAGCTTCGCCGCACCCGCGGGCTGGGGCGTGCCCGGCGCCATCGCCGCCACCGTCCTTATCTTTGCGGCCGTCGTCTTCCTCGCAGCACCGTTCCCGCCCGCTCCGCGCGCGCAGTCCACGCACTCGGTGCTGTCGATCCTGCTCACGCCGTTCCGCGGACTCGCGGAACTCGTCTGGGTCCGGAGCGAGGAGCGCGCGCCCTTCTCCTTCGTGTATGACGCGCTGCCCGCCGAGCGTGAGTTCGTCCTCCGCACGTACCCGCTCGTCGCGGCGCCGCTGCTCTTCCTGGCGCTCGGCGCCGACCCCACGAAGGTGGAGGGCGAAGGCCTCTTCGCGCTCCTTCTCTTCGCGCCCGCCGCCTACCTGCCGTTCGTGCTCATGCACGTGCCGACGACAGCCACTCCGGCCGCGCGCTGGATCGTGGACACCGCGCCCATCGATGACCGAACCGAGAACCAGGGCGCGCGCAAGGCGGTCGCGGTGCGCCTGCTCGTACCGCTCTACCTCGGCATCGGCGCCCTCGTCATGACGACCGCCAGCCCCAGCCTGGGCCTTCGCCTCTGGCCGGTGGCGGTCGCCGTCGGCCTGGTCACGCTGCGCATCCTGGTGGCGCGCGGCATGGCGCGTCCGCTCTCGACGCCCGCCAATGACCTGCTCAGTACGTGGAACGAGGGCCTGGGCGGAACGCTCATGACGCTGGCCGTCGTGATGACGCTGATCGCCGTGGCCGCGTGGCGAACGATCCCCTCACCGCTGGTGGGCTGGGCGATCCTGGGCGCAGTCGTCCTCTTCGAACTGACGCTGGGCAATCGGACTTCGAGCCGCGGGCGCCTTGGTGTCGCTGGCGAGTGATCGCTCGATTTCAGTCTGCGTCGAGGGTTCGCTTCTGTGGCTTGGACCTGATCGGGGCCCCGCAGTCCTGGCAGAACCTGGAGTCCTCTTCGTTCAGGTGATCGCAGGCGAGACAGCGCACCATGACGGTGGTCGGGGCCTTAGGCGAACCGGTGGCGCGCGACCCCAGATCGATCCCGGCCTCGTCCAGGCCGTCCTTCAGCATTCCCCCACCCTGGCGACTGAATGGTTCGAGGTCTCGGCGCGCGCGTTCTGGATCCAGGATCACACCTGACCCGGCGAGCCCCTTCGCCCCGATGCCTCGAACGAAGCCTCCCATTATCAGGAGCCCCATCCCGGTAATCGCCCGGACCGCCATCGAAAGGGTGCGATTCTCGAAGTCCGTGAAGTCGCCGAAATTGAGCGCCGACGAGATGAAGGTCGAGAAGAAAAGGAGACCACCCACGACCATCATGGCCATGCCGAGGTAATACGCGCCCTGGCGGCCCTCGGACACACTGCGGCGCCCGGGTTGATTTCGATTCCGCTTCCGCATGACAGCCGATCATACCTGGCCTCGCCCTCCCCGAGCCGGTGTCGGCGAGATAGGGTGGCATGCTGTGATGAACTGGAACCACGTAAGAGGCCCTCTCCTCATGGGCACCATCCTGCATTTGACCTCTTGCTCCAGCGTCCCCTCCCCGCAGGCCGCTCCCTCGCCGCAGTCTGTTCCCTCGCTACAGTCTGCTCCCTCGTTACAATCTGCTCCCTCGTTATGGGCCGCGTCCCCACCAGGGCCTGACTTCCAGGTCGGGCTGATCGCTGACTGCCAGTACTGTGCAGCGGAAGCAGCGGGTCAGCGCTTCTACCAGCGGTCGCCCGAGAAACTCGAGCGCTGCGTCGAGCACTTGAACCGCCTCGATCTCGCCTACGTCATTCACCTGGGAGACTTCATCGATCGCGACTACGAGAGCTTCGATGTGGTCGCGCCGATCTACGCCGGACTCACTTGTCCGAAGCATCACGTCCTGGGAAACCACGACTTCTCGGTCGCGGACGAGCGAAAGGCGGAGGTACCGGGCCGGCTCGACATGCCGGCGCGCTACTACGACTTTGCCGTGGAGGGCTGGCGCTTCATCGTGCTGGATGGGAACGACATCAGCCTGCACGCGTACCCCGAGGGCAGCCCCGAGCACGCTGGTGCCGTCCGGTACCACGCCGCCCACGCTCCGAGCGAGGCGCTCTGGAACGGGGCTGTCGGACCCGACCAGCTCGAGTGGCTGGAGGCCACCCTCCAGCGCGCCACCGGCGCCGGCGAGCGGGTCATCCTCTACTCACACTTCCCGGTGTTCCCCGAGGATGTGCACAACCTCTGGAATGCCGAAGAGCTGCTCGAAGTGATCGACGCCTATCCGTGCGTCGAGGCGTACATCAACGGTCACAACCACGCCGGGAACTACGCGTGGAGAGACGGCGTGCACTACCTGACGCTCAAGGCCATGGTCGACACCTTCGAGTCCTCCTACGCCGTACTCGAGTTCCACGCCAGACACCTCAGCCTCCGAGGCTTCGGGCGGGAGGAGAACCGCGAGTTGACGCTGCGCGGCGGCACCGAACCCGGCGGTATCGCCGGGATCATTGACGGAAGTAGTCGCTGAGCACCGCCACGCCTGGGGCCGGGATCGATTGGACGCCGTCGGCGTAGGGGTTCGTGTCGAAGAGTGGGCTTCCGGGGACGTCGAGGTGAAGCACATCGATGACCCCGCCGCCGGGCGCGAGCGATTCGGGGATCGCCACGAAGAGAAAGCTCGGTGTGCTCGTGTTGCGCGGGACGCTTCCGATCTGGGTCTCGACCCGAACCGTGGCCTTATGGTTGCCTGGGATCGGGACGCCAGCGCTGAACGTGCTGCTGGGTCCGCGGGTTCCACCCAGGTTGCGCTGGTTGTCGAAGGCGAGGTCGACGGGAATACCGGAGAGCGCGCCCGTTCCCTGACCCAAGGACTGCGCGACCTCGAAGACCAGGTCCCTGAGGCCTGGGGTCGACGACTGCCCGAGCACAACGGATCCCGTCTGCGCGCTGCTCAGATGGAGGCGAGAGAGCGCTCCGTCCCCCAGGGATCCGGGGGCCCCGGTGGAGAGGTCGATCGGCCCCTCGTGCGCGATGTACACCGAGGCGTCGAGGTTCAAGGGATCGATCTGAATCGCCTTGGGCGCCTGAAACTGGAACGGCAGAGTGCCGATCACGGTGTCGAATCCCCAGCCATTGACGCCGCCAGGTCCTGACTCGAAGACCGCGCAAGCACCTGCTCGATCGAGTAGGTAGCTGAAGTACACGTCTCGCTGGAAGGAGAAGGCGGTCATCCGCGGGGTCACCGCCAGCTCGAACGGTCCATCCAGGGCCAGGTTCACGGTCTTGCGAACGGCCAGGTTGCCCAGCGAAATGATCGACAGGGAGTTGCCCAGCTCATTGCAGACGAGCAGGTCTTCGTTGGTCGGCTCGAAGGCCAGGCCGCGCGGAGAGTTACCCACCTGGACCTCGCGAATGACCTCGTGGAACTGCGCCGAGGCCGGGTTGATATCGATGAGCGTGACGGCGTCCGCGAGCTGGTCCGTCACCGCGAGCAGGTCGAGATTCGGCCCCACCGCCATGGACACCGGGTCCATCACGGCGATTCGACCGATCACGTGCATAGTGTTCGAGTTCAGCACGACCACCTCGCTTCTAGGCCGGTCGATGACGTACAAGAAGTGCCCCAGCTGCTGGCCGATCTGGAAGGGACGGCAGAGCTGCGAAGTGGTCTGGCCGAAGGAGGGGCCCACGAAGAACTGGTTCTGCTCCAGCGTGAGCAAGCCCGTGGGCGGAGTCTCGGCAACCGGATCGGGGAAGGGATTCCCTGGCACGAGCAGGTTGCTGCCCGTGCCGTCGGCGAGGACGTCGACCGAGGTCGGCTCACTGCTCGCCAGGAACGGAGCCAGGCACAACGGAGGAAAGGTCAAGCGCGGCGGGTTCGGGTGGGGCGCCCACGAGATCAAGTTTTCGTAGCCCGGACTGAACTGGCCCGCGAGCGCCCCTACCTCGGGCTGAATCGTGCTGGGCGCCGCCGGATCGGTCGTGATGGAGAGGATCTTGATCCCGGCCAGGTGGCAGACGTTACCGCCGCCGGATGCGCAGCCAAAGGGAGGCGGCGCGTTGCGGAACACGGCGTCCAGGGCGTGAGCGAGGTGCACGTCCGACACGTCGCTCAGCGTCGGCGCGCCTGCCAGGATGCTGCTCAGGTTGCTGTCCAAGGTCAGCGTGAAGACACCCGCGGAGCCTCCGTCAATGGTGCAGGTACCCGGTGTCAACAGGGGGCGCACGGTCGGGTTCTGCAGGTAGTTGGGGTCGTAGGGAAAACGACTCTCTCCCTCGAGCGGGTACGGCGTGCTCGACACGGGGTTGCCGGTGGACTGACCGAAGCCATTGAGGTCCAGGACCGAAAGCCCCGGAATGGTCCCCCTGCGCCCCACGTAGATCGAATCCGGCGCGACGGGGGCGTTGACGATCCCCACGCCTTCTCCGATCTCGAAGAACGTATTGACGCTACGGGTATTGACGTTGGGCCCGCTCGATTGTCCACCAGACGCCGGGTCCGGGCGATTGGAGAGATCCTCCACCTGACCGGCGGCCAGGGCCACGGACACGGCCGAGTAACCGCCACAGTTCAGCGGTTCGTCGCCTCTCCCCGGAAACGCGAAGCTCGGAATCAGGTCGTAGACCGTGAGATCGAACGGACCGACGGGCCGGACGGTGAACGGAAAGGTGATAGGACCGCTCGCGGGTCCGGCGGTGAGCGATACGGCGCTGGAAGGGAGCGGCAGCCCCTGGCCCTGGATCTGTCCGAGCGAGTACGGCTGAACGGATTCTGTGAACTCCATGCGAACATGTGTGTCGGGCGGAACATCGACGTCCCCGTTGCCCGGCGTGATCAGAGGCGCGTTGACCGGTGGAGGTGTGGACTGGAGCTCAGGGGTCTGAAGATCCGACCCCACTGTCACCGAGGCGAGCAGCGGTTCCCGAAGGGGCACGCCGCTGGCTGCGACGAGCGCCGTGCTCGCCCTGAAGCGAATCGTGACCCCGCCGGGGAACGGATCGAAGGTTGCCAGGTCCGCGTCGTCGTCCGCCACGAAGACCACGGTGCTCGAAGACACGAGCGTCTCACCGTTGAGGAGCGATGAACCGACGCCCGGGAATCCCACCGCCTCCGGGACCGCCGGGTTCGGAACGAGCGCGCCGGTGCCCGAGTCGAACGTGACCCAGGTTTGCAGCGTGGTCTGGCCGCTTTCGAGGATCACGGTCTGGCCACCCACGAACGCGCGCCCGGGTACCTCGAAAGTCGCACCGGTCACGGAATCGATGGCCGTCACCGTGATGGCGCCTTCGAGCCCATTGCCCGTGCCCGTCAGCACGTCCAGTGGATCGATCGCCTCGGAGAAGCTGGCGTACAGGTAGTGATTGCCCGCCGTTCCGTCAGGTGTGATCGCCGCGGTCGGAAAGGTGACCGTGGGCAGGATCGGGTTGCCGCGGAAGACGTTCTCGCGGATGTCCGCAAGGCTACGAATGGCCACGACATCCGCCGTGCCGGGGCGAAGCACCCGGTGCGGCAACAGCTGACCGAAACCGTTGCTCACCTCGTTCAGGAGTAGCTCTGTGGGCGGGTTCCCCGTCCCCGGGCCTGTGCCCCCTCCTGTGCTGCCGCCGTCGTCGCTGGAGCAGGAAGCCACGGCCAGGAGGGCGAGGAAAAGGAGCGTGCGGGGACTGACAAGAACGGAAGCATGTCGCATGGGAAGCAAAAGGCGAGCCAGGAGGCGAGGCCAGCGATGGCCCTGCATCGGGCCCGTGATCACCGGCGCGGGATGCGCCATCGTCCTACTAGCCATCGCTCACTCAGAGGTTACGACCGACAGCGCCCCGGGACCTTTATTTCCCCTCGGGGCCGCCTCCATCAACGCTCGCCGACTTCGAGATCCTCAGCCCCGTGGTCCATTTCGAGTTTTAGGTCCACCACGAGCCGTTCGGCCCTCTTCGGCATCGAAGCGTGTTCCGTGGAATGCTCATGGACCTCGTTCGCATCCCATGGCGCCTGTCGCACCACGGGGATGAGGGAGGGGAAGAGGCCCGCTACGAGCAGGAGGATCGCCATCGGCAGCAGGGCCCAGCGCTCTCGGCCCAGAAGCGGCATGCCGTCCACTCGACCGTCGTAGGCGGGCGGGCCGAAGAGGAGCTTGAAGGCCAGCTGGACGGATGCGTAGCCCGTCACGGCCACGGCGATCGCGCCGATCACCAGCGTGTCGAGGTGACCCGAGACGTCCCCGTGGAGCACGAGGTCCACGGCCGCGAACGTCAGGGTGCCGGGAAGACCGCCGAGGGCCACCGCGAAGAACAGGACGAGGGCGCCGAGCTGGCGACTGTCCCGATAGAAGCCCGCGAAGCGCACGATCGGCAGACGGCCGTGCCTCGCGTGCAGCGCGAGCAGGGCCAGGGCGAGGCCGGTGCCCGCCAGGAGCGTCGCGGCCCACAGGAGTTCGCCGCCCACGGAGGCGCCGAGGTCCGATCCGATCAGGCCCGCCATCGCCACGGCGTTCACCGTCGCGATCAGAAGCGCCAGCGCATGGGACGCCGACTTCTGGATCAGGACCATCGAGGCCGTCAAGAGCGCGCAGACGAAGAGCGCCAGCAGGGCGACGTGGGTCTCCCCGTGCGAAGCGGAGCGGCTGAAGGCGCCGCCCACCACGCGAAGGAGTAGCGCCATCCCGCCGAAGGGCAGCGCGGACAGGATCCCGCGGCCCGTGAGGCCGTCGCAGAACGCCGCCCTCAGGGCGAGGGACCCGGGACCGACGCCGATCTGCAGCGCCACCCCGATCACCATCAGCATCGCGGCCACACCGTCGATGCCCGCCGCCGCTTCGCCGAGCGGCCCGAACCACTGGTCGAACGGCAAGCGAAGGAGCCCGGCCACCACGAATCCGATGCCAATGAACCGAACGAGCCCCTGGACGAGGCGCGCGCGGGGCGTCGTGGCGCGGATCGCCACCACGGCGATCAGGATGTCCAGGAGCACGATGGTGCCGAGCTGGTTGACGAGCAAGGAGACGAGCGCCAGCGCCGGCAGACCGAGGGACTGCGACACCGTCCGATGCCCCGACTCGTTGATCGGCATCCCGAGCACGAGCCCGAGCCCCATCGCCGCCAGCGTCGGCAGCATCGAATCCGTGGCGCTGTCGAGGAGCAGCAGCCCGCCGAAGGCGGAGTTGGTGCTGCCCTGGAGGTCGACGAACGCGCTGGCGATCGCGGCGACGAGCGCGAGCCCGCCGAGGGCCGCCCCCACCGAGCGCGATTCGCCGCGGGACGCATGCCGGCTCAGGACGGAGCCGAGCCCCATCAGGAACAGCGTCACGAGTGCAGGTGTGATGGAGTTCATGGCTGGGCCTCCTCGGCCTTCTTCGCTGCGCCCTCGGCGGGCACGCGCTGGATGCGGTCGTGCTGATCCCCGGCGCCGAGCGCCGCCCGCATCCTCGCATCGAGACCGTCGACGAAGCGAAGCACGCTCCCGACCGGACGGAAGAAGAGCTGCTTGCCGAGGTCGTCGAGATGCCACTCGACCACGCTCTGGCGATAGACCCAGGGCGAAAGCTGGAACAGCTGAAAGCCCGGGCGCCTTGGCTTGGTCGTGAGGTCCTGGAGGATCGACGGCGACCGCAGGAGCTGCCAGGTCCTCAGGATGCCGTGGCCCACGATGTGGACGAGGGCGAGGTTCGTGAAGCCGAGGCCCACTTCGACCCAGATCAGGCCGACCTGGGACGCAGAGCCGTAGGCGAGCGCGGTCTTGATGTCCGCGCGCGTCCGCCCCACGAAGGCGGCGTAGACAGCGGTGAGTCCCCCGAGCACCACGATCATCACCCGCGCCGCGGGAACCCGCTCCAGAAGCGGCATCGCGCGCAGCAGCAGGTACGGGGAAGCGTGGACCGAGAGTGCGCCGTAGAAGATCGCGCTCGAAGGTGTCGGCCCCTCCATCGCCTTCGGGAGCCAGCCGGTGAACGGCAGGATCGCTCCCTTACCCATCGCTCCAAAGACGATGAGCAGCGCCACGAGCGTCAGCGTCGCGGGCGGCAGCGAGATCTCCCCGAGCCGCATGAACTCCGCCGAGTGCGCCGTGTGCTCCAGGATCGCCACCGCCAGGAACAGCCCGACGTCGGTGGCCCGATAGGTGGCGTAGGCCCGCAGGCCGTGGCGCGAGGGCCCGACGCGCTCGTTGTAGAACGCGATCAGGATCGCCGAGGTGATGCCCACGAACTCCCAGCCCGCGAAGAGCAGCGTGAGGCTGTGGGCCGTCACGATCAGCTCCATCCCGAGCGCGAAGAGCACCAAGAGGATGTAGAACCGGAAGAAGCCCGGGTCCCGGTGCAGGTAGCGCGCGGAGTAGGATCCCACGAGCGCGCTCAGGAGGAACGTCAGCACGAGCAGCACCAGCGTCGTCGGCGTGAGTTCCAGCGCCAGGTCGAAGTGGTAGCTCCGGAACGACAGCAGCGTTCCGATGTTCACCACCACCCGGGGCACGTGGAACGTCACGAAGGCAGCCGCGAGCGCGAGCGCGCCCACGAGGCCCACCGCGAAGATCGAGGAGGTCAGCTGGGTGATCCTCGCCTCGGGCAGCTCATCGCTCGCGAAGCGCGAGATCGTGAGCAGCACGAGGGCAAAGATCGGCGCGCCCAGGATGAGCAGCGCGAGGAATTCGACGAGGTCCGTCACGGGGCCACCTCACGGGTCAGGGTCGTGACGCGCGCCGGACGCACGCAGCTTCGCCGGTTCTGGATGATGTCGCGGGAGCGCTGGAACGCGGGCAGATCCGCTGATTCCACCTCGTGCTTCTCGAAGCCGGTCGGGTGCAGGAAGTGGATCGTTCCGTCGTCCGGATCGAGCGTCGCCACGAGCACCCAGCGGTTCTCGACGAGGTCCACCAGCCCGGGGTGCGGCGCGACCGCCGCCTGCGCCGTCTCCGGCGTCGCCTCGATGATGAGGAGCAGCCGCATCGGCTCATGGATCTCGATCATCTGCTCGACGAGCCCGGTGCGCAGATCGCTCGCGGAGCCGTTCATCACGGAAAGGAGCCCCACGACGTTCTGGGGAAGCTTCGTGCCCGCGCCATAGACGTCGTTGTCCACGAAGGAGAAGAAGTACTCGAGGTTGATGCCGGCGCCGACGGGGCCGACGCTGGCGAGCAGCGCGCTCAGCTTCTCGCTCTTCGGATCCGAGGTCGGATCGTAGGACACGAGGAACGCGCGGCGATCCAGGAACAGCCCGCGGGTCGCCGTTCGCCTTCCGACGATGCAGGAGGAGTTCGTCACGTGGTTGTACTCCGGCCGTGCCTGCGCGAGGTCCTCGGTCCGTCCGATCACGTGATCGAGCGAATCGGCCTCGGTGATATCGAGCGGCGCGGACATGAACTTCCGGCAGCGCTCGTGGGCGTCGCGCCGGGACGTCTCCAGAAGGTCCGCGCGCAGCCTGTCGAGCTGCTTGCGATGGGTCTCGGGGACCTCGTCGACGTCGAAGAGCTCGACGATATCGCCGGCCGTCTCGTGCACGGCCCCGAGGAAGTGCGTCGACTCGGGAATGTGGATGCCCTGGGCCGCAAGGAGCTTCCGAACGCCCGGCCGGTTGCACATGGCCGCGAACGCACGCGCGTTGGGTCCGCCGTTGCCGCCGGCGCACGCACCACAGTTGTAGCCCGCCGCGTGCGGGTTGTTGACGTTGTGGCTTCCGTGGCCGCAGGCCACCACCAGCGGCGCGAAGTCGTGGTCGAACCCCATGCTCGTCAGCGCCTCGCCCACGAGCTTGGCCATCTCTTCCTCGGTGTAGCCGAGCGGCAGGCCGAAGGCGGTCTCGCCATCGTCCGTCCTGAGGAGCGTCAGCTTCGTCGGTGGCTTGCGGCGGCCGCGCCGGTTCTTTCCGCTCCACTCGGGGAAGAGCAGTCGATACGCCATCGGAGCGAGCGCCACCCAGCCGACCATGTTCTCGAGGGCGGAGCGAACGAGGCCGGAGTCGGCTCCCTGCGGAGCGAACGGGGAACCCGCGCTGGACGCCGAAGTCTCGCCGCGGGAAACCGGCAGCTCCCGCATCGCATGGGTCGGCTTCATCGCGCCCGGGCAGAGGGCGCGGGTGCTGGTTTCACCGAGGCCCTGGAAGCGGATCGCCACGTTGTAGAAACCCGCGTAGCCGAAGGTTTCGTAGCCAGGATCGACCTCCTCGAGATGCCGGCGGAACGACTCCTCGCGGTCATCGATGCACATGATGAGCTGCGTGTGCGGATCCTTCGCCGGCACCGTGTGCGCATGGTGAAGCGTGAGCCCGTCCAGCAGCTCCATCCGATAACGGCGCTCGTAGGCGAGCTGCCAGAGCCAGCGGGTCGTGTTGCCGCTCGCTTCCCGGCTGACGGCGTGCAGCTGAGCCAGCTCCGCGGTGCTCGCGTGCTCGATGGCATCCGCCGTGATCCCGAGGCTCAGCGCCACGTGGAAGAACGGTGCGATCCGGCGGAAGCTGGCGTGGGAGTCGGCGCGAGTCGTCTCGAACTGCTGAAGCACCTTCAAGAGCGGCTTCGAGCCGACCTCGGTCGACAGCTTCTCCAGGGCGCCGCGCACAGCCGCACGCTCCAGCAGAAGCCTGACGGCGAGGAAGTCGATGAGCTTCGCCGGCGGAACCGAATCGGTGGGCGCGAGGTCCTTGCGCTTGTCGAGGCGCTCGAACATGCCGCCGAACCCGGGCATGCGAAGGAGCGTATCGACGACGAATGCCTCGACGTCCGAACGATCGACGCCGATGTCCTCCAGCGACTCGACGACGCTGGCCGCCCCATCGACCTTCTCCTCCCGAAGGCGACGCGCTTCCTCGCGCAGCCACACCCCGCCGGGCCGTAGCCTCGTTCCCCACGTGTCCAGGAGCCCCAGCGTGCAGGCGAAGAACCCGTTCTCGCGATCGGGCATGGACCAGACGGCCTGCCCCACGTCGAGGTACGCCAGCGCCCAGCGCACGAGCGTCGGCTCGACCGCACCGTCGAGGTCCATGTCGAGGCTCGCCAGCACTGGCACCGCCAGCCGCTTGCTCACCGGCGTCTCGTCCGCATCGTGACTCGCGACCGCGGTGCAGGCCGACCAGAGCGCCTTCAGCACGTGGACCGGGCGACCCGCGAGCCGCAGGCGCTCCTCCGACTGACGGTCGAGGCCGACGGGCAGCTCTTTCTCGTACAGCTGCTCCCGCAGGATCCACGCGCTCGCTTCCGGCTCGTGAACACCCGTCTCGGGGGCGAGCATGAGAAGCCGCAGCACCTCCCGACGACACATCGTGAGCCCCGGCATCCGCAGCGGCTGCGGCTCGACCTCCCGACGGATCACGTCATCGACGTCCCGATCGAGGATTCGACCAACCCGGTACGCGTCCCGGTAGAACGCCGCCGTGCACCAGGCACGAGCCCCCGTCAGCCGCGCGGCACTCTCGACGCCGACCCGGAAGTCCAGGCCCTCGAAGGAGTGCAGCGGGTTGTGGTGGATGAAGTTCGTGAGCGGGTTCTGGGTGGGCAGGATCTTCGTCGCCGCCTTCAGAGCCGTCGTGAGGGCCACGTTCATTACGCTTTCCGCCTGACCGCATGCGGGTGCTCGGAGGAGGCCTTGAAGCCGTCGACGCCGACGATCTGAAGCGACGCGTCAGGCCATTCATCGGCCATCGTCTCCACGCGCGACAGGAACGTGTGGTCCACGAGCTTCACGTCGGAGAGATCGAGGATCACGCGATGGATCTCGGAGTCGAGTGTGGCGAGACGCTTCCGGACCGCGAGAAGGTTCGTGAACGCGGCGGTTCCGTGCATCGTCAGCTTCAGCTCATCGCCCTCGCGCGTCTCCTCGCAGGTCGTCTTGAACAGCGAGCTGAACGAAGCGCCGCGAGCCAGGTGCAGGATCACCTTGAGGGCAATACCGGCGGCGACGCCGATCAGAAGGTCGGTCGCCAGCGTCACGACGAGCGTCGTACCGAAGAGCAGGAGCTGGTCGTTGCCGATGTCACGCGCATGGCGGAACTCAGCAGGCGACGCCAGACGCGCGCCGGTGTAGACCAGCATGGCACCGAGGGCCGCCAGCGGGATCATGTGGAGCAGACCCGGCGCGAGCGCGACGAACGCGAGAAGGAACATGCCGTGGCTGAAGTTGGCCCAGCCAGAGCGCGCGCCCGCGTCGACGTTGGCCTTACTTCGCACGATCTCGGAGATCATCGGAAGGCCTCCGATCATCGCCGAAACCAGGTTGCCGACGCCCGACGCGAAGAGGTCGCGGTTCAGGTTCGAGGGCTTGGCCTTCGGGTCCATCGCGTCCACGGCGATCACGCTGAGCGTCGACTCGATCGAGCCCACCAGCGCGAACATCGCGATGTACTTGATGGAGGCTCCGCTGAAGACCGCCGAGAAGTCGGGGAACGCGATGGCCTCGATGAGTGAACCGGGCAGGGTGACGAGGTACTCCGGACCGACGTGGTAGGAGTGCGCCAGCAGGGTGTAGTTGTGCTGATGCTCCAGGTCGAAGATGAGCGCAAGCGGCACGGTGAGCGCGAGAACGATCAGCGGCGCGGGGACGAGCTTGGCCCACTTGAACTTGAGGAGCGGCCAGAGGAAGAGAATGGCGAGCGCGACGCCCCCGAGGGCCAGGATCTCCGGGTTCGCGTTCGCGATGCTGTGCGGGATCTCGGCGAGGAGGTGCAGCGGCTCCTTCCCCTCGGGCGTCACGCCGAGCACGGTGTGCGTCTGCTTCGAGATGATGATGACGCCGATGGCGGCCAGCATCCCGTGAACGACGGACGGCGACATCGCGATGCCCACGGTCGCCGCACGAACGAAGGAGAGCAGAATCTGGATCACGGCCGCGACCACGCCGACGGCGAGGGCGCGCTTGTAGCCGAGGACGACATCGCCGCCACCGAGTTCCTGGACGGCGCCGAGCGCGATCACGATCAGGCCGGCGGCGGGGCCCTTGATCGTCAGGGGCGCGCTCCCCAGGAACGTCGCCAGAACGCCGCCCACGATGGCGGTCAGGATCCCCGCGACGGGCGGGAAGCTGCTCGCCATCGCGATCCCGAGACAGAGCGGAAGCGCGATGAGGAAGACGAGGAAGCCGGAGCGCAGATCAGCCTTGCTGAAAGCGCCGGGCCAGAGGGCGCTCGCGCCGGAAGCGCTCGGCGGGGAGACACTGGAGTCAGCGTCGTGGTTCGAATCGGACATGGAATGGCCCCTTGGGGGCGGAAAGGAGGATCACGCTCGTCCCTTCCCGGTGAGGCACTCGGCAAAACCGATGCACGTACCGCCAGTGGACGGTCAGATGAGGGAAAGGAGCACAAAGAAGCAGCTCATCGAACTAGTCTCGCGCGCAGGAGTGGCGCAGTAGGGACCGGAAGCTGAGTCAGCGTGCGGGTGGGCCCCGTGCGTCGAGGCAACACCGGACCGCGCTCGGCGCGATCCCCTCGCAGTCCTCCAGAGCCCGGCGAACCGCGGGCTGCAGTGACTCACCACCGGCGACTTCCACATCGCCAGACGCGACGTCATCGTCACGTTCCTCTTCTTCCTCGCTGGAGGCGTCGCGCCCTTCGAGCGGCGTCGCCGGATGACTTGGAGCGTCCAGCGAGCCGTCATCCAAGGCCACGGCAGCAATCTCCGATCCGATGCCCGTCGCCTGCGGCGCGGCCGTTGAGGCCGTCATCGCGCCCAGGCACACCATCAAGGCGAGAGCGCAGCGGATGAAGAGCATCCGAAGTCTCACCGGGCGGGCGGCGTGGGGAAGGGAGGCAGGCATGGGGTAGAACGTTCTACTCTCGTCGTCCCTTCGCGGTCAGAGTTATCGGAACTTACCGGAAAATACGGGGCTGGTAATCTTCAGGCAATCAAGTCCGTCTGAACGCGGCCATGCACGTCGGTCAGCCGGTAGTCGCGCCCCTGGGATCTGAAGGTCAGGCGCTCGTGATCGATCCCCAGCAGATGGAGGATCGTCGCGTGGAGGTCGTGGATATCCATGGCGCCCGACACCGGCGCGAATCCGATCTCGTCCGTCTCTCCGTGGGAGTACCCGGGCTTCAGCCCGCCGCCCGCCATCCACAGGGTGAACGCGCCGATGTGATGGTCGCGGCCGATGAAGTTCCGGACTTCCCCCAGGGGCGTCCGACCGAACTCACCGCCCCAGATCACGAGCGTGTCCTCCAGGAGGCCGCGCTGCTCCAGATCGAGCACGAGCGCTGCGCTCGCCTGATCGACCTCGCGGCAGCGGTCCTCCAGCGGCTTGCCCAGGTGGTTGTTCCCGTCCCCGTGATGATCCCAGTCCGCGTGGTAGAGCTGGACGAAGCGCGAGCCACGCTCGACCAGCCGCCGCGCCAGGAGGCAGTTGCGCGCGAACGAGGGCGCGTCGCCTTCGACCCCGTAGAGCTTGCGCACCGACTCGGGCTCCTGGGCCAGGTCGACGAGATCGGGCGTGCTCGACTGCATGCGATGGGCCAGCTCGTAGGACGCGATGCGCGCGGAGAGCCCTTCGGGCTCCATTCGCCTGCCCGCGGCATCGCCACTGGCCCGATCGAGCGCCGCCACCGTCCGGAAGAAGTCCGCCTGCTCCTCCGCGTCGACGCCCGGCGGGTTGCCGAGGTCCAGCACCGGATCGCCCTGACCCCGGAACGGCGTCCCGGCCACGCCGGACGGCAGGAACCCGTTGCCCCAGAGCGCGCTCCCGCCGCGCGGCCCGCGCGACCCCGACTGCAGCACGACGAAGCCAGGCAGGTCCTCCGCCTCGGAACCCAGCCCGTAGAGCGTCCAGGACCCGCAGCTAGGGCGCCCGAACTGACCGAACCCGGTGTTCATGAACAGCTTGGCGGGTCCGTGGTTGATCTCCTTCGCCTGGACTCCGCGCAGGAACGTCAGCTTGTCGACGATCCCCGCGATGTTCGGAAGCAGCTCCGAGACCGGCGCTCCGCACTCCCCGTGCTGCGCGAACTTTCGGGCACTGCCGAGCAGCTTCGCCCGCGCGCCATCGATGAAGGCGAAGCGCTTGCCCGCCGCCAGGCTCGGCGGGAGCGTCTGTCCGTTGAGCTTCTGAAGCGTTTCTTTTGGCTCGAACAGCTCGAACTGGCTGGGCGCACCGGCCATGAAGAGCCAGATAACGCGCTTGGCCTTCGGTGCGTGGGTCAGGAACGGCAGGGACGACTGGGCGAGGCCGTCGCGCATCAGCGCGTCGCCGAGGGCGAGGGCGCCCAGGCCCCCCGCCGAGGTCCGCAGGACCTGGCGCAGCATCTCGCGCCTCGTGGTCGGTCGATCGATCATGGCCGGTGCGTGAACTCGTAGAGGTTGAAGACGACGCGCGAGAGAGCGGCGGCGGCAGCCGCGTCGCCGCGCTGGTCCGCGATCCGACGCGCGTGGGCGGCGAGGAGTTCGGCCTCGCCAGCGGTCGCGGGTCGACCGAGCGCGAGCCGATAGGCGGCGCCAGCGCGCTCGACCCAGGCCGACTCCGGCAGCTCCGCCAGAAGCCGATCCCCCATCCCCTTCGCGAGCTCGATCACCAGCGGATCGTTGGCGAGAGCCAGCGCCTGGAGAGGGCTCCGCGAGGAGGTGCGTCGGGTGCAGCTGAAGCCAGGGGACGGTGCGTCCAGCGTGGTGAAGAACGGGAACGGCGACGAGCGCCAGATCCGCGTGTACAGCGATCGACGGAAGCGCGCGCTGCCTTCGGACGGCTCCCACTTCTTCCTCGACTGGGTGAAGGCGAAGACGCCCGGCGGCTGGGGCGGCTGGACCGGGCCGCCTCCGACGGTGGCATCGAGCAGCCCGCTGGCCTTGAGCATGCTGTCGCGCAGCACCTCACCGGACAGGCGGCGGGGCGCGCGCCAGGAGAGCTGCGTCCCTTTCGGGTCGACCTCGCGCCGCGTCTCTTCGGGATCGGGCGACTGCCGGTAAGTGCGCGACAGGAGCATCGTCCGGAGGGTGTGCCTGCGCGACATCCCGTGCTCCACGAAGTCGCGCGCCAGCCACTCCAGAAGCTCTGGGTGGGTCGGGCGAACGCCGCGCAGCCCGAAGTCGTTCTCGGTCGGGACGAGCCCCGTCCCGAAGAGCTGCTGCCACCAGCGATTCACGGTCACCCGGTGCACCAGCGCGTTCGCAGGATGCACGAGCCAGCGCGCGAGGTCCAGCCGCGTGGACATCGGCGCGCCGTCGCTGAAGTGATCGAACGCGTCGGGGACGCCGGGGCTCACCTCCTCGCGCTGATCGAGGAACGAACCGCGCTCGAAGCGGCGCGTGACCCGCGGTACCGATCGCTCCCGCATGACGAGCGTGCTCGGCATGCGCGGGCGCTCGTCGCGCACCTTCTTGAGCGCCGTCCAGGCGTCGATCCACTCCTTCGTCACGGGCGGTCGCTCGGACGCCTCGGCGGCCAGGCCCAGGCGGAACGCACCGATCGTGTGCTGGTCACCGAACTCCTGCACCAGCTCGAGGCGGAGTTCCCGGTCCTTCATATCGATCGCTCGATCGAGGACGAGTTCGATCACGTGCGGCTGCGAGAGCTGCGGGCTCACCGCCCAGCCCGGCCCCTCCCCCGACGCGATCGATGCGGCCGGGTAGTGGTTCCCTCCGGTCGCACTCGTGTCCTGGTCGAAGTCGGATCGAGCGGACGCCAGCCCATGGGCCTCCCACTCGGTCTCGCCCACTTTGCGCGAAGCGACGCGAACGTCCTGGAGCACGAAGTTCCGGCCGTAGCGGCCGGGCCCGCCGTCGGCGAGGACTTCGAGCCTGACGCTCGCCACACGGTCAGCGCCGGGGGCGGGTCCTTCGAGGACGTACGTGCTGAAGACCGGGCTTTGTCCGAGGACGCGGTACGCGCCGCTGATCTCGGGTCGCAGCTCCGGGCCGTTCGATCCGGTGGCGCGCTCGGGCTGCCAGAGGGTCCAGCCCTCGGAGGCTGCGTTCCACTCGCGGGCGTAGGCGTCCTCCGCGGCGGCGAGCTGCCCCTCCCACCGGGCGGCGCGCTCCGTATCGCCGTCCGACTGCGGCACGAGCAGCGAAGGCTCGGACGAGACGCCTCCGTCCTCGGTCGAGTTGAAGAACGCGAAGAGCTGGTAGTACTCGGTGTGCGTGATCGGATCGAACTTGTGCGTGTGGCACTGGGCGCAGGCCACCGACGAACCGAGCCAGACCGAGCCCGTCGTCGCGACGCGATCGATCACGGCGTTGATCCGGTTCTCCTCGTCCTTCGCGCCGCCTTCCTGGTTCACCTGGGTGTTGCGGTGGAAGCCCGTCGCGATGATCGAGTCACGCGTCGCGTCAGGGAGCAGGTCGCCGGCGAGCTGCTGGATGGTGAACTGGTCGAACGGAAGATCGCCTGCGATCGCCTCGACGACCCAGTCGCGCCAGGGCCAGATCGAACGTCCACCGTCGATGGTGTAGCCATGACTGTCCGCGTAGCGCGCGATGTCGAGCCAGTGGCGCGCCCAGTGTTCGCCGAACTCCGTGGACGCCAGCAGTCGGTCCACGTGCGCTGCGTAGGCCTCTTCCGATGGATCCGCTTCGAAGGCTGCGATCACATCCGCGGAAGGCGGGAGGCCAATCACGTCGAAGTAGACGCGGCGAAGGAGGTCGCGGGGAGGCGCTGGCGAGCTCAGCGCGAGGTCAACCCTGGCGAGCGCTGCCTCCACGAAGTCGTCGATGCAGGCGGCGGCCCCATTCTCGTCCTCCGTCTCGCCCTCTTCCGCGAAGGGCGCGTAGGCCCAGTGTGGCTCCCACTCCGCCCCGCTCTCCATCCAGCGACGCAGCACGTCGACCTCCTCCGGGAGAAGAGCGCGACCGGCCTCGGGTGGCGGCATATGATCGAAATCTACGTCCGTCACGACGCGATAGATGAGTTCGCTCTCTTCGGGTGCCGCCAGATCCAGGACGGAACCAGCGACCATGCCATCGAGGGTATCCAGGCGCAGCCCGGACGCGCGCGCTTCCGGATCGGGACCGTGGCAAGCGAAGCAGTGCTCGCTCAGGATCGGCCGTACGTCCTCGGTCCAGCTCGGCACCTCGTCCGAACCGGCCCCGAAGCGCGCGGTCACGCTCGACGCAGCACCGAACGCGACGGCACCCGCCAAGGGGAGCACGAAACAGGCAACCAGCATACGGCCAATCTACCAGACTCCGCCGCAGCCTGGCGATGACATCAAATCTCAGGGAACTCGTCGACCGTCAACTCGTCGCGGACTCCGCCGGTGTGCTGGACGTCGAGTGGGTCGATCAGCATGACCGTCACCTCGCTCCCATCCGCCGTCCGCGGGCGATGGCGCGTCCCCGCGGGAACGACCAGGACCTCGCCCGGACCGACTCGCACTTCCGTCACGGTGTCGCCTTCCGCGCCTTCGAACTCCACGATCAGCGAGCCGGACAGCGGCAGGAAGACCTCGTCGTGCCCATCGTGCTGATGCCAGACGAAGTCTCCTCGCAGACGCGCGAGCAGCATCTGGTGCCCATCGAATCGGGCGATGCGATGGGGTGTCCAAAGGGACTGAACGAGGTCCAGCTTGGCGGACAGGGAAATACTTTCTGGCACGAAATGGCTCATGGTGAAACGGAGCTTACACGAGGTTCGCCCTACGTCGTATTCGCACCGGGTGCGCCCATGCCCCAACCCGGAGCAATGACAGCCTCACAAGGGTTTCCCCGAGGTCCCTCGTAAGGAACGCAGCGTCAGATGGTCGAACAACCCTGTCCCGCGCCATGCCGTTCCATTCCAGCATTCCCGCCGCCGACCTCGACCATCTCACGATGAGCGAAGAGGAGGCGCGTACGCTCCGCTACCGAAGGAAGAGGCGCCTCTTTACCCGCACGTATGCGTACCTGCGGGTGATCGGGATTGGCAGCACCGTCGTACTGGCGATGGCGGATCACTTCGTGAAGACGGGACAAATCTGGGACGAGGGCATCGCCTGGTTCACCGGATTCGTGACCCTGTACCTCGCGATCGCTTGGCTCGGGACGGTGAAGTTCTACAACCCGGACAGGAGTGAGAGGATCCCGCAGCTGTTCCTGCTGACGGACTTCGGCATCGCGGGTCTCCTGATCTTCATGACGGACGGACTGGCGAGCCCGTACTTCTTCTTTCCCTACGTTCGGATCGTCGATCAGATCTTTCGCGGCCCCAAGGCGAGCACCCAGCTCCTCGCGTGCGCCACGCTCACGCACGTGGGTGGCGTGGTCACCTATGGCCTCGTCTACGGGGCGCCCGTTCCGATCTCGGGCCTCCTCCTCCAGGTCGTAGCCTGCCTGGCGCCAGGCTTCTACTTCGTGATGGTTTCCCGCGAAGTCACCCGCGTCTACGGGCGCTCGAGAACCACCGTCTCGATCGCACGCCAGCTCGTGAACGAGCTACAGTCCACCAGCGAACGCCTCGAAGTCGCCAGCAAGAAGGCATCGGCCGCCGCCGAGGCCAAGGGACAGTTCCTGGCCAACATGAGCCACGAGCTCCGCACTCCGATGAACGGGATCATCGGCATGTCGGAGCTGGCGCTGTCGACCGGTCTGGCCGAGGAACCCGCCGAGTACGTGGGAGCGGTTCGTGACTCTGCGCATTCACTGCTCACGATCGTCAACGATATCCTCGATTTGTCCCGACTCGAAGCGGGCGGCTTCAACGTCGAGACCGCGCCATTCCAGCTGCGAGAGTCGATCCGCGGCGCACTGAGCGCCACTGCCCCCGCCGCCTTCGCCAAGGGATTGGATATCGCTTGCGACATCGATCCGTCCATTCCGGAGTTCGTGGCAGGCGACGGCGCGAGGCTGCGCCAGATCCTCATCAACCTGGTGGGCAACGCGGTCAAGTTCACGGCCACCGGGCACATTCGGATCGTCGTTCAGCGCGGCGACGGTCCGAACGATGTCCTCTTCCTCATCGAGGACACCGGCATAGGAATCGCGGCGCAGAACCTGCTCAAGGTCTTCGACGTCTTCGCGCAGGCAGAGGAAACGACTGCTCGCCGCTTCGGGGGCACCGGCCTGGGACTTCCCATCGCGCGCCAGCTTTGCGAGGCCATGGGCGGGAAGCTCGACGTGGAAAGCGCTCTTGGGGAAGGGACGACCTTCAGGATGTCGATTCCACTCCGGGCCTCGTCGAAGCCCATGCCCACCGCTTCCAAGCGCACCTCCAGAGAACAGGCCGACGTATCCGGCGTCGTCCACGTTCTCTGCTATTCCACGGTCGTCAGGGATTCCGTGACACGCCACGTCGAGCAGCTTGGCCGCACGGTCGAAGGCCACGCCAGCGCTTCGGCTCTGGAGCGTGCGCTCGGTACATCGACCGGGAAACGCCGCGAGCCTGCGGTCATCGTCCTGTTGCCGCCCCACGGCTTCAAGGAGCAACTGGAGGTCGAGGCCGCCGCGAGCGCCCTCTCCGGCGATCACTGGATCGTCGTCAGCCAGGCGCGGCCCGAAGACGGCTGGAAGTCAGCGGCTCTTCGCCAGGCCAAGCTCACCCTCGCTCCGGTGGTAGGACCCGAACTCCGGCGAGCCCTGCGCTCACTCGACGAGACTGGATCTGGCGCTCCCCCGAGGGCTCGGAGCGAGGTTGCGCTCGACTGGCGCTCGCCAGCGCCGCTCAAGGTGCTCCTCGTCGAAGACAACATCATCAACCAGAAGGTAGCGAAGCAGCTTCTTCTGAAGTGGGGCCACAAGGTCACGGTGGCTGGCGACGGGCAGGTGGCCGTCGACACTCATGCCGCAGAAACCTTCGACGTGATCCTCATGGACATGCAGATGCCCGTGATGGATGGATTGGCCGCCACCCAGGCGATCCGGGAGCGCGAAGCCCACCGCGGCGGAGGCGCGCGTACCCCCATCATCGCCATGACGGCGAACGCCGGACAGGTAGATCAGAACCGCTGCCTGGAGGCGGGCATGGACGACTTCGTGCCGAAGCCGATCGACATCCCCGAGCTGTTCGAAGTCCTGAGTAGGGTCCAGCCGAGGCCGAACCCGCTCGATCAGGCCGCATAGCCGAGCCACGCAGTCGAGCCACCCAGTCGGCTACTGATCCAGCTCCTCGCGGACCTTGGGCTCGAGGCTCTTCAGGCCAGCCGTCTTTCCGAACTCGATGGCCTGCTCCGCCGGCATGCCGTCCACGTGGAAGGCCTTGAGCGCGAGCAGCGCGCCCACGCGATTGCTGCTTCCGCAGTAGACGACCATCGGGCGCTTCGCGTCCGCCATCATCCCCGCGAGCATGCGCGCCGTGGCCTCGTCGATGCCGTCCGCGCCCGCAACCGGAAGACGCTGGAATTCCACGCCGGTTGCCGCCGCGTGCGATTCCTCCCAGCCCGCTCCGTTCTCGGTCGCCACCCGGAGACTGACGAACGACTCGAAGCCGAGGCGGCTCAGGGCATCCATCTGCTCCTGGGTGAGCTGGCCTGCGCAGAGGAGGCCGTCCGCGGGAATCGACGCGTTGGCGACGCCCAGTTCATGAATCGATTCGGTCATCTTGGCATTGATAGCGGGGAGGGCGCCGTCCATCGAAGGCGTCCGCTCGGACTCCGACGCGCAGCCGATCCAAAGAACGGACGTGGCGACCAGGAAAGCGGAGGCCAGACGGCCTTGGAGCGTGGGGAGGAATGACATGGGCACCATGTTAGTGGGCGGCCGCGAAGGAGGGGAAGGCCTCGCACAGATCGTCGGGCAATCCGCTCAGGACTTCCACCCGCTCGCCGCTGGTGGGTGACGTGAAGACGAGGCGACTGCTGTGCAGGGCGTGGCGGTCGATCACGAGCTGCGCGCGGTCGAGGTCCGTCAGCTCTCCGGCGGCCGCGCGCAGGAAGATCTCCCGATCGGGTCCATAGAGCTTGTCGCCGACCAGGGGCGTCCCGATCGCGGCCATGTGGACGCGGATCTGGTGCTGGCGCCCCGTGTGGATGCGCAGCCGCAAAAGCGAGCGGCCCTCCGCAACCGCGACGGTTTCCCAGTCGGTCTTGCAGGGCAGGCCGTCGGCGGCCGTCGTCATCTCCAGCTCGACCGGGGACGTCGTCGACAGCCGGATCGGCGCGTCGATCGTGCCCGACGGTGGATCAGGGATGCCTTCGACGATCGCCAGGTACCCCTTCTCCACGAGCCGATCCTCGAACTGGATCGTCAGCGCGGGGTGCGTGACCGGCCGCTTGCTCACCAGCACGATCCCACTCGTTTCACGGTCCAGTCGATGGCACAAACGCGGCAACAACTCACCGGCCTCGATCGCGTCGCGGTAGCGCAGGTGCACGCGCTGAATCAGCGTATCACTCATGTGCCGGCCGCTCGGATGCACGGCGATGAGCGGCGGCTTGTCGACCACGAGAACGTCGTGGTCCTCGTAGAGAACGGTGAGTTCGTCGCGCGTTTCGCCGAGCAGCAGCGTCCGGTACTCGTCGGGGATCCGGATGAAGACCTTCGAGCCGTGCTGGAGCTTCGCGCCGCTGCGCCTCTCGACCTTGCGAACGCCCGTGCCCCCGGGTGCCTCGGGGCGCGCGGCGTCGATTTCGACGTAGCCGTCCTTGACGAGCGTCTGCACGGACGAGCGCGATCGCCACTTCAGGTGGTGGCTCAGGAACCTGTCCAGCCGCATCGTGAAGCCGCGAATGGGAACGCGGAAGTCACTGGCGTCCACGACGAGCCGCACCTCGGTCGGCGCCTCCGTCAGGTCGCGGTCCTTCTCGAAGATGCCCATGCTGGAAACGGCCTCCGCCGTTCGGTGCGACCACAGAAAAACCGCGCGGCGCGAAGCCACGCGGTTCCAAACTCAGCCCGAAGCCAGTGCCCAAAGCATCCGGCCCCGGAGCGACGCAGCTTCCATCAGGGGAAGTCGCTCAGTCCAGGGAGGTGGCTCGGGAGTTCGAGAGAACGGTGCACCCACGCGGGTCGCGGCAAGAGTGGGCGCGGCGGGGGTGCGACAGACTCAGCGCTTCTTCGGAGCGCCGCCCGGGCGACGCCGACGACGACGGTTGGGATCGTTCTTGCGCGTGGCTTTCTGGACGGTGCGCAGGCGCTCGCGGCGCTCGCGACGACGGCGATCGGAGCGCTTCTCGTGCCACGTGTGGGCTTTCGCGAGGCGGAAGATGCCGCTGTAGTTGCACTGGCGCTTGAAGCGGCGAAGAGCGGCTTCGAGCGACTCGTTGGAACGAACGGAGACCTTGATCAAGGGAGTGAGCCCGCTGCTGGCGGGGAAAGAGTTCTAGGATGCGTTTGGGCGCGGTTTCGAGCCGGGAAGGATACGTGGACTCCAGGAATGCCGCAACCAGCGGAATGCCGCTATCCTGTTCCCGCGTGACAGATTTCTCCGCCCCAGCCCCGAAAGGGCCCCTGCCCAGGCCGCCTTCTGGGTCCGAATCCGGCCTCCAGCCCGGCGAGGAGATCTTCCAGGGGACCCTGGAGACCGTCACCTACCACGACGAGAAATCCCTCTACGGGGTGCTCCGACTGGCTCCGGATGCCGGCTTCAAGGCCCCGGACGAAGGATCTCTCTTTTCTCCGGGCCGCGTCACGGCCGTCGGGAAGATCGCGGATCCCGTGGAGGGAGTCCGCCTGAAGCTGATCGGGCGCTGGGGCCGGCACTCCAGCCACGGGGTCCAGTTCGAGTTCGCCGCCGTCGAGACCCTGCCCCCCGCGACCGAGGCCGGACTGGTCCGATATCTCTCCTCCAAGGTCTTCGAGGGCGTCGGGGCGACCCTGGCCCAGCGAATCGTCGACAAGCTGGGCGCCGAGGCCCTGGAGCGGATTTCCGAGGACCCGGGGGCCCTGAAGGGCATCAAGGGCCTGCGCGCGGACAAGGCGGAGGCCCTCCGGGAGGCGATCCTCGGCCAGTCGGCCATGCACGCGGTCTTCGGGTTCCTCGCCAAGATCGGTCTCGGGCCGGTGACGGCCCAGGCCGTGGCGGCCAAGCTCGGACCCGATTGCGAGACCATGATCCGGGACAATCCGTTCGCGCTGACGCTCGTGCCGAGCGTCGGCTTCCTCACGGCGGACCGCGCGGCCAAACGCCTGGGCCTGCCGCCGGACGACCCGCGGCGGCTCCGCGCCGTGACGCGCCACGCGCTGGACAAGGCGAGCAACGAGGGGCACGTCCTTCTGCCGCTGGGTGACCTGCTCCAGCGATCGGCCCGCGCGCTGGAGGGAGCGGCGCCCCAGGAAGCCTTCATCCGCGCCCTCGACGAGATGGAGGACGGGCTGCACATCATGATCGATCGCGAGGTGCTCCCGCCGCCGCCGCTGGACGAGGACACGCGCGACCTCCTGGACGGCAGCGGCCGCTACAACGCGGATCTGCCGTGTTACCTGCCGCACATGCACTTCCATGAGGTCGAGCTGGCGCGCGGGATCACCCGGCTCCTCAAGGAGCCCGCACGACCTCTCTCCACCGAGGAGGCGCTGAAGGACGCGGCGGAGCGTGCGGGGATCGAGCTGCACCCCGACCAGCGCTCGGCCGTGCTCGAGCTGCTCCGCCAGCCCGTCGCGCTGCTCACCGGCGGCCCCGGCGTCGGCAAGACCACGATCATTCGGTTCGTGGCGACTCTGGCAGAGGCAGGCGGCGCGACGGTTCTCCTCGCCTCCCCCACCGGGCGCGCGGCCAAGCGCCTCTCCGAAGCAACCGGGCGGCCGGCGAGCACGATTCACCGCCTGCTGAAGTCCGTCCCGGGCGAGAGCGGCTTCGAGCACGGGCGCCAGAAACCGCTGGAAGGCGGCGTCATCATCATTGACGAGGTCTCGATGCTCGACCTCGGGCTGGCACGGCGGCTCGTGGACGCCGTCGCTTCGCCGACGCGCTTGATCCTGGTCGGCGACCCCGACCAGCTTCCTTCGGTGGGCGCAGGCAACGTGCTCGCGGACCTGCTCGCCTCCGAACGTATCCCGGTCGCGCGCCTCACGCGCGTATTCCGCCAGGCGCGCGAGAGCCTGATCGTCACGAACGCGCACCGCGTGCTCGAGGGTCAAATGCCGCGGCTTCCGGAGAAGGGCGTGCGCGACGCGGACTTCTACTTCTTCCCGGTCGAGGACAACCCCGAACGGCTCGCGGATCGCCTCATCGAGGTTGTCACCGAACGGATCCCGAAGGCGTTCGGGCTCGACTGGTCCGAGGACGTCCAGGTGCTCGCGCCCATGTACAAGGGACCCGCTGGCGTGGATGCGCTCAACGGTCGGCTGCGCGAAGCGCTGGGCGCGGGCGGGCGCGAGGTCCTGTTCGGTGATCAGCGCTGGCGAACGGGCGACCGCGTGGTCCAGACGCGCAACGACTACGAGCGCGAGGTCTTCAACGGCGACCTCGGGCGGATCTCGATGGTCGACCAGACGGGGATCGTCACGGTCCAGTTCCCCGATCGTGAAGTCACCTACGAGAAGGGCGCACTGAACGATCTCAAGCCTGCCTTTGCGATGACCGTGCACCGGAGCCAGGGCGGAGAGTTTCCGGCCATCGTGTTTCCGCTGACGATGCAGCACTCGCACATGCTCCAGCGCAACCTCTTCTACACCGCGATCACGCGAGCGAAGAGGCTCGTGGTGCTCGTGGGCGACACCCGCGCTCTGGCGCGGGCGATCGAGCAGACGGAGCAGAACGATCGAAAGAGCCTGCTGGCGGCGCGATTGATCGAGCGGATCCCGGCGCAGATGTCGCCGCCACTGGACCTGGAAGGCTCGGAGCCGCCGAACTGACGCCCGACGGCTCGGAGCCGCCACACGTAGGCCCGACGGCTCCGATGCTTGCGTCACGGCAAGGCGGCAACACACCGCCTTCCGCACCTGCCCGCTGACGCGAACAGGACGCGTTTTGTAGAGGGGCAGAAACGCCTCTACAAGCCTTTTCGCCGTCGAATTCGGGCGTTTCGGCGCTTTTAGCGCTTCTGCCCCCCCGGAGGATCCAGATACCGAGTTCCGCGCAAAGAGGGCGGTAGGCACTCCATTTCGGCCTTTGCGGCCGGATCGTCGTGTGCGTATCGGTAGCCCTTCCCGTATCCAGCGTCCTTCATGAGACCCGTTGGAGCATTCCGAAGATGCAGCGGAACGGGCTCATTGGCCGTTCTGTGCACATCTTCACGCGCTCGGGCAAGGCCCTTGTAGACGGCGTTGCTCTTCGCCGCACGGGCGAGATACACGACCGCCTGGGCCAGGGCCAGATCCCCCTCGGGCACGCCGAGACGATCGAATGCCTCGGCCGCGTCGAGCGAGATTCGAAGCGCGAAGGGGTCCGCGAGACCGATGTCCTCGGAGGCGATCCTCACGATTCGACGCGACAGATAGCGCCGATCCTCGCCGCCCTCGAGCATCCTTGCCAGCCAGTAGAGCGACGCGTTCTCGTCGGAGTTCCGCACGCTCTTGTGCAGGGCGCTGATGAGGTCGTAGTGCTGCTCGCCGGACTTGTCGTAGCGGACCTGCTTGCGCTGGAGCGCCTCGGAGAGCGCGGCGTCGTCGACGGCGCCGCCGCTCAGGCTCACGGCCGCGACCGTTTCGAGCAGCGTCAACGAGCGCCGAGCGTCGCCATCGCTGGCGTGGGCGATCCGCGCGACCTGCTCATCCGAAAGCTGAATCCGCCCGTTGAGGCCGTTCTCGGACTCCAGCGCGTGCCGCAGCAGACGCTGGATATCGTCCACTTCCAAGGGCTCGAGGATGAGCACGCGACAGCGCGAAAGAAGCGCCGCGTTCAGCTCGAACGACGGATTCTCGGTCGTGGCGCCGATCAGCAGCACGTCGCCGCGCTCGACGAACGGCAGGAACGCGTCCTGCTGGGCCTTGTTGAAGCGGTGGATCTCGTCGACGAAGAGCAGCGTGCGCTCGCCGGTGGAAGAGCGCACGGCGCGCGCCTCCGCCATGACCACGCGCATCTCCTTGACGCCGGAGAGGACAGCCGAGAACGGCACGAACCGAGCGCTGCTCGCCCGTGCGACAAGGCGCGCGAGCGTCGTCTTGCCCACCCCCGGCGGCCCCCAGAGAATCAGGCTCTGGGTGATATCCCCGTCGAGGATGCGCTGGAGAAGCTTGCCCTCGCCGAGGAGGTGCGTCTGCCCGAAGACATCCTCGGGCGTGATCGGCCGCATGCGCTCGGCAAGCGGAGCGTCGCGGGCAGCGGGCGCGAGGTCGTCGGAAGCCGCCGAGCGTTTGCCAGGGCGTTCGTCCCCACCGAAGAGGTTGGCGCTCATGCGAGTGCCCCCGGGAGCCAAGTCAGGCACCGCCAGTCCTCAAGACGCTCGCCGTGGATCATGCCGGCATGCTAGCTGTTTCTGGTCGTGTTAGCATCGGCGGTATGCATGGAGCCGAGAACGAAGGGGACCAGCCGTTGGCGCCGATGGGATCCATCGTCAGGCGCGTGCGCCCTCTTCCAAGGCCTGGACAGAGGAACGCCATCTCAGCACTCGAGCCGGCACGTGCGATCCTTCTAGGCGCGCTGGCGATCTCCACTCTGGCGGGCGTCCTGCTGATCTTTGCGCTGGCAGCCGGCTGGCGTCCTCCCACGGAGCTTCTGATCGTGGCCGTGATGATGTTCCCGCTTGGGGTCGGCGCATGGCAATTCACCGCCAGACCGCTGCTAGTGAGGCGCTGGCTCCTTGGCGGGGTGATCGTGACCGCATGCTTGCTAATTTCACTCATAGCCCCTCCGGTGACGCAGTTCTACGTGGTCATGGTCGCCGCAGTCACGATCACTGCATGGCGCCTCTCTCACGGAAGACCGATCGTCCGCAGGTGGATGGACGGAGCGGCCATCGCAGGGTTCTATGGATCCTACCTCTATGGAAGCTGGACGATCACCTTCCTGTGTCTGTGCTGCCTCCTGCTCCTTGGCTCGCTCCGTGAACGTGACGCGGCTCGAGTCGCGATCGAAGAGTACCGCGCGCAGGGAGGACAGATCGAAGACCTCTACAACGCGGCAAGCCCGGAACAGAGGACACTTGTGGGGCCAGCGGCCGTGATCATCTTCGTGCTGATCTTCACGTTCGGCATCGCAGGCCTGTGGTCCATGGGCCACTCGATGTCGACGACCTCCAGTGGCTCTGGACGGTTAGGAATCGGCGGCGGCCGGTAGACTTCCGAGGACACCTGGGCGATCCGCTCAAGGTACCAGACCCAGGGTGGAGCCCACGTCGGCCACCCAGGTCACTCGGTTTCAATCCCCGCTTCACGCTGCGGCCTAGGCTCTGGTTAGGGTTCGGCGAACTGCCGGCTCGCTGCCCATCCCCTTTCCGGAACGAGACCATGACCCAGACCACCGCCACCAGCCGCCGCCACGTCCTCGCCGAGCGTCCCGACGGCGCGCCCACCTCCAGCACGCTCCGCCTCGAAGAGGTGGATGTCCCCGAGCCGAAGAAAGACCAGATGCTGATTCGCAACGTCTACCTGTCGCTCGACCCCTACATGCGCGGGCGCATGAGCGACGCCGAGTCCTACGCCGACCCCGTGAAGATCGGCGAGGTGATGGTCGGCGGCACCGTCTCCCGCGTCGTGACTTCGAAGCTCGACGGCTTCGAGGAAGGTGACTGGGTCACGGCGCAGGGGGGCTGGCAGGACTACGCGCTCTCCGACGGCGAGGGCGTCATCAACATGGGCAAGGACCCGGAGAAGCCGTCCTGGGCCCTCGGCGTCCTCGGCATGCCCGGGCTGACCGCCTGGGCCGGGCTCACCCAGATCGGTCAGCCGAAGAGCGGTGAAACGCTCGTCGTCGCCGGCGCGAGCGGACCTGTCGGCTCCACCGTCGGCCAGGTCGCGAAGATCCTCGGACTCCGCGCGGTCGGCGTGGCCGGCGGACCGAAGAAGTGCCAGCACGTCGTCGAGAACCTCGGATTCGACGCCTGCGTCGACTACAAGGCGAAGGGCTTCGCAGACGCCCTCGGCAAGGAAGTTCCGGACGGCATCGACATCTACTACGAGAACGTCGGCGGCCAGGTGTTCGACGCGGTGCTCTCGCACCTGAACACCGGTGCGCGGATCCCGCTCTGCGGGCTCATCTCCCAGTACAACGCCACTTCCCTGCCCGAGGGCCCCGATCGAATGGGGATGCTGAAGGGCATCATGCTCAAGAAGCGCATCACCATGCGCGGCTTCATCGTCTTCGACGACTTCGGTCACCTCTACCCCGAGTTCTCCGAGCAGATGAAGGGCTGGGTCCAGGAAGGCAAGATTCACTACCGCGAAGAGGTCATCGACGGCCTGGAGAACGCTCCCGAGGCGTTCATCGGACTCCTGGAGGGCGAAGCGTTCGGGAAGCGAGTGATCCGAATCGAGGATTGACGCTCCCGGAGCATCCCCCAGGCCCTCACGAACGAACGACTGCGCACAGCGTCACGCTGAACGTCGCCTCGCTCCCACCACAGAAAGGATTTCCGCATGACCGCCCCTACCGCTACCGAGACCGAGCTTCCCAGCGAGGTTCTCGGGCTGCCCATCCAGGGCCAGAATCTCGCGGGCGCCCGGCGCCTGGGTGAACTGCTCGGCCGAGACGCCACTACGCAGCCCGATTTACCGGCCACGCTCCCGTGGACCCTCCTGGCTTTCCTTCGGCACTTCGGCTGAACCTTCTGCCGCCGCGACGTCGAGCGGCTGCGCTCCCTCGTGCAGGGAGCCAAAGGATCAGAAGCAGCCGAGGGCTTCCCGCGGGTCGTGCTCGTTCACATGGGATCTCCGGAGGAAGGCAAGACCTTCCTCTCCGAGCGATGGCCTGAAGCGATCGCGATCTCCGACCCTGATCGCACGCTGTTCCGCGCATTCGATCTCGGGCGCGCGTCGCTCGGCCAGGTCTTCGGACTTCGCGTCTGGAAAGAGGCCCTGAAGGTCGCGCGCTTCGGCGTCGGCAAGCCCGTCGGCGATCCGCTCGCCCTTGGCGGCACGTTCCTCGTGCACGGCGCGCACGTCCTCGCTTCTGACATCGCCGAACACGCGGGGCACGTGCCCGACTATGAAGGCATGATCGATCTCGCGCGCATTCGCTCGAACAGCAGGAACACCAGGCCTTGACCGACGTCGTCGCCTTCCTCCCCGGCAACGGGCACGTGGACGCGCGGCTCTCGTTTGCCCGCGAGAAGGCCCAGCGGCTCGACGTCGGCTTCGAACTTCGCTCCGTCGACTACGGCGCGGCCGACAGCTTCGAGGCGCTGCTGGACTCCGTTCTTGAGCAGACGAGCGGCGCGGACCTCGCCTACGCGACGGGCATCGGAGGGCTCGTGTACCTGGCTCTGCGCGCGCGCGGCGCTCTGACCGATCAGCGCGCGATCCTGCAGGGTCCGGTTCTCTGGGGGCTGGAGACGCGCACGTTCCCGAAGCTCATGCGCCTGCCGCTGATGCCGCGCGCGCTGACCCTCGCGATCGCCCGCGGGCCGATCCAGCGGCGATTCATGCGCAAGCACTTCACCCGGCCGCTGACGCCCGAGTTCCAGCGGGTCTTCTTCGACGGCTACCGCGATGCGCGCGCGTTCGAGCGCTGGTTCGCGTGGCTCACTCCACGGCTCCTGCGCGATCTCGAACAGCAGCTCCGCGGCCGCCCAGAGCTGCTCGACGGCCTCACCGCCTGGTGGGGCGGCGAGGACCACGTGGTCGGCATCGAAGAGCTGAGACGCACCGAGGCGGCGCTCGGCCAGCCGATTTCCGTTCGCGAGTTCCCGAGCTGGGGCCACTATCCGATGATCGACGAGCCCGCGGACTGGACCGCCGAGGTAGCGCGTGCGCTGGCGGCCCCTCACTGAGTTCCGGGACGAGCGGATCGGCAAGATCGCTCGCCTTCGAACCGCTGTCCGGCGCGGGATTCTCGTGCCGCCGACGGTGTGGGCACGCGCCGCCAGCCTGCAGGCCGTCACGGCGGATCAGGTCTCACCTCCCAGCGCGTTCGGCCCCCCGTGGATCGTGCGCTCCGCCGCTCCCGATGAAGACGGCGCCGAGGGGACGGCCGCCGGCCGGTACGAGAGCGTGGAGGTCATGGAGCCCGGCGCCTTCCAGGCAGCAGTCTCCACGGTCGCCGACTCCATGCGCGACGCTCTCGGCGAGGGCGCGTCCGTATTCGTCCAGCCGCTACTTCGGCCCGAAGCCGGCGGCGTCGCGTTCTTCGACGGCTTCTTCTACGAGCGCTCCGAATCCCCCGGCGGCAACCGCGCGATCACCGCGGGCGAAGCTCGCGGTGACGTGGAGCGCGCGGACCTCGTGCGCGGCGAGCCCTGGTCCAACTGGCTGCGCCGCGTCGGCGCTGCCTTCGAAGCCGACACGAGAGAGGGCGGCGCGGCCCTCGACATCGAATACGTCCGCACCGGCGACTCGTACACGCTGCTTCAGGCCCGACCCGCGCGCTTCTCGGTCCGGCGCAACCCGATCCTCAGCCTGGCCAACCATCGGGAGATCCTGGGCGACCACCCGAGCCCGTGGGTGACGAGCGCGCTGGTCCAGGCGGGACGCGGCGCGCTGGAGGAGTTCGCGCGGATCGACCCGGAGATCCAACGCTGGAACGGCCAGTACGCCGAAGCGTGCGCGGGTCGCGCATGGCTGTCGTTCTCGTTCTTCTTCCGGCTGATGGATCACTGGGGCCTGCCGAGGACCTTCGTGACCGACGGCGTCGGCGGCGAGTCCGGCGGCCCGGAGGACGCGCGCCCCCTGCTCGGGCGCATGCTCAGAAAGTCCCCCAGGCTGATCCGGCTCCAGCTCCAGAACCGACGCACGATCCGGCGCATTCCGGAGGCTCTCGCGGGTTTCGACGAGCGTCTGAAGTCCGCTCGGACGCTCCCCGAGTGGTTCGACGCCACCGCGTTCGGTCTCGACCTCGCGCTCCGCACGAACTTCGCCATCAACGGGGCCTGGACCGGTATCGCACGCGTCCGCGGGGCGCTCCGGATCCGCGGCCGCGCTCGCGTCGTCACGGAGGAGATGATGGCCGCCTACGAGGGCCTCGCCGAAGAGGAGCCGCAACAGCGCGAGGGGGCCCTCGATGCCTGGCTCCGTCGCTTTGGCCATCGCGGCCCGCTGGAGAGCGATCCGATGCAACCTCGCTTCCGAGAGCTGCGCGACGTGCTCCTCGCCGATCTCCTGTCGCGGGAGCGCGTCGACGCCGCACCGAGCTTGCCCGAAGCGAAGACCGGCTTCCTCTTCCGAATCGACCAGATCCGCGAGCAGTTCCGCGACGACCTGATGCGGCGCTGGGAGACACTTCGTACAGGCGTTCTGGGCGCCGCCGAGGAAGCGGTTCGCGCGGGACTTCTCGAGAGCGCGAGCGACGCGTTCCTCCTCGACGGCGCTTCCATGAAGACGCCCGAACTCTGGCGCGAGGCCGTCCGCGAAGCCCGCGAGCGGCGGATCGTAGAAGCGCGCTTCGATCCCCCGCTGACGGCTCGACGGGATGCGATCGAGGAGGCCGAGCGCCTTGCGACCGAAGGATCCGAGGTCGACGCGGGTGCCGCACCTCCGGAGCTGCGCGGAATCGGCGTGGGGACGGGCATCGTGCGCGGCCGGGTCCATCGCGCCAGCGATCTGACGTCGTTCCTGGGCTGGCTCTCCGCGCATCCGCGAGCGGAGCACCCGGTGATCCTCGTGGTCCCCGCGCTGGAACCTTCGTGGTCCGTCGTCTTCGGTCGAATCGCGGGCGCCATCACGGAGATCGGCGGCGAGCTCTCCCACGCCTCGATCCTGCTGCGCGAGTCCGGCACCCCGGCGATCGTCAACTGCCACCACGCCTCGCGGACGCTGGAGGACGGAGACGAAGTGGAACTCGATGCCAACTCGGGCCGCGTTCGAAGGATCGGCGGTAGCCACCTGGGCCCATCTGGAGCCAAGAGCGAACACCCGTCCAGAGCGCCGCTGACGTAGGCTTGCCTGGATGAAGATCGCTGGAATCTCTTTCGACCACATGCACATGGGCGACAACCTGCGTTTCGCCCACGAGCATCCGCACGTCGATCTCGTGGGCGTGTGCGACGGGGATCCTGCCCGAATGCAGCCCGTGATCGAGTCTCTCTCGATCCCCGCCAGCCGGGTCTACACGGATGCCCGCCGGTGCATCGAAGAGACGGACCCGGACCTCATCCTCCTGTGCCCCTCCACCGGGAGTCATGCGGAGTGGGTCGAGCGGCTCGCTCCTTTCGGGAAGGCCGTGATGATCGAGAAACCCTTCGCCGCAAGCCTCGAGGAGGCCGACCGAATGATCCGGGCGATGGAGCGTGCGAACGCGCCGCTCGCGATCAACTGGCCGCTCGCCTGGCAGCCTGCGATCGTGACGGCGAAGCGACTGACCGAGAACGGCGTCATCGGCGCGGTGACGCACGTTCACTACTACGGCGGCAATCGAGGGCCGCTCTATCACCTGGAGGGCAAGCGGGAGACGACCGAGGCCTTCCGCGCGGAGCAAAAGAGGTCGAGCTGGTTCTATCGGCGCGACTCGGGTGGCGGCTCTCTGCTCGACTACCTGGGATACGGTGCGACCTTCGGAACCTGGTTTCTCGGAGGCCTTGCCCCACTCGAGGTGACCTGCGTGACCCACGTCCCCGAGGGACTCGAGGTGGACGAACACTCCATCACCATCGCGCGCTACGCGCACGGCCTGTGCCGATTCGAAACCCGCTGGGGCACCTTCACTGACCCGTGGACCCATCAGCCGCAGCCGAAGTGTGGCTTCGAGATCGTCGGTGAGCACGGCACGATCAGCTCGTACGACCACGAAACCACGGTGAGGGTACAGACCCGCGAACGGCCGGAGGGAACGGACATCCCCGTCGATCGCCTGGAGTCGCCGTTTCAGAATCCGGTGCAGTACATGGTCCATTGCCTCGAGCAGGGCCTTCCGATCGAGGGCCCGCTCTCGCCGTCGACGTCGAGAATCGGCCAGCAGATCGTGGATACGGCCGCGCGCAGCGCTCGCGAGAAGCGGACGCTTCCGCTGGACGCCATTGGGGTTCGGCGCAACGCCGCGAGCGCGGATCCTGGCGGTGCTCGCGGAATCGCATTCTATGGCGCAGACTCCTAGCCTGCATTATTCACGAGTTTGCTCCACCAGTGCGTTCAAACCGCGGCGTGGCAAGGAAGACGACCGAACGAAGCGGAGGCGGGCCCGTAGGCCCGTCGAGCATTCTGTGAGGGAGCCCGCGAAGCGGGCGGCAGCCAAAGGCTGCCGTCTGACGCCGTCACGGCGTGGTTTGGGCGTGCTGGTGGTGCAAACTCGTGAATAATGCGGGCTAGGTTGTATTGGTAGCAGCCCTGCAGCCCTGCAAACTGCCGCCAGACTTCAAGACAGTCACGATCACTGAGTCGCTTCCGACCCACAGATTTTGCAGAAGAGCCGAATCATTGACCAAACTGCGTCGCATGCGCGTGAGCGGATGCGCCAGGGTCGTCGAACGATGAGCGAGTGGGAACGTGGCTCAGGCTGTGAGCAGGGAATCGGCCTTACTTCGTCCGGGTCTTGACGCCTTCGCCGATGGCGCTCATCGCGCCGCGAAGCTCGTCGAAGCTCGGATGCTCCAGCCGGAACCAGGTGTTGCACAGCCACCCGCGGTCGAGCCCCTGCGTGGGCGCTCCCTCCTCCGGCAGCGCGTACTCGTAGATGTAGGAACCGTAGCGTGCGAACGCCGCCCGCACGCCCGTATGCCCGGCGATGATGCCGTCCTTGTCCGGACGGATCTGAATGGACCCGGCGCAGAGCCGACGGCTCGGTCGCTCCTCGGAGGGAAGCCCGAGGACGGCGAGCGCCCACTCGCGGAACACGTCGAAGTCGTTGGCGCGTCGGTACATGTCCCAGATCTTCTCCCCGGCAGGACGCGCGCCGATCTCGCCGAATCGGAGACCCTTGGGGCCCATGAACCACTCCATGTGCGTTGCCGTTCCGCGGAGGCCGAGCGCGTCGGTGACGAGGCCGGCGACCGCGCGCAGCTCGCGGTAGATGTCGTCCTCGATACGGTTCGAGATGGCGATTTGCGGAGAGATCCAGCGGGTTCGGTTGGCCTCGAGGCAGCCCGGGTAATAGTGCCCGACGAAGTCGTGGCGCACGCCCTCCGGTCCGACGATCGTGTCGTAGAAGCCCTCGTGACCCTCGATGAACTCCTCGACCGCCAGTCGGCGATGGCCGTCGAGCCCGAGCTTCGGGGCCAGCGCCTGAAGCGCGGCCATGTCGTCGACGCGATGGGTGTCGTTCGCGTTGAATCCATCGACGGGCTTGACGATGAGGGGGAATCCTTCGACCGCCGCGAACTCCACGAGCTCGGCCATCGAGTGAACGCCCGTGGAAGCGGCACAGGGCACGCCGCGGGCGCGCAGGAACTCCTTCATGGCCACCTTGTCACGACAGAGCCGGGCGGTCGCCGTCGAGAGGCCGGGGACGCCGAGCGCTTCACGCAGCGCCGCCGCTGCCTCGACGAGGGGCTCATCGATGGTCTCGATCTGGCTGAAGGGTTCGTCCGCCGCAAGCGCTCTGGCATGCATGAGGAGCTCGTCCGCATCCAGCACGTTCCTGCAGGAGCGATAGGCGTCCAGAACGCCCCTCGCTCCCTTCGAGAGCTGCTCCACCGAACCCGGCCCTACCGCCGAAACGCGCGCCCCCAGGGACTTCAGTCCCTGCAGGAAGGAATGGTTGTAGGCGTGGGTGTCGGGGGCGAGGAAGAGAATATGCATGGGGCTCTACCCATCATCGGGGGAAGCTCGCCCGATGTCGATAGGCCGGGCCGGTCGAGGTCTCCGCACGCGTCTCCCACAAGAGCACGATCCACCTGGAAGACGGCATTGCCTGTCAATTCAGGATTGCCGGTAGTTCGCGCCGCCCTGTCGCGCCGCTGGCCGCTGCATAGAGCAGCAGGGCCCCGGCCACCGTCACATTCAGTGATTCGACCCTACCTCGCATCGGGATCGTGATTCCGGTGCAGCCTTCGAGTTCGGCGGGCATCTCGCCCGTCTCGGACGTCATCCAGACGACCGTGCGCTCGGAGAACGGATGGGAGCGCAGGCTCTGGCCCCCCCGGGTGGCACCGACGCACTGCTCGAAGCCCAGGGACGCCAGTCGCTCCACGGCGCTGCCGAGGGATTCCGGCAGCACGATCGGAACGCGGAAGAGGCTCCCCATCGATCCGCGGAGTGCCTTGGAACCAAAGGGGCGCGCGCCGCCGGGGGCGACGACCACCGCTGCCGCCCCGGCGGCTTCCGCCACTCGCACGAGCGCACCGAGGTTGCCCGGGTCCTGGATGCCCGCCACGCCGAGGATCAGTGCGGGCCCGTCACCGACGAGGCCGGGCAGCCCATCGATTGCGGTCGTCGCTGGCTCGCGGAAGATGCCGGCGAGGCCCGGCGCGGTCTTCAGCGACCCGAGGCCCTCCAGCAGAGTGTCGGCACAGACCCGGAATTCGGTGCGCGTCGCGAGATCCCCGTTCGTCGCGAGATCCCTGTAGGCTTCGAGCTGCCCTTCCGCCGCGATCAAGACCTCCGGCACGTGCCCCGCTGAGACCGCATCCCGGATGAGCCGCTCGCCTTCGATGAGGACGAACCCCGCTTCCTTCCCGCGTCCGACGTTCCGTGCCCTCTTCAGGACCGCGTTCGTTCGTGAACGGATGACTTCGAATGAACCTCCCACGGGGAGAAGACTACGAAAGCACGGTCGATTCAGGTCGTCGCTTGCCCAAGATTGGTGCCATGGAGGACGGCACGCCTGAATTGGGATACGCACTCGGGAGCGCGCTTCACTCGCCGGCGCACCTGGAGCCATGGGAAACCGGGCGATAGGTCAAGGCGGAGGACTGGCCCATCGGATCGTGGGTAAGGGACCCAGCACGAGCGTATCAGTCGTCGTCGCTGTCGTCGTCGCCTGCGCCCGACTCCCTACGCGCGATGAACTTGGCCCAGCGCTCGCCCGCCTTCGAGGCATTGAACGCCGCGAAAGCCTCCTCTCCCGAGACGTCCCCGAAAGCGTAGTCCGACCGGCGGTAGAGCCACTGGAGCTGCTTGCGTATCTCCGGGAAGTCGTCGGTGCTGAGCGCAATCTCGAGACGTTCCCAGGCCGCCGGCATGTCCAGCCCCTCCTCGCGCTCCACGGCGCGGTCGAGGCATTGAAGCGCCACCTCGAACTCGCCATCAGCTTGGTGAAGCTGCGACCGCATGATGTCAAGGTAGGGATCGCCGTGAACGGCCTTGTCGATGCGATCCAGGCATCCTTGGGCCGCCGAGAAGTCTTCGTTCATGATGTACAGGTCCATGACGACCAGCGGAAGCGCGGGGGAGTCGGGTAGCCAGCGCTCGAACTCCTCGAGAGCACTCTGGTACGCCTCGTCACCGATCGCTGCCGCGCATTGAACGTGGAGCCGCTGGATCTCCGGGAGCTGCTTCACGCTGTCGGGAAACTCGGCATAGATCTTCCGCGCGGCCTCCGGGTCCACATCGGCCAAGTCGGTGAACCTCTTCAGTTTCACCAGACTCTCCACGTACTCCGAGTCTCCGCGCCCTAGAACCTTGTCCAGGAAGCCGCGCTCGGAATCTGCCATGAGAGCCAGCATGGCACGGCGCAGGATCGAGCTGACGGAATCCCCCATGGTGTAGGTCACGAGGTCGGCGACTCGAACCTCACCGTCATCGTTCAGGGCGAGCACGAGCTCGTGATACTCCAGCCCATCGTCGCCCGCGAAACGGAAGAGCGCGTGACCTGGCGCTCCCGGCATCATGCGCAGGAACGTGTAGGTACCGTCCGCTTCTTCGTTGCTCTGAATGATCGACTCGCCGATCTGGAAGTTCCCGCCCATCCCCTCGCGGATCCCTCGCTTCATCTCGTCCGGCACATCGAGGCCTTCGCTCGCGATTTCGATCAACATCCCTACATCCATGGCGTCGTCCAGGAACGTGGGATCACCTTCGTAGATGGTCTCCTCGACGCCGACGATGAAGTCGATGAAGGGGTCGGCAGGATCTTCCGCGACCGTGGTGTCGGTTCCTGCCTGAGCGCACGTGGCGGCGGAAACGTCGGACGGGAAGAGCGAAACGAGGGCCAGGGCGGCCACGGCGGGCAGGGTGCGACCTTTCATGGTCCAGGAGGATAGTCGCTCGCCCGCTGCCTCGCCACGGCCTCAGACTTCCGACACCGGACGACGGCTCCCCACGAACGACTCGGCCTCGACGCCAAGGCGGCGCAGCATGGTCAGGTAGAGATCGGCGAGCGGGCGGTCGTCGCGCTCGAACTCCTGCTGCCACGGCTCTTTCCCGCCATCCCAGGCGCCGCCGAACATCTCCTCGCCGGCGAAATTGAGGTACTGGCCGTGGGCGAAGCCCATGCGCTTGCCGCCGGCCAGCACGAGCGGGTAGTTGCGCGACAGGTGGAACGCGCTGGACGCCGAGCCGAACAAGAGCAGCGTGTGGTCGAGCATGTTCCCCTGGCCGCCCGGCTCCGGGGTCGCCTTGAGCTTCTCGGCGAAGCGGCCGAACTCCTCGGCGAGGAAGCGGCAGTAGGTGCCAAAGTCCTTCCAGCCGCCAGGGTTCTTCGTGTCGTGGGAGAGCTGGTGGCTCAGGGGGAAGCCGACGGCGCGGGCGAGGTGATCGCTGTGACCGATGCCGTTCTCGCGGCCGATCTGGTACGTCGCCGTGCGCGTCGAGTCGGTGCGGAACGCGAGGTACATCAGCTCGAACATCGTCTGGAGGTAGTTGCGCGGATCGTCCGGCGTCACCTCCAGGTTCAGGTGATCCGCGTCCACCGTCGGCAGCGGGATGCTCATCCAGCGCTTCGCTTTCTCCACCTTGATCTCGGTCTCGCGCACCGCGTCGAGGTATTCGTCGAGGGCCTCGCGGTCGTTCTCGGGCAGCGTGCGCCTGAGCGATCTCGCGTCTTCGAGCAGCTCATCCAGCGCGCTCTGACTGATCGCGAGTCGGCTCGCCGCTTCGCCATTCCGCGTCAGAAACAGCGAGTCGAAGATCTTCTTGGGGCGGTGCGCCGCGGGAATCGCGCGTCCGTTCCGATCGAAGGAGAGCGTATGGGCGCCGCGCGGCGTTCCTGTGCCGCCGTCCGTCGACATCACCAGGGACGAGTAGCGCGTCTGGTCGCCGACCTCGGCCGCGAAGGCCTGGTCGAGGGAGATCGAGTTCTGATAGTCCCCGGTGCCGCCGGTCAGGCCGCCCGTCAGGAACTGATCCGCGTTGGAGTGACCGTGCACGTCGCGCACCGTCGGGTGGGACATGCCAGAGACGATCGTGAGGTCGTCGCGCAGCGGCGTGAGCACGTCGAGGCACTTCGTGAATGCGAAGTCGCGGCCGCTGCCGTGCGGGAACCACGACCACTCGTCGAACGCGGGGTCCTCGCGCAGCGGCATCGGGACGCCGTCGGGGAAGTAGATGCTGGCGAAGCGCTTGCGCGTGGTCTTTCCCTCGCTGTCGCCGCATCCGAGGGATGGCAGGGCGCTCGCCACCGATTCGAACCATGGAAGCGCGAGTGCCACCGCGGAACCGCGGAGGAACCGCCGCCGGTCGAGGGAACCAAGGTCGATGTGGGGTCGAGTCATCAGCGCTTGCGTGTCAGGTGCCGGGAGGAGGGAACCACGAGTCTCGTGCGGATCGGAAGAGCGGACGGATCGCGATCGCAAGCCCCATCTTAGTCCGGCCGCCGCCGCAGGCTCGCACTTCGGCGACGATCCCGCCAGGAGCTGCCCGAACTCCGAAGGAAAGCGATACACCGGAGCGACAGAGAGACCCGATAGCTATGTTCAGGGAATGCAATCTCCACCCCAGGGCGCCCTCTCGATCCGAGGCGCGCAGCTCGCGTCGGAGTCCCCCATGGCTCCCTACATCGTCGAGCACTTCGCCCGGCTCGAGCAGTCCCGGACCGGCGCGAAAGACGGCTCCAGCTACGTTCCCCTCTGCATCGCGGAGAACGGTCTGCTCAAGAGTCGGGTCATGGCTCGACTGCACGCTTGCCGGCTCCCGCCCAGCCGAGTACTGGGGTACGACTCCATGGTCGGAGCGATCAGCTTTCGAGAAGCGCTCGCATCGTTCATGGAGCGCGCCTTCCTCGGCCGGCGCTTCGCCCCCGATCAAATCGCGGTCCTCGCGGGCGCCGGCACCGTCCTGGAGAACGTGTTCTACGCTCTCTGCGATCCAGGGGAGGCCGTGCTCGTTCCCACACCCAGCTACGCGGGCTTCTGGACGGACCTGGAGACGCGCAACGGGCTTCATATCGTCCCGGTGCACAGCCAGAGCGACGACGACTTTCGGCTCACGGCCGCGAGTCTCGAGGAAGCGTTCCTCTCCGCCGACCGCCCCGTCAAGGCGCTGCTCTTCACGAATCCGGACAATCCCCGCGGGAGCGTCGCCACCCGTCAGGAGATCGAGGAGATCCTGCGCTGGGCCGATGGCCGCCAGATCCACGTGGTCTTCGACGAGATCTATGCGCTGTCGGTCTTCGGCGAGGCGCACTTCACCAGCGCTGCCGCGATCAGGCCTGCGCTGGGGGATCGCGTTCACATCGTCTGGGCCTTCAGCAAGGACTTCGGAGCCAGCGGCCTCCGGTGCGGCGTGCTCGTCAGCGAGAACGAGGCGCTTCTGGCAGCGGTGAACGGCCTGGCCTACTGGGGAGCCGTGTCAGGTCATACCCAGTGGCTGCTCGAGCAGATGATCGCGGACGACCCCTGGATCGAGCACTACTGCGCGGATCTGCGCCTGGCTCTTCGAAGCGCCTACGAATCCGTCGCGACGGCGCTGGACGCGGCCGGCATCCCGTTCGTTCCAGCGCAGGCCGGCATCTTCGTCCTGTGCGACATGCGCGGCTTCCTCACAGAGCCTACCTGGGACGCGGAGGCCGCCCTCTGGCGCCGCATCCTCGAAGAGTGCAACGTCAACCTCACCCCCGGCTCCGCCTGCCGGATCGCAGAGCCGGGCTTCATGCGCCTCTGCTACGCAGCCGAGCCCCTCGACTCGGTGGTGACCGCGATCGGGCGCGTCGGCGATCTTTTCGGGTAACGCGACGCGGCGAGTTTCCCTTCCGGAGACCACGCGGAATTTGGGTCGATCACCGCATCGCGGTTACCGTGGCGCCACATGGCCCGACCGCCCCCGCGACCGGGCAGAACGGAACCGGACCACCCACTGCGCCGGGGTCCCTCGAAGGATGAGGGTCTTCGGAAGAATCTGTGCGCCGACGACGTCGGCAGCGGCCAGGGAGGGTCGATCGGGTGCCCTTGGAGGCGTAAGGGGCCGGGGAGGAGCCGCTACATCGCGACGAACAGCTCGCTCGTGGCGATCGCCTTCACCATCGTGGCCAGGCCGTCACCGCCGGCTCTGACATCGGCCGCGATGGCGTCGAGGGCCGCGCGATCTCCGAAGGAAAGCGGCCGGCCCAGGGCGAACGCGCTCATCTTGTGCACCAGCGCGGCGACGAACTGGTCCTGGCGGTTGTCCAGAAGGAAACGCTTCAGGCCTTCGATCCCCGCGAGTTCCTGACCGTTGAAGAGCACGCTGTTCGCGTCGATCGGCTTGCCCTGGACCTCGTCGCGCCAGCTCCCCGCCGCGTCGAAATTCTCGAAGGCGATGCCCCACGGATCGATCTTCGCGTGGCACGAGATGCACGCAGGGTCGTTGCGGTGGTCCTCGATCCGCTCCTTCAGCGTCATCTGCGCGATCCTTGGATCCGCCAGATCGATCATGGGGACCGCGGGCGGCGGCGGGGGCGGCGGATCGTTCAGAAGGCGCTCCAGAAGCCAGACGCCGCGCTTCAGCGGGTGGGAGTCCTTGCCGTCCGAGTTCATGGCGAGCAGCCCGGCCTGGGCGAGCAGCCCGCCCCGCGAGCGCTGATCGCCCACGGGTACGCGGCGGAAATCGTTCCCGGTCACGCCGCCGATGCCGTAGTGCGAGGCGAGCCGCTCGTCCGCCATCGTGAAGTCAGAATGCAGGAATCCCAGCACGCTTCCGTCCGAGCGAAGGAGCTCACGGAAGAAGGCGACCGGCTCCTGCGCCATGGACTCCTTCAGGGCCGTGTCGAACTGCGGGTAGACCTTGCGGTCGATCTGCAGGTAGTCGAGGAGCGACATCCCGAGCCACTGGCGCACGAAGTGCTTCGGAAAGCGCTCCGCCCTGGGATCGGCCAGCATGCGCTCGACCTGCTCGTCGAGCACGGCGGGGTCGCTCAGTTCGCCACGGTCTGCGAGAGCGAGCAGCTCGTCGTCGGGCGTGCTGCACCAGAGGAACATGGCGAGGCGCGTGGCAAGAGCCGCTTCGCGACTCGCCTCCGAAACGCTGTCCAGCGCATCCGATGCACCGGGCGGGATCCCCACGAAAAGGAAGTTCGGCGACGAAAGCACCGTCGCCAGGACCTCGATCATCGCGCTCTGGAAGTCCTCCGACTCGGGGCGCAGCCGTTCGAAGAGAGCGAGCTTTCTCTCCAGCTCGTCCGCGCTCGGCGCGCGCCGCCAGGCGCGCGTGAGGAAGCTCGCGAGGACTTCCCTCGCGTAGACGGGCTCGTCGCTGGCGTGGGGGCTTTCGGGAAAGACGCACAGGTGCGATGCCGGCGGCCACTGCTCGTACACGGGCGCCTCGACCTGGACGTGGTGCAGATGAATCGCGCCGCCCGAGAGGGACGAGTTCACGAGCTTGATGTACTCGGATGGGCTCGGAAGCTCGCCCATCTTGGCCGTCTTGCGCACCCAGTTGCGCGGCGCGACCTCGTGCATGGGAACGAGGAACTCGTAGACGGCGGGCGAGCCGGGGAGCGCGTCGATCGCAAGGTCGCTGTCGCTGATACGAACCACGGCCCGCGAGTCGTTGCTCGCCTGCCAGCCGAAATGCAGCTGCAGGCTCGGGTCCGGTCGCCCCTCGCCCGCGGACTCGGCGCGCGAGGCCAGCACGCGCACTCGCAGTAGGCCGTCCTCAGGGAGCTTCTCGCCCAGCTCGACCATGAAACCCTGACCACGAGGGATCACCCCGACGTGGTCGATGACCGCTCCGGTCGTGTACCCCATGTCACTCGGTCGCTCCGCGGTCGGCGCCCACGCGAACTGGGCTCCGTTGTAGTTCCATGACTGCCTGCCGACCCGGCCCGTGACAAGGCTCTCGAAGTGCGCGCCACCCGGTCGGCCCGCGAAGCGCTTGCGCAGCTTCGCGAGCTCTTCCTCGAGCTTCTGCGGATCGTCCGCGTGCTTCCCACGAACGGTCGCCACTTCGCTGTTCTGACGCTCCCACTCCCCCTTCGCGGCGACGTCCATGGGAATGTCCCAGTAGACCGGCGCAGGCCGCTCCCCGCGCACCGTGGCCGCGAGCAGCGCGCTCCGACCGGACTCGAAGTACGCCCGCAGCTGACTGGGCGAAAGGTGCAGCAGCTCGGAGCTGTTCTGGAAGCCGTCCTCCGACGTGGGATCGGGAGGCAGATCGTCCGCGAAGCGGTAAGGAAGCCCGAAGAGATCCTGGAGCGCGTACTCGTACTCGTAGCGCGTCATCCGCCGGAGCGCCGAGTGCTCGATCGCCCCCTTCCGCGCCATCGACGCGTTCTGCACCTCGATGGAGAGCCACTCGACGAGCTGGCCGCGGTCAGCGCCAGCGAGCTCCCCCTCACCCTCGGGTGGCATCTCGCCGTTGCTGACGACCGACAGCACGTCGAGCCAGAGATCCACGTCCTCGCCGTGGACGAGGTCAGGATCGAGTTCATCCACACGAAAGCCGCCACGCTCCTTCTCGGGCCCGTGGCAGGGAAGGCAGGTGCTGCTGAGGATCGGCTCGATATCCGCCTGGAAGGTGGCGAGGTCCGGCTCCTGCGCCACGCACACGAGCGCGGCGGAGAGGAGATAGTGACGGGTGTAGCGCGCGCTGGTCATGATCGTTCGACTCCGCTGTGAGCGTACGGCGTGACCCCACTCCCTGCCATCCTCGAAGGTTCGTTCACGGGCCCAAGGGACACGTTGCAACTGTGTAGTGCGCAGGAGCACCTGGTAGCCTTGCCCCCATGCCTGCACCGCTCGAACCGGGACTCTACGAACAGCTGATCGACGCCTGGCTGGAGGAGCGACTCTCCACCGCGTCCGAGAGCCGCGCCGAGATCCAGGAGACCCGTCTTGATACAGCCATGGCGGCCGACCGTCTCGCGATGCACTTCGGGCGCCTTCTGGAGCGCGCCATCCTGGACCTTCCGGAGAAGCAACGAAGACGCCGCGGCGTCGAGCTCACCCGCGCGTTGGTCGAGGAGGCGCGCTACGCCTGGAAAGCTCCCCGGGAGAACGCTGTCGATCCGGCATGGACCGCTCAGCTCGGAGAGAGCACCTCCGTCTCAGGCGCTCAGAAGATCAGGCCCAGCGACACCGAAACCAGCGGCGGCGACGTCGACACGCCTTCGCGATCCGCCCACAGGACGCGGACCTCGGGGGCCAGAGAGACCGAATCGTTCAAGCGGATCTTCGCGGCCAGGCCCGGGCCGTAGAGCCACACGTCGGCTTCGAGGTCATCGAGGAGATAGTCCTTGCCAGCATTGTCCTGGCTGGGCCAGTACCGTCCCCCACGAATCGAGCCCGTCAGCGTCAGGTTCTCCGTCTGGTGAAAGTCCCAGAGGATCGGGAGCCAGAGGTACGTGCCGTAGGTGAACTCGACCGTGGGATCGATCGAGAGCGCCTGGTCCTCGGTGAGCAGCACCGCGTAGTTCACGTCGATCCCCAGGATGCCGAGGTTCGTGATCTGGACACCCAGGTCAAAGCGCTCGTCGAGGCCGAAGCGCACCTGGCCCTCCAGGGTCGGCAACGCGGCGAAGTCGCCGTCCTCCTCGCCGACGAAAGAACCGAGTGCGAACGCGCCCTGGACCTCCCCTTTCTCGATGGGACGCGCCGTATGCAGGGTCGCCGTGGAATAGCAGCTTGCGAAGAGCCCAGAAACCACCAGGAGATGAGCGAACGAGCGATTCATGCGACGAAGGGGGACAGGGCCGCGCGCAGGTCCTCGAAGATGGTCGGAACGGCCTCCATTCGCAGTGTCCCCACGGACACCCTGAACCAGGGCGCCTTGCGGTCACCTCCGAACGCGTAGAACGGGACAATGCCGAGCCGCGCCTCTCGGATGAGGAAGAGCGTCACTTCCTCCGCGTCGTTCAGTACCGTGCCATCGGCCATGGGCCGCCCCTGGAGATCGATCTTCACCGTGAGGTACAGGGCCCCCTCTGCCTGGATCGCATCGACCGGGAAACCCTCTTGCTTGAGAGCCAGGAAGCCCTCGTGGAGAGCGCCCACGCGCTCCTGGATCTTCCCGAGGTGCTCGGCGATGATTCCGTCCACGACCGCCTCCTGCTGCAGCAGCCGGGCGGTCGCGATCTGCTCTGGCTTCGGCGCCCACGCGCCGATGTGGCCGAGCAGCGAATGCATTCGCTTCATGATGTGCTCCGGGCCGAACGCCCAGCCCACGCGCACGCCCGTCGCCGCGAACGCCTTGGACACGCCGTCGATGAAGATGGTGTACGGGCGCATCTCCGGCCGCAGGGACACTGGATCCACGTGGACCGTGTCGCCGAGGGTGAGCGCGGAGTAGATCTGGTCGTAGAGGAGATAGAGCGGCTTGCGATCCCCGCGCCGGGCGTTCTCCTCCAGAACGAGATCACAGATCGCCGCCAGCTGATCCGCCGTGAACGAGGTCCCCGTCGGATTCAGCGGTGAGCACACGGCCAGGAGCGACGCCCCCGCCAGATGCGGCCGCAGGTCCTCCGCCGTCGGAAGGAATCGGTTGTCGGGCGACGTCTGCACGGCGACCTGCTCGCCGCTGGTGAGGAACGAGTAGTGGTTGTTGTTCCAGCTCGGGATCGGGAAGACCACCTTGTCGGTCGGGTCCACCACGGTGCGGAACGCGGCGTAGATGAGCGGCCTTCCGCCGCTGGCGATGAGCACCTCGTCCTTGCTGTAGTCGAGCCCCTGCTTGCGCGCGAGGTGGCGGCTGACCGCCGCCCGCAGCGGCTCCATGCCGTTGGCCTGCGGGTAGTTGGTGTGGCCTTCGCGATACGCCGTGAGGATCTCTTCCAGGTAGGCGTCGGGCAGCGGGAACACCTTGGGATCGAAGTCGCCAATCGTGAGGTTGGCGATCTTGTCCCCGGCCGCGATGCGGGCATTCAGCTGGCCGCCGATCTTGATGATCTCCGAGCCGATCAGGTTCTCGGCCAGGTTCGAGAGGGGCGTAGCCGCGGGGGCGGGCGTGCTGATGGACATGGTTGGGTGGGAGCGGGCGGAACCGGAGGAGGACCGCGCGGAGCATGAACTCGGCCGGCTCCCCGGTCAATCCCCGTTCCGCCCCCGATGGTTCAGCGAGCCGGCGGCCCCAGCTCAAGCATCTTCGCCCCTGCCTCCCCATGCATCACGAGCAGCGCATACCGCACGACCTCGGGGCCGCTCACCCCCGACAGCGACACGTAGTCGAAGCGGCCGCGCAGGTCGGTGTAGCCGTCCTTGTGGAAGCGGATCCCCCCGTCCTCCAGCAGGGCGTAGACCTTGACGTACGCCTTCGGGAGCGGCTCTCCTGACGCACCCCCGCGGACCTTGATCTGCCCGTAGCGCTCGATGCCCTGCACCGCCAGATCGCCCGAGAAGTAGGTGGCCTGACGCGAGACCCCCGCCCCGCGCACCTCGACCACGACGTTCGCGGTCCGAAGCTCGTCGGGCAGGTCGATGGCGAGCGTCGACTGACCGCTCTGGACCGGCACGCGATCGATCCGCATCGGCCGGACCACCCCGAAGGCGCCCTGGCCGCCCCGCACGAAAGGACTGTTCGAGAACAGGAACTCCACGTCCATCCTGTGGTAGCGGACTTCCAGCTCGTCGATCGACTCGACGCTCACCAGCACCTGTCCCCCATCCACTTCGACGCCGAGCATCGGCTCGGCGCCCGCGAGCGCGCCCTGGCCCATGTCGCGGTCATCGGAGTCCGCCCCGCGGCTTCCGCCGCCCTGGCCCTCGATCTCCTCCGCCTGGGAGAGCACGTGGCGGAAGCGCGAGCGCCACAGGTCCACGGGGTAGTCGACGTATCCCTGCGCGACCTTGCGGGCCGCGGGTACGTCTTCGGAGTAGAACGCCATGTAAGCGGTCATGTAGTCGTACTGCACGCTCGTGCGGAGCGCCGCCGCATCGATGCTGGCGTGGACCTCGAGGGCCTCGGCCACCCGGTCCTGGAGCAAGAGGTAGTACACGAGTTCCATGCGCGCCTCAGCATCGATTTCTTCGTCGAGAACGAGCGTCGCGAGGAACCGCTCGTACTGCGCGCGGAACTGATCGTTCAGGATCCTGCGTTCGCCGCCGAACTCGTGGGTCCGACCGTTCACGAGCGGCTCGTAGGCGAGGTGTTCGTAGATCCCGCGGCTCCGCGGATCCAGGCTCAGGAACGCCGACTCGAAGGGCGCGCCGACCCTCCGAACCAGGGGCTCCTGGCCCCCCAGGAAGCGACGCGTGCGGGCCGCATCGCGATGCTGGACCGCGTACTTCCATAGCACGTCCGGATAGACGCCGCGCGTCCCGAGGAGCGCCGTGACCTTCACGAACGCCTCGGGGTCCCCCATGCGCCAGGCGAGCTTCGCCAGGTCAAGCTCCCTCGGGTTACGGTCACGCAACGCGTCCAGCACGGCCGGAAGCTCCGCGTTCTGGGAGATCCACGCCCAGGTCGTCCGATCGACCTCGGTCGCCTCGTCCACCACCTCGAGCGTCGCGGGCTCGGCCGCTGCAAACAGCGTCTCCCCGCGCCCGACGTGCAGCGGGTAGTCGCGGTAGCTCCCCGGCTCCGGGAAGTAGAAGAACGTCTCCATCGAGAACGTGCCGTAGCTCGAGAGGTCCAGGGGATACGCCTTGGTCATGCGCGTACCGCCGAGCGCGATCGCGCCCTCGGGGATCTGCGCCAGGAGTTCCGCCTGGACCGTTCTCGACGACGGGTTGGTCACCACCATGCGGCAGCCGTAGCGCACGCCCGCCAGGAACTCGCCTGTCACGAAGACCTCACGCGTCACGCCGTCCACGGTCTCCGTCGGGCGAGCCGGGTCGAAGAAGTCCTGGCCCGCCAGCAGGCCGGAGGCTCCTTCCGCAGGCGTCGCGGGCGCGATGTCCTCCAGCGCGAGCAACATCGGCGCCGCGGCCGTCAGCGTCACGCTGCGCGCCTCCGAAGACACCGAGGGCTCCTCGGCCTCGAACGGCAGGTCGAGGAACGCGAGCGCGAGAAGCTTCTCCGTCACGCTGCGGTTCGCCAGCGGGAAGAACGTCGAGGCGAACGCGCTCGATCCCTGCTCCGCCTCCGCGAAGTCGACCCAGAACGGCGACACCGTGACGAGGTCCGCGTTCATGCGCTGGAGCGGAACGCGCCAGTAGTGGGTCTCCGCGTATTCCCGGGTCACGTCGAGGTCGCGGAAGTAGAAGCCCTCCACCCGCTCGCGGCTGCTGAGCGCCTTCTGATCGTTCATGGCATCTTCGACCTCGAACTCCTCGAGGATGGCGAGACCGCCTTTGATCTCGTCGCCCTGTACCTCGTCGGCCAGAACGGTCTCTCGCAGGTCTTCTTCGCCGCGGCCCAGGAAGAAATCGTCGCTACTGGAAACGACGCCGTTCGAAGGGACCGTGGGACCCGGCGACGCAGGACCAGCGCGGGGTGCGCTACTACCACCGCCACCTCCACCACCAGGCGTCACCGTATCGCCGGGTCCGCGGTAGCGCTTCTCGAGAGCTTCAGACTTCGATCGCCGTGCCTCGGTGCTCGCCTTCACGAGCGAGTCTCCGAGCGCCGAGCCACCGGCCTCCAGGCCACGGCTCGCCAGAATCTCCGCGAACGAATCGTCCAGCGAAAACGTACCGGGTGGGAGCAGCCGGAGCATGTCCAGGGTGATCGTGCCCGCGTCTCCCCCGGTCTCGCGCAAGAGCAGGATCATCTCGACCACGTTGAGCCGCTCCCGTCGCCACGGCTCCAGGTATCGGGACAGATCGCGACCCAGAAGCCAGTCGTCCATGAAGGTCGCGTGCCCCTTGCTGCTGAGGTGCGGCACGACGATCGACTCGAAGAACGCAGGGTCCCGCTCGCGCAGGAACACGTGCAGCTCGTGACACGCGAACTCCGAGTACTTCGTCCGCTTCTCTTCGTCCGTCAGCTCCGGCCAGCGCGTCAGAAACTCGAACTTCGCGAACTCCTCGGTGCCGCCGCCGCTCGTCCGATACAGCTCGAAGACGTCGGCGAGGCTGCCGAAGGTCTTGGCACCCGCGTTCGGCGCATCGCGGATCACGTAGGACTCACCGGCGTCGAGGAACGTGATACGCCGCTGCTGGGTCATCGGCTTCGCCGGATCGAGAGCGTCCACGAGTCGTCGCTCACGGGTGACCCTCGGAGCTTCGCCGCGGATCAACAGCTCGTCGACCGTGACCTCGTCGTCCATCGCGACGATCTGCACGATGCACTTGTTGCCGAGATCCGCCACGGGGACCCGCACCACGCCGTTCTCGTCGGGTCGCAGATCGGTCAGAAACACGGCGCCCTCGGCCAGGAAGTCCGGCGCATGGAAGGCCGCGCCCCTGGCGGCTTCCCCGCCCCGATTTCGTCCCTGTTTGCCCACACCACCGGCGGCCCTCAGGTTACGCCGGCCCCCGAAGCGCCCGCCATGGCTCCCGCCGGCGGCCATCACGTCGCTGGTGCTCTTGAGGTCCCAGGGGTTCAGCAGATAGCCCGGCCGCGTCAGCATGTTGCCCGGGTAGTGCTCGAGGAGCCGCCGGTCGAGGATGTAGCGATACTCGTCACTGATGGCGCGGCCCGACTCGTAGAGGCTCGACGCGGCGCTGAACTCCGAGATCCCCGTCCGCGCCGTCGAGTCCAGGCCAAGGGCCGCCATGGCAGGCCTCGGCTCGACGTAGCGCGTGGCGACGACGTGGACGCGGGCGCTGGACGACGACCCGCCGAGCTGCACCCGGATCGCGTCCGCGTCCTTCGATACGCGCTTGATCTGGAGCGGCACCGGGTCCGTGGCCACGAGCGCGTGTCCGTCCCCCACCACCTGTCCGAACGTGACTTCGCCCTCCAGTACGCGCACGCGAATCGCTCGCTGGAAGCGCTCCAGCGTGAGGAGGTACTCGCCCTCGCCGAGCCCGTCGATCACGAGGTAGCCATCCTTCAGGGACAGCGCGTCGAAGTGATCGCGAAGCGGGTTCCCCCAGGCGTCGAGGGAGAGCAGTGAAGCCAGCGAGCGCGAGATCTCGCTCGTTCCCACGGAGTAGGGCACGCGCAGCGCCTGGCCCGCGCGCCCGTTCAGTCGGTCCGGGAGGCCGAGCGCCTGCACCTGCCCCAGGTTCCACTGATTCGAGAGGTGGACGGGTGACTCGAGGCTCACCGTCGAAACGTCCGCCAGCGGACCGAGTTCGATGCGCCCGCTCGCGTCCGTCTTGAGCCGCACCTTGGCGTCGGCGCGCACCAGTCGGTTCCGGAACGCGAGGCGCACCTCGGTGTCCGCCAGCGGTTCGCCAGCGCGGCCCAGGAGTTCCAGCCCATAGCCGTCCGGAGTCCGCGTGAGATACGAGTGAAAGGGAACCGACGCGTGCCTCTGGTTCACAGGGAAGGTCTCGGGCTCGGATTGAAGCTCGATGTCTTCTCCCTTCGTGAGACCACGCACCGTGCCGACCAGGCGGACCTCCAGAGAATCGATGCGTTCGGGCACCTGGATCGTGTGCACGATGTCGCCGGCTTCGCTGAAGTCGAAGCCTCGCGCGAGGCTCTGGCTCCTCGTCCCGTCCTCGGTCGTCGCGGTCACGACGAGCCCTGGATCCTCCAGCGCCTCCAGGGGAATTCTCTGGCCGTTCAGGAGCAGCGCGGGCCGCGCGACCACCGTCGCCTTCATGCCCGCCAGCAGCCCCTCGAGCGGCGTATGGATGGCGGCCTTCAGCCTGTACGACTCAGCGCTGTGCGAGAAGCGCGCGAACGACGTGACGTTGCCTGCTCGGAGCAGCACGTCTGTCGGCCCGCCTTCCGGAGAGTAGGGCACGAGGATCTCGCCGTCCCCGTCGGCGAGGTAGTCCCTTCCGCCGAAGCGCACGATGGCCCCGTTCTGCGTCTCACCCGCTTCGTCCAGGACGCGCAGTAGCTGACCCGCCGCCGTGGGCCGCACGAGCAGCTGAAGATGACCCTTCACGATCACCGCGCGGCTCGAAACGCCGGATCCGATGAGTTCGACGACGTACGTGCCCGGTTTCGCCAGCGCGTCGAGCGAGATCTGCCGCCTCACCCGCCGGAGCGGCGGCGCGTCGAACTCCAGCACCTGGCTTTCGTTGGGCACGAGCCCCTCGAGATCGAGGCTCGAGTCCACCTCACGCCCGAAGCGATCGAAGTACGCGACGGCGTCGATCTCGAACACCTTCACGATCATCCGATCCACGTTCTTGACGTCGACCTGCAGCGTCACCGGATCGTTGGCCCCGAACGCCCGCGGATTCGTTCGGGCGAACTGGAGGTCGACGCGCCCGCGGAGCGCCTCCGCGCGGGTCGCACCGAGCATCTTGATGTAGACGTCGCTCTGCGCGGGGTCTCCGTGGAGGAGCTGCGCCTCCGCGAAGACCCGCCGCACGTAGTTCTCTTCGAGCAGGCCGGCGAAGCGGTCGTACCCGCTGGCCCCACGGAAGACCTGGAGCAAGCACTCCGTCACGACCGCCTCTTCATTCCCGATGGCCGGGAACGGCGTGATCCCGCCGTAGGCTTCACCGAGAGCGGCCTTGTGAACCCCGTCCTGGCGGGTCCGCAGGTAGAGGGTCGAGGCCCGCGGAAGCCGCAGGTACGCCATGAGACGCTCTTCGTCCACCATGCCCCCTTCGAGATCGTCGAGGTCGAAGACGAGCCAGTGATAGAGAAGATGCGCCTTCAGCGAGACGAAGGCGGAGGGAAGCAGCGACGCGAACTCCCACGCGCGCTCCAGGTAGGCGAGCTGATCGGCGCGGTCGCCCATCGACTCCGGAAAGCGCGGCGCGAGCCGCGTCATGACGGCGTCCACGTAGTCGCGGTTCGACAGGACCTCGGGGCGCGCTGCCCTGAGGGATTCGAGCTGCGGCAACGTCAGCAGGCGGTGGATCTTGCGCTGACCGAATGGGACCGTCCGCTCCATCGAGAGGTCCGAGACGACGAGCTCCAGCAGGCCGGGGACGTCGGGGCGCTGAAGGGCGTTCAGAAGCGAGGCGCGCTGCCTGTCGGACAGCGGGCGCCGCACGAGCGTCTCGAGCAGCGTCGGGTCCATGTCCCCGAACGGGTTCGTCGTGTCCCGCTCCAGCACCCTCCCGAGGAGCGTCTCGGTGGAGATCCGATCGTTGTCGAGGCGCGTCGGCAGGTCCGGGGACTCCCCAGGTACGATGCGGCGCTCGTCGTAGCGCAGCCCGAGCTCTTTCTCGAGGTAGGCGTAGGTGAGCTCTGGGTCCGTGGAGGCGCGGAGGAGAGCCTGGCGGGCCTCGATCTGCAGATAGTCGGGGTGCTTTCCGTGGGCACTGGCCCAGTCTTCGAGGAGCCGGTCGACGCGGTCGAGCTGCCCTTTCTGCTGGAGATACAAGCACGAGAAGTAGTAGTGCTCGACGCTCCCGGGGAGCAGCGTCTCGAGGGTCTTGCCGCGGTCCTCGGCGAGCGCGAACTCCTCGATGAATCCCGCCGGGAGGCGCGAGAAGGCGTCGGGGAGGTTCAGCTGAGCCCAGGCGGGGACGGGAACGAGGCCGAGGGCGGCGAGGGCGAAGCAGGCAGGGCGGAGGGCACGCATGGGGAGCTTGGAGCGGGGCGGACGACGACGGAATCTCGCGGGACGGGGTGGCGCGAGACGGGGTGGCGCAAGGCGGGCACGCCAGGGACGAAACGGCACGAAGACGATCCGGTTGAGCGATATCGTCAATCTTTGGGCCAGACGTCTGGTGGTAGCACGACCGAAGGCCGCCGGTCACAGCCTGGAGGGAATCTGATCGGTCGACGGGCAGGATGGAGGCTCCTTCGCGGTAACGTGCGCGCCGCAGCGGCCGCGACGGCCCGCCCCCCCCATGACCAGCTTCCTGTCCGCCCTCCTGCCGGTCATCCTCGTGGTGGCGCTCGGTCGCCTGATCGCGGCCAAGAACTGGATCGCGCCAGAGGGCTGGCGCGGGATCGAGCGTGTGTCGTACGTGCTGCTGTTCCCGGCGCTGATCGTTCGTTCCCTGGGACGCGCGCCCTTCGAGAGCGCGCCGTGGAGGCTCGCGTTGGCGCTCATCGTCGGGCAGGTCGCCCTCGGAGCGATCGGGCTCTGCGCGCGTCTCTTCCGCGGCATCGAGCGACCCGCCGTCGGCTCCATCGTCCAGTCGAACGTGCGCTGGAACACGTTCGTCGCGCTCTCGCTGGGCTCGGCTCTCTTCGGCGAGGAGGGGCTCATCCTCGTCACGATCGCCGCCGCGGCGATGATCCCGACGGCCAACGTGCTCTCCGTCTACGGGCTCCTGGCCCACGCGGATCATCCGCCGGGCACGCGGCCGCGGCCGGTCCTCGCGCTCGTGACCAACCCGCTGGTGATCGCCTGCGTCATCGGGGGCCTCGTGGCCGCCACCGGCGCGCAGATCCCCGCGGTCCTCGACGACACGCTCCGCATCCTCGGGGAGGGCACGATCGCCCTCGGGCTGCTCAGCGCGGGCGCCGGCGTCGACCTCGCCGCCCTCCGCCGAGCCGGGCCACGCACCTTCGCGTGGTCGCTCGTCCGGCTCGTCGGCCTGCCCGCCGTGGTGCTCGCCTCAGGCATGGCGATCGGCCTGGCCGGGACGCCGCTCGCCATCGCGCTGATCTGCTCCAGCGTCCCGACGGCCACCAACGGCTACATCCTCTCGCGCCAGCTCGGCGGCGACACGACGCTCTCGGCGAACCTGATCGCGGTCCAGACGGTCCTGGCCATGGCGACGCTGCCGTTGATCTGGCTCGCGGCCAGCCGCTTCGGCCTTGTTTGAGAGCCTTGGCCCGGAGGCCGAAGGAGTTGGGCTTGGCCGCCCCCGCCGGAGAGGATCCCGACTACCTTGTGCGCGATGACCGAAGGACAAGAGAAACAGCCGCCGCTCCTGGGCCGAGTGGTTCGTGTGGACGCCAAGGTGGTGCACGTCGACGTGCCGGACCCGATCGCCAGCTTCGCGGCGGCGGCGGACGGCGCGGACCTGCCCGAGGTCGAGACGCTGCTGGCGGCGCTGCGCGGTTCGCTCTTCGAGGAACTCGACGGCAAGAAGAACCCGATTTCGGTGGGTGACCTCGTACGGATCGAGCGCGACGGCGATCAGCTGAGCGTCGAGGAGGTTCTACCGCGCCGCAACTACCTCGGCCGGGTCGCGTCTTCCCACGACCCGCGCGAGCAGGTCCTCGTGGCCAACGTCGATCAGCTCTTCATGGTCGGCTCGCTCAAGAACCCCGGCTTCTCCAGCAACCGAACCGACCGGATCCTGGCCGCCTGCCGCTGGCACGAGATCCCCGCCGTGCTGGTCTTCAACAAGGCGGATCTCGACAAGAAGAACGTCCTGATGGACAAGTACCGCGGGACCTACGCGGGCATCCCGGACCTGGAGATCCTCGTCACGTCCACCGTGGACGGACGCGGCATCGAAGAGCTGAAGGCGCGCCTGAGGGGCAAGGTCTCGGTCCTCTACGGGCCGAGCGGCGCGGGCAAGTCGAGCCTTCTGAACGCGATCCAGCCCGGCCTCAAGATCAAGGAAGGCAAGATCAGCGCTTACTGGAAGCAGGGCAAGCACACGACCACCTACTCGCGCCTCCACCGCATGGACCTCGGCGGCTACGTCGTCGATACGCCCGGCATCCGGGTCTTCCGCCCCCACGGCCTGACGCGCTCCCACGTGCGCGATCTGTTCCCGGACTTCGCGAAGTTCCAGGCCCTGTGCGCCTACGCCAACTGCACCCACGACCACGAGCCGGGCTGCGCCGTCGCAGACGCCTCGGAAGCCGGCCTGGTCCCGGATACGCGCTACGCGAGCTACCTGAGCCTGCTCGACGAGGTCGACCCGGACGCCGCCTACGACCCGAACGAACAGCCGGACGAAGAGCCGGACCTCGGCCTGGTCTAGAGGCTATGGGGCACCGCGCGCCGCCCGATCGCAGCGTGCCAATCGAGGCCACCGGGCAGCGCTTCCGAGGCGAGCTTCAGGTGAACCACGCGACTTGTCGCAGACCGGCTGCCCCTGTCCGCGACCACGCTCTTCCTCACGTCGGACGTGGCTGCGGTGACGCCGATGGCTGGCGGTTCAGGGCCTGGTACCGAGCCGCCGTCAGCGGCATGGTCACGTCGAACTTCACCGACGCGCCAGCCCTGACCTTCATTCAAGCCCATCGCAAAGTCGCGTCCACCCTGGCTCCGCTACCCCGACCCTCTCTGTAAGGAACCGGGCCCAAAGCCGCGCCCTCTCCCGACCCGGTCCAAGGGTGTTCGGAAACGTGGCGGATTTGGGTCGGGTTCGGTACCGCCCGAATAGCGCGGCTTGTAACACAGGGCCGTCCAGAAACACGCTACTCGATCCAGGCCATTCCGTTCGTCAGGCTGAACGCGCCGGCCTGTGCTCCTCCCAAGAGCACTGCCTGCACGTTCTCTGCGTTCTCGATTCCCGTCCCTGAAGCTGGTCCCGTGTAGGTGAGCGTGAAAGTGGCTCGACCTGCCGGCCCGATACTCGTCGGAACCCCGACTCGGATGAGGCTCTGCCGATCCAGGCAGAGTCCACTGGATGCCGCGGGTGCCGACGCCAAGGCCGACGAACGGAAGAGCAGTGCCGTTGCGCCTGGCGGTGCATCTTCGATTCTCGCCACCACTCGGCGAAAGGCGAAGCTGACACCATCCGCGCGTCGATGCAGATAAAGGATGGCCGTCCCGGTGGGGGGACAGGTGACCTGGCCGATGAGCCGAGCGACTTCGATGTCTCCCGGCTGAGTTCGGAGATCGACGACCCTTGCGAGACTTCGTTCGACGCCAATCGCCGTTCCTCCATCGAGCTCGAGCACCAGGCCCAGCCCGGTGACTCGTCGCTGCGAGGTGATCGGCGCGCCAGGGGCCGCGCTGTAGAAGGTGGCGTCGTCGACGCTCGAGACGACCAGGTCGTTGCCGTCGAAGAGGAGTGTCCAGGGAGGCTGAATGCTGGACGTTGTGACGCTCGGGGATCCAGCTGGTGTAGGGATCGAACGGCGGCCGTCGATGCGCCAGTCTCCCCTTCCATATCGCTGATAAGTATGGAGGACGTACTCTCGCTCAGGTCCCACGTCGCGCGAGCGAAGCGCCGCCAGCCTGGTACCGTTCAAGACGAGAGCTTCCACGGACCAGTCAAAGCGCGCGGGCGGGATGAGCAGGGTTGTCTCATGCCAATCGCCGAACGCATCGCGCTCGCAGATCGAAATCGCGCCCGCCGTGGTGTTCGACGTTCCACCAACGGCAGTAGCGTCACCGTCGATCACGACGTAGGACGGGTAATCGATCCAGGGCGAGCGAACCGACGTTCTCACGGAATCAACCACTGACCAGAGACCGGACGGATCACGCTCCACGATGTTGATCCAAAACCGAGTTAGCACATTCCTCGCATGCAGCGACGCGATCCTCCCGTTGGAGATCGCGGTCAGCGCACCAGTGGCGAGAATCCTTGTATCGTGGAGCTGAATGGACTGGGTGGTCCAACCAGAAGCACCGTGCTCATGGACAAACAGTCGGGTCTCGGCGCCAAAGTCCTCGCGGACCTGATGGGCGACCAAGTTGTCCTCGATCGCGACACCAAAGATGCTGGTCCCTCCGTCGAAATGCGGGGAGGTGAAGGTTTCACCCGGCCCATAGTTCAGGGATCCCGGCAGACGACGCATCAGGTGGAAGGAGGGCGCGCCCGGGTGATAGGGGCGCGAAGCGAAGATCGCCACGTCCCCATCTGCGGCTGCTGCCAGGGCAGCCCCTGGTCGGAGGAGAGGATCAGCCACTCCGCTCGTCGATTGTGCGAATGCGCACGGGAAACCGCTCAAGACTGCGAGAACGAGCAGGGACGGGGGGAAGGGGTTCATTGTAGGTACCCAAGGGCAAGAAGGATGCCACGTGTGGGGTACGGGCGGCTACCCGTCGCAGGCAGGCTCTCGATGGAACGGGAGTGGATGCGATGAAGTGTTATTTGACCCCTTGTGCGATCTGAGATTCCATGCTCCCTTGAAACGGGCCGCTGCATGAAATTGTCATCGACCCTATCAACCGGTCAGGTCAATGCCTCAGCCACCCAAGTCAATGATCGGTAATCTGGGTCGGATTATATTATCTTACTACACCGACCCAGACGGATAGGGAGTCCAAGCGGAGTGGCCGGGTGACGGTGCTGCATGGCGGCTACTGGAAGGAAGAGAAAGTCCTTAGGGCACCGCGCGCCGCCCGATCGCGGCGTGCCATTCGAGGCCACCGGGCAGCGCTTCCAAGGCGAACTCCAGGTGAACCACGCGACTTATCGCAGGCCGGCTGCCCCTGGCCGCGACCACGCTCTCCCTCACGTCGGACGTGGCTGCGGTGACGCCGATGGCTGGCGGCGTGGGGACTCTTTGCCTGGGAGGCGCGATCGGGCGATTCCGTGGGCCGGGAGAGGTTGTCCCATCGAACGGAGCTGGAATCGCGACGCTCGACGTCGATCTTGGATCGCTTTCCGCGACCCAACGGCTTCGTTGCGGTGATGCCCGGGGATACCTGACGGTTCTCCGCTTGGTACCGAGCCGTCGTCGGCGGCATGGTCACGTCGAACTTCACCGACGCGGTGGCGGTGACCTTCTATCAAGCCCATCGCAAAGTCGCGTCCACGCTGGCTCCGCTACCCCGACCCTCTCTGTAAGGAACCCAACCTAAAGCAGCTCCCTTTCCCGACCCGGTCCAAGGGTGTTCGGAAACGTGGCGGATTTGGGTCAGGTTCGGTACCCCAAACTTCAGAGGTGCGATCTCGGTCGCGCTGGACTGAAGAGGCGGCCTTGAGTCGGGTACCGTTCCAGACATGGCTTCGGGGTACATTTTGAGCCATGAATGCCCCACTCCCCCTCTCCGCACTGGCCCTCTTCCTCTCCGCTTGTTCCTCATCCGGAACCGGCACGGCCGTCCTCGATCCGGACCTTTCCGATCAAGTCCTTCTCTACTCATCCTTCGACGCCACGGCCGACGCGGACTTTGCCGCCGGGGACGGCTCCCTCTACACGAAGACCCGAGGCGCCGACCCGGCCCATGCCGGCCTCCTGGACGACGCCGTTCGTATCGCCCCAGGCGCAGGGATCAAGGGGGGCGCCCTCGAGTTCACCGCCAAGGATCGCAACCTCATCTACTACAAGGCCCAGGGCAACATGGGCTACGACAACTCAGCCTGGAGCGGCGCGATTTCCTTTTGGCTCCAGCTCGATCCCGCCACGGATCTGGAGCCCGGCTACTGCGATCCCATCCAGATCACCGACACGCGCTACAACGACGCCTCCATCTGGGTCGACTTCACCAAGGTGACGCCACGCAAGTTCCGCCTCGGCGTCATCGGTGACCTCGCCGCTTGGAATCCCGAGGGCGTCGAAGGCAATGACAACCCCGAGTTCGTCCGCCGCCTGATCCCCATGGACACGCCCCCCTTCCAGCGTGGATCGTGGACCCACGTTCTGATCAACTTCGATCGCCTGGGCTCCGAGAGCGGCAGCGCCGAGCTCTTCGTCGACGGGGAGTCCATCGGCGCCCTGCCGGTCCTCGACTCCTTCACCTGGGAAGAAGAGAACGCTCGCATCATGCTCGGCCTCAGCTACATCGGCCTCATGGACGAACTCGCCATCTTCAGCCGCCCGCTCGCCAGGGGTGAGATCGCCGCTCTCTTCAACGGGGCCGAACTGGGCCTGTAGCATGCTCTTCGGCGTTCCGAATCCGATGAGCGCCCGGCTGACGGATAAGAAGTCCAAGCGGGGTGTCGATACGCCCCGACCGTAGCCTGAGGCCCGATCCTTCGCCACCACTCTTCCCCACAGGTCACGGGGTCGCGCCTGCGCGGTCATCGGCCCACTCCGCCGAGCCCGATGGCCCATGCTGCGGCGGATTCCAACGCGGTTCACGGTTCACTATCGCCCGTCGCGGTCCCGGGCTAGCAGTCCGGCCAGCCAGTCGGGATCGGGACGAAGTGCGTATCGGGATAGAATGCCGCCGAATGGCGTCAGGGCCATCGAACCGTAGTTCACGGCGACGAGTTTGCCCTGCGGCGTGCAGAGCGGGCCACCGCTGTCGCCGCCGGCGAGGGGCACGTCGTGGGCGACCTTCCAGGCGACTTGACCGTCCGACTGCACGTCGTCGCGCAGGGAACCAGCGGCGAAGGAGATTTCCGCTCGGGAAAAACCTGCCGAGACCAGCTCAGCCCCGGAAACGAGTTCGGTCATGGCAGCCCATTCGAAGACCGCGGGAAGCTCATCCTCCACATGAATGACGGCGATGTCCAGATGGGCGTTCGTGTCGCGGAACCCATCCCACACGACCCGAAAATGCAGCGGTCGCTGGGTGCCTGAGAGCAGCACGTAGCTCGACGGCAGGGAGTCGCGATCGAGGGCGTGGGCAGCCGTCAGCAGGTAACCGTCCGCGGAGATCGGCACCGCGGCCGCTGTCGCTTCGCTCCTGTAGACGTTGGGCTCGGCCGTTTCTCGCAGCGAGATCAAGATGCGTGCTGTCCGTGCGGCGAGGAACTCGGGGAGCGGCGCTCCATCCACATCCTGGCCCTGGAACTGTGCGAACGAATCCGCTTTGCTCTGCGGGCTCGCGCTCCGACAGCCGGTGAGCAGAGCCGGCATGACGCACGCAAGAAACGTCGCGGCTCTGCCAGCACGCTTGTCATTCAGTGTGAATGTCATGCCTTGTTCGCTCCTGATCGAAGTGGTTTCACAGAGTACTCGAACCGGGCTGCCACGGTCATGCCGCCGTTCTCGCTCTGGGAGAACAGGGGCCAGGGGTCGCGACCCGCCTGTGGGGCAACAGCAGGGCCATTGTGGGTACCAGCTCAGCATCCGGGGTATCCAGTCCCTGATCACAAGGCGTCCGCGCAGCGGTGTCACTTCCGCTTGACCAGGAACGCGTAGCCCACGATGGCGGGCGTCGGGGCGTTCTGCCCGGACTCGAAGGGAGACATCACCACTTCCGGCTCGGGATTCCCGAGAGCCACCTCGACGAGGCTCGGTGGGACCTCGCCCTCGACCCAAACCACGCCGTTGGCGTCCGTCGCGACGGATACGGATAGGAACTCCAAGCGGGGTGGCGAAATGTCGTGCATTTGAGGCAGAGGGGGTCACGGGCGCGACCACGTCCCGGGATACGAAGGACGCGATGCTCGAGCTCTGGACACACGGGTTCACCGACCCGCCGAAGTCGCGGCGCGAGACCAACCTTCCCGGAGTGGCCGGGTGACGGTGCTGCATGGCGGCCACTGGAAGGAAGAGGAAGTCCTCAAGGCAATGCGCGCCGCCCGATCGCCGCGTGCCATTCGAGGCCACCGGGCAGCGCTTCCAAGGCGAACTCAAGGTGAACCACGCGACTTGTCACAGACCGGCTGCCCCTGGCAGCGACCACGCTCTCCCTCACGTCGGACGTGGCTGCGGTGACGCCGATGGCTGGCGGCGTGGGGACTCTTTGCCTGGGGCGCGCGATCGGGCGATTCCGTGGGCCGGGAGAGGTCGTCTCATCGAACGGCGCTTGGATCGCGACGCACGACGATGGCCTTAGACGCTCTCCGCGACCTAACGGCTTCGTTGCGGTGATGCCCGGGGATAGCTAGCGGTTCTCGGCCTGGTACCGAGACGTCGTCGGCGGCATGGTCATGTCGAACTTTACCGACGCGGTGGCGGTGACCTTCTGTTGAGACCATCGCAAAGTCGCGTCCACCCTGGCTCCGCTACCCCGACCCTCTCTGTAAGGAACCCGACCCAAAGCCGCTCCTTCTCCCGACCCGGTCCAAGGGTGTTCGGAAACGTGGCGGATTTGGGTCGGGTTCGGTACCGCCAGATTTGGGTCGGGTTCGGTACCGCCAGGTTGCCGCGTTCCCATGCATCGGAGCCATATCGCGAGCAAGCCGGTCCAGCTTGGGGCTGAGTAGCCAGGGAGCTGAGACGGTGCCGGAATTTCGCTGGCCCCGGAATATCGCGAGGCCGCTCCGTACACTGGCTCACGCCTGTCAGTGCCCCCGCGCTGCCTGACGACCTCTCTCCCAACAACACGCACATGAACGCCGTCTTCCTTTCGATCCCCGCTTTCCTGTTCGTTGCGTGTGCCTCGACCAATACAGACCTGACAGCCTCTGCCGAGTCTGAAATTACGGGGCCGCAGTTCTACCGTGTCACCGGCAACGGAACTTCGGCGTATCTCTTCGGAACCGTGCATCTCAACGATGAGCGGACCAAGAGTTTCCCGGCGGTCGAGGCTGCGTTCACAGGATCTGACTCACTCTTCGTCGAGATCGCACCGGGCCCGGAGGGGCGCGCGGAAATGCGCCAGTCGATCCTTCTTCCGGAGGGCACCTCGCTCGACCAGTTGCTCGGTGACGACCTGTGGAGGCGCGCTGGGGATCGCTACGAGCTCGCAGGGCAGTCGAGAGCTGATCTCGACGGAGCAAAGCCCATGGTCCCATGGCTGGTGATGGGGGAGCTTCCATTTCTGGAGAGCCGCGCCACCGGCAAGCCGGTGCCCGACCTTGAGTTCAAGCGCCGTGCGCTGGCTGACGGCAAGCCGGTTCACAAGATGGAGACCATCACACAGCATCTGCAGCTCTTCACCGACACGACGCTGGACGATCAGGTCGTGTGGTTCGGAGCACTCCTCGACAAGCTGGACCAGTACGACGACGAGGGACGGAACATGACGGACGAGACGATCGAGGCCTGGGCGTCGGGAGACCCTGCGAAGCTCTTTGGACTGATGGACCAGATCCTCTATCCGTACATGCTGGACCGGAAAGAGAAGGAAGCGCAGCTTCTGTGGATCCGAAACGAGCGCTTCGCAGAGCGCCTCGACCGGGCGCTGCATGAGTCACCTGAAGAGGTCGCGTTCGTCGCCGTTGGCGCGATGCATCTTCCGAGTCCACCTGGTGTTGATGTCGACCGTGAAGCGAGCGCATCGGCGCCGCGCCACCTGGGTCTGGCCGACCTGATGCGCGCTCGTGGCTACCAGGTGACCCGAATCGATGCCGTGACGGGCGTGAGCGCGAAGTAGCCCTCGCCAAGCAGTGAGGGTGCAGGCGTCAGAGGCAAGAATTCCGGTCTCGACCCGTTGCGTGGCGGTACGGAACCCGACCCAAATCCGCCACGTTTCGTCACCCGCTAGAATGTGGCGGATCTGGGTCGGGTTCGGTACCGCGGCTCAACGACCTTCGCAAGGTCACCAAGGCATGCAGACTCAAGGTTGCTGGCCCCTTGCTGCCCAGCGACAATTACACCTACCCATCGACGCAACTCACTCGCCTGACTCTTCCACTTGCATGGCTGCTGGAAAGGGCACGCGGCTGCGCCAGGGGTTCGGTTCGATCAGGTGCGGGTCGATGATAGAAATGTCCGTCTTCGGGAGCGCAGCGCTCCAGCTCTCCAGGGACCTCGCCGAGAGGTTGACACCCGACGGGACGACAAAGGTGAGCGACGTGAGCCAGCGCAGCTGGTCCAGGACCGTGGCGTGGCCATCGTGCGGCTCCCGTAGCGCCAGATGGTCGAGGTTCTTCATCCCGAGGAGGGGCTCGTACGTGTCGGTCACGAGTCCATGGGGAACCTCGAGCGTGGTGAGCTGCTGGAGCACGGCGTACCGCTCGAGCTCGCCCGACTTAGTTTGACCTGTCGCCGTCTCGTGTAGCTGGCCCTCCCCCTCTCGGACCGTCAGGCTCCGCAGGTTCTCACATGTCGCAAAGGGCGTCAGGTCCAGGCCGAGCGAGGTGATGATCTCGAGCTGTTCGAGTCGCGGCGCGTTCGCGAACGCCGCCAGATCCTGCTGCGCGTTCGTCTCGATCGAGAGGTACTTCAGGCTCGGGAGATGCGGCCTGCCCTCGAAGTGAACATCGTGCATTTCGCCAACGTACCGATAGTTGCCCATCACATAGAGAGTCTTCAGCCCGGCGGGATCGTTGAGGCAGAGCCGAAGTGTCTCGAGCTGTGGAAGCTGATCGAGCCACTCCACTCCGTATCTCTCGAACGCCGACTGCTCCATCGCCGTCAGGTCGAGGTCGCGGATGGCCTCGATCTCCACCCGAAACCGCGCATCGATCTCATCGTCGGTTCCTCCGAACGGACGGAGCCCCTCGGCGGCCATGCCCTCGGAGGCGAGCTGGATGACAGCCGGGGGAAACCGGAAGATCCACGGGTCAGGCGTCAGCAGGCCCTCGGACCAGGCCCAAACGCCCCCGCCGAGGCAGGCTCCGCCAGCGAACGCGAGAAGAGGCCAACGGGACGGCCTGCGCCTCGAGGCAAGCGTGCGGGGAGATCGACGACGAATCTTGGGATGGCCAGGCATGGCGGATGAGAAGGGCGGTCTGCGGCGGACGGCGGGTCGGGGAACTCCCAGAGACCCCATCCGGGTTCAGACCCGGGCGTTACACCCTCCTCTCGCTTTTTCTGCCCAGGGCCGTCCGTGCCAACGTCATGCCGTCGGTGGCCCTCCATCCGGGTGGTGGACGCTGGGAGCTGGGGTCACCCCGTTACTTCAAGATCGCGCGGAACTCCCCATTGGCTGGCGGAAGTCGCGGCGCGAGGCCGACGTTCCCGGCGTGGCCGGATAACGGTACTGCACGGCGGCTAAAAGACGCTCGAGTGGCCGGCGCTTGCCCGGGGCGAAGGGCGAGGCTGACTTCACCGAGGCGACCTTCACGTCGGGGAAGAACGAACCATCACGCGCATAGCCGAAGTCCAGGAGCGGATGTTCGGATCCTGATGAGTCCGCGAATTCACCGGGTGCCTCGTCACCAGGACACGGCGGGAGGCCGAGCGCGATCGGGTCCAGGTCGTAGCGCTCCAACGCGCGACGGATGCGGACGATCACCTCCGCATGGACGCGCTTGGCGTCGCCCGATGTGAGACGGCCCGCAGACCCTCTCACTTAGGATGAGGTCAAGGTATTGCCGACTCCGACCCCAGTCCGCCACGTTTCCACGGCAGTACCGCCACAAGCCCACGCGGCGCGCGGTTTCTCACTCCGACGAGGCCTCCGAGATCGCCTGGATGTGTCCAAGCACGCGCCCGTGGATGTGCTGGACGACACCGTCGCCCCAGATCCTCCAGTAGACCTCCGGCGCCATGTCGAGCTCGTACCAGGTCGAGCCTTCCAGGCGCGTCCGACCGCCCGGGAGCTCGACCAGCCGGAACTCGCCGCGCACGCTGCGGAAGGTGCTCTCCAGGTGCGGCGGGTGAACTGGTCCAAAGAGCCCCCACTCCGTCATCGTCTCGGGCTGATCGAGGACGTCGAATGCCAGGTGCCGGGGCGCATCCCAGACGGTGATCGGCTCCACGAAGGCACCGGTCGAAAACTCACAGCGGCGAACGGCGCCCACGCCTCGGCCCTCGATCCTGGCGCCGATCGGATAGGCGATGCCCGTCTTGAAGATCCACGACGTGGGGTCGGGCAGGGTCGGGAACGAAACGACGTTCTCCCAGACCACCTCGGGCGGCGCGTCGATCTCGATGCTCGAGGTTACCTGTCGCGCTTCGCTGGTGGGGAGATTCGCGTCGGACCAGGCGATGAACGGAAGCGCGAACAGCATTCCGAGGGGCTGCAGAGGACGCCGAGCGCCCATCCCGACGAAGCTTCGTCCGATCAACGCCCCCACCATGAGGCCCAGCGAGATGACGGGAAACGCCATCGCGATACAGACCAGCCCCTCGAGGGATGCGGAAAGCAGGATCACGGAAGCAGCGACGGCACAGAGGAGCGAAAAGCCAACCGTGCGCCCAACGCTCTGGAACTCACGCGCATTGAGCGAGTATCCGATCAGTACGCCGAAGAGCACGGGGAACGAAAGGAAGAGCGCGATCCCGTAGTGCTCGTTCATCTCGACGATCGTCCAGTAGAGGCACGCCATCGCCAGGAAAAACGTCATGCCCCAAACCAGTAGCACGGGGAGCTGAAAGGCGGCGGCGCTCCCCCCTGGTACTGGTGGTGCCTCGCCCTTCGGGGTCGAGGGCATGAGGGCCAGCACGCCGATAGCCAAGTAGTTCAGGAACGGCACGAAGATCATGAGGCCCCACCAGGGCGTCTCTCCCGCGTCGACGGCTCTGCGAGCCGTCCAGTTTGCCCCGATCCACGCGAAGATCAGGTTCCAGAGCAGCAAGAACGCCGCGTAGGCGATCGGCAGGTCCAGGGCGTCAGGGGCGGAGGCCATGCGCTGCGAATAGAGCGGGCTCAGGTAGTCGAGCGGACCCCACCAGTCGCCGAAGAGCCCTCGATAGACGACGAGGTCGACGACGTACTTGAACAGGAACAGGGAGAGTCCAACCCGCAGGTAACGAGCGCGCGGGACCTGTCCCTTGGGCGACACGAGCTGACGAAGCGTTACCATGGCGACCCATGCTACGGGAAGGCTTCGGCCTGGGTCCGCCCGGAATGCGACGACCTCCGCTCGTGGGACCTCTCGCGTCCACTCGGATGGGTTGAGGCCGATCCCGTGCCAGGCCGTCTGCCACCGTACTCCCATGCCCTCTGCCCACGCACCGGCACGAGACATCGAGTTCGCGCCGGGTCGCCGGCGTCGGCAGCTTTTCTTCGCGCTGCTCTACTTCACCGAGGGCGCTCCGATCGGCTGGCTCTGGTGGACGCTCCCGACGCAGCTAAGACGCGCCGAGATCAGCGTCGTCGAAATCACGGCGCTGACCTCGGCGCTCGCGATTCCCTGGTCGCTGAAGTTTCTGTGGGCGCCGGCGGTCGATCTGCTCCGGGGTCCTCGGTACGACCCTTGCGATGATCGTGTTCGCACCGCTCTCCCAGAGGGGCCAGAACGAGGAGCCAGCGCTCGAACCGCGAGCGACCTGGAGGTCGACGCTCTCGACGCTCCGAGGGCTGGCGTCCAGCGGGTCGATCCTACGCCTCGTCGCCGTGGCGCTGATCGGAGGCGCGGGCTTCGAATGACAGAAATTCGAGCTCGAACTCGCCCTTCGAAGGCGGGCGTCATGCCCTGTCGACTCTTTCGAGCCCGAAGTCGCCACGCACCCGAGTCAGTTCTGCCCATCGGGACGCTCGCCGCCGTCACAGCTACCAGGCGGCAACTCCTGCGCCGCGCACCTGCACGATGCCGGCGGGCGCCAGGCGGATCTCTCCGTTGGCCAGCAGAAGCACCACCTGGGTGAGGAGTGGCTCGACCTGTCCCGAGGCGACAGGCGGAGCCGTCAGCGGAACGCTGAGCACACCGCCCGGAGGAATCGAGCCGAGGCGACGGCGTCCGAGAGCCCCGTTCACCTGGATGATCCCCGCCGACCAGTAGGTCGGGCGGAAGATCAGATCGCCGCCCGCCAGCAAGTAGGCCGTATCCCCTGGATCGCCGGAGATCAGAAGTTGAAAGCTCGAACCACCATCCGCGCTCACGGGAGTGTCTACCCGTCGCGCGGTCCCGGAGAGCTGCGTGGCGTGGCCGTTCGATCCCGTGCCCGAGTACGTCGTGGTCTCGAGGAGCTGGAGGGTCGCGCCAGAGTCCACCGAATAGCTAAGCCCATCCGCGCCGCTGGAACATGGACAGAATCCCAGGCCGCCTACCACCGGACCACCCGGGCCTCCGTAGATCGTCGAGGCCTGCACGCGCATGTAGCTCGAGCCGGTCACGCGCAGGGTGTTGTAGCCGGGTCCTCCGTCGTAGCAGCAGGTGGTACAGATACCAGAACCACACTGTCCGTACTCTCCGACCTGCCCGTTCAGCTCCGATTGACTCACGAGAACGGACGTGTCGTTCACATGAAACGTCGCAAGATCGTTCGGCGCGCCGGCGCTGCTGGCACCGTTCCCTTCGATCGTGGTGCGCACCATCGCCACGCTGTCGTTCCGGAGGAGCCAGCCGAAGCCGAAGGAAGAGTCTGCGATGATCACGGAGCCAGCGCAGTCCTCGACCGCCAGCAATCCTCCGTAGTGGATCCCGCGAATGTAGACGGTCTTTCCCGCGCCCAGATTGCGCACGCTGACCTGCAGCAGTGAGTGCGAAAGAGCGCTCGTCATCACCACGTCGACGGCCTTACCGTCTACCTGGACCCGGGTGTCGAGCGGCGCTCCGATGATGAGAAGCGTGTCACCCTCGGCCGCGGCCGCGTAGGCATCGGCGATGCTGAAGTAGTCCCCGGTGCCGTTGGCCGCGATTCGCAGGATCTCACCTGCCGCCGCGGAGGACTGGAGAGAGGCCGCGAGAGCAACACCCAGGAGGAGCAGGCGATTGGCCAGGTGACCCATTGAACGAGAGAAAGCAGGCATGGTCTGGAGGAGTAGCAGTGAGAGAATGGGCGAGGAGTCCGTCTCCACCCCGGCCCCTCGACCCCACGCATTCACAACCATCACAGGAAAAAAGGCACTTCAGCAGAATCTGTGGGTCCGATTCGCTCCAGTCCACCCGCAAGAGCCAGGTCTGCGGCTCCACGCTCCCGCACTTCGCCTTGCCCATCCCCTGCCGCGCCACGAAGCCTTCACGCGACACCGCACTCGAACAAGGGGCCAAGACCCCCCACCCGAGCCCGTGATACACGTCGCTCCGCGGCACGTGCTCCCAGACCTTGCGCCTCTGCATCGGGGACTTGATCACCTCCATCTGGAAGCGCTCCCGTCCACGGGGTCGAGGCTGGTCACTGCCTTGGCCATGGAGGTCTCCGAAGAATGTGAGGCCGACCGTTCATACCTCACCATCGAGCAAGCCTGATCTTCCTCGCGGACGAAGTCACAGAAGACGTGTGGCTCTATGGTGGGTGATGCCCACATCGAGGCCAGGAACCTATCCGTGTCAGTCTACCGAGGCGCCAAACTCCACGCCCAGCCGCCCCAGACTTCCGTACTCGAAGCCCTCGACAGGGAACCGAGGCCCCGGGCTGCCCGTGTCGCCGAGGCCGCCGGCGCCTGCTGCGACCAGCATCGGGAGCCAGTGTTCGAGCGTCGGATGCGCGAGGTGCAAGGCCGGTGCGCGCGCGGCGAAGTCCATCAGGGCATCGCGGTCTCCCCGGACGAGCACGTCACGGGCCCACGCCTCGAAATCGCTCGCCCACGCCGGAGGCAGGTCCGTCTCGGACCAGTCGATGGCACGCAGGTTGTGCACGATACCGCCGCTGCCGATCACGAGCGTATCCGGTCCGAGCTCGCGACGAAGCCTCTGGCCGATCTCGAACAGCCTCCTGGGCGAGGTTCGCGACGCGAGGCTCACCTGGAGCACGGGGACGCGGCTTTCCGGGAAGAGGTGCACGAGCGGCACCCAGACCCCATGGTCCCAGGGTCGGTCGTCCACGCGCTGAACCGCGCCGGACTCCAACGAGCTCGCCGCGAGCGCGCGCTCCACGCGATCTGCCCGGTCGGCCGCAACCGGTGCTGCGTAAGTCACCTTCTGGAGCGGACCCCGGAAGCCCCCGTAGTCGTGCAGCAGCGGCCGCGGCGTCGTCGTGCCGATGGAGACCGGCGTCCGCTCCCAGTGGGCAGAGACGATCACGATGGCCTCTGGAGCCTCGAGCGAGCGGCCCCACTCGCGCAGGTCTGCGGCGCGCTCGGGCTCGACGGCGAGCGTCGGCGCGCCATGGGAGACGAACAGTGCCGCGGGCGATACAAGCATGCTCAGACCGTACCCTCGAGCGACTCGTGGCGTTCGGGCAACAGCATCGGGAGGTCGAATCGACCGCGGCCGAGGCTGATGCGCCCCGGGCCGGTCAGACCCAGGGCGACCGCCGCGGCGGCGAGGACGAGCGGGTACTCCATGCCGCCCTGGGTCGCGTCGAAGCCCGTGTGTGCCGTGAAGGCCCCTACAAGCATCGCGAAGGCAACCGGAAGCGACGCCAAGCGCGTCAGGATGCCCGTGAGGAACGCGAGGCCGCCGAAGAACTCCGCTCCACCCGCGAGGTAGGTCGACAGCGTCGGAAACGGAATACCGATGCTCGCCATCCATCCGGAGGTGCCTTCGATGCCGTACCCGCCGAAGGCGCCGAAGAGCTTCTGGGACCCGTGGAAGACGAAGACCGCACCGGTCAGGAGGCGGAGGGACAGGAGACCCAGGTCGAAGCGTGTGACTTTCATGGTAGCTGTTGCAATGGTCAGTGTTTTAACAGGTAATAAATAGCACGAGGGCCGGGAGCGGCCTCCATGTGGAAGATCAGGTTCGCGCGGCGTCGACGAGCGCGAGGAGCGCCGACTCGAGGGATTCCAGCTCCCCCTTGGCAAGCCCCTGGAACTGCGCGCGATGAAGCTCCATCACGGGCTCGTCGAGCGCATCGACCCGACGGAGGCCCTCGTCGGAGATCCGGACGAGCACCACGCGACGGTCCTCGGTGCTGCGTTCGCGGGCCACCAGACCGTCACGGTCCATGCGATCAAGGATCCGGGTCATGTCGGGCACCCGGGTGATCAAGCGCTCGCCGATGGTCTGGCAGGGCAGCCCCTCGCGCCCGGCACCACGCAGGATCCTAAGCACGTTGAACTGAACCTGTGTGAGGCCATGGGCCTTGAATAGTTCGGCCGCGCCTCCCTGAAGGGCCTCGTGGGCCCGAAGGAGGGCCAGATAGGCGTCCCGGGCCAGTATGTCCTTGCTTCGCGCTCCCATGGCAAGAGCCATCCTCGTCCAAACGTTCGCTGTTCCAACAGCAATTATCGAAATTCCTGGAAGAGAGCCAGGGCAATGTGGCGGCACCGAGCCTGACCCAAAGCCGCCACGTTTCAGATCGGAGAGAAACCGTTTGAATCGAAACGGAGCGGCTTTGGGTCGGGTTCGGTACCGCCATTGGGGTTGCGGGTTGTGCGGCGAAGGACACTTTGAAGGGTCCCACATTTCAGCAAAGCTGCCGCACGAACTACGTAAAAGAGCCTCCTCATCAGACTATGCGGGTCTGCTCTGGCTCAGGAGGGCGTCCCATCGAGTGATAGAAGGCGGCCGCAGTACGCGAGGCGATCGAGCGGATCCGCGCCTCGAAGAGCCGTCCCACCCTCATGCAAATCGACTGACGCCCATGAACTTCTCCGAGCTCGGTCGACCCGCGCAGTACGCCGTCATCTTCGTCCTCTCCGGCGTCGTCGCCGTGCTCGTCAAGCTCGCGGCCGACATGGAGGAGAATCGCATCGCCGGCCTCGTGGCGACGATGCCGACGAAGATCCTGATCGCTTGGACGATCGTGGGCGCCGCCGCGGGGAGTCGCGGTATCGCCCAGTCGACATCGGGCATGTTCATGGGTCTCGCCGCGCTGCTCGCGGCGATCTTGGCCGTCCGGGTCCTCAGCACGCACCTCGCTCCTGCCCCACTGATCGGGGCCGGGCTGGGCGTATGGCTCGCGACGGCGACGCTTTTGGAGCGGGTGTTTCGCGGGCAGGCAGATTGACTACGGCACGAACCGTTAGAGGTCGTCGACCGCCGTGAGGAGCTCCTCGCCCAGCGACTCGAACTCTCCGACCTCGCGCAGGCGCACCATCAGCGCCTCCGCCAGCTGCCTCGCGTAGCCGATCGTCTGGGCGGGGCCGCGGCTGAAGGACTCCCAGACGCTCGACGGATCCGGCGCGGCGGAGAGGCTCGCCAGGAGCGACCGCATGTTGTGGAGCTTGTCCACGGTCTTCACCGCCAGGGAGCGCGCGTCCATCTCGGCCACGTGGTCCAAAGCAGACTGCTCGAGGAACGCCCAGCTGCCGCCCGTGCGCTCCGTCAGATCGTGAACGGCGCGCGCGACGTCCGGGCAGAAGAGCCTCTCCACTCTCTCGATGGTCCAGCCCTCGCCGTCCTCCACGACGTCGTGAAGAAGCGCTGCCTGCCGAGTCAGAACTCCAGGCCTGGTGGCGAGCTGTCGCGCATTGAAAGCGGAGGGGGTCACGGGCGCGACCGCGTCCCAGGCTACAGAGGACGCGATGCTCGAGCTCTGGACGCACGGGTTCACCGATCTGCGGGAGTCGCGGCGCGAGGCCGACCTTCCCGGAGTGGCCGGGTGACGGTGCTGCATGGCGGCTACTGGAAGGAAGAGGAAGTCCTCAGGGCACCGCGCGCCGCCCGATCGCCGCGTGCCATTCGAGGCCGCCGGGCAACGCGTCCGAGGCGAACTCCAGGTGAACCACGCGCCGACGACCGGGGCTGGACGCGCGTGAGGAGGCGTGGAGCAGCAGCGGGCGCATGAGCAGCGCGCCGCCCGCCGGTACCAGGCATTCGATCTCGCGCCCCACTGCCCGCACGCTTTCGATCTCCTCGCGGATAAGGATCCCCCCGCGGTGTGAGCCGGGCACGACGCGGAGAGGCCCGTTCGTTCCGCTGCTACCGTCCAGCTCCACCCTCACGGTCAACATCGATTCGAGGACCCCGGCGGGCGGTCGAACGCTGGGAACGCCGTCCTTCTCCGACCAGGAGGTGAATCCCGCGACCTCCCTCCGCGCCCGCACGGGAATGGTCGTGTCCTGGTGCCAGGTGACGAGCCAGTTCGCCTCGGGTGTCTTATCGAAGAGGATCGCGCGGACCGCGAACGCGCGCGCGAAGCCCGCGAGGCGAGGATCGTTGATCACCTCGGTCGCCAGCTCCCGGACGGGAGTCAGCTCCAGCCCGTCCCGGCGACCCGCGCCGACACGGATCGAGTCGAACGCACGACGAAGAGCGTGACGCTGGGGCTCCGCGATGAGGTCTTCGAGAGCGGCGAATCCGTCGCTTTCCAACAGGCCTTGCAGAGCTTCACAGGACGGATTCACGGACGCGTCGCTCTCTGATCCGCGGTCAGGGAACCATCGATCCTGGTCCAGCGCCAGTAGGACGGACCCGGATGCACTCCCCGGAAGCAGGAGACCGCATCGCCCGAGTCGAAGCGGCAACCGACCACGGAGTGGACCGTCAGCAGAATCATTTCCACGTGTGACGGCGAGATCGCTCGGCGACGAATCGAGAAGAATCGGGGCGGTGGCTCCATGGCACCTCTTCAGTGTGCCATCGAGCCCGAATCACTGACAGAGATCAGTTGAAGTCGTACACGTACGACAGCCGCGCCTTGTTGATGATCGCGTAGGACAGGTTGACGATCGCCTTCAGCTCGGGGTCATCGCGATGGTTGAAGCCGCGGAGTTCCGGCTCGCGCATCACGAAGAAGCGGCGCGTCGCGGAGTCGGTGCACTCGTAGGCGCCCGGGCGGATCATCCCCGCCAGCTCGACGTTCAGGTTCCCCGTGTAGAAAACCCTGACCTTGTCGAGGTCGGGCTCCTTCGCGAGCTCCGCCAGCGGACCGTCGCCCGCTTCGTCCAGGTACTCGTGGGCCACGAGCACCTCGTCCACGTTCATGTGGAGGAGCGGCGTCTGGATCTGATCTCGGCTGCCGAGATCGATCAGGGTGCAGTCCCGAACGCGAAGGAAGGTCTTCCTGTGCTCGTCGAGAAGCTTCGAGAGCCGCGTGTATTTGTGCTCGACGTTCCCCTTGATCAGGAAAGCGTCCGTGAGGAAGAGGTCAGAGCGAATCATGGGGTTTACCGGGTGGGGAGATCGACCCACGGGGCGCCTGACCTTGAGGCTCCTTGAAACAGGAGGGTCTCACGCCGCAGCAACCGAGGCCTGGCCGCTCGACCGGAAGAACTTTCCGATCGGAGCGACCGCGGAGGGCTACTCGAGCGAGCCCCGGATCACGCCCACCAGGTAGAGGGAGCCGGTCACGAAGACCCAGCCGCCCTCCCGGGCCCGCGCCCGGCGCACGGCCTCGGCGAGAGCCTCGCGGGGCTCTTCCACCGCCACGAGGGAGGGATGGTGCAGTTTTTCGAGCAGCTCTGCGGACGAGAAGTGCACGCCGGAGCCGGGCACCGTCGTCGCGATCAGACCCTCCGCGTGCTCCAGGATCGGCGCCGCGAGCGCGGCGGCGTCTTTCTCGTGGTGGACGGCGAGGACCGCCCAGAAGGGCCCACGGTGCTCGGCCATGGCCTCCTGCAGCGCCATCTCCACCGAATTCGGAACGTGCGCCCCGTCCATCACCACGGGGACGTCCTCGAAGAGGCGCCTTTCCATCCGGCCGGGGAGCCGGGACGCCGCGATGACGTTCCCATCGACCTGCGCATCCACCGCTCGGCGCTCGCGCAGCGCCTCGATCACCGCCCTGGCGATCCGAACGTTGACCTCCTCGAACGTTCGATCCTCCGGGCTCCACGCCATGGTGTAACCCGCCACGCCGCGCTCGCTCGCGATGCCTTGGAGCACGAGCCCTGCCTCGGAATCGGGGTCACAGCCGGAAACGAAATGACAGCCGGACTTGACGATGCCGCCCTTTTCCCTGGCGATCGCGCCGTGGGTCTTCCCGAGGATGTTCGTGTGCTCCAGCGCGATCGTCGTCACCACCGCGACCTCGGGGGACGGGATCACGTTCGTGGAGTCGAGGCGCCCGCCAAGTCCGACCTCCAGCACCGCGAACGTCACGCCCGCGTTCCGGAACGCGACCAGCGCCGCCGCCGTCATGATGTCGAACCAGGACGCCTCGCCCGCGACTCGGCCCGCGGCCTGCTCGGCCTCGACCACGTCCAGCACCGCCGTGAGCGCGACACCGAGCGCGCTCTCGTCGATGTTGTTGCCATCCAGCCGCACGCGCTCGGTGATCGACTCGACGTGCGGCGACCCGTAGGTACCGACGCGCTCACCGGCCGCGATGAGCGCGTGGCTGACGAGGCTCGAAACCGACCCCTTCCCCTTGGATCCCGCGACGTGAACGAGCCGGAATCCCATCTGGGGATCGCCGAGTTCACCGAGGAGCGCCGTGACAGGATCGAGGTCGACGCGCCAGCCGGTGCTGCGGTCGCGTCGCTCCCAGTTGATACGCGCGTTCAGGCGCGCGACGGTGGCATCGAATGGGGTCTCAGGCATGGACGAAAGCAGCAGAGCCGGGGGCGGCGCGACAATATGCGAGTTCCCGGCCTGATTCACCCATGGTCAAAGCTCTGAAAGTCACGTTCGGAAATACAAGTTCCTTCGGCTTCCACATCCTGGATACCCAGGGGAAACACCATGAGCGAGCTGCACCACCGGATCAAAGTCTTCGTCTACCGGTTCAACGAGGCGACACCGAACTACCTGCTCTTGAAGCCCGATCAGGGACTCGAGGCGCTCTGGGGCCCGCTCCGGGGCGAGCTAGGGTTCGGCGAGAAGCTCGAGTCCGCCATCCGTCGCAAGGTCGCTTCCGACCTCGGCGTCAACCGACCAGGGCAGCTTCTGGACCTCGACATGCCCGGGCGCTGGACGCTCGGCGACGAGGAGATCATCGAGTGGACCTTCGGCTTCCGCACCGCGGCCGACATCCCGCCCGATCGGATCGAGGCGTCGATCTCGCCCGCGTGGCCGGGCCACCGCTGGGCTCACTTCCAGGACGCCTACTCCAGCCTCGGCCTCGAGCCCGACCGAGCCGCGATGATGCGGCTGCACACCAAGGTGCTCGCCGCCTAGACCGCAGCCCGATGGGGCATCAGAGAAAGGCGAGGGCCGGATACGAATCGCCGAGCACCGCCACCGGATTCACGCCGAACATACGCTCGATCACCGTCGTATAGACGGACCGGAAGTCGGTCGTGAAGGACACGTCGCCGTCATCGAGATCGGTGAGCGACGGATGCGCCCCGTAGAGGCCGCCCTTGACCTGGTCGCCGAACACGAACATCGGCCCGGCCTTGCCGTGGTCGTGCCCCTTGGAACCGTTCTCGGCCACGCGCCGCCCGAACTCGGAGAACACGACCACCACCGTGTTCTTTCCGGCTTCGGTGCGGCGTAGGTCTTTCAAGAATGCGCCGAGCGCCGCGCCCAGCCCGCCCATGTTGCGGTCGTGCTGGATCAGCTGATTCGTGTGCGTGTCGTAGCCGCCTTCGAGCACGGAGAAAACGCGCGTTCCGACGCCACCGTTGATGAGCGCCGCCACGTCCCGCAGCGAAGCCGCGAGCGCGTTGCCCGGGTAGTCGACCTCGGTCTGGTAGGCGATCGCCGCCCCACGGACGCGCGCGGACGACTCCGTCGCGTCGTCGAGCGTTTTGCGGAGCTGTCGCAGGGCCGCGTCGCGTCCGGAGTGGCGCGGTTCGCGCTGCACGGGTTCATCGGCCGTCGAATCAACGTCTGGCTCGTGCTCGCAGATCGCCGAACCGCCCATGGCGTACACGTCCTGCTCCCCGAACCAGCGGTACGCCGTCGGCGAGGCCACGGCCACCGGGGGGTGCGTGGACGAAAAGACCGAGTACGGCGCGCGGCCCCCGAAGTGCACCACCGAGTCGGGTTCGGGCTGGTCGCCCCACGCGGTCGCGCTGAGCTTGCCGATCCACCCATCCCCGGACGCCCGGCCGCGGTGATCGCCGGTGTGCCAGATCTCCATCGATCGAAAGTGCGAGCGGATCGGATCCGGGTAGCCGCACCCCTCCACGATGGCGAGACGGCCCGCGTCGAACTCCGCGCGGAACGCGCCGAGCCTCGGGTTGAAGGCGCGATACTCGTCCAGCGGCAGCAGCTCCGTACGCTGGTGGGCCGTGGTCTTGCGGTGCCGGTAGAGTTCGTCGTCACCGTGGGGCACGATGGTCGAGAGCCCGTCGTTGCCTCCCGAGAGCTGGATCATCACGAGCTGCTTGGAGCCCGGCGGCAGATCGCTGGCGCGCACGAGGCGACCGAGCCCGAAGGTCCGCGGCTGCAGGGACGGAGCGAGAAGCCCCAGGGCTCCGGCGCGGAGCACGCGCCGCCTTGAGATAGGCCGCGAAATGGGTTTCGACATGGGTGACCTCAGTGGAGCTGGGCTTCGGGCAGGGACAGGATCAGGTGACAGAGCTCACGCAGCAGAGGTTCGCTCACCTTGGCGCTGGTGAAAAACCTGGAACCCCCGTGACCGGCCGCCTTTCGCAGGCTGTCGAGGCGTCCCTCGAGCATGATCAGCGTCTCGGCCGGTGGCTCGATGGCCAGTAGACGGTCGCTCAGAAGCGCGACGATCTCGGCGTTCGACGCCGGCTTCTGCGCGCGAAGCCACCTGAAGATGGCGGCGCTCGGCTTGTACTTGGCGTCCTTCAGCAAGCGCGTCAGCCGACTCATCTCGTCGCGCTTCGACTGCTCGCTGCTCATGGTCGCCATCTCCTCGGCGGACATCTCGTCCATCATGCCTTCGTGGCCGAGATCCTCGAGCATGCGCTCGGTCTCCTCGCGCACCGCCCTGCGATCGATCCGTCCGAGGAGTGCGCCCGCCACGTTTCCGCGCAGCATGAACGACGCCGTCGAAATCCAGGCGATGCCTTCCTCCCAGCCCTTCACGTTCGGAGGTCGGAAGAGGTTCTGCCCCAGCGACGAAGCCGCTTCCACGAGAAAGCCGGGAGGCACTCCCCCACCGAAGCGCACCGCCGAACCGACGACGTAGTCGATGGGCGAGCTGACGCGCGCACCCACGACTTCCGGCCGGTAGAAGGCCGGATCGAGAAGGAGCGTGCGCATGAAGTACGCGATGTCGTAGCCCGTTCCGCGAAGCCGCCCGGCATAGCGTTCCAGGCGCTCGGGCTCGGGCGGAAGACCTTCCATGTATTCGATCAGGCTCCCCGCGATGAAGCGGGCGCAGGCGGGCTGAGCCAGAAGGATGGTGGCGAGGTCGTCCGGTCCGTGCTGCCCCTCGACGCCGAGGATCGTCTTCATCCGGCTGTCGTGATCCTTCCTCTCGAAGCGGTAGTCCACGTCGTCGCGATCCCGCGCCACCCCCGCGCCGGTGAGCGCCCGCGCCGCTTCCTGCACGTCGAGTTCGGTGTAGCCGCTGCCCTCGCCCAGACTGAAGAGCTCCATCACCTCGCGCGCGAGGTTCTCGTTCGGCTTCCCTTTCTTGTTCTTGTCGTTGCTCAGGTACACGAGCATCGCCGGATCGCGAAGCATCGCGCGCAGGAGCCCCTCGTAGCTACCGAGGGCCCCGCGCCGAAGCACGTTGTGCTGGCGCCCGATCATGCCGGGCTCGCGCACCGTCTCGTAGGAAGAGGTGAAGACGCCGTGCCAGAAGAGCGTGAGCCGATCCCGCAAGGGATCTTCCCCGCGGACCATCCGCCGGACCCAGCCCGCGCGCAGCCTCGCGAACTCCGCCGCGTAGACCCTGCGAATCTCAGCCCGGTACGCGCGTCGCTCGTCGATCGTGCGCTGCTCGAACTCGACGGGGTCGATGCGCGGTCCGCGATAGACGAAGGGCCCCGCGATCGTCTGCTCGGCGAGCGGGCGCGGCGCCAGGAGGTAGTCGACGAGGGCTTCAGGACCGGCCTCGACCCAGCGATCGATCTCCCCGGGCCGGATGCCGAATCCCGCGCGATTCCAGACGTGCTCGACCTCGCGGGGGCCCCAGGAAAAACCGGTCTCGTCCGAAGCGCCCGAGGTCTCCAGGGCCGTTCCTCCCGCGCCCGTCGGGCCCGCGAAAGCGCTGACGTCGGCGGCGCAGAACAGTCCGAGACAGGAGATGGTCACGGAAACGAAACGCGCCCGCTTTGGATTGGCGTTCAAGTCGTTCATCACCCCTTCACCGTAACGACCGCCAGCGATCTGGGGTTAACTCTCCACGGCCTCTGCCCTCTTCGGCAGCGCACGCACGTGAACATCGCGCTGCGGGTACGGGATCGAGATGCCCTCCGCGTCGAACCTGAGCTTCACACTTCGGCGAAGTTCGCAGCAGGACCCGAAGTACTCCTTCGTCGGGACCCAGGCGCGGATCGAGAGGTTCACCGAGGAGTCGCCGAGGGACGTCACCAGAACCTGGGGCTCGGGATCGGCCAGCACGTGCTGGAGCGACTTCGCGACCTCCATGGCCACGGCCTCCGCCCTGGCGATGTCGTCGTCGTAGCCGATGCCGACGGTCTCGTTCATGCGGCGTCGGTCGTTGGCCGTCGCGTTCCGAATCACGTCGCCCCAGATCTTTCCGTTGGGGATCGTGAGGCGCTGGTTGTCGAGGGTCATGAGCGTCGTGGAGACCAGCGTCATGGAATCGACCGTGCCTTCCTTGCCCGCGACCTCGACGAAATCGCCCACGTCGAAGGGTCGATAGGTCAGGAGCATGATCCCGGCCGCAAAGTTCCCGAGCGTGTCCTGGAGAGCGAAGCCGACGATGAAGCCCACGACGCCGACGCCCGCGATCAGCGGCGCGACGTCGAGCCCGAGATTCTGTAGCGCCAGGATGAGGCCCAGGATGAACACCACGTTCGAGACGGTGTTCTCGATGAAGGCCTTGAAGAGTTCGCTGGCGTTCTTCGCCGAGCGGGCGACGGCTCTGCGAACGATTCGCCCGGCGATGCGCGCCAGCACCTTGGCGATGATGAGGATGAGCAGGAAGAGCAGCAGGCGACCCGCCACGCGCGGCCCGTCCTCCAGGAACCAGCGCTTGAGCGTCGGGACGGGGTCGGAAAAGAGGCTGCGGACCTCGCGCTCCACGCCCAGCTTGGCGCCCTCGAGGCCGGAAGCCTGCGGGGACGGCGTGGCAGCGTCCTCGGTCGCCGCCGGGACGCTGCGCTCGCTCGAAGGCCCCTCGCTCGCTGGAGCCCGTTGAGTCGCAGACGGACCCGAATCCTGTGGCGGAGCCTGGCCAGAGGCATCGCGCGCCATCCCGAGAACGAGCGCCATGACGAGGAAGGACAGAAGTGCGACGCGCCGAACGGACGCACCCATGGCAGCGATGAAGCGTGAGCGGAGAGGAACCATGCGCCCCAGCCTGCCGGATCGCGCGCTCCCTTTCCGCCCAGGGCCGCTGGATTTGACCGACCGGCTTTCACATCCGCGACATGATGCCGGACGAAATGGCCGCTGACGGGGCGCCTGCTTCCGGTCGCACCACCGCCGCTCACCCGGTACCGTTCTCCCCCATGAGCCACACCGCGCCCATCGATCTACCCGCCTTCCTCGATCGCCTCCGGGCCGAGGGGGAACTCGTCGAGGTCGAAGCCGAAGTCGACCCTCGCCTGGAGATGGCCGAGGTCCACCGCCGCGTGATCGCCGCCAACGGCCCCGCGATCCTGTTCAAGCGTCCGAAGGGCGCGGCGTTTCCGGCCGTCACCAACCTCTTCGGAACGGCCAGGCGCGTTCGGCTTGCCTTCGGAGATCGACCGGAGGACGTGGTGGCGCGCGTGGCTCGCCTGCCGGAGGAAGCGCTGCCTCCGACGCCGGGGAACCTCTGGAAACAGCGCAGCCTGTTCGCTGCCCTCGCGAAGGTCGGGCTCAAGCGGGGGCGCGGCGGCCCGGTGACCGAGGTCATCGAGACGAAGCCGGACCTCAGTCGCCTCCCTGCCCTGACGACGTGGAAGCGGGACGGCGGCCCCTTCGTGACGCTCCCGCTCGTGCTCACCGCGCACCCCGAATCCGAGGGGCTCAATCTCGGGATGTACCGCGCCCAGGTCTTCGGTGACGGCGGCGTGGGGATGCACGCCCAGATCGGCAAGGGCGGCGGCTTCCACCTGGCGGAGGCCGAGCGCCTGGGGCAGAGCTTGCCGGTCCATATACACGTCGGCGGACCGCCGGCCCTGGTGCTCGCGGCGATCGCGCCGCTGCCGGAGAACGTGCCCGAGGTCCTGCTCGCGAGCCTCGTCCTCGGTAAACGGCTCGATCTCTGCCCCGCGCAGGGCACGTCCCTGCCCCTGGTCGCTCGCTCGGAGTTCGTGCTCGCCGGCCAGATTCAGCCCGGGGCGCGGCGGCCCGAGGGCCCCTTCGGCGACCACTACGGCTACTACTCCGAGACCCACGACTACCCGTGGTTCCAGTGCGACCGGCTCTACCGCCGGAAGAACGCCATCTGGCCCGCCACCGTCGTCGGCAAGCCACGCCAGGAGGACTTCTTCATCGGTGACTACCTCCAGGACCTCTTGCTGCCGCTCGCGAAGGTCGCGATGCCCGGCGTGCTCGATCTGTGGAGCTACGGGGAGACCGGCTATCACGCGCTGGCTGGCGCGGTCGTGCGCGAGCGCTATCGCCGCGAGGCCATGGTGTCTGCGTTCCGGATCCTCGGCGAGGGCCAGCTCTCGCTGACCAAGTTCCTCCTCGCCACGGACCGGGCCGTCAACCTGCGCGACTTCAAGGCGACGCTGGTGCACATCCTCGAGCGCGCCGACTTCCGCACGGATCTCTTCGTGCTGTCGAACCTCTCGATGGACTCGCTCGACTACGCGGGGCCGAAGATCAACGAGGGCAGCAAGGGCGTGCTCCTCGGGCTCGGCGATCCGATCCGGAACCTCCCCACGGAGTTCGTGGGTTCGCCCGCGAAGCCCGCGGGCGCCGTCGCCGTGTTCGCTCCGGGCGCGCTCTGCGTGGAGTGTCCGAGCCATGCATCGGAGCCGAACGCAGCCGCCGCCATCGCCGCCGACCCCGCCTTCGCGGACTGGCCGCTCGTGGTCGTCGTCGACAACGCAGCGCAGGCGAGCCACAGCCCGATGAACTTCCTGTGGACCACCTTCACGCGGTTCGATCCGGCGCGCGACCTGTACGCGAAGTCGATCGACCTCGTGCACCACCACACGGCGTTCACCCCACCCATCGTGATCGACTCGCGGATGAAGCCGGACTACCCGGAAGAGCTGTTCTGCGATCCGGACACCGCGGCGACGGTGGAGCGCCGTTGGAGCGAATACTTCCCCGGTGGCCGCGTCGAGATGGGCGACTCCGATCGAGCGCACCTGACCTCGTAGACAACGCGCTCACAGTCTGCAAGATTTCATGTTGCAGACTGTTCGACGTCCCTGGCGCATCCGCTGACGCGGATGCGCGTCGAGCCAGCGCAATTCTGGCTCCGGCCCTCAGTTTCCGAAGGTGATCTGAAGTCCGTTCGTGAAGTTGGAGCCCGCTCCGTCCCGGTACCAGTACTGGAAGTTCCAGATCGGCGTCGTCAGGTCGACGACCTGGGGAGGTGCCAGCTGCAAATCGACCACCCCGTGTGCTTGCCCCGCGGCGTCGGTCGCGTAGACCTGCTTGGAGAAGCGAAGGATGCTTCCCTGGAGGCACAGGGATCCCTGGGAGATGGGGTGCCGTCCCTGCTCGAGGCTGCTGAGGAGGAAGCCGACGCTGCCCAGCGGCAGATTCTCTGCCTGGAGGTGCATCTGGTTGTCCGCTCGCCGGAAGCTTCCGCCGAGCGACAGCCACGCGCGCTCGCCCGACGTGTTGACCTGGCTGTGGCAGTAGATCATCGAGACGTAGCGGGAGTACTCCGCCTGGATCTCGTTGAGGCGCAGGGCGCGATCCACGATGTTCAGGGCCGCGATGTCTCCCTTGGATTGGGTCGCGAAGAGCGGAACCACCCCTGGGCCGCCGCTGCCGCCCACGGCGCCGTCGGGCGCGAAGAGGGACCAGGTCCGGTTCAGACCACAGTCGACGCCCGGCGCGAACACCCGCGCGGCTTCGAAGCCGTTGATGTAGACGATCAGGTCGCCGGACCCGTAGTAGACGGCCGCCAGGTGAAGGAACTCGAGGGGCTGGACCTGGGGAAGATCGATCGCCACGGCCGACGAGTTCGCAGACAGCGTGCCGCCGATGCGAACCAGCAGATCGTCGCGGTTTCCAGGGGCGAGATCGTCCCCGATCTCACCCGCGTCACCCATCGTGAACGAGAGTCCAGCCTCTCCGTCGCCGACGTCCAGAAGGACGATGTTCTCTTCGAGCGGAGTGTCGACCAGGCGGTACCACATGGCGACCGTGAACGGCATCGGCGCGGACGAGGCAGAGGTCGCGAACTGAGGAACCTGACCCACGAAGCGGAGGTCGCCCGAGAAGTCGACGATCCGAAGAGCCTTGCCGGGTGTGCTCGACGTACCGTGGCCCGCGCTGTCGACCACGAGCAGGTCCTGGAACGGGTCGACGTCCACGGCCTGAAAGGTCAGGTCGTCGAGGGACTCCGAGTACCAATTCGTTCCGTTGGATGGCGGTGAGACGAGCCCGGCATCCGCCCGAAACTTCGCGGTCAAACGCGAGGAGACAGCGGGCGGGCGGTGGTCGTTCTCGACGCTCACCTGAATGGCGTTGAGCTCCTGCGCGAGCGCCGCCGTCTCCCCGGGAAAGGCGTTCGAGAGATCGACCAGCTCTTCGGGGTCGATGACGAGGTCGTACAGCGCACCCAGGCGGTACTTGTAGCGACCGCGCCTGACGGCCTGGAAACCGGACTTGTCGGAGAGGTGAACCACCCGGGACGGATCCTCGGGCTGCCCTTCCAGCACCGCTCCGACGTCATGGCCGTCGAGGGTGATGGTCGGGTCCAGCGTGGCACCCGCAAGGGCAGCCACCGTGGGGAAGAGGTCCGCGATGAAGAGCGGTGCCGCCTGGACCGCACCCGCAGGAACTCGTCCTGGCCAGCTGGCGCAAGCGGGGACGCGCACGCCGCCCTCCCACGTGGTGCCCTTGCCCTCGGAAAACGGAGCGTTGCTGCCGTCCTGGTAGGGGTTGCGGTTGAACGTCGCTCCGTTGTCGGAGAGAAAGACGACCAGCGTGTTTTCGCGCAACGCAAGGGCACTCAACCGATCGACGAGGACGCCCACGGAGGCATCGAGCTCCTCGACGGCGTCACCGTAGTCCCTGCCGTCCGCGCTGATGCCCTGGAACGCCGGGCTGGCGGCCGCGGGCTCGTGCGGTGCGGCGTAGGAAGCGAGACAGAAGAACGGCTCGCCCGTCGCGGCGCTTCTCTCGATGAAGTCGAGGGTGCGCGTCGTGACATCGAACGCGTCGTAGCGCTGGTCCGGCTCGTACTCCAGCGTGTCCTGCACGCTATCCCTGAGCACCAGAGGGATTCCCGTCGGTCCCCAGAGGATGCCCCGGAATTCGTCGAAGCCCTGGCTCGTCGGCTGCTGCTCGGGAGCATCGCCGATGTGCCATTTGCCAAAAGTCGCCGTGCGGTAGCCGACGGTCTTCAGCACCTCCGCCAGCGTCACCTCGGCCGTGTCCATCCCCCTGGGTGCCCATGCGCCTATGGGCTTGGGCAAGCCGACGCGCTGGGCGTAGCGCCCCGTCAAGAGCGCGGCACGCGACGGCGAGCAGGTGGGATGAGCGTAGAACGAGTCGAGTCTCATCCCGCTCGCGCAGAGATCGTCGATCCGCGGCGTCGCGATCACCTGCCCCCCGAAGGCGCCCACGTCTCCATAGCCCAGGTCATCCGCAAGGATGATCAGCACATTCGGAGGCGCAGGATCTCCCCCAGGAGCGACCAAGCCCGCCTCGCCGAACGGGCACAGCGCCGCGAGCGCGATGAGGGCCTGAAAAGGGAGGGATTTGATTCGGGGCATCGTGGCGGGAGAAGGAGACGGGCCGCGTCTCACTCTGGTTCGGCGACTGCGTCAGGCGGCCAACTATTGTGCCCGGCAGCGAGCAACGGTGCCGGGTTGGTCGCCGGAGAGTCCCAAAGACGAACATGGTCGAGCTCTCGATCCGTTCAAGGTTCCGTCATGACCATCGGCGAGGAAGTGCCGCTCCCTGGTCCGACGCTCGGCTCGAAGTCGGTCGCGACGAAGCACGCCGCCCAACCCGGATCTGCCGGGCAGGGCGCGGTAGGGCGGGCCAGCTCCCATCCATTGCACCAGCGAGATGCTCACTCCGTGGTAGGCTGGTCCGCTCTCGCCCCTTTCCCTGCATCCCTGAAACGCCACCAGGATTCGATCGCGTCTCCCCACTCTCCATGAACTTAATCTCACGCGCCCTGGCGCTTTCTGCCTGCACAGCGCCCGCCCTGGCGGACGTCACGTTCGTTGACTTCTCGTCGACCGCAGGGCTCACCCTCGTCGGTGGGGCCAACCAGTCGGGGAACGCGCTGGAGCTGACCGCCAATGCCACGAACCAGGTCGGGGCTGCCTGGGCCTCGACTCGCCAGAACGTGACAGCGCCGTTCAGCGTGGAGTTCACGGTACGACTGACGGGCACCGGCGAGGGCATGGCGTTCGTCATCCAGCGAGATGCCGTGGACGCCATCGGCTTCGGCGGGGAAGCGCTTGGGTACGGCGGTATCACGAACGCCGTCGCGATCGAGTTCGACACGTTCGGCAGCCTCATCCCGCAGGACCCCTCGGACAACCACGTCTCGATCCAATCAGGAGGCGCAGGCGCGGTCAGCCCGAACATCGGCCAGTCGCTCGCGGAAACCTCGACGCTCGTCGACCTCAACAACGGCAGCATCCGCACGATTCGGATCGAGTACGTCCCCGGACTTCTCCAGGTCTTCGTCGACAACGCCGTCACGACGCTCCAGGTCGAACTCGATATCAACAGCCAGCTGAGCCTCTCCGACGGCACGGCATGGGTCGGGTTCACGGCCGGTACCAGCGGCGTCACCCAGCGCCATGAGGTGCTGTCCTGGACGTTCGACGAGCAATCGTCGGTCCCCACCGGCAACGTCGCTCCGGCCGCACCGGTCATCTCGGAGCCCGCGTCGTCCTCCACGCCGTACAATCCGTTCGACGTGCACATGGAGGCCGGGCCGTTCGTGGATGCGAACAACGACGCGCACCTCTGCACCGACTGGGAGATCTGGACGATGAACCCGTCCGAACTCGTCTGGCGCACGGACTGTATCGCCGGTCCGACCCGCGTGCACTCTCACCTCGGCGACGGCGTGTTCCTGGGCTCCCACGCGGGACGCACCGCGCTCGTGCCGCTCAAGAGCTTCCGCTTCCGCGTGCGTTTCCGCGACGACAGCGGCGATCCGCTGACCGAGTGGGGCACGTGGTCCGAGAAGACGTTCCAGACCGGCGCCGAAAGCTCTTTCTATCCCTACGAGACCGAGGACATCGTCGGCAACCCCGCGCCGATCTGGAAGTTCGCGGCCAGCACCCTCGAGCCGGTCCTTCAGCCCGCCAGTCCTTCCCCGCGGATCGTGCTTGAGTCTTTCGACAACCAGGAACTCCTCAGCATCGAAGCGAACGACGGAATGACCAACACGGTGATCAACGGCCCGGAGCTGGCAGATCACATCGATGCCATGGTCCGCGTCGAATCGGGCGGCGCGGCTCTGACCCTTGCGGAGACCGACCTCATCGTCGTCGATCACGAGTGCCAGCGGACTCGAATCCTGATTCCCGCGATCAGCCTCCCGCCGAACTCCTTCGTGCGCTACTGGATCTCGTCGGACGGGGCCACCTGGGTCGCCCAGGGAGGCCAAACCACGCCTGACTTCACCACGCTCGCGAGGGGCCTCTCTCTCCCCTGGGTCGCCGCCCAGCCCGGATACCAGATCGAAGTCGTCGCGAGCGGGTTCCGACTCCCCGTGAACATCGAGTTCATTCCGAACGCGGGCGACCAGCCCGGCGATCCCTTCGCCTACATCTCCGAACTCTACGGCACGATCAAAGTGCTCAAGAACGACGGCAGCGTCGGCATCTACGCGTCCAACCTGCTCAACTACAACCCGACCGGCCAGTTCCCCGGTTCCGGCGAGCAGGGCCTCGGCGGCATCGCGATCGACCCGGTGACGGGCGACGTATTCGCGGGCATGCTCTACGCCCAGGGCAACCCGCATTACCCGAAGGTCGTTCGGTTCTCCAGCACGGACGGTGGACTGACCGCCTCCTCGCAGACGACCATTCTCGATATGTCAGGCGAGTCCCAGGGCCAGTCGCACTTCATCTCGCACCTGGAGATGCTGGACGACCGGACCCTGCTCGTGCACATGGGCGACGGGTTCGTCGCGAGCACGGCTCGCGACCTCAATTCCTATCGCGGAAAGATCCTGCGCATGAACCTCGACGGAACGCCGGTGCCCAGCAACCCGCTCTACAACGGGGGCCAGATCACCGCGCGCGACTACATCTACGTCTCCGGCGTGCGCAACCCGTTCGGCGGCCGTTTCCGCGACTCCGACGGCTACCACTACATGGTCGAGAACGGCCCGACGGTCGACCGCTTTGCGCGGATCGTCCCCGGTCGTGACTACCTTTGGGCAGGTAGCGATAGCCAGATGTCGAACTTCGCGCTCCACAACTGGGCACCTTCGACCGGCCCGGTGAACCTTGCGTTCATCCAGCCAGGCACCTTCGGCGGAAGCGGCTTCCCCCAGACCAAGTGGGACCACGCGTTCGTATCGGAATCAGGCGCCACCTTCGCCTCGGGCCCGCAGAACCTCGGCAAGCGAATCACCGAGTGGGAGATCGACGCCCAGGGCAACAAGATCGCAGGGCCGACGACGCTCGTCGAGTACGCCGGTACGGGTCGCGCCTCGGTGGCCGGACTCTCGGCCGGTCCCGATGGTCTCTACTTCACGGACCTCTATCGCGATTCCGGCAACAACCCGACCGCGACGGGCGCGAACCTGCTCCGCATCCGATGGATCGGCGCCGACCTCGGCGAATGCGGATCTCTGGGTCAAAGCTACTGTGGCCCCGCGGAGCTGAACTCCACGGGCCTTCCGGCAACGATCCGTGCTCGCGGCAGCGAGAACGTGATGGACAACGACTTCATGCTCGACGTCGAGCAACTGCCGACGAACTCGTTCGGCTACTGCCTGGGTTCCAGGACCCAGGGCTTCGCGGTGGCCCCTGGCGGGAGCAGCGGCAATCTTTGCCTCGGCGGTACGATCGGTCGATTCGTGGCCCAGGCCCAGAACTCGGGAGCTTCCGGCACGTTCAACATCACGGTCGATCTCGCCAACATGCCGTCGCCCCTGAGCTCGGTCACGGTGGGCGAGACCTGGAACTTCCAGGCCTGGTTCCGGGACTTCCAGCTGTTCGTGACGTCGAACTTCTCGGACGGCGTCAGCGTGACCTTCCAGTAGGAATGGATGGATCGATGGACCGACGATCTCGTCGGTCCCGATGGCGGCGGCCCGCTCATGGGGGGCCGCGCCCGCGTGCGCTACCGCTCACCACCAAGACGTCGATCTGCCCTTGCGCACCCGTGAGCGCCCATCCGCCCCGGCGGCATGGGAGTTGCCGCCCTCGGCTGACACGAAGGATCCCCCAGGTTCGACTGTCCTACACCATCGCCCAATATGCCCATCAACATCTCCCCCATCACGCTCCTCGTGACTTCGCTCACGCTCTCCTCCGTCGCTCTCGCCGAAGATGCAAGGATCACCTGCACTGGCACCGTGGCCTCCGTGGTGAACGGCGGCGTCGCCACGCAGCCGTTCGCGAACGCCACCGTCGGAGACGCGGTCTCCATCACCTTCGACGTCGAGATTGGCTACGAGCAATCTCTCGGGACCATCGACTACCACGTGAACTGGCCCACGAGTTCGATCTCCATCGGTAGCGCAAGCGCGGGCGTGGCGGATTCAGAGGGCACGATGTTCCTGCTGAGTGACGACCTCTTCTCCTTCGATCAGTTTCAGTTCCAAGCAGCACTCAGCGCGGATCCGAGCACGACCCTCCAGCTCTCCCTGATGGACTCCCAGTCGCTCAGCCTGAACAGCCAGGACGTGCGCGACCTCTACGGGACCACTTTCCCCCTCGCGGCCTGGACAACGACGCGGTTCCGGATGGAAAGCCCCCAGGGCTCCCTGCAGTTCACGCTCACTTCGGTCGTCGTCAGCCCAGCACCGGGCGGCCTCGCCGGCACGCCTTACTGTGCGGGTGCGCCGAACACGACGGGGGACGTCGGAACGGTCACGGCCTACGGGCTTCAAACCCCGGGGGACAACGACCTCACCCTGACCGCGACCGGCCTTCCGACCTCCAGGTTCGGATACTTCATCGCGAGCCAGACCCAGGGCCTCGTGGTCGGTGCCGGCGGTAGTTCGGGCAACCTCTGCCTCGGGGGGTCGATCAGCCGCCTCAAGGATCAGATCGCTCGATCGAACGAAGGTGGCCAGATCGTCGTGGCGCTCGATCTCGGCGCGCTTCCGAGCCCGGCAGGCCCACTTTCCGTCCAGGCGGGCGAGACCTGGAACTTCCAGCTCTGGCATCGCGACTTCTCGATCGCGACCGGCGTGACGTCCAACTTCACCGAGGCCCTCGCCGTCACCTTTCAGTGAGAGGATAGAGGGCAGCTCTTCCGCTACTCGACCAGCTTGAGTTTCACGCGGAAGATGCTTCCCTTGCCCGGCTGACTCTTCAGCTCGACGCTTCCGTCCATGGCCTGGGCGAGGTGTTTCACGATCGACAGGCCAAGTCCCGTGCCGCCCACGGCACGGGACCGCGCTTTGTCCACGCGATAGAAGCGCTCGAAGATGCGCGCTTGATCCTCGACGGGGATTCCCACGCCGGAGTCTTCGACTTCCAGGATGGCCAGCTTCCCGTTTCGCTGGACACGAACGACGATCTCACGATCGTCCGGGGTGTACTTGAGGCCGTTATCGATCAGATTGTCGATGACCTGGGTCAGCGCCTCCTGATCCGCGAAGACCCGCACCGAACCGCTGCAGGAGTCCGCCCGAAGCGTCTGCCCGCGAAGCTTCGCGGTCTGTTCGTGGCGCCTGATCGCTTCCTCCACCACCGCATGCAGGTCCACGGGCCGCAGGTTCAGGAAGCCAGCCTCCGCCTCGATCCGCGCGAGACTCAGGAGATCGGTCACGAGGTGATTGAGGCGCAGCACGTTGCTCTCGATCTTCTCGAGGAAGCGAACGTTGTAGTCGTCGTCGTCGATCGCCCCATCGAGCAGCGTTTCGACGTAGCCGCGGATCGAGGTGAGAGGCGTCTTCAGCTCGTGGCTCACGTTCGCCACGAAGTCCCGCCGGATTCGCTCCAGGCGACGGATCTCGGAGACGTCCTCCAGCACGACCACGACGCCGACCGAGTCCCCGTCCTGGAACCGGTGGGCCTGCGCGCGAACGACCGCGTCCTCGTCGGTCGAGCTGAGTTCCAGCTCGCACTGCGCCGCCGAGTCCGAGCGCCGAGCCGTCGCCAGCAGAGCATCGAGGCCCGCGATCTTGACCTGCTCCCAGAGCCTGAGCTTCGAACGCTTGCTCGGCTCGAACCCCGGAGCCGTGCTATCGAGGTGGAGCATGCGCCGGGCCGCGTAGTTCGAGAACGTGATGCGATCGTCCTCGTCGACCGCGACGACGCCTTCGATCATCCCCGCGACCATGGCGCGGAGGCGCTCCTGACCGGCGGTCAGCTCGGAGACGCGCTGACTGAGATCGAAGCCGAGCCGATTGAGCGCGCTCGCCATCTCCCCCAGCTCGTCTCGTCGCGCTCCGGTCTTCGGCAGCGAGACGCGCGCGGCATAGTCTCCGGCGCCGAGCGCGTTCACGACGCGTCGCATCCGATCGAGCGGATAGGAGACGCGCCGCACGATGAAGGCTCCGACGACCAGCGCGAGGATCGACGCGAGTCCTGCGCCTGCCAGAATCAGCCTGGCGACCGCGGCTTGGTCCTTGTCGATGGACTCGAGGGCCACAGCGATCCGAACCACGTCCCGTGGCGCTTCGGTCGCGCCGGGGGCATGGGCCACGTAGAGAAGTTCGCGGCCAATCGTGGCACTGCGCCTGCGATCGACGCCAAAACCGCTGCGGATCGCTTCCCGGACCTCGGGCCGTGCGCCGTGATTCTCCATACCGTCGGCATCGGCGTCCGAGTCTGCGATCACGCTGCCATCGGCAGCGATGACCGTGATGCGTCGTCCCGTCGCCGCCGCCACCTCGTGCGCGCGCCGCATGACCGTCGCCGGCTCAAGCCCCGGCCGGGTCCCGTCCACGAGATCGGCGAGACAGACGAGCTGATTCCGGAGCGACGTTTCCATCCGCTCGCTCAGGTCCTGGCGGTATTCCCGCAGGACGAGGAACCCGGTCGCACCTACGGTCGCCAGGATGACGATCGCGTAGGACATGAAGAGCTTCCAGAAGAAGCGAGATCTGAACACGGTGGCGTTTTCTTACGGAGTGCGGAGCCCTTCGACCCACTTGTAGCCGACTCCACGAACCGTACCAATGACGGCGCCGAGGTCGCCGAGCTTCTTCCGAATCGAGCTGACGTGAACGTCGATGTTTCGATCGAGGATCACGACCTCGCCGTCCGTGAGGCGCTCGACCAGCTCTTCGCGGGCGTAGACGCGGCCCGGGTGCTTCGCGAGGGTCCACATCAGGCGGAACTCCGAGCGAGTCAGCTCGACCAGAACCCCGTCGACCTCGACCTCGTGACGCTCCCGATCCAGCACGATGCCGTCGGATTCGATGCGGGTCTTGGCCTCCGTGACCGTCGTCCCACGGCGAAGCACGGCACGGATCCTGGCCACGAGTTCGCGCGGGCTGAAGGGCTTGCGGACGTAATCGTCAGCGCCGAACTCCAGGCCGAGCACGACGTCGCTCTCCTCGCCCTTCGCCGTCAACATCACGACGGGAATCGACTTCGTGCCGTCATCGGACTTCAGCGCCTTGCAGACCTCGAGCCCATCGAGGCCGGGCAGCATGAGGTCGAGAAGGATCAGTCCGGGACGACGTCGCTGGGCCTCCGCGAGCCCCTTTTCACCGTTCCGCGCCACGAGCACGGGATATCCCTCACGCTCCAGCGTGTACTGGAGCAGTTCAACGATGTCGGGATCGTCTTCGACGATGAGTACGGATTCTTTGGCCATGGGGGTGCCGCTCTCTGGGCGCCGTTCCCGAGGGAGATCTTCGAGAGGGGGCGCCCCTGGAAGGTTCAGGTTCGGCTGCGGACACTAATTGGCGAATATAAAGATCCCGTTGGGGATGCTGTAGGATTCCGCTGGAGCCTCGGGATTCGCTCCCGGCGACGGCCCGGGATCGGCCTGGAACGGCTTTCAGGGACGCCGTCACCCCTCGACGCCGAACTCGTAGAAGCCTCCATCGCGGAGCGGCGGGGTGGCGTCGGCGGGCAGGAGCATCGTTCGCACTGCCCAGAGATCACGGAAGATCCGATACTCCACGGCTGTCTGGTCCAGGTAGGCCACGCCCGCGCTGCCGCCGGTTCCGGTGCGTCGGCCGATCACGCGCTCGACCATCCGTGCGTGGCGCTGGCGGAAGATCACGAACGCCTGCTCGACCTCCAGGACGGCGGCGAGCACCTCCCGCGGCCAGGCGAGAAGCGGAAGTTCGCGGTACGTCTCCAGGAAGAGAATCGCGGCGCGAACGAGGCCGACCCGGTCCGCCGGCGCGGCCCCCTCGCTCGCGGTAGCACCCGGTCGAAGGAACGCTTCGACGCCAGCGCGCTCTCTCTCGTAGACGGCTTCGAGCCGCGCGCGCTCTTTCTCCGGGTGGTCGCTGGCGCCCTCCGCCACGGCGCGGGCGTGATCGCGGCTGCGCGCCACGACGCCTGCGTGGGCTTCGAGGTAGCGTTCGACGAAGCCGTCGGGATCCGTGTCGAACTTCCCATCGGCCTGGCGGGCCGCGTCGATCGGCGTCCGCGCGAGCCAGCTCTCCAGCGCCTCCTTGAACGTCGGCGTATCCGCCATCGTGGCTTCGACGCGCGCGAGCGCTGGGCTGGAGCCGCCGCCCGGTGCGTGCAGCGCCGTCAAGTGACTGCCCGGCGGACCGAGGGCGATGCGCTCGGACTCCGCGAGCCCGAACATGATCTCGATCTGGCGAAGCTGCGCGCTCTGGAATCCGCTCGCGGGCATCAGCTTGTCGCGGAACGCAAGGTACGCGCGCGTGCCGATCGTCTCGACGACGGCGAAGTGCTCGGTCGCCACGCGGAAGATCGTCGCGATACGGCGGAGGCGCTCGACGACGCCGGACAGCTCCTGCTCGGCGACGCGTGGAGCAGTAAAGAGATCGCGCGCGCTCGTGAGCTCGCGCAGCACCACCTTGAACCAGAGTTCGTAGACCTGGTGCACGGTGATGAAGAGGACTTCTTCGTTCGCGAGGCCCGCGTCGGAGCCCTCGAGCCCGCTCTGAAGGGCGAGGATTTCCTCGACCTGGATGTAGTCCCAGTACGTTGTCGCCTTGATCTCGGTGCCCATTCTGGCGAGGAGGATAGCAGGGTGAGACCCGTGACCGAATGGCGGTTCCGATAGACCGCCTGCCGCGCAATCCCCCTCCCTCGACCGCGGCAGGTCGTGCGGCGCCCCCATGTCTCCAAAGAGAACTTCCGGGCGGTTGGCCAAACTTCCGCTCCGGTTCTCCGGGATTTTCCGGCGAACCCGGAGCGACCTCGCGCCTGAGTCAGTGAAGGCCGGGTTCCCTGGCCACGCAGACACGCCATACGAGGGCGCCCCCATGAAAACTACCGAGATTCGATCACTGGAACGGGATATCGAAGCCGCCCTGGAGTCGCTGCCCCGCCTCGTGCGGGCCTGCCACAACCGAATGGGCAGCCCCCTGGGGGCCCAGGACCTCGAGGAAGCGATCCAGGAGACGGGTCTTGCGGCCTGGCGCCAGCGGGGCTCGTTCCGCGGCGAGTCGGGCGTGGAGACCTGGCTCTACGGCATCGCTCGATACACCATCCTGAACCAGCTGAATCAGCGCAGGAGACGGGTGCGGCGCGAGGGACCGATGCCCTCCCCATCGGAGATGCCCGAATACGAGGGGCGCAATCCCGGCAGTTTTGCGGACACAGGCTTCGGCCGCGCCGTGCGCAAGAACCTACGCGAAGCGGGCGATACGGCCGAGCTGATCATCCGCTCCCACAAGCTGGACGGCCTCACCTTCGTGGAGATCAGCGAGAACCTCCGCATGAACGAAGCCACGGTGAAATCGCGCTACTACCGGGCGCTTCCAGGCATTAAGTCCCGCCTTCAGGGCCTCTGGGCCGACGTCCGGAGGTAAGAAACGCGTAACCCAGAGGGCCAAGGGCGCTAGAGAGGGGGAGGAGAAAGATTCCCCCCCCGATGACCGTTACGTTCCGCCGCATGGCGGCCACTGTTACGTCATCCGCCCCGGAGCCCCCCCATGGACGCAGAAGAACCAGACAGGAATTTTGCAGCCACCCTGGTGGCCGCCAAAGCAGGTGACTCGAGCGCGGTGAACGAGCTCTTCCAGCTCTTCTATCCGCGCGTCAAGTCGCTGGTCCACAAGAGCTTGGCCCTGGACCTGCGCAACAGTCGACCCTGGCTGACGGCCCGCTTCAGCACCGGCGACGTGGTCCAGGAGGTTTTCCGAAGCGTTCTGGGTGACCTGAGTTCCTTTGGCGGCACGACCGAGAAGGCCTTCACCGGGTACCTGACGATGGTCGTGCGCAATCGGATCATCGATGCGATCCGGTTCCATGAGGCGGATCGCCGAGATGGCCGACGCGGCGCCGCCCCCCTACCCGAGGACGAGCACCCGTCGGACGCCGCCGGTCCCGTAAGCGAGGTCGCGAACGCCGAGGAGATCGATCGCTTCCACGAGGCCCTCGCGGGGTTTCCCGAGCGCGAGCAGCTTCTCCTCCGCGCTCGCTTCGAGGAAACGGCGAGCTTTGCCGAACTGACGGAGCAGCTCGGCTACCCCTCCGAATCCACTGCGCGGCGAGCGTACTTCGCGGCCCAGGCGAAGCTGGCGGTGCAGCTCCGTTCGGCTTCCATGGGAGATACGGCGGCGAACTGATCAGGCTGGCGTCCCCGCCGGCTCTTTCTGGGCGAAAACGAGAGCGACGGCTGCGGCCACGCCCGCGCCGATCATCGCGTAGCCGGAGGCGCCGTTGCCATAGAGGACGTGACCGGTCCCGAGGAGCACGCAGTACACGGCGACGCATCCGAGGAACATGCAGAGCAGCCCTCTCGGAACGGGCCAGGGTTCCCCGGCTCCCGTCGCGGGCTGGAACCCGCGCCAGCCCGGGCCGCCCGGCCGAACGGTGTCCACGAAGCGTTGAAGCGTGGCGTGGTCCTCCCGGGGCGTGACGAACGCCGCAGCCAGCCAGAGAGCGGTGGTGGCGAGTGCGCCGCCGACGAGGCCCACGTGGTCGGGCAGCGGCTCCCCGAAGATCCGCTGATGCACGAAGGTTACGTGGCCAGCGATGATCAGCGACCCGACCATCGCGATGATCTCGGTCCACGCGTTGATGCGCCACCAGAACCAGCGAAGGATGTAGATCCCGCCCGTCCCCGCGCCGAGGAGCAGGAGAATGTTGAACGCCTGGGTCGCATCGGTGAGCAGAAGGCCCAGCGCGCTGCCCATGACGAGCGAAAGCGCCGTCGCGACGCGGCCCGCGCGCACGAGTTCACGCTCCGAGGCCTCGGGCCGGACGAAGCGCGCCCAGACGTCGTTCACCAGGTAGCTGGCGCCGAGGTTGAGCTGGGTGCTCATCGTGCTCATGAACGCTGCCATCAACGAGGCGGTCACGAGCCCGAGCAGCCCTGGCGGCAGGAGACTTAGCATCGCGGGGTACGCGAGGTCGTCTCCGACCTTGTCCTGCGGAATCCCGGGGAACGCTGCGTGAAGATCGTCGAGGTCCGGGAAGACGATCAGCGACGCGAGAGCGACCAGAATCCAGGGCCACGGCCGGAGCGCATAGTGAGCCACGTTGTAGAGCAGCGTCGCGCCTACCGCGTGCCCTTCGGTCTTCCCCGAAAAGATGCGCTGGGCGATGTAGCCGCCGCCGCCGGGCTCGGAACCCGGGTAGTAGGCCGCCCACCACTGCACGGCGATGGGCACGAGGAGCAGCGGCACCCAGACCTCGCTCTGGCTGAAGTCCGGCAGCATCGCGGTCTTGCCCGACACGAGCGGATGCTCCAGCAGCGCCGACAGACCGCCAACCTCGGGCAGCCCGACGATCACGATCGCCGCCCAGACCGATCCCACCATGGCGAGGATGAACTGCACGAAGTCGGTCAAGATCACCGCGCGCAGGCCACCGAGTCCGCTATAGGCAAGCGTGATCGCGCCTGCGACGAGCAGCGTGAGCCAGCCGTCCCAGCCGAGCAGAATGCCGCCCAGCTTGATCGCTGCGAGGCTCACCGCCGCCATCACGACGACGTTGAACACGAGCCCGAGGTAGATGGCGCGGAAGCCGCGGAGGAACGCGGCTGGCTTGCCTCCGTAGCGGAGTTCGTAGAACTCCATGTCAGTCATCACGCCGCTCCGGCGCCACAGCCGTGCGTAGACGAAGACGGTGAGCATGCCCGTGAGAAGGAAAGCCCACCACGTCCAGTTGCCGCTGACGCCGCTCTTGCGAACGAGTCCCGTGACGAGGTTCGGCGTGTCCGCCGAGAACGTCGTCGCCACCATGCTGACACCGAGCAGCCACCAGGGCATGTCACGGCCCGCCAGGAAGTAGCCGCGGACGCTCGACCCGGCCTGACGCGAGGCGAGGAGTCCGACGACGAGAGCGAGCGCGAAATAGCCCGCGATGATCGACCAATCGAGAGGAGTGAGGTGCACGCCCTGAAGCATAGCGACGGCTCGCCCTGCGGAGCGAAATCGAAGTCGGGCCTGCGGCGGCTCTCTCCGCTATCGCCTCCCCTTTTGGGCATTCACGCTCCAATCGTAGTCGACGTAGCGCACATCGATCTTCGCCGCCTGGGCCCGCAGCGCCTTGGCCGTCGACTCGTCCCCCACGTGATCGGCGATCCAGCGAACGATAGGGGCGTCCCCCTGGCCAAAGTCTTCCTCGAACCAGTCGAAGATCTTGGAGACGCGGATCTTGCCGTTCACCGGCACGACCTGGTTCCGCGATGAGTCGCCGAGCCAGACCTGGACCTGGTCGTCCAGCTGCTCGCTCAGATCCTCGGCGATGAAGGCTGTCGCTCGAAGCGGCGGGCAGCCGAGCGAAGCGCAGTTGATCGCCGCGTGCACCCGCGCGTCCTTGAACACGGGCCTCAGCAGCTCGTGCTCGATCTCGTCGAGCGTGATCTTCTTCCCCTTCTTCTCCGGGTCGAACGCCGGCAGTGGGATGAACTTCTTCTCCCAGGGCGAGCTGAAGAGTCCGCCGAGATCCTTGATGCTCTTGACCGGTCCTTCGTCACGGATCAGCTGAATCGTGAAGGCGTTGTAGGCATTGATCCAGAACGCGAAGCGCTGGTCGCGGCTCCAGCTCGCGTGCTGCGCAGGCGTGGTCGCAGCGAGACCCGCGAGGTAGGCGTCGAGCGCCTTCGGGTTCTCACGCAGCCCCGCGTAGTCGACGAGGCCGCCCTTCAGCGCGGACTCGTACACCGCGGTGAGTCCCGCGTGCGTGTGATCGAACGCCGCGGTCTGAATCTCCGCTGCCTGGAGCCGAGGCACTCCCGCCAGTACGGAGACGGCCAGAACAGCGGAGGTGACGGCGGCGGCAGCGAGAGTTTTCTTCATGGCTTCCAGGGGCATAGCGGTCAGCGGGGACGCGACGTCGCATTCGTGGTCAGCGGGGAGGCTGTGACCGGAAAAGGCGGGATGAACGCCAGCGCAGTCTCACTTCACGGACCCATAGCGTGCCATCGCGAGAATGAAATGCCTCATTGCGGCCACGGTCTCCGGATCGAACGGGACCGACGATGCCCTTTGCGCGGCAACGTGCTCTCCTGAAGGCAGAGGTTCCTCACCATGCAACGATCCAGCTTGACCAAGCCCCGCTCGCTCACATGCTCCGGCAAGGCCGCAGCTCCCCTCCTGGGCCTCGCGCTCGCCCTTTCCTCCTGCGGCAGCGGCGCCGTCTCGGAGGTCTCCCAGGGTGCTGGCGATGGCACCGGCTCCTCCCTCGAGGAAGGGCGGCGCCTGTTCCGGGAAGGTACGCTCGGGCTGGAAGCCTTCTGGTCGGACGTGGCGGGGCTCGATGCAGGCCTCGCCCGCGCCGGCTTCTCGACCCTCGATGCGCTGGCCCTGGGCCTTCAGCTCGACGCAGGTGCCATGGACCCGATCACGCTCGGCCAGCTGACGAATGAACTGGCAGGTGGGCTGAGTTCGGGAGACCTCTTCGCCCTCAACGATCCGCTGGTCTTCGAGCAACTGCTCGCCCAGGGCGCGGTCGTCGGACTGGTGGGCGTGGAAGCCGACGGGGCTCCGGGCATCACGCTCGACGGACCCGACGGTCTCAGCGTCAGCTGCGCCCTCTGCCACAGCGTGGTGGACGGCTCGAGCTACGGTGGCCCCGAGCTGCCTGGCGCGATCGGCCAGCGGATCGACGGCCCGGCTGCGAAGGATCTGCGCCTCGGCGCTCTCTTCGCCCACGCGGATCGATCCAGCGCGCTCTATCCCTACCTTCCCCAGTCCCACGCGACGATCGGCGGCTTTCCGATCGCGCGGACCGGCGCGTTCGTCGAACCGACGAGCACGGAACAGCAGTTCGACGCAGTCCTCTTCGAGGCCGCGGTCTTCCCGGCGGGCATGTGGGACGCGACGCCGGACGGCATCGGCAACCCGACCGTGATCCCGCCCCTGTTCGATCTCCGCGCGTCGGCCCCCTACGGGATCGCGGGCGAGTTCTCTGATTTGACGGATGCCCTGAACGCGCACGCGACACTCGGCCTCGATCCGACGACGCTGCTGACGGTCACAGGCCAGCAGTTCATGAACCGAATCGCGCTCGGCATCGGCGCCGAGATCGTGAACGAGTACCAGGACGTGTTCGCCGCCACCGGCGCCGCGGTGCCGATCGGCGGGCTACCCTATCTGACCGCCAGCGCGACCGGAACGATCGGAGCCGAGCAGAGCCCTGTCGGCTATCGGCTCGACGCGAGCGAACTTCGCTCTCTCACGATCTACCTGCAAAGCCTCGTCGCGCCGCTGCCAGCGGTCGGCGATGCCGCTGCGCGGGCGAGGGGCCAATCGGCCTATGCGCTCGCCTGCGCCTCGTGCCACGGAATCCCGGCCATCTCCAGGCTGAACGGCCTGGTGTCTCTCCAGGATCTCGTCTTTCCCTACTTCCCCACGGCTCTCCTCGCCCGTGGCTTCCCCTACAGCGACGTACTCGACGACCGTCTCCGCACGTACGACGACCGTCTCGTGATCTTCGATCGCCTGTATTCACCTGCGCAGGTTCCCATGCAGGCCCGCAACTACGTCGCGCCGAACCTTCGCGGCTTGCAGCTACAAGGCCGCTTCCTCCACGACGGTTCGGCGGAGAGCCTCGCTGCGCTGATGGATCCGGCGCGGGGACCGAGCGCCCCGCACGCGGTTTACCTCGAGCCTGGCGTGCGGTCCGACGTGATCGAGTTCCTCGTCACGCGCTGATCGAGCGAATCCACCGAAGAAGCAGTGGTCAGGGACGAATCAGGCGCTGCGGCGCCACCGATTCGGTGAGAATGACCGCGCGGGCGGGAAGATCTCCGAATCGCCTCCACCGCGGGAGCAAGACGCGCAGCCGCGCTTGCCATGTCCCACGCAGAACGATTCGAAGACCACCTCTTCACGGAACTCCAGTTCGATGAACGACGCCTCGGCTCGCTCAGGAGGCTGTACCGGCAGATGGATCGCGAGTGTCTGGGAGCGGGCTTTTCCTTTCACGAAGCGCCCGGCCTGCACGCGAACATGACCTGGCACTACGCGTCGAGCCCTCGGACGCTGGAGGCGTTCCGGCAGTGCCTGACCCGCAGCCGTCTGGGGGAGAGCCTCACGATCGTCCACGGGGACTCGCAGCTTCTCGCGGCCTGCTTCGTGGTCGTCCAGGGCGATACGCCCACGCTGGACTTTCACATGGACTACGGCGAGCCCGAGATCCCACCGGGGGTGACCGGTACCATGCTGACGCCGCTCCTTGCCTTCGATGAATCGTTCGGCCACCTCGACTGCCGGGAGGGCCTGGAGGAGTTCGAGTACCGCTACCACGTCGGCGACGCGATCCTCTTCGACGGCAAGTTCGAGCACCGCAGCCAGGCCTCCCATTCGGCCGGACCCGCCACCAGAATCCTGGTCTCGTGGAGCATCGCTACCGACGACATTCGATACCGTTTCGCGATCGGCCGGATCATCGACAGCCAGACGAAGTAACGCCTCAGGGCTCGGTCGGCCTGCCCCACGCAATAACAGCCTCCTCTTCGGTGTGACTCACCTCCCTATCCAGCCCCCTGCCGCGCGGTACCGCGCACGCCCCCGATGAGCTGGCTCGAAGCCCTGGGCTGGACGGGAAACGGCTTCTACTTCTCTCGGTTCTTCGTGCAGTGGTGGCAATCGGAGCGCGCGGGTAAGAGCGTTGCGCCGCCGATTTTCTGGTGGCTCTCCGTGGCGGGCGCCGCCACGCTGGGGACGTACGCGTACCTCGCCGCCGACTCTCCGCTCTTCGTCGGCTACGCGATCACCTTCGTGATCTACGTCCGCAACGTGTCGATCGCCTACCTCGGCGAGCGCGCAGGGCGCATCGGAGCTGTGCCGGCGCTCCTGCTCGGACTCGGGGCCTCCCTCCTGCTCCTGCGCTTCGGCACGACGCCAGCGGGCGCGGAGAGCGCTTCCCGCCCATGGCTGATCGCTGCCTTCCTCGGACAGGCGTTCTTCAGCATGCGCTTCGTGATCCAGTGGTACGCGACGGAGAAGCTCGGCCACGCGTACTTCCCGCGTTCGTTCTGGTGGTTCAGCCTGATCGGGAACGTCCTGCTCCTGGCCTACGCGATCCAGCGCGGCGACCCGGTCTTCATCGCGGGCTTCTCCGCCGGACCGTTCGTTCAGATTCGCAACCTGATGCTGCCGCCGATGATTCCGGTCCTTCCGCCCATCGAAAAGACCTGAGCCGCGCTATCGAGCGCCAGACCGGATCCGCTGAACCTGCGCTCGAACGAATTCGACGCCTTCCTGGCTGAGCCCGGTCGCCCGGGCCGCGCGCAGGGCTTCCGCCTCCGCCACGCCCTCATCCACGGTCAGGTGAATGGCATAGACCATCGAGGAACGCGTTCCATTCTCGTCGAGGAGCAGCGACCTCCGTCGTCCGGGCGCATTCAGAATTTGCCGCACGGCATCGACCGCGCGGTCCGTGACGCCGACTCCTTCGAAGGGCACGAAACCGTCCTTCCCAGGCACAGGATCCGCCCCATCGATGACGACGAGCTGCAGCCCCGCGAACTCAGCGGGTTCATCGAGCGGCAGCACGCTGCGCGTGTGGCTGGTGCGAAGATCGATCACGAATTCGACGCCTCGACGAGCCGCCAGCTCGAGGTCGGGCTTCAGCTCTTCGACAGGCGACATCCCACCGAGCCAGTCGCCGTCGTAGGTCATGGCGCTGCGGATGCTGCCGAGGCGCGCCGAGGTCAGGCGCGGCCCCACGGAGACCTTGGCTCTCACGCCAGCACCGCCGCAGCCGGAGAGTAGCGTGGCGGAGGCGAGTAGGCCCGCGGCCGCCGCGAGCACCATCCAGAGAGCTCCCTCCCCGAACCGGTTAAGAAAACCGGTCGAAGGCCCAGATCGAATTCGAAATGACACGGCGGGGAGCAGGCTGGCAGCGAGTTCAGGGACGGATGGGAGGAATCGAGCGATGCCCCCTGGCATCCGGGGCGGGCCACGGAATCATAGGGAGCCAGCGCGGGGGAGCAACCCGTGCGGGTCTCCGGATTGTCACTTCTCCACTCCCCATACTGCCCCATGACCGCCGCTCAGCACCCCACCCCCCACGGGGCTACCCAGACTCCCGGGGCTACCCAGGAACAGCGTCTCTACGCCGCCTGCCCCGAGAATGGAGCCAGGCTCCTCGAGTTCCATCCTTCCCTGGGAAGCGCATCGAACGCGATCAACCAGATGCCTCCGGGCGTCTACGAGGGCCTGCGGACCTTCGAACGGAGCAAGTACTTCGGCCTTCGGACGCACCTGGACCGACTCAAGATCTCCGTGGACGGGTTCAAGAAGCCGCTCGACTACGACGAGGACGCGCTGGTCGCGGCCCTGCATGCGGCGGCCCTCGACGCGACGGCCGCTTTCGATTCCGAGGCGCGGGTGCGAGTCGACGTTTGCGCGGGTCCGGCGACGACGCTCGGGAGCGACTCGAACATCCTCCTCGCGCTGACCCCCTTCCGGGGACTTCCCGAGGCGATCACCCGGGACGGCGCGTACCTGCAGACGGCCTGTGGACTCGCTCGCCCGTTCCCGGGCGTGAAGACCTCGGACTTCATCCCGCTCCGCGAGGCCTGGATCACGGCCCACGGCGATCCCGACGCCTACGAGTATCTGATGGTCACGGCAGAGGGCGCGCTCCTCGAAGGCACCCAGAGCAACGTCTGCTACGTCAAGGACGGCGCGGTCTACGCGGCGCCGAGCGGAATCCTGCCCGGCGTCACGCAGCGCACCGTGCTGGCGCTCGCCCGCGAGAACGGCATCGAGGTGCGCGAGGAGTTCGTGCACTTCAAGGACCTCGAGAGCTTCGACGAGTCGTTCATGACGACGTCGGTCAGAAGCGTGGTGCCGATCTCCAGGATCGATCAGATCCGCTTCGCCGTGCCGGGCCCGGTGACCGCGAGACTCGGTGCGCTCTACGACGCGTTCAGCGCGCAGGACGCGGTGGTCGCCGCCGAGAACCGCTCGGCGAAGTACTGAGCTGACCTGGAAGCGGACCCGGAAGTCTGATCCGACGTGGGGCAGCGCCAGGGGGTGGCGATCCAGGTCACGGATCGCGAGCGTGCTCTATACTCGAGGGAACAGTCCGTTCCCTCGCCAGAGTCCCCCATGCTCCGAACCGTCCCCTCTCTGCTCCTCGCGAGCGTCTCGCTCCTGGTCCTCCAGGAACTCGCCCACGCAGCCCCGATCCAGAGCGAGCTGGTTCCCCGGCAGGTGGCTGCGCCTGCGGCGGACATTCTCGACGGAACCGTTCGACTGCCCGAGCCGCGCGCTGGCGCCGTTCGGTCCCGCGGGGCGTTCTTCGCGCTCGCGTGGGAACCTGACGGAGAGACTCTCTGGAGCGCAAGGGTCCAGGCACCGATTGCGCGCGGAGCACTCGGGTTCGCGGTACAGGCAGCGAGCGCTTCCGCGTTCACGCTCCAGCTTCGAGTCGCCGGCGACGACGTGTCGCTCGAAGCACCCGGGGCGGAGCGCCGCGATCAGGGTCTTCCGATCGAACTCGGCGGCGAAGACGTTCAGCGCTGGGACGTCGTCCTTGCCAAAGGCGGCATCGCCGAGTTCCACGTTCGCGCGACCGGCGCGCACGCGCCCGCGCCGGGCTTCCTGGCTCTACGCGACGATCAGCCGCTCACGGCCGCGGCCTATCTCGATACCCACGAGCGCCTGGCGGATCGCGAGGTCGCTCTCGTCGCCCAGGTGGAGCGCGACGGCGACGGCGTGGCGGAGGAGCGGCTCGTTCACGCGATTTCGAGCGCCTGGGCCCACGTCGAAGGCCCAGGCTACGCCGCGCGCTTGCCGCTGCTGGACGATGGAATGAGCGGCGACGGTCAAGCGGGCGATGGCCGATTCGGCGTCCGTTTGCCCGAGGGTCTTCTGGGGGAGTACGCGGCACGCATCGAACTCTTCGGGAACTGGAACGGAGCCGATTTCCTGAGGACGACCCGCGTGACGTTCGTCATGGACGCGCCCGTCCTGTGGCTGACTGGCGGCGTCGAGACCGAGGTGCTGGACGCGCGTCGCCTGCGGCTCGATCTCGACGCCCTGCCGCTCGGCAACGCGCGCCGCGTCCAGGTCTCCGCCGAGGTCTGGGCCCACGATGCGTTCGGCCACGCTCGGCCGATGACCTGGCTCTCACGGATCGAACGTCCAAGCCCGAGTCCCGCGCGCGACGGGCACTGGAGGCTCCCGGTCTGGCTCGACGCGGGCTGGTTCACGGCCACGGGTCTGCGGCCGCCGCTCGAACTGCGCCACCTGCGCGTTCAGGACCCTGACCATCAGGGCGTACTCGCGAGCGCCGAGCGGATGCCCGTGCCTCCGGGCCCTCTGCCTCCGTTTGCGGGGCGCGTGGCCGTCCCCTTCAGCCAGCTCGCTGGCCCGAGCGCGAACGCGGCGATCCCGGTCGGCCCGGCGATCGAGATCCAGCCCACGATCACGAACCCCGGGCTGGTGCTGTCCCATGGGTACTGCTCGGGCGGGAACGTCTGGCCGAACACGGACTTCCGTCAGCCGAAGCTCGCGTTCTCGGACCCGAGTCAGAACCGCAGCCACGACGAGTTCGCGAACCTGATCGCGTCACAGGCCTCTGCGTACACCTCGTTCGGCTTCGTCGGACATAGCCAGGGCGGTGCGGCGGCGCTGCATTTGCTCACGTACTACCAGAGCCCGCTCGATCGCGCTCGCGGTCCACGGCGGATCCAGAGCGTGGGCACGCCCTACCAGGGCACGCCGCTGGCGTCCCTCGGGTTCTTCGCGTGCGGTGTGAATAGCGACATGACGCCGAGCGGGGCTGCGACGTGGCTCTCGGGCATCCCGAGCTGGGCGCGCGCCGAGGTTTACTACTACACGACCGCGAACGACGGCTCCGCCTGCCAGTTCCTCACGGATCTTCTGCTGTCGAACCCGGAAGACGGGACGACGGAACGAAGCCGCGGCCAGCTACCGGGCGGCCACAACATGGGCCACGTCACGGGCTGGTGCCATACGACGGGAATGAGCGATCCGGCGCAGTACACGGACAGCTCGCGGAACGCGATCCTTGACGCGGAGGCTGCGCGTTAGACTCAATGTGAGTCATCGCCGAGGCCCAGCTCGAAGCGGAAGACTCGATCCATCTCGTGGGCTTCTGCCGCTCCGATGCCCATCTTCTCGGCAGCGAAGGTGACCTCCGCGTAGGCCTCGTCGTCTCGGACGCCGTCCACGTAGGCCGAAGCCACGGCCTGGCGCAGGAGGAACTGCTGGGCGTCGATGCGGAGCTGATGCGCTTCCGTCACGCTGAGACCCAGTCCCCTTGCGATCTCTTCGATGCGCGCGGACTCGGCGGGATCCAGGGCCTCATCGCAGAGCGCGCAGGCCCACGCCAGCATCACGATCGACGGTCGCGCCTCCGGGCTCGTGCGTGACAGCTCCTCGGACGTGAGCGGCCCCATCCGCAGCATGTCTTCCAGCGTCCCGATGTCGGGGTGGACGAACTCGGAGATGAAAAGGAGCTCCTCGGTCGTCACGATCCCATCGGACTGCGAGAGTTCGAGCAGCGCTCTCAGGAGTACGGCTTGGTCACTGGGGTCCGTGACCGGCATCTCCCTCAGCCGTTGCTGGAACGTGGAGGCCTGCACCGAGGTTTCGAACCAGCGCGACTCGGTCTCGTCCCAGCGGAAGCTCGACTGCACCGACTCGAACGCCGCGACGATCGCAGCCTGAACGTCCTCGTCTCGGAAGTTGGCCTTGTTCTCGGTGCGAGGTCCGGCCTCCATCGCGTCGGCGAGCGCCGCCATCGCAGAGCGCTGGATGTGGTTCCAGATCGAGGCACGACGCCGACTGACCTTGGTCACCGCGGCCTGGGCCCGAACCGCCCGTGTGGAATCAGGACAGCGGAAGCTCACCGCAACTGAGCCCGCGAGGACCTTCTTCGATTCGATCAGTGGCTCGATCACTCGGTATTCGATCTTCGGCATGGCAAAGCCTCTCGACTGCCACGGCCCACGTGCTTGAGCAGGGAGCCCCTCCCCACGAATGCGGCCCGAACTTGGGACGAAGAATGGCCGATGTCCCCCACACGGCTGCGGGAACCTGTGGGCTCGATGGCGACCCCTTCAGGCCCAATATCGCCACGTGATTCAGGCATCGGCGCGGTCCACAGAAAGAACTTCGTGGCCAGCTACAGGCGAGGGCAAGGAAATCGCGACATGGATGTCATGAACCGTCCCCTCGTCCGTCCGATCAGTCTTCTGAAATGGGGGCGGAGAAGCGGCCTCATGCGCGCCCGATCAGCGCGACGGGGCCAGCGCGGTACTGCGCTGGCCCTGTCCCTGATCACTGTCATGATCATCGCGAGTCTCGGAGCGGGACTGATCAGCTTGCAGTCGGCGATCGACAGGCGACAGGACTTCTCGATCGATCGGCGACGCGCCCTCTACCTCGCGGAAGCGGGTATCGCAGAGGCGGCACTGGCAGTCACGCTCGGAAAGTCCGGGGTGATCGCGAGTGAGGCGGTCCCCGCCTCGTTCGGACGCGGAGTCTACTGGGTCGAGGCAGACGAACTGCCGGACGACCGAGTCCTGCTGCGCTGCACGGCGCGAATCGCGAGCGCTGAGTTCGTCGTCCAGTCCATGGTCTTGCCGAGCGTCAACCCGGTCACTCGGCTGGGGCTCTTCGGGACGGACGGCGTGACGCTGGGTTGGGGCAGCATCATCGATGGTTATCACTCCGCGAGGGGCGACTTCGCCTCGCAGGTGGACGGCGCGCTGGCGGTCGTATCGACAGGCAAGCCGGGTCTCGTGGGGAGCGATGCGGATATCGTGCTCGACGACCTCATCGTCCCTGCGCCAGCCACGCCTCCGACGCCCCCCTCGGATGGAATGGACGATCCGCCCCTGGTCGACTGGAGCCGTCTCGCCGGTATGGCCACGGAGCCTTCGCCGCCGGATGCGTCGCCTCCCTCGCCGGATTTGACCACGCCGCCTGCGTCTCCGCCGACGCTCGTCTTCGGAGAGCTCCGCCCGGGCAAGAACGGGATGGTCCGCTCGTCGGGCCTACCCGTGATCGTAGGCGACATTCGGCCGTTCGACGAGCCGCCCATCCTGCCCGAGGTCTCGCTGCCGTCACCAGAGGAAGTCATCCTCACCGGCATCAGGGTCGCAGCCAGCCAGGCAGGGATCGGTATGACGATGGCGACGCACATCCAGGGGGTGCTTGATGTCGTCGACGGCGCGACCTTGACCATCGAAGGACCCAAGGTCCTCCGCTGCGCCTCGATCATCGTACAGCGCGGCGCCACGCTCGTCCTCGATGACACGAACGGACCCATTCACCTCTACGCAGAGAACGGCATCGACTTGCGCGAGGGGTCAGGCCTTCTTTCCCTCGCACTCGAGACCGAAGCGCGCGGCACCTACCTCTTCGTGCCCGGATCCGCGGAGGTGCAAGACCGCGTCGTGCTCAACGCCACGGGCGAATTCCACGGCGCTCTCTACGCACCGGACGACATGGCGAGACTTCCAGCAGGACTTCGCTGGAAGGGTAGCCTCGTGGCCCGCGTGGTGATCACCGAACCGGGTTCACACTTCACCGTCGACAGGCGCCTCGGGATCGGAGGCGACGGCTTTCCGGCCCTGCCGCGCCAGCTCTCCTGGCAGGTGGTCCCGCTCGGTGAACAGATCGCCCGCTCGCTCAGCGTCGACCCGCTCCTGGCCCTCGCCATGCGCGGCGTCAATCCGGTCCCATCGTCGACGGCGTCGATCGAGACCGACCTCGAGATCCAGTACATGGATCAGAGCCAGCAGGTGGCGAACTACAGCGGCAGCTTCACGGGCTTCGACTCGAGCCTCGCCAGGCGGATCATCGGCGCGCGCTGGCAGGACCCGCGCGACGGCACGATGCGCGGCTGGACGACTCCGGCGGGGTCGGAGTCGACGGACGCCGTGGAGGACATGCGTGATCTTCTGCGAACCCTGCGCGCTGCCGTACTCACCGCCGCTCCGGGCACGGACGTCACGGCCATGAGCGACGAAGAGACCGTCACCGAGGTCGCGATCAACACCTTGCCAGCCGACGTCGCGACGGCGCCTACCGCCGTCAAGCGAGCGGTCCAGCGCGCGGACACCACCGCCCCGGCGGACGATCCCAGCCCCGCCACTCGCGCCACCCGCGCAGCGCTCGCAGCGCGCGACCACGCGAACAAGGCGACCAGCCTGGAGGCCGATGGGACGACGCTCATCTCCGGAGTCGCCGCCGCACTTTCGCCGGTCGCCCAGACGACCTACAGCAGCCTGCAGGCCGCCGCAGCGAACGCAATAGCGGCGGCGGACAGCGCGGGCAGTAGCGCGAGAACCGCAAGCCTCACGACCGGCCAGCTCCAGATCGACGCCGCGGACGAAGCGGAGCGCCTCGCCGGCGAAGCACTGCAGTTCGCCGAAGAGGCCTCCACGCTGCTGAGTCTCCTGAGCACACTGATCTGACGCCCTCTTCTCGAACTTCGCGCGATGCGAGCCCTTTCGGCTGAGGACGCGCAGCGCCGCGGAGCTTTGGACAGATGGCGGACTCTCGACTATCCTGCGAAGGAGGGCTGCACTGCTCGCGGCTGCATCTGCAGCACGGCGCGTCCCCTTAGAACCGGAATGGTCGAGTAGACATGCCTCAAGAGCTACGACGCGCATGCCGTGAAGCCTCCACGATGGAGCTGGCCGAGATGTGGGAGCAGCCGCTCACGTCGATCGATCGCCAGATCATCTTCGATGAGCTGGATGGTCGCGGCTATCGAACGAAGTCGCTACCACTCCCGCCTCCCGATCTTGGCCCCGGCGACGTGTCGGCCTCTGACTCGGAGCACGAAGCGCCACCGTCGGATGAAGAGCGTGCCAGGAGCGACATTGGGGTAGGAGTGGCCGCAGCTCTCTTCGTGTCCAGCATGACCCTCTTGATCGCTTTCGTCATCGGTCCGCTTGAATCGGGCGGCCTGGCCGAGGCGACGTCGCGAACGCTCCAGCTTATCTCGGCCGCGGTCTTCGGACTCCTCGCGTTCGGGATCTACAGGAGATCGCGCGTGGCGGCTGGCCTGGCACTGGGATTGTACGCACTGGATCGATTCTTGGTGCTCTGGGAACTGGTCGAAGGCCGGGCCGTCGGCGCGGGCGGGATGGTCGCCTCTTTTTTCATCCTCCTCGGTCTTGTCAAGGGTCTCCGCGGGACTCTGCTCCACCATCGCATCGAGAAAGACGTTCACCCCGAATCGCTCTGACGAAGAAGATGAATGCATCAAGACTGAACGCGATCATGCTCGCGATCAGGAAAGGAGGGACCAGCAAAGAGGATGAGCGCGCGGCCTTCCTCTGGTCATTGACCAACGCGTTCGGCACCTGGGGCGGTCAACCGGGGGGCTCTCCCGTAACTTACCGCAGAAGGGGTCGCGGCCGAAGACGATGCGGTTGCGGCCGCAAAGGCCAAGTATGCAGTCCGCTACTATGAGCGTGGCCTGGACTCGGTGGTTTCCATGGTTGCAGGTCCGGAGCGCAGGCGGTCTTTGGAAGAACTCAGGATTCGAACGATCCCGATGATGTCTGCCGTCTCCCGGTCGGTTCGGAATGAACTCGATCAGCAAAGGTCGCGATTGATGGAGGCGTGCCTCGAACTCACATTGCCGCCACTCCTCGAAGATTCGGCTCGACGGAAGACGCCCGTCGAGCGTCGGGTGTTCCCTGGCGCGAGATCTACACTGTCACCACCACGCGAGATGGCTGGGGAAACGTCACCGAAAGCAGAAGGGATGGCTCTCCCGTCAAGGGTGGCTCCGCCACCCCGACCATTTGTGGCTGGCGCGACCATCTCTGGCTGGCGCGACCATCTCTGGCTTGTAGGATGAGAGAGTGTTTCTCATTCTCCTCACGCTGAATCTCCTCCCCCAGAGCAACGCAACAAGGAGTACGCCGGTCGACTTCGATGGTGAGGTGCGACCGATTCTGTCGGACAGCTGCTTTGCCTGCCACGGCCCCGACGCGGGATCGCGTGCGGCCGGGCTGCGGCTGGATACGCGGGAGGGCGCCCTCGCAGATCTCGGCGGCTACGCGGCGATCGTGCCCGGCGACGCCGAGGGTAGCGAGCTGTGGGCCCGCGTGACCTCCGAGTTCGAGTTCGAGGTGATGCCGCCGCCCGAGGCGCACAGGAAGCCGCTCGGGAACCGAGAGCGCGAAGTGCTGCGGCGCCGGATCAACGAGGGCGCCAGCTGGTCGCAGCACTGGGCGTTCGTGCCGCCGAAAAAAGCGGCGCTCCCCGAGGGCGCCGCGCACCCGATCGACGCGCTGGTCGAGCGCCGACTGATGGCCGAAGGCCTCGAGCTGGCTCCGGCAGCCAGCGCGCGGACCCTCGCGCGACGCCTCTCGATCGATCTCGTGGGCCTGCCGCCGGAAGCGGGGGCGCTGGAGGCACTGGGCGAGACGCTCGACGCCGAGGCATGGCGCGCCTACGTCGATGCGCTCCTTGACTCACCGCACCACGGCGAGCGCATGGCCATGTGGTGGCTCGACGTCGCGCGCTACGCAGACAGCGACGGCTTCCAGCAGGACGAGGTGCGCACGAACTGGCCGTGGCGCGACTGGGTCGTCAGGGGCTTCAACGCAGGGATGCCCTTCGACGAGTTCGCGACGCTTCAGCTCGCAGGTGACCTGCTGCCAGGCGCCACCGAGGAGCAGATCCTCGCCACGTGCTTCCAGCGCAACCACATGCACAACGGCGAGGGCGGGCGCGACCCGGAGGAGTCGCGCGTCGACTACGTGCGCGATCGCACCAACACCCTCGGCACCGTGTTCCTCGGCCTGACACTCGAATGCGCGCAGTGCCACGATCACAAGTTCGATCCGGTCAGCCAGCGCGACTACTACCGCCTCTCGGCGTTCTTCGATTCCATCGACGAGTCCGGCCACGCGGGTGGAGGCGCGGGCCCCTTCCAGAAGCTCACGGCGCCCGCCGCGCAGCCCCACCTCGAGCGCGCCAGGCGCGAACTCGCGGACGCTGACGAGCGGCTGGCAGCGGTCCGGCTGGAGCACGCGGGCCGGTTCGAGGCGTGGCTCGACGCTCAGACCGCACGCGTCCAGGAGGGCTACCAGGCGTGGAGACCGCTCTCGCCCGATGGGCTCCGAAGCGCCGAGGGCAGCCAGCTGGTGGCTCACCGAGACGGCCATGTCCTCTGCGCTTCCATGGGCATGGACCAAGAGGACTACTTCCTCGAAGTCCATGAGACCCCCACCGACCGCGTCACCGGCCTGCGGCTGGAGATCCCGAGGGTGCACGGCGCGCCCGGGGCCGGGTTCTCCTTCACGGAAGACGGTGAGTTCATCGTGACCGGCGTGAAGCTGCGCGTGCGCAAGCGAGGCGCTGCGACGCTGCGTGAAGTCGAGCTGGCATCCGTCACGGCGAACGTCGAGGGCAAGGGCAGCGACGCTCAGAACGGTCCGGTCTCCGGCCTGCTCGGCGACGATCCGAGGCAAGGGTGGACCACCGCGGGAAAGGAGGTCGATGCGACCGCCACAGCGGTGCTCGCGCTGCGAGATCCGCTGCGCCTCGCCCTGGATGAGTCCCTGGTGGTCGAAGTCCTCCAGCGTTCGACCGTTCCCAAGGCGCACGTGCGCGCGCTGCGCATCAGCGTCGCGGACGAGCCCGGGCAGGCGGTGCAGCGAGTCGGCGCCACGCCCCTCGAAAAGCTGTCGTCGCGCGCGCAGAGCGCTGGGGCTGAGTCCCTCTTGGATCGGGAGCTACGCGAGGAACTCCTCCTCCAGTACCTCGAGGACGTCCCCGCCTGGCAAACGGCTCGCCGGGAGCGCGACCGCTACGCCGCGCAGCTCCGGGACGCCGAGACGTCCGCCCGAGAGCTGGCCGTCACGGTGCTGCGAGAGCGCGGGGAGCCGCGCGTCACGTCCGTCCTCCTGCGCGGCGTCTGGGACAAGAAGGGAGAGCCCGTAGCCCGCGGTTTTCCCGGCGAGGTCTTCCCGGGCGATGCGGTGCCAGAGAGCCCATCGCGCCTCGACCTCGCTCGCTGGATCACGTCGCGCGAGAACCCCCTGACCGCGCGCGTCATCGTCAATCAGATCTGGCAGCAGATCTTCGGCCGCGGTTTGGTCTCCACGCCGAGCGACTTCGGCGTGCAGGGCGCACGCCCGCGCTACCCCGAGCTGCTCGACTGGCTCGCCGTGGACTTCATGGAGAGCGGCTGGAACGTCCGACACCTCCTGCGCACGATCGTCACCAGCCGCGTGTACGCACAGGCGAGCGAAGGGAGTCCCGACCTCATGGACCGCGATTCCCACGGCGACCTGCTCGCGCGCGGGCCGCGCTATCGTCTGTCGAGCTGGATGATCCGTGACGCGGCGCTGGCCGTGTCCGGTCTGCTCGTCGACGACGTCGGCGGGCCGCCGATGTATCCGCACCAGCCTCCCGGCGTATGGGAAGACGTTTTCAACGGCCGCTTTCGCTACCACCCAACGCTCCGCCAGGCCCGCCTGCGAAGGACGCTTTACGCGTTCTGGCGACGCAACGCGCCGCCGACCTACCTGTTTGACGCGGCGGATCGCAGGACATGCTCGGTGGATACGCGCCGCACGAACACGCCGCTGCAGGCGCTCACTCTGCTCAATGATCGCACGTATGCGGAGGCCTCCGCGGCCCTCGCAGCCGCAGCGCTGACAGCCGTGCCCGGGGATCCGCAGGCTCAGATCGCGGAGATCGCAGCTCGCGTTCTCCAGCGCTCGCTGGACGCAGACGAGGAAGAGATCCTCATGACGCTGCGCAGTGAGGCCATGCGCCAGCTCGAGGACGAGGCCGCCGCGCTGGCGCTCCTTGCGAGCACGCTCCTCAACACCGACGAGGCCCTTTCCCATGAGTAGCGGTACCCATCTCACGCGGCGCAAGTTCCTCGAACACGGAGCCATGGCGCTCGGAGCGGTGGCGCTCGACGTGATGCTCGCGCGCGAGACCCGCGCGTCCCTGGCCCAGCGTGAGGAGTTCCCGCACTTCACGCCCAAGGCCAAGCGCGTCATCTTCTTGACGCAGTCTGGCGGCCCTTCCCAGCTGGAGCTATTCGATCCCAAGCCCGGGCTCACCAGGCTCGAGGGCACGCCTCTGCCTCCGTCCGTGCGCGGCGGCCAGCGAGTGACCGGCATGACGGCCGGCCAGCCCCAGCTCGTGCTCCCCGCAAGGCCGAGCTTCGCGCCGCGGGGCGAGTGCGGCATGGAGCTCTCCGAGTGGATCCCCCGCCTCGGCGGCATCGCAGACGACCTGTGCCTCGTCCGCTCGATGACGACGGACGAAATCAATCACGCCCCGGCGATGACCAAGTTCCTCACCGGGCATCAGCTGCCGGGGCGGCCCAGCCTGGGCGCCTGGGCGAGCTATGGGCTTGGCTCGGAGAATCGAGATCTGCCGGACTACATGGCGCTCCTCTCGCGCCTCAAGCGTGGCAGCGACCAGCCCCTCTACGATCATTACTGGGGCAGCGGCTTCCTGCCCTCGATCCACCAGGGAGTCAAGCTGCGCGCGGCGGCCGAGCCGGTGCTGTACCTCAAGGACGCACCCGGCATGACGCGCAGCCTGCGGCGCGCTCAGCTCGACGGCCTCGCCGAACTGAACCGCAGGCGGCACGCAGCGACCCATGACCCGGAGACGCTGACCCGGATCGAGCAGTACGAAATGGCGTACCGCATGCAGGCCAGCGTGCCCGAGCTGACCGATCTCTCCAACGAGACCGAGAGCACGTTCGAGAGGTACGGCCCGGACTCACGGCGGCCTGGCACCTACGCCTCCAACTGCATCCTCGCGCGCCGCATGATCGAGCGCGGCGTGCGCTTCGTGCAGCTGTTCCATCCCGACTGGGATCACCACTCCCGTCTCACGAGCTGGTGCACTCAGCGCTGCCGCGACACCGATCAACCGAGCGCCGCGCTCATCACCGACCTCAAAGAGCGCGGCCTGCTCGAAGACACGCTGGTCATCTGGGGAGGCGAGTTCGGCCGCAGCGTCGCGGGCCAAGGAGACTGGGCGAGTCCCGAAGCCGGCCGCGACCACCACCCGCGCTGCTTCAGCGTGCTGCTGGCAGGTGCTGGCATCCAGGGCGGAACGGTCTACGGCTCGACGGACGAGTTCAGCTTCAACGTTGCCGAGAACCCCGTCCACGTACGCGACCTCCACGCGACCATCCTCCATCTCCTCGGGATCGAGCACGAACGCTTCACGTTCCGAAGCCAAGGCCTGGACATGCGCCTCACCGGCGTGGAGAAGGCGCGCGTGGTGACCGAAATCCTCAGCTGAGACGTTGGCCCGCAGAATGCGGTTTCGCGAGTGCCGTCAGGAATCGCGCACGCATGGCGCGCCGGCCCCCCCATGGTTGGATGCCATTGGGGTTTGGCACAACGCCACGAGCGCGGATCCTGGCGGTGCTCGCGGAATCGCATTCTGTGGCGCAGACTCCTAGGAGTCTGCGCCACAGAATGCGGTTTCGCGAGTGCTGCCAGGATTCGCGCCCGCAAGGCGCGTCGGACCCCCCATGGTTGGATGCCATTGGGGTTCGGCGCAACGCCGCGGGCGTGAATCCTGGCTGTGCTCGCGGAATCGCATTCTGTGGCGCAGACTCCTAGATGCTATGGGGCAGGCCTTTCCAGGACGCCGCGCGAAAGCGAAAGTGTCCTGCACGGCAGCTTTGACCGCCCCGGTAGTGGACCGGAGCGGAAGAGAGGCTGCCTGAACCAGCCAGCGCCCCGAGTTTTGACGGCGAAGGGCAACTGGCGAGCACGGAGCTACTCATGGCCCAGGCAGCCGTTCAAAATACTACTGCAACCCCCGTCCTCTACGTCGCCCTCGAGCTGAGCAAAGATACTTGGAAGCTCGGCATCACCCTCGACAGAGTGTCCAAAGCGAAGATCCGCGACGTTCGCGCCAGGGACCTCGATGGGCTTCTCGCGGAGATCGAAGCGGCCAAGAAGCACTTCAATCTTCCAGAGAACACTCTGGTCAAGAGCTGCTACGAAGCGGGTCGCGACGGCTTCTGGATCCACCGATTCCTGCTCGCCCACGGCATCGAGAACGTCATCATCGATCCCGCGAGCATTGAGGTCGATAGGCGGAGTCGGAAGGTCAAGACCGACAGGGTGGACGCCCAGAAGATGGCGCAACTTCTCGCTCGACATGGCGATGGAGAGCGCGTTCTCCGCGTCGTACGAGTCCCTCCGCTCGAGTCAGTCGATGAGCGGATCTTGCCCCGGGACCTCAAGGCCCTCAAAAAGCGACGAGAGCAGGCCGCCAACAAGATCCAAGCGAGCCTGTTCGAGCACGGAGTAGACCTCAATCCCCGCCTGGGCAGCTTTAAGGACAAGGACTTCCTCACCGCGCTCAAGGCCGCCCGACAGTGGGATGGCAAACGACTCCCACCTGAGTGCTTGCGAAGCGTCAAGCGAAGCTGGCAGCTGTACTCCCTTCTCACCAAGCAGATCAAAGAGCTCGAGCAGCGGCAGCGCCAGGTCCTTCGCGAGGCACGCGCCGAGCCAGAGAAGGCCACCTCTGCAGCCCGCAAGGCCGCCATCCTCAGTCAGCTCCGTGGGGTGGGCGACATTGGAAGCTACGTGCTGACCACGGAGTTCTTCGGCTGGAGAGACTTTGACAACCGAAGTCAGGTGGGCGCACTCGCCGGTTTGACGGGCACACCGTTCCAGAGTGGCAACATGGGACGAGACCAAGGCATTTCGAAGAGCGGCAATCCGCGCGTTCGGACGCTCATGGTCGAACTCGGATGGCTATGGCTACGCTGGCAGCCTGATAGCCGGACGACGAAGTGGTACCACGAGCACGTCGGCAAGGGAGGAAGCCGCGCGAAGCGAAAAGCGATCGTCGCGGTGGCGAGGAAACTACTCGTCGAGTTCTGGCACTTCGTCGAACACGGCGTAGTCCCCACCGGTGCCGTACTCAAGACAACGAACGCGGAGGGGAGTCCCGCGTGACTCGCACCGGTGCTCCAGGAGACTCGCTTGCAGTGCGGGCGGAGGCGCTTCATCGAGGCCGCTTCGTTTGCCTAGATGAAGCAGTCGCCAGGGGCACTTTTCGAACAGGACGACGAATCGGAGGCCAACGAGAACACATAGAGCGCAGGACGCCACGAGGGAAATCAGCTCGTCATCGCCCGGCTGGGTGGGATGCTCATCGCATCCGCCGGTGGGCCACGACTTAGAAGGAGCGGTTTCTTCACTGGCTTTCGCAACGCCTTCGGGCGAACGCAGCATTAGGCCTTCGGGGCACAGACCCCGAGACGGATAGGAGCTTGTCGCGCGGCGACCCTCCCAAGCCAGCCTCTGGCGCGTCCACGCTACTACGCAAGAAAGCTATGAAGACTCCGAGCGTGCTTGCACTTTGTGCGCCGCCTTCGTGGTGGAAGAACAGACCAAAGAAAGGTAGCGCTCTGGGCGGCTGCGGCCGCCCAGCGCCCTTTGAAGGCACAGGGACTGTGACGTTCTCTAGCTCAGGTCAGACTCCGCCCGCGAAGCCGCAGGCGAGATTGCACGCGCGGGTTGGGCGGAGATGGGTATCACGCAGCAGATTCCAAAGGTCTGCCGAGATACATCCTGCCCAGGGCTGCCAACCGCCCAACGATTCAATCATCCAGGAGCAGGACGACGACCAAAATTCACTACAACGACCTTGACGAGGCCGTGCTCATAGGAGCCCGCATTATTCACGAGTTAAATCGAACGCGTCGCCGTTCCGCGTCTCTGCATCAGCGAAACGTCACTGCCACCGCCTCCGTCAGGAAGCGCCCGTTGAAGGTGGTCAGGTAGCCCTGGAAGATCCAGGTGGTGCCCGCTTGCAGGACCGCGAGTGCGGGCATGTCCAGGTCCACGCGTGCGCCGACGACTCTCACCCCCGTGACGTTCGCAGGGGTCCTTGCCGCTCGCCGTATCGCGCCGCCCAGGCAAAGCGTGCCGATCTCCGTCCCGAAGACGTTGATCAGCGGCGCCATGTCCCGCTGGTTCCCGGCCATCACGATCAGCGGCGCCGCCGAGGAAATGACGTCATCGAGCGTGACCCAAAGGCGGTTGCTACCCACGTGGTCGTCGCCCCACAGGCGCAGGCTCTGGGATTCTCCGACGATGGATTGCGCGCAAAACGGCAACCCGAGCGGCGCCGGGTGAAAGACCAGTTCGAGGTCGTAGGCGAGGCAGCGATCCACGAGGGCGTCCGGGACCGCCACCTGGAGCGTGGGACGTACGTCCGTGCCAGCGGGGATCTGCATGAGCCCACGGAGGCTCCCGTCGGGCTGCTCCGTCAGCCGGTAGCGCCAGGAGCCGCCGCAGGTACGTTCGACGTAGGCGAAAGGTACCCTCACGGGAGCACGGATCGTGATCTCGACAGCGGTCGCGCTCGCCGCCATGAGCGGCACGTCCAGCTCGTAGACGTCAGAGTCCCCGCCGAACACGGCGAGATCTGGATAGAGTCCCGCGCCAAGCACGGTGCCGAGGCCACACTCATCGGGACCTTCGAGGGCATCCTCCAGCAGTCGGCTACAGGGCTCGGAGATGAACCGAACGTCGAGGTCGTAGCCGAAGCAAGAGAATGCCTCGGGGACCTCCACCCGAAGGAGAAGGTGTCGCGGAACGGGGCCATCCTCGAGAAACGACAGCTTCACCGGTCCCCCCTGATGAGAAGACAGGTTTCTCGTCTCCAGCACCTCGCCGGTCAGCGCGTCCGAAAGCAGAACCTCGGCGCGGCTGAAGGAAGGCGCGAGATAGGCCGCCTGCACTTCGGCTTCGAGTCGCTCGCCGGGCTCGGTCCGAAGAAGGTAGTAGTCCGGATCACTCGGGCCGGCGTTCAGGCCAGCGAACATCCCAGCCGCGATCGATCGCGCCGCAGACGCCGAGTCGTTCGGCTCGAGAGGGTCTGCCTGCTGCCGGTCGCACCCGTCGGCCTCGACGTAGGGGTTCCAGAAGACCACGGCCCGGGTATCCGCTCCCGAGACGTCGCGAAGCCCCAAGCGCACCACCATCGGGGAGGCGGCGCGGATGCGGAAAGGAGCGTCCGACGCCGCTCCGCTCGCGAGGACGGCTCCACACGAGTCATCACGGATCTCGTAACGAAGGTCCGCCGGTCCGCTCCCGAGATCGAGCTGGCCGAGGCCCAACACGAAGAGTGATTCCCCCGCCTGGAGCGAAGTCCGAACCCAGAATTCGACGGCGCCTCCCGGATTGCCGCTCCCTTCCACCGTGGGGCTCCCCGGCACAGCGGACGCCAGCGGCACGGCCGTGGCGCACGAATCCTGAACGAGCGAGCGAGCGGCCGCGAACGAGGGAGCGAACGCGGCCATGACGGCCAGGGAGCTTGCGAGCTTCATGTGGGACCCTATTGCAAAGAGTGTACCGTGCGGGAAGTACGCGGCAGGCGGACCCCACGATAGCAGGAGCGTGCGATTGGCGCACGCTGGACCGAGACGAACCCGATCACTGCTACGCTCGCCGACATGGTCCTCTTTCCCGCCCCACCTCGCCCGGGCGACCTGATCGCAGTCACGGAGCCGTCATCAGGCGTGCCGTCCCCCATGTACGCCCGTCTCGACCTCGCACTGGAACATCTGCGGACCCAGGGGGTTCACGTCGTCGAAGGCGCGTGCCTGCGGGACCAGCGCGATTGTACCAGCGCCATCGTGACCTCCGCGCTCACGCGGGAACCCATCGCGGGGGTCACCGTCCAGATGGAGGCGGTCAGCGGAATCGAGACATTGGTGACCAACTCCAGTGGCTACGCGATCTTCGACTCGCTGAACATCACCGCTACCCTCCAGGGTTCGGAGCTCGCCGACAGCCTCGACGTGACGGCATTCCCGGCGCAGGAGATGGCGGTCATTGCGATCGACGAGGCTGGTTTCTTGCCGGTGAGCGTGACGCGTCCGCTCGCCGTGGGTACGAAGTCCACGCTGGTTTCGGTCATGCCGGTCTCCCGCACGATCAGTACGGGGCTGATCTCGGCGGCGGGAGGCGGTCGATTCGTGGTTCCCGGAGTGGGCCAATCGCTCGTCCCTCCGGGAACTCTGCTCCAGGACGTCAGCATCGAGTTCATTCCGATGGGGCGGAGCGAGTTCGCTGGTAGTCCCACCGGCGGCGAGGTCTGCGTTCCCGGCGGCGAGATCTCTTAGATCGAGCCGGAGCTGCTCACCACGGGAGCGCAGACCACGAGCCTGAGCCAACGTTGCTCAGGCTCTCAGGACCAGGGGCTCAGTCGTCGAACTCCAGGGAAAGCTCGTCCGCCGCGCCGGACGTCCCGGAGAACGGATCCCACTTGGCGTCCACGAAGACTCCCTCCGAGAGGGCGGCGAAGAAGGCTGACTGGGAGATCACCGCATCGTTCTCATCGCGATGGATGGTCGATCCGTCGCTGCGGATGCCGGTTCCGAGGATCTCGAAATCGAAGGACCCGCCGATGGTGACGGAGGTCACGGGGCCGCGGAGGCGGGCATCCGACTGGGGGTCGTCGCGCTCGAAGCGGCTCGCCACCGGCGTCGTTCCGTCGAGGAATCCGCGGATCTGGACGAGATCGCCCACGTTGAGGTCGGCCAGCGTGAACGGATCCACGTTCGCGCTGCTGTCGTCCTCGAGCTCGGTGCTGGACCGGATCTGCCACTGGACACCGAGGACCGTCACGGTGGAGGCGCCGACGTCGAAGGACTCCACTTCCCACTCGGTGCGGATCGCACCGGAGGACTGGATCTCGCAGGAGTCTGCCCTCAGGACGCCATCGCCAGCGATCGAGCCCTTGATCTGCACCTTGACGTTGTTCGCGAGGCTCGCGGCGCTGCCGCTGATGAAGTTCGTTCCCGAGTCGGTGCGCACGGGGAAGTTGAGGACGCGGAAGTCTCCGGGGCCGGCGAAGTTCGTGATGTAGCCCTCGAGTTCGAGGCGCGCACCTGACTGGCCGCTGGGGCCATTCGCAGGCTCGACCTTGTTGGCCACAAAGCTCGAGGGAGCGCTGAAGCCGGCCGGGTCCGTCTTGGCCTCGACTCGGTCGCCGTTGTTCACGACGCCCCCGGGGAGGTCGCTCGTGTCAGCACTGCTGTAGTTGACGCTTAGCCCGCCGATGTTGAAGGTGGTCGAGGTAGCGTTCGTGGCCGTACCCACCACCTTGTATTCGGGGAGCAGACTCTTGGCCTCGAGGTAGGTCGCGACCACCGAACCATCGGCGGTCCTGGGTCCGCTGACCTCCAGCAGGTTGCCAGTGCTGATAGACCCGAGCGACGTGCCGTCGTAAACCGTCTGCGCGTTGACGCGAACGGTCTGGCCGAGCACCACGAGCGTTCCGAGCCCCAGCGTCGGGTCGGTCACGGTCACGGAGGTCACCGGGCCCTTGATCTCTGAACGGTAGGTGACCGACGAGGCAACGCGGGAACCGAAGTCGCCGCTCAGCTCGATGACCTGGCCCACGCGGAACTCGGACTGGCTGGAGGCCACGCCGTCCTTCGTGAAGGTCGCCGAGGAACTCTCGAAGCGAACACCGTTCACGATGACGCTCCCGAATCCGTCGATCGGTCCAATGGAGAAGCCGGTGGGCTGGCCGCCGCTTCCACTGATGCCGCCGCTACAGGCAGCGATCAAGAGGAGAAGGATGGAGGAAAATAGTTGTTTGATCGTCATATCTGGAAGGTGGTTCGCCGGTTATCCCTGATCCGAAGAAGGGTCGGCGGGCTCCCCTAATTCAGTGGTCGTTGTGGTTGGATCTTCGTTCGAGCGTTCGTTCACGATCTGGAACGCCCCAAGCCCCAGCTCGACTCGGCTCCTACCGGTCGAAGGCTGTTCCCCGCGGTCGCGCTCGGAGAGCCAGCGATCCAGGTCCTCGAGCAGCGCTTGGGCGCGCGCGCCGGAGTAGCGCAGAAACTCCTCTGCGCAATCGGCGGGCAGGTTGTCGTACATCACCTTGCTCTGGTACCGGCGCCTTTGGGGGTCGGAGCGAAGGTTGTGATCGATGGTCTCGATGAGCTCCGCTGTGTCGGTGCCGAGGATCCGCAGGATCTCGACGGGGTCCTTGCCGGGAACGTAGCCGCGCGACGTCATCCGCAGCTTGCCGTCCTCTTTCTCGAGGGCTCCAGCTGCCAGGAGTTCGTCGGCGATGGAGCCGGGCTTCATGTCGCCGCTGTGGCGCTTACACAGATCCGCAAAGCTTCCTTCACCGGACAGCTCCAGGGGGCGGGGGTGGCCGTTCTCGTCGTGGAACTCCGGGTCCCGCAGCCACGCTCCCAGCACGCTCGCCGCGCGGTTGCGACGCTCTTCGGGGAGAGGCATGCCTGAGCCCTGCTCCTTGAGGAGCCTTGACACTTCCTTGCGATGCAGGCCGGTCAAGACCGAGATCCGGGCCTGGGTCGGGGCCTTCCCCTCGAGCCCGAACTCCTCATGGGCCACGCCCACGAAGGAGCGCCGGATCACCTCGGTGACCGCGTTGCAGGCGACACCGTTCCGCAGGAGGACGCGAACGAGCGGCCTCAAGATTCGGGCCGTCGCCGAGAGGAGGGCGTCCTGCGTGGCTGAGCGTGCTTCGTTCGACATGCAGGCAGTATGCCCAGTCGCGGCCGCTTGGGGGAATTATTTCCCCCAAATTCAGAAGAGCGCCTCAGATCGGGGCGCAGCCCCCGTTGAGACTCTCCTGCGGCAGATATCCCCTCTTCACCATCCAGTGGTCCGGCGGTCAGAGCTCCGCCGCCCCGACCCTCACTCAGCGCGCCGGTACTCCTCGCCAAGGATGCGCCTCCATCGCTTCGCCCGCTGAATCCATGAACTCACCGCGATGATTCCCCGGCGCCAGGCGGGACTTCTAGGATGGGAAAGTGGGAGCTCGCGTCCCGCTGGCACTCCGCTGGACCCATCCATTGCTGCCCTCCATCATCCTGCTGCTCGTTTTCCTCTTCGTCGGAGGAGGTCTGCTCGCGCTCCATGTGCTCGAGCGATTGAAAGGTCTGGACCGCCAGATCGATGCGCTGAGAAGGAAGCTCGAACGGCTAGAGGATCAGCCCCGCGTCGAGCGGCTGCACGACGCGGCTCCCAGCGAGATCACGGCGGTCGCTCTCGTTTCTGAGCCCACACGCGATCATGTCGAAGAGCTCGAGGGCCAACTCGTCGACGAGCCGGTAGAGGTCGTCCAGGGAACCTCGGCGGCGCCCATACGGCCGGTAGCCCCGACTCGACAGGCGGCCCCCACTGCGACCACCGCGACCGCCGGGATCGACTGGGAGCGCTGGATCGGTATTCGCGGCGCCGCCGTCGTCGGCAGCATCGCGCTCGTGCTCGCCGGGCTCTTCTTCGTCCAGGTCGCGATCGAGCGCGGATGGCTCGGACCGGCGGCGCGCGACCTCCTGGCTTTCGGCGTCGGCGCGCTCGCGCTCCTCGCCCACGGGCCGCTACGCGTGCGCAAGCTCGTCGTACTGGCCGACTCGGTCGCGGGCGCTGGCACGGTGCTCATGTACGGGGGTGCGTGGGCGGCAGCTCGGCTCCACGGTCTCGTCTCTCCGCCCCTTGCGCTCGTCGTGATGGCGGCCACCACCGGCGCGGCGCTACTGCTCTCCTTTCGAAGGAACGCGCCGATCCTCGCCTCGTTCGCCCTGATCGGCGGCTTCGCAACGCCGGTGCTCCTCGGCACGCTCGACCGGAGTTCGACGGCCACGCTGTTCGGGTACGTGCTGATCCTCGACCTCGCGCTTCTCGCCCTGAGCAGGGTCCGGGGCTGGGTCGCCGTCGTGCCAGCCGCCCTGGTCGGAACGGTCGCGCTTCAGATCCTCTGGTCCGAGAAGAACGCCGCTGACCCCGCATCGCTCTGGACGATCGCCCTGATCGTTGCTTCGTCTGCCGTGCTCTTCACGCTGGCGATCGTGGGCCAGGGGCCCTCCCCCGGCAAGCGAAGCGAACGGGATGAACTCGACGCCTGGAGCCTGGTGATCGCACTCGGTGCTCCGTTCGTCCTGCTGGCACGCCAGTTCGTCGTTCACCTGCCTCCAGGAACGTCCGTCTGGACGATTGCGGCCCTCGCAGGCGTGCTGATCTGCGCGGCGGCGACCGCCACCCTGCGCTTCCGAACGGCCCTCTACTTCGTGGGCTGCGCGCTTGCCTCGGCGGTCCTCCTTGGCCTGTTCCAGTCGGTCATGGGCACCCAACTCGCCACCCCGGGCGTTGGCTGGAGCGGGAATCCGGACTTCGACCGCTGGGCCATATGCACCCTCTTGCTGGCGATCCTTCTCAGCGCCTTGGCCCTTCGGATCGAGCGCAAGGAACTCGTCCAGGGAGGAAAGAGGTCCTGGGCCGCCGCAGGTCCCTACGCATTCGCGCTCCTGTCGGCGTTCCCGATAGCGCTGATCGCGAAAGAAGGCCAGGAGACGGCGGATGGCGCCTTCATCGGGCTCATCGGGCTTCTGGTCCTGATGGGTTGCCACGCGGCTCGCTTCGCAGGTGGAGGCCATCTGCCCGGCGCGATCCTTGGCCTCCTGTCCGGGTGCACCGTCGCGATGTACCAGCAACCGCGGTTCGGCTTCCAGGGCTTCGCAGACCCGTGGTTCTGGTCGCTCCCCGCCTTCGGTCTCGCCTGCTTCGGTTTCTCCCACCTCCTTCGCTCGGTGCGCGATGGCCGCTTCGCCGCCTCACTCTCGGCCGTCGCCGCGTTCGTCGCACTGCCTGCGCTGGTGGATGCCATCGATCGCGTGGGCCACGCACCCGTCACCGGGCTCCTGCTTGCCAGAGCCTCCGTGGGAGTGATCGCCCTGGCGGTCGCCTGGCCGATCCTTGAGGAAGAGCACAGCTTTGCGCCGCGCCTTCGGCACCTCGTACTCATCCTGGGCGCAATCGGCGTCGCGGTACTCCTCGCCGACCTCATCGAGAAGACGGAAGACCCGTGGAGATATGCCTACCTGAGGCCCACGCATCCGTCGGTTTCCCTCGGAGCCCTCGCCGCGGTGCTCAGCGCACTCCCCTTCGCTGCCGCCGTTCGCGCGCGCCGCGCGTTTCGAGCCAGCGCTGCCCTGACCCGGCGGCAGGCCATCGGCGTTCGATCGATCAGCTGGATCACCGCGCTCCCGCTGCTCTACCTTCTTCGGGCACCTGGCCCGCTCGGAGCCATGCTCTGGGCGAGCAGCTACGGGGACCCGGTCACCGCGGACGCCTTCCTCGACGGGCCGCTGCGCCAGGCGCTCCTCGTCGGCGGCGCGTTGGTGGCCGTACTCGTTGGCGCTCTCCATGATCGCGTCGATCGGCGTTCTGCCCTCGGGCCGCTGGCCGTGGCCGCGATCCTCGCGTCGGCGGTGCTGGCGCGCGAGCTTTCCTTCCAGGCCACCATCGCGACGACGGCGCTCGCGGCAGGCAGCATCGCGCTCCTCGCGCGCCGCGCGGCCCTCGGCTCCCTGGTCCAGATGGCGAGCGTCCTCGTGCTCATCTCAGCCGTCGGGCTCCTGTTCCTGACCTTCGTGGCCGGGCGCTTCCTCGCGACGGCCGCCCTGCTCCCGCTGCAGCTGACGATCGACTTCGGGTTCGTGCTCGCGGGGGCATGGGCCTCGAGCGTCGCCCTGGGCCGCCTTCGATCCGACGAGATAGCGCTCGTCGAGCCCACCGATTCCATCGCTGCCCTGCAGTACGCCACCGGCGCCGGGATCCTCGCCCTGCTCTTCGGATGGATGAACGCCGCAGTCCTGAACCACTTCGCCGCCCCGGGCGAGGCGATACGCCTCGTGAACGAGCGCCTGCAGGCCCGCGATCTGAGCCTCTCGATCTCCTGGGGCGTCTTCGCGAGCGGACTCCTCGCCTGGGGCATGGTCCGGCGCTCGGCGGCCATTCGCTGGACGAGCCTGTGCCTGTTCATCGCCTTCATCCTCAAGGTCTTCCTCTACGACCTGGGCGCGCTGACGGGCCTCTCGCGGGTGGCCAGCTTCCTCGGCCTCGCGGTCGCCCTCCTGGGCGTCTCGCTGCTTTACGCCAGGGTGCTCGGGACGGAAGAGGCCAAGGTCGATAACCTGCTCGATCATGACGCCGCCTGATCGCACCGAAACGAACCCCACCCATGTGTCTGGCTACCAGGCTCGCTACCAGGACTGGCGAGGCCGCGTCGAAGCGGAGCTCGGTCCCGGACGGGACTTCGAACGTTCGCTCGTGACGAAGACCCTGGAGGGCCTCGGGATCGCGCCGCTCTACGTCGCCGATGCGAGCCGGCCTGCGCCATCGTTCGAGATCGGTTCCGGCGGCTGGACGATCGCCACCGAGATCGCCCACCCCTCGGCGAAGCACGCCAACGCGGACCTGCTCGGCGACCTGACCGAGGGCGCCACCGGCCTGTGCATCCGGCTCGGAAGCGCCGCGAAGGGACTCGGCGACCAGGCGCAGCGCGGGAGTTCCGGAGTGGACATCGAAGACCTCGGCGCGCTCGATCGCCTGCTCGACGGGGTCTACCTGGACGCGATTCCGATCGCCTTCGAATCGAACGCCAACGCGCTTCCCCTGGCCGCGACCTTCGCCGCCCTCTGCCAGGAGCGCGGCGTCGACCTGGAGGACACGCGCGTGGAATTCGGCATGGACCCGATCGGCGCCCTCGCCCGGGACGGTGCCCTTCCAGGTGACATGGAAGACGCGCGGCGGGAGCTCTGTCAGCTCGCAGGGTACAGCCGCATCAAGCTGAACCACGGCCGCTCGATCGCGATCGATGCGAGCGTCTGGCATCGCGCGGGCGGGCACGCCGCGCAGGAACTCGGGTTCGCGCTCGCGACGTTCGTCCAGTACCTGCGCTGGCTGGAGGACGATGGCCTCGCGCCGGCCCAGGCGCACGTCGAGTTCGTCTGGCGCTTCGACGTCGGGCGAGACGTGTTCACGGAGATCGCGAAGCTGCGGGCGGCGCGTGAGCTTTGCGCACGCGTCCTGGGAGCCATGGGCATCGAGGAGTGCGCGCCGATGAAGCTGTCGGTCACCACTTCCCCGCGGGGACTGGCCAAGCGCGATCCCTGGACGAACATGCTCCGCACGTCGCTCGGCGTCTTTGCCGGAGCCACCGGCGGCGCCGACATGATCACCGCGCTCCCCTTCGACACGGCGCTGGGCCTTCCGTCGCCGCTGGGCCGGCGCAACGCGCGGAACACCCAGCTGGTCCTCGCGCACGAGTCGCGCCTCGAACACGTGGGCGATCCAGCGCGCGGCGCTTACTACGTGGAAGAGCGCACGAACGGACTCTGCGAGGCCGCCTGGAGCGTCTTCCTGGCCGTCGAAGAAGAGGGCGGCATGGTCAAGGCGCTGGACTCCGACTGGGTGGCGGGCGAGCTCGATCGGTCACGGGCCGATCTTCACGAAGCCATCGCCCATCGACGCTGGCCCCTCGTCGGGGTGTCCGAGTACCCGGGTGCTTCGTTGGAACTCGATCCTGACCGAGAGGCCGCGGAAGGTGGGGCCATCGAAGCCGCACGAGCGGCGACGGCCACGCGCCTGGCCGCCCGCGGAACGGTCTCGATCGGGGCGATCGACGATTTCCCCCACGCTCGTGAAGCGGCGCGCCAGGGAGCCACGATCGAGGAGATCGGCGATGCGCTCGTCCGCGGCGCACGGCAGACCATGCGGGCCGTTCCCGGGTTCCGGGAGGCCAGCGTCTTCGAACGGCTGGTGGAGGCTGCCGAGGCGCTGCCCGAGCCGCCGCGGGTCTTCCTAGCCTGCCTTGGGCCGCTCGCGCGGCACACGGCCCGCGCGGGGTTCGCGACCCAGCTGCTGCTGGCCGGAGGCTTCGAGGTCGTCCAGAGCGAGCCGGACCTGACACCGGCGCAGCTCGGCGCCGCGGCCAAGGCAGCCGGAGCGACGCTGGTTTGCCTGGCGGGTAGCGACGACGACTACGGGTCCGACATCGCCCTCGAGGCGCTTGCCTCGCTGCGCGATCATGGAGCTCGGGAGGTCTGGATCGCTGCCCCACCGGAACGCGCGGCGAAGCCGCTCGAAGAGGCCGGGCTCGACGGCCACATTTTCATGGGCTGCGACGCAGAAGCTGCCCTCTCGAGCTTCTTGAAGAGCGCTGGCGCCGACCTCGCGGAGGTTTCCCGATGAGCACGATCCCCGACTTCACCGAGTTCAACTGGGACACGGCCGCCGCCGCGAAGTCCCTTCGGCCCGCTGCGGGCGAATCCGTCTGGTCGACCCCCGAGGGCATCGACGTGCGCTCCCACTACGGCCCCGAGGACACCGCCGATCTCGCCGAGGAGGGCGTGCTTCCGGGCTTCCCGCCCTACAAGCGCGGACCGTATTCGACGATGTACGTGCGCCGCCCCTGGACGATCCGTCAGTACGCGGGCTTCAGCACCGCCGAGGCGTCCAACGCGTTCTATCGCCGCAACCTGGCAGCGGGCCAGAAGGGCCTCTCCATCGCCTTCGACCTGGCGACGCACCGGGGCTATGACTCGGACCATCCGCGCGTCGTCGGCGATGTCGGCATGGCGGGCGTCGCCATCGATTCGATCCTCGACATGCGCGTTCTGTTCGACGGGATCCCCCTCGATCAGATGAGCGTTTCGATGACCATGAACGGCGCGGTGCTTCCGATCCTCGCCCTGTACGTGGTCGCGGCCGAGGAGCAGGGCGTTCGCCCGGAGCAGCTCGCGGGCACGATCCAGAACGACATCCTCAAGGAGTTCATGGTCCGGAACACCTATATCTATCCGCCGACGCCGTCGATCTCGATGGTGGCGGACGTGTTCCGCTACACGTCGCAGAACATGCCGCGCTTCAACTCGATCTCGATCAGCGGCTACCACATGCAGGAGGCAGGGGCGACGCTCGACCTCGAGCTTGCGTACACGCTCTCCGACGGGGTCGAGTACATCCGCAAGGGCATCGAGGCGGGGCTCGACGTGGACGCGTTCGCGCCGCGACTGTCGTTCTTCTTCGCGATCGGCATGAACCCGTTCATGGAGATCGCCAAGCTGCGCGCGGCGCGCCAGCTGTGGGCCAAGCTCGTGGCGCAGTTCGAGCCGAAGAACCCGAAGTCCCTGGCACTGCGCACGCACTGCCAGACGTCGGGCTGGAGCCTCGCGGCCCAGGACGTCTACAACAACGTGACTCGCACGGCGATCGAGGCCTTCGCGGCGACCGCCGGCGGCACCCAGAGCCTGCACACGAACTCGCTGGACGAGGCCCTCGCGCTCCCGACCGACTTCTCGGCCCGCATCGCGAGGAACACGCAGATCCTGCTCAGTGAGGAGAGCGGCATCACGCGCACGGTGGATCCGTTCGGCGGCTCGTACTACGTGGAGCGCCTGTCGGCGGACCTCGTCGCGCGCGCCGAGGCGCACATCCAGGAGGTCGAGGAGCTCGGCGGTATGACGCGGGCGATCGAGGAAGGCCTGCCGAAGCTGCGCATCGAGGAGGCGGCCGCTCGCGCCCAGGCCCGCATCGATTCCGGCATTCAGCCGATCGTCGGCGTGAACTGCTTCGCGCCGAAGCACGCCGAGAAGATTCCGGTGCTGAGCGTCGACAACGAATCGGTGCGCAACAGCCAGCTCGCGCGCCTCGCGGAGCTCAAGCGCGACCGCGACCCGGCGGCGGTCGCAGCCGCGCTCGACGCGCTTCGCGCGGCGGCCCACAAGGTCGAGCGCGGTGAGGCTCGAACCGACGACGAAAACCTCCTGGCGCTCTCGATCGAGGCCGCGCGCGCCCGCGCGACGGTCGGCGAGATCTCCCAGGCCATGGAGGACGCCTTCGGCCGCCACCAGGCCGTCATCCGCACCATCTCGGGCGTGTACCAGTCAGAAATGAAGGCAGGCAACGAAGGCATCGATCGCGCGCGCAAGCTCTCGGGCGAGTTCCAGGAGGAGCACGGGCGCCGCCCGCGGATCCTCGTCGCGAAGATGGGCCAGGACGGCCACGATCGCGGCCAGAAGGTGATCGCGACGGCGTTCGCCGACCTGGGCTGGGACGTGGATATCGGCTCGCTCTTCCAGACGCCCGCGGAGACGGCGCGGCAGGCCGTCGAGAACGACGTGCACGTCGTGGGCGTCTCGTCCCTGGCGGCGGGGCACCTGACGCTGGTGCCGGCCCTGAAGAAGGAGCTGGCTGCCCTCGATCGTCCTGACATCCTCGTGGTCGTGGGCGGCGTGGTGCCACCGGACGACGTCCCCAAGCTCATCGCGATGGGCGCCGCTGCGGTTTTTGGCCCCGGTACCGTGATCACGGACGCTGCCCGGGAACTGATCGACAAGCTGCGATAGCGGTCGGGTATTCTTCCGCCCATGGAAACCTTCGATGCCATCCACGGGCGCCGCTCGATCAAGCAATACGACCCGAACCACCGCATGCCCGAGGAGGATCTGAAGAAGCTCCTCGAAGCGGCGATGCAGAGCCCGACCAGCTTCAACATCCAGCACTGGCGCTTCGTCGTCATCAAGGACCCGGAGCTTCGGAAGGAGATCCGCGCCAACGGCAACGATCAGGCGCAGATGACCGATGCCTCGATCCTCATCGTCATGACGGGCGATATGAAGGCATGGGAGAAGGAACCGGCGCGGTACTGGCGCGACGCTCCCAAGGAAGTGGCCGAACTGCTCGTCAACTGGATGGGTCCGTTCCACGAAGGGCGCGAGCAGCTTCAGCGCGACGAGGCCCAGCGCTCGATCGGGATGGCCATGCAGACCCTGATGCTGGCGGCCAAGGCCATGGGCTACGACTCGTGCCCGATGATCGGTTTCGACCACGAGAAGGTGGCGGAGCTGATCCGCCTGCCGAAGGACCACGTCATGGGTCCCATGGTCGCCATCGGCAAGGGGACCAAAGAGGCCTGGCCGAAGCCCGGCCAGCTCTCGATGGACGAAGTCGTCATCACGGATCGATTCTGATCGGCGTCGGGCGGTCGCGGGTCCTGGTCGCGATCCCTGACGTCAGGACGCCAGGGAGTCCAGGGCTGACTCTGTCGCGAGATCGACGCAGAGCGTGGCCGTGAACGTCCCCGGCGCCTGCGCGCCCTCTGCGAGGGTCTCGCCGCCGCGGATCTGGACGTCCAGATCGAAACCGCAGGCCTCGCCGAGCGCGTCCACCAGCGCGAGGCCCAGCCCTGTGTTTCCGGACTGCCTCACGTTCAGCTCTCGCGACCAGAAGGGCTCGCGCACGAATGGGCCGTCGGCTTCGCTGAGACCGAACTGCTGATTCTTCACCTGCACCTGGACTCGGCCCGCGACGGCCTCTACCGAGCATTCGACCTCGGTTCCCTCGACGGCGTGCTCGACTGCGTTCCGAATGAGGTTGTCCAGCGCAAGTCCGAGCATGTGCGAAGGCGCCAACACCTGGAGCGCGCGATCGCCCGAGACGCGGACAGCGATTCGTCGATCGCGCGCGACGGAGGCAAGGCCCGCCACGCAGCTATCCAGCACCTGAAACGGATCGACGATGCAGAGGCGCTCGCGGGCGCCACCAGAGCGCGCACGCCAGATCCGAAGGATGGCATGCACGACGGTCTCCATCTCCTCGGCGATGGCTCGGGAGGTGCGCACGGCGTCTTCCAACGCACTGCGGCTGTTGCTCTTCATCAGCGCGACGTCCGCCGCGGCACGCAGCTCGGCGATCGGCGTCCTGAGTTCGTGAGCGATGTTCCCGCCGAGCCTCTTCTCCCGCTGGAAGGCCTCGTCCACGCGCTCCAGCAAACGGAGAAGAGCATCCTTCACCGGCTTCATCTCCCTGGGCACCTCGGCCCAGGAAAGCTCGAGGGCCTCCTCCGACGTCGAGGCTGTCTCCAGGTCTTTGGCGAGGCTCAGCATGGGTTTCAGGCCAAGATCCACGCCCATGAACAGAAGCAGCGCGCTGACCAGGATGAGCGCGACGTCGAGCGTCGCCAGGCCGATACCCAGTTTATTCAGCTGCGCGTCGAGCGGCGCGCGATCGATGGCCGTGACGATCGTGGCGTTCGCGCGCGGTGCCGACTTCCCCTCCGCGTTCACCGACGCGTACTCGTGGATGGGGAACGTGATGCCGACGGCACGCCCGGATACGCCGTGGGGTAGCTCCAGGTCCCAGGCATCCGGTGCCATGACGGTCCCTCCTCGCCTCGGAAGGTCGATCAGTCCGCCTCCGTCGACGGCGCCCTGGCTCCGAAGCGAGAGAGACCTCTCCAGAACGCCCGAGCCTGCGACCCAGACCTCGAAGTAGGCAGGGGATGCACCTGGCAGGTACTGCGGCATGAGTTCGTCCGAGAATTCGAGCTCCAGGTCCGGACCGGCCTGACTCAAGAGCGTCCCGATCGCCCGAACGTCAGTGGCCAGATGCTCATCGAAACCGTCCCGAATGATCTTGCTGCCGAAGTGCCAGATCACCGCGTTCATCACCACCAGGATGGCTGCCTGACCGAGAACCAGCCAGACGAGCAGTCGACTCCTGACCGACCTCATCCCTTCTCCGCTTCCAGCTCCGACGTGTGCAGCTGGAGCTTGTAACCCACGCCTCGGATCGTCTGGATGAGACTCGGTTCGCCGTCGGCGTCGAGCTTGCGACGGAGCAAGCAAATGGCCGAGTCGACGGCGTTGCTGGAGGGCAGGTCCTTCGTGCGATAGACGTGGTCTTCGATCTCCTCTCGCGTCACGGCCTCGCCGCGTCGCGCCACGAGGTACTCCAAGATTCTCATGTCGCGCGCCTTGAGCGGAATGTCCTCACCGTCCCGTTCCAGACGGCGGCCGGCCGGAAAGAACACCGCCGTACCGATGGGCACGGACAGACCGATGCTGCCGTAGCTCCTCCTGGCGAGCGACTGGCAGCGGGCGACGAGTTCCTCCATGGCGAAGGGTTTCGCCACGTAGTCGTGGGCCCCTGCGTCGAAGCCCCGAACGAAGTCCTCCACCTCGTCGCGCGCGGTCAGGATGAGCACCGGCGTCTCGACTCCCCTCTCGCGGAGCCTGGAGAGAACCTCCAGTCCGTCCATCCCGGGAAGCCCCAGATCGAGGACGATCACATCGAGAGGGTTGTTGGCGGCCAGCACCAGCCCCTCGGGTCCGGTGGCAGCGACGTCCACGGCGAAGCCCGCCATGCCCAGTCCGGTGGCGAGGGAGGCGCGCAGACGCGCGGAATCTTCTACGACAAGCAGTCTCATGGCTCCTTCGAGGTTAACCGAGAGGGTCTCGACGGGAGGGTGAGGAATGGACCATTCGACGCGGATCCGCGCCCCGATGAAGCGGGGAAACGGCTGCGTCATCTTCGGATAATCACGGCCATCGCGCTCCTCCTGATAGTGCGCTGAGGGGCCACGCCTCCACGAATCGCGCACCCCATGAAAGCGCCCTGTATCCGGCCCTGACCGATCGAACGGATAGGACTCCGCAGCCGCCACATCTCTGCCTCTCGCAACGACGAGAAGCTCGACGGCATTTCTTTGCCCGGACGCCGCAACCATAGGGCGCAACGGACCCCTCCACTCCCCATGAGTCACGCGAACGTCTGGTGGTGGGGCAGCCTGCTCGCCGCCCTGGGATCTGCCTCTTGCTACACGGCGTCGATGCCTGGCCGCGAGGAGGTCGTCGAGCAGCTTTCGTCGGAGCTGGCCACCGAGCCCGCGTGGGCGCCAGCTTCCGCCGCGGGCGAAGCTTCCGACGCCTTCGGCGAGCGCACCGGGGTCCTCTGGAGCGACGGCCTGAGTGAGCTGGAAGCGATGGACGCAGCGCTCGGCGACCATCCGGAATGGATGGCCACCCTCCTCCAGCTCGACGTCGGCCGAATGGACCTCCTGCAGGCCGGGAAGATTCACAACCCCCTGGTACAGCTCCTGCTTCCCGTGGGCTCCAAGCAGTTCGAGGGAACGATGTTCACCGCCATGAGCGACATCTGGCTGCGAAGGGATCGTCTGGAGGCCGCCGAGCTCGACGGCCGCGTTCTCGCGGAGCGAATCATGAGCACGGGCCTTCAGCGCGTGACGGACGCGCGATTGGCATTCCATCGCGCACGATTCGCCCACGAACGGTCCATGCTGCTGGCCGAGCGCGCTCAGGTCGAGAACGAGCGCCTCGCGCTCATCCAACGAGCCATCGACCTCGGCGAACTCGGAGGAGTGGAACTCGCCACGGCACGCATCGAGACTGCCAGCGTCGACGCCCTGCGGGTTCAGGCCGAGAACGACGCGACGATCCAGTGGAACGTACTCCTCGCGTTCGTCGGAGAGACGCCGGGCACCCGGGAGCCCGCGTTCGAAGAGCCAGCCCGCCATGGAGCGAGGGCCGACGAGCTGACGGGCGACGCTCCCCCCTCCGCGGAAGACCTGGTCCGTCAGGCGCTGATCAGCCGCCACGAGGTGCGCGGTGCCACACTGGAAGCCGCTGCTGCGGCGCGTCGGGCGGGCATCGCTCGCAAGGACTTCATGCCGATCAACCTGATCGTCGACGCGAACGATATCGGCGGAAGCGGCTTCGAGATCGGGCCCGGACTCCAGCTCCAGCTGCCCTCCTTCGACCTCGGCGACGCGCGGCACGGCCGGGCCAAAGCCGACCTGACCCTCCGGCTGGCCGTTCAACGGGCCGTCGCCTTCACCGTCCGAAGCCAGGTGCTGCAGCGCCTCGAACAGCTCCGCTCCCAGGAACGCCTGGTAGCCGCGGCCGAGCGACAGCTGGAGGGCGTCGAAGCGCGCCTCGAGATCGCCTACTCCTCCCGAAAAGCCGCAGGCGATGCGAACGAGCTCGACGGCCTGATGTTCCAGCGCGAGGTCCTCGCGGCTCAAGACCAGGTCCTCGCTGCGAGGCTCGCGAGGGCCACCGCCATCGTCGATCTGGAGAGCGCTCTGGGCTTTCGAATCGAGAGTCCGACCCGGCCATGAATCCCATGAAGTCCCCATCGAAGTCCTCCAGACCCTCCATCCTCCTCGTTCTGGCCGCCGGCACTTTCGGCTGCCATGGCGGCGCGGAGGACGCGGCCCAGGCCGCCCCCCACGGCGCCAGCCCGACGAAGGAACCCGCGGCCACGGTCATCCCCCACGAGTGGGAGGCCTCGCTCGTCCGTCTGGCACCCGACGTGCAGGCGAGCCTCAATGTTCAGGTCGTCCCCGCGCGCGCCGAGGCCATGCAGAAGGCGGTGCGCCGCCCCGCTATCGTCGTACTGCGGCCCGATCGTCGCGCCGCGGTCGCTGCCCCGGTCACCGGTTCCATCGAGCCGAGCGCCGCGGGGTTCCCTGCGCTCGGGGACGAGATCGAGCGGGACCAGGTGCTCTTTCTCGTTTCGCCGCAGCTGTCGGTGGAACGTGATCTGTTGACCGGTCCCCAGGCCCTCGACGTCGATCTGAAGGAACTCGACCTGCGCTTGCGTTTGGAGGAAGCGAACGGTCTGCGCGAAACCGCCAGAACCGCGCTGGTCGCCGCGGACCGCGAACTCGACCGCGCGCGCGCTCTGGTCGAGGCGAACATTGTCGGCAGCCGCCGCCTCGACGACGCCCGGACGATCCGCGACCTCGCGGCGGTCGACGTCGAGACCGCAGAGCGCCGGGTCGGCCAGCTCGAGGCCGAGGAAGCACGCCCAACCACGAGCGTCGACGCCGCCGAGCCCATGGAAGTCCGCGCTCCGATCGCAGGTCGCCTCGACGGCCTCACGGTGCGGCCCGGACAGGTCGTACCGGCGGGCCAGGAGGTCCTGGCGATCGTCGACGATACCCACCCCTGGCTGATGGTCCAGCTCTACGCCTCCGAGCCGTCGAGCGTGGACCTCTCCGCCGACGTCGCCGTCTACGGTGGCGTGGCAAGTGATGAGCCGTCGATCGGAAGCGCGACTCCTCTGGTGACTCCTTCCCCGCTGGCTCCTCCGGTCGGCATGGTCTCGCGGCTCTATCGACTCGACGCGGACGGGACACCGCGCGCTCCAGGTGAACGCCTGTTCGTGGACCTTCCCACGAAAGCGGCGCAGAACGCCACGGTCATCCCCTGGTCCTCCTTGATCTTCGATGCCCACGGCGGGATCTGGGTCTACGAAGAAAAAGGCCCGCACGAGTTCCGACGCCGCGCGATCCGGTTCCTCGAACGCAATGGCGATCTTGCGTGGGTCAGCGAAGAACTCGGAGCCGGAACGCCCGTGGTGGCGACCGGCGCCTACGAGCTCTTCGCCATCGAGTTCGGCGGGGGGGGCCACTGACCTTGGGCGCCATCGTCGCCTGGGCCCTGCGCTTCAAGTCGCTCGTCCTCCTCCTCGCGGTCCTCTCCCTGGTCGTGGCCTTCGAGCGATCGAAGTCGCTGCCCCTCGACGTCTTCCCGGAGTTCGCCCCGCCGCGGGTCGAGATCCAGACGAAGGCGCCCGGACTCTCGACGGAAGAGGTCGACCAGCTCGTCACCGTGCCGCTGGAAAGCGCCTTGCTCGGGGCGCCCGGCGTCGCGCACGTCCGGTCGAAGTCGGTGCTCGGGCTCTCGTCGGTGGTGCTCATTCTCGCCGAGGATATCGATGTCACCACGGCGCGCCAGTCGATCCAGGAGCGCATGGTCAACGCGGCCAGTCGGCTGCCGCAGAGTGCGCGCCCGCCGGTCATGATGCCGCCGCTGTCCGCGCTCTCTCGGGTGATGAAGATCGGCATCACGAGCGAGCGCTACTCGATGACCGAGCTCTCCGAACTCATTCGCTGGGAGGTTCGCCCGAAGCTCCTGAGCGTGCCCGGCGTCGTCAACGTGGCGGTCTGGGGCCAGCGTGAGCCAGAGCTTCAGATCCTGCTCGATCCGGAGCGCCTCGCGCAGGAAGGCGTTCCGCTGCGGAGCCTCCTCGTCTCCGCAGGCGAGGCCGTGCAGCGCTCCGCCGGCGGCCACATCGAAACGCTGAACCAGCGCATTCCGATCATCGCGGATCTCGCCGTTCGCACCGCGGCGGGCCTCGCAGGCGCCGTCGTCGGCACGCCGCTCTCGCTCACCCGAATCGGTGACCTCGGAACCGTCCAGAAGGGCGCCGCTCCCCTGATCGGCGAGGCCGTCATCAACGGCGGGCCGGGGCTGCTCCTCATCGTCGAGAAGGAGCCGGGCGCCAACACTCTCCTCGTCACGGAAGGCGTCGAGAGCGCCCTGAAGAGCCTTGGCCCACGGCTCGACGGCGTCTCCGTCGACACGACGATCTTTCGCCCCGCGACGTTCGTCGAGATGTCGATCGAGAACCTGAAGCACGCCTTCCTCCTCGGGATCGTGCTCGTGATCGTCATCATCGGCCTCTTCATGGCGGACTGGCGGACCGCGCTGATCTCCATGACGGCGCTTCCCGTCTCGCTCGCCATGGCGATCCTCGTCCTCGACCACTTCGGCATCCAGATCAACACCATGGTGCTCGCCGGACTCGTGCTGTCCCTGGGCGAGCTGGTCGACGACGCCATCATCGACGTCGAGAATATCTCGCGAAGGCTGCGCATGAGCCAGCCCGGTGAGGGCTCGCTCGTCGACCTGATCGTCTCGGCTTCGCTGGAGGTGCGCGGCGCCGTGATCTACGGCTCCCTCGTCATCGTGCTCGTCATGCTCCCGATCCTCTTCCTGGACGGCGTCGCGGGTGCGTTCTTCCGACCGCTGGCAGTGAGCTACATGGTGGCGATCGCCGCGTCGCTCCTTACCGCGCTCACCCTGACGCCGGCGCTGAGTCTCGTGCTCCTCGGACGGAAGCGCGGATCAGAGGCCGATCCGCCGCTCATTCGACTGGCGCGCCGGGCCACGCGCCCGATCCTCGGGATCTTCCTCCGCCGACGTTGGCTCCCTCTGGCGACGCTCGCGCTCGTCGGTGGCGCGGCTGTCGCCATCGTGCCGTCGCTCGGCGAGAACTTCATGCCGAAGTTCCGCGAGTTCGACTTCCTGATGCACTGGCTGGAGAAGCCGGGCGCGAGCGTCGAAGCGAGCCGTCGATCGGCGACGCTCGTCGCCAGGGAGATCATGGAGGTCGAGGGCGTCCGCAACTTCGGCGCGCACATCGGGCGCGCCGTGGCCGCTGACGAGGTCGTCGGACCCGATTTCTCAGAGCTCTGGATCAGCCTCGACCCCGCCTCCGATCACGATCTCGCCCTGCAGAAGATCGGCGAGGTGCTCGCGCGCTTCCCGGGCATCCAGAGCGACGTCCTCACCTACCTCCGGGAGCGAGTGAAGGAGGTCGTCTCCGGAACCAGCGCCAGCATGGTCGTTCGGATCCATGGCGAAGACCTCGGCGTGCTGCGCGAGCAAGCCGCGTCGATGCTCGAATCGCTGCGCGGAGTCCCCGGACTCGTCGATCTGCACGTGGAGCCGCAGGTGGTCGTGCCGACGCTCCGGGTCACGCCGGACGAGGACGCGCTCTGCTCCGTGGGGCTCACCGCGGCTCCGCTCCGCGAAGCGCTCTCCACCTACGTGAACGGCCAGGCTGTGGGCGAGGTCATGGACGGCTTCCGGCCGCTCACCGTCGTGGTCCGAGGCGACCCCGGGAAGCTGCATGACCCGGCCGCGCTGGAGCGCATCCCTGTCGATCTACCCGGAGGCGGCACGGCGCTCCTCGGTGAACTCGCCCGCGTCTCCTTCGAGAACGCGCCCAACGCCATCAAGCGCGAAGGCGGCTCGCGCAAGATCGACGTCGTCGCCAACGTGGAGAACCGCGACCTCGCGTCGGCAGCTGCCGACATGGACGCGGTCCTGGCAGGCACGCCCCACCGAGCCGGTGTCCACGCCGAGCTGCTCGGAGAATTCGCCGCGCAGAAGCGAGCGCGCGAGCGCATCCTCTCCTTCGGAGTCCTCAGCATCCTCGCGATCATCGCGCTCCTGCACGGCAACCTCCGGGACTTCAAGCCGACGCTGCTCGTGTTCTTCGCGCTTCCCTTCCCGCTCGCGGGCGGGATCTTCGCGGTCTACCTCAGCGGCGGCGTCCTCTCGCTGGGCTCGTTCGTGGGCATGGCGGCGGTGCTCGGCGTCGGCGCCCGGAACGCCGTCATGCTGGTCGACCACTTCCGGCATCTCGAGCTGGAGGAGGGGGTTCCATTCGGACTCGAACTCGTTCGACGCGGAACCGAGGAGCGGCTCGCCGCGCTCCTCATGACGGCGCTCACGACCTCTCTCGCGCTCCTCCCGCTCATCCTTGCGGGCAGCGCGCCCGGCACGGAGATCGAACTCCCCATGGCCGTCGTCGTGCTGGGAGGCGTTCTCGTCTCGCTCACGCTCAACGTCCTCGTGGTGCCTGCGCTCTACCTGATGCTCGGCGCGTCCGCCGCCACGGATGAGGCGCTAGTGGGCTCGATCAGGGCTGTCTAGGAGTCTGCGCCACAGAATGCGATTCCGCGAGCACCGCCAGGATCCACGCTCGCGGCGTTGCGCCAAACCCCAATGGCATCAAACCATGGGGGGTCCGGCGCGCCTTGCGAGCGCAAATCCTGACGGCACTCGCGAAACCGCATTCTGTGGCGCAGACTCCTAGATGCTATGGGGCAGGCCTTTCCAGGACGCCGCGCGAAAGCGAAAGTGTCCTGCACGGCAGCTTTGACCGCCCCGGTAGTGGACCGGAGTGGAAGAGAGGCTGCCTGAACCAGCCAGCGCCCCGAGTTTTGACGGCGAAGGGCAACTGGCGAGCACGGAGCTACTCATGGCCCAGGCAGCCGTTCAAAATACTACTGCAACCCCCGTCCTCTACGTCGCCCTCGAGCTGAGCAAAGATACTTGGAAGCTCGGCATCACCCTCGACAGAGTGTCCAAAGCGAAGATCCGCGACGTTCGCGCCAGGGACCTCGATGGGTTTCTCGCGGAGATCGAAGCGGCCAAGAAGCACTTCAATCTTCCAGAGAACACTCTGGTCAAGAGCTGCTACGAAGCGGGTCGCGACGGCTTCTGGATCCACCGATTCCTGCTCGCCCACGGCATCGAGAACGTCATCATCGATCCCGCGAGCATTGAGGTCGATAGGCGGAGTCGGAAGGTCAAGACCGACAGGGTGGACGCCCAGAAGATGGCGCAACTTCTCGCTCGACATGGCGATGGAGAGCGCGTTCTCCGCGTCGTACGAGTCCCTCCGCTCGAGTCAGTCGATGAGCGGATCTTGCCCCGGGACCTCAAGGCCCTCAAAAAGCGACGAGAGCAGGCCGCCAACAAGATCCAAGCGAGCCTGTTCGAGCACGGAGTAGACCTCAATCCCCGCCTGGGCAGCTTTAAGGACAAGGACTTCCTCACCGCGCTCAAGGCCGCCCGACAGTGGGATGGCAAACGACTCCCACCTGAGTGCTTGCGAAGCGTCAAGCGAAGCTGGCAGCTGTACTCCCTTCTCACCAAGCAGATCAAAGAGCTCGAGCAGCGGCAGCGCCAGGTCCTTCGCGAGGCACGCGCCGAGCCAGAGAAGGCCACCTCTGCAGCCCGCAAGGCCGCCATCCTCAGTCAGCTCCGTGGGGTGGGCGACATTGGAAGCTACGTGCTGACCACGGAGTTCTTCGGCTGGAGAGACTTTGACAACCGAAGTCAGGTGGGCGCACTCGCCGGTTTGACGGGCACACCGTTCCAGAGTGGCAACATGGGACGAGACCAAGGCATTTCGAAGAGCGGCAATCCGCGCGTTCGGACGCTCATGGTCGAACTCGGATGGCTATGGCTACGCTGGCAGCCTGATAGCCGGACGACGAAGTGGTACCACGAGCACGTCGGCAAGGGAGGAAGCCGCGCGAAGCGAAAAGCGATCGTCGCGGTGGCGAGGAAACTACTCGTCGAGTTCTGGCACTTCGTCGAACACGGCGTAGTCCCCACCGGTGCCGTACTCAAGACAACGAACGCGGAGGGGAGTCCCGCGTGACTCGCACCGGTGCTCCAGGAGACTCGCTTGCAGTGCGGGCGGAGGCGCTTCATCGAGGCCGCTTCGTTTGCCTAGATGAAGCAGTCGCCAGGGGCACTTTTCGAACAGGACGACGAATCGGAGGCCAACGAGAACACATAGAGCGCAGGACGCCACGAGGGAAATCAGCTCGTCATCGCCCGGCTGGGTGGGATGCTCATCGCATCCGCCGGTGGGCCACGACTTAGAAGGAGCGGTTTCTTCACTGGCTTTCGCAACGCCTTCGGGCGAACGCAGCATTAGGCCTTCGGGGCACAGACCCCGAGACGGATAGGAGCTTGTCGCGCGGCGACCCTCCCAAGCCAGCCTCTGGCGCGTCCACGCTACTACGCAAGAAAGCTATGAAGACTCCGAGCGTGCTTGCACTTTGTGCGCCGCCTTCGTGGTGGAAGAACAGACCAAAGAAAGGTAGCGCTCTGGGCGGCTGCGGCCGCCCAGCGCCCTTTGGAGGCACAGGGACTGTGACGTTCTCTAGCTCAGGTCAGACTCCGCCCGCGAAGCCGCAGGCGAGATTGCACGCGCGGGTTGGGCGGAGATGGGTATCACGCAGCAGATTCCAAAGGTCTGCCGAGATACATCCTGCCCAGGGCTGCCAACCGCCCAACGATTCAATCATCCAGGAGCAGGACGACGACCAAAATTCACTACAACGACCTTGACGAGGCCGTGCTCATAGGAGCCCGCATTATTCACGAGATGGTGCCACCAGTGCGTCCAAACCGCGCTGTGGCAAGGAAGACGACCGAACGGAAGCGGAGGCGGGCCTGTAGGCCCGTTGAGCATTCCGTGAGGGAGCCCGCGAAGCGGGCGGAAGCCGCAGGCTTCCGTCTGACGCAGCCACAGCGTGGTTTGGACGCGCTGGTGGTGCCAGCTCGTGAATAATGCGGGCTAGCCTGCATTATTCACGAGTTTGCTCCACCAGTGCGTTCAAACCGCGGCGTGGCAAGGAAGACGACCGAACGAAGCGGAGGCGGGCCCGTAGGCCCGTCGAGCATTCTGTGAGGGAGCCCGCGAAGCGGGCGGCAGCCAAAGGCTGCCGTCTGACGCCGCCACGGCGTGGTTTGGGCGTGCTGGTGGTGCAAACTCGCGAATAATGCAGGCTAGTGCCCTGAATCAGAAGTTCGTCGCATTAGTTTCAGTCTGTTTCGTTTCGTAGCAAGGCGTCCGAACCGCAGTGCGTAGCAGTAGTTCCGTCCAAGGTTCGGCAACGCAGCTACGGAGCGAAACAGGCGAAACTAATGCGACGAACTTCTGATTCAGGGCACTAGTGGTCCGGAACAGAAGGATCACGAGGACGATCCAGGTCACCTCCCCATCGATCGTGACGACGTGGTGCACCGTCAGCCAGCGGGAGAACTCCCGGCCCACGATCCCGGGGGAGGATCTTGGCGGTGCTCGCGGAATCGCATTCTGTGGCGCAGACTCCTGGGGCAGAATTCCGCGAGGCGAGCGCGTGGTCACGTTCAGGTCATTCATGGCGAGCGCCATCGCCCTACTTTGCCACGATGACGACGACCGGCCGAAAGATGACACAGCTGCAATCGACGCAGAGCGCTACGAAGGCTGCTGTCTCCTCGGACCTGGCGCGAACTGGAACTGGAGACGTCATGCTCGCCGCCACCCTCACCGGGAACTCCGGACCCGGGACCGCGGAATCACTCGATGCTTCCGCTGCGCCGAAAGCCTCTGCGCGCCTCGTACCCGCCGTAGACGGGGCTCTCGAGGAACGCGTCGGCCAAAGCCTGGCGGTGGTCTATCTCGCTCCGATGGCGATCTCCGCGGCTGCGCTGGCACTCCTCTACGGCACCGACCTCGACGGCCAGCTCACGGATCCCTTCTTCGACGCGGCGAGCGGCACCTTCCCCTACCGGGACGACTGGCTGGTCGGGACCCTTCTGCACACGTTCGGCAAGTACCTGATCATCGCGATCAGCGCCTGCTTGCTCTCGGTCTCGTTGGGGGCCAAGTGGAGTCAGAAGCTGCGCCCCTGGCGATGTTCCGCCATCTATCTCCTGGCGTGCATCGCCGTGGCCTCGGCGGTGATAGGGCTGATGAAGTCGGTGAGCCCGATCCCTGTACCGTGGAACTCCGTGCGCTACGGCGGTTCGACGCCCCACTACCTTCCGTTCCTCGCACCGGCGGGAGCACCCCATAGCGGCGGCTGGCCCTGCGCCCACGCCGCGGGCGCGTTCGCGCTGGTGGGCCTCTACTTCCTCTACAGGGATTCCAGACCTCGGCTTGCCTGGATGGGATTCGCCGGAGCCGTGGCGCTCGGAAGTCTCTATGCAGGTACCCAGGTGCTGCGCGGCGCACACTCCCCGTCCCACGGGGTCTGGTCCTTCATGATCACGTGGACGATCTGCACCGTCCTTTACCTGCTGGTGCTCCGGTTTCGACCTGCGGATGCTCCGGCGGCACCTCGAGGCCAAGAGCCCGAGTGAAGTAGCCCACCAACCCGGTACATGACGATCCACCTCTACGTGCTGAAGCAGCTGCTCATCGCGCTGGCTTTCGCCGTGGGGGCGCTCCTCTGCGTGGCTTTGCCTGGAATCGCGATCAGCACGGTCACGAAGCTTCCGAGCGTGGACGTCTGGATCTTGCTGAGATTCCTGCCCCTGGTGCTGCAGTCCCTCACCCCGTACATGCTGCCGCTGTGCTTCGTGCTGAGCGTGGTCGCCGTCTTCGGACGGCTCGCCTCCGACGGAGAGTGGACCGCCATCCTCATGACGGGCCGGCACCCGCTGACTTTGCTGATCGCGCCTGGAGTCGTCGCGACGTTGCTGGGACTCGTGATCTTCGGGATCGTCTCGAACGACCTCCCGCAGCTGCGCAAGAAAGAGCGCGCCCTCATTCTTGCGGCCACCAACTCGTTCGTACAGAACCTGCGCCCGGGGAAGACGAGCATCGACATCGCGGGCCTGCACCTCATCGCCCGAACGCGAGACATGGACACGGGGACGTTCCGCGGCGTCTACCTGCGGCACGCCGGTGGCTCCGACGATCAGCTGGACAGGGTCGACATCTTCGCCAACAGCGTGGACATCTCCGTCCACGGTGAGCTGCTGCGAGTTCACGCCGTGGGCATCGGCTCCTTCGACTCGAACTCCGGAAGCTATTCCAGGAGCGACGAGCTGCTGCTCAACATCAACATCGCGAAGCGGCTGGGCGTGCGGACCGAGACGTACGAGAGAGCGCGCTACCTGACCTCGACGGAGATCCGCGAGCGTCTCGAGACCGCGGAGCTGACCCCCAAGAGGCTGCGCGACTACAGGTACACCCTCCAGTACCGCGCAGCGCTCGCGGGCATCTGCTTCGTCTTCGCGGCCCTCGGCAGCGGGATCGGCGTCCTGATGCGACGCGGGTCCCTCCTGACGGCCATGGCGGTCTCCGTGGGCTTCGGGCTCGTCTACTACGTCTGCAACATGGAGCTGGGCGGCAAGCTCGGGCACAACCCGGACCTCCCTCCCTGGCTGGGTGCGTGGATCACCAACGCCGCCTCTAGCCTTGTCGCGGCCTTCTTTCTGCGGAGGGCGATCCGTCGGTAATGCGCAGGACCAGTGCGACTGCGAGGAGCGCGACCAGCGCGCCGAGCGAGGCCAGCGCCATGTCCTTGTGCGCGTCCCAGACGTCTCCCTGGGTCCCGAGATAAGCCTGCCCGAGCCCTTCACCCACGACGCTCGCCGCGCCCCACTCGACGAGCTCGTAGAGCATCGAACTCGACATCACGAAATCGAGCGGCAGGAAGTAGCTCCAGAAGCCGCGGACCCCTGCCACGGACACGAAGAGCTCCCGGAACGGATACGCGAGCAGCAGTCCGTACGTGAAATGCACGAGCCGGTCGTAGTGGTTCCGCTCGAAGCCGAAGCGGCTGGAGATCGACTCCCCGGTCCAGCGCTCCGCCCATGCGTCGTAGGGCACTTCCGCATACGTGTAGTGCGATCCGACCTCATGGATCATCAGAAAGACGAAGATCAGCAGGTAGGAGACCCTGGAGATCGGGATCCGTCGATGGGTCAGGACGAGCAAGACCAGCCCGAGCACCACGAGGACGTTCTCCAGCATCCAGTCCATCCTGTCGTGGGGATCGACGGCGAGGACTGCCGCGAAGACGAGAAAGATGGCCAGGAGAACGAGGGGGAGCTTCATGGTGGCTCGATTCTCCCATGCCGCGGCCGGCGAGAACGCCGCCAGCTCGAAAACCAGCTCCAGGGCCAGGCCCCCGCCAGCTGGGACCGGCCTCCGCATGGACGCGGGCTCTTCATCGAACGGATCGCGGGTCCAAGTCTGCTACCGTGGCCCCGTGAAAAAGCCCTCCAAGCGCATCAGCTCGTCCAGTCTCAAGAGCGCCTTCCGTGACATCATCTGGCCGCGGCGCAAGCTGGTCGCGATCGGACTCGTCTTGATCCTGCTGAACCGGATGAGCGGGATGGTGCTCCCGGCCTCGACCAAGTACCTCATCGACGACGTCCTGGTGAAGAAGAACGGCGGGCTTCTCTTCCCGATCCTCGGCGGGCTCGTCGCGGCGACCACTCTCCAGGCGATCACCTCGTTCACCCTGACGAAGCTCCTGAGCGTCGAGGCCCAGCATCTCATCGCCGAACTCCGCGCCAAGGTTCACGGCCATGTCCTTCGACTCCCGGTCCGCACCTTCGAGGAGACGAAGTCCGGCGAGCTCGTCTCGCGGATCATGAACGACGTCGAGGGCGTGAGAAACCTCGTGGGCACGGGACTCGTTCAGCTCTTCGGCGGCATCATCACTGGCGTCATCGCGCTGTTTTTCCTGCTACGCATCAACGCTACGATGACAGCGTTCGCGCTGATACCGATGGCGCTCTTCGCCTTCGTTTCGACACGCGCGTTCAAGCGCCTGCGCCCCGCCTTCCGCGATCGCGGCAAGATTCAGGCCGAGGTCACCGGTCGGCTCACCGAAGCCCTCGGCGGCATCCGCATCATCAAGGGCTTCCACGCCCTGGAGCGCGAGAACGAGATCTTCCAGGCCGGCGTGATGCGCATCTTCGAGAACGTGCGCACGACGCTGACGACGACCGCCGCCGTCACGAGCCTCGGTACGTTCTTCGTCGGCGTGGCGAGCGTGGTGATCCTCGGCTATGGCGGCTCGCTGATGCTCGACGATCGCCTCACGGTCGGCGACCTCTTCTCGTTCACGCTGTTCCTCGGCTTCCTCGTGGGCCCGATCGTGCAGATGGCCAACATCGGCACGCAGATGACCGAGGCCTTCGCGGGCCTCGATCGTACCGAGGAGCTGCTGAGCCAGCCCGGCGAGGACGACGACCCCGAGCGCACCATCGAGATGCCGCCGGTCAAGGGCCACGTGAAGTTCGAGGGCGTCTCGTTCGGCTACGTGGAGGGCGAGCGCGTTCTGCACGAAATCGAGTTCGAGGTCGAGCCCGGGACGGTGGTCGCGCTCGTCGGCAGCTCGGGCTCCGGCAAGTCGACGCTCGCCGCGCTCGCCGTCTCGTTCCTCTCCCCGGACGAGGGCCGCGTGATCGTGGACGGCGTGGACCTGCGTAAGGTTCAGCTCGCCAGCTACCGGAGCCAGCTTGGCCTCGTCCTCCAGGACGAGTTCCTCTTCGACGGGACGATTCGAGAGAACCTGCTCTTCGCCCGGCCCGAAGCCACCGAGGCAGAGGTCCAGGAAGCCGCCGAGCGCGCCTACGTCACCGAGTTCACGGATCGCCAGCCCCTGGGGCTCGATACCGTGATCGGGGAACGGGGCGTGAAGCTCTCGGGCGGGCAGCGCCAGCGCGTCACCGTCGCGCGCGCGATCCTTTCGAGCCCGCGCATCCTGCTGCTCGACGAGGCGACGTCGGCCCTCGACACGGAGAGCGAGTCGTACATCCAGGAGAGCCTCGAAACGCTACTCCAGGGCCGCACGACCTTCGTGATCGCACACCGCCTTTCGACGATCCAGCGCGCCGACCTGATCCTCGTGATCGAGGACGGGCGGATCGCGGAGCGCGGGAAGCACACGGAGCTGATGGAGCTGGAGGGCCGCTACCACCGGCTCTACACGCTTCAGGCGCGGATCTGATCGGGCGGGGCCAGGCGGGGGCTGGCGCCCCCCCCGGGAATTTCGAACAATCCCGGTCGCCGATTCCTGACGGGCGCCGTTCTGCTCCCATGAACACCACGAAACGGGCCCCTGCCGCCTGGGCCGAGCAGGCCACCGAGCGGCTCCTGGACCTCGCTACCATGGCGATCGCCGTCCTGTACTGGCAGATCTGTGACTCGGACGACCGGGCCGCGATGGAGCGGGCGCGAACCACCGAAGGGTCACCAGCGCCTCAGCCGAACCGCTCGCGCCACTCCGCCTCGATCCGATAGGCCTCGCGCTCGAAGATGTTCTGCCGGTACGGGTCGACGCGGCGGCAGAGGCACCACGCGCTCGATAGGCCGTAAGCGGGCAGAAAAAAGGGCCCGAAGGTCTCGTACTGGCGAACGTGAACCCGCTCGTGAACTCGGGTGCGCTGGAGCTGAAAAGCGTCCCTCCCCACGACGACGTGGCCGAACGTGATGGCGGCGATCCCGTGGCGCATGAAGGGATTGCGGCCCAGGGCGAAGCGAGTCCAGCCTCCGTGGGTCTCCAGCACGCCGTCCACGAGGGCCGTCTCGCCGCCGGTGAGGCGCGCCACGCCGCAGAACGCGAGACCGATCAGGGTATTGGGCGACGCCCAGAGGTAGCGGAGGAGTCGTGGCACTCCGGGTACGTTACCCTCTGGATCCACATGACGCAGCGCAGTGAAGACCATGGCGGCGGCCAGCCCGCAACGGGAACGGAGCAGGAGATCTCCGAGCGCGCGGCGGGACTGGCCGAGGGCGTCCTTGCGGGCAATCGCACGCGCCTGGCCCAGGCGATCACCCTGATCGAGAGCACACGGTCCGCCGATGCCCCCGTGGCCCAGGAACTCCTGGGCGCCGTGCTTCCGAAGACCGGCCGTGCCCACCGCGTCGGGATCAGCGGCGTCCCGGGCGTCGGCAAGAGCACCCTGATCGAGACCCTCGGGCTCCACCTGATCGAAGCGGGCCACCGGGTCGCCGTCCTCGCGATCGATCCGTCCAGCACGCTCTCGGGCGGCAGCATCCTTGGCGACAAGAGCCGCATGGAGCGCCTCGCCCAGGCCGAGGCCGCGTTCATCCGCCCGAGCCCCAGCGCCGCCACACTCGGCGGCGTGGCCCAGCGGACCCGCGAGACGATGCTGCTCTGCGAGGCCGCGGGCTTCGACGTCGTCCTCGTCGAAACCGTCGGCGTCGGCCAGTCGGAGATCGCCGTGCGGGAGATGGTCGACACGTTCGTCGTCTTGCTCCTCCCCGGCGCAGGCGACGAGCTCCAGGGGATCAAGAAGGGCATTCTCGAGGTGGGCGACATACTCGCGGTCAACAAGGCCGACGGCTCGCGGGTGAACCTCGCCCGCGCCGCCGCGCGCGACCACTCCGCGGCGATGCGCTACATCCGCCCGCGGCATCCCGAGTGGACGCCGAAGACCCTCGTGGTCAGCGCAGAAACGGGCGCTGGCATCGACGAACTCTGGGCGGCGATCGGCGAACATCGCGCGATGCTGGAAGCGTCTGGCTCCCTGGGGACCCAGCGCGCCGAGCAGTCGACGCGCTGGATGTGGTCGCTCATCGAAGAGCGCCTCTTCCGGGCTTTCCGCGAGAACCCCGCCGTGGCGCAGGAGCTCGGCGCGACGGTCGATGCCGTGCGCGCCGGCTCCCTGCCGCCGGGCGCGGCGGCGACTCGGCTACTGAACCTCTTCGGCTCCCCATGACGGACAGAGCTTCCTCCGCCCCCAAGCGCCTGTATCGGCCCGAAGACATGGCGCTCCGGCCGGCCTCCTTCCCGGCGGACTACCGCTTTCTCTACCGGTTGCTGGAGGAGCGCTACGCCAAGGCGAACTCCAACATCCCTGGCATGGCTCGTCAGGAGCTACCGACGTTCGAAGAGCACGTGCGCTACCTGGATTCGACCCCGTTCGATCGCATCGAGATCGTCGTTGCCAGCGGGCGCGACGTCGGACTCATGTACCTGACCGCTGAGCGGGTGGGCGGATGCTTCATCCTGGACGAGTTCGCCGGGCGCGGGCTCGCGCTGGCCGCGTGCTTCACCTTCTTCAGCAACGAGACCTACCCGATCATCGCGCACTTCAACTCACGGAACCGCGCGGGGTACAAGACCGCCGACCGGCTCGGCTGGACGCTCGTGCGAGAAGAGCCCCACCGGCTGACGTACGAGCTCCGCGAGCCTCCGCTCGACCCGTTCGCCGGGCTACGAGGTCGGAGGACCGGCGCTGACGGGAAAGCCGACCTTCGCGCTGATCCTTAGGGGTCCGGACGCAGAACGCGGACCGAGACGCGGCCCCCTGAAGACCGCGCCAGCGGCACGTACCAGGGTCAGGAGGCCGTACCTGGACTGCGGGCAATGCGAGGCCCCGTGGACCGTGCGGACCGAGGTGGCCCTCGCCCCCACGGCGACCAGCGCGGCGTCCAGATTGATCGATCCCTGATCGAATCGCGCGAGCGCGGGTACGAGTCGAGCGTCGAAGGCGCGGAACGCGGACGACCGGAGTGCCACCAAAGAGCGCATGCGCCACGCAAGACCCAGGCGGGCGAAACAGGACCCGGCCCGACGAAGTCCGAGGGGTCCGCGACTCATGGGGGTCCCGTACACAAGGCTTGCAGACGCGCCGCCGTTGGTGGGGCCGCGCCGCAGCGCCTCCAAGAGCTTGCCGATCTCCTCCGGAGGATGCTGTAGATCGTCATCCATCGTGACGATGACGTCACCGGACGCGACGCTCGCCCCTTCGATGAGCGCAGCGTGCTGACCCACATTGATCGACAGATCGAGACCGCGCACCCAGGGGTAACGCTCTGCGAGCTGCACGATCCGCCCCCAGCTCCCGTCGCGGCTCGCGTCGTTGACGAAGATCACTTCGGCGCTCGCGGCCTGAGCCAGCGCTCCAGCTGCCATCGCTTCATCGATGGCTTTCACCAGTGAACCGAGCTGGTCGGCGGAGTTGTAAACCGGGACGACGACGGTCACCGCGGGCAGTAGGGACGGGGGGTCGTTCATGGGGCAAGCTTGGGTTAGGTTACGCTGAATCCCGCCATGCCGCGTGCGTCACCCGATTCGAGCCCAATCGCCCGCAACAGCTCCCTCGGGTCGTGGTCTCGGCTGCCCATGGAGGTGGCCACCGCGGCAGAGGAGCTGGCGCCCGGCGCGGTGGAGGATGCGCTCGGGAACTCAGCCGGCGGCCAGGGCTCGCTGCCCCGAGGGGCGGGTCGAAGCTACGGCGATACCGCCGTCAACGGAGGCGGACGCTCCCTCTCCACCGGCCGGCTGGGGCGCATCCTCGCCTGGGACCAGGAGAGAGGCGAGATCGAAGCCGAAGCCGGGGTCACCCTGGGCCAGCTATGCGATCGGGTCGCCGCCGCGGGCTGGATCGTTCCGTGCTGTCCAGGCACCGCCAGGGTCACCCTCGGCGGCATGGTGGCGAGCGATGTCCACGGCAAGAACCACGCGCACACCGGGACCCTGGGTGAACACGTCCTGGGGCTCACGCTCGTTCGATCCGACGTGGGTTCGATCCGTTGTAGCCCCACCGAGCACCCGGAGCTCTTTCGGGCCACCCTCGGTGGCCTCGGCCTCACCGGCGTGATCGAGAGCGTTCGTCTGAGGCTCCTTCCGCTGGCCGGTGACCGGGTCTCTGTCGAGCGGATTCGGTGCCGAAGCCTCGAGAGCGTGCTCGCACTCCTGCGCCAGCACGATCGCTACGATTACGGCCTCGCATGGGTCGACAGCTTCTCGATCAAGCCGGCGAAGGTGAACAGCGCATCCGCCCGCTGCCTGGTGCTCCGCGCGACCGTCGTGCCGGGTCACGGACAGGGCTCCGGCGCCGGGCCGCGCGCGCTCCGGATGACCGGGGCGCTGGCGAGGTTCACGCCTCCGTTCCTCTTTCGACGGGCCACCATGCGCCTCGTGAATCGCGCCTACTTCAGCGCACCTACGGGGAGCGCCGCCACACGCCCCCTCGGGAGTTTCCTCTTTCCCCAGGACGAAGCCCATGACACGAATCACCTCTACGGAGCCCGCGGAGCTTACGCCCACCACTCTTGGATTCCAGCCGGTGAGGATCCGGCGGTTCACGAGCTTCTGCGAAGGGCCGCGCAGCCTGGCGCGCAGTCCCTCGTCACGGTGCTCAAGGCGTTCGGGGGAAAGCATCGCGATGCGCCCGGCCTGCTCTCGTTCACCGGAAGCGGCACGTCGATCGCCCTTGGATTTGTGAATGAAGGGGATCGGACCCGAAGGCAGCTCGATGCGCTAGACGCCATCGTCCTCGACGCCGGCGGCAAGCTCTACCCCGCCAAAGACGCGCGAATGTCCGCGGCTTCGTTCGCGCGGAGCTTCCCGCGTGTGCAGGAGTTTGCGCGCCATGTGGACCCGGCACTCTCGTCGAACTTCTGGCGCAGGGTCGCGCCCGAGGCAGTCCCGTGAGTCGTTCCGCGCGCAGCGGCGGACCGCTTCGACGAGTGCTGGTGACAGGCGCCACCTCCGCCATGGTGCGCTCGACGCTCCTGGGATTCGCCGGGGACGGAGCCGCGCTCGCGCTCGCCGTACGGTCGATCGAGAAGGCCCGCGCACTGATCCCAGAGCTGGAGAGGGCGGGTGCGCCGGTGGTTCACCTCCTCGCCTTCGACGCCGCAGTGGATGAGGCCCCGGAGGCCATGATCGAGGCCGCGGAGTCAGCGCTCGGCGGCCTCGACGCGGTCCTCGTGGCCCACGGCTCCCTCGTTGACCAGATCGATCTGGAAACGGACCTTGCGCTCCAGGAACGCTCCATTCGAGTGAACGGCACGAGCGCCGTCCGCGTGCTCATCGCCGCCGCCCGGCACTTCGAGACCCAGGGCTTCGGCACGCTCGCGGGCATCACGTCGGGCGCGGGCGAGCGCGGCAGACGCAGCACCTACGGGTACGGGATGGGCAAGGGGATGATGACGGCCTGCCTCTCCGGACTGCGCGCGCGGCTCCAGGTCAAGGGGATCCCGGTCCTCACGATTTTCCCCTGCTTCGTGGACACACCGATGACGGCGCCCCTGCCGAAGAAGATGCGCTGGATCACCCCAAGGGACGCCGGAGAGAAGATCCACCGCGCGATGAAGCGCGGACAGGACACCCTGTACGTTCCCGGCTGGTGGCGCTTCGCTCTCTTCGCGGCACGCAACACGCCGGAGTGGATCTGGAAGCGCATGCGCGCCGAGGAGAAGCTCGCCGCCGGACTCCGGGCGAAGCGTGACTCGACGCCCCGGGACTGAGAGAGTCTGAGCAAGAATGGCTCGGGCCCCTGGCGCATCCGCGTTAGCGGATGCGTCAGGAACGTCGAACGATGAGCAAGATGGAATTCTGCTCAGGCTGTGAGCGGTCTATCGGCCGCCGTAGCCCATGCCGCGCAGCTGCCGGTCGAGTTCAGGATCCATCTCGCCTGCCGCTTCCGTACCGGGCACGCCCGTCGGCATGGGTCCCATGACTCGGCCGAGCGCGCCGCGCACTTCCGCTTCGCGATCCCCGCCTCCGATCTGGGCGCTGAGATTCTCCTCCTCCAGCTCGTCCCTCTTCAGGTCATAGACAAAGGCCAGGTCGCCGGGCGCCCCGCCTTGGTCGATGAAGATCCACTTGATGCCGTCCTCGATCATCGCGACGTAGCAGGTCTTCGCGGGGAGCGTCTGGAACACGAAGAGCGGACGCTGTGGACCCACGGGGGACAGGAGGTCCGTGCCACGCCAGGCTGAAACGGGCTCGATGCCGGCCAGGCTCGCCAATGTCCGCGGCAGGTCGATCAACGACGCGGGGCGATCGTCCGCCCCGGAGGCGATCCAGGGAGCGGAGATGAGAAGCGGAATCCGGCCCTGCTCCTCCCAAACTCCGTTCCCGTGGGAGACGACTCCGTGGAGACCGAAAGCCTCGCCGTGGTCGCTCGTGAACACGATCGCGGCCTCCGGGAAACGCGGCTGTGCCCGAAGCACTTCGAGCACCCGACCGAACCCCTCCGAGGTGTCGGCCGCGGCGCCGCGGTAGCTGGGGACCATGGACCCGACGACGGCGTCGAATTCCTCGCCGACCATGGGTTCCCCGTGCTCCGCGACGCGAAGGAGCTCGAGGAACCGGCTGCGCCAGGGCTTCGAGGTGAAGACCTCATCGGGTTGAAAGGCAAGGCCCGCCCCCAGCCGCTCCCGGGTGGCTTCGCTGACGGTCCAGCTGTGCGCACGGTAGCTCTGGACGAAGAGGAACAGCGGACGATCGTCAGCGGGACGCTCCAGTGCTTCCTCCACGGCCGCCACGGTCAGGTCGAAGTCCGGCGCGGTCATGTTCCCGGTCGTCACGAAGGACTCGAATCCCTGGTCCATTCCGAAGTGGCTGCTCACGTACCCGGCGTCCGTGACGGCGGCGGTCCGGTAGCCAGCGGCGGCAAATGCTTCCGCGAGCGTTTCCAGCTCGGGTCTCACTCGGGAACGCGCATCGGTGACGCCGATCTCCCTGGGATAGCGCCCGGTGAAAAGCGACGCGTGCGCCGGGAGCGTCCACGTGGCGGGCGTCCGTGCGTGGCGAAAAACGCGTGAGTCGCGCGCGAGTTCGTCGAGCTCGGGGCAGAGGGGCAGGCCGCGGATCTGGAGACCCAGGTTGTCTGCGCGAAAGGTATCCGCCATCAAGAGGTACACGTCCGGACGATGGGGAGCCGCCGGCGCTTCTCGCTCGGGCGCGCAGCCCATCAGTCCCGACGCGAAGATCGCGGCGAGAAGCGCTCCTGGGACTTGGCCTCCAAGGGCACGCATCCCGACCAAGGGGCGGAGGGTCCAGGCGAGACCGGCAAGGAGAAACATCAGCTGCGACAGCACGATCCAGGGACTCCAGGGGCGGAACTCCAGCGAAAACTCGGTCTCACCGACCGGCAGAATGACGCCCTGGTAGAGGCCATTCACTCGCACGGTTTTGAGTTCGCTCAGAGAACCGCTCGCGCGCCAGTGCCGGTGGTACTGCTGACTCAGGAAGACGAGCTGCGGCCCGGGACGGGCCGGAACGGCGAGGCGCAGTGCGTCCGTCTTCTCGCCGAGGACCCGAAGGAGTCCAGCACTCCCCTCGACGGACTCCAGTGGAAGCCGCCAATCCCCTTCGCTCTCCTCGACGCAGCTCGCGAGCGGAACCGAGAAGCGCGGCGAAATCCTGCGTACGGGCTCCGAGACGAGGACCTCGCCGATCCTCCGAACGGGGGTGGCGAGGGACGGGTCCAGCGGCTCCCCGGAGAGCACGGTGCCGAGCCCCGCGAGAGCCAGTCGAGCGTCGTTGAGGTCTTCGGGCTGCGCCAGCCGGGTGAAGCGTCGCACGTACGGAATTCGTTCCCGCTCGGGGCGGAAGGGCTCGACGAGCGCGTGGAACTCCCTGGACGGGAGGTGGTCGTAGGTCTGCAGCCCCCGCGTCTTCAGAAGGGCGTCGACGTTGGGCGGCATCCACCGCGCGCGAAGGGGCCGATTCGCCACCCAGACGTAGCGGGATCCGTCCCGGGTGCGCTCTTGAAGCAAGCGGCTCAACTCGGATTCGGTATGCACCGCCGCTCGGTCCTTCCAGGCGACCAGGCGCTGGGCGTGATACATGCCCCCAGGAAGGATGAGCGCCAGGACGACCAGCCAGCCGATCACTCCTGTGCGCTGAACGGGGAGGAGAAGGAACAGGCAGAGCACGAGCGCTGGAACCGCGGCAGCCATGACCATCGCTCTAGCGATGGGAAGGCCGTAGGCGGGCCCCGCGATCAGATGACCCACCACCCCGGCTGCGAGCGTGGCCACGACGATCAGAAGCTGTCGACGACGATCCTTCCTCGAACCACGGGTCAAGACATCGTGGAGTCCCAGGGCCAGAAGGTACGTGACCGGCAAGAAGATCGTGAGCACGGGCGGCCAGCCGGACATGCCCAGCCCCAGGAAGCGAAGCCAGCCGTGGACGCCAGCGTGGCCCGTGGCAGCGGCCATGAAGAGCACCCAGGCGAACCAGTACCATGCGCCGATCCCGCCTCCCGGCGCGCCGCCCCGAACGGTTCCGAGAATCATCAACGAGAACACAGTAGCTCCGATACTGAACGCATCCAGACCGGGCGCGCCGCCAGCCAGCACGGCAAAGATCGAGGGCCAGACTCGCCCTTCGAAAACGGGATCGAATCCGTAGGTGGCGCTGAGCCGCGTGGAGGCGCTCAGCTCCACGAAAAGGTCGATATAAACCGGCAGCACGGAGAGCACGCCGAGGCCAGCGGCCAGCACGATGCCGCCGAGGAGGCGTCCTCGATCCGTTGGCCCCGATCCTTCTGGTGAAACCGGCCCTGATTCCGTCGCCCCGAGGACACGCAGGAGCACCCAGCCTCCGACCATCCAGCCGAGCCCCAACGTGTGCTCCAGGAAACCCGTGAGCAGAATCCCATGGACCGCGAACGCCACGGCCACGAGGCTGAAGTAGCTGCGGCGCTGACACCAGATCTCCGTCGCGAAGAGCGCCCCAAAGGCCCACGCGAAACCCCACTGGACCAGCGGGATCATGGGCCACGTCGGATAGAGCGGACCGATCGAGAGCGCCAGCGCCGCCCCCAGACAAGCGGCCGGATGCAGGCGGCGGGCCATGAGGTAACCGTAGGCGAAGAGCCCGGAGAGAATGACGCTCAGCGAGGCCATCCAGGAGTAGTGGACGAAAGGATCCGAGGTGAACAGGGCGACTGCGCGCGCGAGGAGAAACGCGGGGCCGAAGCCAACGTGAAAGAGCGGACGGCCGAGTCCGTTGTGGGGAGTCCAGGTAGCGAGCCACCCGACTCGATTGGGATCCAGGTGGACCGCTGTCTCCGGCACGTAGAGGGCAGCGACGTCGAGATACCACCAGCTCAAGCCTTCCAGACTATCAGCCCCCACGCCCGCTTCTGGCGCCCCGGTGTGCGGCAGGAGCACTTCGCCGCGAACCACGCGAGGGCCGAAGTACAGCGCAAAGCACGCGAGCAGCAACACGAGGCCACGGAACGCCAGCGCGCCTGACCACCCTGGGCCTCCCATGCCCTCCGTCTTCTCGTCGCTCGTCATGGCGCTGGAACGAGCTACGCCTCCACCGTGTCGAAGAATTCGCCCACGGCTCGTAGGACGCGGGGGAGCAGAGGCTCGATTCCGAGCCACAGCGGCAAGCGAAGGAGCCGAGCGGCGATGTCCTCCGTGACGGTCAACTCTCCCGCTTCCCGACCGTAGCGCCTTCCCGCTGGAGAAGTGTGAAGGGGAACGTAGTGAAAGACCGCACCGATCCCCTTCCTGCGCAGAAACTCGATGATCCTCGTTCGCGCTTCCGCATTGGACAGAAGCACGTGGTAGATGTGAGCGTTGTGCCCGCTACCCTCCGGTACGCATGGCCGACGCAGCCAGCCTCTCTGCTCCAGCCCTTCCAGTTCGCGATGGTAGGTCTGCCAGATGGCCAGGCGCCGCTCCGTGATGAGATCCGCCTCCTCCATCTGGGCGCTCAGGAAGGCGGCCGGGATCTCGCCGGGCAGATACGACGAACCCTGATCGATCCAGGTGTACTGATCCACGGCCCCCCGGCAGAAATCGGAGCGGTTCGTCCCCTTCTGCCAGATGATTTCCGCCCGTGCGGCCAAACGCTCATCGTTGATCGCGAGCGCTCCGCCCTGTCCGGAGGAGAGGTTCTTGGTCTCGTGAAAGGAGAACGCGGCAAGGTCCCCGATACTCCCGAGCGAACGCCCCTCGTCCGTCGCCAGGATCGAATGCGCCGCGTCTTCCACGACGAAAATCCCGCGCTCGCGCGCAATGGCTTGGTAGGGAGTCAGATCGCATCCGACGCCCGCGTAGTGAACGGGAACGATCACCTTCGTGCGCTCGCTGATCGCTTCCACGACGAGCTCTCCGTCCAGGTTGAGCGTATCCGGTCGAATGTCCACGAAGACCGGCGTCGCGCCCCGCGCCACGAACGCATTGGCGGTGGAGACGAAGGTGAACGACGGGAGAATGACCTCATCCCCCGCCTGCACCTCGCAAAGTGTCGCCGCCATCTCGAGCGCGGCGGTGCAGGAGTGGGTCAGCAGAGCCTTGTAGCACCCGATTCGCTCTTCGAGCCAGGCCTGACAGCGCCGGGTGAACGGACCGTTGCCAGCGAGCTGTCCGTTGCGATGGGCCTCGGCCACGTACGACAGCTCGCGCCCGGTGACGTAGGGTCGATTGAAGGGAATCTCGCGGGCTGACATCGCTCCCTCAAGCTACAGGAAGCCCAGAAGCTCGGGGGGGGTTGGCGGTGGTGAACACGCCATCGTGAGTGCCCCTACTTCTTCTGGCCATCCCGCTGCGAGCCCTCACTGGCCTCCAGCACCGCGCGGGCTTCCGCGATCTTTCGGCGCTCGTCCTCCTGGCGAAGCGCCTGGCGGACTTGATTCTGCTGGGCTCGCGTGAGTCGATCGACGATTTCCTCTTTCAGCACGCCCAGCGGCACCGTGCCCATGTCCCAGTCATCGCTGCGCTGGGTGGCGACGGGAAGGTCCTTGTTCGCCGTGCGCTGGAGGTTCCCCAGCGGGTTTCTACCCCAGGCGTAGCGGTAATGGGTCGGCTCGGAAACGAGCGGGCTCGAGAGGCGGAGCTGCTTGCGGTCGTACTGCGGCTGGCCGCGATCGTTCTCCCCCACCTGCACGTGCGAAGCCCGCGCTGGCTGGAAGCGGCGGTCTTCCCCGGCGATCGCGAAGCCCAGGATCTCGCCGTCCTCGGGGTCGTTGACCTCGACGTCGAATCGAAGGATGAGTCCGCCGTCCGTGGCCTCGTAGCCGAGCAGCTTCGGCGGCTCCCACAAGAGCTGATCACCGAAGCCATATTGCGTCGAGAGCGCCCAGCGCGCCAGGCGCTCTCCGGCGGGCAGCTTCACCTGGGGGTGGTACCAGCGGCGGCGCAGGTCGTAGCTGCTCGCGAATCCGATGTTCTCGTCGCCGCGCTCGCGCATCTGCAGGAACGTCCGATAGTGCTCGGCCCGAATGTGAATGCCCGCGTTCAGCATCTTCTCCAGGTAGTCATCGAGCGTCTGCGGGTAGCCATCCGTGCAGAGCGAGAGGATGCCGAAGGGGAGGTCAGGATCGCCGAAGGCAGCGCGCCACTCGTCGATCATCTTCGGGAACACCTCGCGGTAGAGCCGCACCCCGCGCATGCCGTCGAGGGAGTTGTTGTAGCCCTGGTGGAAGATCGCGCCCTTCACCGAGAGACCGAGCAGCGGCCCGAGCATCCCCGCATAGCCGTTGCCCGGATAGTTCATGTCCGCCAGCGGATTCGGCCGATCTCCAGGCTCGGCGCTCCACGCCGCCACCTTCGCATCCCACTCCTCGAGCTTCTGCTGGAGCGCCGCGTTCTCCATGCCCCGCAGCGTCTCGAGCGGAACCCAGGACTCGACCGCCGTGCCACCGCGGGAGGCATCGATCACGCCGATCGGCACGCCGCTCCCCATGTGAACACGCCGCGCAAACGCGTAGCCGACCGCCGAGAGCTCGGCCACGACCTCGGGAGAGCAGACGTCCCAGTCGCCCTTTCGAAAGTGCCGGCCGAACCAGTCGCTCCACTCGTGAAGTCGCTCGAAGCTCTCGTGGCGCTCCGGCCCGACGTTGTACGGCACGGTCAGGATGCGAATCAGCGGGTAGTGCGCCGTCGCGATCTCCAGCGCGCCGTTCTCCACCTTGGCGACCTCGAACTCCATGTTGCTCTGGCCGCCGAGCACCCAGACGTCGCCGACCAGCACGTTGTCGAGGGTCAGCGTTTCCGTGGCGCCTCGCACCATCAACTGCCTGGCCTCCGCCGACGCCGGCATCCCGGGCAACGCGGCCGCCCAGCGACGATCCTCGCCTGCGGTCGCCGTCGAAGACGCGTCCCCGAACGTGACCTTCACCTCTTCGGTAGGAGCCGCCCAACCCCAGACCACGAGCGGCTTATCGCGCTGGATCACCATGTTCGACTGGAACACCTGGCTGACGCAGAGCCCCTCGGCGATGGCGGGCGCATCGACCACGTCTTCCCTCGGCATCTGGCCCAGCGCCGCTGGGCTCGCGATGATCGAAAGGGCGCACGCGGCCACTCGCAGCGACCTCGAGATGGCCCCGCGGAGAGGTAGGGAGCAAGTAGACGTTCGGATGTGATTCATGGGTAGTCCCCTCGGTGACGTACGGGCGTGGATTCGATGGACTCCAGAGTATGGCCGACCGCGCTCGTAAGAACCTGCCAGCGATTCCGCTCCGCCCGATCGTCAGCTCACCGTTACCGTACAGGCAGATGAGTACCCCCACCGCCCAAACCACGAGGCGTGGCCTCTTCGACCGGTTCCTCGACGGCGTCGAGAAAACGGGCAACCGGCTACCCCATCCCGTCACGCTGTTCCTGATTTTCATCGGCCTCGTGATGGTGGCTTCGGCGATCGCGGCGGCCATGGGCATCGATGCCGTTCACCCGGGGACAGGCGACCGAATCGTCGCGCAGAACCTCTTCTCCGGCGATCTGATCCAGAGGCTCCTCGTGGAAATGCCGAAGACCTTTGCGGCGTTCCCTCCGCTCGGTCAGGTCCTCGCCGTCATGCTCGGGATCGGCGTCGCTGACAAGACGGGGCTGATCGCGGCGGCCCTCAGGGCGTTCATGGGAGCCATCCCCGGCTCGCTGCTGACGGCGGCGCTCATCTTCGCCGGGATCATGAGCAGCCTCGCCGTCGACGCGGGATTCGTGGTGGTGATTCCGCTGGGCGCCGTGCTCTTCGCTGGCGCGGGCCGCCATCCGCTGGTCGGCCTCGCAGCGGCCTTCGCTGGCGTGTCGGGCGGGTTCTCCTCCAACCTGCTGCTCACGGGACTCGACCCGCTGCTCGGGGCCTTCAGCACGCCAGCAGCGCAGCTCATCGATCCCGACTACGAGGTCGCCCCCACCGCCAACTACTACCTGATGGTCGCGCTGGTGCCGGTGTTCGTTCTCGTGGGTACCTGGATCACCGAGCGCATCGTCGAGCCCCGAATGGGGGTCTGGCAGCCAGAGGCTTCAGAGCAAGCCACGGCCTCCGCCGAAGAACCGCACGAATCGACGGAGGTGGAGCGGCGGGGCTTGCGCTGGGCGGCAGCCGTCCTCGTCGTCACGCTCCTCGGGATGGCCCTCCTGGTGGTCCCCGCGGGCGCACCGCTCCGCGGCCCGGACGGCGGCCTGGGCCCGTTCTTCCACAGCATCGTCTCGCTGATGATGTTCGTGTTCCTGCTCCCCGGCCTCGCCTTCGGCATCGCCACGAAGAAGATCCGCCGCGACAGCGACGCGGTCGCGATGACCGCCGAGACGATGAGCGACCTCGGCATCTACATCGTGCTCGCGTTCGTGGCCGCGCACTTCATCGCGCTGTTCACGTGGTCCAACCTGGGCACGATCGTCGCCATTCGAGGCGCCGAGGGCCTCACGGCCATCGGCTTCACGGGCCTGCCGCTCCTCGTCGCCTTCGTCCTCGTTTCCGGCACGGTGAACCTCATCATCGGCAGCGCGTCCGCGAAGTGGGCCATCCTGGCGCCCATCTTCGTTCCGATGCTGATGCTCGTCGGCATCTCCCCGGAGCTGACCCAGGGCGCCTATCGCATCGGTGATTCGTTCACCAACATGATCACGCCGCTCATGCCCTACTTCCCCCTCGTGATCGTCTTCGGCCAGAAGTACGTGAAGGATCTCGGGATCGGGACCCTGATCGGCGCGATGCTGCCGTATTCGATCGCCTTCGGCCTCGCCAGCACCCTCCTCTTGGTTGCATGGGTGGTACTGGGCCTCCCGCTCGGTCCCGGGATCCCGCTGGAGTACGTGGTGCGCTGACGCCATCACCGGTCACAGCCCCAGCCGTCGCCAACCTTCCCGCGTGCGTGTACGGGGCTCCGATCTCCAGCTTCCTGGGGTCTGCCGAGGAAGGAAGTGGCGTGACAGAGGCGGAGGGCGCCCCTGGGGGCTGATGCTGCTGGCGCCGGGACCGGCGCCGGGGCCGCTACGATTCTTCGCCCCGGTCCGAATCCCCAAAGGCCACGTGGCCGTGTCGTCCGATCTCGGCCACGTGGACCAGCGCGTCCCCCTGGAACACCAGCGGGTTCGTCACGTGGCCGATCACGACGCCATCGCAAGGGCTCTTCACCAGCGTTCGCTTGCCGTCGTAGGGCGTCGTCACGAAACCGAGGGTCTGACCCCGTTCCACCGACGCGCCGAGTTCCTGCTGGGAGTGGTAGAGACCACTTCGCAGGGCACGAACCCAACGACTGGCGTGGGCGATGACGGTGGGGCGATCCGGCTCCGGAGCCTCCGTGATCATCTCCAGCTTCTGCAGCACCCGAAGAATTCCGGAGACGCCGCGCTCGATCGCATCGTTGCCGAACCGCAGGGGCTCGCCCGCTTCGTAGAGGAGCACGCGCGCGCCGCGCCTCCGCGCCACCTTCCGCAAGGAACCGTCGCGAAGGCTCGCCGCCAGCGTCACCGGCGCCGCAAAAGCATGGGCGAGTTCGAGCGTGAGCGGGTCCGCCACGTCGGCCCGCACCTGCGGCAGATTCGTCCGCGCGTCCGAGCCCGTGTGGAGGTCGATGCCGAGGGTGCAACGCTCCACGATCTCCGTCACGAAGATATGGGCGAGGCGCGTTGCCAGCGACCCGCGCGCGCTCCCCGGGAAGGAGCGGTTCAGGTCGCGACGGTCAGGGAGGTAGCGGGACTGGTTCAAGAAGCCGAAGACGTTGACGATGGGCACCGCGATCAGGGTGCCCGACATCTCTTTGGCGTCCAGGGCGAGGAGAACGCGCCTGATCACCTCGACCCCGTTCAGCTCATCCCCATGGATGGCAGCATTCGTCCAGATCGTCGGTCCAGGGTTCACCCCGTGGATGACGCAGACCGGCAGGGAGGCGACGGCGTCCGTCTGAAGGCGCGCGATCGGAAGCTCGAAGCGCAGCCGCTTGCCCGCCTGGATCGTCTCGCCAGCCATCTCAAAGGGCGGCCGTTCCGGCTCCTTGATCTTTGCCTTCGACTTGCTGCGCGCCGGAACGTTCGTCTCAGCCTTCGACTTTTCGCTTCTTTCCTTCGGCATCTCGCTTCTCCAGCTCGGCGTGTCGTTTCTCGAGGTGAGCGATGATCTTGGCAGCCACGTCGACACCGGTCGATTCTTCGATGCCCTCGAGGCCCGGCGACGAGTTGACCTCCATGATCAGCGGACCGTGGTTCGAACGCAGCATGTCCACGCCGGCCACGCGCAGCCCCAGCGCCTTGGCGGCTCGCTTCGCACACTCGCGCTCCTCGGGCGTCAGCTTGATCCGGACGGCGTTACCACCCCGATGCAGGTTCGACCGGAACTCGCCAGGCGGCCCCTGCCGCAGCATCGAAGCGACCACCCGGTCCCCGACGACGAACGCTCGAATGTCCGCACCGCCCGCTTCCTTGATGAACTCCTGAACGAGAATGTTCGCGTCGAGGTTGCGGAACGCCGAGATGACGGATTCGGCGGCTTTCTCCGTTTCGGCCAGCACGACGCCGACGCCCTGGGTGCCCTCGAGGAGCTTCACCACGAGCGGCGCCCCCCCGACCATGTCGATCACGCCCTGGATGTCCTTCGGCGAGTGAGCGAACCCCGTCACCGGCATCCCGATCCCCTCCCGCGAGAGGATCTGAAGCGAGCGCAGCTTGTCGCGGGAACGACTGATCGCGACCGACGAGTTCGCCGAAAGCACGTTCATCATCTCGAACTGCCTCACCACAGCCGTGCCGTAGAAGGTGTTCGAGGCTCCGATGCGTGGGATGATCACATCGCAGTCGAGCTCCAGGTCCTGATAGATCACCCGCGGCCTGTGCGACGCGATGTTCATCACGCAGCGCAGGTAGTCCACGACCTTCACCTCGTGCCCGCGCGCTCTCGCAGCTTGGACGAGGCGGGCGGTCGAGTAGAGAGAGGACTTCCGGGATAGGATTCCGATTTTCATGAAGGGTCAGGGACGTAAGCGCCGGGGCGCTTTCTTCTTTTTCTTGGAGACGAGTGCCTGATCGAGGAACGAGCGACCTGAGTCCACGAGGAAACGGCCACGAATCGCCTCGCGGCCGAGGAGCATGCGAAAACTCATGTCGTTTCGCTCGGTCAGCGTCAGCTCGATGGGCCATTCGATCCCGTGGAGCCGCGCGAGGGTGCGAATGAAGTAGCGTTCTTCGATCGCACCATTGGAGCTGCGGACCGTCCGCACGTCCAAAAGTTCGGCCGAGCAGCTCAGGCCGGGCCCGTCGCCGCGCTGGCGCGGGTGCGTGAAGAAGGCCACCCGATCGCGGCCCTCGGCGCGCCGCCGCTCGATGCCGAAAGCGTGGATCGCGGAAGAGCGAGCGCCCGTGTCTACCTTGGCCTTGACCTTGGGGATCCCGAGCCCCGGGAGAGCCAGCCACTCGCGCCACCCGATGAGCGGCAAATGGGATCGAACGCGGGGCGACGTGCGTCGCGCCTCGGGGTTCGTCGGGTCTGGATCTTGGGGATCGTCTGCCATGGTGAAGGCGGGGATGGGTGAGTTTGCAGCAAAATGGGCACGCAGAACGGCGAGGTTGGCCGATGATCAGACCGTGAAGAAGACCGGATTGGACCGATTCGCTACCTCAGGGCTGGTACGGCTTTCGGCCGTGGTCGGCTGGTTCATCATCTCTACCATCGCGTTCTTCAGTCGCTATGAACGGATGACGCCGCTTCTGGCGACCATGATGGCGAGCTTGATCGTGCTCGTCGCCTCCCTGGGCCTTTCTTGGGCCGCATTTCCGAGTCTCCGGCGGCTGGAGCGCCGCAAACGGGTGTGAGCCGGTCCGAAGGTACGCTCGCGGCGACAGGCTCCATGGCTCCTATCGCTCTGCCGATCACCCTGCTGGTGGCTCTGCTAGGAGTCCAGGTAGCTGGCTGCAACGGTCGCAAGGCAGAGAGCGAGCCCACCGGGAAGAACCGACCCGGCGCCTATGCGGTCCGCTCGGACGGGCGCGGCTGGGCCGTCAGCGATGACGGCCTCTTCGGTCATCGCCGGGGAGCCGGCGCGCCTTCCGCGCCGCTGGGCAAGGGCCTCGGCTACGCCCAGGGCTCCGAGGCGGCCCCGACGAACACCGGAATCCTCGTCCGAAAGCCCGACCGCATGGCCCCGGGTCTGAATCTCATGCACTCGGGCGATGCCGCCGAAGCGGTGCTGATGGACTCGACCGGCAAGGTCGAACACCGCTGGGCGCTCGCCTACGAGAAGCTGCCGGAAGCGCCGCCGCTCGCGACCTCGTTCCAGATCCCCTGGCGACGCGTCCACCTGCGCAGCGACGGCTCTCTCCTCGCGATGCACTCGGACGCCGCGCTCGTCTCCATCGACCGCCGATCCAGGCTCCAGTGGGTCCTCTACGACCGAGTCCATCACGACCTGGACGTCGTCGAAACGGACGCTGGACCGATGATCTATGCCCTCGCGCGGCGGGAGCGCGTCGTGCCGCCGGTGAACCCGGACGAGCCGGTCGTCGACGATCTGATCCTTCTGATCGATGCGACCGGTAAGAAGACGCGCACCGTGTCGCTCTGGGACGCGTTCATCGCCTCCGAATGGGCGCCCCTGCTCACGAGACTGAACGTTCGCGTCGGCGACGTGATGCATGCCAACTCGCTCGACGTCCTCGACGAGAAGGAGGCGGCCGCCTTCGAGAGCGAGGAGGTGAAGGCAGGCGACGTCCTCGTCTGCATGCGCGATCTCGATATCGTCGGCGTCATCGACGTGGACGCAGAGAAGCTGGTCTGGATGACCCAGGGACCGTCCCCGTCGATCTGGCGCGGAGCCCATGACCCGAGCATCACCGCGTCGGGCGAGATGCTGATCTTCGACAATCTCGGCGGCGTCGGAGGGCACTCGCGGCTCCTGGCCCTCGAGCCCGGTGCGAAGCGAGCGAACTGGACCTGGTCAGGAACGCCCGCGGAGTCGTTCAGCAGCGTGTTCTGCGGTACGGCCCACGAACTTCCGGGCGGAAACATCCTGGTGGCCGAGTCCTGCCACGGACGCGCGATCGAAATCGACCGGGCCACAGGGGACATCGTCTGGGAGTTCGTCAGCGATCGTCTGGCGGGCGAAGAGGACGAACTGGTGGCCGCGCTGTTCGAGATCGAGCGGATCCCGCGGCCCGATTGGCTTGCCTCGGACTGAAAGCCTGAGCATCGATGGCCCAGGCTCGACACGCATCCGCGTCAGCGGATGCGTCAGGGCCATCGAACGAGGAGCGAGATGAACCCTGGCTCGGGCTGCGAGCTATTCGGCGGGGCGCCAGGCCCATTCCGTCGGTTCTCGGTGGTAGTGCCCTTCCGCGAGCAGCTCGGTGCGATCGCTCCACATCCGATGCACGCCGACAGGCTCGCCCGCCTCGAACGTACCGTCGTAGACCTTGACGTCTCCCTTGAAGAACGCGGTCCGCTTGCCGGACGGCGCGCCGTCCACGTACTCCTGCTCCCAGGTCTTGTTGCCGTCCACGTCGAAGCCCGCGTGGATGCCCTGGGACTTGCCGGCGACGTAGAGACCAACCTGCCTCGTCTTTCCGTTCGGGTGATAGTGCGTGACGACGCCGTCGAGGATCCCGTTCGCGTAGCTACCGGTCCAGACGAGCGCCCCCGCTTCGTCCCAAAGGCTGCGGAGTCCGCTGAAGACGCCGCGATTGTAGACTGCTTCCTCCAGGAGTGATCCCGAGGGAGCGTAGAGCCGGTGCATCCCCATCTCTTCGCCGTCGACGAAGCGTCCTTCGCTCTTGATCTGCTGGCTCGGGTAGTAGGCGATGTGTTTCCCCACCGGCTTGCCCTCGACGAACGAGCCCTCTTCCGCGATCTCACCCGTGGCGTGCCAGCGGATCCACTGGCCGTCGATCTTGCCGTCCTTGAACTCGGTGCGAGCCTTGGACGTGCCGTCCGGGTACCACCAGAGCCAGGAGCCCGTACGGTCTCCTTCCTTGAAGCGTCCGCGCCACATGGGTCGGCCGCCCGGGTAGTAGGCCGCCCACTCGCCGGTGCGGCCCTGGATCGGAATCTGCGTGTGCGTGGACTCGAAGTCGGCGTCGCGCAGGACCGTTCCTTCCTCGAAGGCGCCCTCCGCCTGAACTTGGCCGTCGTCGTACCAGAACTTCCAGCTCCCGTGCATGCGCTCGGCGCCGCTCTCGTGGATGATCGTCTTGCCCTGGCAGCGCAGGGAGCCGGTGGCATAGTGCTGCTCCACCACGTCGGAACTGGCGCCGCAGGCGGTGAAGAGCGTGATCATGCCGAGGGCAACGAGCGACGTGCGAACGCCGCGGGCCAACCCGGGGGAGATGGGTCGCATTTGGGGGAAGAAAGGCACCATGGGAAGTCTGCCGTCGGCATTCGGCCCGGTCGAACGTTCGTTCGATCCCGAGATCGTGGCACGAGGGCTCGAAAGCGGGGGTCTCGGTCCCAAAACGGTCCAGGGCTCCCGCCGGGGAACGCCGGCCTCAGCGCTTCGCACTCCCCGGGCGCTCCGGGCGCGCGACAAGGATCGAAACCTCTTCCCCGCGCCGCCAGACCCCGAGCTGAAGCGGCTCGCCTGGCTCGAGGGAGGCGATCGCGCGATCGATGTCGGTCGCAGACGTCACGGGATCGCCGCCCGCCCGGACGATGATATCGCGTAGGAGAAAAGCGTTGCCACCCGACGGATGAACCAGCCGAGAGACGCCCCGAAGGTCCGCCTCGGCCGCGGCGCTCGCTGGATCGATGTCGACGATCACCAGTCCCGAATCAGGGAGCGACGGGTCCCTGGGAAGCGGCTGCCCCGGCAAGGACAGCGGCGACCCGTTCGGCAGCCGCGATTCCTGGATCAGCTTCGACGCTGTCTCACGGAAGTCCCGGCTGTCTTCGGCTCCTGCGACCGTGAAGCCGAACTCGTGGTACCAGCCAGGCCCTCGCATGATGAGCGCGGGCACGACCTCCTGGAGCCTGTCGATGGGCAGCGCGAAGCCAACGCCGGGCGCTCTCTCCGAGTCCAGATGAATCGCCGCGTTCATCCCTATGACGCGGGCCTGGTCGTCGATCAGCGCTCCGCCCGAGGAACCAGGATGGATCGGCGCATCGGTCTGGATCGTGCCGTGGAGCACGCGGGCAATGGTCGACTGAATGCTGCGGTTGAGGCCGCTGATCGAGCCTGTCGAGAGCGAGTGCCCGAGACCGTACGGACACGCCACGCTGAACACGCTCATCCCCACGACGAGATCGCTGGAGCTCCCGACCCGGATGGGCACGAGCTGCTCGGGAGAGGCGGCGATCTGAAGCACCGCGATGTCCGTGTTGTCGTCGACGCCGATCAGCCGGGCCACCCACTGGCTTCCATCGCTGAGCGTGACGTCCGCTCCGTTCACGTTCTCGACGACGTGGCGCGACGTCACGATATGACCGCGGGTATCCCACACGAGTCCGGACCCCGTACCTGCGACCGACCTGAGGTCGATCGGACCCTCCGTTCGTTCGGTGCGGAGATTGAGGGTCCTGACGTGCGCGACCGACGCCCGTGCGTCCTCGAAGATCCGCTGGGCGAGCGTGGGCTCGGACGGCACACGCTCGACCACGGGTCTCGGGGCGAAACGGTCGAGATCGCCGTCGGAGTGGCGGGGCGCGAACGGGATGTCCGCGCGCGAGGGAGGTTCCGGGGACAGGTAGCCAAGGCCGGTCGAGGCCACGGACGCGCCCTGGCCCTGGCCCTGAGAAGTCAGCCCATCGGCGCGGCCAGGAGACGAGCCAGGAGGAGATCCAGCGGGGAAACCAGCGCCGATCGAGGCGATCGGGTCGAACTCCGAATCCGAATGAATCCGCGGCTCGGCGGTCCCTGTCGACGACGGGTCCGTTCCGCCCACGGGCGGGTTCAGCGCCGGATCGCCCGAGGCGTCGAGGCTTGCTCGCGCGGGGCTGGGTTCGGCGGTACGAAGTCCGAAACGTTCTGGCATGACCATGACCGCGATCGCCAGCGCGGTCGCGGCCGCCCCGAGGGTGCCGAAGAACACCATCAGCGCCTCTCGGCCGCTGCTGGACGACCTTCCCGGCTCGTTGACCGGCTGGATGACCGGCGACTGTGCGCGCGGTGCGATGGGCTGGTTGGGGCTCACGGTGGGCGATACGGGGCGTCGCCCGGCCTGTGAGTATCGACCCGAAGGGTCACGCGCTGAGGGGTATTCCCGGGCTCGACGGCACCGCCGCCAGTGCGCGGTCGTATCTTGCCCGCGCGATGGCGAGGAGCAGAGAGGAGACCCGGGCGCTGGAAGCGGCGCTATCGCCCCGGAAGCGAGAGATCCGCGTGCTCACTCGGCTGGCCATGCCGATCCTCGTCACGAACGTCTTCTGGATGCTCGTGAGCCTCGTGGACATCCTGATGCTCGGCCGCTGGTCGAGCGATGCCGTGGCGGCGGCGCTCTTGGCCGGCGTCTGGGTCCATCTGACGCAGATGCTCGGGATGGGGCTCGTGATGGGGATCGACCCGCTCGTGACCCAGGGCTATGGCGCCCGCGACCGCGAAATGCTCGGGCGGGCGCTCCAGCGCGGGATCATCGTCGCGCTGATCGCGGCCGTGCCGATCGTCGGGCTGCGGTTCCTGACCGCGGAGTTCCTGGAGGCTACCCGGGCCTTCGCGGGCTGGGTGCGGGGGCTCGGGCAGGAGTTCGCGCCCTCGGTCGCTTCCGGGCTCGACGAGGCGATCGGCTCGTCGAAGCTCGATGCGCCCGCAGAACGGTACGCGCTGGCCCAGACCTTCGCGACGCCGTTCTTCATGGTGTACATCGCCTGCCGCCAGCAGCTCCAGGGCCGCGGGATCCTGCGGCCTGCGCTCATCGTGGCCGCGGTCGCGAACCTGGTCAATCTGGTGGCGAACTGGGTGCTCATCTACGAGCTGGAGTGGGGCATCACGGGCGCGGGCGTGGCGACCGGCTTCACGCGCATCTTCATGTGCCTGACGCTCATCTGGGTGATCCATCAGAAGCGGCTACTGAGGGGCGCCTGGGTGCCCTGGGACCGGGAGTCTTTCCGCCTGAAGGAGATCCTTCACATCCTGCGGATCGGGATCCCCGTGGGCCTGCACTTCGCGTTCGAGATCGGCGCATTCGGAGCGACGACGCTGCTCGCGGGGCTCCTCGGCGTGACGGCGACGGTGGCCCACGGTGTCGCCATCAACCTCGCGAGCATGACGTTCATGATCCCGCTGGGCATCGGGCTGGCGGCGACGACGCGGATCGGCAACCTGATCGGCGAGCGGCGGCACGGGGATGCCCAGACGAGCGCGGGCGTGGCGCTCTGGATGGGCGGTCTCTCGATGGCGGCGATGGGCGTGGTGCTCTACCTCGGACGCGAGTATCTGCCGAGCAAGTACGTCCCCGATGACCTGGACGCAATTCGCCTCGCGGCGCTCATCCTCCCGATCGCAGCGGCGTTTCAGGTGTTCGATGGCGTCCAGGTCGTGGGCTCGGGCATCCTCCGCGGCATGGGGAAGACGGTGCCCGCGGCGGTCTTCAACTTCATCGCCTGGTGGATCATCGCGCTGCCCACCGCGTGCTACTTCGTGCTCCTGCGGGACGGCGGGCTGCGGGAAGTGTGGTGGTCCCTGTGCCTCGGGCTCGGCGTCGTGGCGGTGATGGCGGCGGCCTGGGTGAAGTGGCGCGGCCCGGCGAGCCTGGCCGACCGTTGAGGCTATGCTGGCGGTATGGGACTCCTTCTCGTCCGCCGCCACCGATACGCGATGCTGGCCATGGCCCTCATCGCTTCAGGATGCGCCTCCGACCCGAACGGGGTCGAGACCGCGGAAGCGCCCGGTCGTCCAACGGCCCGGGCCGTGATACTCTCGGAGAGTTCGGTGCTCTCGGAGCGTTTGGACGCCTTCGAGGACCTGCGCGCGGAGTTCGCCGCCAGGAACCCCGGCTACGGCCTCGCCTGGAACCCGAAGCTCGAGCTGGATTCAGCGGACGAAGCGACGCGGGTTCACTTCGTCCAAGGCGGTGCGTGCGCTGCCACCGTCACCTCGACCGAGGAACGTTCCAGCGATCTCCGAGTGGGCGACATCGTCGTTCTGCGGGCGGGTGAATCGCTTCGCTGCGACGCCCCCATCGCGTCGCTCCGCTTCGAGATCCCGACGCCGCCACCGGACGCCGTGCCCACGTTCGTGCGCCCGGACTTCGATCCCCTGATCACGGACAAGCCCGGCGGCTGCGCCGAGGAAGAGGACGCGTATCGGCGGATCCTGCTCACGTGGCAGGGGAAGGTCGGGCCGTACCTCTACCACGCGATCAACGCCCATCGCGTCCGGATCCTCGACTCGTTCACGCACTACCATCCGGCGGAGGGCGGCTTCGACGAGTTCTATCTCGTGCAGGAAGCGCCGGAGGGCGCGGAGCTGATCGTGTCCGAGCACCTGGACGCGATCCAGGGCATCGCGGCCGTGACGCGAGACGACATCCCGGAGCTCTTGCGTCGTATTCCGCTCTCTGCCGGCGACCTCGTCTACCTCCCGCGCACGGTCGTTCACAGGGGGCTCGGGGGCGCGGTGGTCCAGGTGATCACGGTCCCTGGTTTCATCCCCGGCGCGGAGATCGGCGTCGACGCGGAGCTCGCGCGACTGAATCAGAGACTCGGCCTCGTGGCGCCCGAGGCCCTGCCGGTCCATGGGACGCCGGCGGCTCCGCGCTGATCGCGGCGCCCCAGGGGCGCTCTTCGGCCTCCGGAACGCGCTTGAACTGTCTGGAGATGCACGATCGTGCACTTCCTGGCAATGGGCGACGTCCCAGGCCGCCACCGATGGCCAAACATGCATGATCGTGCATTTTTGCAGCATCCATCCACCCGGCCGCGCCGATACTCCTCGTGATATGCACGATCATGCGTTCTACAGATCCCTCAGCACCGCACTCCGCGAGCGTCGTGCCGCACTCGACCTGAATCAGGTCGACGTGGCTGAACTCGCGGGCTGCTCCACCCGCTTCGTCCATGCGGCGGAAGCCGGGAAGACCACCTTGCGCCTCGACAAGCTGATATCGATCCTCGATGTCCTGGGCCTCGATCTGGCGGTTCGCGTGTCCAGTGGTGGTACCGGGGGCTCGACGGGTCGCCACGACGGTCCCTCCCAGGGACCTGCGGAGGAACCGCGATCGTGACGCTCCCCGACTACCTGGCTGTCCGAAAGGCGTCCGTCTGGAAAGCAGGCCAGCTTGCGGGGTCCTTGGACCGGCAGGGTGACGGCACGATTTCGTTCTCGTACTTGCCCGACTATGCAGGTGACCCGGTCGCCACGTCCCTGCCACTCGGAGCAGAACCGGTGCGAACGGCAGGTGGAGCGCTGCCTCCGTTCTTCGCCGGTCTCTTGCCCGAGGGCCGCAGGCTTTCTGCGCTGCGCGCCGCCGTCAAGACCTCGCTCGATGACGAGCTCTCCCTGCTGCTCGCCGTGGGAGAGGACGCGATCGGCGACGTTCAGGTGCTCCCCTCAGCCGATGCGGCCGGCCCTGGCACGGCATCGGCGGGTCCCACGCTGGAGCTCGCTCCGCACGAAGTCTCGTTCGCCGAGCTGTTCGAGCGCGCGGTGGGTTCAGGACTGGAAGATCGAGCCGCTCTACCTGGCGTGCAGGACAAGATCTCGGGTCGGATGATCACGCTTCCGGTGGCCGATCGCGATGCGGCCTGGATCCTGAAGCTGAACCCTCCGGAGTTCCCATCTCTCGTGCAGAACGAGGCGTTCTTCCTGAAGGCGGCGCGAGATTCAGGACTCGATGTAGCCGAGGCCAGGTTGATCCACGACCGTGACGAGCAGCCGGGTTTGCTGGTCCGCCGCTTCGACCGCGTGGCTCTACCCGATGGGAGCTTCCAAAGAGTCGCGCAAGAAGATGCGTGCCAGGTTCTGGGCCGCTACCCGGCCGACAAGTACCGGATGAGCAGCGAAGACGTGATGCGAGCGTTGGCTCGTCCGACGTCCGCCCCCGTCGTCGCCGCGCGAGCCTTGCTCCAGCAGCTCGCGTTCGCTTACCTGAGCTGCAATGGCGATGCTCACGGCAAGAACTTCTCGATCCTGAAGGTGCGAGGCGAGTGGCGCGTCTCTCCGGCCTACGACCTGCCGAGTTCCTATCCCTACGGCGATCTGACGATGGCTCTCCCCATCGGCAGAAAGCGCCGTGAGGACATCGGCCGCGCGGACTTCCTCGAGCTGGGAGCCGCCTGCGGCGTGCCAGGAAAGGCGTGCGAGCGCGTCCTCGATCGGCTGCTCAAGGCGGCGCCGAACTGGATCGATCGCCTGGAAGAGCTGCCGTTCTCGCTACAGATCCAGCGAAAGCTCGCGAGGGCGTGCCGGTATCGAGCGGATCGCCTCGCTTGAACGATGCACATCACCCCGGAGGTGACCGCAGGCGAGAGGACACCTCGGAGGTCTGCGGGGCCTCCTGGCGGCGGACGGCTCCGCTCTGATCGCGTATCCTGGCGAGCACGATGAATCAGCTCTTCGCCAGCACCTCCCTCCTCGTCCTCGCCGCCTCCGCGCCGCTTTTCTGGTGGAACCAGGACGATCCCGCCACCAGGGCTCCTTCCGGAAAGGAACTCACGCAGCTGATCGATGCCCTGTACGCGGTCGAGCCGTACAAGCCGGCGTCGCGGGCCGAGATCGACGCGCTGCTGGAACCCTACGCCGCGCTGCCTGCGCCCTCGAAGTCCGACCGGAAGCCGCTCTCGAAGAAGATCGAGAAGGCGTGGGGCAAGCTCAGGGAGCTACCCAAGAAGGGTGAGCACTGGTACTGGGACGAGAAGGGTGAGCCGCGCCGCGGGCGGTTCTTCGTTTCGGGCAAGACCTCGAAGCCCAAGGGGCTCTTCATTGGACTGCACGGCGGAGGCGTCGGATCGGCGGATGCGTCGGGCGCGCTCGCTTCCTACCAGGGACCCGCGGGCGCGCGCGGCTGGCTGTCGATCTACCCCCAGGCCATCGAGGCGACCGAGTGCGGGTGGACCGATACGGGGACCGAGGAGTGGATCATGACGCTCATCGACGAGGCGCGCCGTACCTACGGCGTCTCGCCCGACCACATCTACATCGGCGGCCACTCGATGGGCGGCTACGGGTCCTGGGTACTCGGCGCCCACCACGCCGATCTCTTCGCCGCCTCGGTGCCTTCGGCCGGAGCGCCAACGCCGATCCGCGACCGCGCGACGGAGAACATCGTGGCGATCCAGGAAGGCGTCGTGCCGAACCTGATGAACCTTCCGATCTGCGTGTTCCAGAGCACGGATGATCCCAAGGTCCCGCCGGACGCGAACCAGTTCGCCGTGGAAGAGGTCAAGCGCTTCAAGGAGACCTACGGCGGCTACGAGAACTTCACGTACTGGGAGGTCGACGATCGCCAGCACAGCTACCCGACGGGCGGTCCGGACAAGCTCCTGGAACGCATCGATTCCTTCGAGCGCAACCCTCACCCCGATCACGTGCTCTGGCAGCCCGCGCTCGACTGGAAAACGTCGTTCTACTGGCTGGACTGGCCCGAGCCGCGACTCAACGCGCTGATCGAGGCCACGCTCGATGGAGAGAAGAACCACATCGCCGTGAAGAGCGATGGGAAGAACGTGAAGGGCCTCGGCGTGCTGCTCTCTTCGGCCATCGTCAACATGGACGAAGAGGTGACGGTGACGCTGGACGGCACGGAGGTCTTCCGGGGTATACCGCAGACGTCCTGGGCGACGTACGTGCGAACGGCGCTGGTCCAGGACGAAGGCCGGCTGTACGAGTGCCGGATCCCGCTGAAGTAAGCTGCCGCGGGGACGCACGCGCGACACCAGGCCTCTACGGCACCCGGATGACCAGCGGCGTTTCCTCGCCTGCCGTCACCTGGACCTCGGTGAGAACGCGCTCCCCGTCGAGCATCTCCAGGGCCACGTCGTAAAGACCGGGAACCATCGGGGCCGTCAGGGCGAGAGGACAGCCGACCATCTGCTGCCCCACCGGCCGCGGAACGGCCGATGCAAAAGGCTCCGTTCCGAGGGACCGGAAGGCCGCGAAGCAGTGTCCAGCACCGGTCCCTTTCGAACCCGGTCGTGTTCTTGAGATGGACAAATTCGGATCCGCCTCGCAAGCAGTCCGTGGCTAATAGCCGCGCTTTCCACGGCATTCCTTCGGCACTGGCCGTCACTCGAAAGTCGCCGAAGAGGAGCCCGGGCTACGCGGTCTTCACCATCATGTTTTCGAGGTTCCAGACAACGCTCTCCGTCGGTCGGGCACCCTCTCCACGTGACCACCTCCGATCCCCATCCTCGGCTCGAGCCGCTCCTTCAGGAAAGCGCCTGGCTGCAGAGTCTGGCGCGCGGCCTCACGCACCAAGAGGCTGACCGCGACGACCTCGTGCAGGACACGTGGCTCTCGATGCTGCGGGGTCGCGCCCGTGCCGCCGAGCAGCCCAAGAGCTGGCTCGGAACGGTCGCTCGCCGCACGGCGCAGCGCAGGCAGAGAAGTCAGCGTCGCAGGGAGGACCACGAGACTCTTTCGTTCGGCGGGAACAGGCGCGCGCCAGGCCCGGAAGCGGCCGCCGAGCGGCTCGACCTCGCGGGCGTGCTCGTTTCGGAGCTCTCGAAGCTCGACGAGCCCTACCGCATGGACCTCTACCTTCGCTACTACGAGGGGCTCACCCCCACCGTGATCGCGGAGCGCCAGGGGATCTCGGCGTCCACGCTGCGCGGCCGACTGCACCGCGGACGCGAGCTTCTGCGCCAGGCTCTCGTCGCCCGCGATGGACGATCGTGGGAGACCTGGGCCGCCCTTCTCCTCCCGCTCGCGGGCGTCCCCGAAGTGGGCGGCGCCGCTGCCGGTGGTTTATCCCTGGGAACGATCATGACGATGAAACTCACGGCCCTCGGCGCACTCGTCGGAGCCCTGTCGGCAGGCGGCGCCTGGATGGCGCAAACCGGCGCGAGATCGCCCCGAGTCGCAGACGCCCCCGCGGTCACGGCACATGACCCAGCGGATGAACGGGCCCTGCCGAAGGGACTGGACCCGCCACTCCTGTCCGTCACGGACAAGGCGCAGAACCGTCGGGCAAGCGCTCCTGCGCCCGACTCCACGGAGCCGGTAGATCCGGTGTTCGGCATCATCGGCAGCGGAGTGATCGTCGACGAGCAGGGTGCCGCGGTCGCGGGGGCGACGGTGCGTCTTCAGCCCGCGGACGGCGCAGCCCGTCGGACAGTGACCGGCGCCGGCGGAGGCTGGACGCTCTTCGAACTCGAGCCGGGGGCGTGCCGCTTCGAGGTTTCCGCTCCGGGATTTCTGAAGGTCTCCCGGGACGTGGAGATCGAGCGCGCGCCCACTTGGGCCCGGTCCGTGGCGCTGCGGACAGCTCTCACCCTGCCGGTGCGCTTCGTGTCAGCGGATGGAACTGCGATCCCTGTGCGATGGCTCGGCGGAGGGTCCGGCGCGGAGCTGGGTGCCTCGTTGGGCGTCGCGGCCACGTGGGAACATCCGGGAACGAGGCTCGATGCAGCAGGACGCTTCCTCCAGCGTAGCGAGGCCGCTCTCTTCCACAGCCGCGCCGAGAGCGACGGAGTCCCTGCCGAACTGGGCGCACGCTACCAGGGCCAGCTCCTGCTGACCGCCGAGCCACCGCTCTGGGTCAGCCTGATGTTCCGAGACGCCGTCGTCGAGGCGCGACGACTCGACGGCAGCGAGACCGAGCTGGTCTTCACCGTGGGCGATCTCGGGCCCTTCTCCGGCACGGTTCGGCTGAGGATGATCGACCCGGCGACGGGCGTCGCGATCACGGGTGGAGTCACCCTCGACCACCCAGCAGGAAGCCTCTCGATCCAGCCTCGGCTCGAAGGCGAGATCCTTGTCTTCGAGAGTGTGCCGCCGGGTCGGCTCCGTCTCGGCTACCGCGCATCGAACGGAGCCACGCAGTACCTTCTCCCAGAGCAGCGACTCCGCGTGGGTCCCGGCGAGGTGCTCGACCTCGGTGACGTCCCCGTGATCGGTGAGGTGCGCTGACATGGGCGTCGTTTCGCCAGCGCCCTGGAGAGCCTGGCTGACGGCCGCCGCCGCTGCGGTCGTCACCTTCCTCGTCGTTCGTGCCTTGCTTCCGGACCGGGAGCAGGCGGCGCCGGCCGCGTTGCGCCCAGAAGCAGCGCGCTCCGATAACGCTTCCGTGCTCGAAGCGGACGCGCCACTCGTCGCCCCGCCTCGGAGTCTCACGATCGCGAGCGCTTCGGAAAGCGCGGTCGTGCCGGAGGAGTCAGCGTCGCACCGGCCAGAGAGCGAGCCGCTCACGAATCGGGCCGCCGCCGCGGTCGAGGCGCAAGGAGGGCCGCTTGAACCCCGTAGCGCGCTGCTCTACGGGAAGGTGGTCGACGCTCGTGCCGTGGCACTCGGGAGTGTGCTCGTCCACCTGAGGACACCCGATGGGAGCATGATCAGCACCAGGTCGGACGCGGCCGGCAGGTACGCGCTCGGTCCCCTCGCTATCGGCTCGTGGACCGTCACGCCGTACGCGGAAGGAAGGCACTGCCCCGTTTTGAAGGTCGAGATCGATGGCGACACAGGGTTCCTGCGCCGCGATCTCGTCCTTCCGGCACAGCAAGCCGTTCGAATCCTCGTGGTCACGCGGGGCGGCGAGCCCGCCGTCCCAATCCTGCGGGAGGCCGGGCTCTTCAGCGACCCCGCGGCTCTCGCGCCCGTGGCCACGCTGGAAAGGCCCGGCGAGATGATCGGGCTGGAGCAAGAAGATCTGTGGCAGCCGCTCGGCGTCGGCACGGTCGTTTCCTGGCAGTCGAGCGACGCTGAGCGCGATCCCGCTGAGTTCGTGCGACTCGCGATCCACGAATCGGGCCCGACGTGGATCTCTCTGGTCTCCCACCACTGCGTGCTGGCGACTCGCCGCGTCACCGAGGAAGTGGAAGAGGTCCGCTTCGTGGTCGATCCCGACGAACTACGCGCGCTGCGCGGCACGGTCCAGGCCACGATCGTGGACGCGGAAACAGGCGCGCCGCTCTCCGCTCGCGTCGCCCTGGATACCTGGGCACATTTCGACGAACGGAGCGCGCTCGACAACGATCCGTCGACGGGCGCGTCCTCGCTCGAAGACGTCCCGCCCGGACCCCTCTGGTGGACCGCGCGAGCCGAGGGTCGCGCCGACTTCTTCCGGGAGGTGGTCCTCCCCAAGGGCGGCCTTCTCGACCTCGGCGTCATTCGACTGCAGAGGCCGGTCGCCCTCGCCGGATCGGTCCGGGACGCGGACGGTCAGCCCATCGAGTCCGTGTTCCGTCTGGGCACGCTGGACGCGACGACGGGCGCCGTCGCCGCCATCGAGGGCCGACGCTTCGCAAGCGATCCGGACGGACGGTTCAGGATCGAGGGCCTGGCGCCTACGCAGTACGTGCTGCAGGTCGCGGGCGTACCCGCCAGGCCGCCACGCCCGTTCGATCCACGGCTGCGCTCGGCCCCCATGACGGTGGATGCCCGCTCGGGAGACGTCGAGGAGCTCCGGCTGACGGTGACTGCCACGACCCACGTCACGTTCCCGACGGGAAAGCTGGAGGAGCCCTGGCCTTTTCTCGAGGCGATCGACGAGAACGGCCTGGCGGCCGACACCACGTGGGTGGGACGCTGGTTCGCCGAATCGTGGATCGATCTTCTGCCTGGCGACTATGCGCTCAGGATCCGTATGGGCGACGGTTCGGTACTCCAGCGTGAACTGACGGTCGGAGCCGAGCCACTTCAGTTCGATCTCAATCTCGCTGTCGACGCCGGCGCGCCGGCGCCGCGGTAGCGCGGGACCCCGTGCGGAATCTTCCCGCACGATCGAGGCATCAGTTCTGCGCCCTGCTGGTCGAACGACCGGGGAGGGAGCGAGTTTTTCGCTCCGCTCGACCGGAGATCCTGATGATGACGCTTGCCACGACTCTGCTGTTCACCGTCGCCATGCTTGCCGCCTGCCAGAGCGCCACCCCCTCCGCAACGCCCGACGAGCCGTGGCGGACGGAGATGGAATCCTCGCAGGCGGAGCTGACGCGCGAGGTCAAGGCGCTTCACGCGCTTCTCGCGATCCGGGGCCCTGAACCGAGCGGGAACGCCGACGTCACCGCTGGACTCGTGACACTCGGCGATCGACTGGACGTGCTGAGTGCCCTCCTTGCGGATACAAGGGGGGCTCAGGTGGCCAGCGCTTCGTACTCCAGCGCCACCCCGACCTACCTGCAGGAAGTCAAAGTCCTCCAGGAGGGCCTGCTCGTCCTGGAGGCCCAGCGCGCCGCTCACTGCGAGAACATCGCCCATGCCAGCGTGACGGCCTACAAGCGTCGCAGGCTCAGCACGTTGGCCAACGTGGACGAGGCGAGCGGCACGCGCGTTCCGGAGGTCGGCAAGAGCCACTACGACATCCAGCAGGGCGTGCTTCAACTGACCGGCGATATGCTCGACTTCGGCATCGAAGGCAGGGGTTTCTTCGAGATCCAGCTCCCCAATGGCGACCTCCGGTACCAACGTGACGGGAGCTTTCGCCAGGATTTCGACGGCAGGCTCGTGACGGTCGAGGGCTACCGGCTGAACGACGAGGTGACGATCCCGTCGGATTGTCAGGGAATCTCCGTGTCGACCGACGGCCAGTGCTTCGCCCACGGAGAATCCTTCCAGATCACCCAGATCGGCACGATCCGCCTTCATACCTTTGGCAACGAGAGCGCGCTCGCTGCCGCCGGCCGCAACGGCTTTTTTCCCACCGCCGCCTCGGGAGACGCACGGGGCTGCCAGCCCGGCTTCCAGGGAGCCGGCGTGATCAAGCAGGGCTACCTCGAACAGTCGAACGTGAACCTGACCGAGGAGGTGATCGCCCTCCAGTCCATCGAACGCCAGATCGCCGCGATCCGCCAGGCGCTCGCGGTGCGCGGCATCTACTTGCCCTGAACCCGCGGCCTTCGCCTCACTCGTCCTTCCCGCCGTAGCCGATCGCGGCGGCTTCCTTGAGCTGATGGGCGTTGGCCGGCGTCGGCGGAATGCGCTCTCCCTGGTAGGCGCCAGCGGCCAGGAAACGCTCCAGCGCGCGACGCATCAGCGCTGCGCGCTGGGGCTCCTGGTCGATGAGGTTCTCCAGCTCGCCAGGGTCCGCCTCCAGATCGAAGAGCTGATCCGCCTCGCCGCCGACGATCAGCTTGAAGCGGCCGTCACGCCACGCCGTTCGTTCGTGCTGGAATCGCTCGGGGTAGAGCTGAAGGTCGCGCGGCCGCGCGAAGTGAATCTCCGCGGTGACGCCATGGCTCCCGGGGACGCGCGCGAACTCCTCCGTCAACGCCGCGCCCGCCTCGCCCGGAATCGTCCTCGCGATCAAACCGGGCAGATCCACCAGCGACGCGAGACGGTCGTCGATCGCGCGGCCCTCGGTCTGCCCCGGCGCCTTGACGATGAGCGGCACGGCCACGAGCGGCTCGTAGACGTCCTTGCCGTGCTCGACGATCCCGTGCGTGCCGAACGCCTCGCCATGATCCGACGTGAGGATCACGATCGCGTTCTCGAGCATCCCGCGCCCACGGAGCCCGTCCAGGAGTCGTCCGATCTCGGCATCGAGCTGCGTCAACGCCGCGTCGTAGAGACCGAGAACGCGGTCCCCTAGCTCACCCGCCGGCTCCTCACGGTTCATCACCTGGACGCAGAGGGCTTCGAGCAGCTCGTCGGGCCGTTCCTCCTTGGGCATCCGATGAAGTTCCTCGGCCGTCAAGCCGCCGTAGGGCCTGTGCATGTCCATGTAGTTGACGAACACGAACTGCGGCATTTTCGAACCCGCGACCGAGTCCAGGTGCTTCAGCACGCGATCCGTGACGGCGGCGGCGGGCTGGCGCTTGACCTCGTAGGTGTCGAAGCCCTGGCCAAGCCCCCAGCGCATCGCCAGGTACACCGTGTTCGCGGCGAAGCCCGCGGTCGAATAGCCGGCGCGCTGCAGCGCCTCCGCCAGCGTCACGAAGTCCGGGTGCAGTGGATATGCGTTGTCGATCAGCTTGTCGACCTTGAAACCGTGGGTCCCGTGCTCGAACGGGAAGAGCCCCGTGAACATCGAGGCATGGGAGGGAAGCGTCCAGGAGGATGTCGCCGTGCAGGAGACGTAGCGGTCCGCCCCGCTGGCGAACGCGTCGACGGCGGGCGTCGAGGCTCCAGTGCGATCGGTCGAGGCATAGCAGCCGATCCGATCGGCCCGCAGCGTGTCCAGCGAGATCAGGATCACGTGCGGAGCGGATTTCGTGGAGGCGTCGTCGCCCCCGCCGCCGCAGGCCGCGGCGCTCCAGCAGGCAGCCAGCACGAGAAGGGAACGGAAGTTCATCATCGGGGTGCGTTCTCCTTTGGCTCTGCGTCGTTGCCACGATCGCCGCCGCTACCGCCGTAGCCCAGCTGGTCGAAGTCAGCCCTCTGCCGGTCCGTCAGATTCCCTGGGAAGACGGGATCGCCCTCGTAGGCCGTCGGTCCGCCGAGCCGCGCCTGAAGCTCTCCCAGCAGCCGCTCCGTCACCGAGGAGCGCTCTTCCGCGAGGTTCGTGAGTTCCCCTGGATCCGTCGACAGGTCATAGAGTTCGACCCCGTTGTCGGAGCCCGCGATCAGCTTGATGCTCCCGTCGTAAAGCGCCCACCTTCGCCGCTTGAACCGGTCGCCGAAGCGCTGGAGGTCCTTGAGGCGGCTGTAGTAGTTCTCTACCAGGACGTTCTCCGCGGTCGGGCCCGGCACGCGGGGGAATAGATCCGAAAGCGTCTCCGCGTCCGTTCCACCCAGAGCACCTGCGATCAGACCCGCCACGTGCACGGACGAGGCTCGATCCCGGATCACACGCCCCGATCGCTGGCCCGGCAGCTTCACGATCAAGGGCACCTGCACGGTGTCCTCGTACACGTCCTTGGAGTGCTCGACGATCGCGTGCGCGCCGAAGGACTCCCCGTGATCGGAAGTCACGACGATCAGTGAGTCGTCGAAGAGACCGCGCTCCTTCAGGCCGTCGAAGAACCTCTCGAGTTCGGCATCCAGGCGCGTCACCGCTTTCTGGTGGAGCGACTCGACGAGCGCCGCGAGCTCCGGATCCAGCTCGCCCTGATTCATCACTTCGAAGAGAAGCCGATCGAGATGCTGGTTGACGAGCTTCTCGGGATCCCCCGTTCGATACGGACGGTGAGCGTCCATGTAGTTCACGAAGAGGAAGGTCGGTCGCCCGCTCGAGCGGTCCTTGTCGAGCCAGGCGAGGGCACGGCGGTTGATCTCGGGCGCAGGGGCGCGCTCGACGTCCCAGTCCGCAAACCCCTGATCGAGCCCCAGCTCGGGGCGCAGGTAGATGGCGTTCGAGACGACCCCTCCGGTTCGGTAGCCGTTGCCCTGCAGCGCCTCCGCCAGGGTCTTGAATCGGTCATTCAGGGCAAAGACGTTGTCCCCGGTCGCGTCGTCCGGCGGCAGGAACGAGTGAGCCCCGTGCTCGAACGGATAGAGCCCCGTGAAGAGCGACGCGTGGCTCGGCATCGTCCAGGGCGCCGCGCTCGTACAGGTCTCGTACCGATCGGCGCCAAGACTGAAGGCGTCGAGGGCGGGCGTCGAGCCTTCGGGCGCACCATAGACGCCGATACAGTCGGCTCTCACGGTGTCCAGCGAGATGAGGATCACCGGCGGGGGGAGGTCGTCCGAACTGGCCGACGGGCCGCAGGAGACGAAACAGGCACCGAGAACGCCCATCACCGGGACGAAGGGTGCGGCGAGACCGAAGATGGGAGGGAACGGACGCATGGCGCCCCAGGCTACGGGCCTCCCCGTGAATCGCGAGACCGGGCTTCCAATTCCCCTACCAGGAAACCGCAAGCAGGCGGCAGGGCGCCCACAGAGGACAGGACGCTTCGGTTTCCTCCGCCACGCCCGCGCGCTACCATCTCGCTCCGGGACTCGACCTTTCCCGGACCGCGCGCACCCGAAGGACCCCATCCGTGGACCCCATCCGTGAACTCCGGGCCAGCGACCGATCGAACACGTGCGTCCCTTCATGACCGTCCCCGCCTCTCCGACACGCGCAGCTTCTCCGACATGCGCAGCGGTCGAGCCAGCCTCCCCCCACCCGATGAAGGGCAAGCCCAAGCTCACCACCTGCTGCCTGATCAACCACTACAACTACCGCGACTTCGTGCGGGAAGCAGTGGCCTCGGCGGTGGAGCAGACTCACCCGTTCGACGAGATCCTCGTCGTGGACGATGGTTCGTCGGAGGAGCATCTCGAGGAGGTGCGGCGCGTCTGCGCCGAGTACGACGCCGTCCGGCTGATCGAGAAGAAGAACGGTGGCCAGCTCTCGTGCTTCGAGGTCGGCGTGGCGGAGAGCACGGCCGACGTCGCGTTCTTCCTCGACGCCGATGACGTCTGGGATCCGCGCTACGTCGAGTCCGTGATGAAGGTCTTCGCGGAGCACCCGGAGGTCGAATTCGTCGCGTGCAACGAGCGGCGATTCTTCCCCGACGGCCGCTCCGAGGTCACGCCGCGGCAAACCCGCGACCTGGGCTACTCCTTCGTGCGGGCGCTCAAGAACGGCGGCGCCTTCGTGGGCCAGCCCACGTCCTGCCTCGCGATCAAGCGCCGCATCCTCGACGACATCTTTCCGCTCCCCCAGGCCCGCGGATGGCGAACCTGCGCGGACGAGGCGCTCGTCTACGGCAGCTCCGTCGTCGGCGCGCGCAAGTACTTCCTCGGCGAGCCCCTCGTCGGCTACCGCATCCACGGCACCAACCACTGGTTCGGAAAGAAGTACTGCCCGAAGGATCGACTGCTGCGGGGCCGCGAGGTCCAGCGCCTCGTCGAGGTCCTTCGTCTCCGACAGGGACTGCCGATCTCGATGGCGAACCTCGCGCACCATGAGTTCCGGACGATCGAGGGCGCCAACAAGAACGACTACACCGAGTACCAGCGCCTCGTCGGGAGCTCCCAGCTCAGCTTCCGCCGCAAGCTGCGGATCCGGCTCGCGATCTTCGCCTGGTACAGGCTCGGGAAGAGGATCTGAGCGCCGTGCCCCCCGCCGTAGTCCGTCGTCCGATGAATTCGCTCCTGGGCCTCCTGGCGCTGGCGCTCGTCGCTGGCTGCGGGTCCGGGGACTCTTCGCCCATGGACCCCCAGCGGCTCCTCGTGGTCGGGTGGGACGGAGCGACCTTCGATATGCTCGATCCGATGCTGCGCGCGGGTGAGCTGCCGAACCTCGCCGCCCTGATCGAGCGCGGACGCAGCGCCACGCTGGAGTCCACGAAGATCCCGATCAGCAGCGCCGCGTGGCCCACCATCGCCACGGGCAAGGGCGTCGGCGAGCACGGCGTCTACTCGTTCTTTCGCCCGGTCGAGAAGAGCTACGACGCGCGCCTCATCTCGGCCAAGGACGTCGACGCGCCTCCGATCTGGCGCATTCTCTCCGCCCGCGGGCACACGGTGCACGTCTGGGGCGTCCCGGTGACGTTCCCGCCCGAAGCGGTGCGCGGCACCCTCGTCGCGGGCATGCTCAGCCCCGAGAACGCCGAGTATGCGCACCCGCCCGGCTTCACGGAACGTCTTCGAGCCCAGGGCTACGTCCCCGATCTCGGCGTCTGGCGCCAGAGCCAGGCCCTCGCCGACATCGATGCGATCGAGTCGCAGATCGCCATCAAGGAGCGGCTCGTCTGCGAGCAGCTGAAGGCGACCGACTGGTCCTATTCGATGATCGTCTTCAAGTCGCTCGACGTGCTCTGCCATCGCCCGGTGCAGAACCTTCGGCGGGAGGAAGTGCTGCGGCTCCTCCGTCGCCTCGACGTCGCGCTCGGGGCCATGACCGAAGCGGCCGGCGACGACACCACGGTGATGGTGCTCTCGGACCACGGTTTCGCCGAGTACCGCAGGACGTTCAACGTGCACCGCTGGCTGATGGAAGCCGGCTACAGCGCGCCGAACCCTGACGCGAAGCTCGACGCGCTTCCCCAGGGCTCCCTCGCCGACTTCAAGGCGTCCGAGCGCGCGGCGCGCCTCGGCCAGCTCGACCTCGACGCGACGCGCGCGTACGCGGTTGAGACGGAGGGAAACTTCGCGTCGATCCGGCTCAACCTCGCGGGACGGGAGCCCCGTGGCATCGTCAGCGAGGACGCCCGCGCCGAGGTGCTCGACGCGATCACGCGGGACCTCCTGGCCATCGAGTTCCCCGAAGGCCTCCCCATCGTCCAGGCGGTCCACCGCGGCTCGGATCTCTACCCCGGTCGCTGGTCGAGCGCGATCGCGCCCGACCTCGTGGTGGAACTCGAACCCGACTGGCGCTGCGTCGCCGCCACGTTCGGACAGACGCTCACCTACGGAGAGCCGCCGTTCCCCGACCATTCGCTGAACGGGATCTTCGTGCTTGCCGGGAAGAACGTGGCGCCGTCGAAGGCACGCGACCATCTCCAGCTCATCGACATCGCGCCCCTCAGTCTTCTGCTTCTGGACGAACCGATTCCGGCGAGCTTCAGCGGCGACGCGCACGCGGCGTTCCTCCGTCCCGCCACCGAACCGAAGCGCATCCCCGACGCGGACGACCCGAGCCTGATCTCGACCCGTGAAGCCTTCGAGGGCAACGGCGTCGACCTCGAAACCCTAAAGGTCGAGAGCCGCGTCAAGGGTCTCGGCTACGGCAAGTAACGCGCCTTCCCACCTTCGACCATGCCCTTCGTTCGCGCCTTCGGGCTACTGGCCCTTTGCCTGATCGTCTCGGCCCTTCTCTACGGCGGGGCCGGTGACGGCGCGCTGCTCGGGTTCGATGGCTACCCGCTGATCGCCGCATCGCGAGTCGGCAGCGCGGCCGATCTCTTCTCCGTGCTCGGCGACGAGCTGATGGGCGGGCGCTACCCGGACGGCGCGTTCTACCGGCCGCTCGTGCACCTATCGTTCACGGTCAATGACTGGATGGGCGGAGGAACCCTCGACCCCGCGCCGTTTCGGTGGACTGACGTCGTGATCGCAGCGATCGCGGCGACGGTGATCGGCGCCATCGCTGCGCGGCTCATCGAGCGTCTATGGCCCGTCCCGAACCTGCGCGTTCCGGCGGCCGTGGCCGCCGTGATCGCGGCGCTGGTGTTTCTCATGCATCGGTCTCAGCTCGACGTCGTTCCCTACGCGCCGAGGCGCGCGGATGCCCTCTGCGTTCTCTTCGTCGCGGGGGCCGCGCTCGAGGCGCTGGGCGCAAGGCGCGGGTGGGCGATCGCGCTGCTGTCGCTCGCCGCCTTCTTCTCCAAGGAGACCGGTGTGATCGCGGTCCCGCTGGTCGCCTTGATCGCCGTCCTGGCGCCGCCGCTCGAAGACGATGCCTGGAGGCCGCGCTGGATCGCGGTGGCCGCGTGCGCTGGCGCCGTCGCCGTCGGCGTCGCCGTCCGAACCGCGGTACTCGGCGGGCTGGGCGGTCATGCCGAATCGGGCACGGCGGCGGCCCGTGACGGCGCGGGTGAGATCGTCTGGACCCTGTGGCAGCTCCTCGCCGCCGGAGTCCCCGGCGGTGCGCCTCTGGTCCTGGGGCTCATCGCGGCGGCGGCGATCGGGCTGCCCCCCACGGGAACCACAGGCCGCACGACCGTGATCGCCGCAGCGGTCTGGGCGCTCGCGGCGCTCGGCATCACCGCGTTCTCGGGTCGCGCCCACATGTGGTACGTGGTGGCGCTCCTCCCGAGCGTGGCCATTCTCGCGGGGACGGCCGTCGGCGCAGCGCTCGCCCTGCGACGCCCCGCACCGATCGCGGCGGGCGCCGCGGCCCTCGTCCTGGCCGGCCTCTTGATGGGAGCCTCCAGGAACGGGCCGCAGTCGGAGGCGCTCGCATTGGCCGGCCCGGTCGCCAGGGACCAGGTCGCCCGCTTCACCGCCCTCGTCACCGAGCTCCCACCCGGCGCGCGCGCCCAACTGAACCCGTACGTGATGGGCGTGGCCGGAGGCGAGGGAGCGCCGCCGGTCTTCCTCCACGCCAGCTACAGCTTGCAGGCGCTCGCCGACCTGCTTCGTCCCGACCTCGAGATCGCGGTCGTCCCACCGGGTCAACCGACCCCTCCGGGCGCGATGGCCACGATCGAACTCATCTTCGGCCCACCGCCGCCGGACGTCCTCCCCCACTGATCCCCTGCTTGGCTGGTCTCGGGCGATACGGAACCGGCGACATCGTGATCTCGCCAGGATTCTTCGCTCCTGCCCGTCGTCGATTTCTCGGCGGTGTCGTTTTCCCTCTGCGATGCCCACCTTCCCTATCTGTCTCCTGATCCTCCTCTCCCTGCTTGCTGATGCCGCGGCCCAGGAGGGCCCCGCAGGAGCTGTGGCAGCGGAACCGGACCGCACCGCGCCGTTCGGCAGTGCGACCAGCGTCCAGCAGCTGAAGGGCGGCGACCTCCTCGTGGCCCTTCCATCGGGGCAGATCTGCGTGATCGATGTCGAGAGCGGGGCGACGATCTCCGACTACCGGACCGCTGACTCGTGGGCGCCGGGGACTTCGGGGGTCTCGTGCTGGCTTGCTCCTGACCAGCGCCACCTGGCACTCGGACCCATCGGTGGTCCGCTCGAGATCCGCGCCTTCGAGGAAACGAGCATCGGGCAACCCGAGACCGCACTCGAGGTGGAGCCCAAGAGGACCGTCGAGGTCGTTATCGAGACAGCTACCGAGGCCGTCGTCGAAGGGAGTACGGGCTGGACCGAGGCATGCTGGACTCCAGGCGGCGGCCACCTGGTGACCTGGCGCCGCGACTGGTTCCACGGTCCACCGGAGCGCTTCATCAACGTCTGGGCGCTCGACGGGACCTTGGCCTGGCGGGGACCGCTCGCGTCCGACGTCGCGGTGCATCCGACGATCGATCAAGTCGCCATCGTCGAGACCAACCGCGTGACCATCGGCTGGCCTGACTCGGGTTTCCGAGGGGTCGATATCCCTGGCGCACACGGGACGATCGCCTACTCGCCCGACGGTTCCCAGATAGCCGTCGGCGGTACGTCGAAACAGATCGACCTGGATGAAGATCGTCCGTGGCGACGTCCTGGCGGAGGCCGATTGGCCACCATCACGATTCTCGACGCTTCCTCGTGCGAAATTCGGTCCAGAACTCAACCCGATGGATGGCCCCACCAGTGGCTCCAGCGCATCAGCTGGAGCCCTACAGGCGAGCATCTTGGTTTCAGCGCGGGCAAGGGCTACAGCGGCGGCACGGTCAGGGCAGCGGACATGAAGACCATCCATACCTTCTTCGCAGGAGGCCAGATGTGGGCGATCCTCGAGGGTTTCTGGGTGAACGAGCGCTTCTATCGGCCTTACCTGTTCATGGACTACCGACCGGGCGATCGATCTTTGGTCCTCGATATCAAAGACCCGGCGGCACGCACCATGACGCCGCAGAAAGACTGGCGCGGCGTCACCCGGCTCACAGGCACGGAAGACGTGATCGTGCGGCACGCCGAGGGAATCGCACGGGTCACACCATCGACCATGAAGGTTCAATGGGAACGGTAGCCATCGGAACACAGTGCTACTTGGAGGGCGGCGATTGCATTCGGCAGCAGAGCTCTTGCCCGCCTCCCATGGCCCCTCGCTCGCGGAATCGACTGGTGTGGCGCGGACTCCTTGGCGATACCGAACCCGACCCAGGGCCGCATGCGAAAAGCTCATGCCCGCTGCGCGGAATCAGCTATTCGCCACACCCTCAGAGCTTGCGGCGGATCAACGCAGGCAAGTCGTAGTCCGGGTCGCCGCGGTAGACGAAGAAGATCCAGGTGAGCGCGAACACCCCCACCATAACGGCACCCGCGCCGAAGACCGGCACGAAGCCCTGCAGGTCGAGGCCCCACTTGCACCATGCGAGGAACCCGAGCGGTACGAGGCTCCCGACCAGCGCGCGGCCGAAAACGTGGCGCAGGTACTGCGTGACCGGGACGTGGATCTCGGCGCATGCCAGCTTGAGCACGTAGCCCGCGAACAGGACGTTGGGGATCGCGGTGCCGAGGGCGACGCCGACCAATCCGTAGGGTCCGATCAAGGCGACGCTGAGCGCGACATTGAGTACGCCCATCCCCAGGAACGCGATCGCCGGCTTGCGCGGCTCTCCGAGCCCCATGAGCATCGGAAGCGCGACGCCCCGGATCGGCAGGAAGGCGAAGAAGCTGAGCATGAGGATCTGGGTCACCACACCTGAGCGCGGGTGGTACTGGTCCTGGAGCCACCACGCCAGGAACTCTGGCCCGAGGACCAGCAGGTAGAGTCCGACGCATAGCGACAGCGAAAGCGCCATCTTCGAGTACTTGAGGAAGACTCCGCCGAGGTCCGAAGAATCTCCCTCAGCGCGTAACCGCGTGGCGTAGGGCATCACGACCATCCCGATACCGAGCACCAGCGCGATCAAGTACTCGAAGAACTTGTTCCCGAAGTCGTAGTCGGCGATCGCTGCCGGATCCGACAGAAACTCTCCGATGACGAGCGCATCCGCGCGGAAGGCAAGCTGCGCGCCCATGTTGAGCAGAAGCGTGAAGAGGCTGAAGCCCAGGATCGAGCGCAGCAACGTCCGGTCGTAGTGGGCGAGCCCGAAGTGAACCTCCGGGTGTCGGAGCTTCACGATCCCCAGTGCCACGACGAACTCGACGACCTGACTGAAGATCATCGCGAAGGCGAGCACCTCGATCGACGCGTCGTGCATGAGCAGTCCGATCGACAGCAGGAAGCGCAAGAGTAGCTCAGCCGCCATGATCGCATTGCGGTGATGGAAGTCGTGGTAGGCCTCAAGGATGCCGTAGGGAAGGCGCATCACGAAGCCCATGGCGACGGACGCAACCACCACCCAGTACGCCAGCGCCGCGGATTCCCCCACGCCGAGCACCGCCACGGTGGGCTTCTCCAGGAAGGTACCCGTGAAGTAGACCGACGCGGCGCCTCCGACCGAGAACGCGAGAGCGCCAAGCCCGACACACATCGCGAAGCACGTCGAAACAACGCGCCGTACTTCATCCAGATCCTTGCGCCCGAGGGCCGCCGAAAGAAACCGCACGGACGCCATCGGCACGCCGGCGATCAGCAGCTTGAGCGCGCCGGTCAAGGCCACGATCTCCAGCCACACGCCGTAAGACTCGGTCCCGAGCCGCTCGGCCATGAAGGGCGTCAGCTTCAACATCGCCACGATCTGCAGGATCGTCAGGAGCCAGGAGGAGCCGATGTGCTTGAGCATGGGCGCAGAGAGGTGCGCAGAGGGGAAGCGGGCGAGAGTGAAAGTGGGAGCTACGGTAGCGACTCATCAACCGATCCAGTCGCGTGGCGGTACCGCCGCGACACCTGAGCGCGGGTAGTACTGGTGGCGGTACCGCCACGGTCGTCGCTCTATCGACCGAGACGATCATCGGTGCGGCGAACTCTCGTCGTTCGAACAGGTTACCCTCTGGGGATGCGATTTCGATTCCAGCTTCTCCCTCCTGAGAAGATCGAGCCCTGGGGAGAACCGCCGCGGCAGACGCTTAGCTGGTTCGCGCTCACCGACGGCTTCTTCAGCATCGACACGGACGCTGGCGCGCTCTGCTGCTATTCGCCAGCTGTTGTCGAGCGCTTTGGCTCGGAGAACCCCGGTCTCGAGTACCAGGTGGCCGCGATGGCGCGTGACGTTCTCGACGCGATCCCAGGCGCACTCGCTCCCCTTCCCACCGCGCTGGAGGACTTGATGGCCGAGTGGCCCCAGTTCTCCGAACGGCTATTCTCCACGGAGGGACGAACGGCAGATCCTGACGACCATTACACGGCGACACGCTGGCTCGGCGAACGTTCGCCAGGTTTCCTCTACTTCAATGTCAATCCGCAGGTCTTCTTCGTGCGAATACAGGATGACATCCAGATCTCCTGGGACTGCCGTGGGCGATCGATCGATGGTGCACAGGCCTTCGCGGACCCGCTCGTGGGGTCGTTCCTCGTGCCCGTTCCAGCATTCATCGAAGAAGCGCGGCGCTTCGCTGACGAACTGCTGGGAGCGATGGAGAACCTGATCAACGACCTCGAGTCCGGGGCACGCTCTGCCCAGATCAAGGTCTCGGCGAAAGACCTTCGATCACAGCACAAGGAGTGGGTGAAGGAGTTCTCTGCGCCCTTCGTCACGCCCCACGAACCTGACATCGAGTGGGATCAAGTTCTTGCGGCCCTTGGAAGAGTGCTTGCCCGGTGAACCTTCGGGGAAGCGTGGCGGTACCGAAGCCGAAGGCTGGATCACCACATTCGTGGCGATACCGAACCCGACCCAAAGCCGCCACGTTTCGGATGGACCCAGGAGCCTACGCTCCGAAACGTGGCGGCTTTGGGTCGGGTTCGGTACCGCCGGGTTCGGTACCGCCGTTGGGTCGGGTTCGGTACCGCCGGGTTCGGTACCGCCGTTGGGTCGGGTTCGGTACCGCCGCGGGGGATGCCGTTCCTGAGTCTCTGGGTGCTCGCCCGCGTCGCGGCGCGCGCAGAACGGCGACCAATCAACGCTTGTTCGAGGCCTAGTGCGTCGTCTCACCACCCCGCTTGGAATTCCTATCCGTCGAATGGCGGCTCTTCACTCGGTCCCATACGGTGGGCGATAGCTACCGCTCCCTCACTCGGAATCGCCATGCTCCTCTCGCTTCTCTGTTCCATTGTTTCCCCCGCGTCGCCTGCCGAGATCCTCTACGTGGACCAGAGGACCGCGGACTGTCAGGCCGCTGACGGCAGCCATCGACGGCCCTATTGCACGATCAACGGGGCGATCGACGCGGCCCAATCCGGCGACACCATTCGAGTGGCCCCGGGGACCTATCAAGAGGAGCTGTACCTGACCAAGGACCTCAGGATCGAGGGTATGGCTGGGGCTGCCGTCACTCGAATCGACGGCGAATTCCAGCGCAGGGTCGTCACGGTCACGGCGTCCGCCGCGGTGACCCTGAGAGGCCTGACACTGCAGAACGGCAACGCCTCGCACGCAGGAGGGATCTGGAACCGCCACATCGTGCGAGTCTTCGAATGTGTCATCGAACGCAACCAGGGTCTTGACAACGCCGGACTCGGCATTGCGTCGGGAGGCATCTGCTCCTTGGGGGAAGAACTCACGATCGAGGATAGCGTCGTGAGCCACAACCGGCTCTCCGTGTTCACCTACGGCGCAGGTTCCGCGATCATGGCGTTCCCAGGCTCTGAGATCGGTGCCTTCGTGGACATCCGCAACTGCACGATCGCGAACAACGAAGCACCGAACTTCCCGGAAGCAACAGCGATCTACGCTGGCGGGGCGTCGCTCTACGTGACGAACACAACGGTGAGCGGCAATCAAGGAGGTGGCGTTCTCTTCGAGGCGTTTCAAGGGGGCCTGATCAAGGAGGAGTGTCGCCTGAATCACTGCACTATCGTGGACAACCATGGGCTCGACTACGCCGGTGTAGGAGCACGTCCCAATGCCCTTCCCCAGACGCTGGTCATCGAGAATTCGATCGTCGCCGGCAACGGCGCCATGAGCTTCGAGGGTGACGTCCGCGGTGCCATGCGCTCCGCAGGTCACAATTTGATTGGCTCCGTTGGTCCCACAACCGGCCTGTCGCCTGGGCTGGGAGATCTCATGGGAGCGCCAGGAGCACCGGTTCTGGCGCATCTGACGGCGCTCGAATTTGCGGGCGGACTGGGTCCAACCCACGGTCTGGAGCCCATCAGCCCGGCCATCGACGCAGCCGGGGCGTCGCCGGATCCTCCATTGGATCAGCGCGGGGTCGCGCGGCCCATCGGCGCTGTGGACATGGGAGCACGCGAGATGAGTCGAAGCGTCGACGTCTCGGTCTGCTCGGCAGAACCCAACTCCACCGGCAGGAGAGGTCGCGTGACCGTTTCGACCGATGGCTCGCTCCTCGGCAACGCCGTGGACCTGACGGCCCTCGACCTCCCGCGATTTGTGACAACCATCTTCCTTGCGTCCAGGGCGATCACGACCGGAAGCCAGCCGGCGGGCAGCAGCGGCATACTTTGCCTCGGGCCTGACCTCGGACTCTTGAATCGCGGAGCCAGGATCGTCCGATCCGATGGCCTGGGGCGGGCGAGCCTTCGCATCGACCTCACCACGCTACCGACGTCGATGGGCTCAACCGCCGCTGCCGCCGGAGAGTCCTGGTACTTCCAGGCCTGGCACCGTGACAGGACGGACGTCGGGGTCACGTCTGGATTGAGCTCGGCGGTCCAGGCTAACTGGCAGTAGTTGCGGCGGCGGTACTTCGTCGCCAGTCGTTCGGCGAGTCTCAGATCGCGCGGCCGGGGGGGATGCCGTGCCTGAGTCTCTGGGTGCTCGCCCGCGTCGCGGCGCGCGCAGAACGGCGAGCAATCAACGCCTGCTCGAGGCCTAGTGCGTCGTTTCGCCACCCCGCTTGGAATTCCTATCCGTCTCGACAACCCGCAGTCCCTCTTCCCAACGGCAAGCCACCATGGCGGACAAGGCCATCACCCCCCTGAGGGCCGGTCCTCGGCGGCCTCAAGTCGATGGTCACGGCAGCTCGAGCCGGGTAATCCTCCCGGGTACCAGCTGGACTGGAAGTCCCATCTGTTGGAGGTGGGAAGTGTCCGACGGATGGGCGGCCCGGGCGGGCTGTCGGGAGGCCGTCCACCGTGGTTTGAAACCCGATGCTTCGCCATGGCCTTCCGGGCGCCATGGCCTTCCGGGCGCCACGGACTTCCGAAGCGTTTCGAGAACCCTCACCCTGCCCGGTGCCCATTCGCGCCGGGCAGGGTTGGATGCCCGCCGAGGTGCCGACTCAGCGCAGATCGATTCGTATCGCCCAGCCCGCTTCCGGAGGCCGCTCGGAGGTGGAGTGAAGCCAGCGCCGAACGGACTGCCAGGCTCGATCATCGAGTCCGCGGTGAGACCCCTGGCCGAACGTGCCATCGAGTCGCAGCCTGTCTGGCTGGTCTGGATCGCCAGCAGCGAGTACCAGGGTACACCCCGAGTCGCCCGCGGGTCGATGGATCAGGAGCCTGACGGCCGCGCCCATGGTGACGGTCCTCTGGAGCCACGCAAGGATGGCTTCATGGTCCAGCGGGCGGCCCTGGAGCTTCGACAGCTCGGCACCGAGCGTCTCGTCGCCGCCAGGCCGGAAGATCACCCGATTCACGGTGGTTCCAAGCCGCGTGATGCCGCGCTCCAGTGCGCTGCGCTGGGATGGCGTACCTTCGAACCTCCCCATGGCTCGTCGTAGTGCCGGAAGCGCCTCCAGCCCGGCCATGGCGATCTTGGTCTCGGCCGCTTCGAGGGCGTCAAGATCCGCCGACTGCAACGCCTTTAGCAGGGGGACGACGATCTCGTCATCGAGCGAAGGAATCGCCGGCGCGCCGACCGGGGTGGGCTCGGGCTCCTCGCCGAGGGATACGCGGAGCCGGTTGCGGATCTCCTCGAGCACGCGGTCACGATCCTCCCGTGGAGCATCGACGGGAAAGGCCGCGGCGTTTCCCCCGCGCGCGAGAAGGTAGGCACCGACGAGGTCCGACACGCGCGAGTCGGGTCCGCGGTACGGGGATCCGTGCGGAATGAGGCTCGCGACCTCGGCGCCGTCGACGAGCCCGCGGAGAAGGATTCGAGCGATCGCGGGATCGCGGGTCGAAACGGATTCGCGCGCGGCGATCTCTCTCCCTATCGCGTACCGCGTGATCGCCGTCTTCATCGGGGTTTCGGCGGCGATGGCGTCCCATGCTTCGAGCTCCACGAGCTGGACGGCGAGGCGCCTCCACGCGTCCTCGTGAACCTGATCGTCGAAGAACGCGGCCTGCGTCGCTGGCAGGCGCGGCGAGCCATGACCCGGGTCCGTTCGCAGGATTTCCAGCGCAACACTGCGCGCTCGCTTCGGATCCCATCGCCCGAGCCGCTGTGCGGCCATCTGCCTGACGGCGAAAGGTCGTTCCGGAGCGCATTGCTCACTCATGATGGCCTCGATCGAGACGTGATCTGCCTGGCCGAGTTCGGAGATCAACTGGACGCGACGAGAGATCGCCATGTCGGCGGCGAGGAGTGAGCGGAGCGCCTGGGCGGCGGCCGCAGGATCACTCTCGACCAGGCGCCGGATGGCACCTGTGTCCACCCAACCCTTGTTCAAGATCTCCTCGGTAAGCAGCGTCGACTCGCCCTCCGCCTGGCGTCGCAAGAGCCAATCCCGCGCCGCTTCGGGAGTGGCGAACCACTTGCCCGTGATGGCTTCGACGCCCATCTGCGCCGCCATTCCGACCTTGATCGTCTCCGGACTCAGACCCCACCGCCCATGGGAAACGGCCCGCGTCAACGTAGTATCGCCGAACGCGTCGACGAGCGCCGGCAGCGATTCATCGCCCATGGAGATCAGTCGATCGAGCATCGTGGACCCCTTACCACGCGAATGAAGGCTCACGCTTCCATTGATGCTGAAGACGGCCTCCGAATCTCGCAGGCGCTGGACCAGCGCGCGCGCCAGCGACTCTCCGGTCAAGGATTCGAGTTCCTCGTCGGTGGGAAGCCCCGGCGCCTCGACGATCATGCGGGCCAAGATGTCGGCTTCCGAACGTGCTGGCCCCGCGAAGTGACTCTCGGGAAAGAGCTCGGCAAAACGCAGGAGCCGCGCTCGTTTCCCGGCAAGGCCAGCGGTCATCCCGGAACCGGTCCATGCGGCCACACGTTCGAACACCTCGGTGTCCGCTCGAAGGAGGGCGGAGAGCTGCGTCCCCGACCGCCCTCTCGATCGCTCCTCGAGTCCGTACCTGATCGCTGCCGCATCGAGGAGGCGGGACTCCAGATCCCCGGCGTCGCTCCGGTAGGCGCGGCGAGCCGCCATGATGAGCTGGCTACGGACGGGGAGGACGTTCCCGAACCCAAAGGCGCCGGCGTCATCGACGTCATCGCCCACGTCGGGGTCAGCGCTCTCCCGCTGGATCTCGTGGAGCCACTGTTCTGCCGCGTCGCGGAATTCGACGACCTCCATCCGAGTGTCGTCACCGGCACCCGCCCCCTGCGCCTTCGGCACGCGAAGCGAGAAACCGCCGAACGCGAACAGCTCGATACGATCATCCGACTCCGAGACGACGAACGCGAGGCCAGACTCGCCATGTCGCGTCCATCGAACCGTTCGAAGATCGACTCCATCCGGATAGTCCAGCCGGTCGAGCCAGGCGTAGAGCCCGTCACGCCCGGAGCGATCCGGAACCTCGACAGGCGCTGGTGACTGAGCCGACGCCACACAGGTAGCCGCTACGAGCAGACACGAGGTGGTGACCAGGGCGGTGAGACTGTGATTCATGGGAAGTGCTGTAGTGGATCAAGTGCAGGGTAGTCACCAAGTCAGCCGCCCAAAGATCTCAGAATCGGGGCGGGATCCATGAACGCACCTGGCCACTTTCGGCTCGCGGGTGCCGCCGTGCTCATCCGCGCGCCCGGTCCCATCGTCCATGGATTCGAGCCGTGCGCCGTTCCGCCACTCCGCTTGGAAAGCCTATCCTTGCGTCCCTCACGCCCTCCAATACCTTCCGCGCCGTCTCCGGGTCCGTGATCACCGAGATCACGTGCCGACGCCCGCGGCAGCGCGGACAGCTCAGGATGTCCTCCGAGAAAGCTCTGCCATGATCGCTCTCCTCGCCCTTACGCTCTCGCAGCTCGCGCCGACCGCGCCGACCGCGCCAGTCAGCCAACAAGATCGCGCAGTCGCACCGCTCTTTCGGATAGAGATCACGCGCCTCGAGGAACTCACCCGCGGGCTCCTCGACTCCTCCGCGATGAAGTTCTGGCGGCGTCGCCCTCTCATGAGATCCTGGCGGATGGAGACGGACCTGCTCGGAAGAGTCGCCATCGGGTTGGACGGCCTGGCTGAGTTCCTACCGAACCGGGTTGAGTTCGTGCTTGGCGCTGATTCCCGCGCGTTTGCCCATGCGGCCGCTCGCTACGGGTCTGTCATCCGGCTCGTCTCGGATGAAGAGGCCCTGGCAGGGGAAGACCTTGGCGAAGTCCTGGGGACAGCGGGCCCGGCCGCGAAGGCCGAGTTCATCGCGATGATGACCACATTCGAGTCCATGGAGGCGGAGCTTGTCCTGGACTGGAAGAGCGAGGAAGCCGCCAGGCGAGCCCTGCCCCTCGTGGAAGGCCTCATACGCTCGTCTGGCTCCGAAGGAGGTGCGAAGAGCACTTCGAACGGGCTCCCCCTGATTCAGTCGGTCCACGACTTCGCCATCCTTCTGGCGCCCGCATCCCTCAGCAAGTTCATCGATGAGGCCAGCTCCGACACGGAGGTTGCATGGAGGTCGCGGAGCACCGTGGCTGTGAACCAGGAGGGCCAACGAATCGTCGTTCGACTGGGGCCGAATCACACCACACCGACCATCCCCGTCGACGACGAGCGAGTCTTCCTCAACGCACAGTGGGACCTCGGGGAAGACCTCGCCGAGGAGATCATGGGGGCTCTGCTGGCTGCCCATGGCAACGATGGGTCTGGCATCGGCCAAGAGGACCTCGACGAGATCATGGCTTCCATCGAGGACTCCCTGCCTGGCCGCGGGGAGCTCGAATGCTCAATCGCCGAGGATCGTGCTCTGGAGCTTATCCTTCGATCGAAGCCATCGCCCGACGCGATCCCGCTCCACGAAACAGGCTTGCTCCCGATGGTCCCGCGCACGCCCGCCGCGTGGTTCGCTTCGGGCACGGCCTCGTGGATCGACGCATTCGAGGGGGTCGTCCATGCAGCGGGCAGGGCGGTCGCGCGATCGGAGCGGCTTCCAGAGAAGGGCGTTCGAGAGAACGCTGCCAGGCTAATGCCGACGCTGCAAATGAGGCTGGACGAAGCGCGGGACGCGTTTGGACCGGGGTCACTCGCCTGGGCAACGACCCACCTGATGAACGGGGAACGGGGCGACGCGGAAACGCAGCCCGCGCTCACTGATGGCCTGGGGCGGGCGAGCCTTCGCATCGACCTCACCACGCTACCGACGTCGATGGGCTCAACCGCCGCTGCCGCCGGAGAGTCCTGGTACTTCCAGGCCTGGCACCGTGACAGGACGGACGTCGGGGTCACGTCTGGATTGAGCTCGGCGGTCCAGGCTAACTGGCAGTAGTTGCGGCGGCGGTACTTCGTCGCCAGTCGTTCGGCGAGTCTCAGATCGCGCGGCCGGGGGGGATGCCGTGCCTGAGTCTCTGGGTGCTCGCCCGCGTCGCGGCGCGCGCAGAACGGCGAGCAATCAACGCCTGCTCGAGGCCTAGTGCGTCGTTTCGCCACCCCGCTTGGAATTCCTATCCGTTGGCCGCCCTGACGGAGGCGCTCACCAACGACGCCCCGAGCCACGCCAAGGTCACCTTCGAGAACGTGGACGGCGCGACCGGCTGGAACGCGCCGCCCTTTGCGCCGTGGCTGGACGCGGCGATCCAGGAGTCGAGCGAGGCGTTCTTCGGGAAGCCCGCCGTGTCCCTGGGGGAGGGCGGAACGATCCCGCTCATGGGCCTCCTCGGCGAGTCGTTCCCGGAGGCGCAGTTCGTGATCACGGGCGTGCTCGGCCCGGGGTCGAACGCCCACGGGCCGAACGAGTTCCTGCACCTCGAGATGGCGGAGCGACTCACGGCCTGCGTGGCGTGGATCGTGGCGAAGATGTGAGCCTTCGCTTGCCCCATGCCGCCGCCTCGGTTCAGGGAACGAATTGCCCTACGAATCCTGCAGCCCAGTTCATGCCGGTTCCGCAGGGGCCGCCCGGGTCGCGGTAGAGGACCTGGAAAGTCCCGCGTGTCCCCGGGAAGATGCCGATAGGTTCCATGGCCGGTGGGATCCAATCCGCCTCTCCTTGCGCATTGGCTCGGAACACGTGGATGAAGGACGGAGCGACGAATGGATGCCGAAGGAGAAGTCCATCTCCTGAGACAGCCGGCAATGCGGCTTCATCGGGCAATTGGCGCATGTTGGCCACGAGCCCCAGCGTGTTCGGTGGAAGGCCTTCCATGTGGAACTGACAGGCCACGCTGTAGATGGAGAGTTGACCCCTGGCCCATACCCGTGCGCCGCGTCCCGTGGAGTTCACGCAGCCCTCGAGTGGATCCACCGGGTCGTTTCCGCAGGGGCACGGCGCGGCTGCGGACGGCAGTGCGATCGGCGTTCCGAGCTCATCGCACGTGATGGGATTCTTGTCGGGCAGCCGGACCACATAGGCACCGCCCACGGACGAGAAGCCGCCGGTACTTAGCTCTGGATATGCCACCAGCATCTGATCGTCGTCGAAGGCGAAGGACTGCTCGAAGTTTCCTCCTTGGAAATAGCTCGGGATCTGGAGCCTTCCGTCCAGTCCCCAATATCCGCCGCAGTGGGTGAAGTGCATCACTCCACCGGAATGAACGCTTGGAATCGCGGGGGCCAATCCGTCGCCTCCTACCAGTAGGCGCTGGCCCCGGAGGTCAACGAAGCGCCCCATGTTAGCGACCCACACGTCCGGATACGCAGCGGCCCGGAGGCGCCACTTGCGCGATGGTGTGCGGTTGTAGATCCGAACGCTGCCGTAACCCGCGGACCCATAGTTGGCCACGACCGCGAGCTGATCTCCGTCCAATGACATCCCGCGACTGAACTGGGCGTTCTCATCCGGGTAGGGGCTATCGAGGCGGTCGATGACCTCCCACAGGCCGCTCGGTGAGCGCTCGAAGATAACGACGAGGCCAGTCTCATGGCCGTTGATACGGTAGCCGTGGTTGCCGGCGACGATGACATCGCCGTGGATCTGCACCGCCTGCCCGATACCACCGGGGAACCCGAGACGACCATCGGTAGCCGAGTCAGAATGCTGCCAGACGGCGCCATCGAAGTCGTAGACGTGGATGGCGCCAGAGTTCGGGCCGATATACTGGGCGTCGATCAGGTGGTAGCTGCCCGAACCAACGACAAGCCTGTCTCCATCCAAGGCAACGCTGTCAGCGTTAAAATTGGTCTGGTTGCCCCCTGGCGGTGGAACGAGCCGACTGTGGAACGAGAAGTGGTCGCCGAGGTCCTCGTAGACATAGACAGACCCGCGACCGTTCTGGCTTGGAAGATCGTCATTCAAGCAGATGACCGCAAGCCACCGCTCTGTCAGCGCAACTTTCCATCCGAACCAATCCTGGGATTCGCCGTCGAACGGCTCGATCGATTCAGAGTAGGACCATACACCCTGCGCATTCTTGCGGAACACAGCTACCAAGCCAGGCGCGAAAGGTTGGTTCGACCAGCCGCCCTTGTAGGCACCAAGGACGGCAACGTCAGAATGAATGGCAGCGCTCGTTCCAAGACGAAGGCCATCTCGTCCATCCGGGACCGTGAGAAGCTGTGTGGCTCCGGCAGTCGATCCAAAGAGTCCGAACGCTGTGATGATGTAGCTTGCGGTCAATTTCATGGCCCTAGTTCACCCGCGTGATGAGGTAGATGTAGTCACTGCCATAGAGGGCAGGGTCGAGACTGCTGGTATCCGGTGAGTGGGAACCTCCACCAGCGGTCAGCTGAAACACCGTGGGAGAACCGATCGGCATCGTTGAACTGGCGTTGAACCACCTGCCCACGTAGTCGTACGGTCCACTTGAAGAGGGGGCAGTGACAGCCACCGTTCCAGGATTCGCTGTCGATCCGGTCCCGAGCGTCGGGTAGTAGATGACGTACGTGGAGTCATGGTCGGTCAGGACCTCCGCGTCACCAAACTCTGCATCGTTCGCTTCGTTCATCACGCTCCCATCGCTGGGCTCCATCGAGCGCAATGGGAAGCTCGAGAGCAGCTCCCGGAACGCACGAGTCTGCGTCAGGATCATGGCTCGAGTGCGGAAGTTCTCTACTCGCAGGTCCCCGCCACCGAAGGACCGGTCAGGCACCTGAACCGTTCCACCGAAGCTGTAGTAGCCAAAGTACCAGTCGATATTCCCGCCAGAGAGCAACACGTCGAACAGAACGCGCTTGCGTCGGTCTTCGGATGTCGCCGTGGCGCAGGGCGTACCTGCCCCAGGAGACTCGTCACCGACTCCATTGTTGTTCGACCCCTGCTCGTCGACATCCATGACGACGAACCGACTGCTGGACCCCGTGCTTCCGCTCGATCCAGCGACGAAGATGGACTGGATCGACTCGGTGAAGTCGCTGTAAGAGGACCTTGGACCAGCGACGTTCGAAGAGCAGTCGTTGAATCTCTGTTCGAACCCATGCAGCTGCATCGAGGTGCAATCAAGCCACCAGTCGGCGTCGCTGACCTGGTCTCGAATCTGCGTGTAAAGCTCCTGGAGACTGAGGTTGGGAGCTCCGTGGACGGAGATCGGATGCCCGATCCAGGACCCCACCACGCCCGAGCGATAGGGATCGTAGTCGCTGATGTCCCAGCGCTGGATCCAGTGGGCCATGTCCGTGAGCTCGGTCACCGTGAACTGAGCGGAGTTCCCTGCCGGGTCCAGAATGTTCTCTTCGCAGAGGTTCCATTTGACACCCTGGAGATGTCCGAACATGGCCACCATGTTCTTCTGGAACAGCCGCCTTTCGATGGAATCAGACCCGGCACCGAGCCATGCGATGTTCTCCCCTTCGGTCTCGGCCAGGAAGAACTGGAGCATGATGCCTCGCGCCATCGCATGCTCGAACACCGTGGTCCACTCGCGCATTCGCTTGACGCTGTAGTTGCGTCTGACGTCTCCAGAGGTCCCTGCCGCGACGGGATGGTTTCCTAACGAATCTGCCGCATCCTTCGGGGTTCCGATGAAGGGATGCACGTCTCTGCCATCACCCCCGAGGTTCATGAGCAGCATGTACATGCTGTTCACTCCGACGCTGCTCAGGTAGTTGAGAGCCCCTATGATCCCACGGCCACTCTGGGCAACACCGTCCGCAGTCCACTCGGGGTCGCCGTTCGAAAGGTCCCAATCCAATTCGTGAGCCTGATACTCGTGAATGAAGCCGTTCACCTGCGCTGGCGATCCGACACCGTCCACACTGGCCTCTGGCCCCGTGTAGTCCGTGAACCCTGAGTACGCCAAGAAGTTCTCCGGGCTGCCGACGCCCCCTTTCAGGAAGGTCTCGCCGTTCGAGTGCCGCAGGTAGCGTGTACCGAGTGCGCCTGGCTCCCTGAACGCCAGGATCGGTCCTTTCGCGAGGAATCCAGGGGCCGTCTGTTCGGGGCCGATGACTATGACATCCCTGTTCCATTCCTTCACGAAGGTGGGGGAGGCTGCCGCAGCAGCGGGCGCGTCCGAGACGTTGATGAACGGGCCTTCCTCGAAGACGAACCGGATGCTGTAGAGCCCCTGCAGCGTGGGGGCCGTGAAGTGGACACGCCACCTGTCTCCCACCGCTGGGTTGGGACCGCTTCCGTTGAAGAAGCCAGCGATCTCGTAGGTCGGCAGGTTGCCCGGGGGCGTCACGACGGCGGTCAAGCGCCAGTGGAGCCAGGGGTTGTTGAACTGCGTTGGCGCCAGATAGGGGACGTCTACCGCCGCTTCATCGAAAGGGCCCCCAGGATTGTTGTCCGGGCTTTCACCCGTGGCGAAGTTGAACGTGAACGTCTGGTACGCCGGCAAGATTGGCGTGGCTCCAGGATTCTGGGCCGTAGCGGATGAAGCCGCTGGCACGACTGCGGCGAGCAGCACGCTAGCGAACGCGACTACGCGGGACGCGGGACGCGGGACGCGGAATTCTGATGGTCATGATGGCCGAAGGCGCTCAAGGCACCTGAGGTGGCGACTCACAGATGGAATCCTCCCTCACTCTCGCAATCCGGCGATGCAGAATGGAGTGGGACAAGACAAGGGCAGGCAGCGAGCCAGGAAAAGTAACCCGCCTCATCTGGCAATGACGAGGCTGGTCGGCGAGACCGAGGAGATTCCCCGATCGAGAAAGACTGTTACATGGCTCTTCGCAACTGCCCAGCATAAATCTCGGCTTTCCCCGGTGTCATGTTCTGATGCAGAACGTCGCGCGGACCTGGGCGCCCACGCTCTCCGTCACCGGCGCGGATGGACTCCCCGCGATCGCGGACGCGGGCAACGTGCTGCGCCCGGAGACTGCGCTGAAGCTGAGCTTCCGTCTCGCTCCCACGACCGAGCCGAAGGCGGCCATGGCGGCGCTGACGAAAGCGCTCACGGGCGACGCCGACCGCCGCACTGGCGGAGGACACCTGGCGCTTCCGGGCGTGTTTCCGCAATTTGCGTGAACCTCTGCCTCGACTTTCCGACGGCTCACCGAAGATCGATCGCGACGCTCGCCGTGAAGTTCGACGTCGGCGGGCCGCTCGGGGAACTGTCCCAGTGCCAGAGCTGAAAGTACCAGGTCTCACCTGGCTGCGCGGCGACGGCGCCCATCGGCTGCGGCATCGCCGTCAGGTCCACGATCGTGTCGATCTGTCCCTGCGCTCCGCTCGACTGGATTTGTCCTGCGAAACGGCCGATCGAGCCGCCCAGGCAGAGGTTGCCCGCGCTACCGCCCGGCAGCGCGGCGAAGCCCGCGGTGCGCGAGGTCAGAAGGTAGCCGAACGCCGTCTGCGGCAGGCGGCTAGCGCGCAAGAGCAAGCCGTTCTCGGCGACGTAGCTGGAGCCCGACCCGACGAGGCGGCCGATCTGGCCCGTCGAATTCGGCCTGACGACGCAGGTCGTCGTGCTGCCCACCTTGCGCTCGACGGTCACGAGCGCGGTCTCTCCACCCGCGTGCTGCACGACAGCGAGCAGGGCTCCGATGGCCTGGGGCGGGCGAGCCTTCGCATCGACCTCACCACGCTACCGACGTCGATGGGCTCAACCGCCGCTGCCGCCGGAGAGTCCTGGTACTTCCAGGCCTGGCACCGTGACAGGACGGACGTCGGGGTCACGTCTGGATTGAGCTCGGCGGTCCAGGCTAACTGGCAGTAGTTGCGGCGGCGGTACTTCGTCGCCAGTCGTTCGGCGAGTCTCAGATCGCGCGGCCCGGGGAATGCCGTGCCTGAGTCTCTGGGTGCTCGCCCGCGTCGCGGCGCGCGCAGAACGGCGAGCAATCAACGCCTGCTCGAGGCCTAGTGAATCGTTTCGCCACCCCGCTTGGAATTCCTTCGATGAGAAGGCCCTCCAGCGTCAAGCAGTAAATCAGGGATTGCCCGAGGGTGTGTCGCCTGTAGATCGCCGAGAGGCGATCGAGCTACGTGGTCCGCCTTGCTTCTATCCGCACTCTGCCCCGGTGTGGCTCGTGTCGCCGCCTCGGTGCTCGATGGGGTCCGTCCAGTCGGGCGCTGCTATCTATCCGGCGGAGTGCGATGCGCGGCTGACCGAAGTCTGTTGTGCATCCAATCCTAGGCCAGCCATCGAGTTCTGGCCCGCAGTCGCCAGGACTGGGCGGTTTCACGTAGCTTGATCTGTTCTTTCGGTTCTCTACTCAGTCGGTTGGAGTTCCGGGCTCTTAGCTGTTCGCCCTACAGGCGAGCGTGAGCCAGGTGATTCAGTGGTTGTCGTGTCACGCAGGGACCGCCGCCGCGCCTTGCTTCTTCGCTGTGCGGTTCGCGTTCCTTAGCGGTTCATACACCTCGCCCGTGCGCCACAGAGTGTGGAGCAGTACCGCCAGCTTGCGGGCCACAGCGATGACCGCCTTCTTCTTGGTGGTCTTGCCGCCGCGCGCGGCTAGCTCCAGGCCCCAGCGTCTGAGGTCGGAGTCCTTGCCGAACGGCCCGAGCATCTGCTGAGCGCACTGCACGAGGTGTCGACGGACCTCGTTGTCGCCTGCCTTGGTGATCCGCATCTCGGGGTCGCCCTTCCCGGACTGTTTCCGCTTGGGGGTCAGCCCAAGGTAGCCCCCAACGTCGCGGCTTCGTTCGATGCGTGACGGGTCCTCGATGGTGAGGATGAAGCGCAGAGCCGTGTGAGGACCAACGCGATCGACCTGTTGCAGGACCTGTGTCTCTGGGTAGACCTCCTTCGTGAGCCTGATGATCTCTTTGCCCGAGCACCTTGATCTGTTCGTTCACGGTGCGCAGCGTCGCCAGGATTGGTTGCAGTGCGCCGTCCAGTTCGCTCGGTATCTTGTCCTCGACCCAGGTGTGGAACAGGGCGGCGCTCTTCTTGGCCGTTCGAGCCCCGAACGACTTGAGGACGCCGTGGATATGGTTGACCATGGACGTCCGCATCGAGACGAGTAGGTCCCGTGAACGAGCCTTGTTGAGGTCGGCGCGCGCCGAGCGCTCGCGGTGCTGGATCGGGTGCAGGAGCTTCAGGTCGAGGCGTGCGACTCGAGCAAGCTGCTCGGCATCGACCGCATCGCACTTCGAGTCGTTCTCGTAGATCAGCCGCAGCTTGCGGGGGTTGGCGACGATCACATCGTGGCCGAGCTCCTTGAGCAGTTCAGCGACCTAGCAGGACTGACCGCCAGCCTCGATGGCGATGCGCAGTGACTCACCCTGCTCGAAGCGGCGCCGCATCGCAGCCATTGTCGTCGGCACTTCTGCCCGTTCGAGGACCTCCCCGTCGCCGGAGAGGACGCAGATGTGGCTCTTCTTGTCTCCGAGGTCGATTCCGATGGTCGTCTTGTCGGTCATGGTAGATTGAGTCATGGTCAGCCTCCTTGTTGGGCCTCGAGCCCGTCTGATGTTCAGGGTCCCTTCAGGGTAACCCGAGCCGGAGGCTGGCCTTCTCATCCCATCTATCCGTCGCAGCTCTTCGATACGGACGTCGATCCCGAGGAGCAGCGCGATCTGAGCGAGGCAAACCCCGAGCGCATGGCCCGGCGGATGGGGGAGATTCGAACGCGACTCGTCGAAGAAGGCGGGACCGCGCTGTCGGAGCCGCTCAGCCAGACGATGCTGCGGGACCTCGAAGCGCTGGGCTACGGCGGCCGGGATCTCGAGACGGCGGAGCCGAAGTAGCGACAGGTTGCTACTGCCGAAGCGACGATTTGAGCAGCTGCATGACGCGATCGCGCCATTCACGGCTCAGGGCCTGCTTGCGGAATCGGTGGAGCTCCAGCTCCGCGCCCCGGTGCCGATAGACGATGGGCCAGACGGTGAACGTGTAGGTGAGGTCGGCGGAGTCCTGTTCGACCGAGTCGACCTCGACGCGGCCCTTCCCGTCCGCGGGGAGCGCGCGGCGCCGAGCCCACAGGAAGTTCGTCGTCCAGAGTTCGAGTTCGCGGGTCGCGCGGTTGATGCGCACGTGCTTCTGCCGCATCAGGCACCAGAGGCCGAGGATTCCCAGTCCGGAGGCCATGACGCCGACGACCGACCAGAGCACCAGGAGTTCGTTCTCGGTATGCGGTGTCTCGCGCCCGTCGATCCCCGATTGGGTGGAGAGGGCGATGAGGGCGGCCGCTGCGAGCAGCGAGCTGCCCGTCAACACCATACGGGCGCGCGGGAACGGCAGGTCGTAGGGCTGGGAGGTCGGCATCTCATGACGTCATGCGGCGTACGCGTCCCCGGACTGCCAGCTTCTCCGACTTTCGCGGACGCGGGGCCGCTCGCTTCGAGACGTTCGCCTGGCAGGGCCACGCCCGGTAACCTGTCGGCATGACTTTTCCCTTCGTCCAGGCTCTTCTCGCGGGCGGCCTCCTGGCGCCCTGCGCTTTCCCGGTTTCCGGCGACGAGGGCGCGACCGCACCCTCACGGGTGGAGGTGATCCAGCCCCGGCGGATCGCCACCATGGACCGCGAGGGAAAGGTGCCCGCGCGTAAGCTGGGTGGTCGGCCGCGCCAGCAGGAGGGAATGCTGATCTTCGATGGCGCCACGGATGGCGATCGGCAGCTCGATCCGCAGATCGCGGTCGGTGGCGACTACGTGCTGACGGCGACGAACGGCGGACTCATCGTCTACACCAGGGCCGGCGACTACGTTCTCGGCGTTCATCAGAGCGCGTTCGAGAACGGCATCGATCCGAAGGTCTTCTACGATCGCCACAACCGGGTCTTCGGCTTCGACCTCTGGGTCTACTGGGACGACGCGAAGGTGAAGCCCGTCAACATCTCGATCTCCGAGACGAGCGATCCGACCGGCGCCTGGAACACGTATCCGGTTCCTGCGCCCGCTGGCGTCGACGGTGGGGCGATCGCGGCGAGTCGGCGCTGGACGGGCTACTCGTTCCCCGGCGGCGAGGAGCGGACGTTCGTCCTGCGGACGGCGGACATGAAGGCAGGCAAGCCCACGACGGCGTATCACTTCCCGGGAGGCCTCGGCCATCCGGTGCTCGGTCAGGACGCCGTCGATTCGCTCTACTTCCTGGACGTGACTCCGAAGGAGTTCATCGTTCGATGCGTCGAGGAAGGAGAGGACGGTGCGCCGCTCGCGCGCCTCGTGGGAAGGAGCGAGCACGGGCTGCAGTTCGTGGGATCGCCTCCGCAGTCGCCGCAGAAAGGCACCGACAAGCCGACCGCATCAGGCGATCGTCGGCCGAAGAACGTGGTGCTCCAGGGCGGGCATCTCTGGTTCTCTCATACCGTGAACGTGGGAGGCCGAGCCGGCGTTCAGTGGCACGAGATCGAGCTCGACGGAACGATCGTGCAGTCGGGCCTCCTCGCTAGCGAGACCTCGAGCTTCATTCAGACCTCGCTCGCCGTGAACGACCAGCTGGACGTGCTCGTGGGCTTCCAGGAGACGAGCCCCGGCATGTTCATCAGCCCGCGCCTCGCCTGGCGACGGGGCACCGACGAGCCGGGTACGTTGCGTCCGGTCGTCTCCATCGGTGAAGGCAAGGCCGCCACCGAGGGAGGACCGTGGGGCGACTACAGCGGCTCGTGTATCGACGGACAGAACGGCCTCGATCTGTGGACCGTTCAGAGCGTGGCGGACGAGGAGGGGAAGGGCGACACGGTGATCGCGCGTGTGCCCATGGAGCGACGCTGATCGCTCCCTCGAGGGTCGGCTTCGTTGGTCATCCATCGAGGAGCCTGTCGCACTTGAGCGAATCCGCGCGGAGCACCTCCTGAATCGCAGTGCTGCGTGGATTCGAACCCACCTGACTCCATTAAGGCTCGAAGTGAGCGCTGTCCATTGGCGGTACCGCTGTGCGCGACTGCCGCTTGGTTCGACAGGTCTCGCCTCTTCAGGTCACTACTTGCCGAGCGCTTTGACGTCGATGCGAAGAATCTCCTTGCCGCTTGCCGCGAGCAAGGCGTCGCCCTCGCCCCAGGTCACGAGCGCCACGAACGCCTCTCGCCCTTCGACGCGAGATGCTTGCCCCACGAGTTCGTCCTTGCTGAGGTCCCATACGAAAAGTTTGCCTTCCAGGGAGCTCGCTGCGATCCATTTCCCCTTCGGGTGGAAAGCAAGCTCGGTGAACTTCGCGCCCTCGGCTTCGAGGATGCGGTCCACTTTGCCACTTCGACGACTGTGGAAGAGGATCTCGCTCGTCCCCGAGACCGAGGCGAGGATCTTCCCCTTGGGGTGCCATGCGACGGCTTCTATGGGCGACTCGTGTCCGACCAGGATGTCGTCTTCTTTCACGTCGCAGCTCGCGCTGCCGACGAAGCGAATCGTCCCGTCCTCTCCGCCGATGGCGACCTCCTTGGCCTTTGGCCCGATCGTGAGGCAGGTGACGCCGCCGTTCTTGATGCCGCGTTGACTCCAGCCCGAGCCTCCCTTGCCCGCGAGGCGCTCGACGCCATGGCGTGGGGTTCGCTCCTCCAGAGCGAGTCGTTGCTTTCAGCGCCCCTGGTGGGATCCCATTCGGATACGACGCCCACGGCGTCGACGGAAATGAGCCAGGCGCCCATGGTGCTGCATGTGAGATCAGCGAGTGACGTCTCGGAAGTGGCGACCGTGGTGACCGCGGGCTCTGCGCGTTCCTCGGCGGCAGGAACAAGTGCGGTCGCCGTCGACGCTGATCGGCGCCATCGCAGCGCCCCCCCGACTGAATCCTTACGTGATGGGTGTGGCCGGACGCGAAGGAGCGCCGCCCTTGCTCCTCGATGCAAACTACAGTTTGCGGGCCCTTGCCGACCTGCTTCCGCCCTTCGCCGCCGGACTTCCTCCCCCACCGATCCCTTGCCATGCTGATCTCCGCTTTCCTCCTCGCCGTCGCAGCCGTACCCCAGGAGGAGGCGCCGCCCTCCGCGGATCGTCGCCCCATCGAGGCGATGGATCTCTTCCAGCTGGAGGGCATCGAGTCGCCCCAGGTTTCGCCGGGCGGCATGCACGTGCTGTACCTGCGGACGATGTTCGACGTGATGTCGGACTCCAGCTACCCGGACCTCTGGATCTACGACGTGCAGAGCGGCGACCAGCGTCCGCTCATCGCGGCGGTGGGCGGCGCGAAGTGGTCACCCGACGGGCGGCACATCGCCTACGTGAAGATGGCGGGCGACGACGGCGCGGAGATCTTCGTGCGCTGGATGGACGACGGCACGACTCACCAGGTCACGCGCGCCGCGAAGTCGCCCGGTTCGATCGCCTGGTCGCCGGACGGCAAGCGGATCGCCTTCACCATGGGCGTCGAGCGCAAGGCCGAGCCGCTCGCGAAGCTGCCCTCGGCGCCCAAGGGCGCGAAGTGGGCGCCTGCGGCCAAGGTGATCGAGCGCTTCAGCTACCGCGGCGACGGACAGGGCTACAAGGAGAACACCGACACGCAGATCTTCGTCGTCGACGCCTTCGGCGGAACGCCGCGCCAGGTGACCTCGGGGGAGCGCGACCACGGCGGCCCCCTCACCTGGATCGACGCTTCCACCGTCCTCTTCAGCGCGAACCTCCGCGACGACCGCCGGGCGAACCCAAACGAGACGGACATCCACGCCCTCCACGTGGATACCGGGGAGCTGACGAAGCTCACGAACCGCAGCGGGCCCGACTCGGATCCGGTGTTCGACGCTGCCTCGGGTGCTCTTTACTGGATGGGTTTCGACGACCGTCGCCAGGGGCACCAGCAGGCCGAGATCAGCCGGCGCGCAGACGGACTGAATCCTGAGGCGAAGATCGCCGTCCTCACGGAGGGTCTGGATCGAACTCCGGACAGCCCCAAGTTCGACGGCGGGAAGCTCTGGTTCACCTACGCGGATGAGGGCGTCACGAAGCTCGCGTTCCTGAAAGGAGACTCCATCGAAACCACCGAGTTCACGCTCCACGGAATCGGCTCCGGTCGGCCCTATTCGACGGGTAGCTACGACGTGGCGAATGGAACGCTTGCCTACGTTGGAGGCGACCCGTCCTGGCCGGGCGAACTCTACGTCGAGCGCAACGGTCGGCTGGCCCAGGTCACGGACGTCAACAGCGACCTTCGCCGCGTGGTCCAGCTGGGCGAGGTAACCGAGCAGTGGACCGAGTCCGGCGCGGACGGCGAGCGCGTTCAGTCCTGGATCATCACGCCGCCGGGCTTCGACGCCGAAGCGACCGACGAAGCCGGCAGGCCGATCCTCCACCCGACGATGCTGGAGATCCACGGCGGCCCCTTCGCGGCCTACGGACCGCAGTTCTCGTTCGAACTCCAGCTCTTCGCCGCGCTCGGCTACATCGTCGTCTACGGGAACCCGCGCGGCAGCACGAGCTACGGCGAGCGCTTCGCCAACCTCATCCACCACAACTATCCGTCAGAGGACTACGACGACCTGATGAGCATGGTGGACGGCGCGGTCGCAAAGGGCTTCGTCGATCCAGAGCGCCTCTACGTCACGGGCGGCAGCGGCGGCGGCGTCTTGACCGCGTGGATCGTCGGCAAGACGAACCGCTTCGCGGCCGCGGTCGTCGCCAAGCCCGTCATCAACTGGATCTCGTTCGCGCTGACCTCCGACGCCTACGACTTCTTCTGGCAGTACTGGTTCCCGAAGGCCCCCTGGGACGCGCCAGAGCACTACTGGAAGCGCTCGCCGCTGAGCCTGGTCGGCAACGTCACGACGCCGACGATGCTGCTGACCGGCGAATCCGACTACCGCACGCCGATCTCGGAATCCGAGCAGTACTACCAGGCGCTGAAGATCCGGGGCATCGACACCGCTTTCGTGCGCATCCCCGAGGCCAGTCACGGGATCGCGAGGCGACCCAGCCACCTGATCTCGAAGGTGCTGCATATTCACGGCTGGTTCTCGCGCTATCCGAGAGCCGACGAGACCGAGGACGCGAAGTAGCGGGCACGGATCGGACCGCCATGGACTGCCTCGTCCCGGGACGAACGCGGCCCGAAGGGCAGGAGCGGGCACCTCCGCTCCTTTTACGTACTCCTGAAGAGAAATACCGGCGGCCCGAGTCGAGAGGTGGAGTTCACGACCGCCTCCCATGCCCACCCGTTCCACCCTACCGCCGCTCGCCCACGGACCGCCTTCCAGGCGAGTCGTCCACATCCTCGCCCTGGACGACGATGCCATGGACATCATGGCCGTGTCGCGCTGCCTGAGGGACATGAAGCCCTTCGAGACGGTCGTGGCAGGGTGCTCTTCCGTCGACGCCGCGCTCGAAGCGGCACAGGATCTCGAAGCGACCCAGGGGAAGGCATTCGAACTCCTCTTTCTCGACTACTCTCTACCGGGACACAGTGGCTTCGAGGCCCTGGGGCGGATGCGCGCCGAGGGCCTGGACATCCCCACCATTCTGATGACCGGCATGCCCGGGGAAGCCGTTCTTCTGCAGGCCATGAAGTCAGGCGTGATCGACTTCCTTCCGAAGTCCGCGGTGTCCCCGAGTTCGGTCCAGAGAGCCGTACAGAACGCGATCGAGAAGGCAGACCTCGCCCGCGAGGCCGCTCACAAGACGGCGGAACTGGAACGAACGGTGGCGCGTTTGGAGCAGCGCCAGAGGGAGATCGAGTCCTTCTATCACAACGTATCGCACGAGCTGAAGACGCCGCTCACCAGCGCCCGGGAGTTCGTTTCCCTGGTGGTCGATGGGGCGGTCGGAGAGGTCTCCGACGATCAGTCGAAGCTGCTCCAGGCGGCCCTCGGCGGCTGCGATCAGATGGTCACTTGCCTCAACGACCTGCTCGACGCCTCGCGGCTCGACGTGGGTCAAGTCGCACTCATACAGGAGCCCGTGAACCTGGCACGGCTCCTGGAAGACGTGATCGCCCAATTCGAACCGTCGGCCGCGTCGGCGCAGGTCCACCTTCGCTTCTGCCCCCCGGTCACGAGCGCCGTGGTGTCGGTGGATGCGGAGCGAATCCGCCAGGCGATGGGGCAACTCTTGAGCAACGCGATCAAGTTCAGTCACCCGGGTGGGAGCGTCGACGTCGCGATCGATCTCTCGCGGGAGGACGCGGTGGCCGTGTCTGTGGCGGACACCGGATGCGGGATTCATCCCGACGACCTCCCGCGCGTTTTCGATCGTCTCTACCAATCGAGCACCGAGGACGCCGCCACGCTACGCGGGCTCGGCATGGGTCTTTACATCGCCCGTGAGATCATCCGACTGCACGGAGGAACCCTGTCCGCGGTGAGCGAGCAGGGCGCGGGGTCCACGTTCATCCTTTTGCTACCGGGGCGACACGGGAGTCCGTCCGTACCACTCGCTGCTTCCGGGACGGCCCGCTGACGCAGCCTCAGTTGCGCCGGGGCGTCGTGAAGCGGCGCGCGGGCGGCGGAGCGTCCAGGGCCTCGAGGCGCGCGTCCAGCTTCTCCACCAGCTTGGGGGCGCCCTGGGCGGCGCCGGCCTCCAGCATCTTCGATCGCGCCGCGAGGAAGCGCTCGCGGGCGCGCTCCTTGTTGCCCTCCATGTCGTCGATCTCGCCGATCTCCCAGAGCACGCGCCCCAGGTACTCGGCGGCGCGCGGCGAGGGCTTCGCGATGTAGATGCTGTGGGCGATCGCGTTCGTCTGCTCGAGCAGATCGCGCGCTTCGGCGAGCTTGCCCACCATCCGGAGGCCGTGGCCGTAGGCCCAGTCGGTCTGCAGACGGCCGAGACGGCTGATGTCGACCCGGCCCGTGAGGTCCCGCGCCTTCTCGAAGGCTTCCAGCGCCTCCTCCGCGCGCCCGCGACTGTCGAGGAGCCAGGCGTGGCTCGACCAGAGCGGCGCCTGCCACTTGATGTTTCCCGTCGTCTGGGCGGCCTGAATGGCGCGCATGCTCCAGTCGAGCTGCTCTTGCCCCTGGCTCGCCAGCGAGGCGAGCGTCGCCGCCTGGATCGCGCGCGGCGTGAGCGAGTGCAAGAAGCAGTAGTTGTAGAGTTCGATGAACGTGCGCCGTGCCGTGAGCGCATCGCGGTTCTTCCAGCGCTGAACGCCGCGGGCGAGGAGCAGGCGGGACCACGATCGCTCGTCGGACTCGTTCGCCTTCTCCTCCGCGCGGTCGAGCCACTGCTTGCCCTCGTCGACCTGGTTGCTCATCGTGAGCGCCACGGCGCTCATCGCGGCCGCCTCCGCCGCCTCGCGGTCGTACCGGCGCGAGTTCGCCGCCAGATAGATGGCCTGGTAGCGCTGGCGCGCGTCATCGAAGGCGCGCTGATCGAAGAGATCGTCGGCCGCGTCGATCTGGGAGAGGAGTTCTTCCCTCGGATCATCGGTCGACGGTTGCGTCGGGAGATCGCCGGTGGTCGTGCAGCTGAAAAGGAGACCGCCGCCGACGATGCCCGCCAGGAGCCACCCGCAGAGAAGGTCGAGAAGCGCCGTAAAGGGCGGCTGCGAGGGGCGGATGTTTCTGTTCGGGACACGCATGGTGAGAAGAATACAGCAGTGGATGAAGGGACGTCGTGGGTCCTTCATCCGGCTTTGGCAAGATCCGACCGCATTGAAGTCATCAGCCCGTATTCCGATCCTGCTCGCGGTGGTGCTGGGTCTCTCCCTGATCGTTTTCGGACTCCTCCGGACCGCGTCGGAGGGCGCGATCCCGGCGACCGAGAGCAGCGGCGATTCCGTTCGTGCTGGCGATTCGTCAGGGCGTGACTTCGGGCCCGCCGCGCCTGACGCCAGGATTCCGCCCATGGCGTCGAGGGGTTCCGCGACCGATTCCGAGCCGCTGCCGGACGAGGCCGACGAGACCTTCCTCCAGGCAAAGATCCTCTACGTCGCCGACCGCAAACCCGCCGCCGAGGCCAGGGTCGGGCTGTGGCGAGCTCAGTCCGGGGCCGGCCCCTCGTATCGGCCCGCTCGACGGCTCACGGAGCTCTCCACGGACGCGGACGGGCTCGTGCGCTTCATCGTGCCACCTGGCGTTCCCCTCGAACTCCTCGCGCGCTCCGAGGATCAGGGCCCGCCGGCACGACTCGAGGTGGGGATACTGGCCCGCGGTGAAACGCGCGCCGTGCAGCTGAGCCTGGAACGTCCGCCGGCCCCTCTGGGGTTCCGGGTCTTCGACGCCGCGAGCGGTGAACCGATCACCGGCGCCGCGATTCGCTCCGTGACCTTCGATCAGAGCCACCTGGGCCTCGAAGACTTCCCGGGAACGACGCGCCTGATTCAGCGCACGGACGGCAGCGGCGAGGTCGAACTCCCCGGTGAGGCGCGGGATACGCGGTGGTTGCTGGTCGACGCCGCCGGGTACTCGCCCGTGGCCCTGGACGCGACGGCGCTGGAAGGCCGGACGACCGCCGAGGTCGGACTGATGACAGCCGCGTCCCTGACGGTCGAGGTCGTCGATGCGTCCGGCGCCGTGCTGCGCGACATCGAAGTCACGCTTCAGGCGGATCTCGGCGGCTATCGAACGACGTTCACCGCGATCACGAACCGACTGGGCGAAACCACTTTCCGCCAGCTACCCGTCCACACCCCGCTCGTTCCGAGCGCGGGAGCCGTGGAGGAGATTCCGGGTCTCTTCGACGCCATCACGCTCACCCCGGGTGAGACGCGAACGCTGCGCCTCGAGCTGGCGATTCAGTAGTAGCCAGTAGAGCGAAGAGCCACTACCCAGCCGTCCTCCGCGCCAGGCTTCTCTCGTTTCAGGTCACGCGCATCCAGAGCTTCCGGCAGAACGTCGACACATTCGACTTGTCCCGCGACAGAAGCCCGTCGGATTCGCTGCTGACGTCCGTCTGCGACGAAGGGATCCCCTCGGGACCTGAGACCGTGATGACGATCTTCGAGGTACCACCGAGGAAGCCGTTCTTCTTCGAGACGTGAACGCGGAGGTTCTCCTCATCCACGGAATCGACGTCCCAGCCGGGCAGGTCGTCCAGTAGCTCGCGGACGGTACCGAAGACCCCCCCCTTGCTCGACGGAACGGTCACGGGGCGAAGCCACTTGGAGGACTCGGCAGAGCTCGTTTCGAATCGTCCCATGGCCCGAAGTTCGTGATCAGAAGATGCGAGGAGGTTCGGTCGAACGGAAGAGCGCTTCGGCTCAGCCGTTCAGCTTCTGGATGTGACGGTTCAGCTGGGCCTTCTTACGCGCCGCTGCGTTGTCGTGGATGATGTTCTTCTTCGCGGCCTTGTCGACCTGCTTGAACGCGGTCGGAAGGGCAGCTTGGGCGTCAGCAGTCGTCTCGGCCGAAAGGACCTTCTTGACGGCGGAACGCATGGAGGAACGGACGACTTTGTTGCGCATGCGACGGATGTCGTCGGTCTCCATGCGCTTCTTGGCTTGCTTCGTGTTTGGCATGTCTGTGCTGAAATTCGGAGCGAAAACTCTGAATGAAAACGATGAACGGGACGCCGGTGCCCTCCGGCGGCTCGCCCGGGACGGGAGGTCCAGGGTCGGGTCCGGATGGATACCGTTGGAGACGGGTCTCGGCTGCGCCCGAGCTGGGCGGGGCCGAGGGTAGATCGGGTCTTCGGACGGAGGAGCCTGCGTCTAGCGCAGCTCTTCCATCTTCTTCGCAACGTCGCGGAAGCTCACGTCGACCTCGTACACCTGGGCGTAGAGGCGCTTCGCTCGCTCGAGATCGCTCCCGGATTCCGCTAGAGCGGCGAGACTATACAAGATCTCCCGCCGGCGCTGGTCGTTCTCTGGCATCCCATCGAGCACCTTTTCGAACTCCCGGGCCGCCAGATCGCCGAATCCCTTGGCCTCGAAGACCCGAGCGAGCGTCAAGCGGGCCTCAATGGCCCTCCTGGGGTCGGAAAGGGCCTTCTGGAGCTCCGCAGCGGCCTCGTCGAGGTCCCCCTGGGCCAGGAGGATCTGCCCCAGTTCCAGCCTCAAACCGGCATCACCGGGGTGAATCGCCAGCCTCCGACGGATCTCGGCGACCTCGTGGGCCTGCAATCGGGCCTCGATCTTGTCGGCTTTCTCCTGATTTCCGTCCTTCCCGGCCTTCGCCAGGGCCCGTTTCAAGGCCTTGGTGCGCGTCTTGCCGACGCGCTCCTCCAGGTCCCGATCACCCTGGCGATAGGTCAGCGCTCGCTCCAGAACGTCGAGAGCAGCCTCGGGGTCACGCCTCTTCTCGTGGACTTCGGCGAGCGCCAGCATCGTGTCCACGTCCGACGGATCCTCCGCGTAGCGCGCCTCGAGCCGCTCCAGCTCGGCCTCCAGCTCCTCGGGCGTCCGGTGGATGCGCCGCGACTGCTCCAGCCGGCGCGTCTCCTCCGCGTCCACCAGCTGTTCGCGACTGTGTCCGACGGTGTCGTAGCGCGCCGTATCGAGTGCTGCCTCCGCCGCGAGGTCCTTCCGCGCCTTCAGAGCATCCCGATCCCGTGGATCGACCTCGAGCGCACGCTCGTAGTAGCCGAGCGCCTTCGCCGCCTCCCCGGTACGGGCCATCATGGCGCCGGCTCGCTTGAGCCCCTCGGCGTTCTTCGGGTCGATCTCGGCGATGAACTCGAACACCGCGAGCGAGGACTTGAAGTGCCCCGCCGCCTCCAGCGAGGTCCCGAGCAGCATGTTCGCCTCGACGTCCAGCGGCGCCGTCGCCAGGTAGGTCTCGACGGACTTCGCGGCGGCGTCGTGCTTGCCAGCCTTCGCGAGGCCCTTCGCGATGGTGAGCGGCCCGGCTCCCTTCATCATCTTCATGAACTTGCCGCCTTTCTTCGTTTCCTCCCGCGCCTTCAGCGCGCGGCGCAGGCCCGCGCGGGCCTCGCCCTGGTCCGCCTCGAGCTCCAGGATCTGCTGGTAGAGCTGAACCGCGAAGTCGTAGTTCCGGCGCCGGGCGGCCTCTTCGGCCTTCTGAATGTGCTTGCTGTAGTCCAAGGAGAGTCCGTCGGAGGGGATTCGGGTCGTCTTTGCCTCGGCTATGATACCCGCGACCATCTCGGGGGTTTCATCCCCACTCGACCGACCCGCCCAGAACCGCTCCCCGGACCATGACCGAGCCGAAAACCTTCGATGTCGTCCTTTTCCCCGACCCCGTGCTCCGCAAGGAGACGGAGGATGTCGTGGCCTTCGACGACGACCTGCGCGCCACGGTGGCGGGCATGCTCGAGCGCATGTTCGAGAGCCACGGCGTGGGCCTCGCCGCCCCCCAGGTCGGCCTGACCCAGCGCCTCTTCGTCCTCAACGACGAGGGCGATCGGGAGAAACCCGAGCGGAACATGGCCATCATCAACCCGACGATCAAGAAGACGTTCGGGAAGAAGACGAAGCATGAAGAGGGCTGCCTTTCGCTCCCTGGCGTGGACGCCGAGATCACGCGCCCCGACGGCTGCCTCGTCCACGGGTTCGACGAGCATGGCAACGAGTTCGAGAAGGAGTTCACCGGCTTCCTGTCGCGCATCATTCAGCACGAGTACGACCACCTCCAGGGCGTGCTGCTCGTCGATCGCATGACGCCCGCCGACAAGATGCGCAACCGTGACGCGGTGGAAGAGCTGAAAGATCAGTACCGCCAATTCAAGGCCGCTCAGGCGCGGGAAGCGGCTGCGGAAGCTGAATCGAACGGCGAAGCGAAGGCCTAGTGCCGCATCGGCTCAAGGTCACCCGCGACAGGCGCGCGCTCGTTCCCGATGAACGCGGCGCGGTGACCAGCGTCGGCGTCTTCGATGGCGTCCATCTCGGACACCAGTCGATCCTTCGCACGAACGTCGCGCGCGCGCGCGCACTCTGCGCGCAGCCGACGGTCGTCACCTTCGCCGATCACCCGAAGGCCGTGCTGCTCGGCAAGGCGCCCCGTACGCTGACGACGATCGAACACCGCATCGCGCTCTTTGCGCGCGCCGGAATCGAACACGTTTGCGTGCTGACGTTCGACGAAGAGCTCCGCGACACGAGCGCCGAGGACTTCACTCTTCAGATCCTCGAGAAGGGGCTCGATACGCACGCGTTCGTACTCGGCTTCGACAGCAAGTTCGGCAAGGGGCGCGCGGGTGGACCGGAGTCTCTGCGCGAACGCGGGCACGAAGTCGAAATCGCGCCGAAGGTGCTCGTCGGCCACCGCGCGGTGTCCAGCACCGTGATACGCGAGGCCATCGAACTCGGAGACCTCTCGTCCGCGGCGTCGATGCTCGGTCGACCGGTGACGATCTACGGCGAGGTCGTCCACGGGGAAGCGCTGGGCCGCAGGCTCGGCTTTCCGACTGCGAACCTGAACCTGTTCCACGAGCTTCAGCCGCCGAACGGCGTCTACGCCTGCCGCGCCCATGTGGTGCCTCCGCCAGCGGCGTCGGGTGCACCGGATTCACGCGAGCGCATCGGGAGCTACGACGCGGCGTGCAACATCGGACGGAGGCCCTCCGTGGCACAGCCAGACGCGGACACGCTGGTCGAGGTCCACCTGCTCGATTTCGACGGGGATCTCTACGGCCAGCGCGTCGAGCTGGAGTTCGTCGAGCGGATCAGGCCCGAGAAGAAGTTCGGCAGTCTCGACGATCTCCAGGCGGCGATCAGCGAAGACGTCGCGAAGGTGCGCTCGATCCTGGAGCGAAGGTAAGCGCCCCAAGACGGCGCCGACGCTCCGGGCGAACCGGCCGGCGCCGCGCTCTGACGCAAAACGACGGCACGTTCCGCAGCGCCGAGCGCTGCGGAACGTGCCGTCCAATCGTCAAGGTCTCGGCTTAGAAGCGAGCGTTGACGCCGACGCGGATCAGGTCACCGTCGAGGGAGGCACCTGCATCACTGTCGAACGAAGTCCAGTTGATGATGTACTTCAGGTTGTGGCCGTCGGCGTAGTAGTTCGCGCCGATGTCGATGATGCGGGTCGAGTTGTCGTCGTCGAGGTCCTGGAATCGGGCACCGATTTCCCAAGCGCCGTAGTCGGAGCTCGCTTCGGTCAGCATGAACGTACCGCCGATCGCGAACGGGGTGTTGTCAGCGAATCCGGTGAGTGCCGCGAGGCCGCCAGCGAACGGTCCGCCAGCCGCATAGCTCTCGTTGCCGTCCGCGTTGGACGTGCTCACGCCCTCGCCGAGGTTGAGGATAACGGCCTGTGCACTGAACTGGCTCGTCGCGAGGCTGGCCTCGACAGCGATGCCGTCCGCGTCGTCGGTGGCCTCGTCGCTGAAGTACGCGATGCCAGCCGAAGCTTCCATCTCTTCCGAAGCGCCGTAGGCGCCTTCGATCAGGTCCGTGCCCTCTCCGAGGATGTCGAGGCCCGCGCGAACGGCGAAGAACAGCTCGTCACCGACCGAGTCGCCACCGTTCTGGATGGTCACGGCCCAGTCGAACGCGTCGAAGTTGCCCATGACCGCGAGGCCCTGGCTACGACCGGCGAAGAGCGAGGCGTGAGCGCTACGATCGGCGAAGAACAGGTTGCCGGAGTCGATCAGCGACTCGCGGAGAACGTGCGCGCGGAACTGACCGACGCGGGCCGTGATCTCGCCGCCGACCGGAATGTCGAGGTAGGCGTCGAGGAGACCTTGACCGGCGAAGTCGATCTCCAGGCGGTAGCCGATGTCCTGGGCCGTGGTGCCGTACGCGTAGAGACGCGCGTTGTTGACGGTGAACCCGCCAAGGTCGTTGGCCTGGCCCTGGGCGTTCGTGCCGCCCGTGACGTCGCCGGAGTTGTTGTAGAACGTGCGGATCCGGCCGCCGATGTTCATGCCGGTTCCTTCGAGGCCTTGGACGCTCGCGGAAAGGGCCTGGATGTCCTGGTCGAGAGCTTGCCAGTCGCTGTCGTTTGCGAAGGCCAGGCCAGTGAGAGAAAGCGCAGCAGCGCCAAAGACGAGCTTCTTCATGGTGATTCCACCAGCGTGGTGGTCAGGGGACTGCTGAGACAGCAAAGAGAAAATGGGGGTTTGAGGCGCAACAGGTTGCCGTGACTGTTGTCAGCCGTCGACCTACCACGCAAGAAATCGCTTGCAAGAAGCGCTGTGTTCTTCGGCGGAGCTTGAGGGATTCGTCCCTCTTTCCCCGCAAAAGTGGGGAGTTTTTTCATGGTCGCGAACGGCGAAGGCCAATTCCAGGCCCTGAAGGCACTTTTCTGAGGCCCACCTCATGAAAGGGCGCTCATGAACTGCAGGAAATCCGTCGCGTTCAATCTTCGTGACCACCGCCGCGCCGCTGCTTCTTCAGCGCGCCGCGCTGCTTCTTGGCGTCGACCCGACGACGCTGCGACCCCTTGGTCGGCCGCGTTGCACGTCGCGCCTTCTCGGTGATGAACGCTTCGCGGAGGAGCGTCGCCATCCTTTCGAAGGCGTCGTCGAGGTTGCGCTTCTGCGATCGCTGGGCTCGTGCGCGCACGACGAGCGTCTCGTCCTCCCCCACGAGGCGACTCCCGAGTCGCGATCGGATCTTCGCCTTTTCATTATTACTGAGGGAGGCGCTGGGACCGACGGCGAAGCGAAGCTCGACCGCCGTCTCCACCTTGTTGACGTGCTGGCCGCCGGGCCCGCTCGCCCTCATGGTCTTCACCGTGAACTCGGCCGACGGGATCGTGAGTCGCTCGTTGACCACGAGGTCGCTCACGACTGTGATCCGCCCGCCGCGGGCGCCGAGGCCGCGTCCGCGATACGCCGGAGGTTCGCCCAGGTGAAGATGCCCGTGCGGTGACCGTCGCTGAACACGATCGAGATCGCGTAGTTGCCGACAAGAACCACTTCCTTCTGGGTCAGGTGGTCTGGCACCGAGCTCGGGTCCAGTAGCGGACGCCCCGTGTGCTCGTCGATGCAGTGGGCGCAGGGGCAACCACGGCGAATCGCAGCAGCGCTGGCGCCATTCGAAACTCCGTCTTGCCAGTCGAAGGTGATCTTCGAGGGATCACGGCGCCCGATGCGCGCTGGCGCCGGAACTCGACCCGGACTTCCTGTGGAATCGGTCATGTGCCGCGCGGGCCAGGGAGAGGAGGATGGTGGCGCGACCCGGACTTGAACCGGGGACCCCTTGATTTTCAATCAAGTGCTCTACCAACTGAGCTATCGCGCCGCCTGGCGGGGATTCTCTTCTGCGCAGGGGGCGGCGTCAACGGATGGACCGCCCTTTTGCGGAACGATTCCCCTGATTTCGACTGAACGAGGCGCCCGTCGACCCGGTTTCAGGGCCGCGGACCGAACCGGAAGTCCACGAACTCTGCCTTGCAGGTGGTGCAAGTCTGCGTCACCGGACTGCTCGACCAGAGGAACCAGATCGGATAGGCCGCCGCGAGCGCCGTCAACCCGAAGGTAAAGGGCGCAAGCCCGAGCCCGACGACGGCGAGGAGGCCGATCGGCCCCCAAGGTCGATCGGCCGCCTTCTGGAGGGGGGTGCCTCCACAGTGGAGACAGCGCTCGATCGTCCCGTCCTCGCGGCGATGGGACAGGTCCAGCTGGATGACCTCCTTCGTGTCCTCGAGCCGATAGTAGCTGCGGAGGGCAAACGGGCCATCCACCTTCCAGGTGACCAATTGGCCGGGCCTGGAGGGATGCGGGAGCCGGATCGCACTCCAGCGAATGACGTTCTCGTTGATGGCCGTGGGCATGGGTAGCGAAAGCTTACCCGGCTCCCGCCGCGGATGGACACGCCGGAACCCGGACCGTCGCGCATCGCGACAGGAGGATCCCGAGGATCGGCGCCTGATCGCGATCTCCGCCAGCCTCGGACGCTACACTCGCTCCCATGAGCGACCCCATTCGGATCTTTATCACCGGCGGCACCCAGGGAATCGGGCGCGCCATCGCGCTCCGCTTCGCACGGGAAGGGGCCATGGTCGCGATCGCGGCCAGGACGTCCGCCGACCTTGACGCCGTTGTGGCCGAAATCGAGGCAGCCGGAGGCTCCGGGGAGGCGTGCCAGGCCAACCTGCGCGACCACGGCTCCCTCGAAGCGGCCGTGTTCCGGGCGGTCGACTTCTTCGAGGGCAGGATCGACGTGGTCGTCAACAACGCTGGCGTCGTCGAGTTCTCGGACTTCGAGGAGGTGACGATCGAAGCATGGGAGCGCTTCCTCGCGGTCAACATGACCGGTCCCTATCTGGTGCTCGCGGAGGCCATGCCTGCGCTGCGCGAGTCGAGCCGGGCGCACGTGTTCAACATCGGTGCGCAGCTCGCGGCGAATCCCATGAAGGGGGCCGCTCTGCTGGCTGCGACGAAGGCTGGCGTCGCCGGGCTCGGGCGCGCGCTTCACGCGGATCTCGCCGACGATGGCATCCGTATCACGACGGTTCTTCCGGGGCCCACCGATACGCCGGGGCTGGCGCCCTGGAAAGACCGTTTCGCCTCCGAGAAGATCGCGACCCCCGAAGCCGTGGCTGACGCGATCTGGGACGCTTATCACGCCGAGACAGCGCCGCTCGAATTGTCGATCGATTGATCCCTGCGCTCTTCGCGCGAATGTCGCAGGTGTGCGAGCGCTCGCTCGTCCGCTCCGGACTCTCGCGATGCCTGATTCCTGGACCACACGTCTCACTCGACCGCGCCTCTTGGTGCCGAGAACGAGGTGCGTCTCGGTTCAAGTCTTCGCGCGGCGATTTTCTTTACACCGCGCGGACAGACCCACATCCCCGTCAGCCGATGTGGCTTGGAGCGGCGGACCTGAGCGTTCGCGACTTTCGTCAGGTTTCGACCCTTCGGAAAGTCGTGAGCTTCGGCTTATGAGGGTGTCCGTCCAAAGGAGACCCAACATGAATCAATCATACGATAAGGATCACGCCTCCAAGCTCGTTCCCCTGCTGGAGATGATCTTCGCAGAGGTCGCCGATCGTCGCCGCGCCATCCGCTCTCTCGAGCGGGAGCTGAAGGCCGAGAAGCAGAACGCTGGCCCATCGGGCCGGAAGATCGGGCAGCTGACGGCGGCTCTGGCGAACCACAAGCGCGAGCTTCGCCTGGCTTCGAAGGAGTTCGAGCGACTTGGCTGCGTCGTGGATGAGCACAACCCGAACCGGGTCATCATCCCGGGTGAAGGCGGCGGGCACGAGCGCGGCTTCCACTGGGAGCCCGGCGCTTCCGAGATCAAGGACAACGCTCCGCTCGACAGCACCGTGTTCTAAGACACCACTGACGGATCAGGACTCGAGCGATTGCTGGCCGAAACAGCCAGCGCTCCTGTCCGGTACACAAAAATGGGCCGCGCTCACCAGAAAGGTGAGCGCGGCCCGTTCCTTGGAGCGAGATGCGGGGGCTCAGCGCCCCTTGCCTGGATCTGTCTTCGACCTGTCGGCACCACGGTCGGCGGGCTTGCTCGTAGCAGGCTTGACGGTCTCGGGCTTGGCGGTCTCGGGCTTGACCGTCTCAGGCTTGACCGTCTCGGGCTGGGCTCTGTCCGGCGCTGCACCGGCAGGCTTGCCAGCGGGTTGAGCCGCGGGCCTGCCAATAGGCTGGGCAGCGGGTGCGCCGGCGGGCGGCGTGGCGGCTGGCTTGCCTGCAGAAGGAGGCGTCTCGCCCTTTCGAGTGACCGATTGGACGGTGCGCTTGACCGACTTCACCTTGCCGTCAGGAATCCGCTCACCCTTCAATTCTCCCGGGTTCGGCGGCGCTCCCCCCGAGCCATTGGCCGCAGCCTCAGCCGCTGCTTTCTCACGGGCGGCACGGATACGCGCTTCGGCAGCCTGCTCGGCGGCCTTGATCCGGCCTGCTTTCGTCCGAGCCTCGGCCTGTGCTGCTGCCTCTTCGGCGGCCTTGATGCGTCCCGCCTTGGTGCGGGCCTCGGCCTGCTCGGCCGCCTTGATGCGTGCTTCGCGAATCCGCGTCTCATCGAGGTCCGCCTGCTTTCGACGGGCTTCTTCCACGCGCTTGGCGGTTTCCTCGGGCGTCGCCCCAGGATCCTTGACGACCTCAGCTACGGGAGCCTTGGCCTCCGGGATCACGTCCGGATCGACGGGGGTGGCGGCGTCGGAAGGGACGACCGATGGCGCCGGAGCGGACTGCACTCCCCTGACCGGCTGCTGCTTGGCGGGCTGCGCCTCTTTGGCGCCGGGAGTCACCGGAGCCCCCTGCGCGTTCTGATCCGCCTGGCCCTTCCGTGCGTCTTCCACACGCTTGGCCTCCTGTGCTTTCCGAGCGTCCTCGGCTTTCTTCGCCTCCTGCTCCAGCGCGCGACGGCGGGCCTGGATCCGCGCCACCTCGCTCACGAGATCCTGGGTGACGGGCTTGTTGGCCTTCACGAGGAGATCCTTGTAGAGGACCACGAACTCGTCCGCGTTCAGCGACTTCGTGCCATCGACGTCGTGCTCGTCGAAGAGAGCGCTCGGAATCCGCGCGTTCTGCGACTCCGCGACGGAGACGGAGCCGTCCTGATCCTTGTCCACCTTCTGGAAGGTGCTCTTGATGAGCGCGACCCCCTTCGGCTGCTCCTTCGCATCTCGCTTCTGCGGCGCGGGCGACGCCGAAAGCTGGGGCGTGAGGAGGGCAAGAAAGAGCCCCGCCGTCAGGAGCGGAGCGGGGGGCAGGACGGAAAGGACTCGGTTTGGAACGTTCAGCTTCATGGCAATCGACTCACATTTATAGCAGCAGGCTCCGAATTCAGCAGCGAACCGCGTGCCAGCGAGGAGCGTAGCCACGATACTGCTGGGGACCCCGAAGGGGGCCGAAGGCGGACCCTCGGCGCAGGCTGAGCCCGGCCCACTGTCCTCCATCGGGGACGGCGGCCACGGACTTTCGTGGTAAATCCGACAAGTTGACACGACACCCTTACAGACTCCTCTGACCCGCACCAGAGCCCCCATGAGCGCCCCTCCCCTTCTCGCGCCCCTCGCCACGGGCGAGCCCAAGAACGAAGCCACGCGCAACGCCTATGGCAACGCGCTGCTCGAGCTCGGGGAGGCGAACCCCGAGATCGTCGTCCTCGACGCCGATCTCTCGGGCTCGACCAAGACCAAGGCTTTCAGCAAGGCTTACCCGAAACGCTTTTTCAATATGGGCGTCGCCGAGGCGAACATGATCGGCGTCGCCGCCGGCCTCGCCTCCCAGGGGCTGACGGCCTTCGCGAGTTCCTTCGCGATGTTTGCTACCGGTAAGGCGTACGAGCAGATTCGCCAGAGCGTGTGCGTGCCGAACCTGAACGTCAAGGTCTGCGCGACGCACGCGGGCCTCACGGTCGGCGAGGACGGTAAGTCCCACCAGATGCTAGAGGACGTCACGCTCATGCGCGTGATCCCGAACATGAAGGTGATGGTGCCGGCCGACGCCGTCGAAGCGCGCCAATGCATTCACGCCGCGGCGAAGATCGAGGGTCCCGTGTACGTGCGGCTGTCGCGCGCCTCCACGCCGATCGTCTTCGCGGACAGCTACGAGTTCGTCTTCGGGAAGGCCGCGCTGCTGCGCGAGGGCACCGACCTCGCGATCATCGCCATGGGTGTCACCGTCGCCCCTGCGATGGAAGCCGCCGAGGCGCTCGCCCGGGAAGGAATCCAGGCGCGCGTCCTGAACATGTCGACGATCAAACCGCTCGACGTCGAGGCGATCACGCGCGCGGCAAGCGACTGCGGCGCGATCCTGACCGTCGAAGAACACCAGGAGAACGGCGGCCTCGGCGATGCGGTTGCGCAGGCGGTCGTGCTGAACCATCCGGTACCGATGAAAATGTGCGCGATGCACGACCAGTTCGGACAGAGCGGCACCGGCGACGAGCTGCTCGCCCACTACGGACTCCACGCCGCTGGCATCACGGCCAGCGCGAAAGAACTCATGAAGCGCAAGGGAGCCTGATCCATGGCACTCACTCAAGAACAACGCGAATCCGTTCAGGCCGCGGCGCTTCAAACGCGCATCGACACCATCCGCATGGTCCATGCCGCCGAGTGCGGTCACCCGGGCGGGCCGCTCGGCATGGCCGATTTCATGGCGACGCTATTCATGCGTCACCTCGACCTGACACCCGAAAATCGCCACGCCGCGAACCGCGATCGGTTCATCCTCGGCAACGGTCACACGTGCGCTGGCTACTACTCGCTGCTCTCGCAGAAAGGCCTCATCCCGCGTGAGATGCTGCTGACGTTCCGCAAGATGGGTTCGCTCCTCCAGGGCCACCCCCACCTGAACCACGACCTCGGCATCGACTTCTCGACGGGCAGCCTCGGCAACAGTCTGTCGGCGGCGCTGGGTATGGCGCTCGCGGCGAAGCACAACGGCTGGGACGCGCGCGTGTACAGCGCATCGTCCGACGGCGAGAGCCAGGAAGGCCAGATCTGGGAAGCCGCCACCGCGGCCGCCCACTACGGTGCCAGCAACCTCACCGTTCTCGTCGACTTCAACAACGTTCAGATCGACGGCTACATGCGCGACGTCATGAACGTTCGTGACCTGCGCGAGAAGTACGAGGCGTTCGGCTGGCACGCCGTCGACGTCGACGGACATGACGTCGATGCGATCGACGCGGCCCTCGTGGCGGCACGCGAGGAGACCGAGCGCCCCAGCGCCCTGATCTGCAAGACGCTGATCGGCAAGGGAGTGTCATTCATGGAGAACCAGCCTGGCTGGCACGGCGTGGCGCCGAACGACGAGCAGGCGACGACGGCGCTTCTCGAACTCGGGGTCAGCGCAGACGAGGTCATGGGAATGATCGCGGCCGACAAGTGATGGAAGCGCCGGAAACCCCGTCCGCCGAGCAAGAGCGATCGCGCGCCGTTTCCGCGGCGATCGCGCTGTTCTCGCTCGGCATGACGGCGGGCATGCTCCTGCTCCTGATCGGTTTCCGGCTGTTCCCGACGCCCGAGGATCCCGCCACGGCGGAGTTCCAGAGCATCCGCGACTTCACGGCGCTTCACTTCGTTCGCGACATCACACCCGAGGAGCTCACGACGCGCGCCCTGCACGGGATGCTCGACGAACTCGATCCCTATTCGCGCTACTACGATCGCGAGGTCTCCGAGCGTGTGCGCCGTGAGATCGACGGCGACTTCCGCGGCATTGGCGTCGTGTTCAAGCCGCCGACCGAAGACGCCGAGATCCTGTTCCCCGTCGAGGATTCACCCGCATGGAAGGCAGGCGTCCGCGTAGGTGACCGCATCTTGGAGGTCGAAGGGGAATCCGTGGCGGGGCTTTCCGGCTCGGAGCTGCGGCAGCGCCTCGATCCCAAGGGGCTGAACGAGATCAGGCTCCGCGTGATCGGTCGGGACGGCGAAGTTCGCAACCTCGCGATGGAGCCCGAAGTTCTCGTCGACCCCACGGTCCGGCACACGGAGATCCTGGAAGACGCGCCCGACGTGGGATACCTGACGGTTCGCGCGTTCAGCAACAACACGGCGACCGAGTTCGACGCCGCCGTCATGCTCCTGCGCGAACGCGGCGTGGCTGGCCTCGTGATCGATCTTCGATTCAACTACGGCGGTGTCCTCGACGCCGCCGTCCACATGGCAGGTCGCTTCCTCTCCCAGGGCGTGGTCGTCTCGTCGGAGGGCCGCCATCGCGAAAGCGTGCACCTCGCGGATGGCGTCGAGGCGCTGTTCGAGGGCATGAAGGTCTGCGTTCTCGTGGACGGCGACTCGGCCAGCGCGAGCGAGGTCCTCGCGGGCGCGCTCCAGGACCACCGCGCAGCCGTCGTCGTCGGGGAACCGACGTTCGGCAAGGGCATGCTGCAGACCACGCGGATGTTCCCCGAATACGGGAGCCGCGCCAAGGTGACCAGCGCCTACTTCTATTCGCCGAGCCACCGCAACTTCGAGCGAACCGCGGACCCCGACCGAGACTACGGCATCCTGCCCGACCTCCTCGTCTCGATCGACGAGCCCCAGCGGCGCGCGATCCACGGCTGGCTGGCTCGCTACGATCCGCCCGCCGAGCTGATCGGCGAACTCATCCGCTGGGAGTCCGAGTCCGGAGAGACCATCCTCCCGAGACCCCCCGAGGACCCCCAGCTCCAGGCAGCTCTCGCGCTCTTGCGCGGGGAAAATCCGCGCCCCCATCGACTCCAGGGCGACCAGTGAACCGTTCCTCCGCCGACAGCCAGACAGCACGACAGCTCGTGCTGGGCATCGAATCTTCCTGTGACGAAACCGCCGCCGCCGTGGTCGCGGACGGTCGAGATGTGCTCTCGAACGTCGTCTTCAGCCAGGCGGCCGAGCACGCGAAGTTCGGGGGCGTCGTTCCGGAAGTCGCGGGCCGGATCCACCTCGATTCCATCGCGCCAGCCATCCAGCAGGCACTGGACGGCGCGGGGATCGGACTGGCTGACCTGAGCGCCGTGGCGGTCACCGCCAGGCCAGGGCTGATCGGCTCCCTGCTCGTCGGACTCTCGGCGGCGAAGGCGATCTCGTGGACGCGCGGCCTGCCCCTCGTGGCCGTGGATCACATCGAGGCGCACGTGTACGCGGCGACCATGGAGAGCCAGGCCGACGTGCGCTTCCCCTGCATCGCCCTGGTGGTCTCGGGCGGGCATACGGCGCTCTACTCCGTGGGGTCGCCCCGGCGCATGGAGCGCATCGCGACGACGCTCGACGACGCCGCGGGGGAGGCCTTCGACAAGGTGGCCTGGATGCTCGGGCTCCCCTACCCTGGCGGGCCGGCGATCTCGAAGCTCGCGGAGTCCGGGAATCCGGAGGCGATCCGCTTCCCGCGCTACACGCCGAAGACGCCACCGGGCGGCAGCGGTGGGCCGAGGCCCATCGGGTTCTCCTTCAGCGGTCTGAAAACCGCGGTGCTGTACCACATCCGGGGCGGGGATGCCCTGAACCCCACACCTGCTCCCGAGGCCATCGAGGACCGGGCCGATATCGCCGCCTCCTTCGAGGAGGCGGTGGCCGATACGCTCGTCACCCAGACCCTGCGCGCCGCCGAGCAGGCAGGGATCGACCAGGTTCTCGTGGCTGGAGGTGTGGCCTGCAACCGGCGCCTGCGGGCGCTGATGGCCTCCAGGGCCGAGAAGAAGGGCATCCGATCGTTCTTCCCGTCGCCCGCTTACTGCACCGACAACGCGGTGATGATCGCAGGGCTCGGGTGGCAGCATTTCCACGCGGGCGATGTGGCCGACCTGCACCTGGACGCCGCCCCCAGGTAGATGCCATCTGGGGCACTCCTTATCCTCGAAGTCGGGTATCCTCTCCGCCCAGCATGGACGAGGCTACCCTGATTCGACTGCTGGAAGCCGTGGGCAACGGCAGCCTGGACCCCCGTCAGGGGGCCGACGCCGTGAGGAACCTCGCGGGCACCGCCCATTCTGGCCAGGTCGACCTGGGGCACAGCATCCTCGACACCGATCGTGAGCGTCGCTGCGGCCATCCCGAGATCGTGTTCGGCGCCGGCAAGACGCCCGAGGAGATCGTCGACGTGATGCGAGCGCTTCACGCCGAACACGGCCGTGCCCTGGCGACTCGCATCGAGCCCGCGGCGGAGGCCGCGCTTCGCGCTGCCTTCGGGGACGACGTCAAGATCGACGACCGCGCGCGGACCGCGAGCGTCGGCGACCCTGTCGAAGCCACGGGATTTGTTGCCGTCATCAGCGCAGGTACGAGCGACGGACGCGTCGCGCGCGAGGCCACGATCACCGCGCGCTTCCTCGGTGCCCGCGTCGAGGAATTTGCCGACGTCGGCGTGGCCGGCATCCACCGCGTACTGCACGCGGCGCCGCGCTTCCGCGAGGCCAACGCCATCGTCGTCGCCGCCGGCATGGAAGGCGCGCTCCCCAGCGTCGTCGGCGGGCTCGTCGATCGCCCCGTCATCGCGGTCCCTACCTCGGTGGGCTACGGCGCCAGCTTCGGCGGTCTCTCTGCACTCCTCGGCATGCTCAACTCCTGCGCGTCCGGCGTCACCGTCGTCAATATCGACAATGGCTTCGGCGCAGGCTTTGCCGCCGCCCAGATCAACCGCCGCATCGTCCACGCACAGGCCGCTGCACGATCGACCTCCTGAATCCCTGAACCATGACTTCCGACTCCACTCCTCGTTTGACGTCCAGCCCACACGATGCGCCAGCCTGGCTCGCGCTGGAGAACGGACTCGTCGTCCAAGGGCGCTCCATCGGAGCCGACGGTGAAGCCAGCGGCGACCTCGTCTTCAACACCGCGATGACCGGGTACCAGGAGATCCTGACCGACCCGTCGTACGCCGGGCAGGGCGTCGTGCTGACCTATCCGCTCATCGGCAACTACGGCATCGCGGACGAGGACATGGAGTCCGGACGCGCGTGGGCCGAGGCGCTCGTCATCAAGGAGCTGTCGTCGATCTCCTCGAACCACCGCGCCACGGAGACCCTGGACGCCTGGCTCAGGCGGCGCGGCGTCGTCGCGATCGAGGGAGTCGACACGCGCCGGATCACCAAGGCGATCCGTGAAGAAGGCTCGCTGAGGTTCGTGATCTCCACCACCGACTCCGACCCCGCGTCGCTGGTCGCGAAGGCCAAGGCCGCGGTGAGCACGGACGGCCGCGACCTCGCTTCCGAGGTGACCTGCGCCGAGTCGTACTCCTGGACCAGCCAGTTCGAATCGTCCTTCCCGTCCACGACGGAGCGCTGGCAGGGCGAGCGGCTCAAGTGCGTCGCTTACGACTTCGGGGCCAAGCGGAACATCCTGCGCAGCCTCGTGCACACGGGGTTCGACGTGACCGTCGTTCCCGCGAAGACCTCCGCCGCCGAGGTGCTCGCCATGAATCCCGACGGAGTCTTCCTGTCGAACGGCCCGGGCGATCCCTCCGCGTGCACCTACGCCGTCGAGGCCGCGCGGGAGCTCGTCGGCAAGACGCCGGTCTTCGGCATCTGCCTCGGCCACCAGATCCTGAGCCTCGCGCTCGGCGCCAAGACGAAGAAGATGGCGTTCGGTCATCACGGGGCCAACCATCCAGTCCGCGACGAGACGACGGGAAGGATCGAGATCACCTCGCAGAACCACAGCTACGTGGTCGACGAGTCCACGATGCCCGCGGAGATGGTGGCCACCCACTGGAACCTGAACGACATGAGCCTCGCCGGCATGAAGCACCGCGACCACCCGGTCTTCAGCGTCCAGTACCACCCGGAAGCGGCTCCTGGCCCCGGCGACTCGGCGCACCTCTTCACGCGGTTCCGCGAGATGATCCTGGCCCAAGTAGAGGCCCAGTAGAGGGTCGGGAGAAGCCCAGTAGAGAGCGAGGACCTCGGTTGCGCAAAGGAGCGACGCTCGTCAAGCTGATGACGTGCGTCGCTCCTCTCATTCACGACTGGCCTCAGGTGTCGCCATCCTGGGCAGCCTCTTTTCCGCCTGCGGCGGACTGGAATCCGGGGAAGCGGCGGGCGGATCACAGCCTCGAGCGAAGCCGGTCAACGTCATCTTCGTCGTCTGCGATACGCTTCGCGCGGACCGGATGTCCCTCTACGGACACTTCCGCGAGACCACGCCCCACCTCGACGAGCTGGCGAGGACCGGCACCGTGATCGAGCACGCATCGGCCATGTCGTCGTGGACGCTCGCCAGCATGAGCATGCTGATCACGGGCGAGATCAAGGCGCGCGCCGACGTCGCCGTCCTCACGACCCACAAGCACGTGGCCGAGGGCTTCTCCGAGGCAGGTTTCCATACGGGTGCGATCGTCGCGAACCCGGTGCTCGACAAGAAGCTGCACTACCACCGCGGGTTCGATCACTTCGACGTCCAGCTCACGAGCTACATCGAAGAGCCGGCTTCACCGGTCATCGGCAGGGGTATCGATTGGATCGACAGCGTTCTGAGCGATGGACGCCCGTTCTTCCTGTGGCTGCATCCAGTCGATCCGCACTACCCTTTCGACCCCGACGGCGGCGCACGGTTTCCGGAGGCTCCCGAGGAAGGCGCAAGACTCGGTGCCGCGAGCTCTCTTCGCTGGGGACGCGAGACATTTCCGAGCCCGATGGCTCCGATTCCCGAGCCTACCGCACTCGACGGGGAAGCCTGGGCGCGAATCTCTGCCTCGCGGAACCTCTACGACTCCGAAATTCTCCAGTTCGACGCGGCGATGGGCGAGTTGATCGCCGCTCTGAAAGAGCGGAAGCTCTTCGAGAACACCGTGATCGCCGTCACCTCGGACCATGGCGAAGGGCTCTGGGAGCGACTCGCGCTGCCGGATAGCCCGGACAAGGATCCGAACGTGTTCTTTCCGTCGCTGTACCGCAGGCACGGTCTGATGCTGCACGAAGAGCAAACGCGGGTTCCTCTGCTGTTCCATGGTCCCGGCGTTCCGGCCGGCGTGCGTCGCCCGCAGTGGGTGCAGCACGTCGACGTCGTGCCGACGCTCTATGCGCTCGCGAACGTGCCGCTCCCGAAGCCGCTCCCTGGCAAGGCGCTCTTCGAAGAAGAGGGCAGCGACCCCCGCGGTCCGCTGATCTCGGTCTGCTCGCGGTCCTTCAGCGTCACGGTGGACGAGCGCTGGCGAGCCCACTTTCCGCGCCAGCACCGCCTGAGGAAGATGGACATACCCGTCGAACTGTATGACCTGCAGGCAGATCCTGGCGAACGGGTGGTCGTCGACGACCCGGAACGCGTGGAAGCCATGGAGGAGATGCTGGAGGCGTGGCGTCACCGGTACTCGCCCAACGATCCGGACCAGCCGCTCGACCGCGAGATCTGGGCCAAGCTACAGGCCCTCGGCTACGGCGGCGAGATCGAGTTCGATACGCAGCTCAAGCCGAAGCCCCAACCGGCACCCAAGACCCAAACCGACAGGTAGTCCCCGAGAGGACTCCGGATCCATTCAGCGCACGTACTCGAAGGTGCCTTCGACGCGGTGCTCGGTGAATGCCTTGTCCATGAACTGGCCCTCGATTCGCCCGGTCACGCGCTCGAGCCGATAGCGCTTCTGCTCTTCCTTCCCTTTCACGGTCTCGATCGTCAGTGTGCCCGAGACCGGGCGAAGGTGCTGGAACGGCTCGGACTCCGGGAGGAAGAACTCCATGAAGCCCTTACGCTCCTCCGAGCGAGTCACGTTGTTCTGATTTCCCACGAGCTCGTAGGCACCCGGCTCGACGCCGTTCGCGAGTACGTTGGCCTTGAGGTCGAAGTCCCCGAGGGACACGGACTTGTTCGCGGCGATCGCGGAGGCCAGCGGACCGCCGACCTGAATGTTGATCTCACGGCCCCCGAAATGGACCGCTGGGCCGAAGGGGTGGCCGCTCGCCTCCAGACGAGTCCCGTCGACCGTGATCGAAAGCCGATGCTCGGTGTCCATCCCTTCTTCGACCTGGGGCTCGGAGGCATCGGCTGATCCGTCGCCACCACTGCAGGCCGGGAGGAAAACGCAGAGCACGAGGAAACCGAGGGTGGTGAACTTCATCGAAAGGTCGCAGATCAGGGATTCTGAGGGTGCGGCCCGAAAGGGACCGGTCTCCTTGTCTGACTGCGAGCCCTCCCGCCGGCTTAAGCGCTCATCCGGAAGAACTTCCGATCCGCGGTGTCGTGCGCGAGCCGGAGGCCGAGTTCTGGCTCAATAAATGCTGCAGGGGCGGCCCCGGGACCTTATGGACAGGGCATGACCCAGGAGAAAACCAGCGAGCAGCGGACCGCGCAGAGCCAGGACGGCCAGGGAGCGACGACCGGCCGGGCGCTCCTCGACCTCGAGGTCGCGAGCCGATTCACGGCGGACCTCCCCGCCGATCCTGAGACCCGGAACTCGAGACGCGAGGTGAAGGGGGCACTCTTCAGCCGGGTGAGCCCGACGCCCACGGCGCGCCCCCGGCTCGTGGCGGCCTCGGCGGAGTGCGCGGAGCTGATCGGGCTGGATCCGGCCGAGTGCCAGACCGAGGACTTCGCCAGGGTCTTCAGCGGAAACGCTCTGGTGCCTGGCATGGACCCCTTCGCGATGACCTACGGCGGGCATCAGTTCGGCCACTGGGCGGGCCAGCTCGGTGACGGTCGCGCCATCAATCTCGGCGAGGTCTTCGGGTCCGACGGGCGAGGCTGGAACCTCCAGCTGAAGGGCGCGGGCCCGACGCCCTACTCCCGGACGGCAGACGGGCTCGCGGTGCTGCGTTCCTCGGTCCGCGAGTTCCTCTGTAGCGAGGCGATGCATCACCTCGGCGTCCCGACGACGCGCGCGCTTTCCCTCGTCGAAACCGGCGACCGCGTGATGCGCGATATGTTCTACGACGGGAATGCAAAGCTGGAGCCCGGCGCGGTCGTGTGCCGCGTGGCGCGCTCGTTCGTGCGCTTCGGGAGCTTCGAGCTCCCCGCGTCCCGAGGCGACGTCGGCCTGATCAAGAGCCTCGCGGACCACGTCATCCGCACCTGCTATCCGGAGCTTCTCGGCACGACCGGGGAAGGCGGCGAGATCGCTCCCGACGTCTACCTCAGCTGGTTCCGCGAGATCTGCACGCGCACGGCCACCATGGTCGCCCACTGGACCCGCGTCGGTTTCGTGCACGGCGTGATGAACACGGACAACATGTCGATCCTCGGTGAGACGATCGACTATGGACCGTACGGCTGGCTGGAGGACTACGATCCGAACTGGACGCCGAACACGACGGACGCGGGTGGTCGACGGTATCGCTTCGGCCATCAGTCCTCGGTCGCGCACTGGAACCTGACTCGGCTCGCGAGTGCGCTCGTGCCCCTGATGGACGGCGAGATCGAGGGACTCCAGGAGGCGGTCGACGCCTACCCGAAGGCCTACGCCGACGAGTGGGGTCGCCAGCTCGGCGAGAAGCTCGGGCTGGTGCGTTTCGACGAGGGCGAAGACGCCGGGCTGGCGGCGGAACTCTTCCGCGTGCTGGAGCTGGCCGAAACGGACATGACGATCTTCTTCCGGGCGCTCGGTGACGTCACCGAGAGCGCGGAGCCGCTCCACGCGGCGTACTACCAGCCGGAGAAGGTCAGCGCAGAGGCGCGCGGGGCACTCGACGCCTGGGTCGCGGCCTACCTGGAGCGCGTCGCGCGCGACGGGCGTTCCCGCGGGGCGCGGCGCGAGCAGATGAACGCCGCCAACCCCAAGTACGTACTGCGGAACTACCTCGCGCAGGTGGCGATCGATGAAGCCGAGAAGGGCAGCCCGGACGGCGTACGTGAACTCCTCGACGTGCTGCGGCGGCCCTACGACGAACAGCCGGGGCGGGAGCGCTTTGCCGAGAAGCGGCCCGAGTGGGCGCGGCACCGGCCGGGATGCTCGATGCTGTCCTGTAGCTCCTGAGAGGGTCCGGGTGCCGTGGCGATCAGCGGCCTTCGAGAGCCTCGGCGCGCTCGACGAGCTCCACGAAGGCGTTGCGCAAACCGCCCGGATCTCCGCCGAGGGACTCGAGAGCCCAGCGTCTGACGTCGGAGAGCGTCGCATCGCCCACGTGCTCGCTGCCCCGCAGGACCATGCCGAACGCGGCTGCGGAGGCACCGAATCGGAGAGCTTCCGGCCCCTCGTCGAACGTCGCGCCACCGTCACGCACGGGCGCCGTCAGGAGCCGGCTCGCTCCGCCCGACGGCGGCTGGTACCGCACTCGCACCTCGCCGATCGCTTCCGCCGAGGACAGGCTCGCTCCTGGCACGGGAACGATCTCGTAGAGCGCCGTGACGACGTGCCCGGCGCCGACTTCGCCTGCGTCGACGCGGTCGTCCTCGAAGTCCGCGTGCGCGAGCTGGCGATTCTCGTAGCCGATCTGGCGGAACGAATGCACGAGCGCGGGATCCCACTCGACCTGGATCTTCGTGTCCCTGGCGACCGTGACGAGCGTCCCACCGACCTCGGTGGCGAGGACCTTCCTCGCCTCCAGTTCGGAGTCGATGTACGCAAAGTTCCCGTTCCCGCGGTTGGAGAGCCCTTCCATCAGGTCGTCGCGGAAGCTGCCGCTACCGAAGCCCAGGACCGTGAGATCGATGCCGCTGGAGGCCTCTTCTGCGATCAACTCTGCGAGCGCAGGGACGGAACGAACTCCCACGTTGAAGTCGCCGTCGGTGCAGAGGATCACGCGGTTGATGCCGTCCTCCACGAAGTTCGAGCGAGCGATTCGGTACGCGAGCTGAATCCCCTTGCCGCCGTCGGTCGAGCCGCCGCTCCGGAGCGAATCGAGGGCCTGCAGGATCGCCTCACGCGCGGCCACGGGGGTCGACTCGAGCGCGAGGCCCTCGCGGCTGGCGTAGACCACGATCGCGATCCGGTCGTCGGGCGCCAGCGACTCGGTGAGGATTCCGAGCGCTCTCACGACGAGCGGCAGCTTGTCCGCCGAGGCCATCGATCCAGACACATCCACGAGGAAGACGAGGTTCGCGGGCCTGCGCTCCTGGAACTCGATGCGCCGGGCGGCGACGCCGATGCGGACGAGGCGGTGCTCGGGATTCCAGGGCGCCGCGGCGACCTGGGTCGTGAGGGCCAGCGGATGCTCAGTGCCGGGGGCCGGCGGCTCATCGCCGTAGGAGAAGTAGTTGATGAACTCCTCGACGCGGATCTCGTCGGGGCGCGGGAAGCGACCGCTCCGGATCCGGGAGCGCGTCAGCGCGTAGCTAGCCGTGTCGACGTCGATGGCGAACGTCGAGCGCGCGTCGTTCGCGGTGAGGATGAAGTCGCCCTCCGCGATGGCTGCGAAGCTCGGATCGAGGTCCTCGCTCGAACCGAGGTCCTCCGCGGACCCCAGGTACCCCATGGACTCCAGCGCGCTCGACGGAGAACGAACTTGGTCGCGGTTCTTGATGATCATCTCGTCGGAGTAACGAGGCCCGAGGAACCAGCGTCTTTCAGGTGCGCCGCCCGATGAACCGCCGATGTCGTAGGCCGTGCCTCCGTCGTAGGCTGGGCGCCTGTCCACCAGCATCCAGGCGCCGATGCAGGCGAGGCTGAGGACCACGGCCGCGAGCAGCGCAGGCCAGTGACTTTTTGTCCGGCCACGGGCTGCGGAGGCTGCCTCGAGGATCGAGCCCCGAGCCGCCTCGCTCAGCTCCCTTTCCCCGCCTCCCGACTCGGCCCCCGACTCGGCCTCCGACTCTAGCCCCAGGGTTCCCTGCAGCGTCGGAAGAAACGCCTCCAGCGCGCGCAGCTCGGCGCTCAACTCCTCGTCGCCGTTCGCGAGCGCCTCCTCGATGGCCGCCCGTTCCTCGGGCCCGAGCTCGCCCAGCAGGTACGCAAGCACCCTCGGATCCTGGCTCCGGCCCGCAGCTTCACCGTCGTGCTTCATGGAATCGCTCACGCTTCACCTCCACCAATGGACGAGGCCACCGCTCCGTCCTCGAGTGCCTTTCCGAGCCGCTCGCGCAGGGTCTTCACCGCCGCGTGCAGCCACCAACCCACCGTGCCCTCGGTGCTCCCCAGCACCGCGGCGATCTCCGCGTAGCTGAGGCCCGACTCGAACTTGAGCCGGAGCGCCTCGCGCTGATTTTCCGGGAGCTGGTCGACGGCGCTCGCCAGACGGAGTCTGCCCTCGGCCTGCTCCATGAGCTCGTCGGGGGCCGTCCCCCCGCCGGTGCAGCGACCTCCGCATGGGTCCCTGCTTCCTCTCCGTTCGTTTCCATCCGCGTCTCCTTGCGCAAGAAATCGATGCACACCCGGCGCGTCGTCGTGAACAGCCAGGCTCTCCCCAGCTCGTCGACGACCTCCTGCCGGCACAGCCGCAGGAAGGCCTCCTGGACGGCGTCCTGGCCGCGATCGCGGTCTCCATGCAGGAGGCGGGCCGCGTAGGCCACCAGTGGCCCTTCGTGCTCGTCGAGCAGGGCGATCACGGTGGCCTGCCTCCCGGCCGGGGATTCCGTGGGGACCTCGGCAGGGGAGGTAGATCCCGGGGTGAAGCGGCGAAAAAGCGACATGGCTGCCAGCACAACGCGCGGGCTCCGCTGGCCTTGGCGGATTCTTCTGATTACCTGTCCTATACGCTGCGTAAACGCATCGAACGCCTCCCTGGGCCAGCCCAGGAATATCCCCTAATTACTTACCTCAACCAGATGGTCGGAAGCCCGATCAGGGGCCCGCGAGACCATAAGTTCTCCAGGAGAAAGCATTTAGGCGCCGAGCTTTTTTCTCCACCAAACGCGGAATCTACCTAAAGGTGTCTCTGAATCGTGTCGACCCCTGTCACGGATGAGGGCTCGTGCGGCCTTCTCCGAGGGTAACCACATGCATCGCTCGCTAGGCTCCCGGTTGCGGGGCAAATACAGACTGGTCGACCCGGGGGAACTCCACCGGATGAGAGACTCTCGCGCCGAAGAACGCTTGAGGACGCTGAGGGAGGTCGTCGACGTCATGGACGAGCCCGCCTTCGTCCTGCGCTCCGACGGCGTCGTGATGGCCGCCAATGAATCGCTGGCGAGGCTCATCGACAAGGACATCGCCGAATTGTCGCGTGAACATCTGGACCTCGTCCTCGGTCTGAACGTGAACGACTCCTACCGGGTCATCGCAGCGCTCTTCCGCAAGGATTCCCACGGTCCGGTCCACTTGAATGCGGAGGAATCCCCCACCGGCGCCGTCCTCGAGCTCGACGCGAGCCCGATGACGCTTCGAAAGTACGATCGCGCGCAGTTTGCCTTCGTGCGCGTTCGTCCGGACGGAAACCTGGCCGACCGCCTCCGCGAGATGACCTCACGCCTCGCATCGAAGACCCTTTCCGCTGATGCGATCCAGGCGGATAGCCATGCTCTCGAACGCGACATCGCGGCACTCGAGCGGCTGGCCCACAAGGATCCGCTCACCGGCCTGGAGAACCGCGGCGCTTTCGACAAGCACCTGGCACGCGTCCTCGGACAGGCCCTGCGCGACGGCGACTCCGCCGCGCTCATCATTCTCGACGTCGACAACTTCAAGGTACTCAACGACACATGGGGTCACGATCGTGGCGACGAATGCCTGCGGCAGCTGGCCAAGGTGCTGTCCTCGGCGGCGCGCAGGCCGCTCGACCTCGTCGCGCGCGTGGGCGGAGAGGAGTTTGCGGTGATCCTCGCCGACTGCTCCCTTCACAACGCACTCGCTGCGGCCTCCAGGATCCGTCGGTCGATCCACGCGGCGGCCCTCGATCACCCGTACGGTCGTGTCACGGCCTCGATCGGCGTCGCCGCCACGACGCCAGCGGACCGAAAGGATACCACCGAGCTCTACCGTGCCGCCGACAGGGGCCTCTACGAAGCGAAGCGCAGCGGCAAGGACCGCGTCTGCGCTGGATTCCTGGAAGACGACAAGGGCGAGAGCCAGACCGCCGGCTGAGAGCCTGAGGCGGGCGACGAGACCTCTCATCCAGCTGGCTTGCTCATGGAGAACGTCGGGGGAAAGGGTGCGAACAGTCTCTCGGGTCATGGAGTGGGGCTGCAGGGCGTGCGTGAAAGGGTGGATTCACGGGGGGACTGTTCTCTCCCTGGCGGATCGATCTCGGATTTTTGCAGATTCTCCGCGCCCCCTCCCCCCCGACCAGGGCCTCCCAACAGGGCCCCCCATCAGGGCCTCCCATCAGAGCCAGCGCCGGGTCGCGTCGCAGTATCGATCGTAGGCCTCGCCGAACATCTGGCGAAGGAAGGCCTCCTCCGGCTCGATGGCGAGCTTCGTGAGAAGGCCAAGGAGTACGGGCGCCTGCAGGCCCATCCACGGGTTCGTGAAGGCCAGCATCAGCGCGATGGGGATCGTCACGTGGGCCACGTAGATCGGGTTGCGGGAGACGCGGTACGGGCCATCGGTCACCAATGCCTTCGCGCGGCGATTCGGAAGAACCGTCGTGCGGCGCCGATAGAAACGAAACGCAGCCCAGAGTTCGACGGAGAGCGCGGCACCGAGCAGCATGAACCCGATCCCCCGAGCGACCCCAGAACCCAAAGCGTCGGGCAGCGGTAGCGGCGAGTAGCGCTGCAGGCAGTACGCCAGCCCCGCGAGCGCGAGAAGCAGCAATGGCGGCCAGGGCACACGCGGCATCGATCGTTCCTGGGTTTCCATTCGGTTGGATGCCATGGGGGTTCGGCGCAACGCCGCGAGCGCGGAACCTGGCGACGCAGGCCGATGAATCGTTCAGGCGAGAGCCTACCAGGCACGGCGGATGGGGTGGGCCCGGGGGGTCCACCGCGACCAGCAGCTCTCCCGGTCCCCGTGCGCGACTGGATTCAAACTCACCCATGTGGTCGCGGTGCAGGGCTCCAACTGACGTCCCCGCCCGTTCTGGACGGCTGCCGGGGTGACTCACGTCGAATCGGCCCGGGCTCGATTCTGCTCACTGCGCCCGCGGCGAAGCGCGTAGTCTCCGCGGCATGGAATCCAAGAACCCAGGCAGCGCCCGCCTCGCGCACTCCGTTTTCTTCACGCTCACCGATGCCTCCGACTCGGCCTGCGAGGCCCTGATGGCCGCCGCGGGCAAGTTCCTCGATGGCCACGACGGCTGCGTCTCGTTCGCGGTCGGCCGCCGCGCCGAACAGTATGCGCGCGAGGTCAACGACGCCACGTTTCACGTCGCGCTGAACATGGTCTTCGACAGCGTCGCAGCCCACGATGCGTACCAGGTTGCGCCGCGCCATCTGGAGTTCATCGAGTCCCAGAAGGGAAACTGGTCCGAGGTCCGCGTCTTCGACTCGTTCGCCTGAGATCGGGAGACCGGGAGACACTGGGCCCCTGACCCAGCGCGGCTTCCTTCAGGGGAACATCCAGCTCCGATCGTCGACCTCGGGCAGGGCGGAGCCGGAGGTGGCCGGGAAGAGCGTGAACTCCTTGCGCGTGTCCGGGTGCCCCTGCAGCTCCACCGTGAACGCGCAGGACCCGCGCGTCGACTCACAGGACACCGTCAGCTCTCCCGAGCGACGATCGAACTGGACGAGCGGCCGGGTCTCCTGGCCCGGAAGGCCGTGGGCGAGCGTCACCTCGGCGTACGGCACCCCGACCACTCGCAGTCGGCCGTGCTTCAGTCGCACTCCACCGAGTTCCTCCGCACCCAGCACGATCCGGCCGCGCGCGACGAAACGGCGGCTACGTTCGAGCACCAGCGGTCCAACCACCACCGTTCCCCTGGACCGCTCGCCGAGCGGCACCTCCACGGGCGCGGGCACGAAGCGCGCGCGCCGCCCCTCACCATTCGCCGCTTCCTCGGCGCCGACCTGCACGCGGATCGGCACACCGCGCAGTCCCGGGATCCGGAAGCGACCCTCGCCGTCACTCCGTACCCGGAGCGCATGATCGCTCCAGTTGAAAGCGCGCTCGAACTCCAGCGCCACGCCATGGGTCTCATCGCCCGCGTAGTAAGCGAGCACGCTGACGTCCGCGAAGGGCTCGCCTCGCTCATCGACGACGCGACCCGAGATCGTGATCGGGCCGGGCCCGAGCCGCACTTCGACGCCTGAACAGGGCCCATGGCGCAGATCGAAGAGCTGCCTCGGCGGTCGCGGCAGGCTGGACAGCGCTTCCGCGTGGACCCCGGCATCGATCACGCTGATGCCATAGACCTCGGGAAGGAGCTTCTCGAACTCGAACGCGCCGTCCAGGGCGGTCACGACGTCGTGGGAGAGCCCCGACATGCCCGGGGCGATGCCCTGGGCTCTCACGGTGATCCCCCCGAGCCCCTCGCCCTCGGCGGAGCTGACCCAGCCCGAAAGACTGCGGATCCGGAACACGCGGAGCGTGACCTCCACCGACTCGCCGTCGGCCACCTGAACGAACGACGCCGCGATCCCGCTCGTATCGAGTGGCCCCAGGGGATGAGCGCCGCTGGCGACGTAGCCCTCCGGCACCGTGCTCGGATCGATCAGGACCCGGAAGCGACCTCCGCTCGGTGATTCGATCGTTGCGCCGAATTCGCCGCCACCGGCCATCGTCGTCGCCGGCACCTCGAGCCGCTCTCCGGTCAGAAGCGATCGGGCCTGAATCCGCAGACCCTGGAACATGGTCGAGTCGAGGGGCTCCTCGTCGCCCATGACGCGCACCTCGATCCGTGATGGCGTGGAAGTCGACGCATCCCCGACCATGGCCTCCACCTCCTCGGTGGGCGCCTGCCGACGCTGCGCTTCTGTTCCGCCCGCCACCGACACACCCGCCAGTCCAGGTGAACCACGCTCCGTGGCGCGTTCGACCGCAGGTCGAACGGCGGCCTGAAGCCCCCCGGAGAATCCCGACGAGTCGCGGAAAACGAAAAGAGCCGCACAGCTCACGATCAGGACGGCACACAGGAAGAGATAGCGCATCGGTCGTCGTTGCAGGAAGAAGAGAAGGTCAAGAACCAGGAGAGCGCCGCGCAACGAACGCGCAGCGCCACTCCCTCGGCCTCACGGCCGACCTATCGCCAGTGCCGGATCTCCTCCAGGATCGAAAGGATGTCGCCGAGCGTGAACGGCGGGTCGTCGAGGTCTTCGCCGTCCTCACCGCGCTTGCCCTTGCTTCCATCGTTGATGTAGGGGTCCTCGCCCGCGTCACCGCCGTCGCCGCCTTCGCCGGCCTTGTCTCCGTCGCCGCCGTTTCCGCCGTCGCCCCCATCGCCGCCCGACTTGTCGTTGGCATCACCACCGTCGCCGCCTTCACCACCGTCGCCGCCCTGGCCGCTCGTGGCATCACCGCCCGATCCACCGGAACCGCCGTCGCCCCCGTTCCCGTCGCTGGAAGATCCGCCGCCGCCGCCGTCACCGCCGTCGCCCCCGTTTCCGTTTCCGGCCGCGCTTCCGCCGTTGCCGCCGGATCCGCCCTCGCCGCCATCCGGTCCGCCACCGGGGTGCGGAGAGCCGTCACCGCCCGGACCGCCCATACCGCCGTCACCGCCGTTGCCATTTCCGGACGCGTTGCCGCCGTGACCTCCGTCACCGCCAGCACCCGGAGGATTGCCCGTACCACCGTAGCCGCCGGCACCGCCGTTCCCGCCGTTCGGGCTCGACGAGGTACCGTTGCCGCCGACGCCGCCATGGCCGCCGCCGCCGCTGCCGGATCCAGCACCACCGGGTCCCCCGTTGCCGCCAGGGCCGCCGGTTCCGCCCGTTCCGCCGGGGCTGTTGAAGCCGTAGCCTCCGCCGCCAGCCCCACCGTTGGGCGGGCATCCCGCCGGTGCCCCCGGCGTACCGGACGGCGTATCCCCAGGCCATCCGTCGTAGCCTCGGCCGTGGGCAGAGGTGCCCCCCGAGCCGAACGGGTAGCCCGCGGGGTAGTCACCGTAGCTGCCGTTGCCGTACTCGTATCCCTGCGCCTTCGCGCTCGAACCGAACGCGAGGAGTGCCAGGGAACAGGTCAGAATCAAAGTCGTCAATCGCATGTCGTGTCTCGTGTCGATGGCGCGGCACGACGCGCGACTTTGCGCGGCACACCGAGGCCTGTGAACACGAGAACGAACGGTTGCGATGGGGCCGAGTTGCGGCCCGGCAGCAAAAGCTGCGACGAACTCAGTCGCCGATCTCGGCCTTCAGCTCCTTCCGGTAGAGATCGTAGTCCGCCGCTTCCACCGGATCGGTGGATGGATAGTCCATGTCGAGCTTCTCGAAGGTCTGGCGCAGGATCTTCGCGACCTGCCAGCGCATGTAAGGCTTGTCGTCCGCCGGAATGCAGTACCACGGCGCTTCCGCGCGCGACGTCTCCTGCAGCGCTTTCTCGTACGCCTCCATGTACACGTCCCAGTGCTGCCGCTCACGCATGTCACCCGCCGCGAACTTCCAGTTCTTGGAGGGCTCCTCCAGCCGATCGAGGAAGCGCTGCGCCTGCTCCTTCTTCGAGACGTTCAGGAAGAACTTCAGCACGACGACACCGTTGCGCGCGAGGTGCGCCTCGTGCTCGCGCAGCGACTGGTAGCGACCCGCGAACCGCTCCTCGAACGACACGTCGTCCGGCAACCGCTGTCCATCCAGGATCTTCGGATGCACCTTCACGACGAGCACTTCCTCGTAGTAGCTCCGGTTGAAAACGCCGATCCGTCCGCGCTGGGGCAGCGCCTTCGATGTCCGCCACAGAAAGTCGTGGTCGATTTCGTTCGAAGATGGCCTCTTGAACGAATGCACCTGGAAGCCCGCCGGGTTGACGCCCGAGAACACCGCGCGGATCGTGCTGTCCTTGCCTGCCGCGTCCATCGCCTGGAAGACGCACAGCACCGCGTAGTGATCGTGGGCATACAGGACGCGCTGGAACTCCTCGAGGCGCTCGACCTCCTCGGCGAGCTTCTTCTTGCACTCCTTCTTCCCGGGATCGTCCTGGCTCTTCGTGGGAGCGTCGTCGATGCGGAAGGACCCGTCGAACGGCACGAGGTAGGGGCTCTTATCGGCGATGAATGAACTCATGCCACCTACGATATCCCTACATCATCGAGGCCGGGTCGACATCGATCGCCATTCTCGGTCGCTGCGTGTGGAGCTGGCTCAGGATCGCCCGCGCCCGCGACATCCCTTGCCCGGACAGCGGCGCCTTCAGCATCACGTGAACGCGATGTCGCCCTCGCTGGAGCGCCATCGGCGCGGGCGCCGGGCCCATCACCTGGACCTGGTGCGGCCCCAGCTCCTCGCGCAGGATCTTCGCCGCGTGACTCGAGGCCTCGAGCACGCGCTTCTCGTCCTCGTCCTCCCACACGACGCGCAGGAGCCGCGTGTAGGGCGGATAGCCGTGGCGCTCTCGCTCCGCGTCCTCGTGCAGCGCGAACGAATCGTAGTCGTGGGCCGCCGCGCACACGATCGAAGGCTCCTCGGTCGCCGTCGTCTGCACCACGATGTGCCCGGGTAGATCCGCCCGGCCCGCGCGACCCGCCACCTGGCTGACGAGCTGATACGTTCGCTCGGACGCGCGGAAGTCCGGCTGGTGCAGCGATGCGTCCGCCGACACGATCCCGACGAGCGTCACGCGCGGGAAGTCGAGGCCCTTCGCGATCATCTGCGTACCGACGAGCACGTCGAGTTCCCCGCGGCCGAATTGCCCCAGCGTCTCCTCGTAGTCCTCGCGCCGCATCATCGTGTCCGAGTCCATCCGCCCCACGCGCGCGTGCGGCGCGATGAGCCGGAGGATCTCCTCGACGCGCTGGGAACCGGCGCCGAGGAAGCGCAGCGCGGGCGCCGTACAGGACGGGCACGCCTTGGGCACCGGGATCTCCTTGCAGCACGAGTGACAGGCCATTCGCTCCAGCCGCTTGTGCCACGTCATGGCGACGTCGCACTCGTTGCACTTCAGCGTCTCGTGGCACTCCTGGCACCAGAGGATCGGCGCGAACCCGCGGCGGTTGATGAACAGGATCGACTGCTCGGAGCGCGCGATGGTCTCGCGCAGGAGAGTCTCGAGGCGACGCGAGAAGAGGCGTGGCTTCCCGCGCTCGTCGCGTTCGCCTCGCATGTCGACGATCTCCACCTTCGGAAGCGGGTTCCCGGAGGCCCGGGCGCGCAGGCGCAGCAGCACGTAGCGCTTCTGGTTGGCGTTGCGCCAGCTCTCCAGCGAGGGCGTCGCGCTGCCGAGCACGCAGACCGCGCCCACGTTCTTGGCGCGCACGACGGCGACGTCGCGGGCGTGATAGCGCGGCACGCTGCCCTGCTTGTACGAGGGTTCGTGCTCCTCGTCGACCACGATGACGCCGAGGTTCTTGACGGGCGCGAAGATCGCCGAGCGAGCACCGACGACCACGCGCGCCTCGCCGCTGCGCACGCGCTGCCACATGTCCAGGCGCTGCAGATCCGTCATCCCGCTGTGCAGCACGGCGACCGATCCGAAGCGATCGAGGAACCAGCCGACCGTTTGCGGCGTGAGCGCGATCTCCGGCACGAGCACGATCGCCCCTTTGCCGCGCGCCAGCGCTTCCTCGATCACCCGGAGGTAGACCTCGGTCTTGCCGGAGCCCGTGACGCCGTAGAGCAGCGCCGGGCAGAACTCATCGGCGTCGATCGCCTCGGTCAGGCGCGTGACCGCCGTCGCCTGGTCGTCCGTGAGAGCGGCGTGCCGCGGACGTGCTTCGCGATCGCCGCTGAGCAGGTCGTCCGGCGCCGCGATCACCTGGTCGATGACGATGAGCCCCCTTTTCACGAGCGACTGAACCGGCCCGAACGTGACGTTGAGCTTCTTGGTCAGGTCCTTCCGAAGAACCGGGCCGCGTGCGTCCAGGAGCGTCCGCAGCACGCGGTATTGCTTCTCCAGACTGGGTTTGCCCTCCAGCTCCTCTAGCCGCGACTCGTCCACGCCGGGCGCGGGGTAGAGCACCGCGACGGTCTTCCGCCCGCCCTCGCGCTTCATCGCGGCGGGTAGCACGGCGCTGAGCGCCTCGCCCCAGGCGCAGGCGTAGTAGTCCGCGATCCAGCGCGTCAACTCGAGGAGCTTCTCGTCGAGCACGGGCTCGTCGTCGAGCACGTCGTCGACGGCCTTGAGCCGCCCCTTCGGCACGTCGGTCTCGGTGGCGGTCGCCGTGACGACCGCGACCTCGCGCTTCCCGGAGAACGAAACCGCGACGCGCACACCGGGCACGACCCTGTCTGCGAAGGCGGCGGTCACCGCGTAGGTGTACTCGCGGCGCATCGGCCGGTTCAGCGCGACCTCCGCGTAGAGCACGGCCTCGATCGGCGGCTTCTTGGCTTTCTGCTGGCCCTTTTTCTGGGCCCCTTTCTGGGCCCCCTTATGGGCCCCCTTATTGGCCCCCTTATGGGCTCTGCGCGCGTCCGAAGCCGCCACGACATCGGCCGCCTCAGGCCCGAAAAGCCCCATCTCGGGCCGCGCCGCCCCGATACCGTTCGATCTACTCTTGCCTGTCCCCATGCCCTCACCCGATCGACCGATCGGGGACGGGCGAGGGTATCCGAACGAGCGCCGTCCGTGGCGCTACTCCAGCGCCCGAAACTTGTCGCTCATTCGAACGCCCGTCACACGCGCCCCTTCCAGGACGAGATCATACGAGAGCTCCGATTTCGGAAACGTGAGGTAGAGCACCGTGCCCACCACCGCGTACTGGCCGACGTCGTCCATGGAAGCGCTCGCGAGGTCCGAGCCGAAGTTCATCGAGCCGCTGAACAGCGTCTCCGAGCGCACGGTCCCGCCCGGGCCGAAGTGGTAGACGTGGCCGAAGAAGCCGCTCTCCGTCGTCGTGGAGTCGCTCACGCGCCGCCCCACGAGCTGCTGCTCCAGTTCGGGACGGCGGTCCGGTGGACTGAGCTCCATCGTCGCCAGGATGCGCTTCACATGGGGCAGGAACTCCTCGGTCCGCGAGGAGACGAGGATCCCCCCGACGGTGACGTAGTAGCCCTTGGCCGTCGCTCCACCGATCCAGGCGTCCACGGCCTGACCCGTGGCCAGGGTGCCCTTCCACTCCTGGACGCCGCCTGGGTAGGAGCCGACCTGGACGGCCTTCGCGCCGGCCCTGGGACGGTTCAGGCGAATCCCCTGCGCCGCATAGGCCTGGCGCACGTCGGCCTCGTCGCGATCGATGAGCTGCGCCGGCGTCAGCCCGAGATCCGCCGCCTCGAGCCTCCCGGTGTCCACGAGGATCAGCGCGTCCAGCGTATCGGTCGCCTGGAAGCCAGGATTGATGATGAGCCCGCTGCCGTTCACCTCCGCGGTCCAGTGCGCTGGCATCTCGAAGCGGAAGTGGCCGTTCGGGTCCACGTAGTTCTTCGAGGGCGTCGTGGCGACGCCCTCGAGGCCCGGCGCTTGCAACAGGGAACCAGGTTCGACCCCGGTCGCTCGCTCGAAGGTCAGACTCTGCCCCCCGCAGCTCAGCACCAGGCGCGTACCCGACGGCACCACTTCGAACGGATGCCCTTCGCCGGCGGAGGACAGGCATCCTGCGGCTCCCGTCGCCGTGGCCACGAGCGTGACTCGCCAGGCGGCCTCCCCTCGACGGAGCGTCCCTTGCGCCGCGAACGCGCCGTCCATCGCCAGCTCGAGCGACCAGTCGCCCGAGCGATGCGTGCCTGCCCACGACGTCAGGTCGAGGGCGAGCGGTGCGCCGCCGAATGGCGCCGCCGGCGATGCGGTCACCTCGCGCTTTTGGCTCTCGTGAATCTCCTGGCTCTCGTGGATCTCCTCGACATCGTCGCCCGAAGCAGCCCGCAGCCTCATGCGCGAGCGCTTGCCATCGATCCGGAGGTCGAGTCGCGTGCCGTCGCGCTCGAACCTGGCGTCGATCGTCTCAGATGGCAGCTGGATCGAGATCCGATCGGCTCCGTCCAGAACCCAGGTCCCCGCGACCCCGTCCATGGAGCAGACGCCGCCCGCCTGAAGCACGAGCTCGCGCTTACGCAGCGCCCCCGTCGTACCCCGCCAGGTGCCCAGCAGAGATCCATCGTCGGCGCGTGGCGAAACGACTCCATTCGCGTGCGAGCTGCCGAAGCAGGTGACGGGCAGCGCGTGACCTGAAGTCACGCTGGCAAGAACCGCAAAGAAGGCAATGAGGGTGAACTTCAAGGCGTGAGAAAAGTCGGGTGTTCGAAGAGAAGTCGTCCCTGTGGGAAGCGAGATCCACCGCCAGCCACCCTCACGGATGTCCGTTTTCCGCGCCGCGAGGCTCCATGAGCGATCAGCTCCAGCCGCCGCGAAGAGGTGTACACCGCACCGAACCGTGAGTGCTATCAGGGTTCCCAAGCGGGACGCCAAGATGACCGCTGCGCTGGCCTGGGGCGTGTTCACGCCCCTGAACGCCAACATCCCGCGTATGAGACACTTCGCCACCCTACTCGAGGTTCCTATCCGTTTCCGTCCGTGAGTGAAGCCACAAGGGACTCATTTAAAATAACCGTCCTTTAAATCTGGCGTAAGGGACGTCCATCGCCGAAAGATGAACACATGGCTTTCTTCGAGACCCTCCCCTGGCAGCCTTCCTTCGAAGGGCTCAGCAGAAAGGACCGAATGGGCGGCGTGTATCGAGCCTATTTCCCTGATGCCCTGGCGGGCTGGGAGTTCGACCTCCCGGCGGACCTCGTCGCCGACATCTCGGACGCCGAGCGTGAAGTGTTATCGCTCCAGAGCGGTGGAGCACTGCACGTGAGTCTGGAGGGCATGGCCAGGTTCCTGCTCCGCGCTGAGTCCGTCAGTTCGTCTCATATCGAAGGGCTAAGCGCTGCCGCACGGCGGCTCGCCCGGGCCGAGGCGGCGCTTGATGGTGGACGGGATCCGTCCGACCAGGCAGCCTGCGAGATCCTCGGGAACATCCGCGCGATGGAGCGTGCCGTCGCGCTCGGAACCCAGACGAAAAGACTCACCGTCGACACCCTTCTCGAGCTTCACCGAGAGTTGATGCAGCGATCGGTGAAGCCGGAGATCGGAGGAGTCGTGCGCTCGACCCAGAACTGGATTGGTGGTAGCTCGTACAACCCTTGCACGGCTGAATTCGTGCCTCCGCCCCCGGAGGAGGTTCCGGGCCTGTTGGAAGACCTCATGCACTACGTCGACGGTGACACGCACTCTCCCGTCCTCCAGGCTGCCATCGCCCACGCCCAGCTGGAGACCATCCATCCGTTCGCCGACGGAAACGGTCGGGCCGGTCGAGCGCTGATCCACGTGATCCTGAGGCGAAGAGGCCTTACACCTCAATTCGTCCCCCCGGTGAGTCTTGTCCTCGCCACGTGGTCCCGCGACTACATCGACGGGCTCACTCGTTTTCGACACGGTGGACCGTCCGATGGGGCCCAACGTGCGCAGGGCGCGCAGGCGTGGATTCGGACGTTCTCAGCAGCGCTGCGTCGCTCCTGCCAGGACGCGAACGCGTTTCGAGACGAGATCACGGTGATGGTGGAGCAGTGGAGGGAGCGACTCGGATCGGTTCGCAAGGACTCGGGACTGGATCGGCTGCTTCGTGTTCTTCCTGGCCTGCCGATCCTGACGAGAGCCACTGGCGCGGCGCACATCGGTCGCACGCCGCGGAGGACCGGGGATGCGATCGACACACTGCTGGATGCGGGGATTCTCGTTCAGCGCAACGTGGGGCGGGAGCGCTACCGGGTGTTCGAGGTGCCGGAGGTCCTGGACCTCTTCACGTCGTTAGAGAGGCGGCTGGCAAGTCCTGAGGGAGACACGTTCGCGAGCCCCGTGACAAGAAGAGTCCCCGACCGCCCCTGAGGGGCGTTGGGACCAGAAGCTTCGAGATCGCCTGGTCCTGGCTCCAAAAGCTGCGGCGAACTTTGGACCTCACCTCCAAGAGCCTCCAGGGCTTTATCGTCGACGTCGTCACGCGGGGGAGGCTATCTGTCGACGACCATCACGCCGGTCGGGTCGATCGTGCGATCCTGGACGAAGGAGTTCACTGCAGGAGCCGTTGTGTCCGGCGTGCCTGGGTCGCCATGGGAGGTACCGTACCCGAGCTGGAGCGCCGGAGGACGTGGCCGTCGAGTCGACTGGAGATACGCCACACAAGTGGTGCCCGAGTCCCACTCCCGCCGGAGTGGCTCGAGCAGGAACTTTGTGCTGTGGAGGCCGGGAAGAAGCACGAACTGGGGGAGCGTTGAGGATCCGGGGGCGGCGCGAGCTCTTCCCGCTCAGGCCGAACGTGGCGATTCGTCGGTGACGTATTGGGGAGCGGCGGTTCCATTAGAACACTGCGCATCACCCTCCCAGGTCGCCCACCATGAATTTACTCGCAGCCCTCGTCCTCCTCGCTCCCGCCTTCCCCCAGGTGGATCCGCCCGTTTCGATCTCGCCCCGCTCGGACGCCGTGACGCTGTTCACGTCGCCCATCGATGCGAGCCGGCTATTTGCCTACCACAACGCCGCTGGGGGAGAGAGCCTCACTCGGGTCTTCGGGTCGAACGACGACGGCGCCAGCTTCGAGCTCTTGACCTCCACGCAGCGGATCGTCCGTGGCCACGGGGTCAACGGTGATGGGCGACCTTTTCTGCTCACAGGGAGCACCTCCTTCCATGGCCCATACCAGCTCTTGAGTGCGAACCCGGATGGTTCCGGGTGGAGTGAAGTGTTGCCCCCGCCGCCGGTGGGCCAAGGCGTTATCTACGGGGCCACGGTTTCGGCGTCCCCGGGTGGCGGAGTTTGGATCAGCCGTGGCGCGGGATTGGGTGCCGAGGTCATGCGATCAGATACGGATGGGCGGAACTGGTCGATCTTCGCTCAGCCCGCCGCAAGCCCCTGCTCGCCCCACGCCGCCGATCCGCTGCGCGGGGTCTGCTTCGACGAGTCCCGTGTCTACGAAACCTTCGATGGAGGCGCCAGCTGGATCGGCCTCCCATCGCCTCCGTCGGTGGAGCCCATCGAAGGTGTCGCCTACGTCGGTGACCGGGTTCTCCTGCGAACCACGCGCGGGGTGTACTCGACGATCGATGCGGGGACCTCCTGGACCACGTTCCGGCTCAACTCCGGGCTGACCCAGGACTTCCTCGTCGATCCACTCATCCCGAACCGGGTGCTGATGTTCCGCCCGTTCATCGGGACACTCGAATCTCTGGACGCCGGGGCGACCTGGAGTTCGATCGACTGGCTGGAGGACACAGAGATCGAATCCGTGCAGCTTTCGCGGGCGAGCGTCAACAGGACGTTCGTCACTCTGGACGGTTTCGGCTACACCAGCCCCGTGGCGCGAAGGAACGCGGTCGACGGATCGTTCGATGTGATCGGGCTGCCGGCGCTTCGATTCGCGACACCCGACGAGTTGACGACCGACCCGATGGACGCCGGGCACCTCGTCTTGAACCACCAGCTCGAATCCATCGATCATGGGCAGACCTGGAAGTGGAAGCCCCTCCCGAAGATCGCCGTGATGTCGACGCTCGCGAACACGATGAGTGTCGCGGACGCAGCGACGGATGGGCTCGGTCGTCGCCTGCTCGCGGGCAGCGGGTTCTACTACCCAAACCCCAACCTCGCGACGTTGTTTCGCGAGGAAGGCGGCCAGTGGGTAGACCTCGGTCCGATCGAGCTCCCAGGGATCAGTTCCACGAATGGTGTCTCCCAGGTGGCCGTGTCGGAAACGGACCCCGATCTGATCGCCATGGCGGTCAACGTCAACACGTCGAGCGGCACCCAAACGCAGTTCGTCCTCACGCGGGACGGCGGCCAGACCTATGAGGCGAGAGGCCCGCTCGTCGACGGAACCGTCACTTACCTCGACATCCTCGACGGGACGTTCACGCCACGGATCCTCTTCGTCGTGCGACCTTGCTTCAACTGTCCTTCGACGCTGCTCTCCCAGGTCTTCATCAGCGACGACAGCCTTGCGAGCTACGAGCTCGTGTGGGCAGACGACAAGTACCTGTACCCGGCGAGGTCACGTCAGGTGTCGCGGCGGGTGGTTCTCTTGCGAAGTCGGACCACCACTTTCGATCCCGGGAAGCCGCTGGTGGTCTCCAACGACGGCGGCTCCACCTGGACCGTGTCAGGAGCGAACGTGGAAGGGCCGGCCGTGGCCATCCATCCCACGCGCAAGGATACGATCGTCTGCCGTACCGCAGGGAGTGGTGCGCAGTTCACGGAGGACGGCGGTGCGACCTGGACGCTCTTACCGGGCGTCCCCAGTGGCAGCTTCCCGGGAGACGGTGTCGAGTTCAGCGATGACGGATCCAGCCTCTACACCTGGTCGCCCGGTTACGGTCTGCAGTGGTTCGAACTCGAGTCACGGCATGGCGATCCTTACTGCGGCCCCGCCGCTCCGAATGCCTCAGGGAATTCGGCCCGCTTGGAGCTGTTTGGTCCAGGGGCTCTCGCCGCAGACGAGGCGAGGCTCCGTGCCTACGGACTTCCCGTGAACACGTTCGGCTACTTCGTTGCCAGCGACACGTCAGGCTTCGTCGCGCAGCCAGGTGGTTCGTTCGGGAACCTGTGCCTGGGAGGAGCCATCGGGCGCTACTCGCCCCAGGTCGCGTCATCGGGCGCGTGGGGTTGTCTCGATCTCTCGGTACTCCCCAGCGCGCTTCCGACGCCGACGGGGTTCGTCTCCGCTGCTTCGGGGCAACCTTGGTACTTTCAGTGCTGGTTCCGCGATTCCAGGCCAGGCACGACGGCGAGCAACTTCACCGATGCGGTCTCCGCGACCTGGTTCTGATCATCGGGTCCCTCACGGCGTTCGGATCGAGCTCAATGAACCCCTTGCTGGTACTGCATCGCGCCCACCACGTTGGCTTCGGTGTCTTCGAACATGACAAGCGTCCCCACCCCTTCGATCTCGAAGGGACCCATGGTCACTTTGCCGCCGTTGGCTTGGACCGCTTTGGCAGCAGCCTGTGCGTCGTCGACCGCAATGGTGCACTCGAATCCAATCATGCCCTGCCCCGTGACGGGGGTTCGCCGCTCCTGGAGGGCACCATGGACCGCGGCCTTCGGACTCGTGTGGATACGCCAGAAGTCAGGTGGTCCCCATGGCTCGAACGTCCAGCCAAAGGTCTTCTCGTAGAAGGTCTTCGCTCGCTGACAGTCGTCGGCATGGATGGCGAAGTGGGCGATATCGTTGGGCATGGCGGTCTCCAGTAGTCTGATCGTTGAGGTTCTCGATGTGGCCGTCCTGCGTCGCGAGGACGGGACATGCCTTGAAGCGGTCATGATTCGGGATGAGCTGGCGAGTCTCCAGCGCCACGTGCCCCTGGTGCATGGCGGTCTTCATGGGTCTGAATCGTAGATGTGGCCGGGACGTCCGTCTTGCGCTATAACGCCAACGTATGCCTCGAAAACGCCACGGTTCAGCTTCCGCAATCGCGGAGAGATCCATCGCGGTTCGCTCGCTGGGCTTGCGCCTCCCACGTGACCATCGCATCGAGCCACATACGCACGATTGGCATCAGCTGGTCTACGCGACCGAGGGCGTGATGACGGTGGGAGCCCCGTCGGGAAGCTGGGTGGTTCCTCCCCATCGTGCCGTGTGGATACCCGCTGGCTTCTTGCATCGCGTGGCGATGACGGGAGTCGTTCGAATGCGAACGGTTTACCTCAGGCCGGGATTGACCGGGGGACTACCGGAGTCCTGTTGCGTCATCGGTGTGACCCCACTGTTGCGCGAACTCATCCTGGAGACCCTGCGGGTTGGAATGCTTGCGGACGATATCCCGGAGCATGCGAGGCTGGCCGCCGTGCTTGCGGATCAGATCACTCACACACGGGAAGCACCTCTTCGAATCAAGCTTCCAACGGATGCCCGTGCCCGCGCCGTTGCGAAGAGCGCCCAGGTCGATCTTTCCCTCGCGGTACCGCTGTCTGAACTCGTACGCGGGAGCGGCGCGAGCCTGCGGACCATCGAGCGACTCTTCGTCCAGGAGACCGGGATGACCTTCGGACGCTGGCTTCAGCGCGTCAAGGCCCTCCACGCGCTCGAGCGTCTCGCTGCAGGCGATTCCGTGACGGCCGCTGGGCTCGCCGTTGGCTACGACAGCACGAGTGCTTTCATCGCGATGTTCAAGCGAGTTCTTGGCACCACGCCCGGGCACTATTTCACGGACTCCGGCCCATCTTGACCGTTCCGTGATCGGGGGTGGTGGATCACCTGCACTGGCGGCACCGTCACGAGCAGGCGTGCGTTACCGCACATCAGCACTCCCTTCTGGCTCACCAGGAGCACGAGGCTACGATGGCACACGATTCGCTCTCCCACCGCGGTCGATTCCCACCCCGCTCGCACTCGCAACCCCGCGCAACATGCTCGCCTTCGCCTTGGCTCTCGCTGCCAGCTCGCTCGCCGCCCCCGATCTTGAAGAGTTCAGGGAGATCACGTCGGCCCTGCCGGGTGCCCAGCTCCTCGCGCACGGTGACCTGAATGGAGACGGCATGGTGGACGTCGTCTGCGCTTCGTCGGAGACCCGCAGCATCGTGTGGTTCTCGGGGGGCCCTGACGGTCCTTCCAGTGTGGCCCGATTCGCGGGCTCCCTCCCGAATCCCATGCGAGGCCTGGCCGTGGGTGATGTCGACGGCGACGGGTTCGGCGACATCGTCGTGACCCACCGAAACGGCAACGACGCGAGCTGGCTGCGGAACGACGGCGCGGGGAGCTTTGACGCGACGCTCCTCGTCACGAATCAGTTCGACCTCGGATCCAGGATCCACATCCTCGACTTCGACCTCGACGGGGACAACGAGGTGATCGTCATGCGCGCCGCTTCGAGCCCGACCTCCTCGGGACCTCTGCTCTTCGAGAACCTCGGCGGCGGCCAGCTCGCCCAGCCACTGGAGCTTCTTGACCTCGCAGCGCCCTATTCCGAGCTCGCGTACTTCGACGTCGATGGCGACGGCCTGCCCGACGCCGTTCTGGGCGGCTACTACGGACGCATCGATTGGTACAGGAATCCTGGAGGCGCAGGACCCTGGTCGCACAACAGCATCGAGAACCAGGCGTTCTTCCGCTCGAGCGATCTCCGGGCCGTCGACCTGGATGGAGATGGGGACCTCGACCTCGCGATGGCGGCCACCCACTTCGCCGCGATCCGGTTCTACGAGAACCTCGGTGGCGGGGCCTTCGGTGCGCGTATCGACCTGGGGGTCACGACCGGCGATTTCTTGAAGTTCGAGCCCGTCGATGCGGACCTCGACGGCGACCTTGACGTGATCTCGACCTCGATCGCAGCGCCGTCGCTCCGCTGGATCGAGAATTTGGGTGGCTTCCAGTTCGTCGATCGCGGTTCGTTCCTCAACAGCGGCGGCCTCGCGGCACGTGCCCTCGACCTGGCCGACGTCAACGCGGACGGACGATCCGACCTGCTCGTGGTCGGTGGAACGGATACGGTCGAATGGGTCGCGGGTGCGCCTGTGCCCCCGACGGGACCCGCCTTCGAAAGCGACGCAGTCGATCTGCTGCAACCCGTTCCCGCCGCGGCCGAGTCCGTCGTCGTCGACATCGACCTCGACAGCCTCGAGGACGTGATCACCGCGTCCACCAGCGATGGCGTGTTCCTCGCGCGGGGCCTGGGCGGAAACCGATTCGCGGCGCCAGCACGCGTCGTGCCCTCGCTCCAGGCGGCGAGCCACGTGCGCCTGGCTGACCTGGACGGAACCGGACCGGCGGACCTGATCGTGGACACGCCAGCGGGCGACGCGTGGTGGGTGCCTTCGGGCACGGCCGGCGCGTTCGGGTTACCCCGGCATATCGGCTCCGCCCTGGCTCCCCTCGCCGTAGCACCCGACGCTTTCGACTTCGATGGTGATGGCGACCTCGACGTTCTCTTCGCCGGAGCGTCGAGCCCGGTCGTCATCGTCGTCGAGCAGCTCGCACCTGGCAGCTTCGCGCCCGGCCGGACGCTCATCACCGGCACCGGCTCGATCCGCGGCCTGGTCGCCGAGGACTTCGACCTCGATGGCACCCTCGACCTGGTCGCCGTGGACCGCAGGGCTGCCGGATACTTCCTCGAGCTGTACCGCGGCCTGGGCGCTGGCACCTTTGCCGTCCCCGTCACGGCGGCGTCGACGTTCGACCTCATGGGACTCGCAGCCAGGGACCTGAACGGAGATGGAGCCGCCGATCTCCTCTGGGTTCGCCCGAATTCTCGGCTCATCCAGAGGGCGCTGAACACGGGCACCGGCCTCTTCGGCGCTCCCGAAGACCTCGGGACCTTCGCGGACCGGCCTGATGCCATCGGCGCGGGACCCGCCGGCCCGTCGGGCGAGGCGACCCTCGTCGTGTATCACCGGCGCAACAACCGCGCCCTCGGAACGCTGGAGTGGTTCGCCGTCGGCGGCCCGGCGGCGAACAGCCTCCAGCAAACAGAACTCCGTCTGGACGAGGTGGCGAGCCTCGGCCTCGACGACGTGAACGGCGACGGCGACCTCGACGTGCTGATCAGCGCATCCCACCAGGGCCGCGTCGGCTGGTTCGAGAACACCTCGATCGGTGAACTCGGATCGCGCGAGTGCTCGCCCGCGGTCCCGAATTCCAGCGGACTCCCCGCGGGCCTCCGTGTAGTCGGCTCCGGCGCGACCGCGCAGGCTGCACTGACCCTCGAAGGGCTGAATCTGCCCGCGGGCTCGACGACCCTGTTCCTCGCGAGCCGCCAGACCGGCCTCGTGGTTGGCCCGGGCGGTAGCCAGGGCACGCTCTGCCTCGGCGGCATGATCGGACGCTTCGCGGCACCCGGCCAGATCGTGACGGCGACCGCGAACGGCTTCGCCGCGCTCACGATCAGCCTCCAGAGCTTGCCTCAACCGACCGGTATCCTCTCGCCCGCGAGCGGCGAAACGTGGCGCTTCCAGGCGTGGTACCGGGACCTGGCGGTCGGCACATCGGCGTCGAACTTCACCGATGCAGTCGCGATCTTGATCCAGTGATCCGGAGCGAGCGCATTCCGGCGCGGCGAGGATCCATGGCGGTACCGTCACGAGCGCCGTGACAAGAAGCGGCCCCGACCGCCCCTGGGCGATCAGCTCGAGCCGAAGGCGCTCTCGGGATCGGCCAGGTCGATGCCGAACAGCTCTGCCAGCTCGTCCGCCACCAGGACCTCGGCGCTGGAGTCGCCGCTCGCGAGGTTCGGGCCAGCGGTCGTCGCCGCCTGGATCAGCTCCGCGTGGTCGACCTTCCGCAGCTTGAAGAAGAGTTCGGGCGACGCGTCCAGCTGGACGCCGATCGCGTACATCACGGCCGCGACGTGCTTGCAGACGTCCGCCCAGTCGGGGCAGTTGCAGCTCAGGCGGATCTCGCTCGGCGCGGGGAACAGACCGCTCTCCGGATCGGTCACGGCCTGCATCACCCCGTCGCCCAGCTCGCCCGAGAGCAGGTCGACGAGGTTGCGCACCTCGCCCGCCACCGCTTGCTTGAGGACTTCCCAGCGCGACTCCTCGAGCACCTCGATCGAGATCTCGACCTCGTAGATCTCGCTGCCCGCCACGTACGCAAAGACGGCGCCCTCCTCGATGCTGAGGTCGTAGACGTTCCCCTTGCGCAGGTAGGTCCGGCCGCGCGGCAGACGGCTCTCGTAGTCGCTGTAGGACTCGAGGTTCGTGCACCACGCCTTGCCCCAGAACGTCTTCGCCGGAACGCCGCGCGCGACCTGGCACTCGACGGGCACGAACGCCTGCCCGCCCTTGCGGCGCTTCGCGATCTCGCGTGCGATCCGCTTCTTGATCATCGCGGCCGATTCGTAGCCGCCGTACTCGTTCCAGGACATCGCTAGAACACCGCCTGGTCGAGGTTGAGGGCCACGAGGTCCAGGAGTTCCTGGTCGCCCATCTGGGTGAGCAGCTTCTCCGCGCCCTCGGACTCGAGCAACTCGGCAGCGAGGCCGCGCTTGTCCTGGATGATCGCGTCGATCTTCTCTTCGACCGTGCCGCGGCACACGAACTTGTGCACGAGCACGTTGCGCTTCTGGCCGATGCGGAAGGCGCGGTCCGTGGCCTGGTCCTCGACGGCGGGGTTCCACCAGCGATCGAAGTGCACCACGTGGGAAGCGGCCGTGAGGTTGAGACCCGTGCCGCCCGCCTTCAGGGAGATCACGAAGAACGGAGGGCCCGTATCGCTCTGGAACTGCTCCACGAGCTTCGGCCTGCGCTTGACGCTCGTGCCGCCATGGAGCACGAGGCCCGCGCGGCCGAAGCGCTCGTCCAGGAACTCTCGGATCGGCGCCGTCATCTCGCGGAACTGCGTGAAGACGAGCATCTTCTCGCCGCGCGCCGCGACCTCCGCGGCGATCGCACCGAGGCGGTCGAACTTGCCGCTGTCCTTCGGCGTGAAGTTGCCGCTTCCGGTGAAGAGCGCCGGGTGATTGCAAATTTGCTTGAAGCGCATCAGGTAGGTGAGCACCAGGCTCGCGCGCTCGAAGCCCTCCAGGTCGTCCCGCGCGAGCTCCTTCTTGAGGCTCTCCACGGACTTGCGGTACATGATGGCCTGACCCTTCGTCAGCGCGCAGTCGGTGCGCATCTCGACCTTGTCGGGCAGGTCGTCGATCACCCGCTTGTCAATCTTGAGCCTCCGCAGGATGTACGGCGAGACCAGCGTGCGCACCTTGCCGTAGGCATCGCCGCGCTTGAGCACGTCCGCGAACTGCGACGAGGTCCCGAGGAGCCCCGGATTCAGGAAATCGAAGAGCGACCACAGGTCGGCCGCGCTGTTCTCCACCGGCGTGCCGGTGAGCGCCACCTTCGCGCGGGCCTGGATCGCCTTGACGCGCTTCGTCTGGGCGGTGCGCGGGTTCTTGATGGCCTGGGCCTCGTCGAGCACGAGGTAGTTCCAGATCATCGCGTCGATGCCCTGGAGCCGGCCGAGCATCGAGTACGTGGTGACGACGGCGTGGTGGCCTTCGGACGACTGCCCCACGTCCTCGAGCAGGCTGCGCTCGGTCTGCGAAGGGTGCGCGTAGAACACCTTCAGCGTCGGCGCGAACTTCTCGAACTCGGCGCGCCAGTTTCCAACCAGGGAAGCGGGGACGACGAGGAGCGACGGCGGTGCCTTCTTCGACTTCGAGGCCGTCAGGAGCGCGATCACCTGGAGCGTCTTGCCGAGTCCCATGTCGTCCGCGAGGCAGGCGCCGAGGCCGAGGCCGCCGAGCAACGAGAGCCACTGGAAGCCGACCTTCTGGTACGGTCGAAGCGTCGCCTTCAGCGCCTTCGGCGGCTCGCTCTCGGTGGGCTGACGAAGCTCCTCCAGGAGCGAGCGCAGGCGGCCGCCCGCGGTGACCGAGAGCCAGTCCCCGCCACCTTCGGGCGCGCCATCGAGGAGCCCGCCGTCCCCCACTTCGCGGAAGCCCGCGAGCATGCGCATGGCCTCGGTGAGCGTCAGCCCGGTCCCGGCAGCGCGCTCCCAGTGCTGGAGCATCTGGCCGAGCTTCTCGCGGTCGACTTCGACCCACTGCCCCTTGAGCCGCACGAGGTTGTCGGGCGAGGCGAGGATCTTCTCCCACTCCGCGTCGGTGATCGTCTCGCCGTCGAGCGCAAGGCTCGCCTTGAACGACACGAGCGAGTCGATCCCGACCCTGGCGTCGCTGCCCTCGCCGATCTTCAGGTCGACCTGGACCTTCGACGGCCGCCCCTTCTTCCACCAGTCCGGGACCTTGACGACGATGCCCGCCTGCTCGAAGGCCTCGGCTTCCTGGATGAAGCTCAGCGCGTCGGGCGCGCGCCACGCGAGCGCGCTGAACACGCGCTTCGATTCCAGCAGCTCGGCCGCAAACTCACTCGACTTCGCGGCGGCCTGCACGGGCTCGAGGAGTGACTTCAGCGCGCGCGTGTTCTTCTCGCCCGCGTACTGCTTGAGCGCGCGTCCGAGCGGCAGGTACTGGAGCGTGCCAGCCGCCGACACCCGGTGCGTGTAGGTCGCCAGGAAGGCGAAGGGAAAGAGGTCGTTGCGCTTGTTCTCGGCGAGGTGGAAGGTGACGCGTCCGACCATGCGCCAGAGCGGATGGACGGCCCGCAGCCAGCTCTCCAGCGAACCGGCGTGCCGGGCGATGTGCTCGTCGATCTGGGTCCAGAGCTCCGTGAGCAGGTCGACGCTGACGTACTCGGATCCGGGCGCGGGCGGCGCCTTCTCCGCCCACTCGCGGAGGGCCTCACCCGGCGGCAGCGGCGTGGGTTCTCGCACGTCCCCCACGTGCTGGCAGAGCACGGTGAGGAACTCGCGCGCGAAGGACTGCCAGTACTTGATGGCAGGCGGCAGCATGTCGTCGCCCGAGACCTCGGCTGCGAGCGAGATCAATCCTGCGGCCGAGGACTCCGCGAAGGCCTTCGCCACCTTGCTCGGCAACCCGAGGGCCTTGACGACCTCGACGCCGAGCTGAAGGCGCCCGGTCGGCAGAACGTGCAGGTCCTGCGCGTCGAGGAGGAGCGTGGAGAGGGCGGCCATCCGGGTAGACTAGCAGACCCGGAGACGCAGCTACTGCAGCGCGCGCCTTCGTTCTGCTCCGAACGGGCCCGCGAAGAAGACGGTGAAGGCCGCCATGGCCTCGATCGCGTCCGCGTCCATCTTGCCTGCCCGCAGCAGATTCACCCGCTCGTTCGGATCCGACGCGAGGTCGAAGAAGCGGAGCGTCCCCTTGGCTCGATCCTCGATCAGCTTGAAGCGCGGACCGCGGACCGCCACCCGATCGATCGTCATGCTGGCTCGCCCGTTCGACGTCCGCTCGAATCGCTCGGCGAAGACCCAGGCGCGCTGCGGAGCGGCATCGGCCGCGCGCAGGTACGGCGCGAACGAAACGGAATCCCCGGGAGCAGCAGGTGCAGCGCCGAGCATCCACTCGGTCACCGTGCTGAAGAGGTCCGTCGTGTTGACGAGATGCGTGCAAGAACGTCCGGGCTGAGCGACACCGGCCCCCATCGCGATCATGGGGACGCGCAGCCCCGACTCCAGAAGCGTGCCCTTGCCGCTGGCGCGGCTGGAGCGGCCCCCGGGCGAAACCGCTGATTCCGTGCCGTTGTCGCCCACGATCAGCACCAGCGTGTTCGCGCTGGACTCCTCGGGGATAGCGCGCACGAGGCGTCCGATCTCGTGATCCATGGCCTCCACCATGGCGAGGAACGCCGGGCGACCCGCCGTGGCGGCTTCCTTCGCGGTGGCCTCGGACACGAGGTCAGCGGGCGGGCGATGGAGCGGTTCGTGGGCCGCGTGGTAGCTCGCCACGATGAGCCACGGCGAGTCTTCCCAACGTTCCATCGCGGCGATCGCGTCGTCGGTGACGGCGGTCGTGGCGTACACGGCGCGGCGTTCGGGCTCGCCGTCCTGGGTGCCTTCGAACTCGAAGTAGGTGGAGTGGGCGTTGACGCCGCCGAGGTTGCCGGAGGTCCCACGGAAGTGATCGAAACCGAGTTCCCGCGGATGATCGGGACCGTCGCCGTGGCCCGAGAGATGCCACTTGCCGAGCATGGCGCTCTTGACGGCGGGTAGCGCGCTCGCGAGATGGCGCGGCAGGGTGCGATGGTGGGCCGCCAGGCCCGGGTCCTGGTTGCGCGGCAGGATCACCGAGCCGATGCCCGTCCGAAATCCGTAGTGGCCGGTGAGGATCGTCGCCCGCGTCGGGCTGCAGGCCGGGCAACTCCAGACGGAGTCGAAGCGGACGCCCTGGGCCGCCAGCCGATCCATCTCCGGGGTCCGCACGGTCGGGCCTTCCGGCTCGCCTGCCGGCTCACTTTCCTCTGACCCAGCGGCATAGCACCCGAGCGCATCGACTCCGACGTCGTCGAGAATGATCAGCAGGACGCGCGGGTGATCCTCGGGCAACGCAAGGGCGCCGCGAGTCAGAAGGGCCCAGAAAAAGAGAAATGAGAATGTGCGTACCATGAGCCATGTCAGGGGCGTTCGTTGGTGAATTTGCGCCGAGCGCGGCCCGGATAATCTGTATCCGACCGGATTCTTCCGCGATAGAAGCAAGGTCAGATCGTGGCTCGATCCTTCCCAACCATCCCACACCTACCTTTCCCCAGGTCCCATGAGAACGCGACTTCCCCGCCGCTGCCACGGTACGCTCGCCGCCGCTTCCCTGCCCCTTCTGATCGCTCCATGGCTCGCTGCACCCGCCGCAGCGCAGATCGGCTCCACCCCTCGGCCCATCGCCATCGATCCTCGCCCAACGCTCGTGCTCGACCACGATCGCAACGGTCGCGACGAGCTGATTTCCTATGGTGGAACGACGCAGGGCCTCGCTGCCTATCGCCTCGCGGCCGATGGGACGATGGTCCTCGATCGCCTTCTCTCGGTGGACCACCGCAAGCCCCTGGATATTGCGGTGGCAGACATGGATGGCGACGGCCTGGACGATCTGGTCAGCATCGAGACTGAGAACACGTCGGGCAACCCCTTCCTTGGACCGACCCTTGGCCTCTACTACGACCGAGGGGGTCCGGCGCTCCTGTTCCAGCCCACCAACAGGCAAGTGGAACCGGACGATCGAATCACAGCCTTCGATTTCGACGGGGATGGCGACCAGGACATCGTCCTGTACCCGAACCTCCAGCGCTCGACGGCGACCTCCCTGCCCACGCCGGGCACGATCCGCTGGTGGGAGAACCTCGGGAACGGCGGGTTCGGGTACCCCGCACCTCCCCAGTCGTTCCCCGAACCGCTCCTTTCCGCGCAGCCGATCGCTCTGCCCCAGAGCCAAGAACTGAACTTCGTGGCCCTGCGCCCGTCTTCGGGCACGATCGTGATCCTGCGCAAGGTGGGACTGGTGCTCCAGATCGAAGCTCAGCTTACATCGCTGGCCGGTTACTCCGACCTGGAGGTCGGCGACGTCAACGGAGACGGCATCGAGGACGTGATGGCGCTCCGGGGCGGTACGCTGATCTCCCCGCAGGTGAGCGTCGACCTCTACCTCGGCACGGCCAGCGGGGCCCTTGGGAGTCCTATCTCGGTTCTCGCGTTCGCGGACGGTTTCATGACCGATCTGTCCCTGCTGGACGCCGACGGCGACTCCGATCTGGACCTCGCGTTGACGACCGTCGGCACGTCCTCGACCGTCCACCGGATCGCGCTTCTGAGCGGTGACGGCCTCGGCTCTTTTGGTCCCCTCAGGTACACGGGTCAGGGGAGGGGAGCCGCCCGGACGAAGGGGCTGGCCGGGGACTTCGACGGCGACGGGCGAGGCGACCTGCTGCACGAAGTGGTCCTGGCTTCGGGGCCCGCGTCGATGACGCGGCAGGGAACGCAGGACGCGAGCGGAGCCGCTTTCGAAGCAGGGATCGCACGCGGTCTTTCCGGACCCGGCCTGGAGACCCTGGTCTGTGATTTCGACGGGGACGGCGTGAACGACATCGTCCTTCCAGGACCGTCGAGGCTCGACGGTTGGCTCCGCGGGCGAGCGGACAGCAGCGGCTTCGAGAGCCCGCGCCCCCTGGACGCCACGGGCCGCGGACTCCTGGCCGCGAACCTCGACGGCGATACGGCGGAGGAGATCCTGGTGACGCGCAGCCCCTCCTCGGTGTGGATCCTGGATAGCACCGGGAACGGAGGCTTCGGCTCCGACGTCCTGCTCGACCAGGGCAGCGCGGAGCTCAACGTCGAAACGCTGGCCGCCGTCGACCTCGATGGCGACGGCGATCTCGACCTCACGGCCACCGACCGGGTCACCCAGGATCTCACCTGGTTCGAGAACACGGGGTCGCTCGTCTTCGCACCTGGCGTGGGACTGGGTTTCGACGCATTCCCACAGATCCGATCCTTCGACTTCGGCGACTTCGATGGGGATGGACGTCTCGACTTGCTCACCAGCGACTTCACGCTCTTCCCGTTCCAGGGGGACACCTATTCCTGGCACCAGGGCCTGGGCGGTGGGCTCTTCGGACCGAATCAGCCCGTCGGCATGGGCGGCAACGATACGCTCGTGGTCGACGTGGACGGAGACGGTGCGGACGACGTTCTCTGGACCGGAACTCCGGGGACGGACCTGCTGGGATGGACTCCCGGCGGCCCGATGGGGCTCGGCCAGTCGAACGGCATGACGCTCGTTCCGTCGATCGGCGGCCTCACCCTGCTCGGTATGGCCGACTACGACGGAGACGGCCGGCGCGACCTGCTGGCGCAATCGACGACCGCGCAGGTCGTCGGCTATCGCTCCCTCGGAGCGGGGGCCAGCTTCAGTGCCACCGGCGTCGAGGTGATTCCGGTGCGCCCGCAGCCCAATAATCAGTCGCGCCATGTGAGGCTGGCGGATCTCGGCTCGGACTTCGACATCGATGTCCTGGTCGAGTCCACGGACAGCGGCCGCGTCTGGTACGAGAACACCAGCAACGGGCTGGTGGGGACCTCGTTCTGTGGCCCGGCGGTGCCGAACAGCACGGGCCAGCCCTCGCGGATCCTCGCGGCGGGCTCCGACGAGGCGCAGGCCAACACCCTGCGCCTGCGCGTACTCGAGCTGCCGGCGAACGCCTTCGGCTTCTTCCTCGCGAGCCAGACCCAGGTACCTGCCACGCCGGTGATCGCGTCCTCGGGCAGGATCTGCCTCGGCGGCGCCGTGGGCCGCTACGTCGGACCGGGACAGGTGCAGTCGAGCGGTGCCACCGGGACTTTCGCCCTGGACCTGGACCTGTCGGCGATCCCCCAGCCGAACGGCTTCGTCGCGGCCATCGCGGGATCGAGCTGGAGCTTCCAGGCCTGGAACCGCGACACCTCCGCAGGCGGTACGACCTCGAACTTCTCGGACGGCCTCGAAGTGAACGTACGCTGACCGGCGCTACCGCGCCGTCACGCTGGCGAGCCTCGCCACCTGAAGCTTCTCGTAGCTTTCGAGGAGCCTCAGGTGCTTGTCAATGCCCGTGAGTCTCATGTCCGTCGGCGTGAGCCCGTAGAACCGGGTCTCACCCGACACGCTCGCGACCGCGTGGCCGAGGATCTCCTCGTCGAACATTCGAGTGAGGTTGGGAACGTAGTCCTGAAGCTCCAGATCGTCGCGCAGCGTGATATCGAGCACGGCCTTCAGGACCTGGTAGAACCGCGTCCGCTCGGGAACGCTGTCGTTGAACTGCATCAGCGTGCCCAGCATCTCGTTCGCTTCCTCGAGCTTCCCGAGGGCGAGGCAGATCAGGACGCTGAGCTCGCAGATCGTGCATCTGCCCCACGGCGAGTTTTCATCGAACGCCACGCCGATCAGGATGGCGATCGACGTGTGCCCGCCGAGTTCGCTCTCTTCGAGTCGCTCGAGGAGGCTCAGGAGTTCGTCGTCGCTCAGCGAATGAAGGTTGAGCGTGTCCTCCCTGAAAGCGAGCCCTCGGTTGGTGTTGTCCCACACGAGGTCCTCGGCTGGATAGATCTCGGAGTAGCCGGGCACCAGGATCCGGCAGGCGCTCGCGCCCAGATCCTCGTAGTCCGCGATGTAGACCTCCTTGTCCAGGTCTTGCAGGATCCCCATCAGGTACCCGTACTCCTCCTCCGTCGAGCCCGCGAAGTCCCAGTCGACGAACTCGTGGTCCGCGGCCTGGCTGAAGAACTTCCATGAGACCACGCCGGTCGAGTTGATGAAGTGCTCGACCATGTTGTTCGGCTCCTGGATCGTGAACTCGTCGAACGTCGGCAGAGGGACGTCGTTCATGCCCTCGAAGCTTCGGCCCTGCATCAACTCCGTCAGGCTTCGCTCCAGAGCGACCTCGAATCGGGGATGCCCTCCGAACGACGCGAAGACGCCACCGGTCCTCGGGTTCATGATCGCGACGCACATGACGGGGAACCGTCCGCCGAGCGACGCGTCCTTCACCAGGACGGGGAAGCCCTCCTCTTCCAGCTTCGCGATGCCCTCGACGATGGTCGGGAAACGTCCGAGCACGGCCTCGGGCACATCCGGAAGCGTGAGTTCCTCCAGAATGATCTCCTTCTTCACCGCGCGTTCGAAGATCTCGGACAGGCACTGCACGCGCGCTTCGTAGCGCGTGTTCCCGGCGCTCATGCCGTTGCTGACGAAGATGTTCCCGACGAGGTTGGCGGGGACGTAGACCGTCTGCTGATCGGACTGACGAAGGAACGGGAGGGCGCAGATGCCGCGTTCGACGGCGCCGGAGTTCGCGTCCACGAGGTGCGAGGCTCGGAGTTCGCCCTCCTCGTCGAACGCCTCCATGAAGCGCTCGTCCATGAGGCCTTCGGGGATCGAGTCGTCGGGTCCTGGCTGGAACCACTTCTCGTCGGGGTAGTGAACGAACGCAGCGTTCGCTCTCGTTTCACCGAGATAGAAGTCGTTGTAGAAGTAGTTGTTGCTCATGCGTTCGAGGTACTCCCCGAGCGCCGAACAAAGAGCCGCATCCTTCGTGGCGCCCTTTCCGTTCGTGTAGCAAATCGGCGATTCGGCGTCGCGGATATGCACGGACCACACGTGGGGCACGATGTTCCTCCACGACGCGATCTCGATCTTGATTCCGAGCCCTTCGATCAGCGCGCCCATGGTCGCGATCGTCTCCTCGAGCGAGCAGTCCTTCCCCGGGATCATCGTTCTGGTGAGAGAACTCGATTCGTCCACCGCTGCTGTGCCAGGCTCGCTCTCGGCGTCGCCGCCCGCCCGGATCTCGAAGCCCAGACCGTTCTGGATCACTCGCTTGACGGTGCAGCGATCCATGGCCTGAACGATGCCGTCACGATGCTCGTCGGAGAGTCCCTCCGGAAGATCCGCGCGGATCCGGAACGTCTGCTGGTACCGGTTGTCCGGTTCGACGACGTTGTCCTGAACGAGATGGATGTCTTCGGTGGGGATGCCGTTGGCGTTGCAGTACACCTTGACGAAGTAGCCAGCGCAGAGGGCTGACGACGCGAGGAAGTACTGGAAGGGGTTGGGCGCGGTCCCGTCTCCCTTGTAGCGGATCGCCTGATCGGTGATGACCCGGAAGTCATCGAAGCTGGCTTCCAGCCGGAGGTTGTCCAAAAACCGGACTCTGATCTGCATGGGGTTCCCCGAGGTTCGTGCATGGAATCATCAGCAGTTCGCTCGGGCATGAAGATCACGTCGAAGGCCGGTTGAGAAGGCTTCGAGAGTCTGCGGCTGATGGTGAGCGGGGAGTGTAGCAGGGGGCTTCGTGGCGGCTTTGGGTCGGGTTCGGTACCGCCAGGAAAAGACGAGATGCCTGCCGCGCCTTCGGGCTCGGCGGCGATTCAGGCTGGAATCCCGTCCTGCCGACCCAAACGGGCGCCTTCCCGCGCCATGATCGAGGAACCAAGATGAGCCACCCCGACTTTCTGCTGGCCGAGCTGAGCCAGCACGAGACCTTTGTCCGCCGCACCCTGACAGCGACCCTGCGCAACCACGCGGAGGTCGATGACGTGATCCAGGAGACCTGGATAAGAACCCTTGCCCACGGCACGGTTCCGGGGCGGGCGTGGCTCGCCCGGACGGCGCGCAACGTCGCGGCCTCGCGCTGGCGCTCCGACGAACGGCGCAGGTTTCGGGAGCAGGCCCGTGAGCAGGAACTGGAGGCGCCCTCCACGGATGCGTCGCTCCAGCGCGTCGAGGATCGTCAGAAAGTGGTCCGCTGCATCCTGGGGCTCGCCGAGCCGTACCGGGGCGTGGTGCTGATGCGCTACGAGGAGAACCTGAGCGTCGCCGAGATCGCGAGCGCCCTCGATCGGAGCCCGGGCACGGTCCGGTCCCAGCTGTCGCGGGCCCACGAACTCCTGCGGACCAGGCTCGACGCGGACTTCGGGGACCGCAAGCACTGGGCGGCCCTCGCCCTTCCCGCTGCGATGGTCAAGAAGTCGGCCGCTGCCTCGGTGGGCGTCATTCCCTTTGCGGTCGCGGCCGGAATCATCGCGGCGGCCGGGTTGGGCCTGCTCGCCTACCGCGTGCTGCAACCCGCGACCGATCCGCCGGCTCCCCTCGTATCGAACGCGACGATCGCCACCCTCTCTCCCGGGGAAACTCGCCTCAGCGCCCCCTTGCTGACGCCGCCTTCCTCCGAGTCGCGCACCGAAGCCGCCGCGCCCCTTCAGGAAGCGGCGACCCCGAAGAACGCTCGCCCCTACGAGGAGCGCTTGATGCCGCGCGCTGAACTGCTCGCGCGCTCGTACTTCGGAAACTACGAGAAGGCGACGTTCAGCTTCCCGTTCGGAATCCGCGATGACCCCGGCCTCGAGCTCACGCGTAACTCCTGGAGCGTTCTGTTCGGCAATGGACGCGGAAGGCTCGACTTCGGAATGACCCGCTATGGCAGCTTCGTCGTCGACCTCGGTCGAGTGGATCCACAGTCGGCCGCCGACTTGACCATCACCTCGCTCGCCTTCGACGAGGACTCGGTGGTCCCACGTGTGGGCCACAGCTACTTCGTGATCAGCCGAGACGAAGAGTCGACCCTGGCGAGCCTCGTCCACGTCGTGGAACACGAGCCGAAGAGGCGCTGCGTATTCGACTGGTACTCGACCGACGGCACCGGCCGAGCGCAGGGGTCGATCGTCGACGACCGCGAGGGGCGCCCTCTGGTGGACGCGCTCAAGCACTGGTACTCGCTCCTGGGCGCTGGCACCGAACTCGCGACGCCGGAGGTTCTCCTGCAGCTGCGAGCCGGGGCCGGCGGAGGCAACCCGAACACCATCGACATGACGGGCAACGTCAGTACCTACGTCGACAAGCTCGTCCCGACGCCCCTCGACTTCTTCGCCGAGATCGAGATGAAGGATCCCTCACTCGCGTACTTCCACGGCGGGATCGTGGGGTCGAATCGAGCCTTCGTCGTCACGTCGATCGACTACGAAGGCGTGGCGAAGGGGGACTCGAACGGACACGGTGAATTTCAGCTGGTCGTCGGAGGGACCAAGATCGCGAGCTATCGCGATCGGGACGAGCCCTTCCGCGATCGCTGGAACGGCCGCCTCGTGATCGAATCGGGCGACGAGTCCAGCACCTACCTGGAGGTCGCGAACTCGAGCAGCGGAAAGGTGAGCCTGCGCGGTCACTTCGAGGAACGTGTGCCGCTCGAGGACGCTCCGTTCAGCCCGGCCGGAAAGGGATTCCTCGGAGACCATGCCATCCCGGAATCGCCGGTGATTCCCGAGCTCCAGGCCCCGAGGGTGCTGCTCCAGGCACGGAACGGGCGGGGCGGTGGAAACGGCCATGAAATCAACATGTGCGGTACCGCCAGCTATCGCTTCGACTCGATCTCCAAGACACCACTCGATGTGGTCGCTCCGCTCGACGACAGGACGCGATCCATCGCTTTCGCCGAGGGCGGCGCCGTACCCGCTGGCCAGCAGTTCGTGGTCACGTCCGCACGAATGCGAGGCTTCATCGTCGGGGAGCAATCCTACCGCTACGCCAGGCTGTATCTCGGCCAGGATAAGCTCATCGACGTGAAGAGCCCGGCCCCGACCGTCGACGAGACCTGGAACGGCTCGATCGTCATCCTCCCAGGTGAAGAGACGCGGCTCTTCCTGGAGATCGCCGACTGCGCGTCGATCGAAGTTGTCCTGGAAGGCCGCTTCGAGCCGATCCGATAGCCCGCCCCCTGGCGGTACCGAACCCGACCCAAAGCCTGGCGGTACCGAACCCGACCCAAAGCCGCCACGTTTCAGATCGAAGGGGAACCCTTCGATCTGAAACGTGGCGGCTTTGGGTCGGGTTCGGTACCGCCAGGCTTTCGGTCGGGTTCGGTACCGCCAGGCTCAGGCGTCCCGGCCCAGCACGATCAGGCTCACGTCCGTCGGGAACGGCTCCTCGTCGGCGAAGGCTTCCAGGGCCGTCAGGACGCCGTCGAGGGCCTCGGCGGGGGCGTCGGCCGCGTTGCGCGCGAAGAGCTTGTAGAAGCGCTTCTCTCCGATCTCCTCGCCGTCCATGTTGATCACGCGCACCGCTCCCGTGCCCGCGATCACCACTCGATCGCCCTCGTCCATCGGGACGTGGCGGACCGAGATGCCGCGCTCGAAGACCGGGCCCTTGTCGAAACCGAGGGCGATGCCATCCGGCTGGATCGCCCGGATCGACTTGTCCTTGTGGGCCCAGTGAACGAGCGGCAGCTTGTGGCCCGCGGACGCGACTTCGAGTTCGTGGGTGTCCGAGTCGAGCGCCGCCGCCAGGACCGTCACGTACATGCCGCGGCGGACCTCGCCCGCGATCGTTCGGTTCACCGTCTTGAGCGCCGACTCCAGGGAGCCGCCGCGCTTGAGTTCGCTCTTCAGGTAGGCGCGCGCCATGGCTCCCACGAGCGCGCCAGGGACCCCCGCTCCGCTGACGTCGCAGGCGAAGAAAACGGTTCGGCCGTCGTCGGCCTTCACGATGTCGTGGAAGTCGCCGCCCGGCTCGCTGGAGCCGACGTGTTCGGACGCGACCGAATAGCCTTCGGGGACCTCGAAGTCGGTGGGCTGCAGCGCTTCCTGGACCTCCATCGCGACCTCGCGTTCGCGCTCGCGGACCGAGAGTTCGACCTCGGTGTCGCGGGCATCGCGCAGGGACTCGGTCATCCGGTCGATGGCTCCGGCGAGCAGCCCGACCTCACCGCCGCCCTGGGCGCGGACGCGATGGGAGAGGTTGCCGTTGGAGATGGAGCGGACGTCGTCGACGAGCGCGGTGATCGGCCGCGACACGCGCGTCGCCGTGATGAGCGCGACGACGGCGGTGATGAGGAGCGCGAGCGCGGTCACGGCGAAGAAGAGACCGTAGAGCTTCGCGACCGGGTCACCCGAAGCGTTCGCCGCAGGGGCCACCAGCACGTGCGCCTTCGTATCGTCCCCACGAACGTAGGCGAAGCCGTTGGCCGTCGCCTGTCCCTCGCGGCTCAGCTCGGCCTCGGCGCGAAGGAGCGCGCCCGATTTGAGCTGGGCCGCCTGCTTTCCGACCTGCTTGTAGGTGAGCGTTCCGTCCACGTACTGGGCCTGCGCGATCGCCGCCTGGTCCCGTGAATCCTTCACGGCCTCGGTGACGATCTCCCGCGTCGTGCTGAGCAGCACGAAGCTGAACAGCATGAGCACGAGCGCCAGCACCGCGGTCGTCGCGATCGCGAATCGAGGGGCGATACCGAGCCCGGAGCTACGGGCACGTCCTTCGCGTGGTGAGGCCATCGAGCGAACTCCGTTCAGGTGGGACTAGCGAAGTGGAGCCAGAGAAGCGTCCCAGGACGCTGGCTCCAGGAAGACAAGGCGCAGAACGGCCATGGTAAACAGGCCGTAGACGCCCGCCACGAGATCGTCGAGAAGGAGGCCGTCGCCGCCGCGAAAACGCTCGAAGTGCCTGGCGGGCGGCAGCTTCACGGTGTCGAAGTACCGAAACACCACGAAGGCCGCAAGCAGCGCCAGCAGCGTCGGGCCACCCGCCCAGGCGATCGTGACGAGGTAGCCGACGACCTCGTCGAGAACGAAGAAACCCGGGTCCGCGCCTGCCCGGGCCTCGACCCAGGGCTGAACGATCCGTCCGACGACGTAGAGACCGAGCGCGAGGAGTAGCGTGTAGAGCAGGAAGTTCCGGGACCCCGCCAGCAGCCACGCGATCAGCACGCCGCCGAGCGTCCCGAACGTCCGGGGCGCAGCTGGCACGAGGCCGAGTCCGCCGAACGACGCAACGCCGAGGAAGAGAATGTCCTTCGGCGTCCAGGTGCGCGGTGCGCCCGCGGAAGCCGACGAATTCACGCGTCGTCACCCGAGAGACTGGCCCCGGAAAGGATGGCTTTGGTCTTGAGCACGTAGGTCACGCCCGACCCGATCGTCGCGAGCAGCGTCAGCCATACGAGCCCCTCGACGACGTAGCCCCACATCACGTACCACCACTGGCCCCAGTCGAAGGCCTCCATCCAGATCAACCCTCCCACCGCGATGCTCTGCACGATCATCTTGATCTTGCCGAAGCCGTCGGCGGGGAACTCGCGGCCGAGGCTCTCGACGTAACCACGGATGCCGGTCACGAGGAACTCGCGCGCCAGGATGGCGACGACGATGCTGGCGGGCAGGCGCGGCTCGGACCACGGCATCACGGAGAGGTACACCATCGCGCCGAGGATGAGCACCTTGTCCGTGAACGGATCGGCGATGCGGCCGAAGGCCGTGACGAGTTGATCGCGTCGCGCGAGATAGCCGTCGAGGAAGTCCGTCGCCGCGACCACGGTGAACAGCCAGAACGCCACCAGGAACGGCGTGCGGTCCCTGGCGATCTCTTCGCGGCTGATGTCCCCCCAGATCGCAAAGATGCCGAACAGCACCAGCGCCCCCGCGAAGCGGATCATCGTGATCCTGTTGGGCCAATGGGCGAAGACTCCCTCCTTGGCGCGTCGAGTGGTCGGGCTGACGGGCAGCGGTGCCTCTGAGCGCGCGCTGCCGCTGGGGGAAGCATCCGTCATCGTGCAGCCCGCTGGCCAGGAACCGAACCGACCGCTGCGCCGACCCAGTTCTGCTCGTCGTCCGTCTCGTCGATGCGAACCATGATTCGATCCCCGACAGCGGCATCCGGAGCGTGAGCGAAGGTCACCATGTCGACTTCCGGCGCATCCATCGAGCCGCGGCCGACCACGAAACCACCGTCGGGGTCGGGCGGTTCGTCGACGAGGATCTCGACTTCGGTGCCGATCGCGGCCTCCTGAGTCCTGCGAAGCTCCGCGTCGCGCGCCTCGAGCACAGCATCGCGGCGAGCGGACGCGACGTCCTCGGGGACGGCGCCATCGAGGTCGAAGCCGGGCGTCCCCTCTTCGGGCGAGTAGGTGAACGCGCCGAGGCGCGAGAGCCCGTACTCCTTCACGAGGTCCACGAGTTCCGCGGCGTCCGAGTCGGTCTCGCCGGGGAAACCCAGAAGAACGGTGGTCCGCAGGGTCAGTCCCGGAACTTCGGTCCGCAGGCGATCGAGGATCTTACGGACCTGGTCGCCGCTGCCCGCGCGTCGCATGGCGCGGAGCGTGTTCGTGGCCGCGTGCTGAATCGGGATATCGAGGTAGGGCAGCACCTTGGGATGGTCGGCCAGGAGCGGCGCGAGGTCCCACGGGAACCGGTTCGGGTAGGCGTACATGACCCGAATACGGGCGTCGCCGTCGAGATTCGCGAGGCCTTCGATCAGCGAAGGAAGCTCCATCCCGAAGTCGCGCCCCCAGGCGGTCGAGTCCTCGGCGACCACGACGAGTTCCTTGACGCCAGCGCCGATGAGCTCCTCGGCCTCCGAGAGCACGTCGGACGGACGCTTCGAACGGTGCTTGCCGCGGATCGAGGGGATCGCGCAGAACGAGCAGGTGTGATCGCAGCCGTGACTGATGCGCAGATAAGCGTAGCTGCCGGGGGTGGCGAGGAGCCGCGCGCCTTCACGCTTGGGCTCGCGCAGCCCTGGGCCCTCCAGGTAGCGCTGGTGCGACTGACCGTCGGAGATCCGCTTGATCGCCTTCGCGAGTTCGCGGTAGTCGCTGATCTCGGCGAAGACATCGACCTCGGGGTACTGGCGTGCGAGCGTTTGCTTGTAGCGCTGGACGAGGCATCCCGCGACGACGACAGCGCCGAGGTCACCCTTCTTCTTGCGCTCGACCAGCTCGCGGATGGCCCCATGGCTCTCCTCCCGCGCTGGCCCGATGAACGAGCACGTATTGAGGACCACCGTATGGGCCTCGCCCGGATCGCCCGTCACCACGAGCCCTTCCTCGGCCATCCGGCCGAGGATCAGCTCGGAGTCGATGAGGTTACGGGCGCAGCCCAGGTGGACCAGAGCGACGAGATCAGACGAGCGAACGGTCAACGGGAGGGCGCCAGGCGAAGGTGAAGAGGGTCAGGAGTGGGCGAAGCGGCCTTCCCACTCGTCCAGGGACATCAGGATAGCACGCTTCTTACCCTCCTGGTATGGCCCGATGAGCCCCTCCGCGAAGAGTGCCTCCAGGATGGAGCACGCCTCGGCGAACTCCACGTCGAAACCCTTCTGGATCACCGACACGGCGGCCCGGTCCTTGGTGACGACGAGCCGGCCGGCGTCCAGGAGGCGCTGACCGTCTCCGGAGAGCCCCTCCGGTGCTTCGTCGGCGCCTGATTCTGGACTTTTTTCCGGGTCAGATTCAGCCAGGGCGGCCGCGGACGGCGCGACAGGGGCGGGCGGAGCCTGGGGCTCGAGGATCACGTCCTCGGACTCGGCGGCTTCTTCCTCGTCCTCGTCCTCGTACTCCTCGTACTCGGATTCCTCCTCGCCGGGCTCGTCTTCGTCCTCTTCAGACTCCTCGCCGTCCTCTTCCTCGTACTCGGCGGCTTCCTCGTCGTCCGCGTCCTCGTCGTCTTCCTCGGCCTCTTCGTACTCCTCGTACTCGGCTTCCTCGTCCTCGTCTTCGTCTTCTTCGGCGTCCTCGTCCTCTTCGACGAATTCGTACTCCTCACCGAGGTCGGCGGGATCGATCGGGTTGCCGTCCTCGTCGACGTACTCGTACTCCTCTTCTTCGTCTTCCTCGAGCTCGGCCTCCTCTTCGTATTCAGCCTCCTCGTCGTCTTCTTCAGGCTCGTCTTCCGCAGAGATCTCCTCTGCCTCCAGCTCGATCGCGTCCTCGATTTCGAGTTCAGCTTCAGGTTCGACCTCGGCTTCGACCTCGGCTTCGACCTCGACCTCGGCTTCGGCTTCGGCTTCGGCCGCCTGCGACAAATCCAGAACGCCGTCATCGACGCCCCTCGCCTCCGTCTCGGCGAAGGCGCTCTCCGAGGCCTCGGCCTGCGCGAGCAACTCATCGAGCACCGACATCGAAGGCGGCGTCATGTCCTCGTACTCTTCACGCGAATCGTCCGCGTCGAAGCCCTCCTCACGCCGCTGCCAGCGACCCGACGGATCCACGTCCGGAATCGTCTCGAGCACTTCCGGGCTGAGGTTCACCGCCACGTCGTCGTCCTCGTCGTCGTAGCCGACTTCCCAGGCGGGACGCGGCGGCGGGCTGACGCTCGCGGGCATCGCACCCGCCTGCATCGCCTGCTTGGCCATCGGATCTTTCCCGACGAAGCCGTCGTGGCCCGGGAACAGAACGCTGCCCGCTCCGGCCACCGTCGTACCCATCCCGGACGGAGCGGGGACCTCCGTCACCTCGAAGCTGGGAAGCCCGGGGTCCACGTCGTCGTCGACCGAACGCGCGCTTGCTTCCGCCGCCGCCTCGGACGCCTCGTCCTCGGGCGACCTCGGCACGAAGGGTTTGACCCCATGGGGAAGTTCGCTCGGACCAGTCGCGCTCGCTCCTTCCCTCAGGATCGCCGCCTTGTACGCGGCGGCTTCCTCCGGGCTGAGGCCGCCGTACGATCCCGAGGTCCCGAAGGGGTCCGTCTCGCGCAGTTCGGGCGTCGACGGCGTGTACGGGGCAAACTTCGGCGGCGCAGGCAGCGGCGCCGAAGGCGGCGGAACTTGATTCAGCGGCTTGGGAGCCGAAAGCTCGTCGTCGAAGTCGAACGGCGCCACGTCCTCCCGCGGCGTGCCGGCGGAACTTCCGAAAGGACCCGCCCCGTGGCCACCAGCGGCCCCATGACCAGCGGCCCCATGACCAGCGGCCCCGTGGCCAGCGACCCCGTACGGATCGGATGCCGGCGCGGGCGTCCCGTAGTTCTGCGAGGCGGAACCATGCGAACCGTAGTTCGGAGTCGCGTGACCCTGACGGTGAGAATGCGCGGCGGCGGAGCGGCCTGACCCCGCGGGCGCACTCGGCTGACCCGGACGCGGCTCCAGAGGCGCCGCGCCCTCCGGGATCAGACCCTTCAGACGAACGTCCTCGGGGTAAGGCGAAGGCGGAATCGGCTGGGGCTGCTCCATCGAGTGCGAGGCGCGGCGCCACACGTCCTCCATGTACGCAAGCGTCTTGTCGTCCGGCGCCAGCGCAGCGGCCTCGTCGTGGGAAACTCCCTCGGTCCCGCCGCGCGCCAGCGCATCGCCCAGCGTCACGGGAGCGCCGGCCCGGCGGACCTTCTTGTTGCTGACGCGCCGCTGACGATTGGCGCGCCCCTTCAGGATCTCAGCCTCGGTGCGAGGCTCGCGCTTGAAGATCGAGGCCCCCGCGGCGGCGGCCGCAGCTCCGACCGACGCGGCGGCTCCCGCCGCCTTCGCCAGCGCCGAACCCGCCGAAGCGCGCGGGAGCTCATCGCGTTCGACGATCGGGCCGAGGCCATCGTCCTCGTCGAACTCCGGCGCCGATTGCACGAAGCCGAGCCAGACAGCGCCCGCGATCACGGCAAGTCCCAAAAGAACGCCCGCCCAGGTCCCGAGCCAGCTCGCCATTGCGCCGCCGGTTCCGAAGCCGATCTGTCCACCACCGCTGACGAGGCCCTGCGTGGTCTGGGGCGCCACGGCGCCCATCACGGCCGCGAGGCCGAGCCCGCTGACCAGCACGCCCGCCACGCGGCGAAGCGGCTCCGTGCGCAGGCTGCCGAGGACCATCAGCGCGCCGAGCACCGCGATCGCTGCCGACGTGATCAGTGCCGCCCACGGTCCGAGCCAGTGCGCCACCTTCGCCGCCAGCGCCGCCGTTCCACCGAGGCCAGGCGCCGCGAGGTTCGTCCCGTCCAGAATCGCCTTCGCGACCGCGGCCGCCGGCAGGCAACCCGCCAGAAAGAGGAGGCCCCCGATCAGCTCAAGACCGCTCGATTCAGCGCCGCCCTGCAACGACCCATGGTTCGACATCCCGGGGGCACGACCCTCGGGGTGGTGGCCCCCGTGACCGGGCCGGAAGTCGTCTGCGTACCGCGATTCGCGCCTCGGTGCGGGCACACCCTCCCCTCCAGGAGGCGCCTCCCAGCGGTCCCCTGCGTCCCCGTCGAAGGGGCCCCCATCGAACGGTCCCGCCACATCGTCATCAAAGTTCGCGCTCATCGGATCACCCCGCCCTGTCCAGATTTGCCTGGTTCTCTTCCCAGTCCTCGAGAGTCATGAAGATCTCCCGTGCCTTCGAGCCCTTGTGGGGCCCGAGGATGCCCGCGTCGGTCATCTGGTCGATGAGGCGCGACGCGCGCGTGTAGCCGATCCCGAGGGCGCGCTGGAGCAAGCTGGCTGAGCCGCGCCTGTACTTCAGAACGACCGTCACGGCCTCGTTGAACATCTCGTCGGCCTTTTCGCCGCCCTGGCTCAGCTCACCAGGGGGCGCGCTGCCCGTCGCGGTCTGGACGAGTTGCTGGTCGAAGTTCGGGGCCGCGTGCTTGCACACGTGATCGACGAGGGCCTGGAGTTCGTGGTCCTCCACGAGCGCGCCCTGGACGCGAATCACCTGGCTCGCCGACGGCGGCGCGTAGAGCATGTCGCCCTGGCCCAGCAGCTTCTCGGCGCCCATGCAGTCGAGGATGACGCGGCTGTCGATCTTGGACGCCACCTGGAACGCGATCCGCGTCGGCAGGTTGCCCTTGATCACGCCGGTGATGACATCCGTCGACGGACGCTGCGTCGCGACGATGACGTGGATGCCGACGGCGCGCGACTTCTGGGCGAGGCGCGTGATCGCGCCCTCGGCCTCTTTCTTCGCCTGCATCATCAGGTCCGCCATCTCGTCGATCACGAGCACGATGTACGGCACGTGGCGCGGCGTGTAGTTCTCGCTGAACTCGTCGCCGAGCTTCTCGCGGAGCTTGTCCTCGCCAAGCTTGTTGTACGTCTTGATGTTCTTGACGCCCGCGTTCATGAAGAGCTCGTAGCGGCTCTCCATCTTCTCGACGGCCCACTGCAGCACGTTCGTCGCCTGCTTCATGTCCGTGACCACCGGCAGCTCGAGGTGCGGGATCTTCTCGAACATCTGGAGCTCGACCATCTTCGGGTCCACCAGGATCAGCTTGACGTCATGCGGCGAGCGCGTGAGCAGAAAGCTCGCGATGATCGTGTTGATGCAGACGGACTTACCGGAGCCCGTCGTGCCTGCGATCAGCATGTGCGGCGCGCGCGCGAGGTCCTCGACGATCGACTTGCCCTCGGCGTCCATGCCGAGGAACAGCGGCAGCGCCATGTAGTCCGTGTCGTACGCCTTCTGCGTCACGAGTTCGGAGATACGCACGGTGCGCCGCGTGGCGTTCGGCACCTCGATGCCGATCGTGCTCTTGCCCGGAATCGGCGCGACGATGCGAACGTTGCGCGCGCGCAGGGTCGCCGCGATCTCCTGGCTGAGGGTCGTCACCTTGCTCATGCGCGTGCCTTGGGCGACCGTCAGCTCGAACATCGTGACGGCGGGGCCGACCTGGGCACCGACCACCTCGGCCTCGACGCGGAAGCTGCGCAGCGCGTTCTCGAGGTTCTGGGCGCTCGTTTCGAGGAACTCCTTGTCGAGGCCGATGTTGGCCTCGGGGGCCTCCAGCAGGTCGAACGGCGGCAGCTCCCACGGGCCCGGCGGTGGAGTCGGCGGGTCGTAGACCTTCCGCTCCATGGTCGCAGCGCGGCGCATGGCGGCGGCGGCCGCTCGCTTGGCCTTAGCCGACGCTTCCTCTGCGGCTCGATCGAACTCGGCGTCGGACTCGGCGTCGTCATCCTCGTACTCGTCTTCCTCGTCGTCAGAAGCGCCGCGTTTGGCCGCGGGCTGGAGGACGTCGTCCTCGTCCTCGTACTCCCACTCCTCGTCGTCTTCGAGTTCTCCGTCCTCTTCGTACTCGGCGTCCTCGTCTTCCTCCTCGTACTCGTCCAGCTCGGACGGATCGATCGGGTTGCCGTCTTCGTCGACGTATTCGTACTCGTACTCCTCGCCGTCTTCGAGTTCGTCCTCGGGCTCGTCGACGTCGTCGAGACCGTCGAGATCAGGCAGCTCCTTCGGCTTCTTGGGTGCCTTCGGCTTGGTAGTCGCCTTCTTGGTCGAAGCTTTCTTGCCCGCCTTGGACCTCGATGACTTGCGCGTCGACTTCTTGGCGGAGCCCGCGGCGGAGGCCGAAAGATCCGCGCCGCGCAGGAAGTCCCAGATGCCCACGAAGAGGCGCTTCGCCCAGCCGCCGACGGCGGGCAGGAACTCCTCGCCCATGCGCTCGCGGCGGTCGTCGAGCCAGTCGCCGAACGAGGTGATCGCGGTGTAGAAGGCCATCTCGGTCGCGAGCAGCGCGGAGATGCCGACGATCGTGAGCAGCACGATCCAGAGGCCGACCTCGCCGAAGCGTTCGACGAGGCCAGGGTTCGAGACCAGGGCGAGCCAGCCGCCGGTGCCGAACGGCAGATCCGCCGAGAAGGTCGAAAGGACCACGTCGGCGCCGGCGATCTGCTCGCCATAGATCGCCGCCTGGTTGCGCGCGGCGAGGAAGGCCTTGCGGGCCTCCATGTCCGGCCCGAAGCCGAGGTCCAGGACGAACGCGAAGCCCAGGACGAAGAAGACCACGCCCACCAGGCGCAGAATGGGCATTCGCACCTCTTTCCGGGCAATGATCACGCTGCCCCAGAGGATGCCGAGCGCGGCCAGGAGATAGCCAGAAAGGCCGACGGCGCTGAGCGCGCCGTCTGCGAGGTAGTGGCCGAGAGCACCACCGAGGTTGGAGCCGGCCGGCGCCGCCTCTCTCGGGGTGATGAAGGTCGCCATCGACAGCAGCAGCCAGAGAGACATGCCGACGAGGACGAGCCCCCCGAGCTCGCGTACGCGAGCCGATGAGTCGTCATCGAGTGCCTCTCCAAAGAGGAAACTGCCCGCGAGCTGTCTCCAGCGCCCGGTCTCTCCCCCCTTGGCCCCACGCCCCTTCTTGGGGGACGCCTTCTTCTTGTTCGCTTTGCGCGCCAAAGTACCTGCTGGCCGTCTGTCGAGTGGTCCGCCCCCCCTCCGGAGGCGCCGAAGGCCCATCGTTGCGACCGTGGAGGCCCGGTTCAATGGTGTGACCCAGTCTCTCTGCCGCATTAGTTGTATTCTTCACCCCCCCGCGTTCCTGCGCCAATAGAGCGCACCCTCCCACCTGAATCCCGCTTCATGCGAAATCCCAGCCATTCTGGCGGCCGGTCGGCTGCTATCACCCTTCTTCTGAGCTTCGGCCTGACGGGCGCCGCCCTGGCGGCGCCCGTCAGGCCAATCCTCCCCCAGGAAGAGCAAAAGCAAGGTCCTTGGCGCCTGGCGACGGCCCTTGGAACCCCCGACTGGTTCGAGATCAGCGGCACGGTCCGCGGCCGCTACGAGACCTTCGATAAGCAATTTCGTACCGGGGCAGGGGGCTACCAGGACGTCTTCGTAACCCGCTCCATCGTCGCCGCCACCCTGCGCGACACCTACCTCTCGGCGACGGCCGAGATCATCGACAGCCGCGTTTACAGCGGGGTGAGCGACGCCCGGCTGAACACCACGATCGTCAACGCCGTCGAACTTCTCCAGGCCTACCTCGCCGCGGATTTCACCGACACGTTCGAGCCGGGCGACAAGCTCCGGGTCCAGTTCGGCCGGCACACGATGGACGTCGGTAGCCGACGACTCGTCGCTCGCAACCGCTACCGCAACACGATCAACGCCTTCACCGGCATCAACGCCCAGTGGGAATCGCAGGCCGGGACGAAGGTCCGCGCGTTCTACACCCTGCCGGTCCAGCGCCTCCCCGGCTCCGCCGCTGCCCTCCGCGACAACGAAATCGAGTTCGACGAGGAGCACCCATCCACCCGCTTCTACGGCGTCCACGCCGAGCTGAAGGACGTGGCCCTGGGCGCCAACGCCGAGTTCTACGGCTACGGCCTGCTCGAGTCGGACGGTGTGGACTTCAACAGCCGGGACCGGAACCTCAAGACGATCGGCACGCGCTGGAACAAGAAGCGCGCGACCTCCGAGGTCCACTGGGAGATCGAGTCCGCCTATCAGTTCGGCGAGTCGCCCTCCAGCGAGACCCAGACCCTGGACCACGAGGCCTGGTTCCACCACGCCATGGTGGGGTACGAGTTCGACGCCGAGGGCAAACCGCGGCTCGAGGCGCTCTTCGACTACGTGACCGGCGACAACGACCCGAACGACGATCAGAACAACCGCTTCGACACGCTCTTCGGCGCCCGCCGCTTCGAGTTCGGCCCGACGGGCATCTTCGGCGCGTTCGCGCGGTCGAACCTCGTCTCGCCGGGTCTGCGCTTCGTCACGAAGCCAGCCGACCGCTGGGAAGTGATGGCGACCCAGCGCTTCCACTACCTCGCCTCGGACCGCGATGCGTGGACCACGAGTGGGCTGCAGGATCCAGCGGGCCGCTCCGGTAGCCACATCGGCAACTTCTCGGAGGTTCGATTGCGCTACGACCTGATCCCCAAGTCGGTTCTGCTGGAGTTCGGCGTGGCCTACCTCAGCGCAGGCAGCTTCATCGAAGACGCCCCGAACGCCACCGACCAGGGCGATACGCTCTACGGCTACTTCCAGACGAACTTCACGTTCTGATCGCGCCGGGAAGGACGGGAACGGGTCGGCCCCCCAGGCAGGGCAGCCGACCTGATATCCTGTCCTCACCATGAGCAACGGAAACGAGAAGAGCACGGGCCCCTGGATCCAACCCATGTCCGAGGAAACCTTCACGCTGATGCGTGATATCCTCGGCGCCCCCAGCCCGGTGGGCTACGAGGGGGCGATGACCTTCGGTGTCGTCGAGCCCTACTTCGAGAAGACGAAGCTCTCGCACTGGAAGTGCGTCAAGTTCGTCGGCAACGCCTCGATCGTGCTCGACACGGACCCCGAGCACACGGACAAGCTGACCGTGCTCGTGGTCGGCCACGCGGACAAGATTCGCTGCCAGGTCCGGCACATTAGCGACGACGGCAAGATCTACATCGACTCGGATTCGTTCCTGCCTATGACCCTGCTCGGGCACGAAGTGATCCTCTTCAGCCGCGAACCCGGCAGCCACAGCAAGACGCGCATCCTGCGCGGCGGCACCATCGAGGCGCTGGGCGCGATTCACTTCGCCGATGCGAAGACTCGCTCGGGCGACTCAGGCGTGAAGAAGGAGCAGCTCTATCTGGAGCTTCAATTGCACGGCGATGACCGCAAGGCCCAGGTCGAGGCCCTCGGCATCCGTCCGGGCGATCCGATCCTGATCGACCGGAAGATCAAGCGCGGCTTCGGCGAGGACAGCTTCTACGGCGCCTACCTCGACAACGGACTCGGCGTGTTCTGCGCTGTCGAGGTCGGCCGCCTTCTCGCCGAGGCGGGCGGACTGAAGAACATCCGCTGCTTGCTCGCCGCCGCGAGCCACGAGGAGATCGGCCGCATGGGCAGCCGCGTGATCGCGGGCGAGATGACGCCGGACGTTGTGATCGCCGTGGACGTGAGCCATGACTACGCTGCCGCCCCGAACATCGGCGATCGTCGTATGACGCCGACGACCATGGGCAAGGGCTTCACGCTCGCCAACGGCGCCATCGTGTCCGAGCAGCTGAACTCGATCATCGAGGCTGCAGCCGAGAAGGCGGGCATCCCCTACCAGGCGAGCGTCGTGGGCCGCGACACGGGCACGGACGGAATGGCCGCGTTCCTGGCAGCGCGCGACGCCGCGGCGACGAGCATCGGCTTCCCCATCCGTAACATGCACACCCCCTCGGAAAGCGGACACACGGGCGACGTGCTGGCCGCGATCCACGGCATCGTGGCGGCGATTCAGGCGATGGACGCAGCCGCCATGACGCGCGACGACTTCAAGAAAGGCCACGCGCGCCTCGACCAGGCGACTCCGATCGGCGGCTAGTCATGGGGGCCGCGGCTACATTCAGCGCACGCGCTCGGCCACGCCCGACGAAAATTCGACCCACTCGCCGTCGGCTCCGAGCATTCGCGAGCGCAAGAGCCGGCGCCCACTCCCGTCAAACTCGGTGATGTCCTGGAAGCGCGTGACCCGCGAAGGATCGTCGAAGGCCGGACCTTCCGCCTCGGCGGTGAGGGTCGAACCGCCTTCGTCGAGCCAGCAGCGGTAGTTCCACATGTGGCTGGAGGAAGAGTCCACCCAGAAGCCGACGATGTCATCGGTCTCGGCGTCGTACGCGAGGGCGAGCCGGGCCTCGAAGTCTCCGGGCTCGCCTCCAGCCCGAATGCGTGAAACGATCCACGGCCCCATCGCCTCCACCGATTCCGTGGACTCCATGACCATCGTTGCGCCGTCCGAACCGCCGCCGACTTCGCTGCGGATGCGCCAGTCGCCGAGGAGGCGCTGCAGGTAGGGGTGCAGGTCTGCGGTCGGTGGCATCGCAGCGAAGCTGGAAGCAGCGGTCGCTTGATCAGCCCGATCGCCGGCCGCAGTACCGTTCGCCGGGCCGGTGGCGGAACAGGAAGCGAGCAGCAGCAGGGGGAGGAGTTTCTTCATGGTGGGTAGGACGAGAGTCCTGTGGGAATCAGAACGGAGATAGGGCGGTCGAGATCAGCCCTCGAGGATCGCGATCAGCTTCCCACGCGCGGCGCCATCGAGCGCCGGACCGACGCCCGCCCCCATGTTGTCGTCGAGGTGGTGCGGCTTGCTGGTCGCCGGGATCGGCACGGTCATCGCGTCGTGGCCAAGGATGAACTTGAGGAAGAGCTGGCCCCAGGAGCTGGCGCCGAAGTCGGCCGCCCAGCCGGGAAGCTCGAGTTCCTTCGTGGCTGCAAAGAGCTTGCCCGCCTGGAAGGGACGCATCACGAGCACGCCGACGCCGTGCTCGATGCACGCGGGGAGCACGCGCTCCTCCACCCTGCGATCCGTGACCGAGTAGGGAATCTGGATGAAGTCGAGTGCGTCGCTCGCCACAAGTTCCTCCACCTTGGCGAAGTCCTGCATCTCGGTGACGCCGACGTAGCGCACGCGGCCGCTGGCCTTCCACTCCTTCAGCGTCTCCATGTGCACGTCGAGTCCCACGAGGTTGTGGACCTGCATGAGGTCGAAGTGCTTGGCTCCCATCAGCTCTTCGCTGCGAGTCATCTGCGCGATGCCCGCCTCCTTGCCCTCGTCGGTCCAGACCTTGGTGGCGTAGAAGAAGTCGTCTCGCTGGAGCCTCCCGCTGAGTGCTCCGACCACGGCCTCGGCGCGCTTGTACATGGGCGACGAGTCAATGAGGCTGCCGCCCCAGTCGAGGAACCGCTTGACGACCTCCAGCTCATCCGGATTCTCGGCGGCGGGGTCCACGTCGAAGGTACGGGAGGTGCCCAGCCCGATCCGCGGCAGCAGCTCGCCGGTACTCGGGATACGGCCCCGCCGAATGGCGGAGCACGCGGGCCGATCCTTGACGACGGATACGCTGGCCGAATTTCCAGCCGCGAGTGAATCGGAAGCGAGCGCGCCCGCCATGGCGACGCTGGCCGCGCCTCCGAGGAAGGTCCGTCGATCGTGACGCCGGGGCTCGTTCGGGCCCTGTGATGGATGCTGTGACGGATGCTGTGAAGAGTGTTGCATCCCCCAAGTCTAGGCGTCCTCGCCAACATGCACCAACCCCGCGACGTAGTGCAGAGCCTGGCGACGCACACCGAACGCGGCCCGCACGCCCCCCTTACCTGGTTCTTTCCGCTCTTCCCATGATCGTCCTGGCTGGCTTTCTTCTTCTCGCACCCGTTCCCATCCAGGGCGATGCGGTCTCCGCCCCCGACCACGTGGTGGCGCGGATGAACCCCGGGGCGAGTCTCTCCGAGGACGCGGCCGTTGCCGAAGCGCTGGGTCGCTCGCTCGACGCTTTTCTCACCGAGGCCAGGGACCGTGCCTTTACGGAGCGCTGCGTCGACCCGGCCAGCCTGCTGCGCACCGAGTTCTTCTTCCAGGGCCTGAGCGGCCTCGGCTCACACGAGGGCTCGGAGCCTCCCACCGTGCTGAAGTCCTACACGACCGACGGCTCCACCTACTTCGTCACGGTCGCGTTCACGGCCGTCCGCGAGGAAGCACCGTTCCTCTCCAAGATCGTCGAGTTGAGGGCCACGCCGAAGGACGAAGGCTTCCGATTCGATAGCCCCTTCACGGAACGGACAGCGGACTTCCGTGCTACGAACTTCGGCACGGTCACCTTCCACCATCGAAACGCTCTCGATGACCCAGCCGCGCGTGAGTTTGCAGACTTCAAGGAAGAGCTCTGCCGTCTGGCGGGAGCGGAGAACGAGGAGCTGGACTACTACGTCTTCCAGAGTCTCGATGAACTCCTCAAGTGCTACGGTTTCGTGTACGACGCCCACAGGTGCAACTTTCTCTTCCGCGACCTCGGCTTCTCCGATGATGGCGGCAGGGTCTTCGCGACGGGCACGGGCAACCCCCACTACGCGTTCGAGTACGTGGGCGAGTTCCTGAAGCACCACGTCGCGGACCCGGACGAGCTGTACGGCCCCTTCGTCGTGGGAATATCGACGTGCTACGGAGGCTACGGCCTGTCGGGCGAGTCGGTCGACGAGCTCAAGGGCCAGTTCCGAAAGAAGCTCTTCGACGACCCGGAGACCGACTTTCTGGCGGAGTTCAAGAAGGGACGAAAGTCCTCGGTCCAGCGCCACTTCTCCCACTTCGTGCTGAGCGCTTTCCTGTGCGAAGAAATCCTGGCCAAACATGGCTTCGAAGCGGCGCTGCGCCTCGCCAGCACCGGCCAAGACGGCGCGAGGTTCTTCGAAGAGCTCAATACGATCCTGGGAATCAACGAGACGAACTTCCACGCGACGATCCGCCTTCTGATCGAAGCATGAACCCAACGTTCAAATTTCCGCTACCGGAACAAACGGACCAGGTGCAACCGTTCCGGAACAAACGGACCAGGTGCAACCATTCCGGAATGGTTGCACCTGGTCCGTTTGTTCCGGAACGGTTGCACCTGGTCCGTTTGTTCCGGTAGCGGACTCAGCGCAGTTGTGCTTCGATCTCACCGATGCGGAGGAGAGCATCGGATCTGGGGGAGGCATCGGTCGATTTGCTTTCCTCGGCCCATGGAATCAGCTCCAGCGTTTCCAGCTTGATCGGTTGGGCCAGCTCAAGGCGCGCCTTCCGGAGGCCGTTCAGAGGCAGGAGCACGGGGTAGGGCCTTCCATTCACCCGGAGGACGAGGCGCCTCGTTGCCTCCCGCCCCATCTCCCCGCGCTGTCGTTCGAGGTTCTCGACAGGACTCGAGAGGAGGATCGTGTCGACGCTCCTCGGATTCTCGAACGAGATCTCCAGGCCTCCGTCACGGGGTGTCCACCAGGTCGTCCTCCGCGTGTCGGCGAGTAGGGTGGGGCCGTGCCCCGAGACTCCGGTCGAGGGCTTGAAGCGAGGTGCCATGGAGGGGAGTAGATTGCGGCCGAGATCGCGCCTGTGCAGCTTCTTGAGCGCAGCTTCGAACGCGTGGCTCCCCGGCTCTGCGTGAAGCCCCTCGTCCAGCGACCAGTGAGGTAGCACGGCCCTTGAAGGCGAACCCGAAAGGGGAGCGCTTACCTCTCGGGTCGCGCGGGACAGAAAGAGAAGCGCGAAAGAGGTCTCGATACCATCCGGATCCGAACCGCCCCAGATGCCCTCCACGGATTGCGTTCCGATCAGGCTCAGGGCTCCCTCCCGGTACCAGTCGTGGCTCCCGAGCCACTGCGTCCCGGTCAGCTCCGCCGCGCGTTCCGTCCCGTAGAGAGCGTAGAGCGAGATCCCCACTTCCGGGCCGAGACGGGTGCCGCGGCCCTCGTCGAAGGTCTCCGCCATCCACTCGAGCGCGCGCGCCTCCACCACTCTCAGGTCGTGCCACTCGCCTTCCTTCCACACGTCCTCTGACCCGCTCGCTTCCGTCAGCATCCGCAGGCAGATATCAGCGCACGCAATGCCAGCGGCAGTCATGGAAACGCTGCCGACGCTGCCGCCCCGCGAGTATCCAAATCCCCCATCCGGTGCCTGGAACTCCGGCAGCGCAGCCGCGAGCGTCGTCCAGACCTTTCGATCCACGGGCACGCCGCTCTTGTGCGCTGTCCAGAGCCCCAGCGCCGCGTACTGGGTGTTGGAGAGGTCCTCCGATCCCGGGTAGCCCCATGCACCTTTGGCCTGCGATTTTACGAGGAATGCAGCCAGCTTCTCGAGGCTCGACCGATACGCCTCCGAGTCGCTGCGCTCCAGCGCCATGATCGCACAAGCGGCCTCGTAGGTTCGCCGAATCGTCTGTCGGGCCAGCGCATCCGACGCGGCACGCACGCGCTTGTCATACCTGCTGGCGCCTCCCAGGAGCGCCGCGTAGAGACAAAGTCCATCGCTCGGACGCCGAGCCTTCATCCCCCTGCCCCGCGTCGCCATGTCCGTGATGCGCTCCTCGACGAGCGCCACGACGGCCCGATCGATGGCGTGCCGGACCTGCCGCCGAAGCGCCGGACTCGCCTCCTGGGTCTGCGCCATCGCCGGATCCTGGCCGAACCCCAGCGTCACCATGAAGGCACCAGCCAGTAAGCAGCGTTTCATCATCGACACGACTACCCGCCATGCCAGCGGGGTTACGGGAAGAGCAGACTCGATCCCATGGAATCCAACCCGTCCCCGCGCTGAAGCCGCGTCAGGCCAGCAGTCCCTTCACCACCTCGCCGTGCACGTCGGTCAGGCGGAAGTCCCGGCCCTGGCTTCGGTAGGTCAGCCGCTCATGATCGAAGCCCAGCTGGTGAAGCAGCGTCGCGTGCAGATCGTGGGTGTGAACCGGATCCCGGACCACGTTGTAGCTGAAATCATCGGTTTCGCCCCACACGGTGCCCGGCCGGAAGCCGCCGCCCGCCACCCAGATCGAGAAGCACCGTGGATGGTGGTCCCGGCCGTAGTTCTCCTTCGTCAGCTCGCCCTGACTGTAGACCGTCCGACCGAACTCCCCGCCCCAGATCACGATCGTGTCCTCGAGCAAGCCGCGCTCTTCCAGATCGCGAATCAGGGCAGCCGACGCCTGGTCCGTATCCTTCGCGCACGTCTGGATCTCGTTCGGCAGGTTGCCGTGGTGGTCCCAGCCCATGTGGTAGAGCTGCACGAAGCGCACGTCGCGTTCGACCATGCGTCGCGCGAGCAGACAGTTGCGCGCGAAGCTCCCAGGAATGTTCACGTCCGGCCCGTAGCGCTCCAGCGTCGCGGCCGACTCCGAAGAGGTATCGGTGAGGTCGGGGACCGCCGCCTGCATCCGGTAGGCCAGCTCGTACTGCTCGATCCGCGTCGCTGTCTCCGGGTCTGCGTCCCGGCGCAGGCCGTTGAGCTTCGAGAGATCGTCCAGCATCCCACGACGGCGACCGCGGGAGATTCCGGGCGCATCGCCGAGGTACAGCACCGGGTCCGCGCCGCTACGCAGCTTCACTCCCTGGTGCACGGTCGGCAGGAACCCGCTCCCCCAAAGTCGCTCGTACAGCGGCTGCTTCGCCGCACTCGAGGACACCATGACCACGAACGTGGGCAGATCACGGTTCATCGAACCGAGACCGTAGGACAGCCACGCGCCCATGCTGGGGCGCCCCGCGAGCTGGGAGCCCGTCTGGGCGAAGGTGATCGCTGGGTCGTGGTTGATCGCCTCCGTCACCATCGAACGCACGATGCACAGCCGATCGGCGATGGCCCGCGTGTGCGGCATCAGATCTCCCATCAACGCACCGGTCGACGGCGCGGGCGCGGCACCGAACTTCGACGGCGCGATCGGAAAGCCTGTTTGCCCCGACGTCATCGTCGTGAGGCGCTGGCCCTGGCGAATCGAATCCGGGAGTTCCTCTCCGAATCGATGCACGAGCCCCGGCTTAGGATCCAGCGTTTCGAACTGCGAGGGCGCGCCCGACTGAAAGAGATAGATCACGCGCTTGGCCTTCGCCGCGTGATGTGTCCGCCCTGGAAGCCCTGCTCCAGCGACGCCCTGCACGCCGCTCGCCCGCTCGAGAGAAGCGAGCGCGATCGCGCCCAGGCCGACCGCGCCGCGACGCAAAAAGGTTCTACGGTTCGTGCTCATCGCTTGGTCAAGGCCTCGTCCAGATTGAGAAGTGTCGACGCGATCATCGTGTAGGCCGCCCACTCGGCCGTGCGCTGCTCCGCGGGTGGCGCGGTCGCGCCCTCGCCGAGAAGCGCCTGAACGGCCTCTGCGTCGTCGCTGAAGTCGAGCGTGTGCCGCGCCAGCGCGCTCTCCAGAAGCGCCAGCTCCTCGGCACTGAAGTCGCGCGCCAGCACCGCACGACCGCCGACCTGGAGACCACGGCTCGGACCCGTCGCCGCGTCCATCATTCTCTGCCCGAGATGACGCGCCGCTTCGATGTAGGTCGTACCGTTCAGCGTCGCGAGCGCCTGGAGCGGCGTGTTCGTGCGCGCTCGCTGCACGCTGCACAGCTCAAAGCCCGGCGCGTCGAACGTCGTCAGCGTCGGATGCGGCACCGTGCGCTTGCGGTACGTGTAGAGGCTTCGACGGAAGAGGCCGTTGCCGACCGAGGGAACGTAGGCTCCCTGGCCCGCGCCGCCGGCGAGTTCCTTCCAGAGTCCGTCCGGCTGATAGGGCTTTACAGACGGTCCGCCGACCTCCTGAACCAAAAGCCCCGCCACCAGGAGGGCTTGATCGCGGATCGTCTCCGCGTCCAGGCGATGCCGCGGTCCGCGCGCGAGAAGACGGTTGCGTGGGTCTCGCTCCAGGGCGTCCGCGCTCGCCGCCGACGACTGCCCGTAGGTGGAAGACAGCGCGATACGCCTCTCCAGCGCCCTCAGGTCCCAGCCGCTCTTCACGAACTCATGGCTCAGATAGTCGAGTAGCCCTGGAGACTCCGGTCGATCGCCGCGCACGCCGAAGTCGTCCCTCGTCGCCACGAGTCCCTCCCCGAAGAAGCTCGCCCAGACCCGGTTCACGGCCACGCGCGGCGTCAGCGGATTGTCGGCGCTCGTGAGCCAGCGGGCGAGCCCCAGGCGATCATGCGGCGCGTCCGCGCCCAGCCCACCGAACACTTCCGGTACGTCGGGTTCCAGCGGTTCGCCGACCGGCTTGTCATAGCGGCCGCGGTCGAGCAGGTAGGTCGCGCGGGGCTCGTCCAGATCGCGCAGCACCATCGCCGTCGGGATGTCCTCGCGCTCGACGCGCGCGCGCTCCGCTGCCGCTTCCGCGCGAGCGACCCTGGCCGCGCGCGATTCGAAGTCGAACGCAGCCATAAAGAACGGGAGTCCTCCCTCTCCGCGAGCGCGATGCCTCGCATGCTCCAGGACCTGAGCAGGATCGAGGTCCACGCCATCCACGCGAAAGTCCGCCATCTCGCCCGCGAGTTCCCCCGCGTACCTGCGCGTCCCGAGAAGCAGGGGTGCCTCCGATTCGATCGCACCGTCCAGGGCGTCTCTCTCGACCGTGACTTCCTGGAGGACGCCGTCGAGCCACAGCTCGACGCCACTCGCCTTGCCAGAGCCGTCGTAGGTCACGGCGACGTGCTGCCAGCGGCCGCGCTCGAGCGCCTGCTTCCCGATCACCTTGATCGCGTTGGAAGACCAGGAGTGAATCAGGTGAACGGCAGGCTTCATCGAATCGAGCAGAACGAGGTCCGTGCCGCGGTAGCTGTCGTCGTCGTTCATCCGACTGTAGACCGCGCCGTGGGACTCAGGCTTCAGCCAGAGCGATACGCTGAACGGCTCGTCCCCGTGGAAGGCGACGCTCGTGCCGAGATCGAGGCTTCCCTTCGGCCCAGCCCCATGCCCGAGCGCTTCCATCCGGCCGCGCAGAAGAACCACCTCCGGCAGCTGCGGTCGCTCCTCGCGCGCTGTCGACGCGCGCCAGGCCTCGAAGCGCGAAGCCGCGCTGGCCTCGATGGCCACCAGTCTCCGGTCGGCCTCGCGCTCTCTGGCTTCGAGCTCATCGAGGCGCGCGCGTACCTCTGCGGAGTACAGGCGAACGATGGGCGGAACGTTCCCGCGCGTCTCCGTGTAGACGCCCTTCTCGTCGATCGAGTTGAAGAAGCCGTAGAAGCGGTAGTAGTCCTTCTGAGTGAGCGCGTCATACTTGTGATCGTGACAGCGCGCGCAGGCCAGCGTCAGTCCGAGGAACGCCGTCGCGGTCGTCTCCGCACGGTCGGCCACGTTCTCCACGCGCCACTCCTCGTCGATCGAACCGGCTTCCGTGACGGTGCGGTGGTTCCGCTGGAAGCCCGTCGCCAGGATCGACTGTTCGTCCGCGTCCGGCAGCAGGTCGCCGGCGACCTGCTCGGCGACGAACCTGTCGTACGGCATATTCTCTGCGAACGAGCGCAGCACCCAGTCGCGCCACGGCCACTGGTCGCGCCGGAAGTCGTTCTGGTAGCCGTTCGTATCCGCGTACCGCGCGAGGTCGAGCCACTCACGCGTGCGGTGCTCGGCGTGCGCCTCACTCTCGAGAAGCGCATCCACAGCTGCCTCGCGCACGGCCTGACGTCCGTCACGGCCGTCCGAGTCCCCGAAGTCTGAGAGAAAGCTCTCGAGGGCGTCGACCGTCGGCGGAAGCCCTGTCAGGTCGAGATTCACCCTGCGGAACCACGTGCCAGGATCGGCCTCGGGAGAAGGCGACAGCCCCTCGGTCAGAAGATGGGCGAGGACGAACTCATCGAGCGGATCTTGCTCCCACGCCGAGAGCGGGCCCATGCGAGCCACCGGCGCGTCGCCCCAGGGCTGAAAGCTCGACTTCACGGGCGCGTAGGCCCAATGCGACTCCCATACCACCCCTTCGTCGATCCAGCGCCGCAACACATCGATCTGCTCCGTCGACAGCGGCTTCTGAAACTCCGGCGGCGGCATGACTCGCTTCGGGTTCTCCTGGAGCACGCGGTCCATGACCTCGCTCGATGCAGCCTCGCCCGGCTCCGCCACGAACAGGACGTCGTCGTGAACATCGAGCCGAAGGTCCGCCTGTCTCGTCCCCGCGTCAGGACCGTGACAGTGGAAGCAGTGATCCGAGAGGATCGGAAGCACATCGCGATCGAAGTCGATCGGATCGCCGCCCGCGAGGAACAGGAGGCCGAGAAAACCTGGGTTCATATGCGGCTAAAGATACCAGGGATGGGAGGACGCGCACGATTCGTCGCAGCATCACTAAGGGAGACTTTAGGTCGGGTTGAGCGCTGGATGAGCGCGGAGCTCCATGCTCCAGTCCGTACCCGACCCAAGTCCACGAAGTCCCCAAGAGACCCCCATGAAGAACTCAAATCACGTCCTCCTTTCGCTTGCCATCGTCACGGGCGGCGCTTTCCACGCGTTCGCTCCGCAGAAAGGGGGCCAGCAGGGCGCAGCCACGAAAGACATCGCGACGATCAAGATGGAAGGCCAGCGCTGGGAGTACCTGATCGAGCCCGAACCGTCGCTGGAACGCGCGAACGAACTTGGCGAGGACCGATGGGACTTCGCCGGTCTCTACGGGCAGAGCGATCTCGGAACCGCGGTCTCGCTCACCCTCTGGAAGCGCCCGCTGCTCGACGAGTAGCGCGGGGACCGGGCGGACACGCGCTCACCCGACGCCGGGCGTCCAATCGGCGATCAGCTTTCGGACACCCTCCAGCTGATCGAAAGAGACGTGCTTGCGCTGGTACTTGTTGAAGATCATCGACTCCAGCTCCTGGAGATCCTCCAGCGACGGTTTGGCGTGCACGGTCCACTCCGCATCTTCGCTCGCTCGGCGGGAACTCGGTCGGGATTGAAACTCCCACTTCCCGCCGAAGAGCTGGGCCTCGACCTCGCGCTTCGTCCCGTCTTCGGCGCGGGTCTTCCACTGGTACAGGTTGCGCGTTTGCCTCGACATACCGCTCCAGGGTAACCGAACGGGCCCAGGTGGGGCCGCGCGGAAGGAATTCCGCGAGACCCGGGAATAGCGATCGGCCCGTGCCGCAGGAAGAAGGTCTCTTCGCCTTCCCCTCCGGTCCCCCACGATTCGATCCATGGTCCGTCTCCAACGCCTGCGCTTCGCCGTACCCATCTCATTCCCGACCGTCGGCCTTTCCCTCCTCGCTTTCGGCGCCACCCCGCTCCTGGCCGCCACGCAGCCGCAGGAGCCCGCGTCCCCGCGGCGCTCCGGGCAGACCGCCGATCAAGACTTCTACCGCGCCTACTACCTGGAGCATGAGAAAGGCGACCTCGACGCGGCGATGGAGCTGTACCGCTCCGCCGTTCGGAGCGGATCCCTCACGCCGGAACAGCGCGAGGAGATCGAGAGCCACCTGCGCGCTTGCGCCGAGGAACTCGCCACGGGCGACCTTGCCCAGCTCGTCCCCGGCGACTCGATCGTGTACTTCGAACTCAACGAGCCAGGCGATCAGCTCCAGAGCCTCCTGAATCAGCTGGGCCTGCTCCAGGGCACCGACCGCGCGGGCGACATCGCCGTGAGCCCGCATCTCCTGGAAGGGATCCTCGGACTCAAGGGAGCCGCGATCGCCCTCACGCGGATCGATCCGAGCGCCGGCATGCCCGGTGGCGTCGTCGTTCTGCACCCCGGTGACATGGGAGCGGTCCGGGGCCTGATCGAGACCGCGCTGCCCGCCGGCGGCCAGTCCGTCGAGCCGATCGCAGGCCACCCGACCTTTCTCGTGGAGGGCATGGTGCACGTCACCATGGGCCGCCGCCTGATCGTCGCCGGCACCGAGCGTCAGCTCATCGAGGACGTTCTGCGGCGCGTCGACGGCGACCGCTCCGATAGCCTCGCCGCCAGCGATTCCGCCCGAGCCGCGCTCGCCGGTCACGGAGACGATCTTTTCTTCTTCTGCGCAAACGCCGAGCCCGTGATGCCGCTGATCGAAACCGCGCTCGGGGTGCTTGGCGGCCAGAGCCGTGAAGCGGCCCTCGCCATCCAGCTCCTCGATCCCGATAGCCTTCGGACCCTTTCGGGCGGCGTCGGCGTCCGTGATGGCAACCTCTCCCTCGACCTCGGCCTCACGCTGGAGGAGGGTCACAGGAACCTCGCGTTCAACCTCCTTCGAATGCCCCATGTGTCCGAAAGCACGTTCGAGATGATCCCGAGCGGCGTGGCCGGATTCATGGCCACATCGCTCAACGAGAAGAACCCCGGCGGCACCGGCGTGACGGATTCAGAGGGGCGGCCCGTGGTCACGATCATGGACCTCGGCCGCGAGGTCTTCGGCAACCTCGTCGACGTCGCGCTGTTCGTTCTCCCGTCCATGTCGGAGGGCCCGGGCGGAATGCCGGTCCCGGACGCGGCGATCGCCATGTCCGTGAACGATCCGGAGCGTTCCCAGGCCATCTGGCGCCTCGCCCTCGGCCTGGCCCAGGGCGCGAGCGGCGAGAATGGCCAGATGCAGGCGCGCACGAACCGCATCGGCAGCCGAGAGGTCGAGCGCTTCCAGATCGAGGGTATCGACGTCTTCCTCTACCGCCACGACGATCGCCTCGTGATCTCCCCCTCCCTCGCCGCGATCGAGGCCGCGGTACAGGCCGCTGAAGGACGGAATATCAAGACCGACGCGCTCTTCGCCGGGCTCGCTGGCACCGCTCTCCACGACCGCACCTCGGTCGCTGGCATCAGCATGGGGCGCGTTGCGAAGATCGCACGCCAGGTCATGCCCGAGCGAGAACTCCGCGAGGTCGGACCCTACCTCGACCTGCTGAACGAGGCCTCCATCGTGGCGACCACCCGTCACTCCGACACGGAGTGGCGCTGGTCGTCGAAGATCGCCGGACTGCCGAACGTCGGGCCGCTGGTGTCGGACCTCGTCCATGCAGAGATGGGCCGAGGGGGCGCAGGTCGCACCCGTCCGGAGTGGAGCCCGCAAGGGGCGAGCGAGGCGATCGAATTCCGAGCAGCGTCCGGCGCGGAGGCCCGATCGACCGGCGGCGGCCATCAGCTGGCTCTTGCGCCCGCCTCTGGGGCGCCCTCGAGCGGCACCACGATGGGCCACTTCGAAGCGCTCCTCGCCGAAGGCAACGTGGAGGCAGCCAGCGCGCTCGTGCCGGTTCTCGCGAAGGACTTCACTGGACACCCGCAGAAGGCCAACCAATTCGTCTGGGACCTGATCTCTACGGAGTCCGGCGAAGCGCTCGCGCCTGCCCTCCTCCCGATCATCGAAGAGGCCGTGGAAGCGAGTCAGGGGACGAGCTGGTTCATCCTCGACACGCTGGCCCACGTGCAGTTCGCGGCCGGCGACGTGCAGGGCGCCATCCAGACGGAGCGCAAGGCAGTGCAAGTCGCGCGCGACCACGACGACCCGAGGGGAAGAGAAGCCGAAGCCGCGCTCGCGCGCTTCGTGAAGCTCGCCAAGAAGGAGCTGCTGCGATAGCGGGCGGCGTCAGCGCCGGGCGGAGCGGATGATTCCGCTTCCCTGGTGCTCGGGTGCGGGACGGAGGACGTCCACGTAGCTCGGAGAGTGGCCGAGGTTCTGCGCGTGCAGCGCCTCTCCGATCAGCGCGAAGTGGTCGGAGAGAGCCAGCTCGGACCCTCCGCCGACGTGTGAGCCCGTGGGCAACGGCTGCGTGATGAGCTGCTTCCACTCCACGGACGCGCCACCACCCAGACGGTAGGCATGCACCAGAGGCGCGTCCACGCCGCCCAGCTTGCGGCCGGACGCCATCACGTTCTGCCCATGGAGCGCGAGGCTCTCGCCGAAGAAATCGAACGGCTCCGGGTGCGGGGCCGCCCATCGGGTCGCCTCGGTCCACCCCGCGAGGCCGCGGCGGAACACGTGAACGGAGCCGGTCATGCTGCCTGCGACGGAGCTGGCGAGGAGCACGTCGCCCTCGAGCGCCACCGCGCGGCCGAAGTGCGTCCCGGCGCTCGCCCCCGGCGTCACGAGTCGCTCCTCGAGCGCCCACGCACCGCCCTGGCGCGAGTAGAGGTAGACCGCGCCCGCGTTGTCCCCGAGCCCGTGGTCTTTCTGGGGACAGCCGACCGCGAAGGTCGCGCCATCGAGGCTGATCTCCTGGCCGAAACGATCGCCTCCATCGGGGTCCGGCGCAAAGATCGTGCGCCCTGAATCCCAGGCCCACGCCGTCGCGTCGAATTCGAAGACGTACACCGCGCCCGCGGCGTAGAAGCCCGGAGGCACGAGGTCGACGCCGGGGGCGCCAACGACGACGAGGTTCTCACCGACCGCCACGGAGCTGCCGAACGCGTCGCTCTCCGCGCCGCCGGGCGCGAGCAGCTTCGCTTCCTCGACCCACGTGGCGAAGTGGCGGCGGAACACGTAGACCGCTCCTGCGTTCGTTCCCTGGGTGGCGTCGCCCGTCGCGGACAGAACGACGACATTGCCCTGCTCGTTGATATGCGCACTGAGCCCGCACATGGAGCCGGGCCCGATATCGCTCGGCGTCAGCGAGGCTTCGTGAACGAGCGCGCTCCCGTCCCAGCGATACACGTCCGCGCCGCCGGTGTTGGAATCGCGACGCCAAGCGCTGATGACGGCGCGATCGCCGCCGGCAGCCAGTGACCGCCCGAACTGATCGCCCGCCTGGGGCGCCGGAGCCTGGATCGCGTCGGTCCAGAGGAACGGGTCGCCCGAGCCCATCGGAAGGGTGGACTGACAGGTAGCGGCGAGGAGAAGCGTGGTGAGCATGATCCTCCAAGGGTAGCGGACGGCTCGATTCTCGGGCGGGCGCGGGGAGAGATCGCCGTCACCGAATCGCCGATGGAATGAGACGCTTCGTCGCACGGTCGTACGAGCGCGTCATCGTCTCGGCGATCCAGCCCGAGGTCCAGACGGCCATGCGGTCCGGCGCGTGCCAGGCCAGGTGCAGGCACGCCGCCCGGTAGTACATGCTCTTCGTGTCGTCGTAGTAGCTGTAGCCGCCTCGACCGGTATCCCTGGGCAGGAGTTCCTTCTCGATCATCTGGGCCAGGATCGAATCGTCCTCGGGCGTATGAATCAGGAAGTAGAGCAGCTGGGACCCGTGCGCGTAGGCGTAATGATTCAGGCCGTCGAGGTACCAGTTCGCGGTCGGGCCGCCGGTGTTATAGAGGTGCAGCCCGTAGCTGCGCATGGTGGCCACGAGCGCGGAGCGGTAGCGCGGATGGTCGCGCCCGAAGTCCGCGAGGGTTCGATGGTGCTTCAGGGAGAGGCGCGCCGTGAACGCGAGATCCATCATCGCGGGGAGCTCTTCGAGTCCGAAGTGGAGCGCGGTCGCGCTGCGCAGGTCCGCGTCGTTCACCGTCCCGATCATCGCCATCAACTTGTCCGCCATGGCCGCCGGCAGCGCCGTCACGCGCTCCACGATCTCCGCACCGTACCCGGCGCGCCAGAGCCGCCAGAAAAGCGTCACGGGATCGCCGTAGCCATCATCCCCGGCGAAGGGTGGGAAGGGCTCGCGCCAGCCCTGCCTCGCCGCAGGGTCGGTCCAAAGAAAGCGCGGCGCAGGAGGGTCCGCGCCAGCCATGAGCCGCACGGCGCGATCGAGATCGAGGGAGGCTGGATCGAAGGCCAGGTCGTGGGCCAAGGCGGCGATACCGGAGTGGCCCCAGTGGCTTCGGACCCGGCGCGGATCTGGGAAGAGCCGGTCGATCGGAATGCGATACCGTTCGAACTGCGCGCGGGCCTCCGCGAGCGGTCCGGATGCCATGGCCGAAGGGGCCACGATCTCGACGTCGTTCGAACTGGCTGGATCGAAGAGACGACGGATTCGAACGACCGCTTCCCCCGGTTCGATCCACTCCCGCGTCCAGGCGCACTTGCGTCGCTTCTTGCCGCCCCACGTGCCCTCCTCGACGTGGCAGAGCACGACGGGGTCGTCCTTCGAGGGCGGAATGTGGCGGACCTCCGCGTCGATCCACGCCTGATACTCGGGCGTGGCCGCCAGCACGGCGAGGTACTCGTTCTGATGCACGGCCTGGGTCCAGGGCATCTCGAGCGCGCTCTCCAGACGGAAGCGCCAGCTCAGCCCATAGCCGTGCCGGACGATCTCACGCGCCAGCTCCATGGCCTCGGCGTTCCGACCCACGCCAGCCAGCACCAGCATCGAGTGGAAGCCTAAATGAAAGCCGTTGAGACGTAGAATGCGGTCGCGCTCGGCGAGGTGTTCTTCGACGACCGGCAGAGCCCGTTCCAGGTCCCGGACGATGAGCGCCGCACGCAGCAGCTCCGTGTCGAAGTCGACGTCCCGCTCCACGCGGAAGTCCATGGTCCGCGCTGCTCGAACGTCGAGCTTGCGGTCGAGGATCCAGTCGTCTCCGGGGAGCCGATTCAGCCGCGTGGCGATCGCTTCGTGGCCAAGCACCTCGGCCAGGAAGGGATCCTCGTCGAACCAGCTGGCGCGCGTCGCCCAGCCGGGCCCCTGCACGTCGCCGAGCAGCTCGAGCGCGCGCTCGGCGTCTCCGGTGGCCAGCGCCGATTCCACGAGCGGCACGAGCAGGAACGGATAGACGAACGCGATGCCAGAAACGGCGCGATCCAGCGCATCCCGCGGCCGAAGAGGCGTGTAGACCTCGGACACCGCTCGCACGAGCGGCTCGACCTTGTCCGCTTGCCCCTTGCGGTTCATCGCGCCGGCGACGAGCGCGGTCAGCACCGCAGCCGGGATCGGAGGCCGCGCTCCCCCGAATGCGTTCTGAACGGCCGGAAGCTCGGGGAGCCTTTGGAAGAGCTCCCCCATCTGGACCAGCGCAGCGTCGACGTCGGCGGCCCTGGCGGCCTCGGCGATGCGGACGGGAAGGTGCTCGGGTAGCGGCGGCTTGCGTGAGAAGGGAGTCATGGCGACAGGCTCCTTGATGACGGGGGCGCGGGGAGACCGGGCCAGCGCTTCCTGTCACCTGACGTCACGTCTCCAGACCCTCAGGTCAGCAGGTCGACGAGTCGACCCGCCGTCTCCGATTTCGGGCGATCTTCTCGCTTCCAGACCACGCCCTTCCGGTCGATCAGCGTGACCGACGACGAGGCTGCATTCAGGGCGGCCGCGCCGTTCAGCACGATGTAATCGGCGTTCTTGGTGATCAGCTTCTTCGCGGCCCTGGCCTCGCCGTCAGCGGTTTCCAGCGCGAACGCGATCACCTTGCGCGCACCCTTCTCGGCCGCGATCGTCGCGAGAAGATCGGGGTTCTCGACGAGCGCCAGCGTCGTCCCGTCGCCGCCCTCTTCCTTCCTCTTCCACTTGCCCTCGAAGCGCTCGGCGGGGCGGAAGTCGCCGACCGCCGCAGCCATGAAGATCGCGTCCGCACCGGGGAAGTGCTCCTTCAGCGCAGCGAGCATGTCGAGCGCGCTGACGACGTCGACGCGGTCCACGCCCGGAGGCGTCTCCTGGTGAACGGGGCCCGCGATCAGCGTGACGCGGTAACCGCGCTCGGCGGCGGCGCGCGCGATCGCAAACCCCATGGTGCCGCTCGATTCGTTCGAGAGGTAGCGCACCGGATCGATGTACTCGCGCGTCGGGCCCGCGGTCACGATCACGTGGAGCGGCTTCTCATCTTCCAAGGTCATGGCTTCGAGGTGAGCACGAATTCGACGGCGCGGAGAATCGCCTGCGGTTCGGCGAGCCGGCCCGTGCCGTGATCACCGCAGGCCATGTGCCCGGCCTCGGCCTCGACGAACTGCCAGCCGTCGGCGCGGAGCTGGTCGAAGTTCCGCTGGACCGCGGGCTGCTGGAGCATGTTCGGGTTCATCGCCGGACAGACGAGGCGCGGCACGCCCGGCGCGACCGCGAGAAGCGCGGTCGAAACGAGGTCGTCCGCGAAACCGTGCGCGAGGCGCGCGGCGAGATTGGCCGAGCACGGCGCCACCACCACGAGCTCCGCAAACTTTGCGAGGTCGATGTGATCCATGGCCGCGCGGCGATTCTCGCCCCACTCCGAAACGAACGCGGGCTGGCCGGTCACCGCCTCGAAGAGCTGCGGTGACACGAGCTTCGCAGCGTTCGCTGTCAGCACCGCGCGCACCGTGTGCCCCGCCTGGCTGAGCTTGCTCGCGAGATCGCAGGCCTTGTAGACCGAGACGGACGCGGACGCGGCAAGGAGCACGTTAGCCACGGGACGCTCCGCCAGATCCAGCGTCAGGCTCCTCGGGCAGCCCCGAGATCCGACGGATCTCGGCGACCGCGCGCTCGAGGTTGTCGTTCACGACGATGTGGTCGTAGCGCTCGCGCTCGCGATACTCGTCCTCGGCCTTCTTCAGGCGGCGCTCCAGCACCTCGGGCGTCTCCGTTCCTCGTCCCGAGAGTCGGTTCCGCAGCACCTCGAAATCAGGCGGCGCGACGAAGACGTAGATGCCGTCGACCTCCAGCGCCTTGAGCTGCAGCGCGCCCTGCACGTCGATCTCGACGAGGTAGACCTTGCCGTCGGCGATCGCGCGCTCCATCGGCTCCTTGAGCGTGCCGTACATGTTCCCGTGGACCTCGGCGTGCTCGATGAACGCGCCCTCGGTGATCTTCTTGCGGAAGCTCTCCGGGCTGAGGAAGTGGTAGTGCTGGCCGTCCACCTCGCCGGGACGCGGCGCGCGCGTCGTCGCCGACACGCTGAAGACCACGTCGTCGCTCTCCAGCAGCTGCTTGCAGATCGTGCTCTTGCCGCAGCCGGAGGGGCCTGAGATCAGGAGCATGGATCCCTTGCGCTGCTGGGCTTGGTGGCGCCGTTCTGGCGTCTCTGCTGATGTCTCTTTTGGCATCGCGGGCTTCGGCCTCACCGGGAGGGGCTCTTATTCGACGTTCTGGACCTGCTCGCGCAGGCGTTCCACATGGGTCTTCAGATCGACGACGAGGTGCGCGACGGCGGCGTCGCTGCACTTGGAGCCGATCGTGTTCGCCTCGCGGAAGAACTCCTGGGCGAGGAAGTCGAGCTTGCGCCCGATCGCGCCGCCGCCTTCGAGCAAGTTCTCCAGCTGCTCGAGGTGGCTCTGGAGGCGGGTGATCTCCTCGGACACGTCGAGACGGTCGCTGAGAAGCGCGATCTCGCGCGCGAGGTCCGCAGCGGTCGTGCCGGGATGGCCGCTGAGTTCGCCCACGCGTTCGACGAGGCGCGCACGGTGATGGGCGACCACGTCGGGGATGCGCGTGGCGATCTCGGCGACGAGACGGGCGATCTCCTGGCCGCTGTTCTCCAGGTCGCGGCGCATGGCGGCGCCCTCGAAGCGACGCATCTCCGTGAGGTGCTCGAGGGCAGCGGCAACGGCGTCGATGACGGCCGAGGCCTCCGGTCCAGCAGCGTCCAGCGCGGCTGCGGTCTGCCCCGTCGACTGCACGATCACGCCTGGCAGGCGGATCAGATCCATCATCGAGGTGATGGGCGCGAGCTCGGTGCTGCCCGATACGTCAGCGAGTTCCGCGGCGAGACCGACCTGAAGTTCGAGGTAGCGCCGCGCCACGCTCGCGTCGAGCCGCACGCCAGCGTCGCCTCCGATCCGCGCAACGTCCACGGACAGCTGCACCGCGCCGCGCGCAAGCGTCTGGCGCACCAGCTTGTCGATGGCTGGCTCGAGCGAGCTGTACTCGTGGGGCAGGCGGATCTTCGCCTGGAGGTGCTTGTGGTTGACCGTCTTGACCTCGGCGGTCACGGTCAGCTGGCACTCATCTTCCAGTACGGCTTCGATGCGGCCGGCGCCGAAGCCTGTCATCGAGTACACCGTACCGCTCATCTGGTTGCCGTTCCTCGAAATCGCCAGGCGTCGGATTCGCTCACCCGGCGGCTTCGATTACTTGCCTTCCTCGGCGGGAATCTGGATCGGCACGGCGCTGGAGTCGGCGCCGGAGCCTCCAAGATCGAGGCTCTCCATCCCGCCGATGTCGACGCCCGACTGGCGCTTGTTGTTCAGCACGTGGATCAGAACCGCGGAGCCGAGGAAGGCGATCGCGACGTACATCGTGAACTTCTGCACGCCGGACGCCTTGACGCCGAACGCCTGCTGGCCAGCCGCGCCGAGCGCGTCACCGAAGCCGCCGCCCTTGCCTTCCTGAAGCAGGATGACGACGGTGAGGATGATCGCCGCGGCGACGAAGAGGATGTAGAGGAGGACGATGGTGGTGGACATGAAGAGTCTCGGCTTACGGGTCCCGTTGGGGGCTCCGCTCTAGAGGGCTGCGTCGATGATCGGGAGGAAGAGGTCGGGCTTCAGCGAAGCGCCGCCGACCAGGGCGCCGTCGATATCTGCGACGGACAGGAGTTCCTTGGCGTTGTCGGGCTTGACGCTGCCTCCGTAGAGGATGCGAGTCGCGTCCGCGGCCGCCTCGTCGTACATGCCGGCGAGGACGCCGCGGAGGTACGTATGGACGGCGCCTGCCTGCTGGGGCGAGGCGGTCTCGCCGGTGCCGATGGCCCAGACGGGCTCGTAGGCGATCGAGATGCGGCCGCCGTCGCTGCCCGTGCCGAGCGCGGAACGGTCGACGCCGGCGAGGCCCGCGGTGAGCTGGGTCCGGCAAACGGATTCGGTGTCGCCGGCGCGGCGCTCCTCGATCGTCTCGCCCACACAGAGCATCACGTCGAGGCCCGCGTCGAGGGCGCGGTGGACCTTGCGGGAGATGAACTCGTCGGTCTCGCCGTACACGTGGCGGCGCTCGGAGTGGCCGAGCAGCACGACGGTGGCGCCGATGTCCTGGAGCATCCCGGCGGAGACCTCGCCTGTGAAGGCCCCGGAGACCTCGTCGGAGCAGTTCTGACCCCCGACGCGGACTGCGGACCCGGCGACCTGGCGGATCACCTCATCGAGGTGAACCATGGCCGGGAACAGGCCCACGTGGACGCCGTCCGCCTTGTGGTCGCGAATGGCAGCTGCCAGCTCGCCCGCCGCGCGGCGGTCGAGGTTCATTTTCCAGTTGCCTGCGACGTAGGGTGTTCTCACGGGTGTTTCGAGGGGGCCAATTGGGTCAGGAGGCGGCCGCTGGGGCTGCCTCACGGGGCTACGAGGGGGCCTCGGCGCGGATTCGCGCCGGGACGTTCGAGCCGAGCATTATAGGGAGCGGCGCGGGCGGCCCCAGCCCGCGCGGGCGAGAAAGGCGGGAAACTCGGTCGGGAATCTGCCTTCCAGGACCGTCTCCCGCTTGGATCTCGCCGGGGGACCCGGCGGGGAGCTCCCGGGAGACCGGCCAGCCAGGGTCCGCCCGGCAACCCGCCGCCGGTTGACGGGGTCCATCCGAGCATGGAAGGACTATTCTTCGAGTCTGCCATGCGACCGAACCAGGATCCTCGAGACCGGCCCGAGATCATCGCCCTTGGTGGCCCTAACGGCGCGGGAAAGACGACCACCGCCTCCAGGATTCTCCCCCACGGCCTGAACGAGGGGCGTTTCCTGAACGCAGACTTCATGGCCAAGGCGATCTCGCCTCACGATCCCGCGGGGGCCGCCATCGAGGCGGGCCGCATGATGCTCGGTCGTATGCGCAGGTACCGGAAGGAGCGAAAGAGCTTCTCGTTCGAGTCGACGCTTGCGTCCCTCGGATTCGCACGTTTCCTCGAGGAAGCGAAGGCCGAAGGCTACGTCGTCCGACTCGGCTACGTGACTCTGCCCTCACCCGAACTGTCCATCCACCGGGTCTCCCAGCGCGTTTCGCGAGGCGGTCACGACATCCCGGAGCCCGTGATCCGCCGGCGGTACTGGAGGAGCCTTGTGAACTTCGAGACTCTCTATCGACCCCTGTGCGACGCTTGGACGGTCTACGATAATCGGACCGAGGAGCTTCGGCCCATCGCCAGTCAGCGGCACCAGCAACGGCCCAGGATCCATGAACCAGAACTCTGGACAGAATTCGCCACCCTCCGAACCCGAGCCCTCGAAGGAAGAGTTCCCGATCATGGGCTCCAGTGACGAGTGGGAGGAAATGCCCTTCGAGGAATGGGTCATGACCCAGGGCGAGCGAGAAGAGCTCGAAATCCAGACCCGCATGTACCGCGAGGGTGCGCGCGCCGTTCGCGAAGAGGTCGAATGGCTGGAGAAGCACAACTTCCCCATCTGGATCTGGCACGAAGAGAAGGTCGTCGACGCTCGTACCCTGCCCGACGAGGTACGCGCGAAGCACAAGAACCGAGAGTTCGACCTCTTCCGACCCGCGATGCTGCTGCGGCCAAAGACACGTGAATCGGACGTGGGCAGCAGCCAGGCGTAACGTGCGATAGCCACACGTGCTTCGATGCGCTGCGCTCGAATCGATGCGTGTGGTGCAGCGCGTCGAAGAGGAAAGAGCGATTCGCTCAGCGGAGGGTCATCCGAATCGCGTCCGTCAAGTTCGACGTGACCTGGGGATTCGCGTCCCGGAACCACGCCTGGAACTTCCACACCTCCCCGACCAGCGCCGACGCGGGCGGGTTGTTCGGGATCGCCGTCAGGTCGACTTCGAGGGAGAACTCGCCCGCTGCGCCCGAGTTCAGGACGCTCGCGCTGAAGCGGCCGATCGAGCCGCCGAGGCACAGCGTGCCCTGGCTACCCGGCGGCGTCGCGGAGCCTTCGGTCAGACTGTTCAGGAAGAAGCCGAAGGTCTGCGGCGGAAGACCCGCGGCGCGAAGCGTCAGCGCGTTGTCCGCCAGCACGTCGCTGCCGACGGCGGCGATGGACGCGGAAGAACCGCTGGAGTTCACGGTCGCCGGCGAGCAATAGACCTCTCCCGTGGGGTCCGCCTTGGGACGCGCGAGCAGATGCTCGACCACGCGCCTGGCGAAGAAGGGACTCAGGTTCGGCGTGTGAGATCCACCGTTGATCGTCCAGAGCTCGACCGTCCCTCCGATCGCGCAGTCGCCGCTGAAGCGGGTGCGCGTGGTCTCCTTACCGGCGAGACTGGAGTCGAGGTTCAGCGCCTGGGTCTCGGTCTCGACGGTCAGACCGCAGCCGTTGCGCGTGGCCCACAGCTGCGCCGTCTCCAGCGCGCCGGGGTAGCTGTTGCCGCCGATCGAGCCGCCGCCGTAGCCGATCGTTCCGTCGGACGTGCCGTGGATCTGGAGCACGTGCACGGGCCCCATGCCGGTGCAGTCCGCGGGATCCTGGAACGTCGCGCCCGCCAGGCTCGCGATCGACGCAATCTTGTCCGCGTGCTCGCAGGCCATGCGATAGCTCATGAATCCGCCGTTGGAGTGCCCGACGAGATGGATGCTGCGCGGATCGATCTCGACCGCGGCCTCGATGGCTTCGATCAGCGAGCGCAGGTAGGCCGAGTCGTCGACGTTGCTGCCCTGGAAGTTGCAGCACGCGTCGGTCGCGTTCCAGAAGCGCTGGCCGAGGCCATTCTGCGTTCCGTCGGGAGCGCAGAAGGCGAAGCCGTACTGGTCCTGGATCGGCGTGAAGCGCATGTAGCTCTCCTGGACGGCACCGGACGCGCCGTAGCCGTGGAGCAGCACGATCAGCGGGATCGGCTGCGCCGGGTCGTAGCCGGCGGGGAGAGAGACAGTGAGGGGACCGCGACCGGCGTCGACGGTGACGCTGCCCTGGGGGCAGAGCATCGAGAGAGCGACAAGGAGAGGGAATACCATGGCCAGACTCTACGCGACCTGCTCCTGGCTTGCTTCACGCCCTCGCGCGCGAGCATGATAGGGTGGCTCTCGCCTTTCCCTCTGTATGGCCATCGAACGCTCAGTCCATCTCACCGCAGGCCAACGCCCCGCTTCGTTGCCGAACTCCGGATCCGACCCCTGGGACGCCGATGTCGCACTGGAGGCGCTCATCGCGCTCGTGCCGCTCGATCACCTCCCGCGCACCGGCTGGGCCCTCCGCGGCATCGAGTCGCCGGAGTCCATTGCGGGACACATCCTCGGCGTCGCCCACGTGGCGCTTGCGCTCGCTCCCCAGGTGCGGCCCGCGCTCGATCTTGGCCGCGTCCTGGCGATGGCGCTCGTCCACGACGCGCCCGAGGCACTCTCTGGCGATCTCCCGCGACCGGCCGCTCGGCACCTCCCCGCCGGCGCGAAGAAGGCCATGGAGGCCAGCCTCGCGCGCGAGATCCTCTGGCCCCTCTCCGCCGCGGCCGCGGACGCCTACTCCGAGTTCAGCGACCAGGGCACCCGCGAGGCCCGCTTCGTGAAGAAGTGCGACCAGCTCCAGCTCGGCGTGAGGCTCCTCGCCTACGAGCTGGGCGGCCGGCGTGGGCTCGAGGAGTTCTGGGACGGCCTCGTTCTCGAGGACACCCAGGAGTTCCCGGCCGCCGAGGGGCTTCTCCAGGCGCTGCACTCCGCGCGCCCAACGGGATGAAGCTCTCCACGATCATCCCCCTGGCTTCCCTCGCCATCGTCGGCACGGTGCTGGCGATCGGGGCCCTCCATGACACCCCGCTGGGCATGGAGTTCACGGTCCCGCCCCGAAACGCGGAGATCGAAGTCGTCGACCTTGGGCTCGGCGACCTGACGCTTCGCGGCATCCTGGTGGATGGCGAAGGGCAACCCGTGCCCGAAGCCGGCGTCACGACCGAGCAGGCGGGCCGGCCAGTCTGGGCCTGGTCCCGCCGCGACGGGACCTTCGAGCTCGGCGATCTGCGTCCGGGCCCGCTGCTTCTGCGCGTCGTCGCGCTCGGCTTCGAGGCCAGCCAGTTCGAGGTCGCGCTCACCGAGTCGACGCCGGCAGGTGAGACCCGCACGTTCCAGCTCGACCGCCCCATCGGTGCCCCACCCGAGCCACCCGTGCTCTCCCTGGCCGACCTGGATGGGACCGTTCGATTCGGTCCGCTGGCGACGCCTGAACTCGGCTACGAGCTCCTCTTTCAGCCCGTCACGGCGCCGACGGATCCGGCGGGCGGTTTCCCCCGCCGGGCACCGGTCGCGCCGGACGGCTCGTTCCACGTCGACCTGCTGCATGCGGGTCGCTATCGCGCGATCCTTCTCTCCCCGGACGACCGCGGAGCCACCGAGCCCGACCTGCTGCAGACCCGGCACGGCGAGCCGCGGACCTTCACCCACGAGGCGGGCGGCGACACTCCGCGGCTCGACCTGGTCGCCACGATGGGCGCCGTCACCGGACGCGTCTACGCCTCCAGCCGCGACGAGGGCCTCGCTGTCGATCTCGCCGCCGAGTCGGCATCGGAACCGGATCCGGTCCGCGGTGCCCTGGTGAAGATCGAGCGCGTCTCGGCCGACGAGGACGCCTCGGAGGGCGAGACGGTCCTCGACCGCGTGACGTTCCGCGCGACCCGCAGCGCCCAGGACGGTCGCTTCGAACTGCACGACCTCTTGCCTGGAAGCTACCGGCTCACCCTGGTCGCGGGACGTGAACGGCGCACGGTGGATATGACCGTTCCCGCCGGCGAAGTCGCTACGATCGACATCGACCTGTCGCGGTAATCACCCGCCGTCACCCCCATGAATCGGATCACCGCCATTCTGCTAGCGATGGCTGCACTGCTCGTGCACATCTTGGCCGTCCATCGCAACGGGCTCGGCGCGTTCGGTCTGCCGTACGACTCCGCGCACGTGGCGTTCCACCTCGGCAGGAATCTGGTGCACCAGGGCGGTATCTGGTGGTCGATCGATCCAGCGACGGGCGCGACCACGGGCGACCTGGGTTCGTACCCCTCGCCGCTGCTCATCTGGCTCTCCGCTCTGGTCGAATGGCTCGCTGCGCTCTCCGAGAGAGGGCTGTTCTTCTCGGTGACTCGGATCATCCAGATGATCGGGATCGCATGCGCCATGGGCACGGTCTTCCTGTCCACGCGCTTCGACACCGATCGCAACGCGGGCGTCATTCCGGCTCTCCTGCTGGTCTTCAGCGGCGCGGTGGCGGCCGCTGGTGCGAGCGGAACCGAGTGGCCCCTCGTGATGTTCCTCACCGCGATGGCCTTCGTGACGCTAGAGCACGGCCGTCGCCGCTTCGCCAGCGCGAGCCTGATGGCACTCATGATCGCCAGCCCGGTCGGAGTGGTCTGCGTCACGGTGCTGGCGCTCCAGACGCTGTTGCGCTGGTTGAAGGTCCGCCGACGCGCGAGCCGGGGCCACGCCGCCCCGTCGCGACGACCGACCCTTTGGGTCTTCTTGCCCGCGCTGATCGCGCTTGGCCTGGTCCACCGAAGCGGCGCATCGCTCTTGCACGACCTGGCGGACGCGCTGCAGTTCGATTCCGCCACCCTGCATCAGGGTTTGGCGCGACTCCGCGACTTCGTCGTGGTCACGGCGTCGCCGATCCTGCTCGCGTTTCCGCTCGTGGCGCTCGTCATGGGCGAGCTCTCCGGCGTGGGCCGCCGCGCCCTCGGCCTCGGGCTGGCCGCGGCGGCGACGACCGTTCTCCTGGGCGGAGGCGCGCCGGAGAGCTTCGATATCGCCTTCACCCCCGCGCTCGCCATGCTGTTCATCGCGATCCAGCAGGGAATGGCGAGAGCGCTCGACACCTACAGGCGCAGCATGGAGCGGCTTGTCTGGGTCTCGATCTCGTTCATGATCTTCGTCGCGCTCTTCGCCAGCCGATTCCCAGGTGACCTGGGGCAAATCCAGGTTCAGCGAGTGCAGGAGAAGTTGTACCGCGCGCAGGCGACTCCGGCCCCGGGCGGGAGCAAGCTCCTGGGCCGCTCCGCGCTCTTCAACGAGATCCGGCTCACGGAGCAGCTGCGCGAGGTGGGCTCGTTCATGCGCGAGCGCCTCCCGGAGGGATCCACGGTCATGTCGCCGTGGCCCGGCGCGATCGCCTACCTTTCGAGGCACCGCGTGCTCGACGTCTTCGGCCGAACGACCGCGCTTCCCGGGCACCGACGGGCGACCTGGTCGCTCAATCCTCCCGAGGTCGATATCGAGGCCGCGCTTTCCCAGGAGCCTGACTACATCCTCCCCTCCTCCAGATCCATCGAGGAGATCCCCAAGGGCGAGCTCGTCGACATGCTGGCGGGGGAACTCCTCGCCGAGGCAGGCCGTCCGCTCGAGGAGGTGAGGAACTCCGTACGCGCTTCGCTGGCGCGCTACGAGATCGTGGTCACGCCCGGCCTGGTGAAAGGCGTGGAGAACAGACCCGATCCGACGGGCAAGGTTGCCGTCGTCAAACCGTTCGTGCTCTTCCGAAAACGAGGCATCCAGGAGGCGCCGCACCTCTTCGTTCGCGATGCTGGGAGCTTTCTGGAGGTCCAGCTCGGCTTCGACGTCCCGCAGGCAGCCAGCGGTGTTTCCGGCCGCGATTCCATTCGGGGGAGGGACGCGGTGAAGTCGCTGACTCAGGTGTTCGACGCGGACATCGCGCTTCGACTCAACGACGGAAGCACCGTGCTCCTGGACCCGTCCGGCAGCCGACTCGAAGGACGACCCGGTACGATTCGCTCCATCACGGGCATGCTGGTCGATCCCATGTGGGTGACCCCGGTCACGGTCGCCAGGATCCGGAAGGATCAGATCGCGGCCTCTTCGATCCGCGCGGGCGCTCGCTCCCTCGAAGCCCGTCTTTATCACCACCGAATGGGTCTCGACGACTCGGTCGTCGGCACGGTGGCCGATCCCGTGGGCGCTCCGTCGGCCAGCTCCGCGGCCGCGGCCCCGCTCAGCTTCCTACTCCGCTGATCGATCGCGTGCAGGCGGGGCGCTTCAGCCCAGGGTCGCCCGCCACTCGGACAGGCGCCTGTAGAGAGTGCTCTTTCCGATGCCTAGCAGCTGCGCGGCCAGCGTCCGGTTGCCATCGGCGGCGGCGATCGCCCGCAGAACGGCCTTGCTCTCGTAGAGCTTGAGGTCGATGGGGTCGTCGTCGGTGATCTGAAAGTCGACGGGTCGTGGAATCCACCCCGGCTCGTTCACCGGCAGATCCTTCAGCAGTATTCGCGGAGTCAACGTCACCTCCCGGAGCGAGTTCGCCCCGTTCGACGGACGGATCCTTGGCTCCATCCCCGGCGCCTCGCCCCGTAAACTCGAGTGCGGGTAGGCCACCTGGTCCGGGGGTTCGATCTGCTCTTCCCAGGACTGCCTGGCCCGGAGCTGCGCCTCGACGAGTTCGCGAAGAATGACGATCTGGTCGACCGTGATCACGCTGGTCGCGCCGCGATGCAGCGCCGCCACGAGGGAGTTGGGCGCCAGGGCTCGACGGGCCAGCGCCAGGAGCGCGGGGCGGGCGTGCGAAGCTCGAATCCAGCACGCGGCTTCCCGAACCGCCTGGGCCGAGCTCTCCTCCGCGTGATCCAGGTTCGCTGTCCCATGGCCGATCGCCACCACGACCACCGCCGCATCTCCCACCTGGAAGTTCGCCTTGGCGTGCTCGGCGTCGGAGAATCCACGAATGGGCCGGCCCGTGGCGATCAGCTGGGAGGTCAACCATTCCAGGCCGTCAGGGTCCGGGTCGATAAGAACGATGGGTCGCAAGCGATTCAGGGGATCGGAGTCCAGCACGGAAGCGGGCAGGCGGACGCCGTTCTTCATGAACGCTCCCTGAGAACGGTTGCAGGAAATTCCTTTCCGCGCCCATGTTTCGCGCTGGGCTCCGAGTCGCAGATGGATTCAGATGGCGGGATGGAGGCGGAGGTCTGGAAGCAGCTGCGAGCCGGCGAGGGCGATCTCGCAGCTCTCTGGCGTTCGATCAGGATGAGTGCGCGGGCCGGTGGAGCCGCTGGAGGGGACCCTGATGCTCCGCTGACGCTCGGGCAGATCGAGAAGCTGCGCGCCGCCCATGGACCCGAGATGGCGCGATTTGCGTCCCTTCAGGATGAATTGACGCGGCGAGCGCGGAAGCGGTTCCCGGAGGGCCGGCCGCTGTTCTGGACCTCGAAAGGAATCGAACAGGCCACGCCAGCGGCGGTCTCCGAATACCGGGCGAGCCGATTCGCCGCTGACGCGACGGGCGACTCGGTGGTCTGGGATGCTTGCTGCGGCGTCGGATCGGACGCCGTGGCCATTCTTCGGGCCCTGGAACTTCGGGCCCCGGAACTTCAGGCCCCGGAAGCAGGGGATCACGGGAGCCTGGTCATCGCGACCGACTGGGATGCAGAATCCGCGCGCTGTGCGGCGGCCAACCTGCGCGCGGCGTTCGATGAGGGCTCGATCCCTACCGGGGCGGCAGCCCGCACCCGCCACGTGATCCTCCGCGGCGATCTCCGGAAGCCGCCACTTGCGCGCGCGGCGGTGGCCGATGCGCTGGTGCTGCTCGATCCGGATCGGAGACCGGACGGCGAGCATCGCGAGCCGCGCCCCGAAAGGTGGGCGCCGCCGCTCTCCCAGACGCTTCAGCTGGCCAGGAGCGCCCGCGGCGCCTGCATCAAGCTACCGCCCAGCCTGGATGCCACGGCGGAAGGGCTGGACTGCGAGAGCGAGACGCCCTTGCGGCTGGAGTGGATCAGCCTGGATGGCGAGATGAAGGAGCTGGCTCTGTGGACCGGTTCGCTGGGTACCTCGCCGGGCATGAGGCTCGCGACGGCCCTCCGCACCTCGCAAGCGGGGAAAGGGACGGCGGCGGCGCACTACAGCTCCCACGCGGCCCCCGTGGCGCTGCCGGCTCCCTTCCCCGTCGACCGACTGGGCCCCGGGATGTGGCTCGTGGAGCTCGATCCGACGCTCTGGCAGTCAGAGCTGGCGGGCCACTTCTGTGCGGAACATGACCTCGCCCCGATCGAGGCGGAAGTCCGCGGGATGTTCATGGTATCGGATCGCCCACCCACGTCGCCCTTCACGCGGGCCTGGCCCATCCTCGAGAGCCTGAATGCGGACCGCAAGCGCGTCCGCAAGGCCCTGCGGGCACGCCAGATCGGCCCCGTGACGGTCAAGAAGCGAAACCACCCCCGGACCTCCCTGGAACTCGAAGCGATGTTCCGGGGCAGCGGCCCGCGCGAGGGGCTGCTGGCAGTCTTCCGCGTACCGGGCCGAAGAGGTTCTCTCGGCTCCGTCGCCGTCATCCTCGGAGCAGGCGCCCCGGAAACCGGTGCCCCGGAACCCGGTACCACTGCGCCCGGTACCACTGAACCCTGGCGCGAATAGCGGCTTCCGCTCTCCAATTTGAGCCAGACCGATACCGATCTGAGCCAAAAAGGCAAATGGTGGGCGATGAGGGATTCGAACCCCCGACCCCCTCGGTGTAAACGAGGCACTCTACCGCTGAGTTAATCGCCCTTGCCCGTCAGCCAGCCGCTTCTACGCGGCCATCGACGCGCAAGACGGTATCCTCCCCGGCTCATCAGCGTCCAGGGTCCATCCGCCGACAATTCGGCGCAGGGCCCCTGGATGGCAGCCAGTGGCTTTCCTATCTCCACCAGGCCGACCTCCCCCTAGTCCTTCGGGCGGGCAAGCCGCCCCCCTTTCCCCCTTCATCAACATGCGCATTGCCGTCGTCGGATCTGGCTACGTGGGTCTCGTGGCTGGTACGTGTTTCGCCGAGAGCGGAAACACGGTCACCTGCATCGATATCGACGAGAAGAAGATCAACGGCCTTCGTGAAGGCATCGTCCCCATCTTCGAGCCCGGTCTCGAGGAGCTGATCAAGCGCAACGTGCGCGACGGGCGACTCCACTTCACGACGGACTACTCGGAAGGGATGAAGGATGCGCAGGTTGCCTTCATCGCGGTCGGCACGCCCCCGGGAGAAGACGGGGGTGCGGATGTCCAGTACGTCCTCGCCGCCGCGCGAAGCATCGCCGAGCACATGACCGCCTACACGGTGATCGTCGACAAGTCGACCGTCCCCGTCGGCACGGCCAAGAAGGTCGAGGACGCGATGGCCCCCATCGCGAAGCACGAGTTCGACGTCGTCTCGAACCCGGAGTTCCTCAAGGAGGGCGCCGCGATCGACGACTTCCTCAAGCCGGACCGCGTCGTGATCGGCGCGAACACCGAGCGGGCCGCCCGGATCATGACGGAGCTCTACGAGCCGTTCGTCCGGACCGGCAACCCCATCTACACGATGGACGTGGCCTCGGCCGAACTCACCAAGTACGCGGCCAACGCGATGCTCGCGACCCGCATATCGTTCATGAACGAGATCGCCAACGTCTGCGAACTCGTCGGCGCCAACGTCGACAACGTTCGCAAGGGCATCGGGTCGGACGACCGGATCGGATCCCGCTTCCTCTTCTCCGGCATCGGCTACGGCGGCTCGTGCTTCCCGAAGGACGTGAAGGCGATCATCCACACGGCGGACAAGCACGGGTACGACTTCAAGATCCTCAAGTCCGTCGAGGACGTGAACGCGGACCAGAAGCTCCTGATGTTCCGCAAGATCACGCAACACTTCGGGGAGGACCTCACCGGCAAGCGCTTTGCGCTCTGGGGCCTGGCGTTCAAGCCCAACACCGATGACATGCGGGAAGCGCCCGCAATCGTGCTTTCCAGGGCCCTGAAGGCCGCTGGCGCGACCGTCATCGCCCACGATCCCGAGGCGATGGACGAGGCGCGCGACCACTACCTCGGCGATGAGATCGAGTACGCCGCGGGCCCGATGGAGGCCGCGCAAGGCGCAGACGCCCTCGTCATCGTCACGGAGTGGAGCGAGTTCCGCCGACCCGACTTCGATGCCCTCAAGGCCGCACTCAAGTCGCCGGTCGTGTTCGACGGCCGAAACATCTTCCCGCGCAAAACGGTCGAGGAACTCGGCTTCACCTACCACGGCGTCGGTCGGTAGACGACGCACTCTCGGCCCGCGCCCCGCTCGACCTCGAGGTCGGACGAGACTGACGCGCGGCACCGGTCTGCAACAACAAGGCGGCCCTCTCCCGAAGGAGAGGGCCGCCTTTCGATGTCGTGGCCGTAACCGAGATCATCGTCTGCACTCTTCAGTGAACAGGTCGGAGCTGGTGTGATCTCCTCTGTGTTCCAAGTCCAGGCGACGCCTCAGCAAGATAGATACGTGTTCCTTCGCCGAAAACCCAAAGAAACCGGAGTGTTCATGGCGAAAAAAATGTGGCGCTCCTTGCAAGCACTCGGTCGAGCCACCGTCGCGCGCGCTCTCCGGACTCACCTCGAACCCGACTTGCGCGCGTGAGCTGGCGCGTCGCAGCGGCGACGATCGCTCGCTTCGCGATGTCCACGTCGACGGATGGCGCGGAAGGAACACCCTGCATCGCGGACGTTGCGACATGGGCATAGAGCTGTGGTTCGAGTCGCTGTGACGCGAGCCATTGCAGGTCGACGAGCGCAGAACGTTCCCCGTCGATGAGTCGCATGCGAGCGCTCCATGCCCGCGCTGTTTGACGGTCGGACGTGCGCGCCGTCGGGGTCTCCATGACCGTTTTGTAATCGCGGAGCGCCGCCGCCGTTCGTCCCTCGCGACGGTGACGATGGGCCTCGTCGAGGCGGTCACGCGCTGCTTCCCAGCGGCTCTTCGGGGCAGACCTGACGCTGCTGTCCGCGTCCTTCCCCTGGACGGCTTCTGTCACCTCGCGAGACCCAGAATCGGCCCTCACGGGGTCAAGAAGCCGCCCTCGGGGCCTCTCATGGGAAGAGCGGAGCGACCACGTGAAGACCAGAACGGCGGCCAGACCGACCCCGACCGGCCACCATCGCACGAGGAAGATCCGGACCCGGATCCGCCACGGGAACCAGGGCAGTTCGCTAAGCACGGTCCAGTCGACGACGCAGGTCGGCCTCCAGTCGACGACGCGCGCGGAACAGTCGGATCTTGACGAGGTTCCGATCGATGCCGCAGTTGGCGGCGGCGAGTTCGGCCGAGCCACCCTCGCGGTAGTAGCTCGACAGGACGGTCCGATCCCGCACCGACATGCCGTTCCAGAGTTCGCGAATCTCGGCGACGAGCAGGTCCTCGGCGAACCGTTGCCCGTCGACCTCGTAGTAGTTCGCACCCGGCGACTCCCCGGGGATCGGTTCGGTGCCGATGACCTCGTGGAACAGATCGTCGGTCGGGGGAAGGAGGCGATGCCGGATCTCCTTCCGTACGAAATCTCGCTGGACGTTGGCGGCGATCTGCATGAGCCATGCGCCGGGGCGGGCCACGTGGGCGAGCGCGTTCCCGTAGCGCGCGGCCTTGATGAGAGTGTCGTGGGCCAGGTCCTCGGCCTGGTGGATGTCGCGGCACTTGCGCTGGAGGAACTTGACGACGCTCAATCGGTAGGCGGCGATCAGTTCCCAGGCCCCCGATGGCTCGGACGGCATCGGGAGGGAAGTCGAATGGTGGGGCATCGGTTGGGTCCGGAAGGAGGGGTCGAGAGGTCGTGGACAGCGCGTTCAGCCGCACGCCCGGGAGCTGCTGCTCAACCGACAAGACCCATTCGAAGCCCCCCTCGGTAACGGCCCCACTCGCTGTGGAACGTTGCCGCCGCCTTCCCGCACATGGAATCCGCGAACCAACCGCGTGGACCGCTGTCCAGAGCCCGGACCTCCAAGGTCAGCCCCGCTCGCCCCCTCGACGGCTCGTCACCCAAGAAAAATGGCCGCCCCCCGATTCGGGGAGCGGCCACTGCGGACTCGCGGGATCCACCGAAGATTCGGTGGATCGATTTCTCACGTCAAGTTCCCTGGATGACACCTGCCTGGAGCCGGGCAGGCGAATCGATCCCGCCGGATCAGCGGTTGCGCTTCTGGAACTCCTTGGCGGACTCGGCCCACTTGGATCCCTTGAAGTTGACGATCACCGAGATCAGGAGCTTCGACGACTTCTCTTTCGAGCCCTCGCCACCGATCTGCTGGAAGCAACGTCCCGCGTAGAACGCCGCCTTGGCGACGTGGGCGTACTGGAGGCGATAGTTGACGACGGTGCGCATGAAGGCCAGCTGGGCCTCTCCGAAAAGCGCCTTGGCGGCCTCCTCGTCCGAACTCGCCTTGGCTTCCGCGCGGCGGTAGAGGCAGTCCCCGAGGCCCGTGAAGGCGGCCGCCATCGTGGCGTCATCGGCGTTCGAAGCCTCGGTCACGCCGCGGAAGAGTTCCTCTGCCGCAGCGAACTCCGAGCGAGCCAGCATCGACTCGGCCGTGGCGACGTCCGCGGCGTTCGTCACCGTCGGAAAGACGGCGGCGGAGCGCGAAAGAGCCTGGAGCGCGCTCTCCAGCGCCTCTCCCCGCTTGGAGGTGTCCGCCCGAAGAGCGAGGAGCTCCTGCTCGTACTTCCAGCGCTGGGTCAGGCCCTTGGCGGCGATCATCTCCTTGAAGGCGGCGGCGCTGGCCTTGGCGTCGGCGGCGTTTCCGTTCAGAAGCAGCGTCTCGATCTTGTCGATCATCGCCAGCGGGGCGTAGCGCGAGTCCGGCGCGGCCGCCACGAGAGCGTCCACGGCCGCCGACATCCCCGCGACGTCGTTCATGAACGCGCTCAGCTCGACGATGCGATAGCGCGCGTAGTTCGGCGCCCAGGGGAACTTCTTGTCGTTCTTACCGCCGAGGTTCTCCAGGTAGTTCTGCATGCCCGCGAGGGCGCTGCCGAAGGCCTCGTTGGACGCGTCCACGTCCGCCATGGCCACCTCTTCGGGCTTGTTCGAGAACTCGATGTCGAGGACGAGCTCCGAGTCCACGGTTTCCTCGTTCTTGGAACCGGACGGCTTGTAGGTGACGGTGCCGAGACCCTCTTCGACGACGGTGACATCCTCGAGGATGGATCCGTTCGACTGATAGATCCGATCCGGCGCCGCGAGGGCGGCGACGTTCAGAAGGGAGAGGGCGGCGGCCGAGCAGGCAGCGCGGGTGAAGAGGGCGGTCGTGGCTCGTTGCATAGGAAAGACGTGAACGATCGACGGGGATCGAAGGAACTCCCGAAGGGGGAGCCCCGGAGAAGGAGCCCCGCAGAAGGGGCCCGGAGAGGGCCCGCAGCGCGGGGGGAATCCGGGCTAGTCGGCTGCCGGGGGCGGGTGACGCAGGAACTCGGGGCGTTTCGCGGCCCAGGAGGATGAGGCAGGTCGCCCGGGGTGTCAACGGGCGGAGTCCGAGACTGGTTCAACCCGAACGCTAACGAAGCGCAAACATCCACACCGTCGAACGAATGAGAGCGCCATGAGCGTCCGTTTGCCACCCCTCGGGACGCGAGAGATGCTGGGTCGAACGAGAGCTGGATCCCCCAGGCCCCGTTCCGAAACCCCTTCACTCCGCCGAGTCGCCCACCATGACCAAGAGCACTCCCTTCGCCGACCGATCCATCGCCCGGTGGACCCTGGCAGCCGCGCTCGCCGCGTCCACCGCCTCGATTTCCCTCTCCCAGGGAGCGCTCCCCGCGCCGCCGACCCCGCCCCAGAACCCGACGACCGCCGAGAAAGCCGTCCTCGGCAAGATGCTGTTCTGGGAGGAGCAGCTCTCCAGCGACGGGACGATGGCCTGCGGCACCTGTCACCAGGCCCGGACGGGCGGCGCGGATCCCCGCCTCACGAACACGCCCGCCCACCCGGGCCCGGACGGCGTCGCGGGAACGGCGGACGATCTCTTCGGTTCCCCCGGCGTGCACCGCGCGAACGGCTTCGGGCACTTCGTCGCCGACGCCACCTTCGGCTTCGGCGAGCAGTCGACCCCCAGGACCACGCCGAGCATGATGACCGGCGCCTACTTCCCGGAGCTCTTCTGGGACGGCCGCGTCGGGCCTGACTTCGTGGACCCCCTGACCGGCCTCGTCGTGATCCCCCAGGGCGGCGCGCTGGAGGCGCAGTCCCTCCAGCCGATCATGAACACGGTCGAGATGGCCGACGAGGATCGTAGCTGGGCCAGCGTGACGGGCCGGTTGGCCAGCGCACGCCCGATGGCGCTCGCCACGAACCTCACCGCCGACATGCAGGCGGCGCTCGCGATCGACCCGACGTACCCCGAACTGTTCGAAGCCGCCTTCGGCACCGCCGAGATCACCCCCGTCCGTATCGCTTTCGCCCTCGCGGCGTACCAGCGAACGCTCGTTCCGGACCAGTCCAAGTTCGACCGCGTCATGCGCGGCCAGGCCCAGTTCACGCCGGCCGAGAACCGCGGGCGCGGCGCCTTCGGAAGTCCGCAGTCGCGCTGCGCGCAGTGCCACGCCGGCTCGCTCTTCTCGGACCGCCAGTTCCACAACCTTGGCCTGCGTCCGATCGCCGAGGACAGCGGTCGCCAGGCGGTGACCGGCCAACCGGGCGACCGCGGGCGCTTCAAGACGCCGTCGCTGCGCAACGTCGCGCTGCGCGAGCGCTTCTTCCACACGGGTGCACCGGGCAGCGCTGGCGCCCCGGCCATCAACGACCTGAACGATCTGCTCGCGTTCTACGATGCCGACGGCGGCGCGTTCGCGAACAACAAGGACCAGCGGCTCATCGGGCTCACGGTTCCGCCCCAGGTTCGCGGCGACATCGTGGCGTTCCTCAACACGCTCACCGATCCGCGCGTGGCCGCCGAAACCGCTCCGTTCGACCGCCCGAGCCTCTGGTCCGAGCGCTCACCGGCGAACCGGAACCCGCTCCCGCTCGGCGCGGGAGCGGTTGCGGGAACCGGCGGCTTCACCCCCGGCATCATCGCCACGTCGCCGCCCAGGGAAGGAAACCAGGGCTTCCGCGTCGGCGGCTTCGACGCGCTCGGTGACGTCTTCACGGTCCTGCACGTGGACCTCGTCAACGTCCCCGGCGGCGCGACCACGATGGACCTCCGCAACGGCCTGCCGCTGGCCGCGATGACCCAGGGCATCGGCGCGGGTCAGGGAACGATGACGTGGCTCGACGACGAGGCGCTGGCGCCCGTACTCGTGGGCCTCTCCTACGAGGCCCAGTGGTGGGTCCGCGACTTCGGAGCGGTCGGCAACGTCGCGAAGTCCGAGCGCGTGCGCATCACGATCGAGTAGGCACAGGCTCAGGCGGCCCGGCGGACGCCTTCCGCCGGTTCACCGAACGCGACCTCACCGAAGAGGGCGAGGTTGGCGATCAGCCAGGAGAGCTTCCAGTGCCGGGCTGGATCCGCGGCCACGGCCTCGACCGCGGCGGGCTGGATCCACTCCTGGACGAACGGCGATGCCGTGGCGCGCGTCGCGAGCCCGGCGGACCAGCGCTCGAAAGGCATCGGGAACGAGGCCTTTGGCCGATCCACGATCTCCGCGGGCAGGATCGATCGGAAGGCCTCGCGCAGGATCTTCTTGGAGGCGTACTGGCCCTCCGCGCGCACCTCGAACTTCGCGGCGAAGGGAAGACGATCGGCGAACGCGAGAACGCGCTCGTCCGCGAACGGCGTGCGCCCTTCGATCCCATAGCGCATCGTCGCCGCGTCCAGTCGCTCCAGCAGCGGCGTCAGGTTCATGGTGCGCTGCAGCCGCAGATGCGCGTCCAGATCACTCGCGTACGGACCGGCCGCGAGCGAAGCTTTCCGGAACGCTTCCTCGTGCGCCTCCACGAGTGAGGCGGCGATCCTCTCGGCCCGCGCACCCGTCATGATCTGGTGCAGAGCGGCGGGCGAAACCCAGGAGGAGATCTCCAGATGGAAGCGCGCGGCGCCGATCGGCGGGCTGTCCATCGACGAGTGAGCCGCGAAGGCCGCAAGGACGCTGTCGTAGCCGCCGAAGAGTTCGTCCGCGCCCTCGCCGGAAAGGGCCACGAGGGCGCCGGCCTGCCGGATGGCCCGCGAGGTCGCCGCGATGGCGACCTCGTTCGGCGTGGAGAGCGGCTGCCACAGATGCTCGACGTGATCCCGCCATCCCGTCAGGAAGGCGGCCTCGTCCGTGTGGACATCGGTGTGAGTCGAGCCGATCTTCCTCGCGAACGCGCGCGCCATGGGCGGATCGGGGCCAAGTTCCTCGCCGTTCTCGAACGCGCTCGCGCACCATGTGGCGAGCGGGTCGGCGCCGCGGCGCGCGCGCTCGTCCGCGGCGAGTCGCGTGAGGATCGCGCTGTCGAGCCCGCCGCTGAGGAAAGCGCAGACCGGTACGTCGCTGACGAGCTGGGCGAGCACCGAGTCCTCGATGAGGTCCCGGCACGCTGCTGGGCTCGCGCTCGAATTCTGAACGCGTCTTGCGAGGCGCGCACCGCCCGCGACCTCCACGGGGCGCGGTGCGCTCGACGAGAGATCGACCCGCAGCACGGAGCCAGGAGGCACCGAGCGCACGCCTTCGAACAGGGTGCGATCGCCCATGGTCCGTCGGCTGGTGACGAGGTAGGCGCCGATCATCTCCTCGTCGGGTCGCCGCTCGATGCGGGGATGCTGAAGGAGCGCGCGCGGCTCGCTCGCGAAGGCCATGCCTCCGTCGCTCGTCGCCGACCAGACCAGCGGCTTCACACCGAGCGGATCCCTGGCCAGGAGCATCGTTCGCGAAGCGACGTCCACGAAGGCGAGGGCGTACATCCCACGGAGTCTGTCGAAAGCCGCCTCACCGTCGAGGGCGAGCGCCCAGAGCACCGTTTCCGCGTCGCATGCGGTTCGAAATCCCCGTCCGCCCGTCGCCTGGAGGACGCGCGGTTCCAGCTGGGCGCGCAGCTCGCGGTCGTTGTAGAGTTCGCCGTTGTAGACGAGGGCGTGGCGCCCGTGAGGGGTCAGGATCGGCTGAGCCGCAGCCTCGGCCCCGGGATCGCGGACGGCCAGCCGCGTATGGCCCAGCAGGACGTTCTCCTGGCTCCAGGTTCCCTGTCCGTCGGGCCCACGATGGCTCAAGGCGTCGAGGATGCGCCGCAACGCGCTCTCCTCGACACCGTGAACCTCACCGAACCTCGCGACCGAACCGAAGACTCCGCACATACGCCCCCGCTATCGACAGGGCGCGCGAATCCCCCAAGGGTTTCCCCGGTTGGAGGAAAAGTCTTCCGGATCGTCAGGTCAGTTCTTCATCGCCGCTTCGAGCTTGTCGACCATCGCCTGGTTGCACAGGCCGAGGAGTGCTTCGTCGGTCATTTCACGCGATTCCACCTGGATGAAGTCGTTGCCGATCAGGAGCTGGAGGTCGTAGCGCTTGTCCCCGTTCTTCTGGAGGATCGCCTGATGCTTGCCGTACTTGATGACCTCGGCGTCGTCCCCGAGCATGGCGGGGTTGGCGAACATCATGGACATCATCTGAACCATGGGAGAGTCGACCATGACCGTCATCGAGGCGTGCTCGTTGGAAGGGCCCTGGTAGCGCCCTTCCACGGTGAGCCCGGTCATTCCCATGAGCATGACCGCGCCCTCCTCGACTTCCGAGGGCGTGAAGGTCCAGCCCTCCGGCGCCGCCGGGAACGCGGCCAGGATGCCCTCGCGCTGCTTCATCGCGACCAGCTTCGAGGCCTCCTTGAGCTCGGCGGACGCCTTGCCGTACTGGCCTGCGTCCCAGGCAGCCCGGGCGCTCGTGAGGAGCGCGGGGAAATCCTTGGCCTCCTTCTTGGCGACGCGCTCCTGGGCGGCGGCCGGAGCCGCCGGAGCCGGCGCGCTGGAGGGCATCAGGAAAGACGCGGCGGCGACGAGGAGGGGAGAGATCGAGAGAGTCGTACGGAGCATGAGGGGCATGGAGGTTGATTCGGGCGGACTGTGATCGAGCCGCTGCCACATGCAGCGGCCTGTGGCCCGCCCCTGAAGGGGTAACTGCCCCCGCTACCCGCGATCAACCGAGAAAATTCAGCGGATCCCCGAAGCCCGTCGCATGCTGACGTCACGGCCTCCGGCAGCGCCTTTACCCTGCGTTCATCTGCGGCAGCGAGTCTCCGCAGGTCCATAATGGAACCACCCCACCCCGAACCGCGCTCGAAGGGCGAGCAAGGCATGCTTCGTACTCTCCTCAGGATCCGGCTCGCGCTGCCCCTGATCTTACTTTCGGTGAGCTGCCATCCGGGCATCATCGAGGCCGCCTCCGTACCGGACGGCCAGGGGCCGGGCCAGAAGACCAGCGACCCGAACGCCGCCAACGAGAGCTCCGGCCCCGAGTTCGTTCCGCTCCTGAACGGCAGCGACCTCTCCGGGTGGACACAGGCCAAGAACGACGAGGGTGGCGAGCTGCGTTTCACGGCCGAGCCTGGCCGGATCATCCGCGTCTATGGCGCGCTATCCGAAGGAGACGACGCCGAGAACGACCACCTCCACACCGAGGCCGAGTACAGCCGCTACGTGTTCCGCGTCGAGTACCGCTGGCTCGGTCCGCGCTTTGGCGCTCGCAGCGACCGGCACCGCGAAGCGGGCGTCCTCTTCCACATGGCCTCGGACACCGAGGACGTGTGGCCACCGGCCCTCGAATGCAGGCTCGGCGACTCACCGCTCGACGACGCGGACGACCTCAACAAGTGGATGTCCGGCGACCTCTGGGTACACGGGCAGGACCTGAGCGTCGCCGCCCACACGAAGGATGGGCACTTCGACCCTGCAGCCCCGATCCAGCGCATCGGCACGGACAAGCAGCGCGAGTCCAATCGCGTGTCCCTCGCCGCGGAGAAGCCGACGGGAGAATGGAACGAGATCGAGCTGATCGTGAACGGCGGCGAGGAGGTGACCTTCATGGTCAACGGCCAGGTCGTCAATCAGATGATCGACGTGCGCCGGGGCGACGAACTGGTGACCGGCGGGCGAATCTCGCTGGAGGCCAAGTGGGCCGCGATCGATTACCGGAACCCGCGGATCATGCGGCTCCCGGACCCGGAATAGGGACCCTTCAGGCGCGGTGACGCGGTCGGGCGACCACGAGGACGTGGAAGCCGAGGAGCGACAGTCCCGGGATCGCGCAGAGCATCCGATCGATCCCGATGAAGGCTTTCGTGATCAGCGCCGAACCGGGCACGAAACGAAGCACGCCGAGGTGGTCCGGGAACCCCGCGAAGACGTAGGCGAGGACGCCGAACTTCTTGGTCTTCAGGACGTCCATGCCGGCCGCCTCGGTCAGCTCGACGATGCCCTTGCGCGTGAAGCCCTGGTCGCCCACGTCGAAGTGCTGGCTCTTGCGGTACATGATCGCGCGCGCCGCCCGGATGATCGGGTTGTCGTTGCACGGCTCGCTCATGACGAGGAGGCCGTCCTTCGCGAGGACGTCGTTGCAGCTTTCGAGGAACCCCACGTGATCGCGCATGTGGTGGAGGCTGCCCTTGCAGAACACGACGTCGAAGGCCTCGGGCTTGAACGGCATGTGCTCGGCGTCCGCCGTCACGAGCCGTGCATTCGGGACGTACTCCTCGCTGACCCGCAGCATCTCGTGGCTGATATCGAGGCCGACGGATCCGGGCCGCTGGGCCTCCAGCTCCGCCAAGAAGAACCCGGTGCCGCACCCGATGTCGAGGAGCCGCTTGGACGCCTGGGGCGCGTGCCGGATCATCTCGGCGTGCCACTCCTCCTGGAAGAGGCGGCTGAACTTGAACGAATAGCGATACGCATACCGAGGCGCCAGCGCGCGGTGAAGCTCGATCTGAGCCTGCGCGTTCGCTGCAGACGTACCCGCCGAAGCGTCTTGGGTGTGGGCTCTTTCCGTCATGGCTCCGGGGCGATGGCCCGGCGGCAAAGTCTACCGCGCCCGAAGCCGGGCCTCGATGATTCACGCAAATGTGCCCCCATTCCTGACCACTCGGTGGTCAGGAATGGGGGCACTTTTCCCGATCGAGACAGGCGTTACCCGCCGCGCTTCACCCAGTCGTGGGCGATCGAGCGGAGATCCGGCGCGGCGCCGTTCTGAACCTCTCCGAAGTAGTGAGTCTCGATCCGGATGACGGCCGCGTCGAGGTCCCGGCGCTCCGCGTCTCCGATCCTCGGTGAGGAGCGGACCTCTTGGAGCAGGTTCAGCACCGTGAACGGCGTCACGTCGTCGGGGACCTGAAGGCCCTTGGCGGCCTCGGCGGGCCGGTCGCCCTTGACCACGGCCCACAGCATCCAGAAGACGGCCGCGAGGCCCGGGATCAAGAGCAGCCAGCGCCAGTCGAACGGCTTCTTCGTCTCGTAGGCGTGCTCGAGGTTCACCTCCAGCTCCGCCGTCATCAGGTCGGCGTCGTCGTAGCGCTGGTAAAGGGTCTGGATCGACTCGTCGGTCGGCGCGGCGAAGCGGAAGTTCTGCGGTTTCCCGACGCCCTCCTTGGCTTTCATCTCCACGAGCCAGAGGCGCTCCGAGATGATCGTCTCCTCGTCGTCGGCGAAGCGGGCGATCGAGACCCCCTGATCCTCCGTCTTGGTGACCTCGAAGTCCTCCGGGTCGATCTTGACGAGGGTCTCCAGCTCAGGGACGAGGCCTTCCGCCTGGGCCTTCACCTCCATGACGAGGATCCCCTCGTCCGCCTTGTTCTCGTCGAGGATCTGGGTCACCGAAACGTTTGCGTAGGGGCGCGGCTCGACGTCCTTCGCCGACGCGTCGATGGGCACCACCGGCGAGGAGATCGGGAGCACCACGTAGCCCGTGACGTCGTTGAAGTCGAGGTCGAGCTTCAGCGGCGGGACGCGGTCCACCTCGGGCCCTTTCGCCTGCAGCAAGATGTAAGCGTAGGAGGTCCGTCGCCAGCCGTACTCCTCCTCGGCCTTGGACCCCGCCTTCTCCTGGTTGAAGGTCACCGACTTCACGTCGAATTGCTCGGACAGCACCGCGCGGCAGGCCTCTTCGAACTTGTCGCGGTAGTTCTCCTGGGGCCTGCCGTAGTTGTAGTACGCGTTGACCGCGTTCGCCTGGTTCTGCAGGTACTTCGAAAACCCGCCGCTCTCCCGACCGATCTCCTTCGTGTAGCGAATGTCCACGCGCAGCCCGAACGGCTCCTGGCCGACGTCGGTGTCGCCGTCGATCGTGGCGCGCAGCTCGATCTCGGTCACGAGGTCGGCGTAGTAGTCATAGACCTTGCGCGCGGCGCGCGCCTGGGGGTGATCTCCCACGATGTCGAAGCCGGCCTCCAGGTAGCGATTCTTCACCGAAGGGTTCAGCGAACTGAGCCGAGTGAAGAGCATGTTCGCGAACATGGCCCGATGCTTCTCTCCGGCCTCTCCCTCCAGATCGTCGAGGGCCGACTTGATCTTCGGGATCTCGTGGCTGGCGAGCAGCGTCTCGTCGGTGACGGCTTTCAGGTCACTCGCCCCGAGGGCCGCCGCGAACCAGGAGCTGAACGCCTCCACCGAGTACTCGTCGGTCCGCAGCTCGGGAATCCCGGCCACGTAGTGGCGCGCCGCCTTCGCGAACAGCTCCAGCGCTTCCTTGCGGGACCCCGAGAAGTCCGACGACTTCTGGAGGTCGTTGCGGTAGTTGTTGAGGTCGTGGAGGAGCGCCGCGCGCGACGTCTCCAGCTGCCAGGCGTCTGGATGCGACTCCAGCGCCCGCGCGAGCATCGACTGCGCGATCTCGTACCCGCGCTGGACCTCGGCCTCGATGTCCTTCTGCTTGCGGTTCGTCTTCGCCGCTCGCTGGACGTCGGGGGCGCGCCAGATTTCCGCGAGGTTTTCGCGCATCCGCTGGGTCATCGCGGCGAGCGTCTCCGGCTTCAGCGCATCCAGGGACCCGAAGACCTGCTCCAGGACCTCCACGCGGTAGATCTCCGCCTGACTGTGCGTCTGGGTGAAGGCGCGCATCAGAAGCTCGGAGTCGAGTTCGAGTCCCTCGATCTCGCGCAGCTTCGCCACCCACTTCGCGAGATCGCGAAGGTTGCGGTCCTGCTTGCTGCGGGTCAGCGGGATCCCGCTGGCCCGCGTGTTGTAGCCGTAGCTGAAGTTGTAGATGCTCGTGCGGTTCCGGCTGGAGTTGGGATCGTTGTTGTTGATCCAGACCTCGATGAAGGTCTTCGCCAGCTCCTCGGCCTTCTTCGGGTTCGGCCCCGCGAGGTCGCGGATGTAGGGAAACGCGAGCGCCTCCTCATTGACCTTCAGGTAGAGCTCCGCGATCGTCTGGTCGATCTTCGGGCGCAGACTCGCAGGGAGCGATTCGCGCCAGAGTCCATCGGGGCGCGCCTCCAGAAGATCCGTCGGCTCGACCGGCTGAACGACGACGCGGTTGTAGCTGGAGCGATAGCTCGTCCAGTAGATGTTGCCGTAGCTATCTCGCTCGTACTGGGGCCCCATCGACGACTGCTGGGAGTTCTCGAACGCGTGCTTCGCCTCGCGCAGCCAGGTGTCGGCCACGAGCGTCAGCGTGTCGCTCCACTCCTCCGCTCGCTCCGGCGCCACTTCCAGGAGCGCGTCGACCGCTGTGCGCAGGAGCTTCATGTCTTCCAGGCGCTCGTCCGGCTGAAAAGAGCGCGTGACCATGCCCATCGAGGCCTCCGCGCCGATGGTCGCGAGGACCTCCATGCCGCGCTCGGGCCGCTCCTGGAACGACTCGCGCAGCCAGTTCTCCCCCTTGGCCTCGCGGACCTTCTTGGCGAGCCCCACCGCGCGCTTGAGGGCGTCGATCTTGACGGCCTCCTCGATCTCGCCGGGTGCGAGCGTCGCCATGGTCGCGTCCCAGGCGGCGCTGAGCGTCTCCGGCCGCGGCTCGTCCTGGTGCTCCGCCATCAGATGCTTCGCCAGGAGGTTGAGCCCCTCGCGGTCGTTCGCTTCCTCGGCCTCGGCCATCGTCGGGAGGAACTCACCGAGCTCCAGATAGGAGCCCTGGGCCGCCAGCAGGAGCGCAGCCAGACGCCGGTCCACGACGCCACCCTCCTCCGGGCGCTCCTCTTCGGATCGCGCGACCTCCGCGCGCAGACGCGCGACCCAGTCGTCGAGGCTATGCCCCTGATCCAGTACGCGCCGCACGAGCGGCGCGATCAGCATCGCCCGCTTCGGATCGAAGCCCTCGGGCCCCATCGTGTCCGGGTCCTCGGGATCTGGCCCCTGGGGCGCGATCCGGATCAGGCTGATGATGTCGTCGAACTCGAACGCAGGCTCCTCCTGGAACGGCGCGAGCTGGCCGTTCATCGGCTGCGGCGAGCGCGAGATCTTTCCGAGCATCTGCTCGTACTGCATCTTCGCCTGCTTGTTGAAGAGCGCGAGCGTCTCGGCGACCTCGTCCCAGCGCCCGAGCGATACGTTGCGGCTGAAGAGTTCGATGTCGCGCTTGATGCGCTTCATCTTCTGGGACGCCTTCTTCTGGTCGACCTTGGCCTTCTCCTTGTCGAACGCCTTCTTGAGCTTGTCCCAGGCCTTCTTGTCCTCGTCGAACGCCGCCTTCGCGGTCTCGTATTCGGCCTGGGCGGTCTGATAGTCCGCTTCGAGCTTTTCGAAGGCCGCGAGCGCCGTTTCGTAGGCGGCCCGCTTCTCGGGGTACGCGGCGGCGACTTCCTGCTTCTTCGCCGCCAGCGCCATCAGTCCGGCGAGGCCGTCCACGGGCTGGACCACGTCCTCGGGCAGGACCGGTGGCACGAGATCCGCGGGCCGCTCCGGCTTCGTCGGCGCCTCGGGCGCCTTGGGCTCGTCGGGGAGCGGCTCGGGGTCTTCGGGGTCCTTGAGCTCGGGGTCTTCGTCGGAGGGAAGCGGATCGGGCTTCGCCCACTCCTTCAGCATGGTCGATGGACGCCGGTCCAGCTGGAGCTGCTGGAACTGCTGCATGAACTGCGGATCGACGGGCTTCTCTTCGGCCTCGTCGTCGTCGTCGCCCGGTGCGCCCTCCGCCGAAGCCCCTCCGCTGCTGGCCGTGACCTTGCCGCCCGAGGCCACCAGCGCACGAAGGTCTGCCTGGGTCATCGAGGTCAGGTTCTGACCGTTGATGATCGTTTGACCGTTGACCCGAACGACGGTCGCCGGTTTGAGGGTGACCATCGTCTGCTGGCTGAGGGCAGAAGCGGTGCATTCGGCGCCGACCGCCAGGTGCGAGACGATCAGCAAGGAAACGAAAGGAGCGAAACGAACCATGGGTGACGAGCGTCGTGGGTGATTCCGGGAGCCAGCGCCCCCCAGAGAGAAAGGCAGAGGCCCCGCGGTGAATCGAACAGGAGCGAGTAGCGGCGGGTGTGGACGAGCGCGGTCGAGCTTCGCCTTCGGACAGGCAAGCGTCGGCCGCGCTCGGACTTCAGTCACGCGGCCTCAGGAGCCGCTGCCGTCAGGCGGCGGACCGCCTCCGGCGCTTCGAGAGTCTTCAGGCTGCTTGCCAGGCTTGGCGCCCCGACCGGGGCGCTTTCCGGAACCGTTTCATGTTCCGTTTCCCTGTCATTGGGAGGGCAGGGGCAAGCCCTGCAGCTCCTCCAGATCGAGGCGCGCCAGCTTGACGGTCGCCTCCAGGTCTTCCATGTGGGAGACAGCCGACTTGGATTCGCCGCGGGCATCCGCCTCTTCAGCGAGCAAACGATAGGTCTGACGGGCCACTTCGACCTCCGGCTCCCACTCGGTGCGCGGGGCGCCCTCGAGTCGCATGAGCCAGGTCCAGTAGTACTGCGCGTTCGCGTGGGCTTCGCGCGCCTCGTCGAGCAGCGCGCTCCGGGCAGGATCGCCAGCGACCGCGCTGTCTTCCCCGAGTTCCTTGACGAGGTCCTTGAGTTCGCGACGGGCGTCGACGAGCTGGGACGCGTTCAGCTTGGCCTTGGCCATCGACAGACGGATCTGTCGCGCCATCGTCACGCGCTCGGGCGTATCGAGCGCCGGCATCTCCTTGGCGGCGGCCTCGAAGTGCAGAATCGCACCCGGCCAGTCCCCCTTGGCAGCTGCGGCGCGCGCAAGCGTCAGCTTGGCGTCCGTGGCGTCGAGCGCCATGCGCTCCTGGCCGGGTCCTTCGTGGTAGGCCCAGGCGGCTACGGGGAGTAGCAGCCAGAGGCCGATGAGTAATTTTCGCATGGAAGTTCCTTGGGTGGCAGGTCCTCGCGGGCTGGTGGTGGTGTTGGGTGCGGTGAGGGTGAAGGGTGACGGGAAGAAGCGAATCGCTCTTCCCCATGTTGGCCGGAAGCGGCGTTTTGCGGGCGGGGCGCCCTGGATTCTTCGGGCGCCGGGAGGCCTCAGGGGTGCGACGTCATGCGGCGCGTGCGCGGCGGCCCATGGGCCTGACGGCAGCCCAGCGGCTTCCAAGGAACTGGAGCGCCAGCGGCAGAAGGGCGAGGATCAGAGCCCCGAGCGCCGTCGCAAGGAGTGCGTATTCGCGCCGCGTGAGCTGCAGGACCGACTCCTTCTCCGCCCCCGTCGTGACCTCGGCGAGCACGTCCGATGCCACCTGGCGATCATTGCCGTCATGGTAGGTCCCTCCGAGGCGGAGGGCCATCTGCCGCAGCGCCGACACGTCCTGGCGGGAGTTTCGACCGTTGATGAAGCTGCCTTGCACCGGGTCACCGAGGCCCACCACGAGCACGCCGCTGACCGACGGCGGCATCTTGGGCATTCCCGTGGGTGGCACGGTATCGCCGTCGCTCGCGATGACGAGCGTCGTGCTGTCCTTGGGCCACGCCTTCGCGATCTTGGCCGCTTCCTCCAGTCCGTCGAAGAGGCGCGTTTCGCCCGACTTGAAGGCGTAGTGCATCGGCAGGTCGTCGAGCACGTTGCGAACGACCTCGGAATCGGTGGTGTCGGTCACCACGGGGATCGCGCCGGTGTAGGTCGCGACGACCGTGATCTTGTACTGGCCAATGGCGACGCGGCTGAACATGGAGTCGAGCACGTCGCGGGCACGCGCCTTGCGGCTCTGCTTTTTCTCTGGCCCCGCGTCCTCCAAACGCATGGACGGCGACACATCGAGCACGAGCACCAGATGGCGCCAGTCGCCCTCGGCGCGCGCCTGGAGCCGATGCTGCTTGGGCGTGACGTCGAAGATCAGCGTCGCAAAGCCCCAGGCCAGCGCGGCCGCGGCGATCGACCGGGCGAACGGCACGAGCGCCGTCCAGGCCGCGGGCCGCCCGCCCGGCCCGAACGCGAGGTGGCGCACGCGCCGGATCCGCCGGGCGTGAATCCCCTCGGCAAGCAGAACGAGCACGGCCGCTCCGACGGTGATGAAGATCGTTTCCTGGGTCATGCCGCGTCTACCAGGGGGTCGCCCGCAGGAAGAAACCGAAGAGCGCGAAGAGCCCGAGCGCGCCCAGCCCGAGCCAGCACCAAGGACCGAACGCGTCGAGCTGCTCGCCCGCGACCTTCTCCAGCTCGGCGACCTGCATCTCGTCGATGCGCTTGAAGACCGTCTCGAGCGCCACAGGATCGCCGGCTTCGAAGACCTCACCGCCGGAGATCGACGCGATGTTCACGACCTCCCCGGGGATGCCGCCGCTGGCCACGTGGATGCCGTAAACGCTGATCCCTGCCTCGCGCATCATGTCGGCGATCTCCTGGTCCTGTCCACCGTAGAGATCGGGCGACTGGCCATCCGAGATGAGGATGATCATGCGATCGCCCTCCTCCCTCGTGATGAGCACGTCGCGGCACGCCTTGAGCGCCTTGCCGATCGCGGTGCCACCGAACCAGGGCGGCATGGTCCCGCGCTTGGGATCCATGAACGGAGGCGCACAGCGGAAGGCCGAGGTATCGCTCGTCAGCGGCACCCAGTGCAGCACGTTGTTGCCGAAGAACGTCAGCCCGAACGCGTCGCCTTCCCGGAAGTCGAGGAACCCGTTGATGGCCTCCATCGCAGCGTCGTAGCGCGTCCCCTCGCCGTAGGAAGCCGTCATCGAACCCGAGACGTCCACGCAGAACTGAATGTTGGTGAGCTTGCGCTTGGTCTTCGGCGCGCCGACCCGCTGGGGTCCTGCCAGCAGCAGGATCGCGATAACCGCAAGCAGCGCGGGCACCGACTCGGCGAGCTTCAGGAAGAAGCCCAGCGCCCGGCCGCGCGCGCGGCGGCCAGGCAACTTCTTGGGATCCCCGTACTGGTGGTCGAAGGGCAGCGCGAGCCGTGCGCCCCGGCGGGTCCAGACCCAGAAGAAGAGCATCGCGGGCAGCACCAGGAACGCGAGGATCCAGGGCCGCGCAAAGCTCAGGCTGAGGGTGATGTCGAACGGGAGATTCACGGGCGTGACGCTCCCCCCGCGGCCGGCGCTTCCGCCGCCACGTTCTCGTACGGCGCCAGGAGCGCCGACACGTCCACCGCCGAATCCGCGGATCCCCGGGGACGATGCAGCCATTCCTCCAGCTGACGGAAGAGCGGCCCTGCCTCGTCATCGTGGCGCAGCTGCGTCACCGCCTTCGCAGCCGGCAGGTCCTCGAGCCCGCGGCGACGACGCCAGTGCGCGAGCAGGAGCCGCTCGAGTTCCGCGCGCCGCTCGTTGGAGATCTCGGAACGACGCGCTTCCTCGACGAGGGGCCGCAGTCGATCCGCCAGGGTCAGCGTGTGCTTCCCGGCGCCCTCGACGAGCGGCTCCGCCTTCCGGCGGAAGGCGAAGATCAGGAGCAGCAGCCCGACGAACCAGGCGATGCCCGCGCCGATCATGAGCTTCTTGTAGCCGCCCACCTGGCCGGGCGGCTGGACCTCGGGGTCCCCGGGCGTCAGCACGTCCGGCTCCAGCATCGCGTCGACGGTGAGCGGGAGCTCCGGCGCGTCCTCCAGGGACGTGCCGTCCTTGCGCTCCAGGTAGTCGCGCAGGTCGAGGGTTCCCTCGATGAACGGGGTCACCTCGATGTCGTAGCGAAAGCCCGATCCGTGGGTGTACTCGTGCTGGATCCGCACGAGCGCGTCGGCGCGGCCCGGGTCGGCCACCGGCTTCGCCTGGACAGCGCTACCGGGGATCACGAGTTCCGTCAGGTACACGCGCATGCCGACCGTGGTCTCGCCAACCGGCTTCACCTTCGATTCCGCCCCGGGGGCAGTCGGCCGGAAGAACTCGATCTTCTCGCCGGGCTCCTGGGCCAGCGCGGCGCCAACCGTGGACGCAGCTGCGACGGCCAGGAGAACAGTCGTGAGGAACCTCATCGCTTGCCCCCCGAGAGAATCCCGCGCGTGGCGAAGAACATGCGCAGCGCCTGGGCAAACGGCTGATCCGTGCGAATCGCCATGTGATCGATACCGCCGCGCCGCAGCCGGGCCTTGATCTCGTCCGGGTCGCTGAAGGTCCGCCGTCCGTGGGTGACGAAGGTCTCGCCCGACTCGGCCTCTTCGGCCCGCAGGATCCCCGCGCCGCGCAGGCCGAGCTCCGCCGGATCGATGAACTGCAGGCAGACCACGTCGTGGACCTGGGCCATGAGCTTGAGCGCGTCGATGGACCCCTCTTCGTGCATGTCGCTGAAGACGATCACGAGCGCCTTGTTGGCGAGGCGAGCGTTCAGCTCGGTCAGCCGCCGTGTCAGCGTGGTCTCCTCGCCAAAACGAAACTTGCGCAGCTTGACGAGCCACTGCATCACGTCGTCCTTGGAGAGGCTCGGCTGCACGCGGATCTCGCGCTCGCCCGTGCCGAGCAGCCCGACCGGGCTCACGCGGTCGAGCAGCGCAAACGCGATCCCTCCAGCAGCTTGGGCGGCGACGGCGTACTTGGAGCGCTCGATGGACGAATAGGTCATCGACGCCGACGTGTCGAAGAGCAGCCACGCGGGCATGCGCTTGGGCGCTTCGTACTCCTTGACGTGCACCTCGCCGGAGCGCGCCGTGACGCGCCAGTCGATCGCGCGGACCGGGTCGCCGGGCACGTAGGGGCGCGACTGCACGTACTCGAGGCCCGCGCCCAGGAAGCGCGAACGATCGGTGCCGTGGCTGAGCGTGTCCGCCAGTCGCCGGATGGCGATGAAGTAGCGGCGCGTGTCGAGCGGGTCGATCGGCGGGAGCTCCCCCTCGGGGAGGCGGCGCTCCGGGGTCGCCGCAGAACGCGAGCCCGCTGGCCGTCCCGTTCTGTTGTCCGGTGCGGAGTAGGCCATCGGGATCAGACCTGCCCCATCTCGCCCAGCATCTCTTCGAGGATCACGCGCGTATCGCGCCCCTCGGCGAGCGCTTCGTAGCTGGCGCGAATACGGTGCAGGATGACGTCCTCGGCGAGCGCGTACAGGTCCTCCGGGATCACGTAGTCGCGGCCGTGGATGAGCGCGCGGGCGCGGGACGCCTTCACGAGCGAGATGCCCGCGCGCGGCGAGGCGCCGAGGTCGAGATCGGGGTGCTTGCGGGTCCGCTCGACGATCTCCATGACGTGCTCGATGAACGGCTCGGAGACGAAGACCTTCGACACGTCCTCCATCGCGTGGGCGAGTTCATCCTTGCCGCCGACGGAGCCGCGATCGACCATGTCGAACTCGGTCTTGACCATGGCGCCGCCCTTCTCGTCGCGCTTGATGCCGAGCTTGGCGTTGCGGCGCAGCACCTCTTTCTCGTCCTCGGGGTCGAGGTATTGCAAACGGTGGAGCAGCATGAAGCGGTCGAGCTGGGCCTCGGGGAGCTCGAACGTACCGGCCTGCTCGACCGGGTTCTGGGTCGCGATCACGAGGAACGGCACGGGCAGTCCGTAGTTCTCGTTGCCGATGGTGATGCGGCGCTCCTGCATGGCCTCCAGGAGCGCACTCTGCACCTTGGGGGCGGCGCGGTTGATCTCGTCGGCGAGGAGCAGGTTGGTGAAGATCGGGCCCTTGTGGGTGCGGAACGTGTGGTCGCGCTGGTCGAGGATCTCGGAGCCGAGGATGTCCGACGGCAAAAGATCGATCGTGAACTGAACACGGGCGAAGTCGAGGGCGACCGTCTTGGAGACCGCGGCGACCAGCAGCGTCTTCGCGAGGCCGGGCACGCCCTCCAGGAGAAGGTGCCCGCCCGTCAGAAGCGCGATCAGGATCCGCTCGACGACGATGTCCTGGCCCACGACGACCTCTCCCACGCGATCGCGAATGGCAGACAGGAAGGCAGTGGTCTTGTCGAACTGGGGAGCGAGGGGGCGTTCGATCAGGGTCATGGGCGAGTGGATCTGTCTGGCAGCAACAAAAAGAAGGAGCGAGGGCCCCGCGGGCGAACTCTTGGACCTTAGTTATACGCCCTAATGGCGAGGTCACGCTCGGAGTGACGAAACCGAGTGGCATTGCCTCCCGACAGACGACAGAACCTTGGCAAGCTGCACGAAACGCCAGGCAAATCCAGCAAGATGCAATCCCGTCCGATGGCTCTCCACGAAACGCTGCGCGCGATCCGAACCGCGTTCGAAGAGGGCCCGACGCCCGCCGAGGACATTCGCGTCCTCGATGCGCACGTCGAGGCGCTTCGCTCGAGCGGTCTGGCCGAACGGGCGATCCGGGCCGGAACGCGGGCGCCGGACTTTGCGATGCGGAGCACCTGCGGGCGCACGCTGGCGCTCGGCGAACTGCTCGCGAACGGGCCCGTGGTCCTGACCTGGTTCCGCGGCAACTGGTGACCCTATTGCCTCGCGGAGCTGGAAGCTCTGCACCGACGTCACGACGAGATCCGCTCCATGGGCGCACAGCTCTTCGGTATCTGCCCCCAGCGCTTCGAGCACAGCGAGGCGCTGAAGCAGCAGCTCGGGCTCGCGTTCGAGCTTCTCCACGACGAGGACAACCTGGTCGGGGAAGCCTTCGGACTCGTGGTCGATACGCCCGATGCGGTGCGGGAGGTCGAGATGCGTCTCGGGCTCGACCTGCCCATGCACAACGGAACGAGCGACTGGAAGCTCCCGATGCCCGCGCGCGTCGTGATCGGGACCGATGGCATCGTACGTTCCGCGACGGTCCAGACCGATCACGCGCTGCGGCCGGAGCCCGAAGAGACGATTCAGCTCCTGCGCAAACTCATCGAGTAGCCGTCAGGAACCCCGAGGCCCTCATCCAGTCGGCGCAGAGCTTCGGCCACTGATTCACCGGGACACCGGTATCGCGCAGACCGTAGCCGTGGCCGCCTCTGGCGAAAACGTGCAGCTCGGCGGGCACGTCGAACTTCTTGAGTTCGATCAGCATGCGCGCAGCGTCCGCGCCGCGGTCCAGGTCATCGAGCGTGACGGCCATGAACGTCGGCGGCGTGTCCTCCCCGGGACGAATCTCCGGGGGAAACACGCGCGGGCCATCGGGGTCGTGCAGGTACGCCGCGTAGATCGGCACGAGGAAGTCGGGACGAGAACTCAGGTCATCCGCGGCGTCGACGCGCGGGTAGGTGAGCTTCACGGGATCGTTCGTGGCCGTGGCCCAGGCGAGGTGCCCGCCGGCGGAGAAGCCCAGGAGACCGACGCGGCCGGGGTCGATCCCCCACTCCTCGGCGTGGGCGCGCGTGAGTCGCATGGCGCGCTGTGCGTCCTGCATCGGCCAGACGTGCGGATGCTCGGGGTCGCGCCTCGGCACGCGGTACTTCACCACGACGGCGGTCACACCGAGCGTGTTGAGCCACTGCGCGACCTCGACGCCCTCATGGATCCACGCGAGGATGTTGTAGCCGCCGCCTGGCAGCACCACGACGCACGCGCCGTTCGCGGTCTCCCCTCGAGCCGGATAGAGCGTCAGGGTCGGCTCGTCGACGAACTGAATCCTGGAGATGCCGCCGGAACCCACCTGCGCAGTCTTCGCTGCGGGGTCGGACGGACCCTCGAAGTCCTCGGGCTCAGAAGGGGCCGCGCCGGGCCAAAGTCGCATTTCCATGGGAAGGTCCGAGCGGACTTCAGGTGCGGGCGGGCTGGTCTGGAAGGCAGCCAGACCGAGGACGCCGCACGCTGCGGCGCTTGCCAATGCAGTTCTCATGCGACCAGCGTAGCCCTGCCGGCCCAAATGAGGCGGAATGGTTCGGCATGGAATGCGCTGAATGCGCAATCGCCCGCGGCGTACGCCCGCCCAAGCCTCCCACGACGCTCCCCTTCGACATGGCCACTCCCTTGCTATCCATCACGACGTCCGATTCTGGCTCGCCCGTGCTTCTGGCGCTCACTTCCGCGCTGGACCTTTCGTCGTTCACGGCCGGGACGCTCTACTTCGGCTGCGCGGTCGCAGGCGGCGCGGTCCTCTCGATCCAGATGCTCCTTCTCTTCCTCGGTGGAGACGTCGCCGACGGAGAGGTCGATCTCGACGGGGATTCCGACGGCGTTTCGTTCTTCTCGATCCGGGCCGTCGCCGCGTTCCTCACCTTCTTCGGCCTGATCGGCATGTACGGTCAGCAGCAGGGCTGGTCGGACGCCCTCACGGCCGGCAGCGCGCTCGGCGCGGGCGTCGGGATGATGCTCGTGGTCGCGTGGCTCTTCTCGATGCAGAGCAGGCTCCACCAGGAAGGCAACATCCAGCCCGCCGCGGCCGTCGGCATGGGCGCCACCGTGTACCTCCGCATCCCCGGAGAGAACAGCGGCAAGGGAAAGATCACCGTCGCACTCCAGGGACGCACGTCCGAGTTCGCCGCCATCACCGAGGGCCCGGAACTTCCGACGGGCTCCGACGTGACCATCGTTCGAATGGTCAACGAAACCACTTTTGAAGTAGCCAAAGCCTGATGAATCTCCCCGTCCTGTTCCCCCAGCTCACCCCGCAGGAGACGGTCGAGAACAACATCGTTCTCTACATCGTCCTCGCGGCCGTTCTCATCACCGTCGGCTTCGTGCTCGCCATCGCGCGCCGGTACAAGCGGTGTCCCTCCAACAAGGTGCTCGTCGTCTACGGGCGCACCGAGAAAGGCCAGTCCGCCAAGCCGATCCACGGCGGCGGCACGTTCGTCTGGCCGCTGATCCAGAGCTACGACTTCCTCTCGCTCGATCCGATGCAGATCGAGATCCCGCTGGAAGGCGCGCTCAGCCTCGAGAACATCCGCGTCAACGTTCCCTCGGTCTTCACGGTCGCCATCGGCACCGAACACGAGATCATGAACAACGCGGCCGTGCGTCTGCTCGGTCTCGACCGGCGCGAGGTCATCAAGCAGGCAGAAGACATCATCTTCGGCCAGCTGCGCCAGGTCATCGCCTCCATGCGCATCGAGGAGATCAACCGCGACCGCGACGTGTTCCTCTCGCGCATCCAGACGTCCCTGGAGCCAGAGCTCGCGAAGATCGGCCTCGTGCTGATCAACGTCAACATCAAGGACATCACCGACAGCTCGGGCTACATCGAGGCGATCGGCAAGAAGGCCGCGTCCGAGGCGATCCAGCAGGCGAGGATCGGGGTCGCCGAGCAGGAGAAGTTCGGCTTCATCGGCGTTTCCGAGGCCAACAAAGTGCAGGCGATCGAGGTGGCCGAGCGCGAGAAGGTGCGTGACATCGGCACGAAGGAGGCCGAGCGCGAGCGCGCCGTTCGCATCGCGGATCTGGAGAAGGAGCGCGAGGTCGGCGAGCGCCAGGCCGGGTTCGAGCGCGACGCGCTCGTGCGCGACGCCGAGCGCGAGATGCGGATCCGGGTCGCTGCGGCCGACGCCAACGCGGTCTCGGGGGAGAACGAAGCCAAGGCGCAGATCGCCAAGGCCAACGCCAGCCTGATGGTCCAGGAGGCCGAGGCTTTCCAGCTCGGACAGACGCGCCAGAAGGAAGCCGAGGCCGCCGTCCGCGAGGCGCAGTACCTCGCCGAGGCCCGCGCCGCGGAGGCGGAGGGCAAGAAGATCGAGGCCGAGAAGCGGGCCGAGCTCGAATCGTCCGCGCGCGCCGAGAAGGCCGAGACGATCGTCGCCGCGGAAGCCGAGGCCGAGCGCGCGCGCATCCGCGCCGAGGGTGAAGCGCTCGCGACCTTTGCGCGCCTCGACGCCGAGGCCCGCGGCCAGTACGAGATCCTGAAGCGCAAGGGCGAGGGTCTCCGCGAAATCGTGAACGCCTGTGGCGGTCCGAAGGAAGCGTTCCAGCTCCTGATGCTGGAGCACATGGACCACCTCGCCGAGACCGCCGCCAAGGCGATCTCGAACATCAAGTTCGACAAGATCGTGGTGTGGGACGGAGCGGGCGGCTCGGGCGGCGGCCCGGGAACCGGTTCCGGAACGAGCCGCTTCCTGCAGTCCCTCGCGGGCTCCCTTCCCCCGACCCTCCAGATGATGCGCGACATCGGCGGAGTGGAAATGCCGGAGTTCCTGGGCAAGCTGGTGGCCGACGATCAAGCGGCGGGTTCGCCGTCCGAGGAGGCGCTGGTCGAGGAGGAGTCGACCCTGCCAGCTGGTGAAGGTGAGTCCGAATCGGACGATGCTCGAGGGGTAGCCAACACCGACTCCGTCCGATAGAAGCAGCTCTCGGCGATCCGATGCGCAGGAGCCGGTGGCGGCCGATGCCATCGTCTCGCAGGATGTCGTCTCCGCCCCGGCGGCGCTCGTGGCATCGGATCAGGCAAGGAATGCACGGAAAGCTCACCTTCGGGTGGCGGTATGGCTACCTGAAGATCGTCCGAAGGTGATCGAAGCGGACCTGACCGATTGGCGGAATCGACCACGGTTGGTTCCGCCAAGCGATTGGTTGCCGCCAAGCGGTGAGTTGCCAACGGGTGGGCACGGTCACTTGACCGGAGCATCGCCGAGCAACTCGCTCAGCAGCGGCTCCATCGCCTGCGCCCAGATCGCTTGCCCCTTCGGACCCGGATGCAGGAAGTCCGGCATGATCTCCCTGTCGATCGTTTCGTCCTCCGTGAGGAAGTGCGCGGAAAGGTCCGCGAAGCGGATTCGCTCGTCGCCCGCGAGGGCGGCCGCCGCCAGCTGGCCCGCAGCGTGGTTCGTCGCGCGGCGCGGGTTCGGCGTCTCTCCGTAGGGGAACGGGGCGAGCAGCAGGATCTGCGTGTTCGGCAGGAGCACGCGGATCGTCTTGCAGACGGCGACGATGCCCTCGGCCAGCTCCTCGGCGCTGTGGGCGGTCGGGAAGTTCACGCCGTCCGTGTTGTTCGTGCCGATCATCACCACCGCGACCTTCGGCGAGATCCCGTCGAGTTCGCCGTTCTGGAGGCGCCAGAGCACGTTCTCCGTGCGATCCCCGCTGAAGCCCAGGTTGAGCGCGCGGCGGCGGCCGTAGTACCTGTTCCATGTTTCGCGCGCGCCGGCGTCTTCCCACGCGTGCGTGATCGAGTCGCCGATGAACACCAGGTCCACGTCGCCCTTCGCGGCCAGCGCCCGCTTCTCCTGGTGACGGCCCCACCACCAGCCCCACTTGGGCATCGGCACGAGCGCAGTGTTGCGGTTCTCTCCCTCCTCGTTCCAGATCGTGCTGAAGCAGGACGCGGGGAGTCCTGCGCCGTTCATCAGGTTGCCTTCCGAGGTGTTGCTCCAGGCGTAGCGCGCCGCGACGGGCGCGGGGATCTGGGAGCAGTGAAGCACGACCTCCTCCTTCTCGAGCGTGGCCTCGGCGGGGAGGAAGATCCCGTCCGCGCCGGCCAGCTCGAAGGACGAGAGCTCCGTCCCAGGACGCACGCTCAGTCCGCCTTCCGCGTGATCGAAGGTCAGCCGTGCACGCTCGCCGTCGACCTGCATCGAACGAAAGATCGGGCCAGAAACGGCCCCGACCTCTCTTCCATAGGTCCCCGCAAGCGCCACGTTCGCGAGCCGGAGCCCCACGTCCTGCTTGTTCTGGGGATGAATGTCATGGAGATTCCCGATGTCGCTGGTGACCACCATACCCACGTTCGGATGATCGAGCGTGCGGCGCTGGGCCTCGCGGACCCCCGTGCTGTCGGAACCCGGCCAGTAGAGAAACGGCGCGATCTGCGCGTAGTAGAACGGAAACGCCGGCTGCTTCCACGCCGAGCGCCAGCCCTCGATCATCGCGCGAAAGAGCGGCTCGTAGCGGCGCGGAGCCGTGGCGTTGGCCTCTCCCTGGTACCAGATCGCCCCCTGGATGCCGAACGGAACCAGAGGGTGAATCATCGCGTTGTAGAGGCTCGCGGGCGTCCCGTAGGCGCTGACGCCGAGAAGCTCCGGGCGCGGAGCCTGGGCCTTCACATCGCTGCTCACCCGATAGCGCCAGGGTCCTGCGAGTGACAGTCGTTCCCCGGGGGCGTCCGCGGCATACAGCGCCATCTGATCGGGCGAACCGAAGATCCCTCCCGGTCCGTCCTTGTCCAGAACGCGCACTGTGACGACGACCGACTCGCCGCCCGCCGCCGAGGCGGGCACCGAGTAGCGCCGCGCCGCGTTCCAGACGTTCCCTTCGCCGACCTGCGTCTCCCCCACCCAGGTGCGGTCCTCGTCATCGATGGGGCCGAGTTCAAGCACGAGCTCCTTCCCGCGCCAGCCCTGCGGCAAGGACACGTTCTTGCGATACCAGACGACGCCGTCGAAGTCGCGCAGATCGGTCTCGCTCCAGTTCACCGGCAGGTCCATCGTGGCCCATTCGCTGTCATCGAGATCGGCCGAGTACCAGCGCGGTTCGCCGTAACCCGCGTCCTGCCGGGCGACCTCGGATTCCCACTCCGCGAGGCGAGCGCGGTTCATCGCCTCGACCTTCTCTGGCGCATCCGCAAGCAGTGCACGCTCCGCGAGCCGATCCTCGTATCCGTCCAGCCCCTCGAGGACGTCCGCCGGCGTCCAGGATTCGGCGGGTGTGCCGCCCCAGTTCGTGTGAATGAGCCCGATCGGCACCCCGAGTTCGGCATTCAGCCGTCGCCCGAAGTAGTAGCCGACGGCGGAGAAGCCGCCCCAGTTTCCCTGGGCGATGGTGTCAGGCGAACAGATCGTCCACGCGGCGCCCGGCGACAGCCGCTCGAGGGGCCGCGCGGAGACCGCCTGCGGAACGCGGAAGAGGCGAATACCAGGATGATCGGCGGCGGCAATTTCCCGCTCGGCATCGGCGGCGGCACCGACGCCCATTTCCATGTTGGATTGGCCGCTGCAAATCCAGACCTCGCCCACCAGCATGTCCTCCAGAACGATTCGATTCTGGCCCTCGATGGTGATCGAGTAGGGGCCACCGGGCTCGGGCAGCGGAATCTCCACGCGCCAGCGCCCTTCGTCGTCGGCGACGGCCTCCGCGGGCGCCGTTGTCCAGCTGCCGGTCACCGTCACGGCCTCCCCGGGCGCGGCCCAGCCCCAGATCGCTGCGGTCTCGCCCGCCTGTAGCACCCCGTGATTCCCGAGCACGGCGGGAAGCGTCACGTCCGCGAGGGCGAGACCCGTCGAGCCGAAGAGAGCACAGGCGAAGGAAGCGAAGAGTCGAGGATGATTCATGGTGAGGACCGCAGTGCGGATTCCCGGAGAGGAGACCCAGGGAGAAGACTCAGCGAGGAGGCTCACCATGATGGACACCAGGACGCGGTGCCACAAGCTGTCCCCGTGTGGCGGAAGTCGACCTGGCTCGGGATCGCCTCGAAGTTCGGGTCTTCAGCAAAATCTGTGGGCCTGAATCGCACCAGTCCTGCGGCGAACAAGGAGCGCTGCGCCCCGAGTTGAGTCCTTTGGACTCTGGAACTCCTGCCAATGCAACCAAAGAAGCGGAGGAGGCGGGAGGGTCGAGGGAGCGCGGCGCCCCTGCGAGGGATGGAGGATTGGAAGTACGCGAGCTTGGGCCTGGCCTCCGCCTTGCGAGACAGAGGCAAGAAGTCGAGTCGCGGAGGCGAAGAGTGGAAGTCGCGGAACCGTTCCGCCACGGGTCGCCGCGGAGGCGCGAGCTACGCCTGGAGAACCCCGGCGACAAGCGGGAGGTCGTGGATCGTGAGCAGTCCCTTCTGCCCCCCTTCATCCATCCCTCCCAAGGCCGCCGCGCCTCCCAAGCTCCCGCTCCTTTCGCTTCCTTGGTTGTATTGGTAGCCGCCCAGCAGCCCAATAGCCCCAAGCCCTTGTCAGTCAGATGACTGAGGCGCATCCGTCCCACAGATTCCTCCAAAGACCCCCAACGTGAGTGACAGCCACCTTTGCCCGCGCGTTACAAGACACCCATGGCAAAGAGTACCAGGCGATTCGCCGGCGTCCTGCTCACGGGTCTCGCAGTCGTCCAGGCGCTGACCTCCTGCGCGAAGGAAGACGTCCGCTACTACCAGGGCTACGTCGAGGGTGAGTACGTCTATCTCGCCTCCCCCCTCGGAGGGGAGCTGAAGGAGCTGGCCGTTGCGCGGGGTCAGACGGTGGAAGCGGGCGAAGTGCTGTTCCGGCTCGATCCCAATCCGGAAGCGCTCGAGGCATCGGAAACGAAACAGCGACTCGATCAGGCCCGAGCGAAGCTCGCGGACATGAACAAGGGCCAGCGCCCCTCGGAGATCGCCGCGATCGACGCGCGGCTCGCCAGCGCGCGCGCGGCCCTCGAGCAGGCCGAGCACGACTACGACCGGCGCAAGAAGCTTCGGGACGAAGGGCACGCGGACGCCGTCTCCGCGTCGGAGCTCGAGCGCTTCCGGACGGCGCGCGACGTGGCGGCCTCTGAAGTCGCGATGCTCGCTGCCGAACTCGAAACCGCGAAGCTCGGCGGGCGACCGGATGCCGTCGCGGCCGCCGAGAACGAGGTCGGCGCGCTCGGCGTTCGGGTGCAGGAACTCGAATGGAAAGTGGAGCAGAAGCAGGGCGTCGCCCCCGCGGGTGGCATCGTCCAGGACACGCTCTATCGCGTCGGCGAATTCGTGGGCGCCGGGCGCCCGGTGATCTCGATGCTCCCGCCAGAGAACGTGAAGATTCGCTTCTTCGTCCCCGAGTCGCTTCTGCCGACGATCGCCGCAGGGGACCGCGTGGAGGTCAGGCTCGACGGAGTGGAGGCGAGCCTCCCCGCCACGATCTCGTTCCTGTCGACGGAGTCGGAGTTCACGCCACCCGTGATCTACAGCAAGGAGAACCGCGCGAAGCTTGTCTACCGGATCGAGGCCACACCGGACGCCGGAAGGGTGAACCGCCTGCGTCCCGGTCAGCCGCTCGAGGTCTACCTGGACGGGTCGCAGTGAGATCACCGGACACCCCGCCCAGCATCGACGTCACGGGGATCACCAAGATCTTCGGGAGCAAGACGGTCGTCGACAGGATCTCGATGCGCGTCCTGCCCGGCGAGATCTACGGCTTCCTCGGGCCGAACGGCTCCGGCAAGACGACCTTCCTGCGCATGCTGTGCGGGCTCCTCAAGCCAGACGCGGGATCAGGCACCTGCCTCGGATTCGACATCCTGAAGGAGCCGCGCGAGATCAAGCGGCGCGTCGGCTACATGACCCAGCGGTTCAGCTACTACGAGGACCTCAGCATCCGTGAGAACCTCGACTTCGTCGGCCGCATGTACGGGATTCCGAAGCGGCGCCAGGCCGTGGACGAAGCGCTGGAGCGGCTAAATCTGAAGGATCGCCAGAAGCAGCTCGCGGGCCAGCTCTCGGGCGGCTGGAAGCAGCGGCTCGCGCTGGCTGCGTGCATGCTCCACGATCCCGAGCTTTTGCTCCTCGACGAGCCGACCGCGGGCGTCGATCCGAGCGCGCGGCGCGAGTTCTGGGAGGAGATCCACCAGCTCGCCGCGCGGGGCCTGACCGTGCTGATCACCACGCACTACATGGACGAGGCCGAGCGCTGTCACCGCCTGGCCTACATCGCTTCCGGTCATCTCATGGCGGAGGGCACGGTGGCGGAGGTCGTCGAAGGCGCGCGCCTGGTCACCTACGAGATATCGGGGGGGAACCAGCCCGAACTCGCCGCGAGGCTGCGTGCCTCGGACGCGATCACCCAGGCCGTCGCGTTCGGGAGCAGTCTTCACGTGAGCGGTAGCAACCGGCAACTGATGGAGGCCGTACTCGGCCACGCGCTCGACCCGGACCACCGCTGGAAGGAGATCCCCTCCGAGCTGGAGCACGTGTTCATCGACCTGATGCGCAAGGAGCGCGAGGAGAACAAGCCATGACGTTTTTCTCGCTCGCTCGATTCGTCGCGGTCGCCTCGAAGGAGTTTCTCCAGATGCGCCGCGACCGACTTACCTTCGCCATGGTGCTCGGGATCCCCTTGATGCAGCTGATCGTCTTCGGGTTCGCCATCAACTCGGACCCGCGCCACCTGCCGACCGCCCTCCTGATCCAGGACCACAGCCCGTTCTCCCGCGGCCTCACCCGAGCCATGGAGAACAGCACGTACTTCGACGTCACGGAGGTGATCTCCACCGAAGCCGAAGCCCACGACCTGATCCAGCGCGGCAGCGTCCAGTTCGTCGTCCAGGTTCCCGTAGACTTCGCGCGCGACCTCCTGCGCGGCGACCGCCCGCAGCTCCTCGTCGAGGCTGACGCCACCGACCCGGCGGCGACGAGCAACGCGCTCGCCTCGGTCCAGACGCTCCTGGACCGTGTCCTCGCCCAGGAGCTCCGCGGTCCCAACGAATGGCTCCGGAGCCAGCCACCCGCGGTCGATCTCGTGGTCCACGCCGCCTACAACCCCGAGCGTATCAGTCAGTACAACATCGTTCCGGGCCTGATGGGCGTCGTCCTCACGATGACGATGGTGATCATCACCGCGCTCGCCATCACACGCGAGAGCGAGCGCGGCACGATGGAGAATTTGCTCTCGACGCCCGTCCGTGCGCTCGAGGTCACGCTCGGGAAGATCATCCCCTACGTGCTGATGGGCTACTTCCAGGCGGGCCTCATCCTCGTGGCGGCGCGCTTCCTTTTCGACGTACCGATGGTGGGCAGCATCCCGCTGCTTCTCGCCGTCATGATGATCTTCATCATCGCGAACCTCGCCGTCGGCATCACGTTCTCGACCATCGCGCGCAACCAGCTCCAGGCGATGCAGATGGCGTTCTTCTTCTTCTTGCCCTCGATTCTGCTCTCGGGGTTCATGTTCCCGTTCCGCGGGATGCCGGTGTGGGCCCAGCACATCGGTGAGGTGCTCCCCCTGACCCACTTCCTCAGGATCACGCGCGGGATCCTGCTGAAAGGGAGCGACCTGTCGATGATCCGCCCCGAGATCGGGCCTATGGCGCTCTTCGCCGCCGTGGTGCTGCTCATCGGCCTGAAGCGCTTCCGCCAGACCCTCGACTGACGCGCCGCGCACCGAAATCGGGTCGCTCAGGGGACTTTACCGGACCCATGTGAGGCGCATCGATCGCGCCTTGCGCAATTGGCTCTGCCATGGCCACCCAACCACTCACCCGCGCGCTTCCCCGCGCCCTCTTCGCACTGATCGCCTCCACCCTCGCCCTCGGACTGCTCACGTCGTGGAAGGCACCCGGGTACGAAATCGAAGAGAGCGAGCTGGGCTCGCTTCCTGCGGATGGCAGCTGGCTTCGCATCCGCGAAATCTACCCGGGCACGACGGCCGTTTCGCCCGAAGGACTGTCCGGTAAGGTCGTGTCCTGTCGAAGAAAGAGCTGGAGGTTCCCCGACCTCTTCGCGAACGTCACGTACCTGCTGACCCTCGAACACCCGGGGATGCGCCCGCGCGCAGCGTTCCTGCCAGCAGGCACGCACGGGGCAGGAAACCACAGGATTCGGTTCTCCGATCAGCTGCCCGGATGGGTCACCTTCCAGCTCAGCCTCTCCGGCGCTGTCCCTGAGATGGGTACGGAGGTCCTCGTGCATCTCATTCCCGAGGGACAGCCGGGCGAGCCAAAGAACGCCGCGTCGAAGCGCTGTGACTTCCTGTGCCGCGGGGTTCTCGGCGAAGGCGCCGCCTGGGGGCTCGCGCCCGAGGGCCGCTACCTCGTGCAGGCGAAGCTCAAGCGTGACGGGGGCCACGTGCTGGCCGCCACCTCGCCACTCAAGAACGTCGTCGAGCTCAACGCTTCCAGGCCGCCCGTCGTGAACGTGCCGCTGCTCCCCGCAGGCGCGCTCGCAGTGGAGGCGTGCGTCCCGCGCGCTCCCGGCGAGCCCTTCGACATCGACACCTTCAAGATCGAGGTCAGACGCGTCAGCCCGGGGCGCCAGCGGTCCTGGAAGACGATGACACTCCATGCTTCCACGGAGCGTGGAACGTTCGCCAGGCCGAGCCGTCGCCTCCCCGAGAAGCTCTACCTCATCGGCGCCACGCTCGAACCCGGCGAGTACCGGGTTCGCGCGTCCTTCGGCCAGCGAACGTCAGCAGAGGCCACCGTTCGCGTCCTGCCGCGCGAGCAAGCCACCTGCGCCCTGAAGTGGCCGCAGTAGCGGGGGGAAGGGGGATCTGATCCTTCGAGCAAGCCCGAAGGCCGTCCGCTATGGTCTTGATCATGAAGTATGGCCCCTTCGAACTTCAGCCTGAGGACTTCTTGCCGCTCGACTTCACCGAGGTCGAGCGTGACGTGTTCGTGACGCCCTTCCTCGGGGCCGAAGGCGCCGAGCGAGTCCTGCTCGAGGTCGATCGCCGTGAGCGGAAGCGCGCGACCGCGTCGGAGCGCGCGCACCGCCAGCCCAGCTCCATGCACGACCACGGGGTCTCTCTGCAGAGCCTCGGCATGGAAGCCCTGGTCGACGACCTCCTCGCGCGATCGCCGGGGCTTCGGGACCTCTTGGCGCGGCGCTTCGGCTCCGTCGGCGGCGACTCCATCGACGGGCACTACAGCTACCTCGTCGACTACGGCCGGAGCGGCGACGAGGACCTCGGCTTCCACGTGGACGACAGTGAGGTGACCCTGAACCTGTGCCTCGGCGAGACCTTCAGCGGCTCGGAACTCGTGATGCTGGGCCGCCGGTGCGACGAGCACCGGCAGACGCCGGTTCGGTCCGGCGAGACCGTCGAAATCCTGCACGAGCCGGGGTTTCTCGTGGTCCACGCGGGTCGCCACCGGCACCGGGTCGACCCGATACGGACAGGCAGACGCAGGAATCTGATCGCCTGGCTTCGAAGTTCGAGCTATCGGGGCCTCGATTCGTCCCCCGCGTGCCCGGACTGGTGTGGTTGGCCCTGAGACACGCCGTCGCGCGAAGCCTGCTATGCTCTGAACGATGCGAGTCCTGGTTGTCGAAGACTACGATCCCCTGAGGGTGGCGCTGAAGAAGGCGCTGACCGAGGCTGGCTATGCCGTCGTGACCGAGTCGGACGGAGCAGCAGCGCTGGAACTCCTCCTCTCCCGACCGTTCGACGTCGTCGTGCTCGACCTCATGCTGCCGGGCCTGGACGGGATCGAGGTCCTGCGGCGCATCCGCGCGGAGAAGCTCGACGCGCACGTGCTGATCCTCACCGCGCGGGACACCGTCGACGACAGGATCACGGGGCTCGACTCCGGCGCAGACGACTACCTGGTGAAACCCTTCGAGATGAAGGAGCTACTGGCGAGAACACGCGCGCTCGTGCGCCGCAAGTACGACCAGAAGGACACCAAGGTGACCGTCGGCGACGTGGAGATCGACACCGCGGGCCGCCACGTTCAGGTCGCGGGCGAGCCCGTCGTGCTCACGGCGCGCGAGTACGCGCTGCTGGAATACCTCGCGCTGCGCAAGGGCCAGATCGTCACCCGTGACGAGATCGGGGACCACCTCTACTACAACGGACGTCCGTCCTCCAGCAACGTGATCGACGTCTACATGGGCTACCTCCGGCGAAAGCTCGAAGGCGGCGGTAGGCCCAAGATCCTGCACACGAAGCGGGGCCAGGGCTATCTACTCGGAGTCGTGGATTGAGGTCGCTGCGTGGCCGCATGACGGCGGCCATCCTGGCCGCGGTCTCGGTTTTCCTGGCCATCAACGGCGTGGTGATCTACCTCGTCGTGAAGGCCCAGCTGGAGAAAGAGCTCGACGTCTCCCTCGCGAACCTCGCGCGCTCCACGGCCGCCGCGGTCAATCTGGAACTCGCAGGCGTGCGTGAGGCCTCGTCGCTCGCTCCGAAGCGCTACATTCTCGACGGCGTGTCGTTCACGCCCTGGACGGGCGATCAGGACCCGGTGGAGGGCGCGCTCACGACGCCCCAGCAGTTCTGGGATCGCCTCCAGCTGATCCGCGATGACGCCGACAAGTACCGGACCTACGGCGTCGACGGCGGCCTGGAGGACGCGGGCTGGCTGCTGCACCTCCTCGGCAAGGAGGCCATCCTGGGCGCCTGGATCGGTCCCGATCCGGGCGAGAACGAAGCGCAGATCAGCACCCTGATTCGTCTGGCGAACCGCGGCGACGTCGACATGGCCGTGTTCGGCAGCGAGGTGCTGCACCGTGGGGATACTTCGCCGGCGGCGCTCGTGGAGGTGCTCCGAAGAGCACGGCGCGAGATTCCTCCGTACATCCCCGTCACCACGGCGGGGATCTGGGATCAATACCTGGCTCACCCCGAACTCCGCGACGCGGTGGACGTGATCTACGTCAACTACTACCCGTACTGGTTCGGCGTCCCCATCGACGAGGCCATGAACGTGCTCGCCGCCTGGCACGACGAGATCGTGACCTACGCCGCGGGGAAACGCGTCATCGTTTCAGAGACGGGCTGGCCATCGTCGGGAGACGTGATCGGGGCCGCCGTGCCGAGCGAAGAGAACGCGTCGCGCTTCTTCCTGGAGTTCGTCAGCTGGGCCCGGGCGAACGACATCGAGTTCACCTACTTCAGCGCCCTGGACGAGCCCTGGAAGGCCAAGTACGAGGGCCCACAGGGCGCACACTGGGGCTACCGGGACAAGGATGGGACGCTGAAACCAAGGATGCAGCTCGTCTTCGACGGCGTCCTGATCGACGAAGGTCCGCCGACCGTTCACATCGAGTCCGTCGACCTCGAAGCGGGCGAGGACCTTCGCGGCGTGGTCTCCGGCGTCGGAACGAACAACCATCGCGTGGCGGTCTTTCTCCAGGTGGATGGACGCTGGTACACGAAACCGTCGTTCGCCGAGCCCGTCGTCCGAATCGCCCATGACGGTGCCTGGTCGGCCGACGTCACGACAGGGCCCGGGGACGAGAAAGCTGAACGCTACGTGGCTTTCGTCGTGCCGGACGACTTCGAACCGCCGGCCGTCAACGGAATGGTCGACCTTCCGCGCGCCCTGAAGCGCGCGGCCGTGGCCTGGTCGGAGGTGGAACGTTGAATCTGCCGTTCATCGCGGCCATCGCTGCCATCACTCTCCTCTGCACCTCCTGTGACCGCACCCTCGCGGCCGAAGGTGCGCCCCCGGCCGATCAGGTGCTTCCCCTGAACATCGAGGCTCCGGTGCCAGGCCAAGGGCGAACCGATCACCTTTTCCAGTGCTGGCTCGGGGAGGGCGTCACGGTGGCCAGGTCGAGGGGACTCAACGGGCTCGATCTGCCGCGCATCGGCGCCAATCCCGGCAAGCTGACGTACGAGGACATCGAGCTTCCCGATGGCGAGCCTGCGCGCGCGGTCGCGGTGAGCTTCTATGCGGCGGCCCAGAGCAGCGAAGGAGCCGAGACGCTGGACGTCGGCGAGCGCGCCCGCGGCGCCGAGTCCCACCCCGTCGAGGTGGTGATCGCCCGCAGCACGCGCGAGCTGGAGCAGTCCCTTCGTCTCCTGCGGTGGATCCTCTTCGCGACGTGGGGTGGATCGATGCTCGCCTGCGCCGGCGTGCTCGGCTGGCTGGTGCGCCGCGGCCTCTCACCCCTTCGGCGCCTGAGCAAGCAGATCAACGACGCGGATCAAGAGGGGCTCGATCGAACCTTCGAACTGGCGGGCGCCGCCGAAGAACTGGAGCCCGTGGTCAATCAGCTCAACGGCTTCGTCGAGCGAATCCGCGAGGCCTTCGAGCGCGAGCACGCCTTCACCGCGCACGCGGCCCACGAACTCAGGACGCCGCTCGCGGGGCTGCGCTCGACCCTCGAGGTATCTCTTTCCCAGCCGCGCGAGGCCCCGGAGTACGTGGAGGCCGAGCGGGAGTGCCTGCGCATCGCGCTGCAGCTCCAGCGACTCGTCGAGCGCCTCCTCGAACTCGCGCGCGCAGCCGAACCGAACGCGGAGAGGCGCGAGGACACGGTCGATCTCCTCGCCCTCGTCGACGAAGCATGGCTGCCTCTCTCGGACGCCGCCGCGGAACGAGGGGTATCGCTGGAACTCGACGTTCCGGAGGAACTGGTCGTCACGACCGATCGCCAGCTGCTCCTGCGCGTCCTCCAGAACGTGCTGGAGAACGCCTCGGTGTATGCGGACGCCGAGTCGTCCATCGAGGTCACCGCGAACGCCGAGGGAGAGGGCTTCCGCCTCACCTGCTCCAACGAGGCGCAGGCCGTGACGCCTGGCACGGCGGAGAACGCGTTCGATCCGTTCTGGCGCTCCGACTCCGCTCGAACGGCGACGGGCATCCACGCGGGGCTCGGCCTCGCGCTCTGCAAGGGGTTCGTGGACGTGCTGGGCGGGAAGATCTCGATCCGGACGATCGAGGGGCGCTTCACGATGACGATCGAAATCGCAACCTGAGGGGAGCCACCTGGCGCTCACTTCCCCGGTCGCACGGCCCGGGAGGCTGCGCTACATCGCTCCTTTCGCCAGCGCCTTCCCCAGGTCGACGATCCCCGGCGTGGTCAACACTAGCGCTTCGTCGCGTCCTGGAAGATCGAACGTCTTCACGTGCACGAGGAAGGGGTCGGCCTCGGCCAGCTTCTCGATCTCGGACACGACGTCGATCGAGTCGACCGATTCACCCGCGACCGGCTCCTGCTGGCTGACGATCCAGCGAAGCTCCGGGAGCCCGAGGTCCTTGCGACTCGCGGCGATCAGTTCGCCGAGCCGCCGCGCGGCCTCGCGCCGGAACGGCGACCACGCCATGTCGTTCTCGCCGAGGTGATAGAGGATCCCGGCCAGTTCGACTTCGTGGCCCCTCTCCTCCAGGCTCTGGATCGACTCCTGCACGAAGGCGAGGAACTTCGGATAGAGGTTCCGCGTGGGCGCCTCGCTGCCCTTCGGCGTCCAGTCGAGGAGCTGGCTCCCGCTGTGGGTGAACTTCGCGATCGCGAAAGACCCGGCCTTCGAGCGTTTGAGCTCGGCCGCGAAGCTGAGCTCGGGCCCGAACGTGCCGGAGAAGCCCGCGGGGCCGAGGGGCTCCCAGCCTTCGGACACCCGGTAGCCGCCGCCGATGTCGTAGCGAAAGGCGACGGACGGATCGTTCCTGGCAAGCTTCTTCGCGCCTCGCACGGAGTCGAGGTCCGCGACGAACGCGCGCTCGCCCTCCATGTTGCGATGGCCTGCGAGCACGTAGAGCTGAATCTTCTCGCCCTGCCGGTACGGCCACTTCTTCAGCGGTCGCGCGACGGAAGGCGCATGACCCGCCACGGCCAGATAGGCATCCGCGTGGCTCATCCCGTGCTCCAGTTGCCCGAGCGTTCCGTAGTGGTAGTGAAGCCCGGTGCCGCCGCCGATCTCCACCCCGACGTGGGAGGTCGGCACGTAGGTCGCGAGCGCGTCCGCATCCGTGACGGCGCGCTGCGCCACCTCGATCGCGTGCATGTTCGCGCGGTTGTCCATTCCCCAAACGGTCTTGGTGCAGAGCTCGCCGATGTAGAAGTGCAGGTCCGGCACCTCGAGGTCGCGGCGCCAGCTCGCGATGAAGTTCGCCAGGTTGCGTGCGTACGCCGCCTTGAACTCGTCGTTGAACATGTCGTTCTCACCCTGGTGCCACATGAAACCCTCGACCACGTACGCGATCCGCTTCCGATCGAGTTCGGCGAGGGCCTCGCGGACGCGGGCTAGCGCCAGCGGATAGAGCTCGAAGCCCCCGGGCTCGTCCGGGTTCCAGTCCTCGCCCAGCGTCGTTCCCCCCGCGGCCACCTTGATGATCGCGATGGGGTCCTCGATGTTCGCCGCGACCTTGCGGGCGAAGCTGAGCTCGGGCCCGACGTCACCTCGAAGCGGCTGAAGATCGACCCAGCCATCCGACTGGTTCTTGTCCTCTCGGCCGATGCAGTAGTGAAAGCGAACGTCCGGCTGGGGCTCGTCGAGCCCGCGGAAGGGCGCGAAGCGCTGGATGTCCGCCGCCTTCGAATCGGCCCCCACCATGTTGGACTGGCCCGCGAAGACGAAGACGCGGAGGGTCTTCGCCGTCCCGTGCGCGAAGGCGGGTGCCGTCAGCCAGGGGAGGAGAAGCAGACAGACAGCGACGAGGCGGATGGCGATGGCGTTCATGGGTGAAGAGGAGCGTACACGGATTTCTCTGCGGAAACCTGGCGGGGTCGTCCGGTCGATTCCGGGGTGGTTCTCGAGCGAGCGCTGCTCGCTCCGCCAGCCCCGATCGGCTGACCGTCCACTTCTGAACACGTCTCTGCACCCTCCCCACCATGACTTCCACCCCACTCGCGCTCTTCGTAAGCGCCCTGTTCATCGCCCCTGCCTTCGCCCAGGATCTCGATCCGCGGACCGCCAGCGCAGGCTCTCCCGCGGCCCAGGCCCGGGCGAACGCCCCCGAAGAGGGAGGTGACCTCGGCGCCCTCGAGGTCACCGAATCGACCCCACGACCGGGTCGCGTCAAGCGAACCCTGCTTCCCGGCGTGGACGACGCCCTCCCCGCGCCGCGGGGCGAGGTCTTCTTTCAACCCCGCGACACCGAGCCGTTCACCGGGCGAAGCGACGCAGAAGTCGCAGCCGCGCCTCCGATCGACCCGCTCGCGGTCGACCCGCACTCGGTGCTCTACTTCACGGAGCACGCGGATGGCACCTGGGTCCGGGGCCGCACCTACAAGGCCCGCGTGAACGAGGACGGCTTCCGCTACATCCCCTTCCTGGGTTCGTCGGCCCCGCGCAACTGGCCAGTGGACTTCCGACTGGAGTCGGCCGAGCTGGGCGGCGAGCCGCTGATGCTGACCGAGAACGCAACCGTCGAGCGCAGCGGCGATCGCTTCGTGCTCGACCGCGGCCCCGTCGACGTGCTCTACGACGTGACTCTCGAGTCGGTCGAGCAGAGCTTCGCGGTGGACGTGGCAGGCGCCGCGGGCGACCTCGTCCTCGAGCTGTCGGTCGTCTCGGATCTGGAGGGCTCTGCCCACACGGCGAGCCCGGGCGCGTTCCGCTTCTCGGGCCCCTCGGGCGGGCTCGACTACGGCACCGCGGTCGTCTTCGACGGCGCCGGCCGTAGCGCCTCCGTCCCGGCCACCCTGGAGGGCGACCGTCTGCAGCTCACGGTCCCTGCCGCGTTCCTGGCGGCCGCAAGCGGGCCGATCCTGGTGGACCCCGTCCTGACGAGCTTCGCCGTGGACACGGTCACCGGCGACCAGCGCGATATCGACATCGCCTATGACCGCACAGGCGACGCGTTCACCTACGTCTACGAGGACACGTTCTCCGGCACCGACAACGACATCTACAGTCGGACGTTCGATTCCGGGGGCACGCTGCTCTTCGGCGTGTACATCGACTCCAGCGACGAAGACTGGATCGACCCGAGCGTCGCGAACCTGAACCTCGCCAACAAGAACCTCGTCGTCGCGAGCCGCATCAGCGCATTGAACGGATCGAGCGAGATCGTGGGTAGGATCATGGACGTCACGGCAGGGACCGTGGACCCTGAGATCGTCATCGGAGAGGGCACAGCTTCGTGGGACAACTTCCGCCCCGACGTCGGCGGCAACTCCTCCGGAGCCCTGGCGACGGTCTTCCTGGTCGTGTGGGAGCGCGCGTTCACCGCCGATACGCAGCCGCGCTACCGGGTCGTTTTCGCCGACGGAACGCTGGGCAACATTCAGTTCTTCGACAACGGAAACTTCACCCGCACGGGCGTCGTGATCTCCGAATCCACGGGCGATCCCGCCACGGTCAACGTCTGGAACGTCGCCTATCGCTCGAGGGACAACAGCACCGGAGCGGTGAGTCTCCGAGGCCTGCAGATCAACGCAGGCGGGGCCATCGTGAACGGACCCGCCAATATCGTCACGCTTCCCTCCGGGCAGGATCTCAACGAAGTGGACGTCTCGGAGGCACTCTCCCTCGACGGCTACGCCCCGACCTACGTCATCTCCTACGACGAGTATTCCACGCCAATCGAGGATACGTACCTCGTCTTCTGCCGCAACAACCAGCGCGTCAACACCATTTCGCTCCAGGAGTCAGAGCACGCGGAACTGGCCCGCCAGCAGGTGGAGGCGAGGCTCTCGACCACGGCCGAGGACTTCATGGTCACCTATCTCGAGGAGCAGCCATCGGGGATCTACGACGCCTTCATCACCACGTTCGACCTGGCGGAGGGCGCCTTCGCCGCCATCTCCGAGCGTAGAACGCGCCTGGGAAGCACGGATACGTCCTACGCTCTCGGCGCCACGCCCGGCGAGGGAGTGCCCCTGGCTTCCCGTTTCTCCGGCGGCTTCTACACCAGCCGGATCAGCGCCACGGCCTGGGTGAACTTCAACACCAACGACCTCGACGCGCTCTCCGCGACCCACATCGCCGACGCAGGCTTCTCCCAGGGCTTCCAGTACTGCTACGGCAACCCGAACAGCACGGGCGACCGCGGCTTCCTCTCGATGTTTGGCGACCGCTCGACCACCGCGACGAAGTTCCTCGAAGCGAGCGCGCTCCCGCCCAACACGTTCGGCTATTTCTTCTGCGGACCCGGCTTCAGCAACGTCGCAGGCCCGGGCGGTAGCCAGGGCGTCCTCTGCGTGGGAGGCGCCATCGGTCGCTACTCGAACGCGGTCGCGAGCACGGGTGCCAATGGCCGACTCGCCCTCGCCATCAACCCCACCATGCTGGCCCAGCCCAATGGCCCCGTGGCGGCCATGGCCGGTCAGCTCTGGCAGTTCCAGTGCTGGCACCGCGACTCGGCGGGCGGTAGCGCCACGTCGAACTTCACCAACGCGGTGACGACCCTCTTCCGATAGGAGCGCGCCCCGGTTGCCCGACTTGAGGAGCGTGTTGCGCATAGGCGCAACACGCTCCTCAGCTCCCCTACGGTGCCTGGGTCAGGCGCCGCACGGTCTCGCGAAGCAAGGTGGAGTCCCGGACGCCTTTGCGTGAAAGCGAGACCGCTTCGCCCACCCAGACCACGTGGCCTGTCTTGGCATCCACCACCTCGGCCAAGAGACGTAGCCGCCTGCAGGGCACCGCTGCGCTGGACGTCTCCTGCTCCAGTGCATCGATTTCAGCACCGCTCCGGGGGGCCACCTTCGCGACCTCTCGGAGCGAAGCCTCGACGGCGATACCCGGGAGCTCGAACCCCGGCACGTCGGGCCTGGCTCGAGTCCAGGACGCCTCGGCAATGCCAGCGACCTCGCGCGCCGCGATCACGTCTGCGTTGGCCGACTTCCACTCTCCCCACAAATGGGCGAAGGCCTTCTGTCGCTTCTCGAGAGTCCGCGTCTGATCGCGATCCCACTGCTCGTAGCGCTTCACATACGCAGCAAAATCAGCGGCGTAGGTCGCTCGGCTCGCCGAATAGGCGTCTACGTTCTCGTTGAACTTCGCGATCGAGGCATTGGTCCGCGACAGCGCCTCTCGATAGGCCTCTAGCTCCGCCGGGTCGAAGAGCTTGCGAAGTTCCACGTTGACGTCCGTCTCGTCGAAACTCATCTCGAAGAGTCTCAGAAAGTAGTCGGACTCGAGGTTCTGGTTGGCGAGCAGGTCCGGGGCCCACAGCGAGGTGGGGTCTTCGAGGGCGATCTCCATTCCGCTGAGGCCGCCGTACTCCTGGGCAGGAAGCTCGGCGACATCCTTCAGGTCGACGCCTTCCGGAAGCTTGACTCGCTGGAAGCCCTCGCGGTCGTACCACCAAGGCCGATCGTTGATGTGGAAGGAAGCCACGCTGAACTCGCCCGCGTCCTTCACCGGAAAGCCCGCCGCCAAGAACGCGCCCATCAGCGCGGCTCGGTGCGACTTGTTCGTTCCCTTGGGCACCGAGAGCACCACGTCCACGTCGCCATCGAAGGGGAAGGCGCGCGGAACGGCATCGAGGTAGTAGATGTCCTGGAAGACCTCGTCGATCGTCTCCTGGCGGTACGACGGCGATGGCGGGGCGGAAACCTGGAGCGCCGCCGGCGCGGAAGGCGCGCGAGGCGGGACGGGAGCGGGCTTCGTGAAGTCCATCCCCGGCGCTTCGGGCGGCTCGGACCGAAGCTGAAGTACAGGCGGCTCCTGCTGGGTGGACCTACAGGAAGCGAAGACGACGGGAACGAGGGCCAGGCTGGCGAGATAGAGCTTGTGCATGGAGTGCGCGGTGGAGGGGTCTAGAACATCCCTCTGCACGAGTTCGGAGGGCCACGACCGCCAAGGATCGCCCCATTCTCCTGTGCGGGCGCCAGGGAAGAGCGGCCGGGTCGGGGCACCCCGAGGAAGAAATCTGGAAACCATGACGGGATCCGCTGGCCCTTTGAACAGAGCCCCTTGGAGGCGCGTTCTGCGCCTCCCTCTCCGTCAAGCTGGCGTGCCGTGCGGTGGGCCAGCTTGACGGAGCGTCGCCGTCGCCCTTGTGCTCCGTCCTTCCATGCGCATCCTCTTCCCCGCTCTCCTCGTGGCCCTGGCCACGCTCTCCTTCGCCGATAGCACGACGCAGTACGACCCGAGCTGGGCCAGTGCTCCTGCGACGAGCACGATCGCCCTGGACCACGACGGCGCCCTGACGGACGAGCAGAACGGGGCCATCTTCAAGGCCGCTGTCTCCCAGCTTCAGCCGGGCGATCGTCTGGTCGTGGGAGACGGAACCTGGTCGGTCGATTCACTCTTCCAGGTCAGTCTCGTGGGGACAGCGAACGCGCCCATTCGGATCGAGGCGGCCCCCGGCGCGAAGCCGGTCCTCACGCGGCCTGACGCGAATCGCCCCTCCGCCCCCTCCGCCGGCGCCTTCGAGGTCGGGACCTACGGACGGTACACGGGCACCGGAACGCCGAGCGTGAACGGCCAGCCCCGGATCACCTCGAGCGGCCTGCCCTCCGTGACGAGCGGACCGATCCAGGTAAACCTGGAGGAGGCGCAGGGCGGCGTCCTGGCGATCCTGTTCTTTTACAAGAGCGCCGGCGCCGCAGGTCCGTCCTTCCCGGCCCAGCGCACGATTCTCGCCACCGACGTCCACGGCGACGCGAGCACCCTGCTCGATATCCCGAGCGACCCGGTGTTCGCGGGCGTCACGTTCGACGCTCTCTGGGTGGCGCGCGACGCAGGCGCCGCGAACGGCCGCAGCCAGACCCAGATCGTCCGCTGGACGCTGTAGGCACGCGAGAGCCCCTTTCCTGGGGCAGATACAGACGCCTTACGGCTTTTTCGGGGTTGGAGTGAAAGAACCTGGGTCCCCATCCGACTACCTCGGTAGTAGGATCGAACGACCGCGGTAGTCCGAACGAACGGACGCCCCGGCTCGACCGGCCTGCTTCTCTCACCTCTCCACCCGAACCATGCCCAAGGAACACAGTCTCGGCGATCTCCAGCACGCGATCATGCGCGTGCTCTGGGAACAGGGCGAAATGCCCGTCGCGGACGTCCACCAGGCGCTCCTGGAGGAGCGCGGCCTCGCCCTCACCACCATCGCGACCATGCTGTCGAAGATGGAGAAGAAGGGCGTCGTCCAGCGCCGCATGGAAGGGCGCGGCTTCGTCTACGCCGCCGCCGTCAGCGAGAGCGAAGTGAATCGCTCGATGGTCTCCGACCTCACCGAGCAGCTCTTCCGGGGCGACGCGGCCGCGCTCGTGAGTCACCTGCTCACCGAACAACAGATCGACCGCGGCGAACTCGACGCCATCAAGGAGCTCATCGAACAGCATGCAGCGCGCTCGAACCGCAAGCAGGGCGGAGGCAAGCGATGAGCTTCACTCCTTCCTTCGAGTCGCTCCAGTCGTCGCTGACGGCGTTCCTGGACGGCGACGTACCGGGTCAGATCAGCGCCTGGCTGGCGACCTACCTGGTGCACGGCGTTTGCCTGTTCCTGCTCGCCGCCATCGCGGTGCGGATGGTCAAGAGCGCGCGCATCGGTGAACAGCTCTGGCGCGCCGCGCTCTTCGGGCCGCTCGTTACCGCGAGCCTCCAGCTCGGCGCGGGCCTTCAGCCCGCCCTTGGTCACTGGGAACTCCCAGGAGGATCGACCAGGACGGAGCCAACCCCCGCGGCGCAACCTGTGAACAGAGCGGGCGGACGCGCTCCCTTGGAGCTGCGCGAAGCCGTGATCCTCGCGCGACTCGAAGAGCTCGGCCAACAGCTGTCGCTAGTGGCAGCTGGCGGCGCCCCTTCGGGTGGCTCAGCCGATGCCTCCGTCTCTCCAGCAGCTGCCGACGAGAGCCATGACCCCATGGGCCTCGGCGCGCTTCTCGCTCTCATGGCGGTCACCTCGGGCATCGCCGCGCTCATGCTCCGCGCCCTGCTGGAAGCGATCCGCATCCACCGCCTCGGCCAGCGCGCCCGTTTGATGAGCGGCCCCGTGGTGGAAGCGGTTCGTTCACTGGCGGCGCGCGCCGGGATCCAGCGGAGCATCCGCGTCGAGGTCACTCGTTCAGGCTCGTCGCCCTACGCCACGGGCGCGTTCTTCCCGCGGATCGTCGTGCCCGAGCGCGCCATCCAGGAACTCGACGCTGCCTCGATGCAGGCCATGCTCGCCCACGAGATCGGGCACGTTGCGCGCTTCGATCCGCTCTGGACGGCGGCCGCCCGCTCCGTCGCCGCGCTGTTCTTCTTCCAGCCGCTCAACTGGCTGCTGGTGAAGCGGCTCGACGAAAGCGCCGAGTACTGCTGCGACGAGTTCGCCGTCGACGTCACAGGCAACGAGGTCGCGCTGGCACGCTGCCTCGCCACCGTCGCCGAGTGGATCGTCGGAGCCGATACCAGCCTTCGTGCTGCCTGCCCGATGGCCCACCGGAACTCGCCTCTGACGAGCCGCGTCCACCGGATTCTGGCCACCGACGGCGAGCCTGCGCGACCGCTCGGGCCGCTGCGGTGGATGGGTGGAGCGGCCATTATCGCCACCGCTTTCGCCGCACCAGGCTTCGCCGCGAGAGCGACAGCCGGGGAGACCGAGCCCAAAGTCGAGCTGGCAGCGCCTGCTCCGCTGGGTTCCATCGAGGCCACGGGGTTCGAGACCTCCCGGGGCACATCGCGTTCTGCAGTGCCTTTCGAAGCCCTCGAGCTCTCGGTGATCCAGCTCGGCCAAGAGATCGATGAACTGATCGTCGTCGCCGCCCGGCGCGACGTCCCCGAGTCGACGCTCCAGCGCCTGCGCGCCCTGCGCAACCAGACCCTTGGAGTGCATGCCATCGCGCGAAAGCTCCAGGAGAAAGCGAGCCGCCTCCGGCGCTCGGCTTCTTCTACCCGTTCGTCCAACTGATCCCCCCTCTCACCGACCCCGCCGTCCCCTGAACGGGCGCGAACCAGCGCCTCCAACTCCCATGAAACTGACACTCGCTACCTGCGCCCTCGGCGCTCTCGGACTCACCCCCGCGCTCCATGGAGCCCTCGAGGACCCCGTCGCCCCTGCGCCGCCCGTCCCCCTGCTTCCACCGGTCGTCGGTCTGGCCAGTGTCCCTCGCGCCAGTGTCCCTCTCGCCAATGTCCCTCTCGCTCCGGCACCTCCAGCGACTCCCTACGTGGCGCTGCTTCGCCAGGACGGTCAGCAAGGACTCGAGAAAGACGCGGCCCGTCTGAAGGAAGAAATCGCGCGCCTTCGCAAGGAACTCGACGCGATGCAGAAGGAGATGAAGAACGCAGGCCGCGGCGAGCCAAGGGGCCGCGCCGAAGGTGGCCGTTCGGCAGAATCGCGACAGCGCGATTCGCGCGCAGAAGAGAAGCGCGCCATCGAGCGCGAGTTCGTAGAAGAGCGGGCTCGAAGTGAAGAGCAGCGCGCTCGATCCGAGGAGCAACGTGCTCGCCTCGAGGAGCAGCGTGAACGCGTCGAGGAGATGCGCGAGCGCGCCATGGAAGAACGAGAGGAAGCTCGCGAACGCCTCGAAGAGATGCGCGAAGAAGCCATGGAGCGCGCGGAGGAAGCTCGGGAGGAGGCCATGGAGAGATCCGAGGAGGCGCGCGAGCGCTCCAAGGAGGCACTGAAGGTCTGGACGAAGAGCATGAAGGGCCGCGTGAAGGACGGGTCCCACGCAACGTTCGAGTGGAAGACTGACGAGGGCGAAGAGATCGAAGCGGTCATCCTTCGCCTCGAGGAGGAAGCGAACGGCGACACGGAGCACGTCATCGAAGAGATCATCGAGCAAAGGGTCATCGGGACGAAGGGCCAGAAGCCCCAGGTCTTCCGCTTCAAGTCCGGTGGCCCGGGGTCCGGACCGCGCCCCTTCGGAATGGACGGTGGGCCCGGCTCCGGTGGAACCGGTGCGGGGATCCGCGCTGGAGGACCCAATACCTTCAACATCCACGTCGAGGAGGGCGATGTCCACATCCACACCAGCGGTGGATCCAGCATCACAACATCCAAAGGGATGCGTTTTCCTGGCGCCGTTCAGGGGCTCAAGACGTCCACCGGTAACGTCTTCTTCGGCGCGACGCCTCCGGTCCCCGCGCTTCCGGGTCGGCCGCACGAGGCGGAGTCCCACGAGGTTCACGTCTTTGGACGCGCCGAGATGAAGACCGGCGAGGAGCCCATTTTCTCGGTGAACATCAACGGCAAGGAACTGGATCTCTCCGAACTGGAAGGGTTCTTCTCGGCCGCTGCCGGTGAGGAAGGGGAGTTCCCGTTCGGCATGGTGCTGGGTGAGATTGCCGACATGGACTTCGAAGCCCTCGGCGCCACGATCGATCTGGAAGCACTGGAAGCGCTCGAAGGCCTGGAGGACATTCTGGAGATGGACTTCGACGTCGAGTTCGAGTTCGGCGAAGGCTGTGACGACGAGGAGTGCTGTGACGACGAGTGCGCGGAGGACGAGATCGAGGAGATCGAGGAGGAAGCCCCCCGGGACGACCGCTTCGTTGCCGGGCCCCACTTCGGCAGCCAGATGTCCACGTCGGACGCCAGTGGCTCCCGTCTGATGCTGGTGGGCCCCCAGACCGCCTACGTTCTCGCGGGCCAGCCGCCCGCGACGGCCCCGGCCGTCGCCGCCGAGGCCGAACTCCTCGAACTCGCTCGTCAGATCCAGGCCGACGTCCAGGCCATGCGCGCCGAACTGAACGAGCTCCGGTCCGAGGTTCTCGGCGCCCCGCGCCGCCAGTAGACGGCCAGAATCAAGCCTGACCGTGTCCCAGGGGCCCGGGCCCGCGCCTCGCGCGCGGGTCCGGGCCCTTCTTCGTGTCGCCGTCGCCCGAGCGGCTATCATCTCCGGCCTCGAAATGGCCCAGCCGCCCACCTCAGAACGGCGAATCTCACCCATGACCACGACGACCGCAAGCCCACGCCCCTCCCTCGACGAACTCCGCCCCCACTTCGGCAAGTGGGAGATCGTCGGGGACCTCATCGATCAGTCGATCGATCTGATGCTGAACATCCGCCAGAGCGGGCACCCGGGCGGCTCCCGCTCCAAGGTCCCGTTCATGGTCGCGAGCACCCTCGGTGCGGGCATGCGCTGGGACATCCGGCGGCCGGAGCTCGCCTTCGGCGATCGCTACGTTCTCGTCGCGGGCCACTGCAACCCGGGCACCTACGCGATGCTGGCGGTCTACAACGAAGCGCTCCGCATCTGCCATGAGCGCACCGGCGACGCGAAGTACCTCGTCCCGAACGCCAAGGAGCGCCAGCTCGTCTGGGAGGACCTGCTCTGGCTTCGCCACCATGGACACCTTCCCGGCCACGCCGAGATGGAGGGGAAGACGATGTTCTTCAAGTTCAACACCGGCCCCAGCGGCCACGGTGCGCCCGCCGCGCTCGGTGAAGCGATGGCGCTCAAGCACGCCGGCTCCGACGCCAAGGTGTTCGCCGTCGAGGGCGAGGGCGGGCACTCCGCGGGCTGCCACCACGAGGTCAAGAACTCGGCCTACGGGCTCGGGCTGGACAACCTGATCTACCTCATGGACTGGAACGACCACGGCATCGACGCGTTCGCGAACTCCGAGGTCGCGTACGGGACGCCGAAGGAGTGGTTCGAGTCCTACGGCTGGCGCGTCGCCGGCGCCGAGGACGGCCACGACTACGAGCAGATCACGAAGGCGCTCGTCGAGATCGTTCACGCCGAGGACACGCAGGGTAAGCCCGGCTGCGTCTGGTTCAAGACGCGCAAGGGCCGCGGCTACGGCGTGTTCGACGCGGCGTCCCACGGCAAGTCCCACGGCCGCAACTCCGAGATGTTCTGGAAGTGCCGCGAGGACTTCGCGAAGAAGTACGGCGTCACGTTCGAGGGCCACGGCGACACGACCGATCCCGGCGAGCAGGCTTGCCGCGAGCAGTCGAAGGGCTGGTTCGAGACCGTCTTCAGCGTGCTGCGCGACACGGAAGGTCTCGCGGAGTACGTGGCCAACACCCTGATCGGTCTCGGCGAGTCGGTCCCGGCGAAGCCCGCTAGCTTCAAGCTCGGCTCGGAAGTCAACATGGCCGAGGACCGCGCCTGGCTCGACGAGCTGCCGAAGGAGCTGTTCCTGGAGCCCGGCGCCAAGGGCGCGAACAAGGATGGATTCGCCAAGTTCGGCGCCTGGGTCAACAGCCTGGCGAAGGAGCGCATGGGCCGCCCGCTCGTGCTCGCCTGCTCCGCGGACCTCGCGGACTCGACCGCCATCTCCGGCTTTGCCAAGAACTTCGGCGACAAGCCCAACTTCGGCTGGTACGAGCGCAACTCGAACACCGAGGGCTCGCTCCTCCCCCAGCAGATCACCGAGTTCACGAACGCGGGGCTAGTGGCCGGTGCAGCGACGGTGAACATGAGCGACAAGCCGGAGGAGAACTTCCTCGGCTACTGGGGCGCGTGCTCGACGTACGGCAGCTTCAGCTACCTGAAGTACGGCATGCTGCGCCTCTTCAGCCAGCTCGCCCAGGACTGTGAGCTCAAAGTCGGCAAGGTCATCTGGGTGGCCGGCCACTCGGGCCCGGAGACCGCCGAGGACAGCCGCACCCACTTCGGTATCTTCAGCCCGGTCGTGACGCAGCTCTTCCCCGATGGGCACGTCATCAACCTGCGCCCGTGGAACCACAACGAGCTGGCGCCCGCCCTCGCCGCAGCCCTCAAGACGGACGTGCCGATCATCGCGCTGCACCTCACGCGCCCGGCGACGGTGGTCCCGGACCGCGCGGCCCTGGGCATGCCGAGCTACATGGAAGCCGCGAAGGGCGCCTACGTCCTGCGCGACTACGATCCGAAGCGTCCGAAGGAAGGCACGCTCATCATCGAGGGCACGGCGACGATGGAGTCGATGATCTCGCTCCTGCCGAAGTTCCATGACGGCAGCGCGCCGAACTGCAAGCTCATCGCGACGTCGAGCTACGAGCTCTTCATGCGCCAGGACAAGGAGTACCGCGACTCGGTCCTCCACAAGTCCGACTGGCTCGACAGCACGGTCATCTCGAACGGTTCCCGGATCGGCATGCACCCGTGGCTCTCCAGCAAGGTGGCCGAGCAGTACGCGATGACGAGCGACCACGACGACCGCTGGCGCACGGGTGGCTCGCTGGAAGAGGTGGTCGCCGAGGCCAAGCTCGACCCCGATAGCCTGATGATCGGCATCCAGCGCTTCGCGAGCGACCGCGAAGAGCGCCTCGGTCGCCTTCACTACGCGTAGGCGAACCGCTCAACGGAGCGCTTGAAACGGGAGGCCCCTCGCATCGAGTGGCCTCCCGTTTTCTATCGGCGGTACTGAACCTGGCGGTACTGAACCCGACCCAAAGCCGCCACGTTTCGAAACGTGGCGGCTTTGGGTCGGGTTCGGTACCGCCAGGTTCGGTACCGCCAATTTGCACCAGACTCCCAGGACCACGTCGCTCTGCACCTACCAGATAGGAACGCCCGGGCCGCGGAACTCCAGGAAGTCCGCCGGAGCCAGGCGGATTTGTCCGAGCGCGTCGACGAAGGCGGCTTGAATCGGCACCGACAGCACCTCGCCCTGGGCGAGCGCCGGTGACGGGAACGTGTAGGTGTTCTCGCCGCCTGGTGGAAGCGAACCCAGGCGTCGTCGGCCGTGGGAGTCCGCTACCTGGAGTACGCCAGCGGTGTCTCCGAGCTGAACATGGGTCAGGTTCGAGCCGACGAGGGCATAGACCGTGTCTCCCGCCACCCCGAACGCTCTTGTCTGGAAGGGCGCGCCCGCGGTGACGCTCGTCGGTAAGCGGAAGGTGCGAGGCGCGTCGGCGAGGATGGTTGGCGTTCCGACGCTTGGGACCTGCGCCATCGTGAGCACGTCGGCGAACACCACGATGGAAGTCGAGTCGATGATATACGCAGGAGCAGAGACGCCCGAGTAGCAATAGATGCCAGGCGTTTGACCTCCGATTCCTCCGGCGATGACGGAGGAGTGAACGCGCACATGGCTGGCGTCCCTCACCTCCAGGCCTATCGAACCCGCCGATCCGTCGCCGCAGCACGTCTGGCAGAACCCACCGCTCCAGCCCCACTCCCCGGAAAGCCCACGGATCTCGCAGTTGTCGATCAGCACGTTGGAACGAGCGATGCGAAGACCGGGGAACGAGGGCGCGTAGGCGCCATAGGCGTAGCCAGGATAGATCAGGGACTGGCGGATGGAGACGGCATCGCAGTCCTTGATCAAGTGGTCGCTGATGAGGATCGGCACGAGTCCATAGGTCTCCGCCCCATCGAGCACGATCGGGCCCTCGCAATGGGAGAACAAGAACTTCGCGTGCGTGCCCAAAGTGATCCCACGCAGCACCACTCTCGAGTCAGCGGGGATGTTTCGAACGCTCAACCGGCTGCTTCGCCAGTCAGGATCGGTGTTGATCACGGTGACGCCCTTGGTGTCGATCTCGATCCACTGGGTCGAAGGCTGATCGGTCACGTACAGGACGTCGCCTTCCGCCGCAGCCGCGTAGGCTGCTGAGAAGGTCGAGAAGTCACCGGAGCCGTCAGCAGCGACGATGTGGACATCACTCGGCAAAGACGGAAAGAGGGCGAGCGCAGCCGTCGCCAGGAGAGAGGGGGCGGTGATGAGCATGGGTCCAGCCTGGTGGATCTCTCGCAGCCTGTGGGAGAAGATCGATTGAATCGGGGCGTATGCAGCGAGAGCTCACGCGGGGTTGGTTGTCACCGGCGAACGCCGGATTCCTGGTCGATTTCACCCCGCGGTCCTGAATCTGACGATCCTGAACCCGATCCAAAGCCGCCACGTTTCGAAACGTGGCGGCTTTGGGTCGGGTTCGGTACCGCCAGGTTCGGTACCGCCAAGAGGTCGTCGTCGATGACCGGGTCCCCCCGTCCCTACTGCCTCAGAGAGAGCATGTCCGAGGTCGGTGGCCAGCTGAGCTCCGCTTGCTGCATGCGCCATCTCGCCTTCAATGGACCGGCGTCCAGACGGATGGTCAGCCAGCCTTCGCCGTCCGTCTCGAAGCTCGCCCTCGGCCCCGCGGGAGAGCGGAATTCGACGGATTGACCGGCCAGCGGCTCTTCCGCGACGAAGACGCGCAGGCGATGCTCCGTCACCGTCAACCCGACGGGGACCACGTGGGCCGCGGTCTCCGGGACCGTGACGACAGGGCCATTCAGGACGGCCGCGTCGCCCTGGACGACGCTCGCCACGTATTCACCTGGCTCCAGGAGGCAGCTCCCCAGGGCGTCGGCTGGGCCTTTGATTCCACCCTGTCGACGCGGTGATTCGCCGTCCACTCGATAGAAGGACACGGAGGTCTGCGCGCTCGAGGCGGCTCCCGAGGCCGGTGGCAGCTCGGCGCTTACCGCGACGGGCGCTCCGTTCACGAAGCCGAAGCTCTCCTGGTGCACCTCGCCCTCCTCCAGGACAACGGATCCGATCACGAAGCTGGCCGCGGGCGGTCCGGAGAAGCTCGACCACGAGCGGACGCGCTCGCGGGTGATGGCGACGAGAGTCTCGCCCGCCGGGATTCCCTCCACGTGGAACTTTCCGTTGGCGTCGAGTTCCGGCGCACGCCAGCCGGGTGATCCCGCCATCCGCGGGTCCGCGATGCCCAGGTAGACCGCCCAGCCGCCCGTCGGAAGATGCGCCGGCAGCTCGATCGTGCCCTCCAGCGTCGCTCCGCGCGGCAGGATCAAATGGACCGGCTCCCCATGGTCCTGCGCGGTCCGAAGGTCGCTCAGCACCCACGTTCGGCCGGGCCGGTCCGCCATCACGTAGTAGCTTCCCGCGTCAGGCAGGTCGATCTCGAAGCGACCCTCTTCGTCCGCCAGCGTTTCGGCCGCGGACATGCGCCATTCCTCCCCGCCGTAGCCAGCGCCGCCCCCCAGCATCATCATGCTCGCAGGGGAATCATCGATCTGCGCAGGCCGGACGAGGTAGACCTTGACCCCGATCGCCGGCTCGCCGTCCGGATAGCTCACCGTACCGGTCATCGCGGAGAGCGGCTCCAGAGTGAGGCTGACGACGCGGCGCTCGCCGGGCTGGAGATTCTCGAGAGCCACCGTGCTCTCCCCCGCTGCGCCCCGAACGAACAGTCGGTAGCTGCGCGGAACCACGTGCTCGATGACGCCACCTGGCAGCTCTTCCTTGCCGTCGTGCACCGGATTCACGTAGCTCGAGAAATGACCCGGTGCGAGCGTCTCTGCGAGCGCGACCGAGTAGAGGCTGACCGGGTTCCCCCCAGCGTCGCGCACGTCGAGTTCGAGGCTGGCCGAACCGAGCAGTACCACCGACTTGATCTCTCCGGTCTCTTGGATTTCCGCCGACCATGGCTCGAAGCGCGGGTCCGTCAGGGTTACCGAAATCGGCGCGGGAGCCGCGTCCCGCACTTCGAAGGTCCAACCTGCATCGTCCAGCGCCACGACTTCCAGCACCGTGCCGTCCGCCGCCGTCGCCTGGAACGATTCGGGCGCGATCGCGGGATCCAAGGGACCGACGCGCCGACTCAAGGAGAGCCGCAGGCTGCTGCTCACGGTGGCGCTCAGGTCGACCGGGAACGCCCAGGGCTCGGTGCCGACGACGGGCAGCGTGACGACCTCTGGCTCGCGCGTCCGCTCTCCCTGGGAGGAGTAGAAGCTGAACTCGACCTCCCCCGCCGGAAGCCCCGAGACCTCGAACGTGCTCTGCCCCTCGGGCACCACCGCTCTCAGGCGAGTGGAGGTGCGCTCGAACATCGTGTCCGCCCGTCGGGATTCAGCGACGACGCCCCACGATCGATCGGAGAGCGTCTCGCCCGTCGGTGACTCCATTCGGCCACGGAGGGCGTGGCCCGGCTCCAGCTCCAGCGTCCCCAGCCGCTTGTCGTTCCCGGCTTCGATGGCGTCGAAGCGCCATGCTGCCGTTGCACGTCCCTGGGCCTTGACCTCGAGGTAGAAGCGGTAGTTCAGTGGAACGTCGAAGGACACCTCCATGTTCCCGTCGGGGCCGAGCTCGCCCGCGAGATCCTCCCATTCCAGTGAGTCCTCGGGAGCTTCCTGGACCTGCTGATTGGACTCGTCGGCCCCGCCTTTGGTTCGCCCACTGAGGCTCCACGAAACGCCGGGAACGGGTTGGCCCTCGTCGTCGACGAAGCGAGCGCTGATGCGCGCCGTCCGGTCCATGGCGGGCCGCGTCGTCGGCGCCGCCGCAGCCGACCGCGCGGGATCTGGCCCCGGCGCCGCGAGGTTCGCGACCGGAGCCAAAGAGGCCGTAGACATCGGCGCTCCCGCCAGAGTCGCGGGCCCTGCGCTTCCAGGAGCCGACGAACCCCAGACCCAGGCCACCGCCAGCGCAGAGGCGGCTACGAGCGCCGCGGCACCGAAGACCGCAGGTCTCCCGATGGAGCCCGTGACCACCGTCGCCGAACTCGCCGCGGCCGCCGCGGTCTCCTTCCGAGGCGCAGCCCACGGGAGCAGGGCGAGGCACCACGAGCGACGATCTCCGCCATGGGCCGCATCGATGCGCTGCCGCAGCATCTCGAGCCCACGGTCCACGCGCTGACTCGCCGTCGACTTCGCGACGCCCATACGCCCCGCGGCCTCCGTCACCGAGAGATCCGCCACGTAGACGAGGTGCAGCGCCGTCCGCTGGGGCTCCGGCAGCGCAAGAAGCTCCTCGGCCACGAGGCTCCTGAGCTGCCTGTCCCCCACCACCTCGTCGGTCGCAGGCGCCTCCTGCTCGCGCAGATGGGCCGCCGACTCGGCGCGCTCGCGCTGGTTCCGCGCCGAGCGGAAGGCCTTCGAGCCGGCTCGAAGGAGAACGACGCTGAGCCAGGACCGCTTGTCTCGCGCAGCCCGCCCCGCCTGCAGGTCGGCTAGCCATGCCTCCTGGACAAGGTCGTCGGCTGCGTGGGGATCCTGGACGAGGCTGCGGGCCATGCGCCGCAGCCATTCGTCCTGGCTCAAGATGGCTTCGATGTCGAGTGTGTTCATGATCAGGTGTCTCCAACGCTGGAGTACGAGCGACACGCGATCGTTCGGGGAAATCGCAGGAAAACGAAGTGCCGACCACCAGGCAGCCCTCTGCGCGGGTCACTGTAGCTCCAAAGACCGCACCCTCAGCGCAGGGAGCCCCACCATCATCCAGTACCCTGCGTGGAGGACGTCCCACCGACGGCCAGCCCGAATGATGGCCGAAAGAAGGACCACCAGCACGCCCGAACGACGCCGTCGCGGCTCCAGCGGATGCGCCAGGGACATCGAACGATGAAGAGAATCCACCTGCTTTCCTGCGGCCAGTGCAAGCGCCAGCTCGACGTGACCGCGCTGGCCATCGGCGACGAGGTCCAATGCGTCTGCGACGCCGTCCATATCGTGAGCGAGCCGAAGCTGGTGCAGATCCGAGGACTTGCCTGCAAGCGCTGCGGAGGCGTCCTTCAGGAGGGCGACACGTCATGCAGCTTCTGCCTCGCCGCGCTCGCGCCGGAAGAGCGCGAGGTCACCACCCTCTGCCCCGTCTGCGCGAAGCGGCTTCCGAACGACTCCGTGCACTGCAACCAGTGCGGGGTCAGCCTGCGCGCCGCCGCCGTTCCGCCGCTTCCCCACGGAGGAGCGTGTCCGCGATGCCGCGGTGAGCTTCGGATTCACCTGTTGCCCGACGCCGAAGTCGTCGAGTGTGGCGGCGAAAGCGGCTGCGGAGGGACCTGGTGCACACGCGACACGTTCGAAAGGATGATGCAGAACCTACGTCAGGCCGTCCACCGCGGCGAGGTCGGTCCGGACGGCGCCCGGAAGAAGCTCGAGTCACTCGGCGCTCCCGAAGGCGCCGTCTCCGCCTACGTGCCGTGCCTCACCTGCGGTGAACTCATGCAGCGCCGTCAGTTCCGGTTCGAAGACAGGCCGAGCCGGATCGTCATCGACCTCTGTCGAGATCACGGCGTCTGGTTCGATCGCGGCGAACTGGAGGGCGTCCTCGCGTTCATACGCAGCTCGATCGCCGCGTCGGGAGCGAGCTCTCCGGCGCGGAACCTCCCTCCGCCGATCACCGCCCGCGTCCCGAAGTATCGCAAGGAGCCTCAGACCTCGGGAGAGAGTTCGAGTTCCTTCCTGGGCGTCCTCCTGGACGCGATCTCGGACTACTTCTGGCTGGACTGACCCAGGGGCGCATCAGAGGATGTCGAAGATCGCGTGGTACTGCCCACCGAGGGTCGACGTCATCGCCGAGTAGGGCAACGCGTGCGCCATCGGGTTGCGCCAGGGAAGCGCGCTCTCCTCGCAGAGGATCCCGACGCCCACGATCGCCATCGAACGGGTGGCGCTCGGCATCGAACGATCTTCCACGAGTGCGAGCAATGGATCGACAGCGCGCCGGTCCCCGATCGACCCGAGGCTGACCGCGATCGCAGCCCGGGTCCCGTGGGACTTCGCCGCGATCAGCGCTTCCACCAGCGTCGGCGTCAGCCGCACGTCGCCGATCAGCCCGAGCCCCACGGAGAGGTGCCAGCAAAGGTCCGGCCGCGAGAGAGACTCCCGCAGGGAGTCGAGTAGCGCGTCCTTCGCGGGCTCGTGCCCGACGAGTCCGAGCGCGAGGGCCAGGTAGCCCTTCGCCTCCGGCTCACCGATGCGCCGGAAAGCCTCCAGCATGACCTCGCCAGCCTTGCCTCGAGCGGCCGGGTCGGCACCCTTGTGAAGCAGCGCGGCACCGAGGGCGTAGGCGCCGATGGTCGTGACGTTGCGCTGGTTCGCCAGCTCGGCGAGCAGCTCCTTCCGCCGGAGAAGTACGCGGGCCGGAGCTGGCACGCCCGGCGCACCAGCGCTCGCTTGATGGAGTTGAAAGGCCTGAACCCCGAGGGCCAGCGCGGCCCAGGGGCGCTCCAGGCAGCTCCCCTTCCGGCTCTGCGTGCGCAGGAGCTGCGCCGCCGCGCTCGCGCTCTGGAAGGGATCGTCGCCGAACCCGGCGCGGGCCGAGGCCTGCGCCAGCGACATGGCGGCGAAGCGGCGCTCCATCGGCTGACCGGTCGCCATCATTCGCTCCAGAAAACGGATGGACGCCTCGTCCTCCTCGCCCTTGCCCGAACGGGCCAGCTCGCCGAGCGCGACGAGCGCAGCGCTGCGAACGTCGGACGAGCGGCGGCGATCGCTGGCTTCCGTACGAAGACGCCTCTGCACATCGTCACGCAACGCCGCGTCGCGGTCCGACGCGAACTTCGCCAGCGTCGTGAGGCAAAACGCCCGCTCCTTGGGCGAGGTGATCGTGGAGTCGCGCTCCGACGTGCCCAGGCGGGTCAGAAGCCACCGGGCCATCCCCGCAGAAGACACGAGGGCCTCCACGTCGGGGTGCGAGCGCAGGGCAGCCGGCGGAAGCGTCACGGCCAGGGGAAGCTTGCACTGGCCGAGCGCGAGCATCGCCGCCGCGGGCACCTCGGCGCTCGTCGAAGGTGTCTGAAGCGTATCGAGGAGTCGCGCGGCCACCTCCTGCTGACGCGCCACGTCCGCCGTATCGAACGCGAGGACGCCGAGCCCGAAGGCCGCGAAAGCCCGTGTGCGGTCGGGGACCTCGCCGCGGCCCAAGAGCGCGGCGCCCGCCTCCGTCCCGTCGAGCAGCTCAGCGAGTGTTTCGAAGCTGGTTCCCTCGCCGAAGATGCCGAGGGCGAGGGCTGCGGTCTCCGAGACCACCTGGGAGCGCGAGGCGAGATGAGCGGTGAGCGCGGGCTCGATGCCGAGGCCCAGACCAACGAAGGGACCCTGACCGACGATGGGACCCTGACCACCGATGCGAGCGAGAGCAATGAGCGCCGACTGGCACATCTCGTCGCTCTCCTCGCCGCTCAGAACCCCGAGCAGCGCTGGCACGACGGACGCATCGATCATGCGGCGGGAAGGCGGCCGATCCGCCCGAACGACGGCCGAGAGCCCGCTCGTCACCATCGCGTGCCTACGCCTGACGGTGTCGCGCAGATCCAGGAACTCGTCGCGTTCCAGCCGCCACCAGAGCTCCCAACGCAGGGGATCGAGCGTACCGATCGGCGGCCCGGCCCCGGGTCCCGGCGACCGAGGAGGATTCGAAGCTCCGCCGAGGAGTCCTCCCGTGTCACCGGCCTCACTCCCCCCTTCGGCGGGCTTGCTCGGGGGGCCAATCTTTGGTTCCGCTGGCAAGCCCGCAGGGAACTCGGGGGCCGGTGGACCCCCATAGCAGAGGATGCCCTTCCCGAGTGGGCCACCGGTGGCGCCGGTACTCCCCTGGAGCGAAGCGGACGGGGGCGCGAGGGCCAGCAGTGCGGCGAGTGACGTGACGAAGAATCGGATCATGGGATTGCGGCGAGTAGCCGACCACCCGGACCGGGTCACAGGGCCTTGGACGCGCGGCGCGACGGTGTAGAGGCCTCCCGAAATGAGGCGCGGCCCCGCGAGCCCCTCGAAAGGTGCTCGCGGGGCCGCCCGAGAGGCCGCGTACTTCTGCTTAGAAGAACGTGATCTCGAGGCCGTTCGTGAAGTTCGACGTGGTGCCGCCGCTTCCGTTGGTATCGCGATACCAGGTCTGGAAGTTGAACGTGTCACCGGAGTTCGCGCTCACGAAGCCCGTCGGGGACGGGATCGCGCCCAGGTTGATTCCGAGCTGGAACGTACCCATCGCATTCGACTGTTTGATCTGACCCGGGCCGACGTAGCGACCGATCTGGCCAGAGAGGCACAGGTTGCCCGAGCTGCCTCCCGGGCCCATCACGAAGCCCTGGTTCGGGGACACGATGAAGAAGCCGAAGGAGAGCGCCGGAAGATCGGACGCGACGAGCGTCACGTCGTTCAGGCTCACCTGAACGCTGCCAGCACCCGTCAACTCACCCGAAGCGCCGGTCGAGTTCGGAACCGTCGCACAGTACTGGGAGCCGATGAAGCCGCCGCCCAGCGTCGTGCCCGGGTTCGCGTAGAGCATGGCGATGTCCGCCGGGCTCAGCTGACCCGCGTAGACCTGAACGTCGTCCATGCGACCGTTGAAGAACTGCGGAATCGAGAAGTTCGGGTCCCATGCGCCGAGGAACCAGGTCGAGTTCGGGTCGCGGGCAAACTCCTCGCCCATCGCCACGTTGCCGGACTGGACACCGTCGAAGTAGAACGTGACGTCGGCCAGCTCGCTCATGGAGATGGCGACGTGGTGCCAGGTTCCAGGAACGAGGACGCCGGGGTTGGCGCCGTAGTCGAGGACGGCGTGGGTGGTGGCGCTGAGGCCGAACTGGCTGACCGAGAACGACCAGCTACCGCTGGGGCCGTCGTTGCTGAGGATCCGCATACCACCGGTCGGCGTCTGATCGACGTTGATCCAGGCCATGGCGGTGAAGTCGTAGCGCAGAGCGTCGAGCGCAGGCGCCGAGGTGATCTCGACGTAGGAGCTGGTCCCGTCGAAGCGCACCGAGTTGCCAGCGATGCCGGGCTGGCTGTTCATGGTGGCGGAGTAAATGCCAGGCTGGTTATTGCCCGAGAAGTCATTGGCGATGGCGCCCGGCTCGTCGAGGGTCCAGTGCCCCGCGAGCACAGGCGGAGCCACGGGCATGATCTCCTCGATGTTGATGATGCCCATTCCTGTGGCGCCACCCCATCCGCCGGGGCGGATGTAGTAGGTCGTGCCGGCGGTCGCCTGGAACGAGACGATGCTCTGGGTGCCGCAGGTGTCGTCGTTGCAAACAATGGCGGTCTGGCTACCGCAGGCGCCTTCGAGCACCTCCAGCACGGTGTCGAACGTCGTGCCACACAGCTCGACGAGATAGACGGCGTTGTTCGGCGCGTTGAACGAGTACCAGATGTCCGCGCGGCCTTGGGTGGGCTCGCACGTGTAGGCCGGAAGGCTGTCGGTGGCTCCGGTGCCCACGGCGCTATCGAAGGTCGTGAGACCGATCGAGATCGGAAGGGCCGTGGAGCAATCGTCGTTCATCACCTGTGCGGAGGCGACACCTGCGATGAGAGCGGCGGGGAATAGTGAAGAAGCGAGAGTCAGTCTCATCTATTTCGGTGAAGGGTTGCAGGATGGAAAAGGGGCGCCGAGGAACCCCGGCGCCTGGGCCACCATAGCACGCCTTCCGTGGGGTCGCATCGTCAAGGGAAGCCCCGACCGCATGAGAACTTCGCCACGCCTCAAGATCGCCCAGTCCTACTTACACGAACCGAACCCATGCGCTGCCCGATACGTCCAATGGCCCTCCTGTTCACGCTCTGCGCCACGGGATTGAACGCGTGCATGGCCCCGGGTGTCGAGACGGAACCTCCTGCCCTGAGGGTCGTCACCTACAACATCCGGCACGGGCACGGCATGGATGGTGCGGTCGACCTCCAACGGATCGCCGAGGTCCTTCGGCCGCTCGACGCGGACGTGATCCTGCTCCAGGAGGTGGACCAGGGATGCACGCGCTCGGGGAGCGTGAACCAGGCCGCCGCCCTCGGGAATGCCCTCGATCTGGAAGCACGGTTCGGCGCGTTTCGTCCTTTCGGCGGCGGTCTCTACGGCATGGCTGCGCTTTCCCGATGGCCGATCCTCGCCAGCGAGGTGGTCGAACTCCCACCGGGGCCGAACGCTCTCTCTTGCCTCGAACTCGACATCGACTTCCACGGCGCGCCGATCACCGTCACGGGGCTGCATCTCGTCATGACCGAGGAACAGCGCCTCGCCCAGGCGAAGTTCCTCGTCGATCGCTACCGCGGCCACTCGGCTCCCGTCGTCCTCGCCGGCGACCTCAATTCCGAGCGCGACTCGCCGGTGCTCCCGCTCCTGGAGACCACTTTCGACTGCCCCGAAAAGCCGTTCGCGCCGCTCACCTTCCCGTCGGCAGAACCCGTGAAGGAAATCGACTTCGTGCTGCTCGGCCCCCGCGGCGCGTGGACCGTCGTCGAACACGAGGTGATCCCGGAAGCGCTCGCGTCGGACCACCGCCCGGTCTTGCTCAGCGCGCGCCCGCCAGCTCCTCGATCGGCACGTTGAGCAGAGAGCGCTCCTGCCAGCCGTCCGCATCGAAGTGCCACCACTCGGAGCTGAGCACCCGGAACCCGTGGGCCGCCATGGCCTCGATCAAGCGATCCCGATTCCTGCGCATCGGCTCCAGCACGTCGGCGTCGGCCCGCGCCTCCGGCACGAACGCGTCGAACTGCGTGGGCATGGGCAGCGCGCGGCCGTTTCCATCGACGAGCGCGAGATCCACGGCCATCCCCCGATTGTGCCTGGAGCCCTTCGACGGATCCGCCACGAAGTCAGGGTCGCCTATGACGTCCCACATGCGCTTCGTCACGGACCAGGGACGATAGCCGTCGAAGACGAGGAGCCCGAGCCCGTCGGCTTCGAGGTCGTCCTGCACCTGCGAAAGCCGCTCCATCGCCGAGCGGCGCAGGTAGATCCTGCCCACCGGATAGAGCGCTTCGCCGACGAAGTTGTCAGGGGTCGCGTAGACCGCCCGCACCCGGATCCGCGGGTCCGCGGAGGCCACCTCCACCAGCGGATCGTCCGTCGGGGCCACGGTCACGAGGTCGAGATCCGCGGCCGGATCGTCGACGACTCCCGGACCGGCGCAGCTCACATGGGGAACCAGCAGCAGCACGCCCGCCGCCCATCGAGTGAGGAAACACATCATTTGTAGAGCAGGTAGGGCGCACGCAAGTGCAGGAATCCATCGACATCGTCCATCCACGCGGGCGGGATCTCGCGCCAGTGCCCAGCGCCCATCAGGTCTTCGAAGGTCCGGGCAGAGAGCAGTCGCGAATCCCCGCGCGCCGCGTTGAAGTCCTGGCCGAACAGATCGTTGAGATGCCAGAGGATCGCCATGCCCGCCGCGACCGGCGCGAAGGCGTCGCGATCGACCACCGTGATATGGACGCCACCGCACTCTTCCCCGATGAACTTGGCCGCGTCCGGGGTGAAGACGATCGGCGTGAACTCCACGCCCGGCAGCGCCTCCGCGCGGAGCGCGTCCGCGAGCTTCTTCCCATCGATCCACGGCGCGCCGAAGAGTTCGAACGGCTCATCGGTGCCGCGCCCCACCGACAGGTTCGCGCCTTCCAGCAGCCCGATGCACGGGTACAGAACCGCCTGAGTGGGATTCCGCATGTTGGGCGAAGGGTTGATCCACGGCACGCCCGTTTCCTCGTACCACATGCCGCGCGACCAGCCCTCCATGGGCACGACGGTCAGCTCGGCACCGATGCCGCCCCACTCGGCGTTGAACATCTTACCGAGCTCCCCGATCGTCATCCCGTGCGTCAGGGGCATGGGACGCCAGCCGATGAACGAGAGGCGATCGGCGTCGGTCAGCGGCCCGCTGACTCGCCTCCCCGTGATGGGGTTCGGCCGGTCGAGCACGATCACCTCGACCCCTGCCGCTGCGCAGGCCTCCATCGCGAGGCCGAGCGTGGACGGGTAGGTGTAGTAGCGAACGCCCACGTCCTGGATGTCGAAAAGGAGCGCGTCGAGCCCTTCTAGCATCTCCGGCGTCGGCTTGCGCGTTTCCCCGTAGAGGCTGAACACCGGCAGCTCGGTCGCTTCGTCCGTGGCGTTGCCGACCTTGCCCTCGAGCTTGCCGAAGAGCCCGTGCTCGGGCGAGAAGATCCGAACGAGGTTCGCGTTCTTCGATTCATGCAGCACGTCGATGGTGCGCTTGCCCGAGGCAGTCTTGCCCGTGACGTTCGTGATCAGTCCGAGGCGCTTGCCCGCGAGCCGCGCGCAGTCCTCGGTCTCCAGCACGTCGATCCCGGTCTGTACCGCAGGCGCGAGCCGGGGCGCGTGGACGTCCGTCGCCGACGCCACCGCGTCCGCCGTCGCACGCCGGAGCGGCGACAGCGAGGGATTCTTGCCTCCCTGGAGGCGGCTGGCCATGAGCACGTACCAGACGTCGGTCCGGGCGTCGATCCAGAAGCAGGGGCCGGTGAAGCCCGTGTGCCCGAACGAGCGAAAGCGAGGGAATAGCGAGCCTCGCGGGGAGGAATAGCCCGTCTGCACGTCGAGGGCCAGCGCACGCGCCGTGCCATGGTCAGCGTGGTTCGAGGAAGCGGCGACCTTCTCGACGTCGCGCTTCGGCGAGGGCACGAAGCGAGCCTTCGTCATCAGCGCCACGGTCGAAGCCTCGAGCGCGGACGAGTCGGTCGCGGTGGCCCCCGACAGCAGCGCGCAGAACCGGCCGAGGTCGCGCGCGGTCGAGAAGAGGCCCGCGTGGCCGGTCACTCCGCTGGCGGCCCGGCTCCGCGGGTCGTGGACGACCCCGAGCGGCGTGCCCGGCTCGGTCGACGCCGTACGGGCGAGCCGCTCTTCGTCCAGGGGTCCGAAAGAGGACGACGTCATGCCCAGCGGCAACAGCACCTTCTCGCGCGTGAAGACGTCCAGCGGCTGGCCGCTCACGCGCTCGACGATCTTGCCGAGGGTGATGAAACCGAGGTCCGAGTACGCGAAAGCGGCACCCGGCACGCTCCGCAGCGGACGCGCCGTGAAGGTCCGAATCGCTCCGTCCACCGCGTTATCGTGGCCCTCGAAGTCCGACACGGCGCTCGCGGGCGCGAGGCCGCTCGTGTGCAGCAGGAGATGCTCGACGGTGACGGGCGTCGCCGCGCCGCCGAAGTCCGCGGGAACGAGGTCGGGAAGAATCGCGTCGACGCGGTCCGTGAGGCGGAGCTTGCCCTCCTCGATCAGCTTCAGGATCGAGCCGCCGGTCGCGACGGACTTCGTGACGGAGGCCATGTCGAAGACCGTATCCGCCGTCATCGGGACGCCCGGCGCGCGCTCTCCGAAGGTCTCTTCGAGGAGAATCTCGTCGCCGCGGCCAACGAGCAGCACGGCGCCGGGGATCAATCCGTCGGCGACGGCCGCACGGACGACCTCCGCCGCGTTCTCGAGCCCGCGGGCGGTCGTGACCGCTTCGGCGGTGCGTGTGGCGATCGCCTCCTGTGGAAGCCCCGAGGCGGGAGGGAGAGCGGCAAGACAGGCAAGGATCAGCGATTTCATCAGCATGCCGGACAGCTTGCGCGATCGGCCGCCGAATGGGGAGCGCCGCGCACGCCGCGAACAGGAGATTGACAGGAGCGCGAGGCTCTAATCGCCGAACACGTGGCGCGCGACGACCTCGCCGAGATCCTCCAGGAACCGATCCGCGACCGGGTAGTCGTAGAGGTTGTCGTTCAGAATTCCGTTCGGGTTGTGGTACAACGTGGCAGCGAGAAAGAACGCTCGTCCGGTGCTCTTTTCCGTGACCTCGGAGTTCGTGATGCTGAAGCCGTAGGCCCGGCCCACCTTGTCCCGGATCGTTACCTCGTCCTTCGGAAGCACGCGCCAGACGCCGGGTCCGAGGAACTTCGAGTAGCTGTCGGGATACGCCTCGGAATCGTAGACGGGATCGGTCGAACCGCCCGGTGTGGCCGCCATCGCGGCGCGCATGAGCTCGCGGTCGTCGGGCTCCAGCGCGAATCCAGCGCTGGCCGGCCTGCCGGGGATTCGCACGTCGGGGCGGAGCAGCATGATCTGCATGTCCTGCAGGTCGCGAAGCTGAATGTAGTTCTTCTGAACGAACGACATGGGCTCCTCCACGAGTTCGCCACCGCGCATGTAGCCCCGTCCGATGGAAGTGCCGGAGAGCGCGGCGTTCGACTCGTCGAGCCCGCGCACACGCTCGGGAACGGCCGCGATGGGCTGACCATCGCGCAGAAGCTCGACGCGCGGCGTCTTGAGCTGATCCTCGGGCGCGTGGAACTCGGAGAGTCGATGAAGGATCCGCGTGGACTCGAGGCCGGCCGCTCGCATCCGCTCGTTGAGATAGGCGTTGCCCGCGAACTCGTAGAGCCGGTTGTACGCCCCGTTGTCGGACACGAGGAACACCTTGCGCATCTCGTGCGCCAGGGTGATGGTGCCGCCGTCGCGATGGCTCGCGTCTTGCTCTTCCACGACCTCGCCTTCGAAGAGCGGCTGGAAGCGCAGCGGCGTGTCGAGGCTGACCTCGCCTTCGAGTCCGGAGCGGGCGCCGAGGTCCCGGAGCTGGAGCGCAGCCGCGATCGCCGCGCAGGTCTTCACGGAGCTCGCAGGATAGAAGTACTCGGGGCCGGCGTCGAAGGAGTGTCGCTCGAGCGTCGGCGACCCGTCCTCGCCTTCGACCACGATCGCCAGTTCGATCTTCAGCCTCTGGTCGTCCGCGGTGGCGAGGAGGCTGGAGAAGCGCCCTGGGTCGGCGGCCATGAGCTCGGTCAGAAGGTCTGGCTCGTGGCGCTGAGCTTCGAGCGAAGGCGCGCCCTGGCAGCCCATCGAGGCCGCGGCCGAAAGCAAGAAGGCCGCTGCCGAGGAAAGCCCGGGCTTCAACGGGCCGCTCCTCTCAGGGGATGAGGAAGCGCGTCGCGCTCTTCTTCGATCAGGCGCGTCAGGTCGAGCGCAGGCTTCGCGAGATGCGCCTCTCCGTCCTCGGTCAGCACCACCTCGGCGGGCAACGGACGCGAGTTGTAGCAGGAGGCCATCGACGCACCGTACGCACCCGTGTCGTGGATCGCGAGGAGGTCACCGGACTGCACCTCCGGGAGTTCCTGCGGTGCGGGGGAGCTGTCCTTCGCCTGCGTGAAGACATCCGCGCTCTCGCAGAGGGGGCCGGCGACGAGCTGGGGGCGCGTGGGCTCGCCGCTCTTCCCCAGCGCGGTGATGCGATGGTAGGAGCCGTAGAGCACCGGCCGCGCAAGCGTGTGGAATCCGGCGTCGACCAGAATGAAGGTGTACCCGTCGGACCCATCGCCGCCGGGGGTGCGGGTGTCGTTGATGCCGCAGACTTCGGTCAAGAGCACGCCCGACTGGGCGACGAGGTAGCGGCCGGGCTCGACCTCCAGGTGGAGCCTGCGCCCGAGGTCCGCGGACCAGCGCTCGCGCGCCTCGTTCCAGGCCGTCGCCAGAACCTGCACGTCGAACTCCGTGTCGGTGTCCCGATAGGGAATGGACATGCCGCCGCCACACGACACGGTCTGAACGGTGTCACGGAACACCTCGATGGCGCGGCCCATGGCGGCGATCGTGTCGTGAAGCCTGTCGGTCCCCACGCCGGATCCGATGTGCACGTGGAGGCCGGTGACCGCGAGGCCACGGGCTGCGGCGCGTTCGCGCGCGGCGTGCAGCGACCCGTGCCAGATGCCGTGCTTCGAGTTTGGTCCGCCCGTCGTCACCTTCTGGTCGTGGCCGTCGCCGAACCCCGGATTGATACGGAGCGTGATCGAGTCGAAGCCGCCGATGTCGCCGACCTGGTCGATCATCGTGATGCTGCCGGCGTTCACATGGAGGCGATGTTCTGCCACGGCGTCGCGCGCCTCTCGATCGAGCAGATCCGCCGTGTACACGATTTCCCCGGGGAGAAAACCCGCAGCGAGCGCGCGGTCGACTTCTCCTTTTGAAACAGAATCGCAGACAGCGCCCGCCTGACGGAGCGCGGAGAGGACCGCCAGGTTCGGGTTCGCCTTGACCGCGTAACGAACGCGATCGAAGCCAGAGAAAGCCAGAAGGCGCTTCTGTATCGAAGACAGATCGTAAACATAAAGAGGCGTGCCGAATCGACGCCCCACTTCGGCGAGCTGCTCATCGCTCGCCCATGCAGGCTGTTGTTTCACGGCCGGATTGTGGCGGCGCCCACGGAGGGGTCAAGCGCGGCGGCCCTTTATCCGGGCGGCTTCGTCGGATGCCTTTCCCAGGATGGAGTATCCTGCGGGTATGGACTCCCACCGCAACACCACCGGCCATCGAGCTGGGTTTCCCCATCAGGCCATCGGCGTCGTCGCGACGCTCGGTGGCGCCGCGCTTTTGGCAGCTCTCTCCAGTGGCGCCGCTCCAGGGGACGGCGACACCTCTGGATTCGTTGGCGGACCCGTGCGCGTCGTGATCGATCCAGGACATGGCGGTTCGGACTCGGGCGCGGTCGGCAACGGCATCGTCGAGAAAGAGATCAACCTCGCGGTTGCCCTGCGTCTTCAGGAGCTGCTCGAACTCGACACACTCGACACGAACGGCGGTGGCGATTGGGAAGTGCTGATGACCCGCGAGACCGATGCCACTGTTTCGCTGATCGCTCGATCGGACCTGGCCAACAACTGGGCGGCAGATCGGTTCATCTCGATCCATCACAACGCCTTCGGGCAGTCCTCCGCCAACGGAACGGAGACGTTTTCTTTTTCTGAGGGCACGATCTCGGCGAACATGCGCGATCGGATCCAGGAGGAGCTGATCCTTGCGCTGGGCCTCTTCAACCGCGGATCGAAGACGGCCAACTTCAGCGTTCTTCGTGAGACGTTCATGCCGGCGGCACTCTCCGAGGGTGGCTTCCTGTCGAACCCGGGAGATGCGGCCGTTCTCTCGAGCCCGGACGCGGTCGAGCGCTCGGCGAAGGCACACCTCTTCGGTCTTCAGCGTCACTATGGCCTGCAGCCGTGCGTGCCGACCGACGGTCCGACCACGTACTGCGTGGCGAAGCTCGCGTCCCCTGGCTGCGTCCCCGCGATCACCTCGAGCGGCACTCCTTCGCTCGCGAACAGCGACTTCGTCATCGCCTGCGACAGCGTCGTGAGTCAGCAGTTCGGCCTTCTGATCTGGTCGCGCCAGGAAGCCGCCATTCCGCTCTTTGGCGCCACCTTGTGCGTGGGAGGCAGCATCCGCAGGACCCCGGTTCAGTATTCCTTCGGCCTCGGCAACGGGAACTGCTCGGGCCGGTTGGAGCTGAGCCTCGATACGGCGTTCATGCAGTCGAGTGGCTTCCAGGCGGGTGAGGAGATCTTCGCCCAGTGGTGGTTCCGCGATCCGTTCTACTTCCCACAGGACCCGGTAGGACTTTCCAACGGATTGCGCTTCACCGTGCTTCCGTAGGCCGCACCAGCGGAAGCCCGGCGGTCGACAGGCTGCCAGTGGCAGAACTACTGGCCGACTGCAGGAACGATCCCGAACATCCCTCGCGGAGACGCTCGCAGTCTCCATCTGGATCGCTTTCAAGGTTCCCACGGGTCGGTGCGACCTTACATTCCGCCCCGGGGCCAACCGATAGCCCCATCCAGGGGCTTCAGTGCCCGCTTGCCATGGGAATGATCAAAGTACTTCTGGTTGATGACGATCTGGTAGATCGCATGGCGGTCCTGCGCGGATTCTCGCGCGCGGGTCTGGATGCTGAGATCCAGGTGGCGTCGGACGGTGCAGCGGCGCTGGAGATCCTGCGGAGCGACGATGCCTCGCTGCGGATGGAGCATCCGTTTCTGGTCCTGCTGGATCTGAACATGCCCGGGATGGGGGGTCTCGCCTTCCTGGAGGAAGTGCGCAAGGATCCGACCCTGCGTCGGACGATCATCTTCGTGCTGACCACCTCGGATAGCGACGAGGATCGACTCGCCGCGTACGAGCATCTGGTTGCCGGGTACGTTCTGAAGAGCAAAGCAGGGCGCAACTTCGAGGGCTTGCTCGCCATGCTCCAGGCCTACTGGAGCGTCGTGATCTTGCCGAACAAAAGCGACGGGGTTTGAGCCGGGGACGGATCAGATTGCCTCAAAACTGGACGGTGGGAAAATTCCCGACCCTCACCCCGGCCTCTCCTGCGCCGGGGCCCCTTGGTCTCCCAGGAAAGCTCAAAACAGCAGGCTCTGCACGCGACCGATGTCTCGGAAGCCCAGCTGCTCCGAGAGCGCGAGCGAGGCGCGATTCTTCTCACGGACCATCCAGACCGGCTCTTTGCCGCGCAGCCGCTGCTGCTCGATGAGGGCACGGGCGCACGCGAAGCCGAAGCCCGCGCGCCGAAAGTCCGGGACCGTATCGATCGATACGTCGAAGTAGTTCTCGGTCTCCACGAAGGCGGAGGCGATCGAGGCGATGCACTCTCCCGCCAGGCTCGCCACCACCATGGGCCAGGGCCGCATGGCGGCGAACTCCGCGCGGAGCGCGCGCGGTAGGGTCTCCAGGAGCGGGTCCGATTTCGACTCCAGGACGACCGTCTCGTGGGCCACGGAGTGGCGTACCCCTTGTCCGACGAGCCCCCCCTCGATGGTCTTTCCGTCGACGGCGTTCTCGTCGAGCACCTGAACCCGGTGGAGCCCCAGGGAAGTGACACCATCCAGCGCGAGCCACTCGTTCGCACACGAGATGGGAAGATGGAGTTCCAGGGGCTCCTGCACCATGCCATGACGATCCGCGAGGTCACGGAGTTCGTCGGCGAGACGGACGGAAGGTGCGCCGAAGCCCATCGCCATGCCGTGCTCGGAGGCGAAGACGAACCCGTGGACACCGGGCTCGCCATGGGATCCGTCGGGGTCCAGCAAGACGCGAGATTCCGGGCGGCAGAGGAGCAGTCCCCGTGCTTCGACGTGGAGCGGCGCATCGGAAAGCGCTTGAAGCACGATGGCTTTCGGGGAGCCAGCCCCTGAATCACTCGCAGTAGGCGACATCGCGCCCATCATCGAACGCGGCGCGGACGAGCACCAGTCCCGGATAGAGAACGTCAGCGAGAATGGAGCCACGCTTGAAGGAGGCTTCACCCGGAGAGGTCGCCGTCTGACGTTGCGTTCACCCCAGGGGCGTAGCGTCTCGCCCATGATTCAGAACTCCGTTCACAGTCACCGCCTGGCCTGGCTCGCGGTCCTTCCGCTTCTGGCGGTTTGCGGTTCGTCCAAGGCTCTGGCTCTTCAACTCGACTCGGCCTCCGAAGCACCGGGCACCCTACGACCCGAGTACGTTCCGGGCTGGAACCGAGCTCCGGTCCAGCGCGAGCTGAACCTCCTGTACGACCCCGCCATGTCCGAGACGGACAACGGCGACCGACTCAAGGATCAGTTCGAAGCACTCCTCCCCGGCGACCTCTTGCGCGTCGGACCCGGACGCTGGTCGGTCAACTCGTTCTTCCAGGTCGATCTCCAGGGCACCGCAGCCGCCCCGATCCGCATCATCGGTGAGCCCGGGGCCATTCTGACGCGGCCCAATGAGTGGCAGAACGCGATCAATTTCGGCTCCACGACCGCGGCGGCCACGAGCTATCTGCTCTTCCGAGGGTTTGAGGTCACGAACGGTTCCTACGGCATCCGGCTGCAGAACGTCGACAACCTCTGGATCGATCAGTGCCACGTGCACGGGGTGAGGGCGGTGGGCATCGGAGCCAACTCGCACCACACGAACGCGCTCTACGTGACGCGGTGCGAGGTCCACGACACGGCGTCGACCGGCGAGGGGATGTACCTGGGGGGCAACAACGCATCCGCCATCTGCTCCAACGCGGTCATCGCGCTGAACCACGTCCACGATACCGGTGGAAGCCAGGGCGACGGGATCGAGCTCAAGCAAGGCAGCCACGGCTGTCTGATCGCCGAGAATCTCATCCATGGCACGAACTATCCGGGATTGCTCGTCTACGGCACGGACGGGAACCCCGTCAACATCATCGAGAGCAACGTGATCTGGGATACGGTCAGCAACCCGTTCCAGGTCCAGGGTGAGGCGATCGTCCGCAACAACCTGATCTTCGCGGCGAACAGCGCTGCGCTGCAGAGTGGACCGCACCAGGACGCCACGACGAACCTGAAGATCATCGGCAACACGTTCATCGCACGCGGCTCGGAGGCAGCCTTCTTACGCTCATGGGGAGGCAAGCCAGGGATGGTGCTCGCGAACAACGTGTTCTACTGCGAGGCGGGAGAGGCGGTCCACGTGAATGGTGGCCTGGCCGGAGTCGTGGTGGCCAGCAACGTCGCGCTCGGTCCGGTCTGGGGCATCCCGATGACGGGATTCAGCCAGGGCGCCGGCCTCAGCGACTTCATCGATGTGACGTGGGACGGAACCCATCGGGATGCGCGTCCAACGGGGCAGAGCGCACTCAACCGCCCAACCCTCAGCCATCCTGACTGGACCCGCGACCTGACGGGCGCCATCCGCCCGCTCAACCCACGAATCGGTGCGCTCGAGCCGGGGACCTACGGCCGCTACCTGGGCTTCTGGACGCCCACATCCCCCCGCCTGCGCACGCGCTTCCCATTGGTCGCAGGCATGCCGTCCTACTCGGTGACGGTCGAGGGAGCTCCCCCCTTCTCCAGCGTCTGGCTGGGATCGGAGATCCTCGAACAGTCCGCCGTAGGCGGAACCCAGCAAGGTTCCCCGATCGTGTTCCGCGCCGCCACCACGGATGCTACCGGCCGAGCCGTCATCACCCTGGACCCCGCCCTACTCCCCACCAACCCCGGCGACAGCCTGCAAATCCGAGCCATGACGCGCACCCCATCCGGCCCCCTCTTCACCCGCCGAATGATCGCCACCGCCAAGTAACCCCTCCCATCCGGAACAAACGGACCAGGTGCATCCATTCCGGAACAAACGGACCAGGTGCATCCATTCCGGAACAAACGGACCAGGTCCGTTTGTTCCGGAATGGATGCACCTGGTCCGTTTGTTCCGGGTCAGGTCAGGGATTCCAGGAGTTTGGACAGGATGCGGGGGCCGTCCGCTCGGAGGCCGTCGTGCTCGTACTCGTTCGTGACCCAGGGGTGGAGGCCCCGGATCTTCTTGGCGGTTTCCAAAGAGAGGTCTGCGGGTACGAACATGTCGTCGTGGTAGACGACGGCGGAGACCGGGACCTCGTTGTTCGCCAGCTGGGCTTCGTCGTAGAGGAGCGGCCAGTTCGACGCCTTGGCCAGGGCCTCGGCCGCTGGCTTCAGAGGGCGCAGTTCGGTCCACTCATCGAACATCCACGGGAAGATCATCTCTCCCGTCAGGAGCGGCGCCTCGGAACGGTCGAGGGAAGCCCGTGCGTCGAACTCCGCGTGGTCGGCTCGAACGCGCTCCGCCGACCAGTCCGTCGATCGGCCCTGCGCGTAGCACGCCTCGTGCAAGAGGGCGTAGAAAGGATTCGTATCGAACGACTGCAGGTTCTCGATGCCGCGCAGGAAGGTGATCGAGAGCTCGTCGGTGCCAGGCACGAAGGCACGCTCGAACAGATAGAAGATCTGAGGTGCGCCGTAGGAAAAGCCGAGCTGCGCGCCGATCGTCTGGATCCTGCGCTGGGACAGAGGATCGCCGCACGGGAGCTTCACGTCGCCCTCCGCGGCGCGACGGAACACCCGGACCATGAGATCGGAGAGTTCGGGGAACTGGCGATGCATCTTGGCGTTCTTCGAGGCTGTTCGCGGGAACGTCCTTCGGTAGACCTCGTCCGCGTGGTTCCCGAGGCCGGGAAGGCCCCCCGTGATCATCGCGCCGGCCAGCCCCTCCGGTGCGATCGAAAGGTACGTCGTCACGCAGAATCCTCCGAAGCTCTGGCCGAGTACCGTCCAGCGCTCTTGCTCGCCTAGCAGCTGACAGCGGATGGCCTCGCAGTCCTTCACGATCGAGTCCGCTCGAAAGTGACGCAGATGCTCGACCTGTGCGGCCGTGCTCCCGAGCTCCAAGAGGCTCCTCGTCGTGTGCGGCGTGCTCAATCCCGTTCCGCGCTGATCCAGCGCGAGCACGCGATAGCGCTCGGCCGCGTACCCGATCCAGCCCTCCTTCGCCGTCGGACGCGGACTTTCGAAGCCGGGCCCCCCCTGGAGGAAGACGAGCCAGGGGCGCGTCTCCGCACCTGGTCCGGGAGCCACGAACTCGCGCGCGCAGACCTCGATCGTCGGCCCCTCCGGCACCGCATGATCGAGTGGTAGCCGGAAGCGGTGATCGGTTGCCCGGAGGCCGGAGAGCTTGAACATCTGCAATGGGTCAGGAGCGCGCACGGAGAGCGACGTCAGGGAAGTCGCTGAAGAGAGCATCTACGTCATGGTCCTGGAAGAACCGGCGAGTCTCGTCCTCATCTTCCTTGAACGTGTACGGGATCACGGCGAGCCGAAGCTCGTGGGCCTCGCGAACGAGCTGCCCCTTCGTCGCCTCGATCATCGTCTTTGAAGGGCCGATCGCCTCGGCCCTCTTCGCGATCTCGGCGAGCTGGCTTCGATCCGGAGCTTCTCCGCCAAGGAGCTCCAGCATCGTGGATCGAATGCCAGCGTCCCGCACGCGCACCAGCGCATCAGGCTCGAACGACTGGGTGATACAAAGGGCGCCCGGCTCGTCGTAGCCCGCTTCGCGCAGGGCCTGCACGTACACTTCCTCTAGCGGACGCTTCTCCCGGCGATGAAAGTCGGGCGCCTTGAGCTCGGGAACGATGCCGACCTCCCGCCCCGTGCGTTCGTTGAGGTGCGCGACGAGGGCCAGGAACTCCTGGAACGTCGGCACGCTGCATCCGCGGAATCGATGGCGATCGCCGCCGGTCGCGGAGAGCTCCCGGATCTCGTCAAGCGTGAAGTCTGCGGCATAGAAACGACCATCGGTGCGCGCGCGACCCGGAAACCGCTGCGCGACGTCCGTGACGCGCTCCAGGTGCACGTCGTGCATGCAGATTGCCACGTCGTCAGCGGTCAGCACGAGGTCCGGCTCCAGCATGTCCGCGCCGAGCCCGTAAGCCATCGAGTAGGCCTCCAGCGTGTGCTCGGGTAGGTATCCGCTCGCACCGCGATGCGCGACCACGAGCCCCGGACGGCTCCACGGCCACTCGCCCAGTTCTCCACTTCGAATGTTCATCGCGTAGCCAGCGTGAGTTCGCTTTCCAGTGCGTCGCCGAGGCGCTCGTACTCGGTCGCGTCGTTGTAGAGCATCGCCGAGATCCGGAACCAGCGCTTACCCGGCGCCGGCCAGTGAACGATCGGCACTTCGATGCGATGCGTCTCGAAGAGCCTCTGGCCGAGGGTATCGGTGCGCCCTATCTCCGGCGGCGGACCGTCCGGCAAGGGGAGCGTGACGATCGATCCGAGCATCTCCTCCGGCGCGGGCGCCACGAGGCCGAGCCGCGATGTCAGGATCCGACGCCCCTCCAGCGCCAGCGCGCGGTTGGCCGCGTAGACCGCCTCGATCCCGCCGCCGTGTATCACGTTCTCCAGGAAGTCCAGGGCCACCGGGACCGCGAGAAGCGGGGTCGGATCGAACGTGCCGGTCCAGTCGAACTCCGCGAGGAAGCGCGAGCGTGCCGGCCGCGGCGTGTTCGCGGCGTGGCTGATCACCGTCGGCCGAACCTCGGCCTGGTGCTCGGGCCGGACGTGCAGGTAGCCCGCCACCTTCGGTCCACAGAGCCACTTGTGCAGGTTGCCCGTCGTGTAGTCAGCGCCCAGCGCGTCGAGTTCGACCTTCACCATGCCCGCAGCATGCGCGGCATCGACCAGCACCCGAATACCTCTCGCGTGCGCCGCTTCGATGATGCGCGCCAGCGGCAGGATCAGCGCCGTGGGACTCGTGACGTAGTCGACGAGCAAGAGGCGCGTCTTCGATGTGAAGGCGGCCTCGATCGCTTCCACCGCGGCGTCCGGGCCCGAGCAGGGAAACGGAATGTCCGCGACCGTCACCCTCGCTCCGGCGCGCCCGGCCACGAACCTGGCTGCGTTCGTGCAGGCGTTGTAGCCGTGGCTCGTGACGAGGATCTCGTCGTCCGCCTCGAACGGGAATGATCGGAGCACCGCGTTGACGCCGTCGGTCGCGTTGCGCACGAACGCGAGATCCTCGAAGCGGCAGCCGAGGAAGTCGCTCAGCCTCTCCCGCACCGGATCGAGCTTCTTCTCGAGGTCACGCTCGGGCGCGAGCCACCGGATCGGGTCGCTCTCCAGCTCGTCCTGGAGCCGACGCTGGGCCTCGAGCACCACGCGCGGCGACGCTCCGAACGAGCCGTGGTTCAGGAACGTCACGTCGGGGTTCAGGCCCCAATGGGACCGATACGCGCTGCGGGTCGAAGTCATGGCGTCACGTCCATTCGAGACGTGCAAGGATGGGAACGTGATCGGAGGCCTCGTACTCCAACATCCAGGAAACCTGGATGGGGCGAAAACCCCGGACGAAGATGCGATCGAGGTGCAAGTCCGGGCTGAAGCCGATGGCCCGGCTCACCACGCCCGCCGGGACGTCGCCGGTCTTGCCGCCTGGATAGTCCGGCCTGACCTCCTCCAGATCGAGCGCATGGCTCAGGGCCTCGACGGCGTCCATCCTGGCCTTGTTCCAGGTGTTGAAGTCCCCCGCCACGATCATCGGGCCGCGGAACGCCTCGACCCGCACGCGGAGGGCCTCCAGCTGGCGCGCGAGCTGGGCACCCGACGGATCGAAGTTCAGTCCGTGAAGATTGACGAGGCAAAGTTCGCCGCCGCCCGCGACGCGGAAGAGCGACACGAGAGCGGCCTTGGGCGTCAGCACACGGAGCTCGCGCTCGGCCGAACGAACCCGGTAGGCGTTCGACGCCGCCACGGAGCTGAGCGTCATGACGCCCTCCTCGCTTCGCCCCAGGAGACCGGACCGGAAGCTTCGCGCATGGTGCCCGACCATCCCGGTCGGCAGGTGCATCCCGAGCCGCGCCTCCTGGAGCGCCAGCAGGTGAGGACACCGGATGTCGACCAGATCCTGGAGTTCGTCGTGCACCCCGTCATGCAGGAGCTTGTGGACGTTCCACGAGACGATGCAGAGTTCGGACGCCGGGTCGAACTCCTGTGCAGGTCCCTGGCCGCTGGACGGCGCGGGCTGCCCAACGGGGGTCGCGGTTTCCGACCGCCTGGATCTCACGCGTCGTCCGTGCCCGCCGCCTTCTTGGAGGTTGCCTTCTTGGAGGCTTTCTTCTTGGAAGTGGCGGCCTTCTTGCTCGCCGCTTTCTTCGAGGTCGCCTTCTTCGCAGCCGTCGTCTTCGCAGCCGCCTTCTTGGCGGCCTTCTTGGCGGCCTTCTTGGCCGCTGGCTTCTTGGCGGCCTTCTTGCTCACTTTCTTCTTCTTGCCCTTCTTCTCGCGCTGCACGTCCAGCAGCTCGAGCGCATGCGCGATCGTGAGGGACAGCGGGTCCTCCATATCGCGCGGCAGCGAAGCGTTCACGTCTCCATCGCTCACGTAGGGTCCGTAGCGGCCCTTGAAGAGCTTCACCACCACGCCTTCGTGACCTTCGACGTTCTCGAACACCTTCATCGGCTCGGGCGCGGACGTGCGACGGCCGCCCTTCTTCTCCTCGGCGAGGAGCTCGAGCGCCCTCTCCTTCGTCACCGTCAGAAGATTGTCCTCGGCCGCCAGGCTGCGCGTGTCCGCACCGCGCTTGATGTAGGGGCCATAGCGGCCGTTGTACGCGAGGATCTCGTTGCCGTCGCCGTCGTCGCCGAGGTTCCGCGGAAGCGAAGCCAGCGCGATCGCCGTCTCGAGATCGACGTCATCCACGGTCATGCCCTTGAGGAGCGAGACCATCTTCGGCTTCTCTTTCTTGTCGTCCGTCTGCTCCCCGAGCTGCACGTACGGCCCATAGCGCCCCGTCTTCACGTAGATCGGCAGCTGGTTGTCCGGATGGTGCCCGAGCGGCTCGTCGCCCTTGGCCTTGGCTGCGAGCAGCTCCTCCGCGAAGCTGATCGTGACCTCGTCCGGCGCCGTCTCGTCCGGGATGGGCGCAGTCGTCTCGCCGCGCTGAAGGAATGGCCCGTAGCGGCCCACTCGAACGATCACCTCCTCACCGCTCTCGTTCTTCCCGATCGGGATCGAGCAAACCGTGCGCGGATCGATGTCCTCGACGTTCTTGTCGAGCATCGGCTTGAGCCCGGGGTGGATGCCCAGCCCTTCGGTGTAGAACTTCCGAAGGTACGGGAGCATCTCGTCGTCGCCGCGGGAGATCGCGTCGAGGCTCTGCTCCATCGACGCCGTGAAACCCGGGTCGATGAGGTGCGACATGTGTTGCTCCATGAGCGACACCACGGCAAACGCGGTGAACGTCGGCACGAGGGCCGAGCCCTTCTTGAACGTGTAGTCGCGGCGGAGGATCGTGTCGATGATGGAAGCGTAGGTACTCGGTCGACCGATGCCCTCCTCCTCCAGCGTCTTCACGAGCGTCGCCTCCGTGAGGCGAGCGGGCGGCGAGGTGTGGTGTTCCTCGGCCTCGATGCCCTTCGCGGCCACGTCGTCGCCCTGGGCCACCGGCGGCAGGATCGTTTCCTTGTCGCTGAGCGCGGCCTCCGGATCGTCCGAGCCCTCGACGTACGCTCGAAGGAAGCCCGGAAAGTCGATCACGCTGCCGTTCGCCTGGAAGACGGCCTGCACGCTGCCCTCTTGATCGCCGACCTTCAGCGCCATGCGGCGCCCCTTGGCGTCCTTCATCTGGCACGCGATCGTTCGCTTCCAGATCAGCTCGTAGACCTTGCCCTCGTCGGCACCCAGCAAACGCTGGATATCCTCGACCGGCGCAATGGTTTCACCGGCCGGACGGATGGCCTCGTGCGCTTCCTGGGCGTTCTGCGTCTTGCCCTTGTACTGACGCGGTTGGTCCGGGAGGAAGTCGCTGCCGTACATGTCCTCGACGGCCGCCCGCGCCAGGTCGATCGCCTGGGTCGAAAGCGTCACCGAGTCGGTTCGCATGTAGGTGATGTAACCGTTCTCGTAGAGGCGCTGCGCCGCCCGCATCGTTCGCTTCGCATCGAAGCGCAGCTTGCGGTTGCCCTCCTGCTGGAGCGTCGAGGTCGTGAACGGCGGCGCGGGCGAGCGCGTGAACGGGCGCTCCTCGGCCGAGATCACGTTGAAGGTCCCGTCCTCCAGCCGCGCGCGCAGCGCCTTGGCCGCCTCGGAGGTCAGCAGCTCGACGTCGTCGCGCTTGAGCTGACCCGTGTCAGGATCGAAGTCCTTGCCGCTCGCGATTCGCTTGCCGCCGAGCGTGACGAGGCGCGCCTCGAACTCCTTCCCCTTGCCCTCACCGGTGGTCGGCGTGAACTGGGCCACGAGGTCCCAGTACTCGGCCTCGCGGAAACGCATCCGGGCACGTTCCCGATCCACGAGAATTTTCGTGGCCACGCTTTGCACGCGGCCCGCCGAGAGCCGCGGCTTGATCTTCCGCCAGAGGATCGGCGACACCTCGTAGCCGTAGAGCCGGTCCAGGATCCGCCGGCTCTCCTGGGCCTCGACCATCGGCTGGTCGATCTCCCGTACGTCGTCGATGGCCTCGAGGATCGCCTTCTTGGTGATCTCGTGGAACACCATCCGCTGGTACGGGACCTTGGGCTGCAGGACCTCCACGAGGTGCCAGCTGATCGCCTCCCCCTCGCGGTCTTCATCGGTCGCCAGCAGGACTCGATCCACCTGCTTCAGGAGGGCCTTCAGCTCCGCGATCTTCTTCTTCTTCGCCGGCTGGACGATGTAGAGCGGCTTGAACTCGTCCTCGACGTTCACTCCAAGGCGGGACCAGGCCTCCTTCTTGTAGGCGGCCGGGATCTCGGCGGCGTTGGCCGGGAGGTCCCGGATGTGGCCGACGCTCGACTCGACGATATAGTCCTTCCCCAGGAACTTCTTGAGGGTCTTCGCTTTGGTCGGCGACTCGACGATGACGAGCGTCTTGGACATGAAATTGGGTGGGGAGGCGCGGCGGCGGAGGATTCGACGAGAGACTCTATATCTGTACGGGGAGTAGTTCTGGTCGACGGAGGGGCGGAAGTCTACCGCCAGGTGCTTCCTTACGTGATTTCCGGTGGCATCGGCCGCTCTCCAGGTGGCCAGGATGGAAACCGGGTGGAATTCTCTTGGGGTACCCTCATAATGCGGTTAGCCCCCGCGACCATGTCGCAGGGGGCCCGGTTAAGACCCCTGCGGGGCCCCGATGTAGCCGTCTTCAGAGCGTCAGGGGCCTGGCTCCCCTGGATTCCTCGGCTTCAGAGGAATTCGCAGGGGCACCGGCGCGGTCTTCTTCACTGGATCGCCCGGGATCGCGCGTCTCCCCCCCGCCCTCCGGCGAATCCAGCACCATGTTCAAAGAATCCGACCTTGCCGACGTGCCCGTAGGCGCCGACGCCCAGGCGACTCTTTCGTCCTCCAACACCTCGGGTTATCCAACCCGAGGCAACGGCCAGGATGATCCTCGACGCCTCTCCGAGGGCTCGCAGAAGCCCCAAAAAGCCACCTCCAAGCCCCTGGAGGACGTCCAGGGCCGCGGCGACACCCGTGGAATCGCCCTGGAGCGCGCTGGCGTGACGGACGTTCGGTATCCGGCGACGGCGCTGGATCCCGACGGAATCGTGCGCTCGACCATCGTGAACCTGGAGATGAGCGTCGCGGTGCCGGCCGAATCGAAGGGCACTCACATGAGCCGCTTCATCGAGATCGTCCAGGCCGACGAACGCGCGCTGTCGCCCGAGTCCGTGGTATCGATGCTCCGGACGATGCAGGAGCGCCTGGAGGCCCAGGAGGCCCGCCTGGCCCTGGAGTTCCCCCTCTTCATGGAGCGCGAGGCCCCCGTCACGAAGTCCAAGGGCATGATCGACGTGGGCTGCGGCTTCGTGGGCACGATCGACGGCGACGTGATCGATCTCGTCCAGAAGGTCGTCGTCACGGTCACGAGCCTCTGCCCGTGCAGCAAGGAGATCAGCGAGTACGGCGCCCACAACCAGCGGGGCGCCCTCACGATCGAACTCCGCACGCGGACCGACGAGAACGGGCTTCCGGTGACCCTGCCCATGGGTGACCTGATCTACGCCGCCGAGGAGAGCGCCTCGTGCCGGATCTATCCCGTGCTGAAGCGCCCGGACGAACGCTGGATCACGATGGAGGCCTACGAGAACCCGGTCTTCGTCGAGGACATGGTCCGAGGGGTCGCCAAGCGCCTCCAGGCCGACGAGCGAGTGCAGTCATTCCGCGTTCACGCCCGCAACTTCGAGAGCATCCACGGGCACGACGCGTTCGCGGAGACCTCCTGGTCACGCTGACGTCTCTCGAAAAATCCGCCGCGGGTTCGATCGGGTCAGGATGAAACGGATGGCGCCATCGTCGATAATGGCGCCATGCTTCAACGACCCCGGCGCAACCGCAGAACGCAGGCGATCCGCGATCTCGTCCACGAGACCGCGCTTCAGCCTGCGGACCTGATCTATCCCGTCTTCCTCCATGCGGACAGGGTCGACACCCCCATCGGCGCCATGCCGGGCCAGACGCGCTGGTCCCCGGACGGCCTGCTGGGTCTCGCCGAGCGCGCGCTGGAGGCCGGCATCCGAAGCGTCGTGCTCTTTCCGAAGATCGAAGACGCCAAGAAGGATCGCGTCGGAACCGAAGCGGGGAACGACGAGGGGCTCATCCCCGCCACGCTGCGCTCGTTGAAGAAGCAGTTTCCGGAGCTGACGCTGATCACCGACGTCGCCCTCGACCCCTACAGCAGCGACGGGCATGATGGCATCGTCGCGGACGACGGCCGGATCCTGAACGATGAGACGATCGAGGTCCTGGAGCGCCAGGCACTCGCCCAGGCGCGCGCCGGCGCCGACATCGTCGCGCCGAGCGACATGATGGACGGACGCATCGGAAGGCTCCGCCGCGCGCTCGATAGCGAGGGCTTCCACGATGTGGGTCTGCTCTCCTACACCGCCAAGTATGCGTCGTCGTTCTACGGCCCCTTCCGCGGCGCACTCGACTCCGCCCCGAAGGCGGGCGACAAGAAGACCTACCAGATGGATCCACGCAACCGTCGTGAGGCGCTGCGCGAACTCGCCCTCGACGAGGCCGAGGGCGCCGACATGGTGATGGTCAAGCCCGCGGGCCCCTACCTCGACATCATCCGTGAGGTGCGGGATGCGACGACGCTCCCGGTCGCCGCGTACCAGGTCTCGGGCGAGTACCTGATGATCGAGGCCGCCGCGCAGTCGGGCTGGCTCGATCGGCGAGCGGTCGCGCTCGAGAGCCTCGTGGGCATCAAGCGCGCGGGCGCTGACATGATCCTGACCTACTACGCGATGGAAGCAGCCGCCTGGCTCGCGTGACGGATCAGAGTTGCCCGGCCTGGCGGAACAGCCGAGCGGTTGCGATCAGCGGCAGCCCGATGATGCCCGTGTAGTCGCTGCTCACGATCCGCTCGAACAGCCGAATCCCCTCATCCTCGATGCGATACCCGCCGGCGGAGTCGAGCGGTGCACGGAGCTCGACGTAGGCCTCCGCTTCCGTCCGCTCGAAGGGGCGCATCTCCAGCTGCTGAACGTCGATCGCCGTGTATTCGGTGCCGTCTCGCTCGGACAGGAGCACGACGCCGTTCACCAGGCGATGTGTCCGGCCCGCGAGTCGCAGTAGCTGCTCGACGCAGCGCTCGGGCGTGCCCGGCTTCCTGAGAAGGATCCGTTCGCCGCCCGTTTCCAGCACGCCGACCTGGTCCGCGCAGAGGAGCCAGCGATCCCCGCCCTGCCGACGAAGCGCGGCGACTTTGGCCCGCGCCAGGGTCAGCGCGAAGTCCTCGGCCGACATCGAGGGGAAGTGGACGTCGTAGGACTCCTCGTCGACGTCCGGGGATTCCTGGGTGAAGGGAACGCCGAGGCGCGCGAGCAGTTCAGCCCGATAGCGCGAGGAGGATCCCAGCACGAGAGCCGATCGGACGGGCGAAGGGAAATCGGCAGGTGAAGAGGTTTCCATGGTTCGACTCGATTATTGACGATCGCCCCGGCGGGCGCACGAACCACCGGCCCATAGAATGCGCCCCATGAAGTCCGCCGCCATCGCTGCCATCGCCGTTCTGGTGGCGCTCCTCCTCACGGGCGCTTACTTCCTCGGCAGCCGCGGGGAGGAGAACGCGCCCATGGCGATCGGGAGAAGCGGAGGCTCTTCCACGGAAACAGATCGCCCGGCAGCGCTCGATGCGCTGGAAGTACCGGACCTGGAGGCCGCGAGTCCGGGCGCGCAGACGACTCGGACCGACGCCACCGAGGAGAGCATCGCGCGCAGCGGAAGCCTCACGCTCACGGCGGTGGACTCCGTCACAGGGGCAGCGATCCTGAAGTTCTGGGTGAAGCGATCCGGCACGGAAGACATGGCGTCCCCGGCCGCACCGGTGCTCTCCGATCCCGCAAGCGGCGAGGCCGTGCTGCCCGCAGCGTCGTGGGACGAGGACGCCGCCCTCGACTCTGCGGACTTCCTGGTGAGCGCGCCGCTCTACGAAGCGACGCTGGTGACCCTGGAAGGCCCCGGCGCCCGGGCTGCCTCCCGGACTCTGAAGCTGGCCCGCTCGTCGTCCATCGTCGGCGTCGTTCGCGACGGTGCCAGCGCGCCGCTCCCGGCCGCCCGCGTCACGCTCGAGTTCCTGGGATCTGTCCCGGGGCTCAGGGCGGAGACCAGCGAGCCGGTGCCGCTCCCCGACGCCTACCAGGGCCCGACCCTCCGGCGCTCGGATGACGCCGGTCGATACTCCTTCGATCAGCTGCCACCGGGGTCCTACCGGACGCGCGTGGAAAGGGACGGCACCTTGCACGTCTCCGATCCTGTTGCGGTCCATCCGGGTCGCTGGACCTTCTGCGACCACTGGCTCGACGAGCACGTGCGCGTCACCGTCCACGTCCTGGCGCCGGACGGGCATCCCGCCGAGGGCTCACGCGTCCTTCTTCAGCCCGCGGAATCGAGCGTGAGCGAGGGGCCGCCCCTGACGAAGCCGTCAGACGAATCCGGTGAAAGACTCGCGACGCGCTACACGGACGAGGAAGGGCGCGCCACACTGGGCCCTATCGGGGCCGGCCGCTACCTGGTCTTCATCCAAAGCGACGATGGTCAGGCAACGGCGCAGCCCCTTCAGGTCGACGATTCTGGCCGCTCGATCGTCGATCTAGAGTTTCGCCTCACCGAATCCGACGCGGGCCGCTGATGATCCGCGACCGCCGATGCTGCGTCGACCGAAGGGTGGAGCAGCTCCCTCTTTTTCTCTCTCCTGGACTCCCATGCTGACCAACAGAACGGCACCCGCACGCGCCACCTCCTCACGACTCGCGAATCTGGTTCCTGCCCTCATGGGGAGCCTGGTCCTCCTCGGTGGACTCGTCGGGTGCAACAGCAACGACGATAACAACAACGAAGATCCTCCGATGGACACCGGCCCCGGCTCGACGCTGAACGGAATCGTGACCGATGGCGCAGCCGACAGCATCGTCGCGCTCCCCGCTTCCGTGGACGATCGCATCGAAGCGGTCTTCGCGCGCTACACGCAGTTCACCGCGCCGAACGGATCCCGGATCCACTTCTTGAGCCAAGCGGGCGTCTCCGACGACCTGCTGATTCGAACACGCGGGCTCGTCCGTCAGCACCTCTTCGACGTGCCCGGCACGACGCTTGGCGCCGACAAGTCCGCCGCCGTGAACCGCGCCAGCGCCCGCAGCGCCACGTTCGTCCTGTACGAGAACGCCGCTTCCTACGATGACCTCGACGCCGACGTCATCGCCTTCAAGGCCATGTTCGGCGATCGCCTCGGCGACCTGGACGCGTCGACGATCGTGCAAGAAGGCTCTTCCTCCTACGCTCAGCCGTCGCCCGCCTTCGATCCGTCCATCGGCGCCACGGCTCGATTCGCCCTGGAGCAGGGCATCTCCGGCGGCATCCCGGCCTTCCAGACGGCGCTCGACGCCGCCACGACCAACGCGGTGACGATGTCGATCTACACCCCGAACGGCTCGACCCCCGCGGCCGAGATCGACGACGAATATCTCGCGCTCGCCCTCGCCACCTACTACGGCCTCTTCGGGCACGACCCGAACGGCAACGGCACCTCGGGTCTGAGCCAGGAATACGCCGTCCTCGACCGCGCCGATATGCAAACCGCGGATCCGATGATGTTCGCGCTGATCGAGGACTTCTTCCGACCGAACCATCGCTACTCGGCCTTCCTGGACACCACCTTCGCCGGTGAGTTCGAGATGGCCTTCGATATCGCCATCCCCTACACGTATCGCTCGCAGTACCTGGAGCGCGTCGGCATCCGCAACCCGGCCACCACCCGGATCAACGGCAACGACCTCAACAACATCTTCCTCGGCAACACGCTCGGAAGCACGTTCGAGGGCAAGGGCGGCGACGATGTGATCGACGCCCAGGCGGGAACGGATATCGCGATCATGAGCGGTCCCCGTGCCGAGTACACGATCACCAACCTCGGCAACAACGTCTTCGAAGTCGCGGATTCGGTCGGCGGCCGTGATGGCACGGATCAGCTCCGCGCGATCACCCAGGTGATGTTCACGGACATGACCATCACCCTGTAGTCGAGGTTCCCATTGGGTCCAGTAGCGGAGCTTGGGCGACGGCCCAGGCTCCGCTTTTGCGTTTCCAGATGAATCCTCCGCCCCTCACACTGGAATCCGATCGTTCGTACCGCATCATGACGCCATGGCCTTCGATCTCCGCGGCAGATACGCCCTCGTCACTGGTGCTTCCTCCGGCATCGGATTGGAGATCGCGCGTGGCCTGGGAGCGCGCGGAGCGCATCTGATCCTGGCTGCGCGACGTCGGGACCAGCTGGACGAGATCGCCGCCTCCATTGGCCGGTCGAACAGCATCAACATCCAGGTGGTGGACGTCGACCTCGCCCATCCCGAGGGACCGAGGACGCTGATCGAGATGATCGACGAGGAGGAGTCCCCGATCGACATTCTCGTGAACAACGCAGGCGTCGGACTCTTCGGCGATGGCCTCGACGCCGACTGGCAAAGGGAAGAGGCCATGCTGAGGCTGAACGTCCTCGCCGTCGCTCACCTGACGAAGCACTACGGCCGGTCGATGCGACTCCGCGGTGCCGGCCGCATCCTCCAGATCTCGTCGACGGCGGCGTTCCAGCCGTGCCCAGGCTACGCGGCCTATGCAGCCACCAAGGCGTTCGTCCTGCTGCACGCCGAGGCACTCGCCGAGGAACTGCGCGACTCCGGAGTCACGATCACAGCCGTGTGCCCGGGCAGCACGAACACGGAGTTCTTCGAGATCTCAGGGCACGAGCGGAATCAGCTGCAGGAAGCGACGAGCCTGGAGCCTGCGGAGGTCGCGCGCCTGGCCATCGACGCGATGCTCAAGGGGCGCCGTGTGAAAGTCACCGGTGCCGTCAATGCACTCAGCGCCTTCGGCGTACGCTTCCTGCCGCGACGCTGGCAGGCCTCCCTCACTCGCCGCGTTCTTTCCTGAGCGATCCCTTCCGAAGGTCCGCGAAACTCTTCACTGACGAATCCGCGAGTGGTGTCCCGTCGTCTATCCTGCGGACAACCATGAACCGACTCTTCGATCGCCTCCTGACCCTCACCGCGTCCTGCGTGGTCTGCCTCTCCGCTTGCCAGACCTACCGGCCCGTCCGAACCACCGTCGAGGTCGACTACGGGCGCGCGCTTCCCGTCGGCGCCGACGCGCTGATCCGCCTGGGCCCGGGGGATCCCGTGCCTGACCTCACCGGTTGCTGGGTCCGACGCGAGGAGATCCTCCCGGTGCTGGATCTCTCGCTCGCGTTCACGCGCAGCAAGCACGCGGCGCAGTTCTTTCCCATCGAAGGGATCAGCCAAGAACGGGCGATCCTGAGCCTGGAGCGCATGGCGGACCTGCTGGAAACCACCGCCAGCGCCGCGGACTTCCAGCGCGCCTTCGAGGAGGAGTTCGATGTCTACATGAGCGCGGGTTGGGACGGCCGCGGCGGTGGCGTTCTCTTCACCGGCTACTGCACGCCCCTCCTTCCCGGAAGCCTCCAGCGAACGGCGCGCTTCCAGTACCCGCTGCACGCCCTGCCGCCCGACCTCATCAAGGCCAAGGACGGCACGACCCTCGGCCAGGAGACCCGCGCGGGCCTGCGCCCCTACCCGAAACGGCGCGAGATCCTGAGCGATCCCGCCTACCGCAACCTCGAGATCGTCTGGCTGGAGGACCCGGTCGACGCGTACATCGCCCACGTCAACGGCTCGGCGTTCGTCGAACTCGAGAACGGCGACATCGCGCGCTTCGGCTACGCGGGCAAGAACGGTCAGCCCTACACCTCCCTCGGCAAGGCCCTCATCGAAGCAGGCGAGGTCCCCGCAGACGAGATGAGCCTCGCGGCCATTCGCCGCTGGGCCGACCGCACCGACCCCGCCCGGATCCAGGGCTTCCTCGACCGCAACGAGAGCTACGTCTTCTTCACTCCGATCAAGGGCAACCCGCACGGCAGCCTCAACCTGCCCGTCACCGCCGAACGGTCGCTCGCCACGGACAAGACTCTCTTCCCCCGCGGCGCCATCGTGTTCGTCGACACGGAGCTCCCGACGCCCCAGGGCGGGCTCGTCCCGTTCCAGCAGATGATGTTCGACCAGGACACCGGCGGTGCGATCCGCACCGCGGGCCGCGCCGACATCTACATGGGCGTCGGTCACCGCGCCGAGCAGCTGTCGGGCGCCATCCAGTCCCCGGGCCAGATGTACTACCTGTTCCTCAAGTGAGCGCCGAGATCGTCGCCGTCTGCCTGGGCAAGGGCGGCATCCCCAAGCACAGCGTCCCGAGCGCCCAGGTCGTGCAGTCGGGCCTCGTGGGCGACCGCCATCGCTACGAACTCCACGGCGGGTTCGACAGGGCGATCTGCTTGCTCTCGGAAGAGGTCTACGCGAGCCTACGCGAGGACGACGTTCGCTGCGAGACGCCGGGGACTTTCGGCGAGAACGTGCTCGCGCGCGGACTCGATGACGCTCGCCTGCGACCCGGCGATCGACTGCGCCTAGGCCCCGAGGTGGTCATCGAGATCTACGACATCCGGGCCCCCTGCACGACGCTGAAGAGCGTCGACCGGCGGTTTCCGGACCTGATGCTGGGGCGCAGCGGCTGGATGGCCCGGGTGATCGAAACGGGAGTCCTCGAGCCGGGCATGCCCATCGTACGAGTGGACACGGTCTGAACCCCGGAGTGGCTCGTAGTGGGAGCGAGCCGCCGAATTCGCGAAGATCCCGTGCGCTGGCTCGTGCGTCCTCCCTTACCTCCCCGAAGAGGCCTTTTACGGAGGACCCGAGCATGGGGAAACAACCACACATCACGCCGATCGGCTCGACCGATTCCGCTGGCAGCAGCGTCGCGGTCGCACTGCCTCCAGGGGAAAAAGCGCATGGTGACATCGTCGTCGAAGCGATCTCGGGACGAACGCGCCTCCTGATCGCCGCGGTCATGTCCGTCAATCTGATGCTGGGTCTCTGGCTGATCTCACGCGCGGACTTCTCGCAGTTTTCGCCGCAGGGGGCCGCCGAGCGCCCAGCCGCCACCGTGGCGCACTCGGCGCACGAGCCCCGGGACGCCCGGCTGGTCGATGGACGAATCGGCCGCGACTGACGATTGCGATTCGAAGCGAGCACCGGGCACCGCGCTGCACTATCTTCCTGGGCTCACCCGAAGGCCTTCTCCACTCCCCGATACGGGGCTGCACCATGTCCGAGTTCGAAGTCGTTTCCTACACCGTCGAGCCCGTCGAGGGCGACGACCAGATTGCCATCACCATCCACGCCTCCGACGGCAACAAGTGGGAGTACGGGGTACCGTTCAGCCGCTCGACCGGGCGCTACACCTTCGAGGAACTGGACGTGCTCGAGGTCGACTTCGGCGAGGAGTTCGCCGAGGAACTCTCCGACAAGCTCGATGCGGTGATGGCAGAGGTCATGAAGGACGCCTGAGGGGCGCCGCCCAGTCCCGCAGGTCGAGGATTGAGTGCAGCGGGTCGAGGATTCAGTCCAGCAGGTCGAGGATCTCGCGGGCCCGGCCCGCTTGCCCGGTCGCCGTCAGCGCCTCCGCGAACGCACGAAGCGCGGCCTCGTCCCCTGGATCGCTCTGCGCGGCCTGCTCCAAGGTGTCGACCGCACGCGCCTGAAAGCCGGCGCTGAGCTGGGCCTTCCCGAGCAGCGTCAGGGCGCGCGTGTGCAGCGGATCCTCGCGCACGACCGCCGTCAGCCACGGAATGGTCCTCGGATCGGGAGCGAGCGCCGCCGCTGCCTCCAGACGCTCGGCGGCGGAGAGTTCACCGGTGCCGATCGCGATGGCGAGCGCTTCGAAGGCCTCGTCGAAGCGCGCCGCCGCCGCGCCGTGCAGCCCGAGTTCGAAGAGCGAGCGGGCGTCGACGTCGCGCAGGGTTCCCGCAGCGCGCAGCCTCGCCAGGGAACCCTCCGGGCCGAAAGAGTTCGTGCCGGATTCGGACATCGGATCCGCTCCCACCAGCTCCGCCGCCAAGAGCCCGTGGCGCGCCAGCGAACTGGGCCGATCGGGCTCGATCCGAAGAGCCCGCGAGTACGCGTCGAGGGCGGCGGCCTCGTCCCCGATCTGTTCGTGGGCCCTTCCCAGAAGCTCCAGGATCTCCGCGTCCTCCGGCCACCGCGACTCCATCTGCAAGAGACGCGAGCGCGCCACCCCCGGTCGACCTGCGGCGCTGAGCGCCCGGACGGATTCGATGCCCGCGCGACGATCGGTTCCGCGCGAGTCGCGGTAGATGTCGCTCCAGAGGGAGACGGCATCGTTCCAGGCTTCGGCCCGGGTGGACGCCTCGGCGCGCAGCAGTCGGGGGTCGGCCCGCGGGGCCGACCGGCAGCCCACGGCGAGCGGCAGGAGCGCCCACGCCAGGAGCACGGGCCTCCGAGGGGTACGAAGAATCGACATGGAGTCCCAGCCTACGCGCTCGGCCCGCGTGAATTCCCCGCGCGGCGAACTTCCGAGCCGCTACCCTTCTCCCCTGCCATGGAAGAACTTCAGCCCCATCACCTGACGCGCCTCCGGATCGCCCTCGTGGCGCTGATCGCCGGCCTCGTGGTCGACGCCGTCGACCTCCAGTATGGCGACATCGACGTCCTTCACGACGCCGTGGCTGCCCTGCTCCTCGCGGTGGCGGGCTGGGGCCTCGGACAGGCGGCGGCCGCTTCGAAGACCGCTCCGGTCGCCCTGTTCTGGATCCCGGCGGTCGCCCTGGCCGGCGGGCTGATCGTGGACGCCTTGGGCCCGGGCTGGTCTGCCCACCGGGGCTTCCAGATGGGCCGCTTCGCGCTCTACGTCGGCGGCCTCGCCGCCGCCGCGTTCGGCATGGCGAAGCTGACCGCGGGCGTGGGCCTCTCCAGCAGCGTGAAGTGGCGGCGCGCCGGGCTCCAGTTCAGCCTGATGGTCCTGATCCCGGGCCTCCTGATCGCCCTGTTCCTGATGGCGCCCGCCCAGAACCTGCCGTTCCGCCACCACGTCGGGAAGCTGGATGGCTCCTGGTGGAAGACCGCGATCGGCTACGTCGCGATGGGGCTCGCGCTCCTGGCGACGTTCGACACCGTGATGGCGGCCTTCACCACGTGGCGATCGGCCGGGCGACGGACCTGATCCGCCGTCGCGGGCCCTACTGACCGATCGACCCTCCGGAGGTCGGCGCCAGGCCCTCGGCGCGCAGCACGACGAACGACACGTCCGGCACCGCCAGCGTGGCCGTCGGGGCCACGTCGCCGTCGAGCGAAAGCAGGTCGTCGAAGCGGGAGACCATCCCGTTCGCCCGGTCCGCGACCCAGAGGCTCGATCCGTCCCAGGCGAGCCCCGTGGGCTCATCGAGCCCCGTGCTGGCGCCCGCGATCCTCGACACGGTCGCCGTGAGCCCGGAGGCCTGGCTGGCTCCCTCGATCACGAAGATCGCGCCGTCGTTGCCCAAACCCGCGTCATCGCCGAGATCGGAGACGATCAGAAGGTCACGCTCCACGTCGTGAACGAGTCCGGAGAGATTCCTGGAGACCTGGCTGAGCCCCTGGGCATCGGCGGGATTGATCACGCGATCGGGTAGGGTCCCCGTGGAACCGGTGAACCCCTCGAAGCAGTAGATCGTGCCGTTGGAGACTGCGACATAGAGCGAATCGGCGCCGGCGTCGTAGTCGGTCATGGCTGGCTCGGCGAGACCGATCGCGAAGCCTCCTTCCACGAGATCGAGTGGGTCGGAATTCGGGGGGAAATCCTGTGCCCTCCAGATGCCTCCGTTGCTGCCGAACGTCCAGATCCCGGGCTTGCCCGGGTCGGACACGATCAGAAGGCCCCGCTCGTCGTCGATCTCGAGGGCGGTCGGCGCGACGGGCGTCGGGGCCGGGCTGAAGAGCAGCTCGATCCAGATCAGTCGATCGAAAGCGGGATCGTAGGTCACGTCCATGCCGGTGCCGCGCTCGAGGGCAAGTCGGTTCATCGCGCGGGTCGCCCCGACCGGACCGATGAAGCTATCCTCGATGCTGCTGGTGTACACCGTTCCCAGCATGTCGATCCCGAGGCCGCGGAGCGGCTTACCGGGATCGAACGCCGCCGTCGGCGGCCCCGACAGATCGGCCGGAGCCCGCAGGACTTCGCCGTTGACTCCACTCGGCGACGTGCCGAGCACGAGTTCGACGATCGGAGCCGCCGGAGAGTCGAGATCGCTGGCGGTGAGGTAATTCCGAACGGGATCGATCGGTTCCAGGGCGATCGCCGACGGCGCGAAATAGGAGCGCGTCGAACTCGGCGCAGCCTGGAATCGTCCGGCACCGCTGCTCGGGTAGATGAGCACACGTCGAGCCTCGCCATCGACCACGCGGAGGTAGCCATCCGCGGAAACAGCCAGGTCCACGGGCCCCCGGAGCTGCGCCGTCGCGCCCCCCATCACCTGGTCCGGAGCCACGGGGCCAGACGCCGTGCGTACGTCGTCGAAGACCAGAATCGAACCGTCCGTGCCGTTCTCTTCCGCGCCGAAGTCACTGACGACGAGACCCACCTCGCCGCCTGGGCCAGCGAGGAGCGCGATCCCGCGGAGGTCGGTGGAGAGCGGCGTGGTTCCGTCCAGGCTGGGGAGGATGGAGCCGCTCGGGCTGGCGGGGCGGAGTTCGAGGAACTGATCGAAGAACGCCACGGAGCCGTCCGCCTGCGTCACGTAGAGCCGATCCGAAGGCTCGTCGTACGCGAGGTCCCAAGGCGGCACGGGCGTCGTCGACTGGAAGATGGGCGGCGCTTCGCCGCCAGAGGTCATGGCGAACACCTTCACCGAGCTGTCCCCGGAATCCGCGACGAGGATGCGACCGGAACCATGGGCGAGCGCCACGGACCTCGGCTCGACGAGCGTCGTCGCGAAGCCTTCGATCTTGTGGTCGAACTCGCCGCTGAAACCTCCCTCTTCGTTCCCGAAGCTGCGCCGCGCCGCCTGACGAAGAACCTTGATCGAGGGACCGTTCAGCGCTCCTGGCGGACTCGCCTGGTAAAGGTTGCCGAGGTAGTCGAACGCCATGCCGCCGCTCGCGGCCGAGATGAGCTGCTGGTTCGGCGTGAGATCCGCGCTCCCCCTCAGGATAAAACTGACCTCCAGGCTGTTCGTTTCCGCCACGTAGGTTCGGACCGGCGCCCCCACGTCACCTGAACCTCCACCGCCGTCATCGCTGCTGCTACAGGACGCCACGAGAAGCATCGTCGACGCCATCAGCACCTCGAAGGGAGACAAAGAAGGCCGCTGGAACTCGGCGGACTGGCAGCGCGGTGAGCGTGGATGAAGCATGGCGGTTCGGAGGAAAAATCGGGGAGGAACCCTATCAGCTCCGGGGCCCCCGGAAGTTCGGCGCCGACTGCCTGATCGTGTAGATACGATTAATCCTCGCCCTGGATCTCCGCGAGCACCCGGCGCGCGGCGGCCTGATGGCGGGCACGGCCCCGCGCGGCTTTCTGGAGAGCGGGCACCGCCGCGTTTCCCATGCGACCGAGCGCGTGCACGGCGAGCTGCCGGGCTTCCTCGTCGCGGGATCGGAGCAGCGGAATCAGCGCCTCAGCGGCCGCGTCCGCGCCGCCGCCGAGCCTCCACGACCCCAGGGCAGCCGCTCCGCGCACCAGCGGCACCGGGTCCCCCAGCAGCGCTTCGATCGCGGACCGCGCGGACCGCACCTGACCCTCCGCGAGCTCGAACGCACCCTGGGCCCGCTCCTGGGGATCGTCGCTCGCGAGAGCGCCAAGAAGCGCCTTCCGCGCCGCTGCACTCAGTCCCACGGCAGCCCCACGAAGCGATCGAGCTTCTCATCCTTCCAGACGCGCGGGTCGTGGCTCGCCGAGTGCCCGCGGACGCGAAGTTTGCGCTCCTTGATCTTCTTGGATCGCGTCAGGCCCTTGAACCACTGACCGCCGCGCGCGATCCCGACGACGACGTCGAACTTCGCCTGGATGTTGTAGGCCTGGCGGATGTTGCGCCAGTTCGGGAGATAGTCCTTTCGAACGGGCGGGCTCAGCATCACGAGCCGGTCGATCTTCGCGCCGCGCTGCGTCGCCAGGCTCGCCACGTTCGCGCCGTGGCTGTGGGCGAACACCCGCACCGAGGCGGCGCGGTGACTGTTCAGCCACTGGCCGAGTTCCCGGGCTGCCCTGGAACGGCTCACGTCACTGTTCGAGCCGGACCAGCGGAAGGCGTCCTTTCTGTCGTAGAGATCCGCCAGCCCGAGATCGCGCCGCGCGTACTCGAAGAAATCGCCTCCCTTCCGCCACCACGTCCCGTCGCTGGCCCACGTCCCGTGGATCATGACGGTGATCGTGTCCGGAGGCCGAATGCCGACGGCCTTCTTGCGCGGCGGGCGACGGACCACCGCTTCGATTTCCACGTCGCTCCAGCTGTCGTCGGACTGACCTTCCTGACGGGCGAGCGCGATCGTCGCCGCCGCGAAGACGTCCTCGTCCGTCTCGATGGATGCGAGCGCCGCCCTCCGGATCGCTTCCAGATCCCCCGCGTGGTAGTCGCAGCCCGTCATCCGGTAGTAGGCGTCGATCAGCGCGACCTGCACGAGCGGAGAAACCCAGTCGAGGTACTCGTCCATCACGTCGATCGCCTCGTCGGGCAGGCTCGGTTCCAGGGCGAGGATCTCACAGGCGACCTCCTCGTCGGGACGGTCCGAGGCGAGCGCGTCCTTGAAACGCTGCAGGGGGCTTGGCTGGCTCATGCCCCCATCGAACGCGCCGAAGGTCATTCCCGCAAGGGACGAATCAAGCGCCGGTCGCGTGGCGCAAGCGCGCGCGCTTGGTGACGACCGCGCGTCGGCCCTCGTGGCGGACGCTGTAGCGCGCGGCGAAGTAGCCTCCGGAATCCAGCTGCTTGAGGTAGTCGAGGAGCCGACGCTTGCGATCCTTCGTCGCGGTCTTCACGACGAAGTGCAGCACGTTGCCATTCGTATCGAAGACGATCGAGCCGCCGCACCACAGCGTGGCGCGCTCCATGCCGAGGCGCTCACCGAGCTTCTTCGGAACGCGAACCTCGTGGGGCCAGGAGAACTCCAGCACGATCTCCTGGGGCGGGTAGTAGCGACCGGACGAGAGCTTCTTCGTGCGGTAGAGCCGCTCCAGGCGGAAGTTCACGTCGCGCGGGATCTCCAGGATCTCCCGATTGGAATCGAGGAATGCGTAGGCATCGGTCGGACTCGCCACGAGGCGATCGATGTCGTAGTCGCGCAGATCCGTGTTCCGCAGGGGTTTCTCGACCGTGAGGTCTCGGTTCGACTTTCCGATGCCGCGCTTGCGAAGCACCTTGACCAGCATCTCGCGGTACCCACGCGCGTCCAGCGGGTACGCGACCTCGTCCGAGCGGAGGATCGCCCGCGCGTAGTCGAGGTACGTCAGGCCGCACGGCGGGCAGTAGTCGAGGGCGCGCAGCATCATCCGGCTGGTGGTCTCGGCGGCGCCGATCAGCGCGCCGACGACGACCTGACCGTCGTCGAGCCCCTTGTCGAGCTCCTTCGCGCGGCGCTTCACCATGTCGCGGTAGAGCACGAGCAACAGGTCGTAGAAGGCGCCGCTCAGAACCTCCGAGTAGTCGTGTTCCTGCCACGTTCCGTTCAGGTCGCTCATCTTGCGCCGGTTGGCGGCCGATCGAAGCGGCTGATCGCCGTGGCCGCTGGAGCCGAACTCCAGCGCGATGTCGCTGACGAGGCTGCGCAGGTCGAGCTTCTCCTTGCGCTCCCTGACCACGTGCCGCACGACTTCTTTCATCGTGAGGGACGAAACCATGCTGAGCGCGTCGCCGAAGTACTCGTGGAAGCCCGCGACGTCGGGGCTCTCCAGCTCGTAGTAGAGCGGCTTCAGTCCGTCGAGCACCGCGTGCCCGAGTTCATGCGTGATGATGTCGTGGGACAGGCAGGAGTAGAGGACTTCCTCGTCGCCGTCAGCCCCGCCTCCGGCCCGGAAGTACCCGAAGTGGATCGCGCCGAGGTCGCGATCGTAGTACGCGTTCTGCTCTTCGAACGCGTGGGGTCGGATCACGAGTCGCCCGCCCGGGAAAGCCCAGGCGATCCGCCGGCCGAACATCCGCGCGTCCTCCAGGATCCCGAGCGTCCTCACGACGTGGGCCCAGACGTTGACCTGATGGTGGCGAAAGTTCTTGACCGGGTCGCCGCGGCCGACGCTGAAGCCGCCGCCACGCGCCAGCGGCTCCACGGGATCCGCCCAGACGTTCCCCTCCTCGTCCTCGTCGATGACCTCGACCCGAGCCGTCGTGGGCCCCGGCCCGAGCCAGGCCTCGCCGGGCAGCTTCAGCTCGATCAGCCCGAGCCCATCGGTTCGCGCGACGAGAGGGTCCTGGATGAACGCCTTCGCCTTGATCGGCGCGAACTCGCTCGTGGTGCTCTGGTAGCGAAAGGTCCGTGGGCGCGGCATCGAGAGCTTCCTTCAGTCACACAGAGTGAGCTTCAGCGCATTCGTTGAATCGACGCCGCTCGCTCCGGCCACGAGGCCCTGCAGGTAGAAGGTCGCGCCCGCCACCAACCCCGGCTGCAAAGATCCGAATTCCAGCGCGCCGGTGGAGATCCGCACGATCCCGTCCGCATGTGCGGCGATGGGCGCACTCAGTCGCGTGAGCCCGGCGCTCGCATCGATGCAGAGCGTGGCGCTCGCACCCGCGGGCGTCGAACCGGCGGCCCATCCGCCGAAGAACGTCAAGTGGCCGTCCGAGGGCAGTCCGTAGGCGGTCAGCGTCGCGTCCAGGAAGGGCGCGTCTCCGGAGCCCGTCGCCACGAGGTCGATCCCCGTTCCGCAGTAGGGCGTCGCCCGGCCGCCGTCGATGCGCCACGTCTCGAAGCGCGGCTTGCCGGGGAGCTGATGGAAGGGATCCGGGAATCCGCCGAACCAGGCGGCTTCGCCCCCGCCCAGGGCCCCGCCCAGGGCCACGTCGGACACATCGCCGGGCGTGCGCGTTTTCTCCATGAGGCGGTAGGCGCCCTGGAACCACTCGAAGACGCTGACGGAGCCGTAGCCGTCGTAGTGGTCACCGATCCCGATGACGGCGAAGCCGCTCCCCGCTTCCACGTAGGAGTCGTAGGGCGGGTTGTAATCGCGCGGCCCGCGCCCCCCTGGCATGCGCGGCAGGACGGAATCCGTCAGGCGAATGACCTGAACCGGCGCGGTCGCTCCGACGGATCCTCCGAATCCCACGTCGTAGACGGACGTGAACGCATCGTAGTGGGACCCCACGAGGACGCGTCCCCCGTCCAGCGCGACGGAGATACCGTCGGGGTAAGGCGGGCCGGTCGTCCAGATCGCCTCCCAGCCCGAGGGCCCGAACTCGAGGACCGTGGCCAGCCCGTTCGGCACGCCGTTCGGGGTGAAGTTCAGGAGAGCGAGCCGATCTCCGTCGAGGTCCATGCCCCGGTCGCCAGCACCACAGGCTCCTGCCAGCGGGGAGACATCCACCGATTGCCAGACTCCAGAAGCGTCGCGCTCGAGGGTCTGGAGCAGTCCGAACTCGGTGCTTCCCGGCAGCCGGGTCCTCGTCATGCTGATCACGAGGCGTCCCTGGTCCGCCACGAGGCTGAAGTTGAAGCCGAAGCCGATGGCGCCGCTGAAGGGCTGGAACTCCCAGGTCGGGTCGCCGGTCAGGCGCTGGATCTCGGTCCATTGGCCGGCGACTCTTTCGAGGACCACCACCTCGGTCGAGTTCTGGACCTCGATCGGGACGAACACGGTCTCCCCGTCGAGGGCGTAGTGGACCTCTCCCACGTTGGACTTTCGGAACGCTGTCGCACCCAATGACTCCGCAAAGACCACGTCCGGCTCACCCCAGTCTCCGCCCTGCGCCCGAGAGTGCAGGTACAGCGCACCGGTAGAGCCCCCCAGCGGGGACGCCTGGCGATGGCTGACTGCCACGAGCAGATCGCCACTGAGCTGCAGCCCACCAAACTGCTCGGCGTAGGGGAACTGGACAGAGTTCCTCAGGATGGTGAGCGGGACCGACTGGCGGGGCTCACAGCCAAACTGCTGAACCCAAGGGGCCGTCATGGCGGCGGCGAGAGCGAGACTGATCATGGCGGGCTGGGGCGGGAGAAGGGCGAGCCTGTTCACCCAGTCTATCGCACCCACGCCGTCCTGTGCGTCCGCCAGGACGCCCGGGCCCACCTCGGCGCCCGCAGGGCGCCGAGCCGCCCGCGCGAGGCTCGCCCTCGCGGCCCGTGCGGCGAGCACGCCCGTCCGGCGAGGACGCCTGCGCGGCGAGCGCCACGCGATGTAATCGCTATTTCACCGTCAGGTGAAATGCCAGAGATACTGCGCGCTGTTGCAGCGATAGGTCGGCCTGGCATTCGATGCATTGGCAGCAGTCCTGCCCGCCGCCGACTTCCCGATACTGACTGCCTGCCGTTCGCGCGAAGCGTCGAACGCGTGGGCTGAGGTCTCCCGCTGAAGACTTCGGTGCTGCCCGCTGACCGCCGCCCCAGGCGACTGCCCGAAACGGATCTGCCGACACGGACTGCCTGCCGTTCGCGCGCAGCGCCGAACGCGTGGGCTGAGGTCTCCCGCTGACGACCTCGGGGCTACCCGCTGGAGCGCTCGCCCGCAGGGGCGAGCTAGGCGGGTTGAGGTCTGAGCTCCGAGGTCCGAGGTCCGAGGTCTGAGCCCGACACCTGCGCCAGACAAGTCCGACATCTGCCCAGCTCGCCCGTGCGGGCGAGCGCTCCAGCGGGTAGCACCGAAATCGTCAGCGCGAAACCTCAGCCCACGCGTTCGACGCTTCGCGCGAACGGCAGGCAGTCCGTGTCGGGAAGTCGGCATCGGCAAGTCGGCGGCGGGCGGGACTGCTGCCAATGCATCGAATGCCGAACCGTCCTATCGCTGTGACAGCGCGCAGTATCTCTGGCATTTCCTCTGACGAGGAAATAGCGGTTACACCGCGTGGCGCTCGCCGCGCAGGCGTCCTCGCCGGACGGGCGCCCTCGCCGGGCGGGCGTCCTCGCCGGACGGGCGCCCTCGCCGGGCGGGCCGCGAGGGCGAGCCTCGCGCGGGCGGCTCAGCCCCCTGCGGGGCCCGAGGTGCGGCCGGGGCGGCCTGCGGCCGCCATGAAGCCGATCGGGGAGACGGATGGGAGATCACAGGTAGATCCTGCGGGACAGTTCTGTTCTACTTGGAGCGTTTGGCCCGGCCCGCGCACGCTGCGAGCCCGGCTGCCCTGATTTCGACTTCCAGCACCAGGTCCGGCACCGGGCCCGCTCCAGCCTCTCCCCCAAGCCCCATGCCGCGTCGAGACGACATCAAGTCGATCCTCATCATTGGAAGCGGACCGATCGTGATCGGTCAGGCCTGCGAATTCGACTACTCCGGGACCCAGGCGTGCAAGGCGCTTCGCGAAGAGGGCTATCGGGTGATCCTGGTGAACTCCAACCCGGCCACCATCATGACGGACCCGGAGATGGCCGACGCGACCTACGTCGAGCCCATCACGCCGGAGATCGTCGAGAAGATCCTCGAGAAGGAGCGGCCCGACGCCATCCTTCCCACCCTCGGCGGCCAGACCGCTCTCAACACCGCGCTCGCCCTCCACGATCGCGGTGTTTTCGAAAAACTGGGGATCGAGATGCTCGGCGCGAACGCGGACGTGATTCGCAAGGCCGAGGACCGCGATCTCTTCCGGGCCGCCATGACCAACGCGGGCCTGGAGTCGGCCCAGTCCGGCATCGCCCACGACATGGACGACGCGCGCCGGGCCCTCGCCCAGCTCGGCCTGCCCTGCGTCATCCGCCCCGCCTTCACCATGGGCGGCGCGGGCGGCGGCATCGCCTACAACGTCGAGGAGTTCGAGGAGATCGTGGCGCGCGGCCTCTCGCTGTCGATGAACTCCGAGGTCCTGATCGAGGAATCGCTCCTCGGCTGGAAGGAGTTCGAGATGGAGGTCATGCGCGACGGTAAAGACAACGTCGTGATCATTTGCGCCATCGAGAACATCGACCCGATGGGCGTACACACGGGCGATTCCATCACGGTCGCTCCGGCCCAGACGCTGACCGATCGCGAGTACCAGGCGCTCCGCAACGCCTCGATCACGATCATGCGCGAGATCGGCGTCGAATGCGGCGGCTCGAACTGCCAGTTCGCCATCGACCCGAAGAGCGGCCGCATCATCGTCATCGAGATGAACCCGCGCGTCTCGCGGTCGTCGGCGCTCGCCTCGAAGGCGACCGGCTTCCCGATCGCGAAGTTCGCCGCCAAGCTCGCCGTCGGGTACACGCTCGACGAACTCACGAACGACATCACGAAGAAAACGCCCGCGTGCTTCGAGCCGACGATCGACTACGTCGTGACGAAGATCCCGCGCTTCGCTTTCGAGAAGTTCCCGAGCGCCGACGCGACGCTCACGACGCAGATGAAAAGCGTCGGGGAGACGATGGCGATCGGTCGAACGATGAAGGAGTCGTTCCAGAAAGCGCTGCGCGGCCTGGAGACCGGGCTCACCGGCTTCAGCGGCTACACGAGCAGCCGAATCGAGGCGCTCGAACCACCCTCCAAGGAGGTGCTGTCCCGCAACCTGCGCGTCCCCAACGCCGAGCGTATGGTGCACATCCGCACCGCGTTCCGATCGGGCTGGAGCCTCGACCAGATCCACGAGGCGACGAACATCGATCCGTGGTTCCTCGAGATGATGCGCCAGCTCGTGGAGTTCGAGCAGGAAATGTCGGGCGCGTTGCTGGACGAGCCGCTGCTGCGCAAGGCCAAGCAGTACGGCTTCAGCGACATCCAGATCGCCCGTGCGGTCGGCACGACCGCCGAGGCCATCCGCGACGCGCGGAAGGAGATGGGCGTGATGCCCGTCTACAAGCTCGTCGACACGTGCGCGGCCGAGTTCGAGGCCGCGACGCCGTACTACTACTCGACCTACGAGGACGAGACGGAGACGCGCCAGACGGGAGCTGAGAAGATCATGATCCTCGGCGGCGGACCCAACCGGATCGGCCAGGGCATCGAGTTCGACTACTGCTGCGTCCACGCCGCCTACGCGGCGCAGGAACTCGGGTACGAGGCCGTGATGGTCAACTCGAACCCCGAAACGGTCTCCACGGACTACGACACGTCGGATCACCTGTTCTTCGAGCCGCTGACCCACGAAGACGTGATGAACATCGTCGAGGAGATCAAGCCCAAGGGGATCATTGTGCAGTTCGGCGGACAGACGCCGCTCAACCTCGCGGCGGGCCTCGAGAAGGCGGGCGCGCCGCTCATCGGCACTTCGGTCAACTCGATCGACATGGCCGAGGACCGAGAGCGCTTCCAGGTCATGCTGGAGAAGCTCGGACTGCGCCAGCCGCCGAACGGCATCGCGAAGAGCGTCGCGGACGCGTTCAAGATCGCGCGCGCCATCGGCTACCCCGTGCTCGTCAGGCCGAGCTACGTGCTCGGCGGCCGCGCCATGGAGATTGTCTACGACGACGAGGCGCTCGACCGCTACATGCGGAACGCCGTGGATGCGTCGCCCGACAAGCCCATCCTCGTGGACAAGTTCCTGGAGGACGCGATCGAGGTGGACGTCGACTGCATCGCCGACCACGAGCGCGTCGTGCTCGGCGGCATCATGGAGCACATCGAAGAGGCCGGGATCCACTCCGGCGACTCTTCCTGTGTGATTCCGCCGTATTCGCTGTCCGAGGAGATCCAGCAGGAGATCAGCGACGCGACGAAGGCGATGGCCCGCGAGCTGGGCGTGATCGGACTGATGAACGTGCAGTACGCCATCAAGGGCGACCAGGTGTACGTCATCGAGGTCAACCCACGCGCGTCGCGAACGGTTCCGTTCGTCTCCAAGGCGATCAACGTGCCGCTGGCGAAGCTGGCCGCCAAGGTGATGTGCGGGTCCACGCTGGCGGACCTCGGCTTCACCGAAGAAGTGGCGCCGAAGATGTACTGCGTGAAGGCCCCGGTCTTCCCGTTCAACAAGTTCCCGGGCACCGACATGCTGCTGTCGCCGGAGATGCGCTCGACCGGCGAGGTCATGGGGATCGACACGGACCTCGGCTGCGCGTTTGCCAAGGCGTACGAGGCCGCGGGCATGCGTCTGCCGCTCCGCGGCAGCATCCTCGTCACGGTCAAGGAATCGGACAAGCGGGCGATCGTCTCGGAGGCGCGTACGCTGAGCAGCCTCGGGTACCAGCTCCTCGCCACGGGCGGCACATGGCGAACGATCCGTGCGGCGGGCATTCCCGTCGAGCGCATCAACAAGCTGCACGAGGGCCGTCCCCACATCGTGGACGCCCTCAAGAACGGCGAGATCGACATGGTCTTCAACACGCCCTCTGGCAAGGCGACCCGCCACGACGATACGTACATTCGCTCCACCGCGATCACCCAGGGACTGCCCTGCGTGACCACGCTGGCCGGAATCCGCGCCGTCGTCAGTGCGCTGGAGGCTCTGCACCGCGGCGGCCTCACGGTTCGCTCGCTTCAGGAGATCAACGGAGTCGCGCGTCCCGCAGCAGCGAGCCGGGCGCCCGTCGCCTGAGCCTGACCGGGCGAGCGCTCCCGAGGGAGCGCTCGCTCCTGAATCCCCCGGCATGGAGCCCAGCCCACCCAAGCACCTCATCTTCGTCCACGGCAGGTCGACCAAACCGTCGCGGAAGGAGAAGGAGCGCCTGGTACGCGCGGCGCTCCTGCGGGGGGTAGAGCGTAACGACCGGGCGGCGGCGGAGAAGATCCGCAGCGGCAAGGTCAAGTTCACGCTCGCTTACTTCGGCGACGTGAACAACCGCCTCCTGCGCCGCAGCGGGACCGATGCGTGGAAGTGGATGGCGAAGAAGGATCCCGACCACGGGAACGCCCTGTGCGAGGACGGCGCCTACTACGACGATGCGCTCGCGAAGGCGCTCGCCCGCCCGACGGAAGCGTTCACCCGAACGGACTACCGCGAGTGGCTCGGCAAGGTGAAGGACTTCCGCGCGATCGACGAGATCGCCAGCGTCGCGAGCGGCGTGGCGAACTTCCTGGGGCTCAGCGACGAACTCGTGCGAAGGACCTCGCCGGACATGGCGGCGTACCTCACGCGCCGAACCGTGGGCTCCGAGATCCGAACGCGAGTCCAGGAGCCGCTGCGAGAGGCCCTTTCCCAGGGCCACGACGTCTGCCTGCTGGCCCACTCCATGGGCTGCCTCGTCGCCTACGACGTGCTCTGGAAGTTCTCGCGTCTCTCGGAGTATCGCCGCCTCCGCGGGAAAGAGGTGTCGCTCTGGTTGACGCTCGGCAATCCGCTGGGCGACCCGGGCGTGCGCAGCAACCTCTACGACGCCCACGAACCCGAGGAGTCACGATTCCCGGAGAACATCATCGACACCTGGATCAACATGTCGGCGCACGATGACTTCATCTGCCACGACTCCGACATCGCCGACGACTTCCGCGATATGAAGCGGCGCGGCTACGTCCGGCGGATCCTCGATCGGCCGAAGATCTACACGTTCTGGGAGGGTTCGGGCGGAGCCAACCCGCACAAGCTCTACGCCTACCTGAACCATCCAGCGGTCGGCGCGGAGATCGCGCGCTGGATCCACGCTTGAAGTACCGCTCGGCGTTCATCACGGGGGCGACCTCGGGGCTCGGTCGAGCGATGGCGCTCGAACTCGGCCGGCGAGGTACGTTCATCCATGCCCTCGGCAGGCGGTCCGAACGGCTCGATGAGCTGATCGCAGAGCTCCCCCATGGCGGACTCGCCCACGTCGTCGACGTGACCGATCATGCGGCGCTTCGTGGGGCGATGGGGCTCGCCGATACGCATGGCGCCTCCGGACCCCTCGACCTCGTGATCGCCAACGCCGGTATCGCCGAGAACGGAATCGAGTCGCGCGACGCAGCCGACGCGGCGGCCCAGGTGCTGGCCGTCAATGCCGCGGCCGCTGCCGCGACGCTGGAGTTCGGAAAGGAGTTCATGCGTCAACGGGGCGTCGGGCACCTCTGCGCGATCTCCAGCCTCGCGGGGACACGCGGCCTACCGGGAGCTCCGGCGTACTGCGCGAGCAAGGCCGCCCTGTCGACCTACGTGGAGGCCATGCGGTTCGGGCTTGCCCGTACCGGCCTTTCGATCACCGACGTGCAGCCTGGATTCATCAAGACCCCGATGACGGATCGGAATCGTTTTCCGATGCCCTTCCTGATGGAGATCGAGGAGGCGACCCGTCGAACGGTGGACGCCCTCGAGCGAACGAGGCCCCCGTCGATCCTGCGCTATCCGCGGCGACTGGCGTGGCCACTTCGTCTGGCCGCAGGAATCCTTCCTGGTTGGGCGTGGCAGAGGGCCCTGGGGGAGAAGTAGCGCAGACCATGGGCGCGGAGTCCCGATGCGGGTCACCCCTGGGGTCGCTGGGTAGCTCCAACCGATTCGGGTTTACCCCAATGCCCCTACCAGGTCGAAGAAGAGCGTGTGGTCGGCCCCCCGTCGGTGAGCCGCAGCTTTCCCATGAGTCCAGAGAATCGCTCGCGCGCAACGCCCATCTACCGATCATCCTCCGGCATGTGGGCGCTGCCCGGTGCAGCCGCAATCGTCGCCACCAGCCTCGGCGCCTCGTCGGCCTGGGTGGCCGCATCGGCCCTTCTGGGCGGAGGCGTCGCCGGATGGATCGCCCGTCGTTCGCGGCGCGATACCCCACCGATCGATATCCAGCGTCGGGCGCTCATTGCGGAGTCGACCACGCTGGGCGTGGTCATGACGGACCGAAATGGCGTCGTCGAGTGGGCCAACGAGGGCTTCGCCCGGCTCAGCGGATACCGGCCCGAGGAGCTGATCGGCACGAAGCCTGGCAAGGTCCTCCAGTGCGAAAAGAGTGACCCGAAGACCATTCAGGCGATCGGCCAGGCCCTCCGCGCGGGCCAATCGTTCAGCGGCGAGATCTGGAACCGAACGAAGCAGGGCAGGGACTACATCATCTCCATCGAGATCCAGCCGCTTCACGACCACGACGGCGAACTCCTCGGCTTCGTCGCCCTCGAACTGGATGTCACGGAGCAACGCCAGATGGAGAACGAGCTCGGCGTCAGTGAAAGGCGCATGCGAGACCTCGTCGAGAAGACGAACTTGATCGTCTGGGAGTACGAGCCTGAGCACGACAGGTTCCGCTATATCTCTCCGCAGGCCGAACGGCTTGGTTTCGAGACGCAGCGCTGGTACGAGCCTGGTTTCTTCTCCGAAGTGATCCACGAAGACGACCGAGAAAGGACGCTATGCGCCTGCGCGGAAGCGACGAAACGAGAGGAGGATCACGAGCTGACCTATCGGATGCGCTGCAAGGACGGAAGCATCGTCTGGATCCGCGACATGGTACGCGTCACCCGGGAGGCCAGTGGCTCGGTCCTATTGCGGGGTGTCTTCATCGACATCACGGAGCAGAAAGAAACGGAGCTCGAACTCGAGGCCGTCTCGGAGTCTGCGCGAGTCGAGGCCGAGCGCGCCGACCTCGCCTTCGCCGGGGCCTCGATCGGACTCTGGGACTGGCGACCGCAGTCGGACCAACTCATCGTGAATGCTTGCTGGGCCGAGATGATCGGGGCCAGCCTGGAAGAGCTCAAGGGCCAGACGTCGGACTGGCTGGATCGCCTGCATCCAGAGGATGCCGAAATGACCCGAGCCGCCCTCGACGACCATTTCGAGGGAAAGGTGGCGATCTACGAAGCCACCTTCCGCGCACGTCACAGGGACGGTCACTGGGTCTGGACGAGGGCGCGCGGGAAGGTCGTCGAGCGCGACGAGGCGGGCGCACCTGTTCGGATGGTCGGCATCCAGATGGATGAAACACACGTCGTCGAACGCGAGCGGGAGCTCGAGCGCCTCCGCCTCGACGCGGAGGCTGCGAACCGCTCCAAGTCCGAGTTCCTCGCGAACATGAGCCACGAGATTCGCACGCCCTTGACGGCGATCCTCGGCTACGCCGACCTGCTCCACGACGATGGAGACATCTCCCGCGCGCCCGAGAGACGAGTCGAAATGATCGAGACGATCCGGAGCGCGGGGCAGCACCTCCTGACCGTGATCAACGACATCCTCGACCTTTCGAAGATCGAGGCGGAGAGACTCACGATCGATCCCGTGGAGTCGGACATCGTGGATCTGATCAACGGGGTGGCCAGCCTCGCTCGATCGCAGGCAGAGGGCAAGGGAGTCCAGCTCGATATCGTTCTCGAGGGGCCGATTCCGTGCAGGGCGCGCATCGACCCGACCCGTGTGCGTCAGGTCATGGTCAACCTCCTCGGCAACGCAGCGAAGTTCACCGAGGCCGGCAGCATCCAGCTTCGGGTCGCTTCGCCGCGCTTGAATTCACTGCGCATCGAGGTCGAGGACACCGGGCCCGGAATCGATCGCGCCGGCGTTGACAAGCTCTTCCAGCCGTTCAGCCAGGCGGACGGAACGGTCACCCGCCGGTTCGGTGGCAGCGGGCTTGGCCTGTCGATCTCGAGAAGGCTTGCGGAACTCATGGGAGGAAGCGTCACGCTTCTGTGGACGGTGCTCGGAGAAGGCTCCTGCTTTGCCCTGGAAGTTCCCGTGGAGGTCGCCGAAGGCTCCGCCACGTTCGAATCGCTGGAAGACGCCGTCTCCAGCGCCGAAACCAAGGTGAAGGCCACCCCGGCGCTCAACCTCGAAGGCTCTATCCTGCTCGTCGAGGACGGCCCCGTGAATCAGCGCCTCATCGGCTCGATCCTCAAGCGCGCCGGCGCCAGGGTCACGATCGCGGGCCACGGCCAGGAGGCTCTCGACGAAATCTCGGCCGCCAGCGGTCGCGGCGAGCCTTTCGATGTCGTCCTCAGCGACATGCAGATGCCGGTGATGGACGGCTACACGCTCGCCCGGACGCTGAAGACCCGGCTGCCCGAGCTGCCGGTCATCGCCCTCACGGCGCACGCCATGGCAGAGGACGAGCAGCGCTGCATGGACGCCGGCTGCGTGGGCTACGCGACGAAGCCCATCGATCGCGAAGAACTCCTGTCGATCTGTCAACGGTTCATGGTCGCCTCGAGACAGAGTCGAAAGGCGGGTTAGGATGCGTGCATGCTCAACCTTGGCGTGCACCACTCCCGCATCACGGAACTGTTTCCCGCCCCCACGTCACGCGCGGACTGGGAACGCTACGTGCTCCCGGAGAGCGCGATTGCGGAGTTCGAGCGACAGGGCTTCATCCAGGGCGTGCGGCTCCTCTCCGACGCGCAGGTCGATGCCCTGAACGGCGAGCTACGGGAGCTCATGTCGCCGGGCTGCAGCGGGGCCGAGCACTTCTACGAGTACCACGCGAACGAATCCGAAGACCCGGATGCCGTCCTGTTCCACGCACTTGGCGCATGGCGGGTTCGGCCCGGCTTCCACGATCTGCTCTGGTGCCCGGCGTTCCTGATGGCGGCCTACCAGCTCCTCGGCGCGCCCGTGCGCCTCTTCCACGATCAGCTGTTCGCCAAGCCGCCGCACCACGGCGGCGTGGTCGCCTGGCACCAGGACTACTCGTACTGGACGTGGACGCAGCCGATCGCGCACTTGACGGCCTGGATCGCGCTCGATGACGTCGACGAGTCGAACGGCTGCCTGCACTACGTGCCCTGCAGTCATCGCTGGGGCCTTCTCGAAAAGACGGGCTTGACCGGTGACATGGACTCCGTGCGCAGCGCGCTGGATGCGGATCAGGTCCGGGCATTCGACCAGCGCGTCCCCGTGGTGATGAAGCGCGGCCATGCCAGCTTCCACCATCCGCTCACCATGCACGGAAGCTACGGGAACCGGTCGGACCGGCCGCGCCGAGCCACCGTGATCAACGTGCTGGCAGACGGCGTTCTGTCGAGCGCCTCGGAGACCTCGTTTCCGGGCACGACTCGCTACCCAAAGGTGCCCTCGGGTCAACCGATGGGTGGAGAGGGGTACCCGCTGCTCCTGGATCCTGGGGCTTCGTTCGCCGGCTGGCTGGACTCGATCCCGCGGGCGACCCGGTAGGTCAGGTAGGCCAGGTAGGTCGCCTTCGAACTCGCGCGCTGGCGGTCCGCCAGCCCGGCCCGTCAACCCGGCTCGTCGTCCGACACGACGCTCTGAAGACGGGTCAGCGCGCGGACGTAACGGGCGCTGGCGGCCTGGGGCGAGATCTGAAGCAGCGTGGCGACCTCGGTGTTCGAGAGCTGCTCGAAGTGGCGCAGCACCAGCACCTCCCGGTCCATGGCCGACATCCCTTCGAGCGCCTCCTGAACCCTGGCGTGCTCCTCACCCGCGACCGCCGCCCGCGACGGCGTGCCGCCCGACTCGGCGAGCCAGACGCTCGCCACGGAGTACGAGCTCGCACCGGGACCGGACTGCACGGAGAGCGGCACCTCCCTGTCGGCAGCGCGCGCCTCGACGCCGAGGTGGCTGCGGTGGAACTGGAGGAGCTTCTGCCCCACCAGGAAGCGAACCCAGAGAAAGAACGGCATCTTCTTCTCGGGCTCTTCCTCGAGGTAGCGGGGCAGCCGCCGTGCGATCTCCACGAAGGTCTCCTGGAGGACGTCCGACGTGTCGAATCGTCCCTTCAGACGGGAGTCCATCCGGATCGAAACCATCCGGGCGAGGCGGGACCGGTACGACTCCAGGAGTGGCCCGACGGCGGCCAAGTCGCCGCCTCTGGCTTGCTCCAGGGCGGCCCGGAGGGCTGGATCTTCGTCTACATCGTCCATCTGAACCAAGTGTACGAGGCCAGGGGCTCATGGCGTGGTGGCGGTCTGATAGTCTGCTCCGATTAAGTGACGCCCTGACTGCGGGGCGTTCGATCAGCACCCCCGCCAAAGCGCCCTGGAGCACCCCCATATGAGGCTCGGAATCCCCGTCGAGACCTATCCGCTGGAACAGCGCGTCGCAGCGTCGCCCGCCGCCGTCGAGCGCTACCGCAAGCTCGGATTCGAGGTCGCCGTCGCCCGCAACGCGGGCGCGGACGCCAGCTTCCCCGACAGCGCCTACGAGGCCGTCGGGGCGACGATCGTCGACCAGGCCGAGGCCTTCGGCGGCGTCGACGTCGTGCTCAAGGTACGGGCGCCCAGGCTCGACGCCGAGGGCGGAAGCGAGGTCGACCTCATCCGGGAGGGCGCCACGCTCATTTCCTTCGTGGCACCGGCCCAGAACGAGGACCTCCTGAAGGCCTTCTGCGCGCGAAACCTGACCGTGCTCGCCATGGACCAGGTGCCGCGGATCACCCGGGCTCAGTCCATGGACGCGCTCAGCTCCATGGCCAACATCGCGGGCTACCGAGCGGTGGTCGAGGCGTCGAACGAGTTCGGCAGCTTCTTCACCGGCCAGTTCACGGCGGCGGGCAAGGTCCCGCCCGCCAAGGTGCTCGTGATCGGCGCGGGCGTCGCGGGTCTCGCCGCGATCGGCGCGGCGCGCGGGCTCGGCGCCATCATCCGCGCGTTCGACACGCGCGAGTCGGTGCGGGACCAGATCAAGAGCCTCGGGGGCGAGTTCCTCACGGTCGAGATCGAGGAGTCGGGCGACGGCGGCGGCGGCTACGCCAAGGTCATGAGCCCCGAGTTCATCGAGGCCGAGATGGCGCTCTTCCGCGAGCAGGCAAAGGACATCGACATCGTCATCACGACGGCGCTGATCCCCGGCAAGAAGGCGCCGCTGCTCTGGACCCGGGACATGATCGAGATCATGAAGCCCGGTTCGGTGGTCGTGGACCTCGCGGCCGAGAACGGCGGCAACTGCGAGGTCACCGTGGCGGACCAGAAAGTCGTGGTCGACGGCGTGACGGTAATCGGCTACACGGACCTGACGAGCCGGATGGCGAACGTCGCCAGCGACCTGTACGGCACGAACCTCGCGCACCTGCTCAAGGAGCTGGGCGGCGCGGAAGGCTGGAACGTGGACCACGAGAACGAAGTGCTGCGCGGCGCGCTCGTGGCGGAGAAGGGCGAGGTGATGTGGCCGGCGCCGAAGGTCGAGCCAAAGGCTGCGCCCGCGCCCGCCGCGACTCAGCCGCCTGCGAAGCCCGCAGCCACGCCCCAGGCAGCGTCCCCAAAGGCAGCAACCGCTGCGGCCACCGGGGGCTCGCCACCCATCTTCAGCCAGAAGGCGATCGCCATCGGGGCCGCCCTGGCCCTTCTCTGGGTCGTGCTGCGCTTCACCTCCGGCACCACCGGCGCGACCGCCGCCTCGATCTTCGTCCAGCACCTCACGGTGTTCGTCCTCGCCTGCTTCGTCGGCTGGCAGGTCATCTGGAGCGTCACCGCGGCCCTCCACACGCCGCTCATGAGCGTCACCAACGCCATCAGCGGCATCATCGTGATCGGCGGCATTCTGATGGGAATGAAGAACGTCGATAGTGGTGCAGCCACCTTCATCGGTGCTCTCGCCGTGCTCTTTGCCACGATCAACATCGTCGGCGGTTTCCAGGTCACGCGGCGCATGCTGCGAATGTTCCACAAGTAGGCCCCGCCTCTTCTCTTCCATGGAATACGCACTCGTATCCGTCGCCTACCTGACTTCGGCGGTTCTGTTCATCCTCAGCCTGCGCGGGCTATCCAGCCAGGATTCGGCCAGGCGCGGCAACGCCTACGGCATGATCGGCATGGGGATCGCGATCTTCGCGACCTTGACCCGAAGCGGCATGGACAGCTACTGGATGATCCTGGTCGCTCTCGTGATCGGATCCGTCATCGGCCAGCGCATGGCGGGCTCCGTCGCCATGACGGCCATGCCAGAGCTCGTCGCGCTGCTGCACAGCTTCGTCGGTGTGGCTGCTGTGCTCGTCGGCTTCGCCACCTACCTCGCCTCGTCCCACGGCGGCACGATCTTCGAGATCGAGATCTTCGTCGACGTCTTCATCGGCGCGATCACCGCCGCCGGCTCGGTCGTCGCCTACCTGAAGCTCAAGGGCTCGCTCAGCGGCAAGCCTCTGCTGCTCCCCTCGCGCCACATGCTGAACCTCGGCCTGGTCGGCGTTTGCGTGCTCCTCGCGATTCCCTTCGTCGCAGCGACCGAGCCCGTCCCGGTGAGCGTGATCGCCCTCGTGGGCGTGACGGTCCTCGCCCTCGGCCTCGGCGCCCACCTCGTGGCCGCCATCGGTGGCGCCGACATGCCGGTCGTCGTGTCGATGCTGAACAGCTACTCCGGCTGGACGGCCTCGGCCGCGGGTTTCATGCTCGGCAACGACCTTCTGATCGTGGTCGGCGCGCTCGTCGGCAGCAGCGGCTTGATCCTCAGCATCATCATGTGCCGGGCGATGAACCGCTCGATCGTGAGCGTGATCTTCGGCGGGTTCGGCGGTGAGCCGGTGGCCAAGCCGGGTGGCGCGGAAGCCGCCCAGCCCGAGGGCGACATCCAGGAGACCGACGTCACCGAGGTGGTCGAGCGGCTCCTCTCCGCCAGGAACGTCATCATCGTCCCGGGCTACGGCATGGCGGTCGCACGCGCCCAGCACAAGGTCCAGGAGATGGCACAGATCCTGAAGGACGCAGGCGTACGCTTGCGCTTCGCGATCCACCCGGTCGCGGGCCGTCTCCCGGGCCACATGAACGTGCTCCTGGCGGAGGCGAACGTGCCTTACGACATCGTGCTGGAGATGGACGAGATCAACGCGGACTTCGGGGACACCGACGTCGTGCTCGTCATCGGCGCCAACGACATCGTGAACCCGAGCGCGGAGACGGATGCGTCCAGCCCGATCTACGGGATGCCGGTCCTCCAAGCGTGGCTCTCGAAGTTCGTGGTGGTGATGAAGCGCGGCCGCTCGACGGGCTACGCGGGCGTCGACAACCCGCTCTTCTACCACGAGAGCGCCCACATGCTGTTCGGCGACGCGAGCGCCTCCATGGACGGCATCGTGGCCGAGCTGCGGGCGAAGTCCGCCGTCGCGGTCGGCTAATCGGAGACCACGATCGGGCACGGGTACTTCGGCTCGAGCCCGTCGCCCGAGGTCTTCCCCGTGAGGCTTCGGCCGATCCACGGCACGAAGTGGCGCGTCCACCAGCCGAGCTCGGTCCCGGCGCGCGCCGCGAGAGACCGCCGCTCGGCCGGACCGAGCGGCTCCTCCCACCCGCCGTGGCCGACGAGCCCGATCGCCTCGGCCAGCGCCGCCGCCATCCGCTCGTGACCCAGTGAATTGGCGTGGATCCGGTCCTCGCTCCAGAGCCTCGGGTCGCTGGTCACCGGCGCCGCCGCGAAGTCGACCAGGAGGGACCCCGTCGCGGCCGAGCACCCGCGGATCCGCTCGTTCATCCGGAGCACCCGCCCGCGCACGAAGCGGGCCAGCGGCATCACCGGCGTCAGATCCGGCAGCGTGAAGCTGAGCACCGCGCTGCCGGCGTCCCGTAGCGACCGCTGCATCGCCTCGAAGTCCGCCGCGAACCGCTCCTCGTCGAACCGCCCCGCCGTCACGTCGTTCGTGCCGACGAAGAGCGTCGCGAAGTCCGGCGCGAGCGCCAGCGCGGGCGCCAGCTGCTCCTCCAGCACCTCGCGCGTACTGCGACCCCGCACGGCAAGATTCGCGTACTCCAGCGGCGCCGCCTGGCCTCGGGCGATGTGCAGCGCGAGCCGCTCGGACCAGCCGCGGTACCCGCCGCGCCCGTTCGGATCGTCGAGGCCCTCGGTCGAGCTGTCCCCGAGGGCGATGTAGCGCCGGAACGGCCTCCCTGGAGCGTCCAAGAAATCAGTGGAGAGGCGTGACGCCCTTCTTCAGCACGATGTTGCCGTACTTGCGAAGCTCGCCCGTCATCACGACGGCGAACGCGCCCTTCGTCCGCTCGTAGAACGCATGGCGCTCGACGCGCGTGACCTCCGGAGCACCCGGAGCATGTCGCTCGATCGCCGCGCGGTAGTCCTCTTCGACCGCAGGGTCGAGCTGGTCGCCCTCCACCACGGCCATCATGATCAGTGGATCCGGCACATAGGCGTCCAGTTCGAAGAGCGGCAGGATGGCGTCCAGGAGCGGCGCGATCGGCACGCCGTCCGCCCGAAGCACGAGACGCCCGAAGGACGCGCCCGGAAAATGCGCGTCCGCGAGGACGATCTCATCCCCGTGCCCCATGCGGCAGAGGGTGGCCAGGAGTCGAGGCGAGAGGAGCGGAGAGATTCCCTTGAGCATGGGGCCAAGGGTACAGCATCCGCTCCCTCGGGCGGTCCACTACAGGATCTTGAACGTGGCCACCGCGGTCTCGCCGCCGACCACCTCGACCTCGACCTCATCGGGGTCCGCGGACAACACCTCGCCGTTGGCCGATTGAAGGGTCACCGTCCACTTCCCGGCTCCCAGGGAATCGACCGTCGTCGAGTCCGCGCGCAGCAGCTCGACCTTCGGCGGCCCGCCGCGGCCGAACGTCTTCCTGCGCAGCATCGCCAGGACCGGCCCGGTTCGGCCCTCGACCTCGATGCGAATCGAGCCTGCCTTCGTAAACCGCAGGTCGACGTCCGACTCGACGCCGCCTTCCCCGACGCGGAACCGCTCGGACTTCACCGCGTCGTAGCCCTTGGCAGTCGCCGTTACCTCGAGGTCGACGCCATGGACCACGCCCCGCAGACGATAGCGGCCTTCCGCGTCGGTGGTGGTGGGCTCCACCTCGTCTTCGCCGGAGGTCATCATGACGCCCGCACCACCGCCGGAGTCGCTCGAGATCATCACCATGCTGACGGCGGTGCGGCGCGGAGCGCCCTCCACAGGAGCGCGCTGGGCCTCGACCTTCGCGCCCGCGAGCGGCTCGCCGTGCTCGTCGAAGGCACGCCCCGTCACCTCCGTGACCGAGAGGTCGAGCTCGACCTTCTGCTCGCCGCCTTCGATGGTGATCGGCATCGAGTAGGGCATCGCGCGGGTGGGATGCTCGACCACGAACTGGTAGTCACCGGCCTCGACGTCGATGATCCGAAACTCTCCGCGCGCATCCGACGTGGTGTTCGGTGAACCAGCGCCCCCGAACATCATCAGGCCGGCCAGCGGGCCGTCGTCGCCTGCCTTCTCGAGCTTGAGCTTCGCGCTCCCCAGCGCCTTGCCACGCTCGGTCACCGTGCCCACGAGAACACCGATGGCGGGAGCCTCCAGCGCCACGTTCACGACCTCGCCGGGGAGAATGGTCACGGACGTCCAGGGCCTGTCCGAGTCGTCCCCATCCTTCGAGTCCATGCCAGGGATTCGCACCCGCGGCATGAAGACGGAGGAGCTGCCGCGCTGACCGAGACGCACGAGGTGCTCGCCCGCCCGCAGCCCGGAGATCTCGGCCACGCCGTCCGAACCGGTGCGCTCGGTCTGGCGATCCTCCTCGTCCCGATCGTCGTCCTTGAACTCGAAGGCGTAGCCGCTCGCCGGTGTCCCGGAGGGGTCGAGCGCGACGACGCGAAGGCCGCCGCCTTCGGCGAGGCGGACCTCCTGCTCGTAGACGGTCAGCTGCTCCGGGAGCGTGAACGGCCCGAGCTTCGAAGGCGCGTATCGCTCATCCTGGACGGCCAGCAGGAACGTACCGCCTGCGCTGGCGTCGAGGGAGCAAACCCCCATCGCGTCCGTTCGGCCGCTCTGGAGCGCATCGGGGTCGAACGCCATGAAATCGTCGTCCTCGTCGTCGCGACCGATGCTCGCGGAGATCCTGACGCTACCGAAGAGCTCTCCTTCTGGCGGTGAGAGAAGCGTGACGGTCGCGCCTTCGACCGGCTTGCCCGTCGCATCCTCCACCACGGTCACCCGCACCGAGGGTCTGGCTTCGAGCACGATCTGCCCGAGGTCGACCTGGTCGTCCGGATAGATCATCAGTCCCTTGGCCTCCCACTTCTGGAATCCCTGGGCGACCAGCGCGAACTGGAGCACCTGCCCATCCGCCTGGGGCCAGAGCCCGGTCACGACGCATCGGCCGGTCGCTTCGTCCTTCTCGGCATCCTCCCGTCGCTGGGGGTAATCGAAGCCCGCCTCGATGCGGTCAGGAACGTGCGGCGCTCCGTTCCCATCGACCACGGTGAAGCGAACGGACGCGCCGAGGCTGAAGGGCACCTGCACCGTGGCGCCCGTCCCTTCCTTCGGAACCCAAACTGCCACCGAGACGCTTCGGCGTTTCCCTTCCCCGAACGTGCGCTGGCCTTTCCGCAAATAAACCTGGTACGGAGCACCGGCGGCGAGCCCGCGGAGTTCGAACGTGCCGTCAGGCCCGACGGCCGCAGAACGTCCGGTCTCGGGACCCGTATGGAAGCGGAAGCCCTGATCGGCTCCGTCGCGTGGCACCGCCTCGGCGAACAGGTCGGCCGTCCCTGCCGGAACGCCGACCGCGGCCCCGCGGATCACGCCGCCCGGATCCATGACGATGCGAAGATCGGAGACCGTCTCGCCCGCTCGCTCCGTCTGACCTTTGAGGGTGGCCGGAGGATGCTCGGGGTGACTGAAGTGGAATTCGTAGGCGCCCGGGGCCTGACGAAGAATCTCGAAGTAGCCGCTCGGATCCGACTTGGCCACGGTTTCGCCCTTCCCGAGGATCGTGATGCCGTCCGAAGCCTCCGGGGCGCGCGTGACACTGGCGCCTGCGATCCCGTTGTCGTCGAGGTCCACGACGCGGCCGCGCAGAATCACGCCCTGGGCGACTCGAACCTCACCGACGTCCTCCGTGGTGTCGGATGCGACGTTCACCGAGGCGGAGTAGGGCGCGAAACCATCGGCCTCGACCGTCAGCCGCATCGCGCCTGCACGGGTCGAGACCGAGAATCGGCCGTCCACGTCGGTGATGCCCGTGCCCTCGCCGGAGACCTTGGAGCTGTTTCGAAGCTCCGAGAAGAGGTCGTCCAGGTTGCGACGCTTCAGAGCCACCGACGCGCCAGCGAGTGGAGCGCCTTGCCCGTCGGTCACGCGGCCGATGACGGTCCCACGTTCGTTCGCTCGTGCCGCATCGGCGTCCGCTTGGGTCTGGGAAGACGCCGGAGAGTCGCCTGCCTTCGAGCCAACGGACATGACCTTCCGATCGCTTTCCTCCGCCCGATTCGTCGGAGCGCTCATCGTGTCCAGCCCCGCGGGCGAGGCCTCGTCCACCTGGCGAGTCTCCGAACGCGACACCTGCACCGGGGAATGCACGCCTGAGCCGTGATCGTTCGATCCCAGCACGAAGTACGCGGCCGCCGCGAGCGCGGCGATCAGAACGAGGAGGTAGGCAGCTTTGTTCATCTTCGAGTCTCCCGGGAAGGCAGCGCAAGACCAGAGGGATCCGCACCCCGGCACTCTACGACTACCTCGGTAGTCCCGCGAGCCCTAATCTGGTTTGAGACCTGTGAGACTTCTTCCGCCATCGGGCGCCGCTCTGGCGACACCCTGGGGGGGCGCAGGTGCTACTCTCGGGCCCGAACTGCCCGCGCTGCGACTCCTATGCTTTTCACCAGCAACGTCTTCCTCTACTACTTCCTGCCGCTGGTGCTGGGGCTCTACTATGGCTCTCCCCGGTCATGGAGATCGTGGATCCTCGCCATCGCCAGCTACTTCTTCTACGGCTGGTGGCGCCCGGACTTCGTGGCGCTCATGTGGTTTTCGACCGTGGTCGACTACTCCTGCGGCCTGGGAATCGGTCGCGATCGCGGGCGCCCCGGGGCCACCGAGAAGGCGGGCAAACGCTGGGTCATCCTGTCCTGCTGCGTCAACCTCGGGCTCCTGGCGTACTTCAAATACGCGAACTTCGGCATCGATACGCTGAACGCGATCCTGGTGGCGAATGGCCACGGTGCCGTCGAGTGGACGAAGGTGATTTTGCCGGTCGGCATCTCCTTCTACACGTTCCAGACCCTCAGCTACACGGTCGACGTCTACCGCCGGGACGCGGAGCCGGTCCGCCAGTTCCGGGACTTCGCCTGCTACGTCGCGCTGTTCCCCCAGCTCGTCGCCGGCCCCATCGTCCGCTACCGGTCCATCGCCGAGCAGCTGAAGGAACGCGCCCACACCTGGACCGGCTTCTCCACCGGCGTCCTGATCTTCCAGGCCGGTCTCGCCAAGAAGGTCCTCTTGGCCGACACGTTCGCCCAGGCCGCCGACCAGGGCTTTGCCCTGGCGAACCCGACGACCCTGGAAGCGTGGGTCGCGGCACTCAGCTACACCTTCCAGATCTACTTCGACTTCTCGGGCTACTCCGATATGGCGATCGGGCTGGGGCTGCTCTTCGGCTTCCGCTTCCCGATCAACTTCAATCGGCCGTACATCTCGAAGAGCATCACGGAGTTCTGGCGGCGCTGGCACATCACGCTGTCATCGTTCCTGCGCGACTACCTGTACATCCCGCTGGGCGGCAACCGCAAGGGGCCGATACGCACGTACATCAACCTCGCCCTGACCATGCTGCTCGGCGGGCTCTGGCACGGCGCCGCGTGGACCTTCATCGCCTGGGGAGCGTACCAGGGCTTCTGGCTCGTCCTGGAGCGCCTCTCGGGCCGCCGATCGCTCTACGCGATGCTGCCAGGCGTCCTCCAGAACGCGGTCACCTTCGTGATCATCGTCGTGGGCTGGGTCTTCTTCCGCGCCGCCTCGATCCCGGAAGCGCTCCGGTTCCTGGGCGCCATGGCGGGCCAGAGCACCCAGAAAGTCTCGACGCTCTTCATCGAGTGGAGCGACCTCCAGACCATTGCCTACGTGGTCGGACCGATCGTTCTGTTCGGCTTCACCACGACCCAGGAGCACGCCAAGGCGCCGAAGACGTGGTGGACGCTCACCGTGTTCGTGCTCTTCCTGATGTCGCTGCTGCACCTGCACCGCGCCTCGAACATCCCGTTCCTCTACTTCCAGTTCTGATCCAGCCGAGCCGTGGGAGACGTACTGATCCAACCCGACGTGGGCTCCGGAAGGGTCCGTGCGCAGCGCTTCGTCGCGGGCGCTTTCCTCGCCGTGATCATCGCCACAGGGGCGGCCGAAGTGATCTTCCCGCCCCCGCGGGTGGTGCTCCTCGGTCAGGAAAAGCGGGACTTCGACGAGGCCGCAAAGCAGAAGGATTTCTGGGACGGCTCACTGGCCCAATCCCTGGAGACGGATTTTCGCCTCCAGGGGCGGGTACGGCGGCTTCTCGCACCGTACTGGTCAGCGCTGATGCTGAACCTGGGCGACACGCCCGACGATGAACTCATCGTCGGAAAGGATGGCTGGCTCTTCCTCCGCGCGCGCGTGGAGCTGAGACCCGCTCGCATGGACAGGGGTCGGGAGCTGCTCGCCAACCTCTACAGCCTGGTGCGCCGATCCTTCGCGTCGGAGAACGTCGAGTTCCTGTGCGTCCCCATCCCACGCAAGGCGTCGATCTGCGCCGAGAAGCTGCCGGACGGAATCGACGGCGACATGGCTTACGACCGTTCCGTGGTCGAGGCGTTCGAAGCGCGCGGCATCCACACGATCGACCTGATTCCGCACCTCGAGACGCTACCGGCCCACGGCCGATACCTGCGGCACGACACGCACTGGGCGCTGCCAGCGCGACTGGAAACGGCCGAACAGATCAAGCGCCAGGCACCCGAGCTACCGCGGGGAGAGTTTGCCGAAGGGTTCTCCCACACCTACGGTGCCGATCACTTTCCCAGCGGCCTTCTGGCCTTCGCGGGTATCGATCTTCGCCACCCGGCCAAGGAGTACTTCCAGGGCGCGCCGGATCGAGAGCTGAAGCTCGTTCCAGCCGGCGCTGAAGAGAAGATAGACGCCCACGAGATCCCCTCCGACGTGCTCTACGTGGGTTCGAGCTTCAGCGCCGGATTCTGGATGCGAGCGATCCTCTGCGAGGCGCTCCAATCAGCCGTGGTGGACGGCAGTGAGTTCGGGCAGCAGCCCCTCTATTCGCTTCACAAGCGCCTGACCTCGGAGAGGCGCACCTGGACTCCACGGTACGTCGTCTCGGAAGTTCCGATCTATCAGGCCGTCGACGTGACGCGACTGACGACGCCGACGACCCGAAGCGCGCTGGGCATCGCGATGCTGATGAACTACGCCGAGCGCGTCCAGGAGATCCCCGACGGGTACTTCGATGCGCCCAAGACCCGAACGCCTGCCGTGGGCAGCCCCTTGGTTCAGCACATGCAGGGCACGCTCCTCTCCAGTGGCGATGGAGTGCTCGGGCTTGGACTCGTCTTCGATGGAGAGTCACGGTCCAGGTGGCAGTTCTCCACCTCTGGCACGGCCATCGAGCTCGCCGCGAGAAAGGGCCAGCTGGAGCGAGTCCTGCCGATCTGCGAGACCACTCCCGGCATCGCAGGCTTCGCCTGGCTCAGCCCGCTCTCGAAGGAGTCCCTGGGCACATCCGTCAAAACACGGATCGTGACGACCGCTGACCTGGCCGGAGGCTGGAAGTTTCGCGGGGAGACGCGCGGAGACCGCGCCTGGGAGGCCACGCCCCGGAGAGCTATCGCCGCATGCGACAGCCTCGCGCTGCGCTGGGACGAATTCGTCAGCGGCTCGATCGAAGTTCGGGCGACTGGTACTGACAGGGCGGGCATCGCAGTCGAGCGAGTCTGGAGCTTTCCGGACGCCTCCCACGCTCGCTTCCTCATCGTCACGCTGGGCCTCTTCGAAGGAGGGATCCTGGAGAGGATCGATCTGACCGGCGGCGGGACCCACGTCGAGGGCACGATCGCTGGTTTGATAGGATCTAGCTGAGAACCATGTCCCTCACCAAGGAGCTCATCGAGCTGCCCGCGGCCGACCCGGGGCGCAAGCGCTGGGTGGCGGCGCTGACGGTGATCGTCTCGCTCGGCGTTCTATCCGGCACCGGCGCGGTGGAAGTCCTGATGCCGCCCAGCAAGCGAATGCTGATCGGGGAGGAGAAGGAGCAAGCAGAGCGCGCCGCCAGGGACACTAGCTGGTGGGACGGGAGCCGAGCTCGCTCCATCGAGACCGACTTCCGACTCAGGGGCAGAGTTCGTCGCGAGGTGGCTCCGTACTGGGGCCTCTTCATGCTGGCCCTCGGCGACGTACCGAGCCGGGCCCTCGTGGTCGGAAAGAACGGCCACCTTTTCTACCGCGAGCGCATTGCGCGGGATCCATCCAAGGAGACGGACGGCGCCCGTCTTCTCGCCAAGGTCTTCGGGGCGATCGACCGATGCCTCGCGGCCCGTGGAAGCAAACTGATCGTCGTGCCGCTCCCACGCAAGGTCGTGGCTGATCAGGCGATGCTTCCGAAGGGACTCGAGTTCTGGCCCGAGTACGATCGCTTCGTCATCGACACCTTCAAGAGCAGCGGTATCCGTACGGTCGACCTGCTACCGCGCTGGACCGCTCCGGGCGCCGAGTCCATCTACCTGCGGCACGACAGCCACTGGGCGAGAGCGGGCGTCGTGACGTTCGCCGACGAGGTGGCGCACCAGGTCCCGGACCTGCCGCGGAACACTGCGACCATCGAGTACGTCGACGGGCCCCCCAACATGACGATCGGAGTGCTCACGCACGCGGGGATCCTTCCGCGACATCCCTCGCACGAGTGGGCCAACCCCCAGGTGGAACCGGCGTTCTTTCTTCTTCCGCCGGGACGCGAGCAGCGCATCGACTCGGGGAAGGAACCGGCGGAGATCCTGCTCGCTGGCTCCAGCTTCTGCGACGGGTTCTTCGCGAGGGCGATCCTCGCCTACCAGCTGCAGGCTCCGGTGATCGACGCCAGCCTGAGGGGGCGATTGCCCGTCTACTCGCTCAGCGAAGGGATCCGCGTGCGCGAGCCGGACCAGCTTCCACGCTTCCTCATCGCGGAGTTCCCGATTCACCAGGCCGAAGCGATCCGGCCCGGCGCCGAGTCGACCATGCGGGCTTGCTTCACGATCCTGAACCACCTCTACAGGGCCGACATCTCGAGACCGCTTCCCGCGGACCTGTTTCCGGGAGCCGCCAAGGAGACGCCGCGCCTGAATCGGCCGCTCATCCATTATCCACCGGGAACGCTCCTCTCGAGCGGCGACGGCATCCTCGCGATCCGCGTCGATTTCGAGAGCGAGGCGATGACCCAGTGGCGGCTCTCCTGTAGCGGTATGTCTCTCTCGATCCGCGTGCCCCCGGGTCGCCACACGAGGATCCTCCCCGTCTTCGAGTCCGACGATCCAGCGGGATCGTTCTGGCTCGCACCGGTGAATGAGCCCGCGCTCGGCGCAGGCGTGACGGCCACCGTCGTGACGGACGTCGGCCTGTCGTCCCTGCGCCCCCTGGCCTTGACCTCCCCTGAGACCAGCATCCACCGGCATTCGGGCCCTACTTATCTGCATCGCCACGACGCTCTTCTCCTCCAGTGGGAAGAGCCGACGAAGGGCCCTTTCGTCGTGGAAGCCAGCGGCCGCGACTTCGAGGGCAAGAAGGCCGCTCGCCGCTGGTCCTTCGAAAGATCGGAGGGGGCCCGCGCGGCCGCGTTCACGCTGGGGCACCTCGCCCTCGGTCACCTGGACCTCGTCACGGTGACCGGGCCAGAAGGACCCGTCACCCTCCACCTCGGCTCTCTCGTCCCACCCGTTCCCGGCACCCTGCCCGCTCCCCAGGGCCCGAAGACGCCAAGGTGAACGGGGAGCACCAGGTTGGCGCCGAAGTTCGCCTCCGAAAAGCGCGGGGTCGTGAGACGCCAGTGGTCGGGCTCGAGAGTTCCGTCCAAGGTTCGGCAACGCAGCTACGGAGCGAAACAGGCGAAACTAATGCGACGATCTTTTGATTCTGGGCACTAGTACCCTGCGGCAAAAGTTCGTCGAATTAGTTTTACAGTGCCGCTACTTGGCCTTGCTGCCGCGTTTCGCCTTCTCGGCGCGGAGCGCGCCAACCTTCGCGGTGTAGCGCTTCAGGCTGTCGAGGATCTGGTCAGCTGTCTTCTTCCAAACGAATGGTCTGGGATCCGAGTTGTGATCATCGAGAAATACGCGGATGTCCTTCTCGAGCGCAGTGACGGACTGGTGATTGCCTCGCTTCGTCACGCGGCGTTCGACGATCGAGAAGAAGCTCTCCACGAGATTGAGCCATGACGAGCTTGTCGGGGTGAAGTGCATGTGGAAGCGCGGGTGACGCAGGAGCCATCGCTTGACCTCAGGGGTCTTGTGCGTGGCGTAGTTGTCCAAGACGAGGTGGAGCTCCAGGTCCGCTGGAACGGCGCTGTCGATCTCGCCGAGGAACCTGATGAACTCGCTGGCACGGTGCCGCCTGAAGGTCTTACCAATGACCCGTCCCGTTGCGATATCAAGGGCGGCGAAGAGTGAAGTCGTCCCGTTGCGTGAGTAGGTGGCAGTGCGGCGATCGGGATGCGTCGGCTGCATCGGAAGCAGCGGCTGAGAGCGCTCTAGGGCCTGCATTTGCGACTTCTCGTCGACACAGAGGACCAGTGCGTTGTCCGGTGGCGACATGTACAGCCCGACGACATCGCGGACCTTCTCAACGAAATATGGGTCCTTCGACAGAGAGAAACTCTCCGTACGATGAGGCTGCAACCCGAACGCACGCCAGACCCTCTGCACCGCTGTTGGCGAAACTCCGAGCTGCTCAGCGAGCATCCTGGAGGACCAATGCGTTGCGGCCTTCGGGTCCTTGTGCAGGGTGGTGTCGACGATCTTTTCAACGTCGCGATCCGACACCGAGCGCGGCCTGCCACTGCGGAAGTCGTCCGAGAGGCCGTCGAGCCGAGAGTCAATGAAGCGTTTCCGCCACTTGCCGACGGTTTGATTCGTGATGCCCAGCCGCTCGGCTACCTGGATGTTCTCCAACCCTTTGCCACACTCGAGGATGATGCGCGCGCGCTCCGCAACCACAACGCCGACGTTCCTCCTTCGCGCCAGTCGCTGAAGCTCCGCCTTCTCCTCGGTCGTCAACACCAGTTCCGCCTTCGGTCGTCCCATTGTTCGTGCCATGCTCGCACATACGCATCGGCCTTGAAACGGTGAAAACTATTTCGACGAACTTTTGCCGCAGGGCACTAGTGCCCTGAATCAGAAGTTCGTCGCATTAGTTTCGCCTGTTTCGCTCCGTAGCTGCGTTGCCGAACCTTGGACGGAACTACTGCTACGCACTGCGGTTCGGACGCCTTGCTACGAAACGAAACAGACTAAAACTAATGCGACGAACTTCTGATTCAGGGCACTAGGAGTCTGCGCCACAGAATGCGATTCCGCGAGCACCGCCAGGATCCGCGCTCGCGGCGTTGCGCCAAACCCCAATGGCATCAAAGTCGGCGCGGCTCTTGATCGCGCCCGTGAGGAAGCCGCGGCCGAGAGGACTGTAGGGAACGGGGCCGATGCCGACCTTGCGGCACGTCGGCAGGATCTCGTCCTCAGACGCTGCGTATCGGGTGGGCGATCGGACGCCACGGGGGGCCCGGGAGCGCGTTACATTTCGATAACGATTCGACACCTCCGGGCAAAAAAGTGTCCGCCGGAGCCCCGCGAGGCTCCGATCGGAGTACGATTGGAGTGTTGGGTGCCCAAAAGAAGGGGCCTGACCCCTGTTTCGGCCCCCTCAGAAGCATCTCCGGGTCGACCTACCCTCCAATCACACTCCAAGCCGTGCGCGAGTCGAAAGTCACCGTCAAGATCCCCCGTCCGCTGTATCGCAAGATCCAGCTGGTCGTCGAGGGCTCCGGATTCAGCTCCCCCACGGACTTCATCGTCTTCGTTCTCCGGGACCTGATGGGCGATTCGCCCTCCGCCAAGGTCGATCCGGAGGCGGGTGTCGTGCCCGAGAGCGAGGCCAGGGAGTTCACCCAGGCCGAACTCGACGACGTCCGGCGGAAGCTGGAGAACCTCGGTTACCTGTGAGGGGCTGACCCGAAACCCGGCCTGACCTCCGGGAGGGCCCGCAGAAAGAGCCCACTTCCTTGTTCACCTCGGGCGCGATGCCGTCCGAGGAGCCACTAGAGACCCGACCCACGACTCCCTGCCCCGACTTCCACACCATGGGACTGTTCGACAAGTTCAAGAAGAAGCCCGTCGCCCCGGCTGGCCCGCGCCCCCGGCTTCCCATGCGACCCGGGATGGTCCAGAAGCCCGACCCCCAGGGTGAGAATCACCTCGTGATCATCATCCTCGACTCATGCCGCTACGACGCCTTCATGGCGGCCGAGACGAAGACGATCGCCAAGCTCTCGGGCGGCAAGGTCGAGAAGCGCTACACCTACGCCTCGTGGACGGCGCCCTCCCACTACAACCTCCTCACCGGGCTCCTGCCGCACACCTCCCCGGAGAACGTGTACGCGTCGGAGTACTACAAGGAGGACTTCTACAACTACAACAAGCGCCTCGGATCCAAGGGCACCGACATCGACTTCGGCGCCATGGTCCCCGGCCTCTGGCTGCCCGGCTTCCTCCAGTCGAAGATGGGCTACGACACGCACGCGCGCGTCTCGCTCCCCGTGCTGAACCCGAAGACCGGCATCAACCGCGCCTTCGACTCGTTCCAGCTCATGGACAGCCACAACGACATGGCCGCCATCCTGCCGACCATGAAGTTCGACGGCCCGCGGCCGCACTTCTACCTGCTCAACGTCGGTGAGACGCACTATCCCTACGCGAAGCCGAACGAGGACTCGTCCATGTGGCCGCGGATCAGCGGCGTGAACGGCGTCTTCCGCAAGATGAACGATCAGATCGCGGAGAAGGAAGGTGTCGAGGAGAAGTTCAAGGAGGACTTCCAGTTCTTCGACCAGGACAAGCTCGATCAGCTGAAGGAGCGCCAGATCGACACGGTGCGCTACCTCGACTCGGTGTTCGAGCAGCTCTACGACATGGTCCCGAAGAACACCCACATCATCGTGACCGCCGACCACGGCGAACTCTTCGGGGAAGCGGGCTACTTCGGCCACGGCCCGATCATGCACGAGAAGTGCTTCGAGGTTCCCTACCTCGAAGGGATGATCCGCTAGTCGCCGCCGCCTTCGAGACCCACGCGTCATGTTCCCCAAAGCGAAGGTAGCCGGTCCCGGCGGTGGCTCGGCGAAAGGCTGTGTGCTCTGGTTCACCGGTCTTTCCGGAGCCGGCAAGTCCACGCTGGCGGCGCGGCTCTCCGAGATGGTCCAGGCGCGCGAGCACTTCGTCGAGGTCCTCGACGGGGACCTCGTGCGCCAGCACCTCTCCCAGGGCCTCGGCTTCACCAAGGAAGACCGGGACATGAACGTCCGGCGCATCGGATTCGTCGCGAGGCTACTCGCCCACAACGGCTGCTGCGCCATCACCGCCGCGATCTCCCCCTACCGATGCGTCCGCGACGAGGTCCGCGCCATGGTGGACCCCGCGCGCGCCGAGTTCATCGAGGTCTTCGTGAACGCGCCGCTCTCCGTCGTGGAAGAGCGCGATACGAAGGGTCTTTACAAGAAGGCCCGCGCGGGCCTGATCAAGAATTTCACGGGCGTCAGCGACCCCTACGAGGTGCCCAAGAACCCCGAGGTCGTCGTCCATACCGGCGACGAAACCGTGGAGGAGTCCGCCGCCAAGGTGCTCGACTTCCTCCATCGACGCGGCCTCCTCGCCGACCAGTAAACCTGTTTCCCACTCTCCGATCCGTCCCGCCATGTCATTGACCCATCTCGAGCGCCTCGAGGCCGAGAGCATCCGCATCATCCGCGAGGTTGCGGCCGAGTGCGAGAATCCGGTGATGCTCTACTCCATCGGCAAGGACAGCGCCGTCATGCTGCACCTTGCGCTGAAGGCCTTCGCTCCCGGCAAGCTCCCGTTCCCCCTCCTTCACGTCGACACGACCTGGAAGTTCAGGGAGATGATCGCCTTCCGCGACAACCTCGCGAAGGAGCACGGTTTCGACCTGATCGTCCACACGAACCAGGAGGGCGTCGCCCAGGGCGTCAACCCCTTCAGCCATGGCTCGGCGGTCCACACGGACATCATGAAGACCCAGGCGCTCAAGCAGGCGCTCAACAAGGGCCAGTACGACGCGGCCTTCGGGGGCGCCCGCCGTGACGAGGAGAAGTCTCGCGCCAAGGAGCGCGTCTTCTCGTTCCGCTCGGCCCAGCACCGCTGGGATCCGAAGCGCCAGCGCCCCGAGCTCTGGAGCACGTTCAACACGCGCACCAACAAGGGCGAGAGCCTGCGCGTGTTCCCGCTCTCCGACTGGACCGAGCTGGACATCTGGCAGTACATCCACCTGAAAGGGATTCCCGTGGTGCCGCTGTACCTCGCGAAGGAACGCCCTGTGGTCGAGCGCGACGGCGTCCTCATCATGGTGGACGACGATCGCATGCCGCTGGAGCCGGGTGAGACCCCGATGATGAAGAGCGTTCGCTTCCGGACCCTCGGCTGCTACCCCCTGACGGGCGCGGTGGAGAGCGAGGCGACGACCCTGACCCAGGTGATCGAGGAGATGCTCCTCACCGTGAACTCCGAGCGCGAGGGCCGCATCATCGACTTCGACTCCGCCGCCTCGATGGAGAAGAAGAAACAGGAGGGCTACTTCTAATGGACCATTTCGAACAGATCAAAGCCGAGGGCATCGAGGCGTACCTCAAGGCCCACGAGCACAAAGAGCTTCTGCGCTTCATCACCTGCGGCAGCGTCGATGACGGCAAGAGCACGCTCATCGGGCGCCTGCTGTACGAGTCGAAGCTGATCTACGAGGACCAGCTCGCCGCCCTCGAGGCGGACTCCGCTCGCATGGGCACCCAGGGCGGGCGCCTCGATCTCGCGCTCCTCGTGGACGGCCTCGCCGCCGAGCGCGAGCAGGGCATCACGATCGACGTGGCCTACCGCTACTTCTCCACGAAGGCGCGCAAGTTCATCGTCGCGGACACGCCTGGCCACGAGCAGTACACCCGCAACATGGTGACCGGCGCTTCCACCGCTGACGCCGCGATCATCCTGCTCGATGCTCGCAAAGGCATCCTCACGCAGACGCGCCGGCACACCTACATCTGCTCGCTGCTCGGCATCCAGCACCTCGTGCTCGCCGTCAACAAGATGGACCTCGTCGATTACAGCGAGGAGGTCTTCCTGAAGGCCCAGGCCGACTACCGGGAACTCGCGGCGAGCCTCGGCAACAGCCAGGTCACCTGCATCCCGGTCTCCGCCCTGGAGGGCGACAACGTCACCAAGCCGAGCGATAAGCTCAGCTGGTACCAGGGGCGCACGCTCCTCGGCGAACTCGAAACGCTGAAGATCGGCGAGCTGGATTCGAAGCGAACGTTCCGCATGCCGGTCCAGTGGGTCAACCGCCCCAGCTCGGACTTCCGCGGCTTCTCGGGCTACATCTCCCGCGGCTCCGTGGGCATCGGCGACAAGCTCGCTGTCCTGCCCGCGGGCACGACCTCGTCCGTCAAGAGCATCCTGGGTCCCGACGGCGATCTGAAGACCGCCGTCGCGGGCCAGTCCGTCACGATCTGCCTGAACGATGAGGTCGACGCGAGCCGCGGCGACATCCTCGCCGACGCCGCGGACGAGCCGAAGGTCGCGGACCAGTTCCGCGCGACCATCGTCTGGATGCACGAGGAGCCGATGCTCCCCGGGCGCGAGTACGTCCTGAAGATCGGTGCCAAGAGCACCGCGGTCTCGATCGCCGAGCCCCGTCACAAGGTCAACGTCAACACGTTCGAGGAGCTGCCCGCGCGGACTCTCGAACTCAACGACATCGGCGTCTGCAACATCAACCTCGATCAGCCGATCGCGTTCGATGCGTACAAGGAGAACCGTCAGACGGGCGGCTTCATCATCATCGACCGGCTCACGAACGACACGGTCGGCGCGGGCATGCTGGACTTCGCTCTCTGGCGCTCGGAGAACGTCCAGTGGCAGAGCCTCGACGTCAACAAGCCCGCCCGGGCGCGCGCCAAGGGACAGAAGCCCTGCGTCGTCTGGTTCACGGGTCTATCCGGCTCCGGGAAGTCGACGATCGCCAACGTGCTGGAAACGAAGCTCCACGCCGCGGGCCGTCACACCTACCTCCTCGACGGCGACAACGTGCGCCACGGCCTCAACAAGGACCTCGGCTTCACCGACGCGGACCGGGTGGAGAACATCCGCCGCGTCTCCGAGGTGGCCAAGCTGATGACGGACGCGGGACTGATCGTGCTGGTCTCGTTCATCTCACCGTTCCGCTCGGAGCGAGAGATGGCGCGGGAGGCGCTCGATACCCAGGAGTTCATCGAGGTCTACGTGGACACGCCGATCGCCGAAACGGAGCGCCGTGACGTCAAGGGCCTCTACGCCAAGGCGCGCGCGGGCGAGATCAAGAACTTCACGGGCATTGACTCGCCCTACGAAGCTCCGCTGTCGCCCGACGTCCACGTCAAGACGATGGAGTGCACGGTCGAGGACGCCGCGGACCAGATCATGGCCGAACTGAAGTCGAGGGGCCGCCTGGACGCGCGCGGAAGCTGAGGCCCGTCCTCTGACGGACCGAAGGAAGCCGGCCTCCCACCTGCCGTGGGGGCCGGCTTCCTTTCCATGGCCAGGGGCCCGACCATGGTGAACGTGAGGACAGTGTCGCGACGTTTCCTTCTGAAACTTTCGGATTCGCTGCAAGATCGGAAGGCGCGTGACAACCAAGCCCGTGATGTCCAACTCCCAGCCCGAAGACCTCACCTCCATGGAGGGCCTGCTCGGACAGGCCGTGTGGCTTCGGGGCTGCGCGCTCCGCATGGGCTATCGCCGCGAGTCCGCCGAGGACGCCGTGCAGGAAACGCTCCTGGCCGCTCAAGCCGAGGCCGCGAGCCTGGGCGCTGGCTGGCTCCGCCGAACGCTCCAGCGAAAGCTCGGCATGCAGCTACGCTCCGAGCGTCGACGCGCACAGCGCGAGGCGGAGTCTGCCCGTCCAGAGGCCCAGGACCTCGACCCCGCCCGGCGCCTCGAGCAGCTCGAGCTTCAGCAGGAGATCCAGCGCGCGATCGCGCAGCTGCCGCGCCATGACCGAGAAGTCCTGGCGCTGCGATTCGTCGCGGAACTGTCCGTGCAGGAGATCGCCGAGAGCCTCGGGCAGACGCCCAACGCCGTGTCCTCGCGGCTGTCCCGCGCGCTCAAGCGACTGCGCACCATCCTCCGGCCGGACGCTGCACAGGGGGCGCCCCGCAGGTGGCTTGCCTCGCTCTCCGTGCCTGTCGCGAAGCAGCTGCACGTGGGGACTCCGTCCGTGGCAGCCGCCTCCACCGTTCCCCCTCATCCGTGGGCTGCCAGCCTTGCGATTCCCATGAAGAAGTTCCTTGTCATTCTCTTCGTCCTGGCGCTGGTCGCCCTTGGCTCACTGGCGCTGCCCGAGGACCCCTCGAGCGCCCCCTCCCTCGAACGCCACAGCAGCACCGTGCTGAACGACCAGCCTGAATCGCTACGGACGCCCGAGACTGACGCGGGGCCCAGGGAGCCAGGAGCCCCCGCGGCCCCTGCGGAGCGCACGGTCCTCGCGAGCGAAGAAGCGCCCGCCGAGTCGGAGCCGGTGGCCATACGCCCGGCGCTCGAACTCGGCCGCGTGCGCGTGCTCTGCCAGGAGGAAGGGAGTGCGTCGCCGATTGCCGGAATGGACATCGAGTTATTGCCCGAGGACGAAGGGGTGCTGTCTTTCCGTCCCATGAGGGTCCAGCGCACCAACGAGCGAGGCGAGGCGTTCTTCGACGACGTGGCGCCAGGGAGGGTCGCTGCGGTCTTGACGCGCTTCGGCGGAACGGGCGGACGCCATGCCGCGACCGTGGAAGTGACCGCGGGGGAAACCACCGAGGTCCGGTTCGAGCTGGATGCGCGGCACAGGACGCGCGGCATCGTCGTGGACGAATCCGGTCGGCCGGTGCCCGATGCCGAGCTCTGGGTCGGACATCGGCCGGGGCCGGTGGAGAAGGGCTATCCCGTGGGCAGGAGCGGACCGGACGGCAGATTCGACGTGAAGTACGTGGCGGGTGCACAGTTCCTCTGCGCAAGGGCAGCGGGTTACGCCCCTTCCCTGTCGGCGGCGCCAGACTTCACGAGGGACTACGCGGACCACGGACTGCGCCTCGTGCTCGGCGTGCGCCACGGTAGCCTGCGCGGCACGGTGCGTTCACTCGCAGGGACCCCGCTGGAGGGCGTCACCGTGAGTGTTGGTGACATGACCCGCCCTGCGGATGGTGCGACCTACGACTGGACCACGATTCCGCAATCGCAGAAGACGGGTGCAGGCGGCACGTTCGAGTTCCCCGAGCTACGCATCGGCGAGGTTTCGGTCAGGGCCCGCGGGCACAGGGCAGCGCCGTGGTCGCGGTCGGTGGTGATCACGGACGGCGGCTCGGTCGAGCTGGACATCGAGCTCGGAGAGGGCGGGACGCTCGTGGGTCGAGTCCTGACGGCGCAGGGCGGCCCCGCCTCCAACGCTCGCATTGCGGCGTTCCCCGGTGAAGACACAACCGTGCCCCAGGCCGCGACCCGGACCGACGACGAAGGCCGCTATCGGCTGTCCCAGGTGAGCGCCGGAGAGATGTTCCTGCTCGCCGAGAGCGAAGGCGAAGACGCGATTCTCCGCGAAACCCTCTACATCGAAGAGGGCGTCGAGCAGGCCTGGAACCCCGTGCTATCGACGGCGCGAAACCTGGCGGGCCACGTCGTATCGGAGGCAGGCGCTCCCCTCTCGGGTTGGTACGTCTCGGCGCGCGGGATCGTGGGCGGTGTTCCCGCGCAGAACTCGTCCGGTGCCACGGTCCACGCAGACGGCTCGTTCGAGGTGGAGCGCGAACCGGCGGACGCGTACGAGATCCGGGTCTACCCACCGGGCCGCTTCATTGGACCGCCGGCCCTCCTCCTCGAGTCCTTCGGGCCACCCGCGGGGGACCCCAGCGGAAACCTCGGTGAGGGCCTCCGACTCATCGTTCCCGATGACAAGACGCCCACCGCGAGCCTACGCGGCCAGCTCGTCGCGGAGGACGGTGAAGCACTCACGGGTCCGTTGACGCTGACGGTGGCCACGACTCCGGCGACCAGGGTCCATGGCAACACCTCGCCCGACGGCCGCTTTCGATTCGACTACCTGCCAGAGGGTTCGTTCACCCTGACCCTGCGCCAGGGAAGCGAGACCGTACGCGAACACCACTGCGTCGGTCCGCTCGTTCGCGATGAAGCGCGCGACCTGGGCCGAGTGACGCTGTAAGTGCCCGTGACGGTACCGATGCGCGGCCCATACAGCCGCTCAGAAGGACCGCTCGGTGCGACGTCATTTCGAAAGCGATCGCCTCGGGGCCCGCTCTGCCTCGCCACCTCGATCGTCCGGGAATCAGCGGCAGCAAGGTCGAGGGTGGCCCGCTTCTCTACCTGCCCATCGAACTTCCTGCAGACGCACAGGTCGATACCTTCAAGGACGCCGTGAGGGCCAGGATGGGCGTCTCGATCGACACGCTGTTGAGCGAGAAGAGACTCACGAAATGGGACGTGACGGAAGAGACCAAGTAGCCCCCGGCGTCACGGCCGCGTGGCGCGCGACCCGCTACCATCGTGTCCCCATGCTTGGCCAGCTCGACCACGTCGTCTACCTTTGCCGCGATCTCGCCGACACGTCCGGTGTCCTTCCGGGGCTTCCGGACCTTCCGGGGCCTCCGGGAGGAACCCCGCTGAATCGCCTCACCGCCCCCGATTGGATCGCGGTCGATTCTGACGGGATCTGGACAGCGGAGTATCGGCTTCACGGCGGCGCCGTGGAATTCCTCGCGCCCGCCTACCGCGCGGGCGATCCCACGCGCACATGCTCCGGCCTCATGCAAAAGGTCGAGGCCAGCGGGCCCGGCTACAAGAGCCTCGTCTTCGGAACCGATGACCTCGAACGGGAACGCACGCGCCTGCACGCGGCGGGCTTCGAACCCGGCGAGATCACGGCGTCCAGCGCCCGACACTTCGACTCGGATGAACGCCGCGAGTGGCGACGCTTCCGCTGCGCCGACGAGCCCCTGCACGGTCTCAAGGTCTTCGTGATCGAACGTGCGGCGGCTCTTGCTGCGGCTGCCGACGCCCCCATCCTCGAGTCCGTCGAGATCGCCACCCAGCACCTCGACCGCGCGCGTCAAAGATGGCGCAGCCTTCTCGGCACGCGCGAAACCACCGGGCCGACAGCGGGTACCCTCACCTTCTCCCTGGGCTCCGCCAGCCTCCTGATTCGACAGATACCAGAGACCTCCGACGACACGGGTTCCCTGGACCGAATCGCCGGAGTCCGCGTCCAGTAGCCCACGAGAAGCTCTCCCAAGCCGCCCGCCGCAACCTTTCCTCGCCGCTCACCCATGCACAAAACACCCGCGCTCGTCACCCTCGCTCTCTTCGTCGCCTCTTGCCAGTCAGGCAGCCTCTACGAGAACGCGGCGACCCGCGAGAGCTACCGCCTCTCCGAGACCCCCGTCGACGAAGCCGTCGAGGGACGGCCGACCTTCGGTGATCCGCTTCCGATCCCGGGTTCGAGGTCTCGGATCATCCCGTTCTCGCGCGAGTCCACCGTGGGCTGGTTCGGCGATCGCGACCACTTCTCGGAGGGCGGTCTCTCGTCCTTCGCCGACGAGTCCCAGGCTCGGCTGCGCGCGCCGTCTCCCGCGGGTCTCTTCCGACGGATTCGCTGGCACAATGCCGCCATCCACGACCTCGAGTCCGGAGAGCAGTGGACGCTCCTCGAAGAGCGCGGCGTCCTCTCGAGCCTCTGGATCAAGCTCTCAACGGAGCGCAATTTCCCGGACAAGGAGGCCCGCCAGGTCGCCTCGGCGCTGATCTTCTCGGCCACCACCGCGGACACGAACGGCGACCAGAAGCTGAACGACCTCGACGGCGTGCGCGCCCTCGTCACCGACGGCGACGGGCGGAACCCGCGCCTCGTCACGCCCCCTGGAACCCAGCTGGTGAGCGTTCAGTTCGACCCGACGTTCGACGTGGCGATCCTGATGGCCCGGGTCGACCTGAACGGCGACGGCAAGTTCACGGATTCCGAGCCGCCGCGCCCGTTCCTCTACCGGTTCGGGGAGGACCGCGCCGAGCCGCTCCTGACGGAGGCCACGCTGGACGTGATCGAAGGTGCCCTCGAGTAGGGCAAGAGGCCGTCGCCTTCCGATCAGCGGTTCGCGTTCGCGTGCGCGCAGGAGAAGCACTTGTGGTACATGCCACGCTGCTTCGACTGGCACTGGCTGAGGGTGACGCGGTGCTGGAAGAGCGGAATCGCTCCGTCGGCTCGGGTCGGGCAGGCCCGCTCACCGGCGGCCCTGGCCGCTTCCGCCGCCGTGGGCATCTCCGGCTCGGGACTGGCTACCTCGGGGCGCGCGGCCTGGGACCGTGTGCTTGCTGCTTCGATGGTCTTCAGTTTCATCGCGATGTTTCCTCGAGCCAGGTACGTTGCCGCACGCTGTGGCTTCTCGTTCCTCAGGACCTTTTCGCCCGGGCCGCTGTCAGCGCCCAAGGGAGCCTTTCTACGAAACGGATCGGCGCCTTTCAGGAGAACTGGCCCCAAATGCTGAAAAAGGCTCAGATTTCGGTCAAGGCTGCGTGCAGGCTGGCCAAGGCATCGGCCGCGGCCTCCGGGCCCCGATGACCATCGCGCGAGAGTTCGACCGCCGCCATCCCCTGGAAACCTGAGGCCGTCAGGCCTCGCAGCGCGTCCACGAGGTCGAGGTCGCCCTCGCCGAAGGGCACGTGGTGATGCCGTCCGCGGGGGCAATCGGCCAGGTGAACGTGGAGCAAACGCCCGGCGAACTCGTCCACGACAGAGCTGACAGGCAGGTCACCGGTCACGACGCAGTGGCCCACGTCCAGCGTCAGGCCGAGGTCGTCGCCTGCGGGGCCCATGTAGCCGAGAAGCGTCCGGAAACCCGCGGGCCGCTCGATGAACATGCCGGGCTCCGGCTCGAACCCCACGCGCACTCCAAGGTCGCGGGCGCGCTCGAGGACCGCGGCGAGGCCGCTCGCCAGTCGATCGAGCAGAGGATGCTCGGGAAGTTCGTCGAGGGTTCCTGGCTCGCCCTCGGGCGCGGCGCCCGCCCACAGGGAAACCACGTCCGCGCCCAGCTCCACGGCCAGGGCGAGGCAGCGGAAGTAGAAGTCGACCCGCCGCTCGCGCTCCGCGGCCGACGCCTCCAGCAGCGTGGGCCGGTGCTTGCGCCGCGGGTCCAGCACGAAGCGCGCGCCCGTCTCGATCGCCACGGACAGCCCGAGGTCGTCGAGCCGCTTCCGGGCCTCGGCGACGTCGGCCGGGGAGAGCCTCAGGGGATCGAGCGCGCCGACGTCCGGTGTGATCGCGACGGCCTCGTAGCCGAGGTCGGAAACGAGTTCGAGCGCGTCGCCCAGTCGCTGGAACGGCAGCCCGTTGGTGTTGTAGCCGAGGCGGAACAACGATCAGCGCCCCTCAGGAGGCCTCGCCCGCGGGCGGAGGCTTGACGCCCGCTCCGAGACGGTCGCCCGCGAGATCCGGCGCGGCGGGCTCGTCGTCGTTGTAGGGCTCTTCCTCGTAGTACGTCGTGGGCTCCTGCCGATCGACGCCTGGAATCTGATCGCGACGGGCGGGATCGAGGTCGAGCGACGGAGCTGGCCCCGGATCCGGACCTGTATCCTCTTCGGGCTGCCAGTCGCCGTTCCCGACGATGCCCTCCGCGGGCTCCAGCCGGAATTCGCCCCTGCGGTGGGCATCGGGGTCCACCGACGGCTCGTCGGCCTCGGTGAACTCGGTGGCCTTCGCGGCCTCCACCTGGTTCCGCGCGTTCCGCTCTGCCGCCTCGCGCGCGCGCTCCGCGGCCGCCCGCGCCTCGTTGGTCTTCTGGGCGTCCGTCGTGGGCTTCTTGACCTTGAAGTCTGCCTCGCGCGGGATGCTGAGCTCGATGTCCCGGCGGACGCGCCGCAGCTCGTCCTCCAGACCCGTGTCCTGCCACATCTTCGCGATCATGCGACGAATCCGCATCACGTGCGCGACCGCCCGCAGGGCCACCTCCGGCAGCCGCGACCCGAAGATCATCAGCGCCGCCATGATGACGATGAGCCATTCCAGGTTGCCGCCCGGAAGAAGCGGGATCGCGAAGTAGACGTTCATCGACGGAAGCGCTCACGCTCGACCGACCGGCGCGCCAGAAAATTGGCCAGCCGCGGCCCGACGATGACGAGGAGCGCGAGCGCGACCACCGCCAGCTCGAGCCAGCCCGGCATGCCGATCAGGGCGAAGGAAGAGGTCCACATGGAGCGCGGAATTGTAGCCGGAAGCGCGCCGGAAGAGGTCCGGAAGGGACCGACAGAACCGCGCTGGCCACGATCGAGCCTCAGAGCGGTTCGAGCTCGATCTTTCGGAAATCACAGGGCACGCCTTCCGCCTGGACGGCGATCTGCCCCTCGGACGCGGTGCAGTCGTAACCGGAGTTCACGTGGTCTCCGTTGACCCAGATGTCGATCGTGTCGCCGCGGCACTCGATGACCATCGTGTTCCACTCGCCGACCGGGTTCTCGGAGTCGTCGGTCAGGTTGAGGATCCGGCGCGATTGCCCCTTTTCGCCGCCCCAGGTGGAAGGGTCAGGGTTGCGTCGTTTCTCCATGTCCGGCGTGCTGATCGTTTCCCCGATGCACCAGAAGTCGCCCGCGTGGCCGGAGTTCAGCTGGCATTCGATCGACGCGGGGAACATCCCGTAGAGGCGCCGGGGCGTCGAACAGTGCACGAGGATTCCGCAGTTGCCCGGTTCCCCGGGAAAGCGATACTCGACCGTCAGACGGTAGTCGCGGTAAATCCCGTCGGTGATGAGGTGCCCCTCGGGCGTCCCGTAGCTCTTGAGCATGCCGTCCTCGACGCCGAAGGAGGCCGCGACCTCGGCCCCGCCGTCGGCGTCCGGGATGTCGGTGTGCCACCCGTCGAGGTTCTCGCCGTTGAACGGGATGGTGGAGGTCGAGGCGCAGGAGCCGAGGCCGCTCGCGGCCACGATCACGCAGAGGGCACCGAGGAGCGTCCGGAAGGAGGCGGAGAGCTGGGAGATGAACATGCGCCTGATTGTGCAGACCGCTGGCCCCGAGCGAAACCGTAGGCTGTGGCACATGGACCCCGAGACGACGATCAAGATCGGTTTCTACGTGATCTTCCTGCTCTCCACGACGTGCCACGAGGCCGCGCACGCCTGGGTCGCGAAGCTTCTCGGGGATTCGACCGCCTACCTGGGGGGCCAGGTCTCGCTGGATCCGATGCCCCACATCCGCCGGGAGCCCGTGGGCATGGTGATCGTGCCGATTCTGTCCCTCATGATGATCGGCTGGCCCATGGGCTACGCCCATATCCCGGTGGACCGCGCCTGGAGCGAGCGTTACCCGCGCAAGTCCGCCTGGGTCTCGGTCGCCGGGCCCGCCGCGAACCTCGCGCTGCTGCTGCTCGCCGTGATCGGCATCCGCATAGGCCTCGCCACCGAGACCTTCGTTGCGCCGCGCACCATGGGTGAGTTCTCCGAGATCACCCTGACGGCGGGCAGCGCGGTCGGCCGCTCCTTCGCGATCTTCCTGAGCCTGCTCTTCGTCGAAAACCTCGTGCTGCTGCTCTTCAACCTGATCCCGGTCCCGCCCCTCGACGGCAGCGGAGCGCTACCACTTTTCACCCCGAAAAGTATGCAGCGAACTTACGCCGACCTCATCTCGCAGCCCACGTTCCAGATGATGGGAATCATTGCGGCATGGATGCTCTTCCCCGGTATTTTCAGCGCCGTCTTCATGCCGGTCGTGAACCTTGTCTACACCGGCGTCGCCCACTACGGATAATCGCTCCATGACCCCAGCTGCTGCTTCGCCCGTCGCACCCGCCTCTCTTGCCGAACGTATCGCCGCCGAGCTCGGCGTACGTCCCGACCAGGTCGCCGCCACCATCGAGATGCTCGACGAGGGCGCGACGGTGCCCTTCATCGCGCGCTATCGGAAGGAACGCACCGGCGGCCTCGACGACACCCAGCTGCGGAATCTGGAGGAGCGCCTCACCTACCTGCGCGAACTCGATGCGCGCAAGCAAACGGTGCTGGAGGCGATCGAGTCCCAGGGCAAACTGACGACCGCGCTGCAGGCCGCGATCATGGAGGCCGACACGAAGACGCGCCTCGAGGATCTGTATCGCCCCTACAAGGTCAAGCGTCGCACGAAGGCCCAGATCGCGCGCGAGCGCGGCCTCGGGGACCTCGCCGAGCGACTGCTCGCCGACCCGACCCTCGACCCGGCGACGCTCGCGGCCGAGTTCGTCGATCCCGCGAAGGAAGTGCCGGACGCGGACGCCGCGCTGGAAGGCGCCCGCGACATCCTCGTCGAGACCTTCTGCGACGACCCGGAGCTCTCCACGAACCTCCGGGAGCACACCTGGGAGAATGCGACGATCAAGACCGTCGTGGAAGAGGGCCAAGAGGAAGCGGGCGCGCGCTTCCGCGACTACTTCGAGTACTCCGAGCCGCTGAAGAACGTCCCGAGCCACCGCGCGCTCGCGATGCTCCGCGGACGCGGAGAGAACGCGATCTCGCTGAACGTCGTGCTCGATCCTGAAGACAAGCGACTCGGCGACGATTCCACGGGCGTTTGCGCGTCCCAGGTCATGCGCCGCTTCAACGTCTCCGACCAGGGCCGCCCGGCCGATGAGTTCCTCTGCGGCGCCGCGCGGCTCGCGTGGCGCTTCCGGCTGGCCCTGCGCATCGAAACCGACCTCGTGACTCGCCTGCGCGAGGCCGCGGAGATCAGCGCCATCGACGTCTTCGCCAAGAACCTCAAGGCGCTGCTGCTCGCTGCACCCGCCGGCCCGCTCGCGATCCTCGGCCTCGACCCGGGCCTGCGCACGGGCGTCAAGGTCGCCGTCGTCGATCGCACGGGCCAGGTCGTCGCCACCGACACCATCTACCCGACGCCGCCCCGCAACGACATCGAGGGCTCGCTCAAGGTCCTCGAGAAGCTGGTGCGCGCCCACGGCATCTCGCTGGTCAGCGTCGGCAACGGCACGGGCTCGCGCGAGACCGATCGCCTGGTGGTCGACCTCATGCACCGGATGCCCGACGTGAAGCTCCAGAAGATCATCACGAACGAGGCGGGCGCCTCGGTGTACTCGGCGTCGGAGCTGGCTTCCAAGGAGCTGCCTCACCTCGACGTCTCGCTGCGCGGCGCCGCCTCGATCGCGCGTCGCGTCCAGGATCCGCTCGCGGAACTCGTGAAGATCGAGCCCAAGGCCATCGGCGTCGGCCAGTACCAGCACGACGTCGATCAGACGAAGCTGACGCGCTCGCTGGGCGCCGTGGTCGAGGACTGCGTGAACGCCGTCGGCGTGGACGTGAACACCGCGTCGGCCGCGCTCCTGGAGCGCGTCGCCGGCATGACGAAGACGCTCGCGGAGAACCTCGTCGCGTACCGCAACGAGCACGCCGCGTTCCGCCGTCGCAAGGACATCCTCAAGGTGCCGCGCCTGGGTCCAAAGGCCTACGAGCAGGCCGCGGGATTCCTCCGCATCATGGGCGGCGACGACCCCCTCGACCGCTCGGCCGTGCACCCCGAGGCGTATCCGGTCGTCGAGCGCATCGCCAAGAAGGCAAAGCGCGACGTCGCCTCAATCATCGGCGACGCGGCGTTCCTGCGCTCGCTCAACCCGGCCGACTACGTGGACGAGACCTTCGGTCTGCCGACGGTGACGGACATCCTCGCCGAGCTGGAGAAGCCGGGCCGCGACCCGCGCCCCGAGTTCAAGACCGCCGCCTTCAAGGACGGCGTCGAGAAGATCCAGGACCTCGCCGTCGGCATGAAGCTCGAGGGCGTCGTGACCAACGTGACGGACTTCGGCGCGTTCGTCGACGTCGGCGTGCACCAGGACGGCCTCGTGCACATCAGCCAGATGTCCTACACCTTCATCAAGTCGCCGTCCGAGGTCGTTTCCGCCGGTGACATCGTGCACGTCAAGGTCATGTCGATCGACCTGGAGCGCAACCGCATCGCGATGTCGATGCGCCTCGACGACGACCCGCAGGCGGCGCGGGTCGAGCGCGGGGAGCCGCGCGGTGATCGCACGGCGGGCCGCGGCCCCGGCCCCCAGCGTGGCGGCTCCCCGCGTGGCGGCGGCGGGCGCGGCGGCGCAGGCCGCGGTCCCCGGGGAGGCGGCGAGCGGAGCTCGGAGCCTCGCCCCTCGACCTTCACGACGTCGGAGGCTCCGCTGAAGAACAATCCGTTCGCCAAGGCGTTCGCCGCCAAGGGCCTGAACGCCGATCCGAAGAAGGGCTCGAAGTAGATGACCACGACGCCGCCGCCGAATACGCCGCTCTGGGAGACGGGACGCTGGACGCCGCTTCCGCCCGTCGCGGAGCCGCTGGCGGCGGATGTCTGCGTCGTGGGACTGGGCGGCTCGGGCCTCACGGCCGTCCACGAGCTGCTCGACCGCGGCGCCCGCGTCATCGGGATCGACGCCGGGATCGTGGCGGGCGGCGCGGCGGGCCGGAACGGGGGCCTCGCGCTGGCCGGGCTCGCGCCCTTCTACCACCGCGCCGTGGAAGCTCTTGGACACGACCGTGCGCTCGCCTTCTATCGCGCGACGATGGAAGAGCAGGCGCGCATGCGATCGGCGACGCCGGAGCACGTGCGAGTGACCGATTCACTTCGGATCGCGGTCGATGCCGAGGAGGGTGAAGACTGCATCGCGCAGTTCGAGGCCATGCAAGCGGACGGCCTGCCCGTGGAGCTCTACGACGGCGGCGAGGGCCGCGGGCTCCTGTTCCCTGGCGACATGTCGTTCAACCCGCTGGCGCGCTGTCGGTCCCTGGCCCGGCAGGCGCTGGAGCGCGGCGCGCAGCTCTTCGAGGGCTCGGCGGCGACGGACATCGCGGGAGAGACCGTGGTGGCGAACGGCCACCCGATCCGCTGCGGCGCGGCCGTGGTGGCCGTGGACGGACGGCTCGACCTGGTGCTGCCCGAACTCGCCGGTCGCGTCCGGACGGCCCGGCTTCAGATGCTCGGGACGGAGCCGGCCACCGACGCCGTTTTCCCGCGCCCGATGTATCTGCGGGACGGCTACGAGTACGTCCAGCAGCTGGAGAACGGCGCGTTCGCGCTCGGCGGGTTCCGCGACATGTTCGAGGCCGACGAGTGGACCCACGACGCCACGCCGACGAACGAGATCCAGGAGCTTCTGGAGAGCTTCCTCCGCGACTGCGTCCGGACGAAGGCCCGGATCACCCACCGGTGGGCGGCGTCGGTCGGCTACGTCGAGGGCACGCTTCCCGTGATGGAGGAGGTCCGCTCGGGCGTCTGGGCGATCGGGGGGTACTGCGGTACCGGCAATCTCGTCGGCGCCCTCGCAGGCCGGGCGGCGGCGGCCGCGGCGCTGGGCCAGTCGTGCGAACTCCTCGGCCTGTTCCGCGGTGAATAGAAGCGGAACTGGCCGTGCAGATGGTTAGGCTGCAGTCCCTGTCCCTTTGACACCAGACACTCGATGAAAGCCAAACTCCTCGGCACGGGCCGGGCGCTGCCCGGGGAAGACGTCGCCGGAACTCAGCTCGGAAACGTGGAGCTCGCTCGCCTGATGAACGAGGTCCGGGAACGGCTGGCGGTGGAGGCTCCGGAACAGGAGGTCTTGCCCACGGACGCGGACTTCCCGGAGCGCCGCCTCGGAGTCCTCAGCCGCCGCGTTCTTGATGCGAGCTTGACCGTCCGCGATCTGGCGATCCACGCCGCGCGCAGCGCGGTGGCCGACGCGGGCGTGGACATCGCCAGCATCGGCGCGGTCTACGTGAACACGACGACGCCGGACGGCCTCGCGCCCACGACGGCGAGTTCCATCCACGCGGCGCTGGGCATGGAAGAAGACGTGTTCGCCGTGGACCAGAGCCTTGGCTGCAACGGTTTCATCGGAGGCATGTACAACGCCCAGGGCGCGGTCGGTCGAAACGAGGCGCGGCCCAACGTGCTCGTCGTCGGCGCCGAGTGCATGACGAGCGTCCTCGACGCCAGCGACCGAACCACGATGCCGATCTTCGGCGATGGTTCCGGCGCGGCAGTTTTCGGGCCACCCGAAAGCGACGACCTGCCCGGCGTCTGGATGGCGACCCAGGGCGTCTCCGCGAGGAACATCACGGTCCACCCGGACCTCAGCGAGCGCCCCATCTATCGCGTGCGAAGCCGGAACGGCCAGTGCGTCGTCGAGCAGGGCCGGGTTCATCGCTACGTCGTCGGCATGGAAGGCCGCGAGGTCTTCAAGGACATGGTCCGTCTCCTGCCACCGCGCATCGAAGCGTGCTGCCAGCGCGCGGGTCTCGAGCTGGAAGACGTCGACCTGTTCCTGTTCCACCAGGCCAACGCCCGGATGATCGAGGCCGTGACCCAGCGCGTGATCCCGAACTGCGCCGCCGAGCGAGTTCCGATCCATATCGAGACCCTCGGGAACACGTCGAGCGCGTCGGTGCCGATCCTCCTGGACCAGGTCCGCAAGAGCGGCGCCTTCACGCCGGGTAAGCGCGCGCTCCTGTGCGCTTTCGGCACAGGGTACTCGATGGGTATGACGATCCTGAATGGGTGAGACCGCGCCGATACTGGCGCAGTTTCCCGTGACCATGCTGGCGCAGACTCCCGCGACGGGAACGCCGGCGTCACCGTCTGTTACCCTCTTCGCATGCTGAAACCGCTTGCGAAAGACGCGCTTCGATGGCGCCTCGACCCTGAAACACTCGAGTTCGGAACCACGGCCGAGGTCGAACCCGTCATTGGATTCGCCGGCCAGGACACGGCCGTCGACGCCCTGCGCTTCGGCATTGAATGTGCTGCCCCCGAGCAGAACGTGTTCGTCCGGGGTCAGACCGGCCTCGGGCGCATGAGCATCATCACGCGTTTGCTCGAGGAGATTCGGCCCGATTGCAACGACCTCTTCGACTATGCCTACGTCCACGACTTCAAGGAGCCGGATCACCCGAAGCTATTGAAGCTTCCGCCGGGGCGAGGAAAGGTCCTTCACTCGTTGGTCCACGACGTGGCACGTTTCATCCGCGAGGAGCTCCCGAAGACGCTCACCGGAGAGGCCATTCAGACCCAGCGTGAGGCCATCGAAACGGAGACCAACGCGAAGATCGCCGAGATCACGAAACCCTTCGAGGCCGATCTTCGCGAAGCAGGGATGGCCATGGTTCAACAGGGCCAGCCGCCCGCCGTCCAGACGCACATCGTGCCACTCTTCGACGGCAAGCCCCTCGGGGGCGCCGAACTTGCGCAGCTTCTGGGCGAGGAGAAGATCACCCAGGAGCAAATCTCCGAGTGGGAGACGAAGCAGGCGGAATTCGCCAAGCGCTTCGGCGGCATCGGACGTGAGATCCAGCGCATGCGCGTCGAGACGGGCAAACGCATGCTGTCCCTCATCGAGGACTCGACCCGCGAGCTCGTCGAGGACGCCGTGGCCCCCATCCGCAAGGACTTTGCGGAGCCCGCCGTGCAGCGCTTCGTCGATAGCCTCATCGACGATGTCATCGAGAACCTCGGACGCGAGCATCCCCCGGGCTTCCACCCTGCGGATCTCTACGACGTCAACGTGATCCTGGAGTCCACCTGCGCGGAGCGCGCACCGGTCGTCATCGAGACCTCACCGTCGCTGAGCCGACTCCTGGGCTCCGTCGAGACCGGCTGGTCTCCCCAGGGTCCGACGCGCGGTGACTTCAGGCGCATCAGCGCCGGTTCGATCCTGAAGGCCAGTGGCGGCTACCTCGTGATGGAAGCGCGCGACCTCCTGACCGAACCGGGCGCATGGCGCGTGCTCGTGCGGACGCTGCGCAACAAGGAGCTGGAGATCGTCCCCCAGGAACTCAGCACGCCGTACTTCCGCACGTCGATCAAGCCGGAGCCGATCCCTATTTCGCTGCGCGTGATCCTGATCGGTGACGCGGGCACCTACTACATGCTCGATCGCGCCGATCCGGACTTCGGCCAGCTGTTCAAGGTGCTGGCCGACTTCGAGTCGGAGATCGACCGCGACGCAGAAGGCCTTCGACAGTACGCGAGCGTCATCGCCAAGATAGCGGCGAACGAGGACTTGCCGCCGTTCGACCGAAGCGCGGTCGCGGCTCTCGCCGAGCACGGCGCGAGAATCGCGGCGCGCCGGGACAAGCTGACGGCCCGCTTCGGGCGCATCGCCGATATCGCGCGGGAAGCTGTCTACGTCGCGCATCAGCGCGAACGGAACGGCGCAGCGCGCGGCGCGATCACCGGAGACGACATCCGCGAAACCGTGAGGCGCACGAAAGCCCGCGCGAACCTGCCCTCCCGCCGTTTCCATGCGATGATCGCGAACGGCACGATCATCATCGAGACGGACGGAGCCACGGTCGGCCAGGTGAACGGGCTCGCCGTCATCAAGGCGGGCATGCTGACCTACGGTTTCCCAGCGCGTATCACGGCGACGATTGCCCCGGGCAACGCGGGCATCATCGATATCGAGAGCAGCGCGTCGCTGTCGGGCCAGATCCATACCAAGGGCTTCCAGATCCTCGGCGGCCTGCTGCGCTATCTGCTGCGCGCCGACCACGCGATGGCGTTCAGCGCGAGCCTCGCGTTCGAGCAGAGCTACGGCGGCATCGACGGCGACTCGGCTTCGGGCGCGGAGATCTGCTGCCTGCTCTCCGCCCTGACCGGCGTGCCGCTGCGCCAGGACGTCGCGATGACGGGCGCGATCGACCAGCACGGTCGCATCCAGGCCATCGGCGGCGTGAACGAGAAGATCGAGGGCTTCTTCGATACGTGCGAGGCCCTCGGCACCAGCGGCCACGGCGGCGTCATCATCCCCGCTTCGAACGCGGGCGATCTGATGCTGCGCCACGACGTCGTCGAGGCCTGCGCAGAAGGCCGCTTTCATGTCTGGGCCGTGAAGACCGTCCACGAAGCGCTGGAGGTGTTCACGGGGATGGAAGCCGGCAGCCCGGACGAGGAGGGCCGCTACCCGGAGGCGACGCTGCTCGGCATCGCCCAGTCGAAGGCGCGGCACTTCTGGGAGCGTTCGCTGACGTCACCGACGGCGTACGCGCGGGCCATGGCCCAGCTCGAAGGTTCCGCCCAGGCGGGGGGCGACGTGGAGGCGTGACTGCGCACCCGGGACGCGCCATGGGGCGCGTCCCGGAGGGTCATTCCTCACCGACCACGAAGTCCCCGTAGATCGGGTCGAAGTAGTGGCCGCCGTCCTCGAAGTCCGGGTTCCAGAGCTTCTTGCCCGACTCATCTTCCCGGTAGAGGAACGGCGACCGCTCGAGGCGCTCCCGGTGCCAGCGACCGTCCGCGCCCGAGGGGATCTCGACCCCGGCACCGTAGATCATCAGGCCGCCTTCGCCGACGACCTCGAACTCGGGGTCGATCGTGCGGTACTCGTGGCTGACGTTCAGCGTCTTGTGACCGATCTCGTGGGCGATCGTCTTGAACCGGTTGGCGCCTGCTGTGAGGTTCGAGATCGTGATCACGCCCCGCAGGCGACGGGGAATCTCGCGGCCGTGGATATACGGCGGAAACGACAGCCCGCTGGTCGGAGTCACCGTGGGGACGAGATCATTCCCTGCTCCGCTACTCGCGAAGAAGGGATAGAAGACGTCCTGGAGCACCACGAGATAGAGGGTCCGGTCGTTCGCTTCGTCCCGCGGAACGAGCGACTCGAACGCCGCTCTCGCGCCCGCGCTCAGGGGCCTCGGGTGACGCTGGAAGTTCGTGTACATTCCGGCGTGTTTCGAGCCGGGCCCCGTGAGAAGGTCGGTGGAGGTGATCGAAAGATGCTGATCCGGAACCGGGCCGGTCTTGACCCAGAGCAGGCGGATCTGGACACCGACCGCGCCGAAGATCTCCTTGGCCGAGCGAATGCCGTCGAGCATCTGCGGGACGCTCACGAGGTCGAAGCCGGGGTCCAGATTGCTCGGGATGACGATGGCCACATCCATCGTGAGGGGGCCAGGGACGAGGTCCGCGTTGATGCGGAGGACGGCGTCGCGCTCGATCTCCACGAGGTCGAGCGGCTCGATGAAGTCGGGCGAAGTCCCGCGCGTTCCGCCATGCGCCGGGGCCGAGCGGCAGCCATGGGAAACGGCCGCGAGCGCCAGCGTGGCCGCGAGCACCACCATAGGCCCGGCCTCGAAACTCCGCGCGCGCAACGCTAGCGATCCTCGCGGCGGGGTGCTTCGATCGACGCTCCCTGGGCCCGCGCGAACGCGAGGGCCGGGTGATCGTCCTCGAGCTGTTCGAAGTAGAAGACCTCGCCTTCGGCGTACTGGCCCTCCAGCTTCAGCGCAAGCTCGCGCATGCCCTCACAGAACATCGCGTAGTCCTCGCCTTCGCGGAGGGTCTTCACGATCAGCACCTGGGCTCCCCCTTCGAAGGGCGCCTCCCAGCCCGTGGGCGCGTCTGGCCCGAAGTGGAAGACCGAGCCCGCTTCCATGACCTTGCGGTTACCGCTGGAGCAAAGAACCCAGCGCCCGCTCACGGTATAGACCATGCTCTCGGTGGGATGGGGGTGCTCGGCGAGGAACATGCCGTGCTCCAGGCGCAGGGTGAACGCGCGCAGATCGCTCCCGAAGAGGAGCGGCGCGAAGTGGCCCTCGTGGGTGAACGTGCTGCTCTCCGCGCGCGCCGCGGCCGCCACGTCGTCGATGACCTCGACCCCGGGGCCGAGCTGCGTGTAGGCGGGCGAGTCGGGTGTTGCCGCCACGAGTTCAGGCTTCACCCTTTCCAGGGCGCCCATTTGCTGAGAGGGACCATGGCCGTGGCCATGGTCGGCGCTGTGCTCGCCGCCGTGAGGGTGGCCGTGTTCCGCATCGGACATCGAACTGGACGTGTCCGTATCCCCGCTGCAGGCGGCGACCATGAGGCTGCAGATTGCGGCCCGCGTGAAGGTTCTGAACATCGAGGTAGTCTACCCGCAAAACGAGTCGGCAGCTCCGCGGTCGCCTGACGCGCAAACCGAGAAGCCCGACTACTTCGCCGTCGCCTGGAGCACGACGGTCATGCCGTCCACCAGGTCGAAGGGCTCCGGGGGCGCGAACGTCCAGAAGGGATTCTCCGGTAGCTCGAGGCGAATCGTCTCGGGCTCGACCGCCAGCGACACGCTGATGCCGATGCAAGTCGAGGCATCGCCGGTGAAGCTTGTGACACCGAACAGCTGCTCTCCCGTCGCCTGGCTGATCATCTTTACGTTGGCCCAGAAGTCGAAGGGCAGGGCGATCGGCTTGCCTTCCTGGCCCGCCCGGGCCTCATGAACCTCGACCTCGAACCGCAGGTTCGGAAGGGGCTCCGGAGCGACGAGGCACTCCTGGCCTGAGCGGACGACGAAGTCATAGGCGGCGAGCGGAGGCAGGTCGCCGGCCCCCAGGGAATAGACGTCCATCCGATACGTTCCCGGAATGATCGGGTGACGCCCATCGAGCGCCTCCGCGACCATGCGGTTGTAGGGGAAGTAGTAGCGATCCTTCGGGTTCATCGCAGCCGTCGTGATCGAGACGATGCACATGTCTGCGTCGTAGCCCTCCGGCAGGCGCAGCGTCAGCCAGCCGGGCTCCTCCAGGCGCAGGTCCACGTTGGTGACCTTTCCGGCGTGTACCTCACAGGGGGCGTGCGACCCCAGGGGACTCACCGTGACGAGGTACTCGCCGGGGACGAGCCCCTTCTTCTCGAAGAGCCGCACCCCATCCGGTGCTCCCTCTCCGGGGCGCATGGTGCGCTCACGGATCCAGGGCCAGCGCGCGCCCGGCTCGGCCCGGCGCAACACCGTGACCTCGAGACCCGCCTCGGCCCCGAGCGCCATCACCTCGTCGGAGCCGGAGACATGCAGGCGAATGCTGCCCAGGTGCTGGTCCGCGAAGCCCCGTGTCAGATTCACCTCGACGGACTCCCCGGCTTCGATCTTGAACTGGGTGGTCCCGGAGACCTCCTCGGCGTCGTGGGTCGTCCCGCGCGCCACGCGCACGCGGTACTCGCCGCGGGAGAGCCCCGCGAACAGGATCGGCGCGCGGTCCACGACCGGCTTGACCTGCAGCGTCCCGCTATGAAGGGATTCGAGGATGACGTGCAGCGGTACGACCGGCCTGCCGGTGCTCGGGTCCAGCGCACCGGGCCCATCGTGAAGAACCCGGAGGCTGGCTTCGTCCACGAGCTGAACCTCGACCTCCAGATCGTCCGGCCCCACGGGGAAGGCGCGCCAGGCCCGACCGGGAGCGCCGATCCAGACGCTCTCCTTCCGAACGAGGCGAGGCAGCAAAAACGGAAGCTGGCAGTCGCTATTCCGCTCGACCCGTACGCTCGCGTCGCCCCACCACTCCTCCTTCGGAACCGTCGGCTCATCGCGCGCGCTCATGACGATCTCGATGGGCACGCGCTGGCCAAGCGGCATCGACTCCGCCCACACCAGCGTGGCCCCGGGCACGGGCTCGAGGTTCAAAAGGAGCTCCGCAGCACCACCGGGGGTTTCGTCGAGCGAAGTCGGCCGGAACACGAACCCGGCGAGATGAATGTCGGCGAACTCTTCGTGAGTGGAGGGGCGCCCGTGGACCTCGACCACGCCTTCGGTCGCTGAGGTCATCTTGATGGTCTGCATCGCACGGGTCGCCGGTGTGGCTCCCCAGAGAAGGTTGCCCTCGAATCCGGCCTCGCGATCCGAGAGCCATCGATCGCCGTGCACCAGGACCGCGACCTTGACGAGATCCTTCTCTTCCATGCTCGCTTCCATCTCGACGCGTCCCTCGATCTCGAGGGCGCTCGACTCGGCAAGCTCCTGCGGCGACTCCGCGATCGACACCACCGCCGATCGCTCCGCGCCAGCGGCCGGGAGAGCATCGACTTCGGTCGCGTCCGCGGCGGCGGTCGCCGTCGCGGTCGCCGAGGGCGACACGAGCGCGGGCCCGTCGTCCGGCGCCACCTGCCCCGTCCCCGAAAAGAGCACGACCCCGATCGCAGCCGCCAGCAGAACGGCCGAAATTCCGAGACCTGGCCACACCTTTCCCCCGACGTCTGCTTCCATGAGCCCAGCGTAGCTCGCGCCCCTGCATGCGACTTCTCCAGCCCGGGGTTCTTCTCGCCTGTCCGTTTCAGCGTCGTCCCGATGCTCTTCCTCGCCTTCACTTGACTGCTCGCCTTCCCCTCCAACGGTGGACGTCCCTTGGGCCCATGCCAGAGCGCGAGTGTCGACAGCGACGTGACCCAGGCGGGAGGCCGGGAAGCCGTGCCCGCGCCCCTGAATCCCCTCGGCCGTCCCACGACGGCACGGAACTTGAAGCCTTCCCCTTCTTCCGCCTCCCTGACCTTCTAACCAACCTCCAGGCCCATGCTCGCACTTCGCAATGCCGCTCTCGCCCTCGCGCTACTCTCCGCACTGTGTGGCGCGGCTTCCGCACAGCACACGGTCTACGTCGACGCCATCAGCGGCAGCGATAGCAACCCCGGGACGAGCCTGGCGGCCCCCTTCCGAACCCTGACACGCGCCGCGCAAGCGAATCCTTTCAGGGTCTTCGTCCAGCCGGGACGCTACGACTCGGCACTGGGCGAGGTGTTCCCGATCTCGGTTCCCGCGGAGAGCACGTGGAACGCCACGTCCGCCGTCGTCGACCCGGGCCCCACGGCAGACGGCTTCGTCCTCTCGCCAGGCCTGTTCAACCCGGTGTTCCTCGGCGGATTTCGCTTCGAGAATGCGGGACGCGCCATCGTCGCCACGACGTACACGGCGAGGATCGATGGGTGCGAGTTCGATGGATGCGGCGTCGCGGTAGACGCAGTCTCACCCGTGGCCCCCTCTTCGGTGCAGGAGGTACAGATCCTTCGCGCGGAGATCCAGAACTGCAACATCGGCATTCGCTCGCGGGGTGCCGAGAGTCTCTCCGTCCGTGGCACCGCCATTCAGGACTGCCAGGTCGGTATCGAAATGGATCCGGCCAGCCAGCGCGACCGACGGGTGAACGCGGACGTCACCATCACCGCATGCGAGGTCGGTATTCGGGTGCGAACTGGCCAGCTCACGGCACCGCTGGCTGGGTCGGGAGCCGTTCGAATCGCGGTGGCGGGCCTGGTGGCGAAGAGCTCGATCGGGCTCGACGTCGACGCCGGAACCCTGGAAGCGCTCCAGCTTTCGGTGCTGAATGCCACCGTCGTGAACTGCAGGGCAGGGATTCGGGTGCAGGGCCTCCTGAACAGCCAGTCGGAGTTCAGCGAGCTGATCCTTGACCGGAACCTGCAGGACGCACCGCTCGGGCTCGGCGGAACGGCGATCACCCGTTCCATCGCGACCGGCGGAACCCTCAGCGGCCCGGGCGTCTCGACCGCTGATCCCCTGTTCGTCGACCCGGCCGTTGGCGACTATCAACTCCGCTGGAACAGTCCCGCCATCGACGGCGGCAGAATCAGCGGCGTCGACGGCGACTACGACACGGAGGCGCGCTGGGACATGGGCGCGTACGAGTTCCTCACGCTCTCCGGGCCCTACGAAACGCCCATTGGTTCCACCGCCACCTACGAGGTACGCGGCGAGCCTGGCTCGACGGTGATCGTCGCCCTCAATCGAAGCTTCGACTCGAGCGGGTATCCGACCCAGTACGGTTACTACCTCGCGGGCCGATCGAATCCGACCCGCGAGATCGTGCTTCAGATTCCGACGAACGCGACGCGAGCCACGTTCCAGATCCCGATCCCGAACGACACCGGCCTCATCGGTCGAACGTGGAGACTCCAGGCGCTGGTCACGTCGAGTTCGAGCCCTGCGGGCGCAGCGTTCACCAACCTGGGGCTGGCGTTCATCCAGTAGCCGTTCGAGTCAGTCAGCTCTAGTGCCCTGAATTAGTGGCGCCCGTCGACGATTCCCCCGGCATTCACACGAGGGACTTGGTCGGCCCGCCTTCCGGCAGGAAAAGCACGCCGCTGGCTCGTGCACGCTCGGCGGCGACGCCCGCCTCGGGAAGAAGAGTGAGCGTCGCTTCGAGCCCGGCTTCTCCACTGCCACGTCCCGGGTCGCGAGAACTTTCGATTCGCTGTAGCTCGCCCCGAGTTCCAACTGGACCCGATAGTCGCCTGGCAAAAGAGAGTCCCTGACGACCTCATTCGTGCGCGCCAGCCGGACCTCACTGACCTGCTGCAATGAATCGACGCGATAGAGCCGGAGATTGGCCCCCGCGGCACGGCTCCATCCACCTTGGCGGTGAGCGATTTCGTCCGTGAGACCCGGGGATGGCCCACCTGATAGACGTTCCCCTGCAGACCCAGAACCTCCACGCCTGACAGCGCTGAGCCCGGGACCCTTTCGACCACCTTCACTTCCATGGAGATCCCGCTCTTCTCACACGTTCGTGGCTCCCCCGGGTACCGTGCCCCGCGCCGCCCGGGTCAGTTGCAGCCGGTTCGCAGGCAGACCGCCGAAGCCGACGGACCGTAGTCGTTGGTGCACGCCAACGTGATGGTCTTCCGGAAGCATCCGATCTGCGAGTACATGAAGACCGCCAGCGGATGGATCGACTCGTAGATCTTCACGGTGAAGACCCAGTATTCGAACACCTGGGTGCACCTCTGACGCATCCAGTAGAAGGTCTGGCACGTCCCGCACTCGCCGTCGTCGAGGTCGTAATTCATGGTCGTGGTTGCGGTGCTGCTCACGCTTCCGTTCGCCCCCACTCCCTGGAAAGCGACCGACACTCCCCCGGTTTCGGTGCGCGTGAACACCGCGGTCCCGTCATTGCCCGCCGTGCCGCAAACCCGACTAACCTCCTCGGGCCACACGTTGCAGGCCGGCTGCCCTACCGGGCCAGCGTCCGGGCAGGTCGGGAAGCTCGCAATCTCCGGGAAGCTGCAGGCTCCCGAGAAACTTGGCTGGGGCTCATCCCTCTGCGCCGGGGAACAGTCGACACCATCGCCATCCGTCTCGGAAGACGGCCCGTCGTCGCTGCCGCCAGCCAGCAGGGGGAACTTCGTGTGGATCTGCATCGCGAGGATCGGCTGGGTCTCCGACAGCAGAACCAGGTCGACGGGCTGGTCGATCACGTCCGGATCGTTGCAGCGGAGTCTGAAGGCGAGGTCGTACGAAGTCGGGTCGAAGTCCGCCTGGTTGAATGCACCGAAGGCGGAGACGTCCTCCTGGGTGAGGAGCATGCCCGCATGTGCTTGGAAGACGAAGGGCGGGGGAGCCGTGGAGCTGCCACCGTCCTGAGCGCCGACGAGGCGCCAGCGATCGTGGTACGGCTCCGGAGTGAACCGCAGCTGCGTCGAGTCGATCGTGACCGATCTCGCCAGGGGCTGGTCTCGTTCCAGGTCCCGGAACCCGAGTCGATCCGAACCGGTACGGACTCACGGCCTTGCTCGAAACCACGGACAAGCGGCCCACCCCAACGTGAGCAGGAAGCTGCCGCTCGAAAGCTCGCTACCAGAGAAGGTTGTCGCAGGCCTGCGCGCCCATGTCTCCCGCGGTCAGCCGGCCGTCGTGCAGGCGGTACGTCAGGTAGCAGGTCATCGCGTGCCCTTCGCTGTGGCACAGGTCGACCCAGATCGCGTCCGAGGTCCCGTCCCGCAGGGTCACGTCCTTCACGATCGCCACCGCGCGATACTGATCGCGGCTCTTCCGAAGGGCGGCGACGAGCCTCACCACGACCTCGGAGGCATCGACCTCATCGCCGAGGGATCCCATGGTCTTCGTGCCATCGATCCGTACGCCGATGAAGAACGGACGCAGCTCCCCGGTGGATTCCAGGGTGGTCTCTCCCGTCTCCAGCGCCGCGCCTACGAGGGAGTCCAGATCCTGCTGTGCCTCTTCGGAGGCTTGATCGCGCCAAGAGCTCATGGCGGAGAGAGTAATTCGCAGGGCGCGGCAGAGCACAGTCCCTCGACGGGTTACCTCAGTATGTCCGAAAGAACCGGCTCCATCGCGGCCATCCAGGCGTGCCGACCCTCCTCAGTGATGTGCAGGCTATCGCGACCCAGCGTTGGGCGCGGCTGGCCTTCCTCGTCAACGAAGACACCAGACAGATCGAGGTAGTGCACCTGATCGCCGAGCGCCGTCCACGCAGCCACGATCCCCTGGAACGGCTCGTTCCCCGTATGGGACGCGGCGTGGATGTTGTTGACGCCGATTTGCAGGACGATCACACGCGGACGGCGGCCGTCTAGCGAGCCTTCGGCGAGGCTCACGCCGATCGCGACCGGGATCTGGGCGATCCTGGACGCGAACGACTGAGGTCCGTCGCGCTCGTTCCAGTCATTGTCAGAATTGGAACTGGTCGACCAGGCTATTGAGACGATCTGCCATGGCCGCGAGATCGTTCGCCGCGAGATCGGCCTCGCTGGCCGACGTGGTCGCAGCACGGACAGCCTGAGCCACGCTCTGGACCGAACTTGCGATGCTCGACGATCCTTCAGCAGCGCGGGACACGTTGCGGGACATCTCCTGAGCCGTCGCGGACTGTTGCTCGGTCGCCGATGCAATCGTCGTCTGAACTTCGTTGATCCGCCCGATCGTGCTGGATATCTCGGCAATGGCTAGCGTGACGCCATCGGTACTCGACTGAATCGCCTCGATCTTCGAGGCGATGCTCGACGTAGCCGCGGCCGTCTCCCCCGCGAGGCTCTTGACCTCGTTGGCCACCACGGAGAATCCACGCCCGCTTTCGCCCGCACGCGCCGCTTCGATTGACGCATTGAGGGCCAGCAGATTGGTCTGTCCCGCAATGGTGGAGATCAACTTGACGACTTCGCCAATCTCTCGGCTGCTGGTGCCCAGATCCCGCACGCGCTCCTCCGTCGTGCGAGCGAGCTCCACGGCGCCCGAAGCGTAACTGGCTGCCTCGGCTGCACTGCGGGCGATCTCCCTCACGCTTACCGAGAACTCCTCGGTGGCCGAAGCGACGCTCCCAACCACATCGGTAACGTCCTCGCTGGAGCCCGCGGCCACGTCCGCCTGGCTGCTCGCACTCGTAGCAGAGTCCCCGAGCTCCCGGCTCATCGCGAGCAGCTGTGTCGAAGAGGACGCCAGGGCTCGCGAACTTTCGGCGATGGTTGAAAGGCTCCCCGCCAGCCCCGAGGTCAAACGATTGAGGCTTTGGGAGATCCGCCCACAGGCATCGTCTCCCTCGAGAACCTCCTGGGGCCGTAGATCGCCCCCAGCGAGGGTAGATACCGTGCCGAGTACTCGCTCGGCGCGCTCTGCAAGCTCCACGGCAGCCGCCCGCTCCTGCTCAACCCGCTCGCGCTCTTGCCTCTCGCTCGCCAGTTTCGCGGTGATGCATTCCCAGCTCGCCATCGGGCCCAAATACTCGCCAGCCTCGTTGTGGAGAGCGGCTATGGTCAGCTCCAGCGTCTCGCGACCAGACACCACCGTCGCCCGATAGGGCAGCGCCTTGGCGGTCGAGAGATCGACTCCTGGGTCGATCCGAATCACCTGGCGCAGGCTGGCACCTTCGAGCCTTCCGAGCGACATCCCGATGGAAGCCATCGCGGCCTTCGCGGCAGGGTTCACGTAGCGTACCTGCCCTGACCGATCGGCAAAGATCATGGGCGCCGAGGCACACTCGACCATCGGGCGGTAGCGCTCGATGATCGCACGCGACTCGGCGATCTCGTTCCAATCAACATGTTCAGACCCAAGCGCAACGCGCAAACCCTCGAGGGTCGACGCAAGCGATCGCGCCATGTCGGCAAGCTCGTCCTTGCCCGATGTATCCGGCAGGACGGAAAGATCACCGCTCGCCATCGCATCGATGATCTCCGCATTCTCGAACAGTGGTTCGGTAATGGAGCGCGTCATCAGGACGGAGATCGCGATGGCGATGGCGATGCCAACGAGTAGTGAACCACCGATGATCCGGCGCGCCGATGCCTCAACGCCCGCCACCAAGGCGGCCTCGGACTCGACCGTCCCGTCCGCCTTCTCTTCCACGAGGCTGAGTCTCTCGATCAGCTCCTGCGCGTCCGCTTCGAAGCGGACCATGGCCGCGTTGTGCGACTCCACCGCGTCCACGAACTCTTCTGTGATCTTCGTATCGTCCTTGAGCAGCCTCTCGTAAGCCTGCCTCATCGTTTGACCCTGGAAGCCCGGCGTGACCGAAGGCAAATCGAACCACCCTGTCGCCAGCATCTCCAGCGCCGTCTCACGCTGCGCATTCTGCGCCTCCGCAATCAGCTCACGGGCCTTCGCCGGTGTCACCTGGCCTGACTCGAGCTGTGCCATGCGATAGAGCCTCTTCAGAAACTCGATGTTCGACTCCATGCCCCCATCGGCCACGGACCAGATCCCCTTGAGGTCACCGTTCCAGGAGATCTCTCGATCGGGCGAGTTCTCGAGCGCTTCGACAGCCGAGTCGCCACGTTCTTCCACCTCGTCGCTCAGGGCAACGAAGGTCGCCGTGTGCTCGTCCAGCCGATCCTTGGCGCCTAGGAAATCGTCGTGAACCTCGAGCAACCCATCGAGGCTCTCGCATGACCGGTCGTACTGCTGCTCGAGCGACTCGATCAGTTCATCCGGAAGAAGATTGGCTCCCTTCATTCGCTCCATCGCTCCCGCCGTGGCCTCCCGCGCCGTGGCAAGTCGCGCCATTTCCACCTCGCGATCCGCCCCAGCCAGGATGTTGCGAGCCACGATGATCTGGGCTTCTATCTCGATGTTCGACTCCATGGCGCCGTCAGCGGCGTCCCAAGCAGAGCCCAAGATGTAGTCCAGTCGGTGCGAGACCTGGCTGAGGCCAATCCAGCCGGCGGTGGCGCAGGCCACCATGAGCAGGATGATAAGGCCGTAGCCTGAACCGATTTTTTTGGGAAAGACGCATGATGACTGGGGGAAAGTAGCCATCGCTATCTTTCGAGGCGGGACGCCCAGAAGCTTGAGACCGACTCGCATGGCGATCGCGTGGATCCCACGTCATTTTCCGCACTCCTACGTGGCCGCCCAATGACACCGGTTTCACGTCCCTCGCAGCGGCGGCGCTGCCTCCCGCCCCTACCCCCCTTCCGGTGTGAAGGCGCGACTGCGCGGCTGGAACTGCTTCCCCCTGGGAGATTCCAGGGCGAAGCTGCGGCCCGGTACGACGTCGAGCACGAGCTGGGTGCGCTTCCGCGGCCCGTACTGCGCGCTACCGATCGAGACCTCGGTACCACCGACTTTCCCGAGCCACATGCCCTGGGGGCCGACCCGAAACTCACCTTTCGGATAGCACATGAGCGAGGTGCCGTCGCAGCAGCCACCTGACGGATGGAACAGGAGGGGCCCGTGGGTCGCCTCTAGGAGTCTGCGCCACAGAATGCGGTTTCGCGAGTGCCGTCAGGATTCGCGCTCGCAAGGCGCGCCGGACCCCCCATGGTTGGATGCCATTGGGGTTTGGCGCAACGCCGCGGGCGTGGATCCCGGCTGTGCTCGCGGAATCGCATTCTGTGGCGCAGACTCCTAGCCCGCATTATTCACGAGATGGTGCCACCAGTGCGTCCAAACCGCGCTGTGGCAAGGAAGACGACCGAACGGAAGCGGAGGCGGGCCTGTAGGCCCGTTGAGCATTCCGTGAGGGAGCCCGCGAAGCGGGCGGAAGCCGCAGGCTTCCGTCTGACGCAGCCACAGCGTGGTTTGGACGTGCTGGTGGTGCCAGCTCGTGAATAATGCGGGCTAGGCCTATAGCAAGCGCTGATTGCTGGCGGGTGGGACGATAAGTGGAGCGGAGGCCTGGCAGTGCGGGGTGCGAGTTCTTTCCTACCGAGGAAATGATGATGGTCCAGCGCGCGAAACGCAGGCTCATTCGATCGTTACTGGTATCGGATTGCTGTAGGCCCCGCCTGCTGGCGCGCTCGGGGAGCGGGTCAGCGCCTGCAGGCCAAGCGTCCTTCCAACGAGGGTCGGGTCGGTGAAGGCCGGCAGCGTCACAGTTTCCGGGCCGCCCCCCGTCGTCAGGACGGGTACCAATCGATAGGCGCCGGGCGGCGACAAGAAGAAGCGTCCGAAGATCGTGGTGTTGCCGAAGGCGGCGAACCCCATTGGCGCGACCACCACCGTCGCGAACCCTCCTGCAGGTCCTGTCACGCCCAGATCGGTGGCGACTCCCAGCGCAACCTGCGTGGGCCCGATGAGCGTGCAATGCTCGAACGCACCGAGATCAGGCGCGCCCTCGAGGTCGAGGTTGCCGTCCATCACTCGCGGCACTCCACGCACGTCGACAGACGTGGATACGGAATCGCCCCGATCGATGGCCAAGGAGTCGAAGCGCAACGAGAAGTCACCGCTAGCCGAGTCGACGAAGCCTGGATCGCCCGTGAACTTGATGTTGCCTGCACCCGCGCTCGGTCCACTTCCGTCGGCCACCAGCGTAGTGGCAAGAGCTCCCGAACCGGCCCAGTCCCCCAACGAGTTTCCCGCGACGATGGAGTTCCTGACGATCAACTGATACGGCGTTCCGACATCCAGGCCGTGGCCGTCGTTGGCGGCGATCGTCGAGCCTTCGATCGTCACATCAACGGGCGAAAGTACCGAGGACCAATTCCCGACGAACAGCCCGTCGCCACGCCCTTGCGCGATCAGGCAGTCGCGGACCGTCAGGTAGAGAAGTGTAGAAGTCGCTGTATTCGAGACCCTTAGCCCAGCTTGCTGGCAGTCCGTGATCACACAGCGCTCGAGGCTAACGTCCACCACAGCGCTATCGTAGAAACCTGCGGCCCCGATACCGATGCGGGCCCCTTCGATCCGCGAGTCCTGCAGAACGAGGTTTCCGTACGAGTGCCAGCTTAGCGCGAAGCCGACCTGACCTCGAAACGTACAACGGTCGAACGTGGCGCTGCCACCTATCGTATCCACGTTGGCACCGGGCCCAATGAACTCCACGGCCCGAAAACGAACCGGAGCGCTGCCCGCAGCATCCGTGACTCGAATGGCCTCACTCGCGATCGACCCCGAGGGCTTCGTGATTCGCAACCCTTCGCAGGAGCTGCTCATCTCGAAGACCATCCGACGGCTCGTGGCGCTTCCGCCAAGCTCCAAGCGAGTGTCCGTTGCGTCGCCAAGCGCCACGATCGAGGTATGCGCCTGTACGGTCAGCGGAAAGCTCTCGCCGGACTGCTGGCTGTAGATCCCCGGCTGAAGGAAGATCGTGAAGTCACCAGATGCCTGGTCGACGGCATGTCGAAGGGTTCGCCAGGGCGACGCCTCCGTCCCGGGCCCGGAGTTGCTTCCAAGGACGGGGTCCACCCAGACCTGATGTTGCCCGTAGACAATGGCGGAGGACGTAGATGCGAGGAGCCACGCGGCTCGAAGGAGAATGCGAGAGTTCATGAAGTTCTGATGGGCAAGGGGTGTCGGAAAGAACACCCGCTGGTCGAGGCGCCTGTAGGGAAGTGCAGCCGCCGTCCATCAGCTTACCAAGCCGAAGAAACGGATGGGGACTCCAAGCGGGGTGTCGATGCCGCCCCCGCCTTGGACTGTGGCCTGATTCGTTGCCACCACCCTTGCTCCCCGGCCACGCGGGAGCGCCCGAGCCGCCATCGGGCCCTTCGCTGAGCCGAACTCGCCCGATTTCGCCCCCTCCGATGAGCACCACCGGTTCGCTTCACCACGACCTGCAGCCAGCACCCTCCCCAAGAGTGCTGGCTGATCTTGTTTCATCGAACACGATGGCCCGCGCGCCGCTCTTCCGCAGCTTTCTACTTCCCGAAGTCCAGCCGCCCCGTGAAGTAGACACGGCCGAGGCGGCATCAGTATTCGGACCTCGAGCTCTGCCGGTGGGGAACGACTCGGCCCCGGCGATGACGGGGCTCCCCCACCGAGCGAATCGGATGACCTCCTCGCTGCCGCTCTCACCCCCTCCAGCACCTTCCGCGCTGTCTCCGGATCTGTGATCACGGAGATCATGTGCCTGCGCCCGCGGCAGCGCGGGCGCTTGAGAACATCTTCCGAAAACAACCGCTTCAGAAGATCTGCCCAGCGGATGTATCTCTGGTCCTTCGACCGCTCCTCCGCACTCTTCGAGCCGTCTTCATCGGCGACGTCCACATCCTTCGGCTCCTTCCGAACCACGGGACGCGGCACCACCAGATCACGCAATGATGAGGCCGGGGCCAGCACTCCCTGATACGTCAGCTGATGCTCGCGCGGATGCGGCGCGAGCGCCGCCAGTCGAGCCATGAACTGGTACGGCGTCATGACGAAGCCCTTGGTCCCATCACGCCAGGCCTTGCGCAGCAGCCACGAGACCATCCCATCGGGACGGACATCGAAGCGTTCCAGACTGATGGCGGGTCTTGTCACGTAGCGGCAGAGCTTCTCCAGTTGCGCCCGCTGACCCTTCCGGATCAGCGTCGCCGCATGCAACGAGAACCCGTCAGCGTTCACCACCAGTGGAGGCGGCACGTACTGACTCCCCCAACCCGACGACTGGAACGCAAGGCCGAGATCAGGGTCGATTAGGCGCTTCAACGGCTGCCCAGCACCAGCACCGAAAGGCACCAGCGACTTCACCGAGGCAGACGAACTGGAGCGCTGGACGGTCAACGTCGAGTTCCTGGAGGAGGGGATGCCCGCGGACTGGTCGCTAGATGGCCAGAAGGGCCTCGAGCGCTTGACCGAGGTCGTGGTGGCCGGAACGCTTCGGAGAGACGAGGCCGGCAACCTGCGTCTGGAAGCCGAGCGGATGTCCGTGCAGTAGGTGACGCGATCGAGCGCATCCGTCGTGTGCTGAAGCACTACTCCATCGACCCAATCGCACTCGGTCTGCTCCTACGCAAAGGCGACGCCCCCCCTTGGGAGTACGCGGACGGGGGCGCAGATGAGTCACCGCTGCTCGACTTCGGGGATGCGCGTGAGGGTTCTTGCTTCCCGGGCCTGAAGGCTCCTCGGTGAAGTTGCGGGTGACTTTCGGTCTTTGTGTCGGGCAGCCGTTATAGCGCCTCATCGACCCTGATCTCGCCAGGGCGTTCCCATCGTCGGGTAGACGGGTCGATCCCTACCGACTGGTCTGAAGCGCCGGGGTCTTCCCGGGGGCGGCCTCTTTGCCCTTGGGCAGCTCGATATGTGCCTCGATTCGGGTGTGGGCGCCAGGTTCGATCGTGATCAACTGTGGTTCACGCCTGGGGTGGAAGGTGATCCTCAGCTTCGAGATGTGCGCCGGTAGACTCTCCCGCCTCAGGGGCTCCGCGGGATTCCAGTCGCCCCAGTGAAAGCCGTGCAGGAAGTCCATCGGCGCATCGAGGGCGCCTGGCTCGCCGACGAGCCAGACGGTCGGGAAGTTCCTTGCGGGTACCTCGGCCCCGGCCCACTCGGCGGCGTTGCTGGCCACCAGCTCGAACGAAGTGAGTGAGATGCGGTAGATCCCGTCGTCGCGGACCCGCTGGGAATCGAGGATGTGCGGCTTCCGGCCGGACCAGTCGCGCTCGAAGCGGGCGAAGAGGAAGCCGACGGGTTCCGGGTCGCCGGGAGCGGTCTTGAAGCGCCCTTCCGGATCGCAGAAACGCCAGGGCCCATGGGGTCCGAAGTAGATCTTCGTTCCGAGCGAGCCGTAGAGCGGGAGCGCAGCAAGCTCCTCGCCCGCGTGGCCCTCGCAGATCACCTGGCCCTCGACGGGGTGGCTGCTGCGCCAGACCGAGATCCCATGGGATCTCGGTCTGGGTGTCGGGTTGGACCTCGATCAGAAGCTCGGCGAAGGGAGTCCCGAGGCCTTCCGGGCGGCTTCCCAGGGAAGCCGGTCCCAGGGTGCGCGCGTTCATCTGGTCGACCCACGCCTGGGTGCCAGTCGCATAGAGGCCCGGCGTCAAGCCGCGGATCACGGCCACTCGCTCGCTCGGGGCCTGATTCGAATCCGGATTCTCGCTCTCCACGATGGCCGGCACGGGCCGCCCGTTTTCGGTTCTGGCAGAAATGGGCGGCGCATCGATCGGAACGCCTGTGATCCGGATCTTCCCGAGAGCCGTCGCGGACCGAAGGGTCATCGGGTCGGAGGCGAGGAGTTCGTCGGCGCTGATCTCGATCCACTCGCTCTTGCCGCTCGCGGTCAGTCCCTGGGCCCAGCACTTCCACGACTGACCCTCCTTCCAGGGGAGCGGGACCGTCAGCCCGGCGGCATCGGTCTCGAGCTCGAGAGTGATCCCTTCGGGTTGTTTCAGCATCAGCGACGTGGCCATGGGGCGGCCTTCACCGTCGAGCAAGCGCAGGCGCCGGCTGGAGGCCGGTTCCATCTCGATCGTTCGACCCGCGAGGGGGGAGCCCCCGTCCAGGAACTTGACCGCATAGCCTGCGACGGCGATCCAGCGCCGCCTCTTCTCCGCGTTCTCCTGGGCGTCCGTGAACCAGGAGTGAACGACGAGGCGGCCGTCCACGGCCTCGGCGCGGAGGTCGCTCCGCACCCCGCGCCAGGTGGGTTCCACGAGGTCGTCCTCGCCGAGATCGCCGGGGCTTCGAAGTCTTTGCTCGTGGAAGAACGTCGGGCCATGGATCGGCGCCCCGGTGCGAGCATCGATGAGGCGGAGTTCCACCTCTCGTTCGCCCACGCCCACCTCCAAGAGCTGATCGTTCCGGCCCAGCGGGACCGTGGCCAGGAAGTCACCGGCGGCCACGTTCTTCGCAGCCACACCGTCGATGGAGACAGCGTCGATCAGGAGACGAGGCGAGCTCATGCAGATCGTCATGCTTCCTTCTCCGGAGGGGAGCATGGCCCGGCCCCGCTCGTCGGTCCGCACGAACCATCCCGTCTCCGCCGCTTCGCGTTGCCAGCCGATGGGAAAGGCACGGTTCACGACGGGGGAGCCGTCGCTCGAGGACCGGAACGTGATGGAGCGCGCGGGTCCCTCTACCTGGATCCAGCGATCCTCTCCTGCGAGGATCAGGTCCGCTCCCATGCGGCCGTCCGGAGTCATCACCGTCGCGGTGACCGAATACGCGAGGGGGAAGCGAACCTGACCGTTCTCATCCGTCGGTCCGATCAGGCGGGGTCGGTCCTCAGGGCCGGGCCCGGGCCGGTTCCCGGTCAGCTCCCGGGTGAGCGGCCGATGGAGCCAGCAGGTGGCGCCCGCGATCGGGCGCTGGCTCCCGTCGATCACCGTCACGCGGATCTCGTTCCTGGGAGTCAGCTCCAGGATCCCGAGGTCGACGACGTCACGACGTGCCAGCTCATCGACCCATCCATCCAGTGGGAACGTCCGTGTGAGGAAATCCGGATGGGACACGACCAGTTCGATCGCGTCCTTCGGGATGACCTCGATCCCGATGGCGCCGTCCAGCGGGGAGGCCGTCGCCTGTCCTCCATCGGCGACGCGGACGCGCGCGGCCACGGCGGTTCCTGAGGTGCTGGAGAGGATTCGAGCCATCAGGGTGATGGGCTGCTTCAGTGGTGCAAGGGAACTCGGCGCGGCCGTGCCGATTTCAGAACCGAGGGCGATGGTGGGGGATCCGCCAAGGGGCACTCGATCCGGCGTCTCCGGTTGCGTCGTCGCGAGGAGGTCGACTCCCGAGGCCGCGCCTCTGGAGCGGCCCATGGCGACCGTGTCGTGCACGGGCTCGACCTCGGCCACCGGTCTCGAATAGACCCAGGCCGCGCCGACGAGAGCAGCGGCCACGAGGGCGAGCACGGCGGGCTTCAGGAAGAGCGCGGCGAGCCACGACGACGCGCTCACTGCCGCAGGAGCCGCGTGCACGATGGCGGTGGAGCTAGTGCGATCCAGAGCGGCCAGCGGAACCAGCGCGGCGAGCCATCGCTCGCGCGCTTCGTCGCCTCCCCCCGAGGAACGATCGAGCTCCTCGCGCAAGAGCTCGAGCCCGCGACGTAGGCGAGACCTCATCGTAGGCAGGGGCGTGCCGCTGGCGGACGCGATGGAGGCGGCGGACATTCCGTCCTGGTAGCGCAGGACCAGCGGCGTTCGGTAGGTGTCCGGTAGTGCGGCGAGCGCCTTGTGGAGAAGCTGCTGCCGTTCAAGTCGCTCGGCGATGGCGTCAGGGGACGCGGCGGGCCCGGGAGTACTTCCCATGGAGCTCGCCTCACCCAGGAGAGCCGGGCCCTGGACTCTCCTGCGATCGATGGACCGTCGCCGCAGCGTGGTCGCGAGCCACGCCCGAAGGCGCGACGGGCCCAGGGCGGCGAGTTCGCCTCCCGCACGCCTCGGCGGGCGAGTGCTTTCGCCCTCGTGGCGTGCCTGCGTCAGGGCGGACGCGAGCGTTTCCTGGACGAGGTCCTCGGCCGCGTGCTCATCGGACACGAGCGCGCGCGCGAGACGAGCGAGGAAGGGGACCTGCTGTTCGAGGGAGTTCGCGAGGCCGCTGGTGGAGTGTTCGTGCATGTCGAGGGTCGCCGGGGGACTGCCTGGGCCCCGCAAGACGATACGCCACGCGGTCTTGATGATCGAAACCGAGAGAAGTGCCAGTGACCTCAGATGCGCGCCTGGAGCATGTAGAGCCGGTGGGCGATCACAAGGGTCGTGCGACCCGCGAGGACGTTCAAGGGGAGATGACGGACGGCTTCAAAGAGACCAAGCGTACTGGCTACGGCGACTTCTGAGCGCCCAATCGAGCGCGGCGCGCCGCAGCGCGAGCCCACGCTGCGGGGCGATCGCCAAAGCACTCGGTGATGGCGTCCACACCGATCACCGTGCCTTTGGCGAGACGCCCTAGAAGCGCGATCGGGAGCGGTTGCCCGTCCTCCTTCCGGATGATGTAGCCGTTCTCGTCCGTCTCGACTCCGAGATGGTTGTCGACCGCTGCCATGAGTCCGTCCTCCAGCATGCCCTTGATGAGGGGTGAAGAGACTCTCTTGACCTTCGGGTCATCGAGCACCGAGTCGATCATCGTCGTCGCGGTGAATTGAGCCTCGCCTTTCCGAAGGGTCCACCCGTCGATCGAGCACTCAATCGCGGGATCTTCGAGTGTGTCGAGCGTGAGCACGCCCGCTTCACAGAGCGCCAGCAGCTGCTGATGGCTCTCAACGGGCGGCCCGAAGGAGAAACGCTTCATCCGTTCATCCAGCTCGATGATCGCGGAGAAGACGTCGGCCGGCAGTGCCCCGTGGGAGAACGCGCGGCGGAAGAGGGTGTGGCACTGCCGCCAGACCTGACCGGCGCAGTAGTCCAGCGTGACGTCGCGTACGCCTGTCGCCATCCCGATGAAGATGTCGAGTGCATCCTCAGGAGGCATGTTGCGGTCCATGATGCACCCGTGCTGGATGGTCGAGTCGAGCAGCCAGCGCTCCACGAGCTCGGAGACCGATTCGAGGGTGAGATCGCCGCAGCGAACGGGCCGCTCAAGCTCTTTGAACCGTCGCGCGATCACCGGGGCCATGGTGCGGGTCAGGAAGCGCACGCCCTTTGCCGTCGACTGGGCGGTCTGGTCCGATAGCAAGGACTCGAGCTGCTCCAGCTCTTCATCCTCCGGTCGATATTGCCTATCGATCTTCGCATTCAGCGGCTTGGCACCCATGGTCATCCCGTCCAGGGAGAACGGTGCCACGACCAGGGTTGGGCCCTTCAGTGCGTAGGTCTGCCGGCGGGTGTATCCGTCCACGAGCGTGAAAGTTCCGTGCTGCTCAGCGAGCGCCCGCACCGCATCGATCATGGCCAGACCGTAGCCCCTCACCGCTACGCGCCTGTCCCCGGCGAGACCGGTCTCGCCCGTGTACTGCGATACCGGATACGGATCGCTATACAGCGTGAGTCCACTGACGCGCGCCACCGTCTCTTTCCACTCCGCCAGCTGCTCATCGGGCTCAGTGGGCTGATGTCCAACGGTCAGCAATACCTCGTCAAACACCTGGGTCTCACCGTCGTTCGTTCGCACTTTGCAGGCGCCGTCCCGGTAGAAAACCCGTTCCACGCACGATTGAACGAGTCTGGCGATGCCCGCCGCGCGGAGGGGTTCTGCCAGCGTCTGGAACCGCTCATGCATGTACTGTCCGACCTTCCGTCTGGAGGGGAACTGATCAGGGCGAGCTGCGGGCCACGCCTCTGGTTCAAAGCCGGCCCATGTGTGATAGTCCGGGAAGCCGGGTACGACGACTCCGGAGTACGTCATCTCTTCGCGGGCCTCAAGGAGGAGGGCTCGTTCCGTCAAGTTGACCCAGTTGGAGGCTTCTCCCTCCAGCGAGTAGACCGGCCCACTTCCAGGGAAGTCCGACGCCTCAAAGAGCGTGATGCGAGCTGGACGAGCGTCCGCTCTACGGGCGAGCTCGCCCATCAGGCGCTGGAAGGCGTAGCCGCCCCGCGGGCCGATGCCGATGATCGCATATTGGATCACGGTCCGTTCTGGCTGAGGAGGGGGGGGGGAGTCTGCACACATGATACTGGTGTCCTATCGCCCTAGCATAACTACGTGAGGCGACGATACAGACGATCCCGCCCCGTTTCGTCAAGCATGGCTCAGAGCCTCTCCTCTCGCTCCCAGTGGCGGTGCTTCTTCGCGTGTTCGATGAAGGAATCCGTGTCAGAGCCTTCGATGGTGACGACTGCTTCGTCCTCCGCAAGGGCCGGACCAAGGCCAGCTTTGTCCAGCAGTCTGATTCCTGGTTTCGTCAAACCGATGACCTTCAGGTGGACGAACGCGTCGCGCACCCAGTCGATGGCAGCCGGTTGATCCAGGAGTTTCTCGATCGAATCCGGACCGGGGGCCACGACGACCGCATCGAAAAGGACCGAGGGAGCTCCTGCCAGGAAGTGGTCGGTCGCGACATCCTTGCCGCGATCTGTCTCGATCGTTCCTGGCGTCAGCCCGACGATGGCGATCTGCGCATCCTCTGCCTTGGCCGCCTTCTTGAGGGCGTTGTGAACGCGCGATGGGAAGCCATCCGTTACGAGCAAGGCGATCGTCTTTCCAGCCAGCGAGTCAGGGGCCTTTTGAACCTGTGACAGGGCCGGCGACGGCTCCATGTCGAAGGGCTTCACCGCGGGTCTCGCTGGTTGGACCTTGCCGGCCATCCCGAGCTTCTCCGCAACGCCACGGCAGAGAGGGTCGGCCACGACGGCTAGATGGCCCAGCATCCGCTCACGGATCTCGGTGCTTTCACACTTGCCCAGCTCGAACCCGAAGGCCGCCACAATGTGGCGCTGCTCCGGCTCCGTCATCGACTTCCAGAATAGACGCGCCTGGGAGTAGTGATCGGCGAAGCTCTCGGGTCGCTGCCGAAGCTTCAACCCCTCCTCGTGAGCCTCCACGGACTTGAAACCGGCTTCCGGATTCTCGCGGCGGTGCTCTGAGTCGAGGCTGCTCGGATCGTACGAAACGCGGCCCTTGGGCACGCTCTGCTGCATATTCCCGTCGCGCTGGAAGTTCCCCATCGGGCACTTTGGTCGATTGATCGGGATCTGGTGGAAGTTCGGTCCACCCAATCGAGTGAGCTGCGTGTCAAGGTATGAGTGGAGTCGCCCCTGCAGCAGCGGATCGTTGGAGAAATCGATGCCCGGCACGAGGTGCGAAGGGCAGAAAGCGACCTGCTCCGTCTCTGCGAAGAAGTTGTCCACGTTGCGGTCGAGCACCATGCGGCCGAGCGGTCGAAGCGGCACGATCTCTTCGGGGATCAGCTTGGTCGGGTCGAGCACGTCGAAGTCGAACTTCTCGGCCTCTTTTGCCGTGAACGCTTGAACGGAAAGCTCCCACTCGGGGCACACTCCGTTCTCGATGGCATCCCAGAGGTCCCGTCGGTGGAAGTCGGGGTCGGCGCCGGCAATCTTGACGGCCTCGTCCCAGGTAAGCGAGAAGGTGCCGAGCGACGGACGCCAGTGGAACTTCACGAACGTCGACTTACCCTTCGCGTCGACCATTCGGAACGTGTGAACTCCGAACCCTTCCATCATGCGGAAGGAGCGAGGGATCGCGCGGTCTGACATCGCCCACATGAGCATGTGGACTGATTCAGGGGTCAAGGACACGAAGTCCCAGAAGGTGTCGTGCGACGGATAGGACTTCCAAGCGGGGTGTCGACACGCCAGTCACCGTAGCCTGAGGCCCGATTCTTTGCTATCCCCATCCTCACCGTCCACGCGGGAGCGCCCGAGCGGCCAGCGGCCTCTTCGGTGAGCGGAAATCGCCCGATTTCCCCCTCTCCGAACGGCACCGCTGGTTCACTTCACCACGACCTGCAGCCAGCACCCTCCCCAAGAGTGCTGGCTGATCTTGTTTCATCGAACACGATGGCCCGCGCGCCGCTCTTCCGCAGCTTTCTACTTCCCGAAGTCCAGCCGCCCCGTGAAGTAGACACGGCCGAGGCGGCATCGGTATTCGGACCTCGAGCTTTGCCGGTGGGGAACGACTCGGGCCCGGCGATGACGGGGCTCCCCCACCGAGCGAATCGGATGACCTCCTCGCTGCCGCTCTCACCCCCTCCAGCACCTTCCGCGCTGTCTCCGGATCTGTGATCACGGAGATCATGTGCCTGCGCCCGCGGCAGCGCGGGCGCTTGAGAACATCTTCCGAAAACACCCGCTTCAGAAGATCTGCCCAGCGGATGTACCTCTGATCCTTCGACGGCTCCCCCGCACTCTTCGCGGCGTCTTCATCGGCGACGTCCACCTCCTTCGGCTCCTTCCGAACCACCGGACGCGGCACCACCAGATCACGCAATGATGAGGCCGGGGCCAGCACTCCCTGATACGTCAGCTGATGCTCGCGCGGATGCGGCGCGAGCGCCGCCAGTCGAGCCATGAACTCATGCGGCGTCATGACGAAGCCCTTGGTCCCATCACGCCAGGCCTTGCGCAGCAGCCACGAGACCATCCCATCGGGACGGACATCGAAGCGTTCCAGACTGATGGCGGGTCTGGTCACGTAGCGGCAGAGCTTCTCCAGTTGCGCCCGCTGGCCCTTCCGGATCAGCGCACGCAACGAGAACCCGTCAGCGTTCACCACCAGTGGAGGCGGCACGTACTGACTCCCCCAACCCGACGACTGAAACGTAAGGCCGAGATCAGGTTCGATGAGGCGCTTCAGCGGGCGGCCTGCGACCTCGCCCAACGGAATCAGCGACTTCACCGATGCCGCTTTCAGGCCTGGGAAGAAGGAACCCTCACGCGCATCCCCGAAGTCGAGCAGCGGTGACTCATCCGCGCCCCCGTCCGCGATTTCCCAAGGGGGGTCGTCGCCTTTGCGTAGGGGCAGGCCGAGTGAGATTGGGTCGAGGGAGAAGCGCTTCAGCACCCGACGGATGCGCTCGATCGCGTCACCGTGTACACGCTCGACCTCCGCCGACGTGAGAGGATCTGCGGGCAGAAAGACGGGAGACTCGAAAGCGCTGCGCGTGACTTACACACCGTCCTCGAACTCCGCGAGGAAACCGGGAAGGTGGGCCCGGACGAAATTCTGGAGCGGCGAGCGGCCCCCCGTGCCCCTGAAGATGTCCGGTGGATCGCCCATTCCAGAGGAACGGACCGAGCCAGTTCGAAGCGGGTTGCGCGTGGCGCTCTATGGAAGACACTCCCTCGGAGAGGACCATCGACGAAATGGCGACCGAATGGCGACGTCGACGGCTTCCGAGCAGGACTGCGTTCACTCGCGTGCGTACTACAAGACCTTCGCCTCGAAGGCGTCGGCGATCGCCGCGGCGACGTAGACCCGTTCGACGGAGCAGCAGACCTGGCCGGTGTTGCGCAGGGAGTTCTCGGCTGCGCTCTTCGCGGCTGCGTTCAGATCGGCGTCGGCGAAGACGACCATCGGGTCCTTTCCGCCGAGCTCCAGCACGAGGCGCTTCAGCGATCCTGCGGCGGCCTTCATGATCGCCTGGCCCGTCGCGCGGCTACCGACGAAGCCGATCATGTCGACGTCGGCCTCCACGAGCGCAGCCCCCGTTTCGCCGTCGCCTTGCACCAGCTCGAGCACGCCGTCCGGGCCTTGCCGCTGCCGGGCTTTGGCGCCGTGCAGCCCGGGGACTCGCTCGTGTTCCAGATGTGGTATCGCGACGCGCGAGGTCCAACTCGACAGCCTACCTCAGTACGTCCGAGAGAACCGGCTCCATCGCGGCCATCCAGGCGTGCCGACCCTCCTCAGTGATATGCAGGCTATCGCGACCGAGCGTGGCTCGCGGCTGGCCTTCCTCGTCAACGAAGGAGCCTGACAGATCGAGGTAGTGCACTTGATCGCCGAGCGCCGTCAACGCGGCCGACGCGAGGCGAGCGTGAACCTCGTCGATGGAGCGGCGAACCTGTCCCTCGGGGTCCGCTCCTGCGGGGAAGGGACCCGCGATCACGATCTCCGCGCTCGGGAAGCGAGCGCGCAGCGCCTTCACCACGGCCACGATCCCCTGGAACGTCTCGTTCCCCGTATGGGACGCGGCGTGGATGTTGTTGACACCGATCTGCAGCACGATCACACGCGGACGGAAGCCGTCCAGCGAGCCCGCAGCGATCCGGTAGAGAAGGTGCTCCGTTCGGTCGCCCGACAGCCCGAGCGAGATCGCGCGGCGCTCGCCCTGAAAGCGATCGAAGGCACGATCTCCGCTCGCCACGGCTCGCCGGTTCGAATGGCCCGTCAGGCCCTGGGTGATCGAGTCTCCGAGGAAGACGACGTCCATCGGCGGCTCGTCACGCGCGGCCACTTCGAGGGCCTGGAGCGACGCGAAGGCCGTGCGCCAGGTGCCCCCGCCCCAGCCCGCACTCTGGCCGCGGTACTCGGCGGACGGCGTCGCGTGCAGGCTCGGCTCGCTCTCGGCGGAGCGCTGGCCCGCGGCGCGCAGCAGGGCTCGCAGGAGCGGCGCCACCGGGTCGAGCCCGTGAGGATGATGGTCGAGTCCCGGCTTGCGCCAGATCGTGACCTCGCCGCCCGCCGCGAGGTAGGCGGAGCGCAGACGCTCGGCGTTCTCGGCGGGCGGGACGACCTGGTCCGCGGTTCCGACCACCAGGAAGAGCGGAACGCCCGCGGCGGCGAGGGGCGCCAGGCCGTCGAGCGCGGGAGGCTCGAGGTCCCACGTGGCCAAGGTGGAAGCCGCGGTCGAGGAGCGCGCGATCCAGCGCTGGCTCGTGACCAAAGAAGCGCGCTCGCCAGACCCAGGGCGCGCCCGCGGCGACGCGGTCCGGCGCGACCAGGATGCACGCGGGCGAGCCCTCGACTGCGAGCGTGAAGTCCGCGCGCTCGAAGCCGTGGAACTCCGACAACTTCGCGCCGGGCTTCGCCTCGAGCAGCGCGGCCAGGGGCGCTTGCCCGGCACAGGGCTCCATGGTGAGCGCACCCGCGAGCCGATAGGCGATGCGCTCGGCGCCAAAGGCGTTCGGGTGCACGCCATCCGTCACGTCGCGTGTTCTGAGTCCATCGCGCATGTCGACGAACTCGACGCCGTCCATCCCCCGCGCAGCGCGGCGCAGGGCCGCCGATAGATCCCGCAGCCGAGGCTGGCGCTCGGTCAGGTTCAGCACGCGCTCTTCGGTCAGCCCCGGGAGATCTGGGAAGATCGGCGGCGGCGACGCGAGCAGCACGCGGAGGTTCGCGTTCTCCTCGCGAAGCTTCTGCACCAGCGCGATCAATCGCCCTTCGACCGGTGCTCCCCAGTCTCCCCCAACTTCCGGGCGATGGGAGTCGTTCGTCCCGAGCATCAGCACCGCGACGTCCGGCCGAAACGCGAGGCCCTTCGCCAGCGCCTTGGACGAACCGTAGGGCAGCGAGCCATCGGGCCGAAGCGTGTGCCCAGGAGCTCCGAAGCCTCTCACCTCGTAGTCCTCGCCGAGCAAGCGCTGCAGCACGGCGGGATAGGCGGAGAAGGCGCGGTCTTCGCCGGTCTCGCCAGCGCCCTGCCCGAACGTGATCGAGTCCCCGAGGCAGGCGACGCGGATCTGGGCGCGGCCGATCTCGGCCAAGGAGAAGAGCGCGAGGAGGGTGAGCAAGGACCGTCGAATGCGAATGGAGGGCATCGCGCCAGTCTACCCGTGAGCGCTATTCACGCGCGGGAAAGGACCCGTCGCGCACGAAGCCGAGCGCCGCTTCCACCACGCCTTCGTCCTGCATCACGAACGTGTGCGTGCCCCGCACGACGAGCGACTCGGACGAGCCGATCAGCGCGGTCTCCGCGACCCCGACCACCCCGTCGTCGTCGCCGGGGATGAGCGGGTTCCAGCCGTCCTCCGTTCCGCGGCATGCCGCGATCAGCGCGAACGGGAGCGGCGGCGCGGGCAGCTCGTCGGCGATGCCCGCCGCGATCTCGCGTGAGGGCTTGCCGTAGATCGTCAGCGCGCCAGGGACCCGGCTACCGAAGTTCGCGAGCGCCGCTCCGCTGCTCGGCGCCGCGATGAATACGGCTCGACCCAGCCGCTGGCGTTCGCGCCACGGGTCGCCCTCGCGCGCGAGAAGATCTCGCACGACGAGAGAGCCGAGGCTGTGGGTCACGAACGAGATCTCGACGTCGTCCCCGGGCAACTGGTCGAGCAGGCCCGCCACCTCGGCCGCGTGCTCCGCGATCGTGCGACGCGTGCTCGGGTAGCACACGTCGATGACGTCGTAGCCCGCGCCTTCGAAGGCCGCCTTGAGGTCCCTCATCGCGTCGCGCGTACGCCAGAGGCCATGCAAGATCACCACCGCTTGGTCGCGCGGAGCGGCTGCTTCGCCGCCAGCGCGGCGGTCCCGGAGCCCGCGCTCGCAGGCTTCCCGCGATCCCCAGGCCCGGCGCACGTCGCCGTCGTCGAGCAAGCGCGCGTGCCCCGTCCACACGTGGGTCTGCACGCGCCAGCCATCGTCCCAGGCCACGTCCGCCCAGAGCTGCTGCCCGCCCGCCGTCGCGATGGCCAGGTTCGGCAGCGACTTCGGCCCCGAACGAGCCGCGATCCGATGGGCGCAGCCAAGGACCAGCAGCCCCACCCCGAACGCCGCGGCCCCTCGCACCAGGTGCCGGCGCCAGCGAATCCGAATCCGCGTCGGCAAGAAGGGCGCGAACGGTCGCTTCGGAGGATCGGTCATCTGGGTGGGCATCGACTTCATGGTGGTTTCCTTCCACCTGTTGTGCGTCAACGGCCGCCCATCATGGGCTCACTTGCGCGATACGAGTCGATTCACCCCGCGATTCGAGAACGCAGGGCCCAAGCCGGACACCCCAGGACAGACCCTCCTTCCAGGGCGCACGGGGGTCTTTGCAGAAGGGTCGCGCGCGGGGTCCTGGTCAAGGACCCCGCGCGCGGCAGGAGCACCAGCTACAGCCTGGCGCTGTAGCGGCTTCGGCAACCGAACTCGATCAGTTCCGGTAGGTCTTGTGGCACTTGGCGCAGGTCGCGGCCGCGGCGCGGTAGGCGGCGTCGAGCTGCTCGTTCTTCGCGTACTCCGACGTGTTCTCCACGCGGCAGTCGGTCAGGAAGCCCACGAGTTCGCCGAGGTGCTGCTGGCTCTCGGCCATCATCTCCTGGAAGTCGCTTGGGTACGCCGCGGTCTCTTCCATGGCGGCGCAGGCGTTCACCAGCTGGCTCACCTGGGTCGCGGACTGCAGCGCGTCGATATCGGGGTGGGCGGCGCTCGGCTTCCAGTCGTTCTTCGCGATCAGGATCACCTCGTCCCAGGCGCGCGCCATCGGGATCATCGCGTCACGGAGCCCGCTGAACTTCGTCCCTGAGCTGAAGTCGAACTCGTAGCTCGCGGTCTGCGCCTCGCTCGGGATCTCGGAGCTCGCGACCGTCGCGTAGAGCCCCTCGTACTTGGCCGCCGTCGAGCACCACTGGCGCATCTCGGCGATCGCGCGCTCGCGCTCCAGGCCGTCGAGGGCCACGCGGCCGATGGCGGCGGCCGCCGGGCCCCGGTGCTTGCCGTGGTAGCAGTGGACGTAGAACGGACCCTCCGCCTCGCGGAACGTCTTGGCGATCCTCGTGACCTCGTCGTCCGTGATCCCGCTGTAGCGAATCGGGACGTGCACGTAGCGCAGGCCGGCCGCCTCGGCGGCCTCCACGTCGGGCATCTTGCCGTCCACCGACAGGACGGTCTTCACGCCCCAGGCCGCGATCTGCGAGAGCGCCTCGGCGTCGTGGGGCTCACTGCCCGAGATGATCGTATCGCTGAGCCGGTAGACGTTCTCCATCCCGGGGTACTCGCCGGGAGCGACCCGCGGCAGCGGAATCATCGCAGCCGCCTCATAGGCGGTTCCCGAGAGAGCCATGGGTGGCGGCACGGCGACCTGTCGCTCGTTCGCCGCCATGATCGTGTCCGGGGACGACGAGCAGGCCAGAGCAAGGGAAGCCGCCACGGCGGCGCCAAGGCGGAGAAGATTCACGGAGATCGAAGGGGTCGTGGTCATGGTGCTGAAGACAGGCAAGCCATGTGCCAGCCCGTTCCGACGGCATTCTAGCCCCATCCAGGGCCCCCTGGGAGCCCTGCCGGGCACGGACTGTTCCGATCTCGAAACAGTCTGTGCCCCTGACCGCGGGCCAGCCGCAACGTTCAGCTCGCTCAGGGCGTGAAGACGAGCTTCAGGGCGTTCGAGAGCCCGTACCCGACGGCGACGGTGTCCCGGTGCCAGGCCTGGAAGCGCCAGGTCGAGCCCGCCAGGATCTGCTGGGCCGGGGTGTTCGGGTTCTGGATCTGGAGCCGGTGACGGAGAACGCCCCCGAGGGCCTGCTCGGCCGGGAGGCGGTAGAAGGGCTGCTGGACGCAGAGCGTGCCGCCCGCGAGGGCGCCCGATCCGGCCTGGGTGGCCTGGATGAAGAAGCCGAAGGCGTTGAGGGGCAGCGGACCCGCCGTCAGGGTCAGATCATCGTCCCCGATGCTCGTCGATCCGACGAAGCCCACGAGGCTCGGCGAGCCCGTCGAGTTCGCGCTGTTCGAACACTCCGACTCGAAGTGATCCGGACCGAGGCGCTCGATCTCCAGCCCGGCGACGATCGCCCTCTGGTTCGGTGCCGCGTGGATGTTGATGTTCAGCACGCCGTCGGTGACCTCGACGTCGAAGCCCTTCTCGAAGGCCGTCTGGAATCCGACGCTCGCGATGAGATCGATGTTCTCGGCGAGCCGCGTTCCCTCGACGGAGAGGTCGAGCACGCGCTGGCCGGGGTTGCCGAGGGCACGCTCCGCGAGGTGGAACCGCACTCGATAGAACCCGTTGCCCATGGGGAGGCGGTAGTTCACGTCGCGATAGAGCGGGAAGTTGCCCTCTCGCATGCGATCGAAGACCTCGTCTTCATCCGTACCGAGGACATCCGCGTTCGGGTTGAAGAAGGCCGTCGCGCCGCTCTCGAATCCAATGTCACCGCACCAGCAGCACGTACCGGTGGACGAAACGACTTCCGGGCCGCCGCAGTTGATGTAGAGCGGGTTCGGGAACGTCGCCGCCCAGTCGCGGCGATAGAGGTCCGCCTGCGGATTGTTGAACGGCGCCGCACCGGAGACCGCGTAGAGATCGCTGCCGATCTTCTGAACGCCTGCGCCGTAGCGCGGGTTCGGGAGCGGCGGAAGGTAGCTCCACTCGCCGAGAACAGGGTCCAGTTCGAGCATCCCCGCGAGGGTCTCGCGGCCCGTCGTCAGGTCCTTGCCGCCCGCAATGTACAGGTGCCCCGAGTCGACGAACGTGCCGGGCTCGAAGTGCGAGCGACGCTCCGGAAGGAGCGGGCCGAGGCGCCAGCTATCGGTGCCCGGCGTGTAGACGTGGACCCAGCGCGTGTCCGTGGGGTTCGTGTCGTGGTTGTACTGACCGCCCACGGCCCAGAGTTCGCCCGCGAGCGCGGCGCCCGCGAGGTGACAGCGTGGCTCGGGCATGGGCGCACGCGGCTGCCATCCGAGGCCCGGTGCCGCGAGATCAAAGGCCCAGTGGTCGCCGGTGACGGTGTCGCGGTCGGCCTCGCAGCCGCCGTAGTAGTGCACCTCGGTGCCAAGGAACGCAGCGCCGCCGCCCGCGATCGGACGCGGCAGCGACGGGCCTGCGCTCCAGCTATCCGTGTCGATGTTGTAGATCCAGACGTCGCTCGTCGCGGGCGCGGGGTTGTCGCCATCGAAGCCGCCGAGGACCCAGACGTTGCGTCCCTCACGGATGACGCCGATATGCGTCGTCGGACGCGGGAGGTCCGCCTTCTGCGTCCAGGTGTTCGTCAGCGGATCGTAGGCGTCGACGCGGGCCGTCGCCTGGATCTGCTGGGTAAAGAAGCCGCCGAAGCAGTAGAGCTTGCCGTCGATCGGCACGGTGCCAGGCTCGAAGCGCGGGATGGGGCTGTCCGCCAGACGATCCCAGATGCAGCCGACGCGCTGGGGCGCGGCCGAGGCCTGCTCGGTCACGGTGACGGCGGAGAGGGCGAGAAGAAGCGGAGCGACGTGCGATGCTTTCATGTAACTAAAAATACCCCGCTGGCAGGGCGGCGGCGGGTGGCGGCAGGACGAAGATCAGGGACAGCCGGGGCGTAGGTGACAGCGCCGTCAGGGCCAGCTGGCGGAATGGGCGCGGCCGATGGGCCCTCGATGAGACGGCCCCGCGCAGCGCCGGGTTCCTGACCGGTGCATGGAATGGGCCGATATCGGTGACGGAGCCCTCAGGCGCTACGAGAGGCGCGCGCGCGCCAGCATGGCGGCTCCCTCGACGTTGCTCATTCTTGGAGTGATACACACGGCCTTCGGCACGCGACGTTGAACCGCTGCATGGATGAGTTCCAGGTACTGCCCGGCGTTCTCGGCCAGGCCGCCCGTGGCCACCACCTCGAGGGTCGCATCGCTCACGAAATCGAGACGGCGCTCCACGGCCTCGACGCACTCCGCCAGCGCGTCCGCGCCGCGCCCCAGGATCTCGAGCGCCGTCGCGTCTCCGTCCTGGGCCGCGGTGGTGACGAGCTTCGCGAGCTGCGCGCGGGCCGAGCGCGCGGCGCCGTCGGCGTCCACCTTGGGGAGGAGTTCGCGCATGTGCTGGAGGCCGAAGTGCTCCATCACGCGTGAGGTCAGGGTCGTGGCGGCGCCGCGACCGTCGAAGTCGCGGATCGCGGCGACCATCGCCTGCGTGCCGATCCAGGTCGCGCCGCCCACGTCGTCCAGGAGGCTGCCCCAGCCGCCCGACTGGAACGTGGCGCCGCTCTTGTCGCGTCCGTAGCAGGAGGATCCGGTACCCGCGATCAGCGCGATGCCGTGCCCGCCGCCGAGGCCTCCCGCCAGCGCGCCCGCGAGGTCGATGTCGACTTCGACGCGCTCCAAGGGAGCCACGCCGACCTCGGCCACGAGGCGCTGGACCGTCTCCCGGTTGCCCGGCGTGCCGACGCTGGCCATCGCGCAGAAGACGGCGTCCGCCGGGCGCGGGGCTTCACCGGCGGCGGCCCATGCGCCGCGCCAGGCCTCATCGAGGTGAGCGCGGAGACGCTCCGGCCCCATGTCATGCAGGTTTCCACTGCCGCTCGTGCCGACCCCGAGCGTCACGCCCTCCGCGTTCATCAAGAGGGCGCGGGTGCTGGTGCCGCCGCCGTCGATGCCGACGGCGATCGGGCCCTGAATCGTCTGGTCTGCTTGCATGTGGCCGTCCAGCATAGCTTCCCCGCTCGCGCGTCATGGCCGCTTGCGTATGCTCTGGGACATGAGCGAGCCAGATCTTCGAAGCAGCGATCGTGCCCTCCCCCGCCGGCGATTCCTCCAGGGAGTCGGAACGGCGGGACTTTCCCTCGGTGCCGCGTCGTGCGGCTCGGGCACGGCGGGCGGCGGCCCGGCCGTTCATACGGGGAAGCGGCTGCGCTGGAGACTCGCGTCGAGCTTCCCGAGTTCGCTCGACGCCATGTTCGGCGCGGCCGAGCTGATCGGCGAGGAGGTCGGAAAGATGAGCGGAGGTCGCTTCGAGATCCGCGCGTCCCAGGCCGGTGAGATCGTGCCGGGCACCGAGGTGCTCGACGCGGTGCAGAAGGGCGCGGTCCAGATGGGTCAGACCTGCGGCTACTACTACACGGGCAAGGCCGCCGCCCTCGCGCTCGAGACCTGCGTTCCGTTCGGGCTCACGGCGCGCCAGCAGACGGCGTGGCTCATGGACGGCGGCGGCGCGGAGCTGCTCGCCCCGATCCTGGCCGACTTCAACGTCGTGAGCCTGCCCGCGGGGAACACCGGCACGCAGATGGGCGGCTGGTTTCGGAACGAGGTGACCGGCCTCGATTCTCTGAAGGGCCTGAAGATGCGCATCCCCGGTCTCGGCGGAAAGGTGATGTCGGAGCTGGGCGTGTCGACCCAGCTGCTGGCGGGCGGCGAGATCTACCAAGCGCTGGAGCGCGGCGCGATCGACGCGACGGAATGGGTCGGTCCCTACGACGATCTGAAGCTCGGGTTCCACGAGGTCGCGAAGCACTACTGCTATCCGGGCTGGTGGGAGCCGGGCCCCCACCTCGCGTTCTACGTGAACCGATCCGAGTGGGACGGGCTGCCCGAGGAGTACCGCGCGATGCTGGGCTCCGCCGCTCGCCGAGCGGCCGAGCTGATGCAGACGCGCTACGACGCGCGGAACCCGGCGGCGCTGGCGGAGATCCGGAAGATGGACGTGAAGGTCACGCCGTTCTCGGAGGATCTGATGCGCGGCGCGCGCGAGGCGTCGGAGCAGCTGCTCACGGACATGGGCAGCGACGACGCGCAGTACGGAAAGATCGTCGAGGCCTGGCGCAAGTTCCGGAAGGAGTCGTTCGGCTGGTTCGGAACGGCCGAGCTGGAGTACGCGAGGTTCGCGTTCGGCGGGTGAATTCGCGGCGGTAGTGAACCCGGCGTTCCGGAATCCGGCGGTACCGCCGGATTCCGGAACGCCGGGTTCGCTACCGCCTCGAATTCACTCTCCTGCTGACCGCGCCTCCTCCAGCGCCTTCTTCAGCTTCATGTCATCCGGCTTGAGTTCCAGCGCCTCTTCCAGCGTCGCCACCGCCTCTGCCCTGCGGCCCATCTTCGTCAGCAGGCGGCCCTTCTCGAACTTCACCGCGTCCATCGTCGGCATCGGCTCCCCCACCGGGTTCGCCGCCTCGAACTCCGACAGCCTTGCCAGCGCCTCCTCCTCGCGCCCTTCGAGGTGCACGCGCGCCTTGGCTCCCTGGTACAGGCCGCGGTAGTAGAAGGGCGTCTTCGGTTCGTCCTTCAGCTGATCGAGCGGCGCGATCGCCTTCTCCCACGACTCCTGCTTCAGGTACAGCTCGCCGAGGCTCAGCAGCATGTCAGGATCCCCCGGGTACTTCTTCACCAGCGCATCGAACGCCTCGATCGCCTCCGGCAGACGCTTGTCGTCCACCGCGATCAGCTGGGCCCGCCAGTAGTCCCGGCGCAGCTCGTCGAACGGCGCCAGCTCCTCGATCAGCTCCTCCGCGCGCTTCCTGTTCCCGAGCCCGGGGATGAGCATCGCCAGGATCTGACCGACGCGCGCATCGACGTTGCCGGGATCCAGCTCGACCGCCGCGTTCACCTCGGCCTTGTAGGACTTGACCTCCCCCAGCATCGCGAAGAGCGCGCCGACGTTTCCGTCCTCGGCCTTCGTCAGGATCCGGGCCAGGATCGCCTTCGCCAGCATGTGCCGCGCGCGACTGTTCTCGGGCAGCGCCTCCGCGCCCTCCCGGGCCAGCGCGTAGGCCGATTCCACGTCACCGCTGAGCCTTTCGACCTCGCTCAGCAGCACCGTCAGGAGAGCCCTCTCCTCGGCCCCGGCGCCCGACCGCTCCGACCGGATCCGGCTGGCGATCTCGTTCATCCGCTCCCGGCTGGCGATCTGCTTGAGTTCGTCCAGCGTCGGCAGCGGCGCCTCGCCGCTCGCCTGGGAGTCGACCGTGATCTCCTGGGACGCGGCGCCGCTCGCCCGCGCCACCTCCATCTGCTCGTCGCTCAGCTCGACGATCGTGCCGCCGCCCGAGCGCATCCAGAGAATCACGGCCGCCACGCCGATGGCGACGAAGAGAAGAGTTCCGAAGAGAAAGCGTTTCATGGGAGGGCAAAAGAATAGCCGGGCCGCGCGATGGATTCGCGCGGCCCGGCCATTTAGATCCAGGCAGGAATCAGGTCGTGGACGAAGCGATCAGTCCATGTGCGCGATCACGCGCTCATCGCCCATCTGCAGCTTCATCGCGATGCGCTGGGACACCTTACCGAAGAGGTTCTCCCAGGTCCGGATGACGCCCTTCACGGAGACGCGGCGAACGAAGTCCACCGACTTCCAGTAGCGCATGCCGGAGAGCCCCTGGGCGTGCGCGTAGAGCTTCGCCTGCTCGGACACCATCCACTCGGAGTGGAGCATGTACATCACGAGGTAGACCTTCGAGAGCCAGCGCTGGCGAATCATCGGCTTGACGAAGCGCATCATCCAGCCGTTGCGGACGATGATCGGGAACAGCTTGTGCAGGTTCTCGATCTCGCGCTTGTTGTCGAACTCGATGGACGACGTGCGGTTGAACTTGACCGGGAAGTCGTCGTACGCGGCGACCGCGTAGCCCATCTCCTTCGTCATGTCCTCGATGTCGAACATCGGGTACGGCTGCATGATCGAAACCAGCGGGTGGTCGACCTTGCAACGGATGTTCAGCGCGACCGTCTCGAGTTCGTCCTCGAGGGACGCGCCGGGGCCGCCGAGCATGTTCAGGGAACCGAGGCGGATGCCGTACTTCTTGATCCAGCCAGCCGAGTCCTCGAGCTGCTTCAGCGTCGTGTTCTTGCGGAAGACGGCGTTGCGGATGTACTCGTTGGCCGACTCGAAGGCGACGCGCGCGTAGACGCAGCCCGCCTTCTGCAGCTTCTCGATGTGATGCTCGCGCGTCATGTTCGCCATCAGGATGACGTCGAACGGAAGGCCGATCTCCTTCGGGTACTTCTCGCAGAACTCATCCAGCCACTTGCCCGACAGGTTGAAGATGTCGTCGAGGAAGTGGATGAACTTCAGGTTGTACTTCTCGCGGACGTGCTTGATCTCGGCGATCACGTGGTCGACCGAGCGCTTGCGCACGTACTTCGCGTTCGTGGTCGCGACGACCTTCTTCTTCAGCGCGTGGTGGAAGCAGAACGAGCAGTTCATCGGACAGCCGCGCTGGGTCACGAAGACCTTGCGATCGCTCTCGGCGTAGATCGAGCCGGCCTCGTAGACGACGTCGCGGTCTGGGAAGCCGAGGCTGTCGAGGTCCTGGATCGGCGGGCGCTGCGGGTTCTTGGCGATCTCGCCGGTCTGGCGGTTCCGCACCCACATGTTCTGAACGAACGAGGGGTCCTCGCCCGCGGCGATCTTGTCGAGGTACTCGACGATCGCGAGTTCGCCCTCGCCGCGGCAGATCGCGTCGACGTGCTCGTTCATCTCGATCATCTCGGGACTGAACGTCGGGTGCGGACCGCCGAAGACGATCAGCGCCTTCGGGTACTCCTTGCGAATGCGCTTCGCGATGTCGAAGAAGTAGAGGTGCATCCCGGTCGTGACCGAGAAGCAAACCACGTCCGGAGCGTAGTCACCGATCTTCTTGATCCACTCTGCGTCGGGCAGGAACAGCGCCTTCGTCTGGTGGCCGGCGTCCTTGATCGAACGGCTGAGCCACATGATCCCTAGCATCTCCTGAGGCAGGTAGTCGTTGATGAAGAGGACCTTCATCGAACGCACGGGCGTGCGGGATTCGATCGCCGTGGCGGTCTGTGGGGACGACTCGGTGAGTGTCATGGGCGAAGCGTGGCTCGGAGGGAGAATCGGGGACCTCTGGCGACTGCGTGGCATCGGTCCTGCCCTTAGTTTATCGGCCTGCGGCGCGCGGGGGTCCACAGCCTCGATTTCCGCAGCGTCAGAATGAGCCGAAGAGAATCTTCATCTGACCCTCGCCGCCCCTTTCAGGAGCGCTTCCACCCGCCCGAACGTGATCTCGCGATCGAAGGAGCCGCTGCGGGCAAACCCTGCCTCGACGAAGCGCTGGCCCAGTTCGGGATCTCTCAGAACCTTCTCCAGGGCGGCCTGGAGCTCCTCCGGCCGATCCGGGTCCACGAGAAGGCCATTCACGCCGTCCTCCACCACCTCCGGGTTGCCGCAGACGCCGCTGGCGATCATGGGCGTTCCGAGGGCCTGAACCTCCAGGAGCGTGTGCGAAAGACCCTCGTACTCGCTGTTCAGAACGAAGACGTCGGCGGCCCGGATATACATCGGGATTTCTCCGTGGGGCACGTTCCCGAGGAAGTGAACGCGCTCGGCCACGCCGAGGTCGGCGCTCAGCCGGCGCCATTCCGCCTCCATGTCCCCGTCGCCGGCGACCAGGAGGTGAACGCTCTCGTCCTTCAGAAGCGCGATCGCTCGGATGATCCCGTCGACCCGCTTCCAGCCCATGAGCCGGCAGATCGACAGCACGTAGCGTCGGTCGCTCGCCAGCCCGAGGTCCGCCCGCGCTTCCTCGCGCGACTCCGGCACGTCGCTGGCCTTCGGCCCGTGATAGGCATTCAGCACGGTGACCGCCTTGTCCGGCGCCACGCCGTAGCTGTTCACGAGGATCCCGCGCAGGAACTCAGAGCAGCAAATGATCCGGGAACACATCCCCCACCAGCGCTTCTGCAGGAACCGCGCCAGGCCGACCTTCCAGCCGTAGCGCTTCCCCTGGAACTGAACGATGTTGTCGCCGTCGCACCAGCCTTTTCGATGGGCGATCTCCCACGAACCGTCGACCATGATCCGGATCACGACGGGGCGGAAGCGCAGGCGAGCCGCGAGCACGTGGAGGAGCGCGAGGTGCTCCTGGACGTAGACGACGTCCGCCCAGCCCGCGGCCTTCAGAACGGCCCAGAACGCCTTCAAATAGCGAATCGGGAGCGGCCCGCGCGAGATTGCCTGTACCGGGAACGGATAGCCCTGGGGCGCCGGATCCGAACAGAACGCAATGACCCGAACGTCGTGCCCGCGCTCCATGAGGAACCGGCCGACGCTCGGGACGTAGACGGCGGGCCCGCCCAGATCGGGCGGGAACACCGGGGATGTGATCAGGACGCGCATGGGCGCCGAAGCTTACCCTGCGACGTGATGAAGGGTCACGCCGCCATGAGCGTCGTGCCTTCGAAGAGCCACGCGCTGTCCGGCCCGGCTCCACTGTAGGCCCCGGGCGGGATCACGTCCTCGACGTCGAAGAGGTCCAGCGCCGCGCTCCGATCGAGACACGAAACGATGGCGTTCTGGAGATCTTCGGTCTTCGGCGGCTTCTCGAACCACTGCCGAACGCCGATCACGAGGAGCCGCATCAGCTCGGTCCGGGTCCGGGGAGCCGAGACGACCAGGATCGGCACGTGCGCCAGGCGATCGATGCCGCGGATGACCTCGATGAGCTGCTCCCCCCAGGCGCCCGGCAGGTCGATGTCCGTGATGATCAGATCAATGTCTGGGTTGGCGCTGGCGCAGTCGAGGACGGCGATTCCGTCCTCGCACTGGAGCGGCATGTGGCCGAGATCCGCGACGAGCTGTGCATAGAACGCGCGGGTCTGGGGGTCGTTGTCGGCGATGAGTACCTTTTGCATGGGCGAGCGACGGCCGCAGGATTGCGGGTCGTTTTCCTCCGTGAAGGAAGAGATCGACGCGGGCATGGGGGTCCCCCGCAAAGGAAGTTGCTTTTAGGCCCATTCTCTCAGGGTGCGCCACTCGGGGCGTCTCAACCTGGCCCTCTGCCCCCTGACCGAACTCCAAGGGTCGGATTCGCCCACACCAACGCGCCCACGAACCGCTCCGCCAAGTAGTTTCCCCCGCCCATGACTCCCCAAGACTGGTTCCCCCAATCCTGGCGCACCCGCCCGGCCGCCCAGGCCCCGCCCTACGAGGACGAGGCCGCGGTCCAGCGGGCCACGGATACCCTCGCCAGCCTCCCGCCCCTCGTGACGAGCTGGGAGATCGAGCGCCTCAAGTCCCTTCTGGCCGAGGCCCAGGAAGGCAAGCGCTTCGTCCTCCAGGGCGGCGACTGCGCCGAGACCGTCGCGGACTGCCGCCCGGAGCCGATCGCCGACAAGCTCAAGATCCTGCTCCAGATGTCCCTCGTGCTCGTCCACGGGCTGCGCCGGCCCGTCGTGCGCATCGGGCGCTTCGCGGGCCAATATGCCAAGCCCCGGTCGCAGTACATCGAGACGCGCATCGTCGATGGCAAAGAGGTCACCCTGCCGAGCTACTTCGGCGACCTCGTGAACCGCGTCGGCTTCACCGCCGAGGAGCGTCGCCCCGATCCGGCGAACCTCGTCGCCGGCTTCCACCACGCCGCGCTGACGCTCAACTTCATCCGCGCTCTCGTGGACGGCGGCTTCGCCGACCTCCACCACCCCCACCAGTGGGACCTCGCGTTCACGCGCGAGGCCGCGCTCTCCGCGGAGCTGCGCGCCGAGTACGAGCGCATGTCGCAGAACCTCAGCGACGGCATGCACCTCATGGAAGCGCTCGGCGAAGCGCGCATCGAGGAACTCACGCGCGTCGAGTTCTTCACGAGCCACGAGGGCCTCAATCTCCCCTACGAGAGCGCCCTCACGCGTGAAGTCCCCCGCCGCCCCGGCCACTACAACCTCTCCACGCACCTCCCGTGGATCGGCGAGCGCACGCGCGCCCTCGACGGGGCCCACGTCGAGTTCTTCCGCGGCCTGCGCAACCCGGTCGGCGTCAAGCTCGGCCCCAAGACCACCGCGGACGACGTGCGCCAGCTCATCGAGACGCTCAACCCCGAGGACGAGCCCGGCCGCCTGATCTTCATCACGCGCATGGGCGCGAAGCACGTGGAGAACGAGCTGCCTCGCCTCCTCGAAGCCGCCGGGCGCCATCGCGTGCTCTGGATCTGCGACCCGATGCACGGCAACACCCACTCGACGGCCAGCGGCATCAAGACGCGCTCGTTCGACGCCATCCTGGAAGACCTCGAGCGGACCCAGGACGTCCACTCGCGCGCGGGCACCTGGCTCGGCGGCGTCCACTTCGAGCTGACCGGCCAGGACGTCACCGAGTGCGTCGGCGGCGCGGCCGGGCTCTCCGAGGAAGGCCTCGAGGCCAACTACGCGAGCCCCTGCGACCCGCGCCTCAACTACCAGCAGTCCCTGGAGCTGGCGTTCCTCCTGGCCCGACGGATGCGCGGACAGGATCGCGGACAGGGGTGAAGGCTCAAGCTCTTTCCGGTCGGCCTCCGATAGTGCGGAGGTCCCGGACATGGTCCTGTCCCCACGCCTCACCTTTCTCTTCCCTGCCCTGCTCACCCTTCTGACGGGCGCTCGCGCCGTCGCCCTCCCCCAGGGCGCGACGCGCGAGGACCGCGCCAGCGTCGCCGGGCTCGAGGCCTTCACCGCCGGCGCCCAGCTCGACGAGCTCCCGCGCTCGGTCGACCTGCGGCCACTTCTCCCCGCCGTCGGCCGCCAGACGATGAACGACTGCGCGGCCTGGGCGTTCGGCTACGCGGGCCGAACCTACCTGGAAGCGCTGGACCAGGGCTGGAAGCCGGACTCGCCCGAGCGGATCTTCTCGCCGACGTTCATCTACAACCAGGTGAACCAGGGCGTGGACGGCGGCAGCCGCGTCGACCGCGTGCTCGATCTCTTGCTCAAGCAGGGCGCCGCGACGCTCGCGACCGCGCCGTACCTCGCGAAGGACTTCACGACTCCGCCGCCCGCCGAGGCCGCCGCCGAGGCCGAGGTCTTCCGCATCGCGAGCTTCGGTTTGCTGCCCGCCGGACCTGACATCCGCGCCGCGCTCGCCGAAGGCCATATCGTCATGTGCTGCGTGCGCACGAACCCGGTGTTCAGCTCGGGCCGCTACCCCGTCTACACCGCCGCCGATCACGAGCGCGGTCGCGCGGCCCGCCGCGCCGACCAGCCCCACGGCTTCCACGCCATGGCCATCGTCGGCTACAGCGACGACCGCGAGGCGTTCCTCTTCATGAACTCGTGGGGCCAGGACTGGGGCGACCGGGGATTCGTGTGGGTCGGCTACGACGCCGCGCAGACGTTCAACCAGAACGGCGCGACCGAGGAACTCGTCGACTTCGCCGTGGTGATGATCGATCGCCGCGAGCCCGTGGCGAGGTCCGAGAAGGGCTACGAGGTGCTCGACTTCCAGGAGCTGCAGGCGGTCTGCACCGGCGCGTTCTCCGGCTACGATCCCGCGGCCGAGGCGGGAGCGTATCGCTACACAGTTTCTTTGCGCGGTCCCGCGGCGCTGATGGCGAACCTCGCGAGCGTCGAGTGGACCGTGCCCGGACCCGATGGCGATCGAACGGTCTCCACGGAGTCCGCGGACTCCGGCTTCCGGGTCAGCGGCCGTAGCCACACGCCGACGATCCACGTCGAGGGCACGGCTCGGATGAAGGCGGGGCATGCGGCGACGGTGCGCGTGGACGTGAAGCTCCAGGAGACCGCGCGACGGTCGCTCGCCTTGGATCGCGTCGACTCGTTCCACGACTCCACCGCGGGCGGAGACCTCTGGCGCTGGACCCTGCTTCCGCGCATGAGCGACGCGGACTGGCGGGACCTCGTTCGGATCGAGTGGAGCGTGGACGCCGGTTCCAATCTGAAGGCGCCGGCGACCTACGTGCACGACGGCGGGCTGCCGCCCGCTTGGACCATGGCCAGCACGGTGATGCCGAGCTTTCGCTCCCCGAAGCCCGCGGCGGGCAGCGCCTACCTGAGCTTCCGCGATGGATCGCGCCATGAACTCGCGTTCCCGACCTCTGCCTTCACCGACCCCGTACGCAAGGAACTCCTGGAAGAGGTCGTCTGGCGTCCGGTCGGCGTCGACGGCGATCGTAGCTGGTACTTCTACGAGCTGCGCATCCGCTATCCCGAGGCGTGGGCGGACAACCTGCTCGGCATCTCGGTGGAGACCGGCAACCAGACCGACTGGATCTCGCGGGAAGCCGCCGCCGTCGACGGCCCCGGGCCGCGCATGCACGTCCTGCACGGCTTCGCGAAGCGTCCGTTCTCCACCTACGGCCGCGCCAGCTTCCGGACGCGCCACCCGCGGCTCGGCTCAACGACCCCAGTCATGAACAGCCGGATCATCGACTTCGGCGACGACGTGGCCTGGGAGATCCCGACGCTGGCGAAGCCCGAAGTGCTCGTGAAGGGACGCGGCTACGGCATCGAGTCGCGCGATCGCTACGTCGGCGAGGTCGATGGAAAGCCCGTGTGGGCCTTCGAGGTCTACGTCGATGGAACGGCGAACATGATGGCCATCGAAGAGCTGACGTGGACGATCGGGGACAAGGTCACCGCGTTCAGCCGCGAGAACGAGAGCCCCCTCGACGGCTACGTCCTCGAGCATCGCTCTTCCCAACCCTTCGACGCGGTCGCCGACTGCACGCTCTGGGACGGGCAGACGTTCCAGCTCAGGCGAACGGTGCAGCCCTTCGCGCCCCGGAACAGCGCGCTGGCCCTCGACCTGACGGACGTCACGCCGGCCGAACTCCAGGAGCGAGCCCCGGACCGCGTGCTCGGCGAGGTCCAGCTCGCCGGCCAGGAAGCGGACCTCGCCACCGTTCGGGAGATCGTCGGCTACAGCCGACGCGCCTGGGGCGGCGTGCTCCCCACCCAGGTCGCGCTCATCGACTACAACCTGTTGCCGGAGGGCACGCTGGGCAAGATCGAGGTCCCGCGTGATCTCGAAACCACGTTCGTGCTGCATGCGGACGACGGGAGCGCGATCGCCCTCGAAGTGAAGCCCCACGCGCTGAGCCCCGCGCCGGCGATGCCGCGCTTCCAGCTCCTCGCGCGCGAGCGCTTCGCTGGCTTCGGGCCCGAAGGTCCGACGTGGAACGTGGAGCTGGACGTTCGCGGCGAAGAAGCGTTCCTCGATCAGCTCGAGAGCATCGACTGGTCGGCCGTCGCGGTGGAGGACCACGCCCCGTGCGGCGCCCCCGTCGCGGAAGCCGCGCTTCGCCGTGCGACGCTCACGGTGGACCGACCCGTCCGAGTCCGCGCGCGACTGCACTTCGCCGCGGGCAACGATCTCGAACCGCTGGAGGTCTCCGCCCCCGTGCTGACCTTCAGCCGTCGTGCCCGCGGCGATCTGCGGGTCGTCGTCGACCGCGGCTGGATCTGGGACCCGATCGAGCGCTACGGCCCTGGCGTCAATCCGGCGTCGATCCACTGGCCCAGCACTCCGTACCGAATGCGCATCGAAGGCGCGCCGTCGCTCCTCGCCGAAGTGGCGTCCGTGCGCTGGCTGGCGCGCGATGCCTGGCAGGAGCGGTCCGCCCGGAAGAAAGGCGAGCCCTTGCCCGAGCCGGTGGCGCACGCGAGCCCCGGCGAGACCCGCGCGCTCGGCTTCGAGTGGCGCACCGAGCAGAACCCGGACCAGAACTCGCGCAACGTGACGCCGGAACTCGTCATGCACGATGGCAGCACCCGCCAGTTCGCCACCTTCGAGCTGGTCGACGGCATGGAGGCCGTGGACCGAAGGCAGCCCGTGCCCGTGGCGCAGATGCGCGACTGGGGGATCGTCGATGGCCAGCGAAGGAGCCTCCTGATCGCCGGCGTCCCGGACCCCGACTGGGCGACGCGCCTTCTGCGCGCCACCTTCTCGGCCAGCGTGCCCCTCGTCCCCTTCGGTGGACTTCCCGAGGCGGCCCTGGAGCGCCCGATCGCGCGCCGGGCGTTCCTGGTGGATCGACCCGGGCAGATCGATGGCCTGCAGCTCCGTCATCGCCAGAAGGACGCGGGCGGCTTCGACGAATCGACCGAGACGCTGCGCACGCCCGCGACCTTCGCACTCGCCGCCCCCATCGAGGAGCCGAGCGTCCGCCTGGTAGAGTCCCCCGAGGACGGCGGCACCTTCTGGTACCTCAGCGTCGCGGCCCCCGAGAGCCTCCTGGCACGAACACGAAGCGTGCGCTGGACGCTGAGCTGGGGCGCGGCGACCTCGGAGTACGTCGTCGACCGGATCGGAGAGCGGAGCGACGCCTTCGAGCTACGGATCGCGGGCGAGCGCCCGAGCACGATCGAAGGGGTTCTGCTGGATCCTTCGGGAGCCACCATCGGAACGGCGCGCGCCATGTCTTCGCCAGCACCCCCCAACCGCTAGAGCCGCTCACGGCGCGGTTCCCTTCCGCGGAAGACTGTGACCGTTCGGGAGGTGGCTCACCGCGCGCGAAAACCAGTGGTTGGCAGCCCGCGCCATGCTCGCCACCCCCTGGAGGGGCGCGGTCCACCAGGTCACTGGCAGGGCCGCCATCAGGCCTCCATTGGGCCCGCCGGGCGATCGCGGGATCTCGAATCAGGCTGTAACGCTCGGCAGGTTACGCGGATGAGCAGGGGGAACGAGTCTCTACCCGACCCCTACTGCTATGACGACCACAGCCATTCTCGCGGCCATCGCCGCCTCTTTCTGCCCCAGTCAGACCCAGGGAGTGCCTGCGGGCCCAGGGCTCAGCCAAGCGGTGCTCCCCGGCGCTTTGAGCCCAGGGGATCTGGCGGCAGCCGGAGGTGATCTCATCCTGGATGAGCCCGGCGACGGGCGCACCTGGGCCCGCGGGCCGCGCTGGAAGGCCTCCTTCGGTGCCGAAGGGCTGACCTACATCCCGTTTTTTGGTTCGGACGCGCCGCAGAACTACCCCGTGGTCCTCAATCTCTCCGACGTGACGATTGCCAGTGAGCCGCTCTGGCTGGAGAGCCGGGAGCGCTCGCGTCTCGGGGAGTCGGTCACGCTGGACCGCGGCTCGATGAGCGAGGTCTACCACGTAGCGAGGGACACCGTGGAGCAGACGTTCGTCTTCAAGGAGCTGCCGGTACGGGGCGAGCTCGTGCTGGAAGTCGACGTGCAGACCGAGCTCCAGATGGCCGCCAAGGACGGCGGGTTTACCTTCTCGAACGCGCTCGGTGAAGTGCGCTACGGCGCCGCCACGGCGATCGACGCAGAGGGCCGCAGCCTGACGCTCCTGCAGGAGTCCACGGCCAGCGGCTTCCGCATCGTGGTTCCTGCGGACTTTGTCAGCCAAGCGAAGCTTCCTCTCGTCGTGGACCCCATCCTCGACACTTTCTCGGTGACGAACGACACCCGGCGTCAGTCCGACATGGACGTGGCCTACGATCCAGCCAACACGAAGTACCAGATCGTGTACTCGGAATTCCAGAGCGCCACGGACCTCGACGTGATCGCGATCAGCTACAGCGCGATACTGGGCTCCGTCCTCCAGGTCGCCGCGATCGACGTGTCGAGCTCGTCTTGGACGATGCCGCGCAACGCATCCAGCTACGAGGAGGAGCAGTTCCTCTGTGTCTCCCTGGTGGGGCTGGGCGTTGGCTCGCGCTCCGTTTGGGGACGTACCCGCGACGCGGACACCGGCAACGGAAGTCCACAGTTCCAGATCAGCGGTGTCGGGGCCGAGCACGTCGACGTTGGCGGGAAAGGCAACGAGGTAGCGACCGTCTATGACTACATGGTCGTGTGGCAGGAGACCGACGGCTTCAACAACGACTTCGACATCGTCGCCCAGGCCGTGTCGGGCAACGCCAGCCTCACGGGCGGGCGCCGGATCATCGACGGCGACGTGGGCGATCTCGACCGCTTCCCGTCGATCTCCAAGAGCTCAGGGCAGCCTGGGTTCGCGCAAGAGCTCCAGGAGTACATGATCGTCTGGGAGCGCGAGGTCTCTCCGACGAACCGCAACCTTCGGGCGCAGGTCATCGAGTACACCGGCGACATGACGGGCCATAGCCAGTTCAACGCCTACACCTTCAGTGACTCCAGGAGGCCCGACGTGTCCTGCTGGAGCCGCAGGAACAGCTTCGCCCTTGAGCGTCACTGGCTCGTCGCGTTCGAACGGCAGGTGGGCGCCGCCTACAAGATCTTCACGGTGGTCGCTGTCGATGGATCCGCGGACAACGCACGCAGCGTCCAAACGATGCAGAACCTTGATGTCGATGCCGATCATCGCGATCCACATGTCGCTTTCAACGGTCAGGACTTCCTCCTGACCTATCAGACGATCGAGTCCAACGGCGACTACACCGCTTACCTCACCGCGCTCAACGTCGTGCACGATGATGACGAGCTTCGAACAGGGCTGACCCTGCGACGGGAGTTCCTCGGGACATCAGAGGGGGCCCCTGGCCACGTCGCCATCGCATCTCACTGGGACGGCGGCAATTCAGCGGCTAGCCAGGAGGTGGGTGATGCGGTCGCTCTGTGGCTGGACTTCGATAGCTCGACGGGCGACACCGAGGTCGGTGCCAGTCTCGTCGAAGAGGTGGAGATCAGCGTGCTGGGCGCGCAGTTCTGCGAGGGCGCTTTGAACTCCACCGGCCACGCTGCGTGGATCACGGCGCGCGGCTTCTCATGGGAAACAGATGCCGACATCCGGCTGACCTGCACCGAGATGCCCTCGAACTCCTTCGGACACTTCCTCGTGTCCAACGTCGCCGGCTTCGTGGCGAACCCCGGCGGAAGCCAGGGCAACCTCTGCCTGCAAGGGGCCGTCGGTCGCTTCAACCGCTCGGGCGAGATCATGAACAGCGGCTCTGTGGGGAGCTTCACGCTCTTCGGCGTCGATCCTATGGCCCTTCCGTCCCCCACCGGCCCCGTGTCCGTCCAGCCCGGTGAGACCTGGTACTTCCAGTGCTGGTTCCGCGACATCGGACCGAGCTCGAACTTCAGCAACGCGGTCGAGATGACGTTCGACTGAGAGCCTGAGCAAGAATGGCTCGGGCTCGACGCGCATCCGCATTGGCGGATGCGCCTGGCGGTACCGCCAGAGATTAGAGCGAGCGATGCACGAACGTCACGTGCCGCGGCTCCGTAAGCAGCCTACGCGGCACATCAAAAACGAGGGCCTGGAAGTGGAGGGACACGGCGTCCTCTGCCGTGAACGGATCGATCCCGGTCACCGGAACATCGAGCTGCCCCGTGGCGGGGATCGGCCCGTGAACGGTGAAGCGCACTGGCGATCCGATCAGGAGCGGTCCCGCGACGACTCCGAGGGGCCGGTACGCGGCCGACGGGTTCGACTGCAGCACGGCGAGGCGCCCAGCCGGGCCAATGATTCGGAAGGTCGCCAGATCGTCGCCGGCGATGAGTGCCGGTGCCTCGAGTCCGACATCTGGGCGATCGAGCGCGGACAGGCCGCGGCCGCGGACGGGGAGCCCGTCGCACCCGGGAAAGACCAAAAACATGAGATCGGTCGTCGCACCGAGTCCACCAGTCGCGCGCAGATCGTCGCAGATGATCTCGCTGGCGCCCGCGGTGATGTGCAGTCCATCGCCGCCGGCTCCCCCGTACGCACCCCCGTGCAACCCCCACAGGCCGTCGCCACCGTCGCCTCCCCACAGGTCGGTATCAAACACCAGCACACGCGACTGATCGACGAGCAGCGCGTGCTCCCCCGGCGTCCCGTCCGACCCACCGAGAATGCCGTGATCGCCTTGCAGCTCGCACGCTGTGAACGCGACGTGGTCACAGGACCGGACCTCCTGACGTGACAGTCCGATGCCACACTCGTGCGGGGACGTGAACCCCCAGGATGGGGGATTCGGAATCGAACGCAATGCGGCGCAGTCCTGCATGCGAATCGGCCCTTGGCAATTCTCGAGGAGGAAGCCATCGAGGAAGGTCAAGCCGGACAGGACGACGGTTTGGTCGGCGCTGGATCCTCGCACGACGAGTTGCTCGGCGATCTCGACCGTGGCCCCCGGGGTTCCAACGATCGTGATCGCAGTTCCGTCGAGGGTGACTGGAGCTGCGTAGAGCCCGGCTCGAACGAGCACGGTATCTCCGTCGATCGCGCTGACGACCGCGTCGGCGATGTCGAGGAACTCGCCTGCGCCTGACGCGTCCACCACGTGAACATCGGCGAGGGCGGCGGGGGCGAGCGCGAGGGTGGCAGCGATCGGCAGGAATCCGTTCATGGGAGGAGAAGCTCGGGAAGGAGCGGCGAGGTCCGTACGGGGGCGCGATGAAGTACCGCGCCATCATGAACGATGCCGCGGGCGAGCTTCCGTCACGGAGAAAGGCCGAATCGTGGCGGTACCGAACCCGACCCAATGGCGGTACCGAACCCGACCCAAAGCCGCCACGTTTCGGATCGTACGCTCCTGGTTCAATCGGAAACGTGGCGGCTTTGGGTCGGGTTCGGTACCGCCAGGTTCGGGACCGCCACAGATGCGCCTACACCGCACGCCTTCCCGAAACATCCTGTCCAGCGCAGGCGTGCGCACACTCGTGTCCACCAGACCACGGTCCCCCCCCAAGAGCCTGCGCCACGGAAGCTCGCACTTCATGACTGTGCGGAACCGCTCGCCCGCCCCGGACTGAGTCACGTGAAAGATGATCTCCAGCTGGTCTGTGCACGTAGGTGATATGGCACGGCGGTTGCCCCCACTCTTCACGCCCCCTTCTTCCCGGAACTGAACATGCTGCCCGCACTGCTCCTCGCCACTCTGGCCCAGGCCACCACGTTCCTGCCGTTCGAGGGGCCCGAAGCCGACGACGCCGTCGCTGCACTCGCCTTCGACGCCACCGGTGATACCCTCCTCATCGCACACCGAGTGAGCCGCTCACTCACGCGGTACGACGTGCAAGCCGGCCTGATCACCGCGCGGATCGACCTCGGCCCGGACGTCGCTGATTTCAGCGGCGCATGGACGGTCGAGTGGATCCCGGGCACTCGCGATGCCCTCGTCTTGGATTCACCGCGAGGCATCTTGTTCAGGGTGGATTCCCGGACCATGACGACTCTGGGTCAGGTGTCCATCGGTACCCAGGGCTCGAGTGAAGTGCAGCTTGCCGTGACCAGCGACGGAGCGACCTGCGCGTTCGTTCGCCAATCGGCCATGGAGCGTCGGCTGCTCATCGTCGACCTCGGAAGCATGACCGTGTCGCGTTCGATCGAGATCGGGGTCCCGCTCGGGATGGGCTCGAATGGCTCCATGGCATCGATCACCGCCGACGATCGCCGCGCCGTCGTCGTGGCTGCCGATCCGACGTCGATCTCGGAAGCCACACTCGTTGGGTACTCACTCGCCACGGGCGCGCTGGAGGTCGTTGCAGCGCAGGCCGTGTCGACGACGAACATGGTCGACGTGAAGCAGAGCGGTGACCGGTCCACCTGGTTGGTGACCCAGAGGAACCAGAGCGGTGCGGTGGAGGCTGTGCGCGTGGTCGGGTCCGATCTTGCTTCCACCAACAGCTTCACGTTCAGCGGATTCGGATCGGAGCTGGAGAGCTTCGAAGTCGACCCCACGGGAGCGCGCGGGTGGGGGCTACTCGATGCCAGCGTTTTCGCCTTTCCCCTCGACCAGCCGCAGGTAACCCCGATGTCGAGCGGCGTGCAGCGCTTCCCGAGCGAGAATGTGTCGCTCTTCCGCGTTAGCGGCGACGGAACTCGGCTGCTGCTTGCCGTCGATAGAGATCGGGTGTCGGTCTTCGATGGTGGCGGCGCGTTGATCGCTGCGAATGTCGGATCGAGTTTCAAGTGGGGCTTCACCATCACGCCTCTCGCCGAAGCCGTTGCGCCTGTCTTCGCAGCCCTCGGTAGCCTTCGATACGACCAGGTCACGGTGCTCGACGGCCGGGTGCCGGCCGCCCCCGTGGTCGAAACGTCGTTCAACTCCAGCTCGCTCGACTCGTTCGAAGGTCCCTACGGACTGAAGCAGCTTGGGGACTCAACCGAGGTCGCTGTCGTGGCGAGCTCCTCGTCGAAGCTGAGGGTCATCGACGTCGCCACGGGCGCTTCCAGGACCGCACCGAATCTGCTCGCGAACGCCACCGATATCGACGCACTGAGTGGCGGCACCCTTCTCGTGGGCCATCGGGATGGCACGCTGCTGGCGCTCGACTCTGCCTCGTTGGCCGAGGTAAGCCGATGGACGCTGGGCGGCATCATCGAGCAGGTGACGGCGGAGCCCTCCGGGACACGCGCCTGGGTGCGAGTAGGCGGTTCTCCGAATCACCCCTACGACGCGGCGCTGATGCTGGTCGAGACTGCGGGCCCCCAGGCCGGCGTGCTTGGTTCCGTGCCGCTCGCAGGCTCCGCCATACCACCGCGCGCCTACATCGGTCCCCATGGAGGCCTCTACACGGGCCCTGGTGGGCCCGAGTCGTACCTTGGGTTTCAGTACCGGAACGAGTCCGCAAGCGTGGTGTTCGACTTCGCGGCGGGGCGAGCCTACGCCTTCTCGCCGTTCCAGGAAGCCATCGAGACGATCGACTTGCCAAGCTTCAGTCGCGTAGCGGTCCAGCCGACCTCCGTGAACGGGATCACAGGACATTTCTACCCTCAACTCACGCTGTCGCCAGGCGGCGGCCATCTCATCTCGTCGTTCACAGATCTCAGCAGGCTCTTCCGAGTCAGTGCGTCCGGACTCGTGCTCGTTGCAGAGATGGACTGCAGCCCCGGAGCCATCCCCGTCAAGTACTCGCAAGGGTTCTCGAATGACGGATCCATCGCGTACCTGTCCGACCTCGGGGACGACCTCACAGGATCCCCGTGCGCCTCCATCGCTGCGATCGACGTGGTCTCGGGCCAGGTGCTGGACGCTATCTCAGGCACTGGCTACCTCGGACTGATCGCGAGTGGCGACGACGTGGCGCTCCTCCGGAGCGATGGCGTGGACCTCACTCGTTTCGATGGGGCCAACTTCTCCGCGCCTGAACCCGTCATGGAGACCGAGTTCATGGCGCCCGTGCTCTTCGATGCATCGACGGGGATCCTCGTGGCCGCAGAAGGTAGCTCCTGGACGGACAAGGGACTCCGCGCTGCGGATCTCTTCGACGGACAGGTTCTGGCCGCCTGTGGAGGTGGCGTGCCGAACACCACCGGCGTCCAGGCTCAACTCGATGTGACCGGCTCACCTTTCGCCGGTGAGGAGATCGTCCTGACCACATCGAAACTCGCGCCGTTCGAGATGCTCGGGGTTCTCATGATGGGCGACGCGCTCAACCAGCCGATGCCTGGCGCCAGCGGCCTCGGGCAGTTTTGTGTCGGAGGCAACCTCCGTCGCGTGCTGACTCCCATCACCCCGGCTGACGGAACCGGGAGGCGCCGCTACGCCCTGTCAACGGATACCCTGGCGACGTCTACAGGAACCGTGACCGTGGTCCCAGGCGAAACGTGGGTCTTCCAAGAGTGGCACCGGGATTCGACGGCAACGGGTCTCCCCACATCGAACACGAGCACCGCTCTCGCGATCACCTGGCGGTAGTCTGCGCTTGGACCGGTCCCGCGCGCTACTTCTGGCTCGCGGCGGCCAGCCCTGCGGTATCGACCATCTGCTGGAAGCGGACGATCTTGCCGTTCTCGATCCACCACGTGTGCGCCGCTTGGACGTCGAGCGGCTTGCCCGACTCGGTGTGCGTGCCGCGGTAGCGACCGAACATGGTGACGACCTCGTCGCCGCCCACGATCTCGTCGACGACTACGGAGAAGTCTTTCCATTCGGCCATGAGTCGCATGAAGACTCCAGCGACGATGGCCTCTGGACCACGGTAGGGATTACCGTCGGCGAGCGAATTGCCCTCGGCTTCGTTCCAGACCACGTCCGGGTCGAGGTGACCGAGAAGTCCCATGACGTCACCGCTGGCGAAGGCTGCGTAGATCCGGGAAACGAGTTCGGTGCCTGAATTCATGGGAGGTTCCTCGGGGGCCGGGTGAGATGGATGGCGGGGCGCCATAGCCTACTGGCAGCCTGCTCGTTTGCCATGGCGGCTCGCGCCTTCTTGCTCCAGCGTCTCGGCGCTTCGAAGGCGACGCCGAAAGGCCCCTGTCCAGAGATCGCTCCGATCTCTGGACAGGGGCGTGACGGTACGGAACGACATCGTCCTCGAGGAGCCGGCTCCCCGGTACCTCGCCGGTGACTCCGCCACACCGCCCGTCAGCGTCGCGGGCGGAACGCTGCGACCGAGTGGCGGAAACGCCCTCCTGCCGACGAGAAGTTCCCGACCGCGAAGACGCCGGTCGAGTGCTGTTCCAGCCCGAGGACGGTCCCTTGAATGGCGGGACGCCAGTCGAGCGAGCGGCCCAGCTTCGCGCCGACCGCCACGAGCGAGTTCACCTCCTCTCCGGCCAGGCGAAAGAAGTTGCCACCGATCACGACACGCTCGCGCCCGGGCAGAATGCGAGGGAGCTGAATGCCGTAGACCTCGTCCAGCTGCGGATCCCAGGGGGTCAAGGCCGCGGTCACTGCGTTGAAGCCCAGCGCGTACTGGCGCAGACCGAAGAGCTGCGTATCGAGGTAGGCGGACACCCGAAGCTGCCTCCCGTCGAGCACCATGTGCTCCACCCCAGAGCAGCCCTGGGGCGCCCAGGGCAGAACGGCGCCGGTCATCGCGTCGAGCGCGGCCAGGGCTTCACGCGCCACGGGCGGCTGGCCAATCTGAGTGAAGGTCCCGCCGACGTAGAGCGTCTGGCCGTCTGGCGAGAGAGTCATCGCCTCGACCCTCGTGGATGCCGGGATCGTGCCGAATAGCGCCTGGCGAGCTCCGGTGATCCCATCGAGGGCAATGAGCGAAGGTGTCGACGGCCAGGAGCTCCGCACCGCCACGAAGATCGACGAATCGTTCGCGGCGATGCACGAAATGCCCGTGACCGTCATCCCGGACAGGTCGGGAACGAACGTCGAATCGAGGGTACCGGTGGCAGCATCGACCATGGCGAGACCCGGTCGCGGGACGCCGGAGACGCGGTCGAAATCGCCTGCGATGACGACGCGCCCGCTTTGGGCCACCACATGCTTGACCGTTCCGTCAGGCCGCGGCGCGTCCCAGTTGTCCGGCACGAGTCCCGTTCGGACGTCGATCGCGCCGAGGTGTGGCGTGTCCGTGGCGTCCTCGAACAGCAGATTGCCACCGGCGAAGAGCTGCGATCCGCTGATCGTGAGGTCCTCAATCGAGCCGGGCGAAGTGCCATTGCTGACCATACGACGCGGCACGCTGACGGGGCTCGAGGTCTGGCGATCGAACGCTGCCAGGTTGTTGCGTCCGGGTCCCGCGGCGGTGCGGTAAAGGCCCCCGAGAATCACGCGGTCACCGAACGTCGTGATCCCGCGCACATAGGCGCCGGAGGTCTGGGTCGGCCAGGCCAGGTCGGGCGCGAACGTCGATACCGCACCCGTGGTCAGGTCCACCGAAGCGGCGTAGTCACGCGGCTGCCCGGCGATCAGGCGGAAGCGTCCGCCGAGAAAGAGTTCGTTGCCGTCGACGTGCAGGGCCTGGACGCTGTCGTCGCAGGGAACCTGGAGTGCCGTGAGCGAGAGTGCCTGGGCATCGAACTGCGCGAAGCGAGAGCGACTGATACCGCCCACGTCCGTGAAGTCGCCGCCGACGAGCATCTCTCCACCGTGGAGCAGGAGCGCGCTGACCTCGCCATTGAGCTGGAAGTCATGGGGATCGAGCGCGCCGGTGGTCGGATCGCAGACGATCAGGTTCCGCGAGACGGTGCCACCATTCGTGCGCATGTCCTTGCCGCCGATCCAGACGCGCCCCCCACCGAGAGCGACCGTCGTCAAGCGCGAGCTGAAGGACGGGTTGTCCTGGATCTGAGGTGTCCAGTTCGTCCACGCGCCCGTGGCGAGATCGATCGCGGCGGCGTTGCTCCGCCCGATTCCACCGACCGAGTCGATGGAGCCGACCACATAGGCGACGCCCGTAGCTGGATCGACCGTCACGTCCTGGACGTAGCCGACCAGGTCCTGGGCGAGGTTCTGCCAGGTTCCGTCGGAAGCGACATGCACGAGGCGCAGAACGTCCACCGTACCCTCGATGCGAAGAGTTCCGGCGATGACCGCCCCTCCGGCGCCGTCCGCCGCCACAGCGCGTACATCGCCTTCGATGCGTGGGCCGTCTTTGTGGATCTCGGTCAGCTCGGGATCCGCGCGAATGAACGAGCCCACCTTGGGACCGACGCGCCGGAAGTTGCCGCCGAGGAAGAGCCGATCCCCCTCGAGATCGGACGCGTAGACGACCCAGTCGACCTCGCTGAATGCGAGGTCGGGCGTATCGTCGAGGGGGACGGCGCGCGGAGGGTCGAAGTTGGGAACCGACGGCAGGGCCGTCGAGCTGGTCTGCTGTGCGAGAGCGGGCGAGAGCGGGCGAGAGCGGGCGAGAGCAACACAGGAACGAAGCTGAGAAGAAGCAGCGTTTGCATGGCGATGGGTGGGTGGGAAGTTCGAACGGGGAAGTCGTAGCACCCCGTACCGTAGCCAAGGACCACATTTCTGACCACGACCCAGGTCTCCAGGCTCGGCCCGGATCGAACGGCCCTGGCCAAGTTCCTGGAAAGCCTGTCCAGGATCCAGGTGGCTCATTTGGGCGGCAGTCCCTGATTGTTCGGGAGCTGGCGCAGCACACCCCGGGGCAGCGGCGCCCAGATCGCAGAGTCCTTGCCGGCCGCCGCGAGCGCTCCGTTCGTCCATGCGTTGCACGTGTGGAGCGCGTGGTAGCTGCCGCGTCCCTCGAAGAACCCGTCCGCCAGACCGACGCCGTAGCCCTCGAAGTCGATCCTGACCATGCGGCCTTCCGCGTCGAGCACCGCGCTCTCCAGGATGTACTCGCAGAGTTCGCGGTAGGCCGAAGGCTCGACGCGCACGAGATGGCAGCGATCGTCATGGACCGGCCCTCCCCAGTAGGACTTGACTCGGACCGCCGTCGGCGTCGGCCAGAGTGCGCCGCGCACCGCAACCCCTGGCGTCAGGTCCGACCAGGTGGGAACCTTCGTGTAGAACTCGCGCTCTCCCCATCCGATGGCGAGATAGCCGTGGCGTTCGAGCGGGAAGCCCTCGGGCAGGTGCTCCCGCCACGTGAACTCAGGATGGAAGGCAGGCACCCATACATCGACATGGGGACCACTCCGGAAGAAGTAGACGTCGATGCTGCCCTCCAGCGCCTCGGACGTCCCATCGACCGTGATGCGCATCGCGATCTCCGCGGCGCCGAAGTAGAGGACAGGAACGGCCACCACGAGGCCGAGCAGCGCCAGTGTCCATCGCAGCGTCCATCGCAGGAAACGCCGCAGCCCCGCGCGCCCGGGCCCCCCGCGCTCGATGTTCGATGCGGGGGGCCCGGCGTGCGGGGCTGCGGGCGCCGTGGGTCCTTCGGGAGGCTCCACCGTCATCCGATCAGCAGGCCGATCCGCTCGGCGTGTTGTCGCGCTTCTCCTCGCGCTCGACCTCGATCATCTTCAGGCGCTCGAGCGTCACGTCCGGGGTCGGGTACTCGCCCGTGAAGCACGCGTTGCAGAACTTCTCGATCTTCGTGTTGCCCGCGCGTGCCGCCTCGTTCATCGCCTCGCGATCGAGGTAGAGCAGGTGATCCACGCCCAGGAACTTGGCGATCTCGGCGTTCGTCCGGCCCGTCGCGATGAACTCGCGCTTGCTCGCCATATCGACGCCGTAGGGGCACGGCGCCACCAGCGGCGGGCTCGTCACGCCGAAGTAGACCTTCTTGGCGCCGGAAGCGCGCACCATCTCGACGATCCGTTTCGACGTGTTGCCGCGCACGACCGAGTCGTCGACGAGGAGCACGTCCTTGCCCTTGAACTCGATGTCGATGGGGTTCAGCTTGCGCCGGATCGACGACGTGCGCGCCGTCTGGTTGGGCATGATGAACGTCCGGCCGATGTAGCGGTTCTTGACGAGCCCCTCGCGGTACGGAATGCCGAGCTCCATCGCGCAGGCGAACGCCGCGTCGCGCGCGCTGTCCGGCACCGGGATCACGGCGTCCGGGATCGGAGCGCCCGAGTCGCGCCACTGCTCGGCCAGCGCCTTGCCGAAGCGATGGCGCGTCTTGTAGACGCTGATGTTGTCCAGGAACGAATCGGGCCGCGCGAAGTAGACGTACTCGAAGATGCACGGGCGGTGAGGCTCGTTGGCCACCTGCTGGCGGTGCACCGTGCGCGACTGGTCCACGAAGATCGCTTCGCCGGGGCCGATGTCGATCGTGCGCTCGTAGCCGTTCACGTCGAGAACGACGCTCTCGGACGCGCACGCGAACCAGACCCCGTGCTCGTCGCGCTTCTGGCCGAAGACGGCGGGCTTGATGCCATAGGGATCGCGGAACGCGACCATCCCGACGTCGGCGACCGTGGCGCAGACCGAGTACGCGCCCTTCACCTCGTCGTAGACCTTGCCGACCGCGTAGAAGATGTCCTCCTTCGTGATCTGCCCGCCGCTGGCCTGGAAGCGCTCGGCGAGGCCCTGCTGGAACACGTAGAGAAGGACCTCGAGGTCACAGGTCGAGTTCAGTCGCGTCATCGTCGAGCTGAAGCGCGAGTGGGACAGCTCGACGTAGTTGGTCACGTTGCCGTTGTGCACCATCGCTGTCCCGATCGGGAAAGTGTGGTGAAACGGCTGGGCGTCCTCGGTCCGGTTCTCGCCGACGGTCGGGTAGCGGACGTGGCCGAGCCCCAGGTGACCCTGGAGACGCGACATGTTGTCCCCATCGAAGACCTCGACGACGAGCCCGTAGCCCTTCTTGACGTTGAATCGATCGGTGAAGGTCGTGATGCCCGCAGCGTCCTGGCCGCGGTGCTGGACGGCCAGAAGGCCCTCGTAGATCTCGGGCGCAACATCCACGCCGTCCGGACCAAAGATCCCGATGAATCCACACATAGGTATTTGATGCCGCCTGCTGTGACGACGCGTTGAGGGGTCCCTCGCAGGAGCCCATCGGGGCGATGGGTGGGAGAGTGGGCGAGCAGGATAACCCACGTGGTCCGGGATCGGTGGCCCTGGAAGACCTCTTCGGGCCAATCTCCCCCCTGAGGGACGGCCCTTAGGGTCCTCCCTGGTTCGAGCCGGAGGAATATTCCCGTTTCCCCTCATAGGTTCCCGAATCTGAGCCGAGTAAGTCCCTGTCGGGGTCCCCCCCTCCCGACGCACTCTCCCACCACTTTCGCCTATGTTCTCCCATCTCGCTGCGGCGGCGGAACGTGCAGTTCCTGCCATCGGCCGCAGAAGATCGCTCCTGGTGTGCACAGGAGCAGCGACCGCGCTGATCGCCGCGGCCCTCTGGTTCCCGCTCTTCAGCGGGCAGAGACCCCTTCTGATCAGCCTGCTGGCTCTGATGGTGCCGTGCGCCGTCACCGCCTGGATGCTGCAGAGCGTGGCGGCCGCGGAGGCGCGGCTGCAGGCCGCGCTGGCCCGGTCGCAAGGCCTCGATCGCGCCAACGCCGAGCTTCGGCGCTTCGCTCAGACGGTGGCCCATGACCTTCGCGCGCCACTCGTCAGCGCCTCCGGCTACCTGGAGATGGCCCGCGAGAACGCCCGTTCCGGCGAGGTCCAGGGGGTGATGCAGCTCCTGGATCGGGCTTCGGAGACGGCGAGGCGCATGGACGGTCTGATCAGCGGACTGCTGGAGCTTGCCAGCGGCGACGAGGTCGACCTCGACGCTCCGATCGACCTCGATCGGGTGGCACAGAACGCCCTCAACGATCTGGCCCCTGCCCTGGAGCGCTCGGGCGTCGAGGTTCACTGCGCCGAGCCATTGGGAACAGTCCTCGGGGACGCCCGCTACGTCCAGCAGGCGTTCGACAACGTGCTAGGGAACGCGCTGAAGTATGGCCGTCCCACCGACGGATACACGACTCCCATGCTGGAGATCCGGGCCGAGAGGCTCGCGAGCACCGTCCGCATTTCGATCGCCGACAACGGCCCTGGCATCCCTGCGCAAAAGCGTCAAGCGCTCCTCCAGGGAGCGACCGCTGCCGTCCGGCAGCCCAAACTGATCTTCGGGGACGGCCATCGCCCCCTCACAGGGGCCAATGCTGGCCTCGGCCTCGGGCTGGTGAGCCAGGCCATGAAAGAGTGTGGCGGTAGCCTCTCGATCCAGACCTCCGCCCTGGGCGGAGCCGAGTTTGTCCTAGAATTCCGAGCTGATCCATGCGTGCAACACAGTCAGATCCCGGCGAGCCTTCCCGACTCCCTGCCGCGGCGGATGCTCGCGGACCACGCGTCCTGCTCGTCGAGGATGACCCTGATCACCGGATGATCGCCGACCACTACCTGAAGAAGGTAGGAGAGCGAATCGGACGCGTCTCGCATGCGTCGAGCCTCGCGGCGGCGCACGCTTCACTGGAAGCCGAGGGCGCGGACCTCGTGCTGCTGGATCTCACGCTCCCCGACAGCAAGATGGAGGCGACCCTGGCTGCCCTGGGCTCACTGACCCGGAGCTACCGCGACACCAGTTTCGTCGCGCTCAGCTCGCTCGGCTCCCAGGACATCGCTCTCTCTGCGCTCGAGCACGGAGCCGCGGCGTTCCTTCCCAAGCAGGAGATCAACGTTGCGTCCCTCAACGCTCTCCTGGACGATCTCGACGTCGCGCGACCTGCTCCTTCGAGTGCCGCTGATCCCGACGTCGTGAACGCGGCGCCGGACCAGAGCGAGATCGACGCACGCAGGCTCGCGTCGAAGATCGCCCACGACGCTCTCGGCTGGGCGTCGAACATTCGCTTCCGCGCCTCCGCCATGGCCGCGGATCCGAGCGTGCAGGCCTCGGACGCTCTCCGTTCGAGCGTGGAAAGCATCAGGTCCAGCGCGCTCGCGCTCACGAGCTTCATCTCCGGCGCGCGCTCGCTCTTGATCACGGAGCTGGAGGCGCTGACGGCCGCGCCCGGCGACACCGAAGAACTGGATCTCGGCCCATGGCTGACGGAGACGGCGGAACGCTGGCAGAAGTCGACGCGGAACAAGCGACTCGCCCCGCGAATCGACGTCCGATCCAGCGGCCGCGTTCCGGACGAGGTGGGACGCCGACTCCTCTCGCGCGCTGTCACCGCACTCCTGCAGAATGCCGCCCAGCACGCCGCGCGACCGGAAGGGCCGATCGCCTTCCACATCCATGAGGTGCCTTCCGATGGACCGCGCGTGGTCCTGGACGCCTACGACGACGGCGGGCCCTGGTCGATCGACGATGCGGAGGCACTCGGCACTCCGCTCACGACAGGTCAAAAGAAGGCCGCCAGCGCGGGCCTGGGCCTCTATTCCGCAAGACGCGCCCTGGAAGCGCTGGGTGGATCGATGACCTTCCACGAGCGCGCGAGCGCCTCTGGGTCGTACCTGATCCGGCTGCAGATCCCTCGCGCGTAGACCTCAGGACCCCGTCGTCGCCCTCTCCTGGGACGCCGTCGCTTTGAACTGGGGATTCACGCCCGGTCCCTGGGTCTTGCCCAGCATGCGCTGCACCTTGTTGCCGAGCATTCTCAACCGAAGCCGCCAGCCCCGCAGCCACAACGGATTCGTCGGCGCCGCCTGGACCATGTACGCGTTCCAGCGCACGCGCTCCTGCCAGACCTGAAGCGAGGTCACGCCGTCACGCAGCGCCGAGAGCGGCGCGTGCTCGGCCATGTCCTCGTCGCGCTTCAGGAGCGTGTTCGGCGAACGCGGGTCGTCCATGTGATCCTCGCGCAGGAACGGAAAGTAGAAGCCGTTGACGTAGCCGCTCTCCGCGATCGAGTTGCAGTACTTCGTGAAGCACGGGTCTTCCTGGCTGAGCAGGCCCTGCGCCTCCATGCACTCGCGCTTCATGAGGTAGCCCGAGCCCTGGACCCAGCAGTTCACGAGCATGCGATGGCCGCCCTTCAGATCGCGCAGCTTCTTCTCCGCGAGCTCCGGCACGTAGTCCTCGTCCTGGAAGCGCCAGCAGCCGATCACGCCCAGCTCGGGATTCGCCTCGTGCGCGGCCCGAAGCGTCTGCGCCCAGCCCTCCTCCAGCAGGCAGTCATCGTCCACCTTGCAGAGGTAGGCGCCGTCGGCGTTCTCCCACAGCCAGTTCGTCGGCGCGCGCAGCTTCTCGTTCACCGGGCTGTGGTGGAATCGATGGCACCGCGGGTGCTCGGCCATCTCCTTCGCGACGGCCAGCGTCTCCGCATCGTCGCCGTTGTGCCAGATCCAGACTCGCATCGTGTCGTCGCAGCTGTCGAGCAGTGCCTTGAGCGACTGGCGCGCATAGAGCGGCCGGCGATGGGTGATCATCAGGATGTCGATGATCTGACTCGGAGTTTGGGCAGGTGCGGTCGTCATGCTCATGGCGATGGCCGTGGGTGACCGGGGCGGGCCTGGTAAGCCGTTCGTTGCGGCGACCCTGGGCGGTCCAGGTCTCCGTAAGATCGGCTTTCTCGTACGGCTCCGTACCCGAAATCCAGGTCCCCGTCCCCAGATTCGTCAGCCCATGAAAATGATTCCGTCTCGTCGTCCAGGAGCGCGCACCGTGGCCGCGCTTCTCCCTTCCATGACTCTCATCGGTTTCGCAGGGGCCGAGCTGAAGCTCCCCGCAGTGCTCTCCAGCGGGATGGTGCTGCAGCAAGAGGCCAGCGTCCCGATCTGGGGACGCGCCAACCCGGGGGAGACGGTCACGGTGACGGCGAACTGGGGCGAGGCGACCGGAAAGCCCCCCACCGAAGTGAACGTCCAGGCCGACGCAGACGGCCACTGGATGGTGAAGATCTCCACGCCGAAGGCGGAAGGCAACGAGTTCCAGGTACGTGTCTCCACGGGGCCGGAAACCGTGGAACTGGAGAACGTCGTCCTCGGCGAGGTCTGGCTCTGCTCTGGCCAGTCGAACATGGAATGGCGGATCAGCGACTCCATGGACGCGGCCCGCCAGAGCCCCGACCTTTCCGCCGAGGACATCTCCCTCGAACCGAGCCGCATCCGTCACTTCACGGTTTCGCGGGCCTACGCCCTCGAGCCCGCCGAGGACTGCGGCGGCCGCTGGCTCGACGCCTCCGGCGAGAACGCTCTCCCGTGCAGCGCCGTCGGCTACTTCTTCGCGCGCGCTATCCAGCAGGAACTCGACGTGCCGATCGGCCTCGTGATCTCCTCCTGGGGCGGCACGACCGCCCAGGTCTGGACGTCCGCCGAGGTCGTGTCGGCCTTCCCGGACCACGCGAAGGCACTGGAGGAGATCCGCGCCCGCGGCGGCGAAGCGACCCTGAGCGAGACGGAGATCGACGCCTTCTGGAACGGCGTCGACGAGGCGGCGTTCTTCGAGAGCCGGTTCAAGTCACCGGATTTCGACGACGGTCACTGGGACACGACCTCGGTCCCCACCAGCTACGACGATCTCGGGCTCAGCGGCTTCGATGGAGTGGTCTGGTTCCGCACCGTAGTCGACGTGCCGCCGAGCTGGGCCGGATCCGATCTCGTGCTGGAGCTTCCGCCCATCGACGACCACGACGAGACCTTCTGGAACGGTGAGCGGATCGGATCGAAGCTGGAGCGAGGCGCGTGGTCCACGCCGCGTCGCTATGGGGTCCCCGCCGAGAGCGTGAAGGGCGGCGCCGCGAGTCTGACGATTCGCGCTCTCGACACCGGCGGTCAGGGCGGGTTCGGCGCGGGCGCCGCGAAGCTCTCGCGCGGCGACGAGTGGATCGACCTCGCGGGCGAATGGAGGTACAGGCGCGGCGTCCCGAGCGCGAGCGCGGGCCGCCCCCCCGCGCCGCCCCAGGTGGACCACCGCCTGCCTTCGGCTCTCTACAACGCGATGCTGGCTCCGCTGATTCCCTACGCGGTGCGCGGCGTCCTCTGGTACCAGGGTGAGTCGAACCGCTCTAGCGCGGACGAATACCGGTCGCTCTTCCCGGCAATGATCGTCGACTGGCGGACGCGATGGGACGACCTCGCGCTTCCGTTCTACTTCGTTCAAATCGCGCCCTATCGCTACGGGGAAGGACCCGAGGGCGAAGACGCCACGGCGCGTCTGCGCGAAGCCCAGGCCATGGCCACGCGTCTCCCCGCGACCGGCATGGCGCTGACCGCGGACGTGGGCAACCCCCGTGATATCCACCCGAAGAACAAGTGGGAGGTCGGCCGCAGGCTTGCGCTCTTCGCGCTCCACGATCTCTATGGGCATCCGGAGATCGAACCTGACGGCCCCACGCTCCGCTCCGCCACCCTGGCGGGGGACCGCCTCGTGCTCGACTTCGACCACGTCGCGGGCGGACTGCAAAAGACAGGGCCAGCCCTGGAGCACTTCGAACTCCAAGCGGCTGACGGTACGTTCGTTCCCGCCGTGGCCGAGATCACGGGCGAGGGCCGGACGATCACGCTCCGTGCCGAGGGCGTCGGGGAGCCGAAGGCTGCACGCTACCTCTGGAGCGACGCCGCCGAGTCGAGCGTCCGCGGCGGCACCGGCCTACCGATGGCCCCCTTCCGAACGAGGTGAACCGCGCCAGCGGCGATCCCATCGCCAGGGCGTCGGGCGGAGATCGTCGCGGTGCGGCGGCTCGGTGCGGCGGCTCGGTGCGACGGCTCGGTGAGATCGCCGCCGACACCCTCCCCTCGACCCGTCGGACGGCATCAGAAGCGATACGGAATCCGGAGGAAGTCGAGGCCTGGACGCGGTGCGTCCAGGTCCGTCGTCGAAACCCCCACCGCGAGATTGAACTCCACCTTGAAGCGCACGAAGTCCCAGTCGACCGATTCCAGAACCGGCTGGGATGGGTCCGTCTGGTTCGGAGCCGCCACAGGACCGTTCAGCGCCGCGATGTCAGCGGCGAATCCGTTCTTCACCTGGAGGTCCATGGCCGCCACGTCCATCCGCTGGCTGTAGGCCGACTCAGGGTCCGAACTCGGCTCACCCGAGTTCGGATCGGCGATCGTGGCATCGAAGAGAATTCGAATCTCGGTGCTGGTCGGATAGCGGTCGGGCACCCCACCGGACAGCAGACGGTAGTAGAACGGGACGATCTCGAACTGAAGCGTGCCGGGCATTGCCGACAGCTCGCCCGCATCGCTGTCGAGCCGAGCACCGATCGGATCGAGCGTGAGCCGGAACTCGTCGTCTCCTGCCACGTACCGACCGGCCACGACCGCGTACTCGCGAACGTCCCCGGGAACGGCGTCGTTGCGCAGGCGAACGGCGAACTCCCGCATCAGGTTCGCATTGCGTCGATAGAGTCCGGCGGCGTCGGAGACCCTTGCACCGGGAACGCGGAGCGTGGCCGTCGCCGTATCGATCGACGATGCCAGGGTCGCGCTCGGGCCCACGCCGAGAGCCCCGTAGGCGACGATCGGCGCGAGTTCCTCGGCCATCGCCCCGTCGCGCGGAACGACGCCGTCGCCGGCCGTTCCCCCGAAGAAGAACTCGATCGGGCTCGACGTTCCGTCCGGATTCAATCGGGCAAGGCCCAGGGGGACCCAGCGCGAGAAGGACTCCGAGCGGGAGCTGAAGAACGGCGTCAGGGAATCCGGTCGTGACGAGGGGGTTCGCCAGCCGATCGGCGGCGGCGCCATCGATCGCGTGACGTCGATCCCGGACGATACGTAGCCGGTGGAGCCGGCGGCTCCGAAGACAAGCTGGGTGTCCGGGTCGGAGATGTGCAGCTGGATGATGCCGGGACCGCCATCCCCGCCGGCGCCGAAGGCCGTCCCCTCCGGCGCGGCCGTGACGCCAGCGCACGCGGCACCGGCGGGCGTCTCGTTGCACCAGTCGAACGAGGGCGTCAGCGTCTCCGTGTGATTGGGGGGAACGTCGGTCCGCCCCTCGAACGCGACCTCGGGAATCGCGTCCGAGCGCCAGTTCGTCGGACCGTTTCGACCCGCACCGCACCGCTCCTCTCGCCCGGCTCCACCCTGGCCGCCGAGGGCGCTCAGGGGCCGCCTTTCGTGGATCGGAAAGTCCGCTGCATCGCGATAGAAGTCGCCGGTGCTCTGGGCCGTGGATTCGGCGCGGATGATGATCGACGCCGCGCTCGACAGCACGATGTGGCCTCCGGACCCACCGCCGGACCCACCGCCGATTCGGTCGAAGTAGTACCAGTTTTCGCCGGCGCCACCGTGACCGCCGTCCGCCGTGATCTGGCCGCGCGGTTCGAGGACGATGTCGCCGATCGAGAGAATCAAGAGCCCCCCCGCACCCCCTCCGCCGCCGGATCCCTTCTCGTCGCCGGACACGAGGAACGGCGTGAGAGGGAAGGTCGACGAGGTGACCGCGTCGCCGCCTCCGCCGCCGCCCGCTCCGGCCCACACGCGATTCAGCTCCCCGCGCACCTGGGTACCGTTCGCGGTGACCATCGATCCGTAGAAATCATTGTTCGGGGAGGCGTCGAGGAAGGGCGTGGACCCCACGGCGCCTCCGGCAGCGGACGAGACCTGGCTCACCGCGCCGAGGCCTTCGAACGAGCCGGGGAACCCGGGCTCCGCGTCCATGCCGAGCAGCATCTGACAGATCGCCAGCGGCGCCATGCCAGAGCCGTCCACGTCGTAGCGAACGGCCGACCCGAGCCGGCCACCTCCGCCGCCCGCAGCGCGACGGTTTTCCTTCTCGCACGGCCCGCTGGGCGCGTACGACGTTTCCCCGCCGCCTCCGCCCAATCCGGGCACGCCGAAGGCTCCTTCGCCGGCCTCGCCGCGCGGCGTCGACTGCGTCCGAAGCATCGAGGCCGCGCCGCCGTTGCCGCCTCCCGCCTGACCCGACGCACCCTCCTCGGGGACGTTGGTGGTGGCGAGCGTGCTCACCCCGAAGTTGTTGCCGCCGTTGACGGACAGGAGCCCGTTCACGCGCACCTCTCCGGTCGCGAAGATCGAGGCGGTATTCGGCCCCACGAAGAGGAGTCGTCCACCGTCCTCGATGGTGAGGTTCCGGACGTCGAGGCGTCCGCCGATGACAGGCTGCGAGACGGCGGTGGAAGCCCCGGGTCCACCGGAAACGACGTCCGAGTCGGTGGAGACGATGACCGTCTGGCCGGTCGGAACCACGAGGTCGAAGTTGCCACCTGGGCCTCCCGTGCCGTCGAAGTCGAAGGAAGCCGACAGCGCGCCCGGGGAGCGGCTGTTGCCCCAGTCCGCCCGCGGGCGCGGCGACGCCACCGTCGTGTCCTCGAGCGACCCCGGTGAACCGCCCGCGACCGTGAAGCGCTCGAGGATCTCGTCGCTTCCATCACCCTCCTCGCCGGGCTGCCCGTCGGGGTTGGCCAGCGTCGTCTCGAACCTCGCGAAGTTCGTCAGTGCCGACTGCACCTGGTCACCCGTGAGGTCCTGGAAGCCCTCCCGGAGCGTCACCCGCATCGAGGCGCCCTGGGGGACGATCCCGGTGGGCTGCACGCGCACGGAAGCGCCGGTGGCGGAGCAGTTCTCGATCAGAGTCGTCCGAGCGGGGATCCGAAGCCAGGTCGCCTGGGCGTCGTTGTAGTACTCCAGTCGAATGAGATCGGGGTGGATATTCGACGGCACGTTCGCGACCGGCTGGTTGAACTTCAAGACCACCGCGAACTGCCGCTCCCTGTCGCTGTAGAGGTTGAGAGGGACCAGGCTGGCGATCTTCGAGGTCTGGTCCGCCGGATCGAATCGGAAGTACTCCACGGCTTCAGGATCCGATCCGAACTCCACGTAGGAGTAAGGCGAATCGGTGGGCGAGCCCTCGAAATCATCCCCCGCGCCCATGGTCACGACGCGCGGCGGCCCGGCGACGAGGTCCACGAACAGCACCAGTTCGTCGGAGGACGCGGGCGTGCTGAAGTCGATGCTCACGCCGTTCTCGAGGCGTCGACCGGCCGTATCCATGACGGTCACGCCGCCCCCGAGGCCGCCGTGGCTCTCGGAGGGGAGATGGAGTCGGTAGCTCCGCCCCTGGGCGAAGCCGCCGTCGCTGTAGGTCGCATTCGTCGGACATCTCGGCTGGAATCGAACCGTACGTGGTCCCGCCTCGCTGTACGTTCCGATCGCAGGCAACCCCTGGCTGTCGACGACCTGCACGGTGCTGCTCGAGACCGTGCTGAAGTCGACGTCATGGGTGAACTCGACCAGGATCTCGCGATTCAGCCGCCACATGGCGCCGCTCACCACCGAGGTGCTTCGGACCTCGAAGTCGGTATCGGGTCCGATCGAGGGATCCAGACCCTGGGTGCCGGCGCCTCCGCTGCAGCCGACGGCCAGGCCGACGGCGGCGCAGGCCAGCCAGTGGATCAGCGGAGTGGGTGATGGGAGAGACATGGGAACTCCTTGGGAAGAGTGACGTGCAGGCGAAGTGAGGGGCGAGGGACCCATGACGGGTCGACTTCTGGACGCGGTTCATTCACGCGTCCAGGTCATGGCGAACGCCGACAGTTCCGGCGCCTTGCCGGTAGCCGCATTGCCGTGGAAGGTCACGCGCACCTGGTAGTAGCGGGCACCGTTGATGGCCGAGGTGGAAGCGAGCCAGGTCCCCGGCTCGCTCCCCGCGTGGAAGTCGATGCCCCAGTTGTCGCGGCCCCCGCCCTCCGTGTGATCGGGCGAATGCGTGTCCGTCGAAGCCTCGACGTCGTTATAATAGTCGCCGTAGAGGTCGAGCTTGCGCGCGTCGTACTGGTAGTCCGCGAGCCCGTGGTCCAGCGTGCCACTGAAGTTGTCCATCGCGCCGAGCGGGCCGTCCGGTTCGAAGTGGATGGCGGTCGCTCCGCGGTAGAAGAACTCGATGGACGTGCCGTCCGGCTGCTGTTCCGGTGCGGGTTCGAAGGTCGGCTCGCTGTAGATCCTGCCGCCGAAGCCCGCCGTCCCCTCGGATTCGATGACCGACTCGAACCAGATGGAATGCGCCTGACTGATCCGGGTCACGTAGTCGAGCGCACCGATGTGCACCGAGTTGTCGCGGCCGAAGGTCGAAGCGCCCGGGGGCGCGGATCCTGGATTGAACCCGCCGTTCGCCGCAGTCTCGTTCTCCGGGTCGATGACGACGAGGTTGCCTGAGGTATTGATCCCGCCGGTCGAGAAGGCTCGGAAGTAGGGATTCGCGGACGAGTTCGAGGCGATCTTGATGAGCCAGCCGTTCCGCCCCACAGCGCTCTGCTGAACGGACGTCCGGAACTCCATGAGCAGGGGCAGACCGATCGTCTGCACGCTCCCTGCCCGATAGTAGGGATTCGCGGCGGTCGCGAGGCCCAGCGCCGGTGGGTAGGAGAGCGGTTCGACACCGTTCCCGCTCGGACCGGATCGACCTCGGATCCGGGTGTCGCGCCACGTGAAGTAGCGCTTCTCCGCTTCCGGGACACCGCGGTTCAGCGGGAAGGGCATGAGCTGTCGTCCGGACGAGGTCCGGTAGAGATCGGCCTGCTCGATGGTGTAGCCGCGCTCGCGCGGGTGAACCACTTTCTGCGTTTCCCCACCTAGAACGTTCTGAGTGAAGATCGGTTTGAGGCCGGAGGCCGGGAACTGCGGAAGGAGATTGCTCTGGTTGACGAACTCGTCCGGCGCATAGCGGGAATGGGACATCAACATCGCAAAGCGCTCGAACTGATCCGGAACGACCGAGCCGCCTGCGGGCGCCCACGAGATCCCTTCGATGTCGATGTTGATCTGATTGGGATCCGTCAGCGAGAAGCCGCAGTCCGCGTAGCGCCAGAGGCACTGCATCTTCGAACCGAGCGGCGAGAACGGCGTGACCACGCCCTGGTCGAAGGGCTTCATCTGCGCGATGAGCGCTTGCTCCTCGCTGTCGATCACGACGGTCTGACGGAGGACGGGGCGAGCGCGAAGCGTCTGGCGGATGGGATCGATCTGCACCTGCCCTGCCCACTCCGGCCCGACGGGGGCCTCCTCGTCGGTGGAGCTGAAGCGGCTCACTCGCCCTCCGTTCAGACGCGACGGCGCCGCTGGCTGGAGGTTGAGGGGGACGCTCGGCAGCGAAACGACGGGATTGCCCGCGAGGTCCCGGGGCGCGAACGGCTGGCTCGAGTCCGCGAGGCTCAGGTAGTAGCTCTCTGCCACGCCCTCGAGGTGCGCGAGGTCGAGCACCGGGACGAAGGTGACCTCCCGGAGCGTGGCCGACTGATTCAGCTCTCCGACGACGTAGTCCGCCGTCGAAAGGGCGCCGAGGGGTGGTACGAGACGCCGCGTCAGCGTCACCGAATCGAACGCCGTGAGCGAGCCCGGGTCCATGGGTTCGCTGAAGCGCAGCGAGACGATCGACGACGGGTCGATGCCTGTCGTCGGATGGTCGGGGTAGCTCGCCGGACGGGGCAGCACCTGGACGTAGCAATCCGGCACGTCGCCGGCGGCGAACGTCGACTCCAGGTTCGAGGACACCATCCCGAACCTCTCCCAGTCCGAGGGACCGTTGGCCCAGTCGGGCGGGAAGGTGATGACCCGCACGGGGAGACCGAAGAGTCGGCCGTCTTCGTCCGGCTCGTAGCGGGCCGCCTGACCGGGGGAGAGGCCCACGGGGCGAACCACTCGCGCGAACAGGCCGTTCTGGGTGATGACCTCGGTACCGTCGAGTTCCCCGGGGACGCATTGCGTCGAGGAGATCCGGATCTCGGGAAGGATGAAGTCGAGGGACGCGGGATCCAGGCCAGGCCCCTGGCTATGGACCGGAGGTGCCATGAGCTCGACGGGGGTCGACCCGATCACCCGGGGCGGCGTGGTATCGCGCAGGAAACCGTTGAACGGATCCGGAATCACGCCGGCGTGTCCCCCGGAACGGAACGCCCGGGTCACGGCCCTGGCGTTCGTGCCGAAGTCCACGGGACCATTGTTCGCCGTGGCCAGCGGGTGGTTGGTGAGATTGGTGACGATGCGGGTGAGCCCGATCGACGGATTCAGAACGGTCGGAATGCGCACCTGTACGTTCGCGCGGCTGGAGTCGACGCTTGGCGAAAGGCCGACGCCGTTCAGCGGGACCCCGGTCCCCGTGCGCTGCTTCTCGACGAGACTCGTCGTCATGTCGATGATCACGCGCGTCGGATAGAACGCTCCGTCACTGGCCGTGCCTCCGTGGTGCGCCGAAGGGAAGACCCTGGCCTCGAACGGGCTCGTGGGCGGATCGCCCTGGACGACCTGAATCGATCGGTCGGTGATCGTCGCCGGGCGCAGCAGATCGTCGAAGGTGAGGACGAGTGCGGCGTTCCGCGGCAGCATCGAGAACACGCCCGTGGTCTCGAGGTCCTGGACCTGGATCGGGTCGAGGTTCTCCCCCGCTGCCTCCAGAAGGTCGAGGAACTCCGCGTACCCGATCGGATCGTCGATGTGGCGACGGATGAGCAGCGACTCCTGTCCCGTCACGCCGTTGAGGGAGAGTTCGTAGTCCAGCGCGTCGGATACGAGGCTCTGGCGAATCACGAAGTCGTCCGCCATCGAAACGCGCGCTCCGTCGCCGTCCAGCGCCTCGATCTCCACGAGTCGACCGAACCGGAGCGAGGACCAGTGCACCGCGGTGGCGGTCCCGCCGTCATGCACGTCCTCGAAGAAGAAGGCGGGCCCGGGTCCGGTCGGGCTGTCGCTGCCGCCACCGGGTGTGACTGTGCCGCTGCAAGCGGACAGAAGCGCGCCCGTGGCCAGAGCGAGCATGGCAGACGGACGAGCGGAGCGGACGGGACGGGATGGGAAAGGTCCCATGGGGCCTCCTTTGGGTTGAGGGCCTTTGGATCTGGGCACGAAGGCGCCTTCCAGCACACGCTATCGCTGTGCAGCGCAATCTCTCCGTGCAACGCGAGGGATAGGTCGAGCGCCGACTCCCGGTGCGTTCACATGCACGAAGCGCGCGAGCGGTGGGACGGGAGCGGCGAGGAACCGGAGCAATCCCTGTGCCCGCGCCCGATCATCGCCGATAACCGCCCTCCCACACGCGCCAGACGGATCCAGGCGCGCCCCGGGTGGGGCCGAACGAACGCGACTCGATCGAACGTGTGTGCGCTTCCGCGCGACTACTGCCGACGGAGCGCTTCCGTTGGCGTCATGCGCGCCGCTCGCAGCGCAGGCAGCGTGCCGCCGATCACACCCAGCGCGAGACTGAACCCGATCGCCGTCAACAGCACCGGGGCAGTGATCCGAAAACCGAACGCGACTTCCGTGAAAGTCTGAAAGTTCGTCGTGCCCGTCTGGATGCCGTTGAGCGGAAGCACGAGCAGCGCGCCAAGCACTCCCCCGAGCAAGCCGAGCAGTACGGCTTCGAAGAGGAACGACAGGAAGATCGAGAGCGGTCTGAAACCGGTCGAAAGAAGGATGCCGATCTCGGGCGTTCGCGACGCGATGGCCGAGAGCATCGTGTTGGTCGCCGTGAAGACGGCCGCCACGCCCATGATCAAGCCAAGGAACGCGCCGAGGAAGACGAGGATGGCGGAGAGCACCTCGGTCTGCGCCGTCAGGTAGTCCCGCTCGGTCGTGACCGCAGCAGGCGTCTCGCGGCTCTCCCGCAGACGCGCATCGAGCGCCTGGACGTCTGTCCCTTCCGCCAGCTTCCCGAGGACGCGATTCGGACCGAAGCGGTCGAGCGCGCTCAGCATCCGATCGAAGTCGCCCCAGATCTCCGACTCGAAGGGACCGTCGCATTCGAACACGCCCACGACCTTGAACGGCGTCACGTTGATGGTGAGGACATCCCCCACATGGCAGTTGTTGATCCGGTCCGTGATCGAGCGACCGACGATGACCTCATCGGTGCCTGCCACGAAGTTCCGCCCCTCGCTCATCCGCAGCTCGTCGCCACGAATCGCGAACGTTGCGGGCTGGACGCCCCGGAGCGGCACGTTGGTCTCACCGCCGTCGACCCGGTAGCGGCGCACCGCGAGGAAGCACTCCAGCGACGCGAGCGGCGCCCCGTTCGCATCGACCGCGAACTCCGGCGTCGACTTCGCGATCCGGAGCGCGCCCTCTCGCGTGAAGCTGGAGACGCCCTCGGAGGTCGCCCCGGGTCGCATCACGACCGCGAGATCCGCGCGACCGTTCTCCGCGTAGAGCGTGGCGAAGCCCTGCTGGAGCGCAAGCACGCCCGCGACCGTCGCGACCGTCGCCGCGATGCCGAGAACGGTCAGGAGAGTCGGTCCGCGGCGCACGATCAGACTGCGCAGGTTGTAGCTGAGGGGGACGAGCTTCATGGTCAGTCCTTCGCCGAGAGGGCCTGAACCGTGTCGAGCCGCGCCGCGCGCCAGGCTGGTGCGATCCCGGCGAAGAGCCCGAGCCCCACGGCGACCACCGCGCCCAGCGCGTAGGTCGAGGACGTCACGGCGTAGCCCGGGAACATGCTGCCAAGCGCACCGGCGATCCCGGGTTCGGTGACCTGGGCCAGGAGCAGGCCAAGGCCCGCACCGACGAGACAGATCAGCATGGATTGCAGCGCGAGGAGCTTCACGGCGTCGCCGTCCGTGAACCCGAGCGCTTTCAGGATGCCGATGTCCCGCGTCTGCTCACGGCCGGCCATCAGCATCGTGTTGACGACCGCCAGAAGGATGGCGATGAGCACGCCGCCACCGATCGCCGACACGAAGAACGGCACGTTGCCGAACATCGAGACGAACTGCTTCTGGAACTCGGACTCCGAGGTCGTCTGTACGCGCTGGGGCCCGTTCTCGAACAGAGCGTCCACTCGGCCCATCACGGCGGTCGGATCCGCGCCGGGCTCCAGCGCAAGAATGTAGGTACCGACGCCGGGAGCCTCGCCGCTGCCCGCCTTGACCGTGTCCTCGAAGTAGTCCCAGTGGAACATCATCATGTTCGGGTCGAAGTTGCGCGCCGTCGGCTCGTAGATGGCGGCGACCTCGAACTCCCAGGCGATACCCGGGCCGTCGGGATGCGGAAAGAGTTCGGGCAAGATCGGCACGGTATCCCCGAGCTTCCATCCGTACTTCTCCACGAGTCCCGTGCCGATCAGCGCCCCGCGCCGCTGCTTCTCGAACGCCTCGGCGGAGCCCTCGGTGATCTGCATCTCCGGGTAGATCTCCAGGGTCTCCGCAGGGTCGACGGCGAACTGGGCGAAGCGATTGCGCTCCTCCTGGTAGTAGCCGCCGAACCACTGCCACTTCGAAATCCCCTCGATGCCCGGCACCGACTGGATCTTCGTCTGATACGACTGCGGGAGATCCACGAAAAGACTCACCGCGGACTGCACGATCAGGCGGCTCGCGCTCGCCGCATCGGCGCCCGACTGGATCGTCGTCACGAGAGTCCGTAGCGTGCAGAGCAGGAAGAACGCGACGACGAGAGAGCCCACCGTCAGGAAGGTTCGCAGCTTGCGGCGCCAGAGGTTGCGCCAGACGAGTCGGAGAAGGTCCATGGCTCAGCTCGCCCCTTCCGTCATGGAGGCAGCCGCCGGCTCGCGCTGCTCGATACCGATCAAGCGCCCCTTGTCGAGCCGGACGACGCGCTGGGCGCTCTCCGCCGCGTGCGGATCGTGGGTCACCATCAGGATCGTCTTGCCGAGTTCGGCGTTGAGGCGTCGCAGGAGCTCGAGCACCTGGTCCGCGGAATCGCGGTCGAGGTCGCCGGTGGGCTCGTCGGCCAGGATCACCGTCGGATCCGTCACCACAGCGCGAGCGATGGCGCAGCGCTGCTCTTGGCCGCCGGAGAGCTGCGTAGGCCGGTGCCCGAGGCGGTCGCCGAGGCCCACGAGGTCGAGCGCGAACTCCGCCCGCTCGCGCCGCTCCTTCTTGGAGAGCGGCGTGAGGGCGAGCGGCAGCATCACGTTCTCCAGCGCACTGAGCACGGGGATCAGGTTGAACCCCTGGAAGACGAACCCGACGTTGCCTGCGCGCCAGTCGGAGAGCTCCGAGCGACTCAGCCGCGCGAGGTCCTCGCCGGCCACGATCACTTCCCCCGAGTCGGGCCGATCCAGCGCACCGATCAGGTTGAGGAGCGTCGTCTTGCCGGAGCCCGAGGGCCCCATCAGCGCGTAGAAGTGCCCCGCCTCCATCGCCAGATCGAGTTCATCGAGCACGCGCAGGGTCTCTCCGCCGCGCGTGTACGTCTTGGTGACCTGCCGAAGCTGGATTCCGTTCTGCTGACTCATGGGCGAAGGCTCCCGTGGAGCTTCTGACTGGGACTATTTCGTAACGACGTGCGATCCACTGTCGAGGTCGGTGCCCGGAGTCAGAACGACCCGGTCGCCCTCGGCCAGGCCCTTCTCGATGGCGACGCGCCGCCCCAGGGGCGGGCCAGCGGTCACGGGGCGGAAGGTGGCCACGCCGCTCTCGACGACGAAGACACCGCGCTGGCCCTCGCGGGTCACGACGGCCGACGCGGGCACGAGAAGCTGGGGCTCGGTGGGCGCTTCGGAGTCACCCGCCACCCCGTCGCTCTCGGGTACTTCGGGAGGAAAGACCACGCGCACACCCATCTCGGGCCGCATGCGAGGGTCGATCGTGTCCAGCTGAACGCGGACTTCGATGGTGGCCTTCTGCCGGTTCGCGGTCGGCCAGATGCGGTCGACGGTGCCACCGAAGCGCTCGGTGGAGAACGCGTCCAGGTACACCTCTGCGGGGCGGCCGATGACGACCGAGTCGAGGCTCGTCTCCGGCAGCTCGACCTGGACCTCCAGAGTGGAGAAGTCCACCATCGTCGCGACCGAGCCGCGGCTCTGGCCGCCGAGGGCGTTGGGCGATACGACCTCGCCCACCTCCGCGTCCTTGAGGACGACGACGCCGTCGAACGGAGCGCGAACGAAGGTCTTGTCGAGCGTCGCTCGGACCAGATCACGGCCCGCCTCCAGCGCGGCGATGTTCGCCTGGGCCTGGGCCTTCTGGAGCTTCGCGACCTCGACGTCCGACTCGGCGCTGGCGACGGCCGCGCGCGTTCTCGCCAGCACGGCCTCCGCGCCCGCGAGCCTCGCACGGGACTGGGCCTGGCCGCTCTCGGCGCGATCGAGCTGCTCCCGGGGGACCGCCTTCCGACCGAAGAGGTCCTTGGCGCGCTCGAACTCACTGTCCGCCAGCGCGAGCGCCGCTTCGACCTCGTCCTTCTGACTCGTGACGCTGCCCACGAGCGCGCGCGCCTCTTCCAGGCGCCTCTCGGCGGAGGTCACCGAAGCCCCCGCAGCCTCCACGGCCACCGCTCCAGCGGCGAGCTCGGCCTCCGCGCGGCGCAGCGACGCCTCTACCTCGGACGAGAACAGTCGCGCGACGACGTCGCCCTTCTTCAGGACGGTGCCTTCCTCGACGTTCAGTTCGATGATCCGGCCCGGCGTATCGGCCGACAGGGCGGCCCGGCGCCGCGCCACCAGATATCCGTTGGCCGCTGCACCCGAAGCGGCGGCGGCCTCCGCCGCTCGCGCGCTCGGTGCCACCATCACCGCCGTCGCCAGCTCGACTTCTGTCTGGCGGAGTCCTCCGACAGCGCCGAGGATCGGCGCTCGGAGGAACCAGAGGGCCGCGAGCGCGCCGCCGATCAGCCCCCACTTCAAGAGGGGAGAGCGGCGCCGATACGCGCGTCGGGGGCCGGCGCCGCGATCGATGCTGAGCCTCTCGAGATCCACAGGCTCTCCGCGCTCAGACCGTCGCGAAGCGCGACGGGGAGAAGAATTCGGGGTCGATCGCGCTGACGGGCTGGCCGAGGATCATCTGCGCGAGGCCCTCGCCGATGCTCGGCGCGAGCTGGAAGTCGTTGCCGGAGAATCCGGTCACGATCCAGAGGCCGGGGATCTCCTTGACGGGGCCGACGATCGGTCGCTGATCCGGCGTGAGCGTGATCCAGGCGGCCTGGTTTCCGCGCGGCGCCATGTCCTTGTAGACCGGCATCCGATCCAGAACGCGCGGCGTCGCCCAGTTGCGGAACTCGTCGGTCACGTCCTCGTCGAGGCTCTCCGGGCGCTCCAGCTCCTCCAGCCCGTCGAAACCGAGCCGGCCGATGCGGGTGCGCTTCTCCTTCGGCTCGCAGCGCAGGTGCAGTCCGTTGGGCCGATCGAGGATCACGGGGTGAGCAGCGGGCATCAGGTCGAGCGGGTCGGGCTGGAAGCGCGTCTCGATGTCGTCATCGATGATCTCGTCCATGTCCTCCAGCGCGGGCGGGTCGGGCATCTCGCAGAACGTCTCCTCGATGCGCACGATCCGGAGCGGCATCTCGACGCCGAGGTTCTTCAGGATGAGCGGGGTCCAGGGTCCGACGGCGAGCACGACGTTCGGTGCGCGGAACTCCCCCTCGCTCGTCGAAACGCCCACGGCGCGGCCGTTCTCGACCAGGACCGTCGGGTTGTGAACGCCGGTCCGCGTGCTCGCGCCGTAGCTGCGGGCGAGAGCGGCGATGGTCTTGATCGTCCTCCGCGGCTCAACGTAGCCGCCATCCGGCTCGTAGGAGCCCTTGGCGTCATCTGCGACCGAAATCCCGGGACAAAGCGCCCGCATCTCGGCGGCGTTCACCACCTTGACGTTGATCCCGAGTTCGCTCTGCATCGCCACGTCGGCCTTGAGATCCGCGATGGCCTGCGGGTCCGAGCCGGCCACGACGAGCACGCCCGTGCGCTTGTAGCCGACGGATCGGCCGACGAGCGTGTTCATTCCCGCGTAGACCTTGAGGGCGTCCCGGGCCATGCCGGCGAGGACTCGGTCCGGGTAGCCCTGGTGAATGACCGCGCCCGTGCGCCCCGAGGAGCCAGAGCCCAGGGTCCCCTTCTCGATGAGGATCACGGGCTCGGTGAGCGGGTCGCAGCGCTTGGCAGTCGAGAGGGCAATGCTGGTGCCCATGGCACCGCCGCCAACGATGAGGATTTTGGCCTTCAACGGATTCTGATGAGAGACGGAACGGGCGAGTGAACGGGCACGAGTGTAGCGCTGAACGCGCCAATAGGCGGTTAATAGGCCCAGCCCACTCGGGGCGCGGTCCGAATGGGCTGGTGGCAGGTGGATCGAGGGGGTTGATCCGCCCGCGTTAGGGGGCGCCGGCGCGCAATCGAGAGGGCGGCATGAGGGGGGAGCTGCACCTCTCCAGGCGGCCGGAGCCTGGATTTTTCTCTTTGCGATCAGGAGATCCGTAGCGGCGCGGGGAACCAGGGGGAGAAATCCCTTGAAAAAGCACGGTTCGACGAACTCCCCATCCAACGGAGCTCGCCCGACCTATATTCCTCGCGCCATGATTCCAGAGCGCAGGACGAGAACCATCCAGGTCGGCCCCCTCACCCTCGGCGGCCAGGCCCCCATCGCCGTCCAGAGCATGGCGGCCACACGGACCCAGGACATCGAAGCCACGATGCGCCAGATCGAGCGCATCCACGCGGCGGGCGCCGACCTGATCCGGGTCGCGGTCGACTCCCCCAAGGACGCCGAGGCCCTCGAGGAGATCGCCGGTCGCATGCGCGCCCAGGGGATCGTCGTGCCGCTCAGCGTCGACCTCCAGGAGAACTACCGGATGGCCGCCATCGTGGCGCCCTTCGTCGACAAGCTCCGCTACAACCCGGGGCACCTCCACCACCACGAGCGCGAAAAGTCGATCGCCGACAAGGTGGCCTGGATCGCAGAGACCGCCCGTGCGAACGGCTGCGCCATCCGGATCGGCGTGAACGCGGGATCGATCGCCCCGGAGTACAAGGAGCGCTTTCCGGACGACCACGTCCAGGCGATCGTTCAGTGCGCGGTCGATCACTGCGAACTCCTCGACCACCTCGACTTCCCGAACTACGTCGTCTCGATCAAGGACTCGGACCCGCGCCTCGTCATCGATGCGAACACTCGATTCGCCGAGGCGCGCCCGGACGTTCCTGTTCACCTCGGCGTTACCGAGGCTGGCATGCCGCCCGAAGGGATCATCAAGACGCGCATCGCGTTCGAACAGCTCCTTTCGCGCGGCATCGGCGACACCCTGCGCGTCTCGCTGACCGTTCCCTTCGACGACAAGGGCAAGGAGATCGCTGTCGGACGCGAGATCCTCGCCGACGTCAACGCGGGCAGGTTTCGCTCGGTGCCGCCGAACTTCTTCGACGGCCTGAACATCATCGCGTGCCCGTCGTGCAGCCGCGTCGAGAACGAGAAGTTCATCGACCTCGCCGAGGACGTCAAGAAGATGACCGAGTTCGCGGCGGACCACGACCTGACGATCGCCGTGATGGGCTGTCGCGTGAACGGCCCTGGTGAAACGGACGACGCCGACCTCGGGCTCTGGTGCGGCCCGAAGACGGTGAACCTGAAGAAGGGCGAGGAACTCGTCGGCAACTTCAGCTACGACGACATCCTCGATGCGCTGCGGCGGGAACTGGATGTCCTGATCGCAGCGCGGAGCTGACCCTCCGGGCGGTCAGACGAGTCCCGACGCGACCATCGAATCGGCCACGCGGCGGAACCCTGCCACGTTGGCCCCACGCAGGTAGTCGACTCCACCGTCGGTCTTCGCCGTAGGCTCCTCGACGCAGCGGTCGTGGATCTCTTGCATGATCGTTTCCAGCTCCTCCTCGGTGCGCTCGCGCGACCAGGGGTTCTTGCCGGCGTTCTGGGCCATCTCCAGGCCGGACACCGCGACGCCGCCCGCGTTGGCGGCCTTGCCAGGCGCGAAGATCACCTCGGAGTCTCGAAAGCGCGCGATGGCCCCCTGGGTGCAGGGCATGTTGGCCCCTTCGACGACCATGCGAACGCCGTTCTCGAGCAGGGCCTTCGCATCCCCTTCGTCCAGCTCGTTCTGCGTGGCGCAGGGGAAGGCGAAATCGCACGCCTCCCCCCAGGGCTTGCCCTCGGGAACGAACTCCGTTCCATCGAGAACCGCGGGAACGTCGGAAAGGCTCCCGCGTCGGTCGACCTTGATCTCGCGGATCGCCTCCCAGCCCGCAGGGTCGAGGCCCCCGGGGATCCGCAGTAGGCCGTCGGAATCGGAGAGCGTGATGACCTTCGCCTCGCGCGCGATGAGCTTCTCCGCCGCGTAGAGCGCCACGTTGCCAGCGCCGGAAACGGCCGCGCGCTTTCCAGCGAGCGTCTCGTCGCGCACGTGCTTCAGGGCGTGGGAGCCGAAGAGCACGGCGCCGTACCCGGTGGCCTCTGTTCGCATGGGTATCCCCCCCATGCCCATGGCCTTTCCGGTCATGGCGCCGCTCCACTGGCCGGCCAACCGCTTGTACTGGCCGAAGAGATAGCCGATCTCCCGCGCGCCGACGCCGATATCACCCGCAGGCACATCGGTGTCGGCTCCAATGTAGCGCCAGAGCTGGGTCATGAACGCCTGGCAGAAGCGCATCACCTCGCGGTCCGAACGCCCCTTGGGATCGAAGTCCGACCCGCCCTTGCCTGCGCCCAGCGGCAGTCCTGTCAGCGCGTTCTTGAACGTCTGTTCGAACGCGAGAAACTTCAGAACGCCTTCGTTCACCGTGGGGTGCAGCTGGAGTCCGCCCTTGTAGGGGCCAAGGGCGTTCGTGTGCTGGACGCGCCAGCCGCGATGGACGTGGACCTCCCCCTCGTCGTCCTCCCAGGTCACGCGAAAGCGCACGATCCGATCCGGCTCCAGGAGCCGTGGCAAGACCTTCGCGCGCCGGTACTCGTCGTGGGCGTGGACGACGGGCACGACGGATTCGAGCACCTCCTTCACGGCCTGGTGGAACTCGGACTGGTGAGGGTCGACGGAGCGAACTTCGTCGACCAGCACGGAAACGGAGGCACACATGCAGAAAAAGGCGGGGAGAGGGGGGCGGTCGTGGGAGCGGGCACGAAAAAGGGCCCGGAGAGCCACGACACCGGAAAGGATGACGTGGGCCCCCGGGCCCGGAGTCAGCGAGCTTGCGAGCAGGGAAGGGAAGGGAAGGGAGCTTGGCGAGCGAGCGCCAGCAGCAAACTGGCCGAACGCGGTTCAGCGGTGAATCAGCTGCGTGCCTTGGCGGCGTCGCGCATGTCGCGGATCTGGTCATGGTGCTTCTTCACACCGGTGATCTGCTCGTGCAGGCGCTTGTTGAGCGGGCTGCCCGCCGTCTCCTTGAGGGCGTCCTGGTAGGCGTGGAGAATGCGGTCCTCGCTGCGCTCGAGTTCGGAGAGCAGGCCGACCTCTTCTTCGCTCTGGAACTTGTCGCGGACTTTCATGAACCAGCTCTGGAGCGGCTCGGCGAGGCTCGTCTCGTACTGCTTCGTCTCACCGGTCAGCGCGAGCGCCTGCTGGAGATCCTTGGCGTTCGACTCACGCTGGACGGCGATGGAGCGGAAGAGATCCGTCAGGCCGCTGCTCTTGGCGAGATCCGACGCGTTGCGATAGATCTCCGCGCTGTTCGCGTTGGCCGTGATGAGGCTCTTGAGTTCGTCGACGGTATTGTCCTTGAGGTTCGAGGGAGTTTCCATGGTGGATTCCTGGGCTGGAGGTTCTTCGGTCTCTTGCGAGGTGATCTCTTGCGAGGTGATGAACTCAAGTGTCGCCATGGACCTCCACCTGGCCCCAAGTCGACGTAAAACCGCGCTCATGGCCGCTCCCGGTCGGCCTGGGGGAACCGTAAGGTGGCCCCGTGACGTTTCGATTCCTGCACCTCGCCGATCTCCACCTCGACTCTGCCTACGGCGGAACGAGGGAGACGGCGGACCGGCTCCGCCAGGCCTCCCTCGACGCGCTGGTCGCCGCCGCGAATCTCGCGATCGAAGCGGAGGTCGACGCGGCCCTGATCGCGGGGGATGCATTCGACGACGAACGCCTCGGCTACGCCGCACGCTCCGTCTTCCGGCGCGAGCTGGAGCGCCTCGCCGAGCACGGGATCACGGTCCTCCACGTCACGGGCAACCACGACCCGGGGACGAGTTCCGGGAGAGCCGCCGCGCTTCGCCTGGTGGGCGGGCCTGGCTCGACGAGCCGGTCCGCCCCCATTCACACGATCCTCGACGGAACGCCCCGCGTCTTCGAGATTCGGAACCGCGCCCGGGAAGTCGTGGGCCAGGTGATCGCCGCTGGCCACGCCACGTCTCGCGTGACCGACAACCTCGTGCACGCGATGCGAGCCAAGCTGGAAGCCGCTCCGCTAGACGCCGCGCTTCCCCGCATCGGCCTTCTGCACACCCAGGTCGGCTCGGCGGCGGGCGCTGATGGGCATCAGCCGTACGCGCCGTGCTCCGTCGCGGACCTCATGGCCTGCGATCTCGACTACTGGGCGCTGGGACACGTTCACGTCCGCGGTCGCGTCGACCCTGCGATCCCGGCTTACTACGCCGGCAATCTTCAGGGGCGAAACGCGCGGGAGGCCGGGCCCAAGGGCGGCCTCCTCGTCGAGGTGGATCGCGACGGAATGGAGAGCGAACCCGAGTTCGTCGCGCTGGCTCCCGTGGAGTTCTTTCGATGCCGCGGTGAGCTCGCGAAGGAGGCCGAACCGGAGCGCGCGGCCGAGGCGATTGCCTCGGCGCTGGACGCAGCGGCAGCGGAGGGGAACGGGCCCGAGGCGCGCGAGATCGTCGTCCGCTTCGACCACGCGGGCCCCGCGGCTCCGGAGGGATTCGCGCTGGCGGTTCGCGAGGAGCTCCAGCGCATGAGCGGCCCGCACTTCGGCGAGTTCTTGGAGGTGGAGCTCGCGCCGGATCGAACCGCGGTCGAACGCCTATCCCACGGCCCATCGGAGTTCGACCGCTCCCGCGAACTCCTCGCCCGCATCGAGCGGACGCCATCGGCGCTGCGCGAGGCGCTGGCGGTCTGCCGCGAGCACGATGACGGCGCGGCGCTCCGCCTGGAAGACGCCCTCCTGGGGCGACTTCTCCACGGATCGGACGGATGACCCATGCGTATCCTCCACCTCGACATCCACCAGTTCGGCGCGCTTCATGGCCGACGCTTTTCGACGGACGCGGCCGTCGTCGTCGTCCACGGTCGCAACGAGCGCGGCAAGTCCTCGTTCCATCAGTCCCTGCGCAGCGCGCTCTTCGGATTCTCGCCGCCGAGCGCGAGGCTGCATCCCATGGCCAGCCCCGCCTTTCGCCCCGAAGCGGCAAGCGACGCCGCAGCGGACGAGCCCGCGCTGGAGATCAGCGCCACCGTCAGGACGAGGGACGGGACGTTCCTCGTCGAACGCCGCATGGACGCGGGTCCGAGCTCGCGTCTGACGCTGGCTGGCGCCACCACGAAAGACGCAGCCTTCGTGCGGTCGAACGAACCCGTTCCGGCCGCGGGACGTGTCACCGGCAGCCTGTTCGATGCCGTCTATACCCTGAATCCCGATCGAGCGCGCGCCTTCGACCGCGAGCTGGAGAGCGAGGTGGAAGAGCTGCTCCTCGGCGGCGGCGCGCTTCCCGATCTGCCCTCCGTGGGTGAACTCGTGGCTGAGATCGATGGAGAGCGCGCGAGACTGTGGCGCGACGACCGCCGGTCGAAGAAGACGGCAGTGGCGCGAATCGACGCGCGGCTCGCCGAACTCATGGCCGAGGGCCGCGAGACCCGCCAGGTGGAGGAGGAGCTGATCCGCCTGGAATCCGAGCTGGAGCACGGCCGACGCCTCCTGGGGGAGGAGGCCCGCGAACTCGTCGAAGCCCACGAGCGATTCTCGTGCTTGAGGCTGATCGAGCGCGCGGCGCGCATCGCGCTCGGGGCCCTCGACCACGACGTGGACCTCGCCCCGTTCGAGGCCGTGACGCTCGCGCCGCCTGCGCCGATGCTCGCGGACCTGGAGGATGCGGAGGTCGCCCTGGAGGAGCCGACGCGACGGCTCGCGGAACCCGAGGCCGAGTTCGACGAGCGCGATCGGGGGCTGCTCGCGCACGCCGAGTCGATCACGGGCCTCGCGCGCGACGAAGCGCGGGTTGAGCAGTGGCAGTCGAAGGCGGAGACCCAGCGCCTGCGGGCGCGCGAGATTCGCGGCGCAGCCGTGCACGTGGAGCGCTCGATCCTGCGGCGGGGCGATGGCGAGAACCAGGACGGTCCAGCGGACGGAGACCTCGTGGAACTGCGCGCCCTCGGCGCGCAGTGGGAGCGCGCAAGCGCCTTGGGCGCGCCATCGAGATCCGGATCCACCGGCTCTGGGTCTTCCGGGTCAAGCGAGCAGCGCTTCGGAGTCTCGGGGGCGGGCTGGACCGTGGCGTTCGTCGCGGGAGCCGCGGCCGGCGGATCCGCGCTCCTGGGCGGCGCCCACTGGGCAGGAGCGCTGGCCGCTGCCGCAGCACCGGCCGTTGCGGTGCTCGGTGCCGGCAGTTCCGTGGGCTTCGGAGGGGCCGCGGGCTTCGGAGGGGCCGCTGCGCGCGGCGGGCGGGTCACACCTCCGGCCGAGCTGGAGGGCCTGGCGCGGCGAATCGGACTCGGATCGTCGTTCATCGGGAGCCCCGCCGAGATCGCGGCGGTGCTGGAGCCCCTGTCGCGCGCCGCTACCCAGCGGGCTGAAGCGGACGCGCTCGAGGGCGAAGCTCGCGAGCTACTGGCACGCAGCGCGGCGGAGCGGGAGCGCTGGGCCCGCATGGCCAACGACCTCGTGCCGGAGGTCAGGCAGGCGAGCTGGACCTCGCCCGACGACGCGCCCGCACTCCTCCGCGAGCGACTGGAAACGGCGAGGACCCGCGAGCGCGCCCGCCTCGTCGATGAGCGGGAGCGACGACGGGCGACGCTCGAGCGGGAGCGCGCGGCCGAACGCCTGCGAGAGGTCGCGGATCGATTCGAGGAGCTGCGTGCCGCCCTGGAGGGCGCGGTACCGGGCGAGCCGGTGCTGGAGCGCGCCTATCGACGCGTCGCGGACGCCTGGGCCGCGCGCGAGCGAAGCCGCGGCGCGCTGCGTGAGCTTCGCGAGGAGCCGGGCTGGAATCTGGCGTCACGGGATCCGCTTCTGAAGCCCGCCCTTCGGAGCGGCGAGTTCGACGGTGCCGAGCTGCGCGCGGTCGAGGATCGCGTGGCGGAACTGGAAGAGCGCATGGCGGAGCGCCGGGACGAGCTGGCGCGGATGGACGAGCGACTCATGCGAGAACGGCCGAAGCGAACGCGGTCCGCGATCGACTCCGAGATGCTGCAGCTTCGGGAGGCGCGCGCCGAGGCGCTGGAGCGTCACGGCGAGCTGACTCGACTCCGCGACGCTCTGGCCGAAGGCGAGCGCCGCTACCGCACCGAGCATCAGCCCGCGATTCTGGCGAGCGCCGGGCGCTGGCTGGAGTCGATCACCGCCGGTCGCTACCGGACGCTGGCGTTCAGCCCGGACGGGGAGGGAGGCGAGCGCGCCGGACTCTGCGTCATGAGTCGCGAGGCGGGCGGATTCGTTCCGTGCGAGCCACCCCTGAGCCGCGGCGTCCGAGAGCAGGTGCACCTCGCCCTGCGGCTCGGGGTGGCCGAAGCCGCGGACGCCGGGCAGGAGCCGCTGCCCCTGCTCCTCGACGAGGCGCTCGTCCACTGGGACGAGGAGCGTCGGGCCGGCCTCTACCGCGCGCTCCGTACTCGTGCGGCCGTTTCGGGGTCGCGGGGCCCCGGACGGCAGATTTTCTTGTTCACCTGCCACGCGCCTCTGGCGGATGAGGCAGAAAGGGCCCTGGAGGCCCTCAGAATCGATCTCTAGGGCCTTCGGCGCGTCAAAATGCCATCCTCCGATCCAGAATCGGGCCAGGGCATGGGCTCGCCTGCGTCACCGCGACCCGCGTGGAAAGGGCCTGGACTTCACTTCTCTGAGACCCATTAATGACCCCATCATGTGCCTGACCCATGTTCTGCCGCGTGGCCGAGCCCCGAGCTCTCCTCGGCCTACCCGTCCCTGACGTCCGAAATTCCAAGAGAGCGCCGCCCCCACCATCTGTGCTCCCACGAGCACGAGCCTGCGTCATGCGAATCCTCGTTGTTGAAGACAATCCGAAGATGGCCGAGTCCGTCGCCAAGTCGCTCCAGGAACTCGACTACGGCGTCGACACGGTCGGCACCGGCTACGAAGCAGAGGAGCTTGCGTCCTCGGACGTCTATGACCTCTATCTCCTCGACCTGATGCTGCCGGATCGGGATGGCATCGACCTTTGCCGCAACATCCGCCGCATGGGGATCAAGGCGCCGATCCTGATGCTGACGGCTCTTTCGGGAACCGCCCGCAAGGTCGCAGGCCTCGATTCCGGCGCCGATGACTACCTCACGAAGCCCTTCGAGGTCGACGAACTCGTGGCACGGGTCCGCGCGCTCCTGCGCCGCGGCGCCGCCTCGGAATCGACCAAGCTGAAGCACGGCGAGGTCGAGATGGACCTCGCGAAGCGTACCGTCCGCAGGGGCGAGGAGCGCATCAAGCTCACGGCCAAAGAATTCGCACTTCTGGAGTTCTTGCTCCGCAACCCGGACAAGGTCTTGTCACGGAGCGTCATCACCGAGAAGGTGTGGGACATGAACTACGAGCCCACCAGCAACGTGGTGGACGTGTACGTGTCGAACCTGCGCCGCAAGCTCGACAAGCCGTTCCCCGACAAGCTGATCCACACGGTGATCGGTACGGGCTATCGCTTTGGGCGCGGGGATGGCTGAGAGATGACGATGGAGGGGCCTGTCAGCGCCCAGGCTGCCGCCGCCCTCGCGGGCGAGAGGCAGCCTGTGGACGCGGCGCCTGCGGGCGCCACCCCCTCGAGGGTCGAGCCCAGCGAGCCACGGCCGCTGTCCCTCCGCGCCCAGCTCATGATCTGGTTCGGGATCAGCTACGGCATCATCCTGATCACCATCATCGCTGGCCTCGTGGTCATCGATGGAGGCCGGGTCTTCCAGCCCAGCTACGTGCACTACGACTGGATCATCAACCTCGTGGGGATCGCATCCTTGAGCGCGTTCGCCGGGGGCCTTGGTGCTGCCTACGTCATTCTCGGTGCGGCGCTCCGGCCTCTTCGTCAGATCACCGAGGCCGCGCGCGATGTGGCGCCCGAGCGCATCGACGAGAGCCGGATCAACATGCCCGAAGTGGGCACCGAGGTGAACGAGGCCCGGCGCGAGCTCAACAGCGCACTCGACCGCATCGAGGCGGGCTATCAGGCGCAGGAGCGCTTCATCTCGAACGTCAGCCACGAGCTGAAGACCCCCATCGCGATCGTCCAGAACGAGGCCCAGCGCCTGCGCCGCATGAAGCGGCCCCGGGAAGAGCTGGAGCAGTTCGTCAACGACACCGCGAATCAGATGGGCCGCCTCGGCAAGATGGTCGAGAGCTTCCTGACGCTCGCGCGCATCGACTACGAGGAGCGCATGCAGAAGAACGAGGAGTACTGGTTCCAGGACCTCCTCGTCGAGGCCACCAGCCGCTCCCGCGCCCAGGCCCTGACCCACGGCGTCAGCATCGAGCTGGAGCTCCCTGAAGATCTGGAGCAGTTCGACGACCCGAGCTGGGGCGATCCCGAACTCGTGTCGTCAGCGGTCGAGAACCTGATCCGGAACGCCATCCGCTTCTCGCCGCGGGAGTCCGCGGTTCACGTCTCGCTGTCGGTCCCGGAAACGGTCGAGCCACCGCCCGAGGTGGTGAAAGAGAAGTCGATCGGGCGCGGATGGAACCGAAAGGCCGTCCCAGAACCCGAGGTCGAGCGCTTGCCGACGCGCTACGTCAAGATCCAGGTCCGCGACGAGGGTCCAGGCATGCCGGAAGACCTGATCGCCACCGTCTTCGAGCCCTTCCAGCAGGCCGCCTCCGAGCGGCATAGCAACCGCGGCACGGGACTCGGCCTCGCCATCGCCCACAAGGTGTGCACGCTCCACAAGGGTTCCATCCGCGCGTTCAACCGAACGGACGGGCGATCGGGCTGCGTGATCGAGATCCGCCTCCCGTTCCTGGAGGAAGTGGACTGGAAAGCCGATCGACCGATCACGGCCGCGCTCACCGAGGGCGGAATCGGTGAAGGCATCCGGGACTCGCGGCTCGAGTGAAAGGAAGTGGCGGGATCCCCAGCAGGCTCTGTGGGCCCGCCACCCTCAAGTCCTGCGGCGAACAAAGAGCGCTGCGCCTCGAGTTGAATCCGCTGGACTCCGCTGGACTCCGGAACTCCTGCCAATGCAACCAAGGAAGCGGAGGAGGCGGGAGGGTCGAGGGGGCGCGGCGCCCCTGCGAGGGATGGGGGGATGGAAGTACGCGAGCTTGGGCCTGGCCTCCGCCTTGAGAGACGCAGGCAAGAAGTCGAGTCGCGGAGGCGAAGAGTGAAAGTCGCGAAGCAGTCCCGCAACGGGTCGCTCCAAAGGCGCCAGCTACGCCTGGAGACCCCCAGTAACGCGCGGGAGGTCGTGGGTCGTGAGCAGTCCCTTCTGCCCCCCCTTCGTCCAGCCGACTCGCAGGAGCCAGCTCTGCGCCTCCACGCTCACGCAATCGACCTTGGACGCCCCCCGCCGTTCCACAAACCCGCCAAAGGACATCGCGCTCGAACAAGGATCCAGAATCCCCAACCCGAGCCCGTGGTGCACATCGTTCCTGAGCACGTACTTCAAAACGTTCCGCATCTGCGTCGGCGACGTGATCACCTCCAGATGGAAGCGCTCTGCAAAAACGCTCCCTTGCCTCACCCGCCCCCAAAGCCGGTTCAGTCCCAGAGCCGGTTCAGTCCCAGAGCCGGTTCAGTCCCAGAGCCGGTTCAGTCCCAGAGCCGGTTCAGTCCCAGAGCCGGTTCAGTCCCAACCCGGTATTCAAACTCGCCATCCCCTTCGAAAGGTCACCGGAGTTCTCCGCCTCCACGATCAAGTGCACGTGGTTGCTCATCACCGAGAACTCCACGATCCGAACCAGCTCGCCCTGATTCACGCGCGCAATCGCCGCCCTCAGCACCGCCATCTCTTCTTTCTTCCGAAGGGACCGAAACCCCCTCTTCAGCTTGATGGTGACATGCGCCACACCGCCCTTCATCTCTTCCCGACTCCCATGGGCCACCCGAGAATCCTTCGTCCTCTTCGGCCCACGACGCTTCTTCGGCACCGCAAAACCAAACACGGCCTGCAAAACAACCGCCCTCCCCATGCGCGCTTTCGCCATGCAAGATCATAGCCAAAACGATCCAATCCATCAACCCCAAATGCCATCCAAACTACACTTTAAAGACCAAACTCGGCACTTTAGCCAAATCAACCATCCGCCCCAAAACAGCATACTCGGCAGACCTTTCCCACCGGCCGACTCGCACTCCGCGCCCCCGAACCTCCCACTCTTGCCTCCCCGTCACAAGGCGTGGGCCAGGGCCAAGCTCGCACCCTGACAACTCTCCATCCCTCCCAAGGCCGCCGTGCCTTCCAACCTCCCCGCTCCTTCCGCTTCCTTGGTTGCGTTGGGAGCAGCCGAGCAGCCGAGGAGCCCAGGAGCCCAGGAGCCCAGGAGCCCAGGAGACGGCCTCACCCCAACCCCAACCCCAACCCCAACCCCAACCCCCAACCCCCAACCCCCAACCCATAGTCAGTCACGAAAACCGGGCAGCAACCTTCCCGCAGCGTCGACGGGGAACAGCTGCACATCGTCGAACGAGACTGTTCCCGTCGCTCCGAACAGTCCGATGCGGACGATGGCCTCGCGCGCCTCGGTCGGTACATGAATATGGTGGCGCACCCGCTCCTGCCAGTCGTTCGTTCCGAGCATCGGTCCCAGGGTCACCGTGTCCAGCGGAACGCGGTCCCCGTCGTAGAACGTCAGACCGGCCGTAGGAACCTCCTCGCGGTGCGCTCCTTCCCGGGCGCCCGTGGAGGCCATCATCGCTCGGAAGTCGAGCCGGGACACCTCTCGTCCGTCGATCGCCAGGGCCTGCATTGCGTGGGCGGGCTGCCCGGGCGCGTCGCTGGAGAACTCGACGTAGCGCTGGCCGCTTGGAGCATCGGCCGATTCGACCAGCCTCATCCGGCGCTGGTAGTACCAGCCGCGCAGGTTCAGGGTCTCGTCGACGCCGTCTTCGAAGTCAGGGTTCAGGAGAGCAGGGCGCGCCGCGTCAGGAAGGACGCGCCGCCTCTCTTCCGCCGCCCCTGTCATCGGAACGAAGAGCGTGGGGCGCAGCGGCGTCGCCACCAGCGCGCCGTCCTTCTTGACCATCCGGAACAGCACCTGCTGGTGCCGCTCTCCCACCGGAATGACGACCATGCCGCCCTCCGCGAGCTGCTCGACGAGCGGCGCGGGCACATTTTCCGGGGAACAGGTCACCACGATCTTGTCGAAGGGCGCGTGCTCCTCCCACCCGAGGTAGCCGTCCCCCACCTTCGTATGAACGTTGTCGTACCCGAGTCTGCCCAGCACCTCGGCCGCGCGCTTCCCGAGCGGCTCGACGATCTCGATCGAGTAGACGTCCTGGACCAGGGGGCTCAGGACCGCCGCCTGATAGCCGCTGCCCGTCCCGATCTCCAGAACGCGATCGGTCGCGCGGGGCTCCAGCGCCTGGGTCATGTAGGCGACGATGAAGGGAGACGAGATTGTCTGGCCCTCGCCGATCGGCAGCCCGGCGTCGACGTACGCGCGATCTCGCAGCTCGTCGGGGACGAACTCGTGACGCTCCGTGGTCCGCATCGAGCGCAGAACCGCCTCGTCGGTGACGCCGGCACCGCGGATCGCGGACTCCACCATGCGGTGACGGGCGGCTTCCATGGACGAGCGACTCCGCGGCGCGGACGCGCGAGGCGGCGTCGAGGTCTGGCATCCGAGGGCGACAACAGCCGTCATCATCAGCAGCGCCCCGCTGCCAACAAGGCTCCCGCGGAGCTGGCGGTGGCGCGTTCGGTCGGGACGCTGTGGATGTGAGCGCATCATGGGCTTCCAGGGGTTGGCAGGGGCGGCGATGGTAGACTGCCACGGTTGGGGCACCTCCAGGCTACCCCCGAACTCACGCGAGGCTGGACCTCTGGCGCGGCGACCTTCGCTCTCGGCGTCACTGCCTGCGCAGTCTTCGGAGGGTTCGGGTCCCCCCAGGAGGAGGTCTTGCAGCGAGGGGCTCCCTGGATCGTGATCGAAGCCGAGGATTTCGCCGTCACCTCCCCCGGACCTCCCGACGGCGCCCGCGCTCGCAGCTTTCCGTGGGCCAGCGGCCGCGCCGCACTGATTCGCTTTCCGCTCTCCGACGAGACGACCTGGAAGGTGAAAGGCGCGGAGTCGGGCGCCCATGAGCTCTGGCTCCGCTACACCCTGCAGAATGCGCGTCCGCTCGCGTGGAAGCTCGGGTCCGAAGAGTGGACCTCGACCGAGTGCCCACCGACGGAAGGCCTCGCGGGGCAAGATGCCTGGTCCTGGCAGCTACTCGGCGAGGTCGAGCTCGACGGCGTGGCGTCGAACCTGAGCGTGAAGGGAGCGCCCATGCGCCTCGACTGTTTCTTGCTACGGCGAGCTTCCGGGGCCCAAGGCCGGCCTGAGTGGCCGCCCGCCAGGGAAGCTTCCGAACTGACCACGGACGTTCGAGAAACGCTCGCGGCTCTCCCGGCGCGAAGCGCGCCGGGCTGGTTCGACGACGCGGCCGCCATCGAGCTCCCCCCGTGGATCGAGGAGACGCGCGTCGCCCTGCACACCCGACTCTCGGTGGCGTGGACCGACAAGCCGCTCTTCACGGCCGCCGAGGCGCGCGCCGTCGAGCTGGGCGCTCCGGCCATCACGCGGTTCGTGAGAGCCCACAACGGTGACTGCTTCTGGCGCAGCTCGACCGGCGCCGTGGCGGACTGGGTCGAAGCTCTGCCCGAGGACGAACCGGATCCGGTCGAGGCGATGGCCGCGCGAGCGCGGGCGCTCGATCTCGGGTTCATCGCCTACCTGAGGCACGGGGAAGACGGTCCGCTCGCACGCGAACACCCCGAGTGGACCTGTCGCGATCTCGAAGGACGACCCATCGAGTTCGCTGGCCACCCGAGGCTTTGCTTTCACTCGCCGTACGGCGACGTGGTGCGTCGGCGCATCGGGGAGCTCAGCGAGCGCGGCGCCCAAGGCGTCTACCTCGACGAGACCCATCAGCCGCTGGACGGTTGCTGGTGCGACTGGACGGCGCGCGCGTTCACGAAGGCGACGGGGCTTCCGATGCCGACGAGTCGGCTCGCGGAAGATCCGCTGTACCGGAGATTCCTGGCGTTCTCCGAGGACTCCCTTGCCGCGGAGCTATGGCGCTGGCGGACCGAGGTGCGAGAGGCGCACCCGGGTTTCGTGTTCCTCGTCAGCACGAACCTCCAGCCGAATCTGATGGGCCCGCGCCCGACGCTTCGGCTCGGGATCGCGGGGGACGTGATCAAGACGGAGTTCGAGAAGGGGGCCTCGCCCGACCCCCTGGGTTTTCTGAAGTCACATCCGGAGCTCGGGCGATTCGATGAGGGCACGCTGCTGGCCTTCGGGTGGGTCCAGTCCAGGGATGGCGCGTTCGGCAGGCCCGCGCACGTCTGGATGCACGCCCTCGGGAGCGAGGAGCGGTGGAAGGCCGCGACGGCGGCGGTGGTGGCGAGCGGGTGCCTCGCGAATCTCGATCAGGCGGAGGCGACCATGGGCAGCTCGGACGAGCTGGCGGCGGCGTTTCGACTGGGGCGAACCATGGGCGCGAGCCTCGCGCACGCGCGGCCCTGGCGCGCGTGTGCGATCCACCTCCCGGAGCGAGCGAGGAACCGGTCGATGGACTCTCCGGAGCGTGCCTGGAACGGGAACATGGCGCCCGCCGTCGCTGCGTTCTCGGCCCTGCTCGAAGGGGGCTACCCTACCTCCGTCGTCAGCGACGACCAGCTCGCGGAGGGCTGGCTCGACGGCGTCGAAGTCCTCTTCCTTCCGAACGCCGACGGGCTGGAGCCACGCCAGCGCGCTGCGGTCGCCGCCTTTCGCGCTCGCGGAGGCGTGGTGGTCGAGGAAAGCGCGCAGGAGCTGCGACGCGCCTGCGAAGACCGAGCCTGGCCCTATCGGTTGAGCGTCCCGTCCGGTGTCCAGGCGCACCACTTCCGCGGGCAGAATGGCGAGCACCTGATCGCGCTCGCGAACGATCCTGAGTGGATCCGAAAGCCGGGGGCCAGCGCCCCCGCGGAGGTCAGGAAAGCCAAGGTCCTCCTCCGGGCCGAGCAGGCTGAGGTAGAAGTCCTGGGGCAGGAGGTGTCGAAGCCCAAGAAGGTGCCAGGCGGCGCGGAGATCGTCCTGCCGCCCTTCTCGTTCGGGCAGGTGATCCGTGTTCGCCTCCCGAAGGACGCGGACACGGGGCGCTGAACGCGCGGCTCAGGGTGTGATCGCGATCTTCAGGACTCCGTCTCTCTGGTGCGAGAACAGGTCATACGCCTCGACAATGTCGTCGAGCTTGTAGTGATGGGTCACGAGCGGCGTCAGGTCCACGCGGCCCGACGAGATCACCTCCATCAGCCGGCGCATCCGCTCTTTCCCGCCGGGACAGAGGGACGTGACGATCTTGTGATCGCCGAGTCCGGCCACGAATGCGTCCAGCGGGATGGTCAGGTTCTCCGAATAGACGCCGAGACTGGAGAGCGTCCCGCCCGGCTTCAGCACGCGCAGGCAGGCTTCGAACGTGGCCTGGGTTCCGAGCGCTTCGATGGCCACGTCCACGCCGCGTCCGTTCGTGAGGCGCATGATCTCCTCCACCGGATCCATCGAGTGGAAGTTGATGACCGCGTCGGCGCCCACGTGCGAGGACATGGACATCCGCTCCGCGACCGCGTCCACGGTGATGATGGTCGTCGCGCCCTTGAGCTTCGCGCCCGCGGTGGCGCACAAACCGATGGGTCCCTGCGCGAAAACCGCCACCGTGTCACCGATCCGGATGTTGCCGTTTTCGGCGCCCGCGAAACCGGTGGACATGATGTCCGGGCACATGAGGACCTGCTCGTCGGTCAGTCCGTCCGGGACGACCGCGAGGTTTGCCTGTGCGTCCGGGACGAGCACGTACTCGGCCTGGGTCCCGTCGATCGTATTGCCAAATCGCCAGCCGCCGGCAGGCTTGAGACCGTGCCGCGTCCCCGGCCCGTCCTGGGACCAGAGCCCTTCGAGGCAGGCGTTGGACTGGCCGCTGGGACAGATCGCGCCCGCGATCACGCGCTGGCCCACTTCATAGCCGGTGACCTGTGCCCCGAGCTTCACGATCACGCCCACGGGTTCATGTCCGATCGTCAGCCCCTTCGCGACCGGGTACTCGCCCTTCAGGATGTGCACATCGGTCCCGCAGATCGTCGTCGTGGTGATGCGCATCAGGGCATCGTTCGGCCCGACGTCGGGAATGGGCTTGTCCTCGATTTCGATCCGGCCAGGCTCCACCAGCACGGCGGCTTTCATCGTCTTCTTCATGCCGCCACTCTCGCCTCAGCTCGTCCGGCTCGACATGGACCGAAAGACGTATTCCGGCCCCGAAAAGCGAGAAGTACGGATAGAGAGAAGTTCACCGCTACACTCGTTGCCATGTCGACAGCACTCGAGATGGATCACCTCATCGAAGTGATCAGCGGTGCGTGATCGCGCCGAATCGCAATCTGTGGCGCTGATTCTCTGTGGAGCTGACTCGTGGATCGATCAGAGCGCATCCAGCAGGTAGCCCAGCAGGTCCGACGTCGTCACGATACCCAGGTCGCCGCTCTCGCTCGTCACCACCAGCGCGCCTATACGGCGGTCGCTCATCACCGCCGCGGCCTGGGAGATGGGAAGGTCCTCGTGGACCGTGACCACTCCCTCCGTCATGAAATCCCGGGCTTCGATGCTCCAGTCGTTCTTGTCCGCATCGGCTCGGCGCATGTCCCTGTCCGACACCATGCCAAGGAGCTTGTCGCCGTCGGCCACGGGGACGTGACGGATGTCCTTGGCCGACATCAGCTCGTCGATCTGGGCGAGCGTCGCGTCCGGGGCCACGACGAACGCTCGAGGGGCTCCCAGGGAACCGATCGTGGCGTCCATGGACGAGTTGACTCGGTCTCGTTCGGCGATGAGGCCCACGAGGTCCATCTCGGAAATGATCCCGAGGAGCTTGCCGTCTTCGATCACCGGGACGCAGCCGATGTGTCGCGCGAAGACCTCGGTCGCGGCGGCGAGCGCGTCATCGCCCGGGTTCACCGTGATGACGTCCCGATGCATCACGTCACGGACCCAGCGCGGGACCGCATCGGCATCGCGCTCGACTCCGCGCCAGCCAGCGACACCCAGCAAGTCGCGGTTGGAGACGACGCCGATCAGGTGTTCGCCGTCCACCACCGGCAGATGCCGGATGGCATGCTCGTCCATGGTGCGGAGAGCGGTCTCCAGGGATGCGTCCTCGTCGATGGTGACGGGGCTTGCGGTCATGAACTCTTGGACCTTCATCGGAATCTCGGGCGAGGGGTGAACGGAGGGTAGAGATCCACTCTGGCGCAGGCGGACGTAGGCGTCTCTACGCAAGAGGGCGTAGCCCGTGGACGGGAAGTTCGGACGGCGGGCAGGTGTACGCAGATCGTGAGCTGGCCATGGGCCGTTCAGCCCATCGCCGCGTCCACCCGCGCCGCGTCACATGGGGCCTTGAGAATGACGTTGGTCGTTCCGTGTCGCCCCGCCAAGACCGGGCCCCTGGCCCGCCCCAATGATCCCATGAGACGCTTCCTTCCGACTCTCACCGCGGCCACCGCCGTGCTTGCGTTCGCCTCTACCGTTCCCGCGTACTGTGCAGAGACGACCCTCTCGATCCGGCCCACGCCGGGTCAACCTGGGAACGAGTGGACCGCCGTCATCCGTGGCGCCGCCGGGTCTCCCTACGTGCTCTTCGCTCAGCCAGAAGGAATGAAGCAACTTTCGATGTTCCTCACGAGTGGGGTTCTCGACGGGCAGGGTCGCGCCACGTACGCCTTCGATCTTCCTGCCGCCTTCCAGCACCTGGGACTGAACGCCCGGGTACGCGCCCTCTCGACCGACGCCCAGGGACATCGCAGCTCCTCCAACGACGCCGGCATCGGCTGCTCCGTCATGCCGTTCGAGCGCTTCGGCGCCGACCATCAGCTGCACGCCGTGACCGTGGCCGCCGGCGAGGAGATCGCCGAGCAGTGGAGCGCCGTCGGCATGCACGTCTCAGCCGTCAGCGCCGTGGCAGGCCCGGACATGGTCATCGCGTTCGACTCGTCCAACCCCACCGGCGGGGACCTGGACCTCGTCACGCCCGGCCCTGGCACTGGCAACGACTTCGCGTTCCACAACCTGATGATCATCGCCGAGAACGACATCGACCTCGACGCCGACGGCCTCGTCGACGATCCCGATGACGCGCAGTTCGGCGGCACGATGTCCTTCACCTGGGATTCGCCCGTTCTTGCCGGGTCGGTGACGCTCGTCGACGTCGATGCGATCGACCTGATGGGGGCCGAGGTGCGGACCTACCTCGCGGGCGCGCTCGTCGAGAACCTCTTCGTTCCTGGCCTCGACGACAACAACGTTCAGATCGTCCCGCTCGATAGCGCCACCCGCATCGACGAGCTCCAGGTCGAGTTCTCCGGCTCCGGCGCCGTCGCCGAGGTCGAGTTCCTTCCCTGTCCTCTCCACCTCAACTTCGACGAATCGACGACCGGCATTCCGTTCGGTCGCCAGACCGGTGAGATCGTCGACCTGCAGTGGCTCGGCCAGGGCGTCTCGATCTCCGGCGTCACCAACAACCCGGCCCACCCGGACGCGGTCGTGATCTTCGACACCGCGAACCCGACGGGCGGCGACACGGACCTCGTGACCCCCGGCTACGGGATCGGCAACACGGAGGCACGGGGCCAGGTCCTCATCCTCGCGGAGAACGTCGTCGACGCCAACGCCGACGGACTGGTCGACGATCCGGGGGATAGCCCGAACGGCGGCACCTTCACCATCGACTTCTCCACCTGCGTCACGCTGGAGAGCGGCACCGTCCTGGATATCGACAGCGCCGAGCCGGACTGTTTCTTCGAAGCGTTCGACGAGAACGGGCTCTCCCTCGGGACCTGGCCTCTCGCTCAGATCGGCGACAACTCGATCCAGACCATCGACTTCGGCGGGCTCCCGCTCGTCCGTCGGCTCGAACTCACGCTGTGCGCCTCGGGCGCGCTGACCGACCTCGTGTACTGCCCGACGCCTCAATAGCAGCCCTGCGATCAGGGACCACCCCCATCAAGCCATGGATAGCAGAAGAACCACGCTCGTCGTCGGCCTGATGGGGAGCTACCACCTCCACGGAACGATCGATGAGGCCGTCGAAGCCGCCCTCGAAGGGGCGCGCGGGCGCGGCGCCGCCACCCGCAAGATCGTCCTGATGAAGCAGCACATCGAGTTCTGCTCCAACTGCCGCGGTTGCACCGAATGCGCGGGGCCTGACCGCGGGCACTGTCCCATCGAGGATGATCTCGACGACGTCCTCGCCAAGCTCGAAGATGCCGACGGGATCGTCCTCGCGGCTCCCGTGAACTTCGGTGACGTCAACGCCCTCGTCCGGCAACTGCTGGAGCGAATGGTGGGCTACGCGTACTGGCCAGCCACGGCGCGAGGCCCGCGACTTCGGTCCCGCAAGACCACGGGCCGGGCGCTCCTCATCACGTCTTCGGCGGCGCCAGCAATCATGACCCGGACCATGGCTCGTCCCTTCAAGACGCTCCGCCGCATGGCGCGCTTGCTCGGCAAGCGCCCGTGCGGGACGCTCGTCATGGGGCTGCAGTCGCCGAACGAGGGCCCGACCGAGACGCAGCTGGAGCGCGCTCGGGTGCGCGGGGCCGAGCTGGCCGACCTCTCCGCGCACTATCTCACGCACCCGACCGAGCCGCGCGAGCACATGACCGCGTGATGGCTCCGCAACTCGCTCACTCCAATCGCTTCACCACGCGGTAGCCCATCGATCCCTTCTTGGCGTCGTGATCCAGCACGATCACCTCGCCCACTTTCATGGTGAAGGCTGCATTGGCCAGGGTCGAGTCGAGCTTGGCCCTCGGCACGGTGAGCGCCGCTCCGAGGCTCACCTGGGCCGCGTTGAACTCCTCCTGGAGGGCTTTCATCGCCGTCTGGTACTCGTCTCGCTTGATCTTCGCCGAACTCATGTCGGCCTGGATCTGCTCCGCGCGCTTCTGGAACTTGCGCAGGAGATCGAACTGCTGACGCTCCCCCGCGCGGTCGCGGACGCCGCGATTGAGGACGCGGTAGTCGCCGGGCACCTCGTCCTCCTCCTGGGCGGGAAGCTCGCTGTACTCGCGCACCAGGACGGACATATCCGCACCTCCTTCGACGTCGGCCTTGAGCTTCGCCGCCAGAGCGCGCGCCTCTTCTTCGGTACGCGTGGCCTTGACCCCGCGCGTCATGTCCTTGAAGCCCACGAGCACCTGCTGGATCCGGACCCTGCGCGGCTCGCCGCCGAGATCGACCTCTGGCTCGGGCCGCTCCACGGTCTCGCCCGTCGGTGCGACGCCTTCGATCACCTTCGCGGTGGTGATCTTGGCGGACTGCGTCGGCCTGGAGTTCTCGCCCGTCGCCGAGCGAGTCACCGAGATGTTCGCCAGCTTCTCGAGCGTCTCCACGCCGCTGGTCAGCTTGCCGAAAGACGCGTACTTGCCGTCGAGGCCCCAGACGCTCTGTGACTCGTCACAGCAGAGAAAGAACTGTGACGAGGCCGAGTTGACGTCGTTCCCCCCGCGGGCCATCGAGAGCACGCCGTAGCCGTGCTGGCGCTCGGGCTCCTCGGAAAACTCGGCCTGGATCTTGCCGTGGGGGCTGCCGCCCATGCCCGTTCCCTGGGGATCGCCGCCCTGGACCATGAAGTCGCGGAGGATCCGGTGGAAGGTGAGCCCGTCGTAGAAGCCCTCGTCCGCGAGACGGAGGAAGTTGCGCGTGGTGATCGGCGCGCCCTCGGTCCACATGTCGAAGGTCATCGTCCCGACGTCCTGGCCGTCGATCTCGCACGCCATGGCGATGTAGTACTTGGCCAGTTCCGCGTCGGAGATCGGCCCGCCCGGGGCGAAGCGATTCGCCTGGGGATCGACCGGCGCAGAGGGCTGGGCGCTTTCCGTGTCCGATGGCTGTCCCGGGTGGGCTTCGCTGTCAGCGCAGGCGCCGAGGGTGAAGGAGCCGAGAATGGCGGCCGCGGAGAGGGCCAATCGGGAGGAGATCAGGGGCAGCAGCATGGAGATGACGTGGTCAGAAACCGTGGGAGGGAGGGGCGATACGGGTACGGTGTAGGCGATGTTGGTCCCCGACTCGATGATTCATCGGAACACGGTTCATCGGAACACGGTTCATCGGCAGGCGGGCCGCCTCCGAGCCGGGATTCTCGTGGCTCTGGTCGCGGTGGCCGCGGGCGGCCTGGCCGCGCTGGGCCTGCTGGAGCCCGCGGGCGCTCCGGGAGCCGCCAGCGGGGTCGCGCCGGGTGAGCGCCAGCTCTCCCCCAAGGTCGACCCCGCGGACAGGCTCGGCGCGGCGAACCGCGGCGATCGCCAGGGCCTGCCTGCGGAGGTGAACTCCGGGGCCGATCGCGCCCCTGCGACCGCTCCCGCCGCGCGCGAACCCGCCGAAGAGACGGCGCAGTGGACGCTCCAGCTCACCATCCTCGATAGCGCCCGCCAGCCGATCCAGGACGCCCGCTTCGACGTCGTCGGACCCGGCGACGTCAACGTGCTCTGGAAGCGACTCGACGGGAGGCTCGAGTTCCGCGTCGATCGGCCCGGGGAATACGTTCTGACGCTCGACGGCCCGGAATCGGACCGCGAGGACGTCGCCCCCTTCACCACCGCGGTCCATCGCTGGCAGGCCCAGCCCGGTCAACCCGAAACCCGTGCCGAGGTCGTCCTCCACCGCGCTGCCCGCATCGTCGGGAGCTTCGAGTGCACGGATGGCAGCTCCCCCGAATCGGCCGGAATCGACATCTTCCACGTCGCCACCGAGGAGTGGAGCACCGCCGCCGCGATCGACGACGGCACCTTCGTCAGCAGCTGGATGCCCGCAGGGGAAGTGATCATCTACTCGCGCAACGGCAGCTGGTCCGATACCGACCTCAAGGACCGCGAGGTGCTCAACCTGAGCGAAGGCCAGAGCCACGCCTATCACGGCACGCTCGCGCCGGCCATCGACCTCACCGGCTCGGTCGTCGATACGGCCGGGAGGCCGCTCGCCAGCGTCGCCGTCAAGGTCCGCGACGAGCGCAATCCCATCTACACCGAGTCCGTCCTGTCCGAGCCGGACGGCAGCTTCCTCTGCGACGGCCTCTATCCGGGGGTCTACCTGCTTTCCATGCCGAAGTCGGTCGACACGCCGGACGTGCGGTTCGAGGTGCGGCGCGGGACGACCCGCGTGGACATGGGCAACCTCGTTTTCCGCAGGGAGTAAGCTTGGAAGGATGCTGCTTCTCCTCGCGACCGCGTCCCTCATCGCCCCATCTCAAATCGAGACTCAAGTGCTCCTGGAGTGCGAGGCCTTCGACGAACTCGGCGGCTGGGTCCTCGACCAGCAGTTCATGGACCTCATGGGTTCGCCGTTCCTCTTGGCCCACGGGATGGGCTCGCCCGTGGAGAACGCGGCCACCGAGTTCTCCGTCGAAGCGCCCAGTAGCTATCGAGTCTGGGCACGAACGCGCGATTGGGTGGCGCCGTGGGGCAAAGAGGGCGCGCCAGGGCGGTTCCAGGTCCTCGTTAACGGGGAAGCCGTGGACACCGTGTTTGGCACGGAAGGAGCGGGTTGGCACTGGCAGCGCGGCGGCGTCGTTCGCCTGGAAGGCCAGAACCGCGCCGAGCTGCACGATCTCACCGGTTTCGAGGGCCGCTGCGACGCGCTGCTCTTCGCGAGCGACCTCGAATGGACGCCGCCCGGTGACCCCGGAGCCTGCGAGGCCCTGCGCCAGGAACTGCTGGGCCTCCCGGAGGTCCCGACCGACCGCGGAAGCTTCGACCTCGTGGTCGTGGGCGGCGGAACCGCCGGAACCGCGGCGGCCGTGACCGCCGCGCGCCTCGGGCTGAAGGTCGCGCTCATCCAGGACCGGCCCGTGCTGGGCGGAAACTCCAGCTCCGAGGTCCGCGTCTGGCCCGAAGGCCACGTGAACCAGAAGCCCTATCCGCGGCTCGGCGACGTCGTGATGGAGATCGTTCCGGTTCGCGGTCCGGACTCCAAGAACGCCCAGGGCGCCCATGTGTTCGACGACGAGCGGAAGCTCGAGGTCTGCCGCGCGGAGCCGAACCTGACGCTCTTCCTGGAGAGTCGAATGAACGGTGCCCACGCCGAGAACGGCTCGATCCGGTCCGTGGTGTTCGAGAACGTCCGCACCGCCGAGCGCTCTGTCGTCCGCGGCGACCTCTTCCTCGACAGCACCGGCGACGGCGCGCTCGGCTTCCTCGTCGGCGCCGACTTCGAGCAGACCGACGAGGGCCACATGGGAGCCAGCAACCTCTGGAATATCCAGTGCCTCTGCGAGGACGAGGACCCGCTCTCCTCGGAGCTCGAAGCCGCGTGCGAACTCGCGACGTTCCCGCGGTGTGAGTGGGCGGTCGACCTGCGCGAGCGCCCTTTCCCCGGGCGCGAGCAGGGGAGCCGCGAGCCCCAGGCCGGTGCGAAGCCGATCAGCCTCGGGAACTGGTTCTGGGAGAACGGCTTCGATCGCGACCCGATCCACGAAATGGAGCGCATCCGCGACCAGAACTTCCGGGCCATGTACGGCGCCTGGGACGCCATCAAGAACGTCGAGAAGCGCTATCCCGCCCACAAGCTGGGCTGGGTCGCCTACATCGCCGGAAAGCGCGAGTCGCGCCGCCTCCTCGGGGACGTGATCCTGACCGGCGAGGACCTCCGCGACGGCACGGTGTTCCCCGATGGCTGCTTCCCCTGCACCTGGGGCATCGATACGCACCACCCGAACCCGAAGTACGCCCAGGGCCACGAGGGCGAGGAGTTCATCGCCGACTACACCCACGGCAAGGGCTACGTCTATCAGGGGCCCTACTGGGTGCCCTATCGGTGCCTCTACAGCCGCAACATCGGGAACCTCTTCATGGCCGGTCGGGACATCTCCGTGACCCACGAGGCCCTCGGGGCCGTTCGCGTGATGAAGACGACCGGCGCGATGGGCGAGGTGGTCGGCATGGCCGCGGCCGTGGCGCGGAAGCACGGATGCAGCCCGAGGGCGGTCCACGACGATCACCTCGATGAGCTCTTCGCGGCCATCGAAGCGGGCGCGGGGAAGCGCTCGGACCAGCCAGCGGCACGCTGACGAGTGCGCCCGAATCCTGTCTGTCCTGACCGACAGACATGATTCAACTCTCATCAATACAGAGCCAAGTTTTCAGTCTGCCTACCGATAGTGCACGGTATGCCGCATAACAGCGGCCTCGCACCCGTATCGGTTTATGAAGTCGCTCCGCATTTCCCTCGCTTGCCTCGCTGTCGCCACCCTCGCGGGCGGCCTCAGCTTCCTCCCCGAGAACCTCTGGTGGTCCCTCCCGAACGCTTGGGACGGCGCCCTGAGGATCGTCTGCGTTACGGGCCTCCTCGGGTTTGCGGTCGCCTTCATGGTGAGCCTCGACCGCCAGTCGCTGGTCAAGTCGTAGGCCGGGCCACCCGCCGAGGGCGGAAGCGCGCATCTGATCGGCCCGACCGGCCGATACCCCCTATAATCACGGCTCCCCCTCACGCCGAGGGGAACCATGCCCCAGGGCCTCTTTTGCCGCTATGAACTCCCGCCAACGCTTCCTCGCCGCCTGCCGGCGCGAGGAGACCGACCGCCCACCCGCCTGGATGATGCGCCAGGCTGGCCGCTACCTCCCCGAGTACCGCGAGGTCCGCAGCGGGTCCACCTTCCTCGGCATGGTCCACGATTCCGATCGCGCGGCCGAGGTCACGATGCAGCCGATCCGCCGCTACGGCCAGGACGCGGCCGTGATCTTCTGCGACATCCTGGTTCCGCCCGCTGCGATGGGCATGGACGTCGAGTTCATCGAGGGCCAGGGCCCGGTCCTCGGCCCGCCGATCCGCAACCGCGAGGCCGTCGATCGACTCCAGGACTTCGACGCGAACGACGCCACCGGGTTTCTCGGCGACTCGATCCGAAAGGTCAGGGCTGAACTCGGAGACGAGCGCGCCATCATCGGCTTCTGCGGCGCTCCGTTCACGGTCGCCAGCTACATGGTCGAGGGCCAGTCCTCCCGCAACTTCGAGAACACCAAGCAGATGATGCTCGGCGACCCCGAGACCTTCGATCGCCTGCTCACGCGGGTGACGGACAACTCGGTCGGCTACCTGAAGATGCAGGCCGACGCCGGCGCGGACGTGCTCCAGATCTTCGACTCGTGGGGCGGCGCCCTCTCGGCCGAGGTCTACCGCGAGCGGCTCTTCCCCCACGTCCAGCGCCTCGTCGCCGAGGCCAAGGGCTTCGGCGTCCCCGCGATCCTCTACGTAAACGGCTGTTCGCACCTCCTGGAGGTCATGGCCGACACCGGCGCCGATGTCCTCGGCATCGACTGGCGCGTGAACCCCGCCGAGGCGATCGCCCGCGTCGGAGACCGCGTCGCGCTCCAGGGCAACCTCGATCCCTGCACGCTCTTCGCGCCGCCCGACGTCGTCCGCCGCGAGGCCGCGAAGAACCTCGACGCCTTCACGGACCAGCGCGGCTACATCTTCAACCTGGGGAGCGGCATCCTGCCGAAGACGCCCCTCGAGAGCGTCGCCGCCCTCTGGGAGACCGTCCTCGGAAGCCCCCTGCCCGAGGCGGCCACCGCGTGAGCGATCGCCTCGAAGTCCCGAAGGAGCTCCTGCAGCGCTACGCCACCTCGGCGCCGCGCTACACGTCGTATCCGACCGCCATCGACTGGGAGAAGGACCCGGAGAAGGCCTTCGATCCGGCGCAGTACGAGGCGCGACTCGCCGCGGCGGCCGAGGCGCGGCCCGACGAGCCGCTCTCGCTCTACACGCACGTCCCCTACTGCGCGGAACTTTGCCTCTTCTGCGGCTGCAACGTCCAGATCAGCCGCTCGGACGAGCGGCGCGAGCGCTACCTCGAAGCCGTCGAGGACGAGCTCCAGTTTCTGGAGCGCACCGGCATCCAAGAGCGCCCGGTCCAGCAGTTCCACTGGGGCGGCGGCACGCCGACCAGCCTCACATCGCCGCAGATCGAGCGCCTCTTCACCTCGATCATGTCACGCTTCCGCTTCGCCAAAGGCGCGGAGGTCTCGATCGAGGTGGACCCGCGCGTGACCACCCATGAGCAGGTCGAGACGCTGTGCCAGCTCGGCTTCACGCGGATCTCCATGGGCATCCAGGACTTCCAGCCGGACGTTCAGAAAGCGATCAAGCGCGTGCAGTCCGAGGAGCAAACGCGCGCGCTGATCGACGCGTCGCGCGCCGCCGGCATGACCTCGGTCAACGTCGACCTGATCTACGGCCTGCCGCACCAGACCCGCGCCAGCTTCGCCGAGACCGTCGCCAAGATCCTGGAGATCCGCCCCGAGCGCGTCGCTCTCTTCCACTACGCGCACGTGCCGTGGATGAAGAAGCACCAGAACGCGATGGACATCGACGCGATGCCGAACGCCGGGGACAAGCTCGATATCTTCGCGGACTCGATCGCCGCGTTCAGCCAAGCGGGCTACGTCTACCTCGGCCTCGACCACTTCGCGCTGCCGGACGACGAGCTGAGCCTTGCCGCCAAGGACGGCTCGCTGCACCGTAACTTCATGGGCTACACGACCCAGCGCGGCCGCGAGATGGTTTCCCTCGGCGTGTCCTCCATCGGCGAGATCGACGACACCTACGTCCAGAACGTCGCGAACGAGCCCGAGTACGTCGCGCTCACGAGGGAGCGCGGCTACGCGACCTATCGCGGGCACAGAATGTCAGCCGAGGACAGGCTGCGCCGCGACGTGATCCTCGAGCTCATGTGCAACGGGCGCATCGATAAGCCGCGCATCGAGGCCGAGCACGGCATCGTGTTCGACGAGACGTTCGCGATCGAATTGACCGAGCTCGAGCCCATCGCCGCCGACGGCCTCGTGACTCTCGGCAGCGACCTGATCGAGCTGACCGACATCGGACAGGTGCTGATGCGCAACGTCGCCGTTCCGTTCGACCGATACATGCGCCTTCGGAAGGCCCGCGGCGAAACGACCTCGAACACCTTCTCGAAGACCCTCTAGCCTGATTCCCTTTCCATGCCGTTCTCCACGGGCAACACCGCTGACCTCGTCGATGCCATCGTCATCGGCGCCGGCCTGACCGGTCTGAGCTGCGCGCACACGCTTCGCCAGCGCGGATTGCGCGTGCTCCTTCTGGAGGCGGGGAAACAGGTCGGCGGCGTCGTCGGCACCATGGAAGCGGGCGGCTTTCTCTTCGAGAGCGGCCCGAACACGGTCCCTGCCAGCGCGCTTCATCTGCGCGCCGCGGCGGAGTCCCTCGGGATCGCCAACCAGCTCGTGACCTCGAAGCCCGAGGCGAAGCGCCGCTTTCTCTTCCAGGACGGCGGCCTGCACGCGCTGCCGTCGGGACCCGGCTCGTTCCTGAAGACACCGCTGCTCTCGCGTCGTGCGAAGCGCCGCGTCATGGGCGAGCCGTTCCGCAAGTACGTCCCGCCGCCCAAGGGCGCGCCGGAGCCCACGTTCGAGGCGTTCCTCACCGAGCGCATCGGCTCCGAGGCGACGCGGACGCTGGCGGGAGCGTTCGTGCGTGGCGTCTACGCGGCCGAGATCGAGGACCTGGGCTCGACGAGCGCTTTCCCGCGACTGACGGCGCTCTGCGCCGAGCACGGAGGACTCGTCCGCGGCATGATCGCCCGCGGGCGCGCCGCGCGGAAGGCCCGCAAGGACGGCACCGCCGTCGAGGCGCCGGGCCCGCGCACCTCGCCGACGGACCTGATCTCGTTCACCGGCGGTTTCGGCGTGCTCACGGATGCGTATCGCCGCTCGCTGAAGGACTCCGTGTCGCTCAGCACACCGATCCAGGAGATCGACCGCGGACCGGGCGGCTGGCGCGCGGTGCTGGAGAGCGGCGAGGCGCTGAGCTGCCGCGAGCTGGTGCTCGCGGTGCCCGCGCCGGCGGCTTCGCCGCTGCTCGCGATGTGCGCGCCAGAGCGGCTCGACACCAGCGCACTCGATCGGATTCAGCACGCAGCCGTCACGGCGGTCCACCTCGGCCTCGAGGGCGCTCCGCTCCCCCCGGGCTTCGGCTACCTCGTGCCGCCCGATGAAGCCGCGCGGCGCGACCCGCGCACTCCGCGGGTGCTCGGCACGCTCTTCGTCTCGAACATCTTCGGTGGCCGCGCGCCGTCAGGCACCAGCTCGATCACGGCGATGTTCCGGGGCGGCGACGTGGCGGACCTCGTCGGCGATGACCTGGTCGATCGTGCCGTGGTCGAGCTGGAGAAGGCGCTCATCGGCTACGAGGCGGTCACGCCGGGTGCGCCGGAGCGCAAGACGCGGCCCCGAGTCGTCGCGAGCCGCGTCCAGCGCTGGACGAACGTCATCCCGCGGTACGCGCCCGGGCACGCCGCCGAGATGACGAAGCTCGTCGCGAGCCTGGAGCGCGCGCTTCCGGGGCTCCATCTCGCCGGCAGCTACCTGGGCGGCGTGTCCGTGGACGATCGCATCCGGGTGGGCAAGGAGACGGCGGAGCGCATCGCCGAGCGCCTCGCTCACCTTTCGGAACTCCGTGGGGGTGCCAGGGACAAGCGCGCGCCGGAAGGCGCTGCGGAGCCAGGCGCGGTCGGGAGCGACCGCGGAGCGGCGTCATGATGGCGAACCTCATCCAGGCGCTCACGGTCTTCTTGCCGAGCGGCTATCTCATCGCGGCGCTGCTGTACGCGATGGCGTTCGCGGGCGAAACGGGTCCCGACGTCCGTCGCTATCGTCCGCCTCTCCTCCGCACGCTCACGCTGCTGCACCTCGGACTGTTCGTGCTCCACGGCATGGCGACGGGCGGATTCCCGGTCTTCGATGCCTGGCTGTCCCTCTCTTCGGTCGCGTTCGCACTGGTCACCCTCTTCGCACTCGTCACCTGGCGCCATGACCAGGCGACCGTCGGCGCCCTCGTGCTGGTCGTCGTTGCCGCTCTCCAGATGCTCGCCAGCATGTTCGGGCCGACGGACGCGATCGCCATCGAGCGCTCGACCGAAGCGGGCGCCGCCACCGGTATCCACGTGGTCACCGCGGCCGTCGCGTGCGCTGCGCTGATCCTCTCGGGGCTCTACGGCTTCCTCTACCTGACGCTGCTGCGTCAGATGAAGCGGCAGACCTTCGGCGCGATCTTCCGCCAGCTCCCCGACCTGACGCAGCTCGTGCGCATGACGCGGCGCGCGGCGCTGGCGGGCTTCCTCGGGATGACACTGGGCGTCAACGTCGGCATCGGCGTCGCCCACGCCAAGGGCACCGTCGGCTTCCAGTACACCGACCCGATCGTACTGCTCACGCTCTCCGTCTGGCTGCACTTCGGGCTCATCGCGTTCTCGGGCAAGATCCGCGGCCTCACGGCCCAGCGGGCCAGCATGGCCGCCGTCGCGGGGCTGACCGTGCTGGTCGCGACGCTGCTCCTCGCCGTCGTTCCCGGGGCCACGTTCCACACGCTGCGCTGAGGCTTGCGGTCGAATGGAAACACTCGAAGACCTCGTCCTCGTGGGACTCTCCCAGCGCACGGCTCCCGTCGCCGTGCGCGAGCGGTACGCCGTGACGCCCGAGGACGCCTGCGACGTCGTCCGCCAGCTCGTGGCGTCCGATGCGATCGACGAGGCGGCCGTGATCTCCACGTGCAACCGCACCGAGGTCGTGGCGTCAGGACCCGACGGGTCGGCCGCGATCGCGCTGATTCGCTCGACGGTGCTTCGGAACATCGACGAGGCGCACGTGTACATGTTCACGGGCATCCGCGCGGTCATGCACCTCTTCCGGGTGGCCGCGGGGCTCGACAGCCTCGTGCTCGGCGAGAGCGAGATCCTCGGTCAGATCAAGCGCGGCTACGAGATCTCGAAGGAAGCGAACTGCCTGTCGACGCTGCTGGAACCGCTGCTGACCCAGTCGCTGATCGTCGGCAAGCGCGCGCGTAGCGAGACCTCCATCGGGCTCGGCTCGCTCTCGGTGGCGCGCGTGGGACTGGAGGTCGCGGCGCGGGCGCTGGGTCGCTACACAGGGCGCTCGGCGACGATCGTCGGCGCGGGTGAGACGGGGCTTCTGGCGGCCAAGCATCTACTGGACGCGGGCGTCTCGCGCCTCACGATCCTGAATCGCACGCTGGACCGCGCCGAATCGGCGGCGGTGGGTCTCGGGCCAAACGTCGAGGCCGCAGGGCTGGATGCACTGACCGAGCGTCTTTCGCGCGCTGACATCGGCGTCGTCTGCGTGGATGGCACGAGCGCGCTCATCACGCCGAAGAGCCTCGATCAGCGGTACCTGTCGCGCCGCGACCAGCCGCTCATTCTCCTGGACCTCTCGGTGCCTCGCGCGGTCGATCCGGCCGTGGCGGACCTCGACGGCGTGATCGTGTACGACCTCGACGCGCTTCTTCCGATCATCGAGGAGAACAAGCAGGGCCGCGCGGCCGCCGCCGAGGAGGTCGCGTCGATTCTCGTGACCGAAGTCCACAAGTACCTCAGCCTGCGAACCTACGCGCGCTTCACGCCCGCGATCCATGGGCTGAAGGAGAGCTTCCGCGAGGAGCGCGAGCGGATCATCGATCGCGTGACGAGTGGCCAGGCGACGCCGCGCGAGCTGGAGCTGGCGCACGCCATGGAGAAGCACTTCCTCGGGCTCGCGCTGGGCCAGCTCAAGGAGAGCGCGCGGCACACGCGGTCGGAGGCGGCGCTGGATCGCGCGTACCGGCGCTTCGTCGACGACCTGGGTGAGGCGTGAGCGCCGCCCGACGACGCTCACGCGGGCTCGGGCGCGCGGCCTTCGCCCTGGCTCTCGTCGCGGGAGCGGGCTGCTCGACGGAAGCGGACGACGCGCCGGTACCGCGGCATGTGGTCATGATTGTCATCGACACGCTGCGCGCGGATGCGCTCGGGTGCTACGGCGCCGAGGGGATCCTGGAGCCGGACGGATCGCGGAGGAGCCCGACGCCGAACCTCGACGCCTTGGGCGAACGGGGCATCCGCTTCGCCTCGGTCGAGAGCAGCTCCTCCTGGACCGTCACCTCCGCCGTGTCCTACCTCAGCGGCATGACGCCCATGGAGCACGGGGTCAATTCGAAGCTGATCAGCGCCATCCCGGACGACGTGCCGCTCTTGCCCATGGCGCTCGACGAAGCCGGCTTCGAAACCGCGGCCTTCGTCTGCAATCCGATGCTCGGGCCGAAGCTAGGCTTCGACCGCGGCTTCGATACGTTCGATCGAGACAAGTTCGCGCCCGCGGCGCCCGCCGTCAACAAGGCGCTGGCCTGGGCGAAGGAGCGCGTCGCGGCTTCGCCGGATCGGCGGCTTTTCCTCTACGTGCATCTGTTCGATCCGCACTGGCCCTACGACCCGGCACCCGAAGAAGCCGCGCGCTTCGCGCTGCCGGAGTCGCCGCTCTCGCCGGAGCAGCAGGTCACGGCCAGCATGGGGGCGCTCACCGGGAACGTCGAGGCGGCCCAGCAGCTCCTGGACTGGGTGCCCTGGTGTCTCGACGCCTACTCCGCGTGCGTGACCACGGCGGACCGCGAAACCGGGCGGCTGCTGAAGGGACTCGAGGCCCTCGGCATCCTGGACGACGCGCTGGTCGTCGCCACCTCGGACCACGGCGAGGAGTTCGGCGAGCACGGGGCGATCGGGCATGCGAAGCAACTCTACGCCGAGAGCCTGCGCGTGCCGCTCCTCATCGCCGGGCCCGGCATTCCCTCGGGAAGGCTCGCCACGGAGCCGTCGGAGCTCCGGAACCTGGCAGCGACGGTGTCCAGTCATCTGGAGCTGAACGGCGAGTGCCGGGTACGGGGCCTCGACCTCCTGGATCCCGCGGCGCGAGCGCGAGGGGCAAGCCAGGACCACGTGGCCGCGGTCCAGCAAGGAATCCTGCCGAGGGAGGAAGGCGGCTTCCGGCGCGTCCTCCAGATGATGAGCCTGCGGCGCGGCCGGGAACGCGCCATCGTGGGATTCGAAACTCGCTTCGAGGGAGGCGAGGCGTGGATCGAGACGCTCGACGAATCGGGCTACAGCCTGGGGCGGCGGCGGGCCGATCTCACGGGCGCGGAGGGGCCGATCCTGCCTCTTCTGGCGGAGCTCCAGGAGCGGGCCGAGTCCGCGCGGCTGGGCGCTGAGCTCGGCGCTTCGGACCTCGATGAACGCAAGACCCAGCTCCGGGAGCTCGGCTATTTCGGAGCCTCCGAGGACGACGAGACCGACGACGAGCAGCGCTGACCCCTCATGGCGAAGGACAACATGGAGCTCCTGCGGCGGTTCATCGCTGACGAGGAAGCGGCGCGCGCCCAAGGTCGCGAGGGAACGCTGTGGGAGAAGGAGCGTGGCCGGATGGGGCCGCTCGTCAGGCGTGCCTGGCGCTCGCTCAGCTGGAAGGAGTGCGAGCAGCTCTACACGCACCTGATGCGAAGGACGCGGCGCCTGCCCGCCGTCGGGGAGTTCGACTTCCTGAATCTCTTCAAGGCGTTCATCGAGCTGGATCCCGACTGGGATCGGATCGGACTGGCGTTTCGATTCGGCATGAACTCGGATGGACCTCTCACGACGGGCTTCGTCGAGACCCCGAAGAAGTTCGCCGAGCGGAACCAGCTCCTGGAGCGTTTCCGCGGCTTCCCCGACGCGGACCGACTTCGGGCCCGAGCCGCCAGGTTCCAGGAGGCCGCGGACCTCTACGGAGCGGCGGCGCTGGACGCGCTGCGCCACTGCGGGTATTCGGAAACGAAGGACCCGGACGAGGTCCCGGACAGCGTCACCTACTGGGGCCTGCTCCTCCTCGTCGCCTTCGATCCCGCGCGAAGACACGACTGCTGGGACGAGCTGGAGAGCCTGGAAGCCTTTGCCTCCGACGAACGACACCGCCGCGGCCTCGCCGAGACGGTGCGAGTCGTGGAAGAGACGCTGGATCGAGCTCGCCCCGGCCCGTAAATGAATCCGCTCCAGCACGACCATCGCTCGCTCGCATAAGTAGGTGCTCAGGAAAAGGCGGTCCACGCCCAACGAACCCGACACAAACGGACCAGGTCCGTCCGTTCCGGAACAACTGCACCTGGTCCGTTTGTTCCGGAACAAACGGACCAGGTGCGTTTGTATCGGAACGCTCGCGATGGACGCAAACATCGGTTTCGCTGGAGCAGGGTCTGTTTGCCCCGGTACAGCGGTTCATCAGCGCTCGTTCCAGGGCTTGCTCGGTGCCTGAAGTGGTTCCGGGTACTTGCCTTTGATGGGTTTCAGGGACGACCTTCGTGAGCGCTGCAGCTCGTATGTCGCCATGCCGTGGGCGATCGCGACGTTGAGCGAGGCAACGGGGCCGAACTGGGGGATCCGGACGGTGGCGGTGCAGGCCTCGATGAATTTCTCCGAGAGGCCGTCTCGCTCGTTCCCGAGGACGAGCGCCACTCGGTCGGGCCAGACCATCTCGTGGAGCGACGCGGCCCCTGGCCGAATCTCGATGGCCACGGGGCCCCAGTGACCGGCACGGCACCAATCGAAGAACTCCGCGTCCTCCGCCACGTAGGTGATCTCGCACATGGTCTCGAGCTTGCGCGAGAAAGCCTGGGAACTCTTGCGGAAATCCCAGGGGCGCTCATGGCCGACCATCAGGAGCGGGCCGCCGCCCATCGCCACGTGGGTGCGCACGATCGAGCCGACGTTCGTCGGGCTCTTGAGCCCGTGGAGGATCGTGGCGAACTCGTTCATGGGAGCGCGAGCCTGACCGGGTGGTGCCACATTTGCCAGAGAGAAGTGAGGCGCCTGTCCCCCGCCATGGGCGGACGGTGATCGCCCGGAAGAGTAGTCTCTACCCGATGAAAGTCCTCGCACGCGCCACCTGGCTGTTGGGCGCCACCGCCTGCCTCCTGCCCTGGGCCGCCCATGCCATGGGACGGTCCCCCCACCGGCAGCACAGCGACCTGTGGATCGCGCTCGGGCTCTTCGTGCTCGGACTGACCCTCGAACTGCTGCTCGGCCATGGTCCCCGCCGCTTCGCCCGCGCGGTCCTCGGGCTGCTCGCCATCAGCATCGCAGCCGCGAACGTGACCACGCTACGGGAGTCAGCTGCCCACGCCGGGCAGCCCGGCGTCAAGGGATTCCTCGGGGACGCAGACCTTCAACGCCTTGCAGTCTACGCGGCGGTGTCCATGGCGGGCCTGGTCCTGATGATCGTTGCCACCTTGGACCGAAAGCGCCGAGTCAGTTGAAGCCCCGACGCGACGCACAGGGGAAGAACAAGGTGCTGATTCCCTGCAAGACGCCCCGGCAGGCCAGCGAACTCTGAGATCGCATCAACCGGGGGGATCACGACGGCACGGTCCGTGCTTGACGGCAGGCCATCGCGGCCGCCACCGGATTCAGCTTTAGAGTTCGCGGCCATTCCCTCCGCCAGTGTTGGTCCCTGCCTGGTTGAGTTCCCCGGCGACGCGTTCTGGGACACGCACTGGAGGCGGAGATCGTCGCCGCGCGCGAGCCCGAGCCTCCAGCACGGGACCCCGTGGAGTGAAGGCGACCCGGTAGGATGGTTAGAGGAAGAAAGAGAAACGTGAGAACCATGAACAGCAACACACTGACACCGAAGCGCCTCCAGGCGATGGACGCCTACTGGCGTGCCGCCAACTACCTGTCCGTCGGCCAGATCTATCTCTTCGACAATCCACTGCTCAAGAGGCCGCTGGTGATCGACGACGTGAAGCAGATGCTGCTCGGGCACTGGGGCACGACGCCCGGTCAGAACTTCATCTACGTACACCTGAATCGGATCATCCAGGAGTACGACCTCGACATGATCTACGTCAGCGGCCCCGGGCACGGTGGCCCTGCGCTCGTGGCCAACACGTACCTGGAGGGGACCTACAGCGAGATCTATCCAGACATCTCCCGGGACACGGCCGGGCTCCAGAAGCTCTTCCTTCAGTTCTCGTTCCCCGGAGGGATTCCCAGCCACGTCTCGCCGGAGTGCCCGGGCTCGATCCACGAGGGCGGTGAACTCGGCTATTCGCTCAGCCATTCCTTCGGCGCGGTGTTCGACAATCCGGAGCTGATCGTCGCCTGCGTCATCGGCGACGGCGAGGCCGAGACCGGGCCGCTCGCCACGTCATGGCACTCGAACAAGTTCCTGAGCCCGGTCGCGGACGGAGCCGTCCTGCCGATCCTGCACCTCAACGGCTACAAGATCGCCAACCCCACGCTGCTCGACCGGATCCCGCACGAGGAGCTGGAGCAGCTGCTCCGCGGCTACGGCTGGGCACCGCTCTTCGTCGAGGGAGATCAGCCCGAGCGGATGCACGAGGCGATGGCGACGGCCCTCGATGCGGCCATCGAGAAGATCCGGGCGATCCAGGATGCCGCTCGCTTGCACGGTGACGTCGCGCCCGCGCGCTGGCCGATGATCGTTCTGAAGTCGCCCAAGGGCTGGACCGGCCCGAAGTTCGTGGACGGCCTTCCGGTGGAAGGCACGTTCAGGGCGCACCAGGTTCCGCTTCATCCGCGAGCCCACCCCGGGCATCTCCAGCTGCTCGAGGACTGGCTCCGGAGCTACCGGCCGGAGGAGCTCTTCGACGAACAAGGGCAGCTGATGCCGGAGCTGGCGGAACTCGCACCCAGGGGTCAGCGACGCATGGGCGCCAACCCGCACGCTAACGGCGGCCAGCTGCTACAGGACCTGCAGATGCCGAACTTCCGCGACTACGGGGCCGACGTTCCCGAGCCCGGCGTGATCGGGATCGGGGACACGCGCGTGCTGGCGCCCTTCCTTCGCGACGTGGCGAAGCGCAACCTGGACCAGCGCAACTTCCGGATCTTCGGGCCAGACGAGACGATCTCCAACGGCCTCGCCGCGGTCTTCGAGACCACGGACCGTCAATGGGAGGCCGCCACTCAGCCGAACGACGAGTTTCTGGCGCGGACCGGCCGCGTGTTCGACTCGATGCTCAGCGAGCACCAGTGCGAGGGCTGGCTCGAGGGCTACCTGCTCACGGGCCGACACGGGGTCTTCAACTGCTACGAGGCCTTCATCCACATCGTCGGCTCGATGTTCAACCAGCACGCCAAGTGGCTCAGCGTCTCGGCCGGCCTGCCGTGGCGGCACAAGATCGCCTCGCTGAACTACCTCCTGTCCTCGCACGTCTGGCGCCAGGACCACAACGGTCTCACGCACCAGGACCCTGGCTTCGTCGACGTCGTCATGAACAAGAAGGCGGGCGTCGTGCGAGCGTACTTCCCGCCGGACGCCAACTGCCTGCTTTCGGTGATGGACCACTGCCTGCGCAGCCGGCACTACGTGAACCTGGTCATCGCGGGCAAGCATCCGGCGCCGCACTGGCTGACCATCGAGGACGCCGCCGCGCACTGCGCCGCCGGGATCGGCATCTGGGACTGGGCTTCGAACGACGGAGGCGCCGTTCCGGACGTGGTCATGGCCTGCTGCGGCGATGTCCCGACGCTGGAAACGCTCGCCGCCGTGTCGATCATGCGCGAGCACCTTTCACACCTGAAGGTCCGCGTGGTCAACGTGGTCGACCTCATGAGGCTGCAGCCGTCGTCCGAACACCCGCACGGCCTCAGCGACGCGGACTTCGACGAGCTCTTCACGAAGGACCGGCCGGTGATCTTCGCTTTCCACGCCTATCCGTGGCTGATCCACCGCCTCACTTACCGCCGGACGAACCACCAGAACCTGCACGTCCGCGGATACAAGGAAGAGGGGACGATCACCACCCCCTTCGACATGACGGTCCTCAATGACCTCGACCGCTTCCACCTCGTCATGGACACCATCGATCGGGTGCCCGAGGTGGGCGCTGCAGGCACCGCGCTGAAGGAGCACCTTCAAGCGAAGTTGATCGAGCACCGGGAGTACATCGAAAGGAACGGCCGAGACATGCCTGAGGTTCGTGACTGGAGGTGGCGCTCCTGATCAATGAACCCACGGCCGGAGGTCTTCGTAAGAATGACCAGGGCCGACCACGACGCAAAGCTACAAACGCAGGGCGGCACGATCCGTTGGCCTGCATGATTCGCGAGCTGAAACTGCCAGGATCCACGCTCGCGGCGTTGCGCCGAACCCCAATGGGATCCAACCATGGGGGGGGGGCGGTGAGTGTCAAGGTAGTTGTCGCCCAGTCGTTGAGATCAGGCCGCTGGAGCCTCCTGGGGGGTGGTCAACGGGAGGCTGTCGGGCTCGAGCTCGCACAGGACGGTATCGATCGGAACCTCCCGACCGGCCGGTACCAGCAGCTCACAGATTCGTCCCGCCCTGTCCGCCGGAAATTCGAGGGTCGCAGCGTCATACTGCACGTGCGCGATCGGCTGCGTCTCCGTCACGATCGCGCCGGGTTCAACCATCCAACGTACTACCGCTACGCTCCGACTGCCGTCTCCCTGGGCAGCAGCGACGAGCTGGAGACGGCCTTCTGGGGCTGGACGCCAAATCGGCCTGCCGCCACCCCTGAACACCGGTCCTCGTTGCTCGTCCAGTTCCTTCTTCAGGAGCTTCAGGCGTTTCATGGCGCGGAGCCGTGAGTACTCACTGGAGACCTGATCGGCCGTTGGCTCCATCAACCGGTCCACGAGGTGATTCACCACCATGACCGCGACGAGCCATGGCCAGGCCCGATCGTCGCCCGAGGTGGTGAAGATCAAGGCGACCGCCGCCAGGAAGAGCAGTGGCTGCACCCACTTCCTGATGAAATCTCGCTTCCGGGCCTGAGGCAGGTCCAATCGGAGCGACTGGATCGCGGCTTCCAACTCGTCGAGCGTCCAATCCACTGAGTCGTCTTGTTCGTCCATGGTGAGCCACGTTGGGGCCGGGGAACGAATTCGTCAACCCGACGCTCCATGATGGTGCCGGATGCGCTCGCTACACCATCCGATAGTACTGCTCCCAGCCGTCGCGCGGCGGCGGGCCGTCCAGGAGGGCATTCGCCCGGTCGTTGCCGATGAACCGTTCCGTCTTGCGGTCGAAGTTCAGTTCCTCTGCGAGGCGCTGGCATATGACGCCGAGCAGCAGCGTCTTGGTCAGGTCGCCTCCCACACGGAAAGGGGATCGCGTGCGACCCTCGCCCATGCAGGCCGCGATGAAGCTCTCTGCGTGGTTGAGGCTCGGGCTCTCGACTTCGAGTGCCTTCTCGTGCTCCTTGGCCCGGGAAGCAGGAATCACGCTGGAGTTGCCCCAATGGGAGCCGCGCGTGATGGCGTACTCGCCGTCCGCCCGGTACAGGACCGTGCCGGCTCCCCCGAGGTCGGGCTCCTTCAGGCTGCCGTCCGGTTGCTTCTCCTTGAACGAGTCCGGAATCCTGGGGAGGTAGTCCGCGCCGTCGCGCCAGGTCAAGTCCAGGGCCGGGTGTGCACCGCGCGCTGGGAACTTCATCTTCAGGTGCGAGCTCAGCGGGAAGAGGACATCGTTGGCATCCTCGATGCGGAGCGGTGTGAGCTGGGTCGGCTGACCTAGCTCGAGGAACTCATGGACGAAGTCGATGATGTGCGCCCCCCAGTCGCCCAGCATTCCGTTGCCGTAGAGCCAGAAAGCCCGCCAGTCGAAGGGATGGTACTTCGAGCTGAAGGGCTTCTTCTCCGCAGGCCCGCACCACAGATCCCAGTCGAGGGTCTCGGGGACCGTCTCTCCCTTCGGGTACTGGGAGAAACGCTCGGCAGCGTTCATGAAGAAGAGGCCGGGCGACTTCCAGGCTTCGACGGCAGTGATGTCGTGGATGACCCCTTGCTCGACCATCCTCGCGAACTGGAGATAGGCGCCCGAGCTGTGGCCTTGATTGCCCATCTGGGTAACCACCCCGAACTTCTTCTCGGCCCGCATCAGCATGTCTGCCTCGCGGTAGGAATGCGTCAGAGGCTTCTCGACGTAGACGTGCTTGCCCATCGACATGGCGAGCATCGCGGCCGGAAAATGCGTGTGATCCGGCGTGACGACGCTCACGGCGTCGATGTCATCGCCCATCTCTTCCAGCATCACCCGGAAGTCCGTGAACCGGCGCACATCGGGGTACTTCTCGAGGTTGTCCTGGACCCCATTGGCGCTGAAGTCGACGTCGCAGAACGCTACCGGCTGCGCCTTCCCGTTGGCGCAAAGCTCAGGCACGACGCGAGCGGCCCGTCCGCCCACGCCGATCACGCCCAGGTTGATCCTCCTGCTCGGCGGAACCTTGCCGTCCTGGGCGCGGGCACCGGTGATGAGGTAGGGCGGGAGGATGGTGAGGCCGGCGGTCGCCACGGCTGACTTCTTCAGGAAGTCACGGCGAGTGCGTTGGTTTCTTGGGGACATGATGATTCTCGTCGGAGGGGGGCTAACGCGGCAGAAGCCAGATGTTTCGGTATCGCACCGCATGTCCGTGATCTTGGAGCATGATGGGGCCGATGCCGGGTTCGCCGCCCATGCCAGCCGCGGTGGGGGAATCCACTTCGACGTCATCGTGGATGCGCACCCCGTTGTGCCAGACACTCATGCGGGATTTGGCCATTTTCGTGACCTCCTCGGAGACGCTGGGCGGTGTGAACTCGATGTCGTAGCTTTGCCATCGGCCGGCCGGGCGGCTCGCGTTGACCACGGGGATGTGCTTCCCGTAGATGGCCCCGCAGTCCCCCGCTCGGAGAGTCAGGCCGTAGGAATCGAGGACCTGGACCTCGTAGCGCCCCTGGACGTAGACGCCGCTGTTGCCGCGGTCCTGCCAGCCGTTGGTGGTTGGAGTGATCGGTACGAAGAACTCGACATGGAGCAGGAAGGGGCCGCCGTACTCCTTGCGTGTGACGATGTCGCCGGAACGGGAGGAGACCATGGCGCCATCCTCGATCTTCCATCCGGCCACCTGGTCGCCCGACTTTTGCTTCCAGCCGTCGAGGTTGGTGCCGTCGAAGAGGACTTGGGCGCCGGCGGGCGCCGGAATGGACTCGCTCGGTGCCGCCACAGCCCATTCGATGCCGGCCATCAGGTGCTCCTGGAAGCGCGGGTCGCTCCATACGTCCTCGCGGTGGCCCAGGGCCGTGTAAAACATCGCTCCCTCGCCATAGTCCTTGCACCAGGCCAGCGCGTAATCACCGTCCTTGCGGCGGCCCTTCTGGATGTCGTCGATCGAGTCCGGGTCGAGCGTCATCAATACGCGCAGCGGGTAACGACGGAAGTTCTCGAACTGGTAGATCTCGTCGGTGATCTTGAAGCTCGAGCCCAGGTGCGCCACCGCCGGGTGCCCGGACTCCTCGACGCGCACTCCCACCTCCTTGTGCCACGGGTGACCGGCGAAAGCGCCTCCCACCATGTCCATGTAGCCGGGGAACTCGTAGAAAGTGTCTGTCGCGCTATGGCTGCCCGCGAAAGCTCCGCCGGCGCGGATCCAGTCGAGCAGCGCTTGCTGGCCGCTCTTCGGAATGGGGAGCTCGCCGGTGGTGTAGAACAGCACCGCGTCGAAGCGCTTCAGGTTCTCCGCGTTGATGTCGCCGCAGTCCTGGGTCGCGGTGATCGTCATCCGACCCTTGGCGGCCTCCGTCAACTGCACTTCCGCGTAGGCCAGCCTGGCCTGGGTCGCCCGGCGTACCACCGAGTGGGTGAATCCAGCCGAGTGCGTGAGGAAGAGCACGCGGCAAGGTTCAGGGAGGGGCTCGGGGGCTTGCTGCGCGGCGGCCGAGGTCGGCGATAGGGCAGCCAATGCCGCGAGTAGGAGAGCGGTACGGTGCATGGGATGCATCGTACCGGATCTTCCTTACGGCTCCTCTCTCCCGGCGACAGGTAGAACTTCCAAGCGGGGTGTCGACACGCCAGTCGCCGAAGCCTGGGGCCCGATTCTTGGCTATCCCCATCCCCACGCGGGCAGCGGAGAAGATCCTCCGAGACAACCCGCTTCAAGAGATCTGGCCAGCGGATGGTTCTCTGGCCTTTGCCTTTCGCGACACGCTCCCGAGGTACAGGCCGGGTCCTGGGAGCTGATAGCAGCCCCTCCTTGCGCGAAGATGGGCGATCCAGGCTCCATTCGGGGGCCGCTGGCCTGGCCGCGCCCCTCGGGTCAGCATGATCTGGCGGGAGGCATTAGGATGCACCCCACCCATCCACTGCTTCCCGCGGTATTCAAGATGCGCCTATCACCTCCGGTCCTCGCTTCTCTCGCCTTCCTCTCCCTCGCTAGCGCCTCCGAGGCGCAGACGATTTTCGTCGACGCAGACCTCACGACGGGCTCCGGCGACGGAACCAGCTGGGCCAACGCGTTCCAGGGGGAGAACGGCCTCCATTCAGCGCTCAACTCAGGCCTGCTCTTCACCGACATCTACGTGGCTGGCGGCCGCTACCGTACCCACACTGGGAGTGCACGGGGCGTGTCGTTCGACCTCGTCGGGGAGGTCAAGCTCTTCGGCGGATTTGCGGGTGGAGAGACGGATCCGGACCAGCGCCCCCCCTTCGGCTCGAATCCGTCGATCCTCACCGGCGATCTCCTGGACAACGATGTGATCGGGGCCCCGACCACCTTGGCTGACAATGCCTACCACGTCGTCCGGGCGGCCGGGCAAGGGACGGTCGCCGAACTCGATGGATTCACCATCCAGGGCGGAAACGCCAACGGCTTCACGAGTTTCCGCAACGACGGTGGCGGGATTTTCGTGGAAGACGCGGCGCAACTCACCGTTCGCAACTGCCGCCTCGAACAGCTACACGCCCGGCGATTCGGCGGCGGTGTGCATGGCCTGTCCGGCACGCTCCATCTCCTGGACACGCACTTCGAAGGGTGCACAGCTGGGGACCGCGGAGGCGCGGTCTCCGCCACGTTCGGCCCGGAGCTCCGCCTCGAGCGCTGCGTGATCAAGGACTGCCGAGCTTCCGGTGGCGGTGGCCTCGCGATGGTCGAAACCGAGGACACGCTGGTCACCGACACCGTGTTCGTCGACAACCACGCCACGGGTGCTTCGAGCGGCGGAGGTTTGTACCTCGCCGGAGCGGTCAGGGTGCACATCACCGGCTGCACCATCGCCGAGAACGAATCGACGTTCCCCAACATCTCCGCCGTGGGAATCCACGTGGCCGGGCCATGGACGACGGTGCGCAACTCGATCCTCTGGGGCAATGAAGGCGCGGGCGGTGGGTCTACCTCCGCCTATCAGATCACGAACGGCGTCGACGTCGAGTACTGCATCGTCGAAGGTGGCTTCGTGGGAACCGGCTGTTCAGGCGCGGACCCCCTGTTCGTGGACCTTCCGAACCGAGACCTTCGCCTGACCGCGTCGTCGCCGGCCATCGACGCGGGCCATCCAGACGCAATCGCTAGCCACCACGTGCGCGCCGACGTCGAGCACCGTCGCCGCGAGGTGGACGACCCCTCGACGCCGAACGCCGCGCCGGGCTTCGCACCCCACCCGGACCTCGGCGCCTACGAGCGGTCGAGTACCATCGGGTCCGTCGTGTGCTGGACCAACGCGAGCGCATTCGGGCGCCCTGCGATCCTCGACGCCACCGGATCCGTTCGGGTCGTCGACCAGGACCTGACGCTCACGGCCCGTCTGCTTCCGATCAACGCCTTTGGCTTTTTCCTGGCCAGCCGCGCGAGCTCGTTCGTTCGCAACCCGGGGATCAGCTTCGGGAACCTCTGCCTGGGGGGCGCGATCGGGCGATTCCTTGGGCCGGGTCAGATCATGAACTCCGGCCCCATGGGCGTCATTCAGCTCGACGTACCACTTGGCGCCATCCCCACTCCCGCAGGACTCGTGGCCACCACCGCCGGTGAGTCATGGTTCTTCCAGGCGTGGTTCCGCGAATCGGCCACCGGCGCTCCCGCGTCCAACTTCACGGACGCGGTGCGGATCCGGTTCGAGTGAACGGTGCCGCCGTCATGGCGAGCTGGTCGTGGCGCTTTTGGAGGAATCGATCGGGGCCGTGACCCTTGCCGAACGGCCTGAGCGACTGCATCGCGCATTTGCACGAGACGTCGACGGACCTCGTTCTCGTCCGCCTCGGTCAGGCGCATCTCGGAGTCGCCCTTGCAAGACTGTCCTCGCCTGGAAACGAGCCCGAGGTAGCCCCCAAAGTCGCGCCCACGCTCGATGCGCTGGGGGTCCTCGATGGTGAGAATGACGCGCAGAACCGAACCGACGGAGTACACTCAGCGAGTCATGAATGCACTCGCGCTCGCTCTCGCTCTCGTACCCCAATCCGTCGTTCAAGTCCTCCCGACCCCTCCGGGCCCAGGCGCAGGCTATTTCGGCACGGGCGTCTCGCTCGATGGGCACCAGCTCGCCATCACTGCCACGACCCGCCATGCGGGCCATTTCGGCCCGGGACGTGTCCACCTCTACGACCTGGGTCCGAATGGGTGGTCCCTCTCCGCCTCGTTGGCCCAGGGGTTCGGAAGCTCGTCGAGTGGATACGCAAGCGCAGTCCATCTGCGCGGAGACCAGCTCATCGTCGGCGACTTCCAGGCGAGCCAGAACACCGGGGTCGTGGAGATCTTCGATCGAGTTGGCGGAGCATGGCAGCCCACGCTGTTGCTCAATGACGGGCTGGTAGGAGACGATCACTTCGGATGCGCTCTCGATCGCGACGGCTCGGTTCTCGCCGTAGGTGCACGATTGGAAGGCAGTCTTGCTTACCGCCAAGGCGCCGTGCACGTGTACGAGAACACAGCGACCGGTTGGGCCAGCGTGGACGTGCTTCATCCCACTCAAGCTCCAACCCGAGCCTTCTTTGGTTTTGACGTCGCGGTCCGTGGCGACCGGATCGCCGCGAGTGGCCCGGGGTACTACATCTTCGCCTCGTCGTTCGGAATTGCGCAGACGTTTCGCCGCGGCGCCGCGGGCGGCTGGGCGCTCGAGCATGACCTTACTCCGCCTGATGGAACCTACGGGAGCTTTGGTGTATCCATCGAGCTTGACGATCAGTTCGCGTACGTCGGCTCGGCGCGAAAGCAGGAGCCAGGGCGGGCCCGTGGCACCGTGGACGTCTTTGACCTTGCGACCGGCCAGCACGTCGAACGACTCACAGCACCGGTCGAGTCGCAGTCCAATGGGTTTGGCATCCATATCTCCGTCGACGGCGACCTCCTCGTTGCCGGGGGACTCGACCCATGGGCTCCGTCTGGTGGAGGGCGCGTGAGCGCGTTCGAACGCACGAGCCAGGGGTGGACGTGGATCCAGAGCATCAGCGAAGCGGATGGCCTGGGAACGGCGATCGACCTCGAAAACGGTCTCGTTGTGATCGGGGACGCGCAGTTTGCGTCGGCCGGTCCGAGTCAGGCTCACGTTGCGCTGATGGGTCCCGCAATCCAGAGCGCCTGCGCAGGTGCCCAGGGCCAGCCCTTGGTCGCAACAGGCGCACTCTCTCCCACCTGGTCTCAGCTCGAGCTAGAGGCCACATCCCTGTCCCCTTCCGCCTTCTGCTTTCTGGTCGCCGGGAGTCCAAGCGCGAACCTTCCGACGGTCTACGGCCCACTCTGCATCGGAGGCACGATCCGGCGCCTAGGAGTCCTCCAAGCGGATGTGGCAGGCGCGGTGTCGACGAGCCTTAACGGATCTGAACCCGGCCTCATCGGCTTCCAACCGGGCGACTCCATCGGGTTCCAGCTTCTGCAGCGCGCGCCTACCGGGGCGATTCTGGGTCCGGCTGTCGTGGCGACGCGGTATCTCTGAGCGCAGGGCGCTGCAGCTTCGCTACACGCTCAGCAAGATCGGAAACGCCGAGTCCGGGGAGTGCCACGAAGTCCTTGACGAACTCATGGCCGTACCGCTCGCCGGGTGGGACGATGGAAGCGGCCGAGACCCTCTCCAGAATGCGCTGAGGGGAAGGTCCTCAGCCGCAGGACGGGGCTGGTCGCCTCCGCGGTCCCGCGGTCCAAGTGTTGAGCCGAAGTCTTCAGTCACGGATCCAGTTCTCGCGGTCGTCAAGGCCCTCGGGGTACTTCTCCTGGGAGTAGAGGGGCGTCCAGTCGTCCAGGAGACCGTCGCGGTTACGGTCCATCAGTATGAGCGATGTGAGCTTGCCCTTGCTGAAGGAGATGTCGGTCATGAGTGTCAGGATGTAGCAATGGCCGCACGCCTTGTGATCCCCCCAGTACCGCGCTCCATTCCACGCTCGATCCAGGCCGGGCCAGGGCGCGACCGCTCCGATCGCTTCCGTCGGGCTCAACATCACGGTGGACCGGCCGGTGCGCAGGTCAAGCTCGCGAACGTCCGTCTCCGGGTAGGTGAAGATCCACGCTCGATCGTCGCCGATCGCGCCGCCGGTCCAGATCGCCTGGGCCACGCCGTAGTTGAGGTCGTGCCCGTGCGCCGGGATGCGCACTCGCTCCAGGACCTCTGGCTCCGAAAGCGTCGGCTCGCCCGACTCATCGTCGATCAGCTTGGGTTCCCCGAAGGTCCAGACCTCGTAGATCGGCCGGCGGCTGGATTCGTCCAGCCCGCCGATCAGGAGGCGTCCACCTGGACGGCACGCGATGGACGCCGCGGGAAAGCCCACCTCGTAGCGCGTGAGAGGCTGGCGCTCTGGATCGCCGAACAAAACCGATGGGTCCTCGCCGTGCGTCCAGAGAATGGAGACCTCGCCCATGGTCGCGCGAAGGCTCGCTGACATCCTGACAGGCTCGGCTTCACCTTCCAGTACGAAAGACGCTGCGCTGCGTCTTCCCATGCTCATTCGATAGGCGCCAAAGGGAAGCACGGGCTCGAGGCGCGGTGCCTCCGGCGACTCGAGCCGGAGACGCTGCGTGCTCAGGCTCTCGACCGAGTCCACGCGATCTCGCACGGGCTCCTGGAGGCAGGGGAAGCTGAGAACTCCGGCACACGCGGTCAAGGCCGTCCATTGAAGGTGATGTCCCATGCTGGCTCGAGCCTAGCCGAATTTGCACGGGCACGCCCTCATGGGACGCCTTGCCAGATCCACTCGAGACGGTCATCGCCGAGCACGCCGCCTTTTTCGAGCGTCCGGTGCGCGCGCTCGTCCCGGGAACCCGGATGGCTGCTCTCCGCGGTCCCGCGACGGTCACGGACGCGGGGAGACGCTGGGTCGAGGGTGGTGCTCCCGAGTAACCTCTTGGCCCCATGCCAGACTTCCAGTGCCAGACCTGCTCCGCGTCGTTCTCCGTCTCCCAGTCCGCCCTCGACAAGTACCCCGGCTGGAAGCCGAGGTTCTGCCGCGAGCACTCGCCGAAGAAGGTCGCCTCGGGCGGCTCCGCGCGATCGAGTTCACGCCGCGGAGGCGCGCGGCGGGGCGGCTCTTTCGGTGGAGGCGCCCCGAGAGCCGTCGAGGAGAACCTCACGCTCGCCCAGGTGATGGAGCGATACACGCAGGGTCCCGCGGACGGCGTCTTCACCGACGGCAGCTCCGTGCCCAACCCGGGCCCGGGCGGCTGGGGCGCGGTCTGGGTCCGCGCCGGCGAGGTCGTCGAGCACCGCCACGGGAAGTCGCCGAAGACCACGAACAACCGCATGGAGCTGACGGCGCTGATCGAGGCGTTCCGGCTCCTCCCCGAGGACGCGACGGAGACGATCTTCACGGACAGCCGCCTCTGCGTCGACACCATCACGAAGTGGGCGCCGAACTGGAAGGCTCGCGGCTGGAAGAAGAAGACCGGCGAGATCAAGAACCTGGAACTCGTCCAGGAGCTGCTCGCGCTGTACGAGGCGCACCCGGACTGCAAGCTGGAGTGGATCGCCGCGCACTCGGGGAACCGCTGGAACGAGTACGCGGACAGTCTGTCGACGGCGTGGATGCGCGACACTCTTTAGTAGGCGGCAGCAACTTGGTCCGCGGTACGGACTGGGCGGCGGCTTCCTCGGGGGGTCGTCGTCCCCCACTCAGCTCGATCGTGCTCCGATCGAACGCTGTTTCGTCCCCCCCTTGATCCGTGGAACTGCCAGATCCATCGGATCATGATCGCCGCGGATCTTATCCTCTTCGCTCCAGCGCCCGTGGGGAGCTTCTTCCCCCGGAGTCGGCCACCTGCACGTCACAGGCCAACCCAACCCTCCGACGATACCTCCCCTGCCGATGGGGAGTGGCCACCGATGACCCACCTCCCTACCACCTCCCCCGACGAACCGGATTCGACCGACCCCATCCAGCTTGCGGACTTCGAAAAGAAGATCATCCTGCGGCCCCTGGAGATCGAGGACTTCGACGCGCTGATCGCCATGCAGGCCGCCTGTTTCCCCGGGATGGAGACCTGGGGCATCGAGCAGATCCAGAGCCAGCTCAAGATGTTCCCGGCCGGTCAGATGGTCGTCGTCTACCAGGGCGAGGTCGTCGCGTCCGCCGGGTCGCTCATCGTGGACTCGGACGTCGTCGCTGACTGGCACGACTGGCGCATCGTCGCCGACGCGGGCTACATCCGGAACCACACCGACAGCGGCGACACGCTCTACGGCATCGAGATCATGGTGCACCCGCGCTTCCGCGGCCTGCGCCTGGCGAGGCGACTCTACGAGGCGCGCAAGGACCTCGTTCGCCAGCTCGATCTGGCGCGCATCATCATCGGCGGCCGCATCCCCGGCTACGGTGAGAAAGCCGACGAGATGTCCGCGCGTGAGTACGTCGAGCGCGTGACCGAACGCGGCCTCTACGATCCCGTCCTCACCACCCAGGTCGCCAACGGTTTCGTGCTCCGCCAGCTCATCCCGGACTACTTCCCTTCCGATCACGCGTCACGGGGCTACGCCACCCACCTCGAGTGGACGAACCTGGAGTACGTCGCGGACAAGAACCGTCGCTGGGCCCACGTCGCGCCCGCCCGCATCGCCGCCGTGCAGTATCTGATGCGGCACCTCGATTCCTGGGAGGAGTTCTGCCAGCAGTGCGAATACTTCATCGACGCGGCCGCCGACGCGAAGTCGGACTTCGTTCTGTTCCCGGAGCTCATGACGACGCAGCTGCTCGCGCTCCAGACGGTGAAGCGCCCGGCGGGCGCCGTCCGTGAACTGGCCGAGTGGACGCCCCAGTACCTCGACTTCTTCACCCGGATGTCGATCAAGTACAACGTCAACATCATCGGGGGGAGTCAGTTCACGCTGACCGACGATCGACTGCAGAACGTCGCCTACCTCTTCCGTCGGGACGGTACGATCGAGCGCCAGGCGAAGATCCATCCGACGCCTGCGGAGGTTCGCTGGTGGGGCGTAGAAGGCGGGGACGAGATCCACGTCTTCGAGACCGACCGGGGCAAGGTCGCCATCCTCGTCTGCTACGACGTCGAGTTCCCGGAGATCGCGCGGATCGCGGCCGGCATGGGTGCCCAGATTCTCTTCGTCCCGTTCAACACGGATAACCGTGAGGGCTATCTGCGGGTCCGCTACTGCGCCCAGGCACGCGCGATCGAGAACTCGGTCTACGTCGCCATCTCGGGGTGCGCGGGCAATCTACCGTTCGTGGACAACGCGGATACACACTACGCCCAAAGCGGCATCTACACGCCCCTCGACTACGCGTTCGCTCGCGACGGCATCGCGGGCGAGTGCACGCCGAACATCGAGACGCTCGTGATCCACGACGTGGACCTGGAAGTCCTCCGGCGCCAAAGCCACCAGGGAACCATCAAGGTCTGGGAGGATCGGCGCAGCGACCTCTACAGCGTGACCTACCGACGGGAAGGTCAGGACGACGTCGTGATCTGACGGGACCGCGCCCACGCACCCGCCCTCGGTCCTCCAGAGCTTTTGCCCCCTGAAGGGGCGACTGAAAAGACATGGACTCGAGGCGCATCCGCGTCGTCGGATACGCCTCGAACCATGGGGTCCCTGCCAGTCGACGAATGCCTCAGGGCATCCCGACGCCCGCGCTCTGGAGAATCTCTGCGAGTGCGTTCTTCTCGAACGGTTTGGGCAGGTAGCCGATGGCGCCCGCTTCCAGCGCGCTGGCAATCCGCTCCTTCTTGGTTTCATCGGTGACGATGATCGCCGGGATCAGCTTCCAATCGGGGTGCGCCTGAAGCGTCCGGATCACCTGGGTGCCGTTCATACCTGGCATGTTCCAGTCGACCAGGCAGAGATCGCAGGCCGCGTCGGTCAGCATCTCGAGGAGCTTGGGGCCGTCCTCCGCGGTCTGCACGTCGAAGCCAAAGTCCGTGAGGAGCTTGGCGAGGATCATTCGAGTGGCCTTGGAGTCGTCGGTGACAATGGCTTTCATGTCAGTGCTGGGGGGTGGCAAGAGGGAGTAGACGGGCGAAGGGCCTCACGCGGCCTTGCGAAAAACGTTGGCGTTTGGACCGAAGGCCCGCTCGTATCCATCGGAACGCGGCTTCTCCGCCGTCCCGAGCAAGAGAAACCCATCAGGTGCGAGCACCCGAGTGATCCCTTGGAAGATCTTCTCGCGCGTCGGCTCGTCGAAGTAGATGAGCACGTTGCGAAGAAGAACGAGATCCTGGGTCTCCACACCAACCAGCGGCTGGATCAGGTTGACTTCCCTCACGTGGAGTAGATCGCGGATCTCTCGCTTGGCCTGCCACCCGCTCTCCGTTCTATCGAAGTAGCGCTGGCGGAGCTCCGGAGGCATCCCACGCCCCATCTCGTTCTCCGTGAAGGTGGCGGCCCGGCAGCGCGCAACCATCGCCGGCGAGACGTCCGTGGCCAGGATTCTCACGTCCCAGTTTCGAAGCTCGGGGAAGTGCTCGGCCATCAAGATGGCCAGGCTCACCGCCTCCTGCCCGCTGGAGCAAGCCGCACTCCAGATACGTAGCTTCCGTAGTTGGCGTCGCGCATCGAGCAGTCCTGGGAATACCTCCCTGGCCAGCTGCTGGAACGGCGCCGAGTCGCGAAAGAAGGACGTCTCGTTCGTCGTCATCGCATCGATGACCTGTGGCAAGAGGCGTCGCGCACCCGATCCCCTGAGCGCGTTGCAGAGCTCGTGCAGGTCCTTCATCCCCTCGACCCGAAGCAACGGATTGAGCCTCGACTGAAGGAGGTAGCTCTTCGAGACGTCCAGCTGAATGCCGGTGCTCGATCGAACGAGCTCGATGAGAAAGTGAAGGTCTTGATCGTGCATCACGCGACCCTCCCGTTCGTGCGTCCGGCAAGGACGTGCTCCACGGTGCGCGGACCGACCTCTGATAGTGGCAGGACCTCGTTGGCGAGGCCGGCCTTCGCGATGGCCCCCGGCATGCCCCAGACGACGCTGGTCGGTTCATCCTGAACGATGACCAGCCCGCCGGTCTCGCGAATGCACTCCGCTCCGACCAGCCCGTCCTGCCCCATCCCGGTGAGCATGACCGCCAATAGGTTCCTCGGAACCGCGGCAGCCGCGGAACGAAACAGAACGTCGACCGCTGGCCGGCAGCTGTTCTCCGGCTCGTTCTCGGTGAGCTTTGCCGTGAGGTGCGGCCCGTCACGATGGACCTCGAGGTGTTTCCCTCCAGGCGCGATCAGGACGACCCCTGCCTCGAGCCGTTCTCCCTCCGTCGCCTCCCGGACCGTGATCGCACACTGCGAGTCCAATCGAGCGGCGAGCTGCGCCGTGAAGCCGATCGGCATGTGCTGCACGATGGCGACCGGGATCGGAAAATTGGCCGGTAGGTCCTGAATCATCTGCCGCAGCGCCTCGGGGCCTCCGGTGGACGCGCCCACGACGAGGATGCTAAAACGACGTGAGTCACGCTGAAACGCGGCTGGTCTGGCACCGGCAGACAGACGAGGCAACGCAGCTGGCGGCGACGGATTCGTCCCGTTCGATTGGGTTGGTCCGTTCTTCCCGGGGCTCCTGTCGAGATCCCCGAGAACCGGCGTGACTGCCTTCGACCCGGAGCCGGTTGCCGACGACCGGGGCCGAACTGGACGCGCTACCTCACCCGCAGGCCCGTCGCCGCCTCCATCGCGCGAGCGTACTCTGACCCTTTGCCCCAGGTCGTAGATCGTACTGACGAGCCAGTCCTTGAGGCCCTCGATGCCTCCGCCCGCCCCGTTGCCCTTTGGCATCATCCGGCAGATCAGACGTCGCGCGACTCTCTTCTCCAGCTCCTCGACCTCTTCCTGGGCAGCGCCCGTATAGACGACGACGCCCATCTGCGTACCCAGCTCATAGAGCCGCATCAAGACCTCGCGCCCGTCGATCTCAGGCATCTCCAGATCGAGGATCAGCACATCGACCCGCTCGCGAATCGCGATCTCGACGGCCTGCTTGCCGTCCGCCAGCTCCGCCACGAGCTCGAGACCTTCCTCCCGGGAAATGACGCGCTCGATGAGCCGTCGAGTCACAGGAGAGTCATCGACCACCATCACGCGAAGTGGTGGTCCGGTCTCGATCGTGGGTTTCATGGTCTGAAAGGCGTTGGCGGATCAACAGGTCGGAAGTTTCGAATCAATAGGAGAACTCGGATACCAGGCTGGTCAGCTCGGCGGCCATCCGGGCCAGCTCTGACGAGGCACCCTGGACCTCCACGGCTCCCGTCGCGTTCTCGCTCGAACTCTGCGAGACGGCGGAGAGGCTCTCCACGATCTCCGAGGTACCGACACTCGCATCCGCGATGTTCTTGGCCATCTCGTTGGTCGTCGCCGTCTGCTCTTCGACAGCGCTGGCGATGGTCCCCTGGATGTCGTTGATCTTCCCGATGATGACGCTGATGCCGTCGATGGCGGAGACGGCCTCGCGCGTATCCGATTGGATCGTCTCGATCCGACTGGCGATGTCCTCGGTGGCCCGGGCCGTTTCCTTGGCAAGTTCCTTCACCTCATTGGCCACCACCGCGAAGCCCTTGCCGGCGTCGCCAGCGCGTGCGGCTTCGATCGTCGCGTTCAGTGCCAGGAGGTTGGTTTGCTGCGCGATCGAGGTGATCACCTTGATGACCTGACCGATCTCCGCGCTGCTCTCCCCGAGCTTGCCGACAGTCTCGTTAGTGGACTGAGCCAAGCTCACGGCGTCATTGGCGACGCGCGAGGCGTTCTCCGCGTTCTTCGCGATCTCACGGATGCTGGCCGTCATCTGCTCAGTGCCTGCCGCAAAGGTCTGAACGCTCTCGGACAGCGTGCGCGCCGCGCCCGTCAGGTCCGCGGTGGCCGCCGTGGCCGTGGTCGAGTTGCGCTTGAGCTGATCGCTCGTTGCCGACATCTCTTCCGCCGCGCTCGCCAGAAGCGACGAGTTGCCCGCGATCAGACTGATGTGACCCCGGAGGCGTTCGAGGAAGAGATCGAGGCTGGCTGCGACCTGACCGATGGCCCCGTCTTCCTCCATCTCGATCTGGTTCGTGAGGTCACCGGCGGCAGCCTTCGAGACGACCTCGAGTACGCGTGCTACCTGGCCCTCCAGGATCGCGGCGGCTGTGACCTGCTTGGCGCGCTCGTTCTCCAGCTCCTCCTGCTGTCGAACGTGATTCGTCACGATCGCCCAGCTCACGATCGGCCCTTCGTAGGCTCCATCTTCGCCGTAGACCGCGGACAGTTTGAGATCCAGAACCTCGTCCCCGAGGTAGATGCGGGTCTCGTACGGCATCCGACCGTCATCCTTGATCATTCCGCGCTGACGCGAGGGCACCTTGTGAAAGACGTCCATCGAAGCTCCCAGGATGTCTTCGGGCTGGATCGGAATCAGGTGGGAGATCAGCCGAAGCGTCTCGATCGAGCGCTCGTTGGCGTAGATGATCGTCCCCTCGATATCCGCCACGAGGATGTTGATCGGCACACTCCCCACGACAGACTCGAGGAGGGCGAGACGGTGAGCGTCAGCTTTCGGATGGTTGGATGTGGTAGCCATGGCCTGCGTGATGAGGGGAAGAGTGTGCGTGGGAGACAGGGCGGCAAGCGTTGCGGCTCTCGCTTCGGAGGATGAATCAGACACGAGCCAGCGCCTGCGACTGTGCGACGAGCGCGTGGAGCTGGTCCACGTCGAGCTGGATGAGGATGTCGCTCTGGAGCTTGAAGACACCCGAGGCGACCCGCCGCTGGACCGACGAGATGGTCGAAGGGCAAGGTTCGAAGAGCGCTCGCGGGAGATCCAGGACTTCACCGACCTCGTCCACGAGCATGCTGAAGCTGCCCTGTGAAGAGCGGAGAACCACGTTCATGCGATCGGGCACTTCGGCTCCCTTGCCGAGGCTCGTCCGTGCGCTTCGAGCGCGCGCCATCCGTTCCGCTTCGGGAATACCGAGCAGAACGCCGAGGTCGACCGACAACACGGTGTCGCCGCGCAGATTCAGGAGACCCTCGACCTCAGGCGGGCTCAGTGGAATGGGCGTTCGCTGGAGCGGCATGAGAACTTCTTGCACGTCCAGCACGTCGATTCCGTAGAGCGTCTTCCCCAGTCGGAACGTGCAGAGTTGCGTGACCTCCGGTGCCACCTGCAACGACTCCTCGGGAGGCGCTTGACCGCGGTTCGTAGGGGTTCCGTCCGCATGAAGCTCGGGTCCTCCCAACGCTCCAAAGGAGGCAGCCAGCCAGACTTCATCGATCACCTCGGTGACACGGCCGCCGACGACGAGGACGGACGCAATCGCGGAGTCGGGTGAAGGATGGGGCTTCTCGTTCGCGCTGACCTCGATGATATCGAGGACGTCATCGACGACGAGGCCGTAAGAAGTCCCACCGTTGGAGCGAACGATGGTCTTCCAGACGCGGCGATCTGGATCCGTCGAGCTAGCAGCTCCCATGGCCTGCCCAACGTCGATGAGCTGAAGCAGCTCACCTCGATACTGGATGAAGCGGAGCGTACCCGCCTTCTCGACCGTGGCCGACTCCACCTCTTCGAGTCGATCGACCTGGCTGAGTTCCATGGCCACCCTGCGGTCCCCGCCGACGGACGCGACGAGGTACTCGATCGGATCCTTGCAATCCGCCGTACTCCGGGCATGTTCGGCGGCGCCTTGACGCGCGGCGCGCCTGAGTTCATCCTCCGACATGAGCTGGGCTCGCTGCCCGAGCCCTGTAATATCGAGGATGAGCGCCACCTGTCCGTCCGCCAGGATCGTGGTGCCGGCGTAGGCCTGCAGCGACTTGACCACGCGATCGAGCGGCTTGACGACGATCTCCTCGGACTCGTAGATGCCGTCGACGACGAGGCCGAAGGATCGCCCCGATGCCTGCACCACCACGATGCTGCACTCCTGTTCTTAGTTCGTGGACTCGGTGCCGAGCTGCTCGTTCAGGTCGACGAGATGCAGGAGGTCGCCGCGAAGGCGGAAGACACGCTGCCCGAAGACTTCTTCGATGCCGACCGCAGACTCAGGGCCAACGCGGAGCAGTTCGACCAGGTTGGCCTGCGGGATCGCATAGCGATTTCCACCGGAGTGAACGGTTAGAGCCGGAATGATCGCGAGAGTGAGCGGAATACGAACCACCACGGCGGTCCCGGAGCCCATCTCGCTTTCGATCTCGACGGTGCCGCCGACGCATTCGAGGTTGCGTTTGACGACGTCCATACCCACCCCGCGGCCCGAGATGCTCGTGACCTGCTCCGCCGTGGAGAAGCCGGGCATGAACAGGATGTCGAGGGCAGCACGGTCGTCCATGCGAACGGCTTCCATCGCGGTGATGAGACCGCGCTCGACCGCCTTTGCCTTGATGATCTCGGGGTCGATCCCGCGACCGTTGTCGCGAACCACGATGTTGACCTGTCCCGACTCGTGGAACGCGGAGAGGGTCAGTGTGGCGATCCGAGGCTTGCCCTTGGCTTCACGCTGATCTGGCTTCTCGATGCCGTGATCCAGGGAGTTGCGAACCAGGTGGGTGAGAGGGTCCTTGATGGCCTCGAGGAGCGTCTTGTCGACCTCCGTATCCGAGCCGATCATCTTCAGCTCGACCTCCTTCTCGAGCTGCATCGACATGCCACGTACGACCCGAGGCAGCTTGCTCCAGAGGGTGCCGATGGGCTGCATCCGGATCTTCATGATCCCTTCTTGCAGCTCGGTCGTGATGCGGCTGAGTCGCTGGGCGGTCGCGTGGGCTGCGCTATCCTCGGTGTCGGAGGAGTTCTGGACGACCTGGTTGCGGGCGAGAACTAGCTCACCGGCGAGGTTCATGAGAGCATCGAGCTGGTCGACCCGAAGTCGGATACTGCTTTCGCTTGCGCTCTTCGCCGCTTGAGCACCGGACGATTCGGTGATGTCGGCGTCGGCCTTGGTGGCGCTCTCAGGCTTCTTCGCAACGACGGGAAAGGCGGACGACGCCTTGGTCGTGACAGGCTTCTTCTTGGCGGGTGTCGGGCTGTCGATGGCCTCGGGAACCGGCGCGGCGCCCTCGAGGTCGCCTTCGGAGGACGGGGGCTCCACAGAAGGAGCTTCTTCCTCGGCGACAACCGCAGCTTCGAGATCGGGCGTGGATGCAGCCTCCATCGTCTCCGCGGTGGCCTGATCCAGGCTCTCGTGGAGCCGAGCTACGAGCGACCCGAAGTCGCCCGCATCGGTGTGGGACCCTGAGTCCTGGATCGTCCCCAGCAGAGATCTGATCGCGTCGTTCATCTCCAAGAGCGTCGTGATGAGCCCCTTGTCGAGCGCGATCTCTCCCTCGCGAAGCGCGTCCAGAAGGTTCTCCCCCGCGTGCGCCACGCTCTCCAGCACGCTGAACTCGAGGAAGCCGCAGGCCCCCTTCATCGAGTGGATCGTGCGGAAGATGCTCTGGAGCGTCTGTTCGTCCTCGGGATCCGCCTCTAGCTTCAGAAGCTCTGCGTCCACGAGGTCGAGGCCTTCCAGGCTCTCGACGACGAACTCTCTGACGATTTCATCTAGCTCACTCATGGGGATCTCCGACGCCAGCTTCAGGGCTCCGAAGGAGGGCCTGCGTCTGGCTGGGGTGCTGTCTTCAGAAGAGATCGGCGCAACAGCGCCCCGGGCTTGGGCCAAGAATCGGGAAATCCCGTAGCAATGAACCCTTCCCTGAGCGCGCCGATCGAGAGGTGGGCCCCTTCGACTCGCGGGTTGCGGCTCCCCGGGGGAACATTCCCATTCGCGGGATTGAGCGGATCAACCTCAGGGGATTTACCTAGAGGTCCTCAACCTTGCAGCGCCATGAGGCCGACCAGAGCAGGACTATCATGAAGCTTGCTCACCTCGCACAAACGACTCTCGACGACGCAGGAAGGGCCCTCATCCCTGCGGTTCCCCCGGGCGCCAAAGGCGAACCCGCTCAGCTCTGCCGCGCCGCCGTCATCGGCTTCGCTGGTAGCCAGGTTCGTGGCACGCTCGGCGTCGCCACGAGCCAGGCCGGGCTGGACCGAATCCTCGCCAGGACGGGTCCCAGCGACGACCTGGCAACCTGCGATCGCACGCGGGCCGAGGATTCGCTGGCGGAACTCTCGAACCTGCTTCTGGGCGCCATCAAGCGTGCGTGGGTTCGTCGAGGTCTGGAGTTCACCCTCGCCACACCGCTCGTCATTCGAGGTCTCTCGATCGAGATCTGCGGAGGCGAGAACAACCAGTGGTTCTCCACCGAGTCGAGCGCGGGTGACGATCGCGTCACATCCTGGCTGGACATCCACTACGACGAGAACCTCGAAGTCCCGGACCACGACGTGGAGACGGACCTCGTCGCCGAGGGAGAGACCCTTCTGTTCTAGATCCCATGGGGCAGGCCTGAATCGTTCAGGCCAGTGCCTTGGTTGAACCGGCTCCTCTTCCTGGGGCCGTCTTCCTGCTCGCCCGCTCCGTCTCGCTCCCATGAATCCCCGCCCCGATCCCACCGCCGATCACCCGATCAACCGAAAGCAGCCTCCGCGCAAACGCCTCGACAAAGGTCGAGTCGTGGCGCGCGTGCTTCTTGCGCTGTGGATGCCGACGGTCGCGCTGGGTGTCGGATCGCTCATGGTCGGTCATTGGGCACCGCTCCCGACGCCCGAGATGACGTCGACGGGAGAGCTCGCCCGGGCGACGAAGGCGCTGGTGAAGCGTACCGACGGCGAAGCGCGCCGATGGAGCCTGGTTCACGTTCTCTAAGGAAACTGCGGCTGTTCGCGTCGAGTCGCGGAGTACCTGTTCTCCGACGACAGGGCGACCGCTATCGACATCGACGAGCACCTGATCATCGTCGACGACGCCCAGGACGAGCCGCTGGCCACCGGCGCCTCCGCCCTGGGCTTCCGGGTCCATCACGAGACCCAGACCTCCCTCCGAGAGCGCTACGGGATCGAGTCCGCACCGCTCTTCATCGCCATCTCACCTGAGGGCGAAGTGGTCTTCCTGGGCGGGTACACCGAACGCAAGCAAGGACTCGCCTACCTGGATCTCCAGACCCTGGAGCAGCTCCGCGCGGGCATCCAGCCCTCCCCCCTTCCCGTCTATGGCTGCGGCGTCTCGACCTCGCTCCAGTCCGCTCTCGACCCACTCCGGATCAAGTACCCATGAGCTCTACTCCTCAGCACCCCGACTCGCCGCCCATACACCCGACCGGCGGTGAACCGACGTCCCTATGGACGCGCTTCCTCAGCGCCGCCGTCCTCCCGAAAACCGTCAGCGCCTTCGAAGCCAGCTACCTGGCCCGAATGAACAAGATCGCGCTCTGGTTCTTCATCGCTCATCTGCCGGTGTTCATGCTGGTCGCCTGGGCAAACGACACCGGCGTGGTCTCCGTCGCCTTGATGACGCTCGCCGTTCTCGCCGTCCCGGTGCTGGGTTGCCGCGCCATCGAATCGGAGCGCAGGAAGTCCTACGTCTTCGCCTTCACATCCATGTGCATGGGAGGCGTCCTCGTCCATGCGGGTCAGGGTCCAGTGCAGATCGAGATGCACTTCTACTTCTTCTCGATCCTCGCGATTCTGGCGCTGTTCGCGAACCCGATGACGGTGATCGTCGGCGCAGGCACCGTCGCCGTCCATCACCTCGCCCTTTGGTACCTGGCGCCCGCCAGCATCTTCAACTACGACGCGCCGCTCTGGGTCGTGCTCGTGCACGCCGCATTCGTCGTTCTGGAGGCGTTCGCTGCCGGATTCATCGCGCGCAACTTCTTCGACAACGTCATCGGCCTCGAGAAGAAGGTGGAAGAACGCACCGCACAGCTCCGCGAACGCAACCGCGAGATGCAGGTCGTTCTGGATAGCATCGAACAGGGAATCGTGACCGTCGACGCCTCGTGCCAGCTGCTTCCCGAGCACTCCTCGTCGATCGAGACCTTCTTCGGCGAGTTCGTACCCGGCGAGACCTTCGCGGATTATCTGAGCCGAAGCTGCGTGACGACGGCCGAATGGTTCTCGATGAACTGGGAAGCGCTCGCCGACGGGTTTCTCCCGATGGAGCTGGCCATCGACCAGCTTCCCAAGCACGCCCGGATCGGCGAGTCCAGCTACGACTTCGAGTATCGCACCAAGCTGGACGACAGCGGCGAGCTGGAAGCTGTCCTCATCGTCGTGTCGGACAAGACGAATGAAGTCGCGCGTGAGCACGCCGAGGCTCTCCAGAGAGAGGTCCTCACGATGCTGGAACGAGCGATGAAGGACGAGCGAGGCTTCGCCGCGTTCTACAAGGAATCCACGGCGCTCCTCGCCAAGGTCGAAGGCGCCTCGCACGAGAGTGCCACGTCTGAAGAGAAGCGGGCCCTCCATACGATGAAGGGCAACGCCGCCGCGTTCGGTCTCGGATCGATCTCCAAGGCGTGCCATGAGCTCGAGAATGCATGGGGGCGAAGCACGCTGCTTGAGGCCGAGACCGCTTTCGAGGCGCTCAAGAACCGCTGGCTGGAGCTTGGCGAGACCGCGGAGCGCCTCCTTGGCGACGCGGACGAAGACACGATCCGTGTCCCCGCATCCCAGCTCGAGACGCTGCTCGAACTGGCCGTGGACGGAGGCTCCGAGAAGCTGGCCGCAGAACTTGCCGAACTCCTGCTCGAACCGACGTCTCCAGCGCTGGAACGTCTGGAAAGCCAGGCTCTTCAGATCGCCGAGCGTCTCGAGCGGAGTCCCCTCAAGACCCATGTCGAGTCCCACGGCGTGCGTGTCCAGCGCGCGAGCTTCCAGCCGCTCTGGTCGGCGCTCGTCCACGTCATCCGCAACGCCATCGATCACGGCATCGAGGCACCGGAGGAGCGCCTCGACGCCGACAAGGACGCGGCAGGGAAGATTTCGATCCGAACCCAGGTCGTCGACGGTTCCCTGATCGTCACCGTCGAGGATGACGGCAGAGGCATCGACTGGGAGCGTGTTCGTACGAAGGCCTGCGAGGTGGGGCTTCCGAACGAGACATGTGACGACCTCGTCAACGCCCTGTTCGCCACGGAGTTCACGACGCGCGACAGCGTCTCGGAACTCTCGGGCCGCGGGGTCGGGCTGGCCGCGGTCGCCAACGCCATCGAGAACCTCAAGGGCTCCATTTCGGTCACGTCTCTTCCCGGTGAGGGGACGCGTATGCAATTCGTGATTCCACTGGAAACCCACTCTACCCAACTCGTCGCCGACTCTGCCCAGAGCCGCCAGACCTCCTGATCCCATGAGCAAAATTATCATCGTCGACGACTCCGCCACCATGCGGAGCCAGGTTCGCCAGGCACTCGCAGCTGGCAACTTTCAGCTGGTCGAAGCGGTCGACGGCCAGGACGGCCTCGACAAGGTCAACGCAGACCCCGACATCAGCGTCATGATCCTGGACGTCAACATGCCGCGCATGAACGGCATCGAACTCGCGGAGGCGCTCTCCAAGAACGGGCGCGTCGCCAAGGGTCTGAAGATCGTCATGCTGACGACCGAGGGTCACGCAGACCTGATCCAGCGCGCGAAGGCCGCCGGCGCCAAGGGCTGGATCGTCAAGCCGTTCAAGCCGGACCTGCTTCTGGCGGCCGTCCAGAAGATGGCGGCCTGACCCTTTTCGCGTCAGCGCAACGACCCCTCTCGACCGCTTCCACCTCGCACGCTACCATGCCGCAAGCTCCTGATCAGAACTTCCACGCCGTCGTCGGCGTGGAGGTCGAAAAGGTTCTACAGGACTCCGAATACGCCACGCTCGCTCTGGGCGCCAACCTGAGCGAGATCGTGGCGAAGGCGGAGGAATTCGTGGAACAGCTCCAGGGCAGCGTCGGCGTGATCGGGTCGAGCGGCGAGGGGAGTATCTCCCACACGCTCGACCTCCAGACCGCAGCGACCGATGCTTTCGTCCGCGACCTCGGAGTCGTCATTGCGGACAACTCGAACATCGCGGATCGCGTCATCGAGACGACGGGAAACGTCTCCGAGGCCGCGCAGGCGGTCTCGGACGTCGCCTCGGCCGCTCGTATGCTTTGCTTCAACACGAAGATCGAGGCCGGGCGGCTCGGCGATCTCGGCCGACCCTTCATAGTCATCGCAGACCAGATGCGCGAGTTGAGCGAGGCCATCGCCCAGTCCAACGATCGAATCTCACTCTTGACCGCAGCGCTCACCCCGCTCCTCAAGGAAGTGAAGTCGAGCGTGCACTCCCTGCAGGGTCGAACCTCGGAGTTCACCGTTCAGAACGGCGAGCACCGCGAGGCCATCCAGACGATGTCCAGGAAGCTACAGAACGCAACGGCCGATACCATCGCCGCTGGCGACGAGAAGCTCGCCGAGATCATCGCTCGATCCGGCGACTCCCTGGTCGCACTCCAGACCCAGGACATCGTCAGCCAGAGGTTGAGGAAGATCCTGACGCTCGTCGCCTCGCTCGCCGACAACGCCGACGCCAAGCACCCGCAAGACATCGGCTTCCTGTCAGAGGAGCTGCCGCCGAGCGAGGATAGCCTGAACGCCGGCGAGATGGAGCTATTCTGAGAGACAGCTAGGGCGCCAGGAATGCGTCGAGGCTGGCGATCAGTCGGTCGACCTCCGAGGGCGTGTTGTAGTGCAGGAGGCTCGCGCGAACGACGCCACCTCGCTCATGGAGTCCGAGCGCTTCCACCGCTCGATAGGCGTAGAAGTGCCCGAAGCGGATCGCGATCTGCTCCAGGTCGAGTGCCGCAGGAACGTCCGACGCATGACAGCCGTCGACCGTGAACGCCACGGTCGGAACGCGCGTAGCACGATCCGATGAAGTGCTTCCCAGCACGTGGACGCGCGGGGCCGAGCGGAGAAATTCGAGGAGGGGCGCTACCAGTCGAGCCTCTGCGTCCGCGAAGAGATCGAACGCGTGCTCGGTGCGTTCAGAGGCCGCCGCAGAAGCGTTGCCCCCGTGGTAGACGTGAATGGCATCGAGGTAGTCCGAGATCCCAACGAGTCCGGCCACGGCCTCGTGCATGACGCCGCCCGGCTCGTACTTGTAGGTGGTTTTCCCGTCGCCCACGAAGAAGTGGTTGACGTTGCGCCCTTCCAGCAGCGCCTCGCGCCGCCCGTACAGAACGCCCACGTGGGGTCCGAAGACCTTGTAGAGGCTCGCCACGTAGAAGTCCGCCCCGAGCGCCCTGACCTCCACGCGCCGATGCGGAGCGAACGCGACTCCGTCCACGCAGGAGAGCGCGCCCGCTCGCCGGATTCTCGCCGTGATCTCGGGCACATCGTGGATCGTGCCCACCACGTTCGAGCAATGGGTGAACGCGACGAGGCGAGTCCGGTCGCTCAGGAGTTCCTCGAGGTCGTCCAGCTCGAGCCGCATCGTCTCCGGGCGGAAGCGCCACTCGCGGATCACGATCCCCTGGGCCTCCAGCCTGCGCCACGCACCGACGTTGGCCTCGTGGTCGAGGTTGGTGACGATGACCTCGTCGCCGGCGCGCCAGGTCGGGACGAGCGCCGCCGCGAGCCGCCCGGTAAGAGCCGTCGCCGACGGCCCGAGCACCGTCTCGTCGACGTCCGCACCGAGCAGCCGCGCAGCGGCCCCGCGCCCGGCTTCGACGGCGGCACCCGCCGCCACCGAAAGATCGTAGCTCGCCCCCAGCTGCACCGCGTGCGTCGACATGTAAGCGGCCACGCGCTCGATGACGGGCCGCGCGGGGACGCTGCCCCCTGCGTTATCGAACAGCGCCCAGGGCGTCTGGAGAGCAGGGAACCAGGTCCGCGCGAAATCAATGTCCAGCATCGTGATGGTGGGGTCGTTCCTCGTTGCATCGTCGAACGGCGCCGGCGGCCCAAATGGCGCCGGCTGCGAGGAGGAGGCGATCGACTCTACCAGCGATGCGGCTCGCTCGCCGTCAGCGAACGCGGCCTTTCAACTCCGGATTCGCCTCGAGGAGTGCCTCCATCGTCGGCGCCTCGTAGACGCGCTGGTTCGGTCCGGTGCCATCGTCCTCGGTGATCTCGACGCGAACGCCGTCGGGCGTCTGCTCGATGCTCATGCTGGAGCTGGAGGAGAACACCGATGAAGGCGCCGGAACTGCGCCCGGGGCCAGCGGCTGCGACCCGCGGGGCGAGCTGCCGGGACGCAGCGCACCACCCTGCAGGTCCTCGAACTGCTGGCGCATTCTCTCAACGCGCTGGCGCATCTCCTCGAAGGGGTCGGTCGCCTGCGCTCCGTTCAGGTCCTGCCCGCGATTCGATCCGAAGAGACTCGGTCCGCGGCGGAAGAACCCGCTGCCACCCCGGCCGAAGAAAGGGTCGCCGGCGAAGAAGTCCTGCATGAAGGGATCGTTCTCGAGCATGTCCTCCATTCGCTGCTGCATCGCTTCCAACGGGTCCACCTGGGTGAACCCACCCCGTACGCCCGGGACCCGAAGGGGATTGCCCGGGGTGAACGAGCGTCCGGCGCCACCGCGGTCGATCTCGCGAAGGGCCAGGCGGGCGGTGAAGGCCAGGTCCGGATCGCCGCCGTCCGAGGCAATCGCCTGGAGCGCAGCGCGAGCGAGCGGCTCCTCCATCGCCTGGGCCGTAATTTCGTCGAAGGCGGCCTCGCGCTGGTCGAGGTCCGAGCGCCGGAGTCGCAGCCGGAAGCTCTCTTCCAGCTCGTGCCGGTCGAGCTTGCTCGACCGGGCAGGATCCCCGTCGACCATCGATCGAAGCGGCACGGTTCTGCCGGAGGTTCCGGACGCCCCGTCGGGCGGGGCCTGGGCCCCGCTCCGGCCCGGAGCGTTCCATTGACCCGACGCGCTCCTTGGATCCGGCGCGCTCCATGGATCCGGCGCACTCGATGGATCCGGGGCACTGGATGGACGGGGCACATTGGGCCGAAGCAGCCCCTCGAGCGGGTCGTCCTGTGCAGAAGCCGCGAAGGCGGCAGCCGTCAGCGCCACGGCAGACGCCGCGGCCATCCACGTGTTCTTGTTCATGATAGGTCCCCCCCATGGGGCTCTACGGTTCATGTTTCGTTGCGCCTGGAGCGACACGGCGAAAACCCGCCGCCCCGTGTGCGCTGCCCGTCGGGTACGCCGTGGAAGTGGCACCGTTGGCCGAAATTTCGCCTACCCTGGCGCCATGCTCCATTCCCCCACGCCCACCCAGGCCCTCGTCTCGAGGTTGGCCCCTGGCGCCTCGTTCCTGTCCGTCGGCTTGCTTGGGATGGTCGCCTGGCTGGCCACTTTGCAGGCTCCCGCTCCCCTGGACCCCGCGACCCCACCCCAGGGCGCCGAGACCGGGGACGGAATCGCCCGCGGACACTCGATGGCCGCGTACACGAAGGGATTTCTGAGCCAGCTCGACGAGGGAGGGCGCGAACTTGCCACGGCCTCGATGGACGACCCGGAGCGCCGACAGTGGGCCTTCGGACCCGTTCGCCGTGAGGGCATCCGCCTGGATCAAATCAACCAGCAGCAGTTCGGCCTGCTGGAGGCCCTGCTCGACACGGCCCTCTCCGAATCGGGCATGGCGGCGTGGCATCAGATCCGCGACCTGGAGAACGTCCTGCGCAAGCTGGAGTCCACGCCCGAGCGAGTCGCCGAGCACCGCGACCCGAACCTCTACTGGCTGCGCATCTACGGCACGCCCGACGCCAGCGAGTCCTGGTCGTGGCGCTTCGAGGGCCATCACCTGGCGCTGCATGTCACCTGCCGACCCGGTTCCACCCCCACGGTCACCCCGCTGTTCGTCGGCGCGAATCCGCTGTTCGGCGCGAGCCGCCAGGGGATCGCAATGTCCGATGAGAAACCAGCGCAGGTCGAGGCCTTCGCCGACCTCAACGCCGCGTTCAACGTGCTCATCGGCGAGCTGGACGACGGTGCCGCCCTCGCAGCCGCCCCCGAGATCTCCGGCGTAGGCCCCACCGATCGACCGGGCGACGTTCGGATGGCCCCGGGCCAGCGGGAGCTTCCAGAGGCGTCGGGCGTTGCCCGCGCCCAGCTGGGGTCCGCCGCGTCCGAGGCCCTCGACCGTCTGCTCACGACGTACCTCGAACTGATCGATCCGGAGCTGCGCACCTTCTCGCTGGAGAGCTCGCCCGCGGACGAGGTCCACTTCACGCGCTGGGGCGGCACCACGCTGGCGGAGCCCCGGACCTGGTCCATCGTCACGAAAACCTTCGCCCTCGAGCTCGCCACGACCGACGGCCCCCATCACGTTCACGCGCTCCTGCGCGACGTGACCCGCGACTTCGGCGGCAAGGAGTAGCCGCACGCGGCCCCGGGATCTGCGATACTTTTCCGCATGATTCATCGGCTGGCAACCCGCGGCAGCGCCCTGGCTCTCTGGCAGGCCCGCCGCACCCAGGAACTCCTGCGCGAGGCAGGCCACGACGCGGAACTCGTCATCATCGAGTCGAGCGGCGACCGCGATCGCCAGACCGACCTCGCGCGCTTCGGCAGCATCGGCATCTTCACCGTCGAGGTGGACCGGGCCGTGACCGATGGGCGCGCGGACATCGGCGTGCACAGCCTCAAGGACATGACGACGACGCTGCACGAAGGCGTGCAGCTCGCGGGCTGCCTGGAGCGCGGCATGATCGAGGACGCGCTCGTCGCGCGCGACGGGCTCAGGCTGCACACGTTGCCCAGGGGCGCCACCGTGGGTTCCGGCTCCCAGCGGCGCGGCGCGATGCTGCGCGCCGCCCGGCCGGACCTGAACGTCGTGCAGATCCGCGGCAACGTGCCGACGCGCCTCGGAAAGGTCACGGGCGGCGAGCTGGACGCGACCGTGCTGGCGCGCGCGGGCCTGGTGCGCCTCGGGCTCGACGGCCATATCACCGAGGTCCTCGATGCGAAGCGCTTTCTGCCCGCCGTCGGACAGGGCATCGTGGGGCTGACCTGCCGCGTGGACGACGACGAGCGCGCCGATGCGCTCGCCCGTCACGTTCGCGATGCGGATGCGTGGGCGGCGGCCATGGCCGAGCGCTCGTTTCTGCGCCGGATGAAGGGCGGTTGCAACGCCCCCGCCGGGGGCCATGCCACCGTCCGGGACGGTGAACTCGTTCTCTCGGGCCGCGTCCTCTCGCTCGACGGAGCCGAATCGGTGGAGGGCCGCGTCGAGGGACCGATCGACGACGCGGAGGCGCTCGGCATCCGGCTCGCGGACGATATCGATCGACGCGGCGGCGGGCGATTGATCGAACTGGCCCGGGCGGCGAGCCAGGGGTCCTGATTCGATGGCGACCACCAACGAGCGGAGGATCTCGCTGACGGGTCCAGCGTCGGAAAGAGCGGCGAAGCGCTGGATGGACGCGGTCTACACGGTGCCCGGCTGGAAGCCGCTGCACTTCCCGCTCGTCCGGATCGTCGGCCAGGCGATTCCCGAGTCGCGAGTCGGGCTCCTGCCGAGCTTCGTCGCGGTCACGAGCCAGAATGCGCTCCCCGCGCTGAAGCATCTGTGGGATCGCCGTACCGACGTTCGCGACGCTCCGCACGCTGCGGTGGGAATCGCCACGGCCCGGGCCATGCGCGCGCTCGGCGTCGACCCCGTGATCGTGGGCCCGGCAGAAGACGCGGGCGCCGCGAGCCTGGCCGAGGAGATCCTCGCCCGCACCGAGAATGGCCAGACCATCCTGTGGCCGCGTGGGGACCGCGCGACCGATCTACGCGAGCGACTCGTCGTCGCCGGGCGGATCGTGCAGGACCCGATCGCCTACCGTACGGAAGACGAGGAGGACTCGGTGGTCCCGAAGAACCTGTCGGCGGTGTTCTTCGCCAGCCCGTCGGCGGTGAAGGTGTGGCTGAAGACACCGGACATCCCGCGCGTCACGGCCATCGCCATCGGCCAGACCACCTACGCGGAGCTTGCGCCCGAGTACGCGCGTTTCTCGCGGATGGTGAGGCTCGCCAAGCCGACGCCGCTGGCGCTGGCCGACGCGCTGGCCGCGCTTCCGTAGACGCCGGGCTGTGACGTTGTTGTGTACGGTTACGCACGCATGCCATGGATTACCGGGATGTCACGCAACGCGCGAGGGGGAAGACCCAGTATCCAGTCATGAAGACCCTCCGCCGCGCCCTCCTCGTGCTTTTCGTTCTCTTCCTGGCCATCCAGCTAGTCCCCGTCGATCGGGCCAACCCGCCGGTGACCGGGGACGTCGACGCTCCAGCCGAGGTGAAGGCGATCCTGGAGCGCTCGTGCTACGACTGCCACTCGAACGCGGTCAAGTGGCCCTGGTACAGCTACGTGGCGCCGGTCTCGTTCCTGGTGGCCCACGACGTCGAGGAAGCGCGCGAGCACCTCAACTTCTCCGAGTGGGACAAGCGCAACGAGTCCAAGCGAGCGAAGATCCGCGAGGAGTGCTTCGAGGAGTGCGAGCAAGGGGAGATGCCGCTCCCGATCTATCTGATCATGCACCAGGAAGCGAAGCTGAGTGAGGCGGACCTGGCGGTGCTGAAGGCCTGGGCCGGGGTGGCCGGAGGCTCCGGAGCGGCAGGCGAGGACAACGAAACCGACGATTGAGCCCTGATCCAGAAGCGGACCGGTGAAGAGGTTCCTGTTACCGTACCGCCATGTTGGATCCGGAAACCCTGGGCGCAGGCGACGCCCATGCCTCGATCGACGCGGCGGGCATTGCCTGGCGGCTCGGGGCCACCCTCTTCTTCGTCCTCTTGAACGGGTTCTTCGTCGCCGCCGAGTTCGCCCTCGTGAAGGTGCGCGAGCCGCGCATGGCGAAGCTGGCGCGCGAGGGCAACAAGACTGCCCCGCGGGTCCAGCACATCCTCGGGCACCTCGACCAGTACCTGTCCGCGTGCCAGCTCGGGATCACCCTCGCGAGCCTCATCCTCGGCGCGCTCGGCGAGCCCGCGGTCTCGGTCATCCTGATTGCGCTGGCCGAGGCGATGGGCATCACCGTCGCGGACAACGCCTCGTGGCTGCCGATCGTCTCGATCGGCCTCGCCTTCGCCGTGATCACGACGCTCCACATGACCGTCGGCGAGCAGGCGCCGAAGATGTGGGCGCTCCGCAAGCCTGAGTCGACCGCGCTGAAGGTCAGCTCGACGCTCCGAGCCTTCAACTTCGTCTTCAAGCCGTTCATCATCGCGATCAACTGGATCTCGAACTGGATCCTCCGGCTCTTCGGCCTGCCCGCGGACCTCGGGCACGGCGACTCCCACAGCGCCGAGGAGATCCGCAGCATCCTGTCGCTCTCCGTTCACGCAGGCGACATCTCGGAGCATGAGTTCCAGCTGACCGAGAACGTCTTCCGGATGATCGAACTGGAGGTCCGGCACATCATCGTCCCGCGGGTCGAGGTCGATTTTCTCACGCAGGAGCGCTCGAACGAGGAGAACCTCGAGCGTATTCGGACGAGCGGTCACTCGCGCTTCGCGCTCTGCCGCCAGGGCCTCGACTCCATCGTCGGCATCGTCCACGCGAAGGACGTGCTCGATAGCCTCCTGCAGGGAGAAACGCCGGTCCTCTCGGATCTGGCGCGCGAGCCTCTCTTCGTCCCCGACACGATGTCGATCTCGAACTTCCTCCAGGAGGTCCAGATCAATCGCCAGCACTGCGCCGTCGTCCTGGACGAGCACGGCACCGCGATCGGCCTCGCGTTCCGTGAGGACGCGCTGGAGGAGATCGTCGGCCCGCTCGGCGACGAGTTCGACGACGCCTCGAACGAGTTCCGCCCCCTGGCGGACGGCAGCTACGAACTCAGCGGGCGCCTGTCCGTTCCCGAGGTGCTGGACCGGCTGGACTTCGAACTCGACGAGGAAGAGGAAGAGGAGGAAGACACGATCGGCGGTCACATCACGGCTCGCCTGGGACGCCTGCCGAAGACCGGCGACACCGTGCGAGTGGGGCCCTATCGCGCGACCGTGCTCGACGCCTCGAAGCGACGCGTCCAGCTCGTGAAGCTGACGCTCGTCGAAAAGAACGCCTCCGAGGAGCAGGCAGCGGAGGCAGAAGAGTCGGAGGCCGACTCGATATAGCCGGGCTCTTGACGAGCGTGACCTCGTCTTCCACGCGACGCAGCCCGAGGAAAGCTCAAGCTAGTGCCCTGAATCAGAAGTTCGTCGCATTAGTTTCGCCTGTTTCGCTCCGTAGCTGCGTTGCCGAACCTTGGACGGAACTACTGCTACGCACTGCGGTTCGGACGCCTTGCTACGAAACGAAACAGACTGAAACTAATACGACGAACTTCTGATTCAGGGCACTAGTGCCCCGAATCAAAAGTTCGTCGCATTAGTTTCGCCTGTTTCGCTCCGTAGCTGCGTTGCCGAACCTTGGACGGAACTACTGCTACGCACTGCGGTTCGGACGCCTTGCTACGAAACGAAACAGACTGAAACTAATGCGACGAACTTCTGATTCAGGGCACTAGCTCGCAGGAATCGGCCACGCGCGACAAGCTCCGAGGCATACGCTCGAGTCGATCGCTTACAGGGAGTCCATCGCATACACTGGGCGGCGTGACTCCCCCACCATTCACGCTCTCGAAGAGCGAAGCGATCTTTGCCGAGGCCCAGCGCCTCATCCCCGGCGGCGTCAACAGCCCCGTGCGAGCCTACAAGGCCGTCGGCGGCGTGCCGCCGCACCTCGTCCGCGGCGAAGGGCCGCTTGTCTGGGACGAGGACGGTAACGAGTACGTCGACCTCGTCGGCTCCTATGGGCCGCTGATCCTCGGACATGGCAACGCCGAAGTCCGCGAAGCGCTGCACGCCGCCGTCGACTCCGGCACGACCTTCGGAGCGCCGACGCGCGGGGAACTGGAGATGGCGCGCACGATCACGGAGCGCGTGCCGGGCTGCGAGATGGTCCGCCTCGTGAACTCCGGTACCGAAGCGACCATGTCGGCGGCTCGCCTGGCTCGGGCTGCCACGGGACGCCCGAAGATCCTGAAGTTCGAAGGCTGCTACCACGGGCATGGTGATTCGTTCCTGGTCTCAGCCGGCAGCGGCGCGCTCACCCTCGGCGCGCCCGACTCCCCCGGCGTGACGAAGGCCACCGCCGCCAACAGTCTCGTCGCCGTCTACAACGACCTGGATTCGGTGAAGGCCGTCTTCGACGAGCACGGGAGCGACATCGCCGCCGTGTTCGTGGAGCCGGTCGCTGGCAACATGGGGACCATCCCGCCGGAGGCTGGCTTCCTGGAGGGGCTTCGCGCCCACTGCGACGTCTCGGGAGCACTGCTCGTCTACGACGAGGTCATGACCGGTTTCCGCGTCGCGAAGGGCGGCTTCCAGGACCTGAGCGACGTGCGCTGCGATCTCATCACGCTCGGCAAGGTCATCGGCGGCGGGCTGCCCGTCGGCGCTTACGGTGGACGTTCGGATCTGATGATGCAGGTCGCGCCGGCGGGACCGATGTACCAGGCGGGCACCCTGAGCGGCAATCCGCTCGCGGTGGCGGCGGGGCGCAAGACGCTGGAGATCCTCGGGCGCCACGGCATCTACGAGCAGCTGGAGTACGCGGGATCCACTCTCCAGAAGGGCCTCATGCGCGTGGCCCACGAGCACGGCCGCGCCATCTCCGTCGGTCGCGTCGGGTCGATGATATGCCCGTACTTCTCGGCCGCGGTGCCCCGGAACCTGACCGAGGTGACAGCCACCGATCGCGAGGCCTGGGTTCGCTTCTTCAACGTGATGCTGCGCAGTGGCATCCTCTTGCCGCCCTCGCCCTACGAGGCCATTTTCCTCTCCGTGACGCATACGCAGCCGGTCTTGGACAGGATCCTGGAGGCTGCCGACCTCGCGTTTCGCGAGATTCGATCCACCGCCGAATAGTCGACCGTCATGACCTCCTCGACAGATCTTTCTGCCCACATGCCCGCTGACGTCCCTTCGGGGTCACTGGCCGCGATTCGAGCGTCCTTCCAGACCGCGCGTGCCACGCTCGATGCGTTTCTCGGCGACGAATCGAACCTGGAAGCCGTCGGCCAGTTCGCGGCGCTTTGCGAGGGCGCGCTGACGAGCGGCGGCAAGCTCATGGCCTGCGGCAACGGCGGCTCCATGTGCGACGCGATGCACTTCGCGGAGGAATGGACGGGGCGCTTCCGCGGCAACCGCAGCGCGCTGCCCGCCATCGCCTTTTCGGATCCGAGCCAGCTGACCTGTATCGCGAACGACTTCGGCTACGACCAGGTCTTCGCGCGCTCGGTGGAGGCCTACGGGCGCCCGGGCGACGTGCTCGTCTGCATGTCGACGAGCGGCGGCAGCCCCAACGCGATCCTCGCCGTTCAGAAAGCGAAGGAGATGGGGATCAAGACCGTGGCGCTTCTCGGCAAGGGCGGCGGACAGATGAAGGACCTCGCGGACCTCTCCATCGTCGTTCCCCATGCGACCACCTCGGATCGCATCCAGGAGATCCACATCAAGGTCCTGCACATCGCCATCGAAGCCGTCGAGCGCTCGCTCTTCCCGGACAACTATGCGTCCTGATCCTCGTCTCGAAAGGCCTCCTGTCCGTTCGCTCCCGGGCGTCGTCGTTCTCTGCTTCTCCCTCGGCTTCAGCATCCTGGGCTCGTACGGCTGCGCCACTTCTCGGCCCGGGGAGGGCTCGGCGATGCAGCCGACTCGCTCGGTCGACTCGCTCACCTGGGAGACCCTGGGGACCAGCCGCGACGGGCGGGCCGTCCGCGCCACGACGATCGTCGGCAGCGGCGCTGGCGAGACGGGTGGCCGCGCCAGGCGCAAGGCCGCCGTCATCGCCGGGATCCATGGCGACGAGCGTGAGGGAGGACGGCATCTGCAGGAGCTGCTCGCGCTGCTCCTCACGTCGGACGACACCGTTCGCGTCTACGAGGACGTCAATCCTGACGGCACGGCGCGCGGCTCCCGAACCACGGTCCAGGGCGTCGATCCCAACCGCAACTGGCCCGCGAAAAACTTTCAGGCGTCGAGGCAGTGCGGCCCCGAGCCGCTCTCGGAGCCGGGCGTCGCCGCGGTCCACGGCGACCTCGTGGACTTCGCACCCGACATCGTGATCGTGCTCCATTCCACGCGACGCGGGCCTTTCGTCAACTTCGATGGTCCGGCGGAGCGCGAGGCGGCGGCCTTCGCCGAAGCAGCGGGCCCCGCCTGGTCCGTCCAGCCCTCCATGGGGTACCCGACGCCCGGCTCCCTCGGATCGTGGATGGGGGTCGACCGCCAGGTGCCGATCCTCACGATCGAGTTCGACCGGGATTGCGCGCCGGAGGTGAGCGGGCCCGCGTTGCTCGCTGGAGTGGCCGCCGTTCTGGGCGGAAGGGCTCCGACACCGGAGCGCTGGTCGACCGCATCACAGGGCGGGCCCTTATCGGGCCAACCTGACGACGAGTTCCACGTGCGCTGACAGTGTCAACGGAGCTGGCGGGGTCAAAGGAGCTGGCCGGGTCAAAGGAGCTGGCGGGGTCCGACCGCGCTGACGGGGTCCAAGCGCGCTGAGAGGGGCCTCAATTCGAGAGCCGGGCTCATGCTCTCCCTTTGCCTCAATTGCTCCGTAAAGCGGATCCGAACTTCCCTAATGGAGTCCCCTTAGATCGGCATCCTCGCCCGGAAGCATGCTTCCGAATGAGTCGATGGGACCACAAGACCCCATGAGCCCAGAGCAGAACCCCATTGCCCAGTGCTGCCCCATTCCAGGAGCCGCGAAGGAGCCCGCCTATTGCGACGGCGCCCAGCGCTTGCTGGGCACGATCGGTGACACCCTCTACGTGGGTGGCGCCATCCTGTCCTGGTGCTTGGACGACGAACGCTCCAGCCCGCGACCCTGTCTCGATAGCATCGACTGGACCGCGTCCAGTCGGCTCCTCCTCGGACTGAAGCACGATGGGCCCCTGACGCCGCGCCGTGCTCTGCGGCTCGTGACACGCAAGGAGCGACCAGCCCTGGTCCGCGCCATCCGGGAAAGCGCCCGATCACACCGCAGCTTCCGTCAAACGATCCACCTCACCGACAGCCGCGGCAAACAGGCATGGGTCGAGGTTTCGTGCACCGTCGAGCCTGAGTTCGACGCGGGTTCCACGATGACCCTCGTCTTCCAGAACGTCTCACAAAGCCGTCTTCGGGAAGCAGCGCTCCGTAGAGAGATTCTGCGGAGAGACCAGATGGCGCGGATGGCAGGGATCGGGACGTGGTCCGTCGAAATCGCCTCCGGGGAACTCACATGGTCCGACGAGGTCTTCAACATCCACGAGATGGAGCCGGGCTCGACTCCCTCGGTCGGGGAGGCCATCGCGTTCTACACCCCCGAGGACGCCAGCGTGGTCGAGGAGCGACTCGAGCGCCTCCTTCGCGACGGCATTCCCTACGAGATCGTCAACCGCATCATCACGGCGAAGGGGAACCGTCGCTGGGTCCACGCGCTGGCCGAGTTAGAACTCGACCCCGATGGCGAACCGCTGAGGATCATCGGAAGCTTCCGCGACATCACGGAACAGCACGAGGCAGAAACCAGGCTGCGGGAGAGCGAGGAACGGTACATGTACGCGCTCGAGGGCGCACGCGACGGCCTCTGGGACTGGGTCATCCCCACTTCCGAACTCCACCTGTCGCCCCGGTGGAAGGAGATCATCGGGTACGCAGACCACGAGATCGGCAATCATTTCGATGAGTGGGCCAGCCGCGTGCCCGAGGACCAGAGAGAGCAAGCGTTGAAGGCCTTCGAGGCCTGCGTGAGCGGCGTAACGCCCGACTACCGCGCCGAGTTCCAGATGCGGCACAAGGACGGCTCGTATCGCTGGATCCTCGCGCGGGGCAAGATCATGGCGCGCGACGCTCACCATCAGCCGCTCCGAGTCGTCGGCACCCACACGGATATCACGGAGGAGGTCGAGATGCGGAACGCGCTCGTGGCCGCCAAGGAAGCCGCCGAGCAGGCGACCACCGCGAAGTCCGAGTTCTTGGCCACGATGAGCCATGAGATCCGAACGCCGCTCAACGGCATCCTCGGGCTCACGCAGGTCCTGATGGGCACCGAACTCGGCAGAGAGCAGGCCAACTATCTCAACGTGATCCTCGGTTCGGGCACGGCGCTTCTGGAGATCCTCAACGACATCCTCGACCTGTCGCGGACCGAAGCCGGCAAGCTGGTGCTAGAGGACGTCCCGTTCCGCCCTGCGGAGTGCGCGCGGAGCACGATCGAGCTCCTCAAGCACGCGGCCACGAAGAAGAAGAACCTCGAACTCCAGCTCAGAGTCGACGACGATGTCCCGGAGGAGATCATGGGTGACCCGGCCCGACTCCGGCAGGTGCTGCTCAATCTCGTGGGGAACGCCGTCAAGTTCACCGAGAGCGGATTCGTGCGCGTCACGCTGTCTACCCTCGTCGGAGAAGGCGATCGTCGAGACCTGATGATCTCGGTGCGCGACACCGGCATCGGGGTCACGCAAAAGGACGCCACCCGGCTGTTCGAGGCGTTCACCCAGGCGGATTCGACCACCACCCGCCGCTTCGGCGGGACCGGTCTCGGGCTCTCGATCTCGAGGAATCTCGTCCACCTGATGGGCGGGGTGATCGGCTGTCGACCCCACCTGCAAGGCGGCTCGGTCTTCTGGGTCGAGATCCCCATCGTCGAGCCAGCCGCCGGGTCCGCGCCTGCGGCCACGATCCCCGAGCTTCGGAGCAGCAGCACCGCCCCTCAGCGCGCGCTGATGGCAGCTCCTCGAATGGAGTCCATCGAAGGACCCAAGCAACCGGCTGCGGATCCCGCCGGGGACGGCCCTTCCATCCGTGCGCTCGTGGTCGAAGACAATCCCATCAACCAGATCGTCGCGCGCCGCATGCTGGAGAAGCTCGGGTGCCACGTCGTCATGGTCGCCGATGGCCAGCGCGCGGTGGACACCACCGCCCAGGAGGCCTTCGACATCGTGTTCATGGATTGCCAGATGCCCGTCATGGACGGCTACGAATCCACGCGCTTGATCCGTGAGCGCGAGGCCCGGCTCGGACTCCCCCGCCTCCCGATCGTGGCCATGACGGCGAACGCGATGGCCTCCGACCGCGAAGCGTGTCGCGGGGCAGGGATGGACGACTACGTCTCCAAGCCTGTCCTCCTGGACGTCCTGAGGGCCGTTATCGAGCGCGTCGTCGCCCCGAGCAAGGCCGCCTGAACGCGGGAGGCGCGGGGGCGAGACGACGAGAGCGAACCACACCGTCTTCGAAAGCGGCGTGGCTCGCCCGTCGAGCCGATGAGTCGATCGCGATCAGATGCTGTCGAGACCCCAGACGAACGGCGACAGAGGCAGTCCCGGCAGTGCGGCGCCGACCTCCTGCTCGATCACTTCCACGACGCGGCGGTCGCCGCGGGGCGGGCAGATGGCCAGGAGGATCTCATGATCGGTCAAGCGCAAGGTGCCCTTCGGACCCGCGATATCGATCGTCTTCTCCGACGTGGCGCTCGCCGTCACTTCCTTGGGCAGCGCCGCGTTGAACGTCTGAGCCATCGCCTTCGTGCAGCCGAGGTGCGCCATGGCGAGGACCCCCTGGGCGCCCTCCGCTCGCACGAACTTGAAGTACGCGCGGTAATCGGCCTCGGTGTCTGGAACCATCATGAAGATTCGGTCGTGCTCGTTGCGCGCCTTCGCCCAGATCTGACTGACGATCGGAAGGACCGCGTCGGGCTCCCCGCCCCACTCGTGGATCACCTGGCCGAGGTCTTCGCCGCGCCCCATGCATGCATAGCCGACGACCTTGCCGTCGCGCTCACAGACGTAGGTCTGCATGTTCGGCACGCCCAAGAGCGCCTGCGTCTCCTCCTTGATGCGCAGCGTCCGTGACACATGGCTGCTGTAGAGCGAGTGAATGGCTCCATGATCGTCATACGTCGCAGGACGCACGCCGACCGGCTCGGGCAGCAGGATCGCGTTGCCGTGCTCGATCACGTAGACGTTCTCGGTGCCGAACGGGATCCAGCCGCGTGCCTGGTACCACTCGGGATCATCGGCCCAGAGCATCGAGAGCGCCGCGCCCTGGTGCTTCGCCTTCTCCAGCGTCTCCGCCACGACCCGCGAGCCGTAGCCACGGCCGCGAATGCTCGGCGCCGTCGCCACCGAGCCGATGAAGGCCACGGGGACGTCCGCCGTGGGAGTCGCGAGGGTTCGCGCGATCCAGGCGCAAGTCGACACGACTTCGTCGTTCTCCTCGACCGTCTCGACGCGTCCCGTGGCGTTGGATTGGAAGATCAGCGGATACTCCGCCGAGAAGGACCGGCCGTCCCGGAGCACGAGCTCCATCAGGGCCAGGGCGGCTTCTTTCTGGGTGGTGAGTTGCGTGGTCATCGGGCTTCTCCATGGCCTGTGCGGGGCCGGTCGGTTGGGGTTTGAGTCTCGGTCAATAGTGAATGGGGATCGGAGCCATCGCGTGCTTGCGCAGCGCGGTAGGCCTCCAGGAGTCCGCTGCCCGCGAGAACAGCCTCCTCCACGGAAGCGCGCGCGTTCATCACGGCCTGGCCTAGCTGGCGCGGGTCCTCGATGGACTCCGACGCCGCATCGAGATCGCGCGCGGATCGTTCGAGTCGCTCCAGGAGCGCCCTGAAGGCGGCGCCCGCCTTCTCTGTCTCGGCGCTGCCGAGTGCGTCGCCTTTGGGACGCCCTGTGGCCTGCACTGCAGTGCCACCGAGGACGCCCGCGACGCCGGTCTTGTCAGGATTCATCATCACGATTCAGTTTCGGATCCGCGCTGCCTACAGGTAGTTGAGCAGCGATTGCTGCATGAGTCTTGCGCCGGTCGCCTGAGCGAGCTGGAGCGTCTGTTCTGCACGCTGCAGGTCGAGCGCGACCTGCGCGTAGTCCGCGTCTTCGACGTTCGAGACGAGGCCTTCGACCGTGACCCGCAGGTCTTCGAGCCGGGTGGAGGCGACCTCGATGCGCTGGGAAGCTGCGCCGAGCTTTCCGAGCCCGATGAGCAGGTCGTCCTGGCTGCGGTCGAGCTCGCCCAGCCGCGACTCCATCCGACGGATGAGAACGTTCCGATCGGTGCCCTCCGGCATCCGAAGGTCGGCGACGACGCCGCGGATCGTCTCGAAGATGCTTGGCGTTCCCTCGAAGGTCACCAGCTCCGAACCTGCGCGGAACAGCTCCGTGGTATCGACGTGCAGGACCGTGCCGGACGATGGGTTCTCGATCCGCAGATCGGTCTCCGTCAGGTTGACCGCCGTGTAGGTATTGCCATCCAAGGAAAGAGACGCCGTGCCCGACACCGTCGTGGTGAAGTCGAGGCCTGTCCATCCCGCGAGGTCCACGCTCACGCGCGCGCCGTTCTCGTCGAAGGCCACCATGGCCGTCGGCACCGGCGACGGGATCGTGATCGGATCCCCTGCGCCGAGCTGGATCGTGCCGCTTGCGGACACGACGAGCGGCTGGTCTCCGACGAGGGTGTCCTTGCCGTCGTTCGACAGGAGAATTCCCTGGCCCATCGTCCCGAGGGTGCCGTCCTGGCGAACGAGCAGCTCTTCGTACCCTGTGCCGCTATCCGCCGTGGTACCGGACCGAATCCCGGTCACCTTGCCGAACTCGGTCGAGGTGTAGGCGTACTTGTCGAAGACCTCCTTGCCCGTCACGTTGAGCGTCACTTCCGCTCCGCGGCTCGTGAGAACCTTCTGGCGCTCGTCGTTGCCGTGATACGTGATGACCTGCTCGCCGTTCACGCTGGTCTCCTGGAACGGCTGAACGTTCGTGGCGGTACCACCGAAGAGGTAGCTGTCGCCGCTTCGCGTGTTCGCGATGTCCAGCATCTGACTCTCCAGGAGCTCGATCTGGCTGGCGACGGCCCTCCGATCTCGCTCGTTAAGCGCACCGTTCATGCCCTGGATGATGAGCGATCGAATCTCCGCGAGCACCCCCGACCCCTCCTGGAGTCGGGAGCTACCCTGTTCGACTTCTGGCTTCGCGCCGGAGGTCGAAGCGACGAAAGACTCGATGGCGCCGATCTGACGGCGGAGCGAGAGCGCCACCGACGTGCCAACGGGATCGTCGGAGGCGCGAACGATTCGCTTGCCGCTCGACGCCTGCTCCTGAGCTCGGATGAGCTTGCCTGTGTTGGCCGTGATACCGTCGCGAACCAGCGCGAAGATCCGGCCCTGTGTGGGACGAATGGACATGATCTACGGCGCGCTCAAAGGAGCGCCAGCACCTCGTCGTTCATCTGGTTGACCACCTGCAGGAACTGCGCGGCAGCGCTGTAGGCTTGCTCGTACTGGATCATCTTCACCAGCTCCTCGTCGACGTTGACGCCCGACACCTCCTCGCGCTGGGCCTCCAGGCTCGTGAGCAGGAAAGCCTCGATCTCCTGGGCGTTGGCCGCCGAGCTGATGTCGAACCCGACGCCGCCGACCATCGTTCCATAGAACTCGCCCAGCGTCCCTCCCAGCTCGTCGACGTCGGCCGTTTGCACGGCGATCATATCGAGCAGCGCCCCGCCGTCGCCGACGGCGCCCGTGGCGGATGCCGACAGAAGACGCGGGTCTTCGCGGATATCGCTGCGCAGATCGATCGTCGACGCATCGTCGCCGACGAGATAGGAGTTCAGTCCGAACGCCACGAGAATGTCGCTCGTATCGGAGTCCGCGATCATCTCCGAGCTGAAGGCATCGCCGCTGCTGGCGCTGACCGCTCCGACGGTGAAGGAGACGCTGACGCCGTCGCCGATCGTCAGGGGGTTGCCAGGCGCATAGCCGTCTCCCACGTTCAACCGCGCCACGATGGAACCCGTCGAGTTCCGAACGGCGATCTCCAGGCCCGGCGTGGTCCCGATCGTGCCATCGCCCAGGGGTTCGAAGGTCCAGCGCTCGTTCGAGTCGCCGCTGTACTGGCCCGACAGAGCCACCTGGACGGCCAGATCCTGCCCCACGTAGGAGCCCGTCTGCAGGCCCAGCGCGTTGACCGCGGTCCCGCCCGTGATCTGGAACGCCTCCGCGCTTCCTTCTCCCTGGGTGCGGATGGAAACCCGATCACCCACGACGTAGGCCTGCAGGTTGTTGGTGGCCATATCCGGGCTCTGATTCAGGAGATCCACGACCTCCTGGGGCGTGCCCTCGCCCACCTTGGCGAAGTCCGTCGGATCGAACGTCACGCCGAAGGACGAGTTCGGTCCCGCGAGGTTCAGGGTCGACGCGGTCGAGATCGAAAACGGTCCTGCGAACGAGCCGACGGTCGATGCAGCGCCTCCTCCGAAGGTGCCTGCGGAGTCGGGATCCGTGTCGATCGGACGCCCGAAGTGGAAGCGCGTGCCGGACGTCGAGTTGATCGTGACCCGGCCGAAGTTGTCGAGCCGGGCGGTGATGCCCCGCACGTCCGAGAGCGCGTCGACGAAGCCCGCGACCGTCATCCTGTTCGGATCGATGTCGAGCTTCTTCGTGGAGAGTTCCCCTGTACGATCGTTGACCACGTGGACGAACAGCTCACCCTCCGAAATATCGAACGGCAGACCCGAATCCCGGAGGAGCGCGTCGCCCAGCTCGCCGTCACCGTCCACGTCGACGACGGCACCGGTGCCGCGGAGCTGCGTGAAGCCACCGTCGAGCGGTACTCCGGTCGAGTGAGCACGGTTCACCTCTCGCACGATGGATCGTGCGTAGCGGTCCAGGTCGCCTCCCACGCCGCTGGAGAAGTTCTGGGCGAAGGCGATCAGCCCGGCCAGCTCACCGCCCGTGGGTACGACGGGGCGCACGCCGCCCTCCAGAGTCACGACGATTTCGCCGTCCTGGGCGGTATCGATCGACATCCTGTGCACGGATTTCGAGCCCACGAGCAGCTGACCACCGACCTGGATCTGAACGGCGCCCTCGGTGTTCTCGCGCACCTGAATGTCGACGCGCGCGCCGAGGTCGCGGATCGCCAGATCGCGCTTGTCCCGGAGGTCGTTGGCGACCGTCCCGCGAACGGCCTCGACCTGGGTGATCTCCTGATTCAGCTGCACGATCCGCTCCGCGAGCACGTTGACGCCGCCCGCAATGGACGCAGCCTTCGTCTGAGCGTCGCGCTGGAGCTGCTTGATCTCCCCTGCGACCTGGCCGAATCGGTTGATCAGGTTGTCCGTCGACTGAATCGCGCCGGTGCGGTTCACGATGTCCTCGGTGTTCGCGGACAGCGCCGAGAAGCTCGCGAAGACGTCATCGAGCAGAAAGCCGAAGCCCTCGCCGCTCGGCTCGTTCAGGAGCGCCTCGACGCTCTGCATCTCCGAGAGCTGCGAGTCGAGCTTCCCGAGCGTGGACGCCTGGGACGTGATGCGCGAGTTGAGCAGATCGTCCACCGACCGGATGACCCGGTCTGCCTGGACGCCGTGTCCGAGCTGCAGGCCGCGCAGGTTGAGCGGCCGAGAGCTCGAGATCAGAATCTGCTGGCGGCTGTAGCCCTCCGTGTTGGCGTTCGCGACGTTGTGCCCGATCGTGTCGAGCGCCGACTGCGACGTGAGGAGCGCGCGAAGCCCGATGTTGGTGCTGAGTCCCATCTTCGTTGACCTCCGATCAGACCTGGGCGTCGATGAGCGTGCCGCCGTCGAGCGGAGCGCGGCCGGAACCGTCCGCGAGGACGGTGTTCAGGATCTCGCGCGTGACCTCTCGGTGCATGCGAACGAGCGCGGCCACGCGGCGATTGAGTCGCTGGACCTCGGTGGCGACCTCGCGAAGACGTTCGCCTTCCGCGAGCAACGGTGCCCCGGCGGCGCCCAGTCGCTCGGCGACGCTCCGGATGGTGAGCGCCGTGGGCTCGATGCCGAACTCCACGCCGAGGTCGCGGAAGATGCGGTCCCGCTGGGTCTTGCGGAACGGGATCCGCTCCAGCTCACCTTCGAGCGACTCGGTCGCCTGACGGAACGCCGCATCCGCTGGCCGGACGATCGACGCTTCCTGGGTGCGCAGGATCTCCACGACGCGGCCGTGGGCCGCCACGTCGTCACGGACCGCCACCAGAAGCCGATTGGAGAGCTTCTGCGCGTTCACGGAGAGACCACTCGCGGTCCTCGAGACCGCCTTGACCGCGGCGCTTCCGCTGGAGTGCTGTTGTTTCATCTGGCCGTTCCTTCTTCCGGTGCCTTCTTCCCTTCCGCGACGTGACGGAGCGCTTCCGCATCGGCAGCGGCCTTCTCTCGGATGAGCGATTCGTGCACCGCGTCCGCAAGGCCCAGGGACCCGCGCGCCGAGAGCGACGCCCCGATCTCCTCGTCGAACCAGCCGTTGAACGTGTCCGAGCCCGCTCCGCTCCCGAAGAAGCCCTCGCCGAGCCCCTTGCGCATCTCCGAGACGAGAAGCGTCGCGAAGAGCGACTCGATCTCCTGGGCGACCATCTCGGGCTCGCCCTTGCCGGAGCCCTTGTCCATGCGTGAGATACGGTTCGCCAGAAGGTCGTTTCGCTGCGGCGCGGCCGCGTTGCCGAGGGTCAGGCCGTCCATCAGATTCTCCTCAGCTCGGCGATCAGGAGACCGCCGTCCAGCATCGCCTCGAGGATCGCGACCATGTCCCGCGGCGTGGCGCCGAGGACGTTCAGCACCTCGACGACCTCTTCCAGCGACGAGGCTCCTCCGAGCAGAACCATCGCCGCCTGCTCTTCCTCGAGGTTGAGCGTCGTGCGCGGCACTTCGGCGGTCTGACCGTTGGAGAGAGGACCGGGCTGACTGATCTCCGGCGTCTCTGCCACGGTCACGACGATCGTCCCGTGGTGGATCACGCCGGGCCGCAGCCGGACCTCGCCGCCCATGACGATCACGCCGGTGCGCTCATTGATGACGATCCGTGCCAGGTTGTCCGTCTCGATCTCCAGGCTCAGCGCCTGATCGAGGTACGCCACGACCTGATGCTCCGGGATCCCCTCCAGGACCGCCAGGCGAACGGAACGACCGTCGGGCAGGACGCGCGCTGTGTCCGGGTAGAGGCGGTTGATGGCCTCCGCGATCCGGACCGTGTTGCCGAGGCTGGCCTGTCCGTCCTTGGCGTCGAGGTAGATGTATCCGTGCTCGGACACGACGCTGGTCGGAATCTCGCGCTGGACCGTACCACCCATCGCGAGCGTCCCCACGGTGTTGTGGTTCTTCTTGACGGTCGCGCCGTTGCCGTTGGCCGTGAGCCCGCCCGTCGTGACCGGCCCGGAGGCAGTGGCGTAGACGGTTTGGCCGGTCACATCGGTGAGCTCGGCGATGCTGAGCTGGCCGCCGTAGAGGCTCTCGGCGTCACCGAGCGCGGAGACGCGCACGTTGACCTTCTGACCGGGCTTGGTACCCGGCGGGATCGTCGCTTCCACGCGCACCACCGCCACGTTGGAGGTGGAAAGCAGCGCGGGATCGATGTTGATGTTCTTCGACAAGAGGGTGTTGCCGAGGAGCTGGGTCGCGAGCGCGCCGGAGTCTCCGGTGCCGTCGAGGCCGGTGACGAGGCCGATGCCTTCGATCACGTTCTCCTCCATGCCGCGGACGCCGACGAGGCTCCGGATCGGCGAGGCGACCCGGCTCTCGAAGTCGGTGCCGCCGCGCCGGCTCGTCTGAACCCGGGGGGTGCGACGGAACGTGGCCGTCGAGACACCACGCGGCTGCGTGGGCGCCTCGATGGCGGGTACCTGGGAGACGACCGGCTGAGCGGAGAATCCCCCGGCCGGGTCCTGGCTCGCCTGGGCGGGCTGACCCGCGGACGAAGTCGGGAGAAGACCGGCGCGGCCCGCGAGTTCGGTCGCCGCCGTCGGCTGACCCGTCACGGTCGCAGCGGCCTGGCGCTTGCGAACCTCCCGGAGCGCCTGCTCACGGACGCGAGCTTCCGCCGCTTGCTGGGCGGCGATCAGCGCGTCGGAGCGGTAGGCGCGGTTCGTGGGGTCGGTGCCCCGCGAGGACTGCGTGGGTGCCAGGGCCGTCGAAACGGACAGTGCGGCACCTATACAAAGCGTGGACAACAGCATCAGAAGGGCCAGATCCAGTCCAGGGCGTTGTACAGCCAGCCAGAGAGACCGCGACGCTTCCCGGTTTGGGAGAGCTGTCCGGTGCCAACGTAGGAAACGTATGCGTCGGCCACGAGTTCGGACTCGACCGTGTTGTTGCGCGTCACGTCGAAACGACGGACGATGCCACGGAACTCGATGACCTTACGCTCGTCGTCGATGCGAATTTCACGCCGGCCTTCGATGACCATGTTCCCGTTGGGAAGCATGTCGACGACCATCGCGGTCAAACGGGCTTCGAACGCGCCGGTGCGCTTGTAGTTCGCGGCGCCGCCGAACGAATCCGCCTTCTGCGTGCTGATGGCGGGCAGCGTGGAGAACGCGTTCGGATGGGCGCTGAAGTTCAGCAGCTGATAGTTCAGCGAGCTGTTCTTCGCGAGGTCCGTCTTCTCCTCGTTCTTGAGGTCCTGGTTCTCGTTGATCATCACCGTCAGGAGGTCACCCACGCGGTGGGCTGTCTTGTCGGCGATCGGCGAGATCGGCCCACGAACGGGGTCGTAGATGGAGCCGCGGCGCTGGGCCCCGGCAAGGGGCGCGAGGATCGAGGCGCCCAGGCAGAGGGCGATCAGGGTGGTGAGTGGATTCATTGGATTCTGACCTCTACGGCGCGGGGGCCTTTGACGACCGCGGTGAGTTCGCGGCCCGTGGACTGGATGACGACGGCCAGGCGTTCGCCCATCCGCCCGTCCGCTTGCGCCACGGCGATGTCCGAGACCTCGACGTGGCCCTTGATGACGCGCACGTTGATGATGTCGCCGCGATGGACGACCACCTCGCGGTGGACATCGCGCTCCGAGACGGAGACTCCCGCCGGGAGGGCCTTGAGCGCCACCGCACCCGCCAGGGCACTGGTCTCGAGCGCGAACATGCCCTGGGCAGAATCGACGGCGACGCGCTTGATCTGGAATAGACCGGCGTGCAGCGGTTCGCCTGCGCTGACCGCGCGAGAGAGGATCGCCCGCCGCTGCCAGATCGAAACGTTGAAGCTCACGTTGACGGTTCGGTAGAGCTTCCCGTCGAGCCAGATCTCCACCGGAACGCTCCGGATCCCCGGAAACGTGGAACCGACGAGCATGGGAACGACGATCGAAGGCGGGGTCGAGCTGGTCGGAACCTGAAGGTCAGCCAACGCGCCGGTCGGAGTCGCCTCGGCGTCCTGACCCGCGAGGGCTTCGCGAAGGCGCTTGGCCGCCGCTCCCTGCATGTCGATGCCCTTGACGAACTGAACTCCGGGCGTGACGCGGCAGCGCGGTGCTCCGGTGACGCGGATCTCGACGCCCGGGAGCACGCTCCGCAGGGAAGCCTGGACGAGGTCCGCGCGGAGCGTGCGGTGGAAGCCGGGCGCGGGAGCGTAGCCCAGCGACGCCGCCTCGACCCGCGCGACCAGTTCGGGATCGTCGCCGGTGACCTTGGCGATCTCGGCGACATGGATCTCCATGCCCTTCGAAGTCGACGACGCCGGCAGTTCGACGGAGACGCCTCCGAGGGTGAGGAGTGAGAGTACGGTGAGGAGCATCATGACCTGGACCTAGCGGACGAGCTGGTTGACCTGCTGGAGCATCTCGTCGGAGACGCGGATGGCGCGGCTGTTGACCTCGTAGTTGCGCTGGGCCACGATCAGCGCGACGAGTTCGTCGACGGTCTCGACGTTCGAGCGCTCGAGATAGCCCTGCTTGACGGTGCCCGTGCCCTGGACGCCGGGCTGACGACCCTGGGCCGGTCCGGACGAAGTCGTCGGCGCGTAGTAGTTGCCGCCCATGGCCTTCAGACCCGTGGAGTTCGCGAACGTATGCAGACGGATGGTTCCGATCTGCGTCGCCTGGTTGTTCTGCTCCTGGGAGAAGACCTGGCCGTCCGGCGACACCGAGATGCCCTGGGAGTCCGGAGGAACGGCGACCTGGTCCGTGAGCAGGTAACCCTCGGCCGTCACGAGGCGACCGTTGAAGTCCTGGCGGAACGTGCCGTTGCGGGTGTAGCGCAGCTCGCCGTTCGGCAGCTGGATCTCGAAGAAGCCCTGGCCCTCGACGCCGAAGTCGAGGTTGTTCCCGGTGAGTTCCAGGACCCCCTGGAGCATCATCTTGCGCGATCCAGAAACCTCGGTACCAGAACCGATCTGGAGACCGGTCACGTCGTTCTGGTTGTTCGCCAGCGGAAGGCCGGGCTCGCGGTACGTCTGGTACAGGAGCGAGCGGAAGGACAGCCGGCTCTTCTTGAAGCCGCTGGTGTTCACGTTCGCGATGTTGTTCGCGATCGTGTCGACCTGGAACTGCTGGGCTTTCATGCCCGAGGCGGCGGTGTAGAGGGAACGAATCATGGTGCGTGGGTGCTTCTATGCAGGCCTTGTGGAGGCGGCCTACTGGTGAAGGCGGCGGTAGCTTTGGTCGATGGTGCGGAAGGCCTGCGCAGCCGAGTCGAAGGCGCGCTGGGCCGCGATGAGTTCGACGAGTTCGTCGACGGTCTGGACGTTGGCGCGCTCGACGAAGCCCTGGTTCACGCTGGCGTCGGACTCGACGACCTCGGCCCCTGGGCGAACGCGGTAGCTGCCAACGTCGTTGGGCTCGATCGCGTCGACTCCGAGCACGTCGACGACCCGGAGTCGACCGACGGGGAGGCTTCCCTGGGTCACGTTCCCGAGGTTGTCGACCTTGATCGCGACGCCGCTCGTATCGAGCACGCCGCGCTGGCCCGACCACTGGACCGGCTGGCCGTCCCGGCTCACCAGGACACCAGTGTCGGTGAGCTGGAACTGTCCCTGGCGGGTGAGGAGTTCGCCATCGAGGCCGTCGACGACGAAGAAGCCCTTGCCGTCGAGAGCGAGGTCGAGGTCCTCTCCGGTCCGCTGGAGCACGCCCTGGTCCATGTCGAGGCGCGTGCCGGTGACGACCTGCTGGTGCGCGGCGTCCCTACCCCAGCCCTCGGCGCCATGCGCCACGTGGAGCATGCGCTTGAAGCCCGTCGTCTCGGTGTTCGCGATGTTCGAGCTGACGATTTCGACGCGCTGCTGGTTGGTGCGCATCGCGGCGACGGTTCGGTAGAGACCGATGTTCATGCCGGCAAGGGAGCAACCGGGGTGCCAAGTGCCCCAAAACGGCCCCTGACCGTCCCCATGGGGGATCAGCGTCGGGTCAGTCCTCGGTCACCGGGCGTTTCTTTCCACCCGATGTCGTTTCGGGACGGAAAGGGATGCAGGTCGAGCCGCCGGGCGTCAGCGAGGCTCGAGCATCCAGATCTCGCTGGACCGCTCGATGAACCGAACCAGGACGATGCGTCCGTCGGGGGCCATGTCCATGGAGTTCACGGTGACCGGCACGTCGCGCAGCCCGGTGACGAGCGGCTCGACCGGGCCCATCGTCCGGTCGTCCCGCAGGGACGCCCTCACGATGTCAGGGGACGTGGCCTGGGCGCCGCCCTCGCGCCAGAGGAGCGTGAGCGCTCCGGTTTCAGGATCGTCGGGACCGAAGAACGGCTGAATAGCGCGCCTCGGCAGCGGAACGGGACCCGACGCCGGATTCATCAGGTCGTAGACGAGAAACACGCCGCCCGCCTCCAGCACGATCCAGCGACCGTCCCTGGAAAAGCGCCCTTGGACGCCTTCCACCTGAAGCGATCCGGCGGGGCCGTTCGCTCGATCGAACACGTGCGTCCTGCCGGTGGACCGCCGGAACACGGAGAGCCGCTTGCCGTCGGGCGAAACCTCCGCGAAGGGATCCGACTCCATGGTCCAGCCCTCCAGCCGCATGATCTCGGCGCCCGTTTCGATGTCGATCTCCACGAGGCCGGTCCGCTCGGGACTGTCGAGGTACGCGAGGACGTGCCGCTCGTCGATCCACCGCGGGAAGAGCCGCAGCTCGAGGTCGCCGTCGGTGACTCGACGAGGCGTCCCGCCCTCGACTCCGATCACGAAGACGTCCGCCGCCCGGCCGACATCCGAGGTGAACAGCACTCTCTTCCCCTCGGCGTCGAAGCGAACGCCCTGGATCGATCTGCGTGAGCTGTAGAGGACGCGTTGCTCGCCCGTGGCCGGATCCAGTAGGACGACTTCGTGATCATCGCGACGATTCTGATAGACGATCTTCCCGTCCGCCGCGGAGGGCGCGAGGTCGTCACCCGCCCCGTTCGTCAGCTGCACACGTCCTCCGCTCTCGAGGTCGAGCGACCAGAGGTTCACGGCGCCGCCGACGTCGCTACTGAAGAGCAGCCGACGACCGTCGGGGGTGAAGGTCAGATCCCTGTGGATGGCGCGCTGCTCGACGATCACCCGCCCGACTCCGGTCGCACGGTCCACCAGCTCGATCGTTCCGAGGGGACCGAGGAGGCCGCGAACGTAGGCGAACCGCGCTCCGTCAGGACTGAGCGCGGCATGGAGGTCGAAGATGCCGGATCGGATGGAGGGTGGGAGCGAAACGGCCGCATCTTCCCGCGTGTCGAGACGGAGCGAGCGCAGTCCGCCCGCGCGCTCGTAGATCACCTCGGAGCCGGCGCTCGCTGAAGCGTTCTTGCCCGATTCCACCAGGAGCCGCGGCTCTCCCGCGATGGCCGGAACGTAATAGAGAGCCTTCCCGGTGGGCGCGTAGAGCCCGACGGAGACACCCCGTTCGAAGACGAGCGCCGACCCGCCTTCGACCCAGAGGGGATGAAAGGCGCCGTCCTCGAACGACGTGATCTTCTTGGGCGAGGGATCCTCCACGTCGGAGACGAAGAGCTGCGAGACGCCGTCCACCTCGGCGGTGTAGGCGATCGTGCGGCCGTCCGGAGAGAGAGCGGGCGACTCCGGGCGGGCCGCGAAGAGCTGGACGGGGCGTTGCTCCCAGACCACGTTGTCGCCCGTTCCTGCCGTCGAGTCGGGCGCATCCGTTCCTGTGCGTGAAAGGAGCGCCCAGATCGCGATCCCCGCGGCGACGAGTCCCAGCACGGCAAGGCCCACCGCGTTCGGCGAAGCGCCTGCACGCCGCGTCGCCCCGCGCTCGCCAGAGCCAGAGCCAGAGCCAGCGCCAGCGCCAGAGCCAGCGCCAGAGGGCCTGGCACCGCGCCAGGCGCCGAGTTCATCGCGAAGCTCGGCCGCGCCCGCATACCGCGCCGTCGGAGACTTCGCGATGGCCCTGCGGACGATCGCCTCCAGAGCCGGATCCGCCCCCTCCATCGGCGGAGGCTCGGACTCCAGCACATCGTGGATCACGGCCGCCAGCCCCTGGCCGCGGTCGAAGGCCCGCTGGCCCGAAAGCAGCTCATACAGCACGACGCCGACCGAGAACACGTCAGCGCGGCCGTCGACCTCGCCGCCGACGAGCTGCTCGGGCGCGGTGTAGCCGAGCGTTCCAACGGCCGCACCGGGCTCCGTCAGCTGCGAGGTACCCTGGACTCGGGCGAGGCCGAAGTCCATGACCACGGCGCGACCCCGCTCGTCCACGAACAGGTTCGAGGGCTTGATGTCGCGGTGAACGATGCCGTGCGCGTGGGCCACCGCCAGCGCGTCCGCGACCTCTTCCACGAGCCGCACGATATCGGCGGTGCTCTTCCCCTGGCAAGCGAGGTCCATGGTGGCCCCACGGAGCCGCTCCATCACGACGAAGCTGCGGCCCTCGAAGGACTCGATCGCGTGGATCGTCAGGATGCCGGAGTGATCGAGCGCGGACGCAGCGCGTGCCTCGCGCAGAAGACGCTCTTCGGCCTCCTCGTCCAGCCCGCCGCTGCGATGCAGGAACTTGAGGGCGACCTCACGCTCCAGCCGCGTATCGCGCGCGAGCCAGACCTCACCCATGCCACCACGGCCGAGCCTCGACAGGATCTCGTAGTGCGCGACGCGGGTGCCCTCCATGGCGCCGAGCATACCGGACCGCTGACGCGAACGGTGGCCGCTACGGCTCGGATCGATCCCGCGCTGCACCGCGGGTCAGGACGATGACCCGGAACGCGCCCACCTCCGGCTCGGCTTCCAACCCATCCGCGTCCTCGATCGTCACATGCCAGCCCTCGTCCTGCGCACGCCCGACGAGTTCCGGTACGCGGGAGCGACCCGGGTCCGCGAGGAACACGCGGCCCTCGTCCCCCAGAAAGCGGCGGCAAGTCGCCAGCAGCGCCCGGTGACCCTGCGCCTCGTAGATCACGTCGCATCCGAGGATCACGTCGAACGACTCCGGGGGCGCCATCTCGAGCCGGTTCCAGTCAAGGTCCCACACGCGCGCGGTGCGGAGCTGGTTCAGGTCCGCGTTCGCCCGAAGAGCGGCCAGCGAGAGGGGATCGTGATCGCTCAGGGTGAGTTCCAGCGCCTCGCCCGTCTGCGTCGCCGCGACGATCCCGTTGAAGCCGAGACCGGCTCCGACCTCCAGCACCCGCCCACGGATCTTCCTCTGCCGGAGCGCGTGCCCCATCGTCGGCGCCGAGTCCCAGAGCCACGCCCAGTAGGGCATCGAGTCGTTGGCGCGGTTGCGCTCCTGAACGGCCTCGTCATCGAGGAGTCGATCAGGATCGGCGGGGACCCAGAGGCGAATGCTGGACCCAGCCCCGCCGTCCCCCTCAGGCCCGCCATCGTGGAGGACGTTGCCGAGATCGAACGTGCGAAGCGCCCACCCGCCCTCGATGGCGGGGAGTCGGGGGTCCGGAAGCGGGTCTTCGATCATGACGGAGGGCCGATGATGGCGGCCTGACGTGCGGGATTAGACCGTCCCCCGCTCAAGTGGTTCAAGGCCATGAAGTGCGAACGCCCGGCCTCCGCGCGTGCATGCGGAGGTCGGGCGCTCTGGGTGCTGCGTCATCGGGAACCGAAAACCCGGTGGCGCCGCGGGGGCTGGCTGAGTGGGCCTGCTCCCCTGGAGGGTCGAGACGGGCGCGGAGAAGAGACGGGAGTCGAGAGAGAGAGAGAGAGGTGCTGTGCGTGGCGCTCAGGCGGCAGCGCGGGCCGCGGCGGCCGCGGTGCGGCGGGCGTCCTTGCGGGGGCGGCCGCCCTTCGACTTCCTCGCGGCCAGTTTGGCCTGGAGCGCGCTCCAGTCGGCCTGGGAGAGCATCCGAACCTCGGCGCCACACTGGATGCAGTAGCTGCTCTCGATGCTGGCGAGGTAAGAGACGTACTCGTTGCAGCAGGAGCAGAACTTGGTGTCGTTGTGGAAGGCGCTGGTCATGGCTGTCCATGGAGCACAGCCGATGCCAGGTGCTGCCAGGTGGGCCGAACGACATCCCAAGGGTCTGTGCCCGCATGACTTGCGCACACGGGAAGGGGTCCATCCGACTTCCGGCGCGCGATCGCTCACGTCCAGGTAGAGCGACATTGTCCAGGAGCCTCGACGCGCGCGTCGAGATTCCTGGACACCAGCGTATTGCGCCTTTAGCTCCGCCTTAGCTCGACGGTCGACTCTTCATGAACGTCGCTGCCGATTCCTCGCGCCGTCCGACGTCCCGATCTACCGGAGAAACACCCATGACCATCACCAGCATCAACCCCGCCAGTGGCCAAGAGCTCAAGGCCTTCCCGACTCTGTCCAAGCCTGAGGTCATGGAGCGCATCAAGGCCGCCGACGACGCCTATGGCAAGTGGAGGAAGACCTCCTACGAGCAGCGAAAATCCATCCTTCTCGCCTTCGCTTCGAAGCTGCGCAAGCGCAAGGATGAGTTCGCCACCCTGATCACGAAAGAGATGGGCAAGCGGATCGAAGAAGCCCGTTCGGAGATCGAGTTCTGCGCCGAAATCACGGAGTTCTACGCCAATGGAGCGGAGTCGTTCCTGGCCGACGAGCCGATGAACGTCGAGGGCGCCGACGCCTACATTCAGTACACGCCACTCGGTGTCCTGCTGGGCGTGATGCCGTGGAATTTCCCGTTCTATCAGGTCGTTCGCTTCGCCACGCCCAACATCATGGCGGGCAATACGATTCTGATGAAGCACGCCCGCATCGTTCCGCAGTGCGCACAGGCCATCCAGGACCTTTTTGACGAGTGCGGTCTGCCCGACGGGGTCTACACGAACCTCTTCATTCCGACGGAGTTCGTGGATCCCATCATCGAAGATCGACGGGTCCGCGGTGTGTCGCTCACCGGCAGTGAGCCGGCGGGAGCCGCTGTGGCGTCCACGGCTGGCAAGAACCTGAAGCGATCCGTGCTCGAACTGGGCGGCAACGATGCCTTCGTCGTCCTCGAGGACGCCGACCCCGAGCACGTCCTGAAGATGGCGGTTCGCGGCCGCATGGTCAACACGGGTCAGTCCTGCGTGGCTTCGAAGCGCTTCATCGTCGTCGAGCCCATGGCCAAGGCCTTCATCGAAGGGCTCAAGAAGCACTTCTCCGAGATGAAGCTCGGCGACCCGATGGATGAAAGCACGGACGTGGGCCCGCTCTCGTCCGAAGACGCGGCGAAGGACCTGGCCGACAAGGTCCAGAAGTCGATCGACGCCGGCGCAACCGTCGTCCTGGGCGGAGACCGCCCCGACCGTGAGGGCGCGTACTACCACCCCACCATCTTGACCGACATCACGCCGGAGATGCCCACCTACGACACGGAGCTCTTCGGACCGGTCGCAAGCGTCTACGTCGTGAAGGACGAAGAAGCGGCGATCGAACTCGCCAACGACTCATCCTACGGTCTCGGCGGATCGGTCTACACGAAGGACGTCGCACGCGGGCGCCGCGTGGCGGAGCAGATCGACACGGGCATGGTCTTCCTGAACCAGCCCACGAACTCCCAGGCGGAGCTGCCCTTCGGTGGCATCAAGAACTCTGGCTACGGCCGTGAGCTCTCCCACCTCGGCATTCTCGAGTTCGTGAACAAGAAGCTGATCCACTGCGGGAAGGGCCCGAGGCAGTAGGTTCGCCCGGGGAGTCGGCCCAGAGGGTCAGCTCCAAGTGAGCCCGGCGATGGCGCCCGAAACGACGGCGATGACCCGCCGGCCAAAGCAGGACGCGTGGCGAACCTTCCCGCGCACGCCGTGCTCGTCTGTCGGACGGACGTGATGGCTCGCATTCGGCCGTCGATCTCGACCTCGCTCTCGACCGCCTCGCTGTCCCCCCCGGCGATGTTGGACGGCGCGCGAGCGCGAGTGCGCGCTGAGTTCATGGAGTCCAGGGGAAACGGAGCCGAATGGAACGCGTCCGGTCGCATCGGTCGACACCCGTGGCGAGGTTTCGGCTCTCGAATTACGATGAATCGCGTGACGTCTCGACTGCCAAGACGTCCGTTCCATCATCCCGATCCTTTTCCCGAGGAGCTCGCCATGATCCCGTTCGCCCACATCGCGGCCGGTTGCAGCGGCCTGGCCGCTGCTTCCGTCCTTTCCACGTCGGCCACCTTCGCTTCCCCGATCGCTCCACAGTCCTCTGCCGCCGATCTCTTCGAGATCGAGTGCGTCGACTTCCTCGATTCGAGTCATCGACTCGAGATCCCCGCCGACCTGGATGGGGACGGAAGGGTTGAACTCGTCGGATGGTGGAGTCCGTCTACGTCCTTCAACCACGCCGACTTCCACGTCCTCAGGCAGGATCCTGCCTCCGGTGCATGGACCGAGACGACGACGTTCCTGAACACCGGCGCTGGCGCGTACTCTGGCGACACCCACACCATCGCGGGGGACTTCGACGGGGACGGAGGGGACGAGATCTTGATTCTCCACCTCCACGGCTACGAGGTGATCGACACCGACTCGGCGATGCAGCCGACGCGCGTGGCGACGTCGGCCGCTGCGTTCGCGCTGTCGGGCACGGTCCGCGAGGCGGCGGCCTTCGACATGAACGCGGACGGACTCGATGACCTCGTCATCGTCGACGGCGCGAGCGTGCGCCTCCTGCTCTCGACGTCTGTGTCGGGACAGATCGACTTCTCGCTCTCCGACCAGCTTCCTTCCTACGGAGGCGAGGTGCGCATGGCCGGTATTCAGGTATCGGGGACCGTGACCCCGGAACTCATTCTCCTGCAGGACCACGCGCACCCCGCCGTCTGGACCCTCCACGTCGAGAACGGAGAATTCGGCCCTGGCACTCGGATCTTCTCCCGCGCGACGACGGGGGGCCAGAGGATCGATCTCGCCCCGGGCGATCTCGACGCGGATGGTGACGTGGATGCCGTGCTCTTCGGACACGATGGAAGCTATGAGGTGCTTCGGAATCACGGAGGCGTGCTGGCCCTCGAAGCGAGTCGCGTCGGCGGCCCGGCGACGGCCCTGGCGGACCTCGATGGAGACGGCGACCTGGACGGGATCTGCTGCGGCGGGAGCGGCGTCTCCCAGTACAACAACGGCGTGTCGGTGTTTCATCTCTCGTTGAATGCCGGTGACGTTCAATTCGAGAGCGCCATCGCGTTCGACGGCCTCGGCGCGCACCACGTGACCGGCGCCCTCGATTTCGATCTCGACGGCGACGTGGATGTGCTCGCGGGCCGAGCCGTCCTCCTCAACCGCGACGAGATCGGAGCGAGCTTTTGTGATGCGACCGTGAACGGGTCCGGTCAACCCGCCGAGCTCCACGTGACTGGACGCGCGTCGATCCTGGCCGGCGGACCGCAGATCACCGGTTCGGCACTTCCCTCGAGCACGACCTGCATCCTGCTCGCCAGCAGCTCGCTCGACCCCGTAGCACCCTGGCCTTTCTGGGACGGGCAGCTCTGTCTGGGCACTCACCAGCTGCGGCGACTTCGAGTGGCGACGGCCGACGCGGGAGGAGGCGTGAACATGGGGGGAAGCAGCGATTGGTCGACGGGCGGATTCCAGGTCGGGGCCTCCCCGGGCCTTCCGTTCACCTACCAGATCTGGTTCCGCGACGTCACTCCGGGTGGATCCGGCGCCAACGTCACCGACGCCAGTCGCATTCTTCTCACCCTCTGATTCCCGAGGTTTCCCATGTTCTCGATTCTGACAGCTCTCGCACTCACCCTGCCCCAGCAATGCCCGACCCCGATCGCCAAGCCGCCCGGGTTCCCGGGGGGTTTCGGGGGTCGTGTGGCCATCGACGGTGGTCGCGCCGTCCTGATCGACGACCGAACCTGCACGAGTCAGCTGTGCGTCCAGGGCGCCGCCTTCTTCTACCGATACGAGCCCATCACCGGGCAATGGAACTATGAGTCGGCGCTGCACAGGGCCGATCAAGCCTCCCTGGACACGACGGGTCGAGCCGTCGACATCGATGGCGACACCGTCGTCGTTTCGTCGGTCGGTGACGTGGGACCGAATGCGTTGCGCACCGGGTCGGTCACCGTATGGGACTACGATGGAACGAACTGGATCGAAGGGCAGACGCTCTTCCCGTCCAATGGGTTCGAACTCGGCGGCTTCGGCGAGGCCCTCGACCTCGAAGGCGACCTGCTCGCGGTGGGCAACGGCGCCACCTACTGGGACGAACGCGGCAGCGTCAGCGTCTTCCGCCGCGGCACCGACGGAACGTGGCACGAGTCGGCGATCATCGAACCGAGGACTCCGTCGACGGCGACGGGATTCGGTCACGAGGTGAAGATTGCCGGTCACCAGATTCTGGTCACGACCATCAACGGAACCGGTCATGATTTCCTGCCGGTCGGCGCGGTCATCGTCTTCGAGGAGAACGCCCAAACCGGCGAGTGGCTCGGCGTCCAGCGCCTGACGGGCTCGACGGCACACGCCCTGTTCGGTCGAAGCCTCTCGGTCGATGGGGACCGTCTCGCCGTGGCTAGCTGGCCGCGGCTCAACGCTTTCGACGGTCCTCCGACGCGGGGCGCCGCCTTCGTCTTCGAGCGCGACCCTGCGGCGGGGCTCTGGTCCGAGTTCCAGCGACTCCAGTCAGGTTCGATCCTCGCCTTCGACGACTTCGGCAAGCACGTGGCCCTCGATGGCGCGCGGGTCTACGTGGGCGCGCGACTCGGACACGAGCTCTACTTCTTCCATCAGCCGTTCGAGAACGCGCCCTTCCAGCGTTCTCCCTATCGCTCGTTCGAGGGCTTCGCGATCCAGGGCGGCTCGGGGAAGGTCGGGGAGTTCTTCGTGGCGGACGGAGGACATGTGCTCACGACGGGGTACCAGTCCATCCACGAGGGCTACAAGTCATGGTTCCTGGAAGGCGCGCCTCTCACCGACTGTGACGGAGACGGCTTCGACGACGACTGCGCCCTTGCACTGGGCTGGCAGCTCGACGAGAACGGCGACGGCCACGTCGACACCTGTGGTGAGCTCGGCACCCGCATCTGTTTCGGACGCGACAACTCCGAACAACGCCCGACGCGCCTCACCTCCTACGGCAGCCGTCGTGTGGTGGATGCGGATTTCCATGTTCGTGCCATGGGGATGCGCCAGCTCGTCAACGGCTACCTGCTCGTCTCGGACACCACGGGTTTCGTGCCACTCGCGGGTGGCAGCATGGGAGATCTATGCATTGCTGGCCCCCGGGTCGGCCGATTCTCCCAACAGGTTCAAGTGGCGAGCCCGCAAGGCACCATCGACATGCAGGTCAACCTCACGGCGCTTCCGCAGCCGACGGGCCCCGTGGTGGTCACGCCGGGCGATACCTGGTACTTCCAGTACTGGCACCGGGACCAGCGGCTCGGCGGCGGACAAACCAGCACGTTCAGCGACGCTGTCGGCGTGACGTTCGAATGACTTCGGACGGGACGGCCCCACCACCTGCAGGGGCGCATTGGCTCGGCGATCCTGATCCAATGGGCATCTACCGGAACCTCCCCCTGGCCCGACTCGCCGCGGGCCCTCGGCCATTCCGCCGCGACTCGCAGCTGCAAGGTAGCCCACGCGCGTAATGGGAGCGCGGAGCTGGCCAGGAGTCTCGACGCGCCCGTCGAGACCCCTGGTCACCATGTCGTCTTGTTCGCGGGGAAAGCGTCCCCTTCAGGATCAGACGAGGTTGACCGTCTCGCTCAGCACTTCGTCCTGGGCAGACACGACCCGCGCGTTCGCCTGGTATCCGCGCTGGGCTTCGATCAGGCGCACGAACTGCTCCGCCGTATCCACGTTCGAGTTCTCCAGCGAGCCCGAGATGACGGCGCCCGCCTTCCGTATGTCGCCCTCCCCGAATCGGGCCTCGCCCGAGTTCGGCGTCTCCTCGAACATGTTGTTGCCCGCTGCGCGGAGGCCCTCGTCGTTCTGGAACGTCACCACGGCGAGCTGACCGAGTTCGCGTGTCTGACCGTTCGAGTAGAAGCCATCGATCTGGCCGTCGGTCGAGACGAAGATGTTGGCGAGTTCGCCGTCACCGTAGCCGTTCTGGTCGAAGACGTAGGCGGTGCCTGCGCTTCCGAACTGCGTCACGCCCTCGACGTTGCCATCGAGACCGAGGTCGACGGAGACTTCTTGGATGGGCTGGCCCGTGAACTGCATGCGCAGGCGGTTGTCGACGGACCCGAGGCCGGTAGGCGATCCGTCGGGTGCGAAGGCGATTCCAGTGATCGGATCATCGACCCCCCCCTCCGCGATCGTGCCGGTCCCGTCCGGGATCTGGGCGTAGAGGTTCCAGGTCAGGTCCGCCTGGCGCTCGTAGTTCAGCGTGACCGTATGCGCAACGCCCGCCGCGTCGTAGACCTCGGTCGAGGTCGTGACGGTGTCCGGCCCGGTGCCGTCGGTCGCCACCGACATGGCGTAGCCGTTCCAGTCCGTTCCGCCGGTGTTCGCGGGGTCGTCCGTGATGCTGAGCAAGAGGTCCGCCTCGCCGGCCGTCGCCGCCGTCACGGACAGTCGGCCAGAGCCGTCGACCATGACCTCCGCGTCGGTGTAGTAGCTGTTGAGGAAGCCCACGAAGTCGGCCATCGTCGTTCCGTCGTTTCCTGCGCCGAACGTGAACGTCGCGCTGATCGGCATTCCGTCGGTGTCTTCGCCCACGACCTGGATCTGATCCCCGTCCACGTACTCCGTGAGGTTGCCCGTGAGGCCGTTCAGCTCAGCCGTGGAAAGATCGCTGGGGATCGGGGTCTCGGAACCGCTGGCCAGGGTCGTGGAGAAGCCGACGAGCTGCGTCAGATCGCCGACGCCGAGCGGTGGATTCAGGTCGATCGAGAAGCTGCCGCCCTTGCGGTCCGTTTCCACGACGATCTCACCGCTGGCCCCATCCACGTAGCTCGTGATGTCCTGGAGGGCGTTGATCGCAGCGGCGATCGAGGCGGCCGGGATGGCTCCCGTGACGGGATCGCTCGGCACGACGACCTGCTGGGGAACGCCGCCGTTGGCGATCACCTCCATCGAGACGATGTCGCCGGGCACGCCGCCGACCGCCGCGACGTTGTAGCTGGGCGCCGCGCTCGTGCTCCGCTTCTCCGCCGGCGTGCCCACGAAGTAGGCGCTGTTCGCGGAGAGAGATTCGGCCAGCGGACCTGACACAACGGCCGGCAGGTTGCCCTTGACGATCACCTCGGTCGTGATCTGCGGCGGGAAGAGCGAGGTCACGTCGAGGTTGATCGGGACGCCGTTCGGGTCGAGCACCTTCGCACCCGACGCCTGATCCACCAGGTTCTGGGTCGCATCCAGACCGAACGTGCCGACGCGCGAATACGTGCGGTTCTCGGGGGTCTGGAGGGCGAAGAAGCCGCCGCCTTCCAGGGCGAGGTCGAAGACGCGACCCGTGTCCGTCAGCGATCCCTGGGTGAAGGTCTTGTCGATGCTGGCGAGGCCGACGCCGTAGCCCACCTGCATCGGGTTGATTCCGCCTCGACCCGCGTTGGGCGCGCTCGCGAAGCGGAAGTTCTGGGAGAAGTTGTCCGAGAAAGAGGCGCGACTCTTCTTGTAGCCGGGCGTGTTCTGGTTCGCCAGGTTGTTACCGATGACGTCGATCCACTGCTGGTGCGTACGCATGCCCGAAAGGGCGGAATAGAAGGAAGATGACATGTCAGGGGCGACAGCGCTCGGGGACTGCGGCGTGGGTGGGCCAGGGTGATACGAAACGTGACGGAGGAAGACGCGCGATCAGCCGTCGGAAGCGAGGTCGTCAGCGTCGCTCTCGGCGGTGTCCTCGGCGTCGATGATCCCATCTCCATCGCCGACGGCACCGAGGACTTCAGCGACCTGCTCCAGCGGAACATCGACGCCACCGATGCCGAGGAAGACGCGTCCGTCCGCGACCTTCGCGTACTCGACGGCGCCTGAGATCAGCTCCCCGGTCGTCTCGTCGGCGTACGCGACGTTCTGGCCGACGAGTGCGCTCGCCCCCGTGATCTGATCGACGAGCGCGTTGCCTTGCTGAAGCCGCGCGAGGCCGACCAGGTTCTGGTTGACGAGTTCCATCTGCTCCAGCGACGAGAACTGGGCCAGCTGCGCGGCGAGCTCGTCGTTGCTCTGCGGCGACATCGGGTCCTGGTTCTGGAGCTGCGCGACGAGGAGGTTCGTGAACGCGTTCTTGTCGAGCTGCTTGCCCGCCTGGGTCGCCTGGGCGCTTTGTTGCGCGGAGCCGACGCTGATGCCTTCGATCATGGGAGTGTGCCTTGGGAGGGTGAAAGTGGGCCCGGAGTCGAACTCAGGCCTGGATGTCGACGCGGCCTTCGGCCACGCTTCGGTTGAAAGAGGACAAGAGAGCCGCGCGATCGCTGGCCGCCGAGTCGATGCCGGAAGCTGAGTCGGACGAGCGCCTGGCGCGACCGCGACGGCCTGCGCCGCTCCCGTCGCCGAGTCGATCGCTGGAACCGGAACGCGCCGGATCGTCGCCGTGCGCGAAGTCGAGGCTGCCGGCGTCGATCAAGCTGAGTTCGAGATCGACGGCCTCCATCCCGTCCCGCGCGAGCCAGGCACGAAGCTCGGGGGCGTGGGCCTCCAGAACGGCGAGCGTCTCGGGGCTCTCGGCCGCGATCTTCGCCGTCACTGTTTTGCCGTCCACTCGGATGAGCAGATCGAGTCGACCGAGCTCCACGGGCCGTAGCTGGATGCGAGCCTCGCGCTTGCCGTCGAGGATCTGGATGCGGACCTGATCGAGGAGGGCGCGCGCCTCCTCCGCGGGCAGGCCAGGACGGGGCGCGGCCACTCCCTCAGGGCGCCGGGCAGCCCTGGCGGCCTCGTTCGGCTGAATCGCCTGGACGGGCTGCGCGGTGGCGGCCTTGGCTCCGCCTCCCAGCGCGACCACGGGCGACGGTGCCCCCGCCGACGCGGTGCCTGAGCCTGGTGCCGTGGCCGACGCGCCGGCTGCGACGGTGAGCGTCGCGCTGGAGCCCATCGGCCCGTTCGGTGCGAGCAGGATCGAATGGGGCGCGGCCTGACCCTGGACATCGTTCGGGTCGGGCTCGATCGCGGAGGGATCGGCGATTTCGGACGCGCCGGGCGCGTCTCCGGCGGAGGAGGCGCGGGCCGCGGGAGCCGAGCCTGCGGCTCCTTCCGATGCTCCACGCTGGACCCTGCGATTCGACGCCGGGTCCGCCTGATGAGCTTGGGCCTCGGTGGTGGAAGCGCCCGCGTCCTCCCGTGCGAAGGTGCGTTCCTCACGGGGCTTCCAGGTCTTGGCCTGGGCTTCCCGGGCGTTGTAGGTCCGCTCCGCCGCATCGGTACGACCCTCACGGACCCGCGCGACCACGTCGGAGGCGACCTTCGCGACATCGCGGACGGCGCGCCTTTCCAGCAACCTGGCGAAGCGATCGCCTTCACCGAGGGCGCCGCGGACCTTGGAAGCGGATTCTGCCTGGGACCTACCGCCCAGGAACGTGGACGATCGCTCCGTGCCGAGCGACCGTCCATCCATATCCATGGAACGGAGGACGAGTTGGGACTTCGTGGACTCCATCGACCCTGTAGGAGCAACGTCGGTGCCAAGTCCCTGAATGGACCTTCCTGGCTCGAATCAGCGCACGACCCGGAAGCCGTTTCCGGCCAGCAGAAGAAAAGGCCGTCCCGGAGTTCCGGGCCGGGACACTTGCCTCCTATCCGCGTTCGTGCACGGAGGCCGAGCCGTCGGCCTCGCCGACCACCATGGCGTGGGCGAGCCCGATGAAGAGCCCGCTCTCCACGACGCCGGGGATTTCGTGGAGCGCGCGCTCCAGGGCGGCAGCATCCGCGATCCCATCCGCGTGGTGCACGTCGAGGATCTCGTTGCCGTTGTCGGTCAGGTAAGCGGCGGACGAATCGTCCTTGCGCATCCGAAGGGCCGGCTGGCCACCCATGGCCTCGATTCTCCGGTGGACGACGGCGCGGGCGAAGGGGACGACCTCGACCGGCAGGTCGAACGTGCTTCCAAGGCGCTCGACGACCTTGTCGGCCCCCACCACGATCACCACGCGATCCGAAAGCGACGCGACGACCTTCTCGCGCAGGAGCGCGCCTCCGCCCCCCTTGATCATCTGAAACGCGCCGTCGATCTCGTCGGCGCCGTCCACCGTCACGTCGATCTTCTCCACCTCATCGAGGGTCGCCAGCGGGATACCGAAGCCGCGGGACTTCGTCTCGGTGTCGATCGAGGTCGGGACTCCTCGGATCTCGAGGCCCTCGTCGCGGATGCGCTCGGCGAGGCGCTCCAGGGTGAAGAACACGGTCGACCCGGTCCCGAGCCCGACCGTCTGGCCCGACTCGATGAACTCGGCGGCGCGGCGCCCGGCCGCTCTCTTGGATTCGCTCATGGGCTCCAGGGTACGCTCATCCCGGGCGCGGAAAGAGTACGCTGGCCGGATGTTCTTCACCGATCCCCTCCGGCGAGGGTGCGCCGAGCGCCCACTCCGTGCGAGCATGCCTGGCCTCCTTCTCCTCCTCGCAGCGGCCTCGCCTGCGCTGGCGCAGGAGGCCGAACCGCGGCGGCCCAACGTCCTCTTCATCTTCAGCGACGACCACGCCACGGACGCGATCGGCGCGTACCAGGGCCGACTCGCGGGCGTGAACCCGACGCCGCGGATCGACGAGCTCAGTCGCGGCGGGACGCTGTTCAAGCGCTCCTACTGCACGAACTCGATCTGCGGCCCGAGCCGCGCCGTCGTCCTGACCTCGAAGCACAGCCATCTCAACGGATTTCGCCAGAACGGCGACCGCTTCGACGGCGACCAGCAGACCTTCCCGAAGCTCCTGCAGAAGGCCGGCTACACGACGGCGATGATCGGCAAGTGGCACCTGAACTCCGACCCCCAGGGCTTCGACCACTGGGACATCCTCCCTGGCCAGGGCATGTACTACAACCCGACGCTGCTCAACGCCGAGGGCAAGCGCACCGTGGAGGGTCACTGCACGGACATCGTCACCGACCTCGCGCTCGACTGGCTCGACGAGCAGAAGAAGGCGGACCCGGACCGGCCGTGGCTCCTGATGTGCCAGCACAAGGCGCCGCACCGCACGTGGATGCCCGCCGGTCGGCATCTGGACCTCTGGGCCGACGAGGACATTCCGGTGCCTGCGACGCTCTTCGACCAGCACCAGGACAACGCGAGCGGCGCGAACGACTCGGAGATGAGCATCGACGAGCACATGGAGATCTTCTACGACCTCTTCGTGCTGGATGACGAGAGCCAGCCGCCGCCCGGGGGCCGGGCCCTCGACGCATCCGGATTCCGCAACCTGGAGCGCATGACGCCGGAGCAGCGTCGGGTCTGGGACGCGGCGTTCCAGCCGCGCAACGCCGCGTTCCTCGAAGCGAACCTCCAGGGCGAAGACCTCGTCCGATGGAAGTATCAGCGCTACATCAAGAACTACCTGCGCTGCATCCGCGGCGTCGACGAGAGCGTCGGCGCGCTCCTCGACTGGCTGGAGGAGAGCGGTCAAGCGGAGAACACGATCGTCGTCTACTCGTCGGACCAGGGCTTCTACCTCGGCGACCACGGCTGGTTCGACAAGCGCTGGATGTACGACGAGTCGCTGGAGATGCCGCTCATCGTGCGCTGGCCGGGCGTGACGCCGCCGGGGACCGTCGCCAACGCACTCGTGCAGAACCTCGACTACGCGCCGACCTTCCTCGACGCCGCCGGGGTCGAGATCCCGGCTGACATGCAGGGGCACTCACTGCGCCCGGTCCTCGCGGGCGCCGAGCCCGAAACGTGGCGTGACGCGATCTACTATCGCTACTACGAGTTCCCGGGCGCCCACGCGGTCCCGCGGCACTACGGCATTCGCACGGATCGATACAAGCTGATCTACTTCGAACAGCTGGACGAGTGGGAGTTCTACGATCTCCAGGAAGACCCGGACGAACTCACCAACCTCTTTGGCCAGCCGGGCCACCAGGCCGAGATCGCGAAGCTCAGCCTGCGGCTGGGCGAGATGAAGCGTGACGCCAAGGACGCCGAGTAGTCAGCCCACCCCACCGAATCATGGCCAAGAAATTCGAACGACACCGTCAGCCCTGGACCCCCAGCGAGACGTCCAAGCTCCACCTGCTCGTGGGCAAGGGCATGAGCCTCCAGGCCATCGCCATCTCGCTGACCCGTAGCGAGGAGTCCGTCCAGAAACAGGCGAAGGCCGAGAAGCTCAAGATTTCGAAGATGCGGTAGAGCGCGCCTCACCCCGCCCCCATTTCGCGTGGGCGGCGCCACCGCCTCCGTGTGAGCCAGAACGCGACACGGCGGCTTTTCCGTGGCACGCAATGAGAGAGTCCGGGCGGTCGTTGACTGCCCCTACAGCTCCCCCAGGCGGTTCCCCGATCCAGGGCATCGGGTCCTTGCGCACGTGCGCGGGCCGAGACCAGGAATTGGAGTGAGCCCATGGCGACGTCAGGCAGAATCGAGAACGAGGCAGCACGGACCCGGAAGCCCCAGGGGCGCGGCGGGTTCGCGCTGCTGGCCGCGCTGACCTCGCTGGCGACCCAGGGCTGCAGCGGCATCGGCGAGGTGGACATCACAACCTCTCCGTCGGCCGTCAGCTTCGCTGCCAGCAGCTTCCCGGCGAGCGAGACGAGCGGAGCCATCGTCGTCGGGCTCGTCACGGAGCTTCCCGAGACCACCGAGGCGATCACCGTCACCGTCTCCGACCTCGGCTCCGGTACCGCGACGGCGGGAAGCGACTACGCCGCGTTCGACCCCTTCGTCGTCACCTTCCCGGCCGGCTCGGTGACAGGTGACTCCGTCACCGTGAGCCTCACGATGCTGCCCGACACGGTCGCCGAAGGGGCGAACGAAACGATCCGCTTCGGGCTGAGCGGCGCCTCGAACGCCAGCGTGGTCGGCATCACCCAGACGACGGTCGACATCAACGACTCGCAGACCGCTTCGCTGTCGTTCCAGACGAGTTCGACCGTCACGCCCGATGAATCGAGCTCCAGCTATCCGCTCACGATTCAGCTCGACCTCAGCCTGGGCGCCACGCTCGGCTTCGACGTCAACACGCTGCTTCAGGACGATGGCACGGGGACAGCCACCGCGGGCGCCGACTACGTGGCCGTTCCATCCACCCCGGTCCAGTTCGCCGCGGGCACGCCGAGCGGCGCCCAGCAGCAGATCACGCTCCAGGTCCTCGACGATACCGACTCCGAGGGCATGGAGTTCTTCGCCGTGCACCTCACCGGCCTCGGTCTCGACCAGCTGGAGCGCGTGGGGCCGACGCGGCACATCCTCAACATCACCGACGACGAGTCAGCTCCCACCGCCGTGATGTCCGCGACCAGCGGGCCGACCGGCACGGAAACGACGCACGCCGGCGCCGGAGATGACCTCCAGCTCGGCTTCGCCCTCGATGGCGCCGGTCCGAACCTGGGCAGCCTTCTCATCGTGACGAACGCGGGTGGCCAGCCCATGTCGCTCGGCCAGCCGCTCCTCTCCGGAACCAACGAGACGGACTTCAAGGTCGAGGTGGACGGCGCCTCCCTTCCGAGCGGCATGAACGCGGCCTCGGGGATGACGCCTCCGTCGGAGTTTGCCGACCTCGGCGCGCCGTTCGTCCGCAGGGACGCGGCGGCTCTGGGGCATCCGGGCAGCGCCGACTCGTCGCTGGGCGCCGGCCTCGGCCTCTCGGTCACGCTCGACGAGGCCGCGCTCGTGGACCTCTCGGCCGTCGACCGCGTTCGCTTCCACGGGTTCCCGCTGCCTGGGAACCTCGGTGAGGTGACGCTGGAGCTCGAGCGGATCCCGCTTCCAGTCGCTGCCGACGCCATCCTCTTCGTGGACGGCCAGCCGATCCCGGGCGGCCCCGGAGCGCTCCTCTCGGACCTGACGACCTGGCGCGGCCGCGTCGTCGAGATCCCGGACAGCACGGCGTTCCTGGCCTTCAACACGGGCGTCGGCCCGCGCGGATTCATCCAGCTCCCGTTCGGCGAGAACTCGATGATCCACATCGCCTCGGAGGCGCCGTCGACAGGTTCGATGCCTGCCACGAGTCGTATCATCCACGAGTCGGAGCTCGCTGGCCTGCCCGCGAGCGAGCGGCCTGCGCTCTGCGGCGGCCAGCTCTACGCGCCCGGGACCGCGCCCCGGACCGACCTCGCTTCCATGGGATACGCGCCGCTCCTCGGTGCGCTCGACTCCGGCTTCACGCCGCCCACGGGCTCCAGCCCCGGCACCAGCTCGACCGTGGTCGCCAACTGCCGCCTCGCCCTCGAAACGGACTTCCAGCTCTACCAGAAGCTCGGCTCGTCCGCGGCGCTGACCGAATACGTGACGAGCCTCGTCGCCGCCATCAGCGACCAGTACTTCGAGGACGCCCAGGTCACCCTCTCGATCGCTTACCTCGGCATCCACACGACCAGCAACGATGGCTGGACCACGCCCGATGGGCCCGGCACCGCCAGCGACATGCTCGCCGAATTCCGCACCGCCTGGAACACCTCGGGCTGGCCCGCCACCGCCGACCTCGCACACTTCCTCTCCGGCGCGTCGCTCGGCGGTGGCGTGGCCTACGTCGATGTGCTTTGCCACCAGACGTACGGCTACGGCGTCAGTGGCAATCTGAACGGGCTCATCGACTGGCAGACCTGGACGGGGAACGCCGGTAGCTTCACCTGGGACTTCGTCGTCTTCGCGCACGAACTCGGCCACAACTTCGGCACGACCCATACGCACGAGTACTGCCCGCCGCTCGACCACTGCTACGCGGGCTGCGAGAGCTCGACGCAGTGCAGCCAGGGCACCATCATGAGCTACTGCCACACGTGCGGCGGCATGGACAACATCGACCTGCACTTCCATCCCGTCGTTTCGGACGTGATGAGGACGGAGATCCAGAACAGCTGCCTCGGCGACGCGCTCATGCAGGCTGGCAACGAGATCCGCTATCGGCTCCGCTTCGATCCCCGCTCGGGAACTGGCGCGAAGAGTGCGACCCTGCGTTTCACGCACGACGCGCCGAATGCCCCCAACCCGTTCGACATCACGCTGCGCGGCACGGCAAACTGAATCGAGCCTTGACGGGTGCATCGGCGGCCGTGCTCCGCTGAACTGTGGGTATGCAAATTCCCCAGCACCCCTCCATTCCAACGCCCGCCGGGCACTACTCGCCCATCGTCGAACACGCGGGCACGCTCTACGTGTCTGGCCAGCTTCCGATCCACCCGGAGACGAAGGTGACCCCCGAGGGGATCGAATCCCAGGTGCTTCAGGCACTCGAGAACGTGGAGCGTCTCCTGCAAGCGGCGGGGACGGATCGAGCGTCTCTGGTTCAGGTTCGGATCTACGTCACGGACGTCTCGTTCTGGCCGCTTGTCAACGAAGTGTACGCGCGCTTCATGGGCGAGCATCGACCCGCGCGGATCGTGGTTCCGTGTGGCTCTTTGAACCACGGTTGCCTTGTTGAGATCGAGGCAGTCGCGGCCACCGGGACTTCGACGTAGACTGGCGCTGTTGCGCGGCTTCCGCTGCGTCACACGACGCCCATGAGAATCACGACGTTCCTCGCGTTCTTCACTCTCTTCCTCTCCGCGGCCGCTTCCGGGAGAGACCCGGGCACCCCTGAGTTAGGGACCGGAGATTTTGCTCCCGGCCTCGGAGTTTTCGACACGGAGTCCTTGGGGCCCGAAGACTTCACCGCCGTGCGTAGGATCCTCGAGACGCGCTGCCTCGAGTGTCACGGCGGTGCGCACCGGAAGAGTTTCCTCTCGTTCGCCACGGCGGAGACCTTCGCCGAGGGCGGATCCCGCGGCGACGTGCTCGACCGCGACCGGCTCGAGAAGAGTCGGCTTCTGAAGGTCATCGAGTACGGGAATCCCGAACTCGCCATGCCCAAGTCCGGTGCGATCCCGGACGAGGAGGTCGCGGTCCTGCGGGCTTGGATTCTGAAAGGTGCACCGTGGCCCGAAGGCTCCGCGGGGCGTCTCGCGGATCCCTCCGCGCATCCCCTCGAAGAGCATCACGTCTCCGCGGACGGTTCCTGGTGGGCGTACGGTTCGCTCGACCGACTGGAGGACCCGAAGGTAGAAGACGCAGCCTGGGCCGAGCATCCGGTCGATGCGTGGATCCGCGCGAGCCTCGACCAGGCCGGATTCGCGCCCGCCGAGCGCGCACGGCCGGAAGCGCTGCTGCGGCGCGCGACCTTCGCACTCACGGGGCTCCCCCCCACGCCCGCCGAGCGACACGCGTTCCTCGCCGCCGTGGAGGACCTCGGCTGGGAGCAGGCGTGGAGCCAGCTTCTGGACGGCCTCTTCGCCAGCCCTCACTACGGCGAGGCCCAGGCGCGCCACTGGCTCGACCTCGTGCGCTACGCGGAGACCGACGGCTACGAGCGGGACTCCGCCAAGCAGAACATCTGGCGCTACCGCGACTGGGTGATTCGCGCCTTCAACCGTGACCTGCCGTACGACCGCTTCGTCCAGCTCCAGCTCGCGGGCGACGAGTATGCGGCCGATATCGGCGACCCGTTCGAAGCCGCCGAGGCGCAGATCGCGACCGGCTTCTACCGCATCGGTCTCTTCGACGACGAACCGGCCGACCGCGAGCAGGCTGCGTCCGACGCGCGCGCCGACATCGTCGACACCGTCAGCCAGGTCGTCTTCGGAACGACCATGGGCTGCGCGCGCTGCCACGACCACAAGGCCGACCCGGTGACCCAGAAGGAGTACTTCGCGCTGACGGCTCACTTCACCGGCGTCACGCGCTACAGCAAGAACGGCACCCGTGACCTGGCCGATCGTGCAGGCGATGGCGTGTGGGCCCCGGACGCCCACGCCGACCGACTCGCGGAGATCGACGCCGCCCTCACGGCCGAGGTCGAGCGCACGGGACTCGGGACGGTCGTGAAGAACGACTCGCCCGTGACGCTCGTCGCCGACGCGCGCGCCGCAGCGCACGAGTGGCTCTATCGAATCGGCGATGCCTTCCAGGGTGACGCGTGGAGCCAGCCGGGCTTCGACGATGCGAGCTGGAAGAGCGGGCGCAGCGGCTTCGGCGCCGCCGGAACGCCGGGCGCGATCGTGAACACCGCCTGGCAAACGCCCGTCATTCAGCTCCGGACCACGTTCCGGCTCGGGGAGATCCCGAGCGCGCTGCACCTCACCTACCTGCACGACGAGGACGTCCAGATCTACTTGAACGGCCAGCTCATACTGGAGCGCCCGGGTTACACCACCTCGTACCTCGCACGCCAGCTCGGAGCCGACGCGCTCGCTGCGCTCGTCGTCGGTCGGAACGTGCTCGCCGTCCAGTGCTCCCAAACCGCCGGGGGTCAGGCGATCGACGTGGGTCTCAGCACGAAGTGGGACGTCGAAGCCGAGGGCGGAATGCTCGAGTCCGTGCGCGTCGCACTGGGTGAAGCGCCCGCGGACGATCAGCGCTTCGAAGGGCTGCGCCGCCATCTGATGGAGCGCGACCGTCACCTCGCGCAGCCCGTCGCCGTCCCCTATCCCGCGCACGTCGCCTACGAGAACGGACCGGTTCCGCCGGAGCAGTTCGTGGAGATGCGCGGCAGCGTCCATGCACGCGGCGACCGCGTCGATCCGGCGCTGCCGGAAGCCTGGCTCGTCGGACAACCCGCCGAGGCTCCGGCCTACGAGCTCCCGGCACCGGGCCCCGGCGCCGCCTCCAGCCTCCGCCGCCGCACCCTCGCCGACTGGGCCTTCGAAGGCGGCGCCCACGTCACCGCGCGGGTCGAGGCCAACCGCATCTGGCAGTTCCTCTTCGGTCGCGGCATCTGCCGTACCTCGGGCGACTTCGGTCGCCTCGGCGAGCTGCCGACGAACGCCAAGCTGCTGGACCGCGTGGCGCTGGAACTGATCGATCGCGAGTGGTCCGTGAAGTCGCTACAGCGGTGGCTGATGGAGAGCGAGGCGTACCAGATGGGCACCGAGCGTGACCCTGTCGTCGCCACCCTGAACGACCCGCGGAACGATCTCTACTCGGCCTTCGATCCGCGCAGGCTCACCGCCGAGGAGTACCGCGACGCCACGCTCGCCACCAGCGGTGAGCTGAACACCGAGCGCTTCGGTCCCTGGGTCTTCCCTCCACTCGCCGACGAGGTCCTCGCCACGTCCTCGCAGCCGAACAATGCCTGGGGCCACGGGACGCCCGAGGACGCCGTGCGGCGCAGCCTCTACGTCCACGTGAAGCGCAGCCTGCGCGAGCCGCTGCTCGCGTCGCTCGACCAGCCGGACCCGGACCTTCCGTGCCCGGTGCGCTTCCCGACGAACGTGCCGACGCAGGCGCTTCTGACGCTGAATGGCCCGTTCGTGAACGCGCGCGCCGAAGCCCTCGCGGCGTCGGTGCTCGCCGAGGCCGACGGAGCAGCCGATGCGCTGCGCACCGCGATCGAGAACACCCTCGGGCGTGACGCCACGGAGGACGAGATCGACCGCGGCCTCACCTTCCTCGAATCCCTTCAATCCGAGCACGATCTCGACGAGGCCGGCGCCGTCGCCCTCTTCGCCCTCGGCCTCTTCAACCGCAACGAATTCCTCTGGATCGACTGATGCAGCAACCCCATCGAGAAGGCAAGGCCTGCCCCATCAACCGACGCCAGTTCCTGGAACACACCGCGGGAGGCTTCGGAGCGGTCGCGCTCACCGGCATGCTCGGCACGGAGTTCCTCAAGGGCACGGCCCACGCCGCGGACGGCGTCGGACCCAACCCGCTGCAGAACGGTCGCGAGCTGAGCCCGCGCGCGATCGCCAAGGCGAAGCACGTCATCTTCCTGTTCATGTACGGCGGCCCGAGCCAAGTCGACACCTTCGACTACAAGCCCGCGCTGTACCAGCTCGACGGCAAGACCATCGACATGCCGACCTTCGGCCGCCAGGGCAAGCGCAAGGGAGGCCGCGTCGTGGGCCCGAAGTGGAAGTTCCGGCCCTACGGCGAATGCGGCAAGCAGGTGTCCGATCTCTTCCCGCACCTCGGGACCCAGGTCGACAAGATCGCGTTCCTCCACTCCATGTACGCGGACAGCCCGATCCACGGTTCGGCGCTCCTGAACATGAACTGCGGGCGCGTCGTGTCGGGCCACCCGAGCCTCGGGTCCTGGGTGAACTACGGCCTCGGGACCATGAACCGCGACCTGCCCGGCTACGTCGTGATGCTCGACGAGTCCGGCGGCCCGATCAGCGGCGCGAAGAACTGGACGAGCGGCTACATGCCCGCGTCGCTCCAGGGCGTCCAGGTCCGGACCCAGGGCACGCCGATCCTCGGGCTCAACCGTCCCGAGGGAATGTCGCCGGGCGCCCAGCGCGCGCTGCTCGATCACCTCGCGGAAGAGAACGGGATCCACGGGCTCCAGCGGACGCAGAACCCGGAGCTCGCGAGCCGGATCGAGCAGTTCGAACTCGCGTATCGCATGCAGTCGACCGCCCCCGAGGCCGTCGACCTGGCGTCCGAGTCGGAGGAGACGCGCGAGCTCTACGGGCTCGACCAGGCGAAGACCGCCAAGTTCGGCGCCAAGTGTCTGCTCGCGCGCAGGCTCGTCGAGCGCGGCGTTCGCTTCATCCAGGTCTACTCGGGCGGCGGTCATAACGACGACAACTGGGACGCGCACGGCGACCTCGTGTTCAACCACACGCGCCACGCGGGCCGTACGGATCGGCCGATCGCGGGGCTACTCGTGGACCTGGAGCGGCGCGGTCTACTGGACGAGACCCTCGTGGTCTGGGGCGGTGAGTTCGGCCGCCAGCCCACCGCGGAGTACGAGAAAGGCACGGGCCGTGACCACAACGCGTGGGGATTCACCATGTGGATGGCCGGCGGCGGCGTGAAGGGCGGGACGAGCGTCGGGCAGACCGATGAGCTTGGCTCGAAGGCCGTCGAGGATCGCTTTCACGTGCGGAACCTGCACGCGACGATCCTGCATCTGATGGGGCTCGATCCGAACGGGCTGTCGTACTTCTTCAACGGGCTCGATCAGAAGCTCGTCGGGGTCGAAGGCGCAGAGCCGATTCACCAGGTCATCGCATGAGTGCTCCGACGCTCCTTTGGGCTCTCTGGGCCTCTGCTCTGCCCACGGGCCCAGCCTCCGACAAGGATCTCGCCGACGCCTTCGCGACCGTCGAGGCGCGCTGCTTCGAATGCCACGCAGGCTCGAACGTCAAGGGCGGGCTGCGGCTCGACGAGATGAGCGGGTGGCTGAAGAGCATCGATCGGGAGAGCCCGGTCGACAGTGAGCTTCTCTACCGCATGAGCCTCCCCGCCGATGACGTCGATGCGATGCCGCCGAAGGGCGACCGCATCTCCGAAGCCGCGATCACCAGCCTTCAGAACTGGATCGAAGCGGGGGCGGACGAGCAGGCCATGCAGGCGCTTCTGAGCGCATCGACCGCGCGCACCCTTCAGCGACGGGGAACCATCTCTTCGCTCGCCACCCGGATCGGCGCGGTCATCGAACGCGTGCGGCCCTCGGGGGGCCGGTACGAGGGCGCTGACGCGCCGCCTCTCTATCGCGTGAGCTGGAGCCACAACCCTGTGGTACCGACGAGCGAACAGCTCGAAAGGCTCATGGAGCTGGACCAGCAGACGGTCGAGATCAGCTTCGCGGGCACGGGCGTGACGGACGAACTTCTCGCCGCGCTTCCGAAGCTCCCCGCCCTGCGACGTGCTCACCTGGAGCGCACGCAGCTGACGGACGCCGGGGTGGCGGCGCTCGTTGCGCGGGCACCTGGACTCGAGTACCTCAACGTGCACTCGACCGCCGTGTCGGCCCGCCTGGCCGAGGTGGTGGCGCCCCTCGAGCACCTGCAGCAGCTCGTGGCCTTCAACACGAGCGCGAGCCGAGGCAAGGAGCGCTCTCCGTTCGCCTCCCTGGGCCAGCAGCAGCCGAGGCGGATCCTCGGCGTGGACGGGGCGTCGCGCCGCGCGGTGCTCCTGCGCGAGACGAGCCTGGAAACCTACGAGCTGCTCTGGGAGCGCCCGATCGAGACGTCGGACTTCGACTGCCGCTTCGTGCAGTGGCTGGGCGATTCGCCGCCGGAAGGCGAGAAGCCGAGCGGCCTCGGCGACGGCCATGGGCGAGTGCTGATTCAAGTGGGCCCGGACCAGCTGATCGAGGTCGACACGCGGACCCAGCGCGTCGTGAGGGAGCTGGCGATGGGTGACCACGGGGGGGGCCCCAAGCCCGCGTCGGCCGAAGCGGCCCAGCGCCTTTCCACGGGCCACACGGTGGAGCTTGCGCCGGAGGCAGAGCTGATCGAACGGAGCGAGGACGGAACCTCCGTCTGGACCTTCAAGGACCTGAAGCGCTTCCCGAAGGGCTTCACGGCGGCCCAGGTCATCGAACGTACGGCGCGTGGGCAGACCGAGGCCGAGAGCGAGACCGAGACCGAGACCGAGCGTCAGGGCGCGGTCGTGCCGGCGGAAGGACGCGCCCCTGTGGTACTCGACCCGAACTACTCCCTCGAGGTCGCTTACCGCGGCGACGTCCCGCTCAACAGCATCGCCGTGGGGGACGTGGACGTGACGACGCCCGGCGACGAGATCGTCGCGGTGGACGAGGAGGGGCGGGTGCTCGTGATCCGAAGGACCGCGAGCGGGTTCGTCACCGAGACGATCGCGACCACGGGAGGCGAACTCGTGCAGGTGGCCGTCGGCAACCTGTACGGCAGCCATCCTGGAGATGAGATCGTGGCGGTGGGGATGGCGGAGGGGCCCGCGAGCGAATCCGGTCTGGGCGCGATACGAACCTTCTACCGAGAGCACTCAGGCGAGTGGACCGAGATCGCCTATCTGCCGCCGACGCTCGTGGAAACGGTCGCCGTCGACTCGCGGATGGCGACTCGAACCTTCCTCGCCACATGCAGCGACGGCCGGGCGCTGACGGGATTCATCGATGGGGCTGGCGGGGGCAAGGCCGTCTTCCAGATGCGGGTCCAGTCGCTACCCATGGAAGGCCGCATCGCGGCGACCACGGTCTCGACGAATGGCTTCTTCGTCGCCAACGGGGACGGCTTGGGCGCCGACCTGGCCTGGAGCGGCACCGACCTCGAAGTGAGGGAACGCTACGCCACGCCGAAGTCCGTCCGTCGGCTCGCGTTCGACCCCTGCGTCGGCCTTCTCCTGGCGGACAGGAGCGGCGAGCTGCGCCTGATCTCCTTCCCCTTTGGTTCCTCGCCCAAGAAGTCAGGCCCCCCACTCAGGGGCGCGGTCCTGGTGGACATCGACCCCGAGGCCTACGGCGCGGAGGCCCTGCACGGTGGATGAGGAGGGTACCGTCGACGTGGTACGTCTCGAGGCCGAATGGATCGACCCCATCGACTTCGACCTCTCGGGCTACGAGTCGGAGTACCCGATGTGGACGGGCGACGTGCGGGAGATCGCCCGCGACTCCGCGGAACTCCGCGACCTTGCGTCAGGGGACTTCGAAGGGCTGGGCACCTCTCTCGTCACCTGCGGCGCGTCGGGCAACGTCCTGGTGATCCATCCCGCTCTGGATGGGCAAGGGAGGCGCTGAGAAGCCGCCGCGAGTCAGCCTGCGGCGTGGTCGATATCGCTCGCTGCACCGAGGACGCGCTCGCCGCCTTTCCGGTCCATGAGCGAGGTCGCGACGCCCGCCAGACCGGAGAGCAAGAACGCGGGGGGCAGCTCACCCAGCTGCCCGAAGAAATCCCCCACCACGGCCAGCTCGGGCGCCCCGAATTTGAAGAGCGGGACACAGAGGAAGCCGACGATCATCGCGACGAGTGAGCCGCGCGCCGTCATCTTCGACCAGTAGAGGGAGAGGATCATGGTCGGGCAGAAGGTCGCGCTGATTCCGGACCAGCCGAAGATCGCGAACCAGAAGACCGTTCGTCCGGGGGCGAGCCAGGAGACAAGGAGAGATGGTCGGGGTAGCGGAGCCAGGGACCGCGCCAGCCCCTGGCTACGGCTGATAAACTAGGGCCATGACCCATGCCTGCATGATTCTCTTCATCATGGGCGTGCTCGGCGCCACGGACATCGTCGTCTTCCACGTGGCGGCCCACGACCTCCGGAACCGGCCCGAGTCGCGGGCCGAGCTGGTGACGCACTTCCTGCGTGGCCCCACCTACGCGGCCCTGTTCTTCGTCCTTCCCAACTTCACGCTGAACGGTGGGTGGTTCGTGGCTCTTCTCGCTCTCCTGGTCGTGGACGCCCTGATCTCGGTGGTCGACTTCTGGCTCGAGCCGGAGAGTCGTCGCACCGCCGGAGGGCTGCCGCGCGGCGAGTACCTTCTGCACGTGATCCTCGCGGGGCTCTTCGGGGCGCTGGTGGCCGTGATCGTCCTTGAGCGCGGCGGACACCTGGACGCGCCGACCGCCATCCATTGGATGCCGCGCGGCACGGGCGTGCCGGACCTCCTTCGGCTCGCGCTGACGGCGATGGCACCGATCGTTCTCTTCACCGGTCTTCTGGATCTTCGGGCCGTGCTGCGCCTGGGGAGCCGTCGCACGTGAGCGTGGACCCGCAGGCTGCGAACCTCTACCCGCTGCTCGATCCCGAATGGGAAGCCAAGACCCGCCACGCGGGCTGGCTCGTGCTCATCCCGTTCTTCGGATGGCCCATGGTCCTCGGCTACCGCAAGGCCCAGATCGAGCATTTCTTCTGGCCGCAGGAACGCGCCATGCCCGAGTGGGACGGGCGTCATCTCGAGCACTGCGTCAACGGGTTCCGCGCCATGGGCGTGATCCAGCTCTATCTCTTGCCCCTCTGGATCGCGCTGTCGCTCCAGGTGTCCGCCGCTGGCTTTCGACCAGGCATCGAGACGCTGATCGGCTGTGCGATCTGCCTTGCCTTTCTCGCGTTCCTCAACGTCGCCTTTCCCGTCCTGGTGACGCTTTTCAGCCTGCCCGTCGGCGGCGGGCCCTACCTGGAGCGCGGCGACGCTGCCTGGATGATCGCGCTCTTCCACCTGATCATCTTCCTGCTGCCCGCAGGGTTCCTGCGAGTCTCCGCGACAGGGCGATTCCGCTCGGCCTTCCAGCTCACGCGCACGATCCCCCTCGTCGTCCGCCGATTCCGCGACTACGTAACGGCGTGGTGGTATGCGCTGTTCATGAACCTACCGCCGCTGCCGCTTCTCCCGTTCGCCCCATGGGGGATGTTCTGGGGCTACCTGTCCTCCGTGGCGCTCTTCAACCAGATCCTGATCGATGAGCCTTCCGGGCACGGCCCGGATCGCATTCGAGGCGAGAGCTGGCTGGCTCGCTCACTGGACGCTCCACCACCTGGCCCCGGGGTTCGGATTTGGCGCTCTCCCTGGGTCATCGTTCCGCTTCCGCGGCGGCGTCAATCGGCGGAGGGCTGATACAGTCTGGGCATGCCTCACACCGGACGAACGAACGTGGTTGCTTCACTCGGCATGCTCCTCGCGCTGGCCCTCTTCAGCGGCCTTGCCACGGCCCAGACCGGCGAGGTCGCCGCGCTCCCGACGGAAGATCCTCCCGTGGAGCGGCTGCATCCCATGCTGGCGCCCGTCATCCAGCAGGGACCGTTCGCGCCCTCGTGGGCCTCGCTCGTGACGCACCCGCTGCCGAGCTGGTTTCGGGACGCGAAGGTCGGGCTCAGCGCCCACTGGGGTCCCTACTGCGTTCCCGGCTGGACGCCGCGCAAGGATACGCCCTACGGGGTCGCGTACGCCGAGTGGTACTGGCAGTGGATGATGTCCAACGAAGCCGTGAAGGAGTACCACGCAAGGACCTACGGCGACGCGCCCTACGACGCGTTCATCGATGGCACGCCGAACCTCGAGAAGGAGAGCGTCGAAGGCTTCTTCGCGAAGGACTTCGACGCCGACGCCTGGATGGACCTTTTCACCCGCGCCGGTGTCCAGTACTTCTTCATCACCGTCAAACACCACGACGGCTTCTGCCTCTTCGACTCCGACTTCACCCACCGCGACGCGGTCGAGATGGGACCGAAGCGCGACCTCTACGGCGAACTCGTCGCCGCGGCGCGCGAGCGCGGCATCCGCGTCGGTCTCTACTACTCGTTCTACGAGTGGTTCAACCCGGCCTATGCGGCCACGCCGGATCCGAACGAGTACGCCGGCTTCCAGCCCCTCACCGATCGCGACCTCGACGGGAACGACTCCGAGTACGTCGATGACTTCATGGTGCCGCAGATCAAGGAACTGATCGACAGGTACCACCCCGATTCCCTCTGCTTCGACGGCGAGTGGGAGCATGGCTATCCCTTCTGGCGAGCGCGTCAGATCGTGGCCTACTACTACAACCAGGCGGCGGAACGCGGCCAGGAGGTGGTCGTCAACGACCGCTTCGGCCAGAAGAAGGAAGGGACCTCCGACACGCGCGGCGTCTACGGCGACTTCTACCACGTCGAGTACCACGCCGACATCGACCGCGCCAAGCCCTGGGCCATGTGGCGAGGGTTCGGCAACAGCTACGGCTACAACCGGAACGAGCACCCCGACAACATCCTGAGCCCCGCCGAGACGATCCGCATGGTCGTCGACGTCGTCTCGGACAATGGCAACATCGAGTTCAACCTCGGCCCGAAAGCCGACGGGACGCTGGCGGAGTTCGAGGTCGAGCGCCTGGAGGCGATGGGCCAGTGGCTCGGCGTCAACGGAGAGTCGATCTACGGCACGCGCAAGAGCCCCTTCGGCGCCCAGACCTTCGGCCGGACGACCTACGACGCCGGCAACCATCGCCTCTACGTTCACGTCTACGAGTGGCCCGAGAACGGCGAACTCCTCGTGTCCGGAGCCGCGGTGCAACCGAGTTCCGCCCGGCTCCTCGCCCGGCCCGAATCCCCGGTCGTCTGCGAGGCAATCGACGGAGGTGGCCTTCGCATCCGAGTCGAGGGACCCGCGCCGGACGAGGCCGTCAGCGTGATCGCCATCGAGTACGAGGGCGAGATCGAGCCGATCCGCTGAAGGATGGCCAGGATCGTGGCGCGGATTGCCTCAGGTCACCGCGCCCCGTTCCCGGTAGCGCGGATCCTCCCACAGACGCTCGCCCATGACGCGCGCGATCACGGCGACGGCCGCGTCCACGTCGTCCTCGTCGATGTAGAGCGGCGTGAAGCCGAAGCGCATGATGTCCGGGGCGCGGAAGTCCCCGATCACGCCCTGCGCGATGCACGCCTGGATCGCGGCGTAGCCCTCCGGGTGCTGGAAAGACACCTGGGAGCCGCGAGCGGCTGGATGGCGGGGGCTCGCGAGCTCCAGGTCCGGGCAGGTCGCCTCGACGCCCGCGATGAACCTCTCCGTCAGCCGGATCGACGCGAGCCGTAGCTCCTGCAGATCCACCGTGTCCCAGATGTCCATCGACGCCTCCAGCGCCGCCATCTGGATCACCGGCGGCGTCCCGACGCGCATCCGCGCCACGCCGTCGCCGGGTCGATAGCTCCGCTCGAAGGCGAATGGAGCGTCGTGGCCGAGCCAACCCGAGAGCGCCGGGCGCGCGCTGCCTGCGTGGCGCGGCGCGACGTAGATGAACGCGGGCGCACCTGGACCGCCGTTCAGGTACTTGTAAGTGCAACCCACCGCGAAGTCAGCGCCCGCGCGCCGCACATCGACGGGCAGCGCACCCGCCGAATGGGCCAGGTCCCAAACGCAGAGAACACCCGCTTGATGGGCGCGCGCCGTCAACCCGGCCATGTCGTGCAGCCGGCCGGTCCGGTAGTCGACCTCGGTCAATAGCAAAACGCCGACCTCCCCGTCGATCTCGTCCGCCACGGCCTCCGGCTCGACCACCCGAAGGCTGTGCCCCTGCCCGAGCGTGCCCATCAACCCCTCAGCGATGTAGAGGTCGGACGGAAAGTTCCCGCTGTCCGAGAGGATCACCTTGCGGTCCGTCATGGCCAGCGCCGACGCTAGCGCCTGGAACACCTTGATCGACAGCGTGTCGCCGACGGTGACGTGCCCCGGCTCCGCACCGATCAGCCGCCCGATCCGATCGCCGAGCTTCATCGGCTGCTCCATCCAGCCGGCCCCATTCCGAGTGACCCCGTTCCAACCACCGATCAGCATCGCGCCCCACTCCTCTCGAAGCATCCGCGCCACGCGCTCGGGCGTGTGAATCGGAAGGGGGCCGAGCGAGTTGCCGTCGAGATAGATCACCCCTTCAGGCAGGGAGAAGGACCCGCGACGCAACATCAGCTTCCTGCGAGAACGGCGTCGACTTTCGCGCGGAGTTCCTCGGCGCTGGTTCGTCCCTTGATGACGAAGTCGACCACCCCCTCGTACGCAAGCGCCCGGACTCGCTCATCGGGGTGCTCGGAGGAGCTGACCATGATGACCGCGCACTGGGCGTACTCTTCGCGCTGGGTCCTCAGCTTCTGGAAGGACTCCAGAAAGCCAAAACCGGAGACGCGCGGCATGTTGATGTCGAGGAAGAGGATCCTCGGTGGAAAAGCCTTCCCTTGACTCGACCTGTTTGCCTCGAAGTTCGACAGGAACTCGATCGCCTCGACTCCATCCCTGCATTCGAACACCTTCACGTCCAGCCCGCCGCGCTTGAGGTCGCGCATGAGCAGGTAGCGATCGAGCTGGTCGTCGTCGATGATCAGGAAGCTAACGAAGGTCATGGTCGGCTCGCAGCGGGGTGGATGGCTTCATCGGCAGGTCGAGGTGGAAGCGCGTTCCTTCGGGCGAGGTTTCGTACCTGATCTTACCCCCGAGTGCGCCAATGTGCTTCTTGACGATATAGAGGCCAAGCCCCGAGCCGGAAACTCCGGAGTGAAACCGCGCAAACATCTCGTAGGGCTGTCCGTCGTCGGCGCTGGGCATGCCCGTGCCATTGTCTTCCACGGTCAGATACAGCCTTTCCTCGCGGCAGGTGGCCGTGACCCGCACCCAGCGCTCAGCCCGATCGCGATCCGCGAACTTGATGCCGTTGCCAATCAGGTTGGTGAGGATCTGATAGAGCCGAATCCGGGTCAGGCAAGGAGGCTCAGGGACCTCCACGGACCACTGGAGGTCGACTCCCATCTCCTCGCTCAGGGCCCGGTGATCCTCAGCCAGATCGCCCAGGAGTGCGCCCAGATCGATCGGCTCCGGGTGCACGGTCGTGAGGTCCGCCTTGGCCGTATTCAGGATACCAAGGACCATCTCCTCCATCGCGGAGACACGCTTCTCGATCGCGGCCACGTTGAGAGCTACTTCCTCGAGCCGACCATCCACCAGATCCTGCTGCATGTAGGTCGCGAGGCGCCGAATCGCCGTCAGGGGCGAACTGAGGTCGTGGGACGTTCGGTAGGCAAACTGAACGAGTTCTTCGTTCGAACGCTCGAGTTCCGCTCTCGTACGAACGATCTCGGTGATGTCCCAGTTGACGCCGACCATGCGGACGGGCTTCCCCCCGGCGTCCAGCACCAGATCCCCCATTCCCTGGATCGTACGGACGGTTCCATCGGGCCAGAGCACCCGGAAGATCGCGTCGAAACTGACGCGGTCCACGATGGCGCGCTGAATCTTCTCCACGGCTTCGGTCCTGTCCTCCGGGTGAAGCCCGCGCTCCCAGGCCTCGTAGGCACCGGAGAACTCGGTTTCCTCCACGCCGTAGAGGCCGTACATCCGCGGATCCCAGATGAGCTCGTTCGTGATGAGGTTCCAGTCCCACACGCCGATCCGGGCGCCCTCCAGGGCCAGCGTGAGGCGCCGATTCAGCTCCTCGATTCGGAGCTGCGCCTGCACCTCGTTCGTCCTCTCGATCGAGACTCCGGTGAAGCCGACGAGGTCGCCTTCCGCATCGTGCTTCGGCGATGCCTCACTGCGGACGTGCTTTCCCGTCTCGCCGCAGACCAGACGAAACTCCGCGGTGTAGGAGGTCCTGGTCTCGACCGCCCGATCGTGCAGAGCTCGAAGCCTCTCACGATCGTCCGGATGAACCTGCGCGAAATGCTCCTGCAAGGTGGGAGCCGGCAAGCTCTCCGATTTCCCATGGAGTCGGAACGTACCGGGAGTCCACTCCATCGCATCGGACGTGGCATCCCACCACCAGTGTCCGAGTCGGGCGATTCGCTCGCCCTCCATGATCCGCCGGAGCATGTCTTCCCGCTCCACCTCCAGCGACTTCCGCTCGTCGATGTCCTCGAAGACGCCCTGGAGCCGAATGAGATCGGCCCCTTCGAACACCGGCTCGCCGATCGCCCGAACCCAGCGTCGCCGCCCGGTGGCCGTCAGAATCTGAAGCTCGATGTCCCAGGGTCGTCTCTCGTGGATACCCTCCTGAACGCACCGCTCGATGATTGAACGATGCTCGGGCACGTAGTAGCTGATCCCGTCCTCCAGCCGAATCCGCTTCGACGGATCTTCCTCGTGGATGCGATAGGTCGCCGGACTCCAGTCGCAGGTAGAAGCGGCCACATCAAGGCTCCAGGTGCCGATGCTTCGCGTCTTCTCGATCAAGGACAGGATCGAATGGTTCATGCAGGTGGCTACGGTAGAGACGTGGAAGAAGTGGCCCGCAATCGCCACGACTCCGGCCTGACTCGCAGAGCATCATAGGCAAGTGCTCCCTGTTCGCAGAAGGAAGTTGCCATGGTCGTTGGCGCAGACCCGGGGACTCGGACGTCAAGCCACCCGGAGAAGCAGCCACACGACCACCGCGTAGCGGACCGCCTTGCCCAGTCCGACGAGCACGACGAACAGCCAGAGGGGCGTGCGCAGAACACCTGCGATGAACGTCAGCGCGTCGCCGATCACCGGGACCCAGCCGAGCGTCAGCGTCCAAACGCCGCGGGCCTCGAACCAGCGGCTCGCCCGCTCCAGGCGCTCGGGCTTGAACGGGAACCAGCGCGCGTCCTGGAAGTGCAGGAAGTAGCGGCCGAGGCCCCAGTTCACGACCGAGCCCAGCGTGTTGCCGAGGGTGGCCACGGCCCATAGCTGAAAGGAGTCATGACCGCGCAGAAGCAGCGCGGCGAGCGTCGCCTCGGATACGCCGGGAAGCAGCGTTGCGGAAAGGAATGCGGCGGTGAAGAGGCCGACGAGGGCTTCCAAGCGGCTTCAGTCCTCGAAGAGCAGGCGCCACGGGCTGGTCTCCCAGGCACCGCCGCTCCGCGTCTCCGGATCCCACCAATCGGTGGAAGCCTCCTCGTCGGAGCCCGAGTAGCCAAGCTCCGCCAGAAGGGCCACGAGTTCCTCGGACGTCTCGGACTCGGCCGCGAGCCCGCTTCCCTCTCCGCTCGTGAGCCATTCGATCAAGCGCGCGCGCATCTTCCGGGCGCGTGGGAGGTTCTCCTGAAGAACGTCGACGGCCGCTTCCGGATCCTCTGCCAGATGAAAGAGTTCGACGCGGCCGAACGGCCGCCTCTTCTCGGACCGCAACAGGCCGTGATCGTCGAGGGAAAGGTTGAGCAGCCATCCGTCTGCTTCCACACCGGCCTCGACCCCGCGGACGGACAGAAAGAACCGCGGGTTGGTCAGCGTCGGCTCGTCGATGGCCCAGCGCAGGTCACGGCCCGGATGATCCACCGCGTCGAGACCCGCGAGATTCAGCAACGTGCGCCCCACGTCGATCTGCCTGACGGGGACGTTCGTTTTCAGGTGAGTGGGTCCGCCCGGCCAGCGCATCAGAAGCGGAATATGAAGCGTGGATGGATAGAGTCCGCCGTGGGAAAACCAGATCTGGTGCTCTCCGAAGTTCTCGCCGTGATCTGCGGTGAAGGCCGTGATCCCTGCGCGGACGCGCGGCTCGTCCAGCAGCCTGGCCAGCTCACTGTCGAGGTAGTCGATCTCGGCGCGGTACTCGGCGCGGAAGAAGGTTTCCGGGTCGGTGACGCCCTTTCCCCACGCCGGGATGAGGTCCGCCGACAAGCTCGACTCGCGCGTCGGGTCCCGGGGATCCTCGTCCTCGGGGTAGTACCTGCCACTGAATGGCTCGGGCGGGGCATAGGGATCATGGGCATCGAAGAGATGCAGCCAGAGGAACACGGGCAGCCCTTCCGCGGATCGCATCCAATCCCGCGCCTGCGCCACCGAAACCGCTGCGTCGCGAACCTCGAGAGCCGACCCCCCCATGCGACGGAACCCCTGTCCGAATCCGCTGGTCGGATCCACGAGGTGCGGAGCGCTCGTCACGGCGAAGGTCGCGTACCCGGCGTCCTGGAAATGCTCCGCCAGCGTATTCGCGCGCTCGCTGAGTCGCACGTCGTTGGTGACGATCCGGGTATCGCGCGGGTGCATGCCGGTCAAGAGCGCCGCGTGGGACGGTGAGGTGACGTTCGTCGATGAGTAGCAGTTGAGGAAATTCACCCCGGCCAACCCGAGTTCATCCAGGGCCGGTGTGAACACGAGCTTGGCCCCCTCACTGAGCCCGATGTGGTCAGCCCGATGGGTGTCCGACGTGATGAGCACCACGGTCGGCACGGGCTCGATCTCGGGGTCCTGGCTGCGGATCGCAAGCGCCGGCGTCGAGACGAGCGAGAGGGTCGGGACCCCGGTTCCGCCACCTGCCAGATCGGAGCCAAGCAATTCCAGCGAGACGACGGCCGGCCCCGCTCCTTGACTCGACAGATCCATCCGACAGTCGTGCCATCCAAGCGCCTCGCTCTCGCTCGCAGCGGCGCCGAAGTCGAATGTCTCCGAGGCGATCTCGCGATCGCCCCGTCGAACGGTCACGCGGGCGCTGAGCCTCTGCCCGGCGGGCGTCATCCCGGGCACCTGCGCGAGGCTGAACTCCAGGGTGCCACCGGCGATGTCCGGGATATCGATTTCGAGCGGCGAGCCGGCGAGAAGTCCCACCGACTCGCGATAGTGATCACCGGACAGCCGATGGCCCGGCGACTCCACCGAGGGCAGGTAGCGGGACCACTCCCGGCGCAGGAGCGTGACCGAGGTCACGACGATCCGGTCGTCCTTGTTCCCCGTGAACAGCACGCTCAGTGACTCCGGCGGCCCCTGGAGCCCTCCCGTACCCGGAAGCGACAGGACGACGGGCTGCAGGCCGCTGGCACCGTTCAGCTTCGCCCCCGCGGAACTCGCAACGATCTTGCCTCCGCTCCTCGCTCGCACCGTGACCAGCTCTCCGCGGCGGGTGAATGTCTGCGCCTCGACGATGACCTCGTTGAAGCGCTCGTCGATGCCGTTGAGGTCGATCTCCAGGCGCTTGCCGCTCCCCTGTCCTTCCAGCACGGTGCCATGGACGAGACGCTTCTTTCCGTCCGCGTCTCGACCCGCCAGAAACTCGACGTCCTCCGTACCGCCGGGCGCAGAGGAGCGCCACGGAGCTCCCTCCCGGTCCGGCCGAAAGGTCGCCACGACGACGGTCTCCGGAGCGTCGTTCGTGGCCGAATCCGCTCCGACCGGGCGCCGCCAGGCCAGGGATTGGAGGCCGATGGGCCCCGATGATCCCGAAGCGTTCGAATCCCCGGTGGAGCCGCGCGAATCGTCGCGGCCCGAGCAGGCGCTCCACGCGCAGGCAGTGCCGAGGAGAAGCGCGGACACCGCGATGCGGCTCCACGCAGGACGGGGAAGGTCGAAGCGGAGAATGCGAAGGGAGCTCAAAGTTCCGAAGAGGTCAAGGGTCAGGGGCGTCGCGACGGGGTCGATCTTAACGGGAACCCGAAGGCCGATGTTCAGTCTGAGGCCCTTCCAGGCCCGGTGAATTCGGCGCTCGATCCCCGTGAAGGCCCGAGCAAGAAGGGCGCTGGCTCGACGCGCATCCACGGCGGCGGATGCGCCAGCGGCATCGATGAGGCTGGCCGCGTAAGCTATTGCCCATGAAACTCGCTCCCCGGCGCCTCATCCTGATTCTCTGCGCAACGTTTCTCGGCCCGATTCTCGGATGCCAGAGCGACACACCGAATGCACCGCGCGCGCCGAAGACCCCCGTGGGTCGCGCCGCCGATGGGAGCGTGATGACGCCCGTGAACCAGCTCATCACGCCCCACGGACGGACCGCTGATCTACCGGGTCTGCGGCCCCAGGCCCTCGCCATGTCGAGGGACGGGCGCTCGATCTACGTCTCCGGCAAGACCGCCGAACTCCTCGTCATGGACGCCGAGACCCTGGATATCCGCCAGCGTGTTCAGCTGCCGTCCGAGGAGCAGCGCACCTCCGCCCCGCCCGTCTCCGATCACATCCTCGACCCGGACACTCGCGGCCAGCTCTCGTTCACCGGACTCGTCGTCTCGCCCGACGGTGCGTCGATCTACCTCTCGAACGTCCGTGGATCGATCAAGGTCTTCCGGGTGGACGCGTCCGGGGCGGTGACCCCCTCCCACACGATCTCGCTTCCGCCCGCACGCGCACCGAAGCGCAGCGAAGAAATCCCGAGCGGCCTCGCCGTCACCGCCGACGGCGAGCGCCTCTTCGTCTGCGGCAACCTCTCGAACCAGCTCCTCGAAGTCGACCTCGCCTCGGGCTCGGTCCTTCGAACCTTCGCGGTGGGCGTCGCGCCCTTCGACGTCGTGCTGCACGACGGCTTCGCCTACGTGTCGAACTGGGGCGGGCCTCGGCCGAAGGAGGGCGAGGTCACCGGACCGGCAGGACGCGGCACCGAGGTGCTCATCGATCCCGAGACCGGTATCGCCAGCCGCGGCTCGGTCAGTCTCATCGACCTCGGCACCGGCGCCACGCGCGAGGTGGAAACCGGGCGTCACACCTGCGCGCTCGCCATCTCCCCCGACGGCGAGTACCTCGTCTGTGCCCAGGCGGCCGACGACACGCTGACCGTGCTCGAAACCGGCACCGGCGCATTCGTCGAGAAGATCTGGTGCCGCGCGAAGCCCTCCGATCTGCTCGGCGCCACGCCCAACGCGCTCGCCTTCCACCCGGAGGGGCACCGGCTCTACGTCGCCAACGGCACGCAGAACGCGATCGCTGTCCTGGAGTTCGACCCGGAGGAGCGCGGCGAGTCCCGCGTGCTCGGCATGATCCCCGTCGGCTGGTTCCCGGGCGCGATCGCCGTCGATCTCGAGCGCGGGCAGCTCTGCGTGGCGAACATCAAGGGCCTCGGCGAAGGGCGTGGACGCGAAGGTGGGCTCGGCAACGAGTTCAACACCCACCAGTACCACGGCACTGTAACCCTGGCACCGCTGCCGGACCGAGAGGAACTCGAGGAGCTGTCCGCAAGGGTCGACGCGAACCTTCGCCTCCCGGCGATCGAGGCCGCGCTCGCGCCGCCGCGACGCGGCCGCGCGCCGGTCGCGCTTCCAGAGCGTATCGGTGAGCCCAGCCTCATCGAGCACGTCGTCTACATCATCAAGGAGAACCGCACCTACGACCAGATCCTCGGCGACGTCGACGGCGGCAACGGCGACCCGACGCTCTGCATCTTCGGCGAGGAGATCACACCGAACCAGCACGCCCTCGCGCGCGAGTTCGTCCTCCTGGACAACACCTACTGCGCCGGGATCCTCAGCGCGGACGGACACAACTGGTCGACGTCGGCCTTCGGCAACGACTACCTCGAGCGGAGCTTTGCGGGCTGGCCGCGAAGCTACCCGGACGGGATGCTGGAGCAGGATCGCGACGCGCTCGCGTACTCGCCCGCGGGGTTTCTCTGGGACCACGCCATCGCGGCGCGCGTTTCCCTTCGCAACTACGGCGAGTTCTGCATGCCCCGCGTCGGATGGACGGACCCGAAGCGATCGGGCGAGCCCGACTTCCTCGCGTGCTTCGCGGCCTGGAAGGGCGATCGGGACGACGTCGCCTTCGGATGTCAGCCCGTCGTGCCGTCGCTGGAAGCGTACTCGCCCCGGCGCTACGTGGGCTGGAACATGTCCGTGCCAGATCAGTACCGCGCGGACGTCGTACTGGAGGACCTCGAGGCCTCGGAGGCGGCGGGCACCTATCCGCAGCTCACGCTGATCTGTCTGCCGAACGACCACACGAGCGGCACCTCGGCAGGCTGCCCGACGCCCCGCGCCTGCATGGCCGATGGGGACCTCGCGGTGGGCCGGATCATCGAGGGCCTCAGCCACTCGTCGTTCTGGCCCAGGATGGCCATCTTCGTCATCGAGGATGATCCCCAGGCAGGCTGGGACCACGTGTCGGGGTACCGCACCACCGCATTCGTGGCGAGCCCCTACGCGCGCCGCGGAGCGCTGGTCAGCCAGCAGTACAACACGACCAGCATGCTGCGGACGATGGAGCAGATCCTCGGCATCCCGCCGATGAACCAGTTCGATGCGAGCGCGTCGCCGATGTTCGAGTGCTTCACGAACGAGCCGGACCTGACGCCCTTCGTCGCGCAGGCCAACCGCGTGCCTCTCGACGAGATGAACCCTGACCCCGAGGCCATCGCGGACCCGATTCAGCGAGCGGACGCCGTCGCTTCGGCCGCGATCGACTGGTCGGCCATGGATCGCGCGCCGGAGGATCTCCTGAACCGCATCCTGTGGCGAGCGATGCGTGGAACGAGCGAGCCCTATCCAAAATGGGCCATCGATCCGAATGCCGACGACGATGACGACGACTGATCCAAGTGCGAACGCCCGGCCTCCGCAGCTGCGGAGGTCGGGCGTTCTGGGTGCTGCGCTTACCGGGAACCGAAAACCCGGCGGCGCGGCGCGGCAGGCTGAGTGGGCCGGCCTGAGGGACAATCAGAGACGAGAGTGAGTCGAGTCAGAGTTCGCGCAGGGCAGAGCCCAGCGCGATGTTCGTGGCGCTCAGGCGGCGGCGCGGGCCGCGGCGGCGGCGGTGCGGCGAGCGTCCTTGCGAGGGCGGCCGCCCTTCGACCTGCGCGCCGCCAGCTTGGCCTGAAGCGCTTCCCAGTCCGCGGCGGAGAACATCCGAACCTCGGCTCCACACTGGACGCAGTAGCTGCTCTCGATGCTGGAGAGGTAGCTCACGTATTCGTTGCAGCAGGAGCAGAACTTGGTGTCGTGGTGGAAGGCGCTGGTCATGGGAGTCCATGGAGCACAGCCGTTGCCAACCGTGACCGCTACTCACGAAACTTCCCGTAAGCAGCTACCCCACAAGGTGTTGAGCTTGCCGACGCACCTGCTGTCGCTCGTACCCGGGCTGACAGCCCATGTCGAGGAATCTGAACACTGTCCATTTCGCGCAACGGATACGTCCATCGCGCAGGACATCCGCCTCCGTCCGAAGTTTCAGGAGCTTCAGAAGCTCCAGCCCACACCGATCGTCGTCCGGAAGTCATCGGGCTGCGGTCGGACTCCGTCACCGTCCACCTGGGGGTCGTTCACGCGGTCCCAGAGGAAGGCGATATCGAGGTCCAGGTCACCCGGCAAGTCGATCGCCAGTCCGAGGAAGAGGTTGTGGTTGAATCGGTTCGTGTCCGGCACGGGCGCCTGCAGGTCGTAGTTGAACTCGAGATCGATGTGGCTCGTGACCTCCCAGGCATAGCGGCTGGAGAAGACGGCCGCGGCCGTCGTCTCCGATGGGTCCTCACCGGGCTGCTGCGAATCAAGGCGTTGATAGCGGAGGGCCGGACCGAGACTGATCGACCAGCTCTGATCCTCCGCGTCGATGACCTGGTAGCCGAGAGCCACGTAGGGAGTCGCGCGCAGCGCGATGTTCTGGAACGTGTCGCGGTAGACGTCGACGCCCGGCGCGGTCAGGAAGGCGCGCTTCGTCAGGAAGACATCGAACTGGCTCGTGATCCGATGGTTGTTGGCCGTCTCCTGGTCGTTCACGTTGCTGGTCGCGCCGGCATACTTGCTGACCCAGCGCGTGCGCGCGGTCTCTCGAGTAGCGCGCAGCAGCGCATTGTAGTCCACCTGGTCGGTGTTGCCGCTCCGATACGTCGCCCCAAGGCTCACTTTGCCAGACCAGTTCGAACGTCGGTCCCCTTCGATGGCGAGCACCGAGAGCACCTCATCGCGCGCCAAGCACACGGTCTTCGAAGACGCAATCCAGAGTCCGTCCTCGTCCGCCGTCAGCTCCCCCTCGAACGTCCGCCCATCCTCCGTCAAGACGACTTTTTGCCCTGAGGAAACGACTCGCCGGACGTCCGACCACGGGATCGCCTGCTCATCGAGGCTCTCACTGTCGAACGTGACCGTTCCACGCCGTAAGCGCACGAACTTCCCGCTGAGCCACTCGCCCGAGGTGAGCTCGATCCAGTCCGCCTCACCATCGAGTGAGACGGCTCCTTCGTTGCGGGGCGGTGCCTCGGTGGCAGCGGGCGTCGAGTCCATGGCATCACGATCGCCGAACCCGGGAAGGGCAGGCAGCACCTTCGGAACGCCGTTGCACGAAGAGAGGCTGCAGAGGGAAACCAGGAAGAGAGCGAGGAGCTTCCAGCTTGCTGTCACGTGCATTCGAAAGAGGAAAGGGGCGGTGAGAGGCGCCAGTATACCGCCTCCGCCGCCCCCGATCAGCCGTCACGGCTATGGTGCTCCATCGCCATCGCAACCTGCACGGCGATTCGGCACCACGATCATGACCTCGCCACGATCCACGCCGGCGACGTCTCGCCGCCCCCCCCCGTGCGTCTCGGACGCTTGCGTTCGTGCCTGGAGGGCCGGGCGCGGGGAAACCCGGTCTACTTCCCGTTCAGCTTCCGCATCACTGCTTCCGTCCGGCGAACCAGGTCGGACGGCTCGCCGCGGAACAGCTCGACCGCGCCGTCGCGAACCGACTCCGCGACCTCGCCGAGAGCGGATTCGTCTGCTTCGATCTCGTCCTGGAGCTCACGGAAGGTGGCCTCGACGTGCTCGCGATGCTGCGCCCAGTCGGCGCCCGCGCTCTCGAGGTCTTTCGCATGGCCCTTGAGGGCAGCGAGGGGTCGCTGCACCGGGTGGTCCGCCCGGAGATCGCGCGCACGATCGAGGGCCTCGTCTAGTTGATTGATCCGCGCGTGAAGTCTCCTTATGTAGGCCTGATGGTCCATTTTTTGTGATGAGTGGGTCTGGGGAAGGGGTATCTCGACGAAGGGGAATCGCCCGCGACGCCTCTGCTTTCAAGGCTGGAACGACACGCTCAGCGCGTTGGTGATATTGAATCCGAACCCGCAGGTGGAGCTGGCATCACGATAACCCGCCTGGAACACCCCCGTGTCACCTGCGTCGAGGGTCCAGGTCGATGCCAGGCCGGTCGGGAACTGGAGCACTCCGGCTGCGTCGGCCTGCACGATCGCGACTCGGGCTGCGGGGCTGCCGAGACAGGTCAGGCCGTCTCCGTTCATGAATCCAGACGAGAAGTACGGGCCGTAGTTGGGGGCCATGAAGAGGAGGGCGAAGGTGCTCGAGGGAAGCCCCTCGACCCCCAGAAGGAGATCGTCCGCAGCCACGCTGTCGCTTCCGGTGGCCGTCAAGAGAGCGCCGCGGCCGGTGGAGTTCATGCAGCCTTCCCCGGTGTCCGTCGCGCTCTCGTTCCCGCACGGGCAGGGCGTGCCGGTTCCGTCCCCCAGGCAAACGATCGTCCCGATCGTGGCCGGCACGTCGACCACCCGCCCGTGGGTGAAGAGGGCCTCGCTTCCGGCAGCGTCAGAGGCCATCACGAGCGCGTAGACCTCGTCGACGGAGTCGTCGACTCGAATCTGGGATTCGAACTCACCCATCGAAGCGGCCGCTGACATGGGCACGACCTTCTCCCAGGTCCCGGCCTGGTCGCGAGTGCGCGTGAACTGGGCGTCGAGCGACATCGCGACACCGATGCCGTCGTAGACGTTGGTCTCGGTTCCCCAGGCGGCAATGAGCGAGTTCCCGTCTTCCATGCCGGTCTTCGCCGGAGCGACGAGCCGGGGCTCCCGCACGGTCACCTTCGTATCGAGTACGTTCGATACGTTGACCGGCGCATCCCAGGTCACACCGCCGTCGAGCGAACGACGCGAGTAGAAGTTGTAGTTCGCCAGATCCGTGTAGCGTGCGAGGGGACCGTTCCACGTATAGCACCAGCCAAGGACCACGAGGTTTCCACGGAGCACGGCTCGGTGCGCGTTCGAGTCCTCGATCGGGTTGGCCTGGCTGTCCAGGAGCATGTCTGCAGGAACCGCAGACGGGGTGTTCGTGCTGACATTCAGTGCCGGCGCGGCAGCCACGGCCGCCTCATCGAACGACAGCGCCGACTTCACGAAGATATCCGATGGACCACCCTCGGTGGTGAGGCCCTGCTTCCAGAAGATCACGAGGGCCGGGTCGCTGCCGTTGGGCCCCTGCGTGACGAAGCGGACTCGTCGGCTGTTCATCTGCTGGGGTGTCAGCTGAGTTCCCGGTGCGCCATGGCGATGCTCATCCGAGCCGTTCATGATCGGGGCGTTGAAGGGGAACGAGTGGTACTGAATCGTCTTACCCTCCTCGATGAGGGGGACCCCTTTCGTTTCCTCGTAGGCGACGACCGCCACGTAGGACGTACCGACCTTCACCATCCCCAGGTTGCCCCGGGAGCATCCGGTGTTCTGAATCGAACCCGCGAGCGTCCCTCCGCCTCCCGTGCCCCCGCCTCCCGTGCCTCCGGCGAGCGGGCGGATGGGGAATCCGTTGGTCTCGGTCGTGTCGTACTCGCTCTGGTTCGTGAGCGGAGTGCGGGTCAGGCGCAGGTCCAGGGGCGAGGCGAGGATGTCCTCGGTGTAGGAGTACCACACGTCCGTCCCCTTCGTCACTTTCGCACCCGAAGCACCGTCGCCCGGCCCGTCGGCGCTGCCCGCTTGAAGACCCTCCGGGTCCTCCTGCCACGACATGGCCCAGCGAGCACCGACGCCGCGCTGTACGTCCTGCTTGGCGTCACGGCGACCATAGGTGAGCTGGATCGGCGGTTGAACGGCGCCGTACTCGAACGTCTCGCCCCCGTCGTAGGAAATCGCCACGTAAGGGGCCTTGAAGGGTACCTCACGAACGTTGGGGTAAACGTCGGCACTCGCGTAGACCGCCCGCCCTTGAATGGCGCTCTCCGCATCGGACCCCCACGCCACTGTGGCCTCGGGGCAGTAGGCGTCGATCCAGCTCACGACGACGATGTCACCCGAGTTGAAGATGTTGGGCTTCTCGGAGTCACCGTGGAACGTCTCTGGCTGCCCGTCACCGTCCCAGTCACAAGAAGCCGAGTGATGGGCCGCCGTGTTGGAGATATTGACCGGCTGTGTCCATGTTGCGCCCTCGTCGTCGGAATAGCGCACGAATAGATCGCGGACGCGATGCAGTCCGGACTTCGCGTCCCAGACTTCCTCGGTCGACGCTGCGTCGCCGTAGACCGTGATCAGCCTTCCGTCCCTCGCTCCTCCCATCGTCTTGACGAGCCGCACGAGTTTCCCCTTGGAAGCAGCTCCACCGGGGATGGCGCCTGCAGGTAGCTCCTCGGAGAGCGTGACCGGGAGGCTGAAAGAAGCCTGTTCCTGTGGATGCGCCGCCGCCGGCTGCCCGGCCGTCGAGAGGAGGAGCAGCGGAGTGAGAGAGAGTAGAAAGGCTGGCTTCAAGGGAATACCTCGCTGGATGATTTGAGTGTGGAGTGTCACGAAGACCCGAAAGTTAGGAGGCTCCGCACGGCCGCGCGATGGTGCGAAGTGCGCATGCACGCTCGATTCGGTGAGTAGATGGGTCCCGGATTGGGGCTCCCGCATCGCCCTGCGCCGAGACGCACACCCTCGCTAAAGGCCCGCGCACGGCACTTCGCGCGGCAATCCTGAGAGCCAGATGAGAGCGGCGGCGACCGATTCGCTCACCGTGTCAACCGCTTCGCTCCAGCCGTTTCGAGCGCGCTAGAATGGCTTGGAAATCCTCGGCGTCGAAGTCAAAGCTTCAGCGCGCGACCCACGCGAAGGGTTCCCGTTCCGCACGGGCCACTTCGAGCGTTTCACACTGGCATCTCCGTCCCGCTCCCTCCATTCCAACGAGCATGAAACTTCCTCTCCTCACCGCTGCCGCGAGCACGCTGTTCTGCCTTGCGCCGAACGCTGCCGCCGATCTCACGACCTACAACCAGGACTTCGAAGCCGCCGACATCATGAGCCCCACCGCTCTGAGCGATGTCGGCTTCGTGGTCTTCGCCAACGTCTTCGATTCGATGGGCGGCTACCTCTACGGCTACGGAACGTTCCCTGCGCCGAACGGCAGCGGTGCCTTCTCGGACGTCGCATCCGGCTCCGCGGGAGCAGCCCAGGGCACCCAGTACATCAACGCGTTCAGCGACTACAACAACGGTGACCACGCCAACGGCAACGTCATCGAGGCCAACGTCTTCCAGGAGCAGGTCATCGGCGCAGGCGATGTCGGCAACACGTGGACCCTCGACTTCGACTACCTGAAGAGCCCGAACGTCATCAACGGAGACGGCAACACCCAGACGATCGCGTTCATCAAGGTCCTCAAGCAATCGGACGGCACCTTCGCGACGCTCGCCCTCGATACGCTGGACACCACCAACGCTTCGACGAGCACCTGGGCCTCCGGTAGCCTCTCGGTCTTCATCGACCCGAGCCTGGCGGGCGAGCTCCTCCAGTTCGGCTTCGCCAGCACGGCCACGAACTACGACGACTCCGGCCGCTACTACGACAACATCTCGTTCGACGGACCCGGCGGCCAGCCGCCGACCCTCACCGCCTACGCCCAGGACTTCGAGAGCCTCGACATGATGTCCCCCACGGCCCTTGGCGCCGACAACTGGGACATCTTCGCCAACGTGTTCGACTCAGGTGGTGGCTACCTCTACGGCTACGGCGTCTTCGACGCCCCGAACGGCGGTGCTGGCTTCTCGGCCATCGCCACCGGTGACGGCGGCCCCTTCCAGATGGCCCAGTACCTGAACGCGTACAGCGACTACGGCAACATGGACCACGGCATCGGCAACGTGATCAATGCCAACGTCTTTCAGGAGCAGACCGTCGGTGCCGCCAACGCTGGCGAAACCTGGCGCTTCAGCTTCGACTACCGCAAGAACGCCACGGTCACGAACGGCGACGGAGCCACGACGACCCAGGCCTTCATCAAGGTGATCAAGGTCTCCGACGGCTCGTTCGCCACGCTCTTCCTGAACGAGTTCGACAGCACGAGCGCCTCGACGAACGCGTGGGCCAGCACCGCCCTCGACATCCTCATCGATCCCACCTACGCCGGCGAGGTCCTTCAGTTCGGCTTCAGCAGCTTCGCGACCAACTACGACGACTCCGGCCGCTACTACGACAACGTCGACTTCAACGTGGTGGCGAACCCGGGCTTCGGCGAGATCATCTGTCTCGGCAACCCGGGATCAACCGGCGTGGGCTCGTTCCTCACCGTCGGCGGCAGCACGACCGCTTCTGACAACAACCTCATCCTCACCGTGGACTCCCTCACGCCGAACTCACTCGGCTACTTCATCCACTCGACCGGCAGCAACGTCGTGTACAACCCGGGCGGCAGCGCGGGCCACGTCTGCATCGGCGGCGGAGCACTCGGCCGCTTCAACGGCAACGTGCTGAACTCGGGCGCAGCGGGCACGGTGACTTTCAACCCGGACCTCACCTCGTTCCCGCTTCCGGGTGGCGCGATCGCGGTCGTCGCAGGGGACACGCGCAACTTCCAGTACTGGACGCGCGACATCTCCATGAGCGGCCCGACCTCGAACTTCTCGAGCGCGGTCAGCGTGATGTTCAACTGATCCTGAGGGCCCGTTGAAACGAGGCCGGGCCCGCCGACAGCACGTCGGCGGGCCCGGCCTTTTTCGTGTGGACTCGGACTTCGGCAGGCGCAGAGATCAGTCCGGAGCGACTTCCAGGGCGACCTCGAGCCGCGCCACTCTTCCGGTTCGATGGAAGAGCGCCGCGCTGAGTTCCTCGTCGAGCCCTTCCTGTGGATCGAAGGCCCGAACCTCGCCGCCCTGGAGATGCGCGCGACCCCGAGGCCGCTGACCGTCCGGCAGGTCCCCTCGGTGCACCAGGACCGGCACGCCGCAGTGCGTGAAGGCGAACGCGCCCACCGGGATCTCCAGGCCCGACTCGTCCGGGCGAGGAAGTCGTGCAGGGAACTCGCAGAACTCCGCCGCCACCACGCACGCGGGATCGAATCGCAAACGCCCGTCCCGGATTCGGATCCCGACCTCCGCCACGCGAGCGAGCAGGTCTTCTTTGACCTGACCCGTCATGCCAGGCTGGCGCACGCGGCCGTCCGCGGGCGAGTGCGAGTAGGGCTCGCTCGGGAACGCCCCGTACCGGTCCGGAGTCGACTGAGCGCCGATCCCCGCGCGGATGGCGCGGTAGTGCCTCACGAGCGCGCGGGTGACGTCATCGGGCTCCCCTGCATCGACGGCGCGGAGCAGGGTTTCCTGCACCCCGAGCGCGAGCTTCGAGACCATGTGCCAGTAGGTACAGCCGAGCCCTTCGTAGCCGAAGAAGGACCCCGAGCGTCCGGTGAACGTCGCGTGCTCGAAGGCCTCCTCGTAGCGTTCCGCGAGTCGCTGGCCATGTTCGAGTGCAAGACCGCGGAGGTCCTCAGGCAGCGACGCCAGCGCGGCGAACAGGTGCTGGACGGAGTGCATCTCGGGGCCGAAGCGAAGGACCGCGTCCTCCTCGTCCGATCGCCGGACGATCCCGCAGCCGCCCCGCTCCAGGAGAGCGTCGATCAGCGGGTCGCGAGCCGCCATCGGGTCCTGGATCACACCGCGGTCGAGGAGCCCAGGCAGCTCGACGTCCGGGTAGAGCAGGTACGAGTCGAGGTCGTCGCGATAGAGCGGACTCGCCCTCAGATGATCCAGGAGCTCCACCGCATCGGCGGCCGAAAGGGCTCCAGCCCCCAGAACGGCGGCCTGCCCCTCCAGCATCAGCGGCAGGCGCTGCACCTCCACGGCACCTTGGCCAAACTCCAGCAGCTGATAGGCGTGGTAGAGCCCATCGACTCGCCGACTGAGCCTGAGCGTTTCGCCGAGGAGCGCGTGAGCTCTTCCCAGGAACGCTCCGAGATCGATCGACGGCCCCTGGTCGGGACCGAGGCCCTCGCCACGGTAGACGGCAGCTCGGTGCTTCTCACCGGCTCGGCCCACCGCTCGAACGAAGACCCAGCGCTCCCGCGCATCCGTCGACGTCGAAGCACCCGCTGCCTCGATCGCCGCACCGACTTCGCGGAGGAACTGCGCCGTTCGCGCGGTCAGCTCTATCGCGCTTCCAGCGAGGAGTCGACGGAGCACTTCGACGTGGCGCCACAGGGCCGCCGCCGTCACCACGGATACTCCGAATCCGGCCAGTGCGTTGTTGGCGTCGTTCCACTCAGGGCGCTGCGTGTTCATCCAGACGCCCGCGCCGGGCACGAAGTTCGAGAGTTTCGCCAGCAGCGGAACGAGCAGCTTCTCTTCCAGCGTGACGTGCACGAGCTCGCCCTTCCCATCGTGGAGCAGACGCGCGTCCTTCCCGGGATCCGCCGCTTCGCGCGCGGCGACCCGCTGCGCGACTTCCTGACTGAAGGAAACCGTGTTCCGCGGGTCGGCGACCAGCTTCTCGAAGCCGGCGATGCGGTAGGGAACGTCCGCCGATACGAAGAGCCGCTGGCCGAGGAGCGCGGCGGGCCCTTTCGGATCCCGCTCCATCCACCGCTCCAGGAGCCGCGTCAGGTACACGATCTGATGGTCGCCCCAGTAGCCGATGTGCGACCACGGATCGTCCGGATCCTCGACCTCCCAGTCGATGCCCTTGGAAGAGTCGATCCGGTAGGGGTTGTAGCCATCCGCCGTGCTCGCGTTCAGGAAACGCGTGACGAAGCCCGGAAGCATGGCCGGGTAGGAAACACCCAGCGCCTCCCAGTTCTGGAAGATGTCGCGCCAATTGCCTTCGTAGGCCGACTTGAGCGAGCCGTCCTCGTGGCGAACGTCGATGGAGAAGCGGTTCCAAGGGCGGCTCGGATCGCCGTGCCTGCGGCTGAAACCAAGCGGCAGATCCTCCATGGCGTGGCGGAACGCGTCGGGAGCGAGCCCGTCCTCCAGCCTGGGCGCACGATACTCGGCGATCGGCAGGCCGCCGCGCATCACGTTGTAGAGCGTGTTCGCCTGGTGGCGTGCGTCCTCCGCGAACGAGTTCGTGCGCTGGAGCGAATCCGCGCGACAGAGGAGTCGCACCAGGTTCAGCTCGGTCCGGTCTGCGTCGGCGAGAAGCGCTGCGTGGAGGTCTGGCTCGGCGGAACGCCACGCCTGAAGGCGCTCGACGTCGGCGGCCGCCTGACTGACCTCCAGGGCCATCGCCGATCGATCGATCTCACCGGGGCCGAGGTGCAGCGTGCGCGAGATGAGCAGCGCGCCGCGAACGCCCCGCGAGCGCGGTTCCTCCACCACGTCCTCTCCACAACGGAAAGCCTCGAGCTGCGACTCGCACAGGAGCGTCACGCCACGGGCCGTCGACCAGGCGGTCGTACCGCGGAGCGCTTCGTTCGGCGCCGCGCGATCCAAGGGGATGGAGCCCAGGGTGAAGATGGCGACGCCGTCCACCAGCTCAGCCATTCGATAGGCGGTGACGAGCGAACTCAGGCGAGCCTGCATCTCCGGATCGACGGCGGCGGGCAGCACGTCGACCACACCGTCGATCAGATCGACGCTGACCGGATCCGAGCCGATCGACACGACCTCGCAGAAGCGCAGGACGCCGCGCTCGTGGCTCGTCGTCCAGGTCTGACGAACTTCGATGCCGAAGCCCCCATGGCGTTCGGACAGCGTGACGAAGGTTCCCCAGGCACTGCGGGAGATCGAGCGCGAGACGCCCTTCAGGCCCGCGCTTCTCTCGGTGAAGGGCTCCCAGAGGGCGCCGTCCGAGCGGCGCCTGACCAGCGTTCGTCCGCCGACCTTCCCCGCCGCATCGTGGATCTGGTCCACCGTCCGGTAGGGGAAGAGCGCCTGCTCGACGCTCTTCCTGCCTGCCGTGAGGGAGCCGAGGCTGGAAACGAAGAGCCAGTGATTGGAAGGCGAGGCCACGCTCATGAAGAACGGGGACATCGACTCCAGTCCGTGAATCGACTGGATCGAGCGCGGGAGCCAGCGGCCCTCTTCCTCGCGCCTGTCCGTCGAATACTCGATCGAGTGGGAGGGGCCGGTCATCGTTGTTACTGCCTGCGCTCGAGAACCCGTACGTAGTCCACCACGATCCGCTGGGGGCCGGCGTTGGCCGCGATCTCACCGCCCATTCCCCCGCCCATGGCGAGGTTCAGGATCAGGTTCTGCGGACGATCGAAGGGCCACGCCTCTGGCGTGCCGTGCTGGTCGTAGGTGTAGTACGGCTCGCCGTCGACGAAGAGGCGGATCGTATCGGGCGTCCATTCACAGACGTAGACGTGGAACTCCTCGTCCATGTTCTGCACGGGGATCACCTCGGAGATGTGATTGCCCTGCTTGAAGTAGAAAGCGCGCGTGTGGCACGAACCGTGATTGATCCCGTTGCCGCTCGCATCGTCGATCTCGCGCCCCACGGCCTCCATGATGTCGACCTCGCCGCAGTAGGGCCACGAGATCTCGTCGCGGTAGTCGTCCCCGAGGAGCCATCCCGCTGCCCAGGTCCCGTCCGTCGCGGGAACCTTGGCGCGCATCTCGATTCGACCGTACAGGAAGCTGGCCTTGCCACGGGTGGTCAATCGCGCTGACGTCCACGGGTGACCGTCGTCGTCCGGGCGCGCCTCGATGATCAGGTGGCCGCCCTCCAGCCGCGCGTTCTCGGGATCGCCATCGGTGTAGTACTGGGGCTCCCGGTTGCCCCAGCCCCAGTTGCCCAGGTCGTGGGTCCAGCGCCCGGGATTCGGGACGCCCTCGCCCTCGAACTCGTCCGCCCAGACGACTTCCCACGGACCGCTACCGCGGGTGTTCTGGATGAAGACGGTGGGCGTCTCCCTGTGCCTGCGCAGGATCTCGAAGCGCACGCTTCGCACCGTGGCGGGAGCGCTCGAGTGGACGCGCATCCGATGCACGCCCTCCTGGAGAGGCGAGCCGTCCACGGAGACCTGGCCGTCACCGGAGAGAGTCATCGGTCCCGTGATGTCGTAGGTCCTGCCGTCGGTGTTCTCGATGTAGTCTTCGAGCCAGATCGAGGACGTTCCCTCGGTCGTCGCGTCGATCACGACCTGGTAGCGCCCGGTGACCGGCACCTCGACCTCGAGGTCCTGCCCCACCTTTCCATCGAGTTCCATGAGCACAGGATCACCTGCTCTAACGATGGAGATGTGTCGCTCGCCGGCCCCCTGACAGCTTCCGAGAAGGGCAGTCGTGATGGCGCCGATGGCTGCAAGGGCTCCGAAGGAGCACGTAGGATTCGTGTGATACTTCCACATGTCAGGAATCGCCGATCAACTCGGCTTCGAGCTCTTCCAGGGACCTGCCCTTGGTTTCCGGGACGACGAAGGCGCTGAACAGTAGTGCCGCGACGGCGAACCCGCCAAACACGAAGAAGACCTTATCCGGACCCAGGCTCGCGAGGCCCACGGGGAAGAGCTTCTGCACGAGGAACGAGATGGCCGAATTGAAGAAGCCCGCCGTGGAGATCGCGATGCCGCGCATGCGCGCCGGGAAGATCTCCGAGAACATCGCCCACATCACGGGGCCGAGCGAGATCGCGAATCCCGCGATGTAACCCATGATCGCCAGCAGCACGAGCATGCCGTTGATCTGAAGGGCGCCCTTGGCGAGATCTTGACCTGCACCCGTGACGGCCTCGATGGACGCGGCGTCTCCCGTGGACCGGGCCCTGGCGTCGATCGCGTCGAGGAAGGCAAACTGATCCTGATAGGTCTCCCCCGCCATGCCCGTGAGGGCAGCCTGGGCGGGCGCGGGCAGGCTGCTGACGGCCTTCGCGAAGAGCGGGCCCTCGGGCTGGAAGGTCGCATTCTTGAAGGCGAAACCCGTTGTCAGCAGGGCGGCCGCCATGAGCGTCGTCCCCACGATGAGAAGCGGCTTGCGACCCGCGCGGTCGATGAGCCACATCGCGATCACGGTGAAGACCACGTTGACGAGGCCGACGTAGATCGCCTGCTCCAGCGATGCCTCGCGCCCGGACCCCGCCATCTCGAAGATGGTCGTCGAGTAGTAGAAGATGGCGTTGATGCCGGTGATCTGCTGGAAGAAGCCCAGTCCCAGACCGACGATCATCACGAAGCGCATCCTCGGGTGCAGAAGCTCGGAAAGCCGCGGTTTCGTGGTCTTCCTGTCCGCCTCGAGGTTCTTCTCGATCTCCTTCAGCTCTTGATCCGCGGCCGCCTCACCGCTCGCCCAGGCGAGCACGGATCGAGCCTCATCGTGACGCCCTTTCATGGCGAGCCAGCGCGGGCTGTTGGGCACGATCCAAAGCGCGAAGAAGTAGACGATCGCCGGAACGGCCTCCACCGCGAGCATCCAGCGCCAGGCGTCGTTCACCGCGCCACCCTCGGCCTGGGGCATCGCTTTCTCGATGAAGTAGTTCGAGAAGAACGCCGCCGAGAAGCCGAGGACGATGTTCAGCTGGTTGAAGGAGACGAGACGACCGCGCTTGCCCGCGGGCGCCACCTCGGCGATGTACATCGGCGCGATGAGGAGCGCACCGCCCACGCCGAAGCCGCCGACGAGTCGTGCTACGATCAGGCTCGTGGAGCTCGTCGCGAGCGCGCTCCAGACCGCGGAGACCGTGAACAGGAAGGCCGTGATCGCGAGGATCCGCTTACGCCCGTAGCGGTCCGCGAGCGGGCCAGCGACCGCCATGGCCAGCGTGGCCGACAGCGTCAGGCAGGCCACCACCGTGCCCAGTTCCCCCGCGGAGAGATCGAACACCTTGCGGATGGGGCCCGTCACGCCTGAGATCACGGCGCTGTCGAATCCCATCAGGAATCCTCCGAGGGCAACGACGGCAGCGATCAGTGCGGTCGAGCCGCGTGGGTTCTGACTCATGGAGCAATCGGCGCCGGGGGATGCGCCCTCGTCTCGGGGGTGTGGGGGGGGAGCTGGGGTCGGGTGAGCCTACGCGGACTCCGTCTACGAAACAACGCGCGGCACTGTGGGTGTCGCGCGTTGCTGGGAAGGTCAGGTGCCGATCGCTCGGCGTCGGACCCCATCGACGATCAGAGGAAGTTGACCGTGATGCCGTCGGTGAAGTTCGACGTCGGGGTGCCGCTGACCGAGTCGCGGAACCAGGTCTGGAAGCTCCAGGTTTGACCGGCCTGAATCGCGATGATGCCCGTGGGCTGCGGCGTCTGGTTCAGGTTGATCGGAAGGGTGATCTGACCGGCGACGCCGGAGTTCATGATCTGTCCGGGGGCGACGTAACGACCGATCGCTCCGCTCAGGCAGAGGTTGCCAGCGCTGCCGGCCGGGTTCATGACGAAGCCGGTAGAAGAGCTGATGATCGAGAAGCCGAACGAGAACTGGGGGAGCTGGGAGGAGATCAGCGTCACGTCGTTGGCGGACACCACCGGGCTGCCCTCAGCGGTGATACGCCCGCTCATGCCCGTGGAGTTCACGTTCGCGGGACCACAGTAATTCGTTCCGATCGAGTTGGTCGGCTCACCCTTTGCCAGAACGATATCGTCCCAGAAGTAGTGCGTGCCCGACCCACCCGAGTTGAGGCGGATCTGGTCCCAGCGAAGGTCGCTGATCATCGTGTCGAGGTCCGCGACCGACGTGGGGAAGTCCAGGGCGGGGTCGATCCACATGCGGACTCGCTCGTCACCGGGCATGTGGTCGATGCGGAAGACGAGTCGCGCGCAGTTGGCCGAGTTCGTTCCGGGAACGGAGACCGGCGGGAGGCCGGTGCCCGCGTCGTCGTCGATGCCCCATTCGTTGGTCGCCCAGGGCGAACCGAGAAGGAGCTGCTCCTGGGTGGTGTTCGTCGAATCGAAGAACTGAAGCGCGCCGAACGAGTCACCGAAGACCTGATACTGCTGGGTGCGGAACGAAACCCAGATGATGGAACCGTCCGCACCGATCATCCCGTTGTCAAGAATGTCGGGGTGAGGACCGGTGTCTGGCGTGCGGATGGCGGCGACGAACTCCTGGGCCTGGCCGCAGTAGTTCCCCACCGAGTCGGGGCACGTCATCGGCGGGTTGATCGTCGGATCGAACATCACGATCTCGTTGCCTGGCCCGTTGATGTTCCAGGAGTCAGCCCAGCCGGTGCCACCGGAGGTGTTGATCAGGAGACCTGGCGACGTGTAGTCGAACTGCTCGGTGGAGATGACCGTGATCTGAGCGCTCGCGTGTGCGGCGGTCAGCATCGCGACGGCGAGTGCAGGAGAGAAGAGTTTCATGGTAAGCGGGTGAAGGCTTGAAGGTTGAGCTGGGATCGGGCTGAGCCGATCCCCCTCGGGGGACGCGAGCCCTGACCCCTAAAGCCTACCCTGGATCGGCCAAGCCGTCAGCTTGCCGGAAGGTCGCAGACCCATCTCTCACGCGGCCGTGTCTCGATCCAGACGCAGCCGATCACCCGGACGCTAGCGAGTCGCCTCGGATGCGCCATTTCACCCCACCCGAAGCCGAAGCCAGGGCGACCATGAGAAGGAGATGAGAAGCCACCCTATCGCTACCGAAACAGCAAGATCGGCACGTGACAGTTCTGCATCATCTGGGTCGTGGTGCTGCCGACGATCAAGCGCCGCAGCGGCGAATGGCCATACGCACCCATGACGAGCATGCCGACTCGGTGCTCTTCCAGATATTTCGGGAGCGCCTCCTCGGCCCCCCCGCCGATGTGCTCCACCGTGGCCCCCGCGAGCCGTCCCGTCGCCCAGTCCATGTGCTTCTGGCGACTCGACCCGCCTGCTCCGGCCATCACCACGCGAACCCCAAGTCCCCGGAAGAGCGGCGAGTCCGCCACGAATTCCAGGGCCTTGCGAGAACTCGCTCCTCCGTCGAAGGCGATCATCACCTGCTCCGGTGCGCGGAAGACCTGGGACGCCACTAGCACCGGCCGGATGCTCTCGCGCACGACGCGCTCGACCTTGCTTCCGAGGTGCTCCTTCGCGAACGCGGAGGACGCGCCGCGCTTGCCGATCACGACCATGTCGGCCTCCTCTTCGCGCTCGATGACCGTCTCGACGATGCCGCCGTGCCGATGCGTCGTCAGGATGTCGGTGAAGCCGCGCTCGCGCAACCGCTCCTCCGCCACCGCCAGCATCACGCGCCCGCGCTCGCGCGCCAGCTTGGCTTCCGCCTCGTCGATGGAGACGAGTTCCTCCAGCAAGGCGCTCTTCGCGCCCAGTCCCACGGCGCCGCTCAGGTCATGGCGCACCGCCACCGCGTCGTTCCGCTGGATCACGTGAAGGATCTCGATCGAGGCCTCCAGGCGTCCTGCGGCCCAGGCTGCGCTGTCCATCACGCTGGCCGCGTAGCTGGAGGCGTCGATACAGGCGAGTAGCTTTCTCATGTCAGTGTCCTGCGAGCTCCTCGCCCGGTTTCAGCTTGTCGTGGACGCCGAAGCGATCGATCATCGTGGCACTCGCCTGACTGACGCCCACGAGTTCCACGTCGGTGCCTTCGCGGCGAAACTTCACCACCACGCGATCGAGCGCCCCGACCGCCGAGATATCCCAGAAGTGCGCCTCGGAGACGTCGATCACCACGGAATCGATGACCTCCTTGAAGTCGAAGGCGGTGGTGAAGCGCTCGACCGAGGCGAAGAAGACCTGGCCGGTCACCTGGTAGCGGCGCCCCGAGCCATCGGCGAAGGGCGTCGAGGTGACCGCGAAGAGCGTGCGAACCTTGCTCGCGAACGAGAGTCCGCTCAGGAGCACGCCGACCAGCACGCCCTGGGCGAGGTCGTGGGTCCAGACGACGACCACGACGGTGGCGATCATCACGGCCGACGAGTGCTTCGGGTGCTTCGCCAGGTTCTTGACCGAGCTCCAGCTGAACGTTCCGATCGAGACCATCACCATCACGGCGACGAGCGCCGGCATGGGGATCTTCGCGACGAGCGGTCCGAGGACCACGATCAGGAAGATCAGGAACGTACCCGCCACCATGGTCGAAAGGCGCGTGAAGCCGCCGGACTTCACGTTGATGACCGACTGCCCGATCATCGCGCAACCGCCCATCCCGCCGAAGAAGCCGGTGACGAAGTTGGCGAAGCCCTGGCCCATGGCCTCGCGCTTCTTGTTGCTGGGCGTGTCCGTGAGGTCGTCGACGATCTGGGCCGTCAGGAGCGACTCCAGGAGCCCGACCGCCGCCATCTTGATCGAGAACGGGAGGATGATCTTCAGCGTCGCCAGCGTGAACGGCACGGTGGGGATCCCGAAGATCGGCAGGGACTCGGGCAGCTTCCCCATGTCCCCGACGCGGTTCACGTCGAGCTTGAAGTACAGCGCGAGGGCCGTGAGGACCACGATCGTCACCAGCGGCGACGGGATCGCGCGCGTGAGATACGGAAACAGGTAGATGATCGCGAGCCCGCCCGCGACGAGCACGTAGGTGATGTTCGTGACGCCCGTGAGCTCCGGGAGCTGGGCCATGAAGATCAGGATCGCGAGCGCGTTGACGAAGCCCGTGATCACCGATCGGGACACGAACTGCATCAGGAGATCCACCCTCAGCCAGCCCGCCGCGAGCTGGATCACCCCCATCAGCACCGTCGCGGCGAAGAGGTACTCCACGCCGTAGTTCACGACCAGCGGCTTGATCAGCACGGCGATGGCGGCCGTCGCGGCCGAGATCATGCCCGGGCGGCCCCCGACGATCGCCGTCAGGACGGCGATCGTGAAGGAGGCGTAGAGCCCGACGCGCGGATCGACGCCCGCGATGATCGAGAAGCCGATGGCCTCGGGGATCAGGGCCAGGGCGACGACGATGCCCGCGAGGATGTCGCCACGGACGTTGGAGAGCCAGTCGCGACGAAGCGACGCAGATGAGATCATCGGGCCGGAGCCTTCCTCGGCGGCGCGAGGATGAGGGGGACGGTGGGCCACGGGTGCGCCACTTTCGTGGCTCGCTTCCCTGCTGCGGCCACAGGACGGATGGGGCGACCGCTGGGGCCGCGCCGCGTTTTCGGGCGCAGGACTCTACAGAGTCCGCTCCTCGAGCGATAAGCCTTACCGCTGAACCCGAGGAGCCCGCCCCTTGGAGTCCGCAACCCGGATCAGCACGGCGGCCACCGTCGCTCCCACCGCGTTCGCCACCAGGTCCCACCCCGTGTTCTCGTACCCACCGACGTTCGTCTCCGGAATCGTGAGCACCGCGATGAACTCGACGATCTCGTTGGCGGCTCCGAGTCCCATGCCCGCGAGCGCGCACAGCGTCAGAAGACCCAAGGTGGGCCGTTCGATCCCGACGGATCTGGAGAGCGCCTGCCAGCAAAGCCAGGTGGACAGCCCGAACCCGTAGGCGTGGACGACCTGGTCGTACTTCAGCCTCCCCGGGATCAGCCAGAGGTTGTAGAGCACCCCCGTGGACTCGGAGACCGTCCAGAGCCCTCCGGCCATGTGGGCGAGCCCCCAGATCGAGAAGCCCCAGAGCGTGAGCAGCGTCAGCTGGACCTTCCTGTGCACCGTCCAGACGAGCGCAGCCAGCACGAAGAGGACGGCGATGTAGAAGACGAACTCGCCGCTGCCCGTCCGCAGCGCCGCGGGAATCGCGGCGGCGATGTAGAGAGCGGTGAAGACGAGGATCGGTAGCTCACGACGATGCATGAACCAGACCCTAGCAGCCCTCCGTCCAAGGGGAGCGAAGAGTCGCCCGATCCCCGTCTGTCACCGCGGGTTCCTCAGGACCTGGCTGCGTGGGGCTCCTCGGCCGCCAGGTCCTTTTCGTAGCGGGTGTAGACGTACACGGGGATGTCGAGCGACCCGAGGGTCTCCTGGATCACGGGCATCACCTCGTCCCAGTCGAGGCCGCCGACACCGGTGGCCAGGCGCGGGAGAGCCACGCTCTCGATCTTCTCCTTCTCGAGCTCCTTGGCGAGTGCCTGGAGGGAGTGGCGGACATGGCTCACGGTGGCGCGGCCCGGATGAGCGCCGTGCTCGTGGGTGCCTTCCTGGGTCATCAGGTTGAACACGCGAACGCCGCCCGCGCCGCCCCAGAACCAGATGGCCCCCGGCTTCGGGTGCTCCTGGTGGGCGTAGTGGCGGAAGTCCTTGGCCATGGACGGCCAGCGCTCGCGCAGCGCCAGTGCGAGTCCGTGATCGAAGTGATCGTTGGGAGCCACGCCGTGGGCGATGGCCTGTGCCTGGGTGTGAAGGATGTCGCCGGTGACTTCGTAGATCATGGAGCGTGCCGTGGTTCAGGGAGCTTTGCGTTCGGAACGGAGACGGATCTTGCCCGGCGAGCTCGGGCGGGTCTGTACGAGCAAGGGCCCATGCCGGCGCCCTTTTGGGCGCAGCTTCTGCTGTCGGAAACGTCAGCGAAAGCGGCCCGGAGTGGGACAGTCCGGGACCGAACCTCCCCCCGCGTCGATGGCGGCGATAGCGCCCCAAAGCGGCTTCGAATAGCCTCGCGGGCAGCATGAACCGATCCTTACTGCCCACGTCGCTCGTCGCTCCCAGCCTGCTTCCCGCCCTCTTCTTCGGGCTTCTCGCGAGCTTTCTCAGCGGCCTCGCGCCCGCAGCGCCCCAGTCCTACGGCATCGACGCCCCCGCCCCCATCGGCGGCTACCTCGGAGGCGTCTTTCCGACGGAGGCCCCCGGCTCCGGCGACTCCTTCACGCCCGTCCCCGCCTACCCGGCCCTGACCTTCCGGGACCCGCTCGTCTACACCCCCGAGCCGCACACCAACCGGATCGCGCTCGCCACGCGCCAGGGCGTCATCTGGACCTTCGAGAACGACCAGGCCACGACCACCAAGACCCCGTTCCTCGACCTCACCGACCGCTGCGCCGTGGTCTGGGACGGCGGCTTCCTCGGCCTCGCCTTCCACCCGAACTACGGGCTCGCGGGCCTCCCCTCGTCCGAGTACGTGTACGTCTTCTACTGCTACACGCCGGACGGCAACTACCCGACGAACTACGCGAACAACGGGTTCTTCAACTGCTTCCTCCGCATCTCCCGCTTCACCGTTCCGACCGGCACCAACCAGGCCGACCCGAACTCCGAGCTCGTGATGATGCAGCACCGGCTCTACAACGGCTCGCACCGCTCGGGCCACCTGGCGTTCGGCCCCGACGGATTCCTGTACGTCCCGATCGGTGACCAGTTCCGCTACGAGACCGCCCAGGACATCGTCAACAACCTCGAGGGCGGCATCCACCGCATCGACGTCGACATGGATCCGGCGCGCAGCCACGCCCCGCGCCGCACGCTTCCCCTCAGCTACAGCGACGAGTGGTCCGGCGTCGGGTACTGGATCCCGAACGACAACCCCTTCCTGGACCCGACGGGATCGCAGTTCGAGGAGTACTACAGCGTCGGCCACAGGAACCCCCACCGGATGACCTTCGACCAGGTCACGGGCGAACTCTGGGTCGGAGAGGTCGGCGGCGGCCTGCGCGAGGAGATCAACCTCATCGAGCGCGGCGGCAACGGTGGCTGGCCCTTCCGGGAAGGCTTCAGCGCGGGCCCGCGCAGCGAGCCCGCGTCCTACGTCGGCACGCTCACCGAGCCGGTCGTGGACTTCCTCCGCTCGGAGTCGAACGCCATCATCGGCGGCTACGTCTACCGCGGCGCGCGCCATCCAGGCCTCTACGGCAAGTACATCTGCGCGGGCTACTCCCAGCGCCGGATCTTCGCCATCGAGCGCAACCCCGTCACGGGTACCTACACGAAGTCCGTCATCGGATCGTTCACCCCGGGCGGAGCCATCACCTTCGGCCAGGACCACGACGGCGAGATCTACATCGGCCGACAGAACGGCAACACGCCGCTCTACATGCTGAACGCGACGAACCCGACGCCGGATCCGCCCCAGCTCCTTTCGCAGCTCGGCGCCTTCACCGATCTCGCCGCGCTCACGCCGCGCGCGGGGCTGATCCCCTACGACCTGAACGCACCGTTCTGGTCCGACGCCGCGCTGAAGTCACGCTGGATCGCGGTCCCGAACGACGGCTCGCACAACACGGCGGCCGAGCAGATCGACTTCGACGCGCGCGGCGGCAACTGGGACTTCCCGGCGGGCACGGTCGCGGTCAAGCACTTCGAACTCGGCACCGACGAGACCGACCCGACCGTCAAGAAGCGGCTGGAGACGCGCTTCGTCGTGCACACCGAGGACGGCTTCTACGCCGTCACCTACAGGTGGAACGAGGAGGGCACCGACGCGGTGCTCCAGACGAGCCGAAGCCAGGAGACGATCACGATCGAAACCGAGGACGGCTCGCGCGACCAGGTGTGGACCTACCCGGGCCGACAGGACTGCCTTCTGTGCCACGCGCCGGTCACGGGCGGCGGGCTCGGACTCCGCACGCACCAGCTGAACCGCGACATGACCTACCCCGGCAGCGGCGTGGTCGACAACCAGCTGCGAACGCTCGCGCACCTCGGGATCTTCGGCGCGGCGCTCCAGGAAGCGGACATCCCGGGCCTCCCGAAGGCCGCGGGCCTCACCGACGAGAGCGCGTCGCTCGAGCTACGGGCGCGCTCCTACCTGGACACCAACTGCTCGCACTGCCACCGCGCCGACGCGAGCACGCGCGCGGTCTTCGACGCGCGCCTGGAGACGCCGCTCTACGCGACGGACCTGCTCTTCGGCTCGGTCGCCGACGAGCTCGACGTCGCGGGCGCACGCGTGATCCAGCCGCGCGAGACGCACCGCTCGATCTCGCTTCTCCGCGCTTCGGCGCTCGGCGGCATCGCCATGCCGCCGATCGCCAAGAGCCTCGTGGACGAGCCGGGCGTCGAGGTCCTCGCCGACTGGATCCGCAACCTCAGCCCGAGCGAGCACGTGCGCCTCGGCAACGACGTCGCCGCGGCAGCCGCCGTCGACGGCTGGGAGTCCAACATGCTCGTGAACGAGTCGGACCTCTTTACGAACGATACGGGCGCGAGCGCGTCGGTCCGCGTCGAGGCCTTCCGCTTCTTCGCTCAGAACACGTCGGCACCGGTCACTCCGTTCGTCGTCGAGGTCCTCGGCAACGATGACTTCGTCGTACGAGCGATCGGCGCGACGCGTCTGCCCGCCGACTACCGCGCCGGCATGAACGCGCTGCCCTTCGGCACCCAGAGCGATCCGGACGGTGTCCCGACGATCGACGTCGCCCCCGGCGTCGTGCTGGCCACGGGCTTCCTGGACGCGACGGCCACGGGCGGCTCCAGCGGCGGCGGTAGCGGCCCCGGCTCCGTCATCCCCTTCTGCCTCTGCAACGAGGCCGACACCATCTGGTACACGGGCGGACCGACGGGATCGGATTCGGGTCGCGTCAGCCTCGGCGCGCCCCCGATGCCCGGCACGAACCTGATCACGAACTTCGCGCGCGAGTATGCCTATACCGTGGACCTCGTCGTCGATCTGCCGAACACGGCTCCCGCGTTCGGCCCCCTCGACGACGTCACCGTCGCCGAGGGCGAGTACGTCCGCTTCGCGGTCGAGGCCAGCGACGGCGAGAACGACATCCTCGTGTACTCGTCCGAGACCCTGCCGGAGGGCCTAGAGATGGACCCGGAACTCGGCGAGATCCGGGGCTGGCTCGGCGCCACCGCCGAAGGCACCTACCCGATCGACGTGCGCGCCAGCGACGGCCGCGCGGACAGCAACGGTTCGTTCACGCTGAACGTCAACCCGCAGCCTTTCCAGACGATCTACATGAGCTTCATGAACGGCCAGCTCCTCCCCGGCGACGTCCAGGTCTGGGACGAGGACATCGCGGCCTTCGACCTCGCCACGGGAACGTGGAGCCAGTACTTCGACGGCTCCGACGTCGGCGTACGCGAGGACGTCCGCGGGTTCCACATCCTCCCGAGCGGCGACCTGCTCTTCAGCTTCAACCAGCCCCTCGTGATCCCCGGCCTCGTCGGCGGGCCGAACGGTGAGAACGTGGATCCCCACGACATCGTGAAGTTCGTGCCGACGACCCTCGGCTCGAACACCACCGGCACGTGGGAGTTCCACTTCGACGGCTCCGACGTCTTCTTCCTCCTGAACGCGAGCGCCAAGATCGACGCGATCACCCAGATGCCCGACGGACGCCTCGCGTTCTCGACGCGCGGCACGTGCCAGATCCTCGATCGCTTCTTCCGCGACGAGGACCTCATCGCGTTCAGCGGCACGCTGGGCGCAGCGACCGCGGGCACGGGCTCCAAGGTCTTCGACGGCTCCGCCGTCGGCCTCGGGCAGGTGAACGAGGACCTCGACGCGGCGGCCATCGATCCATCGGGGCGTCTCCTCTTCAGCGTTTACACCGAGTCGAGCGTGCCGGCGGGCGGGTCCGCCGCGCTGCCCCTCGGGGTCGGCGACATCGGCGCCTTCACCGGCTCTCTGACCTGGAACACGTCGGGCACGTTCAGCGGGGCGCTGAGCGCGGCCTTGGCCGGGCTGGACGGGAACAACGTATCCGCCCTGCACGTGCAGTGAAAAGTGGGTGCGGGAACGCCGTGTTCCCGCGCCTTCAGCTCCGATGGGAAGCGGGCAACGCGCGCTCGATCACGCCGGAGAGCAGACCCATCTGTTCCTTGGCGAGCGCTTGCCCTGCGCGACTGGCCAGCGGGATGAACACCGCGACGAAGGCGCACGCGGGGATCACCCAGAGACCCCACGGCGACTCGCCGACGAGGTGCTGGCTGTACCCGAAGATCCCCCCGGCGAGAGCCAGCACGCCGAGCACCAGGTAGGTGAACATCAGCGCCGTCCACATGTTCGGCGCGGGCGTGAAGCGCCCGAAGAGCCGCGCCGTCCCCGGCCGCTCCTCGTTCTCGTTCACATCGAGGTGCAGCCACGGCGACCAGAGGTGCTGCTCGCTCTTCGGCAACCAGATCATCAGGTGATGCCCGGCGCGCCGGTGAGGCAGCCCCCCGTCCTCCGAATTCAGCGCCGCGACGATTCGCTCGAGGAGCGTGGCGACATCGATTTCGGGAACATCCCGTTCGAACGTGGGGCGAAGAGGGTCGTGCACGGATGAAGGCTAGCCGGGCCGCGTCATTCTGTCGAGAGGCGGGGGTCCCGGCAGAGCTGGCCCACGAAGACTATTTCTCGGCCCTTGCCCTTTCGAAGGTCTCTTCCTCGAGGGAGATCGTCGTCGCCTTGCGAGGCCTGTCATCGAGCCGCATGCGCGCCGCTTCCTGGCCCTTCCGCCAGTCGTAGCTGACGAGTTCGGTGTCGCTGACGGGCATCCACCAGGTCGGCGGCGACCTGACGGGGCCCTCACTGGTGTAGCCCTTGGATGTGGCGGTGACGTACTCCGCCTGATCCAGCACGAGCATCGCCACCCGGCCTTCCTTCAGGGTGGAGTAGCCGAAGAGCGAGCCGGTCGCGTGCTTCAACTCGAACCGCACGCTCACGAAGCCGTTGTCCTGCTCGTGAACCGCGAAGGGAAGGAACTCCAGCAGCTCCCCATGCTTCGCGACGTGGGCTGGCCAAACGGTCTTGATGAGCCGCTCGGGCCAATCGGGCCACTCCGTCGTCACGCTCGAACGAACGCCCTCGAGATTCCCGGCCTGGAGGAACGAGATGAACTCCTTCATCCGTGCTACGTGGGGATCGGCATCGAGTCCCCCTTCTTCCGTCCGGGTCACCAGGAGACCGGCGGAACCCGGCTCCACCTCCAGGACGGAACCCTGTGCGCTCGTCCAGGTTCCCCTCAGCGCCTCGAGGTCCTTCGCTTTCCAGACCGCGCGTTCCGGGGGGGCCGCATGGGGCAGCTCCTGCCCCAGTGCGAGCGCCTCGAGGTTCCAGGTCACCTTGTAGGTCTCGGTCGGGCCGAAGTTCGACAGAACGATCACGTCGACCTTCTTGTCGACAAGCGAAGTGAGGTACACGTGGAACCCCCGCACATCGCCGCCGTGCACACGCCTCAGGCCGGTCTCCATGGAATACGCGATCCCCCAGCCCAATCCGTGGTTCGCGCTCGCACGGGTCTGCATGAGCTTGGCCGTCCCCTGCTTCACGATCCGACCGCTATCGAAGGCATCGACGAATCGCAGAAGGTCCTCCGCGTGGGTCACGATGCCTCCCATGCCGCGGTAGTGCCAGCCGGTGCCACCGTAGGGAGGCTCGGTCGCGAGCCGCGATTCTTTACCTGCCTCGTAGCCGCGCGCCACCTCCTTCTCTGGGACGTCCTCGCCGATGAAGCCGCTGGACTTCATCTTCGCGGGGCGAAAGACCCGCTTTCGGACGCTCTCCTCGAACGAGTTCCCGTCGACGGTCTCGACGATGCCGGCGAGCAGCGCGTAGCCGCCGTTCCAGTAGTCCTCGCGGGTTCCTGGAGCATGGACCGGGGGCTCGCGCAGGTAGTCGGCGACGGCGATCGCCAGGTCGTCTCCCCGGCCGCCTCCTGCGGATCGAGGCATGCCGGACTCGTGGGACAGAAGGTGCGAGACGGTGATCGCCTTCGCGTGATCGGGAACGCCAGGAAGGTAGTCGGCGATCGACGCATCGAGGTCCACCTTCCCCTCGTCGACGAGGCCCATGATGGCCGTGGCCGTGAGCGGCTTGGTCAACGACGCGATCTCGAAGCGCGTGTCCTTCTCCAGCGCGCGACCGGTCTCGCGGTCGGCAAGGCCGTGGGCCTCGTGGTAAAGAACCTTCCCCTGGTGCCGCACGAGAACGACTCCGGACCAGCCGAGCGCTTCGCAGCCCGCCATGTACTCCGCGATCGCGCGCTTCGGATCCTCTGCGATCGCCGTGGCGCCTGACCCGCGGGCCGAGGCAGCACTGCGAGCGGAGATCGAGGCGATGGCGAGACAGACACCGACGGTGGCGAGCCGTCGTCGCAGGTGGGTGGTGGCGTGAGCAGTGGTCATGGTTCGATTAGAAGACCATTCCCGAAGACCCGGGCCGATCCGTGTGTTTTTTTGGCCCCACCTTGGAAAGATGAAGGCCCATGCAGAGCCACCCCGATCGAATCATCCTGAGCGCCGACGCCATGCGGCGTGCCGACCGCCGCACCATCGACGAGTTCGGCCTCGCCTCCTTCACCCTGATGGAGACGGCTGCGCGGGGCGTGGCCGACGAGATCGAGCGGCGCATGGCGGACCTCGCCGAGCGTGCGGTCCTCGTGCTCGCGGGTCCGGGGAACAACGGGGGCGATGGGCTCGCGGTGGCACGGCTCCTGTTCCAGCGCGGCGCGGACGTCTTCGTGCTCTATCACTCAGGGGCGGAGGGCGCGTCCGCCGAGACCCAGCTCAACCTGGAGCTTCTGCGCCGGATTCCCGAGAGCGAGGAGCGGATGCTCACGCTCCACCGATGGGACGCCGCCGCTGACCTGCAGACGCAGATCGACACTGCGCGCGGGGCCATGGCTCCATGGGGCCCCTTCGACCTCGCGGTCGACGCGCTTCTCGGGATCGGTGTGACCGGCGCGCTGCGCGAGCCGATCGCCTCGATGGCCGAGTTCGCGCTCTCGGCGCGCTCCATCGCGGCGATCGACGTTCCCACCGGCCTCGATACCGACACGGGCGAGCGCCAGGGAGCCGGCGGCATGCACGCCGACTTCACCGTGACCATGGCGGCCACCAAGCCGTGTCACTGGTTCGGCGCGGGCCCCAAGAGCTGCGGAGACGTCACCGTCGTCGACATCGGCCTTCCGGCTCATCTCATGGAGGCCGCGATGCAGGAGCCGGGCTCGGCGCGCGTCGCCGGCGCTGCCACCGTCGCGAGGTTCCTCAGGAGCGCTTCGCGCGGTGAGCACAAATTCGCCGTCGGTCAAGCCGCGGTCGTCGCGGGGTCGAATCGCTACAGCGGCGCCCTGATCCTTGCCTCGAAGGCGGCCGCCCGCGTTGGAGCCGGCTACGTCGTCTGCGCGAGCACCGAGCGCGCGGCCGCCGCGCTCGACGCTCAGCTCCCCGAGGTCGTCGCGCTCTCGTTCCGCGCCACGGAGAGCGGAACGCTGCCCGCGGCCGCCGCCGCACCGATCCTCGCCGAGTTCGGATCCTGCCGCGCCTGCCTCGTCGGACCGGGCCTCGGCTACGCCAAGGACGACGGCGCACGCGACGAGATCCGCGGCCTCGTGGGCCAGCTCGTCCGGGAGATGCAGGCGCCCCTCGTCATCGACGCGGATGGACTCAACGCCCTCGATCGCCCGGAAGCCCTGCGAGCCGTGCTCGAGCGACAGGGCGCGACCGTCCTCACGCCCCACCCGGGCGAGTTCGGCCGGCTGGTCGAAGCGTCAGGCCAGAGGGTACCGACGGACCCCGCCCACGACCGCCCGACCTGGCTGGCTTCCACGTGGGCCCGCCGTTTCGGCGTCGTCCTCGTCCTCAAGGGCTCGCCGACGGTCATCGCGGGCCCCGACGGCACCACGTTCGTCGCCCCCGATACGAGCCGCGCCCTTGCGACGGCAGGCAGCGGGGACGTGCTGGCAGGCATGATCACGGGACTCATCGCCCAGGGTCTCGACCCGCTCGAGGCCGCGGTCGCCGCCGTCCACCTGGGACTGGACGCTGCGACCGACTACGCCGCAGAGCACTCGGCCGCGTCCTGCCAGGCCACGGACCTCATCGAGCGAATCGCAACGGCGCTGCATCGGTATTGAGCCCTCGGATCCCGCTGCGCAGACGTCGCAGGTGACGGCGGAGTCTTCGCGCTCTCGATCGAAGTCGCAAAGCGGCTGCCAGGATGTGCTCCATGCTGTGAGGTGTTGCCCGATCGCTTAGTCTGGACAGGACCATGCCAAGTCCCATGCTGTACCTGTTCGCCTCTTCCCTTTCGATCTTCCTCGCCGCCGGAGCCCTGGGTGGCGCCGCTCCGGCCTCTCCTCCACAGGACAAGCTGGAGATACCCGAGTTCGAACTCGAACTCGACTTCAGCGACCTCTCGAAGCTGGAGGGAGGGCTGCAGCGTTCCGGTCAAACCCGTGGACAGTGGACCGCGGAGTACGACGGGACCCCCATCTCTTTCAGCCTCGCAGCGCTCCTCGTGTCCGACGGCTTCGACCTCGAGGGCCCGGGTGAGATTGCGCAGATCGTGGGCAACTCCCGCGGCAATGCGCGTCGCGCGAAGGGGGGATCCTACGACTTTCAGCGATCGAAGCCGCTGATCGGCGACTTCGGTCGTGTGCCCTACGGCTGGCTCGCGGCCCACGACACCAACACCGGCACGGATATCGATGGCTACGACATCCTCGTGGGCGGAGTGACGAGCGCCGGCGCGTACTTCCTGGACATGCACATCAAGAAGCGCTTCACCGACAAGGAGTGGGCAGCCTTCGAAAAGTGGGCCGGCAAGGCGATTCACTACACGGGCGAGGTGATCGATCCAGAGTGGCCCGAGGAGGAGGCCGAGGCGCGCTGGAAGAAGTCGATGCCCGAGAGCGTCGAGGGCAACGGCAACAATCAGATCCTTCGGACGGACCACTACATCATCTTCACCAACGTCGGAAAGAGCACGGCTCGTGCGTTCGGCAAGCAGGTGGACGAGAACTACGAGAAGGTGCGCACGGTCTATCCGTTCGAGGACCTGCCGGGGCAGAAGCTCCTGCCGATCTTCTACTTCCTGAACAAGTCCCAGTACATCGACTGGTGCGTCATCAACCTGGAATGGACCAAGGCACAGGCGGAACTTTCGGCCGGAGTGGCGTCAGGGGACGCGTACGCGACGTACCAGCAGTCGACCATCGCCCCCGTCCACATCCACGAGCAGACGCATCAGATCTTCCGCAACCGCCTGCACCTGTCGGGGGGTGGCTCCTGGTTCCAGGAAGGGGTGGCCGAGTACATCAGCGTGCAGCAGTCCGAGCTGAACGAGGTCAAGCAGTTCGCCAAGCAAGGAACGACGCAGCCGCTCGCGGAGCTGATGACGGTCCCCAGCCTCCTGATGTCCGCTGGCGACGCGACCCGCAAGAAGGGCGGCAGCGTGGCGGGTGGCGCTTACACCCAGGCCGCTTCCCTCATCGAGTTCGTGAAGCACTCGAAGTTCGGGAAGGACAAGTTCCTCGAATGGATCGACGCCATGGGCCGCGTGGGACGCGGCGACCTCCCCGCGATCAAGCGCGGCATCACGCGCATCTACGGCGTGACGCTGGAGGAGTTCGAGGCGGAGTACCTCGACTACTGGCAGAACCGGAAGAAGGTCCGGGACTGGCACGGCCCGTCGAAGTAGTCAGCTCCGACTCACGGGGCATCCATCCGGCTTGCGGCAAGGAGCCCTGAACGCAGCAGCTCCGCCAGACGTCAACGCCAGGGAACACGGAGACCGTCCGTGAAGTTGGCGTTCGGCGCACCGTTGACGAGGTCGCGGTGCCAGAGCTGAAAGAGCCAGGTTTCGCCCGCGACGGCGCTGACCGTAGGCCCGAGGGCGGTCGGTAGGGCCTGTGGGTCGATCGGCACGGTGACAGAGCCGCCCGCATCAACCTGGAAGACAGTACCACGCCCCGTGGGCGTCCCCAGGCAGAGTGTCCCGACGTATCCGCCGACCATGGGCACGGACGTTTCCACCTGGCTGGCGGCAAGAAGGCCGAAGGACGTGGGCGGCAGGGTGCCCTGGACGATCAAGGAGAAGTCGTTCGCCGTGATCTCCGTCGTGCCTACCCAGTCGAGATGCCCGATCTGTCCTGTCGAGTTGGGGACGGCCTGGCAGAAGTTCTCGGGGAGCGCGAACTGTGACCAGCGCTCGACCGAGTCCGGGGTATTCAGAACGATGTCGCCCCCCGGAGCCACGGCGATCGAGTTGCCGAATCCGCCAGAGCAGAGCGAGTGGAGCGTCCACTGCAGGGTCCCGGATGCGTCGTACTTGATCGCGACGGTATCCACGTCGGAGAGCGTCGTCGTACACGGTGCGCTAGCGGGCAATGCAAATCCCGCGACGTAGACCGAGCCAGAACTGTCCGTGGTGATCGCGCGGGCGCGCTGATCGTTCGCGGCGATCCCTTCATAATCCCTCGCCCAGAGGAGCGTCCCGGTCGGGTCGACCTTGACGGTGGCCCACTGCAGGTAAAGTCCGCTGCCCTGCCCTTGGCCCGTCGCGACGATGTTGCCTGCAACGTCCAGGGTCACTCGATGGTACGAGTCGAAGGAGCCCCCGGGTCCGTTGCGTGACATGGTCCACTCGCGGCTGCCGGTCGGGCCGTACTTGACGACGACACCCGCACCGTTCGCCGACCCGCACACGTAGGCTGCGCCGGTCGCGTCGAAGGTGATGTCCTGGCCGCCCAGAAGGCCCCCGGCGTAGCGATCCGACCAGATAAGCGCCCCCTGGGAGTCGTAGCAGCGACTGTAGAAGTCGAGGTCCTGGATGCCAGCGGTGTAGGCCACGCGACCATCAGGCGCGACGGCGAGCGCGTTGAGCCGCGTGGGCACACCGGTCACCGGTGTCACTCCCCGCGACCAGAGGAGATTTCCCGCCGGGTCGAGCTTGGTCACCTCGAACAGAGAGCCCGACGTATCGCCCGTGCCGAGGAGATAGACGTTGCCTGTCGCGTCGACCTCGACACGAATCGAGGTGTACCCGAAGCCGGATCCTGCGCGCACATGCTCCCACAGCACGTTGCCCGCGGGATCGTATTTGATCGTCACGCTCTGGAAGTTGGCGCTCTGGGCCGGTAGCGCGCGACCGGTGACGATCACGTTGTCCTCTGAATCGACGGTGAGCCAATAGGCCCGCTCGTTCCATCCGCCCGCGGGGCGGTACTCTCGTGTCCAGAGAGGCTGACCATCGGGCCTCAACTTGGTGGTTTGGAAGATGTGGTGGGATTGCGTCGCCGGCACAAAGAGGTAGGTACCGCTGCAGGCAACCGCGTGACCTGTAGAGTCGACCACCACCCGCTCTGAACTGGCGAGCGGGAACGCCAGGTCCCGGCTCCAAAGCTGCTGTGGGATGGTCTGCGAGTGACTGATTTGGGCCAGTCCAAGGAGGGCCGTGTGGAAGAGAAGTAGGTGCGTGCGCATTCCGCTGGTCCGAGCGTGAGGGTGTGAGAGAGTTCAGGGATGGAGACCGAGTCGGACGGGAACCCGGCACCCAAGGGACATGGCGGATTTGCAAGTGCCGTGCCGCCCCTTGATCTCTCCCCACGGACTCCAGAGTCCCATGCGTCGGTCCAGGTTCTGGACGGGCCATGCGCTCTACCGGATGCGCGATCCCGAGCACACTCGGCTCCCTGGTCGCCGTTGCCGTCTCGCGGTACGGTGACTCCCCATGCAGAGCCTTCTCTTTCCCGAATTCAGTCCGGACGAGCTGGAGCCAAAGGGGCTTTCGGACTGGACCGACGCCTGGCTCGGCCGATTGCCAGAGCTGGCACCAGGTGACCCTCGGCTCGTGGAGCAGGCGCTCGCCCTCAGGAGGATCGACACGCCCCTGGGTCCGATGCTGGCGGTCTGCTCCAGCGCCGGGCTCGCGCTGCTCGAGTTCGTGGACAAGGAGCGGATCGAGAAACAGCTCTATCGAGCGACCAGCGTCCACGGCGGGCCTCTCCTCCGGGCGCCGCGCCGCCGGAATGGGTTCACGATGCTCGATGGGGTCGAGGACCAGGTGCACGCGTACTTCGCCGGGGAACTTGCCGTCTTCGAACTCCCCCTCGCGCCGGTCGGAACCCCGTTCCAGCGGGCCGTCTGGAAGCAACTCGCGGAGGTTCCCTACGGAGCGCAGCGCAGCTACGGCGAGATCGCCCGGGCGGTAGGTCGTCCGACGGCAGCCCGCGCGGTAGGTGCCGCTAACGGGAGGAACCCGATCGCGATCATCCAGCCCTGCCATCGGATCGTGGGCTCCGATGGCACCCTGACCGGCTATGCGGGCGGACTGTGGCGCAAGCGGCGTCTGCTGGAACTGGAGACGAACCAAACGAGGTGACGGGAGCGCGGAGAGCATCGAATTCTTCGCACAAGCCGCTGCCGCTTCGACGTCAGCCCGCTCGGGCGGCGAGCATCGTGTCCGAGCCCGGGCCCGGGCCCTTCGTGCCTCCGGTCAAGGTGTGGGCGGCCAGGCAGTCGTCACACTGATTCGCCTCGTAGCCCAGGCTACCCGCCCATGGAGCAGGGATCGACCATGGGGCGCCCGCACCGGGGCGAAGTGTGACCTGGGTGCGGTCCGGGCCTACCAGTCAGCCAGAACTCGTTGACTTCCGGATGGTACGCTTCCCCCGGGTCCTTCCCGACTCGACCAACCATAGACCCATGAAGATTCGCTCGCGCTCCGCCTGGACCCTTCCGTCCACGGTCCTTCTGCTGCTAGTCGTCGCTGCCAGCGGTACGGGCTGCGGCAGCTCGGCCGCCCCTTCGCAGGCCCCGCCCGCCGTCGGCCCCATGGGGCTCTCCACCGGTGCCCTCCAGGAGGGCGCGATCTGGCAGCTCAATCGGCCGATCGACATCACGCTGGACCGGCCGATTCACTTTCTCTCCGTGACCTCGTCGAGTGTGTCCATCCGAGCGGCACAGAACGGAGTCCACGCCATGGGAACCTTCGTCCGCGGCCTCGACCCGGCGACCGGAGCCACCGACCTTCACACCGTTCGCTTCCAGCCGGCTTGCCCTGTCGACCCGGCAGGTGCGCCCGGACTGCTTCCTGCCACCGACTACGTCCTGACGATTCGAGGCACCGACACCTCGTCCTATCCCCTGCGCGCCCAGGACGGCACCCTTCTGGAGTCCACGACGGAGATCGCGTTCACCACGCCGAGCGGGACGGATCCTGCCACGCTGTTCCACGACAGCAGGCTCGGGCCTCCGCGCGTGGTCTTCCGCGGCAGGCCCGGGGTGCACCTGGAGGATCCAGAGAGCACCCTCATCGAGCTCGGCCGCTTCGAACCGGCCAGCGTCCTCCTGCGCCAGAACCAGTTCGGTTTGCTCGAGGTCGACCCCGCTTCCGAGGATCTCGTTCCCTTCGGCCTACCGCTGAATCACCACGTCGCCCCTTCCCACCAGGTCGCGATCGTCGTGCGCTTCGACCAGCCCGTGTCCTTGGCCCGGCGAAACCTCGAGCGAATCGGTCTCGAGTACCACGACGGAAGCTGGAAGCCGATCACGACTCAGGTGGAGGCCATCGCCGCGTGCGGCGCCCGCGGCTCCTCCGTGAAAGTCCGACCCGTGGGAACCCTGCCGCCAGGCCGCTTCCTGCGCCTCGTCCTGAAAGCTGGCTTCCAGGACCTCGTGGGGCAAGCCCACGCCTCCGACGTGTTCGAATACCTACCACTGACGGGTACCACCGAAGAGAGCGCGATAGGGGCCCGCGTGGACGCCATCATCGAGCACTTCACCTTCGGCGGCGACGAGCCGGGTTCCATGGAGGACACCGAATCCGATCTCGGCGCGCCTCGCGGCCACTGGGGCCGCCACATCATCGGGGGCATCGAAACACCCGATGGCCTCTCCCGGGTCCGTTCGAAGTGGTACCCCGTGGGGCTTGCGGGCGCCGATGGTAGCGCTGTGCCCCAAGCGCCCCGATTCTCGTTCTTCGGCACCGCGCCAGACGGCGCGATCCGCACCATCAACGGCGAGGTGCTCCTCGAGGAACCCGTCCTCGGTCCGATCACGCCCGCGGGCTATCAACCGTTCGCCCTCGAAGTCGCGCGCCTCGACCTCGTCGAGCCGACCGGCCTCCGGGCGGCCCTCCCCGCTCTCCTCACCGGCGACCGCGCGCGTTCGACCCCCGATCCGGCGACTGGCAGCTGGCTCGAATCGCAGATCTTCGGCGTATCGCTCCAAGGCGACATCGCGGCCCTCGGTATGGGATACGGCTGCTACGCGCCCGGGATCGCCCTCGACTGTGTGCCGTGGGACCTCACGAACCTGGCGTCTGCCACGCCGGCTCGAACCATCGAGATCCACCCGCAGTCCTTCGAGGTCTACACGCTCGTCGATCGTGACCGGATCTACTTCGACCATCGGATCACGATCACGTTCGACGCGGCCCGCGCTGCCGCCGATGGGCAACCCGATCTGTCGACGGCCTACTCGGCATCCAACGGATGGACGCCCGATGTCAACGAGCTCTCGGGAGCTGCGTGGGATTTCCTTCGCTTCGAGGTCCAGTTCGAACTCGACGTCTCCGGCGACGGCTACCAGCCGTTCGAGCGGGCGCCTGCCATCGACTTCATCAAGATCCCCGTGGACTTCCGCCCGTAGGCTTCAACGCGCATCCGCTCGAGTGGATGCGCGTCCCACACGGGGCATTCGGGGCCTGCCGCTTACTGCCAGTCGACGTAGACCGCGTCGGAGAAGTTCGACGTGGGCGTGCCGGAGACGGAGTCGCGGTGCCAGAGCTGGAAGTGGGTGCGCAGGCCCGCCATGGCGGCGTAGGGGCCCGTCGACGTGGGGATGCTCTGCAGACTCCATTCGCCCGTCTGCGTGGTGAGGGAGATCGTGCCGGAGGCACCTGAGTTCTTGATCTGACCGGGCCCCGTGAACCGGCCGATGTTGGCGGACACGCAGAGGTTGCCCGCGCTTCCAGCTGGGTTGGCGACAAAGCCCGGGGTCCGAGACGTGATGAAGAAGCCGAACGTGTTCGTGGGCAGCCCACCGATGAGAGTGAGATTGTTGTCGGAGACGACCGCGCTCCCCAGGACCAGAAGCGACGAGTTGACACCCGTCGAGTTCGGATTGGACATGCAGTAGGGAACTCCGGGACCGAAGTTATCGCAGATGGCGGTGTCCGCCTGAAGCTCCATGTGGAAGGACGCATACATGTTCGCCAGCGGCCCGGCGCATGCGTTGTTGTTGCGGTAGCCGAAGAACCAGTAGCAGCCGCTATTGCTCGGGACGTTCGTGTCCTCGATCCACCAGAAGTCCTGGGTACCGAGCCCGGTGCTGCCCTCCGGACAGAAGGACGGTGGCCCGAAGTAGGTGTCCGTGCCATCGGTGACCTCTCCCCCCGTGACCCAGTTCGGCTCGGTGCTCTGGGGGTCGCCCCGAATCAGGAATCCAGCCACCGAAGTCGTGTTCTGCCCCGCGTACGTGTAGCTCCAGCCGAAGCTATCGAGGTCCAGATCCCCGTCGTATCCATCGCCTCCGTCGCCGCCCAGACAGAACTCGTTGCCGCCGGAGAGATCGAACGTCACCGTCCAGCAGCCGTTCGCGGGAAGGCCGGTCGCGAGGAAGTCGGCGTCCGGCGCACCTCGGAACGAACAGGGCATATAGCTCTCGTAGAAGCGAATCTCCCATCCGCTCCCACCTGCGGGTCCGAGATCGCAGTAGCCGATCTCGAAGCAGTTGACGGTGAACGAATCACGGCCCTGCGGATGCTGACCGTTGAAGGGACCCGGGATCTGTCCCTCGTCAAAGTTCTCGGCCATCGGAATCGTTCCGCCGACGCCGCCGGTGGTCGAAAAGTAGCCGGACCACGCGGTGTTCGAATAGATGACGTCAGGCCCGAAGTTCGACACACCGCCGCCGGCGCGCGTCCAGGTGCCAGTACTCAGGTGATAGATGCCGGCGTTCTTGACGGCGCCGGGGATCTTCTCGGCGTGAGCCGCGCGGGGCGCCACCTGCGCGGTGGCGAAAGCCGTACAGACGAATGCGAGAGACGGCAGGAGCAGGGTGCGATGCATGTCGATCAGGGGTTGGGAAAGAAGTACGTGAGCCTTCCGGGTGTACGCGAGCCTGGACCACCTGTCAACTTGACGCGGCGCAAACGCCGCTGTGGCACACGGAAGCATCGGTTCGCAGGGCGCTCCACCGAGTGTGCCTGAAGCCAACTTTAGGTCGCTTTGGGACCCATCGAAGTCTGCCCACCGATACTCCGTACATGACGAACACGACCACCGAAACCGCTGATGCCCGCCCCGTCACCCAAGACCGCATGGCCGAATCGGCCAATCGGCGGACGATTCCCCACGATCTCCACAAGAAGCGATTCGAGCACGGCTACACCGTCGCCGCGTGTGACAACAGGGCCCAGGCCGAGCGCGCGGTCGTCGAACTGAACCGGGAAGGGTTCGACCACAACGATCTCGTGCTGGTGAGCGACGAAGTGGACACGCTGCGTCCCGAGCCCCTCGGCGAAACCTTCGAGGTCAGCAATCCCACGAGTCTCGCCAGGGCCAGCGGCCTGGTGGCCGGTGGCGCCACTGGCGCCGCTGTCGGCGCCTCGCTCTCCGTCGCGATCGCCTACATCGCGACCACCTCCGCGAACGGCCTCGGAGCGGCTGCGCTCCTGGGTGGGCTCATCGGCGTGGTGGCCGGTGCCTTCGCGGGCCGGGCCATCAGCGCCCGGATGCGCCGCGCGCCGGCGTCGGTCTACGACGAACGCTTCCTCAAGTCCGAGATCATGGTCGGTACCGGCATCGGTGCCGATCATCCCGAAACCAACCGCGAGCGCGCCACCCGTGCCCTGAAGCGTGCAGGCCTTTCGCCCACGGACCTCCCTGGCGAAAAAGGCTGAAGGTGATGGGAGCGATCGGCGCCCGCGATACACGCGGTCGCCGATGGACTTCATCGGTCTCCGCGCTCACACTCGCGCGGTGCCTCCCAAACTTGACATCCACTTCGGCGAGAACCTCGACGTCCTCGCCCGCTTCAAGCGGGCGAGGTTCGACCTCATCTACATCGACCCCCCTTTCAACACGGGGAAGCGCCAGGCGCGCCTCGAGCGAAAGACCCGTCGCGCCAAGGACGGCGATCACAAGGGCTTCTATGGAGAGCGGTACCGCACCGTCACGATCGGCTCGAAGTCCTTCGCCGATCAGTTCGACGACTACATGGCCTTTCTCGAGCCCCGCATCGAAGAAGCCCATCGCCTGCTGAAGCCAACGGGCAGCTTCCTCCTCCACCTCGACTACCGCGAGGTCCACTACGCCAAGGTCTTGACCGACGCCATCTTCGGTCGGAAGAGCTTCCAGAATGAGATCGTCTGGGCCTACGACTATGGCGCCCGCTCGAAGAAGCGCTGGCCTGCCAAGCACGACAACATCCTCTGGTACGCGAAGGATCCGGCGAACTTCACCTTTCGCTACGACCACGTGGATCGAATCCCCTACCTCGCGCCCAAGCTCGTGACGAAGGAGAAGGCGATCCGCGGCAAGACGCCGACCGACACGTGGTGGCACACGATCGTGAGTCCCAACGGCAAGGAGAAGACGGGCTACCCGACCCAGAAACCCCTCGGCATCATCGACCGGATCATCAACGTCCACACGGAGCCCGGCGACAAGGTGCTCGACTTCTTCGCGGGGAGCGGCACGATCGGGGAGTCCGCGATCCGCCAGGGCCGCAGCGCCGTTCTCGTGGATCAGAACGAGGAAGCGATGCAGGTGATGGCGTCACGCCTGGCGTTCGCGAGGCCGAAGTTCCATGGCTGGACGCCCCCCGCGAAGCCCGGCGGAAGGGCGCTGAAGAAAGCCCGGAAGAAAGCCCGGAAGAAAGCACTGTAGAGAGCGAAGTAGCCGAGCGAGGCTACAGCCGGAAACCGAAGGCGAAGCCGAGCTGGGTGTAGTCCGCATCGCCCTCCACCGTCTCCAGGTCCAGGCTGGTGCCGAAGAGCGTTCGGAGATCGACGCCGAGGTACATCCATTCGTTCAGCGCGTACTGCACGCCGCCGTGGAGATAGACGCCCGCGGAAAACCCCTGGTCGTCCGCGACCTGGCCGCCCTGGTCGTTGTCGACGCCCGCGAGAATGCCCGAAAGACCGCCACCCACGTAAGGGGTCCAGCGATCGCGCTTCCACATGTAGCGTGCTCCGCCGTAGAGCTCAGCGGCCGCGCCCGTCACGTCGACGTTGTCACTCACTCCGTTCTTGATGCCGAGCGAGCCCATGGCGCCCAGCTCGAACCCGAGTCCGTTCTTGACCTCATGCGCGTACTCGATTCCCGCCGACGTTTCGGCGTCGACGCGATCCCAGATATCGGTGTCCGAGAACTTCCGGTAGCCCGCGATGAACGAGATCTGCCGGACGCGATCGTCGATTCGATCGTCGATGTAGTCGAGCCGGATGGGCGGCGGGACGGCGTCCTCCGCCAGAGGGGACTGAATCTCCTGGTTCGCCGCGCAGCCGGTGAACGCAAAGAGGAACGGAAGGGCCAGAAAGGCGGGGAGAACGGGAATCTGCATCGTCCCGAACGCTACCCCACCCTCGGCAAGAGGCAAACGGGCAACCTCATCGGGCGACGCCGGGCTCATCCCGGGACAACCGGGGGAATCAGTCCTCCGACAGCGCATCGTCCTCCAGGACGACGCGCATCGCGGGCGTATCGAGGTCGTCGAACTGCCCGCGCTTGACGGCCCAGAGGAACGCCACCAGCGCGGCTCCGCCGAGCACGAGCGCCAGGGGGAGGACGATGTAGATCACGGACATGGGACAGGCTCCTCGGTCTTGGGGACGGATGGCGAGGGGGAGACGACCGGCGCGCTCGCCGCCTCATCGTCCAGGTCCGCGGCCGCGTGTTGGAAGGCACGGGAGCGGCCGATCGGTCGAAGTGAAACGAGCGCCAGGGTCAGCACCGAGACGGAGCTGACGGGCATCAGGATAGCCGCGACCAGTGGATCCATGTGGCCCGACGCGGCGAGGGTGATCCCCACGACGTTGTAGGCGAGGGAAAGTCCCAGGTTCATGCGGATCGTGCGCATGGTCTTTTGCGAGAGAGCGCGCAGGTCCGCCAGCGCCCCGAGGCCGGGCCGACTGGCGTACACGTCTGCGGCCGCGAGGCTCACCTCGGCGCCGCCGTGCACCGCGATCCCGACGTCGGCCGCCGCCAGCGCCGCCGCATCGTTCACCCCGTCACCGACCATGCAGACGACCTCGCCGCCGGACTGAAGGGCCTGAACGCGCTCAAGCTTGCCCTCGGGCTCGACCCGGCCCGCGAAGCGATCGATGCCAACCGTCGCGGCGATGCGTGCCACCGCTCCGTCCACGTCGCCGGAGAGGACCTCGGGCTCCCAGCCGACCTGCCGAAGGGCCTCGATCACGCTCGCCGCGTCGGCCCGGGCCGTATCGGACAGCGCGATGAGCGCCGCGACGTCCCCGTCGCTTCCCGCCGCCACGCCGATCACGCTGTGACCGGCGGCCTCCATCGCTTCGGCTTCCGCCGCCCTTTCCTTCGAAAGAACGTGCCCGTGGCGAGCCAGGTGATCGAGCGATCCGACCCGAAGGGCCACGCCATCGACCACTCCGGAGAGGCCGCCGTCCAGCCGCTCGTCCACGTCCTCGGCGCGCACTCCGGGCGCGGCGAAGCGATCGAAGTCGCGCACGAGAGCTCTCGCCAGCGGGTGGTTCGAGCGCGCCTCGAGCGCCGCGACCGGCCCGCGTAGTGCCGGGTCGCCGACATAGGCGGTGACGTGCGCCGATCCGTGCGTGAGCGTGCCGGTCTTGTCGAGCAGGAGCCGCACCCGCCCCGCGAGGCGCTCGAACACGGAGGCGTCCTTCACCAGGATGCCCACCCGTGCCGCGCGTCCCACGGCTACCGCGAGCGTGAGCGGTGTCGCGAGCCCGAGCGCGCACGGACACGCCACGATGAGCAGCGCGACCGTGTGGTCGATGGCGGTGCGAAGGTCCGCAGCCCAGCTCCAGTACAGGAACGTCGCGGCCGCCAGCCCGCAGACCGCGATCACGAACACCCCCGCGATCCGGTCGGTGAACTTCTCGATCCGCGGCTTCTCGGCGAGCCCCTCCTCGACGAGCCCCATGAGCCTTCCGACGCGGCTGTTCGCGCCCAAGCTGGTGACTTCGACGCGCAGCAGACCGGAAACGTTCTGACAGCCCGCGTGCACTGCATCCCCCACCGTGACCGCGACCGGTACGGCTTCCCCCGAGAGAAGCGATCGATCCACGGCGGAGCGGCCGAACACGACCGAGCCGTCCGCGGGAACCGGCTCGCCGGGACGAACCTCGACCACGTCCCCGAGCATCAGTTCGGGCGTCGTGATCTCCACGATCTCCTCGTGCCCCAGGACAGGCTGCGCCCTCACGATGCGGCACGTCGCCGGCGTGAGCGCCCGTGTGAGGTCGACGGCATCCGCCGCCCAGCGCTGTTGCCGCGCCTGGATGTACCGGCCCACGAGCAGGAGGAACACGAGCACGGTCAGCGAATCGAAGTACGCTTCGCCCGACTCCGTCACCGTGTTCCAGGTGCCCGCGAGCCCGCCCGCGAGCAGCGCCAGCGCGATGGGCAGGTCGAGGTGCCCGGTCCTCGTACGAATGGCCGCCCAGGCTCCGCGCAGGAACGAGCGCCCCGGCCAGAGGATCGACAGCCAACCCAGCCCCAGGCCGATGTAGCGGAAGAGTTGAGCATGCTGATGCTCGATGCCGCCAGCGGCCCCTGCGTAGAGAGCGAACGAGACGAGCATCGCGTTCCCTGCGGTGACCGCGGCGACGCCCATGTGCACGAGGTGCCTGCGTTCGGCGGTGCGAGCCAGCGCCTGGCGCTCGCCCTTCGCGGGCGGGTGCGGCGGGTAACCGAGACGATCGAGCGCGCGGGCGATGCTCGAGAGCTGCGCGAGGTCGGGCGCGTACGTCAGCGACACGCGCGCGTCTCGAACGCGCAGCCGGATGTCCACGACGCCTGGAAGCAGCTTCGGGAGGCGCTCCACCAGCCAAACGCACGCCGCGCAGTGCACGCCCTCCAGGAGCAGGTCGACGTCGACGAGCCCGGTCGATTCACCGTCCGCACCCAGGCGCGGACGCACGTAGGCCTCCTGGAAGGCGTCGCGATCGAACGCTTCGTAGCCCCGTCCCGTCGCGCGCGCCGGTCCGGCGTCGGCCGAATCCTCGAAGCGCGCCCGAAGGGAGTAATAGTTCCCGTCGAGGCCGCTGGAACGCAAGGTCTCGTAGACCAGCTCGCAGCCGTTGCAGCAGAACTGCTCGTCGCGGCCCGTGACGACGAGTCCGGCGGGAACGGGCAGCCCGCAGTGCGAACAGGTGCACGCCGCTCGCCGTTCGGTCGATGCGACGCTGGCCGTGGACCGTGGGCGCACTGAAGCGCCCGGAGGATCGATCAAGGTCATGACTATTGGTCCCTCGACGACGCGCTCACGCCGCTGCAGCAGGGCATGGGTTCACCCGCGGAGGGAAGCACCGTCCCTTCCTCCAGGCTCTCGGCGCGCTCGTCCGCCGCGTGGGCGACCAGGAAGCCCGCGTCGAGCTGCGCTCTCCCGAGGATGGCCCACGCGCCCACGGCGATCAGCACCACGCTGAAAGCTGGACGCAGCTTCGGGCTCATGAGCCCACCCGCGCCGCGCACACCGAGTCCGACGGCGCTCAGGATGGGCACGCTGCCCGCCCAGAAGGCGACCATCACGAGGGCGCCGAGGAGGGGGCTTGCGGTTCCCGCCGCAAGGGTCGCGAACGCGTAGAGCCAGCCGCAGGGAAGGAGCGCCGTGCAGGCACCGATCGCCAGCGCACGGGCCGCGGGCGGAAGTCGGAAGGCTCGCCGCTGGAGAGCTTGCACCCGGGTGAGGAACGCCTTGGGGAGCCGAACGTGCGGCACGCTCGCACCGAGGTGGCGCAGGCCGATCAGGACGCCGGTCAGGACGAGGGTCGCCGCCGCGAGGGTCGCCGCGATCGGCTGGAGCCCGGCGAGCACGCCAGCGAGGTCCGCGAGCTGGCCCGCGGCGCCCGCCGCTGCGCCGAGGACTGCGTAGGCAACGCCCCGCGCTCCGTGGTAGTAGCCGAGGAGCCGAGCGCTCCCCTCGCTGCCCGACGCGCCGGAACCCTGCGGCTTCGCCATGACCACGGCCATGAGCGGGCCACACATGCCTGCGCAGTGCATCGAGCCCACGAGGCTCGCGGCGAAGATGGCTGGCCAGGCGAGTTCCATCAGTCGTTCTTCAGGCCCGCGTCGATGAGTTCATCCGCATTGACCACACGAAGCTCGCGCGCGGAGACATGGAGGAGGTCCCCGAGTTCGGCCGCGAGGTCGCAGTTCCAGAGGCCCGGCTGGGTCATGGGCACCATCCCCTGATAGACACCCGTCTCACCGACCTCGGCGAGCATGCCATCGACGGCCTTGCCCTGGGCACGGTGCCAGAAGCGAACGCTGACCTTGGCCCCGTGGACCGGGTTCTTCAGCTTGTCGAGGATCTCGACGCGCAGGTTGCGGCGGCCGTTCTCCTCGAGGAAGGGCGACGTGTTGACGAACACCTCCCAGCCCAGAAGAGCGCTGTCCGCGGCCTTCGCACGCATGTCGTCCCAGGCGAGCGCGCGGGCGTAGTAGTCGGGCAGCACGGAGTTGCCGTTGTCGCGGCCCGCGATGTTGACGGCGAGCGCCATGGCGCCGACGTGGCCGACCAGCAGGCCGACGACGATCATCGGCCAGCGGTAGGACGCGAGGCGGCCCGGCTTCTTGGGTGTGTTGGCTTGTGGGTTCATGATCGGAAGAGATGGATACCTGAAGGTCTAATCGTGGTCTTCGGACTTCTTGCCTTGGTCGTCATCACCGTGATCGTCATCGCTGTGGTCCTCGGGACGGTGCGCCGCCGCTTGCCCGCTCGGGCCCAGCAGTCGCCAGCTCGACTTCTGGCTCCAGCCCTCGTCGTCGATCACCATGAGCTCCGCGTCGACCCGACCGTTGGTGAACGCCGACTGAGGTGCCATCACGTGCAGCGGCTCGGTGACGGTCTCACCGGGCTGAAGCTCCACCTTGTCGCGCGCTGCGCGAATGTGAAGGCCAGCCGGCTCGATCACCTGAAGATGGTAGGTCCGCACGGCGTCGGTTCTGTTGGTCAGCTTGACCCGCATGGTGTTCTCGACCTCGCCAGACTCCATCACCACGAAGGGTCGGCCGAGGTTCCGCATCAGCGTCACGTCCGCGTGCGGGCGTCCGACGAGGAGCGTCAGGAAGAGCGCCGCAAGCCCCGAGATCAGCGATCCGTAGATCGCGGTCCGCGGCCGGAAGAACTTCGTGGGCTCGCCTGCGAGCGCCGCCTCGGACGTGTACTTGATGAGACCGCGCGGCTGCTCGGTCTTGTCCATGATCTCGTCGCAGGCGTCGATGCACTGGGTGCAGTTGACGCACTCCAGCTGAAGGCCGTCACGGATGTCGATGCCGGTCGGGCAGACCTGGACGCACGCGCCGCAGTCGATGCACGAACCGCGGTCCGCAAAGGGGTTCGCCGCGTCCTTGATCTCACTCTTCCGAAGCGGCTTGCGCGGCTCACCGCGGTTGGGGTCGTAGGCCACGATCTTCGAGTTGCGATCGAGGAGCACCGATTGAAACCGCCCGTAGGGGCAGCCGATGATGCAGAGCTGCTCGCGCCAGTAGGCGAAGTCGATCATCATCGCCACGGTGATCGCCGCGACGATGACGAAGCCCGCGGGGTGCGCCAGCGGCGATCCCCACATCCATTCGCGGATGTTGTCGGTACCCACGAAGTACGAGAGGAAGGTCTGCGAGAGGTGGAGGCAGATCACGAAGTACGTCGCATACATCGCGGTCCGCTTCCAGCTCGGCACGTCCTTCTTGGGCTTGCCGCCGCAGCCGCTCCGCCCCGTGAACAGCCTCTCGATCGGCCGGAAGACGAACTCCATGTAGACCGTCTGCGGACAGGCCCAGCCGCACCACATCCGCCCGAAGAGCGCCGTGATGAAGAAGATCCCCAGGAAGGTGATCAGGATGGCCAGCGCGAGAAGGACCGTGTCCGTCGGCAGGAACGTGAAGCCGAAGAGGTGGAACTTGCGCGCGGGCAGATCGAACAGAATCGCGGGCTCACCGTCGATCCGCAGCCAGGGAAGCCCCGAGTACACCGCGAGCAACAGATACGCCACGAATCGACGCCCGTGCCAGAACCGTCCCGTGACGAGCTTCGGAAAGAGCCAGCGGCGGCTGCCATCGGCTTCCAGCGTCGAGAGAACGTGTCCTTCGGGCGCAAGAAGCGGCCCATCGGGTGTGTCGGGTGTCATAGGAGGGGGTCTCGGTCGTTCGAGGAATCAGTGGGACGAAAGGCTGACTGCGGATCCGCGCTGGCTACTGGCCAGCGCTCTCGGTCCAGGCGGGGATCACCTCGCCCTGCGTCTCCTTGCCCGGGAGGTTCTGTCCCCGGAGCGACGCGACGTAGGACGCCACGAGAACGATCTCGTTGGTGGAGAGGCGGTTGCCCCAGGCGGGCATCCCCGCCGCGACGGAACCCTTCACCAGAAGGGTCGGGATGTCGTCGAGCTTCTTGATCAGAAGGTACGAGTCGTCGGTCAGGTTCGGGCCGGACACGCCGGTACCTCCCTTGCCGTGACAGGAGACGCAGTTCGTGTTGAAGATGCCCTCGCCCACGGTGAGCCACTTCGCCTTCTCGGGGTCGTTGAGGAACCCGTCGAGCGTGGCGTAATCGGGCGTCAGGTTACCGATCGCGGCGAACTGCCGAAGCGTGTCGGCGGCCTTGTCGTTCTCGTACTCCAGGCGGGTGTTCACCCATTCCGGTCGCGCGAGATTGATGAAGAGGTAGCCGCCAGAGAAGAGGATCGACAGGTAGAACAGCGTCGTCCACCAGCCGGGGAGCGGGTTGTCGTATTCCTGGATGCCGTCGTAGACGTGCCCGGTGACGGGTGCGTTGCCGTCAGGGTCGAGGGCCGCTGGATTCTGTGCGTTGGACATGTTGGAGATGGAGGGAGTGTGTGTGTTCTGGGAGGATCAGGCCTGCCGATCGTCGACGGGACCTTCGTCGTCGCCCGTCAGCGGGATCCGAGACCAGTCGCTGACCTCACGGCGCGAGCGCGTGAGGATCCAGGCGCAGGTTCCGGCGAAGACAGCCACGAAGATCACGAGTCCGATGGTGGCGAAGTGGGTCAGGAGCCCGTTGCTGAGTACGTCACGGAGCATCAGTGACCTCCCTCGTTGGACGTAGCGGCGCCAGAAGTGACGGCAGCGGTCTTCTTGTCCGTGGACGGCACGGCACCTTCGGCCTGGCCCACTTTCTTCTCCGTCTCGGGAGCCGGCTCTTTGAAGAGGTCCGTGCCCATTCGCTGGAGGTAGGCGATCAGGGCGATCGCCTGACGATCCCCCAGATCGATCACCTTGCCGCCCGGCGTCACGTAGGGTGAATCGCCGTTCTGCGCGATGAACTCGGCGGCGAAAGTGGCTGCCTGTTCCTTGGCGTCCTCGATCGAGCTCTTCACCTCATCGTCGGAGTAGGGGACGCCGAGCGCCTGCATGGCCCGCATCCGCGCCGGGATGCCGGCGAAGTCGAGTGGCTTCTTCATGAGGTGCGCGTACACCGGCATGATGGACCCCGGCGAGACCTGCGACGGCTCCTCGAAGTGGAGGACGTGCCACTGGGTCGACTGCTTGCCACCCTCGCGTGCGAGGTCCGGTCCGATGCGGCGGCTGCCCCACTGGAACGGGTGGTCGTAGACGAACTCACCTGGCTTGCTGTACTCGCCGTAGCGCTTGGTTTCGGCCAGCATGGCACGGATCATCTGGCTGTGGCAGTTGTAGCAGCCTTCCTCGATGTAGATATCTCGGCCGCAAAGCTCGAGCGGGGTGTAGGGCTCGACCGTGGCGATCGTCGGCACGTTGGAGCGGATCACGAACGTCGGGATGATCTCGAAGAGCGAGGCCGTGAGCACCGCGATCGTGGTCCAGACGGTGAAGCGCATGGGCTTGCGCTCCCAGCGACGGTGCCACCAGAAGGTGTTGAACACCTCCAGCTTCTTCGCGGACTCGAGCACGGCGACCAGGGTCGGCTCCGGCTTGATCTCCTCGGGGTAGCTTGCGGCGAGCGGCGGCGCCTCGTGAACCTCGACCTCGTACTCGGACGGACGGGCCGCCCACGTGCGATAGAGGTTGTAAGCGCCGATCAGCGCGCCGCCGAGGAACAGCAGTCCGCCGATGGCGCGGATGATGTAGAAGGGAAGGATGCGGAGCGTGGTCTCGATGAACTCGGGGTAGGCCAGCTGGCCTTCCGGGGTCAGCGCGCGCCACATGAGGCCCTGGGTCACGCCCGCGACGTACATCGAGATGACGTAGAGCAAGATGCCGACCGTGGCGAGCCAGAAGTGAGTGGTCGCCAGCTTGATGCTGTAGAGCGGCGTCTGGAAGAGGCGCGGGGCCAGCCAGTACACGAGGCCAAAGGCCATGAACCCGTTCCAGCCGAGGGCACCGGAGTGCACGTGGCCGATGGTCCAGTCCGTGTAGTGGCTGAGCGAGTTGACCGCCTTGATCGAGAGCAGCGGGCCCTCGAAGGTGCTCATCCCGTAGAACGTGATCGCGACCACGAAGAACTTCAGCACCGGGTCGGTGGTCACCTTGTGCCACGCGCCGCGCAGCGTCAGGAGACCGTTGATCATCCCGCCCCAGCTCGGCATCCAGAGCATCAGCGAGAAGAGCATGCCGAGGGTCGAAGCCCACTCCGGCAGAGCGGTGTAGTGCAGGTGGTGCGGACCGGCCCAGATGTAGATGAAGACGAGCGACCAGAAGTGGATGATGGACAGCCGGTACGAGAAGACCGGACGACCCGCCGCTTTCGGCAGGAAGTAGTACATCAGGCCGAGGAACGGCGTGGTCAGGAAGAACGCGACCGCGTTGTGCCCGTACCACCACTGCATGAACGCGTCCTGCACACCGGCGTAGAGCGAGTAGCTCTTGAAGAGCCCGGCCGGCACGACGAGGTTGTTGAAGATGTGCAGGATCGCCACGGTCACGATCGTCGCGATGTAGAACCACAGCGCCACGTACATGTGGCGCTCGCGGCGCTTCACGAGGGTGCCGAAGAAGTTGATCGCGAAAGCCACCCACACGATGGCGATGGCGATGTCGATCGGCCACTCGAGCTCGGCGTACTCACGGCTCTGGCTGATGCCGAGCGGCAGCGTGATGGCCGCCGACACGATGATCGCCTGCCAGCCCCAGAAGTGGAATCTGGATAGAGCGCGCGAGAACATCGGCGTCTTGCAGAGCCGCGGCGTCGAGTAGTAGATGCCCGTGAAGATCGCGTTGCCCGCGAACGCGAAGATCGCCGCGTTCGTGTGAAGCGGACGGAGGCGTCCGAACGTCAGGAACTCCTGCCCGAAGCTGAGGCTCGGCCAGCGCAGCTGGAGCGCGATGTAGAGGCCCACGAGGAACGCGACCAGGGCCCAGCCGTACGTCGCGAAGAGGAAGAGGCGTACGATGGAGTCGTCGTACGAGAAGCGCTCGGTCGCGATCTTCGGGGCGGTTCCGCCCGAGGAGTCGATGCTTGCCTGACTTTGCATGTTCGTTGAAGGGAGCGGCTGGGGGCCAGCTCCTAGGAAGGGTCAAACGTGGTTAGGGTCGTGTGGTCGGTTGAGCTGGCGCGGAGGCGTCGGCTCCTGTTCGGGAATTTCAGGCGGCGCCGGAGGGCTTGCTCTCGTCGGCCGCGGCGGCTTTCTGCGCCAGCGCCACGAACTCGCAGAGTGGCGTCGGCTGGCCCTCACCGCGGGTGACGTCGCTGACCTTGGTGCGGCCGAGAAGACGCTGCTCCTCCAGGATCACGCGGTTCAGCAGGCTATGGAGCGGGCAGAGCTTGGTCCCGTGGCTCGCGAGGCTCAGGGGGCAGCGGTCGATCGGCTGGATCGGGTCGACCTCGTTGACGACGTCGAGCAGCGTGATCTCCGCGCTCTCCTTCGCCAGGGTGTAGCCCCCGCCGATCCCACGCTGGGCGTGGATCAAGCCACCGCGGACGAGCGGCTGGAACACCTTGGGCAGATAGCTCGATGGGACCTGGGTCGCCTGGGCGATCTGGGTCTTCGTCTGGGGCTCGTTCGGGTGCTGGGCGAGCCACACGACGGCCCGGAGGGCGTACTCGGCTGTTTGTGTCAGTGCCATGGGTGATATCGGTCACTCCTGCGTTGCCTTCGGGGAAGGCGCCCGGCGGGCCCGCCGAGTTCGGGAGTTCAAGACCTCGATATCCACAATATCGACAAGCACCCCTTCGGCATAGAGGAGTTCCGCATCTTCTTGACCTCAAGTGACGCCATGCGGCCCTAAATCATTCACGCGAAGCCGCTTATGTCCCCGTAGAAATTTGGCCCGGGAGAAGAACAGTGTTATCTCCCGAGCCAAGAAAAAGGCTCCGGAGCAGGCCCGGAGCGGGGACATCGCGCTCTTAGGAGTCTGCGCCACAGAATGCGGTTTCGCGAGTGCCGTCAGGATTCGCGCTCGGAAGGCGCGCCGGACCCCCCATGGTTTGATGCCATTGGGGTTTGGCGCAACGCCGCGAGCGCGGATCCTGGCGGTGCTCGCGGAATCGCATTCTGTGGCGCAGACTCCTAGCTGCGGTCGCGGACCCAGTCGCGAACCGCGTACTCGGACCTGTCGAGATGAACGCGCCGGGGCAGCTTTGCGACTTCGGGAGCCGTTTCCAGGGCGGATGCGGGGGCCTCCACCACGGGCGCGGCCAGTACGGGGGAGGGGTGAATCGAACGGGAGGAACCGGCGTCTGTCGACTGACAGGCGCCACAGATCAGCGCGAGGCTCAGAAGAGTGACCTTCATGCTGAAACCCTATCCCATCCTCGCCGGGACGGCGGATTGACCGATTGACTTAAGAACAAACCCTCAGCTCACCGATGGCACACCCCTACGCCGCTCGTAGTGCACGCCCGCCATGAGGCGGCCCTTCGCTCCCGTTCACCAGTTCCCCCTGGCCGCCGATGACTTGTTCGACCCCCACGAGACGCCCCGCGCTGCTCGCCCTGATCGCCGGTCTCGGCGGCACCTCCGCTCTGGGGGCAGCTCCGGCCGCCCTCGCTCCAGCACCGCAGGAGGAGTCCTGGAAGCTGTTCGACAGCCTCCTGGGCGACACCGGCATCGACGTTGGCGGCTGGATCCAGCTCGGCTACCACACCGAGTCCAACGATCTCTTCAACACCGACCCGGACCGGCTGAACCTCCAGCAGGCGTGGGTCTTCGCCGAGAAGGTCGCCGCCGCTGACGCGGGCGAGGTCGGCTTCGGCTTCCGCTTCGACGCGATGTACGGCACGGACGCCGGCGATACGGTGGCGTTTGGCAACGGCGTCAGCTCGAGCGGCGATGGTCAGGGCTGGGACGCCGGCTCGAACTTCGTCACGGGCGACGGCTACGGCTGGGCTCTGCCCCAGGCCTACGTCGAAGCCGCGAGCGGCGACTGATCCGTCAAGGCGGGCCACTTCTACACGCTGATCGGCTACGAGGTCGTCGGCGCGCCCGGCAACTTCTTCTACAGCCACGCCATCACGATGTACAACAGCGAGCCGTTCACGCACACGGGCGTGCTCGCGAGCTACGCGGCCAGCGAGGACACGACGTGGTACGGCGGCTGGACGCTCGGCTGGGACACCGGCTTCGAGCAGTTCGGCGAGGGCAGCAACTTCCTCGGCGGCGTTTCGACCACCGTCAACGAGGACGTCACCCTCGCCTACATGACCACGCTGGGCGACTTCGGCGCCCGGGGCTCGGACGGCTTCATGCAGTCGCTGATCTTCGACGTGGCCCTCGGCGACGCGCTCAACTATGTCGTGCAGTCGGACCTCCTGCACGTCGGGAGCACGGGCGAGGACACGATCGGGCTCAACCAGTACCTCTTCTACACGCTCGACGATCGGACGACGCTCGGCGCGCGCTTCGAGTGGTGGAAGGCCGACGCCATCACTGGCTACGCTCCCCACGGAGGCAGCGCCCCCACCAGCGGCGCGACCTCGCACTACGAGGCGACGTTTGGCGCGAACCACCTTCTATCGCCCAACCTGATGGTGCGTCCGGAGTTCCGCTACGACTGGTCGGAGGGCGCGGACTACCACCGTGGAATCCTGGGCATCGACCTCGTCGCGACGTTCTGACCGCGACGAATCCCAGGAGCGGGTTCACTCCACCTTCAGGATGTTGCAGGTCCGGGTCTTCTCGTCGAACCAGACCTCGGCCTTGCCGCGCTCCAGCAGCTCGAGCACCTGGGCGACCTTGCGGTCGCCCTCGGTGTGCTCGGTGCCGTCGCGCGTGACGAACTCCTCGACGATGGCGTGGAGAGCGTCATCGGAGAGCTGATCGAGGGGGATGTGAACGCCGGAAGGCGGTTCTTCGCTGGGTCTCACCATGGGGATCGCGGTCGCACTGACCACCCGGATGGGTTCACTGTAGCTCGGTGATGACGTACTCGAGGAAGTCCACGAACTTCTGCGACTGGCCAGGGAGAACTGCCCCTTCGAAGCGGCCCACCTCCTTTTCGGTTTGGGGATCCATGGCGACGTAGATGGGCTGAGCTGGTGACTTCGCCACGGTTTCGATCAAGCCCGCAATTCGCGCGTTGAGAACGGGGTCCTTGGTGTCGGAGTGCAGACGCGCCTCGACGAACTGACCCTTGAGCGGACGAACTTCGGGAAGTGGAAAGATGGAGACCTCCATCTGGCGGCAGTTCTGTCATGTGTGCGCCGTGAAGTTCGCGATCAAGTCCAACCCCTGGGAGAGCGCGAACTCCCGAGCGAGATCGTAGTCGTCGACCACGACGTAGGAGCCCGCTTCCATCTTCACCCCGTCGGGGAGCGCGGAAGCGCTGCCGCCGCCTTGCGTGTGGGTTTCCACCAGGCCACGTGAGTAGGTGGGTGGCGGCGCCATCGCGCTCATGATCAGGCCGTCCAGCTGATAGCCCATCGCTCCCATCACGCAGTAGAAGCCACCCGAAACGGTGACGATCGCGGCCATGAGCCGTCCAGGTCCGATCTCACCGTCCGGGCATTCTCCCTTGAGATTGACGCGACCGAGCAGGTAGTAGCCCGCCACGAAGGCGATCGCCGCCCAGAGCATCAGGAACACCTCGCGCGGGAGCACCATCAGGTGCAGCGCGATATCGGCGTTGGAGAAGAACTTGAGCGAAGCCGCGAGTTCGACGAAGCCCATGAACACCTTGAGGGTGTTCATCCAGGCTCCAGCGGAAGGCATCGCGCTCATGCGACCCGGCAGTAGCGCGAGGACGACGAAGGGCGTCGCCATCGTGAGTCCGAAGGCCCCCATGCCGAGGGCCACGCGCATGACACCACCGGTCGCCGCTCCGCCAGCGATGAGCGAGCCGACGAACGGACCGGTGCACGTGAAGCTCGTGACAACGAGCGTCAACCCCATGAGGAACACGCCCAGATAGCCGCCTTTCTTGCTGGCGTTCCCGGCGAACTTCATCATGAATCCGGGCGGACGAAGATCGATCATCCCGAAGAGGGAGAGCGCGAACACCACGAAGATCACGCCGATGATCACGTTGGTGATCCAGCTGGCCGCCACGTCGACCATCACGGGCCCCAGAGCTGCCCCCAGTATCACGAAGATCGCAACGATGCCCGCGCCGTAGGCGAGCGCCAGCGGCAAGACCTTCCCACCACGGTCGTCGGCCTGCTTCGTGAAGTACGAGATCGTGATCGGGATCATCGGATACGTACAGGGCATCAGGAGCGTGAAGAGCCCCGCCCCGATCGCCAGCAGGATGAAGCCCCACAGACTGTCGCTCGTCGTGTCCTGACCGAACTGTTTCGGCGCCTCCGTGGACGTGGCGCTCGCATCGGCCGCGTCAGCACCCGACTCCTCTGGCCGCGTCCATTCCGCGAACGCCGCCGCGTACATCGCTGGCTCACCCTCGCCTTCCACCTCGGGGGTCATGTTCACGAACACGCAGCTCGCGTCATCGCACGACTGCCCGTCCACGTGGATCACGATCGACTCGGGATCGAACTCGTCGTACGCCTCACCCTGGACGCCGAAGTAGAACGTTTCCTTGTAGGCCCAGACCCAGCCGTCGTCCGCCCCTTCGATCTGCACGTAGCGGAAGGGCTCGGGGAAGTGCACGGGTTCCCAGTCGACGTTCCCGCCCTCGACCGTGATCGTGGTCGGGAGCGCGACACCGGGCCCCTTGTCCTTCTCCTCCGGACCGCCGTACATGTGCCAGTGCTCCGGCGTCGCCACCTGGATGACCAGCTCGACGCGGTCGTCCTCCAGGCTGCGGGCGAACGCCCGCGACATGGCCTTGGCATCGTCCGCGAAGAACGGCTTCCAGACCGGAGCGGCCGCGGCGGTGCTCACCTCCTCACTGACCTGAACCTCCGACGGCGCGAGCGCCTCCTCGCCCACGAGGAGCGCCGGCGGGAAACCTGCCCAGATCGCATCGGTCCCCTCGCTCCGGAACGTCAGGCTCTCCGACCAAGGCACGCAGACCGACTTGTCGCAGACCTGCCCGACGATCTCGGCGGTGACGTCCGAGGCCTCGAAGTCGGCGCCGACACCGGGGGCCGCTGCGTAGAGCACGGTCGCCTTGTCGAAGATCTTCGACGTCCAGTCGATGCTCTCGTCGTACTTGACCTTCGGCTCGGGAAACCAGACCGGCGTCCAGACCGCGCCGTCGATCTCGCCCATCGTGACCTGGGTCGGCTGACCGCCCACCTCGCCCGGGCCGTCGTCGTAGAACCAGCAGCCGAAATCCGGCGTGACCTGGATCGCGACGAGCAGATCCTCGCCCTGGACCTTGGCGAAGAGCTTGGAGCTGGCCGTCTGACCGAGAACGGGTCGGGCAGCGCCCAAAAGGACGGCCAGGCAGAGACTCGAAAGCGCGAGGACGCGCGCGAGTCGTGGAACGATGTGATTCAAGGTCGGGCGATTCATGGGCTTCGGGGCGGGTCAGGCTACCGCCATGGCCGTACGCGGGGCGACCAGATCCGGGAGTTCACCGCTCCACTTATTGCAGAGGCCTTTCATCCTGAACCCGCGTCCATGGCCCGCCCCTACAATGGAGCCTTGGGAATCCCGCCCACTCCGCCGACATTAGGATGAGGGAAGGAACCTGGCGGGCCCTGGCCAGCCCCTCCCCCCCCAAGCGCTCCCACTCACCATGAAACGGATCACCAGCACCCTCCTCGTCGCCGCACTCCCCGCCCTCGCGATGCCCGTGTTCAGCTCGCTGCTGGCTCCGGGTCCGATGAGTACCGCCCGTGTCGGCCAGCAGGGTAGCCAGCAGGGTGGCCTGCAGGGTGGCCAGCAGGGCAACGGCCGCGACGATGGCCTCGGCGACCCCGCCGGACTCGATCAGGGCCTCGGAGCGGACGAGGACGAGGCCCTCCCCCCGGAGGGCTTCGATCCGAAGAACCGCGAGGGCTACGACCTCTTCGGGCGACGCACGAAGGTCAGGGGCAACACGTTCGAAGAGCGACTCCAGGGCGGCTGGCGCCTCGTCCGCATGGACCTGGCCGGCTCCAACCCCACCGGGCGCCTCGCCCAGGGCTTCCTGAACATCAGCCCTTCCTTCCTGTCCATGGAGATCCACGCGCTGTGGGAAGAAGGCAGCGACGACTCCATCCCGGAGAACGACATCCACACCACGTTCACGGCCGAGTACAAGGTCGATAATGGCGGCAAGCTCTACTGCTCGACCGTCATCGGCTCCTTCGTCGACGAGGAGACCGGCGAACTGATCTGGGAGCGCACCGGCTACGAGCGCGAGTACCGCGTCCGGGAGATCCTCAACCAGCTCGAGCTCACCTTCAGCGAAGAGGGTGACCGCCAGAGCCGACTGGTCTTCGAGCCGTACCTCCCGCGCGAAGCCGGCCAGCGAGACATCTTCGGTCGCAAGGAGATGGGATCGTTCGGAGCGACGGACATCTTCGGGCGCAACAGCGCCGCGGAGAAGGGTGAGCGCGACATCTACGGCCGACCGGTCGCGCCTCCCGCAGAGGGCTCCACCGGTGAAGAGGGAAAGAGGCCGCCCATCCAACCGCTACCCAAAGGTCCCGGTGCGGGCGGTGCTCCACTCAGCGGCCGCGGCGGCCGCTGACGTCCGACGTCGCCTTCCACCGCCAAACGCTTCCGATCAACACCGGCTTCCGATCAACGCTGGCTTCCGATCAACACTGGCTGAAGCCGCAGGAGTTGCACTTCACGCACCCCTCCTGAAACGACAGATCGCCGGAGCACGTCGGGCACTTCACCTTGTAACGCGACGCCTGGTTTTGCATCGCGGGCGTGCGCCGACGCTCGACCGGCGCCTCTGCTTCGATCGCGGCCGGATCGACGCGGCCCAGGAGGAGGTTCTCCAGACCATGCTCCTCCTTGGCCCGCTTGTAGCGCAGAAGCGCTGTCGCCAGGCCATCGGCCAGCGACATGATGCGGCCGTCCTTCGTCGGCACCGAAAGGCTCGATCCGATCCCCGAAAGCTGCGCGACCGCTTTCTCCAGGCTTCCGTTCGAACGCAGCCAGAGCGAGAGGATCCGGCAGATCGCCTCGAGGTCCGAGTTCGCCACGTCGCCCCCCTTGCCGAGCTGCGCGAACACCTCGCGCTCCCGCCCGCTCTGGAAGTCGACCGACACCTTCACGTGCATGTTGCCGAAGGGCGTCATCTGGCGAATGCGCAGCGACGGCATGATCTCCGGCAGCTTGATCGGTGCCAGGGTTCCGGTCTCGTCGTATCGAAGACCGCTGGAAGCGACCTCCGCGGAGGAGCCGGGCTGTGCGTAACCCGCCCCCTCCGCTTCAGTCTCCATCCCTCCCGCGGGACGGTCGGCACCCTGGGAGCCGGACTCTTGCGAGCCAGAACCCTTCAATGCCATGGGCTGCATTTCGCGGCAGCCATCGCGATACACGGTGACGCCCTTGAGATCGAGGTCGATCGCGAGGTCGTAGATCTGTCGAACGTCGTCGATCGAGGCGTCGTTCGGGAAGTTGATCGTCTTCGAGATCGCCGCATCGCAGTGGCGCTGGAACGCCGCCTGCATCTTCACGTGCGACTCGGGAGCGATGTCGTGGGCCGTGACGAAGAGCTCCCGATGGGCTTCGGGAACGTCGTCGATATGCGCGAGGGTTCCCTCTTCCAGGATCTTCTCGATGAGTTCTTCGGAGAAGTAGCCCGACGCCGTCGCGACGCGCTCGAAGACCTCGTTGACCTCGCGCATGACCGTGGGGGTGCCATCCGTGTCGCGCATGACCTGACGCTCGAACGCGAGACTGAACATCGGCTCGATCCCGCCGGAACAGCCCGCGATGATCGAGATCGTCCCGGTGGGCGCGATGGTCGTCGTGTAGGAGTTACGCAGGCGGACGCCGCGCTTCTCCCATTCGGAGCCTTCCCACGCGGCGAAGACGCCGCGCTCCTCCGCGAGGACCTCGGACGCGAGGTGAGACTCCTCGTCGAGCACGCGCATGACCTCTTCCGCGAAGCTGAGCGCCTCGGCGGAGTCGTACGGGATCCCGAGTTCGAAGAGCGCGTCGGCGAAGCCCATGACGCCGAGGCCGATGCGGCGCGTCATGCGCGACATCTCCGCGATCTCGCGCAGCGGGTACTCGTTGACCTCGATCACGTCGTCGAGGAAGCGCGTACAGGTGTGGATGACCTCGCGGTACGCATCCCAGTGGAACTGTGGCGTGGCCGTCCCGGCCGCCCCTTCGCCAGGGATCACGAATCGGCCGAGGTTGATCGAGCCGAGGTTGCAGGAGTCCCAGGCGTGCAGCGGCTGCTCGCCGCAGGGGTTCGTCGCCTCGATGGCGCCGACGTTCTTGATCGGGTTCTGGGCGTTGATGCGGTCGATGAAAACAAGGCCCGGCTCGCCCGTGGCGTGGGCGTGCTCGATGATCTCCGTCCAGAGTTCGCCGACGGTCCAGAACGCGCCCGCCTGGCCGCGCTTCTGCAGCGGACGCCAGACGCCCGTGTGCGGGTCCTTGACCTCGTGGATCGCGCTCGGATCCCGCTCCAGCGCCTCGATGAAGGCGTCGGTGATGGCCACGCTGATGTTGAAGTTCGTCAGCTTCGTGCGGTCGTCCTTGACGACGATGAAGTCGCCGACGTCAGGGTGATCGATGCGCAGGATGCCCATGTTCGCTCCCTTGCGGAAGGCGCCCTGCTGGATCGAGTCCGAGGCCTTCGAGAAGACCTCCATGAACGTCAGGGGGCCCGCGCCCGATCCGCCGGAGCTGTCGACCCGCTCGCCCGCCGCCCGGATCGACGAGAAGCTGAATCCTGTGCCGCCGCCGGCCTTCTGGATCAGCGCCGTCGCCTTGACCGCGTCGTAGATGCCGTCGACCGAATCGGTCACCGGCAGCACGAAACACGCAGAGAGCATCCCGCTACCGCGGCCCGCATTGGAAAGGCAGGGGCTGTTCGGCAGGAACATCCGCTGGCTCATGAGCGTGTAGTAGTCCCGCGCGACCTCGAGGGCCTCTTCGGCGAGGGCGTTGAACTTCAGCTCGGCCCTGGCGACCGTGCGCGCCACGCGCCAGAAGAGCTGGCGAGGCGTCTCGACCAGTTCGCCCGCCTCGTTGCGGATCAGGTAGCGGCGCTCCAGAACCGTCAGCGCGTTCTCCGCCACGTCCGGATCCGGCAAGTCCGCCGGGGGATCGACGGCATCGAGCGCGCTCCCCTCGTACTCCCCACCCTGGGCGTCCCCGCCCCTGAACTCGCTGCCACGCTCGGAATCGCTGGAGTCGTTCACTTGCCCGATGCCTCCGGGGGAAATGGCGCGCTCGTTGCGAAGCGACTCGACTTCGGATGACGAAAGGTCCTGATCTGATAGCTCAGCTTGGCTGCGGGTCGAAGTCACTGGTTTCCTTTCGTCGAGGCGGCGTAGCGGTGCGGGACGTCAAGTGCGGCGGCGTTGACACGCCGGCGAGTGATTCGATCACGGTCGCAGCGGCGCGCGTCTCCATCTTTTCCAGGAACGCAACTCGATGCAAGCAGTGTTCAGCACGAACGCGCGACTTCTGCGCTCTACCGCCCTAACTCCGGCTTCTTCGGCCCAAGAATTTTCTGGCGATCACGCGAACGACATCGACGCCTAGGAGCATGCCGCCCGCCGCGTACGTCCCGCCACCCACACCGATGGCGACAGTCAGCGCGGCGGTTCGTCCGACGATGCCGTCGAGCAGGGCTTCTGCGCCTGATGCCGCTGCCGCCGCGATCAGGGAAGCGACGAGAATCTTCCCCAGCGCACCGCGCATGGGCACACCACACGCCGGTAGACCGAGGCGAGAGGTCAGCCCGGGAAGCAGCGCCGCCGCGTTCAAGGCGCTCGTGATGGCCGTCCCGGCCGCGAGGCCCTCGACATCCATGCCGAGCCCCACCAGGAACCATGTGTTCAACAGGGCGTTTAGAAACAACATGGACACCGAGATCTTGACAGGCGTCAAGAAGTCCCCCATCGCGTAGTAGGTGCGGGCGATGAGACCGGTCGCTCCTGCGGGCAGGATCGCCAGGCAGAGCGCCTGGAGCGCGGGTGTCGTGCGGAGCACGTCGTCGCTCTGGTAGCTGCCGCGTTCGAAAAGGACCTCGAGCACGGGCTGCGAGAGCGCGAAGAGCCCGCACGCCGCAGGGACCGCCACGGCCGCGATGGCGAGGTGCGTGGTGTCGTGCAGCTTACGGAGCCCCCGAAGGTCGCGCTTGTGGCCCAGGGCTTGCAGCGCCGGAAACACCGCGCTCGTCGCAGCGATCGCCACCAGCGCCAGGGGAAACTGCTGGACCCGGTTGGCCAGGTAGTGGGCCGTCGGGCCGCCGTTCGGAAGCAGCCCCTCGGCCATGAGGCCATCCACCATCACGTTGATCTGGTAGACCGCGGCTCCCAGGGCGAGCGGCGCGGATCGCTTGAGGACGTCGAGGGGCTTCGGCGCGTCGGTCGGCAGGGGTGTCCGGCTCGCCCTGCCCCCCAGTAGCCCCGCCGCCCGCAGCGCCGGCAGCTGGACCAGGAGCTGAACCACGCCCGAGACCAGCACGCCGATCGCCAGCCAGCGCGCCATTTCGAGGTGGCGCAGCTGCCCCTCGACGCCCAGCTCGCCCGGTGCTTCGGGTGAAGCGCCGAACCACCCGAACTGCATGGCGACGAGCAACAGCACCAGGATCCAGATGACGTTCATCGCCGCGGGCGCGAAGGCCGGAGCGGCGAAGCTGCCTCGCACATGGAGCGCCCCGGTGAAGAGCGCGGAAACGCAGACGAGCACGACGAATGGCATCAGCCGGAGCGTCAGTTCCCGAACCGCCGCAGGATCCTCTCCGAGCCACAGCCATTGCGTCCCGGGCATGCGATCGGGCGTCAGGTAGACGAGCGCCATGATCACCAGGCAGAGGCCCAGAAGCAGGCCCGCCAGCATCTTCAGCGTGCGCCAGAAGAGCGTCGCCCCCGCGACCTCGCCGTGGTCGGAGTCCACGGCGGTGAGCGCCGTCTGGAAGCTCGTGGAAAGCGCGCCCTCCCCGAGAAACCGCCGGAAGAGGTTCGGAACCCTCCAGGCGGTGATGAAAGCATCGTAGATCCCCGAGTTTCCGCCGAAGAGCGCCGAGGCCACCGCCTCGCGGACCAGGCCCAGCACCCGACTCAAAAGGGTGAAGGCTGAGATCAGTGCCGTGCGGCGTCCGAGCCGGGTGTGCCGATCCGGCGGTGCAGGCGAAGAGTGCCCCGGTCCTCCTGCGGCGCCAGCTCCCTCCGTTGGACCTGTCGTTGGCTGATTCAATGGAGCTGATGAAGCGTGCTTGAGCGCAGGAGGGCGATTCGGCGGAGGACGAGCGCCCTTCGGCGAGCACGTTAGCGGCTCGAAAGGACGCGCGCTCGTCCCAAATCTTCGCCAATTCCTCTCATCGAGGCCTGGATCGAACAGAAGTACGGCTTCCACGGCGAAGGTGCCCGAAAACCGTCCTACGCTAGGAGTAGAACCAGGTCAGACCTTGCCACGCCACCCCACACTCATGGACACACCCGGCCTTTCCCTCCGGAGAGTGGGAGGGGTCGTGGCTTCCCGGATGGCTGCCTGCGCACTCGTAGTGGCCGCAGCGGCGCCGGCTCTCGCTCAGCGTGTGATGGTGCCGCACAACTACCCGGGCGCCCAGGTAGCCCTCGTGAACATCCGGGCGGGCGCGCTCGTCCGGGGGGACTGGATCGACGTCCAGGCCACCGGCATCCCCACCCCTGGGAACAACGTTCTCCGGGACGCCGAACTCGTCGGGGACGAGATCTGGGTGGCCTCGCCGTTCTGGATCTATCGCTACGAAGCCCGGGGAGAAAGGAACTTCATCTCGTCCTTCAGCGTGCACGACCCGGTCCGCAGCATCGAGGCTCAGTCGGCCGCGCAGAACCATCGCGTCGTCATCACGACCAACGAAGGCCTGCGCTTCTACACGCCGGACGGTACGTACCTCGGGGATGTGGATGTCGACGGCACCTCCGACACGCTGGAACTCGAAGGCTCCATGCTCGTCGCCCTTCAGGACCGCAACCGCATCGACCGCTACACCCTCGATGGCCAGCGAATTTCGACGTTCGCCGGCCCGTCGGTCCCCACCAGCCTGGGGCTCCTCTCGGAGCCCCTTCAGCTCAGCCGCAGGCGGAACGGAAACATCCTGGTCTGCGGGGCCGTCCGAATCTACGAGTTCACGGCCCAAGGGGACTTCGTCGGAGAATACGACGTCGGCCCCTTCGAGGGCGGCGTCATCGAATCTCTGAGTGGACGGCTGTTCGTGCCGCTCCAGAACAGCGTCGCGCTCTACGACGAACTCACGGATCAAAGCACACTGATCGGCGGCCTCTACTTCGGCCAGGGCCGGCGCGTCGGGTATTTCGACGACGGATCACGCGCAGTTCTTCAGCCAGGGGAGTGGGCCAGCGACGTCGTCTGTCGCGGCGCCGAGCACTCTGGCGGCGACCGAGCGCGCGTCGGCATCCTCGGCAGCCCGGATCTCTCGGAAGAGTCGCTCGCCCTCTTCGTGGACCGCACGCCGCCGTTCGCGCAGTCGCGACTGATGATGTCGCGCGTCCAGGAGTTCCTTCCTGCGGGTCCCGTCGGAAACCTCTGCCTCGATCGAAACACGCTCCTCTTCGTGGGCAACGCGCAGCAGAGCGACAGCCGCGGACGGGCCGTGTTCCAGATCGTGCGGGGACCGCAGGTCGCGATCCAGCTGGGAGCAGGCTCTACCTGGCTCGCTCAGACTCTCTTCCGGGACGGGCCGGTGATGCGGCTTTCCAGCGCGATGTCGTTCACGCTGACGCCCTGAACGAGGGCATCCGTCCCGCGCTCGGCTACTCGCGCGAGAGCGCCTTAAGGAACGCCACGAGGTTCGCCGCGTCCTCGTCGCTCAGCCGAATGGGCTGGATGCGCTCCGACAGATGCGAGTTCGGGTGCCCGCCGCGGCGGTAGAACTCGACCACTTCCTCGAGCGTCGCGAGGCTGCCGTCGTGCATGTACGGCGCGGTCAGCGTGAGCATCCGTAGCCCCGGCGTACGGAAGGCGCCACGATCGGCATCGACGCTGGTCGCGAAGTAGCGACCTTCCTCGGGCACGCCATCCGACGCGCCGATCCCGGTGTTGTGGAACTCGCCGTCGGCGAAGTTGGGACCGTTGTGGCACTGCCAGCAGCGCCCACGACCCTCGTAGAGCCAAAGACCCGCCTCTTCGGAGGGATCGAGCGCCGTGACGTCGCCGTCGCGGAACCGATCCACCGGTGAGTTGCCGACGGTCAGACCGCGGACGAAAGCCGACAGAGCACTGGCCAGCGCGTCGGCGTCGACCTCGCGGCCGTACACGGCCTGGAAGAGCGCGGGGTAGTCGCTGTCCTGACTGAGCCGATTCACCGCCGCCGACGTGCCCAGCGCCATCTCCTCGGGGTTCTCGATCGGCATCAGCACCTGCTCCTCGAGCGTCGCGGCGCGACCGTCCCAGAGGACGTGGGTGTCCAGCCCCTTGTTGAGCAGGCTCGGCGAGTTCCGCCGCGTGAGGTAGTTCTCGATCCCGCGCGAGGTCTTCCGGTTGTCCGCGAACGCAAACTCGGGGCGGTGGCACGAGGCGCAGGCGACGGTCCGGCGCACGGAGAGAATGGGATCGAAGAAGAGCCTGCGACCTAGCGCGAACTCCTCTTCGGAGGCCGTGAAGCCCTCGGCCAGCGGTTCGATCCCGAGGGAGACCGAACGAACGAAGGGCGTGGGGAGCGTATCCTCGGGGATGAGCGGTCGATCGTCGGGGCCCTCTGCCTTGCGCGGTAGACTTTGCCCGGCCTGCGCCGAGGCAAGGACCGCGCCGGTGCCCATGCCGGCGCCCATGCCGGCACACAGAAGCAGCACAAGGCCTCCTGCAAGGCCCCCGGAGATCGCTCCGCTACGCTCCCTGTCGCCCATCTACTTCTTCTTGGCCTTGTCGACCAGCTTCGCGATCACCGAATCGATCTCCTTCGGATTGCCGCCGCGATGGACGATCGTGCCGTCCACGTCCAGCACGATGTACGTCGGGAAGAACTCGACGCTGTAGAGCTGGAGGAGAGTCGCATCCATCCCGAGGTACGCGCTCAGCCAGCTGACTCCGAAGTCCTTGACCCCCTTGCGGTAGGCTTCTTCGTCGTCCCTGAAGTTGATTCCGATCAGTGCGAATGGGTCGTCTTTGTGGCGCTCAACGAGCTCCTTGAGGTGGGGCATGCCCGCCTTGCAGGGGCCTCACCAGAACCCGTAGAAGTCGAGGACCGCGACCTTGCCGCGGTAGTCCTCGAGGCTGAACTCGAAGCCATCGATCGACTTACCGGGGAAGTTCGGGGCGACCTTGCCCACCTCGGTGTCTTCGGGCGTGGCCGTCGCTGCGCGAGCCATGAAGCCGAATTTCGTGCCCGGGTAATCCGCGAGCACCTGGGCCCTCATGGCCTCGGCCTTCTCCGGCGCTTCCTTCTCGACGGCGCCGGCGCCGTAGAAGAGCACGGCCGCCTTGGCCGCGTCTTTCTCCGCCTTCTCCAGCATCGAGTCGATGAGACCACTGGTGGCCTCGAGCCCGAGCGTGCGGCTGTCGCGGGCGAAGCTCTCCAGCGCCCCCTCGAACCAGTCCTGGTTCACGTGGGCGACCAGCCCGCGGTAGATCGGCAGGAGCGCCGCGGGGCGATCGGCCGACTTGATGCTCCGGTTGGTCTTGAGGTTGTCGGCGAGCCAGACGAGCGCCCGGCCTTCACCGTCCTGGGCCAGCGCCTCGAAGCGCGGCCAGTAGTCGTCGATCGGAGCGTGGTCGCGAAGCTCCTTGCGCTCCTTCTTGTCCGCGTTGCTGAGCTTGTCCTTGAACGCGGCTTTCGCGCTCTCGTACTCCGCGAGGAGCTTCTCGAACGTGGAGCCCGTCTCCTGGGCCGATCGGACGGTGATCCCCGGGGTCCCGGGGCTTCCGATATCGGAAGCCTGGAGCACCGAGGTGGTGATGGCACCGCCAGCCACCAGGAGGGCGGCGGTGAACAGGTGGGTTGGTTTCATGATGAGCTGCCCTCGGGAGGGATGTGGAGGCTGCATTCTATCCATCGGCCGCCGTTTCGGGCCATCAATGCAACAAGCGGCCGATTCGAGTGAATCGGCCGCTTGTGACACAGCGGGACGGAGCCCTTACGCAGTCGCTACAGCGTCAGAGCTTCTGGCTGGCGAGTCGATTGACCAGCTTGCCTTCCACGAGCGCGCCGTGCTTCGCCATCACGGCCTTCATGACCTTGCCGATGTCGCCCTTGCCGGTGGCCCCGGTCTCGGCGATGGCCGCGTCCACGGCGGCCTCGGTGTCGGCCTCGCTCATCATCTGGGGCAGATAGCCCTCCAGAACGTCGATCTCGGCCTCTTCCTTCTCGGCCAGATCGGCCCGGTCCGCCTCGCGGTACTGCGTCGCGCTGTCCTTGCGGGATTTCACGCCCCGCCGGACGACCGCCATGGTGGCGTCATCGTCGAGGTCTTCACCGCGCTCGATCCGCTCGTTCTTCATCGCGGCGATGAGCATCCGGAGCGTGTCACGCTTGAGCGTGTCGCCCGAGCGCATCGCGTCCTTCATGTCGTTCTGGATCTGTTCCTGCAGGCTCATGTGGCTATTCCTCTTCTCCCTCGTCGTCCAGAACGCTGTCGATGTCGTCGCCGTCATCGCCCCCGTCCACATAGCCGTCGTCCACATCGTCACCGTCTTCGAGGTCAGCCTCTTCCGAGGCATCGTCGGATGTAGCCTGGGGCGGGGGAGATTCAACGCCGTCTTCCGACGAAGCTTCCTCGCCGTCGCTGGAGAACCTCTCCAGGTCACTGCCCGAGACGACCTCGACGGAGACGAGCTTATCGTCCCCCTTGAGGTTCACGAGCCGCACGCCCTGGGTGTTCCTACCGATGGACGAGACGTCCGCCACGTGCGTCCGAACGATCATGCCGCTCGTCGTGATGAACATGAGGTCGTCGTCTTCCCGGCAGAACTTCGCCTGAATGACGGCGCCGTTCCGCGCGGTCGACTTGATGTCGATGACGCCCTGGCCCCCACGCCCCTTGATCGGGTAGTCGACGAGCGGCGTCCGCTTGCCGAACCCGTTCTCGGTCGCGGTCAGGAGGAACGCGTCGGGCTCGGCGACCACCATGCCGACGACCGAGTCGCCTTCCTTCAACTTGACGCCCTTGACGCCCCGCGACGTCCGACCCATCGAGCGCACGCTCGACTCGTCGAAGCGGATCGCACGACCGCCGGACATGGAGAGCAGCACGGTGTCGCCCGGCTTCGCCAGACGCACCGAGACGACCTCGTCGTCCTCGTCCACGAGGATGGCGCGGATGCCGCCCTTCTTCGGGCGCGAGTACGCCTCCAGCTTCGTCTTCTTGACGATGCCGCTCTTCGTGGCGAAGACGATGAAGCGGTCGTCGTCGAACTCGGGCACGCGGAGGATCGTGTTGATCTCTTCGCCCTCGCGGAGCTGAAGCACGTTCGTGATCGAGCGCCCCTTCGAGTTCCGTCCTGCTTCGGGGATCTGGTACCCCTTCTGCCAGAACACCTGGCCCATGTTCGAGAAGAACAGCAGGTAGTCGTGGGTCGAGGTCACGATCACCGAGCGCTGCACGTCGGAATCCTTGAGGTCCGCGCCCTTGATGCCGCGGCCACCGCGCGCCTGGGCGCGGAAGGTGTCGAGCGGCACGCGCTTGATGTAGTTCTCTCGCGAGAGCGTGACGACCGCGAGGTCCTCGGTGATCAGGTCGGCGATGTCGATGCTGCCATCGACCTCCTCCAGGCTGATCTCCGTGCGGCGCTCGTCGCCGTACTTCTCGATGATCTCGAGGAGGTCCTCCTTGATGATCGCGGTCACGCGCTCGGCGCGGTCGAGGATGTCGCGGTAGTCCGCGATCTCCGCCACGAGCTTGGCGTGCTCCTCTTCCAGCTTCTCACGCTCCAGCCCGGTGAGGGAGCCGAGGCGCATGTCCACGATCGCCTGGCTCTGCCGCGGCGAAAGGCCGAATTCAGCCGATAGAGCCGTCTTCGCCTCGTCGCGGTTCGCCGACGCCCGAATGATCTGGATGACGCGATCGATGTTGTCGACGGCGATCCGCAGACCATCGACGATGTGCTTGCGCTCCTCGGCTTTCCGCAGGAGGTACATCGTCCGACGACGGATCACGTCACGGCGGTGCACCAGCCACGCGCTCATCAGATCGCGCAACGGAAGCGTCCGCGGCTGGCGACGGTCGATCGCCAGGTTGATGATCGAATACGTGCTCTGCAGCGGCGTGAACTTCCACAGCTGGTTCAGCACCACCTGGGGGTCCTCGCCCTTCTTGAGCTTCACCACGAGGCGCATGCCGTCGCGGTTCGAGTAGTCCGTCACGTCGGCGATGCCGACGATGCGGCCGTCCTTCACGACCTGGACGATCTTGGCGATGATGCCGGTATCGTTGCCGCCCTTCTTCGTCTGGTACGGGATCTCCGAGAAGACGATCTGGCTGCGGTTCTTGTTCTCCTCGATGTCGTACTTGGCCCGAACGCGGATCAGTCCGCGGCCCGTCGTGTACGCCTGAACGATGCCGCTGCGACCCATGATGGTGCCGCCGGTCGGGAAGTCAGGTCCGGGCACGAGCTTGAGCAGCTCGTCCGTCTCGAGGTCCGGGTCCTCCAAGAGCGCGATCAAGCCGCGGCCGATCTCGCGCAGGTTGTGGGGCGGAAGGCTCGTCGCCATGCCGACGGCGATGCCGTCCGAGCCGTTGCACAGAAGGTTCGGGAAGCGCGACGGCAGCACCGTCGGCTGCATCCGCGTCTCGTCGTAGTTCGGCTCGAGGTCGACGGTCTCCTTGTCGAGGTCCGCGAGGATCTCCATGGTGATCCCGGCCATCCGCGCCTCGGTGTATCGCATGGCGGCAGGGGGGTCGCCGTCGATGGAGCCGAAGTTGCCCTGGCCGTCCACGAGCGGATAGCGCAGCGAGAAGTCCTGGGCCATGCGCACGAGCGTCGGATAGATCACCGACTCGCCGTGCGGGTGGTAGTTGCCGGACGTGTCGCCCGCGACCTTGGCGCACTTCCTGTACTTGGCCCGCGGGCTCAGGTTCAGGTCGTTCATCGCCACGAGGATGCGGCGCTGTGAGGGCTTCAGCCCGTCGCGAACATCGGGGAGCGCGCGGCTGTGGATGACGGAGAGCGCGTACGTGAGGTACGACTCCTTCATCTCCCGTTCGATGGAGCGCGGGGTGGTCCGACCTCGCTTGGCGAGCTCTTCGGGGGTCGCAGCGACGATCTTCTCGTCGTCGGGCTCTACGCCCGGTGCGTCCTCTGGGGCCTCTGGATCGGTCATGGTTGGGGGCTGCGGCTCGCGATCGGAGCCTGCAGTCGGGTCGGCAGCTTCGAGGTCGAGCTACCTGGGGGGGGTTGCAAGGAGGCGCAAAATGTCCCCAAGGCACCCGATTAAGGGCTCCAGCGGGCGATTTGGCGCGGCCAACAGTAGGCTAGCCATTATCCAGGAAACCGCCCTCCCGGCGCCACAATCAGGACCCCTTTCTGACCGGCACCTCCCCCGATCCCGTCCACACGACCATGGCAAGCGACAAGACGCACTGGACTCTGATCTGCACCGGTACGTGAGGCACCTGTGGCAAGGCGGTCGCCTTGCTCGATGAACACGGGGTCGACTACCGGTACCGCGAGTACCGGGAGGAGCCCTTCGACGAGGACGAACTCAGGTCGATTCTGGACCTCTTGGGGCTGGAGCCGCACGAGCTGCTGCGGCCGAAGGAATCGGCGGCAGCAGGGCTGGACGCCAGCACCCCGCCGACCCGGATCCTGTCCGCCATGGCCGACGACCCGACGCTCGTCCAGCGGCCGATCCTGACGAACGGCCAGCGGGCCATCCTCGCGCGCCCCGCGGATCTCCTGATCCCGTTCCTCGCGGCTGACGGACCCGCGAATCGGGCAGCCCGGCGCCCCTCGACGTGACGTCTCTGACCTACATCTGAATCCTGGGCCTGTTCGGGGTCTTGGGCCCAATATGGATCTTGGGCCCACTATGGATCAGGGGCTCGCTGATCCCGGGGCCATCCGGCCACGGCCAGGCGCCAATGCCACAGAGTAGGAGGAACCCTTACACGGCCTCGCGCCTCCTACCTCCCATGATTCACCCCACAGCCTTTCTCGTTCCTGCCTGCCTCCTGGGCCTGCTGCCCACGCCGGCTGGCCTGGAGTCGCCGATCGCCTTCGGCCAGGAAATCGTCCCGGCCCCTCAGGTCCCCACGGCCGAGACGTCGGACGCTGCCGTCCAGCGCGCCGACTTCGCCCGGGAATACGGCATCCTCGAGGGCGACGAGATCGACCCCATCGGCGGCGAGATCCTGAATCGTGCCCTTCAGGGCAAGAAGCTTCCGGCTTCGGCCTGGGGCGAGCTGCGCATCGAGACGATGGCCGATGTGCTGGAGCGCGAGAAGTCGTTCGTTCAGTCGACGACGAACCCGCGTATCCGCAACGGTCGTCAGGGCGAGTGGCAGGTGCCGTCGCGCAAGATCAAGTCGCACCCGCATGGCGGGGTCAAATGCCTGATCAACCGCTGGGGCGACACGTCCATGGGGATCGGCCTCGGCGAGACCATGGACGTCGAAGACGTCTGGATCGCCAGCCAGGGCGGGATGGGCATCTGGGCGAAGGCCGTTCGCGTCGTCGGATACCGCGCCGGAGAAGAGGTCGCCGCTACCGAGTGGTTCACCGACATCGACCACGAGCCGTCGCTGATGACGATCGGCCTTCGCAACGTCGACCGCATCGTCTTCGAGGCGAAGCCGGGCCACGACGGCGCGGGCTTCTACGCCATCGACGACCTGCGCTTCGTGAAGGCGAACGGCGAGGCGATCTCGCTCGGCTTCGAGGAGGCCAGCTGGGACCAGCGCCTCACGGAGTCCGGCTTCGCGGGCTTCACCTGGGAAACCGGCACGGGCAGCTTCGACTCACCGAAGCCCGGCATCGTCCCGGCCCCCGGCGAGGGCGATGGCTCTTCGCGCCAGTCAGGCTCCTCACCCGCCGGCTACGGAGCCGACGACGCCGACGCGACGCTCAGTGGCTCGACGACCTCGAGCGTCCTCGGCGGCAGCGGCACGGCCCCCACGTTCCTCCAGGAGTTCGTGGGACCGCGCCTCGGTGACAACGGCGCGAACCTGATCCCACCGGACACCTGCGGCGCCGTGGGCGTGAACCACTTCGTCGCCCTCGTGAACTCGAACCTGTCGGTCTACGACAAGTCCGGCAACCGCCAGCAGAGCGTCTCGCTCCAGAGCTTCTTCGGCTCCGGCGGCGGCACCGTCGGTGACCCACGGGTCGCCTACGACTTCACCCACGACCGCTGGTGCGCCATCGCCACCAACTTCGGCGAACTCTGCTGGTTCGCGTACTCGCTGACCGGCGATCCGCTGGGCGCGTGGGTCAAGACCAGCATCGACCTCGTCCAGGGCTCGGACAACGGCCGCTGGGTCGACTACCCGACCCTCGGCGTCGACTCGCGCGGCATCTTCATCGAGGCCTACATGGTGGGCAGCCCGGCGCGCATGACGATCTTCGCGATCGACAAGGCGCCGCTCCTCGCCGCCAGCCCCGCGCTCGGCACCGTCACGGCCTTCCGCGGCCTCAACTGGGACGGCGCCATCCAGCACGCGACCCAGTACAACGACGCGGGCCAGTCCTACATGATCTCGACGCGCACGAGCAATACGTTCCGCCTGCGTCGCATCGATCCGCCGCTCACGAACCCGACGCTGACCACGAGTCAGATCAACGGCATCCCGAACTACGGCTCGGCGAACGACGCGCCCGCCCTGGGCAGCACCGTCAACATCAACACCGGCGGCACGCGCCTGATGAACGCTTGCTACGCGGGCAGCTCCATCTGGGCGGCCCACACGGTCGCCGCAGGCGGGAAGTCCGGCGCGCGCTGGTACCAGATCGACCCGGTGGCACTGTCCGTGACCCAGTCGGGCACGCTCACCGATCCGAGCCTCTGGTTCTACTACCCGACCATCGCGGCAGACGCGAACGGCAACGCTGTCATGGGCTTCAGCGGCTCGGACGCGAACACGTACCCGAGCGCCTACTACTCGGGGCGACTCGGCACCGACGCGGCGGGCGAAATGTCGACCGCGGTCCTGTACTCCGCGGGCCAGAACTCCTACACGATCACCGACGGTGCAGGCCGCAACCGCTGGGGCGACTACAGCCAGACGAGCCTCGACCCCGTGGACGGCAGCTTCTGGACGATCCAGGAGCGCACGCGCAACCAGGCCAACTCGTGGGTGACCCGGATCGCCCAGGTGGAGTACGGCAACGTCTGCGGCGGGATCACGCGCTACTGCTCGGCGGTCACGAACCCCACCGGCGTCGCCGCGATCATCGACACGTTCGGCACCAGCAGCGTCGGAGCGAACGACCTCGTCCTCTACGCCTCGAACCTGCCGCTTTCGACGTTCGGCATCTTCTTCTACGGCCAGAACCAGGCGAGCGCTGCCGTGGGGGACGGGACGCTTTGCATCAACAACCCGTTCTTCCGTCTGGCGCCGGTCCAGGCCTCGCTCTTCGGCGATGTGTCCTACGCCCTCGACCTGACGGCCCAGTCGGACCCCGCGGGCCAGATCATGATCGGCGAGACCTGGAACTTCTCCTTCTGGTATCGCCAGGTGTCGCCATCGGGCTTCAACTTCTCGGACGCGCTCAGCGTCGAGTTCTGCGACTGATCGGACCCGTACAGGGGCGTCCACGCACGCCCCTGGTTTCGCTACCCCGACCCTCTCTTTCCGGCGCGGGTTCAGGAACGCTGACATCGGTCGCCCGACGCTCCAGCGTCGGTATCGGTCGATTCGAGCGCGAATGGTGCAGTTGGATGCTATTGGAGTTCGGCGCAACGCCGCGGGCGTGGATCCTGGCTGTGCTCGCGGAATCGCATTCTGTGGCGCGGACTCCTAGTGCCGTCAGGATTTGCGCTTGCAAGGCGTAGCTCGGGGTCCTGGGCCACGAGCCAGGACTGAAGCCTTCGAAGGCCTCGGTAGTATCGGGTCTTGACGGTGCCATAGGGCGTCCCCGAGAAGGATGCGATCTCTCGGAAGGTGCGCCCTGGGAAATGGTGCTGCTGGATCACCGAGGACTCGGGGCGCGGGAGGGTGGCAAGCCCCCGCTTCAGCAGAGGGCTCACCCCCATGGGGACCGCAACGGGCCCGGCCTGTGCGAGCTCGTGCTCCTCGAGAGGCGTGACCGCTCCGTTCCGGGCTCGAGTCCTCACGGCGCGCAGGTGCTGGCGGACGGCGAAGCCGTGGATCCACCCACCCAGCGATCGGCCCCGCTCGAACCGGGGAAGCTTGGACCACACGGCGAGCTGTGCTTCCTGCGCCACGTCCTCCAGTTGATCTGGCGTGAGGCGACCGCCCATGCGCCGGTCGCACGCACGGACCGTGTGGCGAATGCGATCGAGGTACTGCCCCAGCTCCTCACGGGCATCGTGGTCGCCGGCCAAGGCCCGGCGAACCAGTTCGTGGTCGGAGCTCGAGTCGATGGGAGTGCGGTCTTGGGTGTGAGTGGTGCGGGTAGGTGCGTGCATGTTCAAGTTGGACTCCGTTCGGGGTTCTGGAGGCTCGTCCTCCAGTCCCTAACGGCGGCCCGCGCGAGGTGGGTTTGCGACCGAAAGCGTGAAAAGCGCGAGCCGCGTTCCCAGGGCATGTAGGTCGACGATGCGGCGCGTCCTCGACTCAGGACAGCGCTCGAGAATCGCGGAGATTTCTGAGGCTGCGGCGGAGTTCGAGCGGAGTGGTCTGCGTTCCGAGTCCAACCATCGACCTGCGAACGAAGCGGGTCGCACTACCTCCTGAATCCACCATGAAGCTACCGAATCGAACGTCTCTTCTCGTGATCTCCACGCTGGCCATCTGCTTGCCCGCCTACGCGTCCTTCCTGCCATTCACCGACGATGAAACGGGCGAGGTCGAAGAGGCCGGACGGTATGAGTCCGAGGCCGGCTACTTCGAAGGCGCCGAGGTCCTCCAGGACGAGAGTGCCAGCGATGGCGCCTTCGTCTTGCTCGGCTCCGAGAGCGCACTCTGGCAAGAGATCGAGACCACCCACGACGGTCAGTCCCTGATGATCGTGTATCGCTCTCCCGGCACGCAACGCACGTTCGAGGTTGTGGTTGGCGACCAGCCCGTAGGCACCCTCGCCGCTCCCTCGACGACCTCGGACGGGGAGTGGGGCACGGTCTACATCCCCGTGGCGATCGCGCAGCCCGGTCCCTTCATCGTGCAGATCACCACCACCGGAGAGACCCCGGGTGGCCTCGAAATGGATTGCATGGCCGTATGCGAACTGCCTGCGGGCGAGCCGTGCGGCGGCTGCTCGGCCGCGCCTCTGACTCCGGGCATCATCTCGTTCGAGAGCAGCTCCATCATGCTGCCGCCCGCTCCCGGGGGAGCCGGCCTCTACGTCAAGCTTCTCAAGCTGGTCAAGTTCAAGAAGGTCAGCATCTTCCGCTTCAGCGCGTCGACGACCTCTGGGGAATGCGAGCTCAAGCCGAAGGAAGGTCAGGAGCCCTGTGGCGAGAAGGAGTGCAAGCCGAAGTCCGGCTGCTCCCTTTTGACCCATATCGAGTTCTACCCCAACAACTACGCCCGCCCGCCGCGCTGGGATCGCGCCGAGAACATCACCTCGCCCAGCGGAAAGCCCTCGCACCACAAGCGTGACGGCAACCTGGTCGAACTGGACGACACGATGCCGGTGGGCTGCGGGACCGGTGTCCTGGGTACCTGGCAGTTCGAATCCGGCTCGGTCATTCAGCCCGTGTCTTGCAACGCATGCGACTGACCGCATGACCCGCCTCCAATCCCGCTCCCGACTTCATCGAACCCACCTCCGTACCGAATCCGTAGCCATGAAGCTCTTCACCTCCATCTCCTCCCTCGTGGTCGCCACGGCGGCCGTTCTCGCCACTGGCAGCACGGCCCTCGCCCAGAGCGCGAGCATCGACCTACGCGAGTCCCACCAGTCCGTCCACACCATGGTCGGCGGTGACTACCTCGGGAACCTCGTGTCCGTGGCCAACCCTGGAAGCGGGTTGGCCACCCTCCAGTGGCGCTACACCCACCCGGCAGCGGGCATCCATACAGTCGTCGACATCGATCTCACCCTGCCGCTCCACCGTGTCGGATACGTGCTGGCCCTGTCATCGGATCAGTTCCTCGTCGCCGGCCGCCGCCACACCGGACCCGGGAGCTTCACGGGTCACCTGGCCCTCGTTCAGCTCGACTTCGCGACCCAGGGGATGGCGGTCCTGAGCTCGGCGGATGTGGCCGGCGTCGACCCGACGGATCTGTCCTACGACCCGCTTGGGGGCGACCTGTTCCTGCTGGATGCGGGGGCTCGCAGGCTGATGGTCTCTCCCTGGGCCGGCTCCGGTGCGGTGCCCACGCTGTTCACTCAGGTGGCGGACTACACCACCGAGCCGGCGCTCGTGCTGCCGCAGTACGCGGTGCTGCGTTCGCGCAACCTGGCCTCCGGTGCGCTCTTGTTCGATGCGAACAAGGTGCGCTACACCCGCTACTTCGAGGCCGGGGGACAGTGGTACGCGGACACCAACCTGTGGGCTGCCTCCCTGGCCGCTCCCTTGGTGACCCGCGATCGGGTCTTCGTGCCCCGCAACCGCCCCTTCGACGTGGACGTGTTCGGCCCGGCAGCTTTTCCCATGGCCCTGGAGTTCTCGGCGGAGGGCCAGGTTGACACCACCGTCACCTTGACCACGCCCTCCCAGACCATCAGTCCCTTCGCGGCCACCGGACAACCCGGGGCCTTCGGTCACCTCGGCAGCACGACGGTGGGCGACCTCGACTTCCGCAGCTGCGTGCGCTATGGCCTGCCACAGGGACAGTCGTTCTTCCCCATGGGTGAGATGACCTGTGACATGTATGGCCCCTTCGCCGGTCGCCAGAACATGACCGTCATGGCGGAGGTCCTGCCGCACGCCACCAGCGGAACGAACCTCGGTACTGCCGTGACCGGAGAACTATGGATCGCCTTCCGTGACTCGAGCGGCAACGACCCTGTGACCATCAACGGCGACTCCGCCCTCCTGTCGCCTCTCCTGCAGCTTCCCTTCGACCTCGCAGCCGGCACTCTGCCGCTCGACATCAGCTTCGAGATGCCGACCATCGATGCGAGCCTCGTGGGCGCCGTCGTTCTGTTCCAGGTCGTGCTGACCGACGGCTCACAGTGGGCCTATACGGACGTCTTCGGTCTGGAGATCCGCCCCTCGGACCCCTGGGACCTCTCGAGCAACCCCTGATCGACTTCGTTCGAGCAGCTTGAACTCCAGCCCCCGGGTGCAACGTGCGCCCAGGGGCTGGATGTCTTGGCGGCCTGAACCGACGAGTCGACACCACTCGTGCGGCAGTGGCTAGATGCCGTGCTCGTCCTCGGCGAAGTTCCGGCCACTGTCGGCGTGGCGGTCGCTGTGGTCCACGGGGTCGTATCCGGTGTTGATCGCGGAGGGCGAGAAGGTGCGAGTGTCAAGGCCTCCCGCTGTGCTGTGTCCGGGACGAAGCCCATCGGAGTGAAGTTGAGCGCTCCGACGTCGATGGCGTTCCCATGCAGGATCGGACGGCTCGTGGGGACCGACGGATAGGAACCCTGAGCGGGTTGTCGAGACCGTTCCGACGATAGCCCGGGGCTTGACGGAACGACCAGACTCTGCCGTCGGACTGGCTGACGGTCGAAAGATCCATCGACATCAGTGAAAGGCGATCTCGACGGCGTCCGTGAAGTTGGAGAAACCAAACCCCGTGAAGTCCCGGAACCAGGCCTGGAAGTACCAGGTTTCACCGGCGAGAACGCTCCGGAATCCGGTGGGCGTCGGGATGGCGTCCAGGCTGAGCGTCAGCTGCGCCATGCCAGAGGAGCTCGTTCTGAACGTCGATGCTGCGTAGCGACCGATCGAGCCGGACAGGCAGAGCCGCCCAGCACTCGACGGAGGGATGGAGGCGCCAGGTGTCATCCCCGCCAGAAAGTACCTACGCTCGATGGGCTGGTAAGAAAATTCCCACGTACCTTCATTGGGAGTACGCGGTTCGCGGCGAAGCTGCCCATCCCACGGCAACATCTGGAATCGCGCTCTCCAGTGACGACATCAATCTGGGTTACGACCTCGCGCTGACGCGAGATGGGGTTGGAGCCCGGCGATTGAATGCCGAGATCGAGCTGGACTCGAGACGATTGGACGTGATGGACGGCTACAGCGTGTGGGTCGATGGGAACTTGGTGGCGGAACGAGCCTGGATCGACGCGACGGAGATCATGTGCCTGCGCCCGCGGCAGCGGGGGCAGCGGGAAGAAGACCCCCTTGCGGGAGCCATGACCGTCCCCGCTTCCTTCCGCGCCGTAGCTGCGATCTTTCTCTTCACCGCCGCAGCCTTTCCTTACCGGGCCTCCTCGTCCGACGGCGAGTGTCGCGCGTATGCGGCGCGGGCGCAGCCAGTCGAGCCACGCACTCATGCGACGTCAGGACGAAGCCCTTGGCCCCTCACCACCAGCGGAAGCGGCACGTACTGACTCCCCCGACGCGACGACGGGAACGTCCTGGCGAGATCATTGTCGAGGAGGCGCGGCAGCGGGCGGCCTGCGGCCGCGAGAAGGAAGCAACCGATGGCCATCGCTCAGTATCCCGAGCCCCAGGCTTCTGTCCAGAAGTTGACGACGGTCAACGGGAAGGCGCCAGGCAACCAGGATCCGGTGGGCTGGTTGGAACCGTTGGCAAGTCGTCCCGCTTGGTACACGTACATCCCTGTGTCGTAGGCCCAGGCCACATAGTCAGCCGCCGAAATGTCGCCCACGCAGCCCGTGTAGTCCGTCGTGAGGTTGGTGGACACGGTGTAGGCCGAGCTGCTGGAAGCGGAGATGCTTCCCTCCACGGTGGCTCCCCAGGCCTTGTAGGAGGACTCGGCGCCGAGCGCCATCGTGGTTTGCTCGGTCGTTGCCAGCTCGGACACTAGTGAGATCGACGTGCAGATCTGACCACCCGTCCCCAGTGGAGCCGTGATGACGGTGGGCGTCCGCCAGCTTACGAAGCTGCTCGTCAAGTTCGCCACTTCAGCCGCGTTGCGATAGGTCTCTGGCCGGCCAACCGTGTGCGGAAGAACATCCGATCCGATCCGATACTCGGGAGCCACGTTGGCGTTGTAGAAGCTCACCGCCCACTTGGAGATCCGAACATCCTGGGGCGCATCGATGGTGAACTGCGTACCGATCACGTTCGGATCCGGCGCATCCATGATCGTGTACTCATGGACGAGATAGAGGTTGGAAGCGAAGACGATGGCATCGTCATCCGAGCCGTTCGTGAACCCGGTCACGAACCTCTGTTCAGAGGAGAGGCTCTGCGTGGTCCTCGCCTCACGCTCCATGGTGGCCTTCACAGAAGCGCCAAACGTGCCTGTGAAGTCCTCGAAATCAACGCCCGCCTTGGCCGTGATCGTCGTGCCCGTCGAGTAAGCGGTCTCCATTCCGGTTCCCGCTCCCGAGGCGTAGGTCGAGGAGCATCCGATATAGTTCTGCTCGATCCCCGCCTTGCTGGGTACGGCTGCGATGACCACTAGCGGAACCGGGTTCGAAATCTTGATCGACGCACGATCGAAGCGTACCCGGAGGCCGTCGCCATCGAACTCGCCCGGCACCAGCACGAGAGGCCGAGTGTACTCGTCCGTGGGCGCTGTAACGCTCCCACCCAGACCGGTGACTCTACGGGTTGGCGTCACCCCGGCGCCCAGCACCTCCACGTACGAGCTCTTGCTCGTCCCTGCACCCCAGCTGTAGCCCACGTAGAGCTCCTCGGCGCCGTTCGCGTCGGAATCGCCGGTCTCAAGACAGACTGCGTCTCTCGCGAGCGGTGTGGCGTCGGAGATCAGATCACTGGACCAGCTGCCGGTCCCTTCGTCGAAGCGAATACAGCGAACTGACGCGTTGCCGCCGAGGGGCTTGCGGACACTCGCGATCCAGTCTCGGCCGTCGCCAAAGCGATCCACAGCGCACACGTCGAAGGCGTGGAAGGGCACGGGGGTTGCTTCGCACGCACCCGAGAAGCGACTGGTAGCGACCTGGTGGAACTGCGCGGTGCCTGGATCGAAGCTCAACTGCGTGAAGTTGAATGCGAGGTAGCCGATGGACGCAGGGTCGGCGGACATCAGAACGATCTCGTCCTCGGGATCCGAGTCGAACTGTCCCGCGCAGGCCTTGGTGTGCAGAAAGGGCCTTAAGATCGTGAAAGGCGCGAGGTACACGAGCTGCGGAAAGGTGCGTCGCTGCAGCTGATCCGTGCTGTCACTCCAGGTGAAAACCGAGAGGCCCACAAAGTCACGGTCGAAGAAGTCATTGCCGTCGCGCACCACGACGAGCTCAGACCGGCCGTCAGCGTCGAGGTCGGCGGCAAGCCCGGAGAGGGAGCGATGATCTCCAAAGAGATCCGGGCTCGCAATCGAGACCCGGAGGAGCTGAACGCCGTTCTCAGTAGGATCATCGAACACCCAGAAGTCAGACGATTGGTCCATCCCGAGGGGCGGCCCAAGGGTTCGAAAGACCGCGATCTCGTCGCGCTTGTCGCCATCGAAGTCCGCGACCACCAGGCTGCCCACCAGCGTGTCGTTCGTCGCCGCAGGCCCCAGCTCATGCAACAGCTGGAAGCTCCCCGTCTGGGTCGCTGGGTCAACGTCTACGGAGTACACACGGAGCGTATCTGCGGAGGCGCTCAGCAGCACCATCTCGTCCTCGGAGTCGTCATCTAGATTGGCACGCTTGGCGTCGATCACATTGAGCCCGAAGCTCCCGCTGCTGAAGAAGCCGGGCCAGACGGCGTCGCCTGCTGCGGGGTCATCTTGGATCCAGGCGCTGCCACCCTGGGAGACGCCGTCGGGGCTTGAGAGGAACAGAGCCAACTCGGTGCGGTCGAGCAAGTTGGTCTCCGCTTCCCCGAAGACGCTGGAGCCGCTGGGGAGGAGAACAGGATCTCCCGCATCGGGCGCGAAGGTGACCGGCTGGTTCATGGGCACGCCGCTCAGATCGACCACCGGCGTCAGGTCGCGGCCCGGCGTTCCTGTTCGTCCGGGTGTCGCAGAGTGGACCGGAATGGCAGTGCGCGAGCGCCTGCTTTTCTGACCTGAGAAAGAGTCAGCCTGCGCAGCGGCGGGCTGAGGGGGGGGAGAAAGAGGGCGATGCTAAGCGCCGCGATCGTGGATTGGCTGGGGTAGTGCATGGCGTATGCAGGAAGGAATGGGTTGTCCTGCATCCCGCAACGCGCTGTGAATGGACGGAAGCCACAGCAAAGCGAGCAGAAAGTTCCCGTCTCGTCTGACCAGGGCGGTCGGAGTCGGGAGTCGGGTAGCGCGCCGGCCCAATCACCCCTAATCTCGAGGAATGCTCGTTCGCACCGTTCTCGTTCTCTTCCTCCTCCTGGGCGAAGCCGCCGTCGCTGAGGTGGGCTCCCCCGCCGCTCAAGTGGGCCCCAGGGGCTACCCCGTCATAGACGTGCACTATGTACCCGGGTCCGCGGGTCCGGGCATGCCTGGTACCGCCTTCGTGGCCGTGGGATCGGAACTCTTCCGCACCATCAATGGTGGCCAGACGCTCGAGGTCACGGGACTCCCGAGCGCCGACCCCATCCAGGACGTCGCCATCGCAGCCGATGGAACGCTCTACGTCGCCAGCGGGAATCGAATCTTGATCAGCACGGATGGCGGGGCCTCGTTTGCTGCCACCGTGCCGACGTCCGCGGGTCAGGTGATCCTCGAGCAGGTCGAGGTCCACCCGACCAACGCCCAGGACATCTGGGTCGGTTACCGCCAGGGATTCTCGAGCGGCGGGATTCTGCGTAGCACGGACGGTGGCCAGTCCTGGAGCCTGGCGCCTCCAGCCGGATGGAGCGGCAAGTGCGCCGCGATCGCGTTCGATCCCCAGGCGCCCGACCGAATGCTCCTGGTTCGTCACTCGTACTACGCGTACCTCTCCACCGACGGTGGCGCGACCTGGACCCAAACGGCCTATACGAACGCGGGCGACACCGCGCTGGACGCGACGTTCGTCGACTCCCACATCGTGCTGTCCACTTCGTCGCGCCTCGTGGTGACCACCGACGACGGTGCGACCTGGTCGACGATCCCGGGCGTCGCCTCCATTCCCCAGGCTTTCTCGCTACCTGGCGCGACGCGCATCATGGCCGATCCCTCGACGGTGGGGCGCGCTGTCCTGGCCACCCGCGTCGGCGGTCTCTTCGAGTCAACGGACAGTGGCCTTTCCTGGAGCCCGTTGACGGGCCCCACGATCTCCGCCGACGAGTTCGTCCTGAACTCGGGTGACGTGTCCATGATCGGCACGCCGTATGGCCTCCTGCACCGCACTGCGTCCGGTGCGTATGGGCGGGCCGAGCTGCCAGCCTCCGCGGTAGGCCGGATGGCTCCGCTGGACGTGGCGGACCTCTCCATCGACCCAGGCCAGTCGAATCGAATGGCTGCGCTCGTTCGACCGACACCGACCAGCACCTCCTACCTCTCCAGCTCCGCCCTGATGACGACCGCGAACAGCGGCGCGAGCTGGACCTTCGATAGCGCATGCCCGCCCCGGCCCATCAGCGTGGATCACGGACCCAACGGTGACCTCTATGTGACGGGGTCGCAAACGCTCGTGAACGGCGATGCATCGGAATGCCTTCAGCGCTGGACGCCTGCGGGCTGGACGCCGATCGGTCCCACGGCCGTGCCAGGCGATACGGTCTGGTGCTGGGACGTCGAGGTCAGCCCCACGGATCCGCTGGAGCTCTTCGCGCTGACCGCCAGCCAGATCAACGCCTTCGAACAGCAGCTGCTGTTCCTGCGCTCCCTCGACGGCGGGGTCTCCTGGCAGACCAGCGACTCCCTGACTTCGGAGCTCGTTCAGAGTTTCCCGGAGATCACGATTTTCGGGACCAGCCCCGGCGGCGCCCCGCGAATCGCCTACATCCAGCGGCTCCCCTCCAGCGCGTTCTACGGCGGAGAGGCGCTCAGGGTGTCCGACGATGGAGGTTCGACCTGGGCCGTGCGTTCGGGCGCGAGCTACTTCGACAACGAGACGATGCATGTCTCCGGAGGCGGCGCGAACCCGGGCCGACTCTACGCTGCGAGGATGAGCCCACAGGACCTGCAGCCCCTTCAGGTATCGGACGACGGAGGTCTCACCTGGAGAGCCGAGGGGACCCCGCTTACCCGCATCGAGACCGTGACCGCGTCCACCGACGAAAGCAACACGCTCTACCGCGCGAGCTACGGAGGCGTCGTTCGAGGCACCTACTCCGGTGCGTCCGTCGAAACCCTCGGGAGCATCACGGGCAGCGTGTCCGGAACGCGCGTGGCTTCCGCACCGGGCGGCACGATCGTGGCCGCATTCGGGTCCAGCGGCGTCTGGCTGAAGACCGTGCCAGCAGCGAGCGGCACGTCCTACTGCGGCCCTGCCGTCCCCAACTCGACCGGGGCATCGGCCGAGCTCCGGATGGAAGGGACACCGTCGCTCTCCGCCAACGCGCTGACCCTCGTCGCGCGTCGGCTCCCTGCCGGCTCGACTTCGCTGGCCATCGTCGGCGATGCCGAAACCTTCACGGCGCAGCCGGGCGGCTCCTTCGGCAACCTGTGCCTTGGGGGCGCCATCGGTCGCTTCACGCCCGATGCCGGCAGCTCGGGGCCGGACGGCACCTATCAGCTGGTGCTCGATCTCGGCAGGTTACCCCGACCGGGCGGGACCGCCTCCGCTTTCCCCGGGCAGACTCTCTACTTCCAGACCTGGTTCCGCGACGCGGTCGGAGGCACGGTGGCCTCGAACTTCACCGACGCGGTCTCCGTGCTGTTCACGAACTGATCGGGTCGGCGGTCGGGGCCACGATGGGGGCTCTGGAGGCCAATGGGACCGTTGCTTCGACGCAGATTCGAGACCGGACGGCGCTGCTCAGCGAATCGCCCTTGCTCGTCAGATCCGGACTCTCTCGAACTCCGCCCCATCGAGGCGATACACACCGTGTTCCTGGGTGCCCAGCCACAGCCGATCCTGCCGGTCTCGGTAGATCGAGTAGATCCAGATGGGCTTGCCCTCATGCGTGACCGGGAAATGGGTCCATGTCTCCCCGTCGTACCGAAAGACGCCGCCGCTGAGGGTCGCCATCCACAGGGCGCCGTCCTTGTCCCTGGTGGTTGACATGAAGACCGAGTACGGGTCGGCGTTGGTTGCGATGCCGGGCTCTTTCCGAAAGTCCGCCGGTTCGCCCGCGAGAGGATTTGCGGGCCCCTTGGCGAATCGGTTCACGCAGTTGCTCAGCCAGAACTTGCCATCCTTGTCCTCCGCCAGAGCTCGCACGCCGAAGCTGCCGTTCTCGCCGGTGCCGGCCCACGCGAAGGTGGATCCGTCGTAGCAGCACGCGCCGAGCATGGCCGTGCCGAACCATAGGTTCCCCTGGCTGTCCTTGAAGGTGGTGTAGACGTCGTACGGGCTGTAATTGATGTTGGGAGACTTCGATCGTGGGTTAGCAGCGTTGTATGCGTCGCCGGCCGCGGTCGGCGGAAACGTCAGCCGATGGAGCGATGTGCCATCCCAGCGGTACACGCCGCCCGAATCCTGTCCGGCCGGGAAGCACAGGTCATCCGGCCCGAGCTTCCACTCGCTCTCCGCGGGTTCGAGGGCAGTCAGCTCGCTGAACTCGCGACCATTGAACCTGCTCACCCCTCCCGGCTCGGTGCACACGTAGAGGCTCCCTGAGCGATCCTCCTGAATCCCGCGGATGCGATTGCTGGTGAGCCCCTGCTCGGTCGTGAATTGCACGAGCGTCTTCCCGTCGTAGCGGTAGACCCCCTCTCCATCACTCCCGAACCAATACGACGAGTCCTCGGCCTGGAAGACGATCCAGATCCGATGGTCAAGTTCGGACACGGCCTCTCCGCCTTCCAGCGGTGAGCCAGCCGGACCCGACAAGAGCGGACCGAGGGCTGTCTGCCCCGCGAAGGCGGGAAGCGCCGCGACCATGGACAGAACGAGAAGAGACAGGTTCATGATGGAAGCAGAGTACCGGACCTGTGACCGTTGTCTGTCACATCGATGTCACGCCTGGCAGCACTTCATGCCGCTGCCGGGGACCCACGCCAGAAGCCGGCGATCCAAACGAACAGGCCTTCCAACCGGAACGACTCAACCTGGTTCAGATGTTTTGCGCGCTACGACTTGGTGATCCTTGATGAGCTCGGGTACGTTCCGCTCGATCGAGCTGGGGCGGGTCTGCTCTGCACATTCATCACGAAGATCTACGAGCGGCGCAGTCTGGTCGTCACAACGAACCTTCCGTACCCGCGGTGAGCGAGCCGAATGCCCGGAGGGGGACGGGCGTCTTGTACTCTCGATCGACCTTGAACAAGCGCTACACATTCCTGGGCGTTGCGTCACTCGCGTGCGCGGGGCTCATCGTGGCCTGGCAGCTTGCACCGGAGGCCGCAGAGGGTCCGTCCCCGGTCGTTCCTCGCGCTGTGACGGAGGAGATCGCGCTCGCGCCATCCGTGAACATGTCGCTCGCGCGCGCGGACGTCGGCCTGACCTCGCGGGTCCAGATGGTGGGCCCGGTCCCGGTGGATGAGCCGTCCGCGGCCGAGGAGATGGAGCAGCAGCAGTGGACGATCGAGTTTCACCTCGATCACTCGCTCGTCTATCAGCGCGGCTATCCGCGCGGTAAATCGGGCGCGCAGGCGCAGTACTTCGGCGCACTGTTCTTCCACGGGATGCCGGTCGTTGAGCTCGGGCGCCTGTTGCTGCCGCTCGAGGGGACAGCGAGCGTGTCGTTCACCCATGCTTCGTTCGAGGGGATTCTCGACGGAACGACGCTCCTGCTCTCGTCGACGCCTGACGGTATCGACTCGGAGGGGCGGGTGTACCTGGGGCAAGGGTTGCACTCCAGGGTTGCTCGCACGCTCCGCCCGGGCGACCGTTCGAATCCGCCGGTGCGAAAGATCGAGCTGGGCCGCCTGTTGGTTCAGCCGGTTCCGGGGTTGGGCCTGCTCAGGGTCGCGCCACGGGAGGACGCCGCGGAGTTCGACGTCCTCGTCTCGCCGTATGGGTCGCAGCAGGAATTACTCGGTCAGTTCGGTCGACCCTCGCCGGGAGGATTGAGTCAGATGACCTCGAACGGCGGGGAGGTCGAGGCCTATTCGTTCGCTCGGGGCGCGAGCTGGAGCGTCCTCTTGAGATCCAGGGGAGGAGAGCTCCTCGCCTCTGCGGAGGCCCAGCGGGGTGCAGACATCGAGATCGAATTTCACAGGCCGCAGGGGTTGAGGATCACGGTTGATCTGGAGCGAACGCCCGACGCGCGAAGGATCCTGATCGTGACCAGCGACACGGCGGCAGCAGCGGTCCTGGGAAATTCGGATTACGAGCTGAGACTGCGCGCAGCGGTCCGCACGGCAGCGATCCCCCTTCCGCGGTTCCGTGGTCCCAGGCCGCTGTTCACCACCGGCCTCCTCAATCTCGAAGACGGTCACTTTCGGGTTGAGGTGTGGGGGAGGAAGGGCGAGGAACACTGGCAGCGCCACGGCGCGAGTGACAGCAGCGTGGCCGGCGACATCGTCGAGGTGTTCCTGTGACGCTTCGCTCGATCGGTTAGCCCGGGTCGCATCATGCCGACTCGCTCTTCTCACCGGTGCACCTTCCTCGCCGCCGCCGTTCTCGCTGTTCCCGCGGCTGTATCCATCGCGGGTTCCATGCCTGGGGCTCTCTCGCTTCAGGACAAGATCGTGGTCCCAAAGTCCAGCCGCCCCTGGACGTAGACACGGCCGAGGCGGCCTCTTCAGCGGCACCTGCCGCCTTCGGCTCCTTCCGAACCACTGGACGCGGCACCACTTGATCACACCATGATGAGGCCGAAGCCGATCGCGGCCCCGGGGGGGGCGGGAGCCCATTCATATCACTGGCGAGCTACCCGTCTTCGAGTGGTGTGATCCAAAAGTTCGCGCCATTTCTTCGGCCCCCTTCGCGCTTCAGCTGCGTTGCCGAACCTTGGGCGGAACTTTGATGCCATTGGGGTTTGGCGCAACGCCGCGAGCGCGGATCCTGGCGGTGCTCGCGGAATCGCATTCTGTGGCGCAGACTCCTAGCCTGCATTATTCACGAGTTTGCTCCACCAGTGCGTTCAAACCGCGGCGTGGCAAGGAAGACGACCGAACGAAGCGGAGGCGGGCCCGTAGGCCCGTCGAGCATTCTGTGAGGGAGCCCGCGAAGCGGGCGGCAGCCAAAGGCTGCCGTCTGACGCCGCCACGGCGTGGTTTGGGCGTGCTGGTGGTGCAAACTCGTGAATAATGCAGGCTAGCCCGGACGATTCATGAGATGAAAGCACCAACACGCCCAAACGACGCCGTGGCGGCGTTTGGGCGCCCTGGTGCTTCCCTCTCGTGAATTGCCCAGGCTAACGACTCAGTTGAATGTGACTTCCACGGCGTTCGTGAAGTTGGCCGAGTTCAACCCCATCGGGTCGACGTCCCGGTGCCAGGCCTGGAAGTTCCAGGTCTCACCGGCCATCACGGCCACCAAGCTGTTGTTCAAGGGAACCACCGTGAGGTCCGGCGAGAACGTAGCCGACCCGGAGGCGTCCGCCTGGAAGATCTCGCCGGGGGCCATGTAGCGAGCAATGGAGCCGCCGAGGCAGAGAATGCCCTCGCTGACGAAGATGGGGTTTGGCGCCTTGGTCAAGGACATCAGCGCGATGCCGGACAGCAGGGGCGGCATGTCCCCCATGATCATCGTGACGTCGTTCGAAGCCGCGATGTCGGAGCCCACCAAGGTCAGGGTGGACTCGACGCCGGTGACGTTGGGCAGCGAGGTGCAGTAGGTCGAGCCGATGACGTTTCCGATGAAGGGCTCAATGCAGATGTTGTCCAGTGTGAAGCCCGTGCTGACGAAGCCTCCCGTGGCGGTCGTGGCGATAAAGAGGGAGTCGGGAGCGCCGCACGCAGGCACGCCGGCGGGGTTCCACGGGCCGGTGTGCACCATCGTGCCATTGATGAGGACGCTGTAGTCGCCCTGCAGATTGACCTGGATCTCGGCCGTGTTGCTGAGGCCGCCCGTCAGCGAAACCGGTGCGCCGGGTGTATCGAGGCTCGTGGCAAGGCGGATAGGCGGCGGACCGAAGGGGGTGACGGTAGCCTGGATCGAGATAGACGCGCGGAATGCCCCGGCTGCCGGGCAGCCGATGCTAAACGTCGAGTCCACGTCGGCGCCGAAGTCAAAAGTGATCCGGAAGCGATCCGGGAATGCGATGCCCGTGAGGTCGCCCGTTGCGTTCTGAAGGGCGTTGGCTGCGAAGCGGACAGAGGCAGAGTTGGTTCCCGGGTCCGCTGCGATGATGGGCACCGTCGGCGAAGTGGAGGTCCAGTAGCCAAGGTCGGTGACGGGGTTGCCGGGCTGCACGCTGCTGAACGTCTCGTTCAACAGGTCGCACTGGGCCGAGGCAAAGCCGGGAACAGAAAAAGCTGCAAGTGCCAAGAAAGCTGACTTCATGATTCGTGTGTCCAGGGAGTAGAGCCGCTGCTGAATGAAACGCCCCGGAGCGCAGACGTTCTGGCTCCAGATGGGGGGGCGCAGCGGACGAACACGATCGATGTGGAGTCGCAGCCACGCGTGGCCACACGAACCTGGTGAAAAGTCGAGCCTGCCAGCTCGCTTCACGCGCCGGTCAGATTCCTCCGGATAGCTGAGGCGATTGCCTTCGAGCGTCGAACGAACCAGAGAACCTCGGTTCCACACCGCCCGTTCCCTCTGAGTTTCCTGCGACTCGATGCAACCCATGATTCAGCTGAAGACTTCTTCTCACCGACGATTGGCTGGCGAGCCCCCAGGTACTCAGCTGGTTGCATGGTCGCACGCCGAAGCCGTTTCTTCTCCCGGCTCAGAAGCGCCGATCGGCCGGGGCCACCAGGCTGATGTTGCGCTCGTCCAGCTCGCCGTTGCAGGGGACCGCCGTGCCGTCCTGGACCTCTCCAAGCGACTGGAGGGTGCCCGGCGTCTCACGGCGATCCGCGCGACGCGCGTCGTCCTACGCGGTCCCTTCGACCTCGATGATGTGGTCCAGGATGTGCTGCTCCAGGCCTGGTCTAGCCTCGATCGCTACCAGGGCCGCAGCTCGATCGAAGGCTGGCTATGGGGCATCGTGGTGCACGTGATGAACGCCTATCAGAAGCGCCAGCTTCAGGAGCAGGACCAGCACGCTCTCTTGTCGGCAGACCGACGGGGCGACGTCGAAGCAGCGGAGGATAGTCCGTCAGACCTGCCGAGGGTTGCGTCAGCGGTGAAGGACGCGCTGCTGCGCCTTCCGGCCACGACCCGCGATATCGTCCTCTTGCGAGCGGTCGAAGGCCTCACCTACAAGGAGATCGCTCGCCAGCGACAGATGAGCCCGCGCGCCGCCCGAGGCCGCTACCAGCGAGGGGTGGATGCCGTCCGTGAGTGCACGGGAGAACGCGCCCAGGGGCGCTCTGGAACTCCAAGCGGGGTGTCGATGCCCGCACCACCGTAGCCGGGGGCCCGATTCTTCGCTTCTCCCATCCTCACCGGCCACGCGGGAGCGCCCGAGCGGCCATCGGCCTCTTCGGTGAGCCGAACTCGCCCGATCTCCCCCTCTCCGAACGGCACCGCTGGATCGCTTCACCACGACCAGCAGCCAGCACCCTCCCCAAGGCGCTGGCTGTTCTTGTTTCATCGAGCACGATGCCCCGCGCGCCGCTGTTCCGCAGCTTTCTACTTCCCGAAGTCCAGCCGCCCCGTGATGTAGACACGGCTGACGCGGCATCGGTCTTTCGGACCTCGGCCTCTGCCGGTGGGGAGCGGCTCTGCCCTGGCGAGGACGGGTTTCCCCCACCCAGCCATTCGGATCATCTCCTCGCCGCCACTCTCACTCCCGCTGGCACCTTCCGCGCTATCTCCGGGGTATAGCGCCCGGCGAACGAGGCGCGAGCAGCTCCCGCCCCGTCGAGAAGACGTTCCGCGAGAATCCCGAACTCTCACGTGACGGATCAGCACCTGGCCAGATCCCCTGACCTACGCAGCTCGCGCGCCTGACCAACCTCCACCGCATCCCATCATGAAACTCGATTTGACGACCCGCTCGCGACCGGCACTCGTCGTGCTCTCACTCGCCTGCGCCGCGCTCGCGGGTCCCCTTGCCGGCACGGCTTCCTGCGAGGTCCTTTCCGTGGGACCAGGCAAGGACTTCCCCTCGATCTTCGCCGCCGTCGCAGCGGGTCAGAACGGCGACGTGGTGCTCGTGGAACCCGGGACGTATGGATTCTTTGGGCTCATAGGAAAAGGCATGAGCGTGATCGCCGCCGGGCCCGGGGTCTTGGTAGACGGACAGGTTCGCATCCAGGAACTTGCGCCAGGACAAAGGGTCTCCCTCCAGGGCATCCTGGTGGCTGCTCCCTATACGGAAGCTCTCACCGTCGCGAACTGTGCCGGCCCCGTGCGAATCGAATCGTGCGCATTCGACGGCGGTTTCGAGGGCGGCAGCGTCCTTGGGGCGCGCGTGCTGAACTGCCTCGACGTGGCAATTCACGGCTCACGAATCGCGGCCCTCAACCCTGCTTGCTTCGTGGACTCATTCGGGGATTGGATCTGCCTTGCCGGAGGAGATGGGCTCTTGATCTCACAGTCGACGGTGGTGCTCGAGGATTCGGTTTGCATCGGAGGAGGGGCTTCCTACATCGAACCATTTCCGCAAACGGAGGACGGGAAGCACGGGATTCGCCTCGAGAGCGGAACGCTCCTCATCCGCGGATCAAGCTCAACGGGCGGCTTCGGGTCGTATCACATGGGCTATACCCCTGGCAACGGGGGTCACGGCGTCTACGTGGAGGCGGGCGCACTGCTTCGCACTTTGGATTGCGGCTTCGCCGGCGGCGCCCCTGGCTACAGCTTTCCGTCCACCATTGGCGCACCCGGTCAAGGCCTCTACGGCCCTGGTTTGGGCGCGATGCAGGCTCTCAACGGTCTATTCCCACGAACCGTCGCCACGCGCGTGCTTCACCCAGGCCAGCCCCTGACGATCGACTTCAACTTTGTACCCAACGCTCGGACCGATCTTTTCGTCTCCGCAACGGACGCATCCATCTTCGTGCCCGCGCTCAACGGCAATCTGCTCCTTGGAGCACCACTGCTCCGGGGTCGCTTCCTGGCCGGGCTCACGGACACATCGGGCGCCTTGCAATGGACCATCTCGGCGCCTCCCCTTGGGCCGGGTAGGGACTCACTTCGCCTGCTGTTCCAAGCAGCACACCAGGATCCGCTGACGGGCGCGGTCACGATCGGTGCGATGCAAGAAGTCCACATCGTCCGCCCCTGATCCATGGGTGCGCGCCCCCCCGTCGGGCCGGACTATCGGGGGTGAGCCTCGGACTGGATCTCGACGGTGAAGCCCGACGTATCGAAAGCGCTGCGCGAGACGTACGTACCGTCCCGGTAGAAGGAGCGGAGGTGAACATTGAGTCCCAACGTGGATTCAAAACGCTGCGTCGATCTCACGGCGCCGACGTCGAGCCGGACCGGTGGATCGGCCATTCCAGAGGAACGGGCCGATCAAGTTCGAAGTGGGTCGCGCGCAAGGCGCCATGGCTACGCTTCGGCTCCGAGACGTGGCTCGAGCTGCTGGCCAGAACTCCTACACCATCACCGACATGGCAGGCTGCAACCGCTGGTCGACCAAAGCCAGACGAGCCTCCACCCCTTGGACAGGAGCTTCTGGAAGGTCGGGTGCGGACGCGCTCCGCATCGAGTTCTGCGACTGATCTGACCCGCACATGGGCGGCCACGCCAACCTTCCACCCGATGTGCTCGGCAAACGGAGGGCCGCTCGCCGATTTGTCGAGCGGGCCCTCTTCGCGGTCCGGCAACCCGTTCGCTGCCGCGTTACGCTGGGAGCCCATGTGGGCCGACGCCGGCCTCACGAACGCGCTTCCCCCAAGCCCCCACGCGCCATGCAACCGATCCGCCGCCGAGAGTTCCTTCGCCATTCCGCCGCGAGCGCCGCGGTGTTCGCCGCGCCTTCCATTCGGATGGGCCGCCGCGCCTCCGATGATCTTCGCATCGGCGTCGTCGGCGTCCGCGGCCGCGGCTCCAACCACATCGACGCCTACGAGCAGATCGAGGGCGTCCAGGTCGTGGCGGTCTGCGACGTCGACGCCAGCGTCCTGGAGCAGCGCGCGAAGCAACTGGGGGACAAGACCGGACGCAACATCGCGAAGTTCACCGACCTGCGCGACATGCTGGCCAAGGGCGAGATCGACGCCGTTTCGATCGCCACGCCGAATCACCTGCACGCGCTGCACACGATCTGGTCCCTCGCCGCGGGCAAGGATGTCTACGTCGAGAAGCCGATCTCCCACAGCGTCTGGGAGGGCCAGCAGATGGTCGCGGCGGCGCGGAAGTACGGACGCATCGTTCAAACCGGCACGCAGGCGCGTTCGAGCACCGCGATCCAGGAGGCCATCGCCTGGCTCGATGCGGGCGAACTCGGCGCGAAGACCCACGCCTGGGGCACGTGCTTCAAGCCGCGCATGTCGATCGGCAAGGTCGACGGACCCCAGCCGATCCCGGAGTCGGTCGATTTCGCGCTCTACCAGGGCCCGGTCGGCGTGCAGCCGCTGGAGCGCCGACAGCTCCACTACGACTGGCACTGGCAGCACGCGACCGGCAACGGCGACCTCGGGAACCAGGGGATCCACCAGGTCGACCAGGCGCGCTGGGGCCTCGGGCAGGCCGATCTGCCGGAAGCGGTGATCTCCATCGGCGGCCGCTTCGGCTACGACGATGACGGTGATACCGCCAACACGGTCGTCACGTTCTACGACTACCGGCCCGCGCCGATGATCTTCGAGGTCCGCGGCCTGCCCCACGATCAGGCGGCGCAGGAGAACGGCGAGACCTGGCGCAGGGCGATGGATCGGCGCCTCGGCGCGTCGATCGGCGCCGTCGTGCACGCGGAGGAGGGGTACCTGCTCCTGACGGCCGACTACTCCAGCGCGCGCGCTTTCGACGCGGCCGGAAAGGAAGTCAAGGTATGGAAGGGGTCCGAGAATCACTTCCAGAACTTCGTCGACGCCGTTCGCCAGCAGGACGCGAGCCTCATCCGCGGTCGAGTCGAGGACGGTCACGTCTCGGCCGGGCTCTGCCACATGGGCAATGACTCCCTGGCCCTCGGGAAGGCCGCGTCGCGCGAGGAGATCGAGCGCGCGGTGGCGAGCGAACCCGCCCTCGCGCACGCCTTCGATCGAATGATGGCGCACCTCGACCTCAATGGCATCGATCTTGCGAACACTCCGCTGACGTTCGGTGCGTCCCTTCGCTTCGACACGACCACGGGCCGCTACATCGACAACGACGCCGCGAACCGGCACATGCGCGGCGTGTACGCCGAAGGCTTCGAAGTTCCCGAGATCTCATGACCCTGCTCCTCGCGTTCGCTGCGCTGATTCCCTGGCCCCAGGCCGGATCCGTCCAGGTCGACGTGACCCGGCCCGACTCCTTCCTCAACCGGGGCCTCAACCCGGATCTCAACCCGGATCTCGACCCCGGCGCCGGGCACCTCGCCTACGACGACGTACTCTGCCCGGGGGCCGAGCACCCGCTAGGGGACGAGCGTTTCTGGTACAGCGAACGCGGCGAGTGGAGCTTCGATGAGAGCGTGAAGGACGACGGGATCGGGAACCCGGTCCCTGATTCGGGCCCCTGCCTGACGTTCAAGAGCACGCAGGCCTACCGCCCGCGCGTGCGCAGTCCGCACAGCCTCGCGATCCTGCGCGGCTCCTACCTCGAAGGCCCGTATGCCTTCGAGGTCGAGGCGATGCAGACCGGCATCGAGACCCCGCACCGCGACCTCGTCCTGGTGTTCGGCTTTCAGTCTCCCGAGCAGTTCTTCTACGCTCACCTCGGCATGGTGCCGGACGCGACGTCCAGCAACGTGTTCGAGGTGAACGAGTCGCCGCGCCGACGGATCGGCGAGATCGGCTCGAAGGAGATCCAGTGGGGCCGCGGCGTCTGGCACAGGCTACGCGTCGAGTGCAACGGCCAGGGCCACGCGCGCGTCTTCGTCGACGACATGGCGTCGCCGCACTTCGAGGTCGACCTCAGCCGGCCCGCCAGCGGGCAGATCGGGTTCGGCTCCTTCGACGACGCGGGGGCGTTCCGGAACCTGAAGGTGTGGACGGAAGCAGAGCATCCGAACCTCCAGGACATGGCGGGCGCCCGCTCCGGCCTTGTGCGCCACGCGTGGGGAACGAATCCCTTCGGTGGTATCGCCGCGAGCACGCCCGGAAGCCCACCGGTCGCACACGTCCAGATCCACGCGGGCAAGAACCCGCTCTTCGCGGCTCTCGTCGATGTGGATGGAGACGGCGTCTTCAGCGCGCCCGCGGACCGCTGGACGCCGTCGGACGTGTCGCCGGCCCGGGATGTGGACCCGGAATCGATGCTCCCGCTGACAGAAGCGGCGATCACCGTGGATCGGATCGCCGTACAGCCACTACTCGGCCCGGAAGGCATGCTGGAAGCGCCCTATCGCTTCCGAACGAGCATCCCCACCGTGTCGTACGAGGAGTACCTGAAGACCAGCTATAAGCTACATAGCCAAGGCCACGCTCCGGTCGGCCCATGGACCTGGAGCACTGATCATGACGTGCGAGCCAAGAACGGACGGCCGACGCTGTGGGCGATGACCCCGAGCGATCAGCCCGAGAGCTGGCGCTGGGACGCCGAACTCTTCTCCGACCGCGCCGTCATGGAACGTCTCGCAAAAGACTTCACCCTCAGGCGCCGCGACACCGGACCGAAGCGCATGGGCTCGCCCCTCGTGCCTTTCGACGTGGCCCTCACGAAAGCAGACGTGAGTCGGAAGCCGATGCTCGCGATGTACAACGAACTGGGGCAGCTCCTCGGGCAAACGACCGAGATCGCCTCCCCAGAGGCTCTCTCGAGCTGGCTGGACGAGACCCTACAGGCCAAGCCGCTTGACATCAGGTTCTATGACTGCGGACGCTTCTACCCACCGCAGTTCAGGTAGTCGGAGCCCCTAACGAGACGCCGAAACGAGGCTCTTGACCGCCCGACGCGTCAGCTCCTGGGGGCCGAACAGGCCCTCGTCCGTCGCGTAGACGCCCGCCAGCTCCAGCGGGATGCTCTCGAACGACTGCGACTCGACCGTCACGCCGTGGGGAGCGCCCTCCCAGAGGTGCCATGGCTCTTGCTCCGACCACGCGGGTGCGGCCGTGGAGCCGTCGGGCGTGAACTTGTCGCTCGTCGCCAGCACCGCGCTCGGCACGTCCAGCTCCTGGGCACGCTCCAGGACGGCGCGCGTGCCGAGGCGTCCCACGAAGGCGCGCTGGCCGATGGCCTCGGTGCCGAGCCACACCCGATCGACCCGCTTGACCGCGTCCACGAGGGCCGCGTCGTAGATGAAGCGCACCACGAGGCCGCTGGCCACGAGGCGGCGCGCCAGCCGGCGGCCACCGAGATCCGGCCCACCCTCGGAGACGATGATCTCGGGCACGAGGCCCTTCGCCTGCGCCAGCTCGACGGCCCGCGCCACCGTCTCGGACCAGCCATGAACCAGAATGACCTCGCCGGACTCCAGCCCGGCCGCCGGGTGAAAGGCTCCCGTCACGAGCAGCTCCGCCCCGCAGCGAGCGCGATCGGGCAGGAGGTCGGAACCGACCTCCTGCCAGAGCGCACACTCCGCGCTGAGCGCCTCACGAAGCGCGGGGCTACCGTCGTCGGCCACTTTCCCGCACACGCGCTCCAGCGCCCCCAGGAATCGAGCCACGGGACCACGCCATCCGTGGGCCTCCCGCAGGAGAGCCAGCTCGTGATGGAGCAGCGTGTGCCCGACGGCAGCGTCGTCGCAACCTTCGTCGTTCAGCCAGTCACAGGCTTCCCGGGCCACCTTCCGTACGAGGTCCGCGGCCGTCAGCCCGCGATTCTCCAGCGTGGCCAGAAGGTCGTCCGCCAGGTCCCCCACCACGTGCGGCGTGATCTCCCCGTCGAAGGGTGGGGTCGTACCGGGCGGAGTCCACTCGAAGGTGGACATCTCTGGATCAGCGTGCGTCATGGGAAGAAGGAGGGTCGGCCGGGCCGGGGCCCGATTCTCTGCTTCCGAGATGGTGCGCGGCAAGGTTCACGTGAGATTCCCAGGCTCACAACGCAGCGGACTGGTCAGGTCCCGGCCAACCGTGTAGTCAGCTGCCTGGACAGCTACCCACCACCTCGAACGACATGGCTCCGATGATCCTCCCCCTCATGCTCTTGATCGGCCTGGCGCTCGCCGCCTCCCTGCCGGGATCCGCGACTGGCTGTCTGACTCAGGTGACACCCGCCACCTTCACGAACCCCGTGGCGAAGAGCGGCCAGGACCCCTGGGTGATCCACCACGACGGGATGTACCATTACATCTCCTCGCGCACCGTGAAGGCACCAGGCGAATCGGCGAGGCGCGGCACGGTCCAGATCGCGAGCTCCGCTTCCCTGCTGGGGGTCTTCGCCGCCGAGCCCGCTGTCGCATGGTCGCCGCTCCCTGGCACGCGGCACTCGAAGGAGCTCTGGGCGCCGGAGCTCCATCACCACGGCGACGCCTGGTACATCTACGTGGCCGCGGACGACGGCGACAATCACCATCACCGTACCCACGTGCTCCGTCGAACGTCCGCGGATCCGCGCGGCCCCTTCGAGCACGTGGGCGAGCTGGAGCTCCCGGACGATCGCTGGTCGATCGACGCGACGCTCGGCGAGATCGACGGCCAGCTCTACTGCGCCTGGTCCGGATGGCCAGGCTCGGAGAACGTGACGCAGAACCTTTACCTCTGCCGCATGGAAGATCCGGTCACGCCCATCGGCGAACGCGCCCTGATTTCCAGGCCGGAACTCGAGTGGGAACTCCGGGGCGGCCGGCCGGGCCTGCCCACCGTCAACGAGGGCCCGAGTTTCCTCCAGCACGAGGGCCGCACGTTCGTGATCTACTCCGCGAGCGGTTCGTGGTCGGACTTCTATTGCCTCGGGCTCCTGGAGCTCGTCGGGAAGGATCCGATGGCGCCCGGCGCGTGGCGCAAGCATCCGCAGGTCTGGTTCGCGAGCGGCAACGGCGTCACCGCCCCAGGTCACGCCTCGATCACGACCTCGCCCGATGGCGCCGAGCACTGGCTCGTGCATCACGCGGCGAAGCACCCGGGCGCCGGCTGGAATCGCCAGGTGCACCTCCAGCGCCTTCGCTTCGACGACGAGACGGGGCTTCCTGTCGCTGGCGAACCGCTGGCACCGGCTCAGCCGGTTCCCGTGCCATCTGGCGAGACGATCGAGACGCGTTGACGGGCCGCTGTTCGAGCGCGAACGGCCCCCGCACCTTGTGCGCGCTCCCGTGATTTCCCCGGCAACGCAGGCAGGAACGGGCGACTTTCCGCGCGCGCTGTGCCACCATTCCGGCATGACTGCTTCCGAGCCCACCGTGCCGTCCCCGGCGGACAGCGACACCTCGATCGGCGCCGCCCTCGGCCGCGTGCCGAGCGGCCTCTTCATCGTCACGACCGTCGACGCGAACGGCGCGGCCATGGGCTTCCTCGGCTCCTTCGTCCAGCAGATGGCGTTCACGCCGCCGACGGTCGCCGTCGCGGTCTCCAAGGAGCGCGGCCACCTCGACGCGATCCGCGCCAGCAAGCGCTTCGCCATCTCGGTCCTCGGCGAGAACGACAAGGGCCTGATGAAGCCCTTCTTCAAGAAGCCCGGGGACGGCTCCCCGTTCGATGACGTGGCGTCCCACGTCCCTGGCGACGGCCAGGGCGCGCCTGTCCTCAGCGACGCGCTCGCCTGGCTCGAGTGCCGGCTCGCAGGCGAGCACAACGCGGGCGATCACATCGTCGTCTTCGGCGTCGTCCAGAGCGCTTCGAAAACCCGCGAGGGTGAACCGCTCACGCACACGCGCAAGGACGGACTGAAGTACTCCTGATCAGCGCGCGGCGCTCTCTCGCCAGGCTCGCGCCGCCCGATCCAGGCCCCGCGGCGGCTCCGTCGCGCCGAGCTCCAGCCAGGCGTCCAGCTCACTCGCGAGCGCGCCCGCGTTCGGCACGCCGCGCAGCGCTGCCACCACGGCCAGGTTGCGCGCCGCCGCCGCGTCCCCACCGTCCAGCGCCGAGCGCAGCGCCTCGTCGAGGGCCGCCTGCACCGCGGCCCTGCTGCCGCTTCCGATCCGCGCCGCCGCCTCGGCGAGTTCTCGGATCTCGTCCGCGTCCTCACCCTCGAGCTTCGCCGCAAGCGACGTGGCCTGGCCGTACTTGCCGCGCGCCAGAGAAGCGACCGCGCGGTCCCGGGGCAAGGAGTCCATCAGGTCCACGAGCTGCAACCCGGCGCCCCCGAGCGCCAGCGCTCCGCCCGCGATCGAGAACAGCCGGAGCCGCTGTCGAAAGCGCGACACGAAGTCCTCGTTGCTGACGGTCTTCGCCAGGAATCGAATGCGACGTCCCACGCCGAAGTGACGCCAGCCTGACGCCTCGCGATTGCGACCGCCGACGCGCTCCAGCGCGCTCACGAGCGCAGGGAGATCCTCGACGGTTTGCAGGCTGAAGAGATCCGCGTCGAGTTCGAAGCGGCGGCTGAGCCAGCCGAAAGAGACGAACCACAGCGCGAGCGCCGCGAGGCCGACGGAGGCACCCGCCGCGACCCCGTGCGCCTCGATCGCCCAGCGCGCCGCGTAGTCACCGAGGAACACGAACCCGAGGGTCCAGCACAGGAACACCGTCACGTGCCCGCGGCGCGCGTGGCCGATCTCGTGGGCGTAGACCGCGCACAGTTCACGCGTGTTGAGGAGGGACAGAAGCTGATCCGAAAAGAGGACCGTGCGCCCTTTCGGCGTGAAGCCGACGATCGCCGCGTTCGCCATCAGATCGCCGGTACGCCACAGTCGAATGTCACGCGGCTCGAAGTTCGCGGCCTTCGCCACCTCGTCGAGTCGATCCCGCTGCGGACCTTCCGGGAACGGCACGGTGTCCCATGACCAGCGCAGAAGCCACGGCAGAAGCTGCGCCAGGATCAGCACCATGAGCCCCGTGAAGAGCACGGACGCAAGCCCGACGTGCTCGACCTGGACCCGCAGCCAGTCGCTCTGGCCGAGCAGCACCGACGCGCCGATGAACACGAAGATGGGAGCGAGGCACGCGAGGAACATGCGGCTCTGGAACGCGCGCAGGTGCCGCTGCGTCATCGGAGTCCCGCCGCCTGCGCGCACCGACGCGTCGATCGCGGCGAACTGGTAGACGACGAACGGCAGGAACGAGAGCCCGAGGGCCCCCTCGGGCCAGCCGTCCAGATCGAGCGAGGCCCCGGTCCATTGCCGCACCGCGTCGATCCAGCCGCCGAGGAAGAGCAGGGCCCCGAAGGCGATCCAGCCGGAGTTCTCCGCCAGCGTCTGGTGGACCTGACCACGCCGATGGTCGCCCTTCAGCGCTGCGCGGCGCGCGCGGCCCCCCAGCACGTAGGGGAGCGCCAGCGCGAGCACCAGGGCCAGCGGCGCCAGCGCTGATACGAAGCCGGTTCCGCCGCCCGCGAGCTCGGCGATCAGCGCAGGCAGGCTGCCTACACTGCCGCTCTGGGCGATGCCGTGCAGCAGGATGGCCGCGAGGACGGAGAGGATCGGAACCATGGATCGAAGGAAGACGGAGCCCGAGGCTACGCGCGGGCGAGGATCTTATCCGTGTTCTTGAAGTGGAGCTTCGCCGCGCCGCGCAGCGCCTCCTCTCCCTGGGTGCGCACCAGCGCCATGCCCACGGCGTCGACCGGCGCGCCGGCCCCCTTGTGCAACGCGACGCCGAAGTCCTCGGACAGCTCCTTCATGCCGAGCAGGAACTCCTGGCGCGCGAGGATGCTGGCGGCGGCCACGACCGGGTGACGCTCGGCGCGCGGCACCTCCGTCAGGCGCACCTTGGCCGAGGAGAGCGCGGCGCGCACGAGGCCGCGGCGCTCGAACTGGTCGACGAGCACGTTCTCGCCCGCGTGGGCCAGTGGGCGGATGACCTCGGCGTGCAGGTCGGCGAGGAAGGCGTTCAGCGCGGAATACGTGGGGTAGAGGGCGTTGTACTCGTTCGGGTCGACGCGGCGGATCGAGTGCTCAACCGTGTCCCGCAGGATCGCGCCGAGCTTCAGGGCGCGACCATCGGTGAGGGTCTTCGAGTCGGCGACGCCGAGGTCCCGTAGCTTCTGGATCCCGGCCTCGTCCGCGCGGACGGCCGCCACGACGAGCGGGCCGAAGTAGTCGCCCTTTCCGGCCTCGTCGCTGCCGGTGAGGGGCGGCTCGAGGTCCAGCACGGGATCGTCCGCCCCAGGCTTCGGCTTTTTCGCCGGCGCAGCCGCCGCACCGTCGACGCCGAGGTCCGTCCAGCGCGCCAGGAAGGCCTCGGGATCCGCCCCCTGAACCACGAACTTGCCCGATTCGTAGAGCGTCGCCACGACCCCCTCCCCCTTCACGCTGAAGGCCGCGTGGGGAACGCTTCGGAACTCGAACGCGCCGCCACCGAGGCGCTCGCGCAGGCCCTCGAACTGTCCGCGGGCGACCTTGGTGACGAAAGTGGACTGAGGCATGCTGTCAAAGTAGGACGCCGGAACGACGGAGCGCCGAAGAAGAGTAGATTGCCGGAATGAAGCCCGTGGATCCCGAGGAACCGGCCGTCTTCCGGACCGAGATGAAAGCCGAGGACGTGCGCGATCGAGGGCGGCTCGTGGAAACGCCGCGGGGGCGACTCGCGCTGATCCTGGACCGGCCTGCCAGCGCCTCCGGCTCAGAGGCAGGCGACATTCTGCCCTCCGCGCCGCGCCCTGCGGGCAAGATCATGGCCGTGGATCCCTGGTGCCCGCACATCGACGGGCCGCTCTGGGAGGGCTCGGCGGTCGGCGGGGAGATCGCGTGTCCCTGGCACCGCTGGCGCTTCTCGCTGGCGACCGGTCGATGCACCTGGGCACCCCGGGGAGACGCCGAAGAAGCCGCTGAAACGAAGATCCAGGTCTACAGGACGCGCCAAAGCGCCGATGGATTCGTGGAGATTCTCTTCGCGGAGCAGGCTAAAGGTCCCTCCGCGGGGCAGATCCCGGGACAACTCGGCTTCGATTAGCCCTCATTGCCCGAATCTCCCGTCTACACTGCGCGCCGCGTACTGCGCCCGGGTCCCAGGACCCCGAGCGCGAACGCCCCTTCCCCGCTTCCTCGGGACCCCACGCGAGTCCCTCCGCACGCCTCCATCAGTCAACCCCAATGGGACCCCTAGACACGATCCTCGATGCCATCGGCAACACGCCGCTCGTTGAACTCAAGAAAGTAGGCAAGGAGACCGGCTGCCGTTTCCTCGTCAAGTGCGAGTTCATGAACGCGGGCGGTTCGGTCAAGGACCGCATCGGTCGCCGGATGGTCCTGGAGGCCGAGAAGTCCGGCCGCATCAAGCCGGGCGACACGCTGATCGAGCCGACGTCCGGAAACACCGGCATCGGCATGGCCCTCGCCGCGGCGGTGAAGGGCTACCGCATGATCATCACGATGCCGGAGAAGATGAGCCGCGAGAAGCAGGTCGTCCTCGAGGCCCTCGGCGCCGAGATCATCCGGACGCCGAACGAAGCGTCGTTCGACAGCCCGGAGAGCCACATCGGCGTGGCGAAGCAGCTGCAGAAGATCATGCCGAACTCGCACATCCTCGATCAGTACTCGAACCCGGACAACCCGCTCGCCCACTACGAGGGCACGGCCGTCGAGATCATGGAGCAGACGAACGGCGGCCAGTTCGACTACTTCGTGGCGGGCGCGGGCACCGGCGGCACGATCGCGGGCTGCGCGCGCCGCTTCAAGGAGGACGCGCCCCACGTCCGGATCGTGGGCGTCGACCCCGTCGGCTCGATCCTCGCGGGCCCCGAGCCGATCGGCGGCTACAAGGTCGAAGGCATCGGCTACGACTTCATCCCCGACGTGCTCGATCGCAGCCTGATCGACGAGTGGGTCAAGAGCGAAGACCACGAGTCGTTCCTCATGGCGCGTCGCCTGATCCGTCAGGAAGGCCTGCTGTGCGGCGGCTCCTGCGGCACCGCCATGTGGGCGGCCGTCGAGGTCGCCAAGCGCGTCGGCCCGGGCAAGACCTTCGTCGTCATCCTGCCCGACAGCGTCCGCAACTACATGACGAAGTTCATGGACGATGGCTGGATGAAGCAGAACGGCTTCACGGAGTCGTCTTGGGAGCACGCGACGTGCGGTGACATGGTCCGCAAGCTTCCCCAGCGCGACCTCGTCGTGGCCTCCAGCGAGGAGACCCTGAGCGACGCGGTTCACAAGATGAAGCAGCGCGGCATCAGCCAGCTCCCCGTCATCGATGACGGCCGCCTCGTCGGGATCGTCACGGAAAGCGACCTGCTGTCCCGCCTCGTCGACAGGAACACCTCGCTCGATGCGCGCATCGCCGAGGTCATGTTCCGGAACGTCCAGACCGTCCACAAGGACGAGAACGCGACCGCCCTCATGACGCACTTCTCGAAGGGCAACGTCGGCGTCGTCGTGGACGACCACCATCAGCTCATGGGCATCCTCACCAAGATGGATGTCTTCGACCACCTTTCCTCCACCGTCGGTTCCGCTGGTGCCTCCGCTGGCGCCGCGGTCTGATCCTGCCCCCCCCTCGGACCCACCAAGTATCCCCCCATCTGCCGATCCATGAACTCCCACTCGATCCTCAAGGGCGCCGCGCTCGCAGCGCTTTGCTGCTCCTGCGCCGCCACCCTGGAGCAAGCGGACCTCACGCCGACGCCGCAGCGTCCGCGAATCTCCAAGAATACGAAGACCACGACGAAGGACTCCGTCGAGCTGGAGGCCGGGCTCACCTGGGACCCGAACGACTTCGTCGACACCCCGGCCACTTTCAAGTACGGCTTCTCGGAGACCACGGAAGTGATCGTGGAGACCGCGCCACTTCGTCGCTACGAGGTGGGCAACGAGACAGAAACCGGCATCGGCGATCTCGCCTTCGGCTTCCGCCACCGCTTCGAACCTACCGAGGACGGCGCCCCCACGTTCGGCATGGAGTTCGTCGGCAAGCTTCCGACGAATGACAGCAGCGATGAAAGCAACTTCAGCACCGGGGGACGCGACCCGCGAACCAGCATCCTGGGCGCTGCCAACACGGGCTCCACGGACCTGACGCTGGCGGGGATCGTCGAGCAGCAGCAGGGCGATATCAGCGTCGTTGGTTATGGCGCGATCAACGCGTTCGGATCCGGCGTCAGCGGCACGCTCTACCAGATGCTGCTCGCCTCCCACGCCGCCATGCCGCTGACGGATGCCGACACGGTGTTCGCGGAGCTCGCCTGGGCCCTCAACGAGTCCGTGCCCGACACCGCGATCCTGCAGGGCGGCATCTACCGCCGAGTGGGCGCCAACATGACGGCGGACGCCGCCCTCGGACTCGGCCTCAACGGCGACTCGCCGGGCCTTTTCTTCATGGTCGGTCTGTCGACGAACTTCGGCTACCTGCGGTAGCGCAGCGACTGAGCCCGCTTTCCGGAGCAGGCGAAGCGAAGAGGCCAGTGCCGGTCCCATCCAGGGCGCGCTGGCCTCTTTCGATTCCAGCAGCCTCTTGGACGCGCGTCCAGGCGATCGCGTGACCCGGGGCAAGGCACTCCTGTTCCAAAAGCGGCGCACCCAGCCGGCCTGTGCATGGCTTGTGTTAGAGCGAATCCTGCCGCTGTAGATCCGCACGCTCGCGATCCGACCCGAGGAGCATGCGAAACGGTCCAACCACACCAAGTCTCGATCGCCCTCTCCGAACTGGGACGTTCCTCGGCCTGCTGGAGCGGTCACGGCGAGACACTCTCACGGCTCCCCCGATCCGCGCCGCCAGGTTCGAAACATCCGAGGGGCGCGCTCGGGTCCTGCTCGTCGAGGACGACGTCTTCCTTCGACACGCGCTGAAGGAGCGGCTCACCCACGATGGCTGTGAGATCACCGAGCTCGGCGATGGCGTCTCCGCGCTCTGGTGCATCCTGTCCTGCCAGTACGACGCCGTGATTCTGGACCTGAGCCTGCCCAGTCGCGATGGCCTCGAGGTCATGGAGGCGGTCTCGGTCGAACGAGCGCTCCCGCCGGTCCTCGTGCTCACGGGCGCGGAGATGGACGAGCGCTACCTGGCCCGCGCCATGGGTGCGACCATCGTGCTGAAAAAGCCCTCACCCTACGCCGAGATCGCGGACGCGCTCGACCGACTCCTGTCCTGAACCATTCATCAAACTGCGTCGCCAGCACGCCCAAACGGCGCCATGGCGACGCAGTTTGATGAATGATCCAAGGCTATGAGTCAGCTTCGGTCGCGCACGAGCCCCTCGAGCCCGGGCGCCGACCGGATATGCAGATCCCTCTGCGGGAACGAGATCTCGATCTCAGCGGTGCGGAACGCGGCGTCGATCCGCATGTGAAGGTCGTGAAGCACGCGCGGCTTGATCTCCCGGCCCGTCACGAAGACGCGCAGCTCGAAGTCGAGCGAGGACGCGCCGAAGCTCATGAACACGACGTTCGGAGCGGGCTCCGCGACCGAATAGGGACAGTCCCGGCCCGCCTCCAGGAGCAGCTGGATCGCCTTCTCGGTATCGGAGCCGTAGGCGATGCCCACCTGGGCGGTCACCCGCGACACGGGATCCGACAGCGTCCAGTTGATGAAGCGACCCGTGATGAACTCACGGTTCGGAACGATCAGCTCCTTGAGGTCGCGATCGCGGATGGTCGTGGCACGGATCCGGATCTTCGAGACGACGCCCTCGATGTCGCCGAGGGTCACCCAGTCGCCGACGCGAACGGGTCGTTCGAAGAGGAGCGTGATGCCACTGACGAAGTTGGCGAAGATCTCCTGGAGGCCAAAGCCGAGGCCGACCGAGATACCCGCCACGAGCCACTGGAGCTGCGACCACGCCAGGCCGAGCTTGTCGAAGGCGAGCAGCACGCCCACCGTCGTGAGGAAGTAGCGAAGGAGCGTGGTGATCGCGTAGCGCTCGCCCGAACCGAGGTCGAGGCGCCGGAGCAGAATGATCTCCAGGAGCGAAGGGAGGTCGCTGACGGCCCGCCAGGTCACGATGAGCAAGATCAGCGCGAGCCCGACGTTCGCGAGCGTCACCGGCGCGTAGGTGTACGCGATGGACCCGGTCACGGTGTCGGTCTTGGCGACCTGCTGCTGCCACAGCTCCACGCGCTCGAAGGCGCCCAGCGCGGGCAGGACCGAGGACCAGATCCAGTAGGCGCCGCCGACCGCGATCGCGACCGTGGCCATGCGGATCAGGCTCTTGAGGTCGGACGAGATGGACGCGAGGTTGACCTCCTCCTGCTCGACCTCGAGGCCCTCCGACTCCAGCTCGGCGGTATCCTCGCCCGCGCTCCGCCGGCGCTCGATCTCGGCGAGCCGCTTGGCGCGCAGTTCCTCTCGCTTCTTCCGCAGCTTCTCCAGCGCTTCCCTGCGGCGGATCAGCTTGATCCAGCGCAGCGCGATCGAGCGCACCGTGACGAGCGCCAGGACGAGGCCCACCGTGATCTCCACCTTCCCGAAGAGGCTTCGAGCGGTGAATCCGTACCCCACGACAGCGAGCAGCGCCAGCATGCCGAGGCCGATCACCGCCAGCAGGAACCAGAGCCTGCGGAGCCGCGTGAGCAAATCCTCTGGCCCGGCCGAACGAGCGTTGAGCGCGAGAACGCCGCGCCTTGGATTCAGCACTCGCCATGTGAAGAGCAGCAGCGACCCGACCTCCACCAGGAACGCCACCCGGGCGAGGGCGTCTGCGGTCGAGCCCGCGTCGAGGCTCGCCATGAACTCCCCCAGCAGCGCCGCCGTGGGCATGACCGGCAGGAGCCAGTTGGTCTGCCGACGAACGAGCCGGACGGCCTCGGACTGGGCGTCGAAGTGCGCTTCCTCCAGACCGTCCTTGGCGGTGAGAGCACGCAGCGCACCGATGATGAGCGCCGCAGCCGCCGCGCGCGCGCACGCGACGCTCAGGGCGCGCATGATCTCGCCGTCCGTGTTCGAGGTCGCCGTCAGCCACGAGAGTCCGTAGAGCACCGCCGCATAGGGCGCCGCCACGATCATCGAGTATCCCGTGGCGCGCAGCGTGGGAAGGATGGAGACCTGGCTGCGCTGGCGCGCCAGCTCTCCTTCTTCGGCCAGAGCCCTCTTCACGCGCAGCCGCGCGGCGAGCAAGAGCGAAAGCGCGACGGCGAGGAGCACCATCACGAGCGGCCGACGGCGCATCTCCGCCGCAAACCACGCGGGCACGGAGGGCAGCTTCGTCAGGGCAGGGAGGCGCCGGAATTCCTCCAGCATGTCGACTTCCTTCACCTTCCAGAGCGGCTCCGAGCTCCGGATCCAGAGGATCCGCTCGGCGACGTAGTCCTCATAGACCTGGTGGCTCTCGATGGTCGACGTGTGCAGCTGGGTGATCGTCAGGAGCTGACCGCTGCGGTCCCCGAGCATCGCGGTCTCCGCGCGGAGAGCCGAGAGAAGGTCCTGCTTCAGCCGCTTGGCCAGCTGCGTGATCTGCTCTCCCGTCTGTCCGCTCGCCGAAGCCGCCTCGACGAGATCCTCGACGAAGCGATCGTCGTCGATGATCTCCCGCTCTCGCGACTCGACCTCGAACCGCGCGAGTTCGATCTCGGTCAATCGCTCGCGGTCCTCGGCGATCTGCGCACGCGTGGTCCGGCGGTCGAGCAGGCGAATCCGCTCCCGCCGCAGGTGCAGCCCCGTGTCCTTGGAGAGGCCCGCGATCTTGATCCGTCGCTGCGTCTTCTCGAAGCGCTTCCCGAGGTCCTTCTTCTGGTCCTCCAGTTCGTCGATTCGCTTGCGATCCACCTCCAGCTCGCCCGCGAGTTCCAGCGTGACGGCACGGCTCTTGACCAGCTCTGCGCCGAGGCTGGCGAAGGGCTCGCCCTGCATCGCGGCGGCCTCGGCCTGCTGGATCGCCTCCTGGGCCTTGCGCTGGGCGTCTCTCTGGCGAGCGGCGTTCAGGGACGACTCCAGAACGCTCAAGACGGTCGACTTCTCGGCCGCCGTTCGGCGAGCGAGTTCCAGCCGGGACTGCAGGAGCTGCTTGCGCAGGTCGAAGGTCGCTTCCTCGACGCGCAGCTCTTCGATCCGCGCCACCGTCGCCTGTAGCTCCGCCGTCTGACGGAGTCGGAGCGCGGTCCCGACCCGCTCGTCCACCGCACCCGTGGACTCGGTCCCGAGTTCGGTCTCCAGCTCGGCGCGACGCGCCGTCAGGGCGCTGAGTTCCTCGGTGATCGTGGCGCGCCGGTCCTGCGCCACGTCGAGCTCCGCCTCCAGAACCGTCAGCGCACGCCGAGCGTCGTCCGCGGCCAGCTCGGCCTCCACCTTCATGGCCTCGTGGTCCGTCAGCGCCAGCCCTTCCGTACTCGGAATCACCGGCTCCGAGGGCTGGTCGAGTTCGGCCTCGATGGCCGCGCGGGCCTCGGTCGCGCCAGCGGCGAGCGCCTCCAGCTCCTTGGCCCTGGACTGGGCGGCTTCGCGGGCATCGAGAGACTGAAGCGTGTCCTTGTAGATGTCCACCAGCGCCTTGCTGGCGTCCGAAGCGTCCGCTGGATCGAGCGCCTCCAGATCCTTCAGCTCGGCCGCAATCTCCTGACGATCGAGACGATCGCTCGCCGCGGGCACGGTGACCGGATCGCCGTCCTGCGTGGCCGCCCACGCGAAGGTCGTCCCCAGGGGCCCGAACCACGCAAAAAGCAGGAAGCCAGCAGAAGCAAGAACGGCGAGGGAACGGCTCATGGGCGCAAACTATCAGGGGACGTCCGTGCCCTGAGTACTTCTAGCGTTTCTTCTCTTCAGGCCTCGGGTCTTCTGGCTTCGGCTCGTCGGGCTTCGGGTCTTCGGTCGCGTCGTCGTCCTTGCCGACGTAGCCGATCTGCTGGAGCGTGGACGTTCCTCCGCTCCCCACGCCCGCGATGCCCGTCGGCTTCTGTTCTCTGGCGCTCCCCACGATCTCGCGGATCCGCTCGGCCGCGGCGCGCGCTTCCGCTTCGGACACGGTCACCACGTTCGAACGGGCGGCGGGATCGCTGCGGTCGTCGAAGTAGCGCAGGTCCGAGCGCGGCACCTCCTCCACGGGCAAGTCCGAGTAGCGCCACTGGGTCGTATGGGAGCCGCTGCGTAGACCGAAGAGCTGCTCGTTCCTCGGATACTGCGGCGACCACTCGCCCTTCGTGGTCTCGAAGAGCGCCTCGTCCGGCAGGGTCTCGTTCAGGATATCGATCGGACGGTCGAAGCCCGGAAGCGCGACGTCGCAGAGCGCGGCGATCGTCGTCGGCACGTGGCGGTTGGACACCACGCCCATGCGGCGCCCGGGGTCCGCGCCGGGCACGTGGAAGATCAGGGGAGAGCGCACGAGTTCGGGGAAGACGGTGTGCCCGTGGCCGCGGAAGCCTCGGTCGAGCAGCTCCTCGCCGTGATCGGACGTCAGCACGATGATCGTTCGATCGTCCAGCCCAAGCTCGTCGATCTTCTCGAGGAGCCTGCCGAACCACATATCGGTCGTGGCGACGCTCGTGTCGTAGAGATCGTTCGCATACTGCACCAGCTCCGGCGTGATCTCGGTGCCAGGATCGTTGGCGCTCGGGCGTCGGATGCCGTCCAGGCCACCCTCGGGCCAGTTTTCGGGCGCAGGCCCGAGGCCGAGGCGCTCCATCTGCGTCGGGGATGGCCGATGTGGCGTGTGCGGATCGACGAGGTGCAAATAGAGGAAGAAACGCAGCGGTGCGTGGGTTTCGAGCCAGTCCAAGGCCGCCGGCATGAGCTCGTCCGACATGCGGAACTCGGACCGCGTCTCGTCGAAGGTCTCGAAGCCCTGGTCGAAGTAGCGCGTCGACGAGACGATCGGATTGCCGACGAATGCGGCCGTCGTGTAGCCGCGGCCCTGGAGCGCCTCCGCGATCGTCGTGAGGCTCTGGGCGAGCGTGCAGGACGCGTTGCTCTTCACGCCGTGGGCGTCCGGCGGCAGACTGGTCAGGAGCGAACCGGTGGACGGCCACGTCCAGCTCGACGTCGTGTAGGCATCCTCGAAGACGATGCTCTCCTCGGCGAAGCGATCGATGTGGGGCGTCGTGTCCTTCGGGTAGCCGTAGCAGCCGAGGCGATCGAGGCGCTGGGTATCCACCACCACGTAGATCACGTTGGGTGCGTGGGGCGTGGGGACCCGGCGCGGCTGGCGAAGGTCCTGCACGAGGAACGCGCCGCCGAAGCCGAGCTTCAGCTGCTCCTTCGTGAAAGCGGCCGGGTCCAGGCCACCAGCGAGCTCGGTCTCCAGCTGGACCGTCTGTCCGGGCTCGACCGGAACGCCGCGCTGGCCGTCGACCTCGACGTGCCGCCACTGCATGTGGTCGACGTTCCAGGGCGGCCTCACGCGCTCGTGTTCGAAGGTCGTCTCCCAGGCCACCTGGCCGTCCACGCGCACGCGGTAGGTGACAGGCAGCGACTCCAGCCCCCCCGGCCCCCCCGGCAGCGAGTCGATGGACGACAGGTCGATGTCCACGGCCGCCTGAAAGCGAGCGCCCGAAGCGTCCGCAGGGACGACGAACCGAACCGTGGCGGGTGGCGGCAGGATCAGCGTGGGCTTGTCGCCGGTGTCCGCGTGCAGATCGACGATCGGCGTCAGCACGGCGGTCGTCACCGGGGCATCCGGTCGCTGGCTGACCACCTCCAGGAAGTCCATGCCCTTCTCCCCGGCCTCCGCCGCCATCCGCGTGGCGACGAGGTCCACCAGGATGCGCCGGACCGGCATCCCCTCCTGGCTGTTCTTCACGTGGCTCGCCGCGGCGAAGGGCAGGCCGAGCCCGATGCCGAGGCCGACCACCAGCGGTACGACACCCGTGAAGGGAATCCTCGAAAGACCGAAGGCGATCAGCGTCACTCCCACGGCGGCTCCGATCGCTGCGACTCCGATCCCCGGCAGCGGTTCGGGGTAGCCCGTCAGGTACGCGCCCGCCGCGAGGAGCGTCACCAGAAAGGCGATCGCGGTCGTCGACGCGCGGCGCGGCCGGGCCTCGCTCGCAAACATCAGAACGAGCGAGCAGACCACCCCGGCGATCAGAGCCTCGGCGAGCATCTCCGGCCAGCGCTCGGCGATGGCCAGGACGCGGTAGGAGACGGCGGCCTCGCTCAGGCCAGGCGCGTGCCCGAAGCCCGCCAGGAGCGCTCGGGCTGCCGCAAGGAGCCCGCCGAGCGCCAGCCCGAGCGGGAAAATGCCGAGCACGATGCTCTTGGAGGTCGTTTCACTCTCGGTGGTCATGCGGCCAGAGTACCACCGGCCATCACCGCCCAGTGCCCTGGGGGCAGACCGGGACCTGGAGGAGCCCCCAATCGCATTAGTATACTTTCAATTATTCTACCCGAACGTATCTTCCCCCGGAGTCTGCTGCGAGCCCCCTCAGCAGCGGATGGTCCTGCCCGACCGCGATCGCATGGATCAGGATCCCGCGGGTGGAGTTCCAGCGCTCCACCTCGGCCCGGAGCGACATGACGTCCACGAATTCCCCTGCGCTCGGCGCTCCGTCGGAAAGCAGATAGATCGTGTCCACTCGCTCGTCCTCGAAGGCCGCGCTCAGGCTATCGAAGATATTCGTGCCGCCCGCCTCTCGCAGTACCTCGATGAACGCCAGCGCCTCCTCCCGCGCCTCCTCGTCCATCGGTTCGAGGCCGTCGGTGAGCGGACGCGCATTCCCGGAGAACGGAATCACGTTGAACAGCACGCCGTCCCGCACCCGGTTCAGCGTCTTCGCCATCTGCTCCTTGGCCACGTCGAGGCGTGTCTGCTTCTTCTCCTTCCCCACCTTCGCGTTCATCGAACCCGACGTGTCCACCACGAGCACGAAGGCGTCCGAGAGGACGTTGATGCCGTAGAAAGCCACCGCAGACTCGGAGTCCTCCTTGCGCTTCGCCCGATCGGCGGCGGCCTTCGCCACCACCTTGGGGCTGGGCACCTCGAAGGTCTCGGATTCCTTCTCCCAGAAGATGCGCCACCTGCCGGCAGCAAGGCCGAGATCGAGGGCGGTCAGCTGGACCAGACCTGCGTGAAAGTCCCCGACGAAACGTCCCTCCGCGCGGTCCAAACCCTCGATCAGCTCCGGAATCGACGATCGGTCCCGGACCCGGATCACGGCTCGAATCGCCTCGGCGCGGACGCGCCAGTCCTCGTCGCGAAGCAGCCGGTGAAGGGCACCGAGCGCCTCTTCGTCGCCGCGATCCCCGAGCCCGATGGCGGCCGCCTGGCGCACCGCGCTCTCATCGCTCTCAACCAGCTCGAGCGGGTCGATCCGGCGACCGCCCTTCCCGCCGGCCCCAGACGGGTCGCGGGTCTGCGTTCGGAGCGCCGCAATGATCGCCGCACGCTTGACCGATTCGTCCTTCGACTTCGTGAGCTTGGTCACTTCCCTGGGAGCCTTCGTCCCTCCGCGTCGCGCGACGGCGAGGAGCGCCCGGTACTGCACCACCGGATCCCGATGGCGTAGCCCTTCCTCAAGGACGTCGTTCACCCCCTCGTCAACGACCGGGTCCACCCCCGCTGCGTGCGTTCCCATCGCGTCGAGGACCACGAGCAGCCGCTGGATCGGCGCACTCCTGTCCCCGACGAACTTCCTGATCTCGCGGAAGAACTCCTCCGAGCGAAACAGGCCCAGAACCTCCACCCCCAGCGTGGCGGGTCCCGAGGTGGGCACGTCGAAGGCCTCCAGCATGATCCGAAGCGCCACCCCGTCTTTTCGCTCCTTCAAGAGGTCGTGAATGCCCCGGATCGCCTCCGCGCGGGCCCCCTCGTCCCACCCATCGGCCGCGACCCCGTAGAGCACCTCCCTGGCCGGCTCGCCCCAGCCAACCATCGCACCCGCGGCGGCCCGCGCTTCCGTCGGGTTCCTGCGCAGCGCTGCGCCCTCGGCGAACTTGATGGCGACGGGCGCGAGCTCGGGATCGTCCATGAAGAAGCGCATGGCCGAAAAGACGTACTGCTTGCCCCAGCGGCCCTCCATCTCGTCGACGGAGCGCTTCAGCATGGAGAGCGCGTCCTCGGTCTTCATCTGACCGAGTTCCTCGATCCGATTGCGTGGGGTCCGGTCCTTGTGCTCGCGGATCAGATTGAAGTAGTCGAGCGGCGTCTTCGGCGCGGCCGGGTCATCGAACGACGAGAACGCTCCCGTGGAAGGCCTCGCCGGAGTCTCCGCCGGGAACCCCAGTACGGCGCCTGCGAGAAGAACCAGCGGTGGTAGGTGGAAGCGTTTCAAATCGCGATATCGGTGCGTGAAGGGCGGCAAAACAGGTGCGCGAGGGCGTGAAGATGGTAGCGAGCGCGCCACAGAACGGGACGGCGGCGCGCCCTTCCACGTCCTGGAACGAGAACCATTCCGGACCCGCGGGCCCGGGCGCCGATAGCGGAGATGGGCCGGAGGGCCCTCGACCATGTCGCAGCCGCAACCCGCATCCGAGGACAACGTGTCCAGCACCACCCACTTCCGCCTGGTTCCCGAAGAGTCCGTCAGTGGCCAGACCCCGGCGCAGGACCCTCGGGTTCCGTCGATGATGTCGGCCGCGCTCCTCGTTCCCGAGGCAGAGTTCGCCGCGCGCGCCGTCGGGATGCCGAGCGACGCCAGGCTGGCCTGCGCCGAGATACCGCTGATCGCCTCGCTGGCCAGGATTCGGAGCGAGGCCGACGCGGCGATCGCCCTCACCGGCGTGATCGAGACGCTCGCTCGGCGATTCCAGGTTCAGCTCCCCTGCGGTGCCCTCCACGACGGGATGATCGGGTTCATCCTTCCGTCCAAGGTCAACCTGGCGGACGTGGCCCGGACGATCGACGAGTCGCTCCTGGGGCAGGTGCGGGCGACGGACCTCCAGGGTGCGCTGAAAGTGCGCATGGAGGCCCAGGTGACCCCCATGGCGCCTCTCTAGGAGCCACCTTTCGGGCTCCAACCCGCCGCTCCACCGGATCTCCCACCTATTCGGGGAACTAGGCTCATCAACGTGCCGATGAGGTCTATTCTGTTCGGGCAATTTCCGAGCTGAACACGCCTCCTTCGACGATGAATCCTACCTCCGCCCAAGACCCCCAGGCGGGCGAGCTGCCTCTCCAGCAACTCGACCGCGTCGTCCTTCGCTTCGCCGGTGACTCTGGCGATGGCATGCAGGTCACGGGAAACCAGTTCACGCGTACCAGCGCGATCTTCGGCAACGACCTGGCGACGCTCCCCGACTTCCCCGCCGAGATTCGCGCGCCAGCGGGTACCCGCCCCGGCGTCTCCGGCTTCCAGCTGCAGTTCGCGTCCACCGACATCCACACGCCCGGTGACGCGCCGGACGTGCTCGTGGCGATGAACCCCGCCGCCCTGATGGTCAACATCAAGGCGCTGAAGAAGGGCGGCGTGGTCGTGGTCAACACCGACGCTTTCAAGGAGCTTGATCTCAAGAAGGCGAAGTGCGACACGAACCCCCTCGAAGACGGAACCCTCGAGGGCTACCGCGTGATCGAGGTCGACATCAACACGCGCGTCGCGGAGGCGCTCGCGGATTCGCCGCTGTCCAACAAGGACAAGCAGCGCTGCAAGAACTTCTACACGCTGGGGCTCATGTACTGGGTCTACAGCCGTCCGATGGACGCGACGCTAAAGTGGCTCGAGGAGAAGTTCAAGGGCAAGCCCGACCTGATCGAGGCGAACCAGAAGGCGCTGAAGGCTGGCTACAACGCGGGCGATATCCGCGAACTCTTCCAGGGCCAGTACGAAGTGCCGAAGGCCGAGCTGCCGCCGGCGACCTACCGCAACATCATGGGCAACGACGCGCTGGCGATCGGGCTCGTGGCGGGCGCGAAGCTGGCGAACCTGCCCGGCGTGTTCTGCTCGTACCCGATCACGCCCGCGTCAGGGGTGCTCGAGTCCCTCGCGAACTACAAGCACCACGGGATCCTCACGGTTCAGTCCGAGGACGAGATCGCCGCGATCTGCTCGGCGATCGGCGCCTCCTTCGCCGGCTCGCTCGGCATGACCGGCACCTCGGGTCCTGGCATGGCGCTCAAGGGCGAGGCCATGGGCCTTGCGATCTCGACCGAGCTTCCGCTCGTCATCGTGGACGTCCAGCGCGCGGGCCCGTCGACCGGCATGCCGACGAAGGTCGAGCAGTCCGACCTGCTCAGCAGCATCTACGGACGCAACGGCGACGCGCCGATGCCCGTCATCGCCATCAGCCGTCCGAGCGACGCGTTCGACATGGCCATCGAAGCCTGCCGTATCGCGGTTCAGTTCATGACTCCGGTCATTCTTCTGTCCGACAACTTCATCGCGAACGGCGCCGAGCCGTGGGCGCTCCCTGACCTCGATGACCTGAAGCCGTTCCCGGTCCAGTTCACGACGGAGAAGGGCGAGAATTTCCTCTCCTTCGGGCGCAACGAGAACCTCGCGCGCCCCTGGGTGAAGCCGGGCACGCCCGGCATGGAATTCCGGATCGGCGGCCTCGAGAAGGCCCCGACGAGCAACATCAGCTACGACCCCGACAACCACCAGGCGATGACGGACCTGCGCCACGCCAAGGTGCGCAAGGTCGCGGACACGATTCCGACGCCTGCCGTCGAGGGAGCCGAGGCGGGCGAGCTGCTCGTGGTCGGCTGGGGCTCCACGATCGGCATCCTCAAGCAGGCGGTCGATACCTGCCGCCTCCAGGGGCTGTCGGTTTCGCGCCTGCACCTGACGCACGTCTGGCCGCTCCCCCATGGACTCGACGAGATCTTCTCGAAGTTCGATCGCATCCTCGTGCCGGAGATGAACGTCGCGCAGATGACGGTGCTTCTCCGAGGTGAACTACCGAATCACGACTACGTGCCCTACAACAAGGTGACGGGACAGCCGTTCCTGATCTCGGAAGTCGTCGAGCGTATCCAGAACGTGCTCGCGGAACCCAAGAAGGCCTGAGGCGAACGCCACCCACGAAAGAGCCATGACTGACATCGCTGCAAAGACTCCGCTCACGAAGAAGGACTTCGTCTCCGACCAGGAAGTTCGCTGGTGCCCCGGGTGCGGGGACTACGCCATTCTGAACGCCGTACAGAAGTACATGGCGGACAGCGGTGCGGATCCCGCCAAGACCGTGTTCGTCTCGGGCATCGGCTGCTCCAGCCGCTTCCCGTACTACATGAACACGTACGGGTTCCACACGATCCACGGCCGCGCTCCGGCCGTGGCCACGGGTGTGAAGGTGGCGAACCCCGAGCTGGACGTGTGGATCATCACCGGTGACGGCGACAGCCTCTCCATCGGCGGTAATCACCTCGCCCACATCCTGCGCCGCAACCTCGACGTGAACATCCTGATGTTCAACAACGAGATCTACGGGCTGACCAAGGGTCAGTATTCGCCGACCTCGCCAGTTGGAACCCGCAAGAAATCGACGCCGATGGGTTCCGTCGATCGCCCCTTCGAGCCCGCCCAGTTCGCCCTCGGCGCCCAGGCCACGTTCGTGGCGCGGACGATCGACCAGGACATCAAGCACATGACGACGGTCCTCGAAGCCGCGAGCGCCCACCGCGGCACCTCGTTCGTCGAGATCCTTCAGAACTGCGTGATCTTCAACAAGGACTTCTACTCGTCCACCGTCGACCGCAAGGTGCGCCCGGACCGCACCATCGACCTGGTCGCGGGCCAGCCGATGATCTACGGCGCCGAGAACGATAAGGGCCTGCGCTTCAACGGCTTCGAGGTCGAGCGCTGCGCCGCCTCCGACGCCAGCGTATGGGACCCGACGGCCAAGTCGCCCGCTGCTGCCTTCCTGGTCACGGGAATGCGCGATGATCCGGACATGCCGGTCCCTGTCGGCATCATGCGCAACGTCGAGGCCGCGAACTACGAGGTCGGCGTGCACGCGCAGGTCGAGGACGCCATCGCCCGGAAGGGCAAAGGAAACCTCAAAGACCTCGTCTACGCCGGCGAGATGTGGACGGTCGAGTAAGGATCGGTTGCCCTCCGGAAACCGCCGGTCCGGAAACCCGAGGCCTTGATATGCTCGGGGCGCGTACGTTCGCCTGACGAGCGCGCGCGCCTCTCCCTTGAACGCCCCCCTTCGTCACTCCTCCAGGGTTCGAATTCACGTCGCCCTGCTGGCAAGCGCCGTGCTGCTTCAGCCCGACGTGCAGGGTAGGACATCTGCGCTTCAAGAGCTCGATGGGACCATCGCGGGCGCGACACCGCTGCCTCCGCACTACCAGGTTTCGGCCTTCGGGCCCGAGGACGGCCTGCCGTCTAGAGGCGTGCGGGCCCTCGAGGTGGACGTGGATGGCAGGCTCTGGCTCGGGACCGCCGGGGGGATCGCCATCTACGACGGGCTACGCTTCAAGATCCTTCGGGCGAGCCAGACCCCCGGGCTCGGGAACGAGAGGATCACGTCTCTCGCAAGAGACTCCCAGAACGACCTCTGGATCGGCACATCGGGCGGACCGCTTTCGCGCTATCGCGATGGACGGTTCGAGGAGCTGGCGCCCCATGACGTGCTCGGCGACGTGGAGCAGATCGTGCCGGGAAGAGGCGATCAGGTCTGGTTCGCCGGCCTGCGGCTAGGGCTGTCTTCCCGGGGTCAGCTCTCCGTCTTTCGACGTGGCGACCCGGAGGATGACCAGCCGATTCGACGCATTGCGCTCGACCGGCTCGGTGAGCCGTGGGTCGCCAGTAACTCGGGTCTCTACCACCTGGAAGAGGGTCGACTGATCCAGCTCAGTGACCGCTCCATGTCCTGGGTCCTGGCCGACCTGGAGGGGGATGTCTGGGCCCGAGAAAGCGTGACGGGCCAGCTCTTTGCCGTCGAAGATCCAGCGACGTTCTATCCAGGGGTGGAGTTCGATCAGATCACGGACGAGGTCGAAACCGGGCCCGATGACAGGGTCATCACCACTTCGAAGGGCCTCTTCTCCGTGGGCCCGGCCTCACCCGACCCCGAAGGAACCCGAGCGGGAGATCGACCGAAGGGCCCTCCCACGTTCACCCGGATCGACTCGCTCGGCGACGTTTCACTCCACGGCCTCGCTCGGAGCGCGCAGCGCGATCTCTGGGTGGGAACGTCCAGGGACGGCCTCCTGTACCTGGAGCCGAGTACGTCCGTTCCCGTCGCGCTATCGCTCGAAGACGTCGGGAGGCAGCCCTCCGTGCGGCTCGTTCAGTCGATCGGCGAGGAGAAGGTCATCGTTCGAACGACCGAGGGTGACCAGGCGTGGGTCGTGGGTCCCGATGGTTCTTCCCTCCCGATCCTCCTGGACGAGAAGCGCCTGCGCGACTTGACCGCAGCCTGCGTCGACGACCAGAAGAGAGTCATTCTCGGCGCGGGAGAGGGGCTCTTCTTCCTGGAGGGCCACCGGGCGGTTCCGGTGCCGGGCTACAGCGATCCCGTGGAGTTTCTCTGCAGCGATTCCACGGGCACGGTCTGGTACGCCGAAGGGTATCGGGTCACGGAATGGGTGACCGATCCAGGGAGGCAACCTCGCGTGCTCGGTCCGTTTGGTCATCGCGTTCGGCATCTCATCCCCGTTTCCGATGGGCTCCTGAGCCTCTCCCGGGACGTCATCGAACTGGGCGATCCGGACACGGAAGTGGTCACCACGCTCCACACTTTCCCCGGAGCGACCCTTCGATCTGCATTCGAGGATCATCGCGGGCATCTTTGGGTCACGACCTACGGGCACGGCCTCTATCGCCTTCGGGGTGACGACTGCGTCGATCACTGGAATCTGGAGAACGGCCTGCCTGATCTTTTCCTCGGCTGGATCGGTGATCCTTCAGGCCACGAGGGCCGTGAGTCCCTGTGGGTCAACTCGAACTCGGGTTCGATCCGACTCGACGTGGGGAGCCTCGATCCTGCCATCTCCGGGGACGGGGGATCGATCGAGTGCACGCTTCACGGTGGCCCGGAAGGGAACGGCCCGTGGGGAGGTTCTTTCTTGGACGGGCACCTCGCGCTGCCAACGGTGGACGGCCTCACCCTCATCGATACGTTCGTCGCCTCTCAGCACAGCGCCGCCCCGAGCGTTCTGATCACCTCGGTGGAAGCCAACGGAGACCCGTGGTCTGCGACCACGGCGCTCTTTGGCTCAGCCACCTTGCAGTTCCGCTATGCCGCCCTCGTCTTCCCGACCGCGGAGAACACTCTCTATCGCTATCGCCTGGAGGGGTACGACGAGAGCTGGGTCGACAATGGCCATGAGCGCACCGTTCGATTCACGGACCTTCCACCGGGCGACTATCGGTTTCAGGTCGAGGCGCGCTCCAGCGATAGCCCCTGGTCCGAACCTGTGGAGACCGCGACGTTCACGATTCACCGCCACTGGTTCCAGCAGTGGCCGATTCGCGCGCTGCTCCTCGCGACACTTCTGGGTCTCCTGAGACTGCTGTACGCCTGGAGAACCGAGGCGATCCGCAACAAGAGCGTCGAGCTCGAAGCCGAAGTCGAGCAGCGCCGCGTCCTCGAGCGGGCTCTTCGGGCCAGCGCCCGCAATCATCGAACCACGCTGGAGACCGCCATCGACGGGATCGTGACCTGTGATAAGGATGGCACCATCCGCTACGTCAATCCGGCGCTCGAGACGATGCTGGGATTCGACCATGCCGACCTCGAAGGCCAGCCCATCAGCCACCTGGGTATCGAGGGTGTCGATCAGGCCCTCGAGCAGTTCGCCCGCAAGTCACTCATCGGCAACGCCACGCGAGCCACGACGATCCAAAGAGAGGCACTCCAGGGCGATGGCTCGCCCATAGACGTCGAGATCACCATTGGACGTACCGGCGCGTCGCACGAGCAGCGCCTCGTTTGCGTGATCCGCGACATCAGCGAGCGCAAGCGGATGATCGACGCCATCGCGCAGAGCGAGCGCCGCTTTCGAGGGCTCTTTCAAACCGCTCCCTCCGCCATCTTCGTCTGGCATCGTGATGGCAGCATCGCCGAGTGGAACGACTACGCGGGCCGCCTCTTCGGCTGGCATGCAGAGCCTCCGGGCAAGACGGATCTGCTCGACCAGATCACGCCGAAGGCCCACCATGGGCACCTCCAAGAGGCGCTCACCCGCGCATTCGATGGGCACGTGGAGGAGAACCTCCTGTCCCCCACGGTCACGGCGCTCGGCGAGGTGAGGAGCTGCAGGTGGTACTTCTCGCCGATCAAGGACGGAAACGGCGACGTTCACACGGTCCTCGCGCTGGTCCTCGACGTGACGGACGAGGAAAGGTTGGCCCAGAGCGTCGAGCGACTGCGGCAGCGACTCGTCAAGGCAGAAGAAACGGAGCGAAGCCGGATCGCGCGGGAGCTCCACGACGACCTGTCCCAGCGACTCGCCGCGCTCACGCTGGACGCGCAGCTGATCACCCAGGCGCCTGACAGTGAGGATCCACACCGCGCTTCGATCTCCCGAGCGCTCGCCGTCGAGCGAGTTCGGGCAGGCCTCGCCTCCATCGCGGTCGATGTCCACTCGATCTCCAGGCAGCTGCATCCCACCGTGGTAGACGATCTCGGACTGGCGCGAGCCCTCAAGTCCGAGTGCGCTCGCCGCTCGGAGCAGGGTCTCGTGAGCGTCCGCTTCGCCGACCACTCCGAGGGCATCCAGGTGCCTGCGGCGGTCGCTCTCGCGCTGTTCCGGATCGCCCAGGAGTCGATCCGGAACGCCGAGCGACACGGTTCTCCCCAGAACATCGATGTGGAGCTCGACTCCGACGGAGAGTGCATCTCGCTGCGAGTCGCCGATGACGGGAGAGGCTTCGACCCTGCGGCTCTCGCCGGACTCCCGCGCGAGGGACGTGACGGGGGATTAGGTCTCGTCAGCATCCGGGAACGGGCCAAGCTCGTCGGCGGCTCGCTGAGCATCACCACCGATTTCGGTCAGGGAACCATCGTGCAGGTATCTGCGCCGCTGCAACCTGCGACCGACACCGATCCGTGTAGCGAAAAGGAACACCCGCCTCGCCCGGTCGTGAAACGCCCGTAAGAGCCCCTGAACTCCCGTGGGAACGCCGGCCGACGCCTAGAATGGACGGATGTCCAACCAAGGTTCATTGCTTCCCATCGCCGTCTGCTGCCTCCTGACGGGAGCCCTTGCTCCCTTTGCCATGGCCCAGGAGGGAGCCGAAGTTCCGCCTGCCTCGCGCACGCTCTCGACGCACGGCGCGCACATCCTGGAGCTGGGCAGAAGCGCCCATGCACCTTCGGAGGACCACAACGAGGCCGAGCGAATCGGAGCTGCCATCGCGCGCCAGCGGCGGAGCCACCCGACGGCGACCGATGTGACCCCGAACGCGGCAGGAAGCCCGACCACGCCCGGGCCGACGGACCGCGCGCCGATCCACGGCATCGACGACGATTTCATCGTCTTCGGATACCTCCAGAGCGAGACCCAGGTCTTCCATCAGCGCTGGCACGCTCTCACCCACGTCGGCTCCAGATTCGTCGGCTTCGACTCCGCCGGCAACCTGACGGGAACGAGCGCCTTCACGAACCGCTCCTCGTACCTGAAAGCCGGAGGCGCCGCCGACACCGCCGGCGTGAAGATGATCCTCGTTCTGGCGAGCTTCGATGACGGCGCAGGCGGCGCGATCGCCAGCGTCATGACCTCCGCGTCCCGGCGCGCCAACCTCGTCAATCAGCTCGTCAACCTCCTCGCGAACGATTCGTACTGCCACGGCGTCAGCATCGACATCGAGTTCTCCTGGGGCTCTGCCGTGCGCGACGGTCTCACGGCGTTCATGGCCCAGCTCCGCGCGGGCCTCGACGGTCTCGGTCCTGGCTACGAACTCAGCATCTACACGAACGCCATCTTCAGCTCCAACCAGTGGGACTTCGACGCCGAAACGGGCATCACCCCTTCCATCGACTACATGCTCTACAGCATGTACGACTGGGCGAGCGGCTCCACGCCCCACGCGATCAGCGACTTCGACAACTGCCTCGGCTCGTCGAAGATGCACGCCTACCTGAACGATGGGCTGCCGCCCGAGAAGCTCGTGCCCGTGATCTCCGCGTATTCACGCCAGTGGAGCAACACCGCGAGCTACGACGTCGCCGGCACGAGCCCTTCGTCCTCGGGTTTCACGGACGGTCTCTTCGACGTGACCCTCAACAGCAGCATCGGCACGCCCGCGCAGAACTACGTCACGGGCGACGAAGCGGCGTGGTACACCTGGAACTCCGGTAGCCAGCGCGTTCGTACCTTCGAGGGCCTGGAGGGCATGGAGTACAAGATCCGCCATGCACTTTCGCTCCAGGATCCGTCGGGGCGCTGGAGCGGTCGCCGGATCGGCGGCGTCGGCTTCTGGTCGCTCATGTGGATGGCGGAGTTCACGTCCATCGACCCGCGGACGGGCGGCAGCGTCGCGCGCACGCGCACCTATCCGCACGTCTACGAGATGCTCCACGAGATCTTCGCGCCACCGGGGACACGCGCGTACTCGCTCGATTCCTTCAGCGGCCTCGATCCGCGCTGGCGCGATCCGAACCTCGCCCGGGACACGGTGGGCGACAGCAACGGTGATTCCTCCCTTGCGCTCGTGCCCGCGCCCGCTGGCGAGGGCAACGCGATGCGCATCGCCTACGACTTCGAAGGGAGCGGAGCGAACCGCGCCGTCGTGGCCCACGAGGTGCTCGCGTCGCCGCTCGCCCCCACCGTCACCGACACGAACAGCGTCCTCGGCGTCGTCTCCGCGTCGACGAAGCTCAAGGCGTTCGTCCTCGTCACCCAGCCGCAGGCGGGCTACACCATGCGCATGCTCGCGGTCGACGGCTCACGGCAGCTGGAAAGCTCCCCCTCCATCTCCCTTGCGCAGCCGGGCTGGCACGTGCTGACCTGGGACCTCACGGACCCGTTCAGCGTCGCTGGCTTCCCCACGCAGGAGCCTGCGTTCTTCAGCGGCAACTCGATCCTGAATAGCACAGGCCTTGGCGCCCGCGACATCGGCTTCTACGGCTTCGTCATCGAGGGCACCGGCGACGCCGTCGGCGAGGTCATCGTCGATTCGATCACCTACGAACACGTTGATCCCGAGCAGAAGAGCTACCGGATCAACGAGTTTCGCTACGCGGAGTCCGGGCTGGAGTTCGTCGAGATCCATGGACCGGCCGGTCCGCTGCCCTCGGGCCTGACCCTGCGCACGTACGGCGCCTCCAACGGCACGGTGGCTCGCGAATTCCCGCTCTCCGGCTCGATCCCCGACATGGGCGGCGGCTTCGGCCTGTTCGTGGCGGGCGACCCCGGTACGCCGAACGTGGCCAGCACGACCGGCTTCAGCGCGGCCGGTGACGACCTTTCCAACCTGAACCCGACCGGGCTTCAGCTGCTGAACGTCTCGAGCCAGCACGTATACGACAACGTGGTGTACGAGGCCTTCGGAGGCCTCGGCGACCTCATCCGCCGCGAGACGCTCGGCGTCACCTCGGGCGGCTGGCCCTGGTTCGGCGAGATCGCGAACGGCTTCGACGGTTCGGGTGCCCGCTACACGGCGGGACGATACCCCGACGGTCTGGACACGGGCCGCAACGCCGAGGACTTCTCGTTCCAGGCGGCGAGCCCCGGTGAGCCCAACGGCGACCGACTCACCCTACCGGCTACCTTCGACTTCGAGACCGCTTCACCGGCGTTCTTCTCCACGTTCGGGAGCGTCCTGCGCTCGTCGCCGCTCGCGGCGGGTATCCCAGCCTCCCCGGGGGGTGGCCTTGCGTGGCGCTGCGTGGACCCGAGCGGCGGTGGCGTCATCGGCATCGCAGGCGACGCGGCTCTCGGACGTACGCGCGGCTACACCGTCACCGGCGACCTCTATGTGCCGTCGAGCACCGATCCGGCCCAGGCCATCGCGCTGGGCATCTGCGGCTCCCAGGGCAGCCGCTTCTTCCCCGCGGACAGCGACGCCCGGCTGTCCGGCTACGAGAACGGCTACTGGCTCATCTACGAGAACCGGGCCGGGGTCAACCTCAACGACGGACGCATCGACCACGGGCTGATCTGGGAACTCGTTCATGCCAGCCACGACCAAATGGACGGCGAGCCCGTCCAGCTCATGGAGGCCCTCCCCAACTTCGTTCTCGGCATCGCGGAGGGGCAGTGGGTTCCATTCTCGATCACCCTCGATCCCTACGAGCCGACGGGCGGCCAGCTCGTGGTGATCCTGAACGATCGGGAGATTTTCCGCGGCGCTCTGCCGGAGGGCGGTCGCCGAAGCGGCGCCTTCCAGGTCGGGTTCCGCGAGAACCACGCGGGTCCCCCGATCGCCTCGGAAGGCACCTGGATCGACAACCTTCACATCGACCACGCAGGCCCTGAGAGCCAGGCGGGTAGCGATCCCGACTGAGGCCATCGGTCAACTGCTGGTGGAGCAAACGCCGCGAAGCTCGCTCTGCAGCAGTTCGTTCTGCATGGCGCGGCAGCGACGGATCAGACTGGCGTGCCTCTCCTCGGCCTCGTGAATCTTCTCCCGAGCGTCCGAGGTGAGCTGGCCATCGTCCGAATACCAGCACGCGTCGCCGTCCTCGTGCGTCGGACAGTCCGGCTGAAACGCGCCCAGCATCGCGGGGTCATCCGTCAATCCGAGCAGATCGCAGAGCCGGGTGAGGACCCGACCGGGGTCGTTCAGAAGGTTCTGTTCGCGCAGAACGATCGGCGACAGGTTCATGGTGCTTCGTACCCAGCGGTAGATCTCCAGCTGGTGAGGCACGCAGGTGTCTTCGATGTAGGCGAGGCCTGAATCGGAGTGCGACTGGGCGATGACGAGCCGCGGATCACGAAGCAGGAAGACGTGCTGGAATCCGGTCAGCCAGTCGCGGTCCGTGTGCAGTAGTAGCTGCTTCGCCATGTGCTTCTGGACCCAGAGCCTCGGGGCCTCGCACCCGGGGGGACTCAGCGGAGCGGCTCGGAGACGTTCGACGGTCTCGTTCCATAGCGTGAGGTCCTCGAAGAGGCGCGTCTCGTCTTCGCGTTCGAAGCGTCTCGTGTGAGCCAGGTAGGCAGGCGCCAGGGGCTCATCGGACACCGCGCAGTCATCGCGACGGTCGAATGCGCGAAGCAATCGGCAAGGGGCCGGACTGGGGGCGCACCAGAGGGCGACACGGGTCAGCAGCATGGGAGATCGACGGAGACGGGACGGAATGGGACCCTGGGGAGCGCGGGAACATAGCGTCGTACGTGCCATCCGCAGGGTCCCCCATGACGGGCTCGACAGGATGTCGTTCGCAGTGCCAGGAAATAGCGGAATGACCGACCTCTCGCACGTCGAACAAATCGTTTACACAGCCAGGCTCGCGTCCCCATCGTGCATCAGGCTGGCCGGATGACCCGTGCCCGATCGTTGGCGCGATAGACTGCTCCGATGCAACGCACCCTCGCACGGCCGCTGGCCCTCGGCCTCCTCTTTTCGCTCACCTCCTGCCTCGCGGCCGACAAACCCATCTTCGACGAGCTGGACGCTCGTGCACAGTCCGGGAACCGGGCCGCCACGCCGGGTACACCTCCCCCCGGGTCGCCCTCGGGCTCCGTGGCTCCGGTGGCAGACGGGATACCGATCCCCCAAACCGGTCCGGTCCTCCCCAGGAACGCGGCGGAGGCGCCGGAGATCGCAGGACTGCGCTTCCTTCACGGCTCCTGGATCGCCGTCAATCCGAACAAGACGGTGAACGAGGAGACCTGGACCCTGCCGCGCGGCAACTTCCTCATGGGGACCTTCCGACAGATCCGCCTCGACGGCGACTGTGCCTTCGTCGAGCTCAGCCAGATCGCCCTCGAAGAGGGAGAGATCGTTCTGCGCCTGCGGCACATGCACGGCAGGCTCGAGGTCCCGGAGGGCCGAGCTGATATCTCCCAGTTCAAGCTCGTGAGCCTCACCAAGGACCGCGTCGAGTTCGCTGGCGTGAACGCAGCGGAGAGCGTCAAGAGCGTCATCTACGAGCGATTGAGCGCCACCGAGCTCCAGCAGTCCATCCTCTTTGCGCCCGAGAGCGGTGAGAAGGATTTCGTCACGCGCTACACGCTCGATCGCTGAGCCGCGCGCCCGGGACGTGGATCCCCACTGCCCGAGCCATCAGGCAAGAAAACGGCCAAGCCCGCTCGATGACGAGCGGGCCTGGCCGTTTCCATCGCAGGAGAAGTCTCCCGCCTGGGATCAAAGGATCAGCCGATGATCTCTTTCAGCGCGGCCAGCATCTCCGGATCGTCGGTTCCGATCTCCATCGCCTTCGCACCGAGCTTCGCCGCCTTGTCGGCGTCCTCCAGCGGGCCAGCGCACCAGCGCGCAGCCGTGAAGTTGAGTCGGAAGCCAAGCTCCTTGTCCTGGAAGCCCATCGGGTTGACTTCCTCCAGCGCCGCGACGGCCGCACGCGCGGTCTCATCGTCCCGAACCTGGCTGAACGCCGACTCGACGGTGATCTCGAAGAGCCCCTTCTCGTTCTTCGGATCCGCTTCCTTCGCGTAGGCGACGAGTTCGTCGTCGACGATCCCCTTCGTGAGGAGCGCCTTCGCGGCGACCTCTTTCTTGCCCGCCTTGTTGTCGGCGTCCGTGTCGAAGCCCCAGCGGACGTGATCGACCAGGCTGCTGACGAACGGCGAGTCCGCGTCCATATCGTTGAACGCGGTGACGAGATCGCCCCAGGCAGCCCACTTCGCCTCGTCGCCTTCGGCGGAGGTGAACGCGTCGGCCACGCGCTTCGACGCAACCATGGCCTTCTTGCCCGAAGCCGCGATCTCGTTCATGTGCTTGACGTATGCCTCGGGCCCGCCGGCCTGGTAGCCCGTCTGGGCATAGGCCACACCGTCGGTGTTCATGAGGAAGATCGTCGGGAACCCGCGGACGCCGAGCTCATCCTTCAGCTCTTCGTTGCGCTTCGGGTTCGGCACGAGGGCCTTCGCCTCGTCGGAGCGCGGGAAGTCGAGCGCCACGAACACGTAGTTCTTGGAGGCCTCGTCGATCCACTCGGCGTGATCGAACACCTCGTCGTGCAGCTTGATGCACCAGCCGCACCAGTCCGAGCCGGTGAAGTCCACGAGGAGATCCTTGCCCTCGGCCTTGGCGACCTTGACCGCCTCGTCGTAGTCCGCGAACCAGCGACCCTCCGTGACAGGAGCGAGAACGGAGGACGCGCCGCCGAGCGTGTTGGAAGTCATCGCTGGAGCAGCGAGGACCGAGGAAGTGAACAGGACGGGCGCCAGGGCCGCGAGGAGGAGGGTTTTCTTCATGTGTGCATGTCAGCCAGCAGGGCTGGAGGCGGAATCGATCTGGATTCCGGCGCAGGAACGTAGGCCGGAAGCGTGTACGTACGGCGAGGAAAAGTGTGACGAAATCCGATGATCCCGTCCTCATGCTAACCGACGCTCAATCCTGGAACGAGCGGAGCCCGAGGAGCGCGTTGGCGTCGACGAGGGTCGAGAGCGGACGCAGATGCAGAGAGACCGGGGACCTCAGGGATTCGCCCGCGGGCGTAAGCCACACCTGCAGGTCGTTGTGAACATCCAACACCGCATGTTCGATACAAAGGCTGTACACCCCGGCCTCCAATTCGGCGCTCCGACGGACGATCTGATCGTCGCTCCCGCAGGTAACAGAAGCGTCACCGAGGGTCACGCGACCGATGCCGCCCCGGCTCTGGAACTCCAGGGTCCAGAGCCCGGGCTCGTCGATCGTGACCTGGCCACGGGCGACCACCGCGTGGCGGCCCCAGATCCTCGGGCGTTCACGATCGATCGACCCCACGGTAGAAGATGGCTCCCAGGAGATCGGCCGCAGATCGATGTGAGCCTCCGGACGGACCCGAGCGAACTGCTCCCGATGGATAGCACCGATCCTGTCAGGGGTCGGCGCCATCAGTTCCCCGCGGCCGATCGCTGCCGCCGCGTCGAGTCGATCGAAATCCCCGGGCTCGAACGCGCCTCCGCGGGGCAGGCGATATGCCTCGAAGCCGAGGACCGGCATGCCTCGCTCGAAGCGGACCTGGGTCACGCCTCCGATCCGTCGACCGTCGTCGGAGAAGAGCGCGGCCGCGATCACCGTGCTCTCCTTCAACACCAGCGGTTCCGCCGGAGCCAGGGGTGACTCGTTCGTCGGCTCGGCCCCGAACTGACCGCTGGCGACGTAGCGAATCACTCCCGGTGCCGAGTGCGCCGCCGTCTGGAAGCGGACCTCAACGCGATCCCCGAAGAGCAGGCGGTCCGCGCCCAGATCGCTTTCCCACTCGAGCAGCACGGGCCTCAGCATGTCACGCACCACGTCGCGCGCTTCCTGCGCCAGAGGCTCGAAGTCCGCGTAGGTCGCAGGCGCTGCGTGGCTTCCCCACATCCGCTCCGCGAGTTCGGGCGCCAGTCGCAGCACCGCGGGCACGATCGCTTCGGGCCTTTGCTCCCAGACGCAGATCTGCGCTCCCTGGAGCGGCGCCCCCGCGGGGAGATCGGTCGTCCTGCCACCGAAGCGCTGCCGAACGCTCGATGGCGACCAGTCGAACGCATCCTCCGGCTGGCTGGCCCAACCCTGGGCGGGCACGATGTAGAGCGGCTCCCAGCCGCAGTTGATGATGTTGTAGCCCGCCTCGACGAGTTCCAGAGGCCCGAAGGAGTCCTGGCTCCAGCACATGACCCACGTACCGGTGCCGACGCTGCTCTTCGCGCTGTCGGTCGGACGGAAACCCTCCCAGACGATCGGTCGACGCTCCCTGCTCGCGACGAACTTCGCCATCCTCCCCAGGAAGTGATTCAGGTGCGCGTCGAGAGCGCCCCCCTCCAGCCGAAAAGGAAGATCTTCCGCAGCGCTCAGCGCCTGGAACTCGGGCAGCTTCAAGAGATCCGGCGCGTAGAACTCGTCGCCTCCGAGGTGAACGTAGGGACTCGTCCAGAAGAGGCCGCTCACCTCGTCGAAGATCTTCTTGAGCGCGACGATTGCACGCGGCGAAGCCATGTTGATCGCGCCCGTCACCTCGGCCTTTCCCGTCTGCGGGTCGACGTGACCGAAGAGATCGGGGCGCGAGCGAATCAGTACGCTCGAATGCGCGGGCACATCGATCTCCGGCACGAGCACGATCCCGCGGTCGGCCCCGTACTGCACGAGAAAGCGCAGGTCCCCGGCGGAGTACCCGCGATGGGGCCCGTCCACCGCAGGATCGGTTCGCTCCGGCAAACAGTCCGCGGGGAACGTGAACGCCTGATCGTCCGACAGGTGCAGGTGAACGGTGCTGAGCGAGAAGAGAAACGCCAGGTCGATCGCTTCCCGAACGGATTCGACCGAGTGCGGAAAGCGCGCCAGGTCCAGCATCAATCCGCGCCACACGTAGGCGGGCGCGTCATCGATGCGGGTGGGTGGCAGTATCCAGAGGCCGTTTTCCGCGTCGAAACGAAAGAGCTGCGCCAGGCGCGCGATCGCGCGCGCCACGCCGACGGAATTGGCCCCCGACAGAGCGACGTGATCGTCGAAAACCTCGATCGCGTAGCCCTCGGGATTCTCGGCTACCTGGTCCGCCAGGTAGCCGATCGTCAGCGTCAGGTCCCCGGAGCGCGCAGGCCGCTCACCGAGCGGAATCCGGCGCCCGAGCCGCTTCTCGAGCGTTTCCTGGAGCAGCAGCGCCTGACGCTCCAGTCCGTCCTCGGCCGCGACGATCCGGGCATCGTCCGGCAGCACGAAGGGAGCGAAGCGCGGCTGCGCCATCATCGGCGACGGCACGAGCGGAGGAGGCGGCGGGGGCGACCAGCCGCCTTCCTGGATCGGCGACGACACGGCGGATGCCACGGCTGCCACCAGGGGAAGCAGCGAAGGGAAGAGCGCAGACAGCATGGGGTGATTCACGGCTTCAGTTTACTTGGGGCCGCGCCGGTGACGCGGTGCCGCGTGGGGGCTCCGCGAGCGGGGCCAGGTGGTCAAGCGTCGCAGCGATGGCACGCTCCAGGGCTTCGGGGGACACCTCCCCCATCGGGTGTTTCGCGTCGAACGCGTGGTCGGCGCCTTCCAGGATCAAGGCCGAACCGCCCGGCGCCGCCGCGGCGAGTCGAGTCGCGGCCGACGGCGGCACGGTTCCATCCTTCGAACCATGGATGGCGAGGAACGGCCCCGGGTAGCGGCCTGCGGCCGCCACGATGTCGAGGCGCTCGCGGTGCTCTTCGAAGTCATCCAGCGCGGCGACCGACATCCGATGGACCTGGCCGGTGCGCCCGTTGGGAACGCGGAGTTCCCCCTCCGCTCTCCAGTGGGCCTTCGTCGCGTCGTCGAACCGATCCGACTCGTCGATCGCGGCCCAGGTGACGAGCGCCGCGGGTGGATCCTCGGCCGCCGCCACGATGGACATCCCGCCGCCGCGGCTGTGCCCCATCAGCGCCTCGCGGCCGGCATCGACGCCCTCCAGCCTGCGCGCCCAAGCGCGAACGCGAGCGATGTCCTCGAGCTGTCTCGTGTACGTGTCGCGGAGGAAGGCCTCCTCGTCGTCCATGACCATCGGGTCGTCGCCGATGCCGGAACCGGACGCGTTGAAGGAGACCACCACGAATCCGGCGCGCGCGAGCCGCGTGGACAGCATCGGAAAGAAGCCCCAGTCCATGAAGCCCTTGAAGCCGTGGCTCAGGACCACGACCGGCCGCTCGGCTGCTCCCTCTTCAAGCGCATCCCCGGGCCGCTCGATGCGAACACCGACCCGCCGCGCGGGATCCTCTGGATACAGGAGCCAGGTTCTCTCCTCCTTCGTTGCCATCTCTTGCGCCATGGACTGTCAGTCATCGTCCGCCGTTCGGCACAGCGGCTCCAAATGGGGAAAACTCGAACGGATCTCGGGCCACGCGAGGATCGGCTGCTCGCCGTTCAGCACGTACTTGATCTCCAGCGCGGCCGCGACGCCGGGCTGGACCGCCGGGCCGCAGTCCGTGACCACGTAGAGCACGTCGAAGCGCTCTTCCAGCGCGCGAGCCCGGCGCGCCACGCGCCCGATCAGCGCAGGCGGCGCCGGCCCATCGTGGACCAGTCGCAGCATGCCGATCGGGCCCGTGGCCCCGTGATCGGCCGGCGGCGCGTCCCAGCGGTCGTCACCCTCGAGATACACGAGCGACCAGCCCGTGCCGCGGACCGCGTCGAGGGCCGTCGACTCGTACCAGGAGCGGTGGCGCGCTTCGAGCACCAGGGGCGCGGGGCGCAGCGCCCGCGCGAGCTGGCTGAGACTGCGGACCTCGGCGGGCCCGAAGAGGTAGCCCTCGCTCGGCAGCGTCGCGACGACCGCGCCGAATCGCTCGCGCTTGAGCAGTGGTGTGAGCGCCACCACGAACGCCTCGGTGTCCGCGGCACGCTCTGCGTCACTGCGGCTTCGATCGAGCAATCCCGCGGGAAGTCGCAGCAAGAGCCTCGTGCGGGGACTCTCCGACAGCGCCGCTCTCCAGCGCGCCACGTGCTCACGCCGCGGGATCACGTGGGCCGTGGTGTCGACCTCCAGGCAGCCGAAGTACCCCCCGAAGAACGCCACGCGATGGAAGTCCGCGCTGCGCTTCGCCGGTAGAAGGGTCTCCAGCGCCGGGTGCATGAGCCCGCTGAAGCCGATTCGAATCACCAGTCCACCTGCTTGTCCAGGGAAGCGAACGCCTCGATCTCCGCCCCGATCAGGCGGCTACGGATCTCGTCGGTCGCCGCGACGAGCGCGTCCTCGCCCGACGCGCGCGGGACCTCCAGCGGTTCGCCGAACACCACGGTCACCCGGCTGAACGGTAGCGGGATCGTGAAGCGGTCCCAGGAGCCCAGCCGCAGCGCACGTGAGACCCCGAACCCGATCGGCAGCACGGGGCGCCCGGTGGCGCGGGCCAAGAACGCCGCTCCGAGGTTCATGTGATGCCTGGGCCCCCGAGGGCCGTCAGGCGTGATCGCCACCGGAACACCGCTGGATAGCAGGGCACGCATCTCGCGAATGGCGCGCGCGCCGCCCTTGGCCGTCGAACCGCGGAGCGTCCCGTAGCCGAGTCTCTGGAGCAGCATGTCGGCGAGAGCGCCATCCCCCGAGGCCGACACGAGGACCGTGGCGCGTGTTCCGGCAAACGCCGATGCCGCCGTCGCCATGCGGCCGTGCCACAGCACCGGAATACAGCCGTCCGGTGAATCGAGCACGCCCGTGCGGAGCTCCGGGCGGATCATCTTCACGCGCCAGGTGCGGCTGAGGCCGCGGAGAAGCGCCGGCGCGAGAGCCGGCACGATCGGCGCCGTGACGCGCCTGCGCCAGTCACGAAAACGCCGCCGCAGCGGCCCGTTGCGCGTGGCACGGTCGCTGCGGCGGTAGACCCACTCGGGGTCGGAGCCAGGCTCTGGCCGATCCGGGCTCAACGCGGAGAGATATCGTCCCCGGCGCCGCCGTCGTCCACCCCATTGGGGCCCATGGAGTAGAGCCTGTAGGCCTCGTCCGTCTTCGCGTAGATGAAGGCATGGCCCCAGCCGTCCATGGGCAACGCGTCCGATTCCAGGTAGCCATTCGGGTACTTGGTCGACGTCTCCAGCAGAGCGTCGAGGGAGGCGGGCGCTGCGCCCTTGTGGTCGTACTGGTAAAGCGTCAGCGCGACGTCCAGGTCGACCAGCGACTCTTCGGTCGTCGACAACAGCGCTTCGGGGCTACCTGGCTCCGGGGCTTCCTCCGCGGCGTCCTCCCATTCGACTTCGTCCACCGCCACGGCTTCCACCATCAGCGGCTCCGTCCCCTGGAAGCGGGTCCCGACGGTGAAGAGCCCGGCGAGGCTCGCCGGCAAGAAGAAGGCCTCGGTGCCCAGCGACGACTTCGCATACTGCATCACCTTGCCGTCCTGGATTCGGGTCCAGTTCTCGCTTGGCTGGAAGTGACGCGTGAGGATGGCAGCGTCAGGCAGCATCGCCGGGTTGATCGGAAGGTCGCCGCCGCCCGCGAGCAGCGGCGCGATGCCCTTGATCTGCGTGTAGAACATCCCGAAGAACTGGGGCCAATCGGCGTAGCCCACCGTGGTCGCGCCGTTGAGGTCCCCCATCGCCATGATCTTCTCGTGAACCGGCGGTTCCTCGCCATCCGCGAGCTTTCCGACGCGGCGAATCTCCTTCTTGGCGTGCGTCGGAAGCGTCGTCAAGAGGACGCGGTCGCCCATGATCGTGAACGTCGGCTTGAAGAAGCTTGCGGGGTCGAACGGCAGGCCTGGAACGGAGAAGCCGACGTCGCCGGTGAAGGAGAGCGTGTACATCATCGCGCCCTTGTAGTCGTCCCGAACGAGCTGAACGTCCTCGCCGAGACTTTCGGCCATTCCCATGAGGCCATCCATGCCCTTGGTGAACGCCTCCTTGTCGCGCAGGGCCACGGCGCCCATCACGTTCGGGGCCGAGAAGAGCGACGTGAGCGCCGGAAGGCTGTAGCTCACCGCCCCTCCGAGCGGAGCGGCGAGGTCCCGGTCCGGTCGGAAGTGGAAGCGCTCTTCGATCTCGTCGAGCATCGTCGGGTCCTCTTCGGTAGCGAATTGCTGGATCAGGTTCGCCAGCACCTTCGAATCGAGACTGGTGACGGAGGTCACGAGCGCGTCCGGATGGACGAGTTCCAGCGCTGACCGATCCAGGGGCTGGGCTCCGATCACGCCGGACAGCGGGCCTCCGCGCGAAGGATCGTGGATCCCTTCCAGGACGAACTGGCCGCTATCGATCCCCATGCGCCAGTGGCCGCCGCGGATGGCGAGCGAGGCGGCGGGGCCGATGAGCGCTTCTGCGATGTCGAGCAACGGGACCGCGTTGGGCTCGTTCATCGCGACCATGTCCTCGACGAAGGGGCGCAGGAAGAGTTCGAAGGCAGGTGCCGCGGGCGCCTTCTTGAAGGCTGCTCGCCCCGGCTCGAAGAGCGAGGCGGCGGGACTCGGGACCGTGTTGGCCGCGAGCGCCCGGACGTAGTCGGCCGAATCAACGTTGCCCATGAACAGGGCCAGGCGCTTGCCACCCGCCACGAGGTGCATGGTGGTCTCGAACCCATTCTTGCCCGCGCCGTTTCCGGCTTCGCTCGGCACGAACGTCCAGTCGCGAATGCCGCTGGCTCCAAAGCCCATCGCACCCTCGGGCATCGTCAGCGCACGCGCGCTGAGCTCCATCCCCCTCGGTCCGTCCTCGCCAATCGCCTCGATCAGGAACTCCGTGACCTTCTCTGCTGTTGGCTCGTCGATGAAGTCAGCGACGAAACGGATGCCCAGGTTCTGGCTGACGAAGAAGCCCTTGTCCTCGGCTGTCTCGATGCCCTGCACGAAGGCAAGCACGTCGCCGCCGGCGAAGTCCACCGAGGCGCTGGCTGATTCCATGCCCTGGAGATAGTCGAGGAGCGGCGGCATCTCGCCCCTGTCCACGGCCCTCGCATACTGCTCCATGAGCATCCCGATGGGGTCCACCGGGTCCGCTCCCTCGCCTGCCATCACCTGACCGATCGCGGTCTGAAGATCGGGGTCCTCCAGCATCCGGACCGCGCCGGTGGTGCGGAAGGCCTCGATCAGCTTCTGGAGATCAGGGAACTGGACGACGAAGGTCGCAGAGGCCGGATGCAGCGAAGCAGGCGCGTAGGACGCGGATTCTTGGAACGGAACCGAAATGGCCGCTGAAGCGAGACCTAGGGCGATGAACATGGTGGAACGAAGGTGGGAACGGGAGTCTTGCGCGAAGGGGGTCGACCTGAGGACTCAGGGACTCGAGGACTCAGGCCGGTGATGAGATGGGCGGTGATGAAGTGGGCGCCGAAAGCGATCAGAGCCCGGCGTAGGCGCGGATCTCCTCCTCACTGTCGGCCAGCTTCTTACGAATCTGTTCCAGGATGTTCTGCACGTCCTCGCCCTTTTGGAGCTGCTGCTGGAATTCCTTCAGCAGCTTGGAAAGCTCGGGGTTCCCGCCGTCGACCATGTAGGCCACGAGGAGGCCGGCGCTGAGGATCAGAGTCGCGGTCTGGTCGTTCTCCAGCCGGCCATCGAACTCGAAGACGTCGTCGAGGTCCGCAAGGCCCCCCTGGCTGCGGAGGTTGCTGGCGGACCACTCGATCGCCCAGCGCGGGTTGCCGCCCTTCTTGACCTGCTGATCCTTGAACCAGCGGGATGCGTAGTTGGCAGCGCCCCAGCGGAGCCACCGGGGGATCCGATGTTCCTGGTAGCGCGCTTCCAGGAAGCGGCCTCTGTCGACCCCCTTGTCACCTGCGTGCTCGATGGCGTCCGCGGCGGCGTTGAAGCTCGGATCGAGGCTCTCGACGAAAGAGAGGCCATAGGCGAATCGAGCGTCGTGGATGCCATAGTTGTCCCCGTTGGAATCGTCCGCGTCCCAGTAGGTGACGCCCATCCCGTGATACTTGCCTTCTTCGAGATCGAAGTAGAGATCCGCGAGCGCAGCGCGTGAGTGGCCGGAGACGCCGAACGGGTCGATCTGCGGCAGGTCGAAATCCTCATCTCCGTCCATGAAGCGCAGGTACTGCGCCTGGTCGCGGACGACCGTGAACGGCACCGGGACGTCGCCGCCGTAGCCGAAGACCTTCTGCATGTCGAACCAGGCCTGTTCCGCCTGGGCCGCCGCCTTCATCGCCGTTTCTCGCGTCGTCGTGGCCCAGATGACCGCGCGCTTCGTGGGGATCTTCCACGGTGCCTCGAGGTCCTCATGCCACTCGTTGGCGCGGTCGAGCGGAAGCCACGTGTCATCGCACTTCCAGAGGCCCTGCTCGATCTTGTCGAAATCCGCGGGGGCGATCCACTCGAGGTCCTGCTGCTTCCAGCCCTCCGCCTTTCGCTTCAGCGCGATCGGATCCACCCAGTCCCCGTACTCGTTGCGGACGAAGCCCTGGGACAGGAACGGCACGTCGGCTGGTTCGACCCACTCATCCTTGAACTTCACGAGGCCACGCTCCTTGGCGACCTTCTCCGCGTACTTGTCGCGCTCGCGCTCGGTCTCGAACCACTTGCCGTCGTAGGCCACATGGCCGAGGGCGAGACGGGCCTCCTCATGGTCCGGATCCACCTTGATCAGGGCCTTCAGCACGCGCTTGCGATACTTCTTGCGTTCGTCGTCCTCCAGGGACCACTGGTAGAGCGCCCAGAGTTTCTCGGGGTCCTTGCCTGCTTCCGCCATCTTGTCCTTGAAATCATCTGGCACGGAGACGGTGAGGGATCCAGCGATCGGGGCCCTCACCAGCTGGACTGGGTCCGAAGGGAGAGCGAGTGGCGCGACAGCGATCAGGAGAGAGGTCAGCATGGTGGAGAGGCTGGGATGGAGGCCCGGGGGAGCCCTTGGATCGAGAAACTTGGGATGGCGCAGGCGAACGAATCGCCCCCACCGCCCCGCGGGCTTCTATAATGCCCGGTCAGTCACGCCCCCACCGTTCTGGGCAGACGAATTCAATCCTTCCTCGATCCGGCCCTTTCGCTCCGGCTCGAACCCAAAACGCCTCGCAAAACGAGCAACCACCCCAGGGCGCTTCCTGCAAGCAGTTCAGGCAACGAAAGAGATGGCAAAGCACAAGGCCGCGACCGAGATCAGCATCGCCCAAGAGGAACGCTCTGCGTTCGCCGAGTTCGTCGATCAGTACAAGTGGATCGGACTCGCGATCCTGGGTGCCGTTTCCGCGGTGATCCTGTGGATGAGCCGCTCCAGCGAGGCGGCCGTCCAGGAGCAGCGCGCCGACTGGAACGCGCTCTACCAGGCGACCTCCGGGGGCGAGGCGGACGCAGCGGCGGTCGCGGAAGCCGCCAAGGCCATCAAAGAGCCCTCGGTCGCCGCCATCGCTCGAATCAACCAGGCGGCGATCCTGAGCTCGGAGCGCAAGTACGGTGACGCGGAGCAGGCGCTGGGCCAGGCGCTCAAGGACGCGCCCGCGATCTTCTCCAGCGTCAAATTCCCGCTCGGGCCCGACGGTGAGGAGATGACGCTCCTCAAGAAGATGGAAACGGCGCTCTCTGCCGAATCCAAGTGGATGGACGAGCACAAGTCGCTGTTCGAAAACCCTGATCTGCCCGAGAACGCCCCGCGGGTGGAGCTGAACACACCGAAGGGCAAGATCGTGGTCGGCCTCTACATCGACAAGGCGCCGCTGCATGCCAAGAACTTCCTGAAGCTGGCGGAAGAGGGATACTACGACGGCACGAAGTTCCACCGGGTTCAGCCGGGTGGATTCATCCAGGGCGGAGATCCCAACAGCCGCAACGACGACCCCGCCTCGTGGGGCACCGGCGGTCCTGACACCAAGGTCCCCCAGGAGGACTCCGGCCTGGTCCACGCCGAGGGTGTACTCGCCGCGGCCAAGCAGGGTGGCGCCAAGGACTCCAGCGGCAGCCAGTTCTACCTGACGGCTTCTCCCCAGCACCAGTTTGACGGCAACTACGTCGTCTACGGTAAGGTCCTGGAGGGTCTCGAGCTGATTCAGGAGATTTCGAACGCCGAGCTCCGCACGGACAAGGCCGAGACCCCGGTTGAACTGGTGGAGATCACCAAGGCGACCGTCGTCGAGTAGGCGATTCGCGGCGGCAGCGGCGGAAGAAGCGGCATCGGAAAGCTCCGGTGCCGCTTTTTTCGTGACCCGAGCCTCGACCGGGGCCAAGTGTTCCACGTGGAACATTCCTCCCGCCGCCACTGGCGGCACACGAATGTTCCACGTGGAACACTCGGGACCTCACAGCAAGCCAGGCGTGAATGTTCCACGTGGAACACCAGGTAGCTCACAGCGAGCGTGGCGTGGATGTTCCGCGTGGAACACCTGGTGGCTCACCGGAAGCGAGCGTCGGATGTTCCACGTGGAACACTCCGTGGTCCTCACGAGCTGACACGGGGATGTTCCACGTGGAACATCCGTCCTGTCACGCATCGCCGACGGCTGTGGACAACCACCATGACCGCCAGGATGAAGGGGCCCTCGCTTCCGACGCCAAAACGCGATCGCGGTCGCTTCAGCGGGGTTGGCGATCTCTGGAAGACCGGCGCAGGGGCGGCAGGCGCTCACTTCCGCCGCGTGGACAAAAGGTGGACAACTCGCATTTGCTTGCCCTCACGGAGAACACGAAGAAGGGGATGTTCCACGTGGAACATCCCCTTGCCTCGAGCGGACAGCGATTCGACCGCGGATGCTCCATGGACCTCAGAGGGTCTTTTTGGGAGCAATCAGCGCAACGATCCGCTCCAGTTCGTCCCGGTTCGCGTAGTCCAGGGTGATCGAGCCCCGGTACTTCTTGCCATTCTTCAGGGTGACCTTCACCCCCAATGTCTCGCGCAACTGGCCCTCGATCTCATGGACCCATGGCGCCGCTGGAGCCATCTCCTTGGAAGAGACGGCACCGACGCTGCCTCCTGACCCCGACGCAGTGGAAGCCGGCTCGGAGGCCTTCGTCAACTGCTCGGTCTCACGCACGGACAGATCCTTTCGCACCACTTGCCCGAGCGCACCGAGAATCTCCTTCTCACCCTTCAGGCTGAGCAGGGCGCGGGCGTGCCCCATGGAGATCAAGCCCTTCGTCAGCGCCTCCTGAGCATCCTTCGGAAGATCGAGCAGACGAAGGTGGTTCGCCACGGAGGAACGCTTCAGCCCGACACGTTCCGCCACGCCCTCCTGCGTGAGCCCCACCCGGTCCATCAAGGCCTGGTATCCCCTCGCCTTCTCCAGAGCATCCAGATCCTCTCGCTGGACGTTCTCGACGATGGCCAGTTCGAGGCTGGCGGTGTCATCCAGCTCCTCCTTGATCGTGGCCGGGATCTGCTTGAGCCCTGCTGACCTTGCGGCACGCCAGCGCCGCTCCCCGGAGACGATCTCATAGCCCGATTCGATCTTGCGCACACAGATCGGCTGAAGCACGCCATGGCGCTCGATGCTCTGCCGCAGGTCCTCCAGGGCCGCGCTATCGAAGGTCTTGCGGGGCTGATCGGGGTTGCGTCGGATCATCGAAACGTCGACGTATTGGGCCGCCATTCGGACCGAAGGTCCGCTCGGCTTCCGCGGGGTGCTGGTCTCTGGCTTGCTGACCTCGCCAGCGCTCGGCTCTGCTTGAGCCTGCCCAGGCTCACCTGTCTGACCGAGCAACGATCCCAGGCCTCTTCCGAGACGACGTTCCATATCCTTTCCTGTTCGGCGCCGATGTTCCACGTGGAACACTCTTGTTCCCGTGGCTAGAAACCGCGACTGTAGACGAACCACAGGGGCTGTCAAGCAGCGAAAGTTCGACACGCCCCTGCCGCGCCATGGCCGCTCTTCTCATTCTCCGCATCGTCATCACCCAGGTCCTACGGCAGCCGATCTTCTGGCTCGCCAGCGTCGGGCTACTCGCAGTCTGGTGGAGCCTCGAGGTCTTCATGCCGTTGGGGTTGGGGACCGCAGGGATCCATCGATCGACGGCACACTTCGAGTTGGCCCTGCTGGCCGGAGCCTTCGGTCAGGCCCTGGCACTCGGCCCATGCCTCAAATTGAGACCCATGTTTCTCGAGAGAGGTCGATGGTGGGGACTGGGGGTCGACCTGACCGCTTTGACCTCCATGTCCGCACTCATGGCGAGCGTGGTGCTGATCCCCGCGGAGGCGTTCCAGCGGTGGCAGTTCGCCAGCTTCGAGGCCACCACCTCGGTCGCAGCACTTCTGGTGGGGTGGGCCCATCTCGCCTCCATGGTCGCCATCGTCCCGCTGCGGTCCTCGTCCCGAGACCACCACGATTCGTTCCGCGACAAACTCACGGGAGTCGGCTGGATAGCGTTCGCCGTGGTCGTGGTACCGGCTCTGACCGCCGGCCGCCTTCCGTACGGGCGCGCACTTCTTCACCTTCTGGATCCAGGCCGGATGCTGAGATCGTCGTTCACGGGCGACCCGCTCGGGGCCGACGCCTGGCTGGCGTCCCTGCTGCCCATCTTCGGTTGGAGTCTCGTCGCCGCCGGCTGGAGTCGCGGCTCGACCGCCGCCTCGATCGCCTCCCCCAACGCCCGCCATGCGCTACGCCATCCTCGGTGATATTCACTCCAATCTGGCGGCGCTCGAAGCGGTGCTGGACGTCGTGGACGCAGAGGGAATCGAGGCGATCGTCCAGGTGGGGGACGTGGTCGGCTACGGAGCAGCCCCGGCCGAAGTCATCGAGGTGCTGAGGGCAAGGCAAGCGCTCGTCGTGAAGGGGAATCACGACGCCGCATGCGTGGGGGAGTTGGACTCGAGACTGTTCAACGCGGACGCACGGGCCGGCGTTCGATACACGACCAAGCAGCTCGGCAGGACGGACTTGAGGTGGCTCGCGGATCTTCCGATGACGGCGCACCAGGAGCACTTCTCCCTTTCCCACGGAACGCTCGACCGCCCCGAGCGCTTCGACTACATCCAGAACACCGCCGACGCCGACCCATCACTCGATGTGATGGATCGGCCGGTTTGTTTCGTGGGGCACACCCATGTGCCGGTCACGATCATGCGCTTGCTGGACGCACCGAACCGGACGTCCTACACCATCGAACGAACGGTCGATCTGTCCGAGTCGACGGTCGCCCTGGTGAACGTCGGCAGCGTGGGGCAGCCGCGCGACGAGGATCCGCGCGCCGCCTATGCCATCTATGACACGGAGACCACCCGCGTCGAAATGCGGCGCGTCGAGTACGACATCGAGCGGGAGGCGGCTCGGATCATCGGAGCCGGTCTGCCGAAGATCCTTGCGGACCGGCTGTTCCTCGGCTTCTGATCCTCCAGCCTCACCGCCTCAAATAGCCAAGCGAATCGGGCAGAGCCTCCAGCCCGGCCTCGCCGAGGTCGGCCGCGAACAGCGCGACCAGATCGCGCAGAGGGCGCTCATCTCCGCGCACGAGGTACTCCCGGGCTTCGGGGTTCGAGCCGATGGCGACCATGATCTCCAGGATGGAGCCCGCGTTGCAGACGGTGCCCGCGACTTCCAGCTCGACGGGTGTGCCGTGGTGCTGGACCACCGCCACCACCAGGGAAGCCGGCCGAGCGTGCAGGATGATCCCCTCACGAAGTTGGAGGGTGGCTTCGGAAGCATTCGTGTAGCTCGGCAAGAGCGACGAGGCCAGGTCCTTTCCGTGCTCGATAAAGGCCCAGGCCCAGACGAGGAGCCGGTTCAGGGTCACGTCTCGCACCTCGTGTCGAGGCACGATGCCCTGCAGGGCCACGTCGGCCGTGTCCGATCGAAGGCAGCCCTCATGGCGCTCGACGAAGTGCGTCAGGCGCGTCACGGCTTCGAGCGTATGGAGCGCCGCCGAGATGTGTCCCCGAAGTGTCTTGAGCCGCGGGTCGCCGGTCTCGAGCACGGTATTCTTCACGTAGGTGTCGTAGCTCGACTGAAGATTGTGAACCGTGGACTCCCAGACGCGAGCATCCACCTCCGAGCACCGAGAGTGCATGAAGGCCTCCCGCTCCTGTTCGTCGAGGATCGGCCGGATCTTGACCTTCTGGAGCAGTTCGACGGCGGCGAGGTACTTGGAGGCCACCTCCGCGATGCGCTGCTCTTCGTCCTCGATCCGATCCAGGTCGACGTTGTGGGGGAGTCGGAAGCGCCGAACCGTTCGGTCCAGAGGCGGATGACCCTCGCCCTGGGTCAGGTGCGTGACGCCGATCGAACGCCCCTCGTCGAGGAGGGCGCGCATGAGTCCTGCCAGCTTCGCCTCGGTGAACTGAAGGGCGAGGCCGAGATCATCCAGCGCGGCCACCCTGCGATCGCCGAGGGATTCCAGCACACCGTAGGAAGCGACGCGCCGAACCAGGTGAATCAGGCTCAGCCCGGTCAGCGCAAATCCGCGAATGGACGCCACGATCTCGGTGAAGGCCGAAAACCTGCGATTCGTCCGTGCGCCGTAGTCGTCGAGGAATGCCTCGAGTTCGTCCGCTTCGACGGAGAGATCGAAGAACCGCCGCTTCGTCCACGCCGCACCGCCCGGGGCCGCACACGTCTCCAGAAGCGCGACTGCGCGCTCTTCCAGAAGTGTGCAAAAGTCCTCTTCAGGGACGACCTTTTCAATCGACGGCTCGTTCATGTCTCGTGAAGAGGATAGCAGAAGGCCCGTCCCGAGACGTGGAGGGACGATCACCCCCCGCTCTCAAGAAGCCGAGCCCCGGTATCCGAACGGTTAGGAAGAAGCAAAGGCGGCGCACGTGCCCGCTACTCCCCATCTACCGCCCCGATCGCCCGGAGTCCGCCATTTCAGCCGAACGCTGCCTCGAAACCTACCTTCAGGAGATCAATGAGGTCCCCTTGCTCACCGCCGAGCAGGAGAAGGAACTGGGCGCGCGCGTCCAGGCGGGCGACATGGAGGCGCGGGAGCATCTGATCCGCGCCAACCTCCGCCTCGTCGTGTCCATCGCCAAGATGTATGGCGAGCGCGGGCTCAACCTCCAGGACCTGATCGCCGAGGGCAACATCGGCCTCATGAAGGCCGCGGAGAAGTTCGACCCCGACGCGGGCTGCCGTTTCTCCACCTACGGGACCTGGTGGATCAAGCAGTCGATCCGCCGCGCCCTGACGAACACCGTGAAGTCCGTGCGGGTGCCGGGCTACATGAACGAGATGATGTCCAAATGGCGGACGGTCGCGAACGAACTGCGCTACATGCTCGGTCGCATGCCCACCGTCGAGGAGGTCGCACTCGAGCTGGACATCCCGAAGGAGTCGTGGCCGCTGCTCAAACGAACGATCGAGAGCAATGCCGCGGGCCAGGTGTCCCTGGACGTGATGACCCAGAGCCAGGACACGGTCGAGGACGAGAACGCGACCGATCCCGAGGACAGCACGATCCAGAACGATCTACTCGCGCGCCTGAACGAACTCCTTCTGGTGATCGACGAGCGCGAGGCGACGATCCTTCGTCTGCGCTACGGCCTCGGCTCGAACGCAGAGGACCCGATGACGCTCAAGGAGATCGGGAAGATCGTGGGTCTGACCCGCGAGCGGGTGCGTCAGATCGAACGCGACGCGCTGAAGAAGCTCTACGAGGTCATGGCCGGCGAGTAGCCGTCCGATTACGGTGGAGCGCAGATCATGCGCTTTGCAGTACTACTTCTGGCCGTCCTCGTGGGAGTGACGGCCTTCTTCCTTTTCGGCGACCGGCTCGGTCCCACGGTCCCTGGGGAGGAACAGGTCCCTGCGGTCGTCTCTCCGCTGGGGATGAGCGGAGATGACCCGGCCGCCGCCCCGGAGAACCCGGTGGAGCCCGCCATGGACTTGCCGACGGTACCGGACGAACCGGAGGAGTCGCTCACCAGCGTCACCGAAGACAACTCGAGCCGCGTGCCGGACGGTGACTTCGGCGGCGCGGAACTCGTGGAGTTCCACGGGAACGCCATGCTTCAGCCCGTCGGCAAGACGCCCTACCCTGCGGTGCGCGGAACCATCGAGATCGCCGTGCTCAACCGCGGCAAGATGGTGCCTCTGACGGTCAACGTGAACCAGGGCCGCTTCCAGGTGGAAGTACCGGCCCGCTGTCGCCTGCGCATCGACGGGGGGCGACTGGAGGACCAGACCGTTCGCTTCCTCGGTTTCCCGGGGCCGTTCACGCTCGACGAAACCGCCGACTACGCGCTGATCGGCGAGCCTATCCCCGTCAACACGCTCCGCGTATTCGCAGGCACCCAGCTCGTGCCGCTTGCGGGCGTCACCGTCAGGATCGGCCCGGACGCGACCACAGCACGAAGCCGGGGTGAAGCGATGGTGGGGGACGTACTGGTGGAGAACGCCGCGTCGCCGATCGAGCTTCCCTACCTTGCCGCGGATCACCCGATCTGGCTCCACGTCAGCGCCGACGGCTACGCGACCACCGCCCTGCTGGTCGATCCGCGCGAATCCGGCGTCATGGACGCCGTTCTGTGGCCCGCGGCCGAACTCACGGTGCGCGTGACCGGCCCGAATCGCACGAACCTCAAGGCGCTGCTCCTGCATCGAATGGAGCCCGGTCCCAACGGCGCCGCACCTTCGAAGCGCCACTTCGCCACGTTCGGGCTGAACACGCCCGGCATCACCACCGACCCCGACGCGACCATTTTCGCGCTCGAAGGACTGCCGGCTCTGCCGCTCTTCCTGGAAGCCCGCGGCTTCGACAAGCGCGGCCGCGAAACGGTCCTCGGCAAGACCACGATCGAGCTGGGCCCGAACGACGGGAAGACGGTCGAGCTCCGCACGGAGAACCCGTGACGTCCCGATGAGTTCCACGGAAGAGAGCTTCGCCGCACGCCAGGGGAAGCCCAGGGCCGCCGCGCTGGATCGAGCGGAGGACGGCGTCGCGCTCTACGTGCACCTGCCGTTCTGCGCGGCCAAGTGCCACTATTGCGACTTCTTCTCGGTGCCCGACGACGGCCAGGACATCGACGGGATGATCGCCGCGATCCTGGAGGAAGCGCGCCTCCGCGCGCCGCTCCGTCCACGCACCGTCTTCATCGGCGGCGGAACGCCCTCGCTGCTCAGCATCGAGCAGCTGACGCGCTTCCTCGACGGACTCGACGAACTCGTCGGTTGGCGGGACAGCGCCACCGAAGTCTCCGCCGAGTGCAATCCCGAGAGCCTCGATCGCGACAAGGCGAAGGCGCTGCTCGACCTCGGCGTTCCGCGCCTGTCGATCGGCTTCCAGACGCTGAACGACGAGACCCTGAAGCTCTTCGGCCGCGTGCACAGCGTCGACGATTCCTTCCGCGCGTTCGAGGCCGCCCGCGCGGCCGGCATCGAGCACCTCAACCTCGACATGATCTACGCGGTGCCCGGCCAGACGGCCGCGGACTGGGCGCGGGACCTCGGCCGCGTTCTGGATCTGGGGCCCGAGCACCTCTCCGCTTACAACCTCACCTTCGAGGAAGACACGCGCTTCAAGCGCTGGCTGGACCAGGGCAAGCTCGCGAGCTCACCCGAAGAGGTCGAGCTGGAGATGTTCCACACGACGCGAGAACTCACCGCGGCCGCGGGCCTGGCGGCCTACGAGATCTCGAACCACGCGCGCCCAGGCGAGGCCTGCGCCCACAACGTCGGCTACTGGCGCAACGCCCAGTACGTCGGCATCGGCCCGGGCGCGGTGAGCAAGGTGGGCCAGGCACGCGCCGGCAATCCGCGCGCGATCCAGCCCTACCTCCGCCGCATGCAGACCGCCGGCCACGCCACGGACTGGCGCGAGGACCCCGACGTCCACGCTCGCCTCGCCGAAACGTGGTGGCTCGGGCTCCGCTTGACCGAAGGCGTGAATCCGGAGCGAGCCCGCGAAACCGCTGGACTCACCGACGCAGAAGAGGACCCGCACCTGGCGACCGCCCATCTCCTCATCGACCAGGGCTTCCTGGAGACGCAGTTGAGAGACGGCGCGACCTACTACCGATTGACGGCCAGCGGGCTGCCCCTGGCCGACGCGGTCGCGCGGCAGTTTCTCAAGTAGCCTCGACTCCGAGGAGTCCGCGCCTCCAGGCGGAGTTCCGATATCGCTGGATCCGGCGGTCGAGACGCTTCGAACTCCCCCTCGAACTCCCCTGCTGAACCCGATCGTTCGAACCCGAGAGAAACCACCATGCCCACAGCCACCTGGAACGGAACCGTCATCGCCGAGAGCCCCAACACCGAAGTGGTGGAGGGCAACCACTACTTCCCCGCCGACTCCCTTCGGATGGAGCACTTCAAGCCCGCCTCCAACACGACGGTGTGCGGCTGGAAGGGCACCGCGAACTACTACGACGTGGTGGTGGACGGCGAAACGAACGCGGGCGCGGCGTGGTACTACGCCGACCCCAAGCCGGACGCCGCTAACATCAAGGGCCACGTGGCCTTCTGGAAGGGCGTGAAGGTCAGCTGAGGTAGCGAAGGCGCTCTCCGCGTGCTCGAGTCACCGGCCCACCACCACACAGGCGTGGGGCAGGAGGCTCAAGGAGACGCGCTCTGCTTCTGTGAAGTGGACGCTCTGGCGAACGTCCGCGGGCCGACCAGCTCCTCGATGAAGCTGTCGATCTCACCGAGCTTGACGTGCATCGAGTAGCGATCCAGGGCCATCCTTCGGCCCGCGTTGCCGATCCGCTCCGCCAGCGAGGGCGCTTCCAGCAGCCTGACACACTGCGCGGCGAAGGCCTCCGGGCCCTCCGCGATGAGAACGTTCACGTCGTGAATCGCGCCCAGCCCTGGCACCGAGATCGGCGTCGCCACCACCGGGATTCCCATGGCCCAGGACTGCAGGATCTTGTTCTTCAGTCCGGTCCCGGAGCGCAGTGAGCAGGCCAGCATGGCACCGCGGCGCATGTCCGAACGCACGTCGTCCACGGTCCCGGTGACCTCCACATCGTGGGCCGCCAGGGCCTCGATCTCCGGCGTCGGATTGCGGCCGACGATCAGCACCCTTGCGTCCGGAACCGACCGCTGAACGATCGGAAGCACGCGCTTCACCAGATAGAGCGCGCCCTCGACGTTCGGGCCGTAGGACATCGTCCCTTCGAAGAGAAGAACAGGTCCCTCGTCGCGGTGCTTGCCGCTCGGAGGAGCGGGCGCGAAGTAGTCCGTATCCACGCCGTTCTGGTTCACCTCGACGCGCAGGCGAGGCATCCGCGCCCGAGTCGAGTTCGCGTCGTTCTCGGCCACGAACAGGGCGAGATCCGCGTGGGCGAGGAACCTGCGCTGGTAGAGGGAATTGCGCAGCAGTCGACGGGCCATCGTGGCACGGGAGCGCGGCCCCTTCGCCCCGCGCAGGTCCCGCCAGTTGCCGAGTAGCTCGTCGTCGACCACATCCGCGATGATCTTCGTTCGCGGAGAGACAAGGCGCCTGACCTCGGGGAGGTACAGAAGCATCTTCCAGCCGGCGACCCAGATGAGGTCGTACTCGCTCCCCGAGAGCCGCTCCGCCAGGGCCTCGCTGTAGGAGCGATACCAGGGCTGGACGTCGTGGGGGCTGAAGAACGTCCTGATGCGGTGGACGGCCGAGGTGTTCGGCTCCAGGCGCACCGGAATCGCCCGGAGGGACGCGACGCGCTCCGCGATGTCCGCGTCGATGCTCCCGACCTCATAGGCCAGAACGTCCACCGCGGCCTTCTGCACGAGATGCCTCAAGAGCGGTCGTGTACGAATCACGTGCCCATCCACCGGCTCACCAGGCAGCTTGGGAAGAAGGGTCAGGACACGCACGGATCGGGGATGGGCACGGCTTTGAGAACGGACGCGACGGCCGCATCGAGCGCACCGCCCGAGGCAGAGAAGAGACCGCGCACTTCACGCGTGCGGATCCGCAGGGATTCGTCCGCGAGCGCCCCGTGGAGGCGCGCCGCGATCGCCGCCGATGACTCATCACGGGATCCGACGCTGGCCGCTCGGTGGAATGCCAGCCGCGCGGCGCATCCGTCCTGGTCGAACGCCGACGCCGAATAGACCACCGTGGGCGTGCCCATGGTGAACGCCTCGTGGATCGAGTGGATCCCTGCGTGCGAAATGAAGAGATCGGCTTCTTTCAGCGCTTCGAGCTGGGGCGCCCATGGGAGGACTTCTATCTGAGAAGGTAGCGGCTTCCCGCGGCGCCGAAGGACCCCTTCGAGCGCGCGGGTCTGTCCACCCAGTCCGAGCAGCAACACCCAGTCATCCCGGGAAGCCAGCGCTTCGACCAGGCGATCCACGAACGGGCCGCCCGACGCACCGCCCTGGTCGTCGTCCCGGTCCGCGTCCGCCGCCATGGAGGACAGCGATCCGTAGAGCACGCGGTGGCCCGCCGCGCGCGCCCGTCCGATCCTCGCCTCCATCGCCCCGAGAGCGTCAGCTGCGCGTTCGTCCTCGATCCGGTCCAGCCGCACCATGGGACCGACGTGGGAGAACGAGGCTCTCTGGACGTGGGGGAACTCGAGCTCCTTCGCGGTCATGCTCCAGACCGGCACGGAGTCGAACGCGAACAGCGTGCTCCAGTCATGGCCCCACAGATCCGACGCCGGGAACCCGGTGCGGCGCGCGTACTCCTCGACGACACCGCGGCGGTCCGTGCCGAAGTAGCGCATGGACGTGCGCAGTCGCCGAAGTCGGCTGCGGCAGCGGTAGCTCGTCCACGCCGCCCAGCGTGACATCGAGGTGCCGCCCACCAGCCGAGAACCCAGCGGCGGAAGGCCAGCGCACCGGCGGAACTCGAACCAGGGACTGAGGATCACGGTACGCACACCGCTCGTCACGCAGGTGATCACGTGCTCCTCGAGGTCGAAGTCCGCGAGAACCAGATCCGGCTTGAGCCTTCCAAGAAGCTCCCGCAAGGCCTCCATCCCCAGCGCCGCCACGCCCGCGCTCCGCCGCTCCACCCGCGTACGCCACTCCGCGCGCTTGTGGGCGAGACGCGATTCGTTCGCTCGACGCCTTCGCTCCGGCGCAGGCTGCCGATTCACCGGAGGCAGCTGGTGATAGTCGATCCCGTGTCGCTCGATGGTCGCGCGGACGTCATGGGGGCATGCATAGGACACGCGATGGCCGCTCGCTTGAAGCCTCCGGACCACCTCGAGGCTCGCGTTCACCATGCCCGCAAGCCCGGACGTCATGACCAGCACGTGCGCCACCGCTAGCCTCCCCCGAGCAGCCTGGCGATTCGATCGAGTTCCGCCTGGTCCACGCCCGCGAGCGGGAAGTCCGAGGGTGTGAACGCACCCGCCTCGGGATCCTGACAGTGGTGGATCAGGCCGCGCAGCTCCTCCAGGAATCGATCGTTGAGCGCCTCGATCTGCGCGGCGCCGTGGCACTCGTCGCTGAAGCTCCAGCGGAGGTGCAGAGAGCTGTCCTCGATCCAGGCGTTCAGCTCCAGCGGATACGCCCGCCTTCCCGCCGTGCTGCGGGCAGAACCCGTCTGCGGATCCGCGATGGCGGCCATGGGCGAACCTGCGCCGTCACCGCTCCCGATCTGCCCCAGGTAGTTGAAGAGCAACCCACGCGCTCCGATCCCGGCGATCCGGCGCCGCAGCTCCGGATCCTCGGTCGTGTGCGCCAGGAGTCCGAACCCGAGCCCGTTCCCCGGCACGGCCCGCAGGCGTTCCTTCGTCGCCCGGATCGATGCACCGAGGGTCTCCGGTCCGGGAGCCGCGTCCTCCTCGAGGGCGAGTGGCCAGACGCTGGTCAACCATCCGACGGTGCTGGAGACATCGAGCTGAGCCGCCCCCGCGGCCTCTGCCTCGCGTCCGTGGCCCTCGATATCCACCACATGGCGCAGCGTCCCCGACCAGCGCGCGAGCGCCCGCGAAAGCGCCGCGAGCAGGATCTCACGGGGCCGCGTGCCGTACGCGTCGTGAATCCCTGTCGCCAGCGCCTCGGAGAGGTCCGGCTCCAGCGTGCTCAACAGCGCGCGCTCCGAGGCGACGGAGCCCGCATCCGACGCTTCTGTCGCTTCCCTGGCTTCCTGCGCGCGGCCGAGACCGAGCCAGTAGTCCGCCTCGGCCTTCAGCTCCTGCGAATCCGCGCGAGCCTTCAGCGCCTCGACCCAGTCGCGGTAGCTGGCGCCCGCGATCGAATCCGCCCTCGAAGCTGCGACCGGCTTCACGCCTGAGTCCCCGCGGATCTCGTCGACGAGAACGCTCCACGAAACCGCGTCCACGATCAGATGGTGCGCGACGAGGAGCAGACGCCACCCGCTCTCCGTCACGCAGATCCGCGCGCCGAAGAGTCGGCCCGCCTTCAGGTCGAAGCCCCGATGCGCCGCGTTGGCCTCCCTCAGCTCCAGAGCGTCTCGCTGCTCTTCCGGCACTCCACGCAGATCGACCGAAACGACGCTGGCTCGTCCCTCGGCCTCTTCGACGGAATCGACCCGCTGCAGCCAGCGATCACCGTCCCGTTCGAACCGCAGCCGCAGCGCGTCGTGGCGTTCCGGCAGCCTCCGCAGCGCGGCGGTCAGCCGCTCGACCACCTTCTCCGGCTCGCCGTCGTGCGACCCCCCGATCCGAATCGCCTGGTTCCAGTGATGGCGCTCGGGAAGATCCAGCGCAAAGAACCACGACTGCACCGGCGTCAGCGGAAGTCGGCCCGAGGCCGCGCCCGCGCTTCGCGCGGCACTCGCCGCGCTCTTCACGGAGACGCTCGCCGCGCGCGCCATGCCTTCGATCGTCGGGTCCGCCGCGAACTCCGCGAGTTCCACCGCGATGCCCGCCTTGTGCGCCCGTGCGACGAGCCTGATGCTCGTCAGCGAATCACCGCCAAGACCGTAGAAGTCCTGATCGACGGCGATGTCCTCGATCCCGAGAACCTCGCGCCAGATCATCAGCAGCCGGGCCTCGACGTCGTCCGTCGGCGGTCGACCGACCGAAGCGTCGACGGCGGGCGCCTCCAGGAGAACGTCCGCGGCACGAACGCCGAGCGCAGGGTGATCGACCTTGCCGCTCGGGGTCAGGGGAAACGAGTCGAGGGCCACGATCGCCCGCGGACGCATCGCCCCCGTGAGCTTCTCGGCGAGGCCTTCGGCATCGTGCTCCGCCCGCTCGGCTCCGGGTCCCGAAACGAAAGCCACCAGCTGCTTCTGGCCACCCGGACCGAGCGCCGCCACCACGACGGCCTCGCGGACGCCGGGTAGCGCCACGAGGGCCGCCTCGACCTCGCCAAGCTCGATGCGTTGCCCGCGGATCTTGACCTGGCGATCGACGCGGCCGAGGAACACGAGCCTGCCCTCCTCGTCCCAGCGCACGCGGTCACCGGTCCGATAGAGTCGCTCGGGCGCGCCTCTGGGGTCCAGCGGGGCCGACTCGACGAAGCGAGCGCTCGAAAGCTCCACGTCGCCTGTGTAGCCGCGGGCCAGCGTGGGGCCGCCGAGGTACAGCTCGCCGCTCACCCCGGTCGGCACCGGCTCGAGTCGCCCGTCGAGGACGTAGGTGCGCACCTCGCCGATGGGCGCGCCGATCGGCACCGGATCGACGGCGTCGGGGCGCGTGAGCTCCATGGCCGTGGCCCAGACGGTCGCCTCCGTGGGACCGTACTCGTTGACGAGCCGGGCGCGCCCGCGAGGATGCCCCAGATGACCACTCAGATGGGCACTGACAAGTGCCCCCGAGCACGCCTCGCCAGCAACGATGACCGTGGCCAGCGAGTCGAGGTCGCTGCCTTCCGCGGTCTCCAGCACCACCTCGTACAGGGAGGGAAGCAGCAGCGTATGGGTCACGCGCTCGGTCCGGATCAGCTGAACGATCCTTCGCGCGTCACGCTGTTCGCCGGGCACGGGAAGCACCAGCGCGCGGCCCGTGCAGAGCGTCCAGAAGAGCCCCGCCACCGAGCTGTCGAAGTGCAGCGGGGAGAGCAGCAGGAACCGCTCCGGCTCCTCACCGTAGAAGGCATCCCGCGCGGCCGTGGACCGGGCCAGCGCATCGCGGGTGATCTCGACTCCCTTCGGCGCGCCGGTCGTCCCGGAGGTGAACAGCACGTAGGCGAGCGAGGAGCCACCGGCGTGCCTGGGAGGGACGTCGCCCGCCCCTGCCGATGAGAGCTGCTCCGGCTCGATCCCGCCGATCCCGACCGTCATCCGCAGCGGCACCGCGCTCGCGATCGCCGCGACACGAGCCTCCGGCGCCTCCGGGTCGATCGGAACGTAGGCGGCCCCCAGCCACATCACGCCGAGGATCGTCGCCACGGCCTCGAGCCCGCGCGGCAGCCGCACGCCCACGAGATCCCCGGGTTTCACCCCGAGCCTCGAGAGACCCGCCGCGATCGCTTGCGTACGCCCGGCCAGCGCCCGGTAGGAAACGCTCCCGAGCGGCGCGCCAGGACAGCGCAGGGCAAGCGCCTCGGGTTCGCGATGGGCTGCGGCCGCGATCCTCTCCAAAACGTCGACTGCCGCCGTGAGAGCGGCCGGCCGACCTGAACGAGACCAGCGAACCAGGCGCTCGCGTTCGAAGGAAGGGAGTTCGACGAGTTCGGCCACAGGACGCTCCGGTCGAAGCGCGAAGCGCCCCAGCACGGACTCGACGAAGACCAGAAGCTCTCCCGCCACCTCTTCGCTCACCTTCCATCGGTCGCGCACGAGGATCAGCTCCAGATCCTCACCGGGGACCACGAGCAGCGCGAGCGGGTAGTGGCTGCGCTCCAGGTACCGCGCGCCTTCCACTCGAAGCGAGCGCTCCGCGGCCTCTTCCGCGACCGCATGGTTCTCCATCACCAGGAGGGTCTCGAAGAGCGGCGTTCCCTGCGGCACCTCGGACGCTCGCTGGATCGCGGCGAGCGACGTGGTCTCGTGGGGCTGCGCATCGAGCTGATCCCGCTGGAGCCGCGCGCACCACTCGCTCGCGGGGGCGCTCCAGTCGATCTTCGCGCGCACCGGGACCGTATGGATGAACATCCCGACGATCTCTTCGATCCCCGGGATCTCGGGCGGACGACCGGCCACCGTCGCCCCGAAGACGACGTCATCGGTACCGGAGAACCGCGAGAGAGTGAGCGCCCAGGCAGCGCGCAGGACGACGTTGAGCGTCACGCGGCTCGCGCGCGCCGCCTTCACCAGCGCGTCCGTGCCCTCGCGAGAGAGCCGCAGCGTGTGTTCCGCGTGACTCTGCGCACTACGTACGGAGTCGCGTGGAGCCGCCACCGCGAGGCGCGTGGGTTCGTCGAAGCCTGATAGATGCGCACGCCAGAACGCGAGCGCGTCCTCATCGGACCGCGTCGCCAGCCAGTCGACGAACGTCTCGTGCGAGGGCGCCGGCGCCTCGGGCGGCGTACCCTCGTAGCGCTGGAACACCTCGCGCAACACGACGCGCATGGACCACCCGTCGAGCGCGATGTGGTGGAACGTCCAGACGAGGCGATGCCGATGGCCGCCACCGGGGACGAGCGTCAGTCGCATGACCGGTGCGGCCTCCAGGGCCAGACCACGCCGCCGATCCACCTCCAGAAACAGATGGAGGGCTCGCCCCTCTTCGAGGAGCGCCGCGTCCTCGCGAATCTCCAGGGGCAGCTCGACCGTGCGCCGCACGACCTGGAGCGGATGCGGCCGCTTCTTCCAGGTGAAGAGCGCGCGCAGCGCCGGATGACGCGCCACGGTGTCGTCCCAGGCGCGGCGGAATCGCTCCACGTCGAGTTCCCCCACGAGAACCGCGGTGAACTGCTGGAGGTAGAGCCCGCTGGCCTCGTCCTGAACCGCGTGGAACAGGATGCCCTCCTGGGTCGAGGTCAGGCGATAGACGCTCTCGACGTTCGGTGCGCTAGCCATACTCCTCCATCAGATCGTCGAGGTCACCCTGGGAGAGGCCGAGGCCGGACCGGAGGCTGGCGCTGACGCCGGCCGGTGGCCCGTTCGGTGCCGGCGTGTCGCCCATGGCGAGGAGCGCCTCTTCCATCCGCGCCAGGAGGTCCTCCATGTCCGCCGAGGTCTCTGCGCTTTCACGAAAACGTACGGCCAATTCGAAGGCGCCCGAGGGCCCCTCGATCCCGTGGAGATCGAATCGGTGAGAGCGCCGGGCGTCGCCGGAGCGCACGAGCCGCACGCCGCGCACCGATCGCAGGCGTGCGCGCTCTCCCATGGGCACGAACGACACCGCCGCCCCGTGCGCGCCGAGGAAGTTGAACAGCGCGTCTGCGCCGCCACGGCCACCGCGATCGGTACCCGGGACTCTCATCGGAAAGAGGTAACCGAACGCTGCCTCCGCGCCGTCGATCCGTCGCCGATGCTCCCGAACGTCGTCGAGGGACTCCATCGGCGTGGCTGGCCTCGGCAGGGTGACCGGACTCAGCGCGGTGAACCAGCCCACGGTACGCGACACGTCGGGTGGCGGTTCGTGGATCGGCAGCTCGGCTCGACCGTGCGACTCCACGTCGATCGCGACGTGACTCGCCCCGTCAGGGCCAGGAAGAGCCCACGCGAAAGCGGCGAGCAGCGCATCACCCGCGCCGATCTCCCGCGCGCACGCGCTCGCGTCCGCTGACAGCACGCGCCTGATCTCCAGCTCTTCCCGGACGAGCCCGTGATCGACAGCCGGCCCCTTCCCGGGGTCGATCCAGCGGCTGGCCAGGGGTTCGAACGCCCCCGCACGGTCCGCGTCACGCAGGTACCTCGACCAGCTGCGCCACGGAGCGGTCTTCGCCGGCAGCGTGGCCGCCACGCCCCGAAGCGCCGCGTCGTACGCCGCGTCGAGATCCGTGAGAAGCGGCTCCCAGGAGACGGCGTCCATCACGAGGTGATGAACGGCGAGGATCAGCCGTTCTGGCTCGCCCGCGGCCGCTCTGACGATCGATGCGGCCAGAAGCCTGCCGGTCGCGAGATCGAAGCTGCGGTGCAGCGCTGCTTCGAGTTCGACGAGGTCGCCGCCGTTCCCGTGGACCTCCAGCCAGGGCGGCCCGGCCGCGCCGGGATGCAGCACTTCCTGGAGCCACTCCCCGGGCCTCCCGCCACGCGCGGCGACGAACTGCGTACGCAGCGCATCGTGATGATCGGCAACGACGGCGAGTGCTTCCCGAAGGGCCTCGGCGTCGATGGGGGAGTCCTCTGCGCTCGCGAGAACGATCGACATCCCGAACATCCCGGGATCGGCCGCGTGGGTGCGCAGTCCGAAGGCCTGCATCGGTGTCAGCGGAACCTCGCCGAGCGGCGTGTCCTGGCGGGCGTTCCCTTCGGCTCCATCGCCCCGGGAGGCGCGTGCCACCAGGGCCAGGCCCGCGATCGTCGGGTGGGTGAAGACGTCCCGCGGTGCGATCGCCCAGCCCGCGGCGCGCGCGCGGGCGACCATCTGGATGCCCAGGATGGAGTCGCCGCCGAGTTCCAGGAAGTGATCGTGGACGCCCACTTTCTCCACGTGCAGCACGCCGCTCCAAATCTCGGCCAGCGTCTTCTCCAGATCGGTCCTGGGAGCCACGTGCCCCGCGCGGTCCGCGCCCACCCGAGCGCCCTCCGCGAGCGCCGGCAGCTTCGCGCGATCGACCTTGCCCGCCGCCGTCATCGGAAGCGCGTCGAGCGCCACGAACACCTGGGGGATCATCGACTCGGGAAGCACGTTCGCGAGCCCGGAGCGCAGTGCGCCCGTGGAATCGGCCCCCTGCCCTGCGGTCGGCACATAGTACGCCACCAGCCTCCGCTCGTCGGTGAGCCCGCCGCCCGTCCGATCCGCACCGATCTCGCGAAGGATACGCTGGACGCGCTCCTCGTCGATATCGTCGTCCAGTTCGTCGAGGCACTCGTCCCGAGTCTTGTGCCCGAGTCGCACGTCCCAGCTGTAGGGCAGCGCGTAGTTGTGGAAGCCGCGCTCGCGCTTGTGCACCGCGATCCCCACGTCGTTGATCAGACAGTTCGTCGAGCGCCCGGTGTCCTCGGGACGGCGCCACGCCGCGCGCTCGGCGATGAAGCCGAGCACCTCGGAGAGCGGAACGTCCCAGTAGCGATAGAAGTCGACGAACTCGATCTCCTCGAAGACCTCGTCGCCCTCGAAGGCCGACACGTCGAGGTGGCGAGCGACGGCGTCGTCCACGCGGTGATAGGTCTTGCGCGCGTCGATGACGAAGCGCTCGACGTCCGCGGGGTCGACGATCCCCGAGCGGAAGATCGGCGCGAGTCGCGTCTCGAAGATCTGTCCACGGGAGAGGCCCGTGACGATCGTCCGGATGCCCCGGGAACGTGCGAGGTTCGTCGCCAGCGTGTAGATCGTCTTGAAGCAGCCCTGGCAGACGTTGCTGAAGCGATCCAGGCTGTCGCTGAAGATCGCGTTCATGGAGCTGTTCGAACCCGTTCCCTGGAAGACGAGTTCCAGTCCGAGGTGTTCGACGACGCGACGGATGTTGGCCTTGGCGCCCTCGGCGATGTAGCCGTTGTCGAGGCTGAAGACCAGCGGACGATAGCCCAGTTCGACGAGCTGGTAGAGCGCGTAGGTGCTGTCCTTGCCGCCGCTGAGCAGCGCGAGACAGTCGAACTCCGAGCCGTTTCTCCGGGCGAGCGCGCGCCCCCGATCGAGCCGCTCGCGCAGCTCCGCCTCCGAGCGAAAGTAGCTCTGCGCCGCCTCGCGATAGGTGTCGAACTCGAGGCAGACGGCGCAAATGCCCTCCGGACTCTCGGCGATCCGCGCCTCCGGATGATTGGACGCCAGCCCACACCGCACGCAGTGCGTGACGCCGCTCCACCGCGGATCGCCCTCGAGCTGCAGGGCCGTGCGATCGGTGCCGCGGCTCTCGGACTCCGCCGCCGTCACCACGCACGCTTCGACCCCTGGCAGGGCCAGCAGGGCCGCCTCGACCTCGCCGAGTTCGATGCGCACGCCCCGGATCTTGACCTGGTCGTCGCGGCGACCGAGGAAGGTCAGCGCGCCGCTGGCCGGGCTGATGCGGACGAGGTCGCCCGTTCGATACACGAGGTCGCCGTTCCCGAGCACGGGGTCCGGGACGAAGCGCGCCGCCGTCGCCTCCGGATCACCGAGGTAGCCGCTGGCGAGTCCGTCGCCGCCGATCAGAAGCTCGCCAGCCACGCCGTCCGGCACGGGCTGGTCCAGTCGGTTCACGACGTGCAGGCGGACGCCGTCGATCGGAAGGCCGATCGGAACCGACTCCCCGGCCGTGTCCTCCAGGTCGAAGCGCTGGATCATGCAGCCCACCGTCGCCTCCGTGGGCCCGTACTCGTTGTACAGCGCCACGCTGGCCCCGAGTTCGTCCTGGACGCGGCGCGCCAGCGCGCGCTTCAGGTCCTCTCCGCCGATGACGAGGGCCCGAAGGCGCGAGGCCGTGATCGGCCCGCGCTGGACCAGCAACGCGAGGTGCGCCGGCGTCAGCTTGACGACGTCGCAGCGATCCTCGTCGATCACGTCGAAGACGGTGAGGTCGCGCTCGTCCTCGGACTCCGGGTAGATCTCGACCGTGCCGCCCGAGGCCAGGGGCACGAAGATCGACGTCACCGAGAGGTCGACCGAAGGCGGCGAGAAGAACGGGAACGTCGTCGGCTGGCCGTCGGTGTAGCGGGCGAGCGCAAAGCGCAGGTAGTGGTCGAGCGCTCCGTAGGAGATCTCGACGCCCTTCGGCACGCCGGTCGAGCCGGAGGTGAAGATGACGTAGGCGCGGTCGGACGGTTCGGGTGCGACCTCCGCGAGCGTCTCCTCTCCCTCGTTGGGCTCGGAGTAGAGATCCGGCAGCAGAACGGCCTCGGATCCAGCGAACGTCAGCTTCTGCGATGAATCGAGCACGGTCAGCCGCGGTCGCGCGCGCTCCAGCGTCTGCCGAAGCCGTGCGCCGGGAAGCTTCGCGTCGAGCGGCAGGTAGGCCGCGCCCAGTCGAAGCGCGGCGAGCATCAGCGCCAGCAGTTCGTGCGAACGCGAGAGACTGAGGCCGACCAGGTCGCCGCGCCGAACGCCGCGAGCCGCGAGCGCCGCCGCGAAGCCCGTCGCGAGGGCATCGAGTTCGGTGTAGGTCCACGTGCGCTCACCGAAGCGCAGGGCCACCGCATCCGGATGGGCGCGCATGGCTCGGCCGATCCGTTCGATCGCGGACGCGGCCGGCGCGGCTGCTGCCACGCGGTCGAGTCGCTCGGCGCGCGCACGAACCTCCGCGCTCCCCAGTAGCTCGACGCTGTCCACCGGACATCCCGTGTTCTCCAGCAGGGCATCGAGAAGCACGGTGAAATGCCGGACGATCGCCGCGCGCTCCGACGCCCCGAAGACGTCGCAGTGAACGTCGAAATCGAGGACGAACTCGCCGCTCCCGTCGAAGTCGTGGACCTGGAGGCGAAGCGCGTGCTCGGGATCGCCGTGGCCGGGATGAAGCCACTCGGTTTCGACCGGACGACCGGCGAACCCGCGCTCGAACGAGGCCGGGATGTAGTTGAGCACGGCCTCCGCGCCCGGCACGGCGGGCACGCGACCGCTGATTCCCGGGAGCGCGTGTGCGACGAGTCCGCGCATGGCGACCTGCACGCGCTGCGCAAGGTCCGCGAAGGTGTCCGTGGGCTCGGGCGCGATCATCAGCGGCAGCACCTCGATGAACACGCCCAGCGTTTCCTTGAAGGCGCGGGTGGAGCGGTTGTGGACCGGCGCGAGCAGCGCTAGCCCAGGGGCGTCCTCGCCGATCCTTCGAAGGAGCGCGAAGAGCGCCACGGCGAAGACCTGGAAGCGAGAGAGGTCCTCGGTCAGGGCGCGAAACGGGGGCGTCACCCCGAGTTCGCGCACCCGCCGCGAGCGATCGGCGCCGAGCCGAAGAGAGATCCGCTCGGTCCGCGTGGATCGACGCTGCGAGCCGCCGCGGTGACCGTAGAGCGAAGCCGATCCGCCCTCGAAGCCGCTCGTCGCGGCCCGCCAGTAGGCGTCCGCGCGCTCGAACGATGCGGTGGCCGAGGCCTTCCGCTCGAACGCGAGGTAGTCCCGATAGTCGCGCTCGGGACGGGTCGGAGGCGCTTCGCCCTGCTCCAGCGCCGAGTAGATCTCCGAGAGATAGCGGAAGCCGAGCGCGGTGGACCAGGCGTCACTGATGACGTGATGCTGCGCGAAGTACCAGACGTGATCTTCGGCCCCGAGGACGACGAGTACCGCCTCTACGAGCGGCGCCTCGCGTTGGAATGGACGAGCCACTCGCTCCTCGCGCCACCGGCGCCACCCACGTTCCCGGTCGGCGAGACCGTCGCCGTCAGCCTGCACGATCTCCAGGTCGCTTCCGACCTGATCCGTGCGACAGACCGTCACTCCGACCTGGTCCGTTTCGATGCGCGTATGCAGCGCTCCATGGCTCGCCACCAGCTGCGCGTAGGCGCGTCGAAAGAGCGCAGGATCGAGCGGGCCGCGGATGCGGAACGCGAGCGCCATGCGGTAGAGCGGCGCATCCCCTGCCAGCTCTTGCCCTGCCCAGATCCGCGACTGCACGCTCCCCGCCACGAACCGTGAGGCAACGTTCGTCGGAGCAGCAGGTGGGGACCCGGGGACGGATGGCATGTGGCGAAAAGTGAGAGGCGGCGATCCCGCAAAGGTGCTCGGGACGAATTGAAGGCGAGGCAGTCGATGCGCGCGAGCAGGATCCGGCTAACGTGGCGCGTCCATTCCCATGGAGAACGTCGAAGACCTGATACCACTCACGCCGATGCAGCGCGTGATGCTGCTACGAGCGCTATCGACGGGTGGCCAGGAGGCGCTGTTCCAGCAATTCGTCTTCGAGATCCATGGCGTTCTCGACCCGGCTGCGTTCCTCGCGTCCTGGGCGAGCAGTGTCGAGTGCCACTCGAGTTTACGCACGGCCTTTCTCTGGCGAGGATTGAAGCAACCGCTTCAAGTGATCCGAAAGGAGGCGTCGATCCCATACCGCTACATCGACCATACGGAACGCGGTGGTGGCGCAGCCCAGAAGGACGCAGCCACGGCTGAGTTCCTGGAAGAAGATCGCGCGACGGGATTCGACCTCGGCGTGGCGCCGCTCATGCGCATCGCGCTGCTTCGATGGAGCGAGACCGAATGGACCTTCGTCTGGACGAGCCACCACCTCGTGCTCGATCGATGGTCGATCGCTCCGCTTCTCGACGATGTTTGGCGTTCGTACGACGCTGCCGTCGAGGGAGACGACGCCAGCCGCGGAGCGGGCGCTTCCATTCGCCGCAGCCGCTACCGCGATTACGTCGCCTGGGTGGAGAAGCAGGACGCGACGGCCGCCGAGACGTTCTGGGGCGAGCGACTCGCGGGCGTCGAGCATGCGACCCGGAGACTCACCCGACCGAGCTCCGAAGCAGCGACCGGACAGGCGGTCGCAAGCCACACGTTCCGGCTCGATCCTCTCGGGGCCGAGGCGCTGCGCGCGGCCGCTCGATCCTCGAACGTGACGCCGGGCGCGGTGCTCCAGGCCGCGTGGGCGCTGACGATGGCGAAGCTCAACGCCAGCGCGGACGTATGCTTCGGGCTGACCGTATCGGGCCGACCGCCCGGGGTGCCGGCGATCGAGCGGATGATCGGCTCGTTCATCGGCAACGTGCCGGTGCGCGTCCAGCTCGCCGCGGATCTGACGGCGCGCGGGCTCTGCCAGTCGCTGCTCCGCGAGGGGCAGTCGCGGATCCCGTTCGAGTACCTCGCGCCCACGGACTTCCATCGAATCGCCGAGCTGCCGGCGGGGGAGCCGCTCTTCGACTCGCTGGTGCTGTGGCTCAGCCGCGCAGAGTCCCGGGACCCCGGCGGGCTCACGGTCCGCGCCGTTCCGGGCGAGGCGGCCACGGCCTGGCCGCTCACGATCTCGGTACTCGAAGAGGGCGCCGAACTCGTGGTCGCCGTTCGGACCGCAGCCTCCACGTCCCTGCGTGACGAACACTCGCTGGCAGATCTCGGGAACGCGCTGGAGCACGGCATCGGCGTCCTCGTGCGGCTTCTCGGCGACGCCCCGCAGGCGCGACTTCGGGATCACTTCCCATGGGGGGAACCAGGTGGGGGGGACCACAGCGACGTGAGCGCTCCTGCTGCCGCGCGCCGCAGGGCCACACGCTTGCCTGCAGAGCCGACCGTCGACGCGGGTGGCCGCGAGTTCGATGACCCCGAGATGCTGCGGGACCTCCTCTACGAGGAGTGCCAGGCCCTGCTGCCGACGGACGCGAGGATCGACCCGAAGCAGGGATTCTTCGAGCAGGGCGGGACCTCGATGCTGGCCGCCCAGCTGCACGCGAGGCTGGAAGCGCTCACCGGACGCGCGCTCCCGATGCTGGAGCTGTTCGAGGCGCCGACGCTGGAGGCGATGGCGAAGGAGCTCGCCTCGAAGCCGTGGCCGCTGCTCGGCGGCGTTCTGCGCGCCGTTCGCAGGGACGGAAGCCGTCCGCCGCTCTTCTGCGTTTCCTCTCCGGAAGTCAATTCCCTCGGCTACGTGACGCTGAGTCGCCATCTCGACGACGATCAGCCCGTCTATCTGGCCCAGGGGCGACCGAGCGGCGCCGACGCCGTGTTCCGCATGGCCGTGTCCGACATCCCGCGGCTCGCGCGCGACTCGGTCGACGCCATTCAGAAGCAGTTCCCCGACGGTCCGTATCGGCTCTTCGGGATGTGCGACGGCGCGCTCGTCGCCTTCGAGATGGCGCGGCTCCTGGAGGAGCGCGGCGCGGACGTGGAGTTCCTCTGCCTGCTGAACACCTACGCGCTGGGCACGCTGTCGCGGCGCTACAAGGTCAAGCGGGCCGTCACCCGCGCCGACTACTACCGACGCCGCTTCCGGGAGAAGCTGGTCAAGAAGCTCGAGCCGAAGGTTTCCCCGGCGCGCCGCGTCGACGCTGCCAGCACCCCGAACAGCGCGCCGAAGAGCGTGTCGGAAAGCACATCGATCGAGGCAAGCGCCGCCGGGCCCACGCTCGCCGACAGGCTCGCCAGGATCAACGGGGAGTGGTTCGAGTTCGACACGCCGCGGCATCTGCCGAAGCAGCCCACGTTCCAGGGCCGCATCACGGTCCTGCGGAACACGGCCCAGCCGTACTGGCGCATCCGTGACGAGGCGCTCGGATGGCGCGCGTACTCCAGCGATGTCGAAGTGCTGGACCTCCAGGCGGAGCGGGAAGCGGTCCAGGGCCCGGAGCGCCGCGGCCAGCAGGACGCCCACATGGCGCTCCTGCGCGAGCCAGACATCCAGCAGGTCGCGCGCGCGCTGAACGAGCGCCTGCGCGCTCTCGACCGCGCGGAGCGCAGCGAGGTGGAAGCGTGAACCTCTCCCGACTCCAGGAGCTATTCCAGAGCCGCGAGCTCCTGTACTTCCTCACGTGGCGCGACGTGAAGATTCGCTACAAGCAGACGCTCCTCGGCGCCACGTGGGCCGTCCTTCAGCCGCTCATCACCATGGTGGTGTTCACGGTCTTCTTCGGGCGCCTCGCGAACATCCCCACGGGCGGCATGCCGGGGCCGATCTTCTACTACCTCGCGCTCTTGCCGTGGACGTTCTTCGCCGCGGGCATCACGAACGCGGGCAACAGCCTGATCACGAACACCGACCTGCTCACCAAGGTCTATTTCCCGCGCGCAATTCTTCCTGCGTCGACCATCCTCGCGGGGCTCGTGGACCTCGCCATTGCCTCCGCGCTCATGGGCGTGCTCCTGCCCTGGTACGGCGTGACGCCGGACCTCGAGGCGTTCGCCTGGCCGCTGGCGATTCTCGTGCTCATCATCCTGACGCTCGGCGCCGGCATGCTGATCGCCGCCGTCAACGTGATGTACCGCGACGTCAAGTATGCGCTGCCCTTCGTGGTGCAGCTGCTGCTCTTCGTCAGCCCGGTCATCTACCCCACGGAGAAGATCCCCGACGGGTATCGCTGGCTGATGCTCATCAACCCGCTGTCGGGGATCATCGAAACCTCGCGCTCGGCGATCGTCCCAGGCCGTGCGATCGACTGGCAGCACTTCGGGATCTCCGCGCTGATCGCCTGCGTCGTGTTCTTCGTCGGCTCCACCTACTTCTACCGCGTCCAGAGGCGCTTTGCGGACCTCGTCTGACATGACGGAAGCGACAGACCAGCACGCGATCCGCCTCACGGCCGTCTCCAAGGAGTACCGCATCGGCGCCTCCCAGGGCGAAGGCATGCTGCGCGATGCGCTCGTCGGCGGCGCGAAGCGTCTCCTCGGCCGCGGTCCCGCGAAGGCGGAGCCCAAGACCGTGTGGGCGCTGAAGGACGTGAGCCTCGAGGTCGCGAAGGACGAGGTCGTGGGCGTCATCGGGCGCAACGGATCCGGCAAGACGACGCTGCTCAAGCTGCTCTCGAAGATCACCTACCCGACGTCCGGCGAGATCGACGTACGGGGCCGCGTGGCCTCGCTCGTCGAGGTCGGGACCGGCTTCCACAACGAACTCTCGGGGCGCGACAACATCTACCTGAACGGCTCCATCCTGGGGCTGAAGCGCCGCGAGATCGCCGAGCACTTCGACGCGATCGTCGAGTACTCGGGCGTCGGGAGCTTCCTCGACACGCCCATCAAGCGCTACTCCACGGGCATGCGGCTCCGCCTCGGCTTCGCCGTCGCAGCGCACCTCTTCCCGGACGTCCTCCTCGTGGACGAGGTGCTCGCGGTCGGCGACGCGGAGTTCCAGGCCAAGTGCCTCGCGACCCTGAGCGAGGTCGGCCGCCGCGGGCACGCGGTGCTGTTCGTCTCCCACAACCTGGAGGCGATCGAGAGCATCTGCTCGCGCACGATCTGGATCGACCGGGGCGTGCTCCGGATGGACGGGCCGTCGCGCGAGGTCATCGCCGCGTATCTCAAGGAAACCGCCCAGGCGAACACCGCCGTGATCGATCTTTCGCAGTCGGAAGGGCGACCCGGCACCGGCGAAGCGCGCTTCCGGTCCATGGAGTTCCTCGCGGCCGACGGGAGCCCGCTGGAGGTCATTCGTACGGCGGACGAGGTCACGGTTCGGTTCCACTTCGAGGCCCACGAGGAGATCCAGAGCCCCTACGTCGGCCTCTCCATGTTCACGGAGTTCGGGACCCTCGTGACGCACCCGAACACGTGGAGCGCGGGCCTCGAACTCGGCCGCGTGGCGCCGGGCCAGCACACCCTGGATCTCCACATCCGGCGCGTACCGCTGATGCCTGGCCGCTACCCGCTGACGCTCTGGATGAATCGCCACTCCGACTCCGAGTCCATCGACTGGTTGGAACAGTGCGCCACGCTCACCGTCCACTCCCCCGGCAAGACCGTCTTCGAGCGCTCGCTGCCGCGGCGAACGGGCGCAGTGCTCCTCGACGCAGAGTGGCGCAGTGCGCCCTCCTGAAGTCCCCCTCTCGACCCCTCCTCCCCATGCTCCGATCGATCCATCGCCGCCTGGTCCTTCTGTCGCTCCTCGCGCTGGCGCTCCTGGGCTCCAGCGCTCGGCTGAGCGCGGCCACGACCGCTGCGGTTCACGCCTTCAACCAGAGCTACACCTACCTCCGCGTCGACCAGGGAGGCATCGAAGGACGCATCGAGGTCAACATCAGCGACCTCAACCGCGCGCTCGGCACGGGCCTTCCGGAAGACGGCACCGCCACCGAAGCGGACGTCGACCCGCTCCGGGAACGGATCGAAGCCTATCTCTACGCGCGCATCGGCCATCGGATCGGCGGCGAGGACATAGAACTCGCGCCCAAGGGCTACAGGATCTACACGGCCGCAGGGAACCAGTACGTCTCGTGCCTCTACGACCTCGTCGGGGTGGAGGGGATCCCCGACGCGATCGAAGTCACCCACGACGTGATGTTCGAGGTCGATCCCGAGCACCGCGGATTCCTCGTGATCGAGCACTTCTTCCGCCAGGGCACGTTCATGAACGAAGGCGGCGTCTCGCTGATCTTCGAGCCCGATGAATCGACCCAGACCCTCGACCTCACGGGAGGGTCGCGCTGGCAGGGCATCCGGGCCATCGTGAAGCTCGGGATCCATCACATCCTGATCGGCATCGACCACATCCTCTTCCTCTTCGTGCTGCTCCTTCCCTCGGTCCTGAGGCGCCGCGAGGAAGGGGAGTGGGAGCCGCAGGAGAGCTTCAAGGCGGCGCTCTGGCAGGTCCTGAAGATCGTGACCGTGTTCACGCTGGCCCACTCGGTGACGCTCAGTCTCGCCGCGCTCAACATCGTCACGCTGCCCTCGCGCGTGGTCGAGTCGATCATCGCCATCTCGATCGCCGTCGCGGCGCTCGACGTCTTCTTCCCGATCTTCCACCGCAGGATCCTGCTGATCGTCCTGCTGTTCGGGTTCTTCCACGGCTTCGGGTTCGCCAACGTCCTCGGGGAGATGGGCATCACCGGCGGGGACATGGCGCTTTCGCTCTTCGGGTTCAACGTGGGCGTCGAGATCGGGCAGATGCTGATCGTGGTGCTCGTCTTCCCGATCCTCTTCATGATGCGGCTCTCGCTCCTGTACACGCGCTTCGCGGTGTACCTCGGCGCCTTCCTCTGCGGCTTCGTCTCGATCTACTGGTTCATCGAGCGCGCGTTCGACGTCGATCTGACCCTCGGGGAGACGCTCGGGCCGATCCTGAAGATGTTCTGATGCGAGGCGTCTCAGCGAGCCGACTGCGCCAGCGTCGCGAGGTCCACGTGGGTCACGTGGATCTCGGGGCCCCCTCCGTCCACGCGTCCGGCGGTGACGCCGAGAGCGTGCGTCGGCTCGCCGAGCCGCTGCAGGTGGACCTTCCAGTCCGCGGGCGCGTCGGCGTCCGCGCGCGGCGTTTCGGAGAGGCTGGCGCGGGAGCGGCGGTGGAAGGCGAAGCTGATCTCTTTCAGCGGCAGCCGCAGGCCGAGACCGCGCGCCTTGATGTAGGACTCCTTGAGGGCCCAGATCGAAAAGAAGCGCTCCGCCTGCTGGTGGGTCGCGAGAGCGTCGAGGGTTTCGCTTTCCAGCGGACTGAGCACGCGCTCGCGCAGCTCCTCGGCCACCTCGCGCGTGCCGATGGCTTCGACGTCGACGCCGACCTCGGCCCCGACCAGCGTCGCCGCGGCGACGAGACCGCGCGTGTGGGAGAGGTTGAAGCGCAGCTCCGAGGGGAAGCTGAGTTCGGGCTTGCCGAACTCGGCGGTCCGAAAGCTCCACGCCGACGGAAGGATGTGCGGCTTGGCCCCGGAGAGAGCCAGGCGCGTGAGAGCATGGGCGGAGGCGAAGCTGTTCGCGTCTCGCTCGAAACGAAAGCGCGTGAGACGGTGGCGCTCGTCTGCGTCCAGAAGATGCAGCACCCGGGCGGCGGGAATCGGCTCCGCCGTCCAGACGTGAGCGACTCCGCGCTCCATCGTTTTCGTTTCCGGATCCCGCATGGGGAAGAAGCATAGGGCATGGACTTCAGCTGGACAGAGGAACAGAACGCGCTCGTCGAAGACGCCAGGCGCTTTGCACGCGAAGAACTCGGGGGCGACGTCGTTGCGAGGGACGCGGCCGGGACCTTCGACCGCACGCTGTGGAAGCGGGCGGCGGAGTACGGCGTGCTGGGCTGGGCCGTGCCGAAGGAGCACGGTGGCTCGGGGCATGACCTCGTCACTGCGGTGCGCCTCCTGGAAGCGCTGGGTGAGGGCTGCCGCGACAACGGGCTGACGTTCGGCCTCGGGGCGCAGATGTGGGGCGTACAGACCGCGCTGCTGCACTTCGGGACACCGGAGCAGATCGAGCGCTTCCTGCCGCCGTCGCTGGCGGGCGACTCCTTGACGGCCTACTGCATGACCGAAGAAGGCAGCGGCTCGGACGCGTTCGGGCTGGCGGCCACGGCGGTTCGCGAAGGCGGCGAGTACGTCTTGAACGCGGACAAGGTGCTCATCACGTTCGGGCCGGTGGCGGACGCTGCCATCGTCTTCGCGAAGACGAATCCGGACGCGGGCCGGTGGGGGATCTCGGCGTTCCTCGTGGACGCGAGCGCTCCCGGCTACACGGCCCATCCGGTCGAGGCGAAGATGGGCCTGCGGACGGTGCCCTTCGGGCGCGTGACGCTGGAGGACGTGCGTGTTCCCGCCGATCAGCTCCTGGGCAAGGAAGGCGCGGGCGCGAGCCTCTTCACCTTCAGCCAGGGCTGGGAGCGCAGCCTCGTGCTCGCGCCGCAGCTCGGCGCAATGCAGCGCCAGATCGACGAGTGCGTGAAGTTCGCGCGGACCCGCAAGCGCGCGGGCACGAGCATCGGCAAGCACCAGGCCGTCAGTCACCGCATCGCCGACATGAAGCTGCGGCTGGAGACCGGCAGGCTGCTGCTCTACAAGACGGCGTGGCTCCAGCAGAAGGGCCTCCCGAACCTGATGGAAGCGGCGCTCACGAAGACCTACCTAGGCGAGTGCTTCCGCGACTCCGCGCTGGCGGCGATCGCGATCCACGGCGGCGACGGCTACCGGACGAAAGCCGGGATCGAGCGCGACCTGCGCGACGCGATCGGCGGGCTGATCTACGGCGGGACGACCGACATCCAGCGGAACATCGTGGCGGGTCTCCTGGGCCTTTGAGGGCGGCATGCTGATGCACACGGGATTCCTGATCCACTCGGCGGTCGAGGCGTGGGCGCGTGAGACGCCGGACGCGCCGGCCATGGTCTTCGGCGGTGAAACGCAGACCTACGCGGAGCTACTTGCGGCGAGCCAGCGACTGGCCGCCGCGCTGCTCGAGAACGGACTGCAGCGCTCGGACCGCGTGGGGGTGTTCCTGCGCAAGGGGCTGGACCTCGGCCCCGCGATCTACGGCGCGTTGCTGGCGGGCGGCGCGTTCGTGCCGCTGGATCCGGCGGTTCCGGTGGAGCGGCTGGAGTTCATGCTGCGCGACGGCGGCATCCGCCACGTCGTGACGAGCGGGGCGATGCGGCCGACGCTCGCCAGGCTGGCCGAGCGCATGGGAGATACGACGGAGGCGCCGATCCTCTACGGGGTCGACTCCGTGGACGGCATGGTGACCGTATCCAGCGCCGAAATCGCGGCCCGTGACGCGCGTGACCCTGGCGTCTGGATCACCGACCAGGACCTCGCGTACCTCATGTACACGTCGGGCTCCACGGGCGAGCCCAAGGCGATGATGCACAGCCACCGCGGCAGCCTCAGCTACGCGAGGTGGGGGCTCCAGCACGTCAGGCTCACCCCTGAGGACCGCGTCGCGAGCCATGCGCCGCTGCACTTCGACCTCTCGATCTTCGACTTCTTCTCGACGGCCCAGGCGGGCGGCGCCGTGGTACTGGTCCCCGAGGCGGTCACCAAGTTCCCTGCGAGCTGGACCGAACTCGTCGAGAAGGAGCGCATCAGCGTCGTGTTCACGGTCCCCTTCACGCTGATCGAGATGCTGGAGCGAGGCGCGCTGGACCAGCGCGATCTCTCGGGGCTGCGCTGGGTCCTCTTCGGCGGCGAACCCTTCCCGCCCAAGCACCTGCGCGCGCTGATGGAGCGCCTGCCCCACGTGCGCTTCACGAACGTCTACGGTCCGGCGGAGGCGCCGTCGTGCACCTGCCACGACGTGGAGCCGATCGCCGAGGGCGACGACACGCCGATCTCGATCGGCACCGTTTCCGTCGGTTCCGATGACCTGATTCTCGACGAGTCGGATGAGCCGATCACGGACGGCGCGCCGGGGGAGCTCTGTATCCGCAGCACCACCCTGACGCTGGGCTACTGGAACCGACCGGATCTGAACGAGCGCGTCTTCCACAGACGCCCGTCCTTCGGCCCGTTCCCGGACGTGTACTTCCGCACGGGCGACCTGGTGCAGCGCGGCGAAGACGGCCGCCTGAGCTTCCTCGGTCGCAAGGACCGGATGATCAAGACGCGCGGCCACCGGGTCGAGCTGGACGAGGTGGAGAGCGCGCTCGCGTCGCACCCCGCCGTGCAAGAGGCGGCGGCCTACACCGAGGCCGACGGCGTGGGCAGCCGCTCGATCCTGGCCGCCGTGACGCTCGCGAATCCCGACGACGCCGCCATCACCCCAGCGACCCTCCGCCACCATGCGCGGGCCAAGCTGCCTCCCTATGCTGTCCCGCGAGAGATCGCGATCGTGGCGGAGTTCCCGCGCACGACGAGCGGAAAGATCGATCGCCGCGCCCTCGAAACCGACGTCCCCACGCCATGAGCCTCGAAGAGATCCGCCAGTACATCCAGCTCGAACTCCTGCTCGACGAGACCGCCGTCATCGAGGACGACGAGGACCTTCTGCTGTCGGAAACCCTGGACTCCCTGAGCGTGACGCGCCTCGTCCAGCACTTGGAGTCGACTCTTCGCGTGAGCATCCCCCCGGAGGACGTGACGCTGGAAAACTTCCAGTCCCTGAACGCGATCCACGCGTACCTCGGATCACGTGAGTAGCGGCGGGCCCCACTTCGTCTATTCTGCTCCCATGAGCCACCTGCACGATGACGCCGACGGTCCCGGTCCCGAAGATGCCCAGGTTGTCCTGAAGCTGTACGAGCTTCGGCGAGAGGAGGTCATGCGCGCCTCCCGCGACACGCTGATCCGCTGGACCCCCAAGAGCTACGCCGACCTCGCCGCCATCACACAGTTCGACCACGAACACAACGCCGCGTTCCGGCAGGTCTCGAGCTACTTCGAGATGGCCTACGGCCTCGCGCGCCGCGGGGCCGCTCATCCGGAACTCGTGGTGGAATGGTGCGGCGAGGGCATCCTGCTCTTCGCCAAGATCCACCCCTACCTCGCCGAGTTCCGCGAGAAGGCGTCGCCGACGGCGTTCCGCAACGCCGAGTGGGTCACGGAGAACACGGAAGCAGGCGCGGCGCGGCTCAAGATGTTCCTCGATCGCTTCAAGACCAAGTAACCCCGCGGCGACGGCCGAAGGCGCCGCTCCTCAGATGCCCATCAGGATCTTGGCGAGCGGCGAGCGCGAACTCGTCAGCGGGTTCGCTGCGTACCGCCCGAACTTCTCCAGGTGGTAGTCGATGATCATGTCGTCGAGCCCCTCGGTAAGCGGGTAGCCGCGCTCGCCCGCGTGCAGGGCGCGCAGGAGGCGCAGGAACCCCACGGGCTTGGCCGCTTCCATCAGGGCCGTCGCCGACGCGCCCTCGGGGACGTTCTGCATCAACGAGGCCTCGGCCTCGTCGAGGAGCACCTCGTGGCTGCCCAGGCGGAAGCCTCGGCAGGCGCCCGCCTCGACGATCGACTCCAGTCGCAGAGCCCCTTCGGCCTGCAGGCCAAAGTCCGAGATCACGCCCTTCGATCCGACGATGGAAAGGCGTCCGGTCGCGTAGTCACGCGGCTCCATGAACAGGGCTTCCTTGCCGCCGATCACGAGTCGGCGCGACGCGAACTCGCCGCCGTGCTTGCGGCGGCGCCCGCTGCGGACCTGCGTCGATCCCAGGATCGTCTTCGCCAGCGCCACCCCGTGATACGCCCACGCGGACTGATCGAAGAAGACGCTCTTGAGCTCGCCGATGTCGCCCGCCGCGATCGCCGCGCGCACCACGTCGAGCCAGGGCAGCGTCGAGCAGTCTTCGGCCACCGAGACGCTCTGAAAAGCCGAGAGGTGCCGCGCATGGCGCAGGTGCTTGAAGCGCAGGACGGGCGTATCGATGAGGAGCGCCGTGTGCAGTGGCGCCAGCGACGCGAGCCGCTCGAGCACCGATGGGATCGACTCCTTCGACACGCAAACGAACACGAGGCCGATGCCCTCGAGGTCCGAGGCGGTGAGGCTCTTCAGGGCACGCACCGGGTAGGCGCGGCCGTCGAAGGTCTCCTCGCGCTCCTCCCGCCCGACGAGGTGGCGGATCTGGTACAGCTCGGGGGCCCGATGGAACGCGGGCACGGCAGCGTTCTGAACGCGCTTGCCGGCCCCGACGATGAGGACTTCGGTGGGACGGTTCATGGGGCCTTGGTGTGGGTCATACGGACTCGCTGTAGCGCTGACGCAGGGTCCGCGCCAGACGAATCGAAAGGGCGACGATGGTGAAGGTCGGATTGGCACAGCCCGACGTCGGAAAGACGGACGCGCCCGCAAGGTGGACGTTGTCCGCGCCGTGGAGCTTCAGATCAGGGTCGACGACGGACGTCGCTGGATCCGTCCCCATGCGCGTGGTGCCGATGTGATGGGACGCGTCCTGGGTGATGGGCCAGGGCTCGGCCGTCGCCAGATCGGTTTCGAGTCGGCCGACGCCAGCGCGCTCGAACTCCTCGACGAGGACCGCGTGCAGTTCGACGAGCGAGCGCCGGTCGAGCGCGGTCGTGTCATGCAGGACGAGCGGTAGCGGCTTCCCCAAGAGGTCGACCTCATCGCTCAGGGTCACGCGATTCTCGGGCCGCGGCTCCATCTCCATGAAGTTCCGCAGGCGCGCGCGGCGAATGAGGGGACGCTTGCGCGAGACGACGCGCGACCAGAGGTAGCGCGTGACCTTCGGCGCGTCGAAGAGGATGGTGAAGAGGAGCGGCACGAAGCCGAAGAGCGAGCGGCGCTGGTTCTGAAGATCCGAATCGTCGCCGGTCTCCGCGTAGTCGCGCAGCTCGACCACTTCGGTTCGGCTCTTCTTCCGCATCCGATCGACGAAGAACTTCGAGCGCTTCGCGATGAGCACGAGCGCCTCGATCCCTTCGCTATCCGACCACGGAAAGAGCGGTTCCAGTCGGACATAGCTGTTCATGAGCCCGCGCCGCGCGAGTTCGCCCTCCGGAAAGCGCAGGCCGCCGTACCCCGCGAACCCCTCGCTCAGGAATCCGAAGTAGTAGGGGAGTTCCTCGACCGGCCGCGCGAGGTGCAGGATGCCGCGGTAGTTCTTCGGGTGGTTCATCATGTACCGCCCGACCTGGTCGCGTTCGTTGCCGAGGCCATCGGCGCACATGTCCCGGGAGTTCAGGAGCAGCCGCGCGTTCTCGATCCCGCCCGCGGCGACCACGAAGACCCTGGCGCGCAGGGCGATCTGGCGCCCGGAGCGCGTGCGAACGTCGGCGTGGGTGACGGTACGTCCGGAGCCACACAGCTCCGCCACCGACGCGTCGAGCCAGAGGTCGGCGCCGTCCGATTCGTAGACCTGCCGGACCTCCTTGCCGAAGTCCTGGGGATCGTCGGCGGCGAGGAAGATCTTCTCCTCCACCACGCTCCACGCAGGCGAGAGGTCGCCCTTCGCCCGAAGCGCGCCGAACCCCTCGGGCGTGAAGGCCGCGAGGCGCGGGAACCGATAGCGCTCGGCGGCCTCTTCGTAGAGCGGGAGCAGCTCCGCACGTTCCAGCGGCCAGCCCGAATACTCGACGAAGTCACGGGGCTGAAGGTCGGCGGGATCGAGCGGGCTGGAGAGCCCGGACCAGGTGGTCGTCGCGCCCCCAAGGACCCGCTCCCGCGAGTAGTCCTTGACGTGAATGCCGCGACTGTGCGCCTTCTTGAGATCATCACCACGCCGGGTGACGCGCTGGACCCCGCTCTCCAGCACACAAACCGAGAGCCCGGACCCCACGAGTTCAGCGGCCACGGTGCCACCCGCGGCCCCGGATCCGATGATGCAAACGTCATAGGCGGGCGGATCGCCGTCGTGCTGGTCGAGGTCGCGGATCATGGGCGAGGGGTGGAAGGACGGCAGCCAAGAGCCGCGCCCGGAAGCCTACCCGGTTCCCTGGCCCCTTAGCCGGGCCGGTTCGTGTGCTTTCAGGCTTCGACAGCGGAACCGAGTTGATACACTTTGCTGCCCACGTCCTTGAAAATTCGGAGTGCGTATCCCAAAATACTAGAATGATTGCTCGCGAAGCGACCACGAAGATCCGGGCCCTTCTGGGTAGTTTCCCGGCCGTCGCGATGCTCGGCCCGCGCCAGGTGGGCAAGACCACCTTGTCCCTTACGTTCTCTGACTCAGGAGAAGGGGCGCGAAGAACGCTCTATCTGGATCTGGAGGCTTCCAGCGATCGCGCAAAACTGGAGGACCCCGAGGGCTTCCTCACCCTGCATCAGGATCGGCTGGTGATCCTGGACGAGGTCCAGCGGTCACCGGGCCTGTTCCAGGTGCTCCGCGGGATCATCGATCAGCGAATACGGAAGGGTCGGCCAACTGGACATTTTCTGCTTCTCGGCTCCGCTTCCATCGATCTGATTCAGCAGGCCAGTGAGACTCTGGCCGGTCGAATCGCCTACACGGAGCTGTCTCCCTTCAGCGCGCTGGAAGTCCTCCACGCGGAGGCTCCGAACCAGCACGTCTCGAAGCTCGACACGCTCTGGGCACGGGGCGGCTTCCCGCGAAGCTACCTGGCCACGAGCGATCAAGAGAGCGTGCTCTGGAGAGCGAACTTCATCACGACGTACCTCGAGCGCGATATCCCCCAGCTCGGTCCACGTATCGCCGCCGAGACCCTTCGTCGATTCTGGACGATGCTCGCCCACCGGCAGGGAGCGAGCTGGAATGCATCGGCCCTTGCCCGAAGTCTGGGCGTGGATGGGAAGACGGTCCAGTCGTACCTCGACCTCTTCGTGGATCTACTGCTCGTTCGGCGTCTGGCACCCGCACACCCCAACGTGGAAAAGCGTCTATCGAAGTCGCCGAAAGTCTTCGTCCGAGATAGCGGACTCGTACACACGCTTCTTCGACTCGATTCCCTGGACGACGTCCTCGGGCATCCGATCGCGGGCGCGAGCTGGGAGGGCTTCGCCATCGAATCGCTCTTGTCCGTGGCACCCGACCGAACGGAACCGAGCCACTACCGGACGCATGCGGGTGCCGAGATGGACCTGGTGCTCGACCTACCTGGCAACAAGCGCTGGGCCTTCGAATTCAAGCGCACGCTCAGCCCTCGACCCACGAAGAGCCTCCATGTCTCGAGAGCTGACCTTCAGACCGATCGAACGCTGGTGATCTACCCGGGCACGGACCGCTTCCCTCTCGGGGAGAACACCGAGGCGATCGGTCTGCAGGAGGCGATGCACGAAATCGTCGCCCACTCTGAATCGCGGGGCGACCGGGGGAGTTGATGCGGGCCTGAGCCCCGGGCTGCGTCGCTGCACATCCGCTTCCTACCCGTCCGTCGCCATGAGGTCCACGAGCTTCGCCAGCGCACGATGGAGCAGCACGCGGACGGCGCCCGGGGTTCGGCCCATCTCCTCGGCGATCTCGGCGCGCGTCAGTCCAAGGAGGTAGGCCTGGACGATCACGTCGCGCTCGTCGCCGCTCAAAAGGTCCAGCGCCGACTCGACCCGCTCGATCTCGTCCCGCACCTCGGCGTGATGGCTCGGCGTCGAGAAGCTGCGGTAGACATCCACCAGGCGTGATTCGCGGACGGCGCGCAGGGCGCTCGCCTCGCCGCCGTCCGCGATCGGGACGCTTCGGAGGAGATCGCGCTTCTCGGCGAGATGGTAGTCGCGGCGATCGACGAGCTTGCGCAGCGCCGTGCGGAACAGCCAGCGGCGGAAGGCTCCCTCGCTCGGATGGCGGAAGCGGTCCGCGTGCTGGAGGACTTCACGGCAGACGGATTGAACGACGTCCGCGCTGGACTCGGTCGAACGGACGATCCGGCCCGCTCGGAGACGAACGAAGGCCTCGAGGGCGGGCAGGTGGCGATCCAGGAGCTGGGCCAGCGCATCGCGGTCGCCCCGGGCCGCAGCCGCGGTGAGAACGCTCGACACGCAGGGATCATGTTCGCCGCCGGGGCCTTCTTGCTGAGGAGGATGGCTATCGGGCATCAGGTTTTGACCGCGGGTCGAGCTGAACGAGCGGGGACTCCAGGACAGCTGTTTCAGTGTACGCTGGAAGTGCCAGACCGGGGGAAGACCCCCCCGTTCACCGTCCAAGCGTGAGCCGCCACGGCCCCGAGGGACCGCTCCGCTCTCCACGCAAGGTCCCTTCACTCCAGCCATGACCCAGAACGAGCGCAGCAGCCTCCTCCGCGATCTCGTCTTCGAGTACCTCGAAGGCTCCGAAGAGCGACCCGCGCACGTGGTTCTGGACGAGCTCTGCGCCCGTCACCCCGACCTGGCCCAGGCGCTGCGTTCGCGGATCGCGCTGCTCCCCTCGAGCCATGACGACGAAGCGCCCACGTACACGACCCCCACGCATCTCGGATCGTTCGAGCTGCGCGGCGAACTCGGTGGAGGAGGAATGGGCGTCGTTCATCGGGCATACGACCAGGTACTCGGCCGCGAGGTCGCCCTCAAGATCATTCGCCCCGGTGAACTGCTCTTCGACGGCGGCCGCGAACGCTTCCGGCGCGAGGTCGAGATCATCGCGCGCCTGGCTCATCCGGGCATCGTGCCGGTGCACTCGACCGGCGAAGACGACGGCGTTCCCTGGTTCGCGATGGAGCTTGTCGAGGGATGTACCCTGGCCGAAGCGATCCGGGACCTGAAAGATCGGCGCGAGCAGGGTCATGCGCCCAGCGGCGTTCAACTGCGTGATGTGGTGGTGGAGCGCGTGGGCTCGGGCGCAGCCGAGACCGGGCCTCACCATGACGGCTCGCCGCTCTTCGACGCGCCGTGGCCGCGCGTTTGCGCTCGCCTCGCGCGCGACGTGGCCGAAGCGCTGGAGCATGCCCATCGGCGCGGCGTTCTCCACCGTGACGTCAAGCCCTCGAACGTGATGGTCACGCCCGACGGGCGCGTGATGCTGCTCGACTTCGGGCTGTCGTCCTCGGCCGGCTCCGAGAGGATCACGCGCTCGGGAGCGGCGCTCGGCTCGCTCGCCTACATGAGCCCGGAACAACTCGACGGTGAGGTCGACCGCATCGGTCCTGCGTCGGACGTGTACTCCCTCGGCGTGACGCTCTACGAGATGCTGACGCTTCGGCTGCCGCACGCGGGCTCGAGTCCGATGGTCCTGCGCGAGTCGGTCGCGGAGGGGCGCTTTCCGTCGCCGCGAACGGTCGATCCGTCCGTCTCCTGGGAGCTCGACACCATCGTTCGCGTGGCCCTCGATCCGGATCCAGCGCGGCGATACGTTTCGGCCGCCGCGATGGCGGCCGATCTGTCGGCGGCGCTCGAAGGCCGTCCGATTGCCGCGCGTAGGCCGGGTGCCTGGCGAAGACTCCGGCTATGGACGGCGCGCCGCCCCGCGGCGGCCGGGCTCATCGCGCTGCTCGCGCTCGTCACGGTGGGTGGGCCGCTGCTCTTTGGCTGGCAGCAAAGAAAAAGCAGGATCCGCGCGGAAAGCCAGGCACGGGTGATCGAGGAGCAACGCGACCTCGCCCGGGCCGAGGGGGAGCGAGCAGAGCGCAACCTGGCGCGGGCCATGGATGCGGTCGACACGATGGTCACGCGCGTGTCGGAGGATGACCTGAGCACGGTCCCAGGGCTCGAACTCGTCCGGCGGGAGATCCTGGAGCGCGCGCTCGCCTTCTTTCGCTCGCTCGCGGGCGACCAGGCCGGAGACCCGCGGCTGCGCAGGGAGCTGGCGCGCGCATGGCGCAGGATCGGTGATATCGAAGGCTGGCTCGACCGGCGCCCCGAGGCCCTCGCGGCCCTCGAGCGAGCTGACGAGATCTCGCGGCAGCTCATCGAGGAGGAGGGGCCGGAACCTGAGCTCGTGAGCGAAGTGGGAGAGATCGGCGCTCTGCGCTCCATGGCGCTTCGACTGCAGGGCAAGGCCGCCGAGGCGCGAGCGGTCACCGAGGACGCGCTCGCGCTCATGGACCGCCTGCCCGAGAAGGACCGGGACGAGCCCGAGGTCGCGGGTGCGCGCGGCGAGCTGCTCCTGCACCTGGCACAGGCCTACCGCGCCGAGGGTCAGCCCGAAAAGACGCGGGAGCTGCTGGACGGCGCACTGGAGCCGCTGCGCGCCGCCCGCATCGGCCGTGAAGATGAGCTTCAGCCAGCGCTCCAGCTCGCACGGGCCCATCAGCTGCTGGGAGTCCTCGCTTCGGAGAGGGCGCCTACCCAGGAGAACATCGCCGAGTGCGCGGCACAGAACCGCCTGGTGCTTGGGGTTCTGCGGCCGCTGGAGGAGCGGTTCGGAAAGAACGTGGCGCTGCGGCGCGACCTTTCGAGGGGTGAGATCAACCTGGGGTCCGCGCTCATGCGGATGGAAGCCGAGGAGGCCATGGAGCAGGTCGAGAACGGAATGAAGCGGGCCGTGGCCCTCGCCGAGGACTTTCCGAGCAGCAGTACCTTCGCCGTGGACGCGGCCACGGCGCAGATGATCGTCGGGGTCACGATCATGGGACAGGGGCGACCGGAGGAAGGGTTGACGCTTCTTCGAAGCGGCGCCGAAAGCCTGGAAGCCGCCCATGAGCTGGAACCGGACGACTTGGACGTGCTCGTCAAGCTCGCGGGAGCGCGACTCCAGGATGCCACGATCTGCCTCCAGGCCCTGGGACGTCCCGCCGAGGCGGTGCCCCTGCTCCTGGAGTCCGCCAGGCTGTACGACGAAGCGCACGCGAGGGTCCCCACCTTCGGTCAGGTCCAGCTCGGTCGCGAGTGGACGCGGGAGTTCCTGAGCTACGCCCATCTGGCACTGAAGGCCCCGGAGGCAGCGGCCGACGCCGCATTCGAACTCGGCGAGCTGGCCAGCTCACCGCCCAGGCAGATGGTGGCGGCGGCCGCCTTGGTCGAGTGCGCCGAGGCGCTGGAGTCCGCGTCCGTGGCCGAGCGAGCGTCCGCCTGCGACGAGCGTGCCGTGGAACTGGTCCAATCTGCTGTGGAGGGCGGCTTCGATACGGCCACGGTCGCCGAAGACCCCTCGCTGCGGGCTCTGGCATCCAGGGAGGCCACGGCGCCGCTCATCGGCAAGCGCTGAGGTCCAGTTCACGGAGAATTCCGGGGAATCCTGTAACGGCCCTCCGGGCGTCCGGATGGGAGGGGTGCATCGCCCCCGCGTCACGTCTTGGGGGCTCTCTCTGACCCATCCGGACCCATGAAGCTACTCCGTTCCCTCTTCCTCGCCCTCGCCGCCTGCATGGCGCTCATCCCCTCCTCGGCGGCCGATCCCCAGACCGACACGGTCACCCCCACCGGCTGGTGGTGGATGACGAACGTCACGGCCCAGACCGTCTCGGACCGCGTCGCCCAGGGCTACCGCATCGTCGATATCGAAATCGAGGACGACTCTCCCTTCCGCCTCAGCGCCGCCTTCGTCCGCAATACTGGCGACTACGCCAAGGGCTGGTGGTGGTACTACGGCCTCACGGAGTCACAGGTCACCAGCAACGTGATCTCGAACCAGGCGCGCCTGATCGACGTGGAGCCCTACGAGACTGTCGCAGGCATCCGCTACGCCGCCGTGATGATCGCGAACACCGGCTCCGACTTTGCGACCTCCCACGGCTGGCAGACGAACCACACCTTCTCCAGCCTTTCCACCTGGCTCCAGCAGAACCCGACCCGGCGGATCCTGGACATCCAGCCCTACCGCAACGGCGGCTCCCTGCGCTACGCGTTCGTCTGGGTCGCGAACAGCGGGAACACCCAGTCCGCCTACTGGATCTACCTGAACACGTCCACGTCCTTCATCAGCAGCCGCCTCGCCTCGAACCAGGCGCGCCTGATCGATCTGGAGCCCCACGATGACACCGGGAACTTCAGCGCAATCATGGTTCCCAGGGATGGGAACGAGTGGACCTGGTTCCACAACATGACCTCCGGTGACATCGGCCGCCTCGCGGACCAGTACGCCACCCGCATCATCGACCTGGAGCGCTATCGCACTTCCTCAGGCGCCATACGCTACGCCATGGTGTGCCGGCGCAACGACAACGATCTTGCGATCGAAGCCGCCTTCGCCATGCGCCAGGGACTGCCACTTGATGCCACGAGCGGCCTGGTCCTCCGTGAGTACCAGGGCACCGACAGCACGCTGGCGGGCGTCTTCGAGGATCGCGTTTTCGAACCGGCGAGCCTGATCAAAACGGTGCACCACTTCACGGCCAACCGGCGGGTCGCGCTCAACCTGGACTCGTTCAACTCACCGATGACGGAGAACCAGGGCCTGAACGGAAGCTGCCCCACCGGCTCGAACCCCACCACGCGCACGCTGGGCGCTGTGCTCCGCAGCATGATGGAGTCGAGCTCGAACACGGCCACGGAGGCCGTCCGGAGCCGCTACGGGACCGCCGTGATCGAGAGCACCGCAGCCAGCTTCGGCGCCACCAACGTGGAGCTCAATCACACGCTGGGCTGCCTCTGTGGGCAGCCTCGCAACGAGATCACCCTGCGTGACCTCGCGGACCTCCACGGCGCAGTGATCGATGGAGCGCTCGGCAGCGTTCGGGACGACTTCTACGACCGGATGAGCAACAGCTCGAACTTCGGCATGGGTTCGTTCAACACCGGAACGATCCTCACCACCGAGCTCAACTCGTCGAGCCTCAACTCCAGCGAGCGCGCCGCGTTCCTCGCGGGAACGGCCTTCGCACACAAGGGAGGATCGTACACCTGCAACTCGTCCTCGGGATCGGAGCAGCACCGTAGCCGCGGCGCCTACGTCCGGCTGCCCGAGCGCAGCGGCTGCCAGACGATCGGGCGCGAGTACTTCATCGGCGCATGGGTGAACGACGCCAACACGGCTGCCTCCGCCAATGACTCCGTCGGCGCTGGCCTGGCCGCGCTGTTCCGCGACCGCGTGCGCGCCGCGATCCAGACCTGGGAGAACGCGAACTGCAACGCCTTCCAGAACTACTGCACGGCCACGATCAACTCGTCCGGCCAGCGCGGCGTGTGCTCGGCCACCGGTTCGCCGTACATCCTGGACAACAACCTTCGCCTCGTGGGTTCCAGCCTTCCGCCCAGCTCGTTCGCGAGCGTGATCTTCGGCACGAGCCGCGTGTTCGTCCCGAACCCGGGCGGAAGCGCCGGCAACCTCTGCGTCGGCGGCACCATCGGGCGCCTCTATTCCTCGATCGGCACGACGTCGGCGAGCGGGGTCATCACCTTCACGGTCGACAACACGGACCTGCAATCCTCCCAGGGGACCCAGATCTCACTGGACCCGGGGGACACGCTGATGTTCCAGTGGTGGAGCCGTGACGCCAGCCCCAGCGGTCCGACCTCGAACTTCACGAACGCGCTGGAAGTGACGTTCATCTGAGAGCCGTCGCGACGGCGGTACCAGAAAAGAGCCTCCCCTCTCGCCCACGTGCAAACGTCGGCGAGGGGGGAGGCTTTGCGGCTTTGAGCCGCGCGTCCAAAAGGGGAGGGCCTTCTTCCAGAAGCCGCGCCGCCCACCCCCGCCGCCACGGCCCCCGCTACGGAAGAGAGCGCCGCGGCCCTGGCGTCCGCCCAGATTATTCCTGCGGCGATTCCTGCGGCGCACCTGCGGCGATGCCCGCAGCGCACCTGCAGCACCCTCAGATTTCGCGGACGATTCTGCGGCTGGACGCCGCAAAGAAGAACGCGATGGCCTGGCTTGTGGAGCAGCAAGACTTGGCATCGCCCGAGAGGGACTCTTCTGGCGCTAACCCTTGAGCGTCTCGGTGAGCGCCACGATCATCCACTCGGGATCCATGAGGCCACACACTTCGCGGGCTGTGCATCGAAAGCTGTACGCAGCCCACGTCCACCGTCGGCATGCCGTGCTGGGCACATCAGCGCGAACGCGCTCCTTCACCGCGCTGGCTCTGGTTCTGATCCAAGGCGGGACGACTTCTTGGATCTGGCTTCCCAATTGGCTCACGCCGAGCCACTGCGACTGACCTCGCTCGCTGGGCCGTTCACGTGCCCGCCGAAACGGAATAGAAGATCCCAGCCCCGGGAGAACAGCCGCAGCTGAGCCGTCCATCGCGAAACAGAAGCTCAGAAACGGATAGGAACTCCAAGCGGGGTGTCGAAGTGACGCGCCGCCCGGCCCGACATCTGGTGCTCCTGCTATCAGAGCTGGGCGACCATCAGCTGGAGTGGTTCACAGGGCGGCAGCGCAGCCTGCGTCGCTGGAGCCTCCCTCCGTCAAGGCGACCGGCGAGTTCGGCTCAGCGAAGAGCCCGATGGCCGCTCGGACGCTCTCGAGTAGTCGAACCTCCCCGAGACTTCTTGAGGCCTTTCCCCCCAAGCACCGATGGTTACGCCGTTGGCGTTGGCGCCGCTCGTCGAAGGTTCCGTCGATGGACGAACCAGAAGGCCAAAGTGAGCGCGCCGAAGATCGACAGATAGCTCGCGGTACCGACCATTTGTGTCAGCTCCAGAGCGTCGTCCTCAACGATCATCTGCAGAAGACCGGTTTCTGGCCTGGCGCCGCCGGACCAGCTGGAGAAGTTCCATGCCGCATGCAGGCCGATGGGGACGGCAAGGCCTCGCGTGGCGATCGCGCTCATGCCCCACAGTAGCCCGCCGGGAATGACGCCGAGCACGATGGTTTGCAGATCCCATCCGTAGGCCAGAGTCGCTGAATGCGCAGATGAAATCCTACATTGCAAACGCTGAAAGATTGGGGTATAAGTTCCATCTTCACATCAACGGTGGCGAGAAGAACGTAGCGGCGCCGCTCTTGAAGCTGATCAAAGACAAGGGCGGCGAGGTCTTCGACACTGGACGCCCATGGCGCTGATAAATCTACGCCCCCCTAGCGTTGTAAACATGACTATAATGATCAACATCTCCCGCTACAGCCACTGCATACCGAGGCCATTGAAGTGAAACCGAAGCGCGGAGATCACAATGAAGCTCTTGAGTCAGTACTAAAGCGGCGGGCTGAAGACCCAACGTTCGGTGGCCAAGTCTCGCCTGAGCATCTCGAATGGATTCGTGCGAATGTTCGCGCATTTAATCTGGCGTGGGCGCCTATTCGAGAGAAGCTGAATTCCCTGGGACTCAGATTTTCCTTCGAGAGCCTAAAAGAGATAGACCCCAAAGCGCTCCGAGATGAGGGCGTGCTACGGTGCCTGGCCGATGGCTGCCTATCAACAGACCGGGCAGGACTGACGAGCGAGATCATAGCTACCCTCCGTCGCGGTGGGCGCTCGCTAAATCTCCAGCGGACCCTTCTCAGAATCTTGCGATGTGGCGTCTATAATGCCAGCTGGGAAAATTCCCACAGAGAGCAGTGCGGACTGAGTGCGGCAAGCAATCTAGAGAGGGCGAAACTCTATCCAGAGATCGCGCGCGAGGTGGCCGAACTGGCGACATCCGTTCCCTTCTGGAGTGTAGGCGGAGTTCTTGCCCGGGCGTTGGCCAAGTGCGACGACGCTGCATTATCATTAGATCAGATCGATGCACTTGCGCAGCACGAGGAGTCGGGACTTGCTGCGGTGGCGTATATAGTAAAGCAGCGCCGACGTGACGCCATTGGCATCCTCACTCGCCTCTCTGAGAACGCTCCGGATAAGTACATAGCGCGAGATGCGAAGAGGGCCCTAAAGAAGCTGGAAGTGCAGCTAGAGTGAGCGCCGGTCCACAAAAAATGGCCGGGGAGGGGGGGCCGCTCGAAGGCCCCCGGTGTCCACTCGCACCGGGCAGGGTCAGGACACTAAAGTGAGCGTGCAGCGTTATTGCTCAAAGGGCGACACCTTATCCCCGGTGATCCGCTACTGCGGGGCGGCGGCGGCGCTAAACGCTCGCGATCGATGGATTGCTCCAGATTCGTACAGTCACCTAGACGAGGTGGGGACAACCGATCGGTCCATCCGAGCTGATATACGTTTTCACGCTCCTCATCAGCCGCTTGATTGACGCTGGAATGGGTACACTTGGGCGAAGCCTGACTGCCGACACTTGCTACCGTCAATCTTGATTGACGGTAGCTGCAATTCATCAGGAACTGCCGGCATGGGTCTACCAGTCATCCTTTTCTGGAGGAGAACCTGCCCGTTCGTGAGCTGCGTTCCTGCCTCAGGCAAGCCGGACCAGAGGTCGACGTACGGTGCCCCCACAACACAGCCTTCGACAGGCCCAGGTGGCAAACCACGCCAGAACCAAGAGTGCGCGGGGCACTTGACCCGGCGAAGCTCGGCATAGAACGCGTTCGTAATACCTGCCCCCTCGACGAGAAAATTGAGCGTCGATTGAAGAAGCGCGGGCAGCTCAAATAATCTCGGCCGAATCTGAAATTCAAGCCGCCCGACGAGATTGCTAGTTCTAAGGAAGTGTTCTGAATGCCAACTCCGCTTCATGGACTCAGTCGGCACGGATGAAAAAAGGTATCCGAACGGCGCCTTTGCTTTCATGATGAGGAACTGAGGCTCTTCGAGCCAGGCTTTGAGAAGCGATTCGAAGTCCTCGCCCTCCAGCCGGCTTTGCATCGGTTCCGTCGGTCCGAACCTCCTCGGAAGTGCTTCAGGCAACAATCGCTGAAGAGCAGACAGGAAAGACCGCATCCCATCGTTCTCGAAACCCTCCACATCCTCAAAGAAGAATGCCAGTGAGCCAAGTGTCTCCTCCACTTCAGGCGCAGCCCCCAAGAGGCTCCCGGATCGATGCGCAGTTCGCCAGGCCCCTGACTGTGGGTCGATGAATACTGCCTTGTGCTGACTCAGGGTGGAGACGATCCAGTCGTCGAGCTCGTCCAGATCGTCATCAGATGGAGAGCCTTCGACGGTCACCGTCCAGAGCACCCGTCGAGATCCGATCACCTCAAGCCACGAATCGGAGATGTCCTCGTCCTCGACGACAAGCGGGCCGTCCACGGTGAAATGCGCGTACCAGAATGCGAGAGGTGGGTCGGGTTCAGCAGGCTTCGCCAAATAGATATCGTAGGTCTGACTCATGGCTTAGCGAACCTAGTAAATCCCCAGATGCTCTAGTTGAACGTGATAGAGCAACTCTTCTTCTGTAATTTCGTCCGCGAGGAAGATCAGGCTTGCTCCATGGTGAGGTATTGACGGCCGGCCTCCCAATCTTCGGAGACCTCCATGGCCAGGGCAGTGACGAGCCGCAACAGCGCGGCTTCGTTCGGGAAGAGGCCAGCGACTCGCGTTCGCCTCTTGATCTCTTTGTTGAGCCTCTCGACCGCGTTCGACGTCCGGAGGCGTCGACGATGGCTGGCGGGAAATTGGAGGACAGCGAGTCCCTCGTATATGTTTTCTTCGATCCACGCGGCGACCCTGGGCTCCGAGTCCTGGTACTTGACAACGACCGTCTTGATGATCTGCTCGGCGTCGGCCATCGTCGGCGCGTTGAAGATGGAGCGGAGGTCCTCCGCCACGTCCTTCTTCATGACGATCTTGGAGACGTAGGACTGCGCGTTGCGCTGCATGTGGCACTGGCATCGTTGCCAGGCAACGCCAGGGAAGACGGATGCGAGAGCGGCCTTGATGCCGGGGTGGTCGTCACTGGTGAAGAGGCGCACACCATGCAGTCCACGGAGGACGAGCGACTGCAGGAACTCCCGCCAGTGGACCTCAGCTTCGGAGGTGGCAACGCTGACGCCGACGATCGATCGCTTCCCGTCCTCTCGTACCGCCATGGCGACGAGAACAGCCGCCGTGACCACGGAGCCGCCGATCCTCACCTTCTCGTAGCGTGCATCGAGCACGAGGTAGGGACAGGCGCCGATGGGGCGACTCCTCCACGAGGAGATCTCTTCGTCGAGGAGCTGAGTCGCGCGTGAGACTTGAGAAGATGTGATCTTGAGCCCGCAGAGCTCCTCAGTGACCCTCTGAACGCGGCGTGTCGAGACGCCGTTGATGTACATTTCTGCGATCGCGAGCTTGAGAGCCCTCTCGCCACGTTCTCCTCGCTCGAGGGCGTTCGGATAGAAGCGCTCTCCGCCCTCGGCGGCTTCCCGAACCTGCGGGATGCGCAGCTCGAGCTCGCCGACACGAGACGCGACGCGCTTGGGCTTGAACCCGTTCGCGTACCCGCGCCTGGACTCTGCGCGTTCGTACGGCGCGGCGTTCAGGTAGTCGGAACGTTCGATCAGCATGGCTTCGTTGAGCAGGATCTGGATCGCCTCAGCGAGACGGTCGAAACCGTGCTCAGTCAGAAGTTCCAGGACGAGGGAGATCTTGTTAGCGTCGGCTTCGTGGTGAGGCATCGTTGGTCGAGTGGGGTTGTGGTTAACACCACGAAAGCCAACGATGGCCTCCCACGCAACCGGCACGTGACGAATCGGCCCCTCAGGGGTGAGGGCCGATCCCTCACGCGCCTTGCAGGTTCAGATGGTCAGTCGAGCCGAAGCCGAAATTACAGAACAAGTGATACACCCCCGCGCCGCGTGGCGACGAACTGGAGCGCATGCTCGGCGACTGGGTGTGGCTCGGGCAGCTCGCCAGCCGGATCGTGGCGGATGCAGGTCTGGCGGATGATGCGCAGCAGGCCGCCTGGGTCTCCGCTTCGGCCCCGGGCGCCGTCCATGGCTCGATCGAGAACGGCAACCGTCGAGTGCAGCTCTACTGGGCGCTCCGAAGGTGGATCAGTTCGACACACCGCTCCGACCAGCGACGGGTGCGTCGCGAGCGCGTCGCCGCTCGAACCGAAGCGCTTCCTTCCACGGAAGAGCTCATCCTTCGCGGCGAACAACAGCGCCGCATCTGGGACGCGCTGAAGGAGCTGCCCGAACCGCTCCGAGGCACGCTCTTACTGCACTTCCAGGATGGCCTATCCGTCACCGAGATCGCCGAGCGATCGAACGCCAAGGCAGACACCGTTCGCCGGAGGATTCATCGGGGCGTGGCGATTCTGCGTGACCGGCTCGACGCCGACCTTGGCGGCGGCGGAGTGCTCGCTCTCTGCGCGGCGATCCCTGGCTCACGTATCAGTTCGTCGTCGGCTGCTGCGTGGACCGCCCCTCCTGTCCTCGGAATCACACTCACCGCTGGAGTCCTCCTCATGCTCAAGGGTCTCGCCGCACTGGCTACCGTCGCTGTCCTGGTCCTTGCCGGCCGCGAGTTCATGGACGCTGGCGTGGCGCACGAAGTGGCCCCGACCGCGATCGCTGCGGAATCGGAAGACCCTACAGGGCCAGCTGCGCCCGACCGCCTCGAAGCGATCGAAGCGGATGTCTCTCTGGCCTCGAAGGTGCGAACAGAAGCTCCCGTGAGTACCGAGACCGAGATGCCGGCACCCACCATCGCCACGCTGACCGGCCAGGTCGTGGTTCACGACATCGATGGAACGGTTGTGACGACGACCGTCACGGGAACACTCGAGGCCGCGCTGTATTTCGACCGAACAGGACGCGGCGGCATCACCGTCCACGTTCAGGGCGGCCAGTTCTCTCTTTCCCTCACGCGAGGTGCAGACGGAGCCTGGCTCGCGCCCGGCCAGGCTGCGGCGCCGATGTCGTTCACGGCCTGTCAAGGACCGGGCAAGGAAACCCACCCCTGGCTCGGCAAAGCGGTCCCAGTCGAGCTCGCCTAAGCGAACCCACTACGTTTCGTCTCCGAAGCCCAACGCGGCGGCAGGAACTGCGGAGCTGTGATGTCCCTGCCACCGCGTTCGGCGTCGGAACTCGAGGTGGTCAGGAGAGAAAATGTGGATGAGGGCTCAAGGTCACGGATCACGCCAGCGCGGCCGCTGGAGCGCCGTGGGCCTTCGGATTTCGGAACGAACCTCCCTTCATCTCGATGACGTGCGCGTGGTGCAGAAGCCTGTCCATCGCTGCTGAGGCCATCAGCTCGTCGAGGAACATCGGGTACCACTCCTCAAGCGCGCGGTTCGACGTCACGATCATCGCGCCACGCTCGTAGCGAGCTCGGATGATCTCGTAGAGATCGATGGGCTCGTCGCGCTCCAGCGGGCGGAGCCCGAGGTCATCGATGATCAGGAGGTCCGGCGACGTGAAGCGCAGCATCCGCTTCTCCAGCGAGTCGTCCGCTCTCGCCCCACGAAGCTGGGAGAGCATCGCGTGCGCGGAGGTGTAGCAGGTCGAGTAGCCCGCACGGCAGGCTCGTTCTCCGATGGCCTGGGCGATGTGGGACTTGCCCACTCCCGTCGGTCCGAGGAGGAGAGCGTTCTCCTTGCGATCGATGAAGGAGCACGTGGCGAGGTCGACGATCTTCGCCTTGGGGACGTTCGGATTGAACGACCACTCGAACTCCTCCAGGCTCTTCGCGCCGTCGAAGTTCGCCTTCCGAAGTCGCATGCTGAGCTGCTTCGACTCTCGACGCTCAATCTCGTCAGAGCAGAGGCGGAGCAGGAACTCTCCGTGGCTGAGGTTGTCGTCCACAGCTTCGCGCGTACGCAGGTCCAGGGTTTGAAGGACGCCCGACAGGCGCAGCTTCTTGAGATGGGGAATGAGGTCGTCAGTGACGGCCATGGGTTACTCCAGGGGTTGGGGAAAGAGGGAGTTGTCGGGGCAGCGCGAATAGAGCGCTCCTTTCGACCACCTGCGAGGCGCCTCCTCGTACTCGAGCGGTTGCAGGTCGAGCGCCTTCGTCAGGATGTTCTTGATCGATCGATACTCGAGGTTGTCGTAGTACATGGCCCTTCGTGCCGCGCGCTCGGCGCGCTCTGGCGGGAAGCCCTCGAGAAGCTTCACGATCTGTTGCACAGGTCGGAGTCGGAGCAGCACGTCGTCGCCGTCGAAGATGCGATCGACGAGAGCGGCGACCTCAGGTCCGATGGCCTTGGCTCGCCTCTCCCACGTCTCACGGGAACGCTCACGAAGGTCCCTCCGCCCTTCCGGAAGATGTTCTTCGACGGTGGTGCGAGATCCCGGCATTCCCCTGCGATGCCGCCATAGAATGGCGTCGTTCGCGAAGATCTCTATCTCGCTCTTGGAGCATCGAACCCAGAGGAGGTCGCCGACGTTCCTCCAGGGCACGGAATAGAGCGCATTGTCGATCTGGAGGTGGGTGTCGCGGTGCACCTTCGCTCTCTTCCAAACGATCGGGTTCCACCGATTCCTTGGGAGTGGCATCAAGCAGGCGCGCTCCTCCGTGTCGAAGACCTCGATGGGCATGCGTCGGGTCGTCCCATGGCACCGACGGTCAGCGACCGCGGCGAGCCACTGAAGGAGGAGCTTCTGACACTCGACAACGTCGACCTCCGGCAGCGTTGCCAGGAAGTTGTTCTTGATGTACTGGGCGTCGCGTTCGACCTTGCCCTTCTTCTCGGGCGACCGCACAGGCGTCGGGTCGATCTGGAAGCCGAAGAACCTGGCGACCTCCATGTAGCTTCGGTTCAGCTCGACGTCGTCGCCAGCGCCGAAGCTGTGTCTGATGACTGCCGACTTCAGGTTGTCGGGAACCACGACCTCAGGGACCCCTCCGAAGTAGAGGAACGCGTTGACGTGCAGGCGCTGCCACGTCGCAGCGGACTGATCGAACACGAACTCGGCGTAGGTGCGCCGGCTGTGGCCGAGCGTCATGATGAAGATCCACGTCTTCCGCAGGGCTTTCTGGACAGGGTCGTAGCGCTTCCCTCCCCAGCAGAAGTCGACCTGCGCCACGTTCCCGGGCAGCGTGACGACGGGGATCGCGATGTCAGTAGCCTTGGGGCCTTCGCCCTTCTTGAGCTGGCGGCAGAATCGCTTCACTGCGGAGAGCGACCCGGTGTAGTCAGCGACGTTGACCCGAAGGAAGTCGTGGATCGCGGTCGGGCCAGCGCCGCCCTTGTGCAAGGCCTCGATCTTCTTCCGCCAGGCCTCCACTCGGGAGGTCTTCTGCGCAGGTTCTCTGCGGACCACGCCGAGGGCGACGGCGTCGCGAAGGGCGGGGAGGTCCGGGAGCACCTCGACACATCCGTCGAGCAGGTGAGCCGCGTCGAGCGCAGCGAGGTAGCGGCGCAGCGTCGTGCGGCCCATCGCGAGCTTCTCTGCGATCCTGCGCTGGCTGTTGCCGAGGCGGTGGAGTCGAACGGCTTCTTGGAGGCGGTGCATGGCAATCTGAGGTGCGGTCATGCGCTGCTCGTCGGGCGGCTTGGCCCTGCTCGAACAGCACGGATCGCAGATCAGATTGAGACGGTCTCAGGTCGAGACATGGAGCTGCTTTGGCGGGCCAGCCTGGGCTCGCTTTGGCGAGCTGGGACTGGGACCGCTTAGGCGAGCTGGGTACTCGGTGGCATGGCGAGAGTGGGACCGCTTAGCCGAACTGCGAGTGGGTTTCATACCCCGAGCCATGACACGGCCGGAGCCGCTGCCTCCGACCTGGGCCTCCTGATCCATGGAGGTCGCAGCGATGCTCTTGGCGTCCTCGTCTGCATGGAGAGTCCGACGTCCGCCAGGGTGCTACGGGAGCAGCGACTCGAGTTCTCTGCCGATGGCGCGGTCCTGCACGTGCGGACGGTTCCGCCGCTGACGCTGAACGTGGTCGATGCCGCGGATCGCAGCGTGGGGCTGGAGAACGTCGAGGTTGTGGCGGCGCGCGGACAATCGGATGGGTTCCTGATCGGCGCGGGTGCCGCGCGCCCCTCGCTCGCGAGCGCCCAGGACTCCCCGGCCGTACTGATGCCTGGACTCGACCAGGCGCGCGTGCCGTCCCTGCGCTGCTTCGTCCGCGCGCCGGGCTTCGCCTGGAACTCCATCGAGGTGGATCTCTCCAGCGGCGGCGAACGCACCATCGCGCTGGATCGCGGAGGCGAGATGGAGGTGCTGATCCAGGGCGAGGCCCCCCGAGAGGCGCGCCTCCGGATCTATCGGGAGGGCGAACGACTCGCGATCTCGGATCTCCCGCTCCAGCGCGACGAGAGGTTCCAGCTCTTGGGCCTTCCGCTCGGGCCGATGGTCGCGCGGATCCAGATGGGAAGCGCCTACCGTCCGGAGATCGTCCTCGCGGAGGCCAACGTGGTCATCCAGACTGGTTCCCGCGCGAGCGTACTTCTGGTTCCCAGGACCTTCGAGGCTCCTGAAACCGTCGCGGTGGCCGGGGAACTGATCCTCCCGTCGAGCTGGGAACTCGAGGACGCGATGCTGCGCCTCGTTCGGGTGTCTCCATCCACCGGAAGCGACCGCGAACATGACCTCTTCCGCCTGAACCAGCTCCGGCCCGTGGTGAGCCAACCCGAGCGCTACCCCTTCACGGCGGAAGCCCTGGTCCCGGGCGATTACGTCGCGACCTTGACGGAGCTCGAGTTCAGGAAATTCTTCGTCGTTCCTCCTGAGGGCCTCCGCGACCTGAGAATCGAGATCCCGCCACCGGTACAGGTCACCGTCACGGTCAGGGACTCCGTGAGCGGCGAGATCTCCGACCTCGTCGAGCACCTGTCGTGGCACCAGGCCTACGACGGCCCGTCGTCCTTCGCCATTCATCCGACCGTCCAGCGAAACGAGACCACCAGGCAATTCGATCTGACCGTCCCGGCGTGCGCGATCACCGTCGGCCTCGGCGGCCCTCAGGTGGCCAGACACCACCTCACCTTCGACGCCGAGGAGGGACGGAACGTCGAACTCGAGGCAAGAAGGATCGCGCTCGCTCGCGTCGAGCTGCAGTGCGAGGGCCGCACGATCCCCTGGCCCGGCGAGTTCCGCTGGGAGGGGGCCTGCGTCCACCTCGAAGGCGACGGCGAGGTCTCGATGCGCGGCACCACCAAGTCCGGCGTGACCTTCAACGTGACCGAGCCCGGTCGCTATCGCCTGACGCTCCCGGACGTCGAGGGCTTCGCGCTCCACGAACCAATCGAGATCGACATGAGCATCGACGAGATCCAGGACGTGATCGTCGACCTCGAGCCACTTTGAGTGCTGCCGTAACCAGGCCTGTTGGTGTGGGCAAGGCTCCCGTTGGAACTACCTGCTGATGGTCCACGCCGGCCTGGTCCTATCCGCAACGTTGATCCCGCTCGCTGGCCACCCCACGCTCTTCCTGCCGATCCACATCGTTCGGCTTGAGCTCCTGATTCACCCGAGCGCGATGCTCGCCTTCCAGGATTCCGCGACGGATGGCCCTATCGCTGCCGGCGTGGACCCATCCCGGGCCACATTCTTCTCGCCCCGCGAGTGAGGACTCATCGCTCTCATCGGTGCACTCCTCGTGGTGGGTGTCTTGGTGAGCTATCGTACGAGCGTGCGACCCGGGCATGACATCGAACGTGCAAGGGCCATGGCCATGATCGTGGTGGAAGGCGAGGAACACTGGTTCACTCGACACACGGGTAAGCGGGCCACGCTATCGATCCTTGATGCCACATCCGGAGAGGTCCTCGCACGGACCCAGCCAGCCCACGCCGGCATCTTTCCCAAGGAGTGGCTCCAGCGAGTCAGATGGAGCCCGACGGGTGACTACCTGGGCTTCAGCGCCGGGAAGGGATACATCGGCGGCATTCTGCGAGTGAAGGACATGTAGACGCTGAGGAACGAATTCTCCGGCGGCCAGATATGGGCGATCCTGGAGGGATTCTGGGTGAATGACGACCTCTATCGCCCTCGCTTCGTCCTGGACTTTCAAAGGGGTGATCGCTCGCTGCTCTTCGATGTCCAGAACCCGAGTGGCCGCCCCCTTGACCCCTCAACCCGACTGGCTCGGCGCCACGCAACTGCGAGAATCCGAGGATGTGATCGTGCGAAGCGCCGAGGGCATCGACCGAGTCACTCCATCGACGATGACGGTGCTCTGGACGCGGTAGCGGAGCCGCGACATGCCGAGGGGAGCAGCCGCGCAGGGACGCTCCCTCCGAACTCGGCGGTGATCCCATTCAGGGCAGGATGGTCTTCGAGGGACAACAGCGGATAGGTCGCGTTGACACCGCGCTCGGAATGCCGATCCGTAGTGACCGGCTTGGAACTGACGGAGCGAAGAACGGCGCCTCCTGATTTTCCGAGAAATAGAACTCATTTTCTGAGAAAGCGTTCGATTTTTCCGAGAAAGCAGGCGAGGGTGTTGGCTATGAGCAAGACAAAGAACCGGGAGCTGCTCGATTCGCTCGCTACGCGGATCGAGGAGGAGCTCCCAACGCTGGGAATTCGTGTGGAGGGCGAAGCGCTCTTGCTCAGTCGTGGCAGCACGGTGACCAGGCTTGGCGACGGAGCGATCGGTAGGTTCACCTTGGCCGACCGAGCCGAGCGCCGGCGGCGGGGCAGCAACTACGCCGATCTGAAGCTGGGTGAGGTCTTCGTCGACGAGCCTGGCATGTTCGTTTCCCTTCGAGTCGGGTCGCTGAAGACCCGGCTAACACCTCAGCAGTGCGCAGTGCTTGCTGCGATTATGGAAGCCGATCAATTCGGCTGGCTCTCGGAGAGCACTTCACTGGAGCCTGGAGTCCTCCGAGACGAACTGGGTCGACGACTGGGGATCCGGCTCACCCCCTCGAGCGTTAGCAAGCTACGCGCGATCCTCATGAATCCGCGGCTCCTCCGCCGCGGGCGTCCAAGCGCGCCACGTGCCTTTGAAGCCATCCTGTCTGATTTCAGGCTAGACGCGATAGGGCGACTTATTCGCCTTCCGGCACCGGCCCAGGCCGACGCCGAATGGCTCCGCAGGAGAATTCCGGGAGCGCGGGTTCTTGGCGGAGTCTCCAGTGTGCTGGTTGAGCGAACTGGCGCGGTGATCGAGCCAAGGGACTTCCTCGTGACCCGTCCAGTCCTGCTGCAACTCGAAGACACCCTGGGTGGAGCCGTCGGGGCAGAGTTTCGAGGGCCTGCAGTCCTTGTGCGGGGGGTATCGCGTCTCGCCCTCGACGAGCTCAGCTCGGACCATTCCGACCAACTGCTGCCCATCCTCGCGGTGGCAGACGCCGCGACCTCGGACGATCCCGTGCAACGCGAATGTGCCAACAGGTTGGCGGCTGATTGGAGGGCAAGATGGAAGTGACGGTGGACGACAGTGTCGAACTCTTCGAGGAGATGCTGATGATGGCAGAGCTGGCCAGCAATGAGCAGGTCCGAATGAGGCTTATCGGCGGCGCCGCCATGCAGCTCTGGGGAGGGGCTCTTCATGAGTCACGGACGATGACATCGGACCTTGATTGGGCGCTTACGAAGGAAGAACTTCCTGACGAAGCCGCCGCAGGGGTGACACTCAATTTGCTCGTGCGGGCGCTTCGAAGGCTCGGTTTTGAACGTCCGAAGAACTGGAAGCCCTCGAGAAGCGGTCGCTTCAAGTTTCAAAGACCTGGCAGTCAAATCGACGTGGAATTGTTGTGTGGAGTGCTCCTCACGAGCGGCGAGCCACGGGAGGCGCCGCTCGGTCTGACGATCGAAGCCGCAACAGCTCCCGGCGGATGCCACTCGCGGCGGCACGGTCTGCCAGCACCTTCGCGTCGACGTACGACGGATAGGAACTCCAAGCGGGGTCACGAAGTGACGCGCCGCCCGGCCCGACATCGATTGCTCCTACGATCAGAGCTGCGCGACGATCAGCTGGAGTGGTTCGCGGGACGGCAGCGCAGCCTGCGTCGCTGAAGCCTCCCTCCGTCAAGGCGACCGGCGAGTTCGGCTCAGCGGCCAGGCGAAGGGCTTCGTTCCCGCCTCCGTTCTCGTCCAGCATGCCACGGTGGACCATATGGTCGAGATCTCGCTCCAGAGGGCGCGGTGGTGCGGTTCGATCCACGTCCGCGCGAATTCGCGTCTTCCAGCTCCATGAGCTTCTCAACGGGCACGGCCATCTCGGCCATCGGCAGCGGGACTATTTCAGCATCCTCGTCGGAGCCCGTTACCGCCGCCCGACCTCCGATGTCCTGTAGACCGAGTTTGCCGGGGAGCGGCAAGGCGTCGTCGCCCGCGACGACGGTCCTCGCACTCGAGTCCTGCGACGCGTCCACTGCGCTCGACCGCGTACCGGTCAATGACCGTCAACTGACCGCAACGAAGAGACGTTCGATTCTCGCTGCCAGCAGTATCCAACGCATGAACGCCAGTTCCAGTCCGTGGTGTCCGACAGATGGCACCGTCCGCGAAGAAGTCACGTGGCGCTGCGTAGCGCCCACTCAGCGACGTCCCCTGGCCCGAGCGCCTCGACCCCGTCGCTGAACGATCTCCGCTCGCCGTTGTAGGCGATGCACTTGTGCTGCAGCGGAGCCACATGTTCCTCGAACCACTGGAGGGCTTTCTTGAAGGAGGTGTGGTACGTCGCGCCCGACTTGACCTCTACCCCCGAGAGCTTTCGACCGTGGTCGAGGAGGAGGTCGAGCTCATTCCCCCTCGCGTCGCGATAGAAGGACAAATTCGGGGTTCGCGCGGCGTTGTAGCGCGTCTTCAGTACCTCGAGGACGATGAGGTTCTCGAAGAGGCTACCGACAAGTGGGTCTCGGGAGACTTGGGCAGGCTCCTCGAGACCCAGCAGGTAGCAGAGCAGGCCTGTGTCTGTGAAATAGACCTTGGGCGACTTGATGAGGCGCTTACCGAAGTTCCGGTGGTACGGCGGGAGCCGGAAGATCACGAACGAGGCCTCGAGGATAGAGAGCCAGTTCTGAATCGTTTTGGCGTCGACGCCGACGTCATTCGCGAGCGACGAGAAGTTGACGAGCTGGCCGACGCGGCCCGCGAGTAGCTTGATGAACTTCTCGAATAGCGTCGCATCCTTGAGCTGAATGAGCTGGCGAACATCGCGCTCGACGTAGGTTTGGTAGTAGCTGGCGTAGGCGATCCGCGGTCGCTGCTGCTGGTCGTAGACACGCGGAAGAAACCCGTGCAGTAGATACTCCTCGAAGGTTTCGAAGCCCAGGTTTGCGCCTCGCAGCTCGGGGATCGACAGCGGCAGCAGATGGAGCAGGCTCGTGCGGCCCGCGAGGGACTGGGCCACCGACTCGCGCAGCTCAAGCTGATGGGAGCCCGTCAGAACAAACTGCCCGACGTCGCCGACCTCATCGACGATCCCCTGCAAGTAACTCAGAAGATGTGGTGCGCGCTGGATCTCGTCGTAGATCACGCGGCCTTGTCGCTGGGCGAGGAAGGCACGAGGATCCTCACGGGCGATCGTCAAGGTCTCCGGATCCTTGAGCGTCACGTACTCAAAGTCGGGCATGGTCGACCTGACAAAAGTCGTCTTTCCGCCTTGTCGGGGCCCCAGCACCGTGACGACCGGGAACTCACCGAGGAGGGTGTTGCGGATAGATGGTTTCGCTCAGTGGGTATGAGCTTTTTGCAGGCAAGGCGCCTGGAAGTGCCTCGTAGCCGTAGTTACTTGGCCTTCCTGGCAACGCCGCATGCGAAAAGCTCATGCCCGCTGGGCGGAATCAGCTATTCGCAACACCCTCCGAGCTGTCGCTCGAGCTCGAGTTGGAGAAGGCGCGCAATCATGACCCACCCGGCCTACCGACTCCCAAGGCCCGCCATGGTGTAAAATCCGGAGTTGAACTCCGGATCGAACCAGGCAGTCTAGTGCCTACGACGGTTACCGATAAGGATTCCAAGCGGGGTGTCGAAATGACGCACTGGTTGGGTCAATCAGCGTCGCCGCGTGCGGTAAGACGCCCGTCGAGTTCACGACGAGGCCCCCGTCGCGGGCGGGAGCCCAGCGGGAGACCTGACCGGCTCCCTCGCGGTGACCTTCGCTCGGTGGCGATGAGGCCATAGCGAAAGGTGGTAGCGCCTAGCGCCCCTTCACCACAAGTCGGCCCGCACGCAACCCGACGAGAAACCGGCCTTGCCCGGCGCTCTGGAGGCGAAAGAGGCCCTGCACTTGATGCTGCATGAGGAGCTCGCCGGAGTCGATGTGGACCACGCTGGAGTGCTGAGGATTCATCCCAGACACGTAGACCTCGTCTCCGCCAGGGCCTCCGCGCAGCCTGAACCCGCTCCAGGTTCCCTCCTGATACTCCACCGCGAACGCCTCAGTCCAGGCGTCGTCCTCGAGCTGAAAGCCCGCGAGGATTCCCGCGGGCGCAATTCCGAAGAGCAACCGGCCACCGCCAGGATCGCAGAGGATCGACCGAATGACACCGCTGGTTGCGCGCGGTGACCGAGACATGAGTTCTTCGGGGGGAGCGTCGCTGCCCAGGTCGTACACGAGCACCCCTGGCGCCTTCTCTACTAGCCCCAGCCCCCAGCCGACAGCCAGGTGGTCATTGCCATCGAAAGCAACGCAGTGAATCGTGCCCGGGGCCTTGATGCCTGTCTCTCGGCTGCCCGTTTCCTCGAGGGACCGACTATCGAGCACGCGGACCCCGTCCTTGGTGGCCAGGGCAAGTAGCCTTCCGTCCGGGGAGAAGGCTGCCGCTAGCGGGCGCTGAGCGGACGGCAGGGGCAGGACCTCAAGGGTCGGCACCTCGGACTCCATGTTCAGCCGATGGAGCTCCCACACGGAGTACTTGCCGGTGACGAATGCATCGCCCGCGAGCGTTGTGGCGATGGGCAGATAATGCGGTCTCTCCAGGGAACGAGAGGCCACCACCTCCAGCGTCTTGTCATCGATGACCGCCATGCCTTTCCGCCCGAGGGCGAGAACGCGATCACCCAGTTCGTAGAGCAGGCAAACATCGTCTGGCATGGCGGTAGATGTCTGCGCCACCACCTCTCCTCCGGGCAAGGCGATGCGCGAGATTCGCTTGGTCATATCGCTGATGACGACGTGCTTGTCATCGGACGCGACGACAAAGCTCAGGGCCATGACCTCCCGCGACAAGAGGTTGGGGGTCTTGGTCCCGACGCTCGTCTGGGCAGGAGACGCCTGAGGCTTCCCCCCTTCGGCGGTAGGGCCCGACAAGGCAAGAGTCAGAGCGATGCACGGGCGCGCGAGAAGCCGCCCAGAAGGCAGGTGGCGGGTCAGGGAGTGATGAGCCATAGCGTTGTTCAAGGGAGCCAGATCTCGGACCGGTTCGGTCCGTACGATCCATGCACGGCGCCGAAGCTGGCTCGGCGACGCCCTTTCCCCAAACAATCCATGTCGCGCTGGCGCCACTTGAAGATCGTCGGATCATTCTCCACAGTCCAAACAGTCGAAGGCGCGCTGCGACGGGTGAGCGCGGGGACTGGCCTGCGTCAGCCTGCCCGTCCAGAGCGGCTCGAATGATCCGCCGCTTCGCCATCGCCATACTCGTACTCCCGTGCCGCTCAGGTGCCAGTAGTGCGCGGAAGACGCCCCCATCAGCGGGTTCAGGAGGACACGATGGCTAGGAATTCCAAGCGGGCTCGCACAGTGACGCGCCGCCCGGCCCGACATGGGCGACGGCAACCCGGCAGCGACGACGAACTTCACGAGCGCGGTGACTGTCAGCCTCCCCTAAGCTGACTTTCGAGCCGCGGTGGCCAGGGCACGGGATTCCGTTCGAGACGCTGAAGGCTGATTTCGGCGTCGACGAACGCTGTCGAGCGTCCTTCGTCGTGTGTCAGACTACGAGGGTCGCACGCCCATGGTTCCTCCCATCCCGCCCCTGGCTCTACCCATCGGTGACTCACCGAACCCGCGCTCAACGCCGGTGGTCACCTGGGCCCTGATCGCGCTACACCTCCTGGTGTTCCTCGTCGCCGTGCTGCCGACGATGTCCTCGGGAGCCGGGGTCGACAAGAAGCTGGCCGCGGAATGGCGACGGGACGTCACGAAGCCCCCGTCCGCCGAGGAGGTGGCGAAGCGGGAAGCGATGACCGCGGAAGAACGTGAGATCGCCGATCAGGTCGCGGCTCTCCTCACGACACGCCTCTCGCCCGAGCCGGACACACTGCTCCTCTATGGAAGCGGCTATCGCCCGGGGAGTCCGTACTTCAACAAGCTCTTCACCTCCCTGTTCCTGCATGCGGGGCTTCTGGCGGCGGCCTTCCATCTGCTGCTCCTCTGGATCCTCGGCGACAACGTCGAGCATCACATCGGCCGCCTGCCTTTCCTGGCCCTCTACGCCGGAGGTGGAGCCCTGGGCGCCCTCCTGGGGTCCCATCTTTCCCTGGTGGGCAGCTCGCTCCCCGTGCTGTCCTCCACGAGCGCCCTGGGCGCGGTGCTCGGGGCATACTTCATGTTCTTTCGCTACTACGAGATCCAGTTCGTCTACCTGGGCCGTCTCGCCTGGCGCCAGCCGACGGCGGGCACCCGCTTCATACCTGCTCGCATGGCCTTGCCGATGCTTGCGCTGTTCGCAGCGATCTTGGGGCACTCGAGCACGGGCGTTCGCGGCGCGACCTGGGCCGGCGTGGCGATCGGAGTCGTCTCGGCGCTCCTCCTGCACGAGCACTTCGGAGTCCGCGCGAACCCACGAAGGGATCAGCGCTACCCGGATCCCCTGCGCGTCACTACGGACCCGGTACAGAGGATCACGGATCTTCTCGCCCAGGACCGCGAGGGCGAAGCGGCCCAGATCTACCTCGAGAATCGTCAGCGCCCGGGGTTCGTGCTGGAAGGGCCGCCCCTGGATCGACTGGCACAGTACCTGGCACAGCACGGGATGCCGGCCCTGGCAGCGGCAGCCCGTACGAACCGCCAAGGGTAGCCTTACGCAACTCGGCCCAAACCGGGTCGGCGACGCCGAGGATAGCAATGGCTAGGAATTCCAAGCGGGGTCGCGCAGTGACGCGCCGCCCCGCCCGACATGGGGTGCTCCCACGGTCAGAGCTGCGCGACGATCAGATCGGCGTCTGAGAGATCCTGCGCGAGGGCTCCGTGGAGGTCCCCGCAGGCGGCCGCGTTCGCCTGTAGTGGAACAATAGCCCGCCCTACTTGTCGCCTAATTTGTCGGTCCAAATCTGCTTGCCTGAACCGTCAACCTTTTCAACGATAAGGCCGCCCTGTGGTTTCTCGACCCGAAACAGCAGCGTTTCACTGCCTCGCTGATCGAACATCCCAAACAGCGGATTCGCGGGTTGCCCATCTAGTCCAAGGTAGATGTGCTCTTGCATGAGCGGCTTGAAGGGATCCTTTATTCTAAGGCCGGGGCCTCGAAAGCTGCTTCCGCTGAGGATGACAGACCAGGCCTGCTTGTCATTCAGTCTAATCGAACCCAATCTGATCTCTGGACCCCCGTAGTGTTCGCCATCGATTTCGCCGACGATCCGACCCTCACTGTCCTGCAGGGAAATCTTCCTAATAGTTATGTGCTCGCTGTCATGAGCCGCGGGACTGCGGCTTAATACGAAAGATGCAAGTGCCACGTTAAGCGCCAGTGAAGCGATGTTGACTATTTGGTTGCTCATATCGTTAAGTGCTATTATGCATATACACCAGGTTAGCGTTGGCGCCGATGGGCCCCTCTTGACATCGGGGCTAGCGATCGAATTCGGCAAGCTCCTAGAAGAATATCCACAGGAACAGCTGCCATAGTATCAACTGCTTAGCAGCGGTGGTGCCTACCCACACAATAATCCCGCCGCCGCCACCACCTCCGCCAGATCCACCTCCACCAGTGCCGCTTCCACCGCCCGGTCCACCACCGGCTGGCCCGCCACCACCACCACTGCCACCACCCGGGCCGTTGTGAGAAATCGGACCTCGAGGCGGAGCAGGCGGAGCACTGGCGCCGCCTCCCCCACTACTTGGTCCACCCCCACCGCTCCCACTTCCGCTCCCACTTCCGCTCCCACCCCCGCCTGAAGGAGGCGGACATGGTGTACAGGCAAAATCAACCCAGACTGTGACTGGTCGGACTACTGACCAGTCCGTCGGAACAGCCATGGCTCGAAAGCTCTTCGACTCGCCTTTATCGACGGCGGTCACCATCCTCAAACCCGCCATCGACTGATGGCTAGGAATTCCAAGCGGGGTCGCGCAGTGACGCGCCGCCCCGCCCGACATGGGGTGCTCCCACGGTCAGAGCTGCGCGACGATCAGATCGGCGTCTGAGAGATCCTGCGCGAGGGCTCCGTGGAGGTCCCCGCAGGCGGCCGCGTTCGCCTGTAGGAGTAGAGAACATGGGAGGCTCTGGCTCGAGGCGCATCCGCGTAGGCGGATGCCCCAAGGGCATCGAAAGATGAGCACGATGGAATTCTTGCTCAGGCTGTGAAAGCTGGCCGCGATGGCGGCGGAAGCTGTTGCGCGCGTCTTCAACGAAGAGAACCAGGGGCAGGAGCTGAATGGTCTCTGGGGGCGCGAAAGAGGAGAACTGAAAGAACCGCCCGAGTCTCCGCTCGTGGGCGAGGGCTTCTCCGCCGTACGTGATTCCCTCCGGATCGGCGCTTCGGATGCGGGCATCCTTGTCGCTGGATGATCCCACGCTCGGTGCCGCGCTCTGGATACTGCGCAGTTTCCAGAGGGCTTCGGTGTCGGCGGCATTCTCGCCGATGGCTCGCTTCAACGACGCGAGGAGGCCATCTCCAATCACCGCCCTTTCCAGCCAGACCCCGGCCGTGCTTGAGGGCGCCCCGCGCTACCGGTTCGTGAGCCGGAACGTGATGGGCACGAAGACCCGGTCGGACGTTGCTGCACCCGTCGGGCTCTTGGCCGGGGTGAAGCGCCAGCGCTTTACCGCTTTCAGGGCCTCGTCATCCAGGAGCGCGTGGCCGCTCGACTTCGAGACCACCGCGCGCTCGACCTTGCCGTCGGCGCCCACCGTCACCTCCAGCTCGGTCGTGCCCTCCATCTTCGCGGCGCGCGCGCGGCGGGGATAGATGGGGGCTCGGTTGCCGCTGCCCTTCGGCTCGGCGCGGCTCACGACGCCTGACTGTCCCTCCCTTTCGACGGGGCCTTCGGGGAGCTCGGGGAGAGGGACGTCCTTTGGAGGAGGGAGCACGGGATCAGGGATCTTCACCGGCTCGGGCGGCGGTGGTTCCTCTTCGAGAGGAGGCGGCGGGAGCTCGACCGGCGGCTCGATCGGCTTCGGCTCGTTCTCCGGCGGGGGTTCCTGCGGGGGCTCGGGGAGAAGAGGCTCGGGCGGCTGGATGGGCGGCGGCTCGGAGCGCGGCTCGCGCTCGAACTCCACCGGCTCCACGTCGAAGGACTCGACGGCTCGGGCGCCGTCGTCGCTCGTGAGAACGGGGCGCGGCGTCTCGGTGGGGGTGGGCGGAACGGGCTCGGGCGTGCGTTCGATGATGCGCACCGTCATCGGCTCGGTGGCGATGCGCTCCTCGACCTTGAAGTCGGGGCGATCGACCTGGTCCGAACCCGGGAGGAAGGGCAAGGCTCCGTGGGCCGCGAGGGATAAACCCAGCAACCACGGGAACCAGCGACCTTCGAGTGCCTTCGACATCGAACTCGAGCCTACTTGGCGGCCGAGGGTGCAGGGGTGCCGCTGTGCACCAGGTCGAAGTGAGCGGCGCCCGCTGCGCGTGCCGCGTCGAGGGCCTCGACGAAGAGGCCGTAGGTCATGTCGCTGTCGCCAGAGAGACGGACCGCGGTTCGGCCGTCAGTGAGCGCCCGCTCCAGCTCCTGCCGAAGATCCGCGCGCTGGATGATCTCTCCGTCCAGGGAGACCCTTCCGTCACCGTCGATCTCGAGGAGGATCGGCGTGGGATCCGCTTCGTCCATCGTGCCTCCACGGGGGAGGTCGAGGCGCAGCGAAGGCTGCAGGAAGCTCGACGTCAGGAGGAAGAAGACCAGCAGCTGGAAGACCACGTCGATCAGCGGCGTGAGCTCGATGTTCGATCGTCGGCGAGGGCGGCGCGGGAACTCCATGGATCAGAGGGAGGCCGCTGCCTGCGCAGGATTCGGCGGGACGGACGTCGCGGGTGAGGCGCTGCGGGGCAGCGCGGCGCGGCCGCGGGCGATCCCTTCCTCGACCTCCGTCACCGCGAAGCCCATGTGACGGGCGAAGCCGTCGGCGCGGTCCTGGAGCAGGTGCCACGCGGCGCTGGCCGGGATCCCGACGATGAGGCCGAAGACCGTCGTGAGGAGCGCCGCCCAGATTCCTGCGGCGAGGTCGCTGGGCTGAACGGGGCCATTGAGCTGTTCCAGCTTCCAGAAGCTGCCGACGAGGCCTGACACGGTGCCGAGGAGGCCGAGGAGCGGCGCGGCCTGGGCGACGAGAAGCAGCGGCGAGAGCCGCGCTTCCAGGCGTTCGAGGAGCAGCCCACCCTCGCGCTGAACGAGGGGCGTCCGCTCATCGATGGGGCGGTCGGCCAGCCCGACCTGGACCCGGAGCACCTCCGCCATGGGGTGGCCCGATTTCTGAATCGCAGCAGCTGCCTCCCCGGGCATCCGAAGCGCCATCGCGTCGGCCACCGTGGCGGCCAGCTTGCGGGGCACTCGCCCGAAGCGCGCGAACACGAGGAGGCGCTCGAAGATGATCGCCGTGGCGATCACCGAACAGAGGAGCAGCGGCCACATGACCGCCCCGCCCATCAGGAACAGGTCCTCGATGCTGTGGCCCCAGATGAACTCGTGGACCGCGAGCGGCGGAGTAGGGAGAGGCCCCAGTAAAGCGCAGAGCGAAGCCGTCATCAGAACGCCACCGCCACGCCGACGCGCACGGAGAACGGCTCCGCCGGGTGGAAGTGAACGTCGTTGTAGCCGCCGTCGTCCGGTCCAGGCGTCTCGCCGTTCAGGAGGGAGGGGTAGTAATACTCGATGTCACTGACCTCTCGGTCGAAGAGGTTGAAGATCGAAAGGCGCAGCATGACGTCGTCGTTGATGCGGTAGCCCCCTTGAAGATTGAACAGCATCGAGGACGTGGACTGCACCGCGCCGGTCTCCTCCAGGTCGCGCGGTCCGAAGTAGCGCGCGCGCAGCGCCGCGTAGTGCCCCTCCGGCATCTCGTAGGCGAGGCCGGACGCGAGCGTGTACCCGACCGCGCCGGGTACGTGATCCTCTTCCCCGCCCTCCCTGAAGCGCGCCTGCGACCAGGTCATGTCGAAGTCGAGGCTCCACGCATCCGATATCTGGTAGTAGTTCGTCCACTCGACGCCGAATCGCTCGGTGGCGGCGGTGGGCTCGGTGTTGCCTCCGTCGCCGACGAACAGCAGCTCGGACTCGGACCGAAGCCCCCAGAGCACCAGGGTCGACGTCAGACCGATGGGGTCTTCATGGCGAACACCGATCTCAGCGCCGCGCTGTCGGGCGAGGCCGGGGACGCGCTGGCCGTCGAGCGCGTCCGCCGTCGTCGGATCGTCGCGGATCGTGACGCCGCGAGCGTCGTTGCTGTGGAAGCCGAAGCCCGCGTTGAGGTAGAGCTCCGTGTTGTCGGCCACCCGATAGGCGAGGCCCGCCGACGGACTCGCGATGAAGTCGTACTCGGTGTCCGAGTTCGCGGCTCGATCGCTGTCGACGTCGAAGACGTAGCCGTCGCCGCGGATCCCCACGGTCGAGCGCAGGCGATCGTTGTAGCGCTGGGTCGTTTCAGCAAAGAGGCCGAGGCTCGTCTCGGCGATGTCGTCGCGGCGCACGGTGTTGAGGCGCTGGCGCTCGCGCGTATTGAAGAGCCCGTTGTCGATGAAGTCGTTGCGGAACTCGAGGCCGTAGGTCCACTCCGAGTTGATGCCGTAGATCTCCCCGTACTGGGTCTGCGACGCGTGGAGGCCCTGAACCCAGCGATCGTCGAGCTGCTCGAACTGGTCGCCGTTGACCGGATCCGAAAGGAAGTAGGTGAAGTTCGAGTAGAGGTCGAGTTCGGAGCGATAGGCGTAGGCGGTCACGTCCCAGTCCGACGACTCGCCGGCGCCGAACCAGTGACCCGTGAGACTGAAGCGCCGTGAATCGCCGCCGCTCGTCGGATCGAGCGTGCCGAAGCGGTCGATCAGTCCGCTGCGAACGGCGCGCTTGGGCACGTGGTCCGTGGCGGTCCAGCTTCCGTCGTAGAAGCCGAGCGTGTAGTCGGCGCCGTTGTACCGGTCGCCCTCGACGTAGCGCGCGAAGCCGTTGACCTTGACGTAGTTCTCCTCGACGGCCCAGGGACCGTCGTGGTGCATGGTCTCCAGCGCGGTGATGAGCCTGCCGCCGCCGACGTCGTAGGCGTCGGCGAAGAGCGCGCGCTGGAACCCGTACATCCCGGTCTCGACCGAGATCAAGCCGTTCGGCAGATCACGCACGTAGTCGATGGCGACGCTACCCGCGCTGGAGAAGTCGCCGGTGTCGGCGAAGTACGGCCCCTTGCGATAGCCGACCTTCTCCACGAGTTCGGGGATCAGGAAGTTCATGTCCACGTAGCCCTGCCCGTGACCGTGGCTGCGCAGGTTGATGGGCACGCCGCCGATGGACACGAGGAAGTCGGTGCCGTGGTCGAGGTTGAAGCCGCGCAGGAAGAACTGGTTGCCCTTACCTGAACCCGTGTGCTGGGTGATGATGACGCCGGGGACGGTTTCGAGGAGTTCACCCGGACGCATGAGCGGGCGACGCTTCAGCTGCTCGGGACCGGTGACGCCCTCGCTCGCCGAAGGCGCGAGGTCGAGTCGACTGGTGCCGCGGCCTTCGACGATGAGGGCCTCGAGGTACTCGTCTTCGGGGTAGGCGGCGTCGGTCGATGCCGGATCGGAAGGCGGCCCGGGGAGCGGCCCGGAGAACGGCCCGGAGAACGGTTCGGCGGGCGGGTCGCCGGGCGCGCCCGAGGCATCGATCTTGAGAACGTCGTCCTGACGAGGACCTGGCGTGGGAGCTTCGCCAGTCTGCGCGAGCGCGGCGAAGCTGAGAGTGGAGAGAATGGCGAGGGACATGACGCCAAAGCTACCGAGGCACAGACGTCCGTTGCGTTCTCAACTCGCAAGAACAACGCGAACTGAATCGCTTCGAGAACGGATATTCCGCAGGGAACAAGTGCGGTCAACGCAACGTCTCCGTGCACCCGCGTCACCTCGGATGAGCGCCGGTCCGGCCCTCGCGAGGCCTGCGACGATCACGACCACCATCGACTCGGACCGAGGAGTCATTCTGTCGCGGGCCAATCCCATCCCCGGCGGTTCGTCGGTGATGCGTAAGAAGGTTCCGCGCGCCATCGCTGCCGAGCTGCAGAGCGAAGTCCTGTCCTGCGGGACGCTTCGCAACTCTACAGGCCGATGCCGCTCAGGTACTCGGTCTCTGGCCAGTAGAGCAACAGCGCCACTCCTCCCGCGACTGCGACCCCGAACCCTATTCCGACGTAGAGGAGCAAGCGACGGCTGCCGAGCACCGCGACGGCGAGGGCCTTGAAGACCAGGTTGGAGAGCGTCGCGATCAAGATCACCCTCCAGGCCATCTCACCGTCGACCAGCTCCTCGTTGAACATCTTGGCGGTCGTCAGCGTGATCGCATCCACGTCGGTAAGCCCCGAGATTCCCGCGATCCAGTACAGCGCCTGATCGCCGAAGAGGTCCTTTCCTGCCGCCACGATGAAGAGCACGACGGCATACAGGGCGGCGAAGAGGATCGCCGGCTTCAGCTGAGCAGGATCGTCATGGTCGGGCGGCTCGGTCGACTGCTTTCGCAGCGGAAAGTACAGCAGCACGCACTCGATGATCATCAGCAGCAGCATGGCGCTCATCGGCAGCAGAGCTTTCCGAAGAAGGTCCGGCGCCACGACCCCGACCTCGATCAGCACGCGGACGTTCACCACGGCCGAAGCGATGAGAATCACCAGGGCGGCCATGGCACTCAGGCCCGGAGCTTCCTTCGTTTGCCGCGCGTAGCTGACCGTCGTCGCGGTGCTGGAAATGAATCCGCCAAGGATACCTCCCAGGAGGGCGCCGACCCGGGCCCCCAGGAGTTTGAACGCCACGTAGGCGACCATGCTGATCCCGACGATCAGCACGACCATCCGCCAGATGCCGTGCGGGTTGAGAACGTCGTAGGGCCCGTAGGTCCTATCCGGAAGGACGGGCAGGATCACCAAGGCGATGAGCGTCAGGTTCATCACCGCCCGCACGTCCTTGTCCGCGAGGGAATCGACGATGCCATGCAGCCGCCGTTTCCAGTGCAGCAACATGGTGGTGATCCCCGCCGTCACCAGCGCGGGGCCCAGCAGACCCATGCCCAACGTGCAGCCGACGACGAACATCAGGAGCGCCGCGACCTCGGTGGTCATTCCGAAGTCCAACTTGCCGGCCCTGATCTTCGACACGTTGGCAATGGAAAGCAGCAACGCCAGCGACACGAGCCCCGCCGCGCTGAGCCAGCCAAGCTCGCCCTGGTGAACGACGACGCTCAGCGTACCCAGCAAGGTGATCAGCGGAAACGTCCGGATGCCGGCGATCTCCGACTCCTTCCACTCGCGCTGCAGCCCGACGAGCAGACCAAGACCCAGTGCGATGGCGAGAGACTGATAGGTTTCCATGGGAGGCGCCTCCGCGCCCTCGTCACGTCGCCGAAGGATCCGGCGGGTTTTCAGGCCACAAAAGCGCCCGAAAGCCGCGGGATCTCCCTGTGGAGAAGCTCATCGTTCCGGGAGTAATCGACGGGCACGTCCACCAGGTGAACGCCGCCTTCTTCGAAACAGCGCTCCAGGAGCGGAACGAGCTGATCCGTGGCCGACAGTCGATGCCCCTGGGCTCCGTAGCTCTCGGCGTACTTCGGAAACGACGGATTGCCGTAGTCCAGGCCGTAGTCCCGGAACCCCATGTCTTCCTGCTTCCACTTGATCATCCCGAGCGCGCCATCGTTCAGGATCAGGACGACCAGATCAAGGCCCAGGCGCGTCGCGGTCTCCAGCTCCTGGGAATTCATCATGAACCCTCCGTCGCCGCAGATCGCCATCACGCGGCGCTTCGGATGCACCATCTTCGCGGCCATCGCCGACGGAAGCCCGGCGCCCATCGTGGCGAGTGCGTTGTCCAGGAGCACCGTATTCGGCCCGTGGGCCGCGTAGTTCCGAGCGAACCAGAGCTTGTAGATGCCGTTGTCCAGCGCGATGATCCCGTCGTCCGGCATGGCGCGACGAACATCGGCCACGAGCCGCTGGGGAATGACAGGGAACGCGTCGCTCTCGATAGCCGCGTACTGCTCCTCCAGCATCGCCCCGCGGGCCCGGAACATCGGATCGAAGTTCCATTCGCTGGAGCGCTCCAGAGCCCCGTTGAGACGCCAGATCGAATGCGCGACGTCGCCCACCATCTCCACCTGGGGAAAGTAGAGCGCGTCGACCTCGGCCGAGCTGAAGTCGATGTGGATGACCGTCCGACGGTGATGGCGCTCCATGAAGAACGGCGGCTTCTCCACGATATCGTGCCCGACGTTGAGGATCAGATCGGCGTGGCTGAGCGCGGCGTGCACGAAGTCTCCGGAGGATAGCGCGGCATTGCCCAGGAACCTCGGGTGCCGCTCGTCGATCACGCCCTTGCCCATCTGGGTGGTGATGAAGGGGATGCCCTGCTTCTCCACGAACTCCAGGAGCTGCGTCGCGGTGAGCTTCCGATTGGCACCCGCACCGATCACGATCAGGGGCGCACGGGCGGCGCGCAGCAGCTCCAGGGCCGCGTCGACCGACTTGTCTTCAACCACCGGCCGACGGACGGAACTCGGAGGAATAGGTGCGCCGCCGACCTCTTCGGCCGCGATGTCCTCGGGGAGTTCGAGGTGGGTCGCCCCGGGCCGTTCCTCGGCGGCGAGCCGGAAGGCTTCACGCACGCGGGCGGGGAGCGTTTCGCCGCTGATGATCTGGCGCGTCCACTTGGTGACGGGCCGCATCATGTCGACGACGTCGATGATCTGAAACATCGCCTGCTTGCTCGTCTTGATCGGCTTCTGGCCGGTGATCATGAGCATGGGCATCCCACCGAGCTGGGCGTAGGCCGCCGCCGTCATGAGATTGGTCGCGCCCGGCCCGAGCGTCGAGAGAGCCACGCCTACCTTGCCCGTGAGTCGCCCGACCGTGGCGGCCATGAACCCCGCCGCCTGTTCGTGCCGGGTCAGCACGAGCTCGATCGATGAACGGGATAGCGACTCGAGGAAGTCGAGATTCTCCTCGCCCGGGATCCCGAAGATATGCGTGACGCCCTCGCTTTCGAGGCATTGGACGAAGAGGTCGGAAGCTTTCATGGACGGGCAGGGAGGGTCGCGGGAGATCGGAGCGGGGAGCATAGAAACTACTCCCGGCGGCTAAGCGCGGGCTAAATGGGTCGACCCTCGTAAGACGAAGGAATAGCGCCAGCTCTTTCCGTCGAGGGGCTCGGGGCAGCGCGTTGCGGAGCGTGTCCGGGCGCCTATCGCGACGGCCCTCCAGCGGATAGGATCGGCGCCCCATGACCTCCACCTCCGCCGCGACCTACGCCGACCGCCTGCACGCCGCCGTCGAGCGTACGCAGAACCCCTCGGTGATCGGGCTCGATCCGCACCTCGCGCTGCTGCCCGACGAATTCGCCGTGGCGCGCGATTCAGGAGCGGGCCGCTCGGATCGCGCGGGCGCCATGCGGGACTTCCTGCTCGGGATCGTCGAGGTGGCCGCGGGCAAGGTCCCCGCCGTCAAGCCGCAGTCGGCCTTCTTCGAGGTCTTCGGCGCCGACGGCGTGGCCGCGTTCGAGGACGTGGTCGCGGCGTCGAAGGACGCGGGGCTGCTGGTGATCGGCGACGTCAAGCGAGGGGATATCGGTAGCACGGCGGCAGCCTACGCCGAGTCGTTCCTGACCGGCCCGGCCGGTGACGTGGACGAGACGGGCACCGCGCCGTCGGCTCGCCGGCACCTCTGTGATGCCGCGACCGTGAACCCGTACCTCGGGTCGGACTCGATCACGCCGTTCCTCGACGCCTGTGAAGGTGCGAGGGCAGGCCTCTACGTTCTCGTGCGGACCTCGAATCCATCGAGCGCCGAGTTCCAGACGCTCGCCGTGGAGGGCTCCGGGGACCGACTCGCCGACCGCGTGGCCGACGCCGTCCACGGCTGGGGCGCGGCTCAGATCGGAGAGAGCGGCTGGAGTTCCATCGGCGCCGTCGTCGGCGCCACCCATCCTGACGAGCTGCAGAGGCTCCGACGGCGCATGCCACGAACGCCGCTGCTGCTGCCGGGCTACGGCGCGCAGGGTGCGAGCGCCGAGGACATCCGCGGCGGCTTCTCCGACGGCCTGCACGGCGCGCTCGTGAACTCCTCGCGGGGGATCCTTTACGCGGGACGGCAGCGACCGGACCTGCACTGGAAGGACGCCGCTGCCGAGGCCATCGACGGGATGGCGAAGGAACTCCGCGACGCTCTGCTCCCCTGATCCGCCGGATTCGGTCTTCATCATGAGTCTTCAGCTGAGGGTAGAGCACCTGCCCGGCGACCTCTTCGGCCTCTCGAGCGTGGCGCGTGCTGGCCTCGCGGCGGGCGCGAAGTTCGGGCCTCTTCCCATCATCACCAGGGCCGAGGACATGCCTCGACCGGAAGAGCGGCTCGGCGCCGAAGAGCGCGGCGTGCTGGTCGATCGGCTGATCGCCGGCTACGGATCCGCGGGCATCGAGCTCGCGCAGGATTCGGCGACGCGCCAGAGCCTCGCGGCGCTGCGCGAGGAGGGCGTTTTCTGCGTCGTCACCGGGCAGCAGCCGGGCTTCCTCGCGTCGCCGCTCTACAGCCTTTACAAGGCCCTGCAAGCGTGTCGGGCCGCGAAGGATCTGAGCCGGCTCTGGAACCAGCCTGTAGTGCCCGTCTTCTGGAACCACGCGGACGATCACGACGTGGCCGAGGTGCATCACGCGTGGCAGCTGAACCGCAACCTCGACCTGCAAAAGGTCAACCTGGGCGGCCTATCGTCGGGGCGCACTCCGCTCGGCGCGCTGCAACTGAGCGACGAGGTCCAGCGACTCGGTGCGCTGCGCGCGCAGCTGCACGACATCGTCGAGGAGCACGAGCACGCGGATCTCGCGATCGACCTGTTCCTGCCGCGCGACGGCGAGACGCTGCCGCGCGCGCTGACCCGCGCGTTCCACGGACTGATGGAGGCCTACGGACTGATCGTCTGCGAGCCCGACTGGATCCGAGGGCTGCTCTCCAGCGAGATGGGACGCATCGTTTCGTCGGCGCGCCCCTCGCTCGTCGAGGCGCTGCGAGCGGGCGGCGAGGAGCTGGTCGCGCTGGACCTGCCCGTCGCGATCCCCATCGGCGAAGCGTCCGAAGGGGACGCTGGCGACGCGGCCGCTCTGATCTATCGACACGTGCGCGCGGCAGAGAAAATGCCGCCCGAGCGCATCTCGCTCCGCGCGGGCGGCGAGGGCTTCTCCATGGACGACACGCCCGGTTCCCGCACGCACGCGGAGCTCGGAAGCCAGATCGTCAGCGCGCCGGACGAGTGGTCCGCGGGCGCGCTCGTGCGCCCGCTCGTGCAGGACGCGGTGTTTCCGACGTGCGCGTACGTGGGAGGCTACGGCGAACTCGGCTACCACGCCCAGCTAGGGCCCGCGCGCGACGCGAGCGGTCAGCCGCGCACGCCGTTCCTGCCGCGCGTTTCCATCACGCTGGTCGACGGCGATACGCGCCACGCTCTCGATCGCGTGGAGGCCGACGTCGAGACGATCCTGCGCGCGAAGGGGACGTTCCAGCCGCCCGAGATCGATCTCGACGCCGAGCCCCAGGTGGTCCAGGATCTTCGCCGCGTGACCGGAGAGATCGCCGCGGAGCTCCTTCGGTACCGGGGCGCGGTCGCCGAGATCGAACCTGCGCTCGGCATCACGCTGAAGCGCGCCGCGGGGCACGTCGAGCGCTCGATCGAAAAGGTCATCGACAAGGCCATGCGGGTGCACAAGAACAGCACCGGCAAGGGTGTGCGCCAGGTTCGGCGCGTCAACAGCATGCTCTACCCGCGCGAGGTTCCCCAGGAGCGTCTGCTGGGTCCATTCCAGTTCGTCGCGCGCTTCGGCGCGGACTTCGTGCCGTCACTATGGGCGGAGATTCCCTTCGCCTCCACCGAACACCTCGTTCTGAATCTTCCGAGCTCGCTGGACGAGCCTCAACCATGAGCACCCTCGACGTCCTCGTCATTGCCGCCCATCCCGATGATGCCGAGATCTCGGCGGGCGGAACGATCCTTCGACTCGTCGACGCCGGCGCGCGCGTGGGCATCCTAGACATCACGCGCGGCGAGATGGGCACGCGCGGCACGAAGGAAGACCGGGACGCCGAGGCGAGGCGCGCGACCGAGATCCTCGGGCTCACCTGGCGCGGGAATCTCGATCTACCCGATGGCCGCGTCGAGGTGACGGTCGAGTCGCGCGAGCGGCTCGCGAGGCATCTGCGCGAGCTTCAGCCCGAACTCGTGCTGTCCCACCATCTCGATGATCCCCATCCGGATCACGAGGCGAGCGCGCGCCTGGCGAAGGAAGCATGGTACCTCTCGGGGTTGAAACAGCTCGCGAAGATCACGGGCGGTCCGGATGCGAAGCGGCCGCGGCAGCTCGCGCACTTCCAGTCCCACACCCACTTCGAGCCGACCTTCGTCGTGGACATCGAGCCGGTGTGGGAGCGCAAGCGCGAGGCGATCCTTGCGTACGCGACCCAGCTCGCGGGCGCGGACACGAAGGACGACGGAAAACATTTCCTGTACGGCGTGGACATCCTGGAGCGGGTCGAGACCAAGGCGCGCGCGTACGGAGAGCGAATCGGCGGGCGGTTCGGCGAGCCGATCCTCTGCCGCGAGCCGGTGAGCTTCGCGGACCCGCTGTTGCGCTGGCTCGCCGGGCCTTCTCGCTAGCGCCGGGCCTCCTCGCCAGGGAGTGGCTCGATGCGAGCCGTTGCGACAGAACGCGAGTGATCGAGTGGAGGCCCACGGGTCTCGTATCCGAATATCGACCAGGGAATCCCTGCCTCGCACCGTGCGAGGGGAAAGAGATTCCGCTTCTGGCCGCTCGCTGCTCCGCCTGCCCCGCTCGATGTCGATCCGCACAAAACTCGCGTTGACGCTGTTCCTTGCCGTGGGATTGTTCCTGGGGCTGGACATGCTGCTGTTGCGCAAGATGGGTGCGGGCTCCTTCGAGCTTCTCGAGCGCTCCCGGTGCGAGGCCCAGGTGGCCGGGATCCAGCGGGCCTTCGAGTCGGCTTACGACGAACTCGCAGGTCTCGCGCGGCAGGCTTCGCTCGCGGTCAGCGACACCACCGGATTGGGCGCACCCATGGGCGAGGTCGAGGCCGAGGTGGAACTCCGCGCGATCCAGCGCGCCGAGGCCATGGACGACGCGGACCTCGCATTGACCCTCGTCGAGGACGGTGTCGTCGCGAGCTACCGCTATCGAACGCCGAAGGGGGGTGACGGAGCGCTGCGGGAGGTCCCGAACCAATCGGTGTCGGAAGCCCATCCCTTCATGAAGGCGTGGATGAGCGGCACGCCGCCGCGTGGCCTCCTGGAAACCGGAGATGGTCTGCTCCTCATCGGGAGCGCGGTCGGAAGCCTCGGGGGTCAGCCGGTCCTGCACGTTCGAGGTCGCAGGCTCGACGACAGCGGCATGACGAGGGTCCAGGGTCTCGCCGGTGCCACGTTCACCTGTCGAACTCTCCGTGAAGAGCTCTTGACCAGCGCAACGGGCGAGATCCCGCTGCCCGGTGAGGTCCAGGTCCTCGAGTCGTCGGACGAGAAACTCACCGGAACGGCCTTGCTGAACGACGTTCGCGGGATCCCGGCTGCCACCGTCACCACCGAAGTCCTTCGGAACCAGCTCCAAACCGTCTTGCAGCGGCAGGAACTCCTCACCGCTGCTGGGGTCGCCATCCTGTTTCCGCTCGTGCTTCTCGTCCTGATTCAGATCGTTGTGACGGGCCCCCTCGGTCGTCTCACCGCCCACGCGTCACAGATCGGTCAGTCGAACGATGCAAGCCAGCGTCTCAATCTCCGTCGCAAGGACGAGATCGGCGTCCTCGCCGCGGAGTTCGACCGCATGCTGGACGAGCTGGACCGATCACGGCGCGCGCAGCAGAAGATCGCGCGGATGAGCGGTCGCTCCGACGTCGCCACGGGCGTGATGCACGGCGTCGGCAATCTCGTCAACAGCGTGAACGTCTCGGCGCAGCTCGCGTCGGACACGATCGCAGGACTCGGCATCGAGGATCTACGCGCCATCCTGGAAGCGCTCTCCTCGCACGCGGGTGATCTCGATCGCTACCTGGCCGAGGACCCCCAGGGGCAGCATCTGCTGAGCTTCTTCGGCGTCGCACTGGCGGGCATCGAGGCGAAGGTCGACGGCGCGAAGAACGAGGTGTCCGCGGTCGTTCGAACCGTGGACGAAGTGACGAGCCTCGTGCAGTCGCTTCGATCCGAGGAGAGTCACGAGGTGGTCGTGGATCGTGTTCAGCTCGAGGAAGAGATCGAGGCTGCGCTCGTGAGAACGGGGATACGCGAACCCGGCCTCAACATTCGCTGCCGTCTCGCGCTGCAGCCCGACCTCGGCGCCTTCCTCGATCAGCAGCGCCTCGAGGAGATCCTCGACGCCGTGCTCTGCAACGCGCGGGAGTCCCTGCAGCTCGTGGAGGCCTCGAGCCGGGAACTCAACGTCCGGGCCACAAGTGTGGACGAGGAGACTTTCAGAATTTCGGTCGAGGACTCAGGCGTCGGGATCGCACAGGAGTACCTGGAGAGCATCTTCGCGCTCAACGCGACGACCAAGGGTGAGGGCCGTGGGCGCGGCTTGCACATGGCATCGATCGGGGCCAAGGAACTCGGTGGCGAGCTGCATGCGTGGAGCGCTGGAGTGGGCGAGGGAGCGATCCTGACCCTGGACCTGCCGGTTCACGCCGCGACGCCAGAGAGGTAGGCCAGTGCGGTAAGCCAGAGAGATAGGCCAGCGCGGTAGGGCAGTGCGCACGGTATTCTCTAAGCCGTCGTGCTCCACCTCGTCCTCTATCACCCAGCGATCCCCCAGAACACGGGGAACATCGCGCGAACGACCGTCGGTATGGGGGCGCACCTGCACCTCATTCATCCAATGAAGTTCGAGATCACGGAACACGCTGTGCGGCGTGCCGGGCTCGACTACTGGCCGTCGGTCACGCTGACCGAGCATCTCTCGGACGAGGCCTTCCTCGAGTGGCTTGGCGACCGAGAGCCCTGGCTCGTGACGAAGTTCGGATCGCAGCGATTCGACGAGCCTGGCTACGTCGCCGGGGACGTGATCATCCTCGGCAACGAGAACACGGGACTGCCGGAGGCCTGGCGCGAGCGCTGGGAGGACCGAACGATCTCGATCCCGATGCCCGGCCCGATCAATGGCGGAGAGAATATCCGCAGCTACAACCTCGCCAACGCGGCCGCGATCGTGCTCGCGCACGCCCGGCTCAAGCTGTAGCCGATCACTCCGGTGAGGGTTTCAGGAAGCCAGGGGTGGTGCCGCCTGCGTGTGGTCGATGCGTGCGAGAAGCATTTGCTCTGCGTTCCCTTCCGCCAGGACCAAGACCCCTGCCTGCGGATGAGTGACCTGTGATCGGCCGCTCAGAGTGACGTCGTCCTCGCCCTCCGGGGTTTCGAGCTCGCCCGCGGCGTTGCAATAGACGAAAACGATGTCGTTCTCGAAGGCTCGCGTCCGGCATAGGCTATCGATCAGGTCCACCTCCGAGACCTTGACCGACCGGCGTTGCTCTGCTTTCCGAGTGAAGGACCAGTAGGTGGGAGAGATGACGAGTTCGACACCCAGCCTCCTCATCTGAGCGAAGGTCTCGGGGAAGGCAATGTCCCAGCAGATCGTCAGCCCCACCCTACCGTGAATCGTCGGGAAGACGGCCGCCGTGGGCCCTGGCGTCAGGAAGGCCGCTTCTGTCTCCCAAAGGTGGACCTTGCTATAGAAGCCTGCGACGGTTCCATCTCGCTGAACGTAGTACGCGGTGTTGTAGACGGAAGCCCCGTCGACGACGGTCCATGTCCCGGGCACGATGTCGATTCCGTACTTCAACGCCAGCTGCTGGAAGTGGGCCAGGAACTCCCCGGACCTGGTCAGGAATGAACCTTGGCCTTCGAGTGGCCCCGTCACGGCATCCTCGGGAAACACGGCGAGGTCCGCGCCCGAGCGAGCTGCCTTCTCGATGAATGCTTCCATCCTCCGCAAGTTCGTGTCGGGGTCCGAGGGGGCCACGTCGAACTGAACCACCGCTATGAGCATTTGCATGCGGGCAGAGGATCCAGAGTGCGCCTAAGCCCGGGGTAAATCGCGAGCCACTCCCACGATCATCTGCTCGATCCATCAGGATCGCCGTGCCGAGCCATCGAGTACCAGGAGTGCGCAACCAGTGGCGCAGAGGTCGACCGTCCGTTTGCCGATGACGGCCGCGGTCATGAAAGATCCAAGGATCAGGCCCCTGTGGGACGAGGACGAAAGCGACACAAACGGACCAGGTCCGTCCATTCCGGAACGGATGCACCTGGTCCGTTCATTCCGGAATGAACGGACCAGGTGCAGCCGTTCCGGAATGGACGGACCTGGTCCGTTTGTGTCGCTTTGATGGGGTCACTGGAACGTGATCTGCCAGGCGTCCGTGAAATTGCTCGTCGCCTGGCCCCCGATCGCATCTCGGAACCAGGCCTGGAAGTGCCAGGTTTCTCCGCTCATTGCGGCGACGTTTCCCGACGGTTGCGGCAAGGAGAGGAGGTCCACGTTCGTCGCGAAGCCTCCGAAGAAACCCGAACTCAGGATCTGGCCGCCCACCACTCGGCCGATCGAACCGGAAAGGCAGAGATTGCCCACGCTTCCGCCGGGCTGGCCGATGAAGCCTGACGTTTCACTGCAGAGGAAGTAGCCGAGGGCGTTGTTCGGGAGCTGGCCCGCCAGGAGTCGGAAGTCCAGGTCCGTGATCAGGGCGCTGCCGCGTGCCTCGATGGTGGCCGGAAGGCCCGTGGAGTTCGGCACGGCGGGGGAGCAGTAGACACCTCCAAGGACCGGCGCGCAGGCGTTTCCGAAGAGACAGTCGATCCACTCGGGGTGATCGACGAACGGGTTGCGGTTGCCCTGGAACGAGGCGACCACGTCGTTCTTTTGCTGCTCGTAGGCGTCGACCGGGTCGGCGTAGTGCCACTCCAGCAGCACCGCGAGGCGGCCCATGTAGGCGACCTGCTCGTTGGATCCCGTCTGGCTGCCCGCGACGAGTCCCATGTTGTCCGTGAGGATCAGATCGGGCTCGGAGGAGCCGGTCGGGGCGTGGATCCCGCCCTCGTAGCGCACGTCAGCGTAGAGGAGCGAGCGGGCGATGTCTCCCTTGCGGATCGCGTTCACCTGCCAGATGCCGCTGCTGAAGGAACCCGACGTCCAGTTGGAGTTGCCGGGAAAGGCGCCGCTCCCGCCGCCCACGCCGCCCGTATTGTCGGTGGTGCGCTCGGAGCAGCTAGCGGAGCAGTTCCCGAAGGGCTTGTTGCTGCGGTCCGAGTTGTAGCCGCTGTCGGAGAGCCAGAGAAGGTGACAGTCCGTGTACGCGATGTTGCTCGGCACGTCATCGGGGAACCCGTAGGACTTGGGCCAGCTGTGCTCGCGGTTGTAGGCGGTGCTCGACTTCGCGAAGCTCCGGTTCCGATAGACGTCCACGATCCGCGTGGAGTTCGCCGGGTCCTGCTGGGCGCTCCGCAGGATGTCCAGCGTGTCGGTACTACCGCTCGAGTAGGGGAACCGGGTGTGGTCGTCGATCACCGCGTGCAACGTCGCACGCAGCGTCACAGCGTTCGTCGTATCGACCGTGTCGTAGTAGGTGCCCTGGGAGAACGCCGAGGAAGCGCCGAGAAGGGCCTGGGCCACGAGGGCGGACCGGACAAGAAAAGCGTGGGACATGACGGATCGGGGCGCGGTGAACCGGAGGTGAGACCGATGAAGCGATCAACGGCGGCAGGCGCCCAGATTGAAAGCCATCTCGGGCTCGGGGGAACGGCGTTTCCAGCGTTTCCCTGGCCTCGATCTGGGACAGGTGGCCCTACCGGAACTTCTGTTCCGGATCACTAACGCAGTAGCACCTCGACCGCCGAGCTGAAGTTCGACGTGATGCCGATGCCCGGCACGAAGTCGCGGTGCCACGCCTGGAAGCTCCACGTCTCCCCCGCCTGGGCCTGGATGAGGCCCAGCAGCGGATCCGGCATCGCGCTCAGGTCGAGGTCCAGGGAGACCGTGCCGCCGCTTCCTGAGTTCTGAATCTGGCCAGGACCCGTGTAACGACCGATCCGGCCGCCCAGGCAGAGCGTCCCCTCGGAAGCGATTACGTTCGGGACGAAGCCCTGGGTTCGGCTCGTCAGGAAGAACGTGAACGAGAACCGCGGCAGGTCCCGGGCATCGAGGCGCAGCAGGTTGGCCGCCACGGTCGACCTGCCGATGGCCCTGATCGACGAAGCCGCCCCCGAGGAGTTGGGCACGTCGCCACCGCAGTAGACGGTTCCCATGTCGCCGATCAGACCGTTCTCGACGATGTGGAACTGATACTCCTGGTTGTAGATGCCTTCGCGGGACGTCCAGGGGAAGTCCAGGTCGCCGTCGAGATCGAGGTCCACGAACGGCGTGGAACCGACGCTCCCCGCAAGCAAACCTTCGGTCGGCGTCATCACTGGCGCCCCGAGGGACCCTTGGCCAAGTCCCTTCAAGAAGACGATGCCCTCCGGATCCTGCATCGAATACACCAGGTCCATGACATCATCAAGATCAAGGTCGATTGCCCGCAGAAAATAGCTCTGGGGCGGCAGCGTCGCCAAAGGCACGTTGGGCGCGAACATCCCGTTCCCCAGGCCCCTTGCCAGCAAGAGCGTCGAGGCGGGCGAGACGGCGTTGATCTCCATGAGAATCAAGTCCTGGACACCATCACCCGTGAAGTCTGCGATGGCCCGCAAAGTGCCCATGGGACCATTCAGCAAGAGAGGGACAGGGGTTGCGAAGTCCGTTCCCCCGAGGCCCAGCGCCAGTTGCAGACCGCCCTGTACGGGGATAACGATGTCGAGCAGTCCATCCCCGTTGACGTCCGCAAACTCCCCAAGAGCCTGGGCGAAGAAGCCGGGAAAAAGCGGAGCGGAAGGAGAGAACACCCCCATACCGTCGTTGAAGGCGGCGTGATGCTCCTGCAACAGAAAGCCCGCGTTGATGAACGACAGATCGAGGTCGCCATCCCTGTCGATATCGATCAGCTCTGCCGGAGAGCCAAACGCGTCCGTCGTGGCGACAGCGACCATCGGCGAGGTGAATCCGCCAGCCCCATCTCCAAAGGCCAGCATGTAGTCGAAGAAGACACCGTTGTACTCGGAGAAGACGATGTCGTTGTTGCCGTCGGCGTTCAGGTCTCCCAGCGTGATGCCGCCCTTGGCACGTCCACGAAGAAACGAGATCTCCACGCGGCGCCCGAAGCGCCCTTCGCCTTGGTTCGGCTTGTAGTACCAGCGCTGCGAAGAAGACTCTGTCACGAAGAGCACTGGAAGCTCTCCTTCGCGAAACGGAGCGGCCAGTGGCAGGAGGACAGATTCCTCATTGATCGGTGAGTGGGGGAGTTCCACGAACGTGCCCGACACGTTGAACTCGTGGTGCAAGATCGCGGGTGCGGATTCATCCAGGGGCGTGGCGGGATCATTCGCCAGGGTCGCGCTGCTCGCGACCTCCATCAGCCCGTCTCCGTCGAAGTCTGCGACCGACGCGAAGTAGGCGCGGCTGATCAGCGGTGCGGTGGCGGCGACGAGGGGGCCATAGGCTTGAGGCCCCCGGAGGGCAAACCAGAACGGAGGCGAGAACGGCCCCCCGCCGTAGGGCGACATCAGGATCAGATCCATGTCTCCATCCCCTTCGGCGTCGGCTCCGAGAATGCGGTCAGGAAAACTCGCGGTCGTTGCGGCCACGGTCATGGGTCCGAACGAAGGCCCTGAAGCCTGGGAGGCGACGAGGACTTCGCGCCCGGAGGAGGCTCCGGAAGGCCCCACCAGGCCCATGAGCACGAACAGATCGAGGTCGCCGTCCCCCTCTGCGTCGAAGATCGCGAGATCCCTGGCGCGGGACGAAGGCTCGGAAGCGCCGACCAGCACGGTCTGCTGGGGATTCAGCGGAAGCGATCCGGAGCCGTAGATCACAGCGGCTGGATAGACACCCGTGGGCGTTTGGAAGCCCGCTGCCACCAGATCGAGATCTCCGTCCCCGTTGAGGTCGACGAACTCGTAGGCGCTGCCCCACCAGAAGCCACCCACGGCCGGTAGAGCCGGTTCGAACTGTCCACCGCCCAGGCCGCGCGCGACCTCGGGCCGCTGACTCGTCGCGACGTTGCCCCTTGCGAAGAGATCGAGCTCACCGTCGCTGTCCACATCAGCGAGGCGAAACTCCCTGCCGATCCCTATCGAGTCGAAGGGCCACGAACTCCCGGGGCCGGCTTGCCACGACCCCTGGGAACTCAGGTAGGGCGTCACGTGTTCGAAGGCGGGCGTGGTGACCGTCACGATGTCGAGGATGTCGTCACCGTTCAGCTCTCCAAGCGCGAGGCCGAAGATGCGATCTCCCGTCTCGAGGACCTTCACCGGGAGTCCCAGGGAACCATCGGGCTCGGCATAGGCCACTCGAACCAGAGAGCCGCCGAATCGCCAGATCACGAGATCGGTCCGACCATCTCCGTCGACGTCCGCCGGCTCCGTCCGGTGGTTGCCCTCTCCGATCGGCCCTGGAAGCGCGCGGCCCGGCAAGAGCGGCGACTGCGGCGCCAACAAAGAAGCCGACGGGAAGGCCTCGACGGCCGCCTGCCCTCCGAGAAAAACGACAAGGAACGAGCCGGCAGTTCGAGCGGACAAGGGAGACATCGGGCGCATGGGGAGCCTTGGGAACGAGAGGATCTCCAGCCTCCGGGAACGAGCCTGGCGCAAAAGAGCGAGGATCCACCGTACCCCAATCCCTTCTTTTCCAGCAACGGGCATTCCCGACGCGATTCCAACGCGGAACGAGAGGTCCTCCAGAACCTCGCCAGATCGAAGCGGGTCGAATGGCTGGATGAGACCCTGGACGACAGGGCGTTCAGCGGGGCATGAGCGAACGTCCAGACGGCTGACGCCACGGAACTGTCACGGCACCCGTGCACGGACGCCGCCCTGGCCCGTAGACTGCACGCCTCTCCCATGCGCAGAATCGCGATCATCAACCAGAAGGGCGGCGTCGGCAAGACGACCACCGCCGTCAACTTCGGCGCAGCCCTCGCCCGCCTGGGCAAGCGCGTCCTGGTGATCGATATGGACCCCCAGGCGAACGCGTCCATGAACCTGGGCGCCGAGCTGCACCCCGGGGAGCCCTCGACGTACTCGATCCTGACCCAGGGCGGCCGCGTCGAGGACACGATCCGCGGCACTTCGACGCCGGGCCTGTCCCTCCTGCCCTCGCACCTCGACCTGTCGGGGGCCGAACTCGAGCTGGCGAGCGCAATCGGCCGGGAGACGATCCTGAAGGACGCCCTCGACGAATGGGAGCACGAGGAGACGGCGCGGACCGGCCGGGCGCCTGCCGACGTCATCCTGATGGACAATCCGCCGAGCCTCGGCCTCCTGTCCGTCAATGGCCTCGCGGCCTCGAAGGAGGTCCTGATCGCAGTCCAGACCGAGTTCTTCGCCCTCCAGGGCCTGTCGAAGCTCGTCGAGGTGGTCCAGCTGCTGCGCCGCCGCCTGAATCCGGACCTGGAAATCACGGCCGTGCTGGCCTGCCTCTACGACAGCCGCCTGCGGCTGGCGCGGGAGGTGCTGAACGAGCTGAGGACCTACTTCCCCGAGCAGCTTTACAAGCGACCCATCGCCACGAACGTCAAGCTGGCGGAGACGCCCAGCTTCGGTCGAACGATCTTCGAGTACGCGCCCGAATCGAAGGGCGCCGAGGACTACCTGGCCGTCGCCAGGGAATTCCTGGCGCGAGAGGCGGCTGGCCAAGAAAGCAGCGAAGTCCGCTCTTTAGAGTTCAAGGCGGCCGTCACGCTCCTGGACGAGCCGCCGAAACTCAGTGAAGAGGAGCCCCCCGCCTGGATGAGGCCTGCGTGGTCCGAGATGGCGACTCCGGAGGCGGCCATCCCGAAAGCGGCTAGCCCCGAGACGGCGGTTGCGGTGCTTGTGGCTCCGGAGCCGGTCGAGCTGCAGCCCGAGCCCGAGCCCGAGCCCGAGCCCGAGCCCGAGCCCGAGCCCGAGCCCGAGCCCGAGCCGGAGCCCGAGCCAGCGTCCGTGGACGAACTTGAGCTGACCGTAGAGACCGAAGAGGAAGCGCCTGAAGTGCTCGCCACTCGCGTCGACACAAGGAACGCCTACCGCGGCGAAGAACGCGCCCGGCCTCCGCGCCGGAAACCACGCCAGATCGAGGTCTGACACTCCCCATGCGCATCGGCATCCTCTGCCACCCGACCTACGGCGGTTCGGGGGTCGTCGCCAGCGAACTGGCGCTGTCACTCGCCGGCAACGGCCATTCGGTGCACCTCTTCTCCCACGACGTGCCGCCGCGGCTCGGCCGCTCGCCCGGCCCGGTCGAACTCCACGTGGCACAGGGAAGCCCGTACCCGCTGTTCCACTCGACGCCCCACGACCTCGCCATCATGTCGAGGGTGCTGGACCTCCACCGTATCGACGGTCTCGACGTTCTGCACGCACACTATGCGCTGCCCCACGCGATCAGCGCGCTGCTCGTTCGCGCGGCCGCACGCGAGGCGCGGCTGAAGCCGCTGAAGGTCGTCACGACGCTCCATGGCACCGATATCACGGTCGTCGGGAACGACCCGAGCTACGCACCGCTGACCCAGTACGCGATCACCGCGTCGGACGCCGTCACGGCCGTGTCCCAGGACCTCGCCGATCGCAGCGCCGATAACTTCGACGACGCTCACCGCTGCGGCATCAAGGTGATCCCGAACTTCGTGGATCTCGAGGAGTTCAGCCCCTGCTGCGACAAGGCACCGGTGGCGACCGCCATCCACGTCAGCAACTTCCGGCCCGTAAAGCGCGTGCCGTGGCTGGTCGAGGCCTTCGCGGACGCGCTCGATATCCTGCACGAGAGCGGCGCGGAGGCGGAGCTGGTGCTGGTGGGGGATGGACCCCAGCAGGCCGAGGCGCGGCGCATCGCCCGCGAGCGAGGAATCTGCCAGCACGTGAAGTTCCTCGGCATGCGTGACGCGCTGCCCGAGGTGCTGGCGCCAGCGGACGTGTTCTGCCTGCCGAGCCGCGAGGAGTCGTTCGGTCTCTCCGCGCTGGAGGCCATGGCCTGCGGGACGGCGGTGCTCGGAACGCGGGTCGGCGGCCTTCCGGAGGTGGTCGAGGACGGAGTCTCAGGCTTCCTGGTCGAGTTGAACGATCGAGAGGGCTACGCACGCCACCTCGCGGCCCTCCTGGGCGACCGCGACCGCGCGAAGAGGATGGGGCTGGCCGCCCGCGACCGCGCCGCCACCCGCTTCGACCGGAACCATGTGGTCCGTTCCTACGAGGACCTCTATCAGGCGCTCATCGAGGAAGACGCCCCCTGCCCGGGAGAGTGACGTGAGCCGGGTCCACCTCGACTACAACGCCACGACGCCCCTGCGACCCGAAGCGCGGGCCGTCTTTCTGGAGGTGCTCGATTCAGCCGCCGGCAACCCTTCGAGCGTTCATCACTCGGGGAGGGCCGCGCGCGCCGTCGTCGATGACGCCCGGGCGCGGGTCGCTGACGCCCTCGGGGTCGACGAGGACGCGATCGTCTTCACGAGCGGCGGCACCGAGGCCAACAACCTCGCGCTGTTCGGCTCACTGGAAGCCCTGGAGGGTCCGATCCAGCTCATCACCACGCCGGTGGAGCACGCGGCGGTCCTGGAGCCCGCTCGGGCGGCCGCGGAGCGCTGGGGAGGCCGCGTGCGACTCAGGCTCCTCACCGTCGACGCAGCGGGACGCCCGGATCTCGACGAACTTCAGGCACTCATCGCTGAAGGGCCCGCGCTCGTCTCGATCATCGCTGCCAACAACGAGATCGGGACCGTCACCTCCTACGGGGAGATTCGGGCCATCCTGGGGGAACGGAGCGACCTGATCTATCACTCCGACTCCGTTCAGCTGCTCGGGAAGCGTCGCTTCGACCTCTCGGCGGTGGACCTGGCCACGTTCAGCGCGCACAAGGTCGGGGGCCCGGTTGGCGTCGGCATTCTGGTTCGCCGGCGAAAGACGCCCCTCGCGCCCAGGCTCTTCGGAGGCTCCCAGGAGGCAGCGCTCCGGCCCGGTACCGAGAACGTGGCGGCCATCGCGGCCGCCGCCTGCGCGGTCGATCTCGCCGTGCAGGAGACCGCGGCGTTCGAAACGATGACCGCTGCGCGGACCGGCCAGCTGTGGACCGGGCTCCGAGAGGCGATTCCGGGGATCCAGCTGAACGGCCCCGCGCTCGACGATCCACGGCGACTTACTAACACTCTCAACGTGTCGGCTCCGCTACAGGACGCGCGCACCCTCGTCGTGAAGCTCGACCTCGCAGGACTGGAAGTTTCCGCCGGTTCCGCGTGCGCGAGTGGCTCCATCGAGCCGAGTCATGTCCTGGGCGCGCTGGGAATCGACCCGCAACGAGCGGCTGCAGGGATCAGAATCTCGCTCGGAAAATCCACCACCGAGGAAGATATCCACACCGCCGTGGACAAGTTGAGGAGAACTTTGGGGGAAGCGTCGTAAGTCACGAGTTCGTGCGCAGATCGCCGAATCGCTGCCGATATGTGCTTCACGCCCCGTTGACGATTTCGCCCATCGCGAGTTCAATCTAGCGAGCCAAGGGCAGCGACCTCACCGCACACACCCCGCCTTCCACCACACGGCTGGCGGGGCTTGTATTTCACGCACCATCCGCTTCACGCCCTGGCCATCGATGACCACCCGCCACGCTGAACGGCGCCGCCCCACCGCATCGCCGGCAGGCGCCGTTCAGCGGCACGGGATGACAGGTCGAGTGGCTGACACCCCGTGGGCCACCGCTGTGTAGTTCACGAACGATCCACGATCCGACCGCGGACGATTCTCCACAAACGATCCACACGTCTCCGACATCACCGGTCCACCCCTGGAGGGCCGTGCATGGCGGCTGCGACCCTCTCTCATCCTCCTCTCACGCCCGCGGCTCCTCGGCCAAGGGCCCCCTGGCGTCTGACTCCGGGCTCCCCCACCGACGGTTATCCACAGCGATCCACAGGATCGGGATCACCTCGGGCCTGGCAGCAAGGACGCACTGCACCGCCGTGCCTGGCACGGCCCCTCTCCCCCCGACTGTTTG